>JAUCBY010000007.1:610000-706976 GCA_034676585.1 Xanthobacter sp. | reverse complement strand
ATGCCCATTCACAATCCCAAAAAACCCCACTACATTTCGTAGTGGGGTTTTTTGCGTAAAAAAGGAAAATAAGGGTGTCAATCGTTACCAGTGTTCGTAAAGCCATGGTTCCGATCCATCGCGAAGGCTATCCCTTTATCGCAGGGGCAGTCGTTATTGCTTTGCTTCTGCTTTCCTTCTCAACAGTTCTTGGAATGCTTGCGGTCGGCCTTGCAATCTGGACTGCATTGTTCTTCCGAGATCCGCCGCGCGTGACACCTCTGCGTGAAGGTCTTGTTATTGCACCAGCCGATGGGGTCATTTCCCAGATCGGGCTTGCGCGCCCGCCAAAAGAACTGGATCTTTCAGATGATCCGCTTTTGCGCATCTCCATTTTCATGAATGTTTTCAATGTCCATGTGAATCGTGCGCCTGTCGCCGGGCAAATTCAGCGGATTGCGTATAAGCCGGGTAAGTTCCTCAACGCTGAACTCGATAAGGCGAGTGAGGACAATGAGCGTAATGGCCTTGTCATTAGCTCTGCAGGCTTGAACGTTGGCGTTGTCCAGATTGCAGGTCTCATCGCCCGCAGAATTGTCTCTTTTGTCAGGGAAGGGGAAGATATCGGGGCTGGAGAACGATTCGGTCTGATCCGCTTCGGTTCTCGCGTTGATGTTTATCTTCCTGCCGGAACGAAAGTTCAGGTCTCGGAAGGGCAGATCACGACAGCCGGCGAAACCATCCTGTGCGATCTGACCGCCCAACTCGTGCGTGACGCCAGCTATCGGGTGAGTTGAGGATCAGTATGACTTCTCCATTTTCTCCCTTTGACCCGGAAGATTCCCAGCGTCAGCGCTTTGGGCAGTTCGGGAAAGTGCCAATTCGGATACTGCTTCCGAATCTGGTGACGCTTCTTGCCCTTTGCTCCGGTTTGACAGCTGTACGTCTGGCGATTGAAGACCGCATCGAACTCGCATTGGCAGCCATTGTGTTTGCTGCATTTCTGGATGGTGTCGATGGACGCCTCGCACGGGCCCTGAAAGGCACGTCCAGATTTGGAGCGGAACTCGACAGCCTTGCTGACTTTGTGAATTTTGGCTGTGTCCCAGCCCTGATCCTGTATTTCTGGGGGTTGAACGAGGCCGGTTCCTTGGGCTGGATTGGTGCGCTGGTCTATGCCATATGCGCCGCCCTGCGTCTGGCGCGTTTCAACGTCATGCTTGATGATCCCAACAAACCTGCTTTCGCGGGGGACTTCTTTACGGGCATCCCTGCGCCCGCCGGTGCAATCACGGTGCTTCTGCCTGTTTATCTGGAACTGCTGGGCGTCCCGCACGGTGATGCCGGCTCGATGCTGGCCCTCATCTATTGTGTGGTGATTGGCCTGCTGATGATTTCCACGGTACCGGCATGGTCTGGAAAAACCATGGGTCGGCGTGTTCGTCGCGATATGGTGCTGCCATTGTTCGTGTTGGTTGCGTTGTTTTTTGCACTCCTGGCAAGCTACCCATGGGTGGTTTTGACGGTCTGCTCCATCCTGTATCTGGCGCTGTTGCCGGTTTCTATCGTTCGCTACCGCAAGCTCATGGCCGCCTGGAAGGCGGAAAATCCACCCCAGCTTGAACAGGGCGCGGAATAGGTTCTCTGCATAGGGCGAAGCAATTTCGCCCTCTTGTGGATGGAAGAATAACGGGGATAGCCCGCCCGCTGTCCCCGTGATCAGGAATGGACGGGTGCGCATGTTAAGCGCCTTGTCTCACACGCCTCTTTCCCAAAGCCTCTCTTTTGGAGTGCTATATCTAGTGTGCTTCATTGGGCACAGCACTAGATAAAGTGAGTTCCCAGGGTTTGACCTTTGTCACCCGCAGGGCTAGCGTCCTGCCCGCATCAGGGTTCCTTGTCCATGGAATGTGGAGAGGGCCTTTGTTCATTCGCAAACATGATTTTGAAACGCTGGACGTTTGCATACGCAAACTAGGTTTCCGCGTCTTTGAACATCTTGCTGTCGCGAGTGATCTGACGCCGTTTTGAACGGCGCATTCAGGGAGATAAGAGCATGAAGGTTGAGCGTCGATATACCCATGAGGGACGTTCGCCTTATGCCGATATTGCCTTCCGTCCGGCTGTCAGCGAGATTCGCAACCCGGATGGTTCTGTCGTTTTCCGGCAGGAGGGTATCGAGGTTCCCTCCCAGTTCTCCCAGGTCGCGAGCGATATTCTCGCCCAGAAATATTTCCGCAAGGCGGGTGTTCCGGCACGCCTGAAAAAAGTTGAAGAGCACGATGTGCCTTCCTTCCTGTGGCGTTCGGTGGCTGATGAAGCAGCCCTTGCCGAACTTCCCGTGCAGGAACGCTATATAGGTGAGGTTTCAGCGCAGCAGGTGTTTGACCGTATGGCAGGCACCTGGACCTATTGGGGCTGGAAGGGCGGCTATTTTGATAGCGAGGCTGATGCCCAGGCCTTTTTTGATGAGCACCGCTACATGCTGGCGATGCAGATGGCGGCCCCCAACTCTCCGCAATGGTTCAACACCGGCCTGCATTGGGCCTATGGCATTGATGGACCGGGGCAGGGCCACTTCTATGTGGATTATCGCACGGGTGAGCTGCTGGCCTCCACTTCAGCCTATGAACATCCGCAGCCGCATGCCTGCTTCATCCAGTCCGTAGGGGATGATCTGGTGAATGAAGGCGGCATCATGGACCTGTGGGTGCGTGAGGCGCGACTGTTCAAATATGGCTCGGGCACCGGTTCCAACTTCTCCGCCCTGCGCGGAGAGGGCGAGAATCTTTCCGGTGGCGGGCGCTCTTCCGGCCTGATGAGCTTCCTGAAGATTGGTGATCGGGCGGCCGGGGCCATCAAGTCCGGTGGCACCACGCGCCGCGCCGCCAAGATGGTGGTGGTGGATGCAGACCACCCGGATGTTGAAGCCTATGTCGAGTGGAAGGTTACAGAAGAGCAGAAGGTGGCGGCGCTTGTCACCGGCTCCAGGCTGAATGCCAGACATTTGAAGGCTGTGCTTAAGGCGTGTGTGAACTGCGAGGGCGAGGGTGATTCCTGCTTTGATCCGGAACAGAACCCGGCCCTGAAGCGCGAGATTCGCGCCGCGCGCAAGGCCAGCGTGGCAGATGCAGCCATTCGTCGTGTCATCCAGTATGCCCGCCAAGGCTACAAGGACATCGACTTTTCCATCTATGATACCGATTGGGATGGCGAGGCCTATCTCACGGTCGCGGGCCAGAACTCCAACAATTCCGTGCGTGTGAGCGATGACTTTCTGCGGTCTGTCGAGGCAGACGAGGACTGGAATCTCATTCGCCGCACAGATGGCAAGGTGGCGCGCACGCTGAAGGCGCGCGATTTGTGGGAGAAGATCGGTTCTGCCGCATGGCATTGCGCGGACCCGGGTATCCAGTTCCACACCACCATCAATGACTGGCATACCTGCCCGGCGGGTGGCGAAATCCGCGCCTCCAATCCGTGCTCGGAATATATGTTTCTGGATGATACGGCCTGTAACCTTGCCTCGCTGAACCTTTTGCAGTTCCGCGACAAGGACAGGCAGTTCGACGTGTCCAGCTATGAGCATGCGGTGCGGCTGTGGACCGTGGTGCTGGAAGTCTCCGTGCTGATGGCGCAGTTCCCCTCGCGCCGCATTGCCGAACTGTCTTATGAGTATCGCACGCTGGGTCTGGGCTATGCCAATATTGGTGGCCTGCTCATGTCTTCGGGCATCCCTTATGATTCTGCCGAAGGCCGCGCCATTTGCGGAGCGTTGACGGCCATCCTGACGGGTGTGTCCTATGCCACCTCGGCGGAAATGGCGCGCGAGCTTGGTCCGTTCCCGGCCTATGGCTCCAATGCCGCCTCCATGCTGCGGGTTGTCCGCAACCATCGCCGTGCCGCGCATGGCGAGGGTGAGGGCTATGAGGGGCTCTCCATCGCCCCCGTTCCTCTGGATATTGCCCATTGCCCAGCGCGTCTGGTGCAGCATGCGGCCCGTGCGTGGGACAAGGCGCTGGAACTGGGTGAGCGGCACGGCTACCGCAATGCGCAGGTCTCTGTCATCGCGCCCACCGGCACCATCGGTCTGGTGATGGATTGCGACACCACGGGCATTGAGCCGGACTTCGCGCTGGTGAAGTTCAAGAAGCTGGCCGGTGGCGGCTATTTCAAGATCATCAACCGCGCCGTGCCGGATGCGCTGCGGGCGCTGGGCTATGGCGAGGCGCAGATTGCCGAGATCGAGGCCTATGCCGTGGGCCATGGCTCGCTGGATCAGGCCCCCGCCATCAATCCCTCCAGCCTGCGGGCCAGGGGCTTTGATGATGCGGCGCTGGCCAAGGCCGCAAGCGCGGTGAAGAGCGCATTCGATATCAAGTTCGCCTTCAACCGCTGGACCTTCGGCGAGGAGTTCCTCACCAAAAACCTGAAGGTGCCTGCAGCCCGGATGGCGGACCCGAAGTTTGACCTGCTCGCCTTTCTTGGCTTCACAAAGGCCGAGATTGACGCAGCCAATATCCACGCTTGCGGGGCCATGACGCTGGAAGGCGCGCCTCACCTGAAGCTGGAGCATCTGCCGGTGTTTGATTGCGCCTCGCCCTGCGGTCGTCTGGGCAAGCGCTATCTCTCGGTGGAAAGCCATATCCGCATGATGGCAGCGGCGCAGCCCTTCATTTCAGGGGCCATTTCCAAAACCATCAACATGCCGAACGAGGCCAGTGTTGAGGATTGCAAGGCCGCCTATCTGCTCTCCTGGCGTCTGGCGCTGAAGGCCAACGCGCTGTATCGCGATGGCTCCAAGCTCTCCCAGCCGCTCAATGCCCAGCTTGTGGCGGATGAGGATGATGAGGACGATGCGCTGGACGTTCTTATGGCCCAGCCCGCCGCCGCCCGCACGGCGTCCGTCACCGAAAAGATCGTCGAGAAGGTGATCGAAAAGGTGGTGGAGCACCGCATTCGCTCGCGCGAGAAGATGCCGGACCGCCGCAAGGGCTATACCCAGAAGGCCGTGGTCGGCGGGCACAAGGTGTATCTGCGCACCGGCGAATATGATGATGGCCGTCTCGGCGAAATCTTTATCGACATGCACAAGGAGGGCGCTGCCCTTCGCTCGCTGCTGAACAATTTCGCCATCGCCATCTCGCTCGGCCTGCAATATGGCGTGCCGCTGGATGAGTATGTGGACGCCTTCACCTTCACCCGCTTCGAGCCTGCCGGCCCGGTGCAGGGCAATGAGGCGATCAAATACGCGACCTCCATTCTGGATTATGTCTTCCGCGAACTGGCGGTGTCCTATCTCTCGCGCCATGATCTGGGCCATGTGGACCTGAGCGAGACCGGCTTTGATGCGCTGGGCAAGGGCGTGGATGAGGGCAAGGCCCCGAACCCTGCCGCGCGCATCGTTTCCAAGGGGCTGGTGCGCGGCAAGACCGTGAACCTGCTGATGCCCCAGCCGACAAGTGGCGGCGATGGGCGCGCGCCATCGGATAATGTCACGGTGTTGCGGGGCCGGGGTGAAGGTGCAACGGTGCTCAAGGTGGAAACCTCCGAGCTGACGGAAACTGTTGAAACCATTGTTGAGGCGGACAGCGCGGAAGCTGCCGGCGCGCTTCTGGCGGAAACCCTGCCTTGGCGCAACGCGTCTGCGCGCAAGGCAGAAGCCCGCGCCGAGGCACGGGCCAAGGGCTATGAAGGCGAGGCCTGCCCCGAATGCATGAATTTCACGCTGGTGCGCAATGGCACCTGCCTGAAGTGCGACACCTGCGGCTCCACCACCGGATGCAGCTGAGGGCCAGTTACAGAACCGGGCACCGGTTAAAGACCGGTGCCCGCTATTGTCCAAAAACGGGTGAGCAGGTGCCGTCTCTGATCTTGTCCTGTGGTTGATCCGGGGGGAGGTTTGTGGTGGCGGCCTCAAGCAGGGCATGAAGCCCTGCTGCTTTTCAGAATAACAGAGCGCAGCTTCCACCCGGAAACAGGGCAGCGTTGCACCCGCCCACTGGTTGAACGGAACGGGCCGCTCCTTGAAAAGCGCCGCGTTTTGTCCCTCCAGAACAGGGATCAGGGGCGCATCAGCATGATCTTGAAATGCCCGAGCAATTCGGCCACGGCCTCGGGTGGCATGTGGCGGATCTGGCTGGCGAGCAGGTTGGCCAACTCGGTTGCCTCGGGGCTCAGGCCGGAGGTATCAACCGTGACCTTGGGCTGGGAGAGCTCGGCCAGACGTTGCAGGTCTTCAGCCTCATCCCAGATCACATTGAAATAGGCGATGATGCGCTGAACCAGCGCCCAGGTTGGTTTGCCGCGCTTGCCGTTTTCCAGTGCCGATAGATAAGTGGGGGTGACGCCGATGGTGTGGGCCATATCGGTAAGGGTCACGCCACGGGTGGCGCGCAACTGGCGCAGGCGGCGTCCAAAAGGCGTCATGGCGCTCTAAGGTCCTTATATTGCGGGCCTTGTACCCATATCGAGCTTTTGGGCAATCATGCAATCGGCGTTACAATATGGGGAAGCAACATGCTGCCTCCATGCGCCATGTGCCAGAGCGGCATAAAGCAAACCCTGCGCTGATGCTATATATGCACAAATGCGGGCGCTTCCCTGTCTTTCCAGATCAGGGAAGCGCCCGCGCGTGAGATGTTCAGGCGAGCCTGTGTCTGAAGCGCCGTGAACGGACTTTACAGGCCGTCCTGTCCGATCAGGCCCAGTCGTCGCCGCTATCAAAGCCGCCATCGTCCCAGCTGCTGGCATCATCCCAGCTGGCCTGCTGCGGTTCGGCATTCCAGCCGCCATCATCGGCAGAAGCTGTATCTGCGGCAGGAGTGGCGTCAGGGGCCGGATCTGTGGCGGCGGCCTGTGCATCACTGCCTGCGGCGCCATTTTCAGCCGCAGCCTGCTGGGCAACAGGGCCTTCACCACCAGACATCAGGCTCTGGATACCGCTGAACAGCAGGGCACCACCGGCCACGCCAGCGGCTGTCGCCATGGCGTTTTGAAGGAAGCCGCCACCGCCGCCCATCGGGCCACGAGCCTGCTGTCCGCCCCATGGGCCGGCAGGTGCGCCGGGCTGGGGCTGGCCATTGGCAAAATTCTGTCCCGGTGCCGGGCCACGCTGGCCAAAGGCATTGGTGGGGGCGCCCATAGGGCCATTTGCAGGCGCGCCTGCACCTGTTGACTGGGTGCGCGCACCGGCGCTGGGCACGGAGGAGCGAGAGCCACCCAGAAGGCCGCCCAAGAATCCGCCTGCTGCCGGCTGTGCTGCCGCGCTGGCGGCGCGGGTTTCTGCATCCTGCAAGCGGGCCTGTGCCTGTTGCAGTTCAGCTTCCAGCGCCTGCACGCGGGCAAAAGACTGTTGCAGTGCATGGTCCTGCACAAGAACGCTCTGCACCAGCGCATAGGAAGCGTGAGGTGCCTGCGCGATGCGCTGCTCAATCAGCGCCTGCGCCTCGGGGTCACGCGGGCCGGTCTCCACATTCTGTACGCGGTCAAACAGGCCGTCGATCAGGGCACGTTCGTCGGGGGTCATTTACAAGGGCCTCCGGTAAGGGGTCCCTCCATATGCACAGACAGATATGGCGAAGAAAGGGGCGATCAGATGAAATTTTCGTAACGTAAGGTCATCTGCCGGAGTGCGCCTATTCCGCTGCGTCAGCAGAGCCGCGGACGCCAGACGTGGCGGGGGGGGGCCGCACCGTCCGGCGTCCTGGCTCCGGCGCTCACGCCGAAACGCTTTTGCACATAGTCCTCGACCATGGTGCGGAATTCTTCCTGAATGTGGGGACCGCGCAGGGTCGCCACTTTCTTCCCGTCAATGAAAACAGGAGCCGACGGGGTTTCGCCGGTACCGGGCAATGAGATGCCGATATCGGCATGCTTGGATTCGCCCGGTCCATTTACAATGCAACCCATCACTGCCACATTCAAGGTCTCGACACCGGGATAAAGCGCACGCCAGCGTGGCATGGCGTCCCGGATCATGGTCTGCACGCTCTGGGCCAACTCCTGGAATACCGTCGAGGTGGTACGACCACACCCTGGGCACGCGGCGACGAGCGGGACGAATGTGCGCAAACCCATGGTTTGCAACATTTCCTGTGCCACCTGCACCTCTAGCGTGCGGTCGCCGCCCGGTTCGGGTGTCAGGGATACGCGAATTGTATCACCGATGCCCATTTGCAACAGTACGCCCATGGCGGCGGAAGAGGCCACAATGCCCTTGGAGCCCATGCCGGCCTCGGTCAGCCCCAGATGCAGGGCATAATCCGAGCGACGCGCCATTTCGCCATAAACGGTAATGAGGTCCTGCACGGCAGAGACCTTGGCGGAGAGGATGATGCGGTTGCGCGCCATGCCGATCTCTTCGGCAAGCTGCGCCGAGAGCAGGGCCGAGCGCACCAGCGCCTCGCGCGTCACCGCCCGCGCTTCTGCCGGCTGGGGCAGGCGGGCATTTTCATCCATCAGGCGGGTCAGCAGCTCACCATCCAGCGAGCCCCAGTTTGCGCCAATGCGCACCGGCTTGTCATGCTTGAGGGCGGTTTCGACAATGGCGGCAAACTGCCGGTCCTTCTTGTCTCCGAAGCCGACATTGCCGGGATTGATGCGATACTTGCCCAGCGCCTCGGCACAGGCGGGGTGATCGGCCAGCAGCTTGTGGCCGATATAGTGGAAATCCCCCACCAGCGGCACATCAATGCCCATGGCCAGCAGTTTCTCATGCACATGCGGCACAGCGGCTGCCGATTCGTCGCGGTCCACCGTGATGCGCACGATTTCTGATCCGGCCCGCGCTAGCGCCGCCACCTGCTTCACGGTGGCGATGATATCCGCCGTATCGGTGTTGGTCATGGACTGCACCACCACCGGCGCACCGCCACCCACCATGACCTGACCGACAGGAACACCCACCGTGATATGCCGAGCAGCCGGGCCGGCTTCCTGCAACTGTACGGGCACGACAGGGGTGGGCTGGTCCATGGCGGTGGTGGGCGTGCGCATGCAGGCATCCTCGTGAGGAAACGTCGTGGCCGGGCGCTGTGTCCCCCTTGGCCTGCCTTCGAGGTAGGACGAGCGTGCCGACAGGTCAATGGGCATCCCTGTCTGGCGCATGAATCGTGAAAGCGCAAAAGCCGCTCACCATCACACAGGCCCGGCAAGGTGAGGCGGTATGTGATTTATGATGCAGGTTGATTGTGCTACAGCACCGGCATGATCGCGATGCTCACAGATCCGTTGGCGCCTGTCGCCTCACAGCCCGCCGATGAGCCTTTCTGGCGCACCACGCCTCTGGCCGCCATGACTGCCGAGCAGTGGGAGAGCCTGTGCGACCAGTGCGGGCGCTGTTGTCTTGTCAAGCTTGAGGACGAGGATACGGGGCAGATCGCCTACACCGATGTTGCCTGCCGCCTGTTCGATATCGAAACCTGCCGCTGCGCGGATTATCCCAATCGCAGCCAGACCGTGCCGGAATGTGTGCGCCTGACCCCGGAAGTGGTGGAGACCCTGGGCTGGCTGCCCCCAACCTGCGGCTATCGTCTGGTGCGTGAAGGCAAGGATTTGCCTTTCTGGCATCCATTGGTGTCCGGCACGCACGATACGGTTGTCAGTTCCGGTATTTCCGTCGCCGGCCGGGTGGCGGGGCTTGAGGGCGAGTTTGGCCTGTTTGAGCTGGTGGACCATCTGGCCTCATGGCCGGAACGCTGGCCAAAGGCTGCCAAGGCCCCCGCGCGCAACAAGCCCCCCGCACGCAACAGGGCGCAGCGCAGGGGATAGGGCTTTCAACTGCCAAAATAAAAGGGCCATTGCCAATCATGACAGATCGGCAATGGCCCTTTTTGTTGGGTGAGGCTGTGCCCCTGCTGTTCGGCGTTACTCGGCCGCAGCAAGGCGTGCCGGGTTATAATTGAGGATAGGCGCCAGCCAGCGTTCGGCCTCCTCCACACGCCAGCCCTTGCGGGCGGCGTAATCCTCCACCTGATCGCGCTCAATGCGGCCAATGCCGAAATAGGCGCTTTGCGGGTGCGAGAAATACAGGCCGGAAACCGCAGAGCCCGGCCACATGGCAAAGCTCTCTGTCAGCTTCAGGCCAATGCGCTCTTCTGCATCCAGCAACTGGAACAAGGTCGCCTTCTCGCTATGATCGGGCTGGGCCGGATAGCCGGGAGCGGGACGGATGCCGCGATATTTCTCGGCGATCAGATCCTCGTTGGAAAGCTCTTCCGCCGCCTCATAACCCCAGAAGCTGGTGCGCACCCGCATGTGCATCCGCTCGGCAAAAGCCTCTGCCAGACGGTCACACAATGCCTTGAACAGGATGGAGGAGTAATCATCGTGCGCGGCCTTGAATTCCGCAATCTTCTCATCCTCGCCAATGCCCGTTGTCACCGCAAAGCCACCGACATAATCGGCAATCCCGGTTTCCACCGGCGCGACAAAATCCGAGAGCGCAAGGTTATAGCGCCCCTCACGCTTGGCCAGCTGCTGGCGCAGGGTGTGCAGGGTGGCCAGCGGGTTGGCACGGGCATCATCACGGAACAGGATGATGTCATCGCCCACCGCATTGGCTGGCCAGAAGCCGATGACGGCGCGCGCCTCCACCCACTTCTCGCTCACCATCTTTTCCAGCATGGCCTGCGCATCGCGGAAGAGATTGCGGGCGGTTTCACCCACCACGTCATCCTGAAGAATAGCCGGGTAACGACCACGCAGTTCCCAGGACTGGAAGAACGGTGTCCAGTCAATGAAGGGTACCAGATCCGACAGGTCATAATCGGTGAAGACCTGCGTGCCGAGGAAGCCGGGCTTTGGCGGTGTATAGCCGGCAAAATCAAGCTTCAACCCGCTTTCGCGCGCCTTGGCCAGCGGCACGCGCTGCTTTTGCGCATCGGCCCGGGCATGGGCTTCCGCCACCTTTTCATATTCGGCGCGGATATCGGCAACATAGGTCCCGCGCGTCTCGGTATTGAGCAGGTTGGACACCACGCCCACCGCGCGGCTGGCATCGGTCACATACACCGCCTGTCCGCGTGCATATTGGGGCGAGATCTTCACGGCCGTATGCACGCGCGAGGTGGTGGCGCCGCCAATCAGCAGCGGCACCTCAAAGCCCTCGCGCTCCATCTCGGCGGCGACATTCACCATCTCGTCCAGCGAAGGGGTGATGAGGCCGGACAGGCCGATGACATCGACCTTCTCCTGCTTGGCGATTTCCAGAATCTTCGCCGCCGGCACCATCACGCCGAGGTCCACGACCTCGTAATTGTTGCACTGGAGAACAACGCCCACGATGTTCTTGCCAATATCGTGCACATCGCCCTTCACCGTCGCCATCAAAATCTTGCCGGCAGCCTGCGATCCGGTCTGGCCGGTCTCTTCCTTTTCCTTCTCCATGAAGGGCATGAGATAGGCGACAGCCTGCTTCATCACGCGGGCGGATTTCACCACCTGCGGCAGGAACATCTTGCCCGCGCCGAACAGGTCACCCACCACATTCATGCCGCTCATCAGCGGCCCTTCGATGACGTGCAGCGGGCGCGCCACCTGCTGGCGGGCCTCTTCCGTATCGGCCTCGACATATTCGGTGATGCCGTTGACGAGGGCATGGGCGATGCGCTTCTCCACCGGCCATGTGCGCCAGGTGAGATCGGCTTCCTTCTTTTCCTTGCCCTGTCCGCGGAACTCCTCGGCGATTTCCAGCAGACGCTCGGTGGAATCGGTGCGGCGGTTCAGCACCACATCCTCGCAAGCCTCGCGCAGGCGCGGCTCGATCTCGTCATAAACGGCGAGCTGGCCGGCATTCACGATGCCCATATCCATGCCCACCTTGATGGCATGGTAGAGGAACACGGCGTGCATCGCCTCGCGCACGGGCTCGTTCCCGCGGAAGGAGAAGGAGAGGTTGGAGACGCCGCCGGAAATGTGGGCGTGCGGCAGGTTCTTGCGAATCCATTCGGTCGCCTCGATGAAGTCCACGCCATAATTGGAGTGTTCCTCAATGCCGGTCGCCACCGCGAACACGTTCGGGTCGAAGATGATGTCCTGGGGCGGGAAGCCCATTTCGGTCAGGATCTTGTAGGCGCGGGTGCAGATCTCGGTCTTGCGCTGATAGGTATCGGCCTGTCCGGTTTCGTCAAAGGCCATCACCACCACGGCGGCACCATAGCGGCGCACCAGCTCGGCATGGTAGCGGAACTGTTCCTCGCCTTCCTTCAGCGAGATGGAATTGACAATGCCCTTGCCCTGAATGCACTTCAGGCCCTTCTCGATGACGCTCCACTTGGAGCTGTCCACCATCACCGGCACCTTGGCGATGTCCGGCTCGGAAGCGACAAGGTTGAGGAAGGTGACCATGGCGGCCTCGCTGTCGAGCAGGCCCTCATCCATGTTGATGTCGATCACCTGTGCGCCGCTCTCCACCTGATCGCGCGCAACAGCCAGCGCCGCCGGGTAATCGCCATTGGTGACGAGCTTGCGGAAGCGGGCCGAGCCGGTAACGTTGGTGCGCTCGCCGATATTCACGAACGGAATGGTGGAGGTCAGCTCAAACGGCTCAAGGCCGGAGAGGCGCAGCAGCGGCTCGATCTCGGGAATGGGGCGCGGGGCCTTGCCCGCCACCACACCGGCAATGGCGCGGATATGGTCCGGCGTGGTGCCGCAACAGCCGCCAACAATATTCACGAGGCCGGAGGATGCGAACTCCTCAATCAGCGCGGCCATCGCCTCCGGGCTTTCGTCATAAAGGCCAAATTCGTTGGGCAGGCCGGCATTGGGGTAGGCGCACACGAAGGTATCCGCCACCCGGCCGATTTCGGCGATATGGGCGCGCATTTCCTTCGCACCAAGGGCACAGTTGAGGCCGATGGAGAAGGGTTGCGCGTGGCTCACCGAATACCAGAAGGCCGCAGGTGTCTGGCCCGAAAGCGTGCGGCCGGAAAGATCGGTAATGGTGCCGGAGATCATCACCGGCAGGCGCACACCTTCTTCCGCATAGACCTGTTCAATGGCGAAGATGGCGGCCTTGGCGTTCAGCGTGTCGAAAATGGTTTCGACCAGCATGATGTCCGCACCACCCTTGATGAGGCCGCGCACCTGCTCGGCATAGGCGGTGGCGAGATCATCGAAGCTCACGGCACGGAAGCCGGGGTCATTCACATCCGGCGAGATGGAGGCGGTGCGGTTGGTTGGCCCCAGCGCGCCGGCCACAAAACGGCGGCGGCCATCCTTCTTCTCGGCCAGAATCGCGGCTTCCTTGGCGAGGCGCGCGCTCTCCACATTCAGCTCAAAAGCGAGGCTCTCCATCGCATAATCGGCCTGCGCGATGGTGGTGGAGGAGAAGGTGTTGGTCTCCACAATATCGGCACCCGCAAGGAAATATTGCAGGTGAATCTCGCGCACCGCATCCGGCTGGGTCAGGCTGAGAAGGTCGTTATTGCCCTTCACATCCTGCTTCCAGTCGGCAAAGCGGGTCCCGCGATAGCCGGCCTCATCAAGCTTCAGGGCCTGAATCATGGTGCCCATGGCCCCGTCGAGCACCAGAATGCGCTCGCGGGCGGCGGCGTTGAGGGCTGTGAAAATATCGTTTGCGCTCATGGTTCTGGTCTCGGAGGCTCGGGGCATTGGCCATGGTTCATGATGAAACGCAGGCCGCCTCTTGAAAGCGTTATGCCGCAAGGCTGCGCCTCATATGGGGCGGTCTTGCGGTGTTTGACAGATATTCCGTATTCCGGGCGTGCCCGGAAGAGCCGGTTTCAGCCCGCCGCCTGAAGCGCCGGGGGCACGATCACCTTCGGGCGAAGGCCCAGCAGGTGGCAGATGGCATAGACAAGGTCGGCGCGGTTCAGCGTGTAGAAGTGGATTTCGGTTACACCGCGATCCACCAGATCCATCACCTGCTCGGCCGCAACGGCCGCAGCAATCAGCTTGCGCGTTTCCGGGTCATTATCCAAGCCTTCAAAGCGCTTGAGCAGCCATGCGGGCACGCTGGCACCCGTGCGCGCGGCAAAGCTGGAGGCCTGCTTGAAATTTGTCACCGGCAGAATGCCCGGCACGATCGGGATTTCGATGCCGTGCGCGCGCACCTTGTCGAGATAGCGGAAATAGATGTCGTTCTCGAAGAAGAACTGGGTGATGGCGCGGGTGGCTCCGGCCTCCACCTTGGCTTTCAGATGGCCAAGATCCGTCTCGATGCTCGGGCTTTCCGGGTGCTTTTCCGGGTAGGCGGAAACCGACACCTCGAAATCGCCAATCGCCCGGATGCCTTTCACCAGATCATCCGCATAGGCATAGCCCTGCGGGTGCGGCACATAAGGGGTGCCAACACCGGTGACCGGATCACCGCGCAGCGCGACAATGTGATTGATGCCGGCGGCCTTGTAGGCGCGGATCACATCGTCCACCTCATCGCGGCTGGCCGCGACGCAGGTGAGGTGTGCGGCGGGCTTCAGGTTCGTCTCGCTGGCGATGCGTGACACCGTATTGTGGGTGCGCTCGCGCGTGGAGCCGCCCGCGCCATAGGTCACCGAAACGAATTTCGGCTCAAGCGGGGCAAGGCGGTCGATGGAGGCCCACAGGGTCTTTTCCATCTCTTCGGTCTTCGGCGGGAAGAACTCGAAGGAGACGGAAACGGGCGCGCGCTCCGTTTCGCGGCTGGCACGCACAGAACCACTCATCACGCCACCTCTTTGTTGCCGGCGGACTGGCGGTCCGCAGGGCTGTCATTGTTACCCGCCATCAGCAGGCGCGGATCGCGCGCCAGCCAGAGCGAAACTGTCAGGGCATCACCCGTGCGGCGTTCCGGCACCAGCGTGCGGAAGCGCTCGGGAACAAGGCCGGCACTGGCCAGCCAGCCTTCCATCGCCTCCCGCGGGAAGCCAAGCCGGCGATGGGCGTGGCTTTCGCGCAGGAATTCGAGATCGTGAGGGGCAAAGTCCACCACCAGAAGGCGTCCACCGGGGCGCAGCACGCGCGCGGCCTCATGAATGGCGCGGCCTGCATCATCCAGAAAGTGCAGCACCTGATGGATGATGACCGCATCGAAGGAATCACGCGGGGCGGGAATGGCGTAGATGTCGCTCTGCCGCAGCTGGCAGTTGCGGATGCCGGCATGGTCCAGATGCGTGCGGGCCACGGCCAGCATGTCTGGTGAAAGGTCCAGCCCCAGTCCGCGCTCGATTTCGGGTGCGAACACTTCCAGCATGCGGCCCGTGCCAGTGCCGAGATCCAGCAGGGTGCGAATGGGCTTGTCGGCGAGAATATCACGCATGGCGGCTTCCACCGCCTCTTCCGGCACATGCAGCTTGCGGATTTCGTCCCACTCGCGCGCATGGGTGGAGAAATAGGTTTGGGCTGCCCGTGCCCGCGCATGTCGCACCGCATCCAGCCGCTCACGGTCCCGCGCCAGAACCGGGTCGGTGCGGTCGAGCAACTCCAGCAGGCGGGAAACGACCTGTCCGCCCTCGCCCTCATTGGCGCGGCGATAGAAGATCCAGCTTGCCTCGCGGTGGCGTTCCACCAGCCCGGCCTCGGCCAGCAGCTTGAGATGGCGCGAGATGCGCGGCTGGGACTGGCCCAGAATTTCGGTGAGGTCCGAGACCGTCAGCTCCGCCTCTGCCAGCACCGCGATCAGGCGCAGGCGCGTGTCTTCGCCTGCGGCCTTCAGGGCATCGAGCAGGAGAGTGAAGGGCAGGGGATATGCGGCTGCTTTGGACATAAAGATATGTTTATGTCTATTTCAGAGTAAATTCAAGAATGGATTTCATCGCCCGCAAACAGAAACGCCGTCGCCCGCAAAAACAGGCGACGGCGCGTGTTTCAAAGGTGCTGTCCCGTCGGGTCAGGCTGCCTTGCGATCCTCGATCAGCTTGATGAACCGCTTGAACAGATAGTGGCTGTCCTGCGGGCCGGGGCTGGCCTCGGGGTGGTACTGCACCGAGAAGACCGGCTTGCCCACCAGTTCCAGCCCGGCATTGGAGCCATCGAACAGGGAAACATGCGTTTCCTTCACATGGGCGGGCAGGGTGTCACGGTCCACGGCGAAGCCATGGTTCATGGAGGTGATTTCCACCTTGCCGGTGGAGAGGTCCTTCACCGGGTGATTCGCCCCGTGATGGCCCTGATGCATCTTGAGGGTCTTGGCACCCAGCGCGATGCCGAGCATCTGGTGACCAAGGCAGATGCCGAACACCGGAATGCCGGTGTCGATCAGGTCACGGATGACAGGCACGGCATATGCGCCGGTGGCTGCCGGGTCGCCGGGGCCGTTGGAGAGGAAGACGCCATCCGGGTTGAGGGCCAGAATCTCCGCAGCGGTGGTGGTGGCGGGCACCACGGTCACCTTGCAGCCGGCGGCGGCCAGCAGGCGCAGAATGGCGCGCTTCACGCCATAATCCAGCGCCACCACATGATATTTGGGGGCATCCAGCGTGCCATAGCCCTTTTCCCATGCCCACGGGGTCTGGTCCCACTCCACCCGCTGGGCGGTGGTGACGGCGGGGGCAAGGTCCATGCCCTCAAGCCCCGGCCATGCTTTCGCCTCGGCAATCAGGGCGTCAATGTCGAACTTGCCATCGGCCGAATGGGCGATGACGGCATTCGGCATGCCCTTTTCGCGGATGAGGGCCGTAAGCGCACGGGTGTCGATACCGGTGAGGCCGGGAATACCGCGTGCCTTGAGCCACTCATGCAGATGCTGGGTGGCGCGGTAGTTGGACGGGTCCGTGACCGCCGTGCGCAGCACCACGCCCCGCACGCCGGAAACGGCTGCGGCGGACACCGTTTCGATGTCCTCGTCATTGGTGCCCACATTGCCGATATGCGGGAAGGTGAAGGTGACGATCTGTCCGTTATAGGAGGGGTCCGTGAGAACCTCCTCATAACCGGTCATGGCCGTGTTGAAGCAGACCTCGCCGACATGGTGCCCTTCAGCGCCAATGCCGAAGCCCTTCAAAACCGTGCCGTCCGCAAGCACAAGCAGGGCCGTGGGGGTGGGCTCGTTCCAGCTGTCTGCTGAGGGGGAGCCGTTCTGGGGCTGATCTTGTTCGTTTGTCATGGATGGCCTAGATAGAGGCTTGCGCGTCGCGTTTCCAGCGTCCGCGCGCGAATTTATTGCCGATACCATCGATCGGGCGCGTATTTTCGTCGTCGCTCATTTCAGGTCTGTATGCAAGCCATGAAAAGGGGCGCATCACAGATGGCGACAGCTACGGAATGCGTCCGGACAGGTGTTGAGAACCCGGGTTGCCGGGAGCCGCAAGGCTTCCGGTCGCATCATTCGGCCGGTATCTGCCAGCGCTCCGGGAGAGGCGCGGCATGGGTGCCATGAGCTTGGTGCATGCCGGGTTGTGTCGGCTTCTCGCGAACAGTTGAATTTTGTAAGGAACGTGCCCCGTGCTTCGTGACGATATCAATGCCGCGCTGAAAGAGGCGCTGAAGGCCCAGGAAAAGCGTCGCACCTCGACCCTGCGGCTCATCAACGCTGCCATCAAGGATCGCGACATCGAACATCGCGGGCAGGGCAAGGACCCGCTCTCGGATGATGAAGTGCTGGCCCTGCTTGCCAAGATGGTGAAGCAGCGCGAGGAAAGCGCCCGCCTCTATGATGAGGGTGGCCGCCCTGACCTCGCCGAGCAGGAGCGCGAGGAAATCATCTATATCAAGGCGTTCATGCCCCAGCAGCTGAGCGAGGCTGACACCCGCGCCGCCATCGCCGCGATTATCGCCGAGATTGGTGCTGCCGGCATCAAGGATATGGGCCGCACCATGGCACTGCTGAAGGAGCGCCATGCCGGCGCGCTTGATTTCGGTCGCGCCTCGCAGTGGGTCAAGGAGGCCCTGACGGCGGCCAACTGAGGTCTCCCGAAATGTGATCCTTAATTTCCGGGCGGGGTGCGATGATTCGCGCCCCGCTTTTTTGTGACGGAAGGCACAGCCCGAGCCATTTGTACCCACTCTTCGCCCGCACCGGGGTAAGGATGGCTTTCACTCTGGTCTCTGCGGCCCGATATGCTAGAAGCGATCTGCGATCTTGAACGGTTTCAGGCAAGGGCGGGTTTTCCCCTCCCGTGCCGGAAGCGGGCAGGGCAACAAACTGGAGCATCTCCGCTGGCCACGCCTGCGGGGGTGACATTGGGACCCGACGAAGCCGATGGATGACATCACCCGGTGGGCCGAGTTACCGCGCATGCTGCGTGCGCGCGGCGTGAGCGCGGTTCTGGGGCCAACCAACACCGGCAAGACCCATCTCGCCATTGAACGCATGCTGGCGCATGAGAGCGGCCTTATTGGCCTGCCGCTGCGCCTGCTGGCGCGCGAGGTGTATCAGCGCGTGGTGGAGAAGGTGGGGGCGGATCTGGTCGCCCTTGTCACCGGCGAGGAAAAGATCAAGCCGAGGAAGGCCCGCTACTGGATTTCCACGGTCGAGGCCATGCCGCGTGATCTGGACGTGGCATTTGTCGCCATTGATGAAGTGCAGCTCGCCACCGATTTCGACCGCGGCCATGTGTTTACAGAGCGGGTGCTGAACCTGCGCGGGCGGCATGAGACCATGCTGCTGGGCTCTGCCAGCATGCGCCCGCTGCTGGAGCGCCTGATTCCCGGCCTCAAGGTGGTTGAGCGTCCGCGCCTCTCGCAGCTCACTTTTGCCGGTGAGCGCAAGATTTCCCGCCTACCGCCGCGCAGCGCCATTGTCGCCTTCTCGGCCGAGGAGGTCTATTCCATCGCGGAATTCATCCGCCGCCAGCGCGGGGGCGCGGCGGTGGTGATGGGTGCGCTCTCGCCCCGCACCCGCAATGCGCAGGTGGAGCTCTACCAGAATGGTGATGTGGACTATCTGGTGGCGACCGACGCTATCGGCATGGGCCTCAATCTGGATGTGAACCATGTCGCCTTTGCTGCCGATGCCAAGTTCGATGGCTGGCAGTTCCGCCGACTCAATCCCGGTGAAATGGCACAGATTTCCGGCCGTGCCGGCCGCGCGCTGCGCGATGGCACATTCGGCACCACAGGCGGTTGTCCACCTTTTGAAGAGGAACTGGTGGCACGACTGGAGGAGCATGCGTTCGACAATGCAAAGGTGTTGCAATGGCGCAACGCTGTGCTCGACAAGCGCTCCATTCCCGCTCTTCTGGCCTCCCTTTCCCGCCCTCCAAAAGAGGAGGGATTGACCCGCGCGCCAACTGCTGATGATGTCTCGGTTCTGGAATTCCTGAGCCGTGACAATGAGGTAGCGCGTCGCATCAAATCTCCGGAACAGGTCGCACAACTCTGGGAAGTGTGTCAGGTTCCGGATTACCGCAAGGTGTCGCCGGGGGCTCATGCCGAGCTCGTGTCGCACCTTTTTGGCCATTTGGAGGGGGGAGGACACATCCCCGATGAGTGGTTTAACCGTCAAATCGCCTTGACCGATCGCGCAGAAGGCGACATCGACACCTTGTCGCGTCGGATTGCTCAGGTGAGGACCCTCACATTTGTGGCAAACCGGCCTGATTGGCTCAAGGATCCGGAGCACTGGCAAGGCGTCACCAGAGGGGTCGAAGACAAACTTTCCGATGCTTTGCACGAAAGGCTGGCTCAGCGTTTCGTGGACCGGCGGACCAGCGTGCTCATACGGCGCCTGCGAGAGAACAAGATGCTCGAAACTGAAATCAGCAAAACCGGCGACGTTACCGTCGAAGGACATGTCATCGGCCAGATTCATGGCTTCCAGTTTGCAGCCGACCCGACAGCGGGTGGCGAGGAGGCCAAGGCGCTGCGCGCCGCCGCCCAGAAGGCCTTGGCCGGGGAGATTGAATCCCGCGCCCAGCGCCTCTCGCAGGCTGTGGATGAAGCCTTTGTGCTGACCGCAGACGGCACCATCCGCTGGACCGGCGAAGCCGTGGCCAGGCTCATTCCCGGTGATGAGGTGTTGAAGCCCCGCTTCAAGATCATCGCCGACGAGCATCTCACCGGCACGGCGCGCGATCAGGTGGATGCCCGCCTGACGCTATGGATCGCCGCCCATATCGAGAAGCTGCTCGGCGCGCTGAACAAGCTCACCGCGGCCGAGGATGTCACCGGCATTGCCCGTGGCATCGCCTTCCAGCTGGTCGAATCACTGGGCGTGCTGGAGCGCTCGCGCGTGGCCGAGGACATGAAGACCCTCGACCAGACCGCCCGCGCCACCCTGCGTGGCTATGGCGTGCGCTTTGGTGCCCATCACATCTATATGCCGCTGCTGCTCAAGCCCGCCCCGCGCGCGCTGGCGCTTCAGCTTTATGCGCTCAAGCATGGCGGCCTTGCCCAGAAGGGGCTGGATGACCTGCCACATCTGGCAGCTTCCGGGCGCACCTCCATTCCCGTGGATCATGAGATCCAGAAGGGGCTCTATCGTGCTGTCGGCTTCCGCGTGTGCGGCGAGCGGGCTGTGCGCGTGGATATTCTGGAGCGTCTGGCCGATCTTATCCGTCCGGCGCTCGACTGGCGCCCCGCCTCTCCCGGCCCCAAGCCTGCGGGTGCGGTGGATGGACGCGGCTTTTCCGTGACTGTGGCAATGACCTCGCTGGCCGGTTGCGCAGGCGAGGATTTCTCCTCCATCCTGAAGTCGCTGGGCTACCGCATGGAACTGCGCGCAGCGCCGGCTCCAGAGGCTGAGGTCGCTCCGGCGGCTGAGCTGGCCCCCGTGCCTGAAGGCGCGATTGAGGCTGATCTGCTGCTGGATGCGCCGGCCGAGGTTGCGGTGGACGTTCCTGCCGGGGAGGCTTCTGCCGAAGCCAGCCCGGAAGCGGAAGGCGTGGCCGAACAGGCGGTTGAAGCGGCTGTGGAAGCAGCGTCGCCTGCATCTGAAGCCGATGCCGTGGATGCAACTGCCGAGCCGGTGGCTCCAGAGGCTGTGGCCGAAGAGGTTGCTGCCGAAGTTGAGGTAACGGCTGAGGCTTCTTCCGAAGCTGGCGAGATTTCTGCTGAAGCGGCAGAAACACCTGCCGAGCCGGAGATGATCGAGGTCTGGCGTCCCGGTCGTCCGCCCGGTGCTCCGCGTCGTGAGCGCAATGCCCGCAATGCACCGCGCGGGGGTGAGCAGGCTGGCGAGGGCGCAGCACAGGGTGAGCGTCGCGAAGGCGGCAAGGGTGCCGAGCGTTTCGGCAACCGCCGCTTTGAGAAGCGCTCCGGTGAAGGCAATGGCCCGCGCCGTCGTGACCGTCCCGAGGGGGAGGGTGAGCGGGGTCCCCGTCCGCCACGCCATGAAGGCCGTGGCCCCAAGGCCGAACATCGCAATGAGCGCCCGGCCCATCAGGACCGCCGCCGCGAGAACAAGCCGGCAGACCCGGATAGCCCCTTCGCCGCCCTTGCCGCCCTCAAGGCGCGCATGGATACGGAGAAAAAGGGAAACTGAGGGGTGGAGGCTCCTGCTGAAAAGCAGAGGCTGGACCGCTGGATCTGGCATGCACGGGTGGTTCGCACCCGTGCAAGTGCTGCCGCATTGATTCGTTCCGGGCATGTGCGACTGGATGGCGCACGGGTGACAAGCCCCTCCCGGATGGTGCGCGCGGGCCATGTGCTTACTATATCTCTAGACAGCACCACCCGCCTGCTGCGCATTGTTGGCTTTGCTGAACGGCGCGGAGATGCTACATCAACATCTGTGCTTTTCGAAGAAACCACAGATTAGTGAAGTTGAATAAGGAGAGCGCGGCTTTTTCCTCCCCCTGATGGTTGGTGGCAGGGCTGAAGCGCGACAAGGAAGACTCCAATGGCCTACGTCGTCACCGAGAACTGCATCCTCTGCAAGTATACGGACTGTGTTGCCGTGTGCCCGGTGGACTGTTTCTACGAAGGCGAGAATTTCCTGGTCATCCACCCGGATGAATGCATCGATTGCGGTGTGTGTGAGCCAGAGTGCCCGGCCGAGGCGATCAAGCCCGATTCCGAGCCGGGTACGGAAAAATGGCTCTCGCTGAACGCGGAATATGCGAAGGTGTGGCCCAATATCACGCTCAAGAAAGACCCGATGCCGGGTTATGACGAGTGGGATGGCAAGCCGGGCAAGGAAGAGAAATTCTCCCCCAATCCGGGTGAGGGCGACTAGGCCCTTTTGAAAGACCGGCTCTCCCTGCTGCAACCAGCGGGGAGTTGTTGGGCCCCGTGTGCAAACGGTCGAGACCGGGCCGGGCCAGTATTTCAGGTATAGTGCGGCCTTTGTCGTTCCAAGGCGCGGCTTTTTGGACTATATGGCCGCATGCTCGAGAACACCGAAACCGGGGCGGCCCGGACAGCAGACCAGCCTGATTATACCCGCCGCCGCACCTTCGCCATCATCGCCCATCCGGATGCGGGTAAAACCACGCTGACGGAAAAGCTGCTTTTTGCCTCTGGCGCCATTCGTCTGGCCGGCCATGTGAAGGCGCGTGGTGAGCGCCGCCGCACGCGGTCTGACTGGATGGAAATCGAGCAGCAGCGCGGTATTTCCGTCACCTCCTCGGTGATGACCTTCGAGCAGGACGGGATCGTCTTCAACCTGCTTGATACGCCCGGCCACTCGGATTTCTCCGAAGACACCTATCGCACGCTGTCCGCCGTGGATGCGGCCGTGATGGTGATCGACGTCGCTAAGGGCATCGAGAGCCAGACGCGCAAGCTGTTCGAGGTGTGCCGCCTGCGTGATATTCCCATCTTCACCTTCATCAACAAGGTGGATCGCGAGGGGCAGGACCCGCTCGCATTGATGGATGATATTTCCTCCGCCCTTGCGCTGGATCTTACGCCCATGTCCTGGCCCATCGGCCTTGGGGTGGATTTCCGCGGGCTGATCGACATTCCCAACAAGAAGGCTCTGCTTGCCACCACGCGCGGTGGCCCGCTGACCCGTGAAGTGCCCTTCAATGAGCCGGAGGACCTGCTGGGTCTTGACGGCGTTGAGGAAAACATCATGGCCGAGGCGGTGGAAGGGCTGACTCTGGCGACCGGGGTTCTGCCGCCGTTTGATCTGGAATCCTTCCGCGAGGGGCATCTTTCGCCGGTTTATTTCGGCAGTGCGCTGAAGGAAACGGGCGTTGCCCCGCTGCTGGCAGGCCTGAGCAAGGTTGGCCCATGCCCCGTTCCGCGCGCCGCACAGGGCCGCGCGGTGGAGCCGGGCGAGAAGATGGTCTCCGGTTTCGTGTTCAAGGTTCAGGCCAATATGGACCCGAACCATCGCGACCGCGTGGCTTTCGTGCGCCTGTGCTCCGGCACCTTCAAGCGTGGCATGAAGCTGTTCAACCCGCGCGAGAAGCGCAACATGGCCATCGCCAACCCCATCTTCTTCTTCGCGCAGGACCGCGAGACGGTGGATGAGGCGGTTGCCGGTGACATTATCGGCATTCCCAACCACGGTATGCTGCGGGTGGGTGACACGCTTTCCGAAGGCGAGAGCATCCGCTTTGAGGGCCTGCCGGATTTTGCCCCCGAAATCCTGCGCCGTGTGCTGCTGTCTGACCCGATGAAGGCCAAACAGCTCCAGAAGGCCTTGCAGGACATGGCCGAGGAAGGGGTGACGCAGGTTATCAAGCCCTTCTTTGATCCCTCCCCGATTGTGGGCGTGGTGGGTATGCTCCAGCTTGATGTGCTCTCCGCGCGCCTTGAAAAGGAATATGGCGTGCCGATTCGCTATGAAACCACCTCCTATGTCACCGCCCGCTGGATTGTGGGCGACAAGGACGAGGTGGAGCGCTTTATGGAAGGCAACCGCTCGTCCACCGGGCGCGACCGTGATGAAGCCCCGGTCTATCTCGCCCGCAGCCAGTGGGTGCTGGACCGCGCCATTGAGGAATGGCCCAAGCTGAAATTCGTGGCGGTGAAAGAGCGCGCCTGAGCACTCCCACCTTTTCCCACATTGACATGGCCGCAGAGACGGCCGGACGGAGGAAACCCATGTCCGACACAGCACAGCTTTCGACCATCATTGACGCCGCCTTTGAAAACCGCGCCGAGATCGGTTTTTCCACGCAGGGCGAGGTCCGCGATGCGGTCAACACCGCACTGAACCTGCTGGATTCCGGCAAGGTCCGCGTGGCCGAGCGCGGCGCGGATGGCAACTGGCAGGTGAACCAGTGGCTGAAGAAGGCGGTTCTGCTCTCCTTCCGCCTGAATGACATGGCCGTGATTCCCGGCGGCCCCGGCGGTGCCAACTGGTGGGACAAGGTGCCTTCCAAGTTTGAGGGCTGGGGCGAGGCCGAGTTCCGCGCTGCGGGCTTCCGCGCCGTGCCGGGTGCCGTGGTGCGCCGCTCTGCCTATATTGCGCCGAATGTGGTGCTGATGCCGTCCTTCGTGAACCTTGGCGCGCATGTGGCTGAAGGCTCCATGGTGGACACATGGGCGACGGTTGGCTCCTGCGCGCAGATCGGCAAGAATGTGCATCTTTCCGGCGGTGTCGGCATTGGCGGTGTGCTGGAGCCTCTTCAGGCCGGCCCTGTCATCATCGAGGACAACTGCTTCATCGGCGCGCGTTCGGAAGTGGTGGAAGGCGTGATCGTGCGTGAGGGGGCTGTGCTCTCCATGGGCGTGTTCATTTCCGCCACCACCAAGATCATTGATCGCAACACCGGCGAGATTTTCATCGGTGAAGTGCCTGCCTATTCAGTGGTTGTACCGGGGGCCCTGCCCGGCAAGGCACTGCCCGATGGCACGCCCGGCCCCTCGCTCTCCTGCGCTGTCATCGTGAAGCGCGTGGATGCGCAGACCCGCGCCAAGACCTCGATCAACGACCTGCTGCGCGACTGATTTTTTTGCGCCACCGCGAATCTGCGGGGAACCGCTCCCGGCAGATTTTATAAAACCACGCTGCGTGCGGCTCCTGTCTCCTGTCAGGGACGGGGCCGCAGGTGGTGGGCAGGCCTGCGATGGCCGTGGTGGTTGCTTCAGCTCACCACGCGCACCGGCGCACCGGCAAGGAAAGCGTCAATGCTTTCACGCACCTGCGCCCATAATGCGGTCTGTGCATCCCGGCTGGCCCATGCCACATGCGGGGTGATGATGACATTTGGCCGGTCCAGCACTGCAAGCAGCGGGTTGTCCGGCTGCGGGGGCTCCGTGCTCAGCACATCAAAACCGATGCCGCTGATCAGCCCCTCATTCAGTGCGGTCACGACATCGGCCTCATTCACAATGCCGCCGCGGGCGGTATTGATGATGATGGGCTTGCGGGTCATGCGGCGGAACTCCGCCAGACCCAGCAGGTCTTGCGTATCTGCCTTCAGGGGCACATGTACGGTGATGATGTCCGCCCGCTCTATCACCTCATCAAAGGGTGTGAACGGCTCCTCGACCGTGCTTTCACCCTTGCGTCCGGCAAACATCACCTCCATGCCGAAGGCCCGGCACAGCTTCGCCACTGATTGCCCAAGATTGCCGGCGCCAATGATGCCGATGCGCGCGCCATGCAGGTCGGCGACCGGATGGGTCAGGAAGCAGAACTGCCCCGCAGCCTGCCATGCTCCCTTCACCACATCCTGATGATAGGGCAGGATGGAGCGTCGCAAGGCCAGCATCAGGGCCAGCGCGTGTTCCGGCACCGTATGTTCTGCATAGCCCCGCACATTTGAAACGGTGATGCCAAGCTCCCGGCAGGCATCAATGTCCACGCAGTTATAGCCTGTGGCCGTGATCGAGATGAATTTCAGGTCCGGCAGCTGTTCCAGCATGCTGCGCTGAAGCTCCACCTTGTTGGTGATGGCAATGCGTGCACCCCTGAGGCGCTCCACCACCTCATCCGGGTGGGTTGCTTCATGCACCGTCCATTCATGTGGCGTGACCGGCGGCGGTAAATCCAGATCAGCACTGAATGTTTCGCGATCAAGAAAAACGATGTGCGGGACAGACGACATTTGGACAGACCTCAAAAAACCACGGCCAGATCAGGCCCCATGGCATGCGGCATGGTCATATGGCGCGAGTCATGGGGCGCGGGCACGGGTTCAATACTGGCATATTGCTTCAGGGCGTGTACCGATCAAGGTGGACCAGTACACGCCCCGGTTACGGAATAGCCCGTTTATGGTTACGGCAGAGGCTTGGGTGTGGGGCCAACCCGGCCCACCGTGAAGATCTGCACCCGGCGGTTGACCGCATCGGTGGGTTTCTTCGGGTCAATCAGCACTTCCTCGCCAAGCCCCACCGATTCAAGGCGGCTGGGATTGACGTTGAACACTGTCACCAGCGCATTCACCACGGCATCTGCACGCGCCTGACTGAGCTTGAGATTGTAGTCACGCGGGCCGGTGACATCGGTATTGCCGGTCACGATGAACTTGTAGCCGTGCAGGATGGGGTTGTGCAGCGCATCGGCGATCGAACCCAGCGTGGCGTAGGATTTGGGCTCGATGATCGCCGAATTCAGCCGGAACTGGATCTGCACATTGATCTGCGGCAGCTTGTCGAGTTCCAGTGCCAGATTGGGGCGGGTGAGGTCTTCGCCCGGATGTCTGGCAATATGGTCCTGCACACGCTGGCGCATTTCAGCCGCAGTGATGACAGGGGCGCTGTCTGTAAAGCCCTGCAGGCTGTCCAGGATCTGTGTATCTGAAAGATGGCTCTGGGCCATGGCAGGAACAGCAGCGAAAGCTGAAACGGAAAAGGCCAGCGCCAGCGCGAGGCGGGGCAGAGGCGACGTCATGGGTGTCGTCCTTCCTGTAAATGGGTGAAGCGCAGGCGGGCGATCAGCGATAGCCGGCATCGGTAATGGCCTGATTGCAAGCCTTGCTCACAACCTTGGTGGCTTCCAGCAGGCAGGAGAGCAGATTGCCATCCTGAGGCACCATACCGCTGCAATACTGGCGGGCATCGGCATTGCAGACCTTCACGATGGAGTCCTGCGCGGCATCGCGGGCGGCGATACCGGCCATGGCCAGTGCATAGTCTGTCTTGCACTGGGCGCTGACCTGCGAAATCTTGCCATCCATACAGATCTTCAACTCACCGCCACCCAGATTGGCCTTCGGGCACAGGCGGTTGATGTCTGGTCCACAGCTTTTGGCCAGCATGGCGCCAGCCTGAGCATAGCTGATGGTTTGTGCCGGTGCTGTGCTGGCCCAGCCAACCAGCATCAAGGCTGCCAAAGAAATGCGTAGTCCTGTCACGGTTGTCTCCCAGCCATGGCCCGGATCACGAGCCTTATGCCTCACGGATGGCGGGGCCCCCAACCCCGGCAAGGCCATGCCGGCTATCAGGCCCCGACCTTGGGCCGGGCAAGATAACGCGTGCATGACGCAACATATGTGAAGGTGAAGGCTTGCCGGCGCGCTGTCCATCACCTTTTCAGCGTTTTGGCCGGTTACACCTGTAAAATTCAGGGCAAGGGCAGGGGGGCGCTATCGCCCTTCTTTTCCTTCTCCGCTTTTGGGTCACGCAGCGCCCGCACCGCCTGATGCAGCGTGCGAAACATTTTCACGCCTTCCACATTGATGCCGCGCTTCTGGCTCCAGTGCGTCCACTGGGTCTGGCGGCCGCCGGCAGCCAGCTCAATCCCCTGATCTTCCAGAAGGTCATACACCTCCTTCAGGGTGAACAGGCCGGTCACATCAACATCGGTAACGGGGAGAAAATCGAGCACAACGGCTTTGGGCGGCTGCTCCAGCCCCTCCAGCGCCGCAAACAGGGCATGGCGGAAATGGCCGGCATTGAAGAACACCAGCGGGCCATTGAAGCGCAGCACCAGCAGGCCGGGTATGGGCCGGGCCTCGGCATGGCGGGAGCGGGAGTGAAACCCCGGCACACCCGGAATGCGCCCCAGAACCTCCACCGTCGGGCGGGCGGAAAGGCGAACAAAGCGCAGCACCGCCAGCACCACTGCCACCAGAATGCCCTCAATGGCCCCGAAGGCGACAACACCCACTGTGGCGAGAATGCTGATGGTGGCCTCGGCCCGGTCCACCCGGCAGATGAAGAACAGGGTCTTGATGTCTACCAGTGACAGGCCGGCCACAATCAGCACGGCACCCAGAGCCGCCACCGGCACATAGGCGAGCGGAGCGGTGAAGAAGATCAGCACCAGTGCAACGGCAGCGGCTGCAAACAGCCCGGTGGCATGGGTGCGGCCACCTGCACTGTCGGCCGTTGCAGTGCGGGAGTCCGCGCCGGCAATGGCAAAACCCTGTGAAAAGGCGGAGCAGATATTCGCCACCCCCAGCGCAGCCAGATCCTGATCTGCATCCACGGTATAGCGATTGCGTGAGGCAAAGCTGCGGGAGGTGAGCATGAGGCTGGAGAAGCTGACCAGCGCCAGACCCGCGGCATCTGCCACAAGGGCAGGCAGAAACGTCACATCCACTGTTGGCACAGACAATCCGGGCAGGCCTGCCGGCACGGCACCCAGAACCTTCACCCCGACCTGATCCAGACTGAACAGCGCCACCGCACCGGCTGTCAGCACCATGGCGGAGACGGCAGAGGGCAGGGACGGGATGAAGCGCGCACTGGCAAACAGGATGACAAACGCCCCGCCCGCCAGCAGGGCCGTTGGCAGATGCACCTCATTCAGCCGCGCGATGATTTCCATCAGCAGGGGCAGCAGGCCGGAGCTTGTGAGCGGAATGCCCAGCAGCTTGCCCATCTGCCCCATCACGATGGTGATGGCGATGCCATTGAGAAAGCCGACAAGAATGGGCTTGGAGAGAAAATCAGCCAGCGCGCCCAGTCGCAAAAAGCTGCCGCTGATGCAGATCAGCCCGGTGAGCAGGGCCAGAACGCCCGAAAGCGCCATGTAAAGAGCCACATCCCCCCCTGCGAGTGGGGCGACAGAGGCGGCAATCAGGGCGCAGGTGGCGGCATCCGGGCCAAGGATGAGCTGGCGCGAGCTGCCCATAAGCGCATAGACCACCAGCGGCAGCAGCGAGCAGTACAGCCCGATCTGCGGCGGAAAGCCGGCCAGCTCGGAATAGGCAATGCCCACGGGAATGGCGACCGCTGCCACAGCCAGCCCGGCGCGGGCATCCGCTCCAAGATTGGCGCGCTGATAGGTGAGAAGACTGAACAGGCCGGGCGCCCACCGCTTTGCAAACATGCCGGAACACCACGCAGAATCAAAAGCCCTATCTCAGCCATTAGAGCATTTTTGCATGAAGGGGCTATCGTTGCGTGAAGAAAATACGACGCTCCAAATCCTTGCAGCCCTTTTCCTTTTGCACAAATGGCGGGTCATGGCCTGAAGCCTGTGTGCTGTGTGTGCAGCCAGAGGCGGCAGGCTGGAAAAGCCTGTGGTTGAGCCGGGCGGTTCAAGCCGGTATGATACGCATGCAGCATCGGGTGCTGTCTGGTCGTGCTGGCGCATATTGCGTTTTTGCGCCCGCAGCCCAAATGCCGCCATGGCTTTCTATATAAGCTGATGGTGTCCCCTGTCATTCTGGCCGTATCATGGGCCATATGGCGGGAGCGACTTCAGGCGCGCCGTGTTTATCTGCCCGCAAGGGTGCCGGCTTTATTCTGTGTGCGTCCGTTATCGGGTTGCTGTGCGTTGGAAGGTCTCATGCTCATCAGTCGTCATCGTCTTGGTTTTGCAGCTCTTCTTGTGCTGGTATTGCTTGGCTCCGGGTTTTCCGCCCGGGCCCAGCAGATTCTGGTCATGGTGAATGGTGATCCTGTGACCACGTTCGATGTGTCCCAGCGCCAGCGCATGGCGCAGATGCTGGATCGCAAGACCCTGTCCCACAAGGCGGCGCTGGAAGAGGTCATTGATGAACGTCTCAAGATCCAGCAGGCGCGGCTGCTGCGCAAGGAGATGGATCAGGAGGAACTGGACCGGATCTTCAATGGCATCGCCCAGCGTTCCGGTCGCACGCCGGCCCAGCTTGAGGACAGCCTGAAGCAGGCCGGGCTGGAACCGCGCACCTTCAAGCGCAAGCTGGCAGCTGACTATATCTGGAGCTCCTATGTGCGCGCCCGCTCGGGTACCGCGAATGTGCGCGATGCCGATGTCGCCGCCGCTCTCCAGCAGCGCGGTGTCACGCAGAATGTCGCAACCGAGTATGTGCTGCGCCCCATCGTTTTTGTGGTGCCCCGCAATGCGCGCAACCATTCGGCCCGTCTGCGTGAGGCCAACAGCCTGAAGGCCCGTTTTCGCGGCTGCGAATCCGGCCTCCAAATGGCACGGGGCATGAAGGAGGTTGTGGTGCGCCCGCAGGCGCTGCGCCTGTCCTCTGATATGCCTTCCGAATTGCAGAAGATTCTGGACAAGACCCCGGTTGGGCAACTGACCCCGCCGGAAGTCACCCAGTCCGGCGTGGAAACCTTCGCGATCTGCGAGAAGCGTCAGGTGCGCGGTGAAAGCTCGGCCCAGCGCGAAATGAAGAATGAGCTTTCCGAAGCGCAGTTCAAGAAGATGTCCGGCCAGCTCATTCAGGAACTGCGCCGTGGTGCGCTGATCAAGTATAACTGATGGGCAAGCTGGCCGGCCTTCCACTGGTGATGACTGCGGGAGAACCGGCCGGGGTGGGGCCGGAGCTGGTGGTGCGTGCGTGGCAGACAGCGCAGGCCTCGGCGGATTTTCCGGCTTTTTTCGTTGTTGCAGACCCGCATCTGCTGGCAGACCGTGCGCGCCGGATGAATGTGAGCCTGCCACTGGAATATTGCACGCCGGAAGAGGCCCTTTCGGTTTTTCCCCGTGCCTTGCCCGTTGTGCCCGTTGGCCCGAGGGCGAGCGCCGCGCCCGGCGTGCCGGATGACAGCAGCGCCGCCTGTGTGCTGGCCGGGCTTGAGGCCGGGGTGGAGCTGGTGCAGGCAGGACGTGCCGCTGCGCTGGTGACAAACCCGCTTTCAAAAGCGGTGATGTATGCGGCGGGCTTTCGTTTCCCCGGCCATACCGAATATCTGGCCGCGTGTGCGGCGGGAGCGGATGGTCTTGCCCCCCGCCCGGTCATGATGATCTGGTCGCCCCGGCTTGCGGTGGTGCCAGCCACCATTCATGTGCCCTATCGTGATGTGCCGGGCCTGCTGACGCCGGATCTTCTGGTGGAGACCGGACGCATCATTGCCGGAGACATGAAACGCCGCTTCGGTCTTGCCCATCCGCGCCTTGCCTTTGCGGGGCTCAATCCCCATGCCGGGGAAGGGGGCACGCTGGGGCTGGAGGATGAGGCGGTGGTGCGCCCTGCGGTGGAGGCCCTGCGCGCGCTGGGGCTGGATGCCCGTGGCCCGCTGCCGGCAGATACGCTTTTCCACGAGGAAGCCCGTGCCACCTATGATGTGGTGGTGGGCATGTATCATGATCAGGTTTTGATTCCGGCCAAGACACTGGCTTTTCATGACGGAGTGAATGTGACGCTCGGCCTGCCTTTCATCCGCACCTCGCCAGACCATGGCACGGCCTTCGACATTGCCGGCACGGGCCGGGCAAACCCGTCCAGCCTGATTGCGGCGCTGCATCTGGCCCGCCGGCTGGCGGATGAGGAAGCGCGCACGGCGGGAGAAAACGCATGAGCGCGCTGGATGATCTGCCGCCCCTGCGCGATGTGATCCGCGAACATGGGCTTTCCGCCCAGAAAAGCCTTGGGCAGAACTTCCTGCTGGACCTGAACCTCACCGGACGCATCGCCCGCGCCTCCGGGGCGCTGGAAGGGGCAACGGTGATTGAGGTTGGCCCCGGCCCCGGCGGTCTCACGCGCGCGCTTCTGGCGCTGGGGGCAAAGCGGGTGATCGCGATTGAGCGCGACCGGCGCTGCATGGATGCGCTGGCACAGATCGCCGATCACTATCCCGGTCGCCTTGAGGTGATTGAGGGGGATGCGCTGAAGGTGGATGTGCGCCCGCTATTGGGAGATGAGCCGGCGCGCGTGGTGGCGAACCTGCCTTACAATGTGGCGACCATACTGCTGGTGGGCTGGCTTTCAACAGACCCCTGGCCACCATGGTTCACCTCGCTCACCCTGATGTTCCAGAAGGAAGTGGCAGAGCGTATCGTCGCCACTGTCGGCAGCAAGGCTTATGGGCGGCTTGCGGTTCTGGCGGGCTGGCGCACCACCGGGCGCATCGCGTTTGATGTGGCCCCTTCCGCCTTTGTGCCGCCACCGAAGGTTACGTCCTCCGTGGTGCATCTGGTGCCGCGTGAGACGCCAGCACCCTGCAAGCTGGCGCATCTGGAAAGGGTAACGGAAGCCGCCTTTGGCCAGCGCCGCAAGATGTTGCGCCAAAGCCTGAAATCTCTGGGGATGGACCCGCTGCCCCTGCTGGCGGAGGCGGGACTTGAAGAGACCGCGCGCGCGGAAGAGATTGATGTTCCCGGCTTTATCGCACTGGCCAATGCCTATGGTGCGGCGCGCGGCCGCTGAGGCCCGCTCTGCCGCATGCCATAAGCCGCAGATTGGTCTGCGAATGTCACCCTGTGATCCAGTCCGGAATCCCGCCGGCCTGTGAGGCCCTGATTCCTGTTCCGGTCTTGAGATCTTGGGGTTCGGTCTTGCCCGGCGCGAAGATCATCAGGCTTATGGTTGCCCGGATGATCAGCACGATATGTCCTTCTGAGGCTGAACGTGCGGGCGGTCTTATTCCGGCTGGTCGATCAGCGGGCTTGGACGGGCAAAGCGCAGCAGTGCCGGACGGTCTGTAATGCGCAGGCACGGGCCCTCTGTGCTGACCCCGTGTTTGCGGATGACAGTGAAGGCACGGGAGAGGTTCTCCGGTGTCATGCCCAGCAGGGCTGACAATACGCGCTTTTCAAACTCCAGCTCCACATAGCCTTCCTCACCAGACGACTCATCTTCCTGAAGCAGCCAGTTTGCGAGGCGCTCGGCTCCTGTCCGCAGCTTCTGGTTCTTCACCTCTTTGACCATGCGCCGGTATCCGCGCGCCAGTTCGGCAACAATGGCCTTCATGAAGGCGGGGTCCGCGGTCATGGCATCGCGCACCGCCTTGCCGGGGATCATCAGCACCTGCGATTTTTCCAGCGTGCGTGCCGATTGCAGATACATGTCATCATTCAGCACCGCGGCCAGAATGAAGGTGCCCACCGGACGAATGATGCTGATGCTGGTTTCGCGGCCTGATCCGGTCGCGAACATTTCCACCAGCCCTTCCACCACCACATGCAGGAAGTCTGCCGGGTCACTTTCGTTGACCAGCACCACGCCGGGAGGGAAGCGCTGAAGAAAGCCGGCGCGGACCAGATCTGCGAATGTCTCTTCCCTTGCATCGTGGAACAGGGGCAGGTCGCGAATGGCGTCAGCGTCTTCGGGCCTCATTATCGTCCTCTGTGTGGGTGCTGACCGGATAACAAGGCTTCACTTGATAAATGTCAAGCTTAAATGGCAATTCTGTTATCTAATAAGATTACATTTATCAATTACTTGAAGCGATATAATCAATTACTTCATTTAATCTGCATATGAGGACATAAAACTGATATAAGTCAAAGTGTCGTCATGACCTTGGAGCAATTATAAAATCGCACAATAGAGATGTGCTATTGCTACAGGCGAGTTGAAGCCATGCAAATGCAGACAGAGGTGAGAGTCGCTGACCAGCGGACCTCCCTCGCCATGAGCACCGTCGCTTTCACCGTATGTTTCGCGGTGTGGACGATTTTCTCCATCATTGGCATCCGCATCCGGCAGGAACTGGGGTTGAGCGATACCCAGTTCGGTCTGCTGGTGGGTACGCCCATTCTTACCGGCTCGCTCATTCGCGTTGCGCTGGGCATCTGGACGGATGTTTATGGCGGGCGCGTGGTGTTTTCGTTCACCATGCTGGCGGCGGCTGTCGCCACCTTCCTCCTGACCTATGCCACCACCTACCCGATGTTCCTGCTGGCAGCCCTTGGCGTTGGCATTGCCGGCGGTTCTTTTGCCGTGGGTGTCGCCTATGTCTCGCGCTGGTATCCGGCCAACAAGCAGGGTACGGCGCTGGGCATTTTTGGCGCGGGCAATGTGGGCTCGGCCGTCACCAAGTTTCTCGCGCCCTTCATCATGGTGGCCTATGGCTGGCAGGCTGTGGCGCAGATCTGGGCGGCCGCGCTTGTTGTCATGGCCGTTCTGTTCTTCTTCACCACCAAGGATGATCCCGTTCTGGTGGAGCGTCGCCGTCTGGGCATCCGCCCGAAGAATGCGTGGCTTGAGCTGGAGCCGCTGAAGAATATTCAGGTCTGGCGCTTCTCGCTCTACTATTTCTTCGTGTTTGGCGCATTCGTGGCGCTGGCGCTGTGGCTGCCGCAGTATCTGGTGAAGGTGTACGGGCTGAGCATCACCAGCGCGGGCATGATCGCGGCTTTCTTCTCGGTTCCCGCCAGCCTGTTCCGCGCCTATGGCGGCCATCTGTCAGACGTGTATGGCGCACGGCGCGTGATGTACTGGACGCTTATCGTCTCGGTGATTGCCACCTTCGTGCTGTCCTATCCGCCCACCAATTATGTGGTGACGGGCATCAATGGTCCCATCTCCTTCCATATGGAAATGAGCGTGGTGGGCTTCACCGTCGCGGTCTTCGTTCTCGGCTTCTTCATGGCGCTGGGCAAGGCTGCGGTCTACAAGCACATCCCCGTTTACTACCCCCACAGCGTCGGTTCCGTCGGCGGTCTGGTGGGCATGATCGGTGGTCTTGGCGGCTTCATCCTGCCCCTCGTCTTCGGCGTGCTGAATGACCTGACCGGCCTGTGGACCAGCTGCTTCATGCTGCTGTTCATCATCGCGGTTGTTGCGCTGGTGTGGATGCATCTGTCCGTTCGCCAGATGGAAAAGGAAGCCGTTGGCGAAGAGCTGGCGAAGCTGCCGGAACTGCCGGAAATGCAGGGCATGGCGGAAGCGGTGCCTGAGGTTGCGGCCGTTGCTGCTCCTGCAAAGGGGCGTGCCCGTGGCAAGGCTCCTGCCATGGCTGCCGACGCTGTCCCGGTGGCGGCCTCTGTTGCAGCTCCTGCTGCCGAGGCGCTCGCAAAGCCGGCCCGTGTCAATGGTGCCGTGCTCTATGACTGGCACCCCGAGGACAAGGGCTTCTGGGCGAAGACCGGGCGGAAGATTGCAAACCGCAATCTGTGGCTCTCCATTCCCTCGCTGCTGCTGTCCTTCGCCATCTGGCAGATGTGGTCTGTTGTTGTGGCCAAGCTGCCGCTGGTGGGCTTCAAGTTCACCACAGACCAGCTCTTCTGGCTGGCTGCCCTGCCGCTGCTCTCCGGCGCGACCATGCGCGTGTTCTACTCCTTCATGGTGCCCATCTTTGGCGGGCGGCTGTGGAGCACATTGTCCACCTGGTCTCTCCTCATTCCGGCGGTTGGTATCGGCTATGCCGTGCAGAACCCGGACACGCCTTATGTGATCCTGCTTCTTCTGGCGCTGGTGTGCGGCGTGGGTGGCGGCAACTTCGCCTCCTCCATGGCCAACATCTCCTTCTTCTTCCCCAAGGCGGAGAAGGGCAATGCGCTGGCGCTGAATGCGGGTCTGGGCAATCTGGGTGTGAGCGTGGTGCAGTTTGTGGTGCCGTTCGTCATCACACTGGGCATGTTCGGCAAGCTGGGCGGTGATCCCTCGATGGTGGCCACCGCTGCCGGTCCGGCTCCGCTGTGGTTGCAGAATGCGGGCTTCATCTTTGTGCCCTTCATTGTGCTCTCGGCACTGGGCTGCTGGTTCGGCATGAATGACATCGCCTCGGCGAAGTCCTCCTTCCGTGAGCAGTCGGTCATCTTCCAGCGCAAGCACAACTGGCTGATGTGCTGGCTTTACACCGGCACGTTCGGGTCCTTCATCGGCTATGCGGCGGGCTTTCCCCTGCTGTCCAGCATCCTGTTCCCGGAAGTGAATGCGTTGCAGTTCGCCTTCCTCGGCCCGCTGGTCAGTGCGCTTGCACGTTCCGGCACCGGCTGGCTGGCAGACCGTTATGGCGGCGGCCGTGTCACCATCTATGTCTTCCTTCTGATGATGGTGGGCGTGCTGGGTGTGCTGTGGTCCATCGGCATGCGGGCGGAACCCTGGGCGTTCTGGGCGTTCTTCGGCTGCTTCCTGCTGCTGTTCTTCGCCACCGGCGTTGGCAATGCCTCCACCTTCCAGATGATCCCCGCGATCATGTCGAAGGAAATGGACCGGCTGATGCCACAGGCCAATGCGGAACAGCGCCGCCTGCAGGCCGAGAAGGAAAGTGCGGCCATCACCGGCTTCACCTCGGCCATCGCCGCCTTCGGGGCCTTCTTCATCCCCAAGGGCTACGGCACCTCCATCGCCCTGACGGGCGGGCCGGAAGCCGCGCTGTGGGTGTTCCTCGCCTTCTATGTGAGCTGCCTGCTGCTCACCTGGGCTGTCTACACACGCAAGGGCGGCCTGCTCCACGATATCGAACGCGGGATTTCCCCGCGCACCACGCCCCGCGCGGCTTCGGCCCGCTGAACGGAGGCCATGATCTCATGTCCCATTTTCTCGACAGGCTCACCTTTTTCCGGCGGGAAACGGAAACCTTCTCGAACGGCCATGGCATTGTCACCCATGAGGACCGCTCGTGGGAGGATGCCTACAGAAAGCGCTGGCAGCACGACAAGATCGTGCGCTCCACCCATGGGGTGAACTGCACCGGCTCGTGCTCGTGGAAGATCTATGTGAAGGGCGGCATCGTCACCTGGGAAACCCAGCAGACGGATTACCCCCGCACACGCCCGGACCTGCCCAACCATGAGCCGCGCGGCTGTGCGCGTGGTGCCTCCTATAGCTGGTATCTGTATTCCGGCGCGCGGGTGAAGTACCCGATGGTGCGCGGGCGGCTGCTGAAGCTGTGGCGCGAGGCGCGCAAGGGCCTCTCCCCGGTGGCGGCCTGGGCCTCCATTGTGGAGGACAACAAGAAGCGCAACTCCTACACCTCCATCCGCGGCCATGGCGGGCTGGTGCGGGCGGACTGGGATGAGGTGAATGAGCTCATCGCTGCCGCCAATGCCTACACCATCCGCAACCATGGACCGGACCGGGTCGCGGGCTTCTCGCCCATTCCGGCCATGTCGATGGTCTCCTATGCCTCGGGCGCGCGTTATCTCTCGCTGCTGGGCGGGGTGTGCCTGTCCTTCTATGACTGGTATTGCGACCTGCCGCCGGCCTCACCGCAGGTCTGGGGTGAGCAGACCGACGTGCCGGAAAGCGCGGACTGGTACAATGCCGGCTTCCTGATGGTGTGGGGCTCCAACGTGCCCCAGACCCGTACGCCGGATGCGCATTTCTATACCGAGGTGCGCTACAAGGGCACCAAGAGCGCGGTGGTGAGCCCGGATTATGCCGAGGCCACCAAGTTCGCCGACATCTGGCTGAACCCCAAGCAGGGCACGGATGCCGCCCTTGCGCTGGCGCTCGGCCATGTGATGCTGCGCGAATATCATCTGGAACGCACTGTTCCCTATTTTGATGATTATCTGCGCCGCTATTCAGACATGCCCTATCTGGTGCGTCTGGAAGAGCGTGATGGCGCATGGCTGCCGGAGCGCATGCTGCGCGCCAGCGACCTGCCGGGCGCACTGGGCGAAACCAACAATCCCGAATGGAAGACGGTGGCTTTCGATGAGGGCGGCGATCTGGTCGCGCCCATCGGCTCCATCGGCCATCGCTGGGGTGAGGAAGCCAAGTGGAACCTTGAGGAGAAGGACGGTTCCGGCCGTGCCATCCGCATGCGCCTGACGCTGGACGGCAAGGGCGATGAGATGGCCTCGGTCGCCTTCCCCTATTTCGGCCAGCGCGCCACCGAGCATTTCGTCGCCACTGAACATGAGGAAGTGCTCTACCGCAATGTGCCGGTGCGCCTCATTCAGGGTGCGGATGGCGAGGTGATGCGTGTCGCCACCGTCTATGACCTGATGATGGCCAACTATGGCCTTGATCGCGGGTTCGGCGGCGGCAATGTCGCCCGTTCCTATGATGACGATACGCCCTTCACCCCGGCATGGGCCGAGCGCGTCACCGGCGTGAAGCGTGATGCCATCATCACCGTTGCGCGTGAATTCGCCACCAATGCGGAAAAGACCAATGGCCGCTCGATGATCATCATCGGCGCGGGCATGAACCACTGGTACAATATGGACATGAACTACCGGGGGGTCATCAACCTTCTGGTATTCTGTGGCTGCATTGGCCAGTCCGGCGGTGGCTGGTCGCACTATGTGGGGCAGGAAAAGCTGCGTCCGCAGACCGGCTGGGCGCCTCTTGCCTTTGGTCTCGACTGGAACCGTCCGCCGCGCCACATGAACGCGACCTCCTACTGGTATGCCCACACGGACCAGTGGCGTTATGAGACGCTGACCGCCAATGAGCTGCTTTCGCCCACCGCGCCCAAGGGCGAGTGGAACCACAGCTTCATTGACTATAACGTTCGTGCAGAGCGCATGGGCTGGCTGCCTTCCGCACCCCAGCTCAAGCAGAATCCGCTCACCATCTCGGCCAAGGCGAAGGCTGCCGGGCTGGAGGTGAAGGATTATGTGGCTTCCGCGCTGAAGAGCGGCGAGCTGAACCTCTCCTGCGAGGACCCGGATGATCCGGACAACTGGCCGCGCAACCTGTTCGTGTGGCGCTCCAACCTGCTCGGCTCTTCGGGCAAGGGTCACGAATACTTCCTCAAGCACCTGCTGGGCACGACCAACAGCGTGATGGGCAAGGATCTGGGTGAGGAAGGCGCTGTACGCAACAGCGAGGTGAAGTGGCACGAAAATGCCCCGCAGGGCAAGCTCGACCTGCTGGTGACGCTGGACTTCCGCATGTCCACCACCTGCGTCTATTCAGACATCATTCTTCCGACCGCCACATGGTATGAGAAGAACGACCTGAACACGTCGGACATGCATCCCTTCATCCATCCGCTTTCTGCAGCGGTGGACCCGGCATGGGAAGCGCGTTCCGACTGGGAGATCTACAAGGGCCTCGCCCGCGTCTTCTCGGACATCGCGCCGGAAGTGCTGGGTGTGGAGGAGGATACCGTCCTCACCCCCATCATGCATGACACCGCCGGTGAACTGGCCCAGCCCTTTGATGTGAAGGACTGGAAGACCGGCGACATTGACCCCATCCCCGGCAAGACCATGCCGCAGGTGAGTGTGGTGACGCGCGACTATGCCGCCATCCATGCCCGCTTCACCTCGGTCGGGCCGCTGCTGGAGAATGTGGGCAATGGTGGCAAGGGCATTGGCTGGAAGACCGGCCATGAGGTTGATGAACTGCGCGCGCTGAACGGCGTGCACCGTTCCGGCCCGGCCAAGGGCCAGCCGAAGATCGAGACCGATATCGACGCGGCAGAAGTCATCCTGATGCTTGCGCCGGAAACAAATGGCGAGGTTGCCGTCAAGGCATGGGCCGCACTGGAGAAGTTCACCGGGCGTGAGCACACCCATCTGGCGCTGCCGAAGGAAGATGAAAAGATCCGCTACCGCGATGTGCAGGCGCAGCCGCGCAAGATCATCTCCTCGCCCACATGGTCGGGCATCGAGAGCGAGACGGTCTGCTACAATGCCGGCTACACCAATGTGCATGAGCTGATCCCGTGGCGCACCCTTTCCGGCCGCCAGCAGCTCTATCAGGACCATCTGTGGATGCGTGCCTTCGGTGAGGGCTTCGTGACATGGAAGCCGCCGGTGGACCTGAAGACCATTGCCGGCGTGCGTGGAAAGAAGCCGAACGGCAACAAGGAAATTGCGCTCAACTTCCTGACGCCGCACCAGAAATGGGGCATCCACTCCACCTATACCGACAACCTGCTGATGCTGACTCTGAACCGCGGCGGCCCGGTGGTGTGGATCTCCGAGGATGACGCCAAAAGCGCAGGCATTGCCGATAATGACTGGGTGGAAGTGTTCAACTCCAATGGCGCGCTGACAGCCCGTGCGGTTGTTTCCCAGCGTGTGATGAACGGCATGATGATGATGTATCACGCCCAGGAGAAGATCATTAACACGCCCGGTTCGGAGATGACCGGCAATCGTGGCGGTATTCATAACTCTGTGACCCGCACCGTGCTGAAGCCCACCCACATGATTGGTGGCTACGCACAACTTTCCTACGGCTTCAACTACTATGGAACCGTGGGTGCTAACCGTGATGAATACGTCATCATTCGCAAGATGAACAAGGTGGACTGGCTGGAAGAGCCCCTTCCCGCAGCCCATGCCCGGGAGTTGGCAGAATGAAGATCCGCGCCCAGATCGCAATGGTGCTGAACCTCGACAAGTGCATCGGGTGTCACACCTGCTCCGTCACCTGCAAGAATGTGTGGACCAGCCGCCAGGGCGTGGAATACGCATGGTTCAACAATGTGGAGACGAAGCCCGGCATTGGTTACCCGCGCGAGTGGGAAAACCAGAAGAAGTGGAATGGTGGCTGGCGCCGCAAGAAGAACGGCAAGATCGAGCCGAGGATCGGCGCGAAGTGGCGCGTGCTCGCCAATATCTTCGCCAACCCGGACCTGCCCGAGATTGACGACTATTACGAGCCCTTCACCTTCGATTACGAGCATCTTCACAATGCGAAGGAATCCAAGGCATTCCCAACCGCGCGTCCCCGCTCGCTGGTCTCTGGCCAGCGGATGGAGAAGATCGAATGGGGTCCGAACTGGGAAGAAATTCTTGGCGGCGAGTTCGAGAAGCGCAAGAAGGATGTAAACTTCGAGGGTGTGCAGACTGACATTTACGGCCAGTTTGAAAACACCTTCATGATGTATCTGCCGCGCCTGTGCGAGCACTGCCTCAACCCCACCTGCGCGGCGGCCTGCCCATCAGGGGCCATCTACAAGCGTGAGGAAGACGGCATCGTCCTGATCGATCAGGACAAGTGCCGCGGCTGGCGCATGTGCGTCTCCGGCTGCCCGTACAAGAAGATTTATTACAACTGGTCTTCGGGCAAGTCCGAGAAGTGCATCTTCTGCTATCCGCGTATTGAGGCGGGGCAACCCACCGTATGCTCGGAAACCTGCGTGGGCCGTATCCGTTATCTTGGCGTGCTGCTCTATGATGCCGACCGCATCGAGGAAGCCGCCAGCACACCGGATGAGAAGGACCTGTATCAGGCCCAGCTTGACCTGTTCCTTGACCCCAGCGACCCGGCGGTGATTGCACAGGCCCGTGCCGATGGTGTGCCGGAATCCTGGCTGGAAGCCGCGCGCATCTCGCCCATCTGGAAGATGGCGATGGACTGGAAGGTGGCCTTCCCGCTGCATCCTGAATATCGCACGCTGCCTATGGTGTGGTACGTGCCGCCGCTCTCCCCCATCCAGTCCGCTGCTGAAGCGGGCAAGATGGGTGTGGATGATGGCATGCCGGATGTGCGCTCCCTGCGCATCCCCATGAAGTATCTCGCCAATCTGCTCACTGCGGGCAATGAGGAGCCGGTGGCCCTCGCGCTGGAACGCATGCTGGCCATGCGCGCCTATATGCGGGCCAAGACCGTGGATGGCCGCATTGACGAGAGCATCGCCACCCGTGTCGGCCTCACCGGCAATGACATTGATGACATGTACCAGATGATGGCGATCGCCAATTACGAGGACCGCTTCGTCATTCCCACCGCACATCGCGAATGGGGTGATGATGCCTTCGACATGCGCGGTTCCTGCGGCTTCTCGTTCGGCAATGGCTGCTCGGGTGGTGATACGGACCTGAACCTGTTTGGCAGCCCTTCCAAGCCCAACATGAAGGTGCGTACACCGATGGAGGTGGAATGATGGGCAACGCAGTTCACACCTCCGGCCAGCTTCTCACCTTGCGGGTGCTCTCACAGCTGCTCACCTATCCGCGTGCGGAGATGGTGGCAGCCGTGCCGGAGATGGAAGCCGTTCTGGCGCAGGACAAGCGGCTGAATGCCGCCCTGCGTGCCAGCCTCAACCCGCTTTTGGAGCGGCTGGAGCAGGACGATCTCTACACGCTGCAGGAAACCTATGTGGCGCTGTTTGACCGCACCCGCCGCCTTTCCCTGCACCTGTTCGAGCATGTGCACGGGGAAAGCCGCGACCGCGGACAGGCGATGGTGGATCTGGCGGCTCTTTATGAAAAGGGCGGACTTTTCGTGGCAGCCAATGAGCTGCCCGATTATCTGCCCCTGTTTCTGGAGTTTCTCTCCACCCGCCCATGGGATGAGGCGCACAATCTGCTGAAGGATGTCTCGCACATTCTGGAACAGCTGGAGCAGCGCCTTGTGGAGCATGGCTCGGACTATGCCGCCATTTACAGCGTCCTGCGCACCCTTGCCGGTGAAACGCTGAGCGTGCCGAAGATCCATGCCGGTTCCGTGCAGGCCCCGGCCCCGGATTTCGAGGCGCTGGACAAGGAGTGGGAGGAAACGGTCGTGACCTTCGGCCCCGGTGACGCCATGGACGGTTGTTCCGTGGATCGCTTCCGCACGCAACTGCGCGCCGCGCGTCGCGACGTGCGCCAACCCGCCAGCTGAGGAGAAGGCCATGTCCAGCTTTTCCATGTCCGGCCTCACAAACTATGAGGCTATCAATGACGCCCTGTTCGGCTGGTATCCCTACCTGGCCCTCACGGTGTTCTTTCTTGGCTCGCTGATGCGGTTTGATCGCGAGCAATACACCTGGAAGACGGGTTCGTCCCAGTTGCTCCGCCGCAGCCAGCTGCGCTGGGGTTCCAACATGTTCCATGTCGGCATTCTGGTCATTTTCATGGGCCATGCCGCAGGGCTTCTCACCCCGCTCTGGGTGTTTGAGCTGGTGGGCATCGAGCCGAGCGTCAAGCAGGCCATGGCGGTGATTGTCGGCGGCGTTGCCGGCGTCATCTGCTTCATCGGCATTTCGCTGCTGGCGCATCGCCGCCTGTTTGATGCCCGCATCCGTGCCAATTCCAGCTTTGGCGATACCGCCATCCTGCTGGTGCTGTGGGTGCAGCTCACGCTCGGCCTGTCCACCATCTTTGTCTCGCTGGAGCATATGGATGGGCATGAGATGCACAAGTTCATGAACTGGGCGCAGGGCATCCTCACCCTGCATCCCGAGGCCGCATCCTACATTCTGGATGTGAGCCCCATCTTCAAGGCGCATATCCTGCTGGGCATGACCATCTTTCTGGTCTTCCCCTTCACCCGCCTTGTGCATGTGTGGAGCGCGCCGGTCTGGTATCTGGGCCGCAGGGGCTATCAGGTTGTGCGCTCGCGCAAGCCCGGTCCTGTGTCCAAGCCCGTGCCGCGTGCTGTCCGTTCCTACACCCCTCCGGCGGAGTGACGACCATGGTGGAAATTGTCCGCAAGGTTGAAGCCTCTCCCAAGGCTCGCAAGATGGGGCAGGTTTCGGTGAACGGTGTGTCCATCTCCCGCGCGGATATTGCGCGGGAGATCCAGAACCACGCCGCCCCGAACCCGACTGCCGCATGGGAATCCGCGGCCCGTGCGCTGGTGGTGCGCGAGCTGCTGCTGAAGCAGGCCGCTTTTCTCGGTCTTGAGGCCGAGCCGCAGCTTGATGGTGCCGGCTTGAAGGAAACGGATGAGGAAGCCCTCATCCGTGCCCTGCTGGAGCATGAGGTGAAGGTGCCGAACGCAGACCGGGAAACCTGCCAACGATATTTCGAGCGCAATGCCCGCCTGTTCCGCACGGATGACCTGTATGAGGCATCCCATATCCTCCTGCCCGCGCCGGAGGATGATGAAACCGCGCGCCCTGCCGCCCGTGAACTGGCGCAGGAACTGCTGCGCCGGCTGGGGGAGGGCTCCTATTTCGAGGATCTGGCCCGCGAATATTCCGCCTGTCCCTCGCGGGAGCTGGGCGGAAGTCTGGGGCAGATCGGTCCGGGCCAGACCGTGCCGGAGTTTGAGGCGGCGCTGACGGCCATGACACCGGGACAGGTACACCCCGCGCCGGTTGAAACGCGCTATGGCGTGCATCTTGTGCATGTTGCCCACCGCATTGAAGGGCGTGACTTGCCGTTTGAGGCGGTGGAGACGGAAATCGCCAGCCGGCTGGAAGACCATGCCTGGCATATTGCGGTGCGCCAGTATCTCACCCTGCTCGCCGGCCAGGCGGATATTCGCGGCATTGAGCTTGAAGGGGCCTCAAGCCCGCTTGTGCAATAGGAGAATGACATGTTGCTTGGCACATTGCTGCGCCAGTTGCAGGATGAACGCATTGCGCAGGATCTTCTGTTTGCGCTCGGGGATGTGACCCTTGCCGCACGGGTGGAAAAAGCCGGTGTGCTGGTGGATGAAACCGTGGGGGAATATGCAGCCGGCGCCTGCGCCCGCTTCAGCGATGGAGCGGATGATGAGGCGTGGCTGGCCCTGATGACCGCCATCGAGAAAAGCTCTGATCCTGCCGCCACCTGCCTGCGCACCATGCTGGAGTGGTCCATGGCGCGCGATGCCGAGGATGAGGCAGCGCTTCGCTCCGGAGTGGATGAGGAAGAGCTGTTCGACAATGGCGGCTGTTCTGGCGGTGGTGGTGGCTGCGGATGCGGGAAGGGTGGCCATGGTCATCATGCCCACCGGCACGATCACCACCACGACCATCAGCACGATCATGACCATGACCATGGGCACCATCATGACCACAGCCATAACCACGAGCATGGCTGATCGGGAGAGGCAAAATGGGACAGGCGCGCCCGGGCCAGAACGATCTCGTTCTGCATGAACTGTTCGACCGCAACCTGAAATGGGCGCGGACCAAGACGGAGGAAGACCCCACTTTCTTCAGCCGTCTGGCCGTGCAGCAGGACCCGCGCTTCCTGTGGGTCGGCTGCTCGGACAGTCGCGTGCCGGCCAATGATGTCATTGGTCTTGATCCCGGCGAGATCTTTGTTCACCGCAACATCGCCAATGTCATCCATTCCAGTGATCTGAACATGCTCTCCGTGCTGGAATATGCGGTGGATGTCATTGGCGTGCGCCACATCATGGTGTGCGGCCATTATGGTTGCGGCGGCGTGCGCCGGGCCATGGAGGATGCGGATGACGCCTCCGGCGGTGGCGGGCTGGTGGACCACTGGCTGGCTCCGATTGTGGACCTGTATGTGCGCCATCGCATGGAGATTGATCGCCTCCTTGTTCCAGAAGCGCGGCTCAACCGCCTGTGTGAACTCAATGTGGAACTCCAGATGCGCCGTCTGGCGGCAACGCCGGTGATGAAGGCGGCATGGTCCCGCGGGGTGGATGTCACCGTTCATGGCTGGATCTATGGCATCGGGGACGGGTTGCTGCGCGATCTGGGCACCACCATTTCCTCCGCCGAGGAACTGGCGGCGCTGCGTCCGCTGGATTCGCTTTTGACAACTCCCAGTGAGCCGATGACCGCCTCACGCCTCCACGCCATCGCTGCCTTTCTGGAACTGGATGTGGCTGATGTGAGCGCCTGTGCCCATCTTGTGGGCTGTGACCATGCAGATGATGCCGCTCATCTCCATGTGCAGGCGCTCCGTCGCCCCGAGGAGAACTGACATGGGCACAACCAGCCCGTCTTCCTGTGCCATGGTGGACCTGTTCGGACGTCGCATCACCTATGTGCGCCTTTCGGTGACAGACCGCTGCGATTTGCGCTGCGTCTATTGCATGTCTGATGACATGCGTTTTCTCCCGCGCGATCAGGTGCTTTCCATCGAGGAACTGGACCGCCTCGCCTCGGCCTTTGTGGCGCTGGGCGTGCGCAAGCTGCGTCTCACCGGGGGCGAGCCACTGGTGCGCAAGGGCATCATGGATCTGTTCGCAGGTCTTTCACGCCATCTGGCCAGCGGCGCGCTGGGTGAGCTTACCCTCACCACCAATGGTACACAGCTTGCCCATTATGCCGATGATCTGGCCCGCCATGGGGTGAAGCGGGTGAATGTCTCGCTCGACACGCTGGATGCCGATCGCTTCCGCGCATTGACCCGTCGCGGCACGCTGGCGGTGGTGATGGATGGCATCCGCGCCGCCCTTGAGGCCGGGCTGAAGGTGAAGCTCAATGCCGTTGCGCTGGCGGGCACCACAGACCGTGAAGTGTTTGACCTGATCGACTTCGCCCACAGCCACGGCATGGACCTGACCTTCATCGAAACCATGCCGCTGGGCGATGTGGGGGTAGACCGCATTGACCAGTATCTGCCGCTGGACCAGTTGCGTGCGCAGATTGAAACCCGCCACACTTTGCTGGATACGCCCGAGCAAACCGGCGGCCCCGCGCGTTATGTGCGGGTGGAGGATACAGGCGGACGCATCGGCTTCATCACGCCGATGACGCATAATTTCTGCGAAAGCTGCAATCGCGTGCGGGTGAGCGCCACCGGCGTGCTGCACAGCTGCCTTGGGCAGGAAGAAGAGCACGATCTGAAAACACCCCTGCGCGCCTCCCCTTCAGATGAATTGCTGAATGCGGCCATTCGCGCCGCCATTCGCGCCAAGCCGAAGGGGCATGATTTCGTGATTGCCCGCAATGGCGGCCCGGCCCTTGCGCGGCACATGTCCGCACTGGGGGGGTAGGGTTGCGCAGCCTCATGCCCCGTGCCTCTTTTTGCGGCTATGGTGCATGTGGGGCAAACCTCTGTCCGGAAACGGAAAAGACATGGATGATGTGACCCTTGCCCGTGCCCTGCATGTGCTTTCCATTGTACACTGGATTGGCGGCGTCTCCTTTGTCACGCTCATCATTCTGCCACTGGCGCGGCAGCGGACGGGGCTGGCGGGGGCGGAGTTTTTTGAGGCGGTGGAGCATCGCTTTGCTGCCCAGGTCCGCTTTTCCATTCCGCTCGCTGGTCTCACCGGTTTCTGGATGACCTGGCGGCTGGATCTGTGGGAGCGTTTCCATGATCCCGCCTTCTGGTGGATGAGCGCCATGGTGGGGCTGTGGTTCATTTTCATGATGGCGGTATTTGTAGTGGAACCGCTGCTGAAGCACCGCTTTGAAGCGGCTGCCCGCGCCACGCCCGAGGCCTCCCTGCGCCGCGCCGCAAACCTGCACCTGACCCTGCTGACACTGGCTGCCATCACCATTCTTGGGGCAACGGCCGGTGCGCATGGTTTGTTTCTGTTCTGATTTTGACCGGGCAGAATTGCCTGAAGGATAAGACCATGGGAACCGCACAGGCCCAACGAAACCACAAAGGCATGGCGCTTCTGCGCGGTGGTTTCCGGCCCTTCTTTCTGGGGGCCGGGCTGTTTGCACTGGCAGCTGTCGCCATCTGGCCGGCTGTTTATTCAGGAGCGGTGGAGCTTCCCACCGCCTTTGGTGCCCTGACCTGGCATGGGCATGAAATGCTGTTCGGTTTCGGGGCCGCAGTGGTCGCGGGCTTTTTGCTCACCGCTATTCCCAACTGGACCGGCCGCCTGCCTGTTACCGGAGCCGCGCTGGCTGCGCTGGCCCTGTTGTGGCTTGCGGGGCGCGCTGCGGTGCTGTGCTCGGCGCAGATTGGCTGGGCGGCGGCGATGGTCATTGATGTCGCCTTCCTCGTGCTCTTCTGCATGATGGTGGCGCGCGAGGTCTGGGCCGGAAAGAACTGGCGCAATCTCAAGGTGATTATTCTGGTGGCCCTGCTCGCGCTGGCCAATCTTGGCTTTCATCTGGAAGCGCATGTTCACGGGGCGGCGGAATATTCCACCCGCGGTGCCATGGCCATCACCGTATTCCTGATTTTGCTCATTGGCGGGCGCGTGGTGCCAAGCTTTACCGGAAACTGGCTGGCCAAGCGCGGGGAGGCGCGCCCCACCGCATTCAACAAGATGGATGCCGCCTTGCTGGTGCTGGCCGCAGTTGCCTTGCTGGCGTGGACTGTCGCGCCCGAGGCCCTTTTCAGCGGCGTGCTTTTACTCGCGGGTGGTTTGGGCAGTCTGCTGCGTCTGGTGCGCTGGCGCGGCTGGCGGACGGGGGCGGATGCGCTGGTGCTGGTGCTGCATGTTGCCTTCCTGTTCACGGCATTGGGGTTTGTCGTGATGGGAGCGGGCGTGTTGTGGCCCGATATGCTGCCGCCCAACGCGGCCCTGCATGTGTGGGCGATTGGGAGCATTGGCCTGATGACACTGGCCATGATGACCCGCGCCACGCTGGGCCATAGCGGTCATGTCTTGCATGCCTCTGCCGGCACACAGCTGGTGTACGCACTGGTGACGCTTGCGCTCATCGCCCGTGTGGCCATGGCCCTCAGCCCGCAATGGACGATGGAACTGATGTGGGCGGCGGCGGCCCTGTGGTGTGCGGGTTTCATCGGCTTTGTGGTGATCTATGGCCCGATGATGTGCCGTCCGCGGGCGGATGGTCGTCCTTAAACGGCATCCGGCATTTTGAGGCCTGCCGACAGGCCGGGTGAAAGGTTTCACGAACCGGCGCGCAGCTTGTACAGGGAGAGCCTGTACAAGGGGGGAAATACCGCTTGGCAGGGTCAGGGAAAACGCCTAGTTTTCGCCCGCCCACCCTTGCTGTCTCTGCTGTCAGAGGTTCTCATATGCGCATCATGATGATCGGCTCCGGTTATGTGGGCCTGGTATCTGGCGTCTGCTTTGCTGACTTTGGTCACGATGTGATCTGCATGGACAAGGATGAGGCCAAGATTGCAGCCCTGAAAGCCGGCGAGATTCCGATTTATGAGCCGGGCCTTGCTGCACTGATGCAGGACAATGTGAAAGCTGGCCGCCTCTCCTTCACAACCGACCTCAAGGCCGGTGTGGCGGAGGCGGATGTGGTGTTCATTGCCGTGGGCACCCCGTCACGTCGCGGGGACGGGCATGCGGACCTCTCCTATGTGTATGCTGCGGCGCGTGAAATTGCGCAGGCCGTTAAGGGGTTCACCGTGGTTGTCACCAAATCCACGGTGCCGGTGGGCACCGGCGATGAGGTGGAGCGCATCATCCGCGAGACCAGCCCGGATGCGGATGTTGCCGTGGTTTCAAATCCCGAATTTCTGCGTGAAGGCGCCGCGATCGAGGATTTCAAGCGGCCGGACCGGATTGTGCTGGGGCTTGATGATGAGCGCGCCAAGGATGTGATGAGCGAGGTCTATCGTCCGCTCTATCTCAATCAGGCCCCCATTCTTTTCACCAGCCGGCGCACGTCCGAGCTGATCAAATATGCGGCCAATGCGTTTCTGGCGCTGAAGATTACCTATATCAACGAGATTGCCGACCTGTGCGAGAAGGTGGGTGCGAATGTGCAGGAAGTGGCACGCGGTATCGGCCTTGATGGGCGTATCGGCTCCAAGTTCCTGCATGCCGGGCCGGGCTATGGCGGCTCCTGCTTCCCCAAGGATACGCTGGCGCTGGTGAAGACCGCGCAGGACCATGACAGCCCGATGCGGCTGATTGAAACCACGGTTGCCATCAATGACAACCGCAAGCGGGCCATGGCGCGCAAGGTCATCTCCGCCCTGAACGGCGATGTGCGCGACAGGAAGATTGCCATTCTGGGCCTGACCTTCAAGCCCAATACGGATGACATGCGCGACAGCCCCGCCATTTCCATCATTCAGGCGCTTCAGGATCACGGTGCGAGAGTTTCCGCCTATGACCCCGAGGGCATGGAGAATGCGCGCAGCGTCATCGATAATGTGACCTATGCCGAAGGGGCCTATGAAGCGGCCGAAGGGGCCGATGCGGTTGTGATCGTGACCGAGTGGAACCAGTTCCGCGCGCTCGATCTGGGGCGTCTGAAAGCCCTTGTGCGCACCCCGGTTCTGGTGGATCTGCGCAATATCTACCGTCGCGATGAGGTTACCCGCCACGGCTTTTCATTTATCAATGTGGGTCAGGGCGCGGCGGTTTCTGAAGGCTGAGTCTGAACGCCGGGGCTTTCGGGGCCGGAGTGATGCGGGCCGTCCCCCGCTCCGGCTGACACATGATTCTGGCCGTATTCTGGCCGTGCCAGCCATTCAGCTCCGGGTTTCCACAGGGGCGTGCAGGCCCTTATGCCATCCGTCACGGTTCCTGATCTGTGTCCGGCCCCCTCGGTCATGCCGGGCGAGCAAGCCCGCGCTATGTTTTCCGGCCTTCCGGAGCAGGCCGTGAAACCGGGGCACAGCCTGCCATCTTTAGTCTATATCGCCAAAAGTACGGTATGCGCTGAGCGCAGACCTGCTATTACTTGAAGTCTTGGTAGACTGCCGACCAGAGGGGTCGTGTGGCTACGTAGCGCCAGAAAACAAAAATACGCTTGGAAAACCGGGCGATTTAGGGAGCATCCGATGGAAACATCACTGGTCGAGAAAATCTCGGCAAACCCTGATTACCAGTTATTGAAAGCAAGACGCTCAAGCTTTGGCTGGACCCTGACGATCCTCATGCTGATCGTCTATTACGGCTTCATCCTGCTGGTGGCGTTCAACAAGGGCTTCCTGTCCACGCGATTCGGCGATGGCGTGATGACCTACGGTATCCCGATAGGCTTCGGGGTGATCGTGTTCACGATCCTGATCACTGCCGTCTATGTGCGGCGCGCCAACAACGAATACGACGCTCTTTCCGAGAAGATCAAGCGGGAGGTCCTCAAGTGAACACCGCACAGAAGCTTTTCGGGAAGGCCTCGGTTATTGCCGCTGCCACCCTTCTGCCGTCCCTCGTCTATGCCGCTGGTGGTGACCTTGGTGTCGCCGAAAAGCAGGCGACGAACTGGACCGCCATCATCATGTTCGGCGTGTTCGTTCTGGCGACGCTGTACATCACCAAATGGGCCGCAGGCCGCACCAAGTCGGCTTCCGACTTCTACACCGCCGGCGGTGGTATCACCGGCTTCCAGAACGGCCTTGCGATTGCCGGCGACTACATGTCCGCCGCGTCCTTCCTTGGCATTTCCGCCGCCGTTATGGCGTCCGGCTTTGACGGCCTGATCTACTCGATCGGCTTCCTTGTCGGCTGGCCAATCGTGACCTTCCTGATGGCGGAACGCCTGCGCAACCTCGGCAAGTACACCTTCGCCGACGTGGCCGCCTTCCGCTTCGCCCAGACTCCGGTTCGCGTGTTCGCGGCCTCCGGCACGCTGGTCGTGGTGGCCTTCTACCTCATCGCGCAGATGGTGGGTGCAGGCCAGCTGATCAAGCTGCTGTTCGGTCTTGAATACTGGATCGCCGTGGTGCTCGTCGGCGTGCTGATGATCGTCTACGTGCTGTTCGGCGGCATGACTGCAACCACCTGGGTGCAGATCATCAAGGCCTGCCTGCTGCTCGGCGGCGCATCCTTCATGGCGTTCATGGTGCTGCTGCACTACGGCTTCAGCCCGGAACGGCTGTTTGCTGGCGCGGTGCAGATCAAGGCCAATATCGCGGCTGAAAAGGGTGCAGACCCGGCTGCGGCTGCGGCTGCCGGCCAGTCCATCATGGGCCCCGGCTCGTTCGTGAAGGATCCGATCTCGGCCATCTCCTTCGGTATGGCCCTGATGTTCGGCACCGCCGGCCTTCCGCACATCCTGATGCGCTTCTTCACCGTGCCGTCCGCAAAGGAAGCACGCAAGTCGGTGATGTGGGCCACGGGCTGGATCGGCTACTTCTACCTGCTGACCTTCATCATCGGCTTCGGCGCCATCACCTTCGTGCTGACCGATCCGCAGTTCCTTGAGCCGAACGGCACCCTTATCGGTGGTTCGAACATGGCGGCTGTGCATCTGGCCAATGCGGTGGGTGGCAACGTGTTCCTCGGCTTCATCTCGGCTGTAGCCTTCGCAACCATCCTTGCGGTGGTGGCCGGTCTTGCGGTCTCGGGTGCCTCGGCCGTGTCGCATGACCTCTACTCGACCGTGTTCAAGGGCGGCAAGGCCGACAGCGCTTCGGAGCTGCGCGTGACCCGCATCACCACCCTGGCTCTGGGTGTGCTCGCGGTGATCCTCGGCATCGCCTTCGAGAAGCAGAACGTGGCGTTCATGGTGTCGCTGGCCTTCGCGGTCGCCGCCTCCGCGAACTTCCCGGTCCTGTTCCTCTCGGTGCTGTGGAAGAACTGCACCACGCGCGGTGCCGTGATCGGTGGCTTCCTTGGCCTTATCTCCTCGGTTCTGCTGACGATCCTGTCGCCGTCGGTGTGGGAAGCGACCCTCGGTAATCCTGCCGGTTCGGCTCCGTTCCCCTACACCTCTCCGGCCCTGTTCTCCATGACCATCGGCTTTGTTGGCATCTGGCTGTTCTCCATCACGGATACCAGCGCGCGTGCCAAGAAGGACCGCGAGGGTTTTGTGGCCCAGCAGGTTCGCTCCGAGACGGGTATCGGTGCGGCGCAAGCTTCCTCGCACTGATCGCCAGCCTGAAAAACTTCCGCGCCGGATACATCTCCGGCGCGGACTCAACCGGAACAGCACGGCTCGTCCTGAAAGGGGCGGGCCGATGCGTATCAAGGGGGTGTCATGCGCCCTGCATCTGATCCGCCGCTACAGGGCGCAGAGCAGCGCGAGTTCATCTCGCTCATGTCGTCCCGCGTAGGTGAAGCCTATCTGCGCAAACCCTTCTTCGTGGATGGCGAGACGGATCTCGTCACCTTGTGCCGCGCGCTGTCCAGCCGGGGCCTGAGTGATGCGCTGGTGCGCGACGGTGCGCGCCTTGGCGTTTTCACCACCACCAATTTGCGTGATGCGCTCATTCGCGGCATTCCGCCAGAGCAACTGGCCGTGCGCGATGTGGCGACTTTCGAGCCGTGGTCTGTCAGCGTGGATGACGAGCTGCACACCGCCCTTATTCTCATGCTGCGCCATCGCATTCACCGTGTTGTGGTGCGTGATGGCGATGAGATTGTGGGCATGCTGGGCCAGCTGGATCTCATGGCCTTTGTCGCCAGCCACTCCCACCTGATCGCGCTGGATATCGAGAATGCGCGCGATCTCGATACGCTGAAACAGGCCGCAACCCAGATCGACAGCCTCATTGCCGTGCTGAATGAGGATGGCGTGCGGGTGGATATCATCGCCGGGCTGGTGGGCGAACTGAACCGCCACCTGTTCCGCCGTCTGTGGGAGCTGATTGCGCCGGAAGACCTGCGCGCCAACAGTTGCCTGATCGTGATGGGTAGCGAGGGGCGCGGCGAGCAGATCATCAAGACCGATCAGGACAATGCCCTGCTGTTGCGCGCCGGTTTTGAATGCCCGGAACTGGAGCAGGTGACGCAGGCTTTCACCGATGCGCTGATCTCTTTCGGTTATCCGCCCTGTCCCGGTGGCATCATGGTCAGCCGGCCGCTGTGGCGGCAGTCCCTGCCTGAGTTTCGCATCACCTTGCGGCGCTGGATCTATGAGGACGGAGCGGGCGATGGCCCGATGAATCTGGCTATCTTTCTGGATGCGGAAGCCGTGGCGGGGGATGTTGCGCTGCTGGAGGAGGCCCGCGCGGGCCTGAACCAGATGCTGAGTGATGATGCCGGATATTTTGCCCGTTTTGCCCGTGCCGTGGAACAGTTTGCGGAAGGGGGCAGCTGGTGGTCGCGCCTTCCGGGGCTCAGCGGACGTGAGGCGGCGGAGATTGATCTGAAAAAGCTGGGGCTGTTTCCCATTGTGCATGGGGTGCGGGCGCTGGCGTTCGAGCATCGCCTGTCGGCGCGCGGTACCGCGGCACGCCTGCAAGAACTGGTGCGTCAGGAACGCATTGAAGCCCCGCTTGCCCGCGACCTGACAGACGCCCTGCATTTTCTGATGGGGCTGAAGCTCTCCAACAATTTGCGGCAGATGGCGCAGGAGCGCACGCCCGGCAACGCCATTCGCCTGAGCGATCTGGGCACGCTGGATAAAAAGGCACTGAAGGATTCCCTCGCTATAGTGCGGGAGTTCAAGGCATGGCTGGCCTGGCATTACCGGTTTGACCGGCTATGAACCGGCAGCGCCACGAAAGCCCCGTCGGGCGCGGACCAAGGCCGCAGGTGCTTCTGGCCTTGTGTGCGGCGGGAGTGGTGCTGTTCAATTTTCCACTGTTGATGGTGTGGGATACGTCTGCGACTGTCTTCGGCCTGCCCCTCTTGCCGGTGGCGCTGTTTGTGGTGTGGGCCGGGTTGATTGCGATACTGGCGCTGGTGAGCGAGCATATCCCCCGGCGCAGTGCAGGCACGCGGGTTTTGGGGGAAGAGCACGGGGCGACAGCTCCCATTTCTGCCTCTCCTGTTTTGAGTTTGGCCGACGCTGCAAGCGAGCCTGTCACTCAGCCTGCCCCTGAACCCGCTCCGGAGCTTGCCACGGTGGCATATGGGGCAGACGCTCAATCGCCTCTCTCCGGCGCTTCCGGCGAGGGCGCACAACCCGTAAAGGCGCGCGATGTTCGTGATGCCTGACATCCCCCGCCCCCTTTCTGCCCGCAGGCCACAAGAGGCGTTTCCGGGTTTGGCCGCGCTTTGTTTTCTGGTGCAGGCCGGCAGATGGTGGGACCATGCTGCCCCCCCATGCGCAAGGGGGCGGGCATGAGTCCTTTCCTCGTCATCGGGGCCTGTATTGGCTATCTGCTGGTGCTGTTCGCCATCGCCGCTTTTGCAGACAGGCGCGCGGCGGAAGGGCGCTCTGTCATCTCGAACGGGTGGATCTACGCGCTTTCGCTGGCGGTCTATTGCTCGGCATGGACCTATTTCGGCTCGGTGGGGCGCGCAGCAGCCAGCGGTATCTGGTTCCTGCCCATTTATCTGGGCCCCATGCTGGCGATGATTCTGGCCTGGGTGGTGGTGCGCAAGATGGTGCGCATCGCCAAGACCTACCGCATCACCTCGATCGCCGATTTCATCGCCAGCCGCTATGGCAAAAGCCCGCTTCTGGCGGCATTGGTGACACTGATTACCGTGGTGGGCATCGTTCCCTACATTGCCTTGCAGTTTAAGGCGGTCTCGGCCGGGTTCCAGATCCTGACGCAGGATGCCGCCCACGCCTTGCCGGCATGGTGGGGAGACGGGGCGCTGGTGGTGGCGGTGGCACTGGCCGCCTTCACCATCATTTTCGGCACGCGCCATCTCGATAGCGCCGAGCGTTATGAAGGCATGGTGGCAGCCATTGCCTTTGAGAGCGTGGTGAAGCTGGTGGCGTTCCTCGCCGTGGGGATTTTCGTCACCTATGGCCTGTTCAACGGCATGGGGGATATCTGGCAAAGGGCGCAGGCCCTGCCGGGCATGGATGAACTGCTGCGCCTTGGCGGGGGAGAAGGGCATGGGGCCTTTGGCTATGCCCAGTGGTTCACGCTCACCTTGCTGGCCGCCCTCTCCATTTTGCTGCTGCCGCGCCAGTTTCAGGTGATGGTGGTGGAGTGCGTGGATGAGCAGCATATCCGCCGCGCCGCATGGGTCTTTCCGGCCTATCTCCTGCTCATCAATATTTTCGTGCTGCCGCTGGCAATTGGCGGGCTGGTGCTGTTTGGCCCCGGTGGGGAAGACCCGGAAACCTTTGTGCTCTCCCTGCCGCTGGCCTATGGCGCGCCGGTGCTGGCGCTGTTTGCCTATATTGGCGGGCTTTCCGCCGCCACCGGCATGCTGATTGTCGAGACCATCGCCGTCTCCACCATGGTTTGCAATGATCTGGTGATGCCCACCCTGCTGCGGATGAAGAGCTTTTCCGCGCAGGCGGGGGGAGATCTCTCCCGTCTGCTGCTGAATATCCGCCGCGTGGCCATTCTGGCGATTTTGTTGCTGGGGTATCTGTATTTCCATGTGGCGGGTGAGGCCTATGCGCTGGTCTCCATCGGCCTCATCAGCTTTGCGGCGGTGGCGCAGTTTGCCCCGGCCCTGTTTGGCGGCATGTACTGGCGCGGGGCCACCAGGGCTGGCGCATTGGGTGGGCTGTGCGGCGGCTTTCTGGTCTGGGTCTACACGCTCATGCTGCCCTCGGTGGCAAAGTCCGGCTGGATTTCCGATGCCTTCCTCGCCCACGGCCCGTTTGGCCTGACATTGCTTGCGCCCGAGCAGCTTTTCGGCCTTTCGGGGCTGGATAATCTGACCCATGCACTGTTCTGGAGCCTTCTGGTCAATATCTCGCTCTATGTCGGCCTGTCGCTGTGGCGGGCACCAGAAGCGCGGGATGCCAGTCAGGGCCTGCTGTTTGTGGATGTATTCGAGCGCACGGGGGATGCTGCTCCCGTGTTCTGGCGCGGACGGGCGCGGCTGGATGATCTGATGGCGCTGGCCGCGCGCCTGCTGGGCACAGAACGTGCCCAGCGCCTGTTTGCGCAGCATGCCCGCGAAATGGGCGTTGGAGATGTGCAGGCGCTGGAGCCGGATGCCCGCCTTGTCGATCTGGTCGAGCGGCAGATCGCGGGTGCGGTGGGCAGCGCCTCGGCCCGCGTCATGGTGGCAGCGGTGGTTGAGGAAGAGCCGCTGGGCGTGAGCGATGTGGCGGAAATTCTCAACGAGGCCTCGCAACTGCGCATTTACGCCCGCGCGCTGGAGGACAAGTCCCGTTCGCTGGAAATTGCCTCGGCGGATTTGCGCGCCGCCAATGCACAGCTGAAAACGCTGGACCAGATGAAGGATGACTTCGTCTCCTCCGTCAGCCATGAATTGCGCACGCCGCTCACCTCCATCCGCGCCTTGTCCGAACTGATGCATGACACGCCGGACATGGAGGAGGAGCAGCGCGAGGAATTCCTGCGCATCATCGTGCATGAGAGCGAGCGGCTGGGGCGGCTGGTCAATCAGGTGCTGGACATGGCCAAGCTGGAATCCGGCCTTGCCGAATGGCACAGCGCGGATGTGGATATGGTGCGCCTCATTCTGGATGCAGCGACCAGCACGGGAGAGTTGTTCCGCAATCGCGGTGCGCAACTGGTGCTGGACCTGCCGGAGCGCGTGCCCCTGTTGCGCGCGGACCCGGACCGGCTGACACAGGTGGTGCTGAACCTGCTCTCCAATGCCGCGAAATTCGTTCCGGATGAAAACGGGCGGGTCGAGGTGCGCTTGCGTGCGGAAGAGGGCGCGCTGGTGGTGCAGGTGCGTGATAACGGGCCGGGCGTGCCAGTGGCTGATGCCGAAACCATTTTCGAGAAGTTCCGGCAGGGCGGGGAGGATGGCAGTCGTCCACCCGGCACGGGGCTGGGCCTTCCGATCAGCAGACAGATTGTGGACCATTTTGGTGGTAGCATGTGGCACGAGCCGGCAACCGGGGGTGGGGCCTGCTTCGCCTTCCGCCTGCCGCTTCAGGTGGCGGGCTGCACACCGCCCGGATGATGTGCAAGAACAGGAAGGACTGTGCCGCCGTGCCTCAGCGCTGGCAGGTGCAGCCGGAGTGAGAGGGGGAAGACCATGAGCCTGAACGCCAGCCCTGCTGCCAGCCGCAAGGTTTTGATTGCCGATGATGAGCCGAACATCGTCATCTCTCTCGAATTCATGATGAAGCGCGCCGGTTATGAGGTGCTGGTGGCGCGGGACGGGGTGCAGGCGCTGGAGATGATCCGCAATGAGCATCCCCGCCTTGTACTGCTGGATGCCACCATGCCGGGCATGAGCGGGTTTGATGTGTGCGCTGCCGTGCGTGCGGATGCTGCCTTCAAGGAGACGCGCATCATGATGCTCACCGCCAAGGGGCGCGAGAGCGATATGGCGCGCGGCATTGGCGCGGGTGCGGACCTGTATGTGACCAAGCCGTTCTCAACCCGTGATCTGGCGCAGAAGGTTGGGGAACTGATGGCATGAACAGCGCACGCACAGAGCTTCGCCGCCTGTTTGTGGCCGCAGTGCCGGGCGTGGTTCTGGCGCTTTGGCTGGCGCTGGGGGCACTGCTGGGCTGGCTGATGCTTTCTGCCGGGCAGCAGGCGGGTGTGGCTCCCGCTCTGTGGGCGCTGGTGGAAAGCCATGGCGTGTTTCTGTTCGCCTGGTGGCTGATGCTTGCGGCTCTTGCGGCATGGGTGGTGTTGCATTTCCATGCCAGCCATGTGGCGCAGCCTGCCCGCCTTGCCGATGCCACGCATGCACTGGCGCTGGATGCGCAGGCCCCGGATCTACCCATGGAAGGGGCCGGCCCGTTTGCTGTGCTGGCGCAGGCTATCAATGAGTTGGCGGCCGTGCGGCGTGGGCTGGCGGAACATATGGCCCAGCATGTGGCGGATGCCAGCCGCAGCGTGGCCCAGCAGCGAGACCAGCTTGCCGCCCTGATGGCCGAACTGGAACAGAGCGTGGTGGTGTGCAATCTGGATGGGCGCATCCTGCTCTATAATGCCCGCGCCCGTGCGCTGTTTCGCCGGGTGCTGCACCCGGAAGGTGCATCCTCCGGCATTCAGGCCAGCGCGGCCATCGGCCTTGGGCGCTCCATTCATGCGCTGATTGAACCGGCCTATATCGACCATGCCCGTGCCGAGGTGGAGCGGCGGATTGCGCGCGGGGAGACGGGATCATCCGCACGCTTTGTCATCACCACGCCGGCAGGGCATCTGCTTCAGGTTTCCATGGCACCGGTGCGCCCGGCGGGTGAAAGCGGCGTTGTGAACGGGGCCGGGGTGCAGATCACCGGCTTTGTGCTGCTGCTGGATGATATTACCGAGGAATATGAGGCGCATGTCCGCCGGGACCGTCGCCTTCTGGAGTTGACAGAGGCGAGCCGGGCCTCCTTTGCCAGCATGCAGGCCGCGCTGGACATGCTGGATTATCCGGATCTCAACACGGCAGAGCGTGAGCGGTTTCACAGTATTGTGCGCGATGAAGTGCGTGCCATGAGCATTCGCCTTGGTGCGCTGACAGCCGATGCAGGGCAGGACCTGAAAACCCGTTGGCCGTTGCAGAATATGGCCGGGGCGGATCTGCTCTCCACCGCCATGGAGCATATTAGTGTTGCAACCGGCGCGCCCATGCTGGCCCCGGAGATCAGCGGCACGCCATGGCTGAGCGTGGACAGTTTCTCACTCCTGCGCGCCCTCACTTTTCTGGCGCAAAAGTTGGAGGCGCAAAAGCCGGGGCTGGAACTGGGCCTGCGTCTTTCTCCGGCCGGTGGGCGGGTGCATCTGGACCTGATGTGGGCAGGCGCCGATTTACCGGCGGAAAAGCTGACGGCTTGGCCGGCCCTGCCGATGGTTGGGGGCGAGGACGGAGCCGGGGCGGTAGCGCCTTTATGTGCGCGTGATGTGGCCGAGCGGCATGGGGGAGAGGTGTGGCTGGAGCATGAGGATGCAGGCGCACGCAGCTTCTTCAGGTTTTTGCTGCCTGTAGAGGTGGGCGAGGCGGTGGATCTGCTCAGTCCTTCGGACAGCCGTCCGGAATATTATGATTTTGACCTTCTGGCCGCCCGCGCAAGTCATCGCGATCTGGATGAGCGGGAGTTGGTGGAGATTGTCTATACGGTGTTTGACACCGAGACGACCGGACTCGATCCGCGCGGGGGAGATGAAATCCTTCAGATCGGGGCCACGCGTATCGTGAATGGCAAGGTGTTGCGTGGTGAGAGTTTCGACCAGTTGATAGACCCGCAACGCTCCATTCCTGAAGCAGGAATTGCCGTGCATGGTGTGACACCGCAAATGGTGCGCGGCCAGCCAACCCTTGCAGAAGTCCTTCCGCGATTTCGCACCTATGTGTCTGACACCGTGCTTGTGGGGCACAATGTTGCCTTTGACATGCGGTTTTTGAAGATCAAGGAAGAAAGCACGGGCATTGTGTTTGACCAGCCTGTTCTGGATACATTGCTGCTGGCCAGTATCGTTTATCCAAATGAGCAGGGGCATGGGCTGGAGGCACTGGCTGCGCGCCTTGGCATCCAGATAGAGGAGCGCCATCGCGCGCTGGGTGATGCCCTGATGACGGCGGAGGTCTTTCTCAGGCTGGTGCCCCTGTTGCGCCAGCGCGGTATTCTCACGCTGCGTGAGGCGCGTGAGGCGGCGGCGGCAAGCTATTATGCGCGCTTGCGCTACTGAAGGCATTGCAAGAGCAAAAGGGACAGGGGCATCTCCTGTCCCGGGCTGCGGGGAAAGGGCAGGCGCTTTATGCGCATCTCATCCTGCAAGATACGGGATGTCACCTCAAGCTTCAGGGGTGTGTGCGTTGCGTATGGAAAGCCTTGTCTGCTATAGCCGCTCGTGAAATGGCGAAGACAAATGGGTTTGAAATGAAAATTGCCGCAATCTCCATAGCCCGCGATGAGGGAGATATTATCGAGGCCTGGGCGCGGCATAATCTCCATTTCTTCGATAAGATATTTATTGTTGATGACAATAGTGGAGATAATACAAGGGAAATACTTCAGGCTCTCATTGCAGAAGGGTTGCCGTTAGAGCTTGTGCCACAGCCTCCTGCCAGAAGCTTCTATCAGGGCAAGGGCATGACCAGACTCATGGCACATGCCTTTTCTCAACAGGAGTGGGATTTCGTATTCCCGCTTGATGCTGATGAATGCCTGATGGTGGAGAGCAGGGAGGTTCTGTATCAGGATCTTGCAGAGTTGGGCCCGCATAAGGTCGCGGGACTGTCAAATATTGATTACATGATTACATCTGAAGATGACTTTTCAGACCCGAATCCCTTAACGCGCATGCAATATACCGCTCCCTTCACTGGAGAGGTGTTCAAGGTTGCATTGCCGCGAGAGGTGGCATGCGGTTCCGATGTTCTGATTGCAGATGGCAGTCATTCCGTGACGCAAAATGGCATCAAGATACCGGATTGCCTGTTGAAGAATACAGTACTGGCACATTTCCCGGCGCGCTCACGGGAGCAACTAGTTGCGAAATGCTTGTGTGCCTATATCCGCTGGAAGTCGCGTCATGACTATAACGAAAAGTTTGCCCAGTGGCCGATCATGGCATCAGACTTCTTGCGCCGTGAGCAGAGCCTGGTGGTGGATGACTTTCAGTCTTTCTATGCCAGTTACCATGCCGCCGCTGCGAGCGAACTGGTGAAGCGACCGTTTCAGGAATGTCGTGGAACCATGAAGTATCTTGATCTTGCCGGTTTCTATCCTTACCGGAGCATTTTGAACGCCATTGATGGCCTGATTGATTCAGCGCGTATTGGGGCCTCTGTTCACAATAGTGAGCTTCTGGCCGCCGAGCGGGCACAGCTTACACCTGCGGCACGTTTCTTTGAAAAGCACTTCCGCTCAATCATCCGTCGCTGGAAGAAGATGAGCCATAGTACAAAGAATACATAAGGTTCGGGCATGGGTATTGCTAAAGCCCATGTGCTGCGGGCCTATGTTCAGGGGTAGGTGATGGGTCCGCTCCCTGCCTGAAGGGGCCGGTCCGGCTGCGGTTCTTTCTTGACCGTCTTCCCTGTGGCGCTTGGTTGAATGTGAAGGCATGTTGCCATTCCCCCAATGCCGGGGAAGTCAGGTGCGCTGAAAGGTTGTCGTTACCGGGCTTGTTGAGCCTGTGCCATGATCATTGCGATGAAAACAGTGCTGTCAGGTCCGGTGGCTGACCAGCTTTTCATCTCACATCACAGGCTTGTGCGGAATATTATCTTGGACACAGGATATGCAGATCTTGCCTTGTAGAATGATATGGCATGACTACCGCCATATCATCTTCTCTGTGACTTCATATCCCGGATAACCCGAACATTGCTTGCGGCCTGATCTGCCGGCAGGTCCTGTTCGAATGTTCTTCGTGCCTCTTCATCCTTGCCGCGCATCGCAAGGATAACGCCAAGATTCTGCCGCACCCTTGCATCTGCCCCAGAGCGGGCGGCAGCCTGACGGGCGAGGTTTTCCGCTTTGTCCATTTGTCCGCCAGAGGCGTAAGCCATGGCCAGATTGGCCTCAATGCGCGGGTCTTCCGGTTGCAGGTTGAGCGCACGGGTGAAAAATGCTTCGGCCTGACGATAATCCCCCATCTTGGTGGCGACCACGCCCTGGGCTGAAAGCACCATCGGGTCTGGATTATCAGGCGTATGGGCATTGGCCAGAACGTCCTGCGCCTCTTTCAACCGCCCAAGCCCAACCAGACTTTTGCCATAGGCCGCGCGCAAGGCATTGTCTGAAGGATCAGACATTGCCGCCTTCTGCAACACAGCCGAAGCTTGCTCAAGTTGCCCGCGTTCCTCCAGCGCCCGCGCCTCTGCAATCGCACCCTGCGCCGCGCTGGATATGCCCGGCTGAGACGTGCTGCCACTGGTCTGGCAACCTGTCAAAGCCAGCGCAAGGCAGGAGACGGCAAGGAGGGGGAGGCGCATGAATGGATCCTGTCAATCAGGCAAGCGAACTGCAAACAAGTCCACTACTCAACAATCCAGCCTACCTTCTATTCATATATGCTGTGCAGTACAATCCTATAAACAGGTTCTTAATGCATGCCAGATGCCCATGGAGAACGGGCATCGCCCGCTACTCCTCCCAGGCACAAAAATCTTTGCTCGTACATTCGTATTTACATTCCAGAAATGGCGCAAACTTGGAAAAATCATCAGGAAATTTCCGGGATTGTCCCTGCGTACACCCATCACCCCAAATGATACGTGCAGCACCACTGGCTCCAGAACCTGGCTGAACATGGAAAACCAAGTCTCCATCCCTGCGTTCAACAGGGTCGGGAGCAGCGCCACCTTTGCCCACCTTTATCGTGACAGTTTTTACCCCTTGTGGGAGAGAAACATCATTTTTATAGGCCAGCTCACCGCCGCCGCCTCCAAAGCCTGAATCCCATGACATCGGTGTTTTGGGTGCCAAAACACCGCCGCCGCCGCCGCCATAAGCGCCACCAGATGGTGCTCTCATAACGCTGCCAGTGTTCAGGTTATTTGTACCCCGTTCTGCTGACTGGCCCCTCGAACCGCCACCGCCGCCGCTTGCTCCTTGTGGACTTCCCGCCCACCGGCCATCATCGTTATAGTTGAGAAGGCCGACGCCACCGCCGCCGCCGCCGGTTATGTTTTGTTCAATACCGCCACCGCCACCGCGCGCGTAGCCGCCATGTGCGCCTGAACTCTTGTTTCCAGACCTGTTGGAAAACCCGTTATCGCCGCCGTTCATCCCGCCCGCCCCGCTGTGCGGGGATGCATTCGTGAAACCGGCTGCTCCGCCTCCACCACCACCATAGGTGAAGAGCTGTGTGCCCGAGGACCTGATTTTCCCGAAGTAATATGGCTGATTATATTGATCCTCCACACCACCCCACCATCTGTTCTGACCGCCCCAGCCTCCGCATCCGCCGCCATCCTTAACACTCTGGCAGCCGCCTGCATTTCCGGGCAAATTATAATAATTCTGCCCATCAATCAGCTTGGCATCATAGCCCCCTCCGTTGGCGCTGAGAGACGGCGAGGTAAGGATCTCGGTCTTTTCTCCCGCTCCAAAGCGGAACGTATTGGTTTTCGGGCCGGCAACGCTGCCGCTTGCTCCCCCGCCAATTGCCAGAACAGCAAGGTTTTTCACGCCCTCTGGAGCGGTCCAGACATGCTCTCCCGGAGTCGTGAACACCTTGCCACCCCGCGGGCAGCTCATGGCAACATATGAGTCCATTCCTGGCGTCCAGGCGTTCCCGCCATTAAATAGGACCTTCTTGCCATCGCAAGTATATCTGTACGTAACCTTGTACATGACTCTTTCAGTAATGGTGCTTCCCGGACCAGTGGATGAGCACTTCATCTGCTTTTCTTGATAATGAAACTCGTCATGCCCCTTCCACTCGTCACAGGTGCTCCGACATGTGTTCACAATAGGCTGCTGGACCTCCAAGCGTCCCTGAGCATCGCGCCAATCACGCCAATCTGTCCAGTCCTCATCATTGTTCGGGCAAACCTGAGGTTCGCGCACAAGACGAACCCGGATGAACTTGGCCCCATACTCTCCTGCCTTGCATGGAGAGGACTCATCTACTCTGGTTTCAGACCAGCGGAACTGGGGTTTACGGGTCGTATCTGTTGCGCACTTCGGAGGCTCAGCCTTACAGCTGTTTGTTTGATTGCGCTGAATACCCGTAACCTGTTCAGACCACTCTGGAGAGGTGGCTCCCGCAGCGCAAGAAGCCGTGCGCTTGATTTCCTGCTCGTAACTGATCTCACCCGTCTGGCCGGTGGGGCACTCCGCTTTTACAGGGTCCCAACGAACCTCATCAGGCGGTGCCTTACACATATTCCCGCGTGCCTCACTCGCTGCGCACAGGCTGAGGCGTCCGTTTTCGACAGTGAAGCCCTTAAACGTCACGCCGAGCGAAACGTAGATGGGGCCGAGATAGGGGCGGTATGGCGCACAAGCCAGAATGGCAACATCGGGAGCGGGGCTTTTGATCTCGATCGTGCATTCGTCAACAGAGGCACGGCAAAGGGTTTGAAGCACGGATGCGTTTTTGCCCGTCGGGTCCGCGGCATGCTCATGCGCGGCCACATCTGCCGCCACCTGAAGCTTGCGGCGCAGTTCCGTCATCTGGCCGAAATCCAGCGCCACGCCGCCAAATCCCAGCGCCCCAATGAGCAGAAAACCACCCAGAACGAGCATGTTCCCGTCCTCTGAGCGCAGAACGTGACGCAGCCGTTTTTCCAAGCGATTCCAAGTCATGGGAAGCCCTCTATTTCCACCCCATATAGGAAATTATCGCCGGCATGACACTGATCATTATCAAGGGGGGCAGGAAGAAGACCATGACCGGCAGGGACATGATGGCGGCAATTTTTGCGCCCTGCTGCTCGGCGGCGGAAATGCGGGCGGCGCGGCTTTCTGCTGAAAGGGCGCGCAAGGCGGGCGCTAGGGATGTGCCCTGTTGCTCGGCCTGCACAATGGCCATGCAGGCGCTGCGCACCTCGGACAGGTCTGTCCTGTTGCCGAGGTTTTCATAAGCCTGCCGTCGCTCTGGAAGGAAGGCCAGTTCTGACAGGGTGACGCTGATCTCTTCCGAGAGGGGTTTGGATGTGCGGCTGATGTCCTCGGCCATGCGGCGCAGGGCCTGCTCAACCGGACGCCCGGCTTCTATGAGGATCAGCATCAGGTCCAGCGCATCCGGCCAGGCCGCCTTGATGGAGGCAATGCGCTCACGCCCGGCCCGATCCAGCATGATCTCCGGCAGCTTGAGGCCGATATAGGTGGCGACGGCCACAACCCCGATGGACAAAAACGGGGGGACCAGACCCGGCAGCACCACAAACAGATAAAGCAACGACAGTATGAAAGCGGCAATGCCGATGACAAGGCGCAAAAACAGGAACTGGGCCTCAGCCTGAGGTCCGCGCTTTCCCGCCCGCGCCAGTTTCTCGCGCAGGGGGGCAAAGCCGAGCCACCGCTCCAGTTGCAGAACCTGCGTGATAATCGGCAAGAGAGACATCAGTTGCACGCGCAGGGGGGGCTGATCACGCACTTGTCCCCGCCCGGCAGCAAGCAGCTCCCGCCGGCGTCGTTCGCGTACATTGCCGATAATGGCTCCGCCCAGCGCATAAACGCTGATGCCCGCCAGAAGCGCGATGATGACTGCTTCGAGCATTGCCTGATCCTGCCCCATGGAGCGCGCATTGATCCTGAAAGATCAGGGCGCCTTGTCATTCCTGTATTTGAACTCTGTTTCAATGAAGCAAGACTGCTCCAGTGTCCGTCTGGCTATCCTTGTTTCATACGGCCCGGCTTTTTTACGGTTGGCACTGCCCTAAACCTTGATCACCTGTAGCTGCTTCATCACAAGGAAGCCGATCAGAACCCAGATGGTGCCGCCCAGCAGAACCATCTGCCCGGCAAACGTGGTCCAGAGCAGGGATGTCTTTTCCGGCTCAATGAGAAAATTGATGAACAGGCCAATATAGGGCAGGCTGGCCAGCAGCATGGCGCTGGCGCGGGCCTCTGCTGTCATCGCCTGGATCTTGTTGACCAGCTTGCGCCGCTCGCGCATCGTGTGTGCAAGGGAGCTGAGCGTTTCTGCAAGACCGCCACCCTCTCCCGCCTGAAGGGAAATGGCCAGCGACAGAAACTGGGTTTCCTCAACCGGAATACGCACGCTTAAGCGGGTCAGCGCTTCCGACAGGGTGGAGCCGATCGCCTGCTCATCCGCAACAATCTGGAATTCGCTGCGCAATGGCTCCTGTCCCTCTCGCACGATGATGCGCAGGGATTCCGAGATATGCAGACCGGCGCGCATGCTTCGCGCCATGGCATCCAGAGCATCCGGTAACAGGTTGATGAAGGCGCGCACCCGCCGCGTGCGCTGCACTTTCAGGAACTGGCGCGGGACCCAGTAGCCCAGAATGGCCCCGGCAGGCAAAGCGATAAACAGGTTCTTGGATACAGCCAGCGCCACAAGGCCAAAGATGATGCCAATGCCGATACTGGCCCAGACATATTGTTTGACGGTCCATTTGACACCTGCCTGTGCCATCAGGATCTTGAATGTGATCTGGCGGCGGTGGCGCTCTTCCTCCGCCACTTCGGCCAGCCGGTTGGCCAGCATCATCCGGCGCAGGCGCAGCCCTTCGCTCGGGTCCTTGGGGTTGGGGGCGGCCGCAACAATATCCCGCATCCGCCGGAAGACGTGTGCAGGCGTAAAGAGCTGCGAATAGAAAAGCGCAATAAGGGCGGTCGTCACCGCTATCCCGGTCAGAACAGCGGTCAGAAGATTCATGCTGGCGCCCCATTGGCTGAGGACAGGGCCCGCATCAAACGATCCAGCTCCCCATAACGGGAGGCCTGCTCGGCCATCTGGGGCTTGATGACCCCGGTGCCCTCAATCACCTCGGTCCGGTAATTGAACCGCAGCAGGTCCTGAAGGATAATGGATTCCCCTTCCAGACCACAGACTTCCGTAACATGTGTCAGAACCCGGCGGCCATCGGGCAGTTGCTGGGTCTGCACGATGATGTCGAGGGATTCAGCCAGATCCTTCCGGATAATGTGGGATGGCAGGTTCTGGTATCCTGTGCCGGTCCGGATCAGCGCCTCAAGGCGGGCAAGGCAGCCGCGCGGGTCATTGGCATGGACGGTGCCCATGGAGCCCATATGGCCGGTGTTCATGGCCTGAATCAGGTCAATGGCGGCATCATCGCGCACCTCACCCACAATGATGCGATGCGGCTTCATGCGCAGGGCGTTGCGCACCAGAGAGCGCATGGTGATTTCGCCCGTTCCCTCATTGCTGGCCGGGCGGGTTTCCAGACGCACCACATGCGGCTGCTGAAGTTGCAGCTCCGCCGTATCTTCGCAGGTGATGATGCGCTCATTGGCATCAACAACGCCGGTGAGGCAGTTCAGCAAGGTGGTCTTGCCGCTGCCGGTACCGCCGGAAATGACCACATTGACCCGCGTGCGGCCAATCACATGCAGCACTTCAGCCGTTTCTGCGGTCATGGACCCCATGCGCACCATATCGGCCAGCACAAAACGGTCTTTCTTGAACTTGCGGATGGTAAGGCAGGTTCCGTCAACGGCAATGGGCGGAATGATGACGTTGACGCGGGAACCGTCCTTCAGGCGCGCATCGCACATGGGCGATTGCGCATCCACCGTGCGCCCCACGGCTTCCACAATCTTGCGACAGATGCGCAAAAGGGTGTCTTCATTGCGGAAGGACAGGTTGGTCCGCTCGATCCGGCCGCTTCTTTCCAGATAAATTGAATCCGCGCTGTTGACCATGACCTCCGAGATGCTGTCATCAGCCAGCAACGGCTCGATTGGGCCGTAGCCAACAACTTCAGCGGTGATTTCATCAATCAGCTTTTCCCGCTCCGAGCGGGACAGGTTACCCGGATCACTGGCCGCGATTTGTACCAGTGCCGTGCGCACAGAGCTTCTCTGGGCGGCATCATTGACAAGATCCGCACTCCGGCTGACCGAAATCAGATCGGCATTCGCCATCAGCCGCTCGGTCCAGCGCTGGCCGACAATAGCGGCCCTTTGCCGGAAACCGTCCATATCCTCCGGTGCAAATGGCACGGAAGGAGACCGCTTGGGCGGTGGAACCTGACCGGCAGGAGGGGGCGTCACCTCCGGCGTAGGGGCGGGACGGGACGGAACGGGCGTTCCAAGGCCAATATTCTTGCCGAAAATTGCCATTATGTGCCTTTCTGCGCCTCACGCCGGAACAGACGCGAGAAGGGCAGGGACCAGCCGCTGGCCTTCTCTTCATGCGTTCCGGAAAGAACATCAAGGAGGCGCCTGAGTTCCTGCACCGCCGCGTGGGACGGGTTAAGATCACACAAGGGCCGGCCCTGGGCAACGCTGTCTGGAAAGGCGCTGTCTGCGGCAATCTGGAAAAGATGGGGCACATTCAGGGCTGTCTTGGCATCATCCGGCTTCCAGTTGTCCTTGTCCCGCGGACGGCCCTGGTTGAGGATAACCTGCGTGTCATCCCGCAACTGCCCCAGATAGCGCAACAGGGTCTGGGCCGGGGGCAGGCCGGTGAAATCCGGCGTGGTCACCAGAACCACATGGTTGGATTTGACCAGAATATTCTCGATGACCGCATTCCACTGGAGCGGCACATCCAGCACCGTGCATGCATATTCCGAACGCAGAAGCTTGATCAGATGCGCTGTTCCGGCATCATTGCGCCGCTTGCCGGCAGCCTCAAGGCTGGGGGTTGCGCACAGGACGGACAGGTTGCTGGTCTTGTGGACCAGCATGCGATGCAGCGTTTCCGGGTCTGTGATGAGTTCCGGCGTATAGAGCAGCGCAGACAGTTCCGGGTCCGGCTGGCAATCCAGTGCGTTCGCCAGCCCGCCAAATGGCAGGTCAAGATCCACAAGGCAGGTATTGGTGTCGCGTTCGTGGGCCAGCATCCAGGCCAGATTGGCGGCGATGGTTGTGCTGCCGGCTCCCCCGCGCGCGCTGACGACGGCAATCACCTTGCTGGCTCTTTCCGCCGCATCCTTTCGGGTCAGGCGGTTTGCCAGAACCTGAAGGATCTGGTCGCTGGTGACAGGCGCGACCAGATAGTCCGCCACCCCTTCATGGATGAGGGCGCGGTACAGGCCAATATCATTATTGTGCCCGATGACGAGCACCACGGTATCCTGATCGCAATAGGACGCAAACTTGGTGAGCTGGCGCAGGATCTCGGGCTGGTCAGCCTGCTCCCCCACCTCAATGATAACCGCGCCGGGAAGGCCGCTTGCCATGACATTCTTGCCAACCCCCCCGACATCCACCGCCCTGGCCGGTAAAACCGATGTCTGGGCACGCGCCATGGAGGGATGAGCGAAGGCTGCATTGATCGCGTGCATAACCGGCTCTGTTTCACAAAATGCCAGTATGGACACTCGGGGCAGCAAGGCTGGCTTGTCAGCGCGCACGATCAATTTCCGACCCCTTCCGCAACACTGTCCGCATCGGAATAGTTGGTAGAGGGGTCCTTGTCGACGCGCAGGGCTTCGATATTGTTGACGGCCCGGACAATATCGGTCGGCGTTTCCACGCGCGGCCGCATCAGGTCAACCGGATCGGCAACCTGCTGGGCCAGATTGGACTGGGTTGCGCAGCCGAAATTCCAGTAGCTTTCGTTCCACCATCCCTGCGGGTCGCCACCTGTTGCCAGATCCTCCGGCCACAGGCCGCACTCGTTTGCCACCTTTGCCCCGAAGGCATCATAGGAGAGCGTGAGCGGGGCGGCCGAATAAGACGCCGGATAGTAGGCGATCATGATATTGCGACGGTCCACACCGGCGCTGACCAATGTCTTGCGCACGCCTTCCAGCGTGGTGCGCACGGCAGGTTGCAGGGGCGGGCGGCCGGATGGGCCCTTGCCATAGTTCGCGGCCTGCTCGGGGAACGGCACATTGATGAGCAGCCGGCTTTTGGTGGCCTGACGATAGGTTCGTCCAAAAGCCGTGACGTCAGCCTTCTGGCGTTGGTCCAGCCCGTAAGCCGATCGTGGGAAAACCTCAAGCTTCTTGGTTTCATCCGTCAGTTCGATCGGATGACGCTCCTTGAAGGACGAGGGATAGGGTGGTTCTGTCCACGGCTCGGCCGTCTTGCACCCGGCCAATCCCAGGGCAGTCAGTCCAGCGCAGGCGAACATGCAATGGCGGAGAAGGCGGTTCATTGCTCTTGCCTCAGTCGAGGATAAATCCTGCGTGGCCATAGAATTGTGCGGGGTCAACCTTGTGCCGCGGATTACCGATGATGCGGTTGACCTGCCCGAGGAAAATGGCCCGCGGGTCCGGCGCATCGGCAAAACCCTCGTCCGGGCGGGTGACCTGGCTGACCTCCAGCGGACGGGCGAGCATTGGGGTCACCGTGATGACCAGCTCGGTTTCCTGCCGCTGATAATCGCGCGAACGGAACAGCGCACCCAGAACCGGAACATCCATGGCGCCCGGAATGCCGGTGATCGCCTGCTTTCCGCTTTCCTGAATGAGGCCTGCCGTGACAAGCGTGCCACCGGAGGGCATTTCCACAACGGTTTCCTGCTTGCGCACCTTGAAACCGGGAATGGTGATGGTGGACGTGCCGGTTGAGAAGGAGAGCTGGTTTTGATGATCCGGCTCGGAGACCTCGGTTGCCACACGCAGATTGATGCGGCCGGGGCTCAGAACCACCGGTGTGAAGGTCAGCGTGACACCGAACTTCTTGAACTCGATCGAGGGTTGGCAGGCATTGGTGGACGAGCAGGTCATGCCCGTTGGCACGGGAACCTCACCGCCTACCAGAAAGGTGGCGGTTTCGCCCGAGGCTGCCGTCAGTGTCGGCTCGGCCAGCATGCGGGCAACGCCCGTCTGTGCCATGGCGTGCAGGGTGGCTGTGTTCACGCCGCCCAGAGGGTTGGTGGATGTTCCGGTAACCGCGCCAAGGGAGCCTGTCAGGGCGTGCCCGGCAACCCCGTAAGGATTGCTCATCACGCCACCCATGATGACATCGCCAACCGACCATGCACCCGTGGCATTGATGCCGAACTGCTTGAGCACATTGCGCTGCACTTCGGCGACCGAAACCTTGAGCATGACCTGATCGCGGGCTGCCAGGGTGATGGCATTCACAACCTTGTCTGCACCACCCATAAAGCCGCGCACGATATCGACGGCCCGCAGTGCCTCGTCAGCCGCCTGCACCGTTCCGGTCAGGACAACGGAATCCCCCGCCGGCTGTACCGAGATATTTGACTTGGGCAGGGCTGCGCGCAGCGTTGCCTCGATCTGGCTGACATCCTGGGACACACGCACCTCGATAGAGGCAATCGGCGTTCCATCGGCTGCATTCGCAAGAATGGTTGTGCTGCCTGTCTTGAGACCGTTGATCACCAGACGGCGGTTGGTCTGCATCTGGGCATTTGCCACTTCAGGATCAGACACATAGGTATCGCGCACAGGCTCAGGTAACGTGATGACATGGGAGCGACCCGCTCCAACATTCACAACCTGACGCATGGGAGTGGTGAAGCTTGTGCTCTGTCTCACATCGCCAAAGCCATTGGCCATAGCTGGCGATGCGACCGGATGAACCAGTACACACGCCACAGCGGCCAATCGCAAAGCGCTCGTCAGGCATGCCATAAGTCACCCTCACACGGAAAGCATGAAGCAGGGCTTCATAAGTATCCGTTAACTATAACCGCCATGGTTAATGGGTGGTTAATAGCTGTTGGCACACGCAAGGGATGCGTTAAGAATCCACATCTGTATGGTGGGTGAGGGTGGATGGCCTTGTCCGGGCTGCACGGCAAGGTGCCGGTGGCAGGCATGGGCTGAACCGCTGCGGCTGGAAGCCCATGCAATGGCAAGGTTTTGGGCGATGCCCTGCGGGTTTGGTCCCGGTGCCGCGCGGGGCGGTTTGAAAGGGCAGATCCGGCCTGTTTCGAGAGCGCCTTGCATTCGGTTGACCGAAGCAAGCCTTAACGAAAGGGGGCATCGGGCGTTTACGAATTGGACCCGATTGGTAAACGCCTATTGGGCCCGGCCGAACCGGATGGTGATGATCTGGCGGTCTTCCTGCGGGTTGGCGATCTCGCCTTTTTCACCCACGGGGCGCAGCATGAGGGAGACCTCCGCACCAGACTGGCGCATGGCCATCAAGAGCTGGTTGGCCTGCTCGGGCGTCACCTCCAGCGTCGCGACCTCCGGCAAGGTCAGCTTCTGGCCAATGATCTGGGTCCGCGCCAGATCATGTCCGAGGGCGATGACACGGATATTCTGAAGCAGCAGGCGCGAGGTCTGGATCTGGCCAGCAACCCGCCCGGACGGGTCCGAAGGCAGGGTGATGGCGACATCCACGCGATCATTCACAGCGATGAAGCCGCTGACAGCCCGCACATTGCGCGCATCAAGGGGGATGGAGACGGCCCGCATCCCGGTTCCGAGCATGCCGGCCAGCATGCCCCCTTCATCCTGCGCGCGCAGCCGGTCTTGCCGGACAGGTTCCCCGATTCGGATAGGCTGAAGCACAACCTGCCCGGCCAGCTCCGTCTGTGCCTCGGGCGAGGTTCTGCGGGTGAGGGCACCTTCCGGCAGGCTTTCTTCCACCATGGATTGCCACTTCACGCTATCCGGGGAAACCTGCTCCCCCGGTTCGAGCGCTTTTGCGGCGACCAGAACATCAACTGTTGGTTTGGGTGCCGGCTGGCTTATGACAACAGGTGCTGGCGCAGGTTGTTCACCCGTGCGCATCGACAGATAGAAGGCTGCGCCGCCTGCCAACAGGGCCACTGCAATCAGGGCCAGACGCCTGCGATCCATGGTTGCTCCTACATCCAGACCCAGTAAATCGCACCCGCTGCAAGTGGCACTCCAAACGGGATGATGGACTTGCGCAATGACGTTTCCGGGGAAAGAAGATCATGCAGCCATGGTGGCAGGCTTGTGTTTACAAAAACATAGCGTAGCCCGAATTTGCGCGCCGCCATCACGATAATCAGAAGGGCAGCATAAATAATGCCGGAAGCAACTAGCCAGAAGATAATGCCGGCTGAAGAGCCGATCCACAGGCCAATGGCCCCGCCCAGCTTCACATCTCCGCCGCCGAGCTTTCCGACCATGGCTGCACCCAGCAGAAGAAGGAAGATGAAAAGCGCAATGCCGATATGGGCCAGAAGAACATCCCATGCCAGCCCCTGAAGGGCGGCAAAGGGCACAAAGGCTGCGGCGATCAGAAGATTGAGTTTATCGGGAATGCGCAGCGCGCGCATGTCGCTCACAATGACCGCAAGCATAAGGGCCGTGAAGACCAGCTGGGCCGCAAGTTCAATTGTCATGAGTAACCATCAGATTCGGGGCAAAACAATATGAATCCTGAAACTCATTTCATGTCTTTGGTGACATCATCCGGAAAGGATTTGAAGGATTCACCTATGGACTTTACAACATCCTGCAACTGCACGGCATATGTGCTCATGATCACACCGCCAACGGCGATCAGGCCCGCAATCAGGATGCCATATTCAGCAATGGTTGCGCCGGTTTCATCTGTCAGGGCATGATGCAGACGCTTGCGCACTTCGATAAACATGCGACCTGACCCTTAAGCTTAGGTTGAAACTCCTGATAATAGCTCTTTTATAAATAACATTTTCGCATTAGAAAAGAAATAATCCTGTCGTTCAGAAGCAGAAATGGCACCAGAAGCCTGAGCCGCCAGCACCATTTCCGATTTTATTCAGTCTCACGAGCAAGATTATCAGATGTATTATTTAGGCGCGTCCATGTTAGGGGTCTTAAGGTCACTTTTAACGCTGCCAATTTGCTCACCAATGCCGCTAAACAATCCCGAAAGCTGACCACCTAATGTGGCCATAACTGCGCCAGCAATTGCAATGACAGCTACAACCAACAGGCCATATTCAACCATCGTTGCACCGGATTCATCAGCAAGAACCTGGCGAACCTTTGCAGGAACGATATTCATTTTCTGCTCCGCTCTTTAATTAAGTGCCGTGTCAGCACGGTTGGTCTGTATATAGGCTTGCCATCGTGGCAAGTCAAATCTTCCGCAATGGAGGTACCTGCGGAAAACTACATAAATATCAATTCATTAGAAGTTTTTTCATCTGTGTGGCGGGGTCCGTATCATCCCTTAGGCGGCATACCGGATACAAGTGAAACGCATCCCTGCCTATGTTCTGTATAACTTTTGGCAATCTCTTAACTGTACAGAGCAGACAATACATACGAGACGCCACTTTTATGCTGAACAGCATGAGGTGGTTTGCATCGGGAGAAGAATGGGATGTCGGTTTTTCGGCTTGGCGCAGCAGTGGCGGTTCTGGCAGCGGCCTGCCTGCCGGCCGCACAGGCTCAAAGCTTGCCCCCCCAGTTGCGCGGCCATATTGAAATGCCGATTGACCATGCCTGGGCCTTCACCCTGCCGGAAGGCGCGAAGGTGGTGATTATCGGCAATCCCTCCATTGCGGATACGACCACCACCTCGGTGCAGGAGAATCTGCTCACCATTCTCACCAGCAAATCCTATGGCACAACAAGCCTGCAGGTGCTGGATGACAAGGGCCGCCAGCTGGCCTCTGCCATCGTGAATGTGGGACGGGAGAATCACGATATTGTGACGGTGCATCTGGGCAAGGAGAGCCGGACCTCCTTCAGTTGCGCGCCCGTCTGTGCGCCTATTCCGGCGCTGGGTGACAGTCAGGAGGCGTTCTCCTCCAGCACCTCTCAACTCCAGCAGCGCGCCGCTCGCGCGGAGGGCCGCTAGAATGAACCTTCCGCGCAATGACCGCGGCGCGGTCATGGTGGAGTTCGGACTGGCCGTGATTCCCTTCTCGGTGCTGGTTGTGCTGATGCTTGAGGTCTTTCTGACCGTCACGCAGCAGCACTTTCTGGAGGCCGCGACCCAGCGGGCGGCCCACAGCATTTCCATGACGGGGGATGTCTCCGAGAGCGCGGTGCGCAGCAATGTGTGCAGTGGGGGCCTGATGCTGTATTCGCAGACCAGCTGTGAGGGCGCATTGAAGGTGGGCATTCAGGCTGTCAAAAACACCTCCATGCCCTATGCCCTGACCCCTACGGGGGACCTCAACGCGGGGGCCTTCAACAGCGCCGTGCCAGCAGAGGCCGAGAAGAACGAGGCTATTCTTCTCATTCGCACTGCGATTCCAGCCCCGTTGACCGGTGTTCTGGCGGATTGGCTTGTTTCAGGTTCCGTCACCCGCATTTCGCCCTATGCGAAACCCGCATCAAACTAGGGAGAGCAGTGAATGGGCATCTCCATGCGCGGTTTCCGCAAATGCTCTCGCATTCTGCGCAATGAGGAAGGCGCAGCTCTTGTTGAGCTGGCGTTTCTGGCACCTCTCTTCATTATTATCTATATTTCTGTTCTTTACTTTGCAGATCTCATTATCGCGCAAAGCCGGGTGGCAAATGCCGCCGATTCATTGGCAAAAACCGCGGCATCATTTGATGTTTGCCTGAAGGATGATCCAGCAAGGCTGGAGGCTCTCTTCAACGCCACCAAGGCCCTGCTTCCGGAAAATGAGCTGAGGGGCATGGTGCTGACCAGCATTGCGCCCGAAAAGGATGGAAACGGCAAGGAAACCGGCGCATGGAAAGTGGAGTGGAGCCGCGCAGACCCCGGCTCACCGAATGTGTCGGAAAGCAGCTATAGCAGCTTTGGCAGTGAGCAGGGTGCGGCCTTCAGCGATGCATTGCAGTGGAAAAAGCCACTCATGATCGCCACTGTCACGACAGAACATGCCCCATCCTCGGCCATTCTGGGTGACATGATTGCGCAAGACATTACGCGCCAAAGCATTATTCCTGCCTTCAGCGCTGCGGCTGCCTGCCCCAAATTACCCTGAAACTGAGTTCGCCGGGAGGCTGAAGTCTCCAGAAGGCTAGAGGCAGCTTCCTTCGGCGACCAGCCTGCCAGGTTCAGTTGGCAACAGCAGGCATCAGCGGTAGGGCGCTGGACAGGCCGTGGCCATGTTTTCTCAAAAGCTGGGTGGCCTTATCGCGCGCAACGGCACGGGAGAAGGCATAGCCCTGCCCGAATTCACATCCGAGACTGCGCAGAACCTCCACCTGCTCCACTGTCTCGATTCCCTCGGCAACGGCCTGCAGGCCAAGGTCGCGGGCAATCTGCAACATGCCATTGACAAGGGGCGTGCCCGGCCCCGCCACCAGCTTGCGGGTGAAGTCCTGATCGATCTTGATGATGTCAACCGGCACCGTCATCAGATGCGCCAGTGTGGCGTGCCCCGCCCCGAAATCATCAAAGGCAACGCGCACATTCTTGACCTTCAGCTCCATGATGCCGCTTGCAACCACCTGATCGCGCTGGCCAATATCGGCATCTTCCGTGACCTCCAGTACAAGGTGCTGCAGGGAGGTGCCATGGCGAAGAAAGGCTTCCTCAATCTTGGTCGGAAGATCGCCAGCGGCAAGGTCCGCAGACGTGATGTTGACCCCGACAAACTGCACCGGCAAGCCATCTGCCTGCCAAGTGTGAATATCTTTCGCCACGATCTCAACCATGCGTCGCGTGGTTTCTATCGCCACATTCACATCCGAGAATGCCTCCCGGAAAATGGCGGCGGGGAGAATCTCGCCATGCAGGTTGGTGAGGCGGCACAGTGCCTCAAACCCGACAATCTCGAAGCTGTCCAGTCGCAGAATGGGCTGGTACTGGGCATCAATCCGGTCATCCTTCAGCGCTTCCATAACCTCCTGCACGGAGACACGCCGGTTTGCCATGCGTGAACCGCCGGCACCCGCCTCATAGGCCAGATGGCTGCCCCGGCGGGTTTCCTTGGCGTGGTAGAGCGCGAAATCGGCATTGCGCCGGACAGATTCGGGCCGCCGGTCCTGAAGCGAGAGAATGGCGCTGCCCATGGTCGCGGTCGGCGTGATTGAGTCATCCCCAAAATAGAAGGGCATGGAAATCACGCTGAAAACCTGCGCGGCCGTGCTCTCCATATCCTGAAGCGCGGCCACATCCTGAAGCAGAACGGTGAACTCGTTGCCTGCCGTGCGGAACACCCGGTCCGGTACCATGAGGGCGACAAGGCGGCGGGAAAGCTCGCTCAGCATCGCATCGCCGGCACCATAGCCCAGCGCGTCATTCACGCCTTCCAGATGGTCAATACTGATAATCAGCAGACCCCAGCTGCCCGCATTGTCACAGCGCAGCTTTGTGAGGGCCTCATCGCAGGCCGGCTTGTTCGGCAGGCCGGTCAGGGGGTCACAGATCGAGCGGTATTCCTGTTCGAGTTCCTGCTTGTGGCGTGAAAGGGCAAGCTCGCACAACTCAACCGCTGTTGTGATGACCTGACGCTCTTTTTCCGTCAGGGCGCGGCGCGCGCGCAGATAGACGGCCAGCGCGCCAAGCGCATGCCCGTCTCCATCACGCACCGGCTCTGCAAAGCAGGCGCGCCACCCCAAGGGCAGGGCCATTGCCTTGAAGGCGGCCCATCTGGGGTCTTGCGTGATGTCTTCAGACTGAACCGGAATGTTGTGATAAACCGCGCTTCCGCTGGAACCGACATTGGGGCCGATCAGCACGCCATCCAGAGACTGGATATAAATGTCCGGGAAATTTGGTGCGGCAACGGGGTGAAGCTGGCCTGCGGGGTCCACAAGCAGGATACTGCAATCTGCCCCCTCGACCAGACGCTCAACCTCCAGACACAGTTGCCGGAGCGCATCTGGCAGGGGAACCTGTTTCGCCAGAAGATCCAAAACAGAGTTCTGCAACTTCAGCAAGGCACACCCCCCACGAAAAAATGTCTGGAACTCATACCAGATTGCGAAAAAATAACCTTATAAATTATCAAAACCAAAGCAAAATGAATGCTTCTGACCGGGCTTGGGGAATATGGGGCAATACCCCACACACGGCATGCCATGCAGGTGTAGGCATCCTTCCGGTTGTGTTTGCGGTCAGGGCTGGACTATATTTTCAGCTTCTTGAAAAGCGCCTCAGGCAGTAATTTTATAATACACATTATGAAAGTCCAAATTGAACTTATGTATATGAGGTTCTCTTTCCTGTTTACAGCTTTCCGAATGCGCTCGGAAACTGCATCCGGTGAGGATGTCAGGGCTTTGGGCAAGGACATGTCTGCTGTCATCCGGGTATGAACATAGCCGGGCAGAACCGTTAGAACATGAACCGGCGTGCGTGCCAGTCGTGCGCGAAGACCGGAAAGAAATGCGGTAAAACCGGCTTTGGCCGATCCATAAATATAGTTGGAGGCCCGTCCACGCTCTCCCGCAACTGAGCTGATTCCGACAAGGGTGCCGGAACCTCGCGCCTCAAAGCGGTTTGCAAGTTCGCCGAGGAGGAGCGCTGGGCCAATATAATTGGTCTCCATCACGATGCGCGCTGCTTCCGGGTCGTGCTCCGAAATCTTCTGGTCTCCAAGCAGGCCAACCACGCATATGACAATATCGGGAAGGGGCGTCAGGGCCGCCAGCAAGGCTGTATGGCTCTGGGGGGCAAGGACATCGAAGTGCAGGATCTGCACCTCCACCCCATGGCGCAGGTGCAGATCCCGGGCATCAGCCTGAATGAGCGCTGTATCGCGGGCTGTCAGTACAAGGTCCGCCTTGCTGGCGGCATAGTGGCGCGCAATGGCACGCCCGATATCGGACGTTGCACCCACCACCATCACCCGCTGGGGGGCTGGCCGTGTGCTGGGCTGATCGGTCATAGCCCGAGCCTTTGTGACTGGAGGGAGGAGAAATGCCGGGTTGGGTCGAAACGCCCGCGGACAAGACGGAAGGTCTCCAACTCGGGGTAATGCCGCATCATGGCAGAACCGGCGCGCGCATCCTTGGCCAGATAGAGCCGTCCGCCAAAATCGAGAACCATGGCATCCAGTTCGAGAAACAGGTTGAAGCTTGCAACACTGGCGGGGAAATCGAGAGCCAGTGTATATCCCTCCAGCGGAAAGGAAAGGGACCCGGGCCGTATGGGTGCCGCACCGAACAGCTTGAGCACCGCAAGGAAAGACCCGTGACCTGAGGCTGCAATCCGGTTGAGGATGGTGCGCATGCCCTGCCGGCTGGATTCAAGCGGCAGAACGAACTGATATTGCAGAAAACCGGAACGACCATAGATGCGCGGCCAGTTTCCTATAGCATCCAGAGGATAGAAATAGGGTTCAAGGCCCACAATGCTTTCGCCCGCTCGCCCTCGGGCATGGTAAAGGGCATTGAAGGCAGAAACTGAAAAACGGTTGAGCGCAAAACCGGGCAGGTCCATCGGCACGCTCAGGCGGCTTCTCTTGCGATCACCAAAGGCGCGTTTGCCGCGACTGGCGGGGAGGTCTTCGGCCCTCAGATGCTCTCCCGTCATGAGAAGCGAGCGTCCAAGATTCCGTCCGGTGGCCAGACAGTCAATCCAGGCGACAGAATAGGTTGCCCCTGCATGGGCTTCGAACAGGTCCATCACTTCATCCAGATCTCCGGCTTTCAGGAGTGTCTGGTGAACAAGATCGGTTTCGACCGGCCGCAGATGGAAGGCCACGGCAAGAATAATGCCTGTCAGTCCCATGCCGCCGATGGTGGCATGGAACAGGTCCGCATTTTCATCTTGTGAGCACCGCCGGATGCTGCCATCTGCCAGAGCCAGATCAAGCCACAGCACATGCTGGCCGAAAGACCCGTGGACATGATGGTTCTTGCCATGAACATCCGCAGCCACCATGCCGCCAATTGTCACGAACCGTGTGCCCGGCGTAACCGGAACGAACCAGCCTCGGGGCAGGTAGATGTCGATCAGGTCTGTCAGCAGCAGCCCGGCCTCGCAGACCAGCAGCCCGCTTTCCGGGTCAAAGTCGATCAGGCGGTCCTGCCGGCGCATATCCAGCGTGCAGCACGGGTTGAGTGCGGCATCGCCATAGGCCCGGCCATTGCCACGGGCAATCAGGCTTGTGTGCTGGCCTATGGCGGCCCTCACCGCATGCGGTGTTGCCGGGCAGATTGTCCTGCCCGCAATTTTCGGATACCGCCCCCAGCCTTCAAGCATCGCTGATCCTGCCGCTGGAGGAGGGGAGGTCAAATACATACCTCTTGTCGAGGTGGTATTTGATGACATAGCCGATCATAAGACCAATGCCGCCGCCAATATAGAGGCCGGCGCTGTCGGGCCGGAGCCAGTTGCCCAGCATCTCGAACCCCCAGAAAATGAGGGTCGTGAACAGGCCCATGAGGCTATAGAGGGAAAACTTCCGGGCATGGGTCGCGGCACCGTGGCTGGTGTCCTGGAAGATCCATGTCTTGTCGAGAATGTATTTCACCACAAGTCCGGCTCCGGTGCCGACAATCAGGGCCACGAACAGCCCTGTGCCACCAGACAGGGACGCCCCGCCCAGCGGATTGAGGACGACCCACTGGCTCATGAGATTGGCGCTGGTGGCGATGAGCGCAAACAGCCCATAGAGCAGGGCGATATGCCAGCGGGTGCGCGTTTCTTTGGGCATCAGACTGCGGCCACAATAATACACAGGCCGGCAAGGATGGAGAACTGGCTGACCCGATCCGTCACGGCAAAGACAACAGGGTCATCATGCATGTCGCCGCGATGCGTCATCAGCAGGGTCCTGCTGATCCAGTACAGGAGCAGGATGCACAAGCCCCATAGAATATCAGGGCGGGCATAAAGGCTGCGCACCGCATCACTGTTCAGATAGAGTGCCATGACAAGAACCGAGACATAGCCGGATGCCGCCGCCATGGCCTGTAAGGCCGGAAGGTCATCCAGCCTGTAGTCGCGCCCAACAGGGTCGCCGGTGCCTTTCTCCGCCCGATCAATCAGTTCCGCGCAGCGTTTGACCAGGGCCAGACACAGGAAGATGAAGACCGAAAACGTGATGAGCCAAGGGGATAGCAACAGGGATGTTGCAGCCGCGCCCGCCCATATCCGTGAGCCATAAAGACAGGCCAGAACCACCACATCTACCAGTATCTTCTTCTTGAAATAGAAGGAATAGGCGCAGGTGAGCACATAATAGCAGACCAGAACCAGAAAAAAGGCCGGTTGCAGGAACAGGCAAAGGACCAGGCTCGCAACCAGAAAAAGCGGAAACAGGACAAGGCCCTGAATGATGGGAATGCGCCCCGCTGCAAAGGGCCTGTTTTTCTTGCGGGGGTGCTTTCTGTCGTTGGAAAGATCAAGAAGATCATTAAAAATGTAAACGCTGGAAGCACAAAAGCTGAAGCTCAGGAATGCAAGGATGCACGTCGTGAGGCTGTCTATAATGTCATGGGCAGCAATCGCGGGCACGAAGACGAGTATGTTTTTCAGCCATTGATGCAAGCGGATGGCGCGGATGTAGTCCATCCAGCCATAGTGCCGGTCTCCAATGGTCTGTGCGTCCGGTATCCGCGTGCGTATGTTCCCGATCTGCTTTTCTGATGCATTGACGACCAGCAGTTTCCGGGCCCCTCGCCAGATAGACGGGTCCTCTGAGGCAGGGCCAATATAATCAAACTGCCCGGCACCAAATTCAGCACACAGGCGATCCGCCTTTGCCGCACCGGATAGGCCGTTCTCACAATCCGGGCCAAATACACCGTCGAACACGCCAATATGGTCTGCGATTTTCTGGACAAATCCGGGGTCTGAATCTGAAAAGAGATAGATGGGCCTTCCCTTTTCCCTCTCTTTCCTGATGAAGTTCAGGACCTGCATATCCACAGGCAGGCTCTCGACATCAAGCATAGCCTGATCTGCGATCCGGCGTTTGAACGCAGCCCGCCCGTTGCGGCGTTCAGCAAGGGTTCCAAATGCCCTGGCGGGAGATGTCGCCAGAAGGGCCAGTCCGGATTCCAGCAGAAGGTCTGTGCGGATCAGTGCTCCGTCAAGATCCACAACTAGAGGTACATGCATGCGGCGACCTTTGATTGGCAATCATATGACACGCGCCGTTTGGGCCTGGGCATCCTGTGTCACATCCGGTTCTGTCTGTTGATCATCATAGGCTGCTACCACATGGCCTCCCAATAGGTATAAGGACGCGTGCTTACAACCTAAAATGCACCGGGATGATCTGACGTGCCCCCTCCTGCCCTTGCTTCGGATTCCAGCCGCTATCCTCTTCTGGCCCTGATCATCTTCCTTGCATTGGAACTCCTGATCACGCTCGTCATGCTTTCCGTGCCGGAGCTTGGCGCATATGGGGCCGTGGTTGATTTTGATGCCTTTTACATCGCCAGTCAGATGGTCCATGAGGGGCGCCTGACGGATGCCTATAATTCGGTCATCATGTCCGGACGACAGAGCCATCTGGCTGGAGAGGGGGGCTACATGCCGTGGACCTACCCGCCGCAATTTGACCTCGTGATTGCGCCGCTGTCCCTGCTGCCGCGTGGCATAGCCTATGGCATATTCATGTTCGGGAGCCTTATCGCCTATGCGCTTGTCTTGCGGAGACTGGCAGGGGCAAATATCTCAATGGTTCTTGTGGGTATATTGCCGGGCATTGGTATTGGCACATTGAACGGCCAAAACGGGCTGCTGATTGCGGCGCTGATTGGCCTTTTCTGTCTGCTGTGGCTGCATGGCCGTTATTCCGGCAGGGCGGGTCTTGTTCTTGGGCTGCTGGTTCTCAAGCCTCACCTTGCCATTGGCGTGGGCTTTGCTGCTCTGTTCAAACGCCAATGGGGCATGCTGGCTTTGGCTGTCATGGTTGTGGTGGTGTCGGGGCTTGTGGCAACACTGGTTTTTGGCCCTGAAGTCTGGCCCGCTTTTCTTGCCGCGACAAGACAAGCAGGCGCAGACATGGCGATGGGGCTGTATCCACTCTTCCGGATGACCTCACTCTATTCCACGCTCTTCACGCTGGGGGTTGAGGCAAAATGGGCTTTTGCCATCCAGTTCATCCTTGCGCTTTGCGCCCTGTCCTCAATAGGGGTTGCAGTCTGGATGCGTTGGCCGCTTCGGCGTATTCTTGGTGTTGCAACCCTCGCGAGCCTCGCCATCAGTCCCTACAGTTACGATTATGACATGCCTGTCATGGGCATCGCCCTTGCCTTGCTGGCACAGGAGCTGTGGACCTGCGGACGATTGGGCGAACGCTTTCTGCTTTGGATCGCCCTTTGGCTGTGCTCAGGCTGGGGAATATTTGTCATCATCACTGTCGGACGAGAGCGGGCAGGAGAGTTTCCGGCTTTGGGAAGCGTCGGCTTTATCATGACATTTATTTTGATATGGAAAATCTTGCTGCGCTGCCCGCCATCAGTGCCTGCGACCCGGAACTGAGGTTGCAATTCGGGGAGGGGTGACGTGATGAAGCGCGAAGGTGAAGCCCGTGTTGCGCGCCAGAATTGCCGCTGAGGGCACCTTTGCGCAGTTCAATGAGGCAGGGCCGGGCGGTGGTGCGCAGAACGGACGCGCATCACTGGGCCCTTACATCCATGCCGGCACCTGATACTCGATGGCCTAAAGCCTGCGCAGGCTGACCTCCGCCACTTCGTGATCGCCCGCCTTGCGCAGGATCAGATCGGCACGCTGGCGTGTGGGCAGGATATTGGCGGTCAGGTTGGGCAGGTTGATGCTGCGCCAGATGGAGAGCGCCCTGTCCCGCGCGCCCTCTTCCGTCAGTTCCGAATAACGGTGGAAATAGGAGAGCGGATCGCGGAACGCCGTCTCGCGCAACTGCATGAAGCGGTCCACATACCAGTGCTCCAGAATGTCTTCATCCGCATCAATATAGATGGAGAAATCGAAGAAATCGGAGACGAAGGGAATGGCCTTCCCGTCCTTGGGGGGGCGGGTTGTTTGCAAAACGTTCAGCCCTTCCACGATGAGAATGTCCGGGCGGTCCACCTCGACCATCTTGTCCGGCATCACATCATAGAAAAAGTGGGAGTAAAGCGGTGCGCGCACCCGGCGGCGACCGGCCTTGATCTCGGAGAGAAAGCGCAGCAGCAGCGGCAGGTCGTAGCTTTCTGGAAAGCCCTTCTTCTCCATCAGCCCTTCGCGCTTGAGCACCGCATTGGGGTAGAGAAAGCCGTCTGTGGTCACTAGGTCCACCTTGGGCGTGTTGGGCCAGCGGGCCAGCAGGGCCTGAAGCACGCGCGCCGTGGTGGATTTGCCCACTGCCACAGAGCCGGCAATGCCGATGATATAGGGCATCTTGCCTTCACCATCGCGCGTTTCCTCGCCTCTGCCCTCGCGCTGGTCGAGGAAGTAGCTCATGGCGCGGAACAGCTTTTGCGTGGCCCCCACATAAAGCGAGAGCAGACGGGAGAGCGGCAGATAGATCTGCTCCACTTCCGCCTGGGAAAGATGCGTATTCAGCCCGTCCAGCCGATCAATATCGGCCGGGGTCAGGGTCATGGGTGTGTCCTGACGCAGGGCTGCCCATTCCGCGCGCGAGAATGTGCGGTAGGGCGAAAGGTTGGGGTCGAGGGGCTGATCCATGGCAGGCTGCCTCGGAAGAGGGCGCAAAGCCCTGAAGTGTCAGTCGTTCGGGCGGCTGGCTTTTTCCGCAAGGCCGGATTGACCAGTGCGGCGGGCAAGCTCTGCATGAATGGCTTCGAGCGGAATGTCGCGGGCTTTCAGCACCACCATCAGGTGGTAGAGCAGGTCTGCCGCTTCGCTGACCACCTCTTCCGGACTGCCGCTGACAGAGGCAATCACGGTCTCCACCGCTTCCTCACCCAGCTTCTGGGCGCATTTTCCAACGCCCTTGTCGAGCAGGCTGCGGGTGTAGGACTGGCCAGCCTCTGCCCCCGCGCGGGTGGCAATGGTGGCTTCAAGATCCAGAAGGGTGAAGGCGTTGCTCATGGCAGGCTCCCCGGAGAATATCAGGTCCGCCCGCTGGCGGGGGGAAGGGCAGGACACGCGGAGCAGATACACCGCGCATAAGGTATGGTCCTGACCGCACAGGCATGCAGCTCAGGGAACAAAAGAGTTCCGCCATTTGGCACAGGATGAGCGCTGAGGCGATACGCCTTAAGGATCAAGCCGCACCGGCAGGCCCGCAGCGGCCAGATGCTCCTTGGCCTCGCGGATGGTGTAGGTGCCAAAATGGAAGATGGAGGCGGCCAGCACGGCAGATGCCCCGCCATCGCGGATGCCTTCCACCAGATGATCCAGATTGCCCACCCCGCCCGAGGCGATGACAGGCACTGAAACGGCATCCGAAACCGCCCGTGTCAGCGTGCAGTCAAAGCCGATGCCGGTGCCGTCGCGGTCCATGGAGGTGAGCAGGATTTCGCCTGCGCCAAGCGCCACCACCTCACGGGCAAATTCAATTGCATCAATGCCGGTGGGCTTGCGGCCGCCATGGGTGAAGATTTCCCAGCGGTTCTCCTCACCCTCAAGGCTCACCTTCTTGGCATCAATCGCCACCACGATGCATTGCTGGCCGAACTTCTCGGCAGCTTCGCCCACAAAGGCGCGGTTGTTGACGGCAGCGGTGTTGATGGACACCTTGTCCGCGCCCGCATTCAGCAGGGTGCGCACATCTTCCACCGTGCGCACGCCGCCACCCACGGTCAGCGGCATGAAGCACTGCTCCGCCGTGCGGCGCACCACATCCAGAATGGTGCCGCGATTTTCGTGGCTGGCGGTAATGTCGAGGAAGGTCAGCTCGTCCGCCCCCGCCGCATCATAGGCACGGGCGGCTTCCACCGGGTCTCCGGCATCGCGCAGATCGACGAAATTGACGCCCTTCACCACGCGACCGTCTTTCACGTCGAGGCAGGGGATGACGCGCACCTTCAGCATGATGTCCTCTCAGCGGCCTGCGGTCAGGGCCAGCGCGGCGCGCGGGTCAAGACGGCCATCATAAAGGGCACGGCCGGAAATCGCGCCTTCCAGCTTCGCGGCGCGCGGCTCCAGCAGGTCTTCCACATCCTTCAGCGAGGCAAGGCCGCCGGAGGCGATGACGGGAATGGAAATGGCATCGGCCAGCTCAATGGTGGCATCCAGATTCAGGCCTTTCAGCAGGCCGTCGCGGGCAATATCGGTGTAGATGATGGCGGCAACGCCGGCATCCTCAAAGCGGCGGGCGATGTCATTGGCGGCAAGGTCGGAGGTTTCCGCCCAGCCATCCACGGCCACTCGGCCATCACGCGCATCCAGCCCCACGGCGACACGGCCGGGATGGGCCTTGGCAGCAGCCTTCACGAATTCCGGGTCACGCACGGCGGCGGTGCCCAGAATGACGCGGGTGATGCCCTTCTCCAGCCACATCTCGACAGTCGCCATATCGCGGATGCCGCCACCGAGCTGCACGGGGATGGAAACGGTTTCCAGAATCCGCTCAACAGCCGCGCCATTCACCGGCTTGCCGGCGAAGGCGCCATTCAGGTCCACAAGGTGGAGATAGCGAAAGCCGAGGGTCTCGAACTCTTCCGCCTGTGCGGCAGGGTCGTGGTTGAAGACGGTGGCGCGCGCCATGTCGCCCTGTTCGAGGCGAACGGCGAGGCCGTCCTTCAGATCAATGGCCGGAAAGAGAATCACGGGTGCCACTTCAGAAAATTGGCGAGCAGGGCAAGACCTAGGGTCTGGCTCTTCTCGGGGTGGAACTGGGTGCCGGCCACATTGCCGTGGGCAACCATGGCGGTAATGGTACCGCCGTAATCGGTTGTGGCCACGAGGTCCAGCCCGTCAGCGGGTTTCAGGTGGTAGGAATGCACGAAATAGGCGTGCAGGCCCTTTTCCCCGGTGGGAATACCGGCCAGAAGCGGATGCTCGCACACGGTTGAAAGGGTGTTCCAGCCCATGTGCGGCACCTTGAGGTGCGCATCAGCCGGGGTGATGCGGTCCACTTCGCCGCGTACCCAGCCAAGACCTTCAGTGACGCCATGCTCGCGCCCGCGCTCGGCCAGAAGCTGCATGCCGACGCAGATGCCGAGAAACGGCTTGCCACGGACCTGCACCGCTTCGGTGAGGGCTTCCACCATGCCGGGCACGGCATCAAGCCCGGCGCGGCAATCGGCAAATGCGCCCACGCCCGGCAGCACCACCCGGTCTGCCCGGCGCACCACCTCGGGGTCGCTGGTCAGCATCACCCTGGGGGTGGACAGGCCTGCATCCAGCTCGCTTGCGGCGCGCTCCATGGCTTTCAGGGCAGAGTGCAGATTGCCGGAATTGTAATCAATGATGGCGACGCTCATGCGCCAGAATTCCCTGTATCGAGGCTGCCGATGACGGGGCCTTTGGCCTGCCCCTGAGGAGCGCGCCAGGAAGGTGGCCCTTCAATCAGTCCACGCGGTGGTGGTGAAGGCGGAGCCGTTGGGTGAGGGGGCCGTGCGGGGCCGTCCCACTGGTCAAAAAAGCGCTGTTCCGCAGCCATGCGGCTGGGGGCGCTCACCACAACCTGCTCGGTATAGCCCTGACGGAGCAGCTTGCGCGCGCGCAGCATCGCCAGATCAAGGGCCACCAGCAGGCTGGCACCAGCCAGAACGATGCCGGGCACGGCCTCCGGCAGATGGGCGAAGGTGACAAGAAGCTGAAGGCCAACCGCCAGCGCAAAATAGAGCGCGAAAGCCAGCCACAGCCCATGCCACAGCAGGACAACGGGGGTGAGGATAAAGGCCAGAAAGGAAAATCGGTCACGCACAAAAACAGCCCGGTCGGCGGTTTCATCCGCCGTTGTTGTGTCATTGCGTGTGAATACGATCCAGCTTGCCATGGTTCAGCCGCCCAGCGCACCCTTGGTGGAAGGTATTTCACCCGCCGCCGCCGCATCCAGCGCCATGCCGGCGCGCAGGGCGCGGGCAAGGCCCTTGAAACAGCTTTCAGAGATGTGATGCGAATTGTCCCCATACAGCGTTTCCACATGCAGGGTAATGCCCGCATTCATGGCAAACGCCTGAAAGAACTCACGCACAAGCTCGGTATCAAATGTGCCGATCTTCTGGGTGGGAAAGCTGGTACGGAAGACAAGGAAAGGCCGGCCCGAAATGTCGATGGCGACACGGGTGAGCGTCTCATCCATGGGCAGAAGGCAATCCGCATAACGGGTGATGCCGCGCATGTCGCCCATTGCGCGCTTCACGGCCTGGCCGAGCACAATGCCCACATCCTCGGTGGTGTGGTGATGGTCCACATGCAGGTCACCGGTGGCCTTCACCGTCAGGTCCATGCGGGAGTGCCGCGCGAGCGCATCCAGCATATGGTCCAAAAACCCGATGCCGGTGGAAATGTCGCTCTTGCCCGTGCCATCAAGGTTGAGCGAGAGGGAAATACTGGTTTCCTTCGTCTCGCGGACGATATGTGCCGTGCGCATGATCTGCCTCCGAAGCTGTGCTTTCTATCAGCATCGCGCCTGTGATGCCATATGGCGTATCAATGACAGTTTGAAGTTGTTCTCAGGCCATCAGGAGAGGGTGAAGCGCCGTGCGCATAGCCGTGAGGCGTTCGGCCAGCAGGGTTTCATCCATTGGCTTGCGGGTGCCGACGCCAAACACCGGGCCGGGCCATGCTGCGTCTCCCGGATTGCGCGCCACCAGATGCACATGCAGTTGTGGCACCATATTGCCCAGTGCCGCCACATTCAGCTTGGCGCAGCCCGAGACGCTTTTCAGCGCCTGACCGGCAACGCAGATCTCCTCCATCAGAAGGGTGCGCTCTTCCGGTGGGAGGTCCATCATCTCCACCATATCCGCGCGCCGGGGAATCAGCACCAGCCAGAAGAAGCGGGCATCATTCACAAGGCGCACATGGCAAAGCGGCAGTTGGCCAACAGGTGGCCCATCGGCCTCAAGGCGCGGGTCTGTCTGAAAGGCGAGAGAAGCCTGCGGCATATGTGACATGGAGCATCCAGAGCCTGTTTTTCTGCATTCTATGTCATGGCCCGCGCAAGAGGCAGGAAAAAACATCCGGGCAACTGTGCCCCGGAACCTTGGGATGGGCGCAAATCCGCAGTGCCGGTCAAGAATTTGGACCGATGTGACAAGATATGGCAGGGGAAATCATGCATATGATAGATGTGCCATTCCTGCAACGGCCCGCCTGAAACCGGCATTCAAAGTATCACACGGATTGATCTTGGGACGATGGCCGGTATCTTTGTGTGGAGTTTGCCATCTGTATGATGGCCGGTGCCGTTTCAGCTTCATGTGCTCACGTTTCTCAGTCGGAAAAAGCCTGAAATTGGGAGAGTGACGCACCGGCGCATGTTGGCATCGCAATGGGGGGATTGAGATGAACGTGGCGAAAAGCGCGCTGCTGTGTGGAGTGGCCGGCCTTGTTGTTATTGGCGCCACAGCTTCCGGCGCCATGGCGGCAGATCTGCCTGTCAAGGCAAAGGCCGTTGAATATGTGAAGGTGTGTTCGGCCTATGGTGCGGGCTATTATTACGTTCCCGGCACCGATACCTGCCTGAGGATTGGCGGTTATATTTGGCTGGGCGCAATGGCCAATGCCACGGAAACCTTCAACCCGGACATCAGTAACGAGACGCTGGGCAACGGCCTGAACTCTGATGCCCGCACCAATAACTATAACAGCCGCGTGCGCGCCATTGGCCAGTTTGATGCCCGTAGCGAAACGGAATATGGCACATTGCGCGGGTTTGTCGGGGTCGGTGCCAATCTGGACAGCTGGGCCGCCACCAATGGCAGTGTCCAGACCGATCTCCAGAACGCCTTCATCCAGTTTGCGGGGCTGACGGCAGGCTACACGACCTCCTTCTTCCAGCCCAACCTGAACTACATGTTCACCAACCCTCTCACGCAGACCAACCGCAAGGGCAACCTGCTGGGTTATACCGCGCAGTTTGGTAATGGCCTTTCGGCTTCGGTGGCGGTTGAGGACGGACGTTTCAAGAGCGTGCTGAACACGCAGGCGCTGGGCCGCTCCTATGCCTCGCTGAACCCGTTGAGCCTGAATGTTGTTGGCGGCAGTGAGGTTCCGGATTTTGTCGGCACCGTGAAGCTGGAGCAGCACTGGGGCATGGCGCAGCTTTCTGCGGCGGCGCACCAGTCGCGCGTGGCTTATGATGCCACCAGTTTTACAAGCTCTGCCGACCATTGGGGCTGGGCCATTGCCGGTACGCTGGAATTTAACCTTGCCCAGCTAGGCGCGGGCGACAGCCTCTTTGTGACGGCCGCCTATGGTGCCGGCGCACTCAACTATGTGGGCTTTTCGGGTTCAGACCGCACCAGCAGCCTCGGCACCCAGTTTGGCCGCGTGGACGGGCGTGGTCAGGGCGCTTTCTACCAGCTCTCCGATATTGTCTATAATAATGGCACTGGTGGATTCGACAGCACAAAGGCATGGTCGATCACCGGCCAGTTCCGCCATTTCTGGACGCCGGGCCTGCGCTCTGCGGTGATGGCGGGCTATACGGATGTGGACGCCCCTGATTCTGCCTATGCGTTCCAGAATGGCTTTGTGGATTTCAATCTCTGGCAGGTGGGTGTGAACACCATCTGGTCTCCGGTGCGCAATTTCGACATCGGGCTTGAGGTGCTTTACACGAAGGTGGAGAGCGACAAGGCGCAGGGCTACAATCTTGCGACCCAGAACCTTGCCATTACCCAGGGGCAAGCCTATGGCGGATCTACCGATCTGGTCTCGGCTGCCCTGAAGATCCAGCGATCGTTCTGAACCCTGACGCCTGATCCCACGCGGGCAGGGGATGCCTGTGGGCCTGCGTCAATGTTCACATGCCGTCAGGTGCAGTTTGCTTGCACCTGACGCTGCGATCCCGTAAGACGTATGGGTAAAGCCCCGGACCCAAACCGGGGCTTTGCTTTGTTCGCGCGGGCCGATGTGACCCGCGCCGCGCGAGGAGGCATCAAAGCCGTGGCCAACGTTGTTGTGGTGGGCTCCCAGTGGGGCGACGAAGGTAAGGGCAAGATTGTAGACTGGCTCTCCGAGCAGGCGGACGTTATCGTTCGCTTCCAGGGCGGTCACAATGCCGGGCATACCCTGGTTATCGGGGGTGTTACCTATAAGCTGTCGCTGCTGCCGTCGGGCGTTGTGCGTCCCGGCAAGCTTTCTGTTATTGGCAATGGCGTGGTTCTGGACCCGCAGGCGCTGGTGGACGAACTGGCCCGCCTGGCGGCGCAGGGCGTCGTGATCGGGCCGGAGCGTCTGCGCATTGCTGAAAATGTGCCGCTTATTCTGCCGCTCCACCGTGAACTGGATGCGCTGCGTGAAAGCGGCAGCACCGGTACGCGTATCGGCACCACCAAGCGCGGCATTGGCCCCGCTTATGAGGACAAGGTGGGCCGCCGCGCGATCCGCCTCGTGGATCTGGTGGATGCAGAGGCCCTTCCGGCCAAGGTGGAACGCCTGCTTTCCCATCACAACCTGCTGCGTCGCGGCATGGGCATGGAAGAGGTGAAGGCTGACGAACTCGTCGCCGAGCTTCTGGCCATCGCGCCCAAGGTCCTGCCCTTCATGGACCGGGTGTGGGAATTGCTGGACCGCGCTCGCATCGAGGGCAAGCGAATCCTGTTTGAAGGCGCGCAGGGTGCCCTGCTGGATATTGACCACGGCACTTATCCCTACGTCACCTCATCCAACACGGTGGCAGGTTCGGCGGCGAGCGGCACCGGCATTGGTCCGGGCGCACTGGATTATGTGCTGGGCATCACCAAGGCCTACACCACCCGCGTGGGTGAGGGTCCGTTCCCGACCGAGCTGAAGGATGAAGTGGGCGAACGCCTCTCCACCCGCGGCCGTGAGGTTGGTGTGGTGACAGGTCGTGCCCGTCGTTGCGGCTGGTTTGATGCGGTTCTGGTGCGCCAGACCGTGCGCACCTGTGGCATCAAGGGTATCGCGCTCACAAAGCTGGATGTGCTCGACGGGTTTACTGAACTTAAAGTATGTGTCGGGTACAAGGTGGATGGTCGTGAAGTGGACTATCTGCCTGCTGAAAGCGGGGCGCAGGCCCGTGCCGAACCCATCTATGAAACGATGGAAGGCTGGCAGGATTCCACGGCAGGTGCGCGCTCCTGGGCGGATCTGCCAGCTGCGGCCGTGAAATATGTACGGCGTGTCGAGGAGCTGATTGGCTGCCCGGTAGCCGTGCTCTCCACAAGTCCTGAGCGGGATGACACAATTCTTGTGCACAATCCCTTTCAGGACTGATCCAGCCCTTCGGGCCCGAAGACGAGCCAGCAGCACCCATGGCTGACTATTATCCGCTTCTCGTCCGCGCAATTTCGAGCCTGCCCCAGAACACCGCCGAGAATCGTCGTGCGGTGTTCGACCGGGCACGCGCCGCCCTGATGCGGCAATTGCGCAGTGTCGATCCTCCTCTTCCGGAAGGGGAGATCACCCGTGAACGGCTGACTCTCGAGGAAGCCATTCGGCGGGTAGAGGCGGACTTCGCCCCGCAGGACAATGATCCCGAAGACGATCTGCCTCCGGAGGAGGATGCCTCCTCCCATGATGAGGTGAGGCATGCCGAAGGTTTCGCTCCCCGTCCACAGGACAGGGGCGCGGCCTTTGGTGAGGCTGACTCTTCTCCTGACGATCATCACGATGCGCCGGGCGCTGCCGCGCCTATGCCGCCGCCCATCGTGCATGCCTCTGGCAGCGATGCTGACGGGGCCGAGCAGAATGCTGATGCGCCAAAGGCTGGCGGTCCGCGTCCTCCGCTTCAGCGCGGCACGGTTCGCAGCCGTGAAGCCGCGAAGGAAGCGGGCAAGGATGCCGCGCGCCGCCCCGGCCTGCGTCCTGCGGAAAAGGCCGCTCCTTCATGGAAGAAGCCCGTTCTCTGGGGCTTTCTTGCCGTTCTGGCCTTGATCGTGATCGGGCTTTTTGTCGTGAATCGCTCCCTGATTTTCGGCGGCTCAGATACGGCAGCCCCCGCACCGGCCGTGGCTTCAAGCGAGCAGGCGGAACAGCCCAAGAGTGCAGACCGTGTAACCACGACGACGGCGGAAGAAACCCGTCGTGCGCCGGCAGCGCCCGCACGACAGCAGGTAGCTGGCACCCAGCGCGCGGTATTGCTGGAAGAAAGCCCGGGCGGCACCAGTGCCCCACAGACTTTCGAGGGCACGGTAACATGGCGGACCGAAACCTTTGATGCCGGTCCCGGCCTTCCTCCCGAAACCGGGGTGCGTGGTGTCGTGACCATTCCTGAGCGCCAGATCTCGATGGATTTCGTTCTGCGCCGCAATCAGGATCAGGCCCTGCCCGCGTCCCACACCATTGAGCTTCAGTTCAAGCTGCCGGAAAACTTTGCCTTCGGAGGCATTGCCAATGTTCCCGGTATCCGCGTGAAGCCGAACCAGCAGGCGCAAGGCGTGCCGCTGGCGGGGCTGACGGTACGGGTGAATCCATTGCTGTTCCTTGTCGGCCTGTCCACCGAGCCGCAGGATCGCCAGCGCAATATCACGCTGATGCAGCTTTACCCGTGGTTTGATGTGCCATTTGTGTACACCAACAATACCCGCGCCGTGATCTTGTTCGACAAGGGTGACACCGGCGATCAGGTCTTCCAGGACGTGTTCTCGGCCTGGGGTGAGTTGGTAGAGCGTCAGCCTGCCCCGCCACCACAATAGGTTGGCTTGACTGCGGTTGAGAATGAAAGAGCAAAAACCGGCCGGATCTGATGATCCGGCCGGTTTTTTATCAGCAATCGTCAACCGCTGAGATCATCCCTCGCTTTAACCGCGGCTTCATCGCGGCCGTTTGTGACAATAGACAGCGCATGTCGATAGTGCTGTCCGTATTCACAGGCATCGGCAATAGGCCTTGTGAGGCAGGGGCATGAAGCACCCATGCGGTCAGGCTTCAGATGCCGCGACAGAATCTGTTTGCACGCGTTGAATCTATGTGCCGGGGCGAAGACCTGCCATGGTCCGCCAGATTCATCATCCTGATCTGCGGCTTGTTTCGCGGTGCGGAAGGCTTCGTTAATCGGAATAACAGACCCCAAACCGACAGGACCGGCTGCCACTCACCGGCCCGGCATGTCATCTATGGTGCATCGGCTATCGATGTCTGGCTCTAAAGCCGGCAAGGCTGAGGCATCCATATGGACAGGAATGCCCGGTTCAGGAATGGGACGCCTCTATGTGGAGGGCTTTTGTCCAGACTCTGGTTCCGGTTGGCTGTCCTCCTCCTCTCCCCAACGGGGAAAGGCCTGAAGATCCAGATCGAAAAGATCAAGCACCCGTCCGATTGTGTGGGTCACCATATCATCCAGCGACTGGGGGCGAGAATAGAATGCCGGAACCGGCGGCGCGATGATGCCGCCCATTTCGGTGACAGCCAGCATGCTTTTGAGGTGCCCGGCGTGTAAGGGCGTTTCCCGCAGCAGCAGCACAAGCCTGCGGCGCTCCTTCAGGCAGACATCCGCAGCCCGGCTGATCAGGCCGGAGGTTACACCATTGGCGATGTCGCTCATGGTGCGCACCGAGCAGGGCGCCACAATCATGCCCATAGTGCGGAAAGACCCGCTGGAGATCGGCGCGGCAATATCACCGGGTGAATAGACCACATCTGCCAGCCCCCGCAGTTCCTCGGCGGACATGTCGGTTTCATAGGCGCGCGTCATCTCACCCGCTTTTGAAACCACGAGATGGCTTTCAATCTCCAGTTCGCGCAGCGCACGCAAAACACGCACGCCATACACAATGCCGGTTGCGCCGGTGATGCCCACCACCATACGGCGGCGGGCACGGTTTGAGGATGAGGGAGAGGTCATGTCGCAGTGGTGCCCACATGCTTCGGGTCAAAGTTGGAGAGCGGAGCCGCCTTGGCCTCGAACGCGAAGGGGTGGTCGCACAGCGTGTAGCGATACCAGGGCGCATCATTCAGGCGGCCCAGCTTGTGCCGCAGATTGCCGAAAGCCCGATAGATCACCGGATAGGACTGGCCGTGATACTGCTTGAGCACATCCAGCCAGGCGCGTGGCTGCGCCCCGATAAAAGCCTCCATGTCCTGTGTCAGTTCTTCCTCGGACATCTGGACCACATTGGCCGGGGGCTCTCCAAGATCGGTCACCGCACTCTTGATGAACTCATCCGGGTTCCAGTTTGCCCCCATGGGAATGGTGCAATCCATGCCGATCTTTGACGCCACACCCGGTTCCGCGCATTTGGGATCAACGGTCATGGTGTTGCAATCGCGGATCATGATGGTGTCTCTGTCCGGCATGTAGCGGAACGCCATTGCCGCCAGAACAGCCTGATCATCCCAGATATCGACATCATCATTGAAAACCATCGCGACCTTGGGCAGCCCCTGCTTGGAGCAGGTCAGCATCAGGCCAAGCGCTTGTTTGGCATCCCCTGCACCCAGAGGGCGGATCTTGGCATAGGCGATGTTGGACAAGCCGCCAGCAGGGCTGCGCACTTCCACCACGTCGATCCCGGCGAGGCGGAGCGCACCGTAAAGATCAGCCTCAATGGCGGGAAGCTGAAGCATGTTGTCCGTATACCAGGGATGCAGGCCGCCAATGGTGCAGTGCTGATAGATCGGATTCTTGCGGTACGTCATCGCCTTCACCTTGAGGCGATAATTGTGCTTCATGCCTCCACCATACATGCCGGTGAATTCGCCATATGGGCCTTCATCGAAGCTCAGCCCCTCCAGCGCCATCAGCTCACATTCAAGCACCAGCTCGGCATTGGCGGGCACCATCACGTCAATGGTTTCGCATTTCACCATTTTCGCCGGCGCACCATAGAACCCGCCCAGAACCTCGAAATCATCCGTATCGCCGGGAACACCGACAAGGGCTGAGATCTTGTCGAGGGTCGGCCCGCCAATCACCATCGCGACTTCCAGATTCTGCCCCTTTGCGGCCGCGGCCATGGCATGTATGCGCTGGCGATGGGAGGTGCAGGTCATGTCGACCGACTTCTCGTTCTTTGAACGAAACATCGAGCGGTAGATGCCCCAGTCATAGACACCCGTATCGGGGTGCTTGCTGATGAACAGGTTATCGTTGCTGTAGGCGTGGCCGTCCCTGTCATGATGCAGGAAAAGCGGCAAACGGGTGAGATCCACCTCATCGCCCTTCAGGATCACGTCTTTGCAGGGTGCGGTTTCAACCACTTCCCACGGCTTGCGGAATTTCGAGCGGGCGACCATCTGCAGGCCGGTCTGCGTCCTGTCGCATTCCATCGCCCAGGCAAACATGTCCTGATTGGAATAGGCATTTGCAAGAACGCCGAATTCGCAGTCCTTCACCTTTTCGATGAAGACGGCCTTGGTGGGGTTGGCTTCCATGAGCTTCGGGATCTGGTCCACGCGGACCTCATCCTTGATGCGCACAAGAAAGCCCGCGCTCTCCATGGAAAGCACGAAATCGGGAAGCGACTGTTGCGACGCCATGATGTGAGATCCTGAATGATCAGTAGAAGGCAGGTTCTGCAACGCCAGACTGGGCATATTCCCGAAGGTGATCCATCAGCGCACCCCAGAGCGTGTTGCACTTGATGAAATTCGCCTCATCGTGAGGCCAGCCACCATGGGTGACCCGGAGGCGAACGCGCCCGTCCCCAAGAGGCTCAATGACATAACGCGCTGTTGTTCCAACCGCGTCGCCGGGGCCTTTGGTGCAGGTCCAGATAATTTCTTCGGGCTCATCCAGATCAATGCGCCAGTTGAATTCCGGCCTGTTCGGATATTTCAGAATCCAGATGGAGCCGGCACCACCATCCCCCTCCACGTCAGGGGTATTCCAGCCGCGCAAGCCCTTGGCCGTGCATAGTGCGGAGCGGACCGTTTCCGGGTCTGCCAGGATGACGATCTCGTGTTTCAACGCGTGCCCATCAGTCATCCGGCGCATCCTATTCTATTGTATTAAAATGATATCCCGTACCCGCACCTGTCTTGAAATCGCGATTTTCCGTGGCAGCCGAATGAAGGCCCATGATTCCGTCCGGATACTAATCCAGCCCTCATGGATAGCCGTTCGACACTGATTCACACGCGCTACTGTTGCTGAACCTACTGGGTTTGCCAGAGGGTTCTGAGGCTAGGTTATGCGGCTGCCGGGGTGCCGTCCAGCGATGATTCTATCGCGCTACACGGCTGGATTCTTGATTTGTTTTGGACCGATGGTGCGAAAGCAAAGCGCTGGCCTTTGGTGATGCCGGTATAGAGCCGTTGTTCCTGAAATTCTGGGCCAAGCGTGTGGTGAGCCTGTGCTCGAAGCCTCATTTCCAGCAAAAAAGACAGCCGAGAGGCGTATGGCCAGTGGCAAACGCTCCAGAATGCAAGCTGGGCCTTGGAATCGACGCAGCGTCGGGACTGCTCATTCGGGCGATTTTTTATGATGTATATATAGAACGCGCGCGAGGGTGATTTTTTTGGAATTTATCTGGTTTGTAGCGTCGTGTTTTTGGGGCTGTGATTTGGTGATTTGGTTTTGAGTTTCGGGATTTTGAGGTGTGGCTTGAGGCGGATTGGGTTTGTATGGGGTGCGTGCGGGTGATTTGGTCTGTTTTTTCCACATTTAGCCAGCGCATTGAATTTGTTATGATAAGTTTGGTTTTTGGTGTGTGTTTTCCCCAGGTGTCATTTTGGTTTCATTTTTTTGGGGTTGGCCGGGTTGACGGTTTGGGTTGGTGGCCCCTATAAAGCGCTCACCAACGACGAGCCAGCGCCGCTCACCGCAAGG
>JAUCBY010000007.1:67500-602500 GCA_034676585.1 Xanthobacter sp. | reverse complement strand
CTTGCGCCTGAGTGCAGCGGGCAGCTTTTACCGCCGGCGACTGGCCGGTGTCACCGAGGCAATCGGCGATGTGGTTGTTCTTTCTGCGCTGGATGAGGTGACTCATATCGATATTGCCGCGCTGGCCCGCGATATTTATGCCAGCAGCGAAACTGTTGTCTGCACAGGGCAGCAAGGAAACTGGGGTCGCCCGTCCTCTGTGCTGGAGCGCAGCCTCAGCTGGCTGAGCGGCTATCGCGTGGATTTGCGGGAACTGCTGACGATCGGTTTTCCGCGCGCCATGCTGGAAAATATTCTTCAACGGCCGGATGCGGAAATCCTCCTGCGTTTTGAACCCCTGTCTGGCATTTTCACGTTCCGGCGCTATCCGGTCGCTGAGGGGCAGAAGCCCGGCCGTAGGGACTGGCGTGATTCACGACGCCGTGCAGCATTGATCGGCGACATGATGATCAATGCCAGCCCGCGCACCCTGAAGGGGCTGGCCTTTATTGCCGTGCTCGTCGCCTGCATAGCTGCATGTTATGGTCTCTATGCCATTCTTGTCTGGCTGTTTAAGGCCGATATTGCAGCGGGCTGGCTGACGACATCCCTGTTGCAATCCCTCACCACCTTTTTGCTTGGTATTTCAATTGCAGCCCTCTCAACCGGGCTTGTGCGCATGTTCGAGCTGCTTTCGAACGAAGGGCGCTATGCCATTGTGGATGAGATCAATACAGTGGATCTGATCGGCAATATTCAGCCTGCCAATGTCGAGATGAATTCCGGGACACCTTCCCCTTCTGCGGAGGCAACCCGCCCGAGAACAGATGCGCGATGAACGAACAGCCCTTCCATGATTATGCCGCGCGCGGCTGGAACGTGCCGGCGATGCGTGTCGAGGCCTTTGCGCCAAGGCGTCATCGTCATGCACTGATTATCCCCGTTATCAATGAGGGCGAGCGTATCGGCCGCCAGCTGACGCAGATTGCAACGGGGCAGTACGCCCGGAATTGCGACATCATCATTGTCGATGGCGGCAGCACGGACGGGTCTCTGGCACCGGATTTTCTGCTGGCCTCCGGCGTGCGCACCCTGTTGACCAAGACCGGCCCGGGCAAGCTCTCCGCACAATTGCGCTGCGCCTATGCCTATGCGCTGGCGGAAGGGTATGAGGGGCTCATCACCATTGATGGCAATGGCAAGGATTCTGTCGAGACCATCCCGGCCTTCAATGCGGCTCTGGATGACGGGGTGGATTATGCGCAGGCCTCGCGGTTCATCACTGGTGGCAAGGGGGTGAACACGCCCCTGCTGCGCCTTGTTGCCATCCGCGCGATTCACGCCCCGGTGCTCAGTCTGGCTGGTCGGCGCTGGCTGACGGATACGACGCAGGGCTACCGGGCCTATTCCGCCCGCTATCTGCTGGACCCTGATGTACAGCCGTTCCGTGATGTTTTCGTGCGTTATGAGTTGCTGGCCTATCTCACTGTCCGGGCCGGACAGCTTGGTTATCGTGTCTGTGAGATTGCGACCACGCGCGCTTATCCCGCCAATGAGCCGATCCCCACCAAGATTGATGGCCTGAAGGCGTATTCAGACCTGATGTCTGTGCTTTGGAAAACACTGAGCGGGGCATATGCCCCGCCATCGTCCCGGCCATGAGGGCAGGTGCCCCAGATGAGTGAGCCGGAATGAGCTTCGCCCTGACATGTCGCACAGATCATGATTTCGCGGTCATCGGGGCCGGCTTTTATGGCCTTGCCCTGGCTCTGGCGCTGCGCAGCACCGGGGCGCGGGTTGTTGTGTTCGAGGCCGAGCAGGAGGCGTGCACGCGCGCTTCACGGGTGAATCAGGCGCGTATTCATACCGGCTTCCATTATCCGCGCAGCTTCGTCACAGCCATGCGCTCTTTGGCCCTCCACCGCCGTTTTGCAGCAGATTTCAGCGCGGCTGTGGTTGATGATTTCGATATGCTCTACGCTATTGCCCGCAAGCGCTCGAAGGTTTCCGCCGGTCGCTTCCAGCGTATGTTTGAGCATATGGGCGCGCCGCTGGAGCTTGCGCCACGACATTTGGCGCGCTTGTTTGACGAGAAGCTGGTGGAGCGCGTGTTCAAGGTTCACGAATGTGCCTTCGATTACCGCATCCTGCGCGACATGCTGCTGGAGCGCGCGGCGCAGGCCGGCATCATCCTGCATATGGGAACCGCGGTGGAGTGCGTCACGCCCCTGACCCACCCGGCAGGTGCGCTTGCACTCAGTCTTTCCTGCGGACAGGACACGACAACCGGCATGGCCTTCAATGTCACCTATGCCGGACTCAACCGGCTGCTGGCGGCCAGCAACATGGCGCCGCTGCCGCTCAAGCACGAGTTTGTCGAGCTTGCGCTGGTGGACCCGGTGCCGGAGATGAAGGGCCTCGCCGTGACCCTGATGGATGGCCCCTTTTTTTCGCTAATGCCTTATCCTGCCGCTGATGCCTATTCCCTCACCCATGTGCGCTATACGCCCCACGGGAGCTGGAGTGATGCGGAAGGCCCCTGCAATATTGACCCCGCCACTCTGCCCCGCCGCTCACGCTGGGTTCATATGCAGCGGGATGCAAAGCGCTACATGCCGTGTCTGGAACAGACCGTGTGGCGCGACAGCCTGTTCGACATCAAGACCATTTCCACCCGCAATGAGCGTGATGATGGCCGCCCCATTCTCATGCACCGGCATGTGGAGGCCCCCGGTCTGGTTTCAATCATGGCCGGGAAGATCGACAATATCTACGATCTGTTCCAGATCCTGCCGCAACTGGACCCCCGTCTGGCTGCTGTCAGGGCCGATACAGTGTTCGGAAGTCCCGCATGAGCCGTGAACTGGTCCGATATGCCATTGTGGTGGTGGCCGGCTTTGCGCTGGATTTTTCCATCGCCCTCATCGCCTTGCACGGGCTGTCCTTCAGCCTGCCGATGGCCGCGGTAACGGGTTTTATCTGTGCCTTTGCCGTCAACTATATCCTGCATGAATTCTGGACATTCCGGCGCGCCGAAAGCGCCGTCTCGGCCCGGCGTGTGGGGCTGGTTCTGGCTGCCGCGCTGGCCGCACTGGCCGTGCGCGCCGGTTTCCTCACACTGGCAGCCCCCCATGCTATCGGCCCTGCCTTCCAGTATATATTGCTGATTGCGGCCGCCGGCCTGTCGTTTGTTGTCAATTATCTCCTGCTGCGCCTGTTTGCATTCCATTGATGATCTGAGGTGCTTTTATGCTTGATCGCGTGCTGGCATGGAAAAGGGAAGCTGTTCTGCTGGTTGTCGCGGTCTTTTGTATCAGTGCCTTTCTGCTGCTTCCCCACCTCGGATATGTCCGTGAACTGACCATCGGCGGCGGCATGCTGACCGATACAAACAAGTTGCAGGACATGATGATCGTGCCGCTGGCTGTCTTGCTGCAGCTGATGGTGCTGGTCTTTTATCTCGTCTCACCTGCTTCTGTGGGGCAGGAGCAGGTGCAGCGGGCAGCAAGCGGGCTTGTCATGCTTGTGGTCCTGTTCGCACTTGCAGCCATTTTCTGGCTGGATCAGGCGAGGAGCCTTGCACCGTTCGCTGCCGTGGCCATCACCATATGGGGCAGCCAGCTTTTCTGGAAACAGGATGCATCGGCCACGGCCGGCTGGCTCTTTCTGGTTGCGGCAATGGCCTGCATTCTGGTGTGGCACGGGGTCGGCATTGCGCCATTCCGGTCACTGGGCATCCTGTATCCGCTTCTGGCCGTGGGGGCGCTTTTCGTCGGTATCCGGTGGGTGCTGGTACTGGGTATTGTGGCGCTGCTGCTGCTTGCCGGTGTTGTGTTTCTGAGCGCCCCCGGCTTCTGGATGCCTGCATCTTCGGGGATCAGCCCGCTTGATATGGTCTTTGCAGCCATTGGCCTTCTGGTTCTGGTGCAGGCCGCCATGGCTTTGCCCGGCATCCGCGCCTTTCCCGTGCATGCACGCGCCGGTAATGGCTCAGTGTGCCCCATGGCCAGTGTGCCTGTGCCTCCGGCTTTTTCCATGGCGCTGGCTCTGGCCGTGCTGTGTCTGTCATGGCGGCCCATTTTGCTACTGCCAACAGATGACTATCATTTTGGCGAGACATTGCTGGCCTATCAGGCGCTCGTGACAGGGCAGGGCTGGTTTGTGGACTTCTTCTCGCCCCACGGCTTGTCCGATGGGCTTGCGGGCCTGATCGCGCATCTGGCTGGCAACGATACGGCATCGGCCATCCAGTTTGGAATGGGTATCCTTACCTTTGCTGTCGCCCTGCTGGTACAGTGGCGGTTGCTGGTGCGACTGGGGCCGGCCGGCGGTTTGCTTGTTGGGCTCGTCATCCCGATTAATGACACCATTCTCTTCACCCTGCTGGTTTTGCTGCTGGTGATCGAGACCGCAACAATCCGTCATGCCTTGTTGGCTGGGGCCTGTGCCGCCGGGGGCAGTGCGGCCGGGGCTTTTCTTTATGGCGGGCCGGGGGTCGCGGCGGCGCTGGCGGGGGGAACCGGGGCGCTGTGCCTGCATGCATGGCGCGACGGCTGGCCGGCAGCACTGCGATTCATCGGTGGCGGGCTGGCGGTTTGTCTTTTGGTTGCGGCTTTGGCCTGGCCCCAGCTACAGGGGCAGTTTGCTTTTCTGAAGACCTCTGCTGCCGCCAACCTGACCATTTACGGAAATAACGGCAAGGCTCTGCCACAATTCATGATCTTTGCGCTTGGCCCGTTTCTGGTTGTGCTTCTGGCCTGCTGGGGGCGTATCAGCAAGCCAGAAACAGGGTGGCGCCGTGCTGCGATGGTGGGCACTCTTGTCCTGCCTGTCACCCTGCTGATCCTGCTCTTGAATTCCTATGCCATGGCGCGGTTGGACACCACCGGCCTGCGGGCCATGATCACAAGCTGTGTGATGCTGGCTTTTCTGCCGGTCTGGCTCACCTGTGTCAGGGGCAACGGGCTGCCGGATGCCCGTATTCATGCCGTGTGCGGGCTTCTTCTGGTCCTCACCTCCAATTATCCGCCACCGCTTGCGGCTGCACCCGGCTTCCTCCCGACTGTGCCGGGCCAGAACACTAACCCGATCTCCGCGCAATTGCCCCGCCTCGGCAATGGGCTTCATGATGCAGCGCATGTCAGGCAAATAGAGACGATCGCCAATACTGTTGATCTGATGCTGGAGCCGGGAGAACCCTTTCTCAATCTCACGGACAGGAATGCGCTGCATTACTATCTCGACCGGCCTGCCACCGTTCCGGTCACCAGCCCGTATAATGCCGCGCCGCTTGATTTTCAGGCGCTCAACATCAGGGCGATGGAGCAAAACCCGCCTCCGCTCGCCCTCATCTGGGCCGATAATATCGAGGCTGACGGCATTAACCTGACCCTGCGGGCGCACAATATTGCCCGTTATGTCATGGCCTATTACACGCCTTTTACGCGCAATGGTTATATCTACGGTATCCGTAATGACCTTGCGGCGCGGCTGTCTCGTCTTCTGGAAGAGGAAGAGGTCTTTCATCTTCTTTCCGTGAAAGATCAAAACTGGAGGAATGGCATTGCTATTGGAGCGAATGCCGAAAACTGGTCTGTGGCCGTCAGGCGGTCAGCGGCTCTTGTGCTGAAGCCGGGTGATATCCTGCTGTTTGCGGGAGATGTGACCCGTCAGGTGGTGGCGATCGAGGGCCTGTATGTGCGGCTGGACAGCCCCTTGCCAGAAAGCTTGGCCCAAAAGACAGGCCCGGTGACCTTCCATATTGCCAACCGGCCTGCCGGGCAGCCCGAGGCCCGGGAGTTGTGGGCCCAGGCATTTCATCACCCGGAGCTTTGGCAAATTCCGTCTGCCTGGGGGCGTTCAGAAGGCCGGCTTTCCCGTTTTCTGGAGCCGGTGGATGTGCCCTTGCAGGTGATGGAGCCGGGGGAGCAGGGCAGCCCGCGGCCCGCGGCTTCCGGCCCCTTCCGGCTCGATGTCGGCAACAGGCAACTGGTCTTGCGCACTATGGGGGGGCTGGACCCGCAGATGAGCGGAATTCTGGCGCTGAATGCTGCCTGCACCATTCCGAAAGCAAAGCCGGTCCTCACTCTATCCTGGCGTGCTGGAGATGTGCCGTTTTCCAGCCGTGAGCAATTCATCTTCCATGTCTCGCATGCCAGAAACCTGATCCCATTGGATTCCTCTCCCCTGTGGACCATGTCTGGCAAGGTTCAGGAGATCCGCATCGAGATCCTGAACCCGGACCTGTGTGGCGTGCTCACCGTTTCTGATCTCGGTTTCATGAAGCGTGTGGGAAAGGCCAGCGCCAAACTGTCTGGCAACGGGCCGTGAGGGCAGGACCGGTTTCGCTCTCGAGACATGATGCGGGGCATGTGTTCTCTCGGGCGAGAACCCTTGTGCGGGCGCCAGAGAACTGCGCGTTCGAGCTTTCGACCCCGCTAGTGCCAACATGACCGAAACATATCAATGCCGGGCCAGAAGGCTGGCCTTCATGAAAAATCTGTAGGATCGACAGAAATCGAGCGCTTGAGCGCGCGCAGGGCGAAGGTGGAGCGGGACTGGCGGATGCCTTCAATCCGGTAGAGATGCTCGCGCAAGAAGCGCTCATAATGTTCGGTTCCGGAAATCGCCACCTTGACCAGATAATCATACTCTCCGGTCACAAGATGGGCCTCCACCACTTCGGGAATGCGTGCAAGCAGGTCGCCAAAGCGATCCAGCATCTTGTCATCGTGGCGCTCCAGCGAGATTTCGATGAAGACAAAATCCGTGAGGCCAATCGCCTTGTGGTTCAGCACAGCCACATAACCTTCAATCACGCCCAGTTGTTCCAGCCGCTTGACGCGCGTCCAGCAGGGGGATTGCGACAACCCCACCTTCTGCGCCAGTTCCGCCATGGTGAGGCGGGCATCCAGCCGCAATGCGGAGAGGATCTTGCGGTCCATCGCATCAATGGGGCGGACCGTTGCCGGCGGGTTGGTCTGGAGCTCGGATCGCCTGTTCTGTTGTTTCATCTTTTTCCCCGTATCCATTCCGCATATTCTGCCATGGATGGGAAAATAAGAAAGAATTTTCTCTTTCTCGCATATATGATGCAAAAACAATCTGGCATTCAATGTAAAAGCCGGAAAGGCATCCTGTAGAAGATGCCCTGTTGCAGGTGAGGAATGTAATCTTTTGTGCACTGCCGCAAGGCGGGGTGCCTCTCTGTGTATAGATGCGTTCTATATGCCGGAAGGTCCATGCACAGGCGAGACTTGTTCCAGAATAATGCAATCAGGGCGGGTGCTCTCCGGTTGTTGCGGTGTGCCGTGATGTGCAGCATTCCGGAGGCCCAAGATGAGAGCCGCAGCATCGTCCCAGTTCCCGCGTTCAAGAACACTGATACATCCGGGGCGCTTTAATCCGGTGCGCATCCAGAGCATGGCCTCGCAGGCCGCGCGCCACATCCGTCTGGCGCTGGAGCCGGGGCAGAGCCTGTTTGATGCGCTGGTGAAGCCGTTGGCCGATATTGGCATCACCAATGCTTCCACCACCATTCTGGGGGGCTATTTCGAGTCTCTCGATTATTGCGTGGCCCCGCCGGACCCGAGCGGCAATGCGGTGATTGCCTATACCAAGCCGATCTTCGCTGGAAAGACCTATATGGTGTTCGGCAACGCCACTCTTGGCGTGAACATGAAGGGTCGCCCGCTGGTGCATTGCCATGCTGCCATTCGCACGGAAAGCGGCGTGGTGAAGGGCGGGCATATTCTCACCGAAACCTGCATTGTCGGCCCGGCTCCCATTCCGGTTCTGGTGACCTCACTCGACAGCTTCGAGCTTCGTCAGGCCTTTGATCCGGAAACCAATATTCCTCTTCTCCAGCCCCATGCGAAGGCGAACCTTCATGACTGAGACAGCAATATCTGAGCACAATCTTGCGGTTGAAGCCGGCCGCATGGGCCGTGTGGCCTATGCCCGGATCGCGCCCAATGAAGATCTGGTGCAGTGCATCGAGAAGCTGTGCCTGGCGGAAGGCTTCCGCAATGCCTTCGTGCGCGGTGCGCTGGGCAGTCTGGTGGATGGGTGTTTGGGCAAGCTTGATGGCACCTATATCCAGATCAAGGGGCCGGCAGTGGAAATTGTCAGCCTTGCCGGCGAAGTCCGCGAACAGGCCGATGGTTCGCTCACCGCTGCATTGACCGGCGTGGTGGCAGACCCGGAGGGCAATGTTTATGGCGGTCCGTTCATCGCCGGCTCGAACCCGGTCTGCATGACCTTTGAGGTGACACTGGAAGAGTGGCTGCCGGAAGCAGCCTGAAGGTTACACCATACAATATTCAGCCCCCGGTCCGGTTTCCCGGCCGGGGGCCTTTTTATGCGGGCGGTGCGTGCCGCTTTCAGATCATGCAGGTTCGGCCACAACCAGAAGCTCGGCTGTCACGCAGACAGGGTTTGTACCGCGGCGGATCTGCCCCATGCCCATCGTGCCATAGACATCCACCGCACTCATCTGAATGTGCGCAATGCCATGTTCCAGACGCCCGTCCTCAATGGCGATTTCGGTGATGGGGCAAGTGATGCGTGGCGCATCCACAAAATCCGGCGAGATCACACTGCCCAGACCGATAATCCGGCCACGGGTGATGTTGTGCGTCCGGCAGGCCGCCTCAATCGCATGGGAAAGGTCTTCATGCGGGCGAATGCGCAGCAGCAGACCCATGGCCTGTGATTCATCATCATGGGCGCGCCCTGCCAGAGTGTAGAGCGTGAAATTGGTTTCCGCGTCGGGTTGCCCCTCAAACCAGGCCGAGGGACAGCCGAATGCGGAAATGCGGATGGGCTGCGCCACCACGCACTCGGTTGGCAGCATGTGGCCCATGGCGGGAAGGTTGCCTTCCGCATCCCAGCGACCATGACAATGCACAAAGGGCAGGCCCTCACGCCAGCCCACTGTTGCGGTGGCGCAGATGATCCGCGCGCCCTTGGGCGGGGTGCGTGTCTCGCTGTACCAGGCGGCGTGGGTGTCATCACTGGGGAAGGAGGGGCCGACAAAAAGGAAGGGCTGGAATGAGCCGCCCTCCATGCGCGCCACGCCGCCCTTGCAGCCGCCCGCCGCGAAAATGCGGTGCAGGCCATCTGTCAGCGTCTCTCCGGGCTGTAATGTGCCGGAGAGGGGAATGAGACCCGTGCGCAGCACCTCTATCCGCTCCGCCGCAGCAGGGCCGGGGTGGCGTATGGGATGGGGCGTGCGGGGCAGGGGGCTGTTTGCGCGGGCTTCGGGCAGATCTGCCGACAGGCGCTCCGGGGCATCCGTAATGGCAATATCGGTCATGGTGGCTGTGCCTTGGGACGTGTGGTGCTGTGTTTTTGTGGAGGGCTTGTTTGGCGCGCATCCTGTGGGGGACGCGTTCTCCCTTGCCATTATTATACGCCTTGCAGAATAGGATTCATGTGCGTTCTGATTTATTGTCAGCACAAAATATGGATCATATGATCCATAAAACCGGAAATGATGAGATCATATGACCCCTGATCGTGAGCTGGACATTTTTGACCTGAGAATCCTTCAGGTGCTCTCCAGTGAAGGGCGCATCAGCTGGCGTGATCTGGCGGAGAAAATCGGCCTGTCCTTTTCCCCCACATTGCGGCGTGTGCACCGGCTGGAGGCTGAGGGCACCATTCGCGGCTATATGGTGGATATTGATGAGCGGCGCATTCTGGGCAGCATGACCGTGTTTATCTCCGTGACGCTGGAACGGCAGGTGAAGGAGATTCTCGATCATTTCGAGGAGAGGGTTGCCCAGATGCCGGAAGTGGTGGGCGGCTTTCTCATCAATGGCAGTTCAGATTACATGCTGCATGCGGCGGTGCGCGATCTGCCCCATTATCAGGCGACGCTGGATTATCTCACCACCCTGCCGGGTGTGGCGCGCATCCAGTCGAATTTTGCGGTGAAGACCTTTGTGCGTCGTACCAATCCGCTGATTGCGCCGGGCTGAGATGGTGAAGGCATGAAAAAAGCGCGCCCCGAAGGACGCGCCTTTCATTTCCAGTATGTCCGCTCAGGTTCAGCTTGCAACGCTCTGTGCATTCACGCTCTGGCGCTTCACCTGCATCTTGTTCAGGGCGCTGATATAGGCCAGTGCGGAGGCCACCAGAGTGTCCGGGTCTGCCGCACGGGCGGTGACGGCCTTGCCGTCCTCTTCCAGACGCACGGAGACTTCAGCCTGCGCATCGGTGCCACCGGTCACGGCATGCACCTGATACAGCTCCAGCCGGGCGGTGTGGGGCACCAGCGCCTGAATGGCATTGAAGATGGCATCCACCGGGCCATTGCCCTCGGCTTCCTGCGCGCGGGTTTCGCCTTCCACCTCAACTTCCATGGTGGCGCGCTGCGGGCCGCTGGTGCCGGCGACAACGGCCAGAGACACCAGACGGATATGCTCGCTGGCAGTGGCGATGCCGCTGTCCACCAGCGCCTCGATGTCCTCGTCGTAAACCACCTTCTTGCGGTCGGCCAGGCTCTTGAAGCGGGTGAAGGCGTCATTCAGGGCATTCTCGCCCAGCTCATAGCCCAGCGCCTTCAGCTTGTCGCGGAAGGCGGCGCGGCCGGAGTGCTTGCCCATGACCAGCGAGGTCTTGGTGACGCCGACAGTTTCCGGCGTCATGATCTCATAGGTCTGAGCATGTTTCAGCATGCCGTCCTGATGAATGCCGCTTTCATGCGAGAAGGCGTTCCGGCCCACAATGGCCTTGTTGTACTGCACCGGGAAAGAGGTGACAGCGGAGACCAGCTTGGAGGCGCGCGTCAGCATCCGGCTGTTGATGTCGGTGTGGTAGGGCAGGATGTCCCGGCGCACGCCCAGTGCCATCACAACCTCTTCCAGCGCGGCATTGCCAGCACGTTCGCCGATGCCGTTGATGGTGCACTCGATCTGCCGGGCACCTGCCGCGATGCCGGCCAGCGAGTTGGCAACAGCCACGCCCAGATCATTATGGCAGTGTACGGAGAAAATCGCCTTGTCGGCGTTCGGCACCTTTTCGATGATCGCGCGGAACATCGCGCCATACTCGTCCGGCATGGCGTAGCCCACCGTATCCGGCAGGTTGATGGTGGTTGCACCGCATGTGATGGCCATTTCCACGCAGCGCGCCAGATAATCAATCGGCGTGCGGGTGGCGTCCATCGCCGACCATTCCACATCATCGACCAGATTACGCGCCTGGGCGACTGTGGTCTTGATGATGTCCAGCACCTCTTCCTGCGTCTTGCGCATCTGGAATTCCAGATGGATCGGCGAGGTGGAAACGAAGGTGTGGATGCGGCCGCGCCGGGCATGGCGCACGGCTTCACCGGCGCGGGCAATATCGGCAGGAATGGCGCGGGCGAGGCCGGCAATGGTGGCGCGGTCGGAGCGGCGGGCAATTTCCGCCACGCTCTCGAAATCGCCAACAGAGGCAATCGGGAAGCCGGCCTCAATCACATCCACGCCCATTTCATCCAGCAGGGCGGCCACTTCCAGCTTTTCTTCCAGAGTCATGGAAGCGCCGGGGCACTGTTCGCCATCACGCAGGGTGGTGTCGAAGATGATGACCCGGTCCTTGTCGGAAACGGTGGCGGAGGTGTTTGCAGCTTCAGTCATCATAGCGGTCCTTCTCACATTCCGGCGACGCGCATGGCGCGGATTTCAGCCGGTGATCTGCCGATTCAATGGCCGGGTCGCGTCCCCGGCATGACGAACCCCTGAGCGCCCAGGCAAAAGCCCGGCCGGCCCTCAGGGGCGGCTAAGGAGGAGAAGCGAAAAAAGAATAGTCGCGCCGCCCGCGGCCTGGGTAGCCCGGGAGAGAGAAGTGGCAGTCATGGTCGTGTTGAACGACACGGGATGCGGACTCTCATCTGTGAACGCGTGATGACACAGGAATAAACACAGCTCCGCCAAAATGCAAGGCCGGGGTTTCCACGCCTTTTGGACGGGAGGCTTCAGCGCGCTGAAGGCGGGGCAGGGATGGGCATGAGGTGGGTCACCTCATGGCTCATCACCAGCGTGCCATCCTCGCGCCGTGCATGATTGCGCCGGTGCAGTATTTCCCAGCCCGGGCGGCTGGCGCTGGCGCGGCGCGAGAGCACCTCGGTGTCGAATACAAGGGTGTCATTCACCCGCACCGGCTCATGCCAGCGCAGCTTGTCGCAGCCGATGCCAAGCCCGACCGGGCACAGGAAGCGTGCCTCGTCGCTTTCCATGCCGTCCACATAATCGGGCGGCATGCCGGTGTGGCGCACGAAGCTCGCCATCCAGACCATCGCCACATGCCAGCCCGAAGCGATCAGCACGCCGAACATGCCGCGCTTTCCCGCCTCCGGGTCGGTATGGAAGGGCTGCGGATCATAGAGTTTTGCAAACCGGATCACTTCCTCTTCCGTAAAGGTGAAGCGTCCGATTTCCACGGGTCCCGCAGCCGCGCTCATGTGGCCCTCTTTTATTCAGTTGGCGAAGCGGAAATGCAGCACGTCGCCATCGGCAACGATATAGTCCTTGCCTTCCAGACGGAAACGACCGGCCTCGCGTGCGCCTGCCTCGCCCTTGAACTTCACATAGTCCTCATAGGCGATGGTTTCGGAGCGGATGAAGCCCTTCTCAAAATCCGTATGGATGACGCCGGCGGCGGCCGGGGCGCGGGTGCCCTTGGTGATGGTCCAGGCGCGCGCTTCCTTGGGGCCAACGGTGAAATAGGTCACCAGATCCAGCAGCGTGTAGCCTTCGCGGATGACGCGGTTGAGGCCCGGCTCGTCCAGCTCGATGGCATCCAGATACTCTTTCTGCTCCTCGGGCGGCAGAACGGCGATCTCGCTCTCGATCTTGGCGGAGACGACAACGGCGCGTGCGCCTTCCTCCTTCGCCCGCTCGAACACCTGTGCGGAGAGGCTGTTGCCCTCGGAGGCGGAGGCTTCCTCCACATTGCAGACATAGAGCACGGGCTTCGCGCTCATCAGGCCCAGCATGTCGAAGGCCTTTTTCTCTTCCGGCTTGATGTCGGCAAGGCGGGCGGGCTTGCCTTCACGCAGCAGCACAAGGGCGCGGTTCATCAGGTCCAGCGTTTCCTTGGCGTCCTTGTCGGCACCCTTGGCCTTCTTCTCCAGTGCGGTGGCACGCTTCTCAAGGCTGTCGAGATCGGCGAGCATCAGCTCGGTCTCGATGGTCTCGATATCGCTCACGGGTGCGATCTTGCCATCCACATGGGTGATGTCGCCATCCTCGAAGCAGCGCACCACATGGGCGATGGCGTCGCACTCGCGGATATTGGCAAGGAACTGGTTGCCAAGGCCCTCCCCGCGCGAGGCACCGCGCACGAGGCCGGCAATATCCACAAAGGTGAGGCGGGTGGGCAGGATCTGGCCCGAGCCGGCGATTTCCGCCAGTGCATCAAGGCGGGCATCGGGTACGGCCACATCGCCCACATTCGGCTCAATGGTGCAGAAGGGGTAATTGGCGGCCTGGGCTGCCGCAGTCTGGGTGAGCGCATTGAACAGGGTCGATTTGCCCACATTCGGCAGACCGACAATACCGCATTTGAAGCCCATGATGCCTTACCTGATCTGGCCCGCCGCTGCGGCGAGGGGAGGAATGGAAGCGCAGGGCGGCATGCACCGCCGCGCAGAAATGAGGAGTTGGGCGCAAGTTGGCCGGAAAGCCGCGCAAGTCAAGCGCTCCTGCGCATCCTGCCGGGCAAAACTGAAATGTGCGGCCGTGGGAAAAGGGTTTCAGGCCTTCTCGCCCACCATCTTCGGGTCTGCAAAGCCCTGCGCCTCCATGAAGACATGGACGCGATTCTGGAAAGCATCCGCCTTGCCGCTCACCAGCAGGCCGGCATTGTCGGCGCAGGCATCGCCCAGCGCATCCACCCAGCCCTTTTCGGCTTTTGCGAAATCACTCAGCACATAGGAGTGCACGCGCGCCTTGTCTCCGGGATGGCCGATGCCGAGACGGATGCGCCAGTAGTCATTGCCGCATTGGGCGGTGATGGAGCGCAGGCCATTGTGCCCGGCATTGCCGCCGCCCTTCTTGAAGCGCAGCCTGGCAGGGGCGAGGTCCAGCTCGTCATGCAGCACGAAGACGTTTTCAAGCGGGATCTTGTAGAAGCGCATGGCTTCCGCCACGGCCCGTCCGCTTTCATTCATGAAGGTTTCCGGAAACAGGGCCAGAACCTTTTGCCCGTCGATCTCCCCTTCTGCGGCAACGCCCTGAAAGCGCCGGCGTGGGGGGCCGAGACGATGGCAGCGGCAGATGGCATCCAGTGCCATAAAGCCGATATTGTGCCGGTTGCCGGCATATTTCGGGCCGGGATTGCCCAGCCCTGCGAACAGGAACATATGGCGTCTCCAGCCCGAAACAGTGTTCAGATCAGGGAAGACAAAGCCGATCAGGCTTCGGCTTCACCCTCGGCGGCTTCATCGGAAGCGGTCGGCGGCACGATGGAGGCAAGGGTGTCCTCGCCACGGCCGGTCCACACCACGCCCTTGGGCAGCTTGATGTTGTCGAGGTGGAAAATGGTGTCGAAATCGGCACCGGTCAGGTCCACTTCAATGCCATCGGGGATGGCGTCGGAGGGGACTTCGACTTCCAGCGTGTGGGCAATGATGTTGAGCACGCCGCCAGCCTTGATGGCCGGGGAAGCTTCTTCATTGCGGAAGTGCACGGGCAGTTCCAGCGTGATGGTCGCGCCCTTGGCAACGCGGAGGAAGTCCACATGCAGGGGGGTGTCGCGCACCGGGTCGAGCTGGTAGTCGCGCGGGATGACGCGGTGAACGGTGCCGTCCACGTCGATCTCGAGCAGGGTGGAGAGGAAGTGACCGGCATAGATCGCCTTGCTCAGGGCGATATATTCGAGCGAAATGGTCACCGGCTCCTGCTTGTCGCCATAAATGACGGCGGGAACGCGACCGGCGCGACGCTCGGCACGGGCGGCCCCCTTGCCGGCCCGCGGGCGCGCAACAGCGCTCAGCTTCTTGGTGGCAGTCATGATACAAATCCTGAATTCTGGATAAAAGAATTTCGCGCACCGGCACGCCTCCAGGGGGGCGCATGCCTCGCACGAAGGCGCGCTTATAGCGGCGCAACGCTGCAATTGCAATAAATGCCTGCGCTTTCGCGACACAAGAGGGCATGGGCCACAGAGGTTTCCTCCTGCCAAAGAGCATTCTACACTTGATGCGGAAGCAAGGCGCATGAAGGGGCATGCCCGGCTGTGAGGAGGAAACATGCTGCGACGTGTTCTGGTTCTGCTTGGGGAAACCGCACCGGCAGTGGCGGCCCGTGATTATGCCTTCCGCATGACGCGAGACATGAATGTGGAGCTGACTGGCCTTGCGGGTGTTGACCCCTCGGCGCTCTATGTTCCCAATCTGGCCCGTGCCGGCGCGGCTGGCATTCAGGCCCAGATTGAGGAGGAGTTGCGCCAGCAGGCCGAGGATCTGCGTGCGCGTTTGCATCAGGATTACCAGCAGGCCTGCACCGCGCAGGGTGTGCCCTTCTCCTGGCAGACCTTTGATGGTGACCCGGAGGAGGCTCTGGGTCTTGCGGTTGAAACGCGCGATCTGGTGATTGCGGGGCATGACACCAGCTTCCATCCCGGAGCAGGACGGCCTTTGCCGGATGCGCTGGCGCGCATGCTCTCTGCCACGCCGCGCCCGTTCATTCTGTGTGGCCCGCAGGTGCCGGAAGATGGCGGTGTCGTGGTCGCCTATGATGGCAGCGTGCCGGCCATGCGGGCCTTGCAAATGTTCGCGCTGATTGGCCTTGCCAACGGGCAGGACATCAAGGTGCTGAGTGTGGATGCCGAAGCCGAGGAGGCCGAGCGGCGTGCCGGGGGCGCTGTATCTTATCTGCGCAGCCATGGCTTTGAGGCATCCGCGGTGCCGGTGGCCTCGCGCGGCAACCCGGCCGAGATCGTCCATGATGAGGTCCGCAACCTCAGGGCGCGGACGCTGGTGATGGGTTCTTACGGTCGCCGGGGCTGGCGGCAGGTGCTGTTTGGCTCCACCACCAGCAGGCTGGTGGAAAAGCCGCCCTGCGCCCTGTTCGTCTATCATTGAGCCGGGCGCTCTGTCGCAAGGACTTCAGGCATTGCCGGTTCACCCTGAGCCGTCATGCCTGAAGGGCCGGATACCGTTTTTGTGAGGGCGTGGGGATGGATACACCTTTGGTTATTGTCGGGGCCGGGCAAGCCGCAGCACAGGCCATCACCTCGCTGCGGGCAGAGGGTTACAAGGGCCGCATCATCCTGTTTGGAGATGAGCCATGGCTGCCCTATCAGCGTCCGCCGCTCTCCAAGGCCTATCTGGGCGGAGAAATGGAAGAGGCGCGTCTGGCCTTGCGTGCGCCCGGTTTCTACACCGAACATGGGGTGGAGGCGCATGTTGGCGCGCGGGTTGCCCGCATTCTGCCGCAGGAAAAGGTGGTGGAACTCACCTGCGGCATGCGCCAGCCCTATGGCACGCTGCTTCTGGCGACCGGCACGCGGGCGCGGACGCTGGATCTGCCGGGGGCAGACCTTGGCGGCGTCCACTCCATACGAACCATGGATGATGTGACGCGCTTTCGCGCCGACTGTGCCCCCGGCTCCCGGCTGGTGATTATTGGCGGTGGTTATATCGGGCTGGAGGTTGCCGCCAAGGCCCGCAAGCTGGGGCTTGAGGTGTGCGTGCTGGAGGGGCGCGAGCGGCTTTTGTCGCGAGTTGCCTGCCCGGATATATCCGCCTTTATTACCAGCCTGCATGAGAGCCATGGGGTGGTGCTGCGCACCGGCGTCAGCGTGGCGCGGCTGGTGGGCGAGACGCGCGTGCGTGGCGTGGAACTCACCGGCGGGGAGATGATTGAGGCACATATTGTCCTGTCTGCCGTTGGCGCTGTTCCCAATATGGAACTGGCGCAGGCAGCGGGGCTGGAACTGGACAATGGCGTGAAGGTGGATGAGGCCACGCGCACCAGTGCGGCACATATTTTTGCGGCGGGTGATATCGCCTCGTTTCCCAGCGCCCGCTATGGCCGCAGGGTGCGGCTCGAATCGGTGCAGAATGCCATTGATCAGGCCAAGGCGGCAGCTCTGGCCATCACCGGAAAAGATGTGCGTTATGATCCGGTGCCGTGGTTCTGGTCAGATCAATATGATGTGAAAATCCAGATCGCCGGATTGCTGGATGGCTATGAGTCCACGCGAATCGAGGGCGACCGGGCAGGCGGGCGCTTCAGCGTGCATTATTATGCCGGAGAGCGCCTGCTGGCGGTGTGTTCCATCAATGATCCGCGCAGCCATATGCTGGCGCGGCGCGCCTTGGCAACATGATGTGCGCGTTGCCTCAGCCCTGCGCCACGGCATAGGGCTGAAAATGCTGCACCACCTGCGCATACACATCGCGCTTGAAGGGAACGACAAGATCCGTCACGCGCGGCAGGTCTTCCCACCGCCATTCCACGAATTCGGGCTTGTGCGCGCCGCCACCGGGCGTGTGGATGTTGATTTCCTGCTCGTCGCCGGTGAAGCGCAGGGCAAACCATTTCTGGCTCTGCCCGCGATAGCGGCCCTTCCACGCATTGCCCACCACATCGACCGGCAGATCATAAGGCAGCCAGTGCCCAATCTCGCCCAGAAAGGTGATGGAGCGGACGGAGGTTTCCTCATACAGCTCGCGCAGCGCGGCGGCATAAGGCTCCTCGCCCGCATCAATGCCGCCCTGCGGCAGTTGCCAGGCATGGGCCAGATCCACCTGATCCGCCCCGCCCAGACGCCGGCCCATGAAAACCTTGCCGGACGCATTGAACAGGCACAGCCCCACACAGGGACGATAGGGAAGCGGATCGTGATGATGGCTCATGGGAACCTCTCGTGCGCCAGAGTGCAAATGTGATGGCGTGTTGTGCCGCATTGCGCAAGAGAGAAGGCGAGGACCCGCTTGGGAGCGGGTGCAAAAATGAAAGGCATGATCGCTGTGTGCTGATCATGCCTTTCAAAATATGTATGCACGCAAGACTGGCTCAGTGCGGGAACGCGACAATTTTGGCATCCGCTGCCCGTGCAGCCTGACGGGCGAGCCAGACCTTGCGATCCAGCCGCATGCGATCCACCGGCAGCGAGGCACCCAGAGCCTTGACCTGCCACAGGCCCACGCTTTGCCACTCAAAGCCGCACTTCTCCAGCACCCGGCGGGCAGGACAGTTCACCACGCGGGTGGAACTGGCCAGCGCCTGAAGAGGCGTTGCACGGAAGGCATGGCCGATTATGGCATGGAGCGCTTCAGTCGCCAGCCCTTGCCCCCATAAGGGTTCACCCAGCCAATAGCCGATCACGGGGTCCACCACTTCTGCGCGAGGCGTGTAACCACACATGCCCACCAGAGACAAATCCTCCCCGCGCTTCAGCAGCAGGGAAAAAATGGCGGAATCAGGGGTAAACGCTGCCTGCTCCACAAAGGTGCGGGCATCTTCCACTGTGTAGGGAAAGGGCAGTGTCGCGGTCATTTCCGCGATTTTTCGATTGTTGGCCAGCTCTGCAATGGCGTTCACGTCCTCGATGCACGGCATGCGGAGCACCAGCCGACGGGTTTCGAGGACGGGGGTACTGCCTTCCAGCAGTGTCGCGCAGGGCGACGGCTCAACAACGGACATGGGGCAGGCTCCTGTAGTGCAGATAAACGAAAACCGGGAAGACGCCCGTCTCCCCGGTTCCGGAAATTCTGCCCCCTGAGTTTGCGCTTTTGGCGGCTCAGGTTTCCTGACAGATTTCCACCGGCTCGACGAGACCGGCGGAAACCTTCATGTCAGGTCTTTCGCCGGCTTACTCTGCTGCTTCTGCAGCGGGTACGACCGATACATAGGTGCGGTCGTTCGCTTTGGTACGGAACGCCACGCGACCATCAGTCAGCGCGAAAATAGTGTGGTCCTTGCCGATGCCGACATTGTCACCGGGGTGCCACTTGGTGCCGCGCTGGCGCACGATGATGTTACCGGCAACGACTGCCTGGCCGCCCGAGCGCTTCACGCCAAGACGACGGCCTTCTGAGTCGCGGCCGTTGCGGGACGAGCCGCCTGCCTTTTTATGAGCCATTATCGCTCTCCTTGTTCAGTGATCAGGCGCTGGCAGCGGCTTCAGCAGCCGGCGCGCCTTCGGTCTGGGTTGCGGCAGGCTCAGCCTTCACGGACTTGCCAAGGCCGGAAATCTCGGTGATGCGCACCACGGTCTGCTCGGCACGGAAGCCGCGCTTGCGACGCGAGTTCTGGCGGCGACGCTTCTTGAAGGCGATGACCTTCTTGCCACGGCCCTGCTCAACCACTTCACCAACCACGCTGGCACCTTCCACGAGGGGAGCGCCGACAGCAGTGGTTTCGCCGCCCAGAAGCAGCACGGGGAAAGTGATGGTGGAGCCGGCTTCGGCCTCAACCTTGTCGATGGTGATGACATCGGCGGCGGCAACGCGATACTGCTTGCCACCTGTCTTGATGACCGCGAACATCTTTGTCTCGCTTTCGTGTTCAGCCACACCTGCGAGGGCGGGCTTTTTCCGGTCTTGCTGGATGTGGCCCGCTGCCAGAGGCACGGACCACGCGAAGGTGAAGCGCCTACAACATTCCAGGGGGGCTCGTCAATGCGCACTGCACATATGACATCGTAAAGTCACACTGGGACATTGACGGACGGGCGCACCACCCCTATAAGCCTGATCCGAACTCAGGTAGCTCCGGCGGCCGGAGACCGGCTTTTCGTCCCTTCTCAAATTTCGTCAGAAATCTGGGTCAGACGGGTGATGACTTTCATCACCACGCCGGTTCCAGCCAGACAGGTGTTTATCCTGATCCCTTGATCTTCAATCAGCTAATCCGGAGATGTAACCGTGAAGCGCACCTATCAACCCAGCAAGCTCGTGCGCAAGCGCCGTCACGGCTTCCGTGCGCGCATGGCGACTCGCAGCGGCCGCAAGATCATCGCTGCCCGCCGTTCGCACGGCCGCCAGCGTCTGTCGGCCTGACACGGGACAGCCCACGGAGTCGGCCCGTATCGGATCGACCCACCTTGGATCGTCCTCGCCGCTTGTGCGTCTGCCTTGGATCGCCTCTGTAAACGCCGTGACTTCCTCGCCGCTGCAAAAGCGCGGCGGGCAGGTGTCGGCTGTTGCCTGATGCAGGGCCGTGATCGCGGTGATGCCGGCACAATTCGTGTTGGCTTCACCGTCACAAAAAAAATTGGAAACGCGGTGGTGCGTAATCGCATTCGCCGCCGTTTGCGTGAGGCTGTTGGGCATGTGATGCCCGCCGCCGCGCGTGCCGGGCATGATTATGTGCTCGTGGCCCGCCATCAGGCGCTGGTCGCCCCTTTTGAGGATCTGGTGCGGGATATAGAGCGTGCCCTTCGCAAGCTGCACGCACCGGAAACATCCTCTCCCCCCAATACATCCGGTCATCATCCGCGCGGCAGGAAATCCTCCGGTCGAGGCCGGAGCGGACAACCCGCGCTCATGTCTCATGTGCGTGAAACCCCGGAAGCCCTTGCCGGATGCCCGCCAACCGGCGATACACAGGGCGCGGTTCGCAATGCGTCCGTCTTGTCCGGGCATGAGGCACGGATGAAGAGTGGGCGAACAGATACAATCGTGACAATCGAAACTCAGATGCGCACATGCTCAGCGCCTTCCTGCACAGATGTGCCGGAAAGCGTGCGCTCCGAGTCGCCAAACGCCACCGACGGAGGCAGTCCGGCATGAGTGACAACCGTAATATGATCCTCGCCGTCGTCCTGTCGTTGGCGATTCTTCTCGGCTGGCAGTATTTTTTCGGCATTCCCCAGGCTGAACAGCAAGCCGCCCAACAGCAGGAGCAGGCGCAGGCCCAGAAGGCGGCTTCCGCTTCTGGCAGCGCGCCAACACCTGCTCCGGCCGGCCCGGATGGTGTGCCGCAGGCCGGGCAGGGTGTTGCCCCCGGCGTGGCGATGACCCGCGCGCAGGCGCTGGCCACTTCGCCGCGTGTGGCGATCAAGACCGAGCGCCTCAATGGCTCCATCTCGCTCAAGGGCGGGCGGGTCGATGACCTGCTGCTGATGGAGTACCATGAGACCGTTGACCGCTCGAGCCCGAACATCGTTCTGCTTTCCCCGTCCGGTGCGCCGAATCCGTTCTATGCGGAGTTTGGCTGGACCTCGACGGCCGGCACGAGCGTGAAGGTACCCGGTCCGGATACGCTGTGGACCGCGCAAAGCACCGTGCTGACCGACAAGGCGCCGCTGGTCCTGACCTATGACAATGGCGAGGGCCTGATTTTCCGCCGGACCTTCACGGTGGACGACCATTATATGTTCGCGGTGAAGGATGAGGTGGAGAACACCACCGGCGCGCCGGTCTCTCTTTACCCCTACGCTCTCGTTTCGCGTCATGGCGTCCCGCATATTGAAGGCTTCTTCATTCTGCATGAGGGCCTGATCGGCGTTGTCGGCGATGAGGGCTTGCAGGAGATCGGCTATTCCAGCCTTGAGTCGGGCAAGCCGGAAAGCTTCAGCGGCGTGACCGGCGGCTGGCTCGGCATCACCGACAAATACTGGGCGGCGACCGTTATTCCCGACCAGAATGTCAAGTTTGACGCCCGTTTCTCCACGGCCATGCAGGGCAACAAGCCGACCTATCAGGCGGACTTCCTTGCGGCTCCCATCACCGTTGGGGCTGGCGAGAGCGCCGGCACCAAGTCCCAGCTGTTTGCTGGCGCGAAGGTGGTGAATGTGGTGGACGGATACCAGACCACCTACAGTATCGACCGCTTTGACCTGCTGATCGACTGGGGCTGGTTCTACTTCATCACCAAGCCGCTGTTCCAGCTGATGGACTGGATCTATCGCCTTGTCGGCAATTTCGGTGTCGCGATTTTGATCGTCACCGTCATCCTGAAGGTCGTTTTCTTCCCGCTGGCCAACAAGTCCTATGCCTCCATGGCGAAGATGAAGGCGGTGCAGCCGGAACTGGTGGCCATTCGCGAGCGCTATGCTGATGACAAGGCAAAGCAGCAGCAGGCCATGATGGAGATGTACAAGAAGGAGAAGATCAATCCGATCGCCGGGTGTTTGCCCATCCTGATCCAGATTCCGGTCTTCTTCGCGCTCTACAAGGTGCTGTTCGTCACCATTGAAATGCGGCATGCGCCCTTCTTCGGGTGGATTCGCGACCTTTCTGCGCCCGACCCGACCACCATCTTCAACCTGTTCGGGCTGATTCCGTGGAATCCGGGTTCTGTGCCGGTGATCGGAATGTATCTGATGCTGGGTGCATGGCCTATCGTCATGGGTATTACGATGTGGGTACAGATGAAGCTGAACCCGGCACCGACAGACCCAACCCAGCAGACGATCTTCAACTGGATGCCGGTGATCTTCACCTTCATGCTGGCACAGTTCGCTGCTGGTCTGGTCATCTACTGGGCGTGGAACAACACGCTTTCGGTGGCGCAGCAGGCCTTCATCATGAAGCGCCATGGTGTGAAGATCGAGCTGTGGGACAATATCAAGGGCGTGTTCCGCAAGAAGAAACCGGCGGCGAAATAAAGCCCTAGGGCTTTGCCAAAGGCGTGAGACAAGGCGCGCGTCCCTCCTGTAACAGCATGGGGCGCGCGCCTTTTTTATATCAGGCCCGGCTCATCATGAGGCCCGTGCCTGCGCGGCCCTCATGGGCGGAAAGGGTATTGCGCACCGGCTTGGCAAAAGGACCGGGCATCTCAGGTGAGAGCGATGCACTTGATTACCGGCCATCGGCCAGAAGCGGTGTGATGGTTCACGCCTTTTCCAGCGTGCGGACCGGTACAGGCCGGAACTGGACGGGGAATGGTTTGGGCGGTCAATCCGGTGCCCTGTCGCACATTGAGCCGGGCCTGCCGTCATTGCCTCAACCGTGACACGCGCCCGGTTTTTCCATGCAGATCAACACGCGCTGCGGCCCGGGCCGCAAGGCGGGTGTTGATAGAGTGGTTGAAGAGGCCGGTCATCCCACCTCAGGATTGACGCGCCACCAGCTTTGCCTATTCTGCACGCATGAGAATGTGGAATCGTTTCAGCCCGGTTCGGTCTGGACCCATGTTCATCGGATGATCCCTGCGGGAGAGACCGGTCGTGCCATCCCCCAGCGTGCTGGTGGTGGGCAGGGCCGGCGCCGAAGGCGCAACCGCCCCGGAACCGCTCAGGCCCAAGGACCGCAGGGGGACGACGCTCTGGAAAGCAGAAGGCCGGGCCACAAAGCTCGTCCGGCTCACCGAAGGAGTAAGCCGCGCCCTTCCAAACGGCGTGGTGAATCTCTCAGGTTCCAAGGACAGAGGGGGCGCCGCCGAAGCTCTGTCATGGAGCCTCATATTCTGGCGCATCCTTTCTGAGGAGCCGTGATGAGCGACACTCTTCCCCCCGCCGGCCAAGCCCCTCCCTTGCACACGCCGCTGCATGGCGCACATGTGGCGCTGAAAGCCCGCATGGTTCCGTTTGCCGGCTATGATATGCCGGTGCAGTATCCCGAAGGGATTCTGGCAGAACACAACTGGACCCGCAGCCATGCCGGGCTGTTTGATGTCTCCCATATGGGGCAGGCGTTTCTTGAGGGGCCAGACCATGAAACCACGGCCCGCGCGCTGGAAAGGCTGGTGCCGGCAGATATTCTCAATCTGAAGCCCGGCACCCAGCGCTATTCCCAGTTTCTCTCCCCTGAAGGCACGATTCTGGATGATCTGATGATCTCCCGCCCGGAAGGTGAGGAGGGGCGTCTGTTTCTGGTGGTGAATGCGGCCTGCAAGGGGGATGACTTTGCCCATCTGGCCGCGCATCTGCCGGAAAATGTAAAGCTGAAGGTGCTGGAAGATCGCGGCCTTCTTGCCCTTCAGGGGCCGGATGCTGCCGGTGTTCTGGGCCGTTTCTGCCCGGAAGCGACCGAACTGGCCTTCATGGGCACACTCTCAACCGTTATCGCCGGGGTGCCGGTGCATATCTCCCGCTCCGGTTATACGGGCGAGGACGGGTTTGAGATCTCCATGCCCGCGGCCTCGGCGATCACGCTGTGGGATACGCTGCTGGCCGAGCCGGAAGTGAAGCCGATTGGCCTTGGTGCGCGTGACAGCCTGCGCCTTGAGGCCGGCTTGTGCCTTTATGGGCATGATATCGACCGGACCACCACGCCGGTGGAGGCGGGCCTGATGTGGTCCATCCAGAAGCGTCGGCGCGAGGAGGGCGGTTTTCCGGGGGCGGACATCATCCGTGCCCGGCTGGCGGACGGGCCTGCCCGCGTGCGCGTGGGCTTGAGGCCGGAAGGCCGCGCACCCGCCCGTGAAGGTGCGGAAATTGCGCATGAAGGCACGGTGGTGGGCATTGTCACCTCCGGCGGTTTTGCCCCTGCGCTGGGTGCCCCCATTGCCATGGGTTATGTGCCGCCCGCACTGGCCACACCCGGCACGCAGCTGGAACTGATCGTGCGTGGCAAAGCGCTGCCTGCCACGGTCGTGACCCTGCCTTTCATCCCTTCGCGCTACAAGCGCACCCCTGCAAAAGCAAACTGATTTCCGGGAGCGTGGACATGAGCACCGTGCGTTACACGAGCGACCATGAATATGTGCGTGTTGAAGGTGATATCGCCACTGTCGGCATTACGGATTATGCGCAGCAGCAGCTGGGCGATGTGGTGTTTGTAGAACTGCCCGCCGCAGGCAAGAGCCTTGAAAAGGGCGGCGATGCCGCCGTGGTGGAAAGCGTGAAGGCAGCCAGTGATGTGTTTGCCCCCGTCTCCGGTGAGGTGGTGGAAGCCAATGCAGAGCTGGAAGCCAATCCGGCACTGGCGAACGAGGCTCCGGAAGGCGCGGGCTGGTTCTTCAGGCTGAAGCTCTCCAACCCGGCAGAACTGGACGCGTTGCTGGATGAGGCCGCCTACAAGGCCCATATCGCCACGCTGGACTGAACCGGACATGCCGGTCCTTTCCAGGCCAAAGGACTTTCACGCCATGGTGCGCTGGCAGCGTGGGGAGGCCCGCTTTACGGACGGGCTCTATCCGCGCAGCCATGTGTGGGTGTTTGATGAAGGCGTGGAAGTCCCCGCCTCCGCCGCACCCGCCTGCATGCCCCAGCCTCTCTCCCGCCCGGATGCGGTGGACCCGGAGGAAGCGCTGGTGGCTGCATCTTCAAGCTGCCATATGCTGTTTGCGCTGGATTTTGCCCGCCGCGCGGGCTTCCGGGTGGAGAGCTATGAGGATGCTGCACACGGCGTTTTAAGCCCCAATGCAATGGGACGGCTTTTCATGTCCCACATCACTTTGCGGCCGGTCATGGTGTTCTCCGGGGAGAGGATTCCCCTGGATGGAGACCTCGCCCGCCTGCACCATCAGGCCCATGAAGCTTGCTATGTGGCCCACTCCTTGCGAGCGGAGATCTCCATCTTCCCGCACATGCGTGTGGCCTGACAGCGAACGGAAACAACCATGCGCTACCTTCCCTTGACCGTGGAAGACCGCACCGAGATGCTGGCCCGCATTGGCGTTGCCTCGGTGAATGAGCTTTTCGCGGATATTCCTGCCGCCCAGCGGCAGACTGAACTGCCGAACCTGCCGCGCGCCAAGAGCGAGCTGGAGGTGGAGCGTGCGCTCTCATCCCTTGCCGCGCGCAATGTGGCGGCGGGCAGCGTGCCTTTCTTCATCGGTGCGGGGGCCTATCGCCACCATGTGCCGGCGAGTGTGGACCACCTGATCCAGCGCTCCGAATTCCTCACCTCCTACACGCCGTACCAGCCCGAGATCGCGCAGGGTACGTTGCAATATCTGTTCGAGTTCCAGACCCAGGTGGCGGAACTCACCGGCATGGAGGTGGCCAATGCCTCCATGTATGATGGCTCCACCGGCACTGCCGAGGCCGTGCTGATGGCGCACCGCATCACCAAACGCGGCAAGGCGCTGCTGGCAGGCAACCTGCATCCGCATTATCGCGCCACGGTCGAGACCGTGTGCCATTATGCGGAAAACGAGGTGGTGAGCCTTGCTCCTGCGCCTGCAGGCGAAGAGGACATCATCGCCGCAATTGATGAGACCACCTCCTGCGTGGTGGTGCAGAGCCCGGATGTGTTCGGCAATCTGGTGGATCTTCGCCCCATTGCGGAAGCGGCCCACAAGGCGGGCGCGCTGCTCATTGCCGTGTTCACCGAAGTGGTGAGCCTTGGCGCGATCGAGCCGCCCGGTGCGCAGGGTGCAGATATCGTGGTGGGTGAGGGGCAGGGCATTGGCAACCCGCTGAATTTTGGCGGGCCATATGTCGGCCTGTTCGCCACCCGCGCCAAATATGTGCGCCAGATGCCGGGCCGCCTTGCGGGCGAGACGGTGGATGCGGAAGGCCGTCGCGGCTTTGTGCTCACCCTCTCCACGCGCGAGCAGCATATCCGTCGCGAGAAGGCGACCTCCAACATCTGCACCAATTCTGGCCTGTGCGCGCTGGCCTTCACCATCCATCTCTCCCTGCTGGGGCAGAAGGGGTTGGAGAAGCTGGCGGCACTGAACCATGCCTCGGCGTGTGATCTGGCCGACAGGCTTGCCGGGGTGCCGGGCGTTGAGGTTCTGAACGAGAGCTTCTTCAACGAGTTCACCCTGCGCCTGCCCAAACCCGCCACTGATGTGGTGGAGGCGCTGGCCGCGCGTGGCATTCTCGCCGGTGTGCCTTATGCCCGTCTTGCTCCAAAAGCCGGGCTGGACAATCTGCTTCTGGTGGCCGCCACCGAAACCACCACGGAAGACGACCGCGCGGCCTATGCCGCCGCCCTGAAGGAGGTGCTGGCATGAACCGCGAAGGACGTGGGGCAACCCAGCCCAACCCCATCACTGAATCCACCTTGCCCGAAACCTTCACCGGAAACCGCGCGCTGGCGCTGGAAGAAGGCCTGCTGTTCGAGATCGGCCGCCCGGATGTTTCTGGCGTGGACCTGCCTGCGCCGCCGGCCCACACATCGCGCCTCGGCAAGCATGCCCGCACCAGCGCCCCGCATTTGCCGGGCCTGAGCGAGCCGGAAGCGGTGCGCCATTATGTGCGCCTCTCGCGCATGAACTATGGCATCGACAGCGGCATTTTCCCGCTCGGTTCGTGCACCATGAAGCACAATCCGCGCCTCAACGAGAAGATGGCCCGCCTGCCGGGCTTTGCCGATGTGCATCCGCTTCAGCCTGTCTCCACGGTGCAGGGTGCGCTGGGGCTGATGGGGGAACTGTCCCGCATCTTGCTGGAACTCACCGGCATGAAGGCGGTGGCGCTTTCACCCAAGGCCGGCGCCCATGGCGAACTGTGCGGCATGATGGCGATCAAGGCCGCGCATGAAGCGCGCGGCACTGCAAACCGCCGCATCGTGCTGGTGCCGGAAAGCGCCCATGGCACCAATCCAGCCACCGCCGCGCTCATCGGCTATCAGGTGCGCGCCATTCCCGCCCGCGCGGATGGCACGGTGGATGTGCAGGCGGTGCGTGACGCACTGAGCGATGATGTCGCCGCCCTCATGCTCACCAACCCTAACACCTGTGGGCTGTTTGAGCGTGATGTGGTGGAGATCGCCGAGGCTGTGCATGCCGCCGGTGCCTATTTCTACTGCGATGGCGCGAACTTCAACGCCATTCTCGGCAAGGTGAAAGTGGCGGATCTTGGCGTCGATGCCATGCACATCAACCTGCACAAGACCTTCTCCACGCCGCATGGCGGTGGTGGGCCGGGTGCCGGGCCGGTGGTGCTGTCTGAGGCACTTGCGCCCTTCGCGCCGGTGCCGGCACTGGTTGCCACCGAAAACGGCCTGCGTCTTGCCGAAGATAAGGGCGCTCAGGGTTTGGACGATGCCGGGGCCGAACAGGCACTGGGCCGCATGAGCGCTTTCCATGGCCAGATGGGCATGTTTGTGCGCGCCCTGTCATGGATGCTCTCGCACGGGGCAGATGGCATGCGGCAGGCCTCCGAGGATGCTGTGCTCTCCGCCAACTATATCCGCGCCAGTCTGCAAGACCTCATGAGCGTACCCTTCCCCGAACGGCCCGCCATGCATGAGGCCCTGTTTGATGACACATGGCTGCACGGCACCGGCATTTCCACACTGGATATTGCCAAGGCGCTGATCGACGAGGGCTTCCACCCCATGACGGTCTATTTCCCGCTGGTGGTGCATGGCGCGATGCTCATTGAGCCGACAGAGAGCGAATCCAAGGCCTCGCTGGACCTGTTCATCGCAGCCCTGCGCGATCTCGCCATGGCGGTGAAGGGAAATGACAAGAGCCGGTTCCTCGGTGCGCCCCATTATGCCCCCCGTCGCCGGCTGGATGAAACCCGCGCGGCCCGTAGCCCGGTGCTGCGCTGGGTGCGGCCGGAAGCGGCTGAATAGCAAGGTGCAAAGGCCCATGTCTCAATCCCATGGGCCTTTAAAACCCGCGCGACTAAAACCCGCGAGACACATGGGCGTGCCGTTTGTGCGCGGGAACCGGTGCCGGTCCAGAACCGGGCCGATGGAACAGGGTGGGCATAACTCTGGTGCGGGCATGTAAATCCCGCACCAGAGCACCTTCTCTGGTGGGTGGCTCAAGACCAGTCCAAAATAAAAAGGGAACCACCAGCGGAATGGCGGCGTTTTATCTCCATAACTCACATATGGAGGCGCATATGCTGCGAGGTGGACTTCTCTGGCTGATCGGTATTCCCCTGCCCATTATCATTATTCTGTTTCTTCTGGGCTATCTGTGAGGTAGCCGGCATTTGACTTGGTGATCTGTTCCGGTTCATGTCCCAATTGTGGCTCCCTGACAGATCTTTCAGTTTTTCCTCCCTGTTGAGGGCGAATTGCTGCCTTACTCGCAGTGTTTCATCATCTTGCCTTGATGCTTGGGCGAATCTGCAAGATGCAGGATTCGCCCGCCGTCCAGTGCAGGTCTGGAAGGGCTGTCTGGTCCTCACGCTTGCCCCGGGTGGCGTATGCGGCTTGCATACGGGGCGTCGACGACGGGAAAGGAAATCGTCATGTCGTGCACAACCATGCCGAACACAGTCATGGACGCGACTTCTGTGAAATCTCGCGCAACCGGGCGTGCATCCCTCACCTGGGCGGTGGTGGCGTCGATTTGCGTCGCCAGCCTTGGTTCTGTGGCTCCGGTGCAGGCCGGTGCGCTGGGTGCGGCTGTTGCGCCTCTGGCGACGCAGGCTTCTGCACCTGTCATTGAGGTTCAGGGTCCTCCGCCGGGTTGGCGTGGTCCTCCTCCCGGTCGAGGCTGGGGTGGTCCGCCTCAGCCCCCCGGCTGGCGCGGTACTCCTCCCGGTCGTGGTTGGGGTGGCCCGCCGCCGAATCGAGGCTGGGGTGGTCCCCCGCCCGGCCCGCCACCGCGGGGCGCGTATGGTCGTCCGCCTCCGGGTGCATGGTATGGCCCCCCTCCGCCGCGTCATGCGCGCTGGGGCAACCCGTACTGGCGCAATAATGGCTGGTACTATCGCAACAACAATAACAATGCCTGGATCGCTGCCGGTGTTGCAGGTCTGGCGCTGGGGGCTGCTGCCGCTGCGGCTGCCGCAAACAACAATAACAATGCGGAGGATGTGGGCGCCGTGGCCTACTGCGCCCGCAAGTTCCGCTCCTATAATCCCAGAACCGGCACCTATACCGGCTATGACGGGTTGCAGCATCCCTGCCCATGAGGCTGGATGCAGGATGGATCAAGGCCCGGGCCATGTGCCCGGGTTTTTCTTTTCTGCTCCGGCACTGCGGAAAACGGGGCCGCCCCTTGTGTTTCGCCGGCTTCTCCTGTAACGAGTGCCTCCTCCCGAACAGGCCGGCGAAAAAGGGCTGCCGCGCCCGTTCAATCCGCTCAACAGCAACAAGAGGCTGAATGTGCGCGCCTTCGCAGGCACGTTGTTTCAGTCACGGAGAGCCAAATGCCCAAGATGAAGACGAAGTCGGGAGCCAAAAAGCGCTTCCGCCTCACGGGTACGGGTAAGGTCATCGCCGGTCAGGCAGGCAAGCGCCACGGCATGATCAAGCGCACCAACGATCAGATCCGCAATCTGCGCGGCAGCACCATCCTGAGCGAGAGCGACGGCCGGTTCATCCGCAAGTACTTCCTGCCCAACGGCTGAGTTGGCGCAAAAGCGATCTGAAGGAGCACCTGTATGGCCCGCGTGAAACGTGGCGTTACCTCACACGCCAAGCACAAGAAGGTCTTTAAAGCCGCCAAGGGCTTTTACGGCCGTCGCAAGAATACCATCCGCGCTGCGAAGGCTGCCGTCGAAAAGTCGATGCAGTATGCCTACCGCGACCGCAAGAACAAGAAGCGCACGTTCCGCGCTCTCTGGATCCAGCGTATCAACGCTGGTGTGCGCGCGCTGGATCTGAACCTGACCTATTCGCGATTTATCGATGGTCTCGGCAAGGCCGGGATCGAGGTCGATCGCAAGGTGCTCTCGGATATTGCTATCCATGAGCCCGAGGCGTTCAAGGCCCTGGTGGAGAAGGCCAAGGCCGCACTGGCCTGATAGCCCGTGCGGGGCCTGTGCCCCGTATTGGCCGGACACTTCACCGTCCGTCTTTCCGAGACCGAAAAGCCCCGTGCGGTGACCCGTCCGGGGCTTTTTGCGTTGAACCCGTCGCGCAAGGCTTTTGCCCTTCTGCGGGAAAGCGTTATGAAGCGCGAGCCAAGCGCGCCGGCCGAAACGAATCTGTTTTCTGGCCGGGGTCCGAACCCAAGGTTTCTGTCATGTCCGAATCCGTGCTGAGCGATCCATCCACCCTTGAGGCCCTTGAGCGCGAGATTTCCGCCGCCATCGCCGCTGCCACCAGTGAGGCCGCGCTCGATGAGGTGCGCGTTGCCGCCGTGGGCAAGAAGGGTTCTGTTTCCGAACTGCTGAAATCCCTTGGCCGCATGTCGCCGGATGAGCGCAAGGTGATGGGCCCGGCGCTCAATGGCCTGCGCGACCGCGTGCAGACGGCCATCGACACCCGCAAGAGCGCGCTGAAGGCCGCCGCCCTTGAGGCGCGCCTCGCCACCGAGAAGGTGGACGTGACGCTGGCCGTGCGCGAAAGCCCGGCAGAACTGGGCCGCATCCACCCCATCGCGCAGGTGATGGAAGAACTCACCGCCATCTTCGCCGATATGGGCTTTTCGGTTGCCGAAGGGCCGGACATTGAGGACGACTTCCACAATTTCACCGCGCTGAACTTCCCGCCCGGCCATCCGGCGCGCGAGATGCACGACACCTTCTTCCTGCCGCCCGATGCGGAGGGTAACCGCAAGGTGCTGCGCACGCACACCTCGCCCGTGCAGGTGCGCACTATGATGGGCAAGAAGCCGCCCATTCGCGTCATCTGCCCCGGCCGCACCTATCGCTGCGATTCGGACCAGACCCACACGCCGATGTTCCATCAGGTGGAAGGCCTCGTCATCGACAAGGGTGCGCATCTGGGTCACCTGAAGTGGATTCTTGAGGAATTCTGCAAGGCCTTCTTCGAGGTGGAGGGCGTGAAGATGCGCTTCCGCCCCTCCTTCTTCCCCTTCACGGAACCCTCCATGGAAGTGGACATCCAGTGTGACCGCTCGCGCCCCGGCGAGATCCGCTTTGGCGAGGGTAATGACTGGCTGGAGATTCTGGGCTGCGGCATGGTGCACCCCAATGTGCTGCGCAATTGCGGCGTGGACCCGGATGAATATCAGGGCTTTGCCTGGGGCATGGGTATCGACCGCATCGCCATGCTGAAATATGGCATGAGCGACCTGCGCGCCTTCTTCGAGGCTGATGTGCGCTGGCTCTCCCATTACGGATTCCGCCCGCTTGACTTCCCCACACTGGCCGGCGGCCTGAGCGCCTGAAAATGTACTCTGCGGTACTCATTCCCATCGCATCATCACTTGCAGGGGGCATCATCGTCGCATTGGCGAATCACTTCCTGACAAAAAACAGAGATGAGAGAAAGCGAAAGGATGACATCCGCACCGCATATCTAATTGATGCATGGAAGAATATTGAAAAAGCTTCAAATCTAGAGGGTAGGTCGGACGAGCATATTAATAGTGCTTACGATAAGCTGGAAGATTCGATAGCGAGCGTAATTCTTCTTGGGTCGAAACATGAAGCTGAACTGGCAATGCAGTTGGCTGTCGATATGTCAAAAGGACCCGGAGCAGACTCCACGCCACTATTAAATGGCTTGCGAGGTAGTCTTAGGGCAGAGCTTGGCCTAGAGGTCCTTGATAAGATGACAGTTTTTGTCCGCATGCGCCGTAGGGACTGAGACGATGAAATTCACCTATAACTGGCTTCAGGACCACTTCGAGCCTTCCGCCTCCTTCGAGGAGATTGTCGAGCGCCTTTCTCTCATCGGCCTTGAGGTTGAAGAGGTTGAGGACAAGGCCAAGGCGCTCTCCGCCTTCGTGGTGGGCGAGATTCTCACCGCTGAAAAGCACCCCAATGCCGACAAGCTGCAGGTGTGCTCTGTGAAGGTGGGCGAGGGTGCCCCGCTTCAGGTGGTGTGCGGTGCGCCCAATGCGCGCGCTGGCCTGAAAACCGTTTTCGCCGCGCCCGGCACTGTCATCCCGGCCAATGGCATGGTGCTGAAGGTGGGCAAGATTCGTGATGTGGAAAGCCACGGCATGCTGTGCTCCGCACGCGAGCTGGGCGTTTCCGAAGAGAGCGAAGGCATTATGGAGCTGCCGGCCGATGCGTCGGTGGGTGCGCCCTTTGCCGAAGTGATCGGGCTGAATGATCCGGTGGTCGAGATTGCCGTCACGCCCAACCGCGCCGATTGCCTCGGCGTTTCCGGTGTGGCGCGTGATCTGGCCGCCGCTGGCCTTGGCGAGCTGATGGCCCCGCATATCAAGAAGGTGGAGGGGACCTTCCCCTCGCCGGTGAATGTGCGCCTTGATTTTGGCGATACACCCTCGCTGTGCCCGGCTTTTGCCCTGCGTGTTATTCGTGGCGTGAAGAACGGCCCTTCGCCGGAATGGATGCAGGAGCGCCTGCGCGCCATTGGTCTGCGCCCCATCAATGCGCTGGTGGACATCACCAATTTCATGACCTTCGACCGCAACCGCCCGCTGCATGTGTTTGATGCCGCCAAGGTTTCGGGCGATCTGGTGGTGCGTCGCGCAAAGGCGGGCGAGAGCCTGCTGGCGCTGGATGGCAAGACCTATGAGCTGGATGACACCATGTGTGTCATCGCCGATGACAAGGGCGTGGAAAGCCTCGCCGGTGTCATGGGTGGCGAGGAGTCCGGCTGTGATGAGGCCACCGTGGATGTGGTGGTGGAATCGGCCCTCTGGGAGCCGATCAACATCGCCCAGACCGGCCGCAAGCTGGGCCTGAACTCTGATGCCCGCTTCCGCTTCGAGCGTGGCATTGACCCGGCCTTCACCCTGCCGGGGCTGGATCTGGCGACCCATCTCATTCTCGACATCTGCGGTGGTGAGCCGTCTGAAGTCGTGCTGGCGGGTGCAATCCCCGATACCGCCCGCGCCATTGATTTCCCGCTGTCTGAAGTGAAGCGGCTCACCGGGCTTGAGGCGACCGAAGCAGAAATGCGCAAGGTGCTGGAAGACCTCGGCTTTGTCGTTTCCGGTGAGGCCCCGGTGCTTCAGGTCTCCCCGCCCTCATGGCGTGCGGATGTGGAAGGCAAGGCGGACCTCGTGGAAGAGGTGGTGCGCATTCTGGGTCTGGAGCGCGTGCCCTCCACCGAGCTGCCGCGTGACGAGAACGCCCGCAAGCCCATTCTCACCACCCTGCAACTGCGCAGCCGCAAGGCACGCCGGGCGCTGGCCGGGCGCGGCATGGTGGAGGCGGTCACATGGTCGTTCCTCTCCAGGGCGCAGGCAGAACTGTTTGGTGGCGGCGCGGCAGAGCTGGCGCTCTCCAACCCGATTGCCTCTGACCTCTCCGACATGCGCCCCAGCCTTCTGCCGGGCCTGATCCGCTCGGCGCAGGCCAATGCGGCGCGCGGCTACCCGGATGTGGCGCTGTTCGAGGTGGGGCAGGTGTTCGCCGGCGACAAGCCGAAGGACCAGTTCCAGCACACCACCGGCATTCGTCGCGGCACGGCGCGCCCCAATGGGGCAGGGCGTCACTGGTCCGGCAATGCTGGCGCTGTCGATGTGTTCGACGCCAAGGCCGATGCCATTGCCGCACTGGCGACCTGTGGCGCACCGGTCGCCAATCTCCAGATCAGCCTTGATGCACCCGGCTGGTATCATCCCGGCCGCTCCGGCACGCTGCGCCTTGGGCCGAATGCCATGGCGCATTTCGGCGAGATTCACCCTGCAGTGCTGGAGGCGCTGGACGTTTCCGGCCCGCTGGTGGGTTTTGAAATCGTGATGGATCGCATTCCCGAGGCGAAGGCCAAGCCGACCCGCGCCAAGCCGCAGATTGATCTTTCGCCCTTCCAGCCGGTGAAGCGCGACTTCGCCTTTGTGGTGGCGCGTGAGGTTTCGGCGGCCGATATTCTGAAAGCCGCGCAGGGGGCGGACAAGAAGCTGGTGGCTTCCGCCAGCGTGTTCGACATCTATGAAGGCCCCGGTGTGGATGCCGACAAGAAGTCGGTCGCGGTCGAGGTCACCCTCCAGCCGCGCGAACGCACGCTGACCGACAAGGACCTTGAAGAGGTGGCGGGCAAGATTGTTGCCGATGTCACCAAAAAGACCGGCGCAACCCTGCGCGGGTGAGGACCGGGCCTTTCAGGTCAGGCGGTTTCCGGCCTGTGTGGGGCATATGCGGCCCCTTCAAGCCGGGGCGTTTTCTGATGCACTGAAACGCAAAAGCGCTTTCAAGGGGCGGGCATAACAAGCCCGCCCTTCTTTTTGCTGATGGGGTAAGGGCCGGTTGCTATCGTTCGGCCATGATTTTCATGTTATCCGGCCCCAGCCGAGATTGCGGGCCGGTTTGCGGGTCGCAGGTCATCAGCACCAGAACAAGGGCGCGCACCGGAATGCGGATGCGCTGTCCAGCCGCGCGGAGAAACCCATGTTTCCGACCCCGAAGCCTGCCCTGACGCCCAACACCTATGCTTATGAATCCGAGCCGATGGTGAAGCCGACGGGCTTCCGCGAATATGATGCGCGCTGGCTGTTCCAGAAGGAAATCAACCTCATGGGCGTGCAGGCGCTGGGCATGGGCCTGGGCACGCTGATGCATGAGATGGGTGTGCGCCCCGAACTGGTGACGGCGCACGATTTCCGCTCCTATTCGGCCTCCATCAAATATGCGCTGGCCACCGGGCTTATGGCTGCGGGCATCAAGGTGCATGACATTGGCCTTGCCATGTCGCCCATGGCCTATTTCGCCCAGTTTGCGCTGGATGTGCCTGCGGTGGCGATGGTGACCGCCTCGCACAATGACAATGGCTGGACCGGTGTGAAGATGGGCGTCAACCGTCCGCTCACCTTCGGCCCCACCGAGATGGGCCGTCTGAAGGAGATTGTGCTGGGCGCGCAGTTTGATCTGCGCGGTGGCGGCTCCTACCACTTCGTGGAAAACTTCCCCGATACCTATGTGAAGGACCTGACCGAGCGCCCGAAGCTGAAGCGCAAGCTGAAGGTGGTGGTGGCCTGCGGCAATGGCACGGCCGGTGCGTTCGCACCCCGCATCATCGAGGCGCTGGGTGCGGAAGTGATCCCGCTCGATTGCGATCTGGATCACACCTTCCCCAAATACAACCCGAACCCCGAAGACATGGAAATGCTGCACGCCATGCGCGATGCGGTGCTGGAGCACAAGGCGGACCTTGCCCTTGGCTTCGATGGCGATGGCGACCGCTGCGGCGTGGTGGACAACACCGGCGAGGAAATCTTCGCCGACAAGATGGGCGTGCTGCTGGCGCGTGACCTTGCCAAGCTGCATCCCGGCTCCACCTTCGTGGTGGATGTGAAGTCCACCGGCCTGTTCGCGACTGACCCGGAACTCATCAAGCTGGGCGTGAAGGCGGATTACTGGAAGACCGGCCACTCCTACATGAAGCGCCGCGTGAACGAGACCGGCGCTCTGGTGGGCTTTGAGAAGAGCGGCCACTATTTCTTCAATGCCCCGGTGGGCCGTGGCTATGATGATGGCCTCGTCTCGGCCATCGCCGTGCTGGACATGCTGGACCGCAGCCCGGACAAGTCTCTGGCTGAACTGCGCGAGGGCCTGCCCAAGACATGGTCTTCCCCCACCATGTCGCCGCACTGCGCGGACGAGACCAAATATGGCATCGTCGAGCAGGTGGTGAAATATTATGAAAAGCTGGCTGCGGACGGCGCGCTGGTGACAGGGCAGAAGATCCGCGATCTCGTCACCGTGAATGGTGTGCGCGTCACCACGGAAGACGGAAGCTGGTGCCTGCTGCGCGCCTCTTCCAACAAGCCGGAACTGGTGGTTGTGGTGGAAAGCCCCGTTTCCGAGGCACGGATGCGCGAGATGTTCGCCGAGATTGACGGCGTGCTGCGCACACACCCGGAAGTGGGAGCCTATAACCAGACCATCTGATGGCTGCGCTCCGGGCTTTTTGAGCAGGATGGACAGAACAGACCATGGCGGTGGTGCCCGTTGCACCCGCGCCATGGCCTTTGCAGGTGCCTGCGTCCGGGCAGGTCGTTCCTGTGGTTTCTTGTGCCTCGGCCTTTCTTTTGAGCATGTGGGCCAGTTGCGGCGTGAGACCTGCCTTCGGGTTTTCAGGCTCTTCCTTCAGGCGGCTGTTTCCGTGTCGCCAGCCTGATGCGGGTTCAGGACCCGACAGGGCTGTTACGCATTCTCACTGCATCCGGTGGCTCTGACGAGCGTGCGTCCTGTCGGCGAATCGCGCGAAGCGGGCATGCGCGTCCAAAGTCGGCTTCGTTTCTTGGGCTGCTTTGGGCAGAGTGCGATGTGCCGGGAAAAATAATCTGCCCGGCCGCAATGCATCCAGAGCGAAGAAAGTCGCACTGATTCGCGCAGTGCTGTTGCCCGGAGCGGACGAATCACATGTTTGCATTTGAGGCGCACCGGCATGACATGGATCATGCAGAATGCAGGGTGCCGCATGGGAGGCGGCCAGTTATCTGGGGATGACTGTGATGCGGCCTGAAGCTGTATAGTGACACCATCGCCGCAATTTTCGGGCATGGGCAGCCGCACATGTGATGGCCAGAAGACAGGCAAAAATGAAGACAGAACCGCACCGGCCTATAGGGCGCATCCCCATATGTGCCGTTACTGGCATCGTCACACTGTCTATGTCTTTGAAAAATCTGGTCGGAGTAGCAGGATTTGAACCTGCGACCCCCACGTCCCGAACGTGGTGCGCTACCAGGCTGCGCTATACTCCGCGACCAGAGGCGCTGCCTTTAGCATGGGCGAGAGGCGTAATGCAAGGGGGAATGATGCGTCTCGTCGCTTGAACGGTGGAAGGCCCCATGTCATACGATGCCGGCATCCTATCGTTCCGGCGTTCGGTTCGGGATGGATTCAACGGGTTGATAATGTGGAGTATGAGCACATGGCGACAGACGGTTTCGCGAGCGGTCTGCTGAAGGGCAAGCGCGGGCTGGTTCTTGGCGTCGCCAACAATCGCTCTATCGCTTATGGCATTGCCAAGTCTGCACGCGCCCATGGCGCGGAGATTGGCCTGACCTGGCAGGGTGATGCACTGAAGAAGCGTGTGGCCCCTCTGGCGGAGGAGCTCGGCGCGCATCTGGTGGGGCATTGCGATGTGACCGAGCCGGCCACCATTGATGCGGTATTTGCCGAGGCCGAGAGGATTTTCGGCACCATTGATTTTGTCGTTCACTGCATCGCCTTCTCCGACAAGGACGAGCTGGACGGCCGTTATGTGGATACCTCGGCAGAGAATTTCACCAAGAGCCTGTTCATCTCCTGCTATTCCTTCACCGCCATTGCCCAGCGGGCCGAGAAGCTGATGCCCAATGGCGGCGCGCTGCTCACCCTCACCTATTACGGTGCGGAAAAGTGGATGCCCCATTACAATGTGATGGGCGTGGCCAAGGCGGCGCTGGAGGCTTCCGTGCGCTATCTGGCGGCAGATCTTGGCCCCAAGGCCATCCGCGTGAATGCGGTTTCCGCCGGCCCCATCAAGACGCTGGCTGCTTCCGGCATTGGTGATTTCCGCTATATCCTGAAGTGGAATGAGCTCAACTCGCCGCTGCGCCGCACAGTTACCACGGATGAGGTCGGCGATACGTCCGTCTATCTGCTCTCTGATCTGTCCCGTGGTGTGACCGGCGAAGTGCATCATGTGGATGCCGGCTACCATATTGTGGGGATGAAGCATCCCGATGCACCTGATCTTGCATTGGTGCGTGACTAGAACTGGGGCAGGGCGCGGTATCATCTGCTGCGCCCTTTGCTTTTGAGGTTTGTGGAGAGCTGCAACAGGGCGGCCATTGCCTCACGCGGGCAGGCGGCGCGACAGGAGAGCATCATGCGGGCTGTTGGACGTGCAACCCTCTTTCCTCTTGTAACAGCCGCCCTGCTGGGGGCTGGCATGGTGGGGGCTGCGGCGCAAAGCCCGCCCTCCTTGCAGGAATACTCCCTGCGGGACCGCATTTTCGGTTCTGGCGGCGCGCTCTTTCCCGATTATTCGAATCCCTCCGAGGGTGGCATCGCCTATGTGATCGGGCATGGCAGCCGGCGCGGTGACATCTTCGCGGCCGGTACGGCGGATTTTAACTGCCAGCCGTCCCAGGCCCCGCGTATCGAGGTCATGTCTGCGCCTGCGGGCGCACAAGTCTCCCTGAGGCTTGGCAAATTCATCGCGACCGGAACCGACAGGGGTCTCACACGGTGCGTGGGCCAGCAGGCGCAGGGCACGGTGGTGAGCTACAAGGGGCCGCGCTCTCCCGGCGCAACCGTGAGGCTGCGGGTGATCTATCCGACCCTTGGTGCCTGGTACACGCATATTGTGAAAGTGGGTGGGTGATGGTTGCCACCCGCCTTTTTTTCGTGCGCCATGGCGAGACCGACTGGAATCTGGCGGGTCGTCTTCAGGGCCGTCGTGATGTTCCGCTGAATGATCTGGGCCGCGTGCAGGCCGGGCGTGTTGGCAAATTGCTGCCGCGGATCGTCGGGGCCTCGTGGGAGAATTTGCACTTTGTCTCCAGCCCTATGGCCCGCACGCTGGAAACCATGCGAATCCTGCGCACAACGCTTGATTTGCCGGTGAATGAGTTCGCCACGGATATGCGCCTTGCCGAGCTCTCGTTCGGGGAGTGGGAAGGCAAGACATGGCCGCAATTGCGGCGCAGTGATTTGTCCGAAGTGCGCAAGCGCGATGAAGATCCATGGCACTTCGCGCCGCCCGGCGGGGAAAGCTACAACGACCTCAAGGTGCGCCTGAGCGCTGCACTGGCGGATGTGCAGCAGGATGCCATCATCGTTACTCATGGCGGCGTGATTCGCACCGCCCTGAGTGCGTTGACAGGAATGCCGGGGCAAGAGGCTGCGCATCTGCCCATCCGTCAGGGCGCGGTTTATGTGATCGAGGGCGGACGTTTCGAGGTTGCGTCCTGATTTCGGGTGGTGAGGACTGAAGCTCCCGCCGATCTTGCGTGCCTGGGTCCGCTTCTGAACCCCTTTTCACGCGTTTCCATCTGCAACAAGAGCGCTGAAGCGTGATGGCTTCAGCGCTCTTGTTGCATGTCAGCCTTGATACATTCGTCCAGTCAGCAAAAAGCCCGTGCGGCCTGCCGGTTCAACGGGCGGCGACACGGGCTTGCCATGCAGGGTCGGTGCCCCGGCTTGTCACCGGGGCTTTCATGTTCAGTGGCGGAAGTGGCGCACGCCGGTGAACACCATGGCAAGGCCAGCCTCATCGGCTGCTGCAATCACTTCTGCATCGCGCATGGAGCCACCGGGCTGAATGACTGCCGTGGCACCTGCTTCCACTGCGGCCAGAAGGCCATCTGCAAACGGGAAGAAGGCGTCAGACGCCACCACGGAACCCTTGGTGAGCGGTGTGGTATGGCCAGCCGCCTGAGCGGCATCAATCGCCTTGCGGGCGGCAATGCGTGCGGAATCAACGCGGCTCATCTGTCCTGCACCAATGCCCACCGTCGCGCCATCCTTGGCATAGATGATGGTGTTGGATTTCACATGCTTGGCCACGCGGAAGGCAAAGCGCAGATCCGAGAGTTCCTGCTCGGTTGGCGCGCGCTTGGTCACAACCTTCAGGTCCAGATCATCGGCGCTGATATTGTCGCGATTCTGCACCAGCAGGCCACCGGCAACGGTTTTCACCAGCAGGCCGGGCGCGCGCGGGTCCGGCAGGGAGCCGGTCAGCAGCAGGCGCAGGTTCTTCTTTGCGCCGACAATGGCAATCGCCTCTTCCGTTGCCTCGGGAGCGACAATCACCTCGGTGAAAATGTCGGCCATGGCGCGGGCAGCATCGGCATCCAGAATGCGATTCACAGCAATAATGCCGCCAAAGGCCGAGACCGGATCACAGGCCAGTGCCTTGCGATAGGCTTCCTCCAGCGAGGCGCCTTCAGCAACGCCGCATGGATTGGCATGCTTCACAATCACCACAGCCGCAGTGCGGGCCGGGTGGAACTCGGAGACAGCCTCAAAGGCGGCGTCCGTGTCATTGATATTGTTGTAGGAGAGCTGCTTGCCCTGCACCTGACGGGCTGTGGCAACGCCGGGGCGGATTTCGTCCGAGGCATAGAAGGCCGCATTCTGGTGCGGGTTCTCGCCATAGCGCAGGGCCTCGATGAGCTTGCCGCCCACGGCGCGATAGGCGGGAGCCGTGTCCTTCAGCTCACGCGCGAACCAGTTGGAAATGGCGGCATCATAAGCGGCAGTACGGGCATAGGCCTTCTGGGCCAGACGGCGGCGCAGGGTGAGCGTGGTGCCGCCATGGGCGCGAATTTCAGCCAGCACGGCCTCATAGTCCACCGCATCCACAACCACGGCCACATCGGCGTGATTCTTGGCTGCACCGCGGATCATGGACGGGCCGCCAATATCGATATTCTCGATGGTCTCGTCGAAATCGGCATTGCGGGCAACGGTGGCCTCGAAGGGGTAGAGATTCACCACCACCAGATCAATCGGGGCAATATCATGCTCGGCGAGCGAGGCCTGATGGCCGGCATCGGAGCGAATGGCGAGAATGCCGCCATGCACCTTGGGGTGCAGGGTCTTCACGCGGCCATCCATCATTTCCGGGAAGCCGGTGAGTTCGGAAACATCGCGCACCGGCAGCCCGGCATCCGCCAGCGCCTTGCAGGTGCCGCCGGTGGAGACCAGCTCAACACCGCTTTCCACCAGCGCCGTCGCGAAGGGCACAAGACCCGTCTTGTCGGACACCGAGATGAGGGCGCGGGTCACGGGACGGATATCGGCGGTCATGGTCAGCTCCGGCAGTAAGGCCGCGCACGGCATGGCAGGCCGTTCAACGCGGGGAGGCAATGCGATGTCATTCCGGGATGTGAGCCCGGCGCTCACGCTCGCCTACCACTATTGCGCGCCGCTCGCCAGAGCATGAGCGGGCTTTCTGACATGCAAAGACCGCGCTCCTTGCGGGGCGCGGTCTTTAATGGGGATGATCCTGCATCCGAAACCGGACTGGTGCGGGAATCAGTTAGCCTGAGCCGGTGCTTCCTGAGCCGGAGCCGGTTGGGCCGGTGCCTCTGAAGCCGGAGCCTCACCTGCTGCGGGAGCTGCAGGGGCAGCGGCAGGTGCTTCCTGAGCCGGAGCTGCCTCAACAGGGGCAGCCTCAGCCGGAGCCGCAGCCACAGTTGGCAGGTCCTTGGGGTTGGCGGACAGGGAGTTCAGATAGGCGATCAGGTTGGCGCGGTCTTCAGCCTTGGGCAGCCCTGCGAAAGCCATGCTGGTGCCGGGAACCTCAGCCTTGGGGTTGGTGAGGTAGGTGTTCAGCGCCAGCGCATCCCAGTTGCCGCCATGATCCTTCATAGCCTGCGAGTAGTTGAAGCCGGCGAAGGTTGCGGTATCACGACCCACAACGCCATAAAGCTCGGGACCAACCTTGTTGCCCTGACCTTCCTTGAAGTTGTGGCAGGCGGCGCACTTCTTGGCGACCCTTTCACCCTTGCCGATGTCGGCCTGGGCGAAGAGTTCCTCGATCGGCACAGCGCGCGGCTTTTCAGCCACTGCACCGGGGGGCAGCACCACAATATCAAAACCGGGCCGGGCCGGAGCCTCGGGGGTGAAGAGGATGCCGGAGGTGAACCCAACGCCGAATACGAGCGCCAGCGCGCAGGCAAACCCAACACCAAGCTTGATCAGAAATCGAAAAACGTTCATCGGCGTTTCGCCCCTCGGACCCCTCAGTCAGCATCGCCGGACCGTATCCGGCCCAGAGCAACGGCGTGACAATAGCCGCGCACAGGCGAGCCTGCGCAAGTTGGAACGACACTAAGCACTTTGATTGCAGCGGCGCAACCCGTATTAAGACGCGCCATCTTCGCCCTTTTGCCATGTTCGCGCCGTTTGTGCCGGCTGTGATATCGGGGCAATACGCTCACACCCTAGACCCGCCGGAGCACGCTTATGCCCGCAGCTTCTACACTTGTTCTTATTCCAGCACGCATGGCGGCCTCCCGCCTGCCGGGCAAACCGCTGGCTGATGTGGGCGGGCGGCCGATGATTGTGGAAGTGGCGCGGCGCGCGGTCGCAGCCCGGATCGGCCGGGTGGCGGTGGCGACAGATACCCAGGAAATTGCCGATGCCGTGCGCGCGGCCGGTTATGAGGCGGTGATGACCCGCCCGGAGCACCCTTCCGGCTCAGACCGAATCTTTGAGGCATTGTGCGCGCTGGACCCGGCAGGGGAGGTCGAGTTTGTGGTGAATGTGCAGGGTGACCTGCCCACCATTTCCCCCCAGACCATTCGCCGGGCTTTCGAGCCGCTGTGCGTCGAGCAGGTGGATATTGCCACCCTTGCGGCCGAGATTCATGAGGAGGGCGAGCGCATAGACCCGAACGTGGTCAAGGTGGTGGGGTCCCCGCTTGCGGCAAACCTGTTGCGTGCGCTCTATTTCACCCGCGCCACGGCCCCTTATGGCGAGGGGCCGCTCTATCATCACATCGGCCTGTATGCCTATCGCCGTGTGGCGCTGGAGCGGTTCGTGAGCCTGCCTCCCTCGCCACTGGAGCTGCGCGAGAAGCTGGAGCAGCTGCGCGCACTGGAAGCGGGCATGCGCATTGATGTGGCGGTGGTGGATACGGTGCCTCTGGGTGTGGATACGCCGGCCCATCTGGACCGTGCCCGCGCGATTCTTGCGGCGGGCGATGATTTCTGAGCAGAAGAGACAGTTCCGGCCGGAAAATCCGGCCGCAGATGAGGGCAGGGACGTGACAAAAGAGGCCAGCAAGCGGCGCATTACTTTTCAGGGTGAACCGGGAGCCAATTCCCATATCGCCTGCCGGGATGTGTTTCCCGATTATGAGGCCGTGCCCTGCGCCACCTTTGAGGATGCCTTCGCGCCGGTGGAAAACGGCACGGCAGAGCTCGCCATGATCCCGATCGAGAATTCGGTGGCGGGCCGGGTGGCGGATATTCACCACCTGATGCCGCGTTCCCCGTTGCAGATTGTGGGCGAGTATTTCCTGCCTCTCTCCCACCAGCTTCTGGGTGTGAAGGGCGCGAGCCTTGCCACGCTGAAGACGGCGCAAAGCCATGTGATGGCGCTGGGCCAGTGCCGCAAGGCCATCCGCACCCTGAACCTGCGTGCGGTGACAGCCGCTGATACCGCAGGCTCTGCCCGCGAGATTGCCGAGGCCGGGGATGTAACCCGCGCCGCCATTGCCTCGCGCCTTGCAGCCGAGATCTATGATCTGGAAATCCTGTCCGAGAATATCGAGGACGAGAAGCACAACACGACGCGCTTTGTCATTCTTTCCCGCGATGGAGAGTGGGCACCGGCGGGCAACGGGCCGGTGGTGACCACGCTGGTGTTCCGCGTGCGCAACGTGCCGGCGGCGCTGTACAAGGCCATGGGCGGTTTTGCCACCAATGGGGTGAACATGACCAAGCTGGAGTCCTATCAGCTTGAAGGCCAGTTCACCGCCACCCAGTTCTATGCCGATATTGACGGCCACCCGGATGATCTGCCGGTGAAGCGGGCGCTGGAGGAGTTGGCCTTCTTCTCACGCGAGGTGCGCATTCTGGGTGTTTACCCGGCCAGCCCGTTCCGCATTGAGCGCGCCGCCGCAGAATGAATGTGGGGGCCTGAGTCCGTCTCAGGCCCGCTCCCCGTTCATGAAAGCCATGATGAGGTGGCGGGCGATGGCCTCTGCCCCCGGCACGAACCATTCGTGCGGGTGGGTGCCATCCATCATCTGCGCCACTTCATCGCGCTCAAACCAGCGCGCATCCTCGATTTCGGCGGGATCAACGGTGATGGTCCCGCTTTCGGCCTGCGCCAGACAGCCCAGCATCAGCGACATCGGAAACGGCCAGGGCTGGCATTCCAGATAGCGCACGCGCGAAACCGCGATTCCGGCTTCTTCCATCGTCTCGCGGCGCACGGCATCTTCCAGCGTTTCGCCCGGTTCCACAAAGCCGGCAAGGCAACTGTACATATTGGGCCGGAACTGCGGGGAGCGCCCCAGCAGGCAGCGCTCGCCCGCAATCACCAGCATGATGACAGCGGGGTCCGTGCGCGGAAAATGCTGGCCGCCACAGGAGGGACAATCCCGCCGCCAGCCGGAATCCGCCATCTGCGTGCGGGTGCCGCAATTGGCGCAGAAGCGATGCCGCCCATGCCATGCCATCAGGGCCTTTGCACTGGCCAGCGCTCCAAGCCAGATGGAGGGCACCAGCCCCTGCGCTGCAATGGCGCGCAGATTGCTGACCTGAAGGCCCGCCGTCTCCATCTCTTCCTGACGGGCCGGATCGAAGGAAAGGGCGAAGTGGGGCGTATCATCCGCCATGCCCAGAAAGACCGGGCGACCCCGGCTCCAGATGCGGGCCTTTTCCACCGGAAACAGAAGCTCACCCATGGTCCCCAGCGCGACCGCCTCACCGCCAATCAGGCAGCCCTGTGCCTGCGGGTGCGCCAGCAGGGCGGATGTATCCGGGCGCAGATGGGCGGCGCGATCCAGCGCATTCCGGGTATAGGCGAGGGGAGGGCGGAGGGCATCCGCGCCAGTCCCGGAAAGAGGCTGTTTGGGCATGGGGAACCATAATGTGGATGGAAGGCCGGGAAGGACAGGGCCTCTCCCCAAAAGGTCGCATGGTCGCAAACAGGTGGCAAGCGCGCAGCGGCGTTTGCCGCTTCCGGTTTGAGTGCGCGAGGGCCTGTCGGGAGGGGTTGGGTGTGATTTCGCACCATCTTGATGCGTCGGCGCACATTGCACCTGCCGGGGAAAGGCATAAGTAAGGGGGCACAGGGTGCCCGAGCACCCCCTGAGAAACAGAACCGGCTTGAGCCGGGCCGCGCCTTTCCTCATGAAAGCTGTGCCCGCATGGCCACCCGAGCGGAGCTTTGGATGCATTCTTCCCCCGAGACCATTTATGGCACCACCATTGTCTCCATCCGCAAGGGCAACCGTGTCGCCATCGCCGGTGACGGGCAGGTGACGCTGGGCCAGACCATTTTGAAGGGCAATGCCCGCAAGGTGCGCCGCCTTGGCCGAGGCGATGTGATTGGCGGTTTCGCGGGTGCAACGGCAGATGCCTTCACCCTGTTCGAGCGGCTTGAGTCCAAGCTGGAGCAGTATCCCGGCCAGCTTCAGCGCGCGGCTGTGGAACTGGCGAAGGACTGGCGCACAGACCGCTATCTGCGTCGTCTTGAGGCCATGATGATTGTGGCCGATGCCTCCATCACCCTCGTGCTCACCGGCACGGGTGATGTGCTGGAGCCGGAACACGGCATCACCGCCATCGGCTCGGGCGGCATGTATGCTCTGGCGGCTGCCCGTGCGCTGGCCGACAGGGAGGACGACCCGGAGGTGATTGCCCGCCGTGCGCTGGAGATTGCAGCCGATATCTGCGTCTACACCAACCGGAATATCACGCTGGAAGCCATTTCGGCCTGAGCCTGCCAAATGCCCGCCCGCCAAGACAGCCAGAATAAAGAGAAGCCATCCGCCATGAGCGACTTTTCCCCGCGCGAGATTGTCTCCGAGCTTGATCGCCATATTGTGGGCCAGCACAACGCCAAGCGCGCGGTGGCCATTGCCCTGCGCAATCGCTGGCGCCGCCAGCAGCTGGATGAAAAGCTGCGTGAGGAGGTTCTGCCCAAGAACATCCTGATGATCGGCCCCACCGGCGTCGGCAAGACCGAAATCTCCCGCCGCCTTGCGCGCCTTGCCGGTGCGCCCTTCCTGAAGGTTGAGGCCACCAAGTTCACGGAAGTGGGCTATGTGGGTCGCGATGTGGAGCAGATCATCCGCGATCTGGTGGAATGCGGCATCGGCATCGTGAAGGAAAAGAAGCGCAAGGATGTGCAGGCCAAGGCCCATCTGGCGGCCGAGGAGCGGGTGCTGGATGCGCTGGTGGGGGCCAATGCCTCTGCGGCCACGCGCGATTCCTTCCGCAAGCGCCTGCGCAGTGGTGAGCTGGACGACAAGGAAGTGGAGGTCGAGGTCTCCGCCGGCGCAGCGGGCATGTCCATGTTCGAGATTCCCGGCATGCCGGGCGGCGGGCAGATGGGTGCGATCTCGCTGGGGGATATGCTGGGCAAGGCTCTGGGCGGGCGCACCAAGCCACGCAAGGTGAGCGTGAAGGAGGCCCATCCGCTGCTGCTGACCGAAGAGGCCGACAAGCTGATCGATCAGGACGCCACCGTGCAGGATGCGATTTATGCGGTGGAAAACCACGGCATCGTCTTCCTCGACGAGATCGACAAGATCGCCGGTCGCGAGGGGCGCTCAGGCGCGGATGTCTCCCGCGAGGGTGTGCAGCGCGATCTGCTGCCGCTGATCGAGGGCACCACCGTTTCCACCAAGCACGGGCCGGTGAAGACGGACCATATCCTCTTCATTGCCTCCGGCGCGTTCCATGTGTCGAAGCCCTCGGACCTGCTGCCGGAGCTTCAGGGCCGCCTGCCCATCCGCGTGGAGCTGGAAGCGCTGACGCGGGCCGATTTCGTGCGTATCCTCAATGAGACCGAGGCCAGCCTCGTCAAGCAGTCCATCGCCCTCATGGGCACCGAGGGCGTGACTCTGGAAGTGACGGCGGATGCGGTGGAGGCCATTGCCGATGCGGCGGTGGAGGTGAACTCCAATGTCGAGAATATCGGCGCGCGGCGTCTGCAAACCGTGATCGAGCGGGTGCTGGATGATCTGTCCTTCACCGCACCGGACCGTTCCGGCGAGACGATTGTGATCGACGCTGAATATGTGCGTTCGCGCGTGGCTGATCTGGCACGCAATGCGGACCTCAGCCGGTTTATTCTCTGACTTTTCTGCCGGAGCTGCCCCATGCCGCATTTGACTGTTGAATACACCTCCAATATCGGCCACGCCTGCACACCGCAGATGCTGCGTAACCTCAATACGGCGCTGATGACATCCGGCCAGTTTGAGGAAGCGGCCATCAAGAGCCGGGCTGTGCCGGTGGATGTATTTGCCATTGGCACGGCGGAAGGTGAGCGCGGTTTTCTGGCCGCCCGCCTGTGCATCCTGAGCGGGCGCACGCCGGAGCAGAAAAAGCAGCTTTCCGAGATTTTGCTGGAGGCCCTGAAGAAGTCCTTCATGGCGAGCGGCACCCATACCCAGATCACGGTGGAGATTCTGGATATGGACCGCGCTTCCTATGGCAAGGCTGTGTTCGAACCTCAGTGAGAGCGAAAATGAAGGTGCGGTCCGGGTTCAGGGCCGCGCCTTCAGCAGGCGGTGGATGGCCAGCGCCGAAACCAGTGCAAAGGCCCCGGCGGTAAACAGCGCATAGGCAAAGCCTTGCGAGAACATCATCTGTGCCTGCTCCAGTGCCGTGGCCTGCTGGCCTTGCGGCAAGGCTGAGATCAGCTGTGGCCAGTCTCCCGCCGCCACGGCATCCGCCTGTGCCGGAATGCGGGTGCAGGTGGCTTCATCCGTGCATCCCCGTATCATCAGCGTGCGGATCATGGTGGCCAGAATGCCGCTGAGTACGGCAAATCCCAGCAAAATGCCGGAAAAGCGCGCGGTGGTGCTGATGCCGGAAGCCATACCCGCCCGTTCACGTGGGACCACGCTCATGATGGCTTTCTGCGTTTCCCCGTTCAGCAGCCCGCCACCGCTGCCAATCAGCACCATTCCGGGCATGATAATGGTCCAGGCACCAAGCTGCGCCCCAAACCCAGCAAGCAGATTGCCTGCCCCGGTGATGCACAGCCCCAGCACCAGTATCTGTGGCGATGTGAGAAAGCGGGCGAGATACCGCCCCACATAGGGGAAGGCCAGCATGGCCAGCGCAAAGGGCAGCATGGAGAAGCCCGCGAGCAATGCCGTTCGTCCCAGCCCGTTCAGCAGCAGCAGGGGCAGGAGCGAGGCCATGACCTGCGCACAGGTGGCATAGGCGAACATGGCCCACACGCCGCCCACCAGTCGCGGATCGCGGAACATGTGGACATCCAGCATCGGGCGCTGAAGGGCGCGCTCCACGGCAATGAAGGCCACAAGCGCACACAGGCCGGCCGCAAAGCCAATGAGCGCGATGGGCGTGGTCCAGCCCTGTGCCTGCCCCTGAACCATACCCCATGTGAGGCCAAACATGGCGCAGGTGAACAGCATGATGCCGGCCGGGTCCAGACGTCGGGTGATGTCGCCGTGGGATTCCTCAATCCAGCACACCACCGCCAGCCCCAGTGCAAGGCAGATGGGAATATTCACGAAAAAGGCCCAGCGCCAGCCAAGATATTGGCCAATCAGCCCGCCCATGACCGGGGAGAGCACCATGGTCAGCCCCATAATGCCGCCCCAGATGGCCCATGCCCGGTTGCGCTCTGCCTCGCCATGGAATGTGTGGCCGATAATGGCCAGCGCGGGCGCAAGGAGAAAGGCCGCTCCCACCCCCTGAACCGCACGGGCCAGATAAAGCGTCTGCGGCGAGACCGCGAGGCCGCACAGCAGCGAGGCCAGTATGAAAATGCTGATGCCGATGAGAAGCACGCGCTTGCGTCCAAACCGGTCGGAAACCGCTCCGGCGGGCAGCAGAAGAGAGGCGAAGCACAGCACATAGGCGCTCACCACCCACTGGATATCGGCAAATGTGGCGCCAAAATCACGGGCGATGGTGGGCAGCACCATGGCGACGATATTGGTATCCAACACCGTCATGGCGCAGCCGGTGGAGGCTGTCAGCAGGATGAGAATCGGGGCCGTTGCACGGGCGCGGCTGAGGGGCAGGGGCTTGGCGGTCTGGTCCACGGCATCATCACACAGGTTCAGGGCAATAGGGCAGTGAAACCGATCCTGTGTTTTTATTCATTTGCGGTTTTTTCCATTCTCATTAGGCTAAAGCGAATAGTCCGGGAGCTTCAAGTGGAACTGCGGCATCTGAGATATTTCGTGACGCTGGCGCAGGAACTGCATTTTGCCCGGGCGGCGGAAAAGCTGAATATCGCCCCTTCCACTCTCACCGTGCAGATCCAGGAAATTGAGCGGCGTCTTTCAGCGCAATTGCTGGCGCGGACCAAACGCACGGTGCGCCTCACTCCGGCGGGTGAGGTGTTCCTGCAGGAGGCGCGCGCCGTGCTGGCCCGGTTCGAACGCGCCGAGAATGCCGGGCGCAGGGCCGGGCGCGGCGAGATCGGGCGGGTGGAAATCGGCTATGTCGGTTCCGCAGCCTATGCCGGCGTGTTGCAGGCGCAGGTCCAGCAGTTTTCCCGCCTGTGGCCGGGGGTGCATCTGCATGCGGTGGAACTGCCGATGGAGGATCTGCCGCTCATGATTGAGGATGGGCAGATTGATGTCGGTTTCGTGCGCCTGCCTATGGCCCTGCCGCCCGCCCTGCATCAGCATATCCTGCTGAAGGATTATTTCTGTCTGGCCCTGCCGGCCGCGCATGTGCTGGCAGGGGAGCGGGGGTGCGGTGCACAGCAGCGCGCTGGCACAGGAGGCCTTTATCTCACCGGAGCAGCAGGCGGGCACCTATGAGGTGGCCCGCCGCGGGCAGTTTACCCCGCACATCGTGTCATCTCCCGGTAGCCTGCTGGCCGTGCTCACGCAGGTCTCGGTAGGGACCGGTGTATCTGTCATTCCCAGCATTGTGCGCAATGTGGTGCATCTGCCGGGCGTGGTCTATCGCCCCATTGCCGAAGAGCCGGTGTTCTCGGAAGTGGCCGCCGTGTTCCGTGCGGAAGATCCCGCGCCGGGCGTTTTCCACTTCACGGCGCAGGTTCTGTCCTCAAGGCCCGTCGTGCTGCACCCACGGGACTGGCTCTGTGACAACAGCACGGCACTGTTTGACTGAAACAGGAAAATGTTTCGGCCAGCCGGATCTTCGCTGTGGGTGAAGGGGCTCCGGGCTTTATCTGGCCCGGCTGCCCTGTGCCTCACGGGTGCGCATGAAGGTCCAGACCACGCGCCGGGTCTCCGGCACCTCTCCCGCCAGCACCAGTTGTGATGTGCGGCGCGGGCCGGTGGGGCTGGCCAGATAGATGCTTTCCTCGATCATCACGGGCATGCCGGGGGCGGCAAAGGCCCATGCCTCGCCATTGGGCAGGCACAGCAGAACGGTGTGCGGATCATCGAACCGCTCCACCGAGACGGTGGGATGAAGATGGAAGCGGATGGCATAGGGGGTTGAAGGTGCATCCGGGTCCGGGCGCGTATTGCCCTCAATGGCAATCAGCATGTCCTCGCCATCCAGCCGGCCACCATCCTGCGAGAGCCGCCATGAGCGACGGTGGATAATGCCGAAGGCCTGCGCATAGCCATCATGGCTGGCGCGCAGCAAAATGGCTTCATTGCGCACGCCACGCTGGGCCTCCACCTGCTGCGGGCCTTCAATCACCGGGGCATCAAACCAGGCATTGAGGCGCGGGCCATGCAGGAAGCGGCAGGACGAGGTATCCGCCACAACCAGCGTGGAATGGGCCGCGCTGGCACGGGCCACCTGCCGCCAGACATCGCGGTTCACGGCCGCCATGCCGCAATTCACGATCATCTGGTTGCGGCCGGATGAAAACTCGAAGGAGAGGCAACTGGCATGCGCATCCCGGCTCACCGTGAAGGGCGGTGGTGCGCCGGTATCGGCAATCAGGACGCTGCCCGCAGCCTCCAGCCGTTGGTAGCCGCTATAGGTGGCGTTGGAGACAGGGGCGCCACGGGCATCGTCAAAGGAAAGAATGGTGGCAAGCTGGTCACCGGAGGTCAGCCCCATGCCGTGGAAATGGGCAAAGGCCCCATCGCCATGGCGGAAGAAGCGCAGCATGGGCATCATCCTGTCCATGGCATTCATCAGGGCGGCGGGGGCCGGAATGTTGCGCGCGGTATAGGATTGCAGCAACGGCAGCAGGTCCAGCAGCAGATCAATCAGCATGCCGGGGTTGCGGCTGAGGGGACCGCCATCAGGCAGGATCTGCCGGTCCAGCTCCTCTTCCAGCCGACGCTGGGCGGCGCGCAGCAGACGGGGCTGGTCGGACATGCACAGACCGGCAAAGACCAGTGCAATCAGGGCCTGAAGGCGTGGATAGCCATCCTCAACCCGGTTCAGGCCCCGGCGCAACTGGCGGACCTGCCGGGTGAGGGAGCGGACGAAGCGGCGGTAGAAATCCAGCTCCGCATCCTGAAGGATGAAGGTGGCCTGAGTGAGCCAGGAGATGATGCGCCGGGCCATCACGTCCGGCTGGCTGGCCAGATCGCGCGCCGTGCCGGTGCCGCGCATCCAGTCTCCCACCAGCGCGCGGGCATTGGCGCGGGCAATGGTGGTGCCGGCGGCACGCAGATGGCGCAGCCAGCCAAAGCCATGCAGGGTCTGCGCCCATTCGGCAGAAGGCGGCTCCAGCTCGAACACGCTGCTGCCATTAAGGGAAACCGCCTTGCCGGCAAAGGAAAAGCGGCCGGAATAGATTTCGCTCGCCAGCTCGGCATCTGCCGTGCGCAAGTCCTGCGGTGCGATCAGCAGTCGCTCGGGCACCGGTACCGGGACATAGGACAGGGCCAGTGTGCTGCCAGAGAAACCGGACAGCAAAGCGCGAGCTTCCACCTTCCCCAGCAGGGCGGCCAGTCGCAGGCGCTCGGCAAGGCTCTCTCGGCTCACGCGGGTCCCCGTTCCGGGCGAAAATCTGGGCGCGGTGGAATGGAAGCGCCCCGCCAGTCCATGCCACATGGATGTGTTCTGTCTCTAGCTTGCATGTCTGGGGAGAAGACGATTGCCAGCCTCCCCATGCATGTGCGGCCCGCAAAAGCGCCTGTGCGCCCTGCGGACCGGGGGCGACAAGCTTTACGGAATGCGTTCGAGGCGGGCCGCGAAGAAGCCATCCAGCCCCGCGCGCTCTGCCTCATCCTGCATCCAGTGACTCGGTAGAGTGCGCACATCCCCTTGAGGAGTTATGAACGCGGCCACCTCTTCCACCGCATTTGCGTGGGCGATTTCCTCGGCGCGGACAGGGCGGCGGCGCAGGTCCTTGCGTTTGGACAGCAGATAGGTGATCTGCTCCTCACCTTCCTCCGGCTCCAGCGAGCAGGTGGAATAGACCAGCACGCCGCCGGGCTTGAGCAGGTCTGCCGCATGGTTCAGCAGGCGCACCTGAAGGGCGGCGAGGGTAGCGATATCACCGGGGCGCTTGGTCAGGGCGATATCCGGGTGGCGGCGCAGGGTGCCGGTGGCGGTGCAGGGGGCATCCAGCAAAATCGCGTCAAATGGCCCGCCAACATAGCTTGTGGCATCCGCTTCCAGCACGCGGGCGGAAAGATTGAGCCGGCTCAGGTTTTCCGAAAGACGGCGCAGGCGAGCGGCAGAACGGTCAATCGCCGTGACTTTCGCACCTGCCGCCGCCAGCTGGGCGGTCTTGCCGCCGGGTGCGGCGCACAGGTCTGCCACATCCAGCCCGGACACATTTCCGAGCAGGCGTGCGGGCAGGGCCGCTGCGGCATCCTGCACCCACCATTCGCCGTCCTCAAAACCGGGCAGGGCGCGTACCGCACCGGCATTCAGAAGGCGCACCGAGCCGGTGGGCAGAAGCTGGCCAGAAAGGGCCTGCGCCCATTTTTCGGGGTCGCTTTTCACGGTGATGTCGAGCGGCGGCTCCACCTTGTGCATGGCGCTGATGGCGCGGGCCGTCTCCTCACCCCAGTTTCTGGTCCAGCGGGCGCGCAGCCACTCCGGCGTATCGGCGGTGAAGGGGTCGATCCCGTCCAGCAGCTCGTCCTTCTCGCGGGTCAGGCGGCGCAGCACGGCATTCACCAGCCCGGCGAATCCGGCGGTGGAACGGTCCTGACGCGCCACATCCACGCAAAGGCCAACGGCGGCATGGTCGGGCACATCCATATAGAGAATCTGCGTTGCGCCGACCAGCAGCACCGCTTCCAGTCGTGGACTGCCCTTGGGAATGCCGCGTTCCAGCAAACGCCCCAGAAGGGAGCGCAGGGTACCGATTCGGCGCAGGGCTGTTGCCAGAATGTGGAAGGCAAGCGCGCGGTCACGCGGTTCCAGCTGGTCGCTCAGGCCCTCAAGGGCCTCGTCCAGCCCGATGCCGCGCTGGAGAATGCGGTCCAGCGCCTCCACGGCGGCGGCGCGCGCGGGCAGGCCGGCAGGCGCACGGGCGTTCTGGCGCGGAGGCTGGCGGGAGGAGCCGCCACGGGGCGGCTGTGAGCGGGGAGGAGTCGGGCGTTTCGAGGTCATGCGCCTGATAGAGCACGATCTGCGCCCGCGCGCCATGTCTACGCGTCACGTCTACGCGCCATGTGATCGCGCACATGCGAGGTGTGGTTTATTGCGGTGATGGATTGGAAGTCATGAAATATGATGCTGCGACTATAGCAGGCAGTTGCCCCGGCCGCCTGTTGTCGCTATGCAGACGCACCAGTATTTCGCGCGCTTTTTTACAATGCCGCGCAGGTGTGCAGGCCCGGTTTCGGGTGTGCCCATGTGCAAGGGTTTAACGGGATGTTCTGCATCTTCACGTCCAAACGCTCCATGCTGTGCGCCCTGATGCGCTCCGGGGCGTTGACTCGGCGAAAATGACGCCCGCTTGCGCGGCGAACCGGGCCCTTGTGCCCGGTGTCGCCTGTTCTTATCCGCCCGCAAACCCCTCCTTTCAGGAAAGGCACGAGCGATGGCTCGGCTGGTGATGAAGTTCGGCGGCACCTCGGTCGCCAATATCGAACGTATCCGCAATGTGGCGCGCCATGTGAAGCGCGAGGTGGAGGCTGGCCATCAGGTGGCCGTCGTCGTCTCCGCCATGTCTGGCAAGACCAATGAGCTGGTGGATTGGGTCAAGGATGCCTCCCCGCTCTACAGTCCTGCGGAATATGATGCCGTTGTGGCCTCCGGTGAGCAGGTGACCTCCGGTCTTCTGGCCGTGGCGCTGAATGAAATCGGTCTTCCCGCCCGCTCCTGGCAGGGCTGGCAGGTGCCGATCAGGACCGATGGCGCCCACGGTTCCGCCCGTATTCTGGATGTGGACGGCACGCGCCTTGGCGCGGCGCTGGACAAGGGAGAGGTGGCGGTGCTCGCCGGCTTCCAGGGCATCCATGAGGAAAGCGGGCGTATCACCACGCTGGGCCGGGGTGGATCGGACACCAGCGCCGTGGCGGTTGCCGCGGCCCTGAAGGCCGAGCGCTGCGATATCTATACCGATGTGGACGGGGTCTACACCACCGATCCGCGCGTCGTGTCCAAGGCGCGGCGTCTGGAGAAGGTGGCCTTCGAGGAAATGCTGGAGATGGCCTCGCTGGGTGCGAAGGTGCTTCAGGTGCGCTCGGTGGAACTCGCCATGGTGCATAATGTGCGCACCTTCGTGCGCTCCAGCCTGATCGACCCGGATGCGCCCGAGGCGCATGTGGTGGAAAAGGCCGGTACGCTGATTTGTGATGAGGAAGAGATCATGGCCAGCCAGATGGAATCCCAGGTGGTGACCGGCATCGCCTTCGCCAAGGACGAAGCCCAGATTTCCATTCGCGGTGTTGAGGACAAGCCCGGTATCGCGGCCGCTGTCTTCATCCCGCTGGCGGATGCGCATATCAATGTGGACATGATTGTCCAGACCACCTCTGCCGACGGCTTTACGGACATCACCTTCACCCTGCCGACCGCCGATTTCGAGCGGGCCAAGGCGGTGGTGGAAAAGCTGCGTGATACCATCAGGTTCCGCGAGCTTCAGGGTGATACCGAGGTGACCAAGGTGTCCGTCATCGGCATCGGCATGCGCTCGCATGCAGGTGTGGCGGCGCAGGCTTTCGGGGCGCTGGCGGCGAAGGGAATCAACATCCGCGCCATCACCACCTCGGAGATCAAGGTCTCCTTCCTGATCGACTCGGCCTATACCGAGCTTGCAGTCCGGACTCTGCATTCGCTATACGGGCTGGACAGCTGAGGTTGGGCCGGGCCATCCCGGAATGAAATGACCCGCACGGGGCGTCGGTGAAAACCGGCATCCGGCGGGTCTGGCCTTCGCTGGAGAATTAAGGATGCGGCCGATGCGTGGCACGCTCGGCGGTCCGCGTGTATTGCTCCGTCGTCTCCGCGAGGTGATGGCCGAGCCAATCCATGCGCAGGACCGCCTCGACAAGATCGTTGTTCTGATCGCTGCCAATATGGTGGCGGAAGTCTGCTCGGTCTATGTGCTGCGCGTGGATGCGACCCTGGAGCTGTATGCGACCGAGGGTCTGAAATCCGATGCCGTTCACCGCACGGTGATGCGGGTGAACGAGGGCCTTGTGGGCTATGTGGCCCGCGAGGCGCGCCCGCTGGCGCTCTCCGATGCGCAGGCACATCCAGACTTCGTGTACCGGCCGGAAACCGGCGAGGAAAGCTACAACTCCTTCCTCGGCGTGCCGATCCTGCGGGCGGGCGATACGCTGGGCGTGCTGGTGGTGCAGAACCGCGCCCACCGCACCTATACGGATGAAGAGGTCGAGGCGCTCCAGACCACCTCCATGGTGCTGGCGGAGATGATCGCCTCCGGTGAGCTCACAGCCCTTGCCCCGCCCGGTGCGGAACCTGCGGTGCGCCGGCCACTTCATCTGAGCGGCGTGGCGCTGGCCGATGGGCTGGGCCTTGGCCATGTGGTGCTGCACGAGCCGCGCGTCACTGTCACCAATGTCATCGCGGATGATGTGCCGCATGAAACCGCCCGGCTGGATGCGGCCATCCACAAGCTCCGCCACTCCATCGACATGCTGCTGGAGGAGGATGGCCTTGGCTCTCCGGGCGAGCATCGCGATATTCTCGAAGCCTATCGCATGTTTGCGCATGATCGCGGCTGGCTCCAGAAAATGCGCGAGGCTGTGCTGTCCGGCCTGACGGCGGAAGGTGCCGTGGAACGGGTTCAGTCCGATACCCGCGCCCGCATGATGCGCGCCTCCGATCCCTATCTGCGGGAGCGCCTGCATGATCTGGATGATCTGGCCAACCGCCTGCTGCGAGCACTGATGGGGCGCGACAAGGTGATAGAACGGGCCGAGCTGCCCGAAAACGCCATCATCGTCGCCCGCAACATGAGCCCGGCGGCCCTGCTGGACTATGACCGCACCCGCGTGCGCGGCCTCGTTCTGGAAGAGGGCGGCACCACCAGCCATGTCACCATTGTTGCCCGTGCGCTGGGTATTGCAGCGGTGGGGCAGGTGGAAAATGTGACCGGCCTTGCCGATTCCAATGATCCGGTGATTGTGGACGGGCAGGCCGGTGAGGTGCATCTGCGCCCGCCGGGAGATGTTGAGACCGCCTATGCCGAGAAGGTGCGTTTCCGCGCCCGCCGGCAGGCGCAATATGCCGCCCTGCGCACCCGCCCCTCGGTGACGAGGGATGGCGTACACATCAACCTGCTGCTCAATGCCGGCCTGCTGGTGGATCTGCCGCACATGGATGAAACCGGCGCGGCGGGCATCGGCCTGTTCCGCACCGAGTTGCAGTTCATGATTGCCTCGGCCTTCCCGCGTATTTCCGAGCAGCTCAATCTCTATCGCGCCGTTCTGGATGCGGCGGGTGAGCGGCCTGTAACCTTCCGCACGCTGGATATTGGCGGCGACAAGGTGCTGCCCTATATGCGCACGGTGGAAGAGGAAAACCCGGCCCTTGGCTGGCGTGCCATCCGTCTGGGGCTGGACAGGCCGGGCCTGCTGCGCTCCCAGGTGCGCGCCTTGCTGCGGGCAGGGGCAGGCCGTGAACTGCGGCTGATGTTCCCGATGGTGGCCACCACCGGCGAGTTCGATGCGGGCCGGGCCATTCTGGAACGGGAGCTGACCCATCTGCGCAAGCATGGCCATGCCTTGCCGGAGCGGGTGTTTGTCGGCGCCATGCTGGAAGTGCCCTCGCTGCTGTTGCAGCTGGATGAGATTCTGCCGCGGGTGGATTTCCTCTCCGTCGGCTCGAATGACCTGATGCAGTTCCTGTTTGCGGCAGACCGCTCGAATGTGCGGGTGTCGGACCGGTTTGACCCGCTCCTGCCGGCAGCCCTGCGTGCATTCCGCATGGTGGCGGAGGCTGGCCAGCGCCACAACAAGCCCATCACCCTGTGCGGCGAGCTGGCCTCGCGCCCGCTGGAGGCGATTGCGCTGGCGGCTCTGGGCTATCGGGCACTGTCCGTCTCCCCCGCCTCACTGGGGCCGGTGAAGGCCACCTTGCTGGATCTGGATGTCGCGGCGGCCCGCAAGGTGGTGTTGCCTCTTCTGGATGATAATAGCGGCCCGGTGAATATCCGCGCTGCCTTGCGTGCTTTCGCCCAGGCGGAAGGCCTGCCTCTCTGAACGGGCCACGCCCGGCAACATTGCGATGATTATGGATCTGCCTTTCGCCAAGCTCGATCAGCTCGTGGCCCGTCATGCCGAAATCGAGGCCGCACTTGCCCATGGGGCCGAGGGCGATGAATATGTGCGTCTGGGCCGTGAGTTTTCCGATCTCTCTCCGCTGGTGGAGCAGATTCAGGCCCTGAAAGGCGCGCTGCGCGACCTCGATGATGCCCGCGAGCTTCTGGCCGATTCCGCTTCCGACCCCGAGATGCGGGCGCTGGCCGAGGCCGAGGTTGAGCGGCTTGAGGAGCAGATCGAGCTTGAGGCCCATGCCGTGCGCCTCGCCTTGTTGCCCAAGGATGCAATGGATGAGCGCGGCATCATTCTGGAAGTGCGCGCCGGCACGGGTGGCGACGAGGCGGCGCTTTTCGCCGGTGATCTCTACCGCATGTATGTACGCTATGCCGCCGAACATGGCTGGAGCGTGGAGGTACTCTCCGAAAGCGAGGGCACCATGGGCGGCTACAAGGAAATCATCGCTGCCGTGAAGGGGCGCGGGGCCTATGCCCGTCTCAAGTTCGAGAGCGGCGTGCACCGGGTGCAGCGCGTGCCGGAGACGGAGAGCGGCGGGCGCATCCACACCTCTGCCGCCACCGTGGCCGTGTTGCCGGAAGCCGAGGCCGTGGATTTCGAGATCAACGAGAGCGAGCTGCGCATTGATGTGTTCCGCGCGCAGGGCGCGGGTGGTCAGCATGTGAACAAGACCGAGAGCGCGGTGCGTATCACCCATCTGCCCACCGGTACGGTGGTGGCGGTGCAGGATGACCGCTCCCAGCATCGCAACCGCGCCCGCGCCATGGATCTGCTGCGCGCCCGCCTGCTGGATGAGGAGCGGCTGAGGGCCGAGGCCGGACGTGCTGCCGAGCGCAAGGGGCAGGTCGGCTCGGGAGACCGTTCAGAACGCATCCGCACCTATAATTTTCCGCAGGGCCGGGTGAGTGAGCATCGTATCAACCTCACCCTCTACAAGCTGGAAGAGGTGATGGCAGGCACTGCTCTGGATGAGATCATCGAGGCGCTGCTGACAGAGCATCAGGCAGCCCTGCTGGCCGCGCAGGATCAGGGTTGAGCGCAAGCATGATGCGGACAGATGGCTCGTACATGTGAAGACATGCGATAAATCAATGTTTTAGAATGTATTCCGTTTCAATGACACGGGACGTTCCAATCCTCGCGCGAAGCAGGACCATATATGATGAGAGACGCGCGAGACATCCGGGCACTGCGCCGCCAGATGGTGGCGGAGCTGACGGTTTCCGGGGTCAGTACCCCGGAGCTGGATGTGCGTGTGATGATGGCGCATATTCTGGGCTGCGCTTCTGGCGAGGTGATTGCGCATGATGAGCGCCCGGTAGATCCGGTCACCGTCAAACAGGCCATGAGCTTTCTGGTGCGGCGCATTTCCGGGGAGCCGGTGGCGCGCATTCTGGGGCACCGGGAGTTCTGGAGCCTCGATTTCGGCCTTTCGCCGGATACGCTTGTACCGCGCCCGGATACCGAGACCGTGGTGGAGGTTGCGCTGGAGGCGTTTCCTGACCGGGAGGCTCCGCTGCGGATTCTGGATCTGGGCACAGGTTCCGGCGCTATTCTGGCCGCGCTGCTGGTGGAGCGGCCCAATGCGCTCGGCCTGGGGGTTGATCTGGCGCATGGTGCCGCGCGAACGGCACACGACAATTTCGTTCTGGCAGGTGTGGCAGACCGGGGATGCACGCTGGTGGGCAACTGGGGGGAAAGCCTTTCCGGCGGGTTTGATCTGGTGGTGTCCAATCCTCCCTATATTGTGCGCTCCATCATTCCGGCTCTGCCACGAGAGGTGCGCTCGCATGACCCTGAGCTGGCGCTTGATGGTGGAGAGGACGGACTGGACGCCTATCGCGCTATAGCCGCAGATCTGCCGCGCCTGCTGGTTCCGCAAGGTGTGGCGGTGCTGGAACTGGGGATTGGACAGGAGGAGGCGGTGGCAGATCTGCTGGCCGCTGAGGGGTTGCAGGTGGATGGTCCTGCACGCAGGGATCTGGGTGGGGTGCCACGCGCCATCTGCGCCCGGAAGACCTGACCGCAGATGGCGGGGATGGACTAAATCCACGGGGAAACAGAAAAAAAAGCTTGGATCAGATGCGCGAACTGGCTAGTGTCCCTACAGGAATCGTGCCGGATCACAGGTCGGTGGCCTGTGCATGTGCTGGAAGCATATATGTGTTCCCAGCCCGGAGGTGGCAGTATCTGGTGGCGCGCATGGTCGCAGCGCTCGGTCAGGTCCCTCTCTGGTCGATCTTTCATCATGGTGATGATGCTCCGGTTCATGTCGGTTCTGGAGTGATGAGGCAACTGCACTAAATTGTGCTGCACAGAGCTCAATGAGCGGACAGATCCTGATTCCTTGGCACATATCCGATGGTGTCACTTGCGCAACAGCTTGACGCGGGTCCTGTTGTGCGAAAAAGCCACGTCCTGCATGACGTCGGGCGAGGGTTCCCCAGTGTCGTGGTTTGCGGTTTTTCCGGGAAACCACGGCGAAGCGTACCGAACGCAATGGCGGTTGGAACGCCGCGCGAGTAGAGAACGATCCAGATGAGAAATGGTCAGCAGCATCAGCATCAGCAGCAAAAGCGCATGCGGGGTCGCAACAATAATCGTCGCGGCTCCAACCCCTTGACCAGGGTGTATGAATCCAATGGTCCTGATGTAAAGGTACGCGGTACGGCGCATCATGTTGCCGAGAAATATCAGCAGCTTGCGCGTGATGCCCAGTCTTCCGGTGATCCGGTGGCGGCGGAAAACTATTTCCAGCATGCCGAGCATTATCAGCGTCTGATTGCATCGCTTCAGGGCCAGTTCGCCCCTCAGGCGGCCTATGGCCGTGAGGACGAGGGCTATGAGGACGATGGGTCGGACGATGTCAGCGGTTTTGACGCGCCCCAGCCTTATATGCGTGAACAGGGTGGCCAGAGCCGCGAAGGACGTGAGCCGCGCGAGCCTCGTGAACCCCGTGAAGGGCGAGAGCCCCGCGAAGGTCGGGAACCGCGTGAACCGCGTGAGCCCCGTGAGGGTCGCGAGAACAGCCGCAGCCGCGATTACCGCGAGCGTGATGGTCGTGACCGTGACGGGCGGGATCGCGAAGGTCGTGAGCGCGATGGCCGGGATCGTGACAACCGCGATAACCGCGACCGTGAATATCGGGACCGGGACAGCCGCCAGAGCTATAACCGTCGTGCCCCGCGTCAGGAAGACGAGAACGTGCAGCAGATCCGCGATCAGCCGGTTCCTGCTCCCGAGGATGATGTGGTCGAGGTCGTGGCAGCAGTTGTTCCAGCTCCCGTTCCTGCCCCAGTTCCCGCCGCAGCGCCGGCTCCAGCACGCCCTGCACGTGCGCCCCGTCAGCCCCGCGCTCCGCGTGTGGAGCAGCCACGGGTAGCAGAAGACGATCAGCTTGGTCTGCCGTCCTTCATCACGGGTGCGCCTGTTGTGACGCGTGAGCCGCGTGCCGCCAAGGCTGCGCCTGCTGTTGTGCAGGCTGATGAAGCCGAAGATGCTCTGGAAGATACGGGTGAGGCCCGCACGGGTCGCCGTCGCCGCCGTTATCGCTCACGTCTGGATCAGGGCGATGAGTCCGGTGCTGAAAACGGGGCGGAGACCGAGCCGCAGGTTGTCGCTAGCGAGTGAAACCGGGTGGGCTCGCCCACATATTGATCAATTTATGAAAGCCCGGCCTTGTGCCGGGCTTTTTGCTGTCTGAAGCCGGAGCGGCAGATGCTTTCAGCGCACCATCAGCGTGATGGCGATCGCGTTGATCAGATCAATGAAGAACGCCGAGACCAGCGGCAGGATAATGAAAGCCAGCGGCGCTGCACCATGGCGACGGGTAACGGCGGTCATGTTCGCGATGGCGGTGGGGGTTGCCCCCAGACTGATGCCGGTGAAACCCGAGGCCAGAACAGCAGCCTGATAATCCTTCCCCATGGCCGGAAACACCACGAACAGGATATAGAGCACCGCAACCAGCGTCTGGATGCCCAGAATGACAATGATGGACAGGCCCAGCCCATCCAGCGCCCACAGTTTCATGGCCATGAGCGACATGGGCAGGAAAATGTTCAGCGACAGTTCGGAAATCAGGGCAAGTTCAGTGGTGCGGGCCGGCCATGACAGGCGCGGCATCAGGCGCGGCACGGTATTGGTGAGGGCAATCGCCACCAGCAGGCAGACCACGAACCGGGGCAGGTTGATACCAAAATCCTCAATCACCTCATCCAGCGCATAGCCGATGAGGATGACAATGTTCAGCACCAGTATGGCACTCATGAACCGGGCATAGGTCACCTGTCCAATTGTGCTCTGCCGTTCATTTTCCGGCAGCCCTATCACGGGAGCCTGCTGCTCATCATTGTGCAGCTTGTAGCGGTTGATGAGCAGGCCCGCGACCGGCCCGCCCATCAGGCTGGCCAGGACAAGACCCATGGTTGCGCTTGCGATGCCGATTTCCAGCGCACCGGGCAGGTTGAACCGCTCCGAAATGACGGGGGCCCAGGCAATGGTGGTGCCGTGGCCGCCAACAAGCGAGATGGACCCAAGCAGCGGGGCCATGCCATCCGGCAAGCCAAGAGCCGCAGCAGAACCGAGCGCGACAATATTTTGAAGCGCAAGATACACGACAGTAATCAGCAGCAGGATCAGCAGAGGTTTACCGCCGCGCACAAGATCTGACAGTCGGGCATTGAGGCCGATGCCGGTGAAGAAATACAGCAGCAGCATATCCCGCGCGGCAAGATTGAAACGGATTTCAAGATCCAGAAGGCTGTAGCAGGCAAGGGTTGTAAGGGCCGCCAGAATGCCGCCGGTCACCGCCTCGGGAATATTCCAGCGGCGCAGCGGCGGGCAAACCCTGTTGAGACCCGCCCCGACAAAAAACACCACGATGGCAAGGGTAAAGGTGATGAGGCCCGAGAGCTCAAGAGTTTCCGGCATGTGACCCTCGCTGGACCGCCAGCATGACATGGTGCTGGTGGCATGAGCGCATCGTGTTGGTCCTGGCCAAGGGGGCCAGGGGTTGAAAATACAAGAGGGGCGCAGCCTGTGCACCCCATCGCGCATGAGATATATCCGGGAATGCGCCGCCCGCATACGGGAATGACGCGCTATTCCTTATGAATCATCGCGGGTATGCGTGAAACGCTCGGCAAGGGCGAGGGCCACATAGGCCACGATGAACACCACATTGGCCACAACCAGCCAGCGCACCTGCGCCTCGCTGACATCTGTTTCCAGCCGCATCAGGGCTTTCAGCAGGGCAATGGCAGTAATGGCCATGAGCGTGGCAAACAGCTTGAACTTGAGGCCGGCAAAACTGATGCTGGCCATCCATGCGGGCCAGTCATCTCCCGGCTTGCGCTCCAGCCGGGCGACGAAATTCTCATAGCCGGACGAGACAACAATCACGATCAGCCCGCCAACAAGGGCCATGTCAATGAGCGTGAGCAGTTTCATGATGACTGCGGTTTCGCTCATCGCGGTCAGATTGATGGCGAACTCCCAGAGCTGGATGAAGAAGGCGATGACCAGCAGCCCCATGGCAACCAGCAAGCCGGCGAACAGGGGCACCATGGCCCACCGCCCCATAATGAGGCTGCGGGCGATGAACCGCCGCAGCCCCTTTGCCCGGTCCTGAGCCTCTGGCACCATGCTCAGAAACTCCCCAGCATGGTACCGAGGCCGATGACCACGATCAGGGCCAGCAAGGCACCGACAATGCCGGCCATGACAATATCGAAATAGCCTTCCTTGTGGGTCACGCCGCACACGGACAGCAGGGTCACGACAGCACCATTATGGGGCAGGCTGTCCAGCGTGCCGGAACCGATCACCGCGACGCGGTGCATCAGCGCGGGGTCCATGCCGATTTCCTTGGCGATCTGCATGTAGGTGGGGCCAAGGGCATCCAGCGCGATGGTGAGGCCACCGGAGGCCGATCCGGTAAGGGCGGCCAGAATGTTGGTGGCCACGGCCAGGGACACCAGCGGGCCACCTTCAATGCCGAGCACCCAGTTGCGCACATCCTCGAACGCAGGGAGCGAGGCGACAATCGCGCCAAAGCCGACAAGGCTCGCCACCGAGAGAATGGGCAGCACCGAGGCATTCGCGCCCGCGGCCATGGTGGCACGCAGCTTGGGCACACTGCGGAAATTGATGGCGATGACGGTGAGGATCGCCGCCAGCAGCGCGACAATGACCGACCACACGCCGCCCACGGCAGAAAGGTTCACACCGCCCCATTCCGGCAGGGCCAGGAAGGATGTGTCCATACGCGGCAGGATGGCAAACGACATCAGCAGGTTGACGATAATCACCACGATGATGGGCAGGGCCGCGAGGAGAATGGGCGGGCCGCTGTGGGCTTCATCGCTGCGCTCGATTTCGGCCGGATCGAAGGTGCCGGCCGTGGTGGCGCGTTCACGCACGATGGGATCATCCAGCGCGACCTCGGCGGATTCATCATCCGGCGCGGTATAGGAGCCAAAACCCTCGCCACGGGCGCGGGCGGCTTTCTCGCGTGATGTGAGCCACCACAGGCCAAAGGCCAGCATCACCAGCGAGGCGATGATGCCAAGACCGGGTGCGGCAAACGGCGTGGTGCCGAAGAACGGCATGGGAATGGCGTTCTGGATGGAGGGCGTGCCGGGCATGGCCGACATGGTGAAGGTGGAGGTGCCCAGCGCAATCGCCGCCGGCATCAGCCGACGCGGCACGCCGGCCGAGCGGAACAGGGCGATGCCCATGGGTGCCAGCACGAAGAAGGCGACGAACAGGCTGACGCCACCATAGGTGACAATCGCGCCCGCCAGCACCACGGCCAGAATGGCGCGCTTGGCTCCGAGGGTTTTGGTCATGTAATCGGCAATGGAGGTGACAGAGCCTGAATCCTCCATCAGCTTGCCGAAAATGGCCCCGAGCAGAAACAGCGGGAAGAACTGGGCAATGAACTCCGCCGCATTGGGCATGAAGGTCTGCGTCCAGCTTGCCAGCAGCGGCATGCCGGCAAAGGCCGCCGCGATCAGGCCGGCCAGAGGGGCCAGAATGAGAATGCTGGAGCCGCGAAAGGCGAGATAGATGAGGACGGCAAGGCCGGCCAGAATACCAACGAACCCCATGGATCACACTCCTTCCAGCAGCTTGTCGATGTCGAGGGAGGATTCAACGCCAAGCTTTTCGCTATGGCGGTCCAGGAAGATCTGCCCTGCCTTGCGTCCCTCTTCCTTCAGCATGCTCAGGAATTCCCATTCCGCATTGAGCTTGGAGGAGTAGCCAAGGTTGGCCATCAGCCGGTTGGGCACCATGTGCATGCGCATCTTGGCCCACTGCGCACCTTCCGAATTGCCGGGGTCCACCACCCGGCGCAGCAGGGCGATCATGCGCAGCTCTTTCAGCAGGGCGGAGTTGAACGACACCTCATTGAGGCGGTTCATGATTTCCGCGGCTGTCTTGGGAATGCCGGGGCGTTCCACCGGGTTGATCGGGATGAGGATGGTGTCATCCGAATCCAGTTCACGCACCAGCGGGGTCATGGTGGGGTTGCCGGAATAGCCGCCATCCCAATAGGGATCGCCGTCAATCTCGATGGCCTGGAACATGGTGGGCAGGCAGGCCGAGGCCAGAAGCACTTCCGGCGAGGCATCGGCATTGCGGAACACCCGCCCGCGCCCGGTGCGCACATTGGTGGCGGTGATGAAAATCTTGACCGGGGAGGTCTTCAGCCGCTCGAAATCGATGTTCTGCTCAAGGATGCTGCGCAGCGGGTTGAAGTTTCCCGGGTTCAGGTCATAGGGCGAGAACAGGCGGCTCATCATGTCCATGCTGATGAACATGGGCGAGGTGTCGATGGTCCAGCGGCCCAGCAGCCGGTCCAGCGGGCTGCGCTGGAAGGGGCTCATGCGGCCGGCATCGGCAACAGCGCGCCAGTATTTGTCCAGAGCCTTGCGGGCGCCCTCGGCCCCGTTGGCCGCATAGCCATCAGCCAGAACAGCCGCATTCATGGCCCCGGCGGATGTGCCCGAAATGCCATCAATCTTCAGCCATTCCTCTTCGAGGAGACGGTCCAGCACCCCCCATGTGAAGGCCCCGTGTGCGCCTCCGCCCTGGAGAGCGAGATCAACGAGAAGGGGAGCGCGCGTCATGGGTTCTGTCTCCGGTCTGCCGCAGCCCGAAGATCCGGGGCGCAAACAGTCTTGTACGGGGCAAGCTGAATGGTCTTGAGACATGAGGCGCATGGGGCGTCTCATGTCTGCTTATGGGGCTCAGACGGCGGCGGGGTTCGCAACCGGTTGGGTTTCTGGTTCGGCCCTGTCCTGTTCGGGGCCGGTATCCGGCCCAAACCAGGTCACATAAAGCGCCGGCAGGAAGATGAGGGTGAGCAATGTGCCCACCAGCAGCCCGCCCATGATGGCGAAGGCCATTGGCCCCCAGAACACGGTGGGCGCAATCGGGATCATGCCCAGCACGGTTGAGATGGCGGTGAGCATGATGGGCCGGAAGCGGCTGGAGGAGGCCTGCACCACGGCATCCCACACACTCTTGCCCGCGCGCCTGTCCGCCTCGATCTGGCCAATGAGGATGACGGCATTCTTGGTGATCATGCCAATCAGCGCCAGCACACCCAGAATGGCGACAAAACCCAGCGGCCGGCCGGAGAGCAGCAGCGCCGCCACCACGCCAATCAGCCCGAGCGGTGCCACCGAGAGCACGATGATGAGACGCTGGAAGCTTTTCAGCTCGAACATCAGCACCGTGAACATCAGCAGCAGCATCACCGGCACCACGGCCACCACCGAGGCGAGCGAGGCGGCGCTTTCCTCCACCGTGCCGCCCACATCAATGCTGTAGCCGGCAGGCAGGGTCTTGCGCAGGGCGTCAATCTTCGGCGTGAGTTCTCCCACCACCGTTTCGGGCAGCACACCGCGTGCGACATCGGCCTGCACGGTCAGGGTCGGCACCCGGTCCCGCCGCCAGATGGCGGGGTAGTCCTGATCATACTCGAAGGTGGCGATCTGGCTCAGCGGTACGGTGCGGCCATTGGGCAGGGGCACCTGAAGATTGGGCAGGCTGGCGAGCGAAACCCGCTCCTCATCCGTTGCCCGCGCCACTACATTTACCAGATAGATATGGTCGCGCACCTGCGTGACCGGCGTGCCGGACAGCACGGTGTTCAGCACCGTTGCCAACTGGGCGGTGGACAGGCCGAGCAGGCGGGCCTCATCCTGGTCCACATCAATGCGCACCTGCCGGGCCGGCTCGATCCAGTCATAATTGACCTTCTCCGCCTGCGGGTTGCTGGCAACCACTGCGGCCAGATCAAACGCGATGGCGCGGACCTTCTCGATATCCGGGCCGGAGACGCGATACTGCACCGGCCAGCCCACCGGCGGGCCAAGCTCCAGCGGCGAGATGCGGGAGACAAGCTGGGGGAAGTCTTCCGCCAGCGCCTTTTCCAGCTTGGTCTGCAACCGCTCGCGCGCGGCGACATCGGTGGCGACGATCACGGTCTGGGCGAAGAAGTCGTTCGGCAGCTGCACATCCAGCGGCAGATAGAAACGGATGGCCCCGCGCCCGACATAGGTGCTCCAGCGCTCCACATCCGGGTCATCCTGCAACAGCGCATCGAAGGTCTCGGCGACCTTCTCGGTGGCATAGATGGAGGCGTTCTGCGGGCCGGCAAGGTCCACCAGCAGCTCCGGCCTGTCGGACGAGGGGAAGAACTGGCGCGGAATGAGCGGCAGCGCCAGAACCGATGCCACGAACAGGGCCAGCGTCACCGCCAGCGTGACCCAGCGCAGCTTCAGGCAGCCGATGAGGAAGGCGCGATACAGGCCCATGATCCCCTTTGGCGGGGCATCCGGGTCCGGCACCTTGTCCTTTGCGGGCGCGCGCAGGATGAACACCTGAAGTAGCGGGGCGAACAGCACCGCCACAATCCATGAGGCAATGAGCGCAATGCCCACCACGGCAAACAGGGTGAAGGTGTATTCACCTGCCGAGCTTGCCGCAAAGCCCACCGGCACAAAGCCCGCCACTGTCACCAGCGTGCCGGCCAGCATGGCGGCGGCATAGGCGGTGAAGGCGAAAGAGGCGGCTTTTTCCTTCGGGTCTCCGGCCGCAAGGCGGGTGAGGGTGGCATCCGTTGTGGTCATGGCATCATCCACCATCAGCGCCAGCGCGATGATGAGGGCACCCAGCGAGATGCGCTGCATGTCGATGCCGGTGATCTGCATGATGGCGAACACAACCGCGAGCGTGAGCGGAATGGCCAGCGCCACAATGGCCCCGGCCCGCACGCCCAGCGCGATGAAGCTCACCACCAGAATGATGGCCACCGCCTGCCACAGGCTCTCCATGAACTCGGCAATGGCATTGTCCACCGTCACAGCCTGATCGGCCACAAGCTGGGCCTCGATGCCGATGGGCAGGTTGGAGATGATGCGGTTCATCGTCTTGTCGATATTCTTGCCCATGGCCAGAATATCGCCGCCATCCTGCATGGCGATGGCAAGACCGATGGCCTGCTGACCGTTGACCCGGAACATGGGCTGGGGCGGATCGGCCAGCGCGCGGCGAATGGTGGCGATGTCCGCAAGGCGGATCAGGCGGCCATTCACCACGAAGTTCACATTGGCGATGTCGGCTTCCGAATTGAACGCGCCGGAAACCCGGATGGCCAGATTTTCCGCTCCGGTCTGGATCTCGCCGGAGGGGCGCACGATATTTTGCGCGGCAAGGGCATTGAGAACGGCCGTGCGGTCTATGCCGAGGCTGGCCAGTTCCTGCATCGAGAATTCGATGAAGATGCGCTCATCCTGCGCGCCCAGAATCTCGATTTTCGAGACATCCGGCACATGCAGCAGCTCGGAGCGGGCCTCCTCCACATAGTCGCGCAGCTCGCGATGGGTGAAGCCATCTGCCGTGAAGCCATAGATGATGCCGAAAGTGTCGCCAAACTCGTCATTGAAGAAGGGGCCGACAATGCCCTGTGGCAGGGTATGGCGCATGTCGCCCACGCTCTTGCGCACATGGTACCAGATGTCGGGAACCTCGGCAGCGGCGGCTGACCCCTTCAGATGCACGAAAATGGTGGTGGTGCCGGGGCGGGTGAAGTTTTCCAGATAATCAAGCTGCGGCGCTTCCTGAAGCTTGCGCTCCAGCCGCTCTGTCACCTGCTGGAAGGTTTCCTCCAGCGTTGCGCCCGGCCAGTTGGCCTGCACCACCATGGTCTTGATGACGAAGGTCGGGTCTTCCGCCCGGCCCAGATTCTTGAAGGCCATCACCCCGGCAATGACCGAGATGGCCATGAGATAGATGATGATGGAGCGGTGGCGCAGCGCCCACGCCGAGAGGTTGAAACCGCTTTTTGCCGCGCCGCTCACTGGGCTGCTCCCAGCAGGCGGACCTTCTGGCCCGGATGCAGGGCCTGCACGCCGGCCGTCACCACGATTTCCTCAGGCTTCAGCCCTTCAGCAATCGAGACGGCACTGGGCGTGAAGCGCTGGACATCCACATTGCGCAGGTTCACGGTGTTGTCCGCCGGGTTCACCACCCATACGGCAGGCTTGTCATTCAGGCGGGTGAGGGCGGAGGCGGGCACCTCGATCACCGTGCCGCTGTCCACCGCCACGCGGCCGACAACGGTGGAGCCCAGACGCATGGCGGGTGGCGGGTTGATGAGGCCAACGCGCACCCGGAAGGTGCGGGTCACAGGATCAGCCTGCGGGGACACCTCACGCACCCGGCCCAGTGTCTTGATGGCGGGGTCACTGGCGAGGGTCACTTCCACGTCCGGGTCTCCCGGCAGGGTGGTGAGCAGGGCGGCAGGCACCTCGAACACGCCATCGCGCCCATCCTGCCGCGCCACTTCAATCACCGGCTGGCCGGGCTGCACCACTTCACCCGCCTCGGCGCGGCGGGTGGTGACGACGCCGGGGGAGTCGGCCCGAAGATCGGTAAAGCCGAGACGGTCCTGCGCCATTTTCAGGCGGGCCTCGGCATCTTCCACCTGCGAGCGGGCGGCAAGGAAGGCGCGTTCGGCCTGTTCATATTGCGCGCGTGGCGTAAAGCCGCGGTTCAGCAGTTGGCGCTGGCGCTCATACTGGTTGCGGGTCTGGCTCAGGCTGGCCTGCGCTGCGGAAAGGGCCGCCTGTGCCGAGCGCAGGGCGTTTTGCTCATCCTGCGGGTCAAGGCGGGCCAACACCTGTCCGGCTTCCACCCGGTCCCCCACATTGACCAGACGCTCAATAATGCGCCCGCCGATGCGGAAGCCATAGGTCGCCTCATTTTGCGCTTCCACCTGCCCGGTGAGGGTGACGGTATCAGCCGCGGGGCGCGGGGTGGCGAGCGTGGTGCGCACCGGGCGCGGCTCGGGAGCCTGCGCCTGCTCATTTTCACCGCAGCCGGCCAACAGAAGGGAGCATGCAAACGCTGCCGGCATGAGCATGCGCCAGCGTGGCAATTGCCGAAGAGTTGGAAGCGGCAAAACAGTCACGCAATGTTCCTTTCCGCATACATTCCCATACAGGGAAGGTGCAGGGCTAATCCGTAGAAAGTTCAGAAGACAGAATATTGAGTTTATTGCAATGATCTCAAACATTAACTATGTGGATATGCGCGGTATTATGGCACATGTGCGGGCCTGAAATCTGGAATGATTTCAATAATGTCCCGTGGAATGGCTGTTTTGTGGGCAGAAAGCCCCGCCATCCCTGTATTTGATGTGGCATGGAATGAAGACAGGCCCGTGACCGCGCTTTCCGCCTCTTTCCCGCGGAAGGGCGCATTGGCGGCTTATTCCACTTTAGCATATCTTGACTCTCTTCAACTTTAGGCGTTGATGCCCGCACCCGGTATTTTGGTCTGACCATATTTTATGATTTCCAATGTACCGGTATAAAACGAGGGAGGAAAAGCCGGCGGATCGTGCAGGGTGGGCGCGCCAACAGATCAAGAAATGCAGAGAAATTCTGTTTTCAGGTGTGTGGCACCAGATGTTGCCGCGCCAAATAATAAAGCGCTCCTGATTGCTCGCTGGCGGCATGCTGAGGTCTCAGTAATTGGCCTGACCAATTTGCGCATTTTGCTTTTGCGCAAGCCAGGCTCCGGCACATATCTCCCGTCGATCTCGAAACAGCCCGACCGAGCGGAGCGTCGAACACATGACACCCTGGGCACAGCTTTATGACCCTGCCGGCAATATCTGGATTTCCAGCCTTGTTGCCCTCATTCCTATTGTTTTCTTTTTTCTTGCCCTCACGGTTCTGCGCCTGAAGGGGTATGTTGCCGGTACGCTGACAGTGGTTCTGTCACTGCTGGTTGCGATCCTCTTCTATGGCATGCCGGTAGACCGGGCGCTGGCCGCCGGTGTCTATGGCTTCTTCTACGGCCTGTGGCCAATTGCCTGGATCATTGTGGCGGCCGTGTTCCTCTACAAGATCGCGGTGAAGACCGGGCAGTTTGACATCATCCGCTCGTCCATCCTTTCCATCACGGAAGACCAGCGCCTTCAGATGTTGCTGGTCGGCTTTGCCTTCGGCGCGTTTCTGGAAGGTGCGGCAGGCTTTGGCGCACCTGTGGCCATTACGGCGGCGCTGCTGGTGGGGCTTGGCTTCAAGCCGCTTTATGCCGCGGGCCTGTGCCTGATCGCCAATACGGCTCCGGTCGCGTTCGGTGCCATGGGTATTCCGATCATCGTGGCCGGGCAGGTGACGGGTCTTGATCCGTTTCACATCGGCCAGATGGCCGGGCGCCAGTTGCCGTTCCTGACCATCATCGTCCTGTTCTGGATCATGGCCATCATGGATGGCTGGCGCGGTGTGCGCGAGACATGGCCGGCGGTGCTGGTGGGCGGTGGCTCCTTTGCCATCGTGCAGTTCCTCACCTCCAATTTCATTGGTCCGGAGCTGCCGGATATCACCTCCTCCATCGCCTCTCTGGTGTCACTCACCCTGTTCCTCAAGGTGTGGAAGCCGGCGCATATCTTCCGCTTCGAGCTGAGCGCGGAAGAAAAGGCGAAGGCCGCAGCCGGTGCCGGTGAAGCCACCCATCCCGGCAATTACAGCATGGGCCAGATCCTGCGTGCATGGTCGCCCTTCATCATCCTCACCTTCATGGTGACGATCTGGAGCATTGCACCCTTCAAGGCCCTGTTTGCCGCCAAGGGCCCGCTGGCCAACTGGGTGATCTCCATTCCGGTGCCGTTCCTGCACCAGCTGGTGGAAAAGGTTCCCCCGATTGTCACCGAGCCGGCCCTTTACGCGGCGGTCTACCGCTTTGACTGGTTCTCTGCGGTGGGCACCTCCATCTTCATCGCCTGTATCCTCTCCGTGCTCTATCTGCGCATGCGCCCGGCAGATGCGGTGAAGACATTCGGTGAGACACTGAACGAGCTGAAGATCCCGATCTATGCCATCGGTATGGTGCTGGCCTTTGCGTTTATCGCCAATTATTCCGGCCTCTCGGCCACTCTGGCGCTGGCGCTGGCCCACACCGGCAAGGGCTTCACCTTCTTCTCGCCCTTCCTGGGCTGGCTGGGTGTGTTCCTTACAGGTTCGGATACCTCGTCCAATGCCCTGTTCGGTGCCCTTCAGGCCCAGACCGCGCACCAGATCGGCGTTTCCGATGTGTTGCTGGTGGCGGCAAACACCACAGGTGGTGTGACCGGCAAGATGATCTCGCCCCAGTCCATCGCCATTGCCTGTGCGGCAGTGGGGCTTGCGGGCCGGGAGTCAGACCTGTTCCGCTTTACGGTGAAGCATTCGCTGTTCTTCACGGCGCTGGTTGGCATCATCACCACACTTCAGGCCTATTGGCTGACCTGGATGATCCCCTGATCCTGCCGAACACGGAATTCCGGGTTCCTGAAGTTTCAGGACCCGGAGTTTCAGAATCGGGAGAAGACACAAGCAGGTCCGCCATGTGCGGGCCTGTTTTCGTTTCTGGAAATGGCGAGGGGCCGGGGCGCAAGGCTGGTGCCTTACCAGCCGGTGCTGATCTCCGCCCGGTTGCGGCCACCGGATTTGGCATCATACAGGGCAATATCTGCGCGCCGGAGCAGATTGTTGAAGCTCCCGTCTGCCGGATGGTAGATGGCGATGCCAGCCGAGAGGGTCAGGGTGATGCTGTCAACTTCGGTTTCGCAACGGCTGCGCTGAATGTGCAGCAGAAGGGCGCGGACCTTTTCCAGCGTCGCAGCATGGTCCAGCCCTTCCATCAGCAGCACGAACTCCTCTCCCCCGGAGCGGGCGATCAGATCTTCCGGGCGCACCTTCTCCCGCAGGCGGTCGGCGATATGCACCAGCGCCTGATCGCCAATATCATGACCATAGGTGTCGTTGATGGCCTTGAAGTTATCGACATCCAGAATGGCGAGCGCAAAGTCCCTGTTCATGGCCCGCGCGCGCGGCATCATTTTCAGCCCGTTTTCAACCAGCGCGCGACGGTTGGGCAGGCCGGTGAGATAGTCTGTCGATGCCGCCTGTTCAAACTTCTGTCGCAGATAGTCCGCACACATCAGAACAAAGGCCGTGGTGCCCGTAATGGGCAGCAGTGTCATGACGATAGGTGACAGCAGGTTCATCCAGCTTGAGCCATTTTCCACGGTGAACTCTCCGTGAAAATAGGTTCCGGCGTAGAATAGAAACCTGATGAAGGCATAGAATATTACAATGTAGAATATAATTACAAGTATTGTACGGCTGCTGGATTTGTCGTTTCCTGCATTCCTGTTCAAAATGAGAACGCAAAGAAAAAGAATGAAGATCAGGGAAAAGGAAAAAGCCGCGACCCGCACGCCAAAAAACGGGTAAATCGCTGAGAACCAGAAAATGAATCCGGGCGTCAGTGCCGCAGGCAGGAGTTGCCAGCGCCGGGTTGGCATGCCGTAAAAATGCTGCAAGGCGCGCAGGTAGAAGGTTGGGCCGGAAATCAGCAGACCGTTGACAATGGTGAGGTGGAGCGGACGGTAGATGCCGACTTCCAGGGCAAAACCGGCACAGCCCAGAGCGATCAGAACAGTGCCGATCTGCCAGTTGAGTGCCGCCGGACGCAGACGCGGGGGAAGGTCACGATAGATGATGGCAAGCACGATGCCGTTGGCGAAAATGGCCAAGGCAATCGCGGCAAATATTGTTTTTGCATCCATATCTGTGTTCCCGGCACCCCGCGATGTTCTTCTCCCGCCAGTTGCGTGATTGCAAGTGGAATAAGGCGGATACTGTAAAAACAGGCATTGGCGCATTTGCATTGCGAATTGCAAGAGGCTCTCTTCGAGGCGTGCCGGCGCAATTCCTTTCGGGATGCAACAACAGGGGGGGAGGGGCGGAACACTGCGCGCCTTGCCTTGTGTTCCTTGGCCGGTCCGGGTGTCTGTTCGTCTACAGGCTGGCCTTGCGATACAGCGCACCCTGCCCGGATCTGGCCCGGCCCCAGATCTCGTCATCGGACAGTTCGGTCTGGATCAGCTCAACCGGAACGCCATTGTCGTTGATGATGGCAACGACATAGCCATCAATCGGCTCATAAGGGCCAAGGAGAAGTTCCTCCCCTTCAATCGCGGCCTGAAGATCCTCCACCTTGAAAGCGGGGTGGGGCAGGAAGCGGATCAGCGGATGCAGGGGCGATTGCGGCGTGAAGCGATGCCACTGGATGCGGAAGGCGCCGGGATTGTCTGCGGTGAACATGCCTGCCGCTTCACTATAGACCTCACCTTCCCGCACCCTGTCGGAGGGAATACCCATATGATGGAATTCATAGCGGATATGGGGTTTCATGCGGTGGACTCCGGTTCAGCTCAAATCTCCGGGGCGCGAGGTTTCGAAGATTGGTCAAGTCTCGAGAACTGGCCAAGACTTCAAGGCTGGCCAGTTGCAGAACTGGGCCGGGTGTGGATTCACACCTGAAGCTCTCAGACCCGGCGTGGCTTCACAAGGCCCTGTGAGGCCCTGTCGCAGATCATGTCACGGGCCTTGTCATGTGTGATGCGGACCATTTGCGCCGCATGCCCACACACTCAGCCTCTCCGCCCCGTTGTACCAATCATTCCGGCCAGTTCCAGTGCATTGCGCACGCCCATCTTTTCCAGAACCCGCCCGCGATGCACCTCAACCGTGCGCAGGGCGATGCCGAGCGTATCGGCAATATGCTTGTTCTTCTCGCCACTCAGCATCAGGTCCATCACCTCCTGCTCGCGGGCGGAAAGGGAGGCAAGGCGGGTGGCCAGATCACGCTGGATTTGCGCATCGGCCTGCGCAACCTCACAGGCTGTCATGGCGGTCAGGGCCAGATCGACAATCTGGTTGTCGCTGAAGGGTTTTTCGACAAAATCAAAGGCACCGGCCTTCAGGGCCTGCACCGCCACGGGCACATCGGCATGGCCGGTGAGAAATATGACCGGCACCACAGAACCCATGGCCCGCAGGCGCTCATACACTTCCGGGCCGGAAAGGCCGCCCATGCGCACATCCAGAATGATGCAGGATGAGTCATCCAGCGGTTGCGCGCCCAGAAAATCCTCGCCGCTTTCCCAGCCGCGCGCCTTCAGCCCGCGCGAGGCCAGCAGGAAGGAGAGGGCATCGCGGATGGTCTCCTCGTCATCAACGATGTCAATCATGCCGGTCATGTCGTTTCCCTGCTGCCAGTGGGTGGGGAACAGGCGCGGGGAAGGGTGACCCGGAAAACCGTGCCGCCTCCCGGAGCCGGGAAATATGTGAGCTGGCCGCGATGCAGTTCCACAATCGACCGGCAGATTTTCAGCCCCATGCCCATGCCCTGCGGCTTGGTGGTGGCAAAGGCATCAAACAAACGCCCGTCCAGATCCGGCGCAATGCCGGTTCCCTGATCGCAGACCTCGATCATCACATCATCGCCCTGCTCTTTCAGATGAACGCACACCTCATTGCCATGGCGCTGCATCGCCATCGCCTCCATGCCGTTGCGGATGAGGTTGATGAGCAGTTGTTCCAGCAGCACCCGGTCTGCTTCCACGGGCGAGCTGGTGGCCCCGGTGCATTTGAGATGCACCCGGTGCTCGCGCGCATCGGAGGCCAGAAAGCCGAGCGTTTCGCGCACCATGTCATCCAGATGGATGGATGTGAATGTTGGCGGGCGCTTGCGCACTAGCGCCTGAATATGGTGGATGATGAGGCCGGCACGGGCGGCCTGATGGGCCAGTTTTGCCGTGGCATCCCTCATCATGTTCGGGTCCGGCTCGCCCTGCTCCATCAGGTTCATCATGCCTGTGGCATAGGAGGTGATGGAAGAGAGCGGCTGGTTCAGCTCATGGGCAAGGGTGGAGGCCATCTCGCCAAGGGTCACCAGCCGCCCCGTGCGGGCCAGCGTTTCATCCTGCGCGCGGGCAAGGCGTGCGGCGCGCTTGGCCTCGGTAATGTCAATGACAGAACCCATCCAGCCACGATGGACCCCGCGTGCATCAATCAGCGGGGCTTCATAGACCTGAATGTCAATATCGCGCCCGTCGCGGTGGCGAAAGCGGGTCTCAAAGCTCTGGCTCACCGCCCCGCTTGCGGCCAGCTTGCGGTGGCGCTTTTCGGTTTCAGGCAGATTATCGGGATGCCAGTAGGGCATGGGCGGGATATGCCCCACCAGATCTTCCGCCGGCCAGCCAATGAGCTTGCAGAAGGCCGGATTGACGAACAGGATGCGTCCGCTCAGATCCTTCGCCCGAAGACCAACCGTAAGGCTTTCCTCCATGGCGCGGCGAAACGCGGTTTCGCCATGCAGCTGCAACTCCACCGCCCGGCTGCGCTTGATGGCGCGAAACAGCACCAGCAACGCCAGAATGGCAAATGTGGCAAGGCCCGCAATGGAGGCGAACAGCACGGTGGCATGGAAGGCGGTGGGACGATCATAGGCATTGATCTGAAGCCAGATGCCGTGGAGTGGCGGATCAAAGCTGATGGTATGGGTGGGGTTTTCCGGGTCCGGGGTCATGCGCTGGCGCATGGCCAGAACAGTGTCATCCGTATCCACGATGCGCACGCCATATTGCTCGGCAATCCACCAGGGCAAATGCCGCTGCAACACCTGGGCGAGGGAGAGTGTGGCTGTCAGCACCCCCTCTCCATCCGGCAGTTTCATGCCAAGGGTCACTGTGCCATTCGGCTTCACGCGACCATAAACCGGGCGAGCGGGCAGGGCATCAATGCGCAGAAGCTGCTCCACCAGCGCTTCATCGCCCGGAGCGCCCGGTCCGGGCAAGGAGCGGATGCGCCCGCCATCGGGGCCATACCAGACAATGGCCTCCACCTCAGGATTGGTCACGATATGCGTGCGCGCACGCGCCGCCAGTGTGGCCGCATCAATGCCGCCGGCTGTATCCATGGCGAGGGAGACCAGCATGTCCTCGTCAATATTGAGCTGGAAGCGCAGGGTCTGTTCCACCCACAGCGCATCGGTTGCCAGCTTGATCTGTGCCTGCTCACTGTCACTGCGGCTGACGGCCCAGACAAGGGACCACACCAGCGCAACCAGCACCACAATCGCCACAAGGGGAACGAGGGACAGCAGATCAATACGCTGGCGCGCGGGCGCATCATCCGCAGCCCAGCGCACAGACCCGAAGACATCCTGCCGCGCCAGATTCCGCGCGGATCGCACTTTGGTCGTATCGGATGTCACCGGTGGTGTTTTCCTGACGCGCGCAGCGCTCTTGTTGCGGGAAACCACAATAGCGGTATCGCAAAGGGTGTGACAAGAACGCGATAACCCGCCGTGTGTAAGGCGGGAGAACCGGAGGAGATGATATGCTTACCCGTCGTACGCTGGTCCGCCTTGCAGGCGTTGCTGCCCTCTCGCTGGCCACGGCCTTCCCGGCTCTGGCCGACAAGCCGGTCACCATCAAGTTCAGCCATGTGGTCGCCCCCGATACCCCCAAGGGCAAGGGCGCCATGAAGTTCAAGGAACTGGCCGAGAAGTATACGGACGGAGCTGTTCTCGTCGAGGTCTATCCCAACTCGCAGCTTTACAAGGACAAGGAAGAGCTGGAAGCGCTCCAGCTTGGTGCCGTGCAGATGCTGGCCCCCTCCCTTGCCAAGTTTGGCCCGCTGGGCGTGCAGCAGTTCGAGCTGTTTGACCTGCCCTTCCTGATGGCCAACTATGACGACTTGCGCAAGATTACCGATGGTGAAGTGGGCAAGGGCCTGCTGGCGCGCCTTGAGGACAAGGGCATCAAGGGCCTTGGCTATTGGGACAATGGCTTCAAGGTCATGTCCGCCAATTCCCCGATCCAGACCCCGGATGACTTTCTCGGCCTGAAGATGCGCATCCAGTCTTCCAAGATTCTGGAAGCACAGATGCAGGCGCTGAACGCCGTGCCGCAGGTGATGGCCTTCTCCGAAGTGTATCAGGCGCTTCAGACCGGCGTTGTGGATGGCACCGAGAACCCGCCGTCCAACATGTTCACCCAGAAGATGCATGAAGTGCAGAAGCACGCCACGCTCTCCAACCATGGCTATCTGGGCTATGCGGTGATCGTGAACAAGGCATTCTGGGATGGCCTGAAGCCTGACGTGCGCGAGAAGCTGGAGCAGGCCATGGCGGAATCGACCGTCTATGCCAACTCCATCGCCAAGGATGAAAACGAGTGGGCCATGGAGCAGATGAAGGCTGCTGGCAAGACCAAGTTCCATGAGTTGACCGATGAAGAGCGCAAGGAGTGGATTGAAACCCTGCGCCCGGTGCATGAGCAGGTGGCAAACCGCATTGGCCCGGATCTCATCAAGCAGTCCTATGAAGTTCTTGGTATTGAGTGATTACATTCCTTCTTGATTGAATGCTTGCGGGGGTGCGTTAACGCACCCCCTTTTTGAATGAGGTTTGCCATGTTCTTGCGCATCCTCGACCGCTTCGAAGAAATACTGATTTCCCTGCTCATGGCTCTGGCCGTGACACTGATCTTTGTTGCGGTCGTCCATCGCTTTTCCATCGGCTTTGCCGCCGATATGGTCACTTACGCCCGTGCCAACCAGATGCCGGATCTGATGGCATGGTCGCGCTCGGCTTTCCGTACGATCAACTCGATCAAGCTCACCTGGGCACAGGAAGCCTGCATCTATCTGTTTGTATGGATGGCAAAATTTGGCGCTGCCTATGGCGTGCGGCGCGGTATCCATGTGGGCGTGGATATGCTGGTGAACCATCTGGATGAAAACTGGAAGAAGATTGTCACCTGCATTGCCATGTCTGGCGGCATTGTCTTCACAGCCATTCTTGTCTGGATCGGGACCGATTTTGTCTATCATGTCGGCAAGGGTGGCCAGATTTCGGCCGATCTTGAAATGCCGATGTGGATTGTCTATCTCGCCGTTCCACTTGGCTCTGCCCTGATGTGCTTCCGCTTTATTCAGGCCCTCTATCTCTACATTGTCTATGACTATGTTGCTCACCATGAGCATGAGGAAGTGGACGAGGTTCACGAAGAGCAGGCTGCGGAAAAGAAGGCTTTGGCAGAAAAGGCCAGCAGTGAAAAGGGAGGCCGCGCATGACCGCCCTCATAATCTTCGCCATTCTTGTGGTCATGCTGGCAACGGGCATGCCCGTTTCCATTGCGCTTGGCCTGACTGTCTTTACCTTCCTGTTTTCCTTCACCAATATTCCGATGGACAGCATCGCGCTGAAGCTGTTTACGGGTATTGAGAAGTTCGAGATCATGGCGATCCCGTTCTTCATTCTGGCGGGCAACTTCCTCACCCATGGCGGTGTGGCGCGAAGGATGATCCGCTTTGCAACATCCATGGTCGGCCACTGGTATGGCGGCATGGGTCTTGCCGCGGTGCTGGCCTGCGCGCTGTTTGCCGCCATTTCCGGCTCCAGCCCGGCAACCGTTATGGCTGTTGGCTCCATCCTCATTCCGGCCATGGTGAAAATGGGCTATCCGCCCCAGTTCGGCGTGGGCACGGTGGCCTCTGCCGGCGGTCTTGGCATCCTCATCCCGCCCTCCATCGTGATGGTGATGTATGCGGTGGCCACATCCGGCATGATGGTGACGGGGCCGAATGGCGAGACGGTGCTCTCGGCCTCCATCGGTGAAATCTTCATCGCGGGTGTTATTCCGGGCATCCTGCTGGCGATCATGCTGGGCTTCACCACTTTCCTGCGTGCCTACAAGGGCGGTTATCCCCGCATGGAGAAGGCCAGCTGGAAAGAGCGCTTTCAGGCTTTCCGTGAAAGCATCTGGGGGCTGATGCTGATTGTCATCATCATGGGTGGCATTTATGGCGGCATCTTCACGCCCACGGAAGCGGCTGCGGTTTCCGCTGTCTATGCCTTCATCGTGGCGGTGTGGATTTATGGCGACATCCGCCTGCGTGATGTGCCGAAAATCCTGCTGACCTCGGCCGGCATGTCGGCGATGCTGCTCTACATCATCACCAACGCCGTGATGTTCGCCTTCATTCTCACCTCGGAGCAGATCCCGCAGTCGTTGTCGGACTGGATTGTCGATCTGGGGCTGGGCAAGGTCGGCTTCCTGCTGATGATCAACGTCATGCTGCTGGTTATCGGCATGGTGATGGAGCCTTCAGCCATCGTTCTGATCATGGCGCCGATCCTCTATCCCGTGGCGGTGAAGCTGGGTGTGGACCCGATCCACTTCGGCATCATCCTGATCGTGAACATGGAGATCGGCCTGACAACGCCGCCTGTGGGGCTCAATCTCTATGTCGGCTCGGCCATATCAAAACTTGGACTAACAGCGGTCTCGAAGGCCGTGATCCCGTGGTTGCTGACCTCTCTGGTCTTCCTCGGCATCATTACCTACATCCCCGAGATAACGCTGTTCCTGCCCAGATTGATGGGAATGACAGATTAGCCATCTGATCGAGATGTGATCTGCAAGAAAAAGGGCCTGCCCGGTTTCAAAGCCGGGCAGGCCCTTTTGTATGGAGGCTGATACAGGCTCTGGCTTCAGCTCATGGCCGTGCGCACTCTGGCAGAAACCCATTCGCTGAACACCACTGTCACCAGTATGACCAGCAGGATGAGCGTCACCTGCGGCCATGCCAGCGTGTTGAGCGAGCTTTCCAGATTGAGGCCGATGCCGCCCGCACCCACCAGCCCGAGAATGGTGGATTCACGGATATTGATGTCCCAGCGGAATACGGTCATGCCGGCAAAGGCAGGCAAAACTTGAGGGGTCACCCCCCATGCCAGAATTTGCGCCTGCGAGGCCCCGGTGGCGCGGATGGCCTCCACCTGTTTCTCGTCGATTTCCTCGATCGCCTCATAGAGCAGCTTGCCGATGAAACCGATGGAGCGAAAGGCAATGGCGAGAATACCGGCCAGAATGCCGGGGCCAAGAATAGCCACCAGCAGCAGCGCCCAGATGATGGCATTGATGGAGCGCGAGGACACGATAATGAGCAAAGCCAGCGGCCGCAGGAAGGTGGCGCTTGGCGTGGTGTTGTGCGCGGCCAGAAAGGCAATCGGCACCGAGATGAAGACAGCCAGCAGCGTGCCGAGCGTGGCGATATTTAGCGTATCCCACAGCGGCTTGAGGATGGTGGGGAAATAGCTCCAGCGCGGGGGGAACATGCGCGCGCCGATATCTGCCGCCTGTGTGGGGGCATCCCACAGATAGGCCCAGATGGTGTTCTCGTTCATCACCTGCCAGCAGAAGACGGTGAGCGCCACCAGCGCCAGCCAGCCCAGCCATGCGGCCCACTGCGCCGCGCTTGTGCGGTGCTGCCAGAGGGGAGCACCATGTGCAGTCTGCCTCACCGGCATCACTGGATCCTCTTGCGGATGAGGCCGGAGACATATTCGCTCACCATCACGATGGCGATGATGAGCAGCAGCACGGCGGCGGCGCTGTCAAATTCATAGCGGTCAATCGCGGTGTTGAGCGTTGCGCCGATGCCGCCCGCACCCACAATGCCAACCACCGCGGATTCCCGGAAATTGATATCGAGCCGGTAGAGCGACAGCCCGACAAGGCGCGGGGCCACCTGCGGCAGTACCGCATAGGCCACCAGCGAGAACCAGCCCGCCCCGGTGGCGCGGATGGCCTCCACGGGTGCAGGGTCAATATCCTCGATGTCCTCCGCCAGCAGCTTGGCAAGAAAGCCGATGGTGGCGAAGGCGAGGGTGAGAAAACCGGCGAATGGCCCGAACCCCACCATGGCCACCAGCAGGATGGCGACGATAATCTCCTGCAAGGCACGCGAGAGCGAGATGATGGCGCGGCATAGATAATAGACCGGCACCGGGGCCAGATTGCGCGCGGCACCGATACCGATGGGAATGGAGATGAGCACGCCAACCACCGTGGAGGTGATGGTCATGGTCAGGCTCTCGATCATGCCCTGAAGAATATCATCCCAGCGGGTGCTGAAATCGGGCTGGAGAAAGCCGCCGACAAAGCGCGCGCCACGCGCCATGCCATCCACCACCCGCGCCCAGTTGATTTCAATCGTGCCCAGAGCCAGCGCCAGATAGAGGGCGGCGGCAAGGGTCAAGCCGTGCCGCAACCACGGATTGGCAATGAGATGCGGCGGCCGCCAGCTCCGCACGGCAGGGGTGCTCATCACAGCGCATCCACAATGGCGCGACGGGTCAGTTCAGCGGCGGGAGGGGCGGTAGGAGACGTGAAAGCTGCGGCCTCTTCGGCCTCTCCTTCGCCTGCGCCCTCACAGGCAATGGTGCGGGACCAGTCCTCCTCGCCATAAATGGCGGTGAGGACATCCGGGGTCAGCGCATCGGGTGCGCCATCAAACACCACCCTGCCGGCTTTGAGGCCGATGATGCGCTCCACAAACATCTGCGCCAGCGCCACATCATGAATGTTCACAATGGCGGCCAGCTGGCGCTCGGCGCACACTTCCACCAGAAGCCGCATGATCTGGCGCGAGGTTTTGGGATCAAGGCTGGCGGTTGGCTCATCCACCAGCAGAATGTCCGGCTCCTGCACCAGCGCGCGGGCAATGCCGACCCGCTGGCGCTGGCCGCCGGACAGCTCATCCGCGCGCTTGTCCACATGCGCACTCAGGCCCACCCGGTCCAGTACCTCAAAGGCGCGGGTGATGTCGGCCTGCGGAAAGCGACGGAACCAGCTGCGCCAGAAGCCGACATAACCCAGCCGCCCGGAGAGCACATTTTCCATCACGGAAAGGCGCTCCACCAGTGCATATTCCTGAAAAATCATGCCCATGCGGCGGCGGGCATGGCGCAGCGCTGTGGCGGAAAGGCCGGTGATCTCGCCCCCGCCCAGCATCACGCGCCCGGTGCTGGGTTCCACCAGCCGGTTGATGCAGCGGATGAGCGTGGACTTGCCCGCCCCCGAAGGGCCGATCAGGCCCACGACCTGACCCGCCGGGATATTCAGCGAAACATCATCGAGAGCCCGGTCGCCCTTGGGGTAGCGCTTGGAAAGGCTCTCGATGCGCAACATGCCCTCAGCTCCTGCTTGCACTCACTTGCAGTCGTAGCTGACGTCCATGGCATCATCGATCTGCCGGATCACCGCCCAGTTGTCCTTGAAGGTGATCGGGATGAAGGCTTCCTGCGGCGGCTCGGAGGTCTGGAACTCCTTGAGCAGGGCGGAACCTTCCCAGTTGAAGGTCGTGAAAGCCTCCTTCACCTTGGCGGCCAGCTCCGGCTTCAGGTTGTAGACATGGCCATAGCCGGTGGTGGGGAAGGTCTGCGACTTGTAGATGGTCACGATCTGCTCGGGCTTCACCACACCGCGCGCTTCCATGCGCTTGAGCACGGAATTGGCGATGGCGGCGGCTGGATAATCCTTGTTGGCGACGCCGAGAATGGAATTGTCATGCTTGCCGGAGAAGGCCGGCTCGAAATCCTTGCCCGCTTCCAGATTGAACTGGGTGCGCAGCAGGGCCGAGGGGGCCTTGTAGCCGGAATTCGAGGTTTCCGAGGTGAAGGCCAGCTTCTTGCCCTTCAGGTCCTCGATCTTCTCGATGCCGGAACCGGGATAGGTGATGATTTCCATCTCATAGCCATAGGCCCCGTCCCTGGAGGCCATCATGGTGAAGGGCACGAAGCCCGCGCAGGCCACCGCGATGGGGTTGGAGCCGGTGTTGAAGCCGGCCACATGCAGGCGGCCCGCACGCATCGCCTCAAGCTGGGCGGCGTTGGACTGCACGGGGAAGAACTGCACCTTCTTGCCGGTGGTCTTGGCCAGATGGTCCAGAAACTCCTGCCACACCTTGGCATAGACGGCGGGGTCTTCCACCGGCGTATAGGCGAAGATCAGGGTATCGGGATCAATCTGGCGGGCCGGATCGGTCGGGGTATCGGCGACCAGATCGCCATTGGCATCGGTGAAACGCGGGTCCAGCTTGAATTCCGCATGGGCCGCACTCAGCCCGGAGGCTGTCAGCGCAACGGAAAGCGTGGCGATCTTCAGGGCCTTTGCAAGCAATGACATGGCTCTCTCCCGGGCAATAAGGGCTGGGGAGTGCTTATGGGCTGCATGTGACAGCCTCTTTACATGCGGCCATTTCCTGCGCTGGCCGGGGATATCATGTTGCTTTCAGTTCCGCGCCTGCCTGCGGGGCAAAAGCCAGAATGCCAGCACAAGAGCTGCCGCAACCGCAATGGCTGTTGCGGCAAAGCCGATGCTGAGGGCCTCGGCAGACCGGGCCGGGTCCACATGCCGGCTGCCAGCCGGGTTGATGCTCAAAATAATCGCGCCGACAGTGGCGACACCGAAACTGCCGCCCAGTTGCCGGAAGGTCTGGAACATGCCGGAAGCCTCGTTGCGTTCGGCATCGCCCGCGCGCGCCAGCCCGTCCGTGCTGGTGGGGGAAAGCGCAAGGCCAAGCCCGAGGCCGGTGAGGGCCATGCCGGGCACCTGCGGCCAGTAGACCAGAAAAGGCATGGCAGCAGCCCATGCCGCCAGCCCGACAGTGGCAATGGCGAACCCGGCCAGCGCCGGGTTGCGAATGCCCGCGCGATCATACCAGCGCCCGCCAAACTGGCCGCCCACGGCCTGTGTGATGATGAGCGGCAAAATGGCCAGACCCGCCGCCAGTGGTCCCATCTTCAGCACATCCTGAAGATACATCGCGCCGAACAGGATGGCGGCCAGCGTGCCGAACTGGATCATGAAGGCAAGGGCAAAATCCGCCGTAATCACCCGGTTGGCGAGCAGACGCACATCAATCAGCGGCTGGGCAGAGCGCAAGGCACCGCGCACGAAAAGCGTGCCGCAGACAAGGCCAAGCACTGCCGCGCCAAGGGTGAGCGGGCTGGTCCAGCCCCAGACAGAGCCTTGCTGGAGCGCGCACACAATGCCGCCGCAGCCCAGAACCAGCAGCACGGTGGGCCACAACACCATGCGCGCACCGGGGATACGCGCGCTCTCGGGCTTGCCCAGCATCACGAACAGCAGCGCAAGCAGGCCCACCGGCACATTGATCCAGAACACGGCACGCCATGTGATGAATTCTGTCAGCACCCCACCCACCAGCGGGCCAAGCGCCTGAAATACCTGTGCGATGCTGGTGTAGAAGCCCACCGCCAGCCCCACGGAAACCGCGCTGAATGTGCCAAGCACGATGGCGATTGAAACCGGCAGCATCAGCGCCGCGCCAATGCCCTGCAAGGCGCGGAAGCCGATGATCCACGCCTCACCCCATGGGCCGGGCGGGGCAAAGGCGCAGCCGGTGGATGCTAGCACGAATACCAGCACCCCAAGGCGGAAGGTCGCCACCCCGCCAATAACCTCGGCCAGCCGCCCGCCAACCGCAACGAAGGACGCCAGTGCCAGCACATAGGCATTCACCACCCACTGCATGCCAACGGGGCTGAGGGAGAGATCCGTACCCAATGTCGGCAGCGTGACAGCAACGACGGACTTGTCGAGCATCGTCATGGACTGGGCCCCGGTCATGGCAAGGAGGATCAGCCAGTGATGCGGTGTCCACGAGGCGCTGCCCTTCTGCCCATGCGATGCCACGGCTATCCCCCTCTGGTCCATGCCTGAGCCACCATCCATACGGATTTGCGAAGCTGAAACAAGAACCCGACAGCGCCGCGTTCATGGCGAGCCGATCTTGCGGCGCGCGATAGGCATCATGGGCAGACCATTTCGTCTGCTGGCTTGGGACAAGACACGTTTGCGCGTCTTGTCCCGCTTGGCCGCGCCCTTTGGCAGGTTTGCCGCTTTGGGCGGTGCTTGCTGCCGGGTTGCAGGGGCTGGGTCAGCCCGCCCCCTGAACCACAATCTCTTTCAGCTTCACATAATCCGGCTTGCCGGTGCCCAGAAGCGGGATCTTGCCGAAGGTCACCTCGGCCGGAACCGCCAGCTCACTCACACCCTTCTTGCGGGCGAAGACGAGCAGATCACTGCGGGTGGCGGTTTCGCTTTCCACCATCAGCACCAGCTTTTCACCCTTGCGCGGGTCACTCACAGAGGTCACCGCCAGCGGCACGCCCGGCCACAGTTCTGCGGCCATTGTCTCCACGGCGGCCAGCGAGATCATCTCGCCGCCGATCTTGGCGAAGCGCTTGGCGCGGCCGAGAATGGTGACAAAGCCATCATCATCAATGTGAACAATATCGCCGGTATCGTGCCAGCCCTGTTCCGGCGGCTCCAGCACGCCGGGATTTTCCGCCCGCAGATAGCCCGCCATGATGTTCGGCCCGCGAATGAACAGGCGTCCGCCATCGGCCACGCCGGGCACGGCCTCAAGGCGCGGCTCAATGCCGGGCATGAGTTTCCCGACCGTTCCGGGCTTGCTGTACATCGGCGTGTTCAACGCAATCACGGGGGCAGCTTCCGTCACCCCGTAGCCTTCCAGAATGCGCAGGCCGAACTTGTCCATATAGGTGGTGCGGGTGGCCGCCTTCACCGGTTCCGCGCCCGCAAAGCAATAGCGGATGGAGCGGAAGTCATAGGGGTGGGCTGTGCGGGCATAGCCGGAGAGGAAGGTATCCGTGCCAAAGATGATGGTGGCGTTGGAGGAATAGATCGCCTCCGGGATGATGCGGTAATGCAGCGGCGAGGGGTAGAAATACACCGGAACACCGGACACCAGCGGCAATACGGTGCCTGCCGTGAGGCCAAAGGAGTGGAACACGGGCAGGACATTGAACACCTTGTCGCCCTTGTTGAAATCCACCCGCGCTGCGGCCTGTGCGGCATTGGCCAGCATGTTGGCATGGGTCAGCACCACACCCTTGGGGGTGCCCTCGGAACCGGACGTGAACAGGATGGAGGCCCGGTCGCCACTGGTGCGCGCCACCAGCGGGCGGCTTCGGCCAAGGCGTGCCAGAATCTTGCGCCGCAGGGTGATCTCGGTGCGGATCTCCTCCAGCCACACAATCTTCAGGCCATCTTTCGCCAGCGCATCCACCACCTCGCCCAGCCGGGCCTTTTCGATGAAGGCGCGGGAGGTGACGATGCTGCGCACCTGTGCCGCCTTGCAGGCCGAGCGCAGGTTGAGCAGGCCGGCAGAGAAGTTCAGCATGGCCGGCACCTTGCCGGCGGAAAGCAGGGCCAGCCATGTCACCGCAACGCCATTGGCATTGGGCAGCAGCAGGCCAACGGCCTCATCCTCCTTCAGCACAAGGCCCAACTCATGTCCCAGCGCGCGGGCGGCGGTGAGCAGCGTACCATAGGTGAGCGAACCGGAAAGCGGGTCCTCCACCGCCACGCGCTTCATGCCGAAACTGTCGGCGGCGCGGATGACCTCTTCCAGCACGGTCCCGGTCTTGCCCGAGGTGGAGAAGACGAGGTTGGACATGATGGTGTAAAGGCTTGCACCCGCCGCCATGCGCCGCTTGCGCCCCATGATGGAGGGGTCCACCTCCAGCTTCTCCGGCGGATTGATGGTGACCCGAACCTTCGGGAAAAGCTGGCGGCGCGTCTGCATGGAAGACAGATGCGAGGCATAGGTGCGTTCCAGCCCGTCAATCTTGATGGGCACCACCATGGAGCCGGTACGGTCTGCCACCATGGCCGCCCCGTCATAGACCTTCATCAGGCTGCCCGTGACGGTGATGCGCCCTTCGGGGAAGATGACCAGCGGGTTGCCGGCTTCCACAAGGCGGATGAGCGTGCGCGTGCCCATGGGTTTTGTCGGGTCCAGCGGCACGGCATTGACCATGGGCAGGAAGGGCTTCACCCACCAGCGCTGTGCCACATTGGAATCAATGGCAAATACCGGCCTGCGCAGGGCGCCGGTCTCGGTGATGGCCAGTGCCAGAATGGCATCCAGATAGGACACATGGTTGAGTGCAAGGATCGGGGTAGGCCCCGCCTTGTCCAGATTCTCAAGGCCCTTCACCTCCATCCGGAAAAAGGCCCGCAGCAAAATGGTGATGAAATCGCGCAGCGGCTGGGTGGGCAGATAGCGGAACATGAGCACGGCGGCGATGAGGGACAGCACGCCAAGCGCCAGCGCCACCATGGAGAGCGATGCACCTGCATTCTGGGCAAGGCCCGTTGTGGCGGTGCCGCCCACGGTGAACAGCGCATTCATGATGTTGTTGGCCGCCACCGCGCGGGCGCGCGCCTCCGGCCTCGCCCATGCCTGAAAGGCCGCAAAGGAGGGCACGATGAGAAACGCGCCGGACATGGCGGCCAGCGCCAGTGTCACCACAAGATTGGCGGCTGTCGGGCTGGCAAAGAATGAGGATGCGGAAGGGATGGCCGCATGCGGAGTGGTGCCAATGAGCAGGGACAGGTTGAGACAGCTCAGGCCAAAGATGAATGTGCCGAGCACCGCCTGCAACAGCACGATGCGCCCGGCTGAAAGCCATGCCGCAATGGCCGATCCAATGCCGATCGAGACCGCAAACACCATGAAGCAGATGGCAATATCAATCTCGTTGCCGCCTGCGGATTTCACAAAAGGTGGCAGGATGGCCGTGATGATGGCCCCGCACAACCAGAACCATGAGACCATGAGCATGGTCACCAGCAGGCGGCGCTCGCGCACCACATCACTCAGGATCTCCCAGGAGGAGCGCACGATGTTCCACTGGATTTTCAGATGGGGCGCACCCGCACCGGTGCGCGGCATGTAGCAGCTTGCAAGAAAGGCAAGCGTTGCGAAGGTGCCTAGCAACAGCCCGAAAACGATAGGGCTTCCCCCCCCCAGGGAGTAGGACACGCCGGCCAGAATGGTCCCGGCCAGAATGGCAATGAAGGTGCCACCCTCAATCCAGGCATTGCCTTTTGCCAGTTCGTTGCGTTCCAGATAATCCGGCAGCACGCCATATTTCACCGGTCCGAACAGGGCCGAACCCAGACCGAACAGGAACAGGGACACCATCATCACCGGGATGGAGCCGATGCCGATGCCCACGGCCGCAAAAACGGCAACCGCGATTTCCGCACCCTTCAGGTAGCGGGCTACAACCGCCTTGTCATATTTGTCGGCGATCTCACCTCCGAGGGATGAGAACAGCACGAAGGGCGCCATGAACACCGCCCCCGCAAGGGTCACGATGGAGGCTGCCTGCTCTGCGGCCAGGGTCGCCAGAACGACGAAGACCAGAGAGTTTTTCAGGAAGTTATCGGAGAAGGCCGCCAGAAACTGGGTCCAGAACAAGGGTGCAAAGCGTCTTGAACTCATCAATCCGCGGTCTTTGGACATGCTCTGCTCCGTTGTAAGCGCGTGTCTTGTTGATCCGGAAGGCTGAAAAATGTATCGCCTTCAGCGCTTGAGTGCAGTCAGTCCACCGCTTTTCTTCCGGCGTAATGACAGATCCAGCTTTGCCTCGGCTTCCTGTATGTCAGACATCGTCCTTCGCAAATAGCTGATATGGTCATGTGCTGCCGCGCGCGCTGTTTCCGGGCGACGGTCAATGATCGCCTGTGCGATGGCAAGATGCTGGCTTTGCAGCACATCGCGCACCTGGGGCGCTGCAAACAGCCTTTGCCGATTGTGAAACACATGCTCCAGCAAATTGCCTGACAAGGCCTGCATGATCTGAAGCAGCACAAGATTATGGCTGGCTTCATAAATGGTCATGTGCAGCTCTGTGTCAGCCTCGGCCTCTTCCTGCGCATTGGCGGAAAGGTGCGCTTTTTCCATGCGGGACAGACACTGGCGAATCTGCTCACGGTCCACTTCCGTGGCGCGCTCCGCTGCGAAAGCGGCGGCCGAGCTTTCAATGATGGCGCGAAACTCCAGATAATCGTCTGAAACCGCGCTGTGCTCCGTCAGCATGGCGATGAGCGGGTCAGAAATGGTTGCCGCCCCAAGCTGGGCCACTTTCATGCCCTTTCCGTCCCTGCTGGTCAAAAGCCCTTTTTGCTCCAGGGTTTTCAGGGCATCGCGCAGGGTTGGGCGGGAGACATTGAGGCGCAGCGCCAGCTCCCGCTCCGGCAGCAGCGGCGTGCCGGGTCGCAATGACCCCTCCAGTATCAGGGCTTCGATATGTTGCACGGCTGCATCGGCAGCCTTGGGGGGGCGGTTCGGCCGGGTGGCATTCATCTCTATGGAATATGCTGTGAAAGTCTTGTGTTCAATGCCTTTCGGACAGGTATTTGAGTGGCGAAGTGTAGCAGAAACAGGGTTTTAGGAAAAATGGCATGGAGTTGACACTCTTGGTCAAACCATTTTACCAAGTACGAACCGGACCAAAATGATTTTCAATAAAAACGAGGCCGGTGGGAGAAGCGTCGCCAAAGTCCTGCCTGACCGCATCCACCCGGATGCCGGGGGCAGGTGGCTGGCCCTGGGGAGGGAATGGAATGCCTTGGTCACAAGTCTACGATCCATTTAACAGCATGGTCATTTCGACCCTGCTGGCGGCAATACCGGTTGTCGTCTTGTTGGGTGGTATCGGCATCTTCAACATGAAAGCGCATCGCGCCGCGATTCTGGGCCTTGTGGTGGCTCTGGTTGTGGCCATTTTCTGTTTTGGCATGCCCGCACAAATGGCCGGCATGACAGCGCTGTATGGCGCGGCCTATGGTCTTTTGCCGATCGGCTGGATCATTTTGAGCGTGATCTTCCTGTACCGGCTGACAGAAAAGACCGGTCAATTCAGCATTCTGCGTGATAGCATTGCCGGCCTGACGCCGGACCGTCGGCTGCAACTGCTGTTTATCGCCTTCTCATTCGGTGCGTTCTTTGAAGGTGCTGCCGGCTTCGGTACGCCCGTGGCCGTGACGGCCTCCATGCTGATGGGGCTGGGCTTTGCGCCGCTTCCGGCCGCAGGCCTGTCCCTGATCGCCAACACGGCTCCTGTGGCCTATGGCGCGCTGGGTACGCCCGTTATCGCGCTTTCCGCCGTCACCGGGCTGGACCTGATGGAACTGTCCGGCATGATTGGCCGCCAGTTGCCCTTCTTCTCCATCATCGTGCCCTTCTGGCTGGTGTGGGCCTTTGCCGGGCGCAAGGGCATGTGGGAAGTGTGGCCGGCGCTGCTCGTGGCTGGTGTGTCCTTCGCTATTCCGCAATATCTGGTCTCGAACTTCCACGGCCCCTGGCTGGTGGATATCGTGGCGGCCGTCAGCTCCATGATCTGCCTTGCGGCCTTCCTGCGCGTGTGGTCTCCCAAGCGCGTCTGGACCTCGACAGGCGGCGGCGGTGAGGCTGAGCCGGTTCAGGTGAAGCACTCCCATTCCGGCGCGACCGTTTTCAAGGCCTGGCTGCCCTGGCTGATCCTGTCCGTGTTCGTTTTTGCCTGGGGCACGCCGCAGGTGAAGGTGTGGCTCGACAGCATCTGGGTGTATCGCCTGCCCATTCCCGGCCTTCATGATCTGGTGCTCAAGGTGCCGCCGGTTGTGGCTGCGCCCAAGGCTGAAGCTGCTGTCTATTCGCTGAACCTGCTTTCGGCGACCGGGACGGGCATTCTTCTGGCGGCCATTGTCTCCGGTCTGGTGCTGCGCTTCTCGCCGGTTGCGCTGGTGCGTGAATGGCTCCAGACCATCTGGGTGGTGCGCTTCTCGCTCGTCACCATTGCCGCCATGCTGGCGCTGGGCTTCGTCTCCCGCTACTCCGGCACGGATGCAACGCTGGGTCTGGCCTTTGCGCAGACGGGCTGGATCTATCCCTTCTTCGGCACTCTTCTGGGGTGGCTGGGCGTGGCGCTCACAGGCTCGGATACGGCCTCGAACGTGCTGTTCGGCGGCTTGCAGAAGATCACGGCGGAGCAGATCGGCGTGTCGCCTGTGCTGATGGCCTCGGCCAACTCCTCCGGCGGCGTGATGGGCAAGATGATTGATGCGCAAAGCATCGTCGTCGCCTCCACTGCCACCAACTGGTACGGACACGAAAACCAGATCCTGCGTTACGTGTTCCTCCACTCCATCGTGCTGGCCAGCCTTGTCGGCGTGCTGGTGATGGCACAGGCCTATGTGTGGCCCTTCACGGCCATGGTGCCCTGATCCCGAACATATCCGACGAGGGGGGTATCCCCCTCGTCCCTTTTCATGACGACTGGAGGGCCGGCTGTGTCAACCATAGCAATGCCGCAGCCGGATGCTGCCATTCTTGCGCGCAAGGACGAGATTGTCGCCGCACTGGCCGCGGAACTGCCGGCAGACATCATCATCTCGGACCCGGAAGAAACCCGCGCCTATGAGTGTGATGCACTGACGGCCTACAAATGTGCGCCGCTGGCGGTGGTGCTGCCGCGGACCACCGAGGAGGTGGCGGTTGCCATGCGCGTGTGCCATCGCCTGAAGGTGCCCGTGGTGCCACGCGGGGCCGGCACCTCGCTTGCAGGCGGTGCGCTGCCCACGGCAGACAGCGTCATCATCGGCACGCTGCGCCTGCGCGATGTTCTGGAAATCGACACGGCCAACCGCTTCATCCGGGTGCAGACCGGGGTGACGAACCTCTCCGTGAGCGCGGAACTGGAGGCGGAAGGCTTCTTTTATGCGCCGGACCCGTCCTCGCAGCTGGCCTGCACCATTGCCGGCAATATCGGCATGAATTCCGGCGGGGCGCACTGCCTCAAATACGGGGTCACCACCAATAATCTTCTGGGCGTGCGCATGGTGCTGGCCACCGGCGAGATTGTGGAACTGGGCGGGCCGCTGCTGGGCAATAGCGGGCTGGACCTGCTTGGCCTCATCTGTGGCTCGGAGGGCCAGCTCGCCATTGTGACGGAAGCCACGCTGCGCATTCTGCCCCGGCCGGAAGGCGCACGGCCCATGCTGATCGGCTTTGATTCCGCAGAAACGGCAGGGGAGTGCGTGGCCCGCATCATCCGCTCCGGTCTGCTGCCGGTTGCCATCGAATATATGGATGATGTGTGCCTGCGGGCGGTGGAGGCTTTCGCCAAGGCGGGCTATCCGGCCTGTGCGGCGGTGCTGATTGTGGAGGTGGAAGGCTCTCAGGACGAGATCCACGACCAGATCGGGCGCATCCACGCCATTGCGGCAGAGCTGAACCCGGTGGAGTTCCGCACCAGCAAGACCGAGGCGGAATCGCTTGCGATCTGGAAGGGGCGCAAGTCCGCCTTCGGGGCGATGGGCCGGCTGGGCGATTATATGTGTCTGGACGGCACGGTGCCCGTTTCCAAGCTGCCCTATACGCTCCGGCGCATTGGTGAGCTGTCGAGGGAATATGGGCTGGAAGTCGCCAATGTCTTCCATGCGGGGGATGGCAACATGCACCCCCTCATCCTGTTCAATGCGAACGAGCCGGGCCAGCTTGAAAAGGCGGAGGCCTTCGGCGCGGACATCCTGCGCCTGTGCGTGGATGTCGGCGGCTGCCTCACCGGCGAGCATGGCGTGGGCATCGAGAAGCGTGACCTGATGACCAAGCAATACACGCCCGAAGACATGGCCATCCAGATGGAGATCAAGGACATTTTCGATCCGCACTGGCTGCTGAACGCGGCCAAGGTTTTCCCGCTGGAATCCAGCCGTCCCCATCGTGAGGAGGCGGGCCGATGCTGATGACGCCGGAAAGTAACCCTGCCAGAGGTCCATCCACCCTTCTTGCCCCGCGGGATGAGGCAGATTTGGCTGAACTCATTGTGCAGAACCGTGCCGCGGGGCGTGCCCTGCATGTGTGCGGCGGGGCCACGCGCCATGTGCCGCAGGCGCTGGCAGATGGCATCTGCCTTACCACGCGCGATATGGGTGGCATGATCACCTATTCGCCCGGCGAACTCACTCTGGTTGCCCGCACGGGTACACCGGTGGAGGAGATTGAAGCGGCACTTGCGGCAGAAGGGCAGGCGCTGGCATTTGAGCCGATGGATCACCGCGTGCTGCTGGGCACGCAAGGTGTGCCGACCATTGGCGGCATTGTCGCCACCAACATCTCCGGTCCGCGCCGGATTCATACCGGGGCCTGCCGCGACCATCTTCTGGGTGTGCGCTTTGTGGACGGGCAGGGGCGCATCATCAAGAATGGTGGCCGGGTGATGAAGAATGTCACGGGGCTTGATCTGGGCAAGCTCCAGTGCGGTGCCTATGGCACATTGGGCGTGTTGAGCGAAGTGGCGCTGAAAACCCTGCCCATGGCTGAAAGTCAGCAGACACTTGCCTTTCATGCCCTGACCGTGGCGCAGGCCGTGGATCTTTTTGCGGCGGCGCTCGCCACGCCTTTTGAGGTGTCCGGAGCGGCCTATTGCAAGGGAACCGCATGGCTGCGCATTGAGGGGCTGATGACGCAGGTCGCCTATCGGGTCGGGAAGCTGACGACGCTGTTCCGCGGGAGCCAGATCGAGATTCTGGAAGATGCCGCCAGCCGCGCGCTTTGGCGGCAGATGCGTGATGTGGCGCATTTTGCTGATGTGCCCGGTGCTGTCTGGCGCATCTTCGTGAAAGCCAGCGATGCGCCCGCCGTGTCTGCCGCGCTTCGGGCGCAGGGGGGCGAGGTGTCGCTGGACTGGGGTGGCGGGCTGCTCTGGTATTGTGGTGATCTGCCGGCCAGTGTGGTTCATGCGGCGGTGGGGGCAGGGCGGGCCATTCTGGTGCGCCCGGGTATCACGCCCGCACACCCTGCCTTTACACCGGAAGCGCCCGCGATTGCCGCCCTTTCCGCCGCCCTGCGCCGCACTTTTGACCCCGCCGGGATTTTCAATCCGGGCCTGATGGGGGGCACCGATGCAAACACACTTCACTGATGCCCAGCTTGCAGACCCCGCAACGCTGCGCGCAAACGAGATTCTGCGCTCCTGCGTGCATTGCGGCTTCTGCACCGCCACCTGCCCCACCTACAAGGTGCTGGGTGATGAACTGGATAGCCCGCGCGGGCGCATCTATCTCATCAAGGACATGCTGGAGAACAACAAGGTTCCCGATCCGGCCACCGTGCGCCATGTGGACCGCTGCCTTGGCTGCCTGAGTTGCATGACCACCTGCCCCTCCGGCGTGCATTACATGCATCTGGTGGATCATGCGCGCAGCTATATCGAAAAGCACTACAGGCGGGGCTGGAGCGAGCGCGCCTTGCGCTGGCTGCTGGCGCGCACCCTGCCTTATCCGGGCCGCTTCCGGGCTGCCATGATGGCAGCACGGCTGGCGAAACCGTTCCGCAAGCTGATGCCGGATGCCCGCCTGCGCGCCATGCTGGAGATGGCCCCCACCAGCCTGCCCGCGCCCAGTGCGAATGATCTCCCGCAAAGCTTCCCGGCCGAGAAAAAGGCCGTCAAGCGCGTGGCCCTGCTCACCGGCTGCGCCCAGCGCGCACTCAATACAGATATCAATGACGCCACCATCCGCCTGCTGCGCCGGCATGGGTGCGAGGTTGTCATTCCGCAGAACATGGGCTGCTGTGGCGCGCTGCCCCACCATATGGGCAAGGAGGATGACAGCCATGCGCTGGCTGCCGCCAATATCCGTGCGGTGGTGGCCGAGATGGACGGGGCGGGGCTGGATGCGCTGGTGATCAACACCTCCGGCTGCGGCACCACGGTGAAGGACTATGGCCACATGTTTGCCAACACCCCGCTGGCGGAAGATGCGGCGCGTGTGGCGGCCCTTTCCAGGGACATCACCGAGGTGATGGAAGAACTGGGGCTGCAAAATGCCTCCCACGCCGAGCCTTTGCGGGTGGCCTATCATTCCGCCTGTTCGCTTCAGCATGGCCAGCAGATCCGCACCGCGCCAAAAGACCTGCTGAAAGCGGCAGGTTTTCAGGTGCTGGAGCCGAAAGACAGCCATATCTGCTGTGGTTCTGCGGGCACTTATAACCTGTTGCAGCCGGAGATCTCGCGCGAGCTGAAAAGCCGCAAGGTGGCGACACTGGAGGCCACACGGCCTCAGGTCATCAGTGCCGGCAATATTGGCTGCATGATGCAGATTGGTTCCGGCACCGGCATTCCGGTGGCGCATACCGCTGAACTGCTGGACTGGGCGACCGGGGGCCCGCGACCGCGCGCGCTTGAAAAGGCCTGCGCCTGAAAGGGTGCGCGGCGCGGCGGAATGCAACCTGCCTCTGCCGCGCCTCTGGCCCCTGTGATGCGTGCAGGCACCCGCTTTCCATGCGGGTTCTTATGGGGGTTCTTGCAGGCTTGCGCGGGGGACTGTCTGTGAAAAAGCCCGGGCAGGCTTGATGACATCGCGCCCTTCGGCTCCTGCAAGCCCCTTCCTGCTTCAGTCAGAATTCAGGCAGAGGCTTGCAAGTCTACTGTGTCAGATGGCCCTACTGTGCCAGATGGCTCAGAAGCGCACGGAGAAGCGGGCGCTGCCTTCGTGGTTCACCAGATCATTGCTGACCTGCGCATTGTATTCGCCCCGGATCTCGAAATTCTGTGTGGAGAAAAACTGGAGACCCACACCCAGATCCAGCAGGACTTCCGGTGCGCGTGAGGTGGAGACGAACCGGAAGCCATTGCCAAAGGCATCCCCGAACACGAAGTTCTGGTCGAGCTGATTGTCAACGAGATAGGTTGCGCCAATGCTGGCATAGGGGCGCAGCCAGCTCCCGTCTTCCAGATTGACACGCATCCCCAGCTCCACATTGGGGGAAATCGCAAGGGTCCAGTCCCGCATCTCCCCGGCACTCAGCGTGCCACCCTGTCCGCTCATGGCATAGCCGGGCACATAGGTGTGGATGGCATCCACATCCAGATAAGGGCGGATATACCAGTTGGGGAAGGCGAACTCATAGGCTGCACGCCCACGCAGGGCCACGGTCCACACATCCGAATTGCCCTTGGCCGACCATGCGCTGTTGCCGATCAGGAAAGAGCGCTTCAAATCCACCACGCCATAACCGAGATGGGCCGCCGCCGCGAAATACCATGGGCCGGCCTGATGCTTGAGTGAAAGGGCAATATCACCGCTCTTGCTGTCGGTGGAGGTGAAGCCATCGGTCGAATGGCCCCAGCCTGCGGTATATGCGGCAGAGGCGCCGATGAACCAGTCTGGCCTGAACTCCCATTGCCCGCCCATGCGATAGCTCAGGCTGTTCTGGGAATAGCCGAGAGAGTCGGAGGATTCAGACTGTTTCAGGTAGGAGCCTGAAACCTTGGCCCAGACGCACTGGGTCTCGTCGATCATGGTGGTTCCATCGGCAAAGACCGGGCAACTCAGCGCCCCGCGCAGCGAGGCCCGCACACCAATGGTGGACTGTGTGACCGCACCTTGCTGCTGGCCTTCCGGAGAGAGCGAGGCGAGGGCATTGTGATATTCCTCGCTGCTTTCCACCGAGGCCATGGCGGCAAAGGTTGTGGCTGTCTGCTGGTTGGTGGTGCCAGCGTTCCATGTGGTCTGAAGCGAGGATGCCATGGCGGCTTCCGTCGTTGTCAGTTCAATCTGTCCTGCCGCGGCTGCTCCGGCAAAATCGGCTGTGGGGCGCACCGAAACGGCATCATTTGTATGGTCCACATCCCATGTGATCGGGCCGCTGTGATTATAGGCCATTGTCGCGGCCGTCTTGGTGGTGATGTCATGCCCGGAAACCAGCGTATAGGTGCCGGGCAGCACGCCAATAAAGTTGGGAATGAATTCCAGTCCCCTGATCGTCACCGGGCCGTCAGCCTGAAACCGGTCATTGCGCTGTGACCCCAGCGTGCGGGCGGCATCAATATCCACCAGCATGCGCCCGGACAATTCAGCGGCTCCGCCTGTCAGCTTCAGCAGGCCAATCTGGTTGAGGCCACCAATATTGATGTCCCCGGAATTGACGAGCTTTCCACCGGAGCCAAGGTGAATGAGCCCCTCACCGGCAAGGCTGGCATAAAGGCCGCCAATCATGTTGGTGAAGCTGTTGCTTTCCTGGGTCCGGGTGCTGGCCAGGTCAATATTTCCGGTCAATCTTCCGGAATTGTGCAACTCGTCCACTCCATGAGAGGACAGCACGGCGATGCCGGAAAGCGCGCTGACCTGTGCATCTTTCTCAAGGGTGATCTTTGTATTGCCGCCATCGGTGCGGATGGCCGCACCCGCGTCCGAGCCGCCCAGCAGCGTGCCGCTCATGCGCACGGTGATGTCGCCACCCTTGCTGTTGTCCAGCGTGCCATCGCCCTTCTGCCGGCCGCTTTGCAGGAAGAGGCCATAGGCATGTTCACCTGTCGCGTGGATAGAGGCCTGATCCAGCCAGATATTGATCTTGCCGCCGGTGCCCTGCGCCATGCTGCGGGCCTGGTCAGAGGAGCCAATCGGTATGACACCGCCATTCATGCTGGCAATGGCTCCGCCGCCGCCGCCCAGACTTTGCGCATGAATGCCATGGGCGCGGGTGCCGGTGGTGGCGATCGTCACCTGTGATGCGGTGGTGCTGGTGACAACAATATTGCCGCCATCACCGGAGGAGCCGTTGTTACTGATAAAAGCCGGGGTGTTCTTGTCGTTCTTGGCATTGATGAAGCCGCTATACCCGCCACCACCGCCAATGGACTGGAGGAAGATGGCGCTGGCGCTGTGACCAGCCGTGGAGATGGAGGAGCCGGAGGCAAGTTCAACCGTGATCTTGCCGCCATTTCCGGCTGCGCCACCAGAGCCGCCGAAACTGCCGCCAATATCCATCAGGCCCGCGCTGCCCTTCTTGGCCGGGGTCATGTTGCTGCCAAAGCCGCCACCACCGCCGATGGACTGGGCGAAGATGCCGAACGCACCATCGCCGTGCGTGCTGACCTGTCCGGTTGCGTGGCGTACCAGTACATCCCCGCCATCCGCGCCCTTGGTGCCGGTGCCGCCATAGGACAAGTCATAGGTGCGCTTGGGCAGAAGGGTGCCCTCATAATTGAAGGCGGTCTCTTCGGCCATGGGAATGCCAAGCTCTTTCAGCAGCTTGAGCGTGGCCTCGAAGGCCTCGTCGGTGGCGATGGCCTCGGCGCTTCCCGGCCTTGGTGGCAGGATGTTGCCGGCATCTGCCAGCGGGTCCACCTGATCGATAAAGACGATACCACCGCCGCCGCCCACGCTCTGGGCCACAATGCCATGGGCCTCAAGGCCGGTGGTGATGATGGTGCCGCGATTGATGACATCCACCGCACCGCCGGTGCCCCCCTTGCCCCCCTTGCCCCCCACATTGGCATTTGCGGAAATGGAGACCGTGTCATCGCTGGTTGCGCCGCCGCCAATGCCGCCGCCGCCGCCCACGCTCTGGGCGAAAATACCATAGGAGGAGGTGCCGGTGGTGTGCAGGGTGCCGGCATTGGTAACCTTCACCTTGCCGCCTGTCTGCCCGTCCGCTCCGGCACCACCCACGGAAAGGTTGAGGTTGAGCTTGTTCTGCCCCTCTGTGAACGCACCGCCACCAATGCCGCCGCCGCCGCCAATGCTCTGGGCCAGCACGCCGAAGGAGAGATCTCCGCTGGTGGCGATTTTTCCGTCATTGGCAATGATGACATCACCGCCCTTGCCACCGGAACCGCCAGAACCGCCCACCGCAACCTTGAGCGAGGCATCCGGCAGCTTCACGGCCTCTCCGGGCTGGATCTGCTTTTGAATGTCCTTGATCTGTTTCTCGAAGGCGACCTGCAAGACCCGAAGGCCAACAAAAAATGTACCTTTCATGATCTTCTCGGAAAGGCTTGTATCCTTTGAGTTGGCCAGGCTGATGATGTCGATCAGAACCTTGGCGTCTTTCATGCGGGCCTGTGTGCTGCTCTTCTTGTCGAAAACCCCGATGGGGAGATATTCGGTGAACAGGCCGTTATATTTGTGAATCTCCTTCGCAACCTTGGTCACGAACTTGGCCTTGTCGCTGATGACATCGCTCTTGCTGGTGGAGGTGACAAAACCGCCACCCGCGCCACCGCCGCCGCCCACGCTCTGCGCCAGAATGCCGTGGGAGCCGGTGCCCTCGGTCACAATGCCGGCCCTGGCGCTGTTGGTCACGGTGACAGTATCGCCTCGGCCGCCCTTGCCACCGGACCCGCCGACGCTGACGCCGCCTACCAGCTTGCCTTCGCCACCACCCTGAAAGCCTCCGGCCCGCCCGCCGCCGCCACCCACGCTCTGGGCAAAAATCGCGGTGGCATTGTTGCCCTGCGTCAGGATGCTGTGCTGGTTGGTGACATTCACCAGTCCGCCATCACCGCCATCACCACCCGACCCGCCCACGGCAACATTCAGCATGGCGGAATCGGCCTGGCTGATCAGGCCGGCGGCCTTGCTCGCGACTTCACTTGCGGAGATGCCAACCTTGGAACTGGTGCTGCCACTGCCCGCATAACCGCCGCCACCGCCAATGCTGAGTGCGGAAATGGCGAGGGCAAACTCCCCGCTTGTGGCGATGGTGCCCTTGTTGGTGACGGTGACCTTCTCGCCGATGCCCCCCTTGCCGCCGCTGCCGCCAATACCAATGGAAACCGCATAGTTGGAGTACATGCCCAGCACATCGCTGGTGACATCGGCCCCGCCACCGGCCCCACCGCCGCCGCCCACACTGAGCGCGCTGATGCCGAACGCATTCTTGCCGGAGGTGAGGATGGACCCGCCAAGAGCGTTGACCACCTCGACCGTATTGCCCTTGCCGCCATCTCCACCGGAGCCGCCAACCGACATGTTGAGATCAAAAGCCGGGGAGCCGGGCGGGGCAACAGCCATGGTGTAGGACGAGGCAGAACCGGCATAGCCGCCGCCGCCGCCGGTGGACTGGGCATAGATGCCGACGGAATCATCACCCGAGGTGAGGATTGTCCCATCATTGGTGATGATGACCTTGCCACCATCGCCCCCCTTGCCGCCGGAGCCGCCCACTGCCTGACTCACCGCCACGGAGGGCGGAGAGCCGCCGGGCAGGGGCAAAGGCAGGGCAATGGCCTGCGCTGTGGCGCCACCACCATTGCCACCACCGCCACCAATGCTCAGGGCCTGAATGCCAAGCGCGGCAACGCCTGTGGTGGTGATCCTGGCCTTGTTATTGACCGTGACAGTCTCGCTCTTGCCGCCATCACCGCCCGCGCCACCAACCGCGGAGGAAACGGAGATGGCCGGCCCCATGGAGCGGGCAATGGCCTGCCCGCCAGAACCGCCGCCGCCGCCAATGGACTGCGCCACAATGGCGGTGGACTCCGAACCATAGGTGGTGATGCTGCCTGCCAGATTGTTCACGGTCACGGCACTGGAGTTGCCGCCACCGCCGCCCTTGCCACCAAGCGCAAGGGACAGGAAAAATGATGCGCCATTGCTGTCGCCACCATTGCCACCGCCGCCGCCCACGCTCTGGGCAAAAATGCCATAGGCGGCATCGCCTTCAGTGGTGAGGGTGCCGCGCTGGGTCACATCCACCTTGCCGCCGAATCCGCCCGCGCCACCCTGGCCGCCGCTGCTCCACGGCAGAATGCCCCCATGCCCGCCATCTCCGCCCGCCCCATGGCGTACGGCTGTGGGCGCGGAGGACCGGAAGGCATCCAGCGCATTGCCGCCACCCACGCTCTGCGCCACGATGGCGGATGCGCCTGTCCCCCTTGTTTCAATGATGCCCGTATTGGTTACGCGGGTGGAGCCGCTCTTTCCTGCCGCCCCACCAGCTCCGCCACCGGCGAAAGCGGAATCGCGGCCACGCCCGCCGCTGCCGCCGACAGACTGGGCCATGATGCCGAAGCTGTAAGCGCCTTCCGTGCTGATGCGGCCATTATTGGTGCCTTCCACATCACCTCCATTGCCGCCGGGAGAGCCGGGAGCTGCCGATGTGAAGGCTCCGCCACCGCCATAACCGCCATTGCCGCCCACACTTTGCAGCACAATGCCGGTGGAGTTTGAGCCGCGCGTGATGATGGTCGCCTCGTTCTCCACCTTCACCCGTCCGCCATCACCGCCATTGGTGGCGTAGGTGGTTGTGCCATTCCAGGGGGCGGAGCCGCCCATGCCGCCCTGGGATGACGCCACGACGGCAGGCGCATAACGCCCTGTTGTGGTGATGGTCTGCGCACCGCCACCCTTCTGGCCGAGCTGGGCCGTGATGGTGCCGCCATCGCCCCCGGCTTCGGCTTTCTGCTGGTCCTCATAGGTGCCGCCGCGTGAATTGTTGGGGCTGCCACCGGAATGCCCCCCCTGCGAGAGCAGATGAATGGCAGGTGTGCCATCGCCTTTTGCTGAGATCTCGGCGGAGTTGCCAGCGCTGGCTCCAGCCCATTTCAGCGTCACTTCACCGGCTTGCCCGCCAGCGCCAAGCCCGCGGCCCGCGGTGAGTTTCTGGAAGCCGTTACCGCCCGTGCCGCCAATGGCATAAAGCTGAATGAGCGCATTGGAGGTGGAACTCGTCTTCCCACCGGAAATGCTGCGGCTGGACAAATCCAGCACCACGGAGCCGGCCTTGCCGCCATGCTCGCCATATTCATTGAAGCTCAGCGGGCTGAAATCACCATTGCCGCCCCGTCCGCCCTTCGTGCCCAGCTCAATGGCGACACCGGACTGGGTCTGGATGCTTACTCCAATCTGCTGCCGTATCTCTCTGGCATCGCCGCCGGCAGTCGCGCTATTGCGGAACCCGAACAGGATGCTGCTGTCCTTGCCATTGCTGCCTTCATTGAGGATGCGCACCGGATCGGCAGCCAGAGCCATGCCGGAAGCCGCCAGCAGCGCCAGCACGCTGGAACCACCCAGAAGTAAAGCTGCACGAGAACTGTAAAGCCGAAGAAGAGCTGCTCCGTTGCGGTGGTGTGCGGAGCGGGGGGAGGCGTGAGAAACCATGGCTGGTCTTGTCCTCGGCAGAGCTGTTCAGGGCGAAGGCTGGGATCTGGATACAGGAGGTGGCCGGGAGGCCGGTCTGCATTCGCAAGAGAGTGACGCTCTGCGGCGGATCGGACAACCCCCTTGTCTTCATTCAGGTTTCGTTATTTTCAGTTGTGGCGGGTTGATTTGCAATCATGCCCTCAGCAAACATTCCGTGAAGATCAGGCAGCACAAGCCTTTCAGGGATGCGGGTCTCTTGCGATGCGCAACCGGAGTGGCGGGCCCTTCTTCTGCTGATATGACAGGTGCATCACATGGTGTTGATTTTCCTGTTGTAAACTGAAGTATAGAGACGCTTGGTCAGGGTAATATACTGCCTTTGGAGTATAGGGTCGCTGCGAATCTGCTCCCGGTGGCGGTGGGGGCGTTCCAGTCAAACAGGGTCTTGTGATGGGGCAGGGGGCGTTCCGGCGTCTGGATGCGGGCCTGTCGTGCCATTTCGATCATTCAATATCGGGAACAGGACCGCTCTGTCAGGCGCGGCTCACAGTTCCGGCAACAGTTGCCCTGCAACAGTTGGCATGCTCTGCCGGCCTATAGGTTCATCTGTTTCCGGTCGATCCGGGGCCGGTGCTGAATGTTCTATGGTGGAGAGGCTGAAAGCCCGCCCATGACCGTGCTGAGCTCTTCAGCTTGCTGGCGCACCTTAATGCCGATTTTATCCATGTCCTTTTCCGGCAGGCGCGCGGCGAGGGCAGAGATGGAAATGGCCCCCACCGGGTCGCCCGATGGCGACCACACCACGGCCGCCACACAGCGCATGCCGAGGGTGAACTCCTCATTGTCAAAGGCGTATCCGCGCTCGCGAATGCGTGAAATATCCGCGCGCACCTCATCCATGTTGCGCAGGCTGTGTTCTGTTGCATGACGCAGGCCATGGCGGCTGACCAGTGCTTCAATATCGGCATCCGGCCATGTGGCGATGATGGCCTTGCCCATGCCGGAATTCATCACCGGGGCACGTCCACCGGGTGGGGCAATGGCGCGGATGATCTCGCGGCTTTCTATCTGGGCCACGGTAATGACCTCGCCATCTTCCAGCACGCCCAGATTGGCGGTCTCGCGCGAGAGGTCGCGCAGCTTGCGCAGAAAGGGGGTGGCGGCGGCGATAAAGCTTTGCCAGCGGGTAAAGGCAATGCCAACCGCAAATGCCTTGCGCCCGACATACCAGCGCTGTGTAGTGGTATCGAACTGGGTGAAGCCGCGCCGTTCCAGCGTGGTCAGCAGCCGGTGTGCCGTAGAGCGGGCAAGGCCCGCCTCCTGCGCAAGAGCGGTGAGGCGCGCGCCTTCAGGATGTGTCGCAACCTGTTCCAGCAGCGCAAGGGCGCGATCAACCGCCTGCACGGTTCCATTCTGTTCCATTCCTGTGCGTTTATCCCATATCGTGGAAATGAGTCCATCACACTCTGGTCGGGTTCACGCGCGCCGGGCTAGTCTGGTCCCCAATGAAAAACATGCCTCAGGAGAGATGACATGACCGAATATACCCAGCGCGCCGGACTTCAGGTCGCGACCGTTCTGGCAGACTTTGTCGAGAACCGCGTGCTGCCCGGCCTGCCGGTGACCGCCGATGCGCTCTGGAACGGTTATGCCGCGCTGCTGAAGGATCTGGCTCCCGAGAACCGCCGCCTGCTGAAGGTGCGTGATGATATTCAGGCACAGATTGATGCCTGGCTGGTGGAACGCCGCGGGAAGGAGTGGGACAATGCCGCCTGGCAGGATTTCCTGCGCGGGATTGGTTATATTCTGCCCGAAGGTGAGGCGTTCTCGGTGGAAACCGGGCCGGCGGATGCCGAGATGGCAAAGGTGGCCGGTGCCCAGCTTGTTGTGCCGGTGATGAATGCCCGTTTTGCCCTGAACGCCGCCAATGCGCGCTGGGGCTCGCTCTATGATGCGCTCTATGGCACCGATGCGTTGCCCGGCGCGCCGGAAGGCAAGGGCTATGATGCCAGGCGTGGCGCACAGGCCGTGGCGAAGGCTGCTGAGTTTCTGGATGAGGCCCTGCCGCTCGCCACTGGCAAGCATGCCGATGTGAGCGCATGGCGGGTGGAAAATGGCAAGGCCATTGCCACCATTGCGGGCAAGGATGTGGAATTGGCAGACCCGGCCGCCTTTGTGGGCCATGCCGGTGAGGGCGAGAAGCGCTCCCTGTTGTTCCGCCACAATGGCCTGCATGTGGAACTGGTGTTTGATCCCGCCCATCCGGTGGGTGCGGCAAGCCCCTGCGGCCTGCGTGATGTGGTGCTGGAAGCAGCCCTGACCGCCATTCAGGATTGCGAGGATTCCATCGCGGCCGTGGATGCCGAGGACAAGGTGCTGGCCTATGGCAACTGGCTGGGCCTGATGAAGGGCGATCTTGAGGACACCTTCGAGAAGGGTGGAAAGACGCTGACCCGCCGCCTGAACGAGGACCGCACCTTCACCGCGCCGGATGGCTCCAGCTTCACCCTGCCGGGTCGCGCCGTGCTGCTCATCCGCAATGTCGGCCATCTGATGACCACGGACGCGGTGCTGCTGGACGGGCAGGAAACGCCGGAAGGCATGCTGGATGCCCTCATCACGGTTGCCGCCGCGATGCATGACGTGCAGAAGACCTCCGGCCCGCGCAATTCGCGCGCCGGTTCGGTCTATATCGTGAAGCCCAAGATGCACGGGCCGGAAGAAGCCGCCTTTGCAGACCGCACCTATGCGCGGGTCGAGGAGATTCTGGGCCTCGCCAAGGGCACGGTGAAGCTTGGCCTGATGGATGAGGAGCGCCGCACCTCTGCCAATCTGCGGGAATGTATCCGCGCGCTGAAGGGCCGGATCGTGTTCATCAATACCGGCTTCCTCGATCGCACCGGTGATGAGATCCACACCGTGATGCAGGCCGGCCCGGTGCTGCCCAAGGCCGAGATCAAGGATTCCGTCTGGCTCTCGGCCTATGAGGATGGCAATGTGGATGCAGGTCTTGCTACCGGCCTCAATGGCAAGGGGCAGATCGGCAAGGGCATGTGGGCGAAGCCCGATGCCATGGCTGAAATGCTGGTGGTCAAGATCGGCCATCCCAGGGCGGGCGCGAACACCGCATGGGTGCCTTCCCCCACCGCTGCCACGCTGCATGCCACCCACTATCATCAGGTGAATGTGGCCGAGCGGCAGAAGGAGCTGGCTTCGCGCGAGCGCGCCAGCCTCGACAAGCTGATGACCCCGCCGCTGATGGGCCAGCGCAATCTTTCGCCAGAGCAGATCGCCCGCGAGATTGATCTCAACTGCCAGTCCATTCTTGGCTATGTGGTGCGCTGGGTGGATCAGGGCGTTGGCTGCTCCAAGGTGCCGGATATTGACGATGTGCCGCTGATGGAAGACCGCGCCACCCTGCGTATCTCCTCGCAGTTCCTTGCCAACTGGCTGATGCATGGTCTCATCACCGAAGCGCAGGTGGATGAGAGCCTGCGTCGCATGGCCACGGCTGTGGACCGGCAGAATGCGGGCGATGCGGCCTACACGCCCATGGCCCCCGGTTTTGATGGCCCGGCCTTCAAGGCGGCACGCGATCTTATCGTGAAGGGGGCCGAGCAGCCTTCCGGCTACACCGAGCCGCTGCTGCACGCCTGGCGGCGCGTGGCCAAGGCAGGCTGATCCACAGCGTTTTCCGGCCAGACGACCCGTCTGGCCGATGGAATACGCAACATGAAAATGTGCCGGGCGTTTGTCGGTCCATGCTGACTGGCAAACGCCCTATAGTCTTGAGGAAACAAAGATGAAGACAGTGACCCGTCTGGACCTTGATGATGCGCGTATCCTGCTTGCCGGCGCAAGCGCCCATGCCGTGGAGATTGGCGTGCCCATGTGCATCGCCATCACGGATGAAAGCGGCCATCTCATTGCTTTCGAGCGCATGGAAGGCGGCAAGGTCACCTCCTCCACCATTGCCATCGACAAGTCCTTCACGGCTTCTGGCGCGAAGAAGGCAACCCATGAATATGGCGCCTCCAGCCAGCCCGGCGCCCCTGCCTATGGCATCAACTCTGCCATTGGTGGCCGGTTGATGGTGGTGGGCGGTGGCCTGCCGGTGGTGTGGGAAGGTGCTGTTGTGGGCGGTATCGGTGTGTCGTCCGGCACCCCGGCGCAGGATCAGGCCGTTGCGCAGGCTGGCATCGACGCATGGCTTGCACAACAGTGATGCCGAAGGCCGGAATGTTGCGCTGAAAGTGGCGAACACTCCGGCTCACCATGGCTCATGAGGTTGTCATGAGCCATGGTGAGGGATCATGCCAAAGGTTTCAGCCCGAAGGCTGAAGGGCTGTCTCCACCGGCCACCTGATGCCGTTGACCTGTGCAACCCGGCTCATCTGGGACCCCTCGCGGGCCCGCTTGAAATGCATGGTGTTCGGCACGGGTTTGTGGGGGATTCCCGCAGCCAGTGTCACAACATTCCAGTGCCAGTCCTCATGCCCGAACCCAAGGGGCAGGTCATTGGCCCTGAAGGGGTGCGCCCGATACAGCCCGGTGCGGGCAAAGCTCAGGGCATCCCAGTAATTCAGCCAGCTCATATAAGATAGCTCGCATAATGCGGTTTCGGAATCCGCGTGCCAGAAGATCATGCGGCGATGGCCGAACACGAGATTGCAGGCCGAGTGCAGGACCGCATCCGGGCGCTGGGCAGACATGGCCCATGCCGCCGTCAGCCAGTTTTCGGACCACAGGTCATCGCCATCAAGAAACGCGGAACACAGGCCATGGGCCTCCTCAATGCCGCGGTTGCGCGCCTGTCCGGGGTCTCCTGCATCGCTGGAGACATATCGGGCCGATGCACCGAACACCTCATGCAGCACCTGACCCGTAAGCGGGTCTGCCCGGTCCAGAACCACGATCACCTCACAGTTGAGCCCGCCTGCCTGCGCGTGGTTCATCGCGGCCTGCACGCTGCGCCCTGTCGCCCCGGCCAGAAACCCTTCCCGGTGCGCCGTCATGATGATGGAAATATCTGGCTGGGTCATGTCACTGCACATATCAGGGGTGAACATCATTTCGGTGGAAGCGGTTACGGGTCAGGCAGAAAGTCAGGTCACAGAGCAGCGATGGTTGCGGCATAGGCCTGCGCGGAGTGGTTTCGGGCAATACGCTCCTGCAGGGCTTGTGCGCGACTTGCCCGCTCCACGGGGCTTGTGATCATGTCACGTAGTGCAGCCACATAATCATCCACCGTGGCTGTGGGCGGAACGAGCCAGCCGGTTTGCGCGTCAATCAGTTCCGGCACGCCCCCAACCCCGCTTGCCACAATGGAAACCCCGCGCGCGCCCAGTTCGAGCAGGATTGTGGGCAGCCCATCCCATTCGGCAGTATAAAGCCAGCCATCGGCCTCTGTCAGCGGCAGTTCATCATAACGGGTGAAGGGCGGATGCATGGTGACATTTGCCGGCAGTGCTGAAAGGTCTGGCGGTGCATCAAGCACGGCCTTTCCCCAGCAGGCAAAGTCCACATCCGGCATGGCGCGGGCCGTGGCCAGCAGAAGATCAAACCGCTTTTGCCGGTCCAGTCGTCCACCCCAAAGGATAAGAGGGCGTGCGCGCGTCTGGCTGGTGCTGCGCGCAACAGCCGCAATGTCCGGGCTGATCTGGGCCGGACTGTAGACAACCCGCAGTTTCTGGCGGGCAATCTCCTGTGGCACACCGTGGCGGTTGGCCAGTGTTTCCGCAAGATTGCGTGTATCGGTCAGTGCGGCGGTTAATACCGGCAGCAGTGTTGCAAAATGCCAGATCGGATAGCCGATTTCTGCACCATCGCCATTGCGCTCGGTACAGAAATAATAGGCGTAGAGACGGAACTTTTCTGCAAGCTGGCGGCCATATGCCTCAAAAGTATTGAAGGCGAGGGCGCTGTTGACATTGAAAATGCGCGCGGCCCCAAGTTCCTGCAACAGCACATAGAGTGCGCGGGTCGGATTGCCGGTGGGGGGCATGAGGTCCGAGATGTCCACGCAGGGGATATGGGCCGGATACCAGTCCGGACGGTCCCATGCGCTGTCATCAGTCCGCAGGATCAGGGGGCGGCCCGTGGTGGCAAGGGCCTTGGCCAGCATGGCCGCGACCAGATCCGCCCCGCCCATGCGCCCTGAAGGCATGAGCACCACGGCATCATAAGGCTCCTGCGGAATACGCGCCCGCGCCGCACACAGGAAATGATGGGCCGTATCATGCCATGGCGGGCAGAAGCTGGGTTCTGCCCCCGTGACGACGCCCACATTCGGGTCCAGCGCGGCAGCCTGCGCAACCAGATGATGCATGGCGGGAGACAGGTAAAAGCCTTTCATCTCCTCCAGCACATGGCGCGAGGGGGCATCCTGTTCGAGATGCCTGCGAAACTGCGCCTCATAAAGTTCCGGCACCTCAAAGGGGGCCAGATGGCTGTCGCCACGGCTCTCCTGTTGGTCCGGAACCGTCTGGCCCCGACCCCAGGACTTGCGGATCTTGCGGGAATAGTCACGCGGCAGGTGGCTGATCTTGCGGGCAAGCTGGCGCAACAGCCAGGACGTGCGCGTGGCATTCCGCTCATGGCGTGCAACAAGTGCGCGCAGCCTTTCCAGTTCCTGCATCATCTTGCATATGTCTCGCGGATGGAGAGGCGGCTGCCGGGTCTCAGGTGCCGCATTGTGTCTGAACCCATTCCCAGCTCAGGGCAATGGCGGCTTCATAGTCCGTTGCGGCATGCCATCCCAGTTCCTGACGGGCACGGGTGCAGTCGAGCACGGAGTAGGGGACATCAACGGGGCGGGCCGGGCTGAAAACGGGATCAAGCTGCATGCCTGTCACCCGTTCAATGGCCGCGATCACCTCCCTGAGGGAGCGTCCGTGTCCACTGCCGACATTCAGTGCGCCGGTGATATCGCTTTCTGCCGCCAGAGCGCAGCATTGCGCCAGATCTCGCACATAGAGATAATCACGCACCACGCTGCCATCGCCCCAGATCTCGATGGGCCGTTTTTCCGCGGCACTGCGCAGAAAAGTGGAAATGACCCCCTGCATGCCCACATGACCCTGCCGGGGGCCAAAGGGGTTGGCGGCGCGGATTGCAACCGCCTTCAGCCCGTGAATGGACTGGTAAAGCCGGAGATAATGCTCAATCGCGGTTTTGATGATGCCGTAGGAGCAGATTGGCTGAAGGGGATGGTTTTCGGGAATGGCGGGAAGCCGGGAAGGGCCATAGACCGTGCCGCCGGACGACAGATAGACGATGCGCGGCACATTCAGCGCGACCATGGAGTCGAGAAGCCCGAGTGTGCCCACAAGATTGCCGGACGCATCCTCCTGCGGATTGAAATTCCCGGTTCCGGGCAAGGTGCTGCTGATAAGATGGAAGACGACATCAGTTCCGGTCATGGCCTCAATGAGTGCCATACGATCGGAAAACTGGCCGAAGACATAATTGACATCCGGCAAGGGCGCGCGGAAATCCTCGGCCTTCCGGTCAAAGACGGTCACGTTGTGGCCACGCGCCAGCAGCGCATCCACAATATGGGAGCCGATGAAACCGCAGCCGCCCAGAACCAGCATGTTCAGCGGGCTGGTGCCTGAGCCTTCGGAGGATGAGACCTGTCCAATCATCAGACCTATTCACTATCCGGCATGGTTGCGGGGAGTCATGTGCCCCGTAACCATGCCAAATCCCTGTTCCAAACTTGCAGTATTGCCCGTGCTATTCGACGGTTACGGATTTTGCGAGGTTTCTGGGCTGGTCAACATCTGTGCCCATGATGACGGCGGTGTGGTAGGCGATGAGCTGGACCGGGATGGCATAGACCATGGGGCAGATGGAGGCCGGCACTTCCGGCACAACCAGCTTCTGCGCCGCATCCACATGGGCGGCCTCCGCGCCCTTCTGGTCGGTGAGCAAAATGATCTGCCCGCCACGCGCGGCCACCTCCTCCATGTTCGAGACGGTCTTCTCGAAGATGTGGTCATAAGGGGCGATCACCACCACCGGCATGGTTTCATCCACCAGCGCGATCGGCCCGTGCTTCAGCTCGCCCGCCGCATAGCCCTCGGCATGGATGTAGGAGATTTCCTTGAGCTTGAGCGCGCCCTCCAGCGCCAGCGGATAGGCCGGCCCGCGCCCGAGATAGAGAACATCGCGCGCATGGGCGAGCGTGCGCGAGAGCACCTCGACCTGCGGGCCCAGCTTGAGCGCCTCGCTCATCAAACGCGGGGTTTCCATCAGCTCGTGCACAAGGCGCTGCTCGTCATCGGCACCCAGCGTGCCATTGGCCCGCCCCAGCGCCACCGCAAGGCAGGCGAGCGTGGCCAGCTGGCAGGTGAAGGCCTTGGTGGAGGCCACCCCGATTTCCGGCCCGGCCAGGGTCGGCAGAACCGCATCCGCCTCGCGCGCAATGGTCGAGGTGGGCACATTGACCACCGCCACCACCTTCTGCCCGCACTCCTTCGCATAGCGCAGGGAGGCCAGCGTATCGGCCGTCTCGCCCGACTGGGAGATGACAATGGTGATGCCATCGGCAGACAAGGGGGTTTCGCGGTAGCGGAACTCGGAGGCAATATCGATGCTCACCGGAATGCGGGCGAACCGCTCGATCCAGTATTCGGCCACGGCCCCGGCATAAAGCGCCGTGCCGCAGGCGGTGATGGAGATGTGCTTCACCCCCTTCACGTCAAAGGGCAGCTCGGGCAGGTTCACTGTATCGTTGGACAGGTCAAGATAATGGCCGAGCGTATGGCCGATAACCTCGGGCTGCTCGTAGATTTCCTTGGCCATGAAGTGGCGATGGTTGCCGCGGTCCACCAGCAGCGCCCCGGCCGGCACGATCTGCATGGTGCGCTCGACACGGGTGCCGTTCTCATCATGGATCTCGACCCCGGCGCGGGTCAGCACCGCCCAGTCACCCTCATCCAGATAGGTGATGCGGTTGGTGAGCGAACCAAGCGCGATGGCATCCGAGCCAAGGAACATTTCCCCCTCGCCATGGCCAATGGCCAGTGGCGAGCCGCGGCGGGCGGCAATCATCAGGTCATCGCGCCCGTCGAACAGGAAGGCGAGGGCAAAAGCCCCACGCAGGCGCGGCAACACTGCGGCCACTGCCTCCACCGGCTCACGACCTGCCAGCAGTTCGCGGTCCACCAGCTGAGCCACCACCTCCGTATCGGTATCCGACACGAAGCTGACCCCCAGCTCGACCAGCCCCTGCTTCAGCTCGCGGAAGTTTTCGATAATGCCATTATGCACCACCGCCACGCGCCTTGTGGCATGGGGGTGGGCATTGCGCTCCAGCGGCTTGCCATGGGTGGCCCAGCGGGTATGCCCGATGCCGGAGTGCCCGTTCAGCGGATGCCTTGAAAGCTTCACCTCGAGATTGCGCAGCTTGCCCTCTGCCCTGCACACCTCAAGATGCCCGTTCTCCAGCGTTGCGATACCGGCGGAATCATAGCCGCGATATTCAAGACGATGCAGGCAGTCAATGACATGCGAAGCCACCGGCCCCTTCCCCAGAATACCGACGATCCCACACATAAGCTCATGCTCCACGTCTTGCTTGCATCGCGCATCCCGCATCGGGACACCGGCCAAAGGGTTCTATCCGCCGCACACTGATGCGCGGAATCAATTCAGCTTGCAGTTTCTCTCAACAACAAAGCCCTCAGCGCTGTTTCGAGAGAATATATCATCGGGCCGGTCGCAAATGGGTGCTGACAGGGATGCGCGCAAGCGCTGCATGAATGTCTGCCGGTATCCATAAGCCCGTTTCCTGTATGCAGGGTATTACGCGTTACAACCATAAGGTGCGAAGTGCTATCCCCCGGAGTTGTGGCACCTTCCTGCATGCTTGCCTTTCCCAATACTATTCCCGCTCCTGCAATCCGGTCAGATATCCACACTCAGGACAATTTCAGGTTGTTGTCCGGGGCGGGTCTTGTTGTATGAAAGTCGCATATCTCTATTGGATTACAGCACACAAGAGTTTGATATTTTGTAACCACGGCCACAAGGCCATGGAAATATTTCCGGTTTTCTACAAAAAGTAAGGAGTGGTAGCCCGGGAAGGACAGAGCTTCAGTTCATCTGTCTGCCGTGGCGTGCAAGCGATCACGGGTTGCACGAATAGGCCTGTGATCCATGTGTGAATATGGTTTGAAGGCGGCTCACCTTTCGCCCTTCCGGCTTTCTTCTCTTTGGGCTTTCTGGCTGGCGGTGCATGTCTTCTGCCTTGCGGCGCACGGGCCATAATGCTTTGAAGATGAGAGGTGCGCCGATGGTGGCTCCATCATGCAGCGTGATGAACGGGGCGGGTGTGTTGACCGGCCTTGCTGACTGGAGGAAGAGCGCATTAAAATCCAGCTTCTGGCCTTTTGCCTCCATACTTCAGAAAAATGACGATGTCACAACACCATAGGCATGCCATAGCCCTGCTTCGGGCCGCTTCGGTTCTGGCAGAAGCAGGCCGGCCGGACTCTGCTGCCGCATTGCGCCGGGGGCTGGATCAGGAACGCCTGCTTCTTGCTCTGGCAGCGTGTCCCGCCGGCTCCGGGGGCAGAAGCGGGCAGCTTTCCTCCGAAGTGCGTGTTGCCACAATTCTGGACCCCTTTTCGACCAACAGTTTTGATGGGGCCTTCCACGGCACCACGCTGCTGCCGGACTGCTGGAAAAGCCAGTTTGAGGAGACGCAACCCCAAATCTTCTTTTGTGAATCTGCATGGACCGGAGCAGACACGGAAAAGCGCCCTTGGAGCGGGCGCATCCATGCCAGCAGCCGGATTGCGCAGGAAAACCGCCATGTGCTGCTGGATATTCTGGCCTATTGCCGCCAGCAGGGGATTGTGACCGTCTTCTGGAACAAGGAAGACCCGACCCATTATGGGGACAGGGTTCATGATTTCGTGAAGACGGCAACGGCCTTCGAGCATGTCTTCACAACAGCTCAGGAATGTGTGCCCCAATACAGGGCCGATTATGGGCTGCAACATGTTCATCCGCTGCCGTTTGCCACCAATCCATCCCTGTTTTCTCCGGTGGAAACGCATGAGCGCACGCAGAATGTCACCTTTGCCGGCAGCTGGTATGCGCATCATGAGGAGCGCAGCCTGGATATGCATCGCATCCTCAATGGCTTGCTCACGCGCGGCTTCAGGCTGGAGATCTATGATCGCTTCCACGGCTCGTCAGATCCCAAGCATATCTGGCCGGAAGCCTATCAGCCCTTCCTGCACCCGGCTGTGCCCCATGCCGATATATCCCGCATCTACAAGGCGAGCAGGTTTGGCCTCAATATCAATACGGTGACGCACTCGCAGACCATGTTTGCCCGCAGGGTGTTTGAGCTGATGTCATCACACACGCTCGTTCTGTCGAACCATTCTCTGGGAATGGAAGAGATGTTTGGGCAGGATGTGGTGTTCTGTGACAAGGACCCCGCCCGCCTCAAGTCACTTTCTTCCGACGAGATTGATGGGATGCGCGAGCGTAATCTTCATCTCGTTCTTGAAAAACATACCTACCGGAGACGCTGGGAACAGATGCTGGCGCAGATCGGTTTCCCGTTCTTATCCGCTGATGAGACTGTGACTGTCATATGGCCGATGCAGAGTGTCGCCGATGCGCGGAAGGGGCAGCTCTGGTTCAGGCAGGAGGCAGATGTGCGGCGGGACCGGTTGTGGCTCATATGCCGTGATGACATGTCTGCGCGCGATATTGAAACATGTATGGCATTGCGTACAGATGGCGTGACAGTGACCACATTGCGTGATCTGGAGCAGGGCTTGACTGCGGGACCGGCCCATTGTGTTGAAACAAGCCATATCCTGCTTCACGCGTCGCATCGCTTGCCACCTGAGGGCTGGCTGGGGCGTGCGCGCCTGCATCTGCAATATGCAGGCGCATTGCCCCTGGCACCGGCGCCAGATGGTGCCTCCCGCTATCATGTTCTGCCACGTCCTGCCGATGAACCATTACTGGTCCGTGCTGGCCATGCGATGATGGAAGATGGTAGCCGGATCCTGGCTGTTTGATATCTGTAATCGTTATGAGACTGTTGTTTATTCTATATTGAAATGACTCTGGAAAACGAGATGTCGAGAGACAACTATCTTTTTATAGCTGCGCGTATACTCGAGTCCCACGGGCGCGGGCCTTCCGCCCGGTTCTTGCGGAAAGGGTTGGGAGACGCACGGCTGCTGCATGCCTTATGCAGCAATGCGCAATTTCGCGTCAAAAACCCCGCTGTTTCAAACAATATTCGTGTGGCGACAATTCTTGATGAGTTTTCCGGCAACAGTTTTAACGGATGTTTTCAGGATATAAAGCTGCTTCCAGACCGCTGGCGCGAGCAGTTTGATGAAGGCAAGCCTCAGGTCTTTCTCTGTGAATCAGCATGGTCCGGGCATGATTCAGTGTTGCGGCCGTGGAAGGGGAAAATCTATGCAAGCGTGAATTTCAATTCAGAAAATCGCGGTGTATTGCTGGATATTCTTGCCCATTGTCGCAAGGCAGGTATTCCTACAGTTTTCTGGAACAAGGAAGATCCCACCCACTATCCGGACCGGGTGCATGATTTTGTCAAGACGGCAGCTGAGTTTGATCATGTTTTCACGACAGCGGCAGAATGTGTTCCACTTTATGAAGCGGAATACGGTCTTCGCAGTGTTCACCCATTGCCTTTTGCAACCAATCCCTCGCTTTTTAATCCGCTTGAAAACACTCCGCGCACAGATGTCATAACATTTGCTGGTAGCTGGTATGCCAATCATGTTGAGCGCAGTGAGCAGATGCATGAGATTTTGCGGGGTTTGCTGGCAACAGGTTATGGTCTGGAGATTTACGACCGCTACTATGGGGATAATGACCCGTTGCATAAGTGGCCGGAAGAGTATTCGCGTTATATCCGCCCCGCTGTGCCGCATGATCAGGTTTCAGATGTCTACAAGCATGGCCGTTTCAGCCTGAATATCAATACAGTCTCCAATTCGCGGACGATGTTCGCGCGGAGGGTATTTGAGCTCATGTCATCCAATACGCTTGTCCTCTCGAATTATTCCATAGGAATGAAGGAGATGTTCGGGGCGGGGGTGGTTTTTTGTGATCGTGAGCCCAGCCGTTTGGCGGCCATGAGCGATGCGGAAATTGACAGCATCCGTGCACGCAATCTCTCTCTTGTCCTGTCCCGCCATACCTATCGCAATCGCTGGGAGGAAATACTCCATATAATTGGCATGCCTTTTATCTCTGTGGCAGAGGCTGTTACCATTGTTTGGCCATTGCATGCTGTTGAAGAGGCGGGCAGGGCGTTGAACTGGTTCCAGAGGGAAGCAAATCTTTCATGTGATCGGCTGCTTTTGCTGGCGATGGATGATATGCCGCCACTCGACGTTGCGCGCCTTTACGAAAACCACAATCGCTTTGGCGTTACGGTTACCGGTCTTCGGCATGCAGAAAGCCTGTCAATTGAGGGGCGCTATATGCCGATTGAAACAGGGCATTTTGCTCTTCTCGATCCTCAATCCCTGCCTTCTGCCGGCTGGTTGTCACGCGCACGTCTGCATCTGCAATATGCCGGGAACAGATTGATTGGATGCGCCCAAGACACGGAAATGAATTTCCAGAGTGGTCCGTCACAGAAAAATGGGAATGTTATTTCAAGTGTGCATGGAGAGTTTTCAGATATATTTCTTGTTAGATAAAGCTGAGGGCGCTCTTCTGATTGAGTATGATTTTCCTCAAGTTTTATCCAGCCCTGAATTTCTTGGTTTTTGCCGTTGATCTTGACTGCAGGGGGTGGAAGCTGACATCTGGTGCAGCGGAAACCCCTCTTTTGGATGAGGGTTGCAGCGAAGGAGGAGGGGGGCACCAGCCATGTGAGGGGCGGGAGTTCCTCCGTTGTCATCAGCGCCCTGCGCCCGGATTGGCCTTGCGCAGTCATTCGTGACAGTCAGGATACGCAAGCGGCTGTCATCGCTGAACTGGTCCAGCGCGAAGTCGAGCGACCAGAGATCATATGCATTCATGGGCACGGATTCCGTTAGCCCGTTGCGGCCACAGGAACTCCCCGCGTCACGGCTTCTTGGCAGAGGGTATTTCTACCCCCTGCCATCAGCGCCCCTGTTCAGGGTCGCATGCCGTTCACTCTGCTGTTGTCATCACTTCCCTGACAGAAGAGCGTCTGTAGCGTCTTCTGCCATCCCATCAATGGTAGACAGCGGAATGGACAGTTGCTTTGTGGACTTCAAGAGCTTGTTGATATCAAGCCTTGTGTAATTCATGCTGTTATATGTCCTGAGATACATATAGCCCCGGTCAATGTCATGGAGTGCTGTCCAGGATGTATATTCAGATGAATAGGGCGCGCCTGTATCAGGTGTCATCGTGATACCTTCACTTGCACTTCCGCTCATATCAATTGTGATATCCTTCGGGCGGTCAAAATTATTCATGACATGAGCAAGGGTGCGGGTTGCATCATCAGGATTGTCAACCTTCTGCACAAAATGTGAGTAGTAAACGGCCCTGACAAAGCGGCCAACCGATGTATTGGATGCAGGAAGCGCAACCGTAGCGATGCCTGAGTCTGGCTGTGACACCTTCAGGCTTCCAAACTTGTTTTTGGATACGTCCACATTGCTGAAGAATGTGTAGTTATTGAGGTTGGTCAAATGCCACGGAAAGGTTGGGGCATTCGTCATCACCCCAACGGGGTTGTCATATACAGACTGCTTGTTGTTCGCGAATTCAATGACGATTGATGCGCCAGTCTTGTCGTGCAAAACATAATGGAATGGAGTTTCAGCCCCGCCAAGTATAGCCAGTGGGGTTAACAGGACAGGCTGTTCCGCCAGTGCGGCCTTCACTTGTTCCACATTCTCAAACTGGCCCAGCGTCCAGGAGCCAAGATCTATGGCTGCCAATGCGGCTTTGGTCTTATTAAAAGACTCTTTTGGTCCAGATGTATCGGCAAAAGCAAGAAGGCTGAATGTCAGGCCCTTGTCGTTCATGCCTTCAATTATATCAAGATTATTTGAATCTCCATCCGGGACAGTTACGGACAGGATTTTGTGTTTTGTTGTGTAGGTAAGGGCCGGGTTTTTATCACCCGTCTTTGAGACATACTGTGTTCCGGCCGGAATGAATGTCACCTCGTAGGGAAGCTCCATGGAAAGCTCAAGCGTTCTGCCTGCGTAGAACTTTCCTTTTCCATCCTGATACATGAGTGTAGTACATGCATTGGATATAGCCACATTTTGTGTAGCAACCAGTGCAAAACTAAGCAGTACAGACGAAAGAAGCTTATTTTTCATGGAATTTATAATCATATTATGTGACCCCGCCTCACCTATGAATTCCACTTACGGACTCCATTTCACGCCGAACCTGTGCGCTGATATATTTACATTGTCAATTAAAAACGTGAATTAATATGGGGACTTAGGACGTTGCCTAAATTTCTGGCGGTAATCTCCGGCTTTTGTGATGCAGTGCTCAAGGGGCCTTGACGCGATGAAGACACACGCTGACGGACGTGAAAAGCCAGCCTGAGATATGCAGACTTGGCTTGGCCAACCTTGCGAGGTGCGGTAATTAAACGCATAGGCTGCTCCGGAAGGACAAAGGTGCGCGCATGAATGCATGGATACCGACCATCGCCGCCTTTTTCACGATGTTGCTTGTCGGTGGCGCAGCCATGCTGCTTGCAAGGGTTTTTCCCGCCTCCTGGCACAATGATATTAACGTCAAAAGCCTGAAGACAAGCATGGCCATGGTGGCCACCATGTCTTCGCTGCTGCTGGGGCTGATGGTGAATTCCGCCCGCTTCAATTATAGTGAAGCCTATTCAGATGTGCAGAAATATGCCGCCAGTATCCAGATCACGGATATTGAGCTGCGCAACTTTGGGGTGCCGGCCTGCCCCCTGCGGGAGACCCTGCAAAACTATGCCCGCCAGCTTGTTTCCGAGACATGGGATGTGGATGACAGTAATGCTGACAATAACGCGCTGAAAACCCTGCTCCAGTTTGATGGCGAGGTGCGTGGTCTGCAAGGTGTCACCCGTGATCAGCAGCAGGCGCACAGCAGCCTGCTGTCTCTTTCCCGCCAGTTGATCGAGTATCGCTGGAAAGTCACCGGGGTTGCGCGCACAGCAACGCCTGCTCTTTTTATTGCAGTAGTTATCTGCTGGTTTGCCCTTATTTTTGCCTATTCCGGGCTTTTTGTGCCGTTTACGCCTATTGCCATTGGCGGCCATATCCTTGCCATGGCAGCCATATCGGCCGCCATCTTCATGGTTACAGAACTGGGCGAGCCTTTTGTCGGGCCTATTCAGGTCTCTTCAGCGCCTGTGATGCGTCTTCTGTCCCGCATGGAAGCAGAGCCTTGTCCGATAGCAGCCTTGCCCGCAAGCCTCCCTCTGCCACAGTGATGAACACTGTTTCCCGACAAGCTTTCAGGCAAGCCGGATGGCTGGCCGAGGGCGCGCATTATGAATGGCATGCCGTGGTGCGCCGCCGCATGCCACAGCACGAAAGCCCTCAGCGCCAGCCAAGAGCCGGGGCAACATGCTTCAGGATCGCTTCGATAACATGGATATTGTAATCGACCCCCAACTGGTTGGGCACGGTGAGCAGCAGCGTATCTGCCTCCGCAATGGCCTCATCTTCCCTCAGTTGCTGAACCAAAGCATCCGGCTCATCTGCAAAGCTGCGTCCGAAGATGGCCCGCGTCTTTTCATCAATGAAGCCGATTGAATCCTGCTCTTTGCCACCACGACCGAAATAGGCGCGATCACGATCATCAATAAGCGCGAAGATGCTGCGGCTAACAGAAACACGCGGCTCATGTACATGCCCGGCTTCCTTCCATGCAGCGCGATAGGCCCGGATCTGTTTTGCCTGCTGGATATGGAAAGGCTCGCCGGTTTCATCATCCTTCAGGGTGGAGCTTTGCAGGTTCATGCCAAGCCTGGCAGCCCATGCGGCCGTTGCATCAGAGCCGGCACCCCACCAGATGCGTTCGCGCAAGCCTTCGGAATAAGGCTCAAGCCGCAGCAGGCCGGGCGGGTTGGGAAACATGGGGCGCGGGTTCGGCTGTGCAAACCCCTGTCCTTTCAGAACATCCAGCAGAACCTCGGCATGCTGGCGGCCCATATCGGCATCGGTTTTACCCTCTTCCGGCTGATAGCCGAAAGATCTCCAGCCATCGATAACCTGCTCCGGTGAGCCGCGGCTGATGCCCAGTTGAAGACGTCCTCCAGAAATAAGATCAGCCGCACCCGCATCCTCGGCCATATAGAGCGGGTTTTCATACCGCATATCGATGACTGCAGTGCCGATCTCGATGTTGCGCGTGCGTGCGCCGACGGCCGCCAGAAGCGGAAAGGGCGAAGCTAGCTGGCGCGCAAAATGATGCACACGGAAATAGGCACCATCAGCCCCGAGTTCCTCAGCCGCCACCGCCAGATCAATGGACTGCAACAGCGCATCGCTCGCCGAGCGTGTCTGGGACTGGGGGGAGGGGGTCCAATGCCCAAATGAGAGGAACCCGATTTTTTTCATGATGACGTGTCCGGCTGTCAGCTTCTCTGAATCTCATGCAGCATATACGAGATTCCGAATTTCTGTAGATCAGCCTGCGCCATCTGGTTGGGCGTGGAAAGGGCAGGTCTTGTGAATTCTGGTGGGAAGACACGCCGTGAAAAATAGTTGAATCCAGAATCGACCCGTATGGGGATGATTATGAAGTGGTCTTGCAGGTGATGATGGATGTGTGAGATTGGTATCTCTATTCACTACAGAATGTTGCAGAAATCGGCATTCCATCTTCACGGCAATGCGCGAACGCCGCTCCGGCGGGCAAATGGACATCTCATGAGATCAGGAGTGAGGCAGCGAGATTGAGAAGCTTTAGTTGATAGCCCGGTTAATATCCTGCTATCCAATTTCTCAAATCTTGAATGAGGACGGGACATTTCCGTCCAAGTCATTACCACGCATCACTTAAGTGATGGTGGGCGCACTAGGGCTCGAACCTAGGACCCGCTGATTAAGAGTCAGCTGCTCTACCAACTGAGCTATGCGCCCACACGCCCCGAAAACAGTGAGAAGATGCTCTAACATCATCTCTTTCAGGGAAGTATGTTCTTCAGGTTGCCCCGAAGAGGGTGCTCATGTAACAAGCCCTTCTCTTCCTGGCAAGGGGGTGGAAAAGTTTTCCACACCCTATCGTGAATTTCAGCGTGGCTTCTGTTCATCCTTCAGGCTGCCGGGGATGATGAGGCTTTCCACGCGACCACCCTGAAAGCGGGAAACGCCGGTTTCGAGATTCACCACCAGCTTGCGGCCACGGATGACATTCGGCCCCTGTGTGAGCACCACCGGGTTGCCATCCATGGTCACGGTATTGGTTTTCATCTCAAAAATGCCGGTTTCGCCACTGGCGGTCTGGTCCTTTGTGCGTACCACTACCCCGCCCTTGGCCTCCAGCTTGCGAATCTGGCCGGATTCAATCGGCTTGCCGTCTTCCGGCTTGTTTGATTCACTGTCGTAATAGACCACAAGATCCTTGGTCCGCAGTGTGGTGTCGCCTTGTCTCACGATCACATTGCCGGAAAAAACCGCCTTCTTGTCCTTGTCCTGCACCTCAAGCCGGTCAGCATTGATGCGGACCGGTTCATCGCGGTTCTGGGCAAAGCCCTGTAGCGCGTTGGGCACATTGCGCCCCTGCTGGGCAAATGCGGGAGCAGCCATGACAAGGCAAGACAAGGTTGCCGCTAGGGCCATCACGCCGCGGAAGGGGGAGATGCTCATGGATACGGAACCGGTTTTCGAGGGGGAAGGGGGGCGTAAGCCGGCGGAAGAAGGTCTGCCTGAATGACAGGTCTGCGCGGTGGAAGCGGGACCACCGCAGTGGGAACCGGACCTTCCAGTGTCTCATCTGCCGGAGCCGGATCAGCCATAACCGGGTCAGGCCGCGCCAGAGCCGCAACGGCCCGGCTTGCAGCGGAGGGTGCGGCTGTTTGCGGCGGAGCGGTTTCGGCCGGGGGGGCGGGTTCTGGTGCTTTTGCTTCAGGCTGCGCTGCCGGGGGCTGTGCTGCCGGTGCAGGCGGCGGAGCCTTGTCTGCGGGCTTTGCAGGCGTAGTGACTGGCGCCTCTTGCCGCAATTTTGAGGGCACAAAGTCCACCTGCACATTGCCGGTGAAAATAGCCCTGCTGCCGCTGTCATGGACGATCAGCGAATCGGCAGTGAGCTTGGCATCGTCAAGGTAGCGAAAGGTCACCGGCTTTTCGGACATCAGTTCACCCTTCTTGACATCAATCCGGGCAATCCGCAGCCGTCCGCTATAGCCTCCATCCATGGCAACATTGATATTGCTCGACAGGTAAACCACCTGAGACTTGATATCCACGGTGCCAAATTTGGCTTCAAGTGTGGACCATCCGTTGTCCGCGAGAGCCACGCGCGCATTGATGTCGGTCAGCTTCAGGCGATCGGGCTGGTTGAGATCCTGTGCGGCGGTCTGGGCTGTCACGCTGTAGCCGCGCTCATCATCCGTAAAGCCGGAGAGGTGCGGCAGCTCCATGGTCAGGCTGGTGCCCGCCAGGGTCAGACGTCCAATATCGACCGGCTGGGCATTTGTGGGGTCCCCCTTCGAGATCAGGGCATTTGCCCCGATGCCCAGCGCTGCCACGATCACGATAATCGGGAGGACACGCTTGATCCAGCGCACGCGCGCACCATGGCGTGCCGCAGCCTGAAAATCGGGTTGCGTGCTGGAGGCGAAGCGCAGATCGGCTTCCTGATGCGTATTCGGTTCTGGCGGCACGTGCGGGTTCATGACCTCTGTTCTGGTGGCTTGGCCTGCTTTGAACCCTGTTGCCGTGTTGCAAGCAGCAGCCGCAAGGGAGGCAGGCACCATGGCCCCTCGGGCGCCAACTTGTCCGAAAGCCCCGCCCGGTGCAAGACCCGGTTGCCCGGTTACAGCAAAAGACTGAGGGAAATCATCACACCCTGCATGGCGTTGCAGGCAGAAGAATCCCTTCCATGAGGCTTGTGTATGTCATGCCCAAGGCATCTGAAAGACAAAAGGAAGAACTTGCGCAGGAAAGGGCTGGCCGGGGTGCGCATCTGGTGCGCCACCCCTGATTCCGGCTGAGACAGCAACTGCACATCATCTTATTGCCCTTCCAGCAGGCGCTCCAGATAATCCAGTTCCTGCCGGGGGCGGCCTGCATCTTCCAGACGGCGGCGCAATTCCTCCAGCACACGGCGGGCGCGCTGGGCGTCCATTTCATCCGGCACTTTCACGGTGAAGTCATCGCCCATGCCCTGCTGGCCTCCCGGCGGGCGGCCCATGGGGTCGGTCTGCCCGCTGGCGCTGCCGCCACCCTGCTGGCCTTGCTGCCCCTGTGCCAGAGCCTGGGCCCCGCGCCGAAGGGCCTGAAGGGCGCGCCCTTCCGCTTCCAGCGCGCCGCGGCCATCGCCCTCGCCCAGGGCATCCTCGGCATCCTGCATGGCCTCGGTCGCATTGTCGAAAGCCTGCCCGGCCTGTCCCATGGCCTCGCGGCCCTTTTCCCCCTCATCGCCGGTGGGGACCTGCTGCTGGCGGCGCAGCGCCTCGCGCATCTTGTCCAGCCGTTCGCGCAGGCCCTGCTGTTCCTGCTGAAGCTGTTCGAAACTTTCACCCTCGCCCGGATTCTGGCCCTGTTCCGCTTCACCATTGCGGCGTTGCTGGCGCCATGTGCGATCCCGCAGCTTCTGCTGCTCCTGAATCATCTTGCCCAGTTCACCCTGCTGCTGGCCTTGCTGGTTGCCGGCCTGCGGGTTGCCGGAACGCAGGTTTTCCATCATGGCCTGAAGCTGGTCCAGCATCTGGCGGGCCGCCTCGCGATTGCCGGAGCGGGCCAGATTCTCCATCTGCTCCAGCATGCGCTGCAATTCCTGCGGGGTGACGACGCGGGTGTTCTGGTCCAGTGGCCGGTCTGTGCCATCATTGTGCTGGGCCTGCTGCGCCATCTGGCTCAGCAGGCGGGCCATGGCTTGCCGCAGGTCTTCTGTCAGCCGGGCGATTTCCGCGTCATCCGCGCCATTTTCCAGAGCCTCGCGCAGGGCTTCCTGTGCAGCCTGAAGCGCGCGCTCGGCATCGCTCAGGCGGCCATCCTCAATCTGGACCGCCACATCCCACAGATAATCCACCAGCGCCCGCAGATCCTCATTGTTGCGGGCCAGCTTTGCGCGGGCCAGCGCCGTGCGCAGGCCCAGATATTCGCCCGCTTTTGGTGTGAACTGGTCCGGCGCAGTGGTCAGTGCCGTGAGAACCGCCACCAGACGGCGCCGGCTGGCCGGATCAAGCGCGAGCCGGCGGCGCTCATCAATCAGCGCGCGGGAAACGGGCTGGGTGAAGCGGCGCTCCGGCAGGGTCAGCTCATGGGGTTCGCTCTGCGCGTCCTGTTCCGCCTCATCGCGGGCATGAAGGCTCATTCTCACCTTTGCGCCAGCCCAGGGGTGAGCGGTGAGATCCTTGTTCATCTGCACCGAGCCAGTCCGCCCACCCGGCGGCAGCGAGAGTGCAAAATCGGGTGCATCCACCAGCGGTTTTTCCGGGGCCTGCGGTGCGCTGGAGCCGGGGCGGGGGAAAAGTGGCGGCGCGGGCGGCAGCGGCGCGAAGCGGGCCGTGGCCTCTTTCACCCCATAATCATCCTCGACCCGATAGGCGAGTGCGAGCGCATTGCGCTGCCCGGATGCCGGAGGCTTGAGAAAGCTGATGGAAGGCGGAAGATCCGCCAGTGCCCGGAAATGCCATGTCAGGGTCTGGCGGTTGGGCGCGCGCAGGGAGAGAGAACCTTCACCGGTAATGGAAAAGCGCAGCTCCCCCTCGCCCGGAGGCGGGGCATTTTCACCAGCTTCCGGCACAGCCAGCACAATATCCCCCGAAATACGGGCGGAAGAGGGGTCCAGCCCCGCACCGCGCACCACCAGCACACTGCCTTCCGGTACATCCAGAACCGTATCCATCGCCTCTGCGGAAGGCGGAGGAGCATCCGGGCGCAAACCCGGCAGCACGATGGGCGGGCGGCCGGTATAACGGGGCGGGTCCACCCACGCATCCAGCCGGTAGGGAGCCGGGGTGGAGAGATTCTGCCAGTCAAAGGCGGCTTTCAACCGTGCCAGATGGTCTCCCGGTGCCATGAGGAAGGTGGCGACCAGTGCAAGGCCGGCCAGCACGCGCAGGGCATAAGGGTCGCGCTTCGGCATGTCGGAGCGGGGCGCGCCGGGGGTAAGGCGATGCACGACATTGCGCGCCCGTGCCAGATGCGCCCGCCACAGCGCGGCGGAAACAGGATCTTCCGGGCGGGTGGCAAGCTGGTCTGCCAGTGCGGTTGCGGGGCGGTGGGAAAGGGCGCTGCGGGTATCCAGCCGTGTCAGGCATTCCGCGCGCGTGGGCAGGCGAAAGGGAAAGAGGCGGCGGCCGGCAATGGCAAGGGCTGCCACAAAAAGCAGCACGCCCACTATGCGGGCATAGCCCGGCACCGTCTCCCACAATCCGAGGAAAGACAGGGCGAGGAAAACGGCCACCACAGCTGCCATGCTGGCGAAAGGCGGCCACATCTTCTCCCACAGCAGCACCAGCCTTGCGCGCACAATGGCGCGTTCCAGCAGCGTGCGGGCATGGCGCTCCGCTTCAGTATGGGGCGGGGTGGGCAGGGTCACGCGGTCTTCATTCCCATCGTTTTGCAAACGTGCCACATCTGGCCACAGGCGGGTGAACAAACACATACCAGCCCGAGAGCCTGTGATGCGGTTTTCAGGCAGAAAGCGGGTCTGCGTGTCCCGGTCCAGCCTTATCCGCCAGCGCGCCAATCTCCTCCGGTGTGCGTGCAAGAAGCTGGAGCGTGGCGCAGATATGCGGCGGCAAAGGGGCACTGACGGCAATGGGCGGCCTGCCCGCGACGAGAGGCACCTCCACCCGCCTTGCATGCAGATGTAAACGCGGCCCACCCGGCAGGCGCGAGGCCCCGCCATAAATGGAATCACCCAGTATCGGGCAACCCAGATGCGCCAGATGGGCCCGCAACTGGTGGGTGCGCCCGGTGCGCGGCCACAGGGCCACAATACTCAGCCCGGCTGGGCCTTCACCCCGATGCAGGACGCGATAGTCCGTCACGGCCTCCTGCGCGCCCGCAGTCCCCTTCGGCACGGTCTGCATCCACCAGCCACGATGCGGGGAGCGCTTGGCAAGGGGCTGGTCGATGCGTCCCTCGTCATCCTTCGGCGCGTTTTGTGTCACGGCCACATAGGTTTTCTGCACCGCGCCGGAGGCAAACAGTTTGCCCAGAACCGCCAGCGCCTTGCCATTGCGGCCCAGAACGAGGCAGCCGGAGGTGTCCTTGTCCAGCCGGTGCGCCAGTTCCGGCGCGCGCGGCAGGCCGAAGCGCAGGGTTTCGAGATGGTCGCTCAGCGTTTCCCCGCCTTTGGGTCCGGCATGCACCGGCAGGCCGGAAGGCTTGTTGATGATGAGCATCATGGCGTCGCGGTGCAGCAGTTCGAATTCCCGCGACGGGACATCAGAGGGGATGGGTGCGTTCGTCTCTTGAGAGGGCATGGTGATGTAGCTCGGCAGAGGAAGGGGAAAAGCAGCAGAAAATGACCCGGTTCACGCCCTGCGCGCCCCGTCCTGCCTGCTCCAGATGGTTGAGAACCGTGCGCGTCACCAGAGGCGCTGCGCGCTCTGGCGGAAAGCCGTAAATGCCGGTTGAAATGGCGGGAAAGGCGATGGAGGTGAGGCCATGCGCCTCTGCAAGCCTCAGGCTTGCGCCATAGCAGGCGGCCAGCAGTTCATCCTCATCCGCACCGCCACCCGCCCAGATGGGACCAACCGTGTGGATGACATGGCGGGCGGGCAGGGCAAAGCCGGGAGACAGGCGTACCTCCCCGGTGGGGCAGCCCCCCAATGTGCGGCAGAAGGCGACAAGCTCGGGTCCGGCAGCCGCATGAATCGCCCCGTCCACACCGCCGCCACCCAGAAGGGAACTGTTTGCGGCATTGACGATGACATCCACATCCAGTGCGGTGATGTCTCCCTGGAGAACCTCAAGGCGGGCCTCGCCAAGGCCAAAGGCCGGAGCAAGAAGAGAGAGGCCTGCGGTCATGATATCAGCACCTTGTTGTCGGCATATATCCGTTCATGGTCCTTCATACGCCCTCCCATTTTCATGTGATAGCGTGTACAGCAGGACAGGTTTTTCAGTGAGGTCTGATTATGGCGCATACCCGCAAGAATGAACGCCGCGTACTCTCCAATGATGAACTGGAGTTTGTGGAAAAGGCCCGTCACCCGGAGTTGCTGGACCTTGCCGATGCGGACCTGCACCAGCTTGTGCATAATCTGCGTGAGCGCCGTGACCGCGCGCTGAGCATTGCCAATGCACAGCGTCGTGCCCTGCGCGGCAAGGGTGGCGTGGGCAAGACCTCCTATGACAAGGCAGACCTTGGCAACCGCCAGAAGGCTTCCGTGCTGACCGATGCGCTCACCCGCGCCCGTCGTGAGGCCGCCCGCCGCCGCGCCGATGCCGCCCGTGAGGAGATGGTTGCCAACGCCCACAAGGCACTGGAGCTGAAGCGCAATTCCAAGCTGGCCACCCGTCCGGCCACCCTGCCGCGCCCCAACAAGGGCATGCGCCGCAATGAAAACCGTCGCGCTGAAGATATCGGCTCGGCCAGCGCTGCTGCACGGATTCAGAAGTCTGTCGCCGTGGCGCAGGCCAAGAAGGATGGCCGCGAGGCGTGAGGCCAGCTTTTCGGGCGACATGTTCTGCGTTTCGCATCCGAAAATGCAAGGACGTGCAGGTTTGAAAAGGGCTTTCCTGCTTTCAATGAAGGCCGGGGCCCTGATGCGCTGAAAGACAGGTTTGTCCTGTCAGCGTCATGAGTGTGGGAACCGGGCGGGCCAGACCTGCCCGGTTCTTTTTGTTCAGTGCCCGTTCAGAACCAGCGTTTTCACCGGCAGGATCAGGGCCTGAAGACGCAGCAGCAGGGCATGGACGAGGGCGACCGTATCCACCACATGCAGATAGGCGGCATGGAAGAAGCCGATGCCACCCTTTTCCAGCGTCGCATGGTTGCTGCTATAGGCATTGGCCATGCAGCTTGAGCCGGGCGGCACGCCATCCAGCCCGCCTTCATAAAGCGGCTCAAGAAACACGGTGATTGTGCCGGGTGCCTGGGTCTGCTGCATGTCGATCAGCTGTTCACCCGCGCGGAACTGGCCGGCGGCGATATAATCCTGCACATAGGTCACCACCATGGGAATGATGGTGAAAGGCTTGGAGATGCAGGTGGCTTCGGCCACCATGCCGGGTTTCATCACCTGTGCCTCGATCTGCCCGAAACCGGCAATCAGCCGCTCGCGCCCCGCACCATCGGGAATGAGCAGACCAGCCGGGCGCATCATCGGATTGACGAGATCGCCCACGCGCACGGTGAATTGTTCCAGCCGCCCGTCCACACCCGCCCGCACCACTGTCTTGGCAAGTTCCGCCTCGGCCTGTTCAAGTGTGGCCTGTGCGGTGGCCTGTTCGGCGGGCAACAGTCTTTCAAGGCGGGTTTTGGTGCCTTCCAGCATGGCATTGGCTGCCGCCAGCGCACCTTCGCGGGCATCCACGATATTTTGCAGACGCTCGATATCGCGCCGTGCCACCACATCCGGGTTGCGGGCGTTGAGCTGCTGCTTGGTGGTCAGCTCATCCACCGCCTGCTGCAGGGCCTGCGCCGCCTGCACGCTCTGCCCGCCGGCGGCGGCAATATCAGACTGGGCGACCAGCTTGGCGGCCTCAATTTCTTGAATCCGCCGCTGTGCAATCTCCACTGCGGCGCGCTGGCTGGCATCATCCAGCCGCAAAATGGGCTGCCCCTTCTTCACATGGTCGCTGACGCCCACATAGACCTCGCTCACCCGGCCGATGGTTTCGGGCAGGATCGACACCGTGCGGAAAGATGCGGTGACATTCGAGGTGGAGGGGTGATTGTAGAAAATCACGGTGATGAGGGCCACGGTCAGGATCACGCATGAGGTGATGCCCCAGCGCAGTTCAAACCACACCGAATAGAGCGTGATCTCCTTGCCCAGCCGCTTGCCCTGTTTGTAGCGGCGGTAGAGATAATCCGGAAAAACAGTGAGCAGCGAGCACAATAACAGTTCAAGCATTGTGTGCCTCGCCTGCATGGGGGGCGGCTGGTGCATGGGCCTGTGGCGGGTCATCTGCCCTGGGCGGAGGGGCGATCCCGGCCATATGCTCTGCCGCACGGGCAATGCGTTTCACCGGTGACAGGAAATCCGGCACCTCGATCACCGCCAGCAGCAGGGCGACAACCCAGAAGGCATGGCTATGGGTGAGTAATGCCAGCAGGCACAGCACGGCGACAATCTCGAATTGCAGCTTCTGCCCCCTGTGGGCCATGCGCTCCGGCAGGGAATGAATGTGCAGGAACACCACGCCAGCCCCCAGTACGGCCGCAACCAGCACGATGGCGCTGATGACCATAAGCACATCCGTACTGCCCGGAGCCGTGATGAAGAACGGCAGTTGATGCGGGGCAGCTGGATTCAGCACGGGACTCATGGGACCAGCTTTCATTGGAAAGACATAGGGGAGTGTGTGCCCGTCCTGTCGCCAAGGTCAAGTCGGCAGCCAAGCGGTTTGCGACCTTGGCTGACCGGATTCCGTTTGTAAATGTCCGGCACTTCTCCGGGCTGGAATGCTGTCAGGTCGAGCAGAAAAGCGCTTCAGTCGTCTGCCAGCTCCGCCCGCAAATCGAGGGTGGAGTGGGTGCCGATGTCATCGAAATGGGCTTCAAGAAAGGTATTGGCTGCCTCCCGGCCCATATCCCGCAAATGCTGGAGGAAAGGCCATTCGGCATTCAGCTTGGAGGTGGCGTCCAGCTTCGCAAACTCATCATCGCCGCCAATGCGGTGAAGATGCACCGGGCGGAAGGCGGCATGGCTGCGGGCGCGGCGGTTGAGCAGGCCCTCATCCATCAGCAGGGCGGCGCGGTCCACCGCACGCATCTGCGCCACCAGCGAGGCGTTGAAGGTGATCTCGTTGATGCGGGTCTGGATTTCCATGGCCGTGCGCGGTGTGGTGCGGCGGACAACGGGATTGATCTGCACCAGAACAATATCGCCGGCATCCGCCTGCTCATACAGCGGCAGGAGCGGCGGGTTGCCCATATAGCCGCCATCCCAATAGGGCACGCCGTCAATTTCCACGGCCTGGAACAGGAAGGGCAGGCAGGCGGAGGCCATGATGGCATCCGCGCTCATTTCATCATGGGTGAAGATGCGCGCCCGCCCGGTGTGTACATTGGTGGCGGAGATGAACAGCTTCACATCCGAGGCGCGAATGGCCTCGAAATCGGCATGTGCCTCCACGATCTCGCGCAGTGGATTGATATTCAGCGGGTTGAAATCATAAGGCGAGAAGAAGCGCGAGGCGACCTCAAGCGCCATATAGGCCGGGCTGCGCGCCAGTGACCAGCTGCCCATCAGGCGGTCAAACACCGTGCGCTGGATCGGCGACATGCGTCCGTCACGCGAGACATCACGCCAGAACTGGGTCAGGCAATGGCGGGCTTCCTCATGGCTGCCCTTGGCAAGGCCCGAGGCCAGCACAATGGCGTTCATCGCCCCGGCGCTGGTGCCGGAAATGCCGGAAATGCGGAGCCTGTCATCCTGCAACAGCCGGTCCAGCACGCCCCAGGTGAAGGCGCCATGTGCGCCACCGCCCTGAAGGGCCAGACTCAGGCTTTTTACCTCGTCACGCGCGGGCTTGGATGTTTTGGACTTGAACAGGGCCATAGATCAGCCTCCGGGTTCGGCCGGGGAATGATCCGGCCAGAAACATGCTGCGCCAGATGGCTCTCGAATAAGGGCCGGACCGGGGTTTGCCCGGTCCGGTTTTCGCATGCGGGCTATGCGCGCCTCACTCGGCGACCCAGCCGCCGTCGATCTGCTGCATGGAACCGGTGATGGAACGGGCATCGTCGGAAGCCAGGAACACGGCCAGCGCCGCCACTTCCTCAACCGTGATGAATTCCTTGGTGGGCTGTGCGGCGAGCAGCACGTCGTGCTTCACCTGCTCCTCGGTCATGCCGCGGGCCTTGGCAGTCTCGGGAACCTGCTTTTCAACCAGCGGGGTCCACACATAGCCGGGGCAGATGGCGTTGACGGTGATGCCATGCTCGGCGGTCTCAAGGGCGGCGGTCTTGGTCAGGCCGGCAATGCCGTGCTTGGCGGAGACATAGGCCGACTTGAAGGGCGAGGCCACCAGCGCATGGGCGGAGGCGGTGTTGATGATGCGGCCCCACTTGCGGGCCTTCATGCCGGGAATGGCGGCGCGCATGGCGAAGAAGGCCGAGGACAGGTTGATGGCGATGATCTTGTTCCAGGTATCAACCGGGAAGGTCTCGATCGGCTCGACATGCTGGATGCCGGCATTGTTCACGAGGATATCGCAGGCGCCCAGCTCGGTCTCGGCCAGCTTGATCATGCCGGCGATTTCTTCCGGATCGAGCATGTTGGCTGCGGAGTAAAGGCACTTTACGCCGAAATCGCTTTCGATCTTGGCGCGCTCGGTCTCGATAGCCGCCGCATCACCGAGGCCGTTGATGACAACATTCGCGCCCTTTGCCGCAAATGCGCGGGCATAGGCAAGACCGATTCCGCTGGTGGAACCGGTAACGACAGCGACCTTACCTTTGAGCATGGTTTTTCCCCACTTGAGCGCGTTGGGTCCGGCAAAATTGCAGTGGACCCCATGTAGCGGAACGATATGACGTTGCGATCACGCCGGATTTGCATATCTCAGCCACAGGATGAGCTGCATGATCCGCTGCCGGGAGATTGCCCGGTTGGATGGTGGGGCGCAACACCGCTGGTTGAGTAATTTGGTTGGGATTGCTCTTCGCATCATGTTCATGGTGAACAGGCCTCTCACCACGCTCACCCCCGCGCATGAGAAGTCAGGCCGTGCTATAGGGTGAGGCAAATGCGCAGAAGCGAGGTGTCTCAGGTGAAAAGTCCAGCCCAGGCCCCCGCGCCCCATCCTCATGATCACGATCATGCCCGGTGCATTGCCTCCACCATGACGCGGATCGAGGAGATCTGCGCCGGAAAGGGGCTGCGCCTCACGCCCCTGCGGCGAAAGGTGGCGCGTATTCTGGCGGAAACCCACAGTCCGCTCGGCGCATACGAGATTGTGGAACGGCTGGCAGCCGATGGGGAGCAGACCCCGCCCATGTCGGTCTACCGGGTGCTGGATTTTCTGGTGTCCGAAGGGTTGGCCCATCGTATTGAAAGCCGCAATGCCTATCTCGCCTGTGCCCATCCCCATGGGGATGAGGATGTGGTGGTGTTCCTGATTTGCGAGCAGTGCGGGCTGACGCAGGAGGTTTCCTCCCATGCGGTGGGGCGCGATTTGACATGGGCCGCCCGTGCCGTTGGCTTCACCCCGCGCCAGCGCGTGCTGGAAATTGCCGGCGTCTGCACGCGCTGCCGGGATGTGGAAACGCCGCCACAGGCATAGCTTTTCATCCGCGCTGTTTGCCATCTCCGGGCAGGAGGGCGGCCCGTGATGCGCCAGACCCCCGCGCCAGCCGCACAAGGGCGGCATGTCGGGCAGGGTCGTAATGCAGATGCTGGCTCATGGCGGCCTTGCGTGCATCCCGCAAGGCGCGGGCAATATCCTGCGGGCTGCCAAGAAAGCAGCCAAGAAGGGCCGTGCGCTCCTGCACCATCTGTTCCTGATCCATCTTGCGAAAGACCCGCATGCGTCGGCGCGGGGCGGGTGCGGAATGATTCCGTCTGCCCTGTGTCCTGTTGGCGAATGGACGTGCATTTGAACATGATGGCATGACGCTCTCCGTGAAAACACCATGCTGTGCCGAAGACGGAGTGTGGGGATAAATTCCTTTCGTACACAGGGGCGTGATCCGGCGTATCCCTGTCTATCATTTTGATAAATATCCATAAAAATTCTATTACAACCTTGTCAGACCTTTAGGCCGGGGCGCGCCTGTCCCCCACCGCTTGGCAGCAGCGCAAGATGTGATTAGGAATAAAAACCTAATCAGGGGTTGTTGCTCATGTTTCAGGCCATTGCAGGCGATCACGTCACCACCGGCACTCTTCAGGTCCCGCTGCGCCGCCCCGCAGCATCCATGCCGAAGGGAGGGGAGTTATATGTGGGGACCTGCCCGCTGGCCTGTCGAGCGGCGCTGGGTGTTGTGGCGGTGGAAAGTGGCCTGAGCGTGGACGATCTGCTCTCCAGCCAGCGCTGTGCGGCTCCGGTGGCGCAGGCGCGCCAGCTTGCCATGTATCTGGCCCATGTGGCGCTGGGCCTGCCGCAAACAGAGGTGGCCCGCGCTTTCCAGCGCGATCGCACAACTGTGGCCCATGCCTGCCGTCGCATCGAGGATCTGCGTGATGTCGAGATTTTTGATGTCGAGGTGAGCCGGCTGGAAACCTGTGTGCGCTGGATTGTGAAAGGTTGAGGTCATGACGAAAACATCTCCTTCCCCGCGCGCAAGCGCCCGTTCGTCGCAGGCTTCCCCCGCGCGCCGCCAGCGTGGCCGTGACGAAAGCGCGGTGGTGCGGCGTAATATGTGTGAAAGTCCGCTCACATGGCTGGCCCGTCGCAAGGGCCGGGACGGGCAGGCCATGATAGATGCGGTGCAGCTTGCGGCCGGAGAGCGGTTGCGGGCGGAATTCACCCGTGCGGGCCTCACCCCGCAGGTCACCAGCCGGTGGTCTGCCATGCCGGGCGGCGGGCGGGGCAATGGGCCGGAAGCCTTCAGTGATATGGTGTTGAGCGCCCGTCAGCGCCTGAATGATGCGCTTGTGGCCGTGGGGCCGGAACTGTCCGGCGTGCTGATGGATGTGTGCTGCTTCCTCAAGGGGCTGGAGGAAGTGGAGGGGACACGTGGCTGGCCTGCACGCACCGCCAAGGTGGTGCTGTGCCTCGCGCTGGATCGTCTCGCCGCCCATTATGGCTGGAGCAGTGCTGCCACCGGGCGCGGGCATGCCCCGATGCGGGCCTGGCAGGCCGGGGCTGCCCCCGGCCAGGCTGACGGGACATGAAACGCGGGTGGACATGTGATGCGATACGGGTGAAGCAGGCAGGCATCTGGAGGACGCCTTGCCTCATCCTGTCCTATCGGGCCGGTGGCCTGTGCCGGCTCAGGGCTGGCAGTGGCAAAAGGCTGCGCCCGCCTGCCCCTTGGAGGCCGGGTTCATGTCAGCATTCTCACCCATATAGGAAAAGTTCCAGCTTTCCAGATCTGGCTCAACCCATGCAATGAGCGTGCAACCGGGGCTGGTTTTCACCGAGCCGATATTGTTGCGCCAGTTGGCATCGAAGAAAACGCGGCTGGCTCCTGTCTTGCCCACATTGCGCGCGGCATCCGTCTCCGGCTGGAAGCGGATGAGATCATTGGCAATGATGAGACCCTGGGCACCCTGAAAGCCGGCCTGCGAGAAAATCTCGCAGTGGGGAGGCACCTGCTGGGGCACTGGGGCCTGGGGCGCGGCCGCTGCATTCTGCTGGCTCGGCTCCTTGGGCATCTCCGTGCCAAGTTCCACTTCCTCTGTCCGCTTGTTATAGAGGCAGACGAATTGGGAAACCTGATCCGACCCTTGTGGCAGACCTGTCAGGATCGCGATGCCATAGCTTTCAGACCCGTAGGGATCGACCTGCACATGTGAGATTGCCAGCCTGTTCCCGGCGGCCGCCACACATTTCGCCCGCACATTATCTACAAACTCGGCCCAGGCATCCGGGCTGGAAGCATGGGCCACACTGAGACCTGAGACCAGCGCAAGTGCGATGCAGGCTGCGCGGGCGGGGAAATGCCGGATATATGAGGCCATGTTCGATTTGCCCGTATGTGAGACCCCTCGGGGCCGGGACTGATACCTCACCCTTCTATAAGGCAAACCGGGCCGCATGACAGGACTTATGTGCTGTGCGCAAAACGTGACGGGCGTATCGGAACCGTTATGATCGGAGGTCCTGAGCGCGCGCGCTTTTCCTTTTGGTCCTTGCCCCCGGCAGGGTCTTGACCAGCCGGTAGCCCAGCAGTGCCACAGTCAGGGTTGCATAGAAGATGGTTTGCCCGTCCATCACTTTCAGCGAAAGGGCATAGTGCAGAACCACTGCCACAAGGGCCGGGTAAACAAGCCAGTGCAGGCGTACCCAGTTTCGCCCCAGTGCGCGAATGGACCAGCGGTTGGAGGTGAGCGCCAGCGGCAGGATCAACACCAGCGCGCACATGCCGAGCATGAGATAGGGGCGCTTCAGCAGGTCTTCGGCAATGATGGACAGGTTCAGGCCGCGATCCAGAAAAAGATAGACGGCAAAATGTGCCAGCGCATACCAGAAGGCCAGCAGGCCAAGGGCGCGGCGATACGCGATCAGGTTGACCCCGGCAAGCTGTCGCAATGGCGTGATGGCAAGCGTGAGGCACAAAAAGCGCAACGCCCATAACCCCAGCAGATGTTCAAACACCCGCACCGGATCGCCAATGATCTGCCCGGTTGCGCCCAGATAGAAGCCCCACAAGCCCGGAACAAGCCCGACAAGATACAGCAGCCAGATGCTGGCAGAGCGGGCGCGGGGGGAAAGCCGGGGCAGCTTCATGGGCAAGGACAGGTGCGAGGGAAGTGAATGGTGCAAGGGATGGGGAAAGGAAGGGCGTATGAAGGCCGCATCAATATTGCGCCTTCAGGTCCATGCCGGAATACAGCTGCGCCACCTCTTCCCCATAGCCATTGAAGGGCAGGGTGGGGCGCTGCTGGGCATTGGAGAAGAAACCGCCTCCGGCAATGCGGCGCTCGCTTGCCTGACTCCAGCGGGGGTGATCCACCGCCGGGTTCACATTGGCATAGAAGCCATACTCCGTCGGCTGCATCAGGTTCCAGCTTGAGGGCGGCTGATGCTCGGTGAGCGCAATGCGGGTGATGGCCTTGATGCCCTTGAAGCCATATTTCCACGGCACCACAAGGCGAACGGGTGCGCCATTCTGCTTGGGCAGGGTTTCACCATAAACACCTGTGGCCAGCAGGGTGAGAGGATGGCGGGCCTCATCCAGCCGCAACCCTTCCACATAGGGCCAGTTCATGGGCTGGAACATGCCCCGCTGCCCCGGCATCTGCTCCGGGCGCTTCAGGCCGACAAAAGCCACATATTTCGCGCTGCCGAGCGGCTCCACCTTGTCCAGCAGGGCTTTCAGCGGAAAGCCGGCCCAGGGAATGACCATGGACCACGCTTCCACGCACCGCATGCGATAGATGCGCTCTTCCATGGGAAAGGCACGCATCAGCTCATCCATGTCGAAGGTCTGCGGGCGGGCCACAAGGCCGTCAATCGTGAGCGTCCATGGTTCAGGCTTGTAGGCAGCCGAGCGGTCCATCGGGTCGCTCTTGCCGGTGCCGAACTCATAGAAATTGTTGTAGGAGGTGACGATGCTTCTTGGTGTCAGCGGTTCCGTGCTGCCATAGGGGCCGGGCGTGGTGGCCAGCGGCGCGGCCTGTGCGGCTGTGCCAGCAAGACCGGCCCCCGCGAGCGCGCCAGCGGCCACCCCCAGAAAATGGCGACGGTTCAGATAGGCCGCCTTCGGCGTGATCTGCGACGGGGCGATGCGGGGCGGATGGTAGACCGGCATGGTGTGTCTCCTGCGCTGGACATGATCTGGCCCGATTACGTCTTTCGTATGAAGGCGAAGATATGCCATTCTGGCCGGAACAGAGCGCGAGATTGGCATTTTCTCAATTCCATGACACGCTGCAATGCACTAGAACAATGTGTAGACAAGACTTTGCGCGCAGGCTGGAATGCTCATAAACTGCGCCACCTTCTCACGAGACTGAAGAATCACCATGCCCCAGTATCGCTCCCGTACCTCCACCCACGGCCGCAACATGGCCGGCGCCCGTGGCCTGTGGCGTGCCACCGGCATGAAGGATGGGGATTTCGGCAAGCCGATTATCGCCATCGTCAACAGCTTCACCCAGTTTGTGCCGGGCCATGTCCACCTGAAGGATCTGGGCCAGCTTGTGGCGCGAGAGGTGGAAAAGGCCGGGGGCGTGGCCAAGGAGTTCAACACCATTGCGGTGGATGACGGCATCGCCATGGGCCATGACGGCATGCTCTATTCGCTGCCCTCGCGCGAGATCATCGCCGACAGCGTGGAATATATGGTGAATGCCCATTGCGCCGACGCGATGGTGTGCATCTCCAACTGTGACAAGATCACCCCCGGCATGCTGATGGCCGCCATGCGCCTCAATATTCCGGTCGTGTTCGTTTCCGGCGGGCCGATGGAGGCGGGCAAGGTGCTGCTCTCCACCGGGCCGAAGAAGGTCGATCTCATCGACGCCATGATCGCCGCCGCTGACGACAAGGTGAGCGATGAGGACGTGACCGTGATGGAGCGCTCCGCGTGCCCCACCTGCGGCTCGTGCTCCGGCATGTTCACCGCCAATTCCATGAACTGCCTCACCGAGGCGCTGGGCCTCTCGCTGCCCGGCAATGGTTCAACGCTTGCCACCCATGCCGACCGCAAGCGCCTGTTCGTGGAAGCCGGCCACCTCATCGTGGATCTGGCCCGCCGCTATTATGAGCAGGACGATGAAAGCGTGCTGCCGCGCGCCATCGCCACCTTCAAGGCGTTTGAGAACGCCATGACGCTGGATATTTCCATGGGCGGCTCCACCAATACGGTGCTGCATCTGCTGGCCGCAGCCAATGAGGGCGAGGTGCCCTTCACCATGGAGGATATTGACCGCCTCTCGCGCAAGGTGCCCGTGCTGTGCAAGGTGGCACCTGCCGTGGCCGACATCCACATGGAGGACGTGCATCGCGCCGGTGGCATCATGGCCATTCTGGGCGAGCTGGATCGCGGTGGCCATATCCACACCGAGCTGCCGACCGTCCATGCGCCCACCCTCAAGGATGCACTGGACCGCTGGGATGTGAAGCGCACGGGGGCGGATACCGTCACCACCTTCTTCCGCGCCGCTCCCGGTGGCGTGCCCACACAGGTGGCGTTCAGCCAGTCCAGCCGCTGGGGTGAGCTGGATCTGGACCGCGAAAAGGGCGTCATCCGCGATGTGGCGCACGCCTATTCACTGGATGGCGGCCTTGCCGTGCTCTCCGGCAATATCGCGCTGGATGGCTGCATCGTGAAGACGGCAGGCGTGGATGACTCCATCCTCGTCTTCAAGGGTCCGGCCCGTATTTTCGAGAGCCAGGATGCGGCAGTGGAGGCCATTCTTTCCACTGGCAAGATCAAGGCCGGTGATGTGGTGCTGATCCGCTATGAAGGTCCGCGTGGCGGCCCCGGTATGCAGGAAATGCTCTATCCGACCTCCTATCTGAAGTCGAAGGGGCTGGGCAAGGCGTGCGCGCTCATTACCGATGGCCGCTTCTCGGGCGGGTCCTCGGGCCTGTCCATCGGCCATATGTCGCCGGAAGCGGCAGAAGGTGGCGCGATTGGCCTGGTGGAAGAGGGCGACATCATCGAGATCGACATCCCCAACCGCACCATCAATGTGGCCGTGAGTGATGAGGTGCTGGAACAGCGCCGCGCCGCCATGGAAGCCAAGGGCGATGCCGCTTGGATGCCGGGCAAGCGCAAGCGTGCGGTGTCGCAGGCCCTTCAGGCCTATGCGGCCCTCACCACTTCTGCTGCCCGCGGTGCCGTGCGTGACGTGAGCCGCCTGAAGCGCTGAGGCAAAAAGCCCGCGCTCGCGGCGCCTTCCTGTGGCAAATGCTGCGGGAAGGTTGGCGCAGGCCCGGTGCCTGAATGTTGGAACTGAAATGCCCCGGTCATCTGGCCGGGGCATTTCAGTTTATGCCTGCTCCACCCGGCAACCATTCCGGTGCGGCAAGGGAGAGGGGCGAGGCAAGGGCCGAGGCAAGAGCAAGAGCCGAGGCAGGGGCTGGATCTGTACCATCATCAGCCCATCTCCCACGCCGTCGGGTGCATGTTGCAGGTGTGGCTCACTCGCGTCCGCCACCGCCATGCTCATTGGCAAATTCGATGCCTGCCTGTGTTTCCTCAATCGCCTGCTGAATCAGGTTCATCGCCCGGACCCGGTGTCCACCCTTGTTTGATGAGGCTTCACGCAGGGAGGCCAGCGCATCATAAAGTGAGGAAACGGCCCTTTCCATATTGCCCTGATAGGCTTCCGCCCGGGTGGCCGTGCCTGCGATGCCAACGGCCGCGGCACCTGCTGCAATGAGGGCGAGGCGGCGGCGGTTCATCTTCATTTCTTCCATGAAAAGTCTCCAGATCGTCAAAGGGCGAGCCGGTGCAGCCTCCATCACGCATGCCCTGTCAGGCCGGCGTGGATCAGGAACGGACCGATGATCCAGCTTCACTCGGGGGATATACGCCCCCGAATGGATACATGCTTCATCTGAAGATGGAAGAACACTTTGCACAGGCGAATGCCTGAATTCAGGGCAGTGACCTGCCGAATACTGGAAGAGAAACAGTCTACCGCCCTGTATCCGTGTCATCCGCCAGCATCGGCCCCGGTTTTCAGGCGGGGCCGGGTGGGTGGCTCACTTGCCGTGTGGTCTGGTCAGGGGTGCGGTGGCCTGCTCCAGCCAGTGATGGGCCATGGCGTCATCCAGCAGGGGCCCAACTTCCAGCCGCACGCGCAGATGATAGGCATCCACCATGGCGCACTCCTGTGCGGAGAGCAAAGCGGTATCAATCAGCCGACGGTCATAGGGCGCAAGGGTCAGCGTCTCAAAGCCGAGGCAGCACTTTTCCGCCCCTTCCACCATGCGCGACTGCACCAGAATGAGATTTTCAATGCGGATGCCATAGGCCCCGGTGCGGTAATAGCCCGGCTCGTTGGAGAGGATCATGCCCGCTTGCAGTGGCACATGGCCAAGCTGGGAGATGCGCGCCGGGCCTTCATGCACGGAAAGCCCCGCGCCAACCCCGTGGCCGGTGCCATGGGCAAAATCCAGCCCCGCCGCCCACAGGAACTGGCGCGCCAGCGGGTCGAGCTGCGCGCCGGTGGCACCCTGAGGGAAGATGGCGGCACCAAGCGCCAGATGCCCCTTGAGCACCAGCGTATAATGGCGGCGCATGTCTGCCGAAGGCTCCCCCACGGCCATGGTGCGGGTCACGTCTGTTGTGCCGTCAGGATATTGCGCGCCTGAATCCAGCAGGAACAGTTCATTGGGGTGCAGGGCGCGGTTGGTAGCCTGTGTCACCCGGTAGTGGACGATGGCCCCGTTCTCTCCCGCCCCGGCAATGGTGGGGAAGGAGACATCGCGCAGCTCACCCGTCTCACGGCGGAAGGTTTCCAGCGCCTCCACCACCTCAATCTCGGTCAGCGTGCCGTTCATGGATTCGCTGTCGAACCATGCCAGAAAGCGCACCAGTGCCACGCCATCACGCAGATGGGCGCAGCGCATGCCGGCGATTTCCGCAGGATTTTTCACGGCTTTGAGATGGGTGATAAGGTCTTCACCCTTCTGCGCCGTGCCTCCCGCGGCGGAGATGATATCCGCCAGCGCCACCGGAGCGGTTGCGGCATCCACACGAATGGTCCGGCCTTCGGCAAACCGGGCCAGATGGTGCTGGAGATCGCTTGTCGGGTGAATATCCGCAACAGGCGCAAGGGCATGGGTCACATCATGCGGCAGCTTGGCGGCTTCCACGAACAGCTGCGCCTTGCCCTCGCGCGGCACAATGCACCAGGCCAGCGGCAGGGGGGTGTGGGCCACATCTGCCCCCCGGATATTGAGCAGCCACGCGGTGCAGTGCGGGTCTGACAGCAGCAGGCCATCCAGCTTCTGTTCCCTCATCTGTTCGCGCACCTGCCGCAGCTTTGCACCCGTGTCCACGCCCGCAAGAGCCGGGTCCAGCAGGCGAATGGGTGCGCATGGCGGTGCAGGGCGATCAACCCAGATGGTGGCGACCGGATCATCCGGTGATGCCAGCAATGTGGCCTGTGCCTCCTCTGCGGCGCGGGCAAGGCGGGTGCGCCCATCCAGCGTGGTGCGCCATGGGTCAAAGCCCATGCGTGCGCCCCTGGGCAGATGCTTTGCAAGCCACGCCTCGGGGCGCATGTCCGCCAGCGGCACCACCTCATAAACGCGGGTATCGACCTGCGCGGGGGCCTGAAGCGTATAGCGCCCATCCACGAACAGGGCTGCACGGTCCCTCAGCACCACCAGCAGCCCGGCCGAGCCGGTAAAGCCGGTGAGCCATGCAAGGCGCTCCTCGCAGGGTGAGACATATTCATTCTGGTGTGCATCGGCGCGTGGCACCACATAGCCATCCAGCCCCCGTGCGAGGAGGGCCTCACGCAAGGCCGCAAGGCGCATGGGGCCGGCTGCACCATCGGCAAGGTCTTCAAAGCTCTGGAAAACCGCCTTGAAGCGGTGGGGGGCGTGCGCGCTCATGTCTGGCCTGCTCTGGCGGGGCAAATTGTTTGCCGAGCATAGAACATTTGCACGCGACATGGATACCGGATGCGGGGAAAATGCGCCGCATCAAGACGTTGGGCCAGAGCCACTGTGCAGGCGCGGACTTTCCCCGTGGCGCAGCCATTGCCCCGCCACGGGTGTTTTCTCAGCTGTGGGAGAAAATGTCCTGATCTTCCCAGCCGGCCAAATCCAGAGTTGCGCGTGCGGGCAGGAAGGCAAAGCAGGCGGCGGCAAGGCCGGTGCGGCCCTCGCGGGCCAGCATCACATCCAGCTTGTCCTTCAGCGCATGCAGATAGAGCACATCGGAAGCGGCATAGGCGAGCTGGGCATCAGAGAGCTTGTCATTGCCCCAGTCCGAGCTTTGCTGCTGCTTGGAAATATCCACGCTCAGCAGCTCGCGCAGCAGCTCTTTCAGGCCGTGGCGGTCAGTATAGGTGCGCACGAGGCGCGAGGCGATCTTGGTGCACCACACCGGCTGCGGCATCACCCGGAAGGTGTGCTGGAGCACGGCAATATCAAACCGCCCGAAATGGAACAGCTTGGTCACGTTCGGGTCAGCCAGCAGGCGGGTCAGGTTCGGCGCGGTCTGGGCATTGGCGCCCTGCGGAATCTGCACCAGATCTGCCGTGCCATCGCCATTGGACAACTGCACAAGGCACAGCCGGTCGCGGAAGGGGTTGAGGCCCATTGTCTCGGTATCAATGGCGACAAAGGGAGCAGCGACGAAATCATCGGGCAGGTCGCCCTGATGCAGGCGGATGGTCATGCGCGTTCTGTCTTTTCCGCAGGAAGGAGGGGGCGGCAACACGAAAAGCTGAGTCACCTGGCGGGAAGCTATGCGCGCGCAGCCTTCAAACGCAAGTGGTACAGGGCCTGTCTGGTGCTTTTCCTCCCCTGTGTGGCTGCTTTATGCGCCCAAAAGCAGGTCTTTCTGGCGGATGGGCGCAAAAGAGTGGCGGTGGTGCGGGCAGGGACCATGCGCCCGCAGTGCCGCCAGATGCGCCGGTGTGCCATAACCCATATGCCGCTCGAAACCGTAAGCGGGGAATTCTGCACCAAGGCGCACCATCAGCCTGTCCCGCACCACCTTGGCGACAATGGAGGCGGCAGCAATGCTGGCCACCAGATTATCGCCGCCGACAATCGTTTCCACGGTGCAGGCGGCATTGGGCGGGTCATTGCCATCTGCCAGCAGCAGGCCGGGCGCACGGGGCAAGGCCCGCACCGCCTGCGCCAGTGCCCAGAGGGTGGCCTGCCGGATATTGTCGCGGTCAATCCGCGCGGGTGGGGCAAGGGCGATGCCGATTTCCGCACAACGGCATATGTCCTGATACATCGCCTCACGACGCTTTGCGCTCAATTTCTTGGAATCTGCCAGCCCCTGCGGCACGCGCTCGGGGTCCAGAATCACGGCTGCGGCGACCACCGGACCGGCCAGCGGTCCGCGCCCCACCTCATCCGCTCCGGCAATGGGGGCATGAAGCGGGTGGAGGTGGCCCTGTGCGTAAAGGGTTTGCTCACGGGTGAAGTCAAGGCCGGGTGTGGCAGTTCTGGAACGGGGGCGGGCGGCCATGGAAACTCCGGGCAAGCAAGCGGGCATGAGGAGGGTCAATAGCATGCGCCAGCCGTGCCGCCAGCATCCGGTGGCAGCAGCAGCGTGCGGGCCTTCTGCACGGCATCAATAATGAAATCTGCCGCCACGCGAATACGCGTCAGGTCGCGCGTGTCGGCATGGGTGATGAGCCAGAAACTGCGGGTGAGACGCACCTCCTGCGCCAATACCGGCACCAGCGCATCGTCCTGCTCACCGGCGAACAGGTCTCCCATGAAGCAGGGCAGCACGCAGATGCCCGCCCCGCCGCGCGTGGCCGTGAGCTGGGCCACAAGGCTGGAGCTTTTCACCCGCACCCGCAGGTCTCGCGCCACCTGCGGGGCATAATCCAGTTCCGGCGTGTAGATCAGGTCATCCACATAGCCGATGAAAGGATGGCGGATCAGCTGGGCGCGGCTGGTGATCTCCTCATGGCGGGCCAGATAGCCGCGCGCCGCATACAGGCGCAGACGATAATCGGTCAGCTTGCGGGCATGCAGCCGCCCGGTGGACGGGCGGTTGAGCGAGACGGCAATATCCGCCTCGCGCCGGGAGAGGGAAAACAGGCGCGGCATGGCCAGAAGCTGGATGTCGAGATCCGGGTGCGCCTGCGCCAGTTCGGCAATGCGCGGGGCAAGGAAGAATGTGCCCATCCCGTCCGGCACACCAATACGCACGGTGCCGGATGCCCCAAGATCCGCCCCGCCAATGGAACCTTGCGCCGCCAGCGCCAGACTTTCCATGCCCTCGGCAGCGGTAAGCAAATGCTCGCCCGCCCGTGTGAGATCATAGCCGCGCGGGCTGCGGTCAAACAGCTTTGCACCAAGGCGGGTTTCCAGCGCAGCGATGCGCCGGCTCACGGTGGAGTGCTCCACCCCCAGCCGGGTGGCCGCCACCGTGAGACGTCCGGCGCGCGCGACACTCAAAAAGAAGCGCAGGTCAGACCAGTCAAAATCACCCGGTGGAGGATGGAGTGGCTGGGTGCGGTTCTGGGGCACGGGGCAGGGGTCCTGTTTGTTCATTTTCGCACAGGGAGAGTGCAGAAATTGCCGTATCTGTGCGCAGAAAGATAGCGCATCTTCTGTATCAAGGCCCTTGCCCTATTGTGGCATATCAACCGGGCCAGCCAGAAAACAGGGTGGCAGCACAAGGCCAGACAAACATGGCCAGCCACCGGGGAAACGCAAACGGGAGAGAAAGTCCATGCGCGAGATCGGTCACTTCATCGGCGGCAAGCATGTGCGCGGAACATCCGGCCAGAAGGCGGATGTGTATGAACCCATGACCGGCGATGTCATCGCCAGTGTGGATCTGGCCTCCAAGGCCGAACTGCGGGCTGCCGTGGAAAATGCCAAGGCTGCACAGCCGGCATGGGCGGCCACCAATCCGCAGCGCCGTGCCCGCGTGATGATGAAATTCCTGGAGCTGGCCCACCGCGAATATGACGCGCTGGCCGAACTGCTCGCCCGCGAGCATGGCAAGACCATTCCCGATGCGAAGGGTGATATCCAGCGCGGGCTGGAGGTGATCGAGTTCGCCATCGGTATCCCCCATCTGTTGAAGGGTGAATATACGGAAGGCGCCGGCCCCGGCATCGACATCTATTCCATGCGCCAGCCGCTGGGCGTTGTGGCGGGCATCACCCCGTTCAACTTCCCGGCCATGATTCCCATGTGGAAGTTCGGCCCCGCCATTGCCTGCGGCAACGCCTTCATCCTCAAGCCTTCCGAGCGTGACCCCGGCGTGCCGATGCGCCTTGCCGAGCTGATGATGGAAGCAGGCCTGCCTGCCGGCATCCTCAATGTGGTGAATGGCGGCAAGGATGTGGTGGACGCCATTCTGGATGACCCGGATGTGAAGGCCATCGGCTTTGTCGGCTCCTCGCCCATCGCCGAATATATCTATGGTCGCGGCTGCTCCAACGGCAAGCGCGTGCATGCCTTTGGCGGTGCCAAGAACCACATGATCATCATGCCCGATGCCGACATGGATCAGGTGGTGGATGCGCTGATTGGCGCGGGCTATGGCTCGGCAGGTGAGCGCTGCATGGCCATTTCCGTGGCTGTGCCGGTGGGTGAGGATACCGCGAACCGGCTGGTGGAAAAGCTGGTGCCGCGCGTGGAGTCGCTGAAGATTGGCCCTTCCACCGATGCCAGCGCCGATTTCGGCCCGCTGGTGACGCGGGAGGCGCTGAACCGGGTGAAGTCCTATGTGGAATCCGGTGTTTCCGAAGGCGCGAAGCTGCTGGTGGATGGCCGCGGCTTCACCATGCAGGGCTATGAGAACGGCTTCTATATGGGCGGCTGCCTGTTCGACCATGTGACGACAGACATGCGCATCTACAAGGAAGAGATCTTCGGCCCGGTGCTCTCGATTGTTCGCGCGAAGGATTATCAGCACGCCCTGCAACTGCCCACCGCACATGAGTATGGCAATGGCGTCGCCATCTACACCCGCGATGGTGATGCCGCGCGTGACTTCGCGGCCCGGGTGGATGTGGGCATGGTGGGTGTGAATGTGCCGATCCCGGTTCCAATCGCCTATTACACCTTCGGCGGCTGGAAGCGTTCGGGCTTTGGTGATCTCAACCAGCATGGGCCGGATGGCGTGCGCTTCTACACCAAGACCAAGACGGTGACCTCCCGCTGGCCCTCCGGCATCAAGGATGGTGCGGACTTCGTCATTCCAACCATGGGCTGATGCCTGTGGCGGGGCCGGCCATGCCCTGACTGGCCGGCCCCGGACTCTCTTTCGCAGCATGTTCTGCCGGCGCCGACCATGCCAGAAGAGCGGAAATGACAGATATGCGGAGGTGAGACATGTTCGGTCTGAGCGAGGACCAGCGGGCCATTTGCGAAATGGCGCAGACATTTGCCCACGAGCAGATCGCCCCCCATGCGCTGGCATGGGATGAGCACAAGACCTTTCCCGTGGAGACCCTGCGTGCAGCGGCGGCGCTCGGCATGGGTGGCATTTATGTGCGCGAGGATGTGGGCGGCTCGGCCCTGACGCGGCTGGACGCGGCGCTGATCTTCGAGGCGCTGGCGCGTGGGTGCCCTGCCACTTCGGCCTATCTCTCCATTCACAACATGTCCGCATGGATGATTGACCGTTTCGGCACGCCTGAACAGCGCCGGCACTGGCTGCCGGGCCTGTGCGCCATGGACCGTTTGGCCGCCTATTGCCTCACCGAGCCGGGGGCCGGGTCTGATGCCGCGGCCCTGAAGACCCGTGCCGTGCGCGAGGGTGATCATTATGTGGTGAACGGGCAGAAGCAGTTCATTTCCGGCGCGGGCGCGGTTGATCTTTATGTGGTGATGGTGCGCACGGGTGAAGACGGGCCGAAAGGCATCTCCACCCTTCTCATTCCAAAGGATACGCCCGGCCTCTCCTTCGGTGTGAATGAGAGGAAGATGGGCTGGAATGTGCAGCCTACCCGCGCTGTCATTTTCGAGAATGCGCGCGTGCCGGTGGAAAACCTGCTGGGCGCGGAAGGCAAGGGCTTCTCCATCGCCATGGCGGGGCTGGATGGCGGGCGGCTGAACATTTCCGCCTGCTCGCTGGGTGGCGCGCAGGCCGCGCTGGACAAGACGCTGGCCTATATGGGCGAGCGTCAGGCCTTCGGCAAAAGGCTGGATGAGTTTCAGGCCCTGCAATTCCGTCTTGCCGATATGGCGACAGAGCTTGAGGTGGCGCGCACCTTCCTGTGGCGGGCGGCCTCGGCGCTGGAGGATAAATTCTCCAGCCCCGAGGCGGGTGCGCAGGCCACGCAATTGTGCGCCATGGCCAAGCGCTTCGCGACAGATGTGGGCTTCAAGGTGGCCAATGAGGCCCTGCAACTGCATGGCGGATATGGCTATCTGGCCGACTACGGCATCGAGAAGATCGTGCGGGACCTGCGCGTGCACCAGATTCTCGAAGGCTCAAACGAGATCATGCGGCTCATCATTTCCCGCGCCCTGATTGCGGGACGCTGAGGGACCACTGCTGAAAGACCCGGCGCGAGGTGGCACAGACCTGCCCGCGCCGAAACAACACATTCATGTTTCTGGGAGGAAACAACATGGCGCATATTGCTTTCATCGGCCTTGGAAACATGGGTGCGCCCATGGCCGGGAACCTCGTCAGGGCTGGTCATGCCGTGAGCGGTTTTGATCTTTCTCCGGCTGCAATCGAGGCTGCGCAGGCGCGGGGTGTCAACATTTCTGCCAGCGCTGCGGAAGCTGTTGCACAGGCGGATGTGGTAGTGACCATGCTGCCCTCGGGCCGCCACGTGCTGGGCGCGCTTGCGGGCGAGGGCGGGCTTCTGGCGCAGGCAAAAGCGGGCACGCTGTTTATTGATTCCTCCACCATTGATGTCGCCTCCGCCCGTGCCTTCCATGAGGCGGCTGCACAGGCGGGCCACAAGAGCGTGGATGCGCCGGTTTCCGGCGGTGTTGGCGGTGCCGAGGCTGCAACGCTGACCTTTATGGCGGGCGGTGAAAATGCCGCTTTTGCAGCCGCGCGCCCCTATCTGGAACTGATGGGCAAGAAAATCGTCCATTGCGGCGGGGCTGGCGCGGGGCAGGCGGCGAAGATCTGCAACAACATGATTCTTGGCATCTCTATGATTGCCGTTTCCGAAGCGTTTGTATTGGCGGAAAAGCTGGGCCTGTCGCATCAGGCGCTGTTTGATGTGGCCTCCACCTCATCCGGCCAGTGCTGGTCCCTGAATACATATTGCCCGGTGCCGGGGCCTGTGCCCACCAGCCCGGCCAACCGCGATTATGTGCCCGGCTTTGCCGCAGCCCTGATGCTGAAGGACCTGCGCCTGTCGCAGGATGCTGCCGGTGAGGCAGGGGCTGCAACGCCACTGGGTGCCGCCGCCACATCGCTCTATACGCAGTTCGCGGAGAGCGGGCATGAGGGGGTGGACTTTTCTGGCATCATCAACTGGCTGCGTGATCCTGAAGAGGCCTGACAGGGGTTTTGTGGAAAGATATGGCAAAAGGCCCGGTGGCGTGTGACCCATGCTCCGGGCCTTTTGCTATCGGGCCTGTGTCTGCGGCCTGATACAGCGCCGGGGCATCGACATGGCTTTGCTCCGGGTGTGTGGCAAGCAATATGGATGGGATAATCCCTCAAACCCGGATGATGCCGGATCAGACGCTCATTTCGGCACGGCGTGCGAGCGGCTTCAGAAGAGGCATCATCCGGGGCTTCAGGGTCTTCACCAGCCCCTTGAACATGACGCTGAAAAAGCTCTTCAAAGCTGTACGCGCGACGCGCGGACTGACATTTGATTTTGCGCGCTACAGGATGAGGCCGGGACCCTCACCGTCGCTGATGTGGTGTGGGAGAGGAATGGCAGTTCTGGACATATCCAGAGATAGGCTGCCATTCCGCTTTCGGCCTCTGACACGATATTCTTGGGCGATGGCCGCGCACCCCAAAAACGGCGTTAGAACTTTCGCGCTTCGATGCCGCCCGGTTTCGGGCTTAAGCTCAGCACCAGCGAACCAAGTAGGGCAGCGATAACTGAACCAAGCAGGATCCCTATTTTCACGCCATCCTGTAGCGCCGGGTCATCCGGGAAAGCGAGAAGCCCGATGAATAGGCTCATCGTGAAACCAATACCGCACAGCAGAGCCACGCCCATAACGTGAAGCGGCGCGGCGTTTGCAGGAGCATCCGCCCACCCAAGTTTCACGGCCCCAATTGCGGTGCCGTAGACACCTATGACCTTCCCAACGACCAGCCCGCCTGCCACGCCAAGCGTCAGTGGATCGACGAGTGACGACGCGCTGAAGCCAGCAAGCGACACGCCCGCATTGGCAAAGCCGAAGATCGGAATGATCAGGAAAGGTACGACCTTCGACAGTGCGTGCTCAAGCGTGTGTAACGGCGAGTTGACAGCGTGCTCTCTCTCGCCGCCAGGTGCACGGGCTATCGGGATCGTAAGAGCCAGCGCCACACCAGCCACCGTCGCATGGATACCGGACATGAGCACGAGCAGCCAGAGTGCGGCTCCCAGCAGCAAATACGGCAAGAGAGTGGTTACACCCGTGCGATTGAGTGCGACAAGCGCGACGAGGACCACCGCCGCGCCGGCCAGCGCCCACACTTGCAGGTCTCCCGTGTAGAAGATCGCTATGATAACGACAGCACCAAGGTCATCAATAATCGCAAGCGCTGTCAGGAATACCTTCATAGATGCCGGCACGCGGTTGCCGAATAGCGACAGGACGCCGAGCGCGAAGGCGATGTCGGTCGCAGTCGGGATCGCCCAGCCGCGGATGACCTCACCATTGCTCCAGTTTATCGAGGCGAAGATCAGGGCAGGCACAGCCATGCCGCCGGCCGCACACAGTCCTGGTAATACGCGGCGCGGCCAGGTCGAAAGCTGTCCGTCAATGAATTCGCGCTTGATCTCTAGCCCGACGAGCAGGAAGAACAGCACCATCAGCGCGTCGTTGACCCAGTGGCTCACGCTGAGAGGCCCGATATAGGATTTCAGAAGCGCGAAGTATGCTTCCGCCAGGGGCGAGTTGGCGACTATAAGCGCCAGCGCCGCCGCCGCCATGAGCACGATACCTCCCGAGGCTTCGTTGTCGATGAAACGACGGAATGCTGTGGGGCGGGCAAGCGGATTTTGGGCCATCGGGTGCCTCATACAGGATTATAGTCGCTGGCGGCCCGACCAACGCTATTCACCTGCCCGCGCCAATATTCGCGAACACCCAAGCTTCTTGTAACCAACGAGAAAAAAATCGCAAGGAATGCTGCACCCGCCGGCCACATTCTGTATCCACGATCAGAAACAGACGGACGGGAATCCACCCCGTTTGAGCCGTTGCTTGGCCCAGGCGGCAATGAGGATGAATGGCCATCCAGCGTCAACGAAATGAGGCTGGAAAGGACTCGACAAGAAAGGCAATTGCGCCCTTCAAATTCCGTTAAAAGGACTCTTCACCCATCACATGTTGACTGACATCTGAACTGGCGCGGAAAGTTTGGGGCCGGATGGCTCTACACGGGCTGAGACATCTGATTCATCCGGGCACAACAGGTGCAGAGGCATCTGTGCCCGTAATCAATGCCGCTATCCAAAGGGAAGATTTTTCAGGCGATCAGAATCGCTTTTCGAAATGGTAGCAGCGGGCGGACTTGAACCGCCGACCTCCGGGTTATGAATCCGGCGCTCTTACCAGCTGAGCTACGCTGCCAAACCATTGCCGACGCATCAATGTATGCCGACAGAGGCGGCATATAGAAGCGCAAAGAGGCTTCTGTCAAGAAAGGAGAGGCTTGTTCACACCGTATTCTTGCGAATGCGCACCAGCTTGAAGAAGCCAACCGGGAAAACCGGGGAAATTTCGATCACTTCCATGTCGTCATATTTCGCGGCCCAGTTGCGCAGACGGCTGGCCTTGAAGGCGATGGACCAGCCCACCTTCTTCACCAGCGGCGCAAGCGCCTGCTCAATATGCATGACAGGGCCATCATCGGCGCCCAGCTTGGAGGCCACAATGATTTCGCCGCCGGGCTTGAGCACGCGGTGCATTTCATCCAGCGCGCCTTCAGGGTCCGGCACAAGGGTGATGACGAAAGGCACGGTGACCGCATCGAAGCTGTGATCGGCAAAACCGAGATTGCAGGCATCCATGGCGGCGAGCAGGCCCACCTGATTGAGATGGCGATCCACCTTCTTGCCCACCGCCTTGCGCAGCATGTCGGCGGAAAGGTCAATGCCGGTCACACGGCAGTGGCGCGGATAATAGGGCAGCACCAGCCCGGTGCCCACGCCCACTTCCAGAATGTTTGGCCCGCAGGTGGCGGCGGTGGTGGCGGCCTTGCGCTGGGCATCGGCAAGCAGCTTCACATAGACCTTGTCATAAATCGGCGCCCATTTGGCATAGGCGCGCTTCTGGCCTTCAAGATCGTACTGAACTGCCATTTTCATCTCTCTCCGCCCTGTACCTGAGACCCTGCGCCTGTGCGCTGTGCGGGGCCGAATTCATGTGTGGGGGCGGCCGCACGGGTGCGGCCCGCTGCCCCTGCGGTTCCGCCTTACGCAACCTGCGCGATGTTCCGGAGCACGCGTTGTGCCTTGAAAATGGTGCCGCCGCCCAAAAGCCGCGCGCCAGAACCGGGCATGTCATAAAACACGCAGGCCTGACCGGGGGCGACGCCTTCCTCGCCACTGGCCAGATGCACCAGCGGGGTGCCATCCTCTGCCATGCCCAGTTGTGCGGGCACGGGCGGGCGGGTGGAGCGCACCTTCACAAACACCTCTTCACCGGCCTTGCAGGCTGCCTCGAACGGGGTGTCACCAATCCAGTTTACATCACCAATCATGATGGTGCGCACGGTCAGCGCCTCACGCGGGCCAACCTTCACCTCGCGCCGCGCCGCATCAATGCCCACCACATAGAGCGGTTCCGGGGCTGCAATGCCCAGCCCCTTGCGCTGGCCAATGGTGTAATGCACCACACCGCGATGACGGCCCAGCACGCGCCCGTCCATATGCACGATATCGCCCGGCTCCACCGCCTCAGGGCGCAGGCGCTCCACCACCTCGGCATAATTGCCCCCGGGGACGAAGCAGATGTCCTGACTGTCCGGCTTGTCGGCCACTTCCAGCCCCATTTCGAGGGCGATGGCGCGTACATCCGGCTTGCTCATATGGCCCAGCGGAAAGCGCACGCGCTGCAACTGCTCGGCCGTGGTGGCATAGAGAAAATAGCTCTGGTCGCGGTTTTCATCCGCACCGCGATAGAGCGCGCGTCGCCCGTCCGGCAGGCCGCGGGTTGCCACATAATGGCCCGTGGCCAGAACCTGCGCGCCCAGATCCTCGGCAGTAGCCAGCAGGTCGCGGAATTTTACGGTGCGGTTGCAGTCCACGCAGGGAATGGGCGTGATGCCGGAGGCGTAGCTGTCCGCAAAACGGTTGATGACTTCCTCGCGGAAGCGGCTTTCATAATCCAGCACATAGTGCGGAATACCCAGCGTGCGCGCGACCTCGGAGGCGTCATAAATGTCCTGCCCCGCACAGCAGGCCCCGCGCTTTTGCGCCATTTCGCCATGGTCATAAAGCTGGAGGGTGACGCCAATGACATCATAACCCGCCTTGGCCAGAAGGCCGGCCACCACAGACGAATCCACGCCGCCAGACATCGCCACCACCACGCGGATGGAGGCCGGATCGCCAGCAAGGTCAAGAAGGCCGGAGGCCGGAAGGGGCGGGGCCGGGTGGGTTGGGTCCAGGGTCATGTTCGGGTCTTCAGGCACCGCAGCGGCGCAGTTTCTTTCTGGTTGCACCCTTCATGGCCACCGGGCAAGGCGAAAATGAAAGATGACGACATATGACGGACCCACAAGGCCCTTTTGCGACTGTCTCCAGTCTATAGCAGGAAGAACGCCTGCTGCATGACGGAAATCTCATATCGGAAGCATTTTCAAGCGAAGTGGATGCGGTTCGCATGAAGGAAATGCAACCACTCAATCCGGCGACAGCATTTTCAGGCGTGGGCACCATACGCGCATCAAGGCAATAGGGTTGCCCGAGGGTCGCACGGGCGTGTTCACGCCCGGCCCCTCCTGCGCCACTCATCCAGCCTTGCCATTTGCCGCAACCCGTTGGGTTTGCCCGCGCGGAACGTGATGCGGTGCGCCCTCACTCATCACCCGCGCCTTCAAACACGGCCACCAGCGCCCGGCGGATGGCAGACTGGCGCGCTGCTGCCGTGATCTTCGCCCCCATCAGATCGGTGACATAGAACACGTCCACCGCCCGCTCGCCAAAGGTGGCGATATGGGCCGAGGCGATGTTGAGATTGAGCTTTGAAAGACGGGTGGTCAGCTCAAACAGCAGGCCGGGCCGGTCCAGCCCCGTGACTTCCACCACTGTATGACGGTTGGACCATGCATTGTTGACCGTCACCTCCGGCTCCACCGAGAAGGTCTTGCGGCCCTTGGGCAGCTTGCGGGCGATCATCTCCGGCAGACGCACCTGCCCGGCCAGCGCCTGTTCCACGGCTTCACACACCTTGTGGGCGCGGCGCTCCTCATCCTCATCCTGCTCGAAGGTGCGACGGATGGCGATGGTGTCGAGCGCAAAACCATTGGTGGTGGTGGAGATATGGGCATCCACAATGTTCGCCCCCGCCATGGCACAGGCCCCGGCGATGACGGACAGCAGCTTGGGATGATCCGGCGCCAGCACGGTGAGGGTGGTGACACCGCGCTCCGGCTCCAGCGTTGCCTGTGTGGCAATGGTCTTGCTCGCCTCTTCCGCCGCTGCAATGAAGCGGGCATGGCGCAGGCGGGTGTCGAGATCGGTGCGCAGCCAGTAGGGCGGATAATGCCGCTCCATATAGGTGTCGAGCTTCTGTGCCGGCCACTCCCCTTCCAGCGCATGGCGCAACTGGTGCTGAGAGGCGGCCACGCGCTTGGCCCGGTCAACTTCCGAGAAGCCGCCGGTCAGCACCGGTTCGGTTTCATAATAGAGGGTGCGGATGAGTTCCGCCTTCCAGCCATTCCATGTGCCGGGGCCAACGGCGCGAATATCCGCCACGGTGAGGATGGTGAGCAGTTTCAGCCGCTCAAGCGACTGCACCACGGCGGCGAATTTCTCGATGGTCTTGCGGTCCGACAGGTCGCGCGACTGGGCGACCGTGGACATCACCAGATGCTCCTCCACCAGCCAGGCGACGGTTTCCGTCTCGGCTGCCGTGAGGCCAAGGCGCGGGCACAGGCGGCGGGCAATGCGCGCGCCCGCAATGGAGTGATCCTCCGGGCGGCCCTTGGCAATATCATGCAGCAGCAGCGCCACATAAAGCAGGGTGCGGTTTTTCAACGTGCCCATCAACTCATGGGCGAGTTCCGTTTCCGGATTATCGCCGCGCTCGATTTCGGAGAGAATGCCGATGCAGCGCAGCAGATGCTCGTCCACCGTATAGTGGTGGTACATGTTGAACTGCATCATCGCCACGACCTTGCCGAACTCGGGTACGAAGCGCCCCAGCACGCCCGCCTCGTTCATGCGGCGCAGCACGGTTTCCGGTGCGTTCTTGGAAGACAGCACATCCAGAAACAGGCGATTGGCTTCCGGGCTCTCGCGCAGGCGGGCATCAATGAGTGAAAGCGAGCGCGCGGCAAGGCGCATGGCATCCGGGTGCAGGGCCAGATTGCGCTTGTCAGCAATATGGAACATGCGCAGCAGGTTCACCGGATCGCGCTGGAACACCTCCTGATCGATGACATTCAGGCGGTTGTTGTCCAGCACGAAATCCGGGCTGTCCTTCAGGACGGTGCGGCGCGAGCCAGGGCGCAAGCGCTGCACCAGCCCGCGCAGGCCGGGCACCTGCTTGTCATGCCGGGCTTCCAGCGCGGCAGAGAGCAGGGCGGTCAGGTCCCCCACATCCTTCGCCACGAGGAAATAATGCTTCATGAACCGTTCCACATCGCGCTGGCCGGGATGTTCGGTATAGCCGAGGCGGCGGGCCATCTCGCGTTGCAGGTCAAAGGAGAGGCGATCCTCTCCCCGTCCGGTGAGGAAATGCAGGTGGCAGCGCACGGACCACAAAAAGTCCTCGCAGCGGGTGAAGAGGCGGGCTTCCTCGCGGGAGAAAACCTCCTTTGCCACAAGCTGGCTGGTGGTCTGCACGCGGTACACATATTTGGCGATCCAGAACAGCGTGTGCAGGTCCCGCAACCCGCCCTTGCCATCTTTCACATTCGGCTCAACCCGGTAGCGCGACTGGCCGGCCCGGCGCAGCCTGTCTTCCCGCTCGGCCATCTTGGCGGCGACGAACTCAGCAGCGGTGCCCTCCACCACTTCCTTGTCGAAACGCTTTTCCAGATCATCAAACAGCGGGCGGTCACCCACCAGAAAGCGGGCTTCCAGAATGGAGGTGCGGATGGTGAAGTCGGCGCGCGCCTGCCGCAGGCACTCCTCTACCGAGCGGGTGGCATGGCCCACCTTCAGGCCCAGATCCCACAGCATGTAGAGAATGGCCTCGGTGACGCTCTCCCCCCATGCCGTCTGCTTGTAGGGCAGCAGGAACAGGATGTCAGTGTCCGAGCCCGGTGCCAGCATACCGCGGCCATAGCCACCCACCGCCGAAATCGCCATGCGCTCGGAGCGGGAGGGGTTATCAGCGGGGTAGAGATAGGTGGTGGCGACCTCATAGGCCCCGGCGATCATCGCATCCTGAAAGGCCGAAAGGCGCATGGAGCAGCAACGCCCGCAGCCATCCTCGAACAACAGCCGCTCTGCCTCCTCCCGAACCGCCTGCATCGCGCTTTTCAGATGGGCAACAATGGAATTGCGCAGATCCAGCGGGCGGCCCTGATGCACTTGCGCAATGGCGTGCATGTCAGCCTTGAGCTGCGTGCCGAGAAAAGGCTCGGTAATGGTGCGGTTTGGCTTGCGGGAACGGGAAACAGGCATGAGGGGCGGTTCCGACCGCTGAGAACGAGAATCCGATCAATAGCGCAAAGTGCGCATGGCGGCGAGGGGCGGGGCAGGGTACGGGGGCCAAATGCTGCGCATGAAGCGGGCAGAGCTTGGGCATATGCCGTAACAGCGCCTGAAAAGGAGGCAATACCCGCAAACGGCAATAAAAAAGGCGGCATCTCTGCCGCCTTTTGGGTTTGTTGAAAGCCCGAGCCGTTGCCGACCTCAGTTGTCGAGGAAGGAGCGCAGCTTGCGCGAGCGGGACGGGTGCTTGAGCTTGCGCAGCGCCTTGGCTTCAATCTGGCGGATACGCTCACGGGTCACCGAAAACTGCTGGCCCACTTCCTCCAGCGTGTGATCGGTGTTCATGCCGATGCCGAAGCGCATGCGCAGCACGCGTTCCTCACGCGGGGTGAGGGAGGCCAGCACGCGGGTCGTGGTTTCGCGCAGATTGCTCTGGATGGCTGCATCGATGGGCAGAATCGCGTTCTTGTCCTCGATGAAGTCGCCCAGATGCGAATCCTCCTCGTCGCCGATTGGCGTTTCGAGGGAGATCGGCTCCTTGGCGATCTTGAGCACCTTGCGCACCTTTTCCAGCGGCATGCCGAGCTTTTCGGCCAGCTCTTCCGGGGTCGGCTCGCGGCCGATCTCGTGGAGCATCTGACGCGAGGTGCGCACGATCTTGTTGATCGTCTCGATCATGTGCACCGGGATACGGATGGTGCGGGCCTGATCCGCGATGGAACGCGTGATGGCCTGCCTGATCCACCAGGTGGCATAGGTCGAGAACTTGTAGCCGCGGCGATACTCGAACTTGTCCACCGCCTTCATCAGGCCGATATTGCCTTCCTGAATGAGATCCAGGAACTGAAGGCCACGGTTCGTGTATTTCTTGGCGATGGAGATGACGAGGCGCAGATTGGCCTCCACCATTTCCTTCTTCGCCTGCCGGGCTTCCTTCTCGCCCTTCTGCACCATCTGGACAATCTTGCGGTACTCGGCGATTTCGAGGCCCGTTTCAGTCGCCAGCGCGTGGATGTCCCCGCGCAGGTCCTTGATCATGTCCTTCTCGTGCGCGACGAAATTCTTCCACCCGCGTGTGCCGAGCTTCGAGACGCGCAGCAGCCATTTGGGGTCGAGTTCCGAGCCCAGATAGTTCTTCAGGAAGTCATCGCGCTTCACGCCATAGCTGTCGGCAAGGCGCAGCAGGCGCCCTTCCAGCGAGACGAGGCGCTTGTTGATCTCGTAAAGATGCTCCACCAGCGTGTCGATACGGGTCTGGTTGAGCGAGAGGCTCTTCATGTCGGCCACCAGCTCTTCCTTGAGCTTCTTGGCCTTGCGTTCCTGTGCGGGAGAAAGCGTCTCGTTCTTCAGGCGCGATTCAACATTCTGGTCCTGAAGGCGACGCAGCTTGGTGTAGGAGGAGGCGATGCGGTCAAAGGTTTCCAGAACCTTCGGCTTGATCTCCGCTTCCATGGCCGCGAGCGACATGGAGTTTTCCATGTCGTCCTCGTCGCTGTCTCCTGCGGGGTTTTCGCCCAGTTCGCCTTCTTCAGATTCCTCGCCCTCTTCGCCAAGGGCCGCAACGGGGGCTTTTGCCTCCGGGCCGGCATAGGTGGCTTCAAGGTCGATGATGTCCCGCAGCAGCACGCCACCTTCGGTCAGCGTATCGCGCCAGATGATGATGGCCTGAAAGGTCAGCGGGCTTTCGCACAGGCCGGCAATCATCGCCTCGCGGCCAGCCTCGATGCGCTTGGCGATGGCGATTTCGCCCTCGCGCGAGAGCAGTTCCACCGAACCCATCTCGCGCAGATACATGCGCACCGGGTCATCCGTGCGGTCGGCTGGCTCGGCCTTGGTCTCGCTCTTGGCCACGGCGCGGGAGGTCGTGGGTGCGATTTCACCGCCCTCGACCTCTTCCTGCTCTTCGCTTTCGCCTTCCTCGGCGTTCTCGTCGCTGTCCTCGGCCTCAATGACATTGATGCCCATGTCATTGAGAAGGGCGAGAATATCCTCGATCTGTTCGGACGAGGTGACATCCGAGGGCATCACCGCATTGAGCTGCTCATGGGTGACATAGCCACGGCGCTTGGCGGTGTTGATCATCTTCCGGACAGCCGCAACCGAGAGGTCGAGCAACGGCCCGTCGGGGGCGTCGTTCTCCTTCTCGGGAGCCTCGGTCGTCTCGGCAGATTGTTTCGCCATGGACTTCTCCTGCTGATCTCGCCGCCAGATGGCAGCGCAATGGCGGCGCGGTGCCGAGCCGTCGTCGCCCTGTCTTTCCCGGGCCGGGCGCTATTTCGCCACAAGCCTTAAACGTCAAATGGTTAAGTCCGCCTGAACAGAGCGGACAAAATCACGCAAAATCACATCCCTAACAGGCGCAGAGCTGCATCCCGCAGGGTCTCCATCTTCCACCCGCCCCGGCATCTGTATCGCCGCGGGCCCGGGTCAAACCGATTGCGCGCCACTTCGCCCGGAGGATATTCCAAAGCCTTCCACCAGGGCTTCGGTACCCTCCAGCGTTGAAAGACGGCGCTGAACATCGCACAGCCAGGCAAAATTCGCCTCACTCGGGTCTTCCCCGAGGCTGCGTTCTGCATCCTTCAACTCTCTAGATAGCGCGTGAGCCTTGCGATGCAAGGCCATGCGCTGCTGCCACCATATACGAGTATCCTCCGGAGAGGTATTTGGATAGGCTGGCCAGTCCATTCCGGGGTTTGAGAGGGTGCCGACCCGTTTTGACAGGGCATCCAGCTCCGGGTCCGCGCGCCATGATGGATCTGATTCGCTCCCGCCCAGATGACCTTCCAGATGGGCGGCCAGCAGGGCCTGGCGCAAACGGTCCGCTTCCGGGTTCACAAAGGGCAGGTCGGCAATGTCCTCGCTGAACTCTTCCAGCAGATAGGGGTGGTTGAGCAGGCAGAACAGCAGCAGGGCCTCATTGCGCGGCAAGGCTGCCATGGGGCCGCGGATCAGGGCGCTCTGGCCAATGCCGCCGCCCTTGGAGGCATGCGGCGTTGTGCGGGCATCTGTTTTCTGTCCGCCCCGCCGGGGGCCATTCTGCCAGCCGCCGCCCGGCCCGCTGCGGCCTTGCCAGCCTGAACCCTGCCCGCCCGATTGCCAGCTGCCGCGCCCGCCCTCACGCCCGCCGGAGGGAGACAGCAGGGCCTTCATGCGGCCCATCATGTCCTGCCGGTAGTGGCGGCGCACGGTTTCGTCGGCAATGGTGTTCATCACCTCCTGAAGCCGCGTTTCAAAGGCGGCCCGTCGCTCCGGCGTATCAAGGGTGGCGCTCTCACTCTCGCGCGTCCACAATTCCGTGACGAGGGGTCGCGCCTGCGCCAGAACCTCATTCATGCCCTCGCGCCCCGCGCGGCGCAGAAGGTCATCAGGGTCCTGTCCATCCGGCAGGGTGGCGAATGAGAGGCTGCGTCCGGCTTTCAGATGCGGCAGGGCCAGATCAATCGCCCGGTAGGCCGCGCGGCGTCCAGCCTTGTCACCATCGAACAGCAGCAGAGGCTCATCGCTCATGCGCCAGAGCAGCTGCAACTGCTCTTCTGTCAATGCCGTGCCAAGCGGGGCAACGGTGGCGGAAAAGCCAGCCTCCACCATGGCAATGGCATCCACATAACCTTCCACCACAATGATTTGCCCACCATTGCGTGCGGCTGCCCTTGCCTCGAACCCGTTATAAAGCAGGGAGCCTTTGTGAAAGAGCGGAGTTTCCGGCGAATTGAGATATTTGGCCGGAACATCCTTCTCCAGCGCCCGCCCGCCAAAGGCCACCACCCGTCCGCGCAGGTCTGTGATGGGGAAGATCACCCGGTCACGGAAGCGGTCATAGGGTACGGGAATATCATCGCCGGCAATCAGCAGGCCGCATTCCACCATATCGCTGACGGATATACCGGCCTTGCCCAGGGCTTCCTTCAGATGAAAGCGATCTGCCGCCGCATAGCCCATGTGAAAGCGCTGCTGGGTGGCCGGACCAAGACCCCGGTCCTGCAAATATCCGCGTGCCTTCGCACCGGGGCGTGATTGCAGGGTGTCTTCAAAATGACGGGCGGCCAGCGCCATCACCTCATGGAGGGTGCGGCGGCGCTGCTCCTTTGCGCTGGCTTCCGGCGTTTCCTCGGGCAGGGGCAGGCCTGCCATGGATGCAAGCCGCTCCACCGCCTCACCAAAGGGTAGCCCTTCCGTTTCCATCAGGAAGGCAAACACGTCTCCATGCTTGCCGGAGGAAAAGCAGTGGTAAAAACCCTTCTGGTCATTGACGAAAAAAGAAGGGGTCTTTTCCGCATTGAACGGGGAGAGACCTGCAAACTCACGCCCCTGCTTGCGCAATTTCACACGCCGCCCAACAACCTCCGACACCGGGAGCCGGGCACGAATTTCATCGAGAAAATCGGGGGGAAAGCGCATGGGTGAGGGTCACTGATCCGGATTCGAGTAATGCAGGGTGGCTTTTATCGGGTTGAGATGAAATGCCTTTCAAGGCCGCAGGTTCCAGAGCGCCGGTCAGGCCATCGGCTGCGGTGTGTAAGCTGTGCCGGGTATGGTCTCTCCCGCCAGTGGTTGCCCAAGCGCTACACCATACCTTGCCAGTCAAACGGGTGGCAAAAGCTGTGCCTCCATGAGGGCAGTTCAGGTCCGGGTTCCTCGCTATCCTGTTATAACAGGGGCAGATGAAAAAGGGGTGGCCAAAGCCACCCCTGAATGCTGCAAAGCGCGTTGTCGCCAGTTTCAGCCTTACTCAGTCGCTTCCGCCAACCGAGGTGCTGAAGCCGGTTTCACCCAAGGTCCGCAAGCCGATACGAACCATCACCTTGTCCACGCGCTTCCCATCCGGGCCATCCAGCGCGTAATCGGAGATATAGTTCAGGGCAAGGGTGAAGCAGTCATCGCTATAGGCCAGACCCACCAGCGAGTAGTCCACACCCGATTCCACCAGATCATAGCGCACGGCACCGCGTACGGACCATGTATCGGTCAGCTTGTAGGTTGCGCTCGTATAAACGCCTTCACGCTTGTCGTAATAACCGATCAGCGGCTGGGCATCGTAGCGTCCATAGGTCGCCGAGAAGCTGAGATTGCCGACCCGGCCGCGTCCCTGAAGCTCAACGCGCTTCAGGTCGAGATCATCCTGATCGAAGCGGAAGCGCGTGACGAGATCGAAATCTCTCGACGGGGAATAGGCAAAGCTGGCCACATAATCGGAAGCGTTGTTCTCAAGCCCGGATTCAAGGCCGGTATTGGCCATGTCGCCATAGGCGTAAGAATTGCGTCCGAACAGGTGGTAGGACTGGCCCACCAGTGCGCTGATGGCACCGCCACCGTTGATGGCTGCATTATAGCTGACGCCGAGATTGATACGCCCGCCACCCTCGACCCGGTCATAGCCCGAATATTTGTTCACCTCGAACAGGTTGGTGTCATCAAACACCAGACTTTGGGCATCCTCGTTCGGGAAGCGGCCAATATCACCCTCATTGGGGCGCACCACGACCTGGGCGCGCGGGGTAATGGTCTGTGTGCCCCAATCCTGCATGGAGATGAACGGGTACTGGTAATCCACACCTACTGCCGGCATCAGGCGGGCAAGGCTGTCACTGCCGGACTGCATCGGGTTCTGGCCCGGGAAGGTGGGACCATACTGGTAGCTGAAGGGCAGCGGGTCCACATTCACGGCAGCCACATCAACGCGCGCGGACATGAAGGGTGTCCACATCTGGCCGGCATTATCGATGATGGTCTTCTTCCACGACAGTTCTGCGGATGCGCGCGTATAATCACCGGGAATGCCGCTGAGCAGGCACTCTTCCGGGGTTGGCGCAAGGACGAGCTGTCTGGTGACGGGATTGCGATAATAGGCGCTGCCGCCGCAAGAACCGGTGGGAACGCCAACCGCGCCACCAACGGCTGTGCCGTATTTGGTGACCCTGCCGGCGGCATTGGTTTCATTGCCGATCATGCCCACGAAATCAGCCTGATCACGCGACAGGCTGGTGACGTTGACATTCAGATTGGTCGAGCCACCCCAAAGGGAGTTGCTGAAGACACGATCATAATTGAGCGTACCGACGAAAGGCAGAAGCTTTTCATTGTCGGTGACTGTCATGCCCAGGAAGTAGAGGGCGCGCAGGTCAAAATAGGACTGGTCCTTCTGCCCGGTCAGGTAGGCTGTTGACACACGGGTCAGGTCGCCAACCGAGGACAGGCTGTAATCGCGCAGGAATGTGCGATCGGACAGAAGCGTCGCGTCCCAGCCATAGGTCCAGAACTTGTTCAGCATGAACGAGCCGGAGGTTTCGATCGCGCCACGCTGGTCCCGGTATCCGGGCAGGACAGTCGAGCCGCTGATAAAGGCGTCCTTGTCCTGCTGGATGATACCGGCTGCACGAATGGAGTAGCTGCCATTGATCAGGCGCTGACGCCACTCTCCGCGCATCAGGAAGCCCTGCTTCGACAGATAGGTCGGCGTGAGGGTGATGTCCCGGTCCGGCGCGATGTTCCAGAAGAAAGGCAGGCCTACGCCCATGCCGATATTGCTGGAGGAAAAGAACTCCGGCATCAGGAAGCCGGTCTTGCGCTTCACGGTCGGGTCTGGCGTGGCCATGAACGGGAAATATGCGACAGGCAGGCCGAAAAATTCCAGCTTTGCATGTTCATAATAGATCATCCGCTCGTCTTGATCGTGGATGATCCGTTTGGCCTTGACCTGCCACAGCGGCGGCTTTTCAGGCTGTTCCTTGCACGGTTCGCAGGCGGTGTAGACACCGTTCTGGAAGATAGTGACATTGCCTTCTGTCCGGTCAGCCCGTGCGGCGGCAAAATGGGTCTTGTCCACCGTATCAAGACGCAGGGAATCAATGAAACCCTCGCGGAAGTCCTGTGTCAGCTCGAGCTTGTCCGAGGTGACAACCTTCCCGTCCCGCTCTTTCAGATGCACATCACCAATGGCGCGCAGCAAATTGGCCTTGCGGTCCAGCTCGACCCTTTTGGCCGACAGCGCGGAGCCATCATAATAAATCTGGACATTGCCGACGGCTGAGACGGTGTCCTTCTTGTAGTCATATTCAAGCTGGTCGGCGGTCACGACCATGCGCTGGTTGGGGTCAACCTCGCGGGTTGAGATCGCGTTGACGTCCATGCTGCCGGACTGGGCAGATGCGGCGCTGATTGCACCGGGCGCGCCCAGAAGAAGGGCAAGCGAAAGCACGGCCATGGATGCGCGTGACACGGACGCACCAGTGGGCTGGACGGGCAGATGTGGGATGCGTTTTGCCGAATCGGACGCGACCATAACCTCACCCTTCCCACGCGCCTTGCGGCGGCGGGTTGTTTTGACTGTCCCAATGCTGGGGCGCGGCGCGACCGTCATCCGTCCTCCCGATTCAACAGAACGAGAACCCCCACAATAATCCCGACAGCTGCTGGAAACCACGCTGCCGCAACGGGATGAACAATGCCAGCCTGACCGAGGTCTTCGGCAAGCTTGGTGGCAACATAAAGCAGAAACCCGGCGGCCACGCCACCGAGAATCGTCTGTCCCACCCCGCCAAAGCGAAAAACACGCAGGCCAACGACCGCGGCAATCAGCACCATGGCGACCAGAAGGAAAGGCCGCGCAAGCAGACTCTGAAGCTGAAGCCGGTATCTTTCTGCTCCAAAGCCGGTCTGTTCTGCGCTGTGGATGGCGTCCGGAAGCTGCCAGAAGGGCACCGTCTCGGCAGAGACAAGAGCATCCTGAATGCGTGTGGGATCAAGGTTTGTCGCGATCAGATAGGTGTCGTGCGTCTCGATATCGAGGCCCGGCACAAGGACGCGTGCCTTGGAGAGCTCCCACACGCCTTCCTTGAGTCGGGCGCTTGCGGCCTCCACGCGTTCCATCAGCTTTTCTGCGTGGTCGAATTCATAAACCACGACAGATGAAAGCTGCCGTCCACCATCACTGGAAGCCGCCGCCTGAATGATGGTTTGGCCATCCACGCTCTGCTGGCGAATCCAGAACTCGTTGCGCGCCGTGCTCAAAAACGTGCCGGAAGAGCCGAACATCTGGCTTTCCAGTTGATTCGCGCGTTCCTTGAAATTGGCGGAGAGCGGATTGAACACGGTGGTGGCGAACACACCGATGAGGAAGGCGATGAGAACGGCAGGCGTGATGAACTGCCATGCCGAGAGCCCCGCCGCCCGCGCGACCACCAGTTCCAGATTGCGTGACAACACGACAAACGTGGCCATGGCACCAAACAGCACCGCAAAGGGCAGCAGCTGCTCGGTGAAGGCGGGGGTGCGATACAGCGTGACCAGCGCCACCATGCTGGTGGTGACATGGGCCTTGTCTGTCGTGCGGCGCGCCATCTCCAGAAAGTCCACCAGCATGATGAGACCAACACAGGAGAGGAAAATCAGCGCCACCGCAGTGGTAAAGCGCCGGGCAAAATAGAAGCCGAGAATGCGTCCGATCATGAGTGTCTCTGCGTCTCGCCGAGGTTCAGGAGGGCCGCGCCGCGGGCGGGCGGGTGAGGCGCTGGCGCAGGGTCTCGGCAGCTGTAACCAGCCATTTCGGGGCAGACAGGCGGAGCCAGCCCTGAAGCACGAGGGCGCAGATGATGATCGTCACGATTGGCAGCAGGTAGATCAGCGGAACAGCGGCGGCATGGGCGCGCAGCTGGCCGGCAATGGCAAAATTGCCGATCTGCACGAAAGCCATGGCCGGGATGATGGCCACCAGTGCAAGGCCCCGGCTCTGGCGCGTGGTGCGCGGGCGGGCCAGAGCTGCGGCGGCTATGGCGAAATAGGCCAGCGGATACAGCCCGGCGGAAAGGCGCTTGTGCAACTCCTCCCGGTAGCGTCCCGGCTGCGAGAACTGGAAAAAGTCGTTCGGCGGTGGCTTGCGCACATAGGACAGGGGCCGCTCCGCAGGAAGCTGGATGTCATTCTGGCTCTCGGGGGCAAGGCTGCTCAGGTCAAAGGCGTAGCGCTTGAATTCCACCACGGATGTGCCGTTGTCCTTGGCCGCGCCCCGCCGGTGGATCGAGCCATCCTCAAGGATCAGGAAGGTGCCCGCGTCCGTATCAACGATGTTTCCGCGGTCCGCCAGATAGGTTGAGACATTGTTGTCGCGGGCATCATTGATGAGAATGCCGCGCATGGTGCCGTTCTGGTCGCGCTCGCGCACATGGAAAACCATGCCCTGCGAGAGATTCACGAACCGGCCAGGCTGGGCAATGAAGGACACCACATCGGCGCGCACCTGTGTCACCTGCTCACGGAACATGCGCAGCGAGGTTGGCACGATGCTGATGGCAAGGACGGAGCAGAATGCGGCCACCAGCAGCGACAGGATAATCATGGGCCGGATGACCCGCCAGGGGCCCATGCCAGCCGAGGCCATGACGACGATTTCACTGTCACCGTTCAGCTTCAGCAGGGCATAGACGGTGGCGATAAACAGGGCCGCAGGTGCAATCACCTGTACCAGCATGGGCAAGGTGAGGCCGGTAATGGCCACAAAGGCAAGCACCGTCTGTCCCTGGTTGGTCACCAGATCCAGCTGGCGCAGCGCCTGGGTCGACCAGATCATGCCCGCAAGAACCACCACCACACTGAGGAATGCAGTTGCAGTGATGGAAAAGATGTAGCGATCAAGACGACCCATCAATCCTCAACAGATGCGGGCAGGCATCATTTCGAGCCTCCCTGTTTGCGCGCCGGGCGGCTAGGGATAGCCGCAGATGCTACAATGCACAAATTCATATGTCGGCCAGATGGCTCCGGCCTGTTGATCCCGAGTTCCGGTCAGGCCCTTTTTGCGAATGCGGCTTCGTAGATCTCGGGCTTGAAACCCACGAGAAGAGAGCCATCCATCTCCAGAACCGGCCGTTTGATCGCAGAGGTGTGGGCCTGCATGAGAGCAATGGCCCTGGCCTCATCCAGATCTGCCTTTTCGGCGTCCTCCAGCTTGCGAAAGGTGGTTCCCGCGCGATTCAGCAGCACGCTCCAGCCAACCTGTTGTGCCCAGACCTCAAGCTTTGCAGAATCAATGCCTGCGCTCTTGTAGTCATGAAAGCTGTAGTCCACCCCGTGGGCATCCAGCCATGCGCGTGCCTTCTTCATGGTGTCGCAGGCCTTGATGCCGTAAATCGTAATGGTCATTCTCTCGCCCCGGGGAAATATGTGCCGTGATGCGCCTCAGCGCCCGCGGCCATAGGTGCGCATGAACATGTGGACCGCGCCGCTCACAACCTTTTCGCTGTGGGTGCTGTCCATGGATGTATCGGAGCCGAGGAGAATCGGCAGGGTGATGCCATCCTTGCACAGGCAGAGAAACTGGCTGGCTGCCAGTTCGACATCATCAATCTCCAGCGCACCCTGCTCGACCTTATGGAGCAGATACTCGCCCAGCCGGCGAACACCCAGACACGGACCTGCCTCAAAGAAGCGGATACCAATTTCAGGAAAGCGCGAGCCGACAGCGATGACCGTGCGCAGCGTGGCGATATGTTCTGGCCGCACCATGGCCGCGATGAAAGAGGTGCCAAGCTTGGTCAGCACTTTCTCGATATCCGGCTCGTTGGCATCCAGAACGAACAGCAGTTCGGCCGTCTCTCCGCACTCATTGGAAACAAGCGCCGAAAACAGGTCTTCCTTGTTCTGGAAATAGACATAGAGCGTGCCCTTGGAGACGCCGGCGGCACGGGCAATATCCCCCATGCTCGCGGCATCAAAGCCGCGCTCAAGGAACATCTGCCGCGCGCCAGAAAGAATCTGCCGTCGCTTTTCGGGGTCCTGCCCGGCTCCTGAATGCAGGGGCTGAACGCCACTGGTCCTGTCATGGCCATCGGCGATCCCGTGCGCCGAGGAGCCATCTGCCATGGGGGTGTTCACCATGGAAACGCTTGTCATGTGCGTCATCGCGCCATGCTTCTCCTTCAGCCCCGATATGCCCATGGCTCCGGCCGTGCCGCCTGTGCTGCACGCCGGCGCAGGGTTGCGCGTCTTCTCAAGCTTTGAGTCTCTCGCCCTGTAACATGCAACCGGTGCAGGTGAGAAATGATCCAGCCTATTGTACGTTCACTTTATCACGGGCGGGTCAGAAAAAAATTGACCGAACCGTTTAGTTCCCTCTTGCCCTATCCAATATTGTGGTCTAAGTCAAAGTTCACCGACCGAACCGTTCGGTCAAACCCATGGTCCGCAACCCGTGGGTTGGTCGGGTTTGAGGGAGGAGAGCATCGCCCCCGTTCTCCTCCCTCTTTATCTTTCCCCTTAAATCCTTGATGTTGCCTGCCCTGACGCGTGTTGCACATGCCTTGTGCGCGCGTTCCGGCTTCCGTTTTTGCGGGGCGGGGACGTACAGTTTCGTACTGATGCGTCAGAATGTCGCATGGCTGACCTCTTGGGTCTGTCGCATTGCGCTTTAATCTACCAGACCGATCCGGGCCCCTCTGGCGCGACTAACGACGCGTGATGTCGGATCATCATGCGTCGTTATGTGTTGTGCCTTCGTTCCGTCCGCTTTCGCACAGCGCTGGCCTCGGCCAGTTGTTTGCTGTGCGTGGAGTTGTGGCGAGGCGGGGCCATTCGGGATCGGACCCTCATGAAGACCTCTTGTCCGGGATCGCATTCTTGCGACCGGTCGCACCGTTCATGCCGCCTGCGCGCGCAGGGTGCCCGTGTGCCTGTTCACATGGCCACCCATGGCATGCCCCGCGCCTGTTGTGCCGGCCATGAAAGGGTGAACCATGACAGCGTGCTGTCATGGTGGCCGAAATATCAAGGTGTGCGGGGGCGTGGGCCGCCCCGTGCATATCCCTTCCGGCGCATCCGGCGGCCTCATGGCCGATATGTGTCGATTGCACCTGCGGTGCTCCGCCTTGCTGCTCCTTCAGACCTGTTTGTTGAAAGTTTCTCCTGATGACGGAATATCTGCTCCAACTTGCCGCCGATCCGGCCGCCTGGGTGGCCCTGATCACGCTGATCGCCATGGAAGTGGTGCTTGGCATCGACAACCTCATCTTCATTTCCATTCTCACCAACAAGCTGCCGGCACAGTTCCGCGCCAAGGCGCGACGCATTGGTATCGGTCTGGCCCTGATCATGCGTCTGGCCCTGCTGGGCACGGTCGCCATCATCGTCACCCTCACCACCCCGGTTGTTCACCTGTTTGGCCACGGCTTCTCCTGGCGGGACATCATTCTCATCGTGGGCGGCCTGTTCCTGGTGTGGAAGGCGACCAAGGAGATTCATCACAATGTGGATCACAAGGAAGGTGAGCACGACATGTTCGATGCGCCAGCGGCTGTGGCCGTGGGCTTCTCGACGGCCATTGTGCAGATCATTCTGCTGGATCTGGTGTTCTCCATCGACAGCATCATCACCGCCGTTGGCATGACCGAGCATATTCCGATCATGGTCATCGCGGTTATCGTGGCTGTCACCTGCATGCTGCTGGCGGCAGGGCCGCTGGCCAAGTTCATTGAAGCCAACCCCACCGTGGTGATGCTGGCGCTGGGCTTCCTCATCATGATCGGCATGACGCTGATTGCCGAGGGCTTCGGGGCGCATGTGCCGAAGGGCTATGTCTATGCCGCGATGGGCTTCTCTGCCGCTGTCGAGGGTCTGAACATGCTGGCGCGCCGCCGCCACGAGAGGGCCGAGCGCACATGAGGACACGGCAGGAGGTCCGGGGTTTGACCCTTGGCCTCCTGCCGAACACGGGGAATGCCGGAGCCAATGGGAACAGGGGGCGGCGGATCAGGGGATGGAGTGCCATCCCCACGCCTGCCTCCCGGTTCTGCGGCCCTGACCATATGGTTTGGGCCATGTGACTGAGCCGTGTGACTGGAGCCATATGGTTCCGGTCCATGTAATCGGGGAGATGGGGCGGCAGGATCATGTGCCTGTCACCCTTCCCCCTTCCTCCTGCCGGACCAGGTACCCGGAATGAAAAAGCCCGCGATGTATTCCATCGCGGGCTTTTTGCTGTCTTTTGCCTGTCCGGGAAATCAGCGGCGGCTGCCCACCACCTGAGGGACGATCCGCTCGCCGAGGGACACCCAGCTGGAAGGGTCAAGGCGGGACTGGCGCTTCACAAAGCGGTAGCCGGTTTCCTTCCAGGAGAGGATGCGCTCATCCTGGTTGTCGAGGATCAGGTCGCCCTGATCGGTGACGACGGTGAGCACGGCATGGCCGTCACCATTATGGTCGCGCACCACGGTAATGAGCAGGACAGAGGCCGGCCAGCCGAGCTGGATGAGCGCGCGGCGCTTTTCCAGCACATAGTCCTCGCAATCACCCTTGCCGCTGTCGGCATAGGTCCAGCGGTCGGTCTCGCCATACTGTTCCAGATCGGTCACCGGCTCGATGGCAACATTATAGGCATGATTGATGCGCTCCAGCTCTGCACGATGGTGCGGCTCCAGACGGATGGCGGCAACGATATTGCCGCTTGGCTGGCATTCGGCATCATGCTGCTGGCAGAAGCGCACATAGCCACGCGGGGCAATGGAGGCAGAGCCTTCCGGCAGGTGACGCGGCGCAAAAGCTGCGGTCAGGCTGGCAAAACGCAATTCCTGTGCACCGGCATATGTTGTGGCCGTGAGCAGCAGGCTGGTCAGCAGAATCTGAAGGAAGCGTTTGGTCATGGCGATCACCGCACCTCGGTTAATGAAATGATAATGCCCGAGATTGGCCGTAATTGCTCTGTCAACCTTCTGTTAACCTTAACGCCTCCAGCCCTTATGAATGCTGGATTACGCCCTTCCGGACGGGGGCATTTGCAGCAAATCCAGTGATGATGCGCGCTGGCGGGGCGTCTTAACCCTGTTGTTCAACGGGGCTGAAAAACGCTTTGGGGCAGGGGTGTCCGGGGCCTCTTTTCCGGCTCAAGGGGCCGGGGGCCTCATTCCGGAGGTGGCCTGTGCGGGAAGGTTCATGCCCGAACCCCGTGTTTTGCGCTTGATGCGGAACGTGGTGATGCCTATGCACAAGGCGTGTCTCACTTGCCCCCCTTTCCGTCTGCACCGCAGCGGCAACCCATCTTCAACCTGCCCGGCTGTGTGGTCGCGGTGGGAGCCGTGCTGGTGCTTGTCCAGATGGTGCGCGAATGGGGGCTGACGCTGGATCAGGACATTGATGTCCTGACCTTGTTTGCCTTCATCCCCGTGCGCTACCACCTGCCGGATCTGGGCTTCTTCAGCGAAACCGGCCTTGGCCCGCGCTTGTGGACCCCCGTAACCTATGGCCTGCTGCATGCAGACTGGGCGCATCTGGGCATCAATCTCATCTGGCTGGTGGCTTTCGGCACGCCGCTGGGGCGCCGCTTCGGCGCTGTGCGCTTTGTCCTGTTCTATGCGGTGACAGCGGCAGGCGGGGCGGCAGCCCATTATATCAGCCACCCGGAAGGGCTGGTGCCGCTGGTGGGGGCCTCTGGCGCTGTTTCCGGCATTATGGCGGGTGCGGTGCGCTTTACCTTTGCGCCCGGAGGTCCGCTGTCCGGCCAGTATCGCGTGCGCGGGAGCGAGCATCACCCGGCCCATACGCTGCGCTCCGGTCTGGCAGACCGGCGGGTACTGATGTTTGTGGTGTTGTGGATGGGCCTGAACCTGCTGTTCGGCATCGGAATCGACATGCCCGGCATGGAAGGCGCGCAGATTGCCTGGCAGGCGCATATGGGCGGGTTTGTTGCCGGTTTCCTGCTGTTCGGCCTGTTTGATCCCGTCTCGCGTCCTGTCCGCCTGACCTGACAGATGCATGGCTGCGGCAGTGCGGAGTTTCCGGTTGTTAAGCTGCCTCACCACCTGCGCCTGTATAAATTGTGAAGCAAAATCGCCGGATGTGCTCTTGTCTGGTGCCGCCGATCAGTCAATGCTTGCAGATGTACAGGGCCATCCCACAGACATCGGGGCAACCGGGGGCGGGGTGGCAGGCAAGGGAGCGGGCCATGACTGTCAAGATGATACTGGCTGCCAAGGGCAGAGACGTTGTATCCCTTTCACCGGATGTCACTGTGGGCGAGGCATTGCGGTGCCTGGCGGAAAACCGCATTGGCGCACTGGTTCTGGTGGATGGGCAGATGAGCGTGAAGGGCATCTTCTCCGAGCGCGACATGGTGCGCCTGATGGCAGAGCGGGGCATGCCGGTGCTGGAGGAGAAGGTGGACAGCGTGATGACCCATGCTGTGGTGACCTGCACCGAGGATGAGGACATCGAAACCATCATGGAGCGGATGACGCGCGGGCGTTTTCGCCATGTGCCCGTGGTTTCGGGCAACCGTCTGTGCGGCATCATTTCCATCGGCGACGTGGTGAAACTGCGCGTCGAGGAGATGCAGCGCGAGCATGACGAACTGCGCACCTATATCATGACCGCCTGAAAAAAGGCCGGCCGGTGTGAACCGGCCGGAAGTCTCAGGAGGAGAAGCTCAGGGACAAGGGACCGGGTGCCTGCGGGCAGGCGCCCGGGCAGAACCGGGCCTGCAAGCCCGGATTGGATATGCGCTGATGGGCGGGCCTCAGCGGCCCGGCTGCTTCACCACGCGCAAATAGGGTTTCACGGTGTTCCAGCCTTCCGGGAACTTTTCCCTCGCCGCCTCATCGGAGATGGAAGGCACGATGATGACATCATCGCCATCCTTCCAGTCCACCGGAGTGGCGACCGAATGTCTGGCCGTGAGCTGAAGGGAATCCACCACCCGCAGAATTTCCGCAAAGTTGCGGCCGGTTGAGGCGGGGTAGGTCAGCGTCAGCTTCAGCTTCTTGTCCGGGCCGATGATGAACACGGCGCGCACGGTGAGCGAGTCATTCGCATTGGGATGGATGAGATCATACAGGTCCGAGACCTTGCGATCGGCATCGGCAATCAGCGGGAAATTGAGCTGTGCGCCAGTGGCGTCCTTGATATCGGCAACCCATGCCGGGTGGTTCTCGATGCTGTCCACCGAAAGGCCGATGACCTTCACGCCGCGATTGTCGAACTCGTTCTTGAGATGGGCGACCTGACCCAGCTCGGTGGTGCAGACCGGGGTGAAATTCTTGGGGTGCGAGAACAGAATGCCCCAGTCATCGCCGAGCCATTCATGAAAGCTCACAGGGCCTTCCGTGCTCTGGGCGGTGAAGTCGGGAACGGTATCTCCAAGGCGCAGTGACATTTCACACTCCAAACTTCTAAGCAAACTTAGCGTATGGATATAGTGAACTAAACGAGCGCCTTGTGAAGATATAAATGTAATTTTTATTTTTATACATTTTTATTATGTTATTAAGGGTAACGGACAAGAAAAAAGCCCCGGCGAACCGGGGCTTTCTGTCTGTTCTGAGTTGCGCTTCTGCGAGGGTCAGCTCACTCCAGCGTGCCGGCCAGAGCCTTGGCGATGAGCGCGCGGGTTTCCGGCACGCCGTAAATCTCCACGAAAGAGCCAAAGCGCGGCCCCTTCTCCAGCCCCAGCAGCACCTGATACAGCGTGTTGAACCACTGCACCGAAACGCCGGGCCGCTCGGGCGTTGCGCCCTTGGCCTTGAGGTCCTGATAGCGCTCGATGGGACGGGCCACATCGTACAGCGCGGTCTGGATATCCTCGGCGGTTGCGCCTTCCGGCAGGGCGGAGAGCGCTGCATCCAGCTTTGCCAGCGCCTCGCGCTCCACCTCGTCCGGTGCGCGGAACACCTTGCCGGGCTTCACGAAATCCTGGAAATAGCGCACCGCATAGCCCACCAGCTCATCCAGCTTGGGGTGGGTTTGCGGCGAGATGCCCGGCACATGGCGGCGCAGGAAGCCCCACAGCGTCTCCTTCTCCTCGGTGTTGGAAGCCGAGGCGAGATTGAGCAGCATGGTGAAGGACACCGGCATGTCCAGCTTGGGCGGATTGCCCGCATGGATATGCCACACCGGATTGTTGAGCCGCAGCTTCCAGTCCTGCGTCTCATAGCGGGCGAGGAAGTTGAAATACTCATCCACCGCCTTCGGGATGACATCGAAGTGCAGCTTCTTGGCCGAGCGGGGTGACTGGAACATGTAAAGCGCCAGACTCTCCGGGCTGGCATAGGTCAGCCATTCATCAATGGTCAGCCCGTTGCCCTTGGACTTGGAGATTTTCTGCCCGTTCTGGTCGAGGAACAGCTCATAGACGAAATGCTCTGGCGCAACACCGTCCAGTACCTCACAGATCCGGTCATAGATCGGCGCATTGGTCTGGTGATCCTTGCCGAACATCTCGAAATCGACATCGAGCGCCGCCCAGCGTGCGCCGAAATCCGGCTTCCATTGCAGTTTCACATGGCCGCCGGTGACGGGCACGGTCTTGTCCACCCCATCCTCATCGGTGAAGGTGATGGTGCCGGCCTTCGCATCCACGCCCTTGAGCTGCACATAGAGAATGCGCCCGGAGGTGGGTGAAATGGGCAGGAAGGGGCTGTAGGTCGCCTGCCGTTCCTCACCCAGCGTGGGCAGCATGATAGCCATGATGGCATCATATTTTTCCGCCGCCTTCAGCAGTACGGCGTCCAGCTTGCCGGAGCTGTAATAGTCGCTGGCGCTGGCGAATTCATAATCGAACCCGAAGGTATCGAGGAAGCGGCGCAGCATGGCGTTGTTGTGGTGGCCAAAGCTCTCATAATCGCCGCCGAAGGGGTTGGGCACTTTTGTGAGCGGCAGCTGGAGATAGGGCTTCAGCGCCTCCACGTCCGGCACGTTTTCCGGCACCTTGCGCATGCCGTCCATGTCATCGGAGAAGCACAGCAGGCGGGTCTTCACCTTGTCTTCGGTCAGCACGCGGAAGGCGTGGCGCACCATGGTGGTGCGCGCCACCTCGCCAAAGGTGCCAATATGCGGCAGGCCCGAGGGGCCATAGCCGGTTTCGAACAGAACCTCGTCTTTCGGTTTCCGCTTCAGCCGCTCCACAATCTTGCGCGCTTCCTCGAAAGGCCATGCGGTCGCCGTTTCGGCAAGCTGGCGCAGTTCGGCGGCAAGTTCGGCCGGAACAGCAGGGGCGGAGGAGGTTTCAGTCATTTCAGGCTCCAAGGGTGGAGCGCGAATTTAGGAATGTCCGGCGGGTGCGTCAACGCGTGCCTCCAGCCTTTGCGCGCCTTTCCCGCCTGTCGGGCGGCTGGTTCTAAAAAGAGAGGGGAGCCATGTCGGATTCACCCATGTTTGGGTGCTCTTGCGCATGCCTCATCCATTGCAGCGTGTGGCGCGAATATGATGCATCCTCAGGTGGATGGCTTAAATCATTCCGGTTGCCTAACTGTGCTGTGACAATCCTGCGGTAGCGGGACACTTCAGTGTGTGACAGGCAGGCATGGCGGCGCGACTCAACATGTCTGGACAACCCGCGCTATCCATTCATGATTCTGTGGCCGAGCCTGCGCTGGGCCAGAATGTGCGCCTGCCGGTTGAATTGCAGGCATTTGAGGGGATTTTCCCCGCGGAGGTGATTTGCGCTGCAGCAAGGCGCGCGCAGGAGTTGGGTGTTGGTGGAGATCAGGTTTTGGTGGCGCAGGGGCATGTCTCACCAGATGAGGCCACGCAGATTCTGGCCCGGCATCTGGGTGTGCGGCTGGCCACTTCTGAAACCCTCGACATGCCTTTCACTCTTGAGCGGGCGCGCATGGCCTTGCGGCTGGGGGCTTTGCCCCAACCGCAACCGGATGGCCGCACAGACTTCATTCTGGCGATCAAGGGGCGGGAAATCCGGCATCTGGCCCGTGCCCTAGGGCGGGACCCCACATTGGGGCAGCGTGTGCAGTTGCTGGCGCCGGCCGCCTTGCGGCGCGGCCTTCTGGAACATGCAGGTGAGGCCCTGACCCGGGCCGCCGCCTTCGAGCGCCTTCAGGCCGCGCCGCAGACATCGGCTGGCGGGCTGTCGCAAGGACGGGTCGTGGCCGGGCTGTGCCTTGCGATTCTGGGGCCGCTGCTGCTGGCCATATGTGCGCCTCTTGTGTTTGGGCAATCGGTTGTGCTGGGCTTGCTGATTGCACAGACCGCGCTCTCTCTGGTGTTCCTGTGCTGGATCGGCTTGCGTCTGGCCGGGTGTTTCTATGATGGCGGCGGCGCGGTTTGCCCGACAGCATCGAGTTCATGGCCGACCGAGAGCGGCGTGAGCGATGAGGGGCAGGACCCGACGGACAGGGCCTTGCCGGTCTATTCCATTCTCGTGCCGCTTTATCGCGAGGCAGCGGTGGTGCCGCATCTGGTCGAGGCGCTGAAGGCGCTGGATTATCCGGCCGAGAAGCTCGATATCAAGCTGGTTGTGGAGCAGGATGACCTTGAAACCCGTGCGGCCATTGCTGCCTTCACACTGCCCGCTTTCATTGAGGAGATTGCGGTGCCGGCCATTGGCCCGCGCACCAAGCCCAAGGCAATGGGGCTGGCCCTGGCCTTCACGCGCGGCAGCTTTATCTGCATTTTTGATGCCGAGGACCATCCCGAGCCGGATCAGTTGCGCCGGGCGCTCGCAGCCTTCCGGAAGGATGGCAAGGTGGGGTGCGTGCAGGCCCGCCTGTGTGTGGATAATGGCGATGAAAGCTGGATCAGCGGCCAGTTTGCCGCCGAATACAGGGCGCAGTTTGATGTGCTGCTCCCCATTCTGAGTGCGCTCGATTTGCCGATTCTGCTGGGTGGCACGTCCAACCATTTCCGGCGTGACGCACTGGAAACGGTGGGGGGATGGGACCCCTTCAATGTGACCGAGGATGCGGATCTGGGGATTCGTCTGGCGCGTGCGGGCTGGCAAACGCGCATCATTGAGGCATCCACCTTTGAGGAAGCGCCGATCACCTGGAAGGCATGGCTGGGCCAGCGCACCCGCTGGATGAAGGGCTGGGCGCAGACCCTGCTGGTGCATGCCCGCGCGCCCCGTTTGCTGGTGCGCGATATTGGCTTGCGGGCCACCCTTGTGCTCTTGCTGCTGACAGTGGGGCCGTTTGCCGCCGCGCTCACGCACCCGCTGTTTCTGGGGTTGTTCCTGCATGATCTTGCGAACGGAACAATTGGCCTGCCCTGTGAGACCTGGCTGGAAGTGACTGTTTCCGCCATGTCCTACAGCACGCTGCTGACGGGGCTGTTGGGGTCGGGCCTTGCGGTGGCCACAGGCATGCGCCGGCGTGGCCAGAAGCTGGAATGGCGCATCATCTGCACCATTCCCTTCTATTGGCTGCTGGCCTCTATCGCCACATGCAATGCGCTGGTTGATCTGCTCTGGCGGCCTTTCTACTGGAAGAAGACCGAGCATGGTGTCTCGCGCACCCGCCGCAAGCCCGTGGTGCAGATGGCATCCGGACATGAAAAACCGGCCGGAATGACCCGGCCGGTTTGAAAAGATTCAGCTTGTGCGGATCTTCAGCGCTGGACAACCACGCGCGTGCCCGAGGGAACGCGGTCATAAAGGTCGATGATGTCCTGATTCAGCAGGCGGATGCAGCCGGAGGATACCTGCTTGCCAATGCTCCACGGCTCGGTGGTGCCATGAATGCGGAACAGCGTGTCGCGGTTGCCCTGATAAAGGTAAAGGGCGCGTGGGCCAAGCGGGTTAGTCTCTCCGCCCGGCAGGCCACCTGCATAGGGGCCATAACGCTTGGGCTCGCGGCGGATCATGTTGGGGGTCGGGGTCCATTGCGGCCATTCGGCCTTGCGGCCCACGGTGGCGTTGCCGCTGAACATGTAGCCCTGCTTGCCCACACCGACGCCATAACGGGTGGCCTTGCCATCCTTCTGCACCAGATAGAGATAGCGGTTGTTGATATCAACCACGAGGGTGCCGGGGGCATATGGGGTTTTGTAGTCTACAACCTGCCGGCGATATTTGGGGTCCACATCGGTCAGGTCGATGGCATCCACCGGGAAACGTTCGCCCGCAATCGCGCCATAGCGCGGATCGTGGATTGCCGAACCAAGCGGCGGGTTCTGGTCTGTGGTCACGCAGGCGGCCAGAGCCAGCGGCGCGCCCAGCACAAACAGGCGGCGAGTCAAAATGCTGCGTTTCGTCGCTTCAATTGCCATGATCTGCCCAACACGAGAATGCGAAATAAAACTGCCTTCGCGTATTCCGCGTGGCAGGGGCGGGGAGCGCCTCTCTGGCAACGCATTCAATCGCGGTAAGGTATCATTAAGGTTAACGCCACGAAAAACCCTGAGGCTTCCACGTCATCATAAAGCCCTTTAGCATGGCCTTCAGATGCTTCGGGTTGCACATCTGCAACAGTGTGGCGCGAAAGATACGCGATTGGTTTGCAAGGTTCGGGTGCTGAGCCGGTTCCGTAATCTATCCCATTGATTCCATGTCAGAATCCACATTTCGCCACGAGGCGGTTCAGCCCTGCTTTCAGCACGGTTCCAGAGTGCGCAGACCAGGCCGTGATGCAGTGCGACATGCGGGCCACAATTTGAAATGCAGCCTGTGATGGAGCCGTGACGGTTCAAACGGGCCAATCATGACATGTGGCCGGAAAACGCTTCAGGACGCAGGTTCCACCTTGCCGGGTTGAACTGAAAAGCGCTCGGCCTGTTCCAGCTGTGCAAAAGCGGAGGGGTCCGCGCCTGTCATCCAGACCTGAGCGCCCAATGTGATGAGGGCGCTGAACAGTCCGGCCCGCCGCTCTGAATCCAGATAGGCCACCACATCATCCAGCAGCACTATGGGCGAAAGCCCCTGCATGGCGGCCACAAGGCGGGTATGAGACAAGGTGAGGCCGATAAGCAGGGATTTCTGCTCTCCGGTGGAACAGCGCGCGGCTGGCAGTTGCTTGATGCCATGGCTCACGGCAAGGTCACACAGATGGGGGCCTTCCAGCGTGCGTCCGGCAGCCCGGTCGCGCGGTCGGTTGTCTCGCAGCATGGCGCGGTAGCGGTCTTCCACCTCTATGGCAGGTGCCATGGCGAGCATGCGCTCCACCGCTCCATCCAGCGCAATTTCGGCATGGGGGAAGGGGGAAGCATCATCACGGCTGGCTGCAATCTCCGCCCCCAGCCGGGCAACGGTTTCAACCCGCGCGGCAGAAACGGCAATGGCGAGATCTGCCAGTTCATGCTCCACCGCATCCAGAAAACGCGCGGAACCATTGTCTTCCAGCAGGCGGTTGCGGGCGCGCAGGGCGCGTTCCAGTGCATTTACCCGGCTACCATGGCTGGCATCCACCGCCAGCACCAGACGGTCCAGATAACGGCGGCGGTCAGATGGCGATCCGGTAAACAGGCCATCCATTTCCGGGGTCAGCCACACGACCTTGAGATGGTCAAGAAAGGCATTGGCGGAACCGACAGCCTCACCATCCACCCGGCAGCGGCGCTGCAAGATCTCGATGCTCTCTATGCCGGTGCCAAGGCGCACTTCCCCGAAAGCCCCATCAACAAGAGCCGAAACCGCCCATGGATGGAGCCCGTCCTGTTTTGAAGGGGGGGTATCGGGGGGATGCCAGCCAATATCCGTGAGCTGCGCCCGGCGCAGGCCGCGCCCCGGAGAAAGGAAGGAAATGGCTTCCAGTATATTGGTCTTGCCTGCCCCGTTCGGGCCGGTCAGCACCACCGGGCCAGCACCCACCTGTAGCCGCGACGCCTGATAGGAGCGAAAGTGCGACACGGACAGGGTGCGGATGCGGGCATGCTGCATGGAGGGTGCAAAACCGGAGAAGGGCGGGGCAGGGTTGCCTAAAGAAATGGCCTGCCGCATGCGACAGGCCATGATGATGGCTCAGACTGTGTGGGGGCCTTACACCCGCATGGGCATCAGCACATAAAGCGAATCTGCCTTGCTGACGTCATGCACAAGGGTGGGGGAGCCGGAATCAGCGAACTGGAGTTCGGCAAGATCGCCTTCCAACTGGCCGGTAATATCCAGCAGATAACGGGCATTAAAGCCGATTTCCATCGGATCGGAGCTGTAGTCCACTTCCAGTTCTTCCGTGGCGCTGCCCGAATCGGGATTGCTGACGGAAAGGGTCAACCGGCCTTCCGCCAGAGCCAGCTTTACGGCGCGCCCGCGCTCGCTTGACACAGTGGACACACGATCAACCGCCGCCGCGAAGGCATCCTTGTCCACCTTCAGGAGCTTGTCATTGCCCTGCGGAATCACCCGCCCATAGTCCGGGAAGGTACCGTCGATCAGCTTGGAGGTGAGCACAATGGCCCCCACCTGCACGCGAATCTTGGTGGTGGAGATGGAGATGGAGGCTTCCGCCTCCTTGTCTTCCAGAAGCTTCTGGATTTCGGCAACCGTCTTGCGCGGCACAATCACGCCGGGCAGCCCTTCGGCACCTTCCGGGGCAGGCAGTTCGGCCTGTGCCAGCCGGTGGCCATCGGTTGCAACAGCGCGCAGCGTGGGTGCGCCACCATTTTCCGCCACATGAAGATAGATGCCGTTGAGATAATAGCGCGTCTCTTCGGTGGAAATGGCGAACTGGGTCTTGTCCACCAGACGGCGGAATTCCAGAGCCTTGACCTTGAAGCTGTGCGTGAACTCACCGGCTGCCAGATCCGGAAAGTCGGTTTCCGGCAGGGTCTGGAGAGAGAATCGGGCGCGTGACGCGCGCACCGTGAGAGTGCCCTGCTCGCCATTGGTTTCCAGCTGCACCTGTGCACCATCGGGCAGCTTGCGCACGATGTCATAGAGCACATGGGCGGGCACGGTTGTTGCGCCCTGCTGGGAGACCTCAGCCGGAAAAGCCTCCACCACCTCAAGATCAAGGTCGGTGGCTTTGAGCTCCAGCCCCGCGCCGGTGGCGCGGATGAGCACATTGGCCAGAATCGGAATGGTGTTGCGGCGTTCCACAACGCGGTGAACGTGGCTGAGCGACTTGAGAAGCTCGGCGCGCTCGACGGTTACCTTCATGGCCCGTAGACTCTTCGCTTGGGAGCCCGCAAGGCCTGCGGCCCGGCGCGGTCGCCTCCAAATTCAGGGATGGAACATGGGTTATGCCAGAGGCACATGTTCCCTGTGGTGTTGCGCATGCAAGTGGCGGGCGATCCCGCGCACCCCATGCCATGGCCCTGCCGAAACAGGAGCCGGGGCGGGAACATTGCCGTCCACCCGCCTCCAAGGCAAGGGCGGAGATGAAATTGGCTGTTTCCCGCTCCATGAAACCGGGTGGTGAACCGGGACTCAGGCTTCCAGAACGAGACGCTTGAGCAGTTCAACCTCATCCGCCAGCGAACGGTCGGTGGCGAGAAGACGGTCGATCTTGCGCACGGCGTGCAGCACCGTGGTGTGATCGCGGCCACCAAAGCGACGACCGATTTCCGGTAGAGAGCGCAGTGTCAGTGTCTTGGCCAGATACATGGCCACCTGACGCGGCTTCACCACATTGGCCGTGCGGCGCTGCGAGAGCAGATCGGCGCGGGTCACGTTATAATGCTTGGCCACGATGCGCAGAATATCGTCCACCCGAACCCGCTTGGGATCACAGGGGCGGATGAGGTCCTTCACCGCGTTTTCCGCCATGTCCAGCGTCACGGGTTCGCCGGTCAGCTGGTTGAAGGCGAGCAGCTTGTTCAGCGCGCCATCCAGATCACGGCCGCTCTGGCCGACGGAGCGGGCAAGGAACTCCAGAACCGGCATGGGTACGGTGAAACCGGGGTGCTGCTCGGTCAGGGTCTGGTAGCGGCTTTTGAGAATCTGCAGGCGCAGTTCCTCTTCCAGCGGGCCAAGCTCCACCACAAGGCCGCCGGCAAGGCGCGAGCGCACGCGCTCGTCCAGATGTTCCAGATCGGAGGGCATGCAGTCCGCCGCCACCACAACCTGACGCCCGCCATCCAGCAGGGCATTGAGGGTGTGGCAGAATTCCTGCTGGAGATTGTTGCCCTTCAGGAACTGGAGATCATCAATCACCAGCGTGTCGATGGACCGCAGCGCATCCTTGAAGGCAATGGCGGAATGGGTCTTCAGTGCAGCCACAAAGCCATACATGAAGCGCTCTGCCGTGAGATAGGTGGTGCGCCGGCCATGCTGCTCGCCAGCCCATGCAATGGCTTGCAGCAGGTGGGTCTTGCCCAGACCGACAGCGGCATGAAGATAGAGCGGGTTGAACACCGGGGCAGCGCCACTGGCTGCTGCCGCCACCTGCCGCGCCGCAGCGGAGGCGAGTGAATTGGACTTGCCGACAACGAAGGTTTCAAACGTCAGGCGCGGATCAAGCGGCGAGCCGGAGGACATGTCCGAGGCGGCCAGCGTGTTCGCATTCGCATTGGCAGCCTGGGTCGGCGCGCTGCTGGTCTGGGAAGAGGAGGCCGGGCTTGCTGCACTGACTGTGCGCAGGCGTGGTGCGCCAGCACGATCCGCAACAGGAGCATCTCGCCGAATCGTCGGCTTGACCGCCACCGGACGGGCCACTGCGGAGCGGACAGCCAGATCCAGACGTCGACGTGATCCGCTTTCCTCGGTGAACAGCTCGGAGATCCGCGGCAGGTAGTTTTCCTGAATCCAGGACTTGAGAAAGCGGGTCGGCACCGACAGATGCACCGACTCACCTGTCATGGCGTCCACTTCCATCCGGGCGAACCAGCTGGAGAACTTTTCCTCGCCAATTTCCTCGCGCAGACGTTCACGTACCCGCTGCCAGGAAGAGGCATCCGAGGCCATGTCCGCGCTCCCTTCAGCATCCATGTGCGCCTGAGCGGGCATGCCTGCCTGAAAGGCGGCGCCGTTCGGGGTGGCTTCATGAGGCTGGGGCTTAAGCATGGCTGTTCTGCCGCGCATGGCGCGTTCCTTATTGGGACACCTCACCCATACGCGCCCCGGAAAACGGGTCGCGCTCTGGCAGTGTCTATGATTCTGAAGACGAGAAAAACGAAAATAAAAAACAGACGAGGTGCTTAGCCAGATGTCATGCCGGGATGACCTTCAGGCCGGCTGTCCAGAACAGGCTGGAACATTCCGGCCTGCTGGAAGGGCATGTTCCAGACTCCGGATTGGCACATGCCGGACTCGAAAGCCGAGACAAGACTGAAATGTGCTGCATCCGGTATCGAAACTATGCGTGAAGTCATTGCCGCCCCATCTGCCACCGGCTTTGACGCCGGGGCCTTCCAAAAGAAACAGATGTCCCCTGATTCCTACATTCAACGTAAGTTGAGGGTCATGTACAACTCCAGCAGACCGGCAGAAAACAGATGTAAATCCGGTCCGGGCATGAGGCTTACAGCTGGGATGTGCTGTATTTAAAGGTCACAATACACCCCTCCTCATTCACGAAGAGCACTGAACACTTCGATCTGTCAGTGGAATTCCGAGGCCGCGCCCGGAGTGAGAGTGACCATACACAGCCGGTCCGGGGGGTGCAACGCCTTTCCCTGAGCAAGGGGGATTACGGGGGCAAGCCAGAATTGCAAACCTTTCCACATTGTCTTTCCATCAGTCGGCAAACCGCTGGTGGAACAATGAGAATCCAGATGGCGGGGCGGCGGGCGGTTTTTATGAGGTTCCCCCGGATGCGGGCAGGGGCAGGGCCGTGAGGCTGCCCCGATCAGCACGGGTTCCGGGTCTTACCCTCTATCCATTTGATATATATGTTCTTTTTCTGTGCGGTTTCACGGCAGGGAAAAGAGGGGCAGGGTCCGGTTTCGCGGTCTGCCGGCTTGACTCCCTGTCTCTTCCACGGCATGCCGCAGCGATTCTTGAGGGTGGGCTGGAGCAGGCAAAAGCCAAGAAAAAAAGGCCCGGCGAACCGGACCTTCCTATTTTTACTTTCTAATAGAAAGTAAAGATCAGGCGCTGAGCTTGCGCACGCGCGCTGCAAGGCGGGAAACCTTGCGGGATGCTGTGTTCTTGTGCAGCACACCCTTGGTCACTGCGCGCATGATTTCAGGCTCGGCGGCCTTGAAAGCAGCGGTCGCGGCTGCGGCATCACCACTGGTGAGCGCGGTCTCGACATTGCGCAGATAGGTGCGCACGCGTGAACGACGGGCGCGGTTGACATCCGTGCGGCGTGCGATCTTGCGAACCGCCTTTTTGGCGGAGGGCGTATTGGCCATCGGCCGTCCTTGCTCTGGTTTGCGTGCACGACGCACATCTCAGATGAGATAAGGCCGGGCGATCGCTGAAATGGCTGACAATGCGGGCGACGGCTGTCGCTCGCTGAGTGCCCGGGCTTATAGGGGTGATATGTGCTTTCGTCAATATGGAAGGCGGCTATCTCTTTCGCGCTTTATGTCATTCCGCTTTCTGGAAGCTGGACCGTGCGCGCGCCTTCGCGTATGTGCATTCTATACTCATTATATAAACAGGCCCTCCCGTGCCGGGAGGATGATCTGGGGGTTCTGGCATGAGCGATGTGGCGGTAAGCGATCGTCCGGTGAACGGCAGCCTGGTCACGGTGTTTGGCGGTTCGGGCTTTCTGGGCCGCCATGTGGTGCGCGCGCTGGCCCAGCGCGGCTACCGGATTCGCGTGGCGGTGCGCCGTCCGCAGCTGGCTGGCTTCCTGCGCCCCATGGGTGCGGTGGGGCAGGTGGAGCCGATCCAGGCCAATGTCCGCTTTCCTGATTCTGTCGCCCGTGCGGTGGCGGGTGCGGATGCGGTGGTGAATCTTGTTGGCATTCTGGGGCAGAGCGGCCGGCAGAAGTTTGATGCCGTGCATGTGGAAGGCGCGCGCGATATCGCAAAGGCCGTTGCGGCCACGGGCGCGCGGCTGGTGCATGTCTCGGCAATCGGTGCTGATTCTTCCTCTCCTTCCGGCTATGGCCGCAGCAAGGGTGAGGGTGAGGCCGCCGTGCATGCCGCCGTGCCGGATGCGGTGATTCTGCGTCCCTCGCTGCTGTTCGGGCCGGATGATGATTTCTTCAACCGCTTTGCCTCCATGGCGCGGATCTCGCCTTTCCTGCCGCTGGTTGGCGGCGGCGTCACGAAATTCCAGCCGGTATTTGTGGCGGATGTTGCCAGTGCCGTGCAGCGCGCGGTGGATGGCGATGCGCGCCCCGGCACCATCTATGAGCTGGGCGGGCCGGAAGTGCGCAGCTTTCGTGAGCTGATGGACCTGCTTCAGCGCGAGATCGGCAGCACGCGCGGCTATCTCGACCTGCCATTCGGCATGGCCAATTTCATTGCCAGCCTCACCCAGTGGATTCCGGGCGCACCCATCACCACCGATCAGGTGGCCATGCTGCGCAAGGACAATGTGGTCTCTGCCGCTGCCGAGGCTGAAGGGCGCACCCTTGCGGCATTCGGTTTCACGCCGGCGGCCATGTCGATTGTTCTGCCCACCTATATCTGGCGCTTCCGCAAGGCCGGGCAGTTCACCCAGCTTGAAGCCTGAGCCGGCTTGGGGGCATTGATGGCGCTTGAGATCAAGATCTGCGGCCTGAAAACCGCCGGTGCCGTGGATGCGGCGCTGGAGGCGGGGGCAGACCTCCTCGGTTTTGTCTTTTTCCCCAAAAGCCCGCGCCATTTGCCGCTGGAAGCTGCGCCGGAACTGGTCGCCCGTGTTGGGGAGCGCGCCCGAAAGGTTGCGCTCACCGTGAATGCGGATGATGAATTGCTGGCGCGGATCATCGCCGCCTATGGGCCGGACCTGCTCCAGCTCCATGGTTCTGAAAGTCCTGAGCGTGTGCGAGATGTGCGCGCGCGCTTCGGCCTGCCGGTGATGAAGGCGATTCCCGTTGGCGGGCGTGAAGACCTGCTGGTGGTGCCCGCTTATGCGGCGGTTTCAGACCGGCTCCTGTTCGATGCCAAGCCCGCGCCGGATGCAGCCCTGCCCGGTGGCAATGGGGTGGCATTCAACTGGGATGTGCTGGCTGGCCTTGACGCCGGGCGTCCTGTCATGCTTTCCGGTGGTCTGGATGCCGACAACGTGTCGCAGGCCCTTGCCACCGTCCGTGTGGACGGCGTGGATGTGTCTTCCGGGGTGGAAGATGCACCCGGCATGAAATCGCCGACCCGGATTCGCGCTTTTGTGGCGGCGGCCCGGCAGGCGGCGGCTCAACCCTCGCATTGAAAGTCTTGGCTTCGTGAACGCTCCCAATTCCTACCGCACCGGCCCGGACGAGCGTGGCCACTTTGGCATTCATGGCGGGCGCTTTGTCGCCGAAACGCTGATGCCGCTCATTCTGGAGCTGGAGCAGGCCTACAAGGATGCGAAGGCGGACCCGTCTTTCCATGCGGATATGGCCAATTATCTCACCCATTATGTGGGCCGGCCCTCGCCGCTCTATTATGCGGAACGCCTGAGTGAGCATCTGGGCGGCGCGCGGATTTACCTGAAGCGTGAAGAGCTGAACCACACCGGCTCCCACAAGGTGAACAATGTGCTGGGGCAGATCCTGCTTGCCCGGCGCATGGGCAAGGAACGCATCATCGCCGAAACCGGCGCGGGCCAGCATGGCGTGGCCACGGCAACCCTGTGTGCGCGCTTCGGCCTGAAATGCGTGGTCTATATGGGCGCGGTGGATGTGGAGCGTCAGGCCCCCAACGTGTTCCGCATGAAGCTGCTGGGCGCCGAGGTTGTGCCGGTCAAGTCCGGCTCATGCACGCTCAAGGATGCCATGAACGAGGCCCTGCGGGACTGGGTCACCAATGTGCATGACACTTTCTACTGCATCGGCACCGTGGCTGGCCCGCACCCCTATCCGGGCATGGTGCGTGATTTCCAGTCCATCATCGGGCGCGAAACCCGCGCGCAGCTGATGGAAATGGAAGGCCGTTTGCCGGATTCGCTGGTGGCGGCAGTCGGTGGTGGTTCCAATGCCATGGGCCTGTTCCATGAGTTTCTGGATGATCCCTCGGTTGAGATTTTCGGTGTGGAAGCAGCCGGGCATGGCGTACCCACCGGCAAGCATGCGGCCTCCATTGCCGGTGGCCGCCCCGGCGTGCTGCATGGCAACCGCACCTATCTGCTGATGAATGATGACGGGCAGATCGAGGAAGCGCACTCCATCTCTGCCGGTCTGGATTATCCCGGAATTGGTCCCGAGCACAGCTATCTGCATGATGTGGGCCGGGTCACCTATCTGCCCTGCACGGATGATGAGGCGCTCAACGCCTTTCAGGTGCTGACCAGCCTTGAGGGCATCATCCCGGCGCTGGAATCGGCGCATGCGGTGGCCAAGGCACTTGAACTCGCCCCGACAAAGGGCAAGGATCATCTCATGGTCATCAACCTCTCCGGCCGTGGCGACAAGGATGTGCCGCAGGTGGCCGAGATTCTCGGGGACCGCCTGTGATGTCTGTGCGCAAGGGTGTCTCGCATATCGCTGTCACCCTGCTGGCGCTGGGATTTGCAGGTGCACCCGCTGCATGGGCCGATGCCGCGCAGAATCAGCTGACCCTCACCTCTCAGGGTGTGGAGACTGATCCGGGCGGGGCCTTTGTTTCCGTTTCGGTTCAGAATGGCACGCCCCGGCTTCAGAACGAGGTGATTGTGAGCTGCGTCTTCCTGAACGGGGAAACCCCGCTCGGCAGCGCCGCAACATCGATTTATGCCATTCCGGCCGGTGAGACCGGCTATGACCAGGTGCGCCTGCTGGGCGCATCCTCGGCCACTTCCGCCGCCTGCAAGATCACCAGCGCCCAGTGAGCGCGCCTCCCCGGCAACGGGGAGCAACCACGGCTTTGAGACTGATGACCACCCGTATTGCCACCCGTTTCGCCGCTCTTGCGCTGGAGGGCCGTCCGGGGCTCGTCACCTTCGTCACAGCCGGGGACCCGGATGGGGAAACCTTCACAACCCTGCTGAAGGGGCTGCCGGGCGCAGGTGCGGATATTATCGAGGTTGGTGTGCCGTTCACCGACCCGATGGCCGATGGCCCCGCCATTCAGGCCGCTGGCCTGCGCGCCCTTGCCGCCGGGCAGTCTCTGGCCAAGACACTGGCGATGGTGAAAGAGTTCCGCACGGGGGACAATGAAACCCCCATCGTGCTGATGGGCTATTTCAACCCCGTTTATGTCTATGGCGTGGAACGCTTTCTTGAAGATGCGCGCGCTGCTGGCGTGGATGGCCTGATCGTGGTGGATCTGCCGCCAGAGGAAGATGACGAGCTGTGCCTGCCGGCCCTTGCGGCGGGTCTGGATTTCATCCGCCTTGCCACACCCACAACAGATGAAAAGCGTCTGCCGGTGGTTCTGAAGAATACGGCTGGCTTTGTCTATTATGTCTCCATCACCGGCATTACCGGCTCGGCAACGCCGGATGCGGATGCGGTGGGCACGGCGGTTTCCCGCATCAAGGGGCATACGGACCTTCCGGTTGCGGTCGGTTTTGGTGTGCGTACGCCCGAGCAGGCCAAGGCCATTGCGGCCGGGGCTGATGCGGTGGTTGTTGGCTCGGCATTGGTGGAGACGGTGCGCCGCTCGCTGGATGGCGAGGGGAAGGCAACGGCGCAAACTGTGCCGTCCGTTCTGGCGCTGGTTCAGGATCTGGCCGCTGCGGTGCGCAGCGTGAAGCGCTGAGACATTTGCCCCGAAAGGTGAGCGTGCGGCCCTGATGATGTGAGGCGGCAATCTTTATATGCCGTGCTGCCGCACTTTTGCCGTCTCGGGCTTGTCAATAAAGTGGTTTCGGGCGATGGGATCGTCCGATATGCGCAGGCTGGCTTGCCGGATATGCTGCGCGCGAAGAATCAAGATTGGGGACGTGCAAGCGTTTCGTGCAGCTTTGCTGGCGGACAGCGCGTTTCCAGAAGGCCGAAGTGGATGGTTGCGCCCGCATTGGGCCGCACTTTCCGCGCGCCGCCGGAGAAAAGCCTGTGAACTGGATTTCCAACGTCGTCCGCCCCAAGATCCGCGATTTTCTGGCGCGCCGTGAAGTGCCGGAGAATCTCTGGGTGAAATGCCCCGAGACCGGGCAGATGGTGTTCCACAAGGATCTGGAGACGAATCTCTACGTCATCCCGTCCTCCGGCTACCATATGCGCATGGATGCGGTGCGCCGGCTGAAGGCCACCTTCGATAATGGCGTTTATGATGAGGTGGCGCTGCCGGAAGTCGTGATCGACCCGCTGAAGTTCCGCGATGAGCGCCGCTATATTGACCGCCTGAAGGATGCCCGTTCCAAGACCGGCTATCAGGATGCGGTGAAGGTGGCGACCGGCTTTCTGGATGAGTTGCCGGTGACCATCGCCGTGCAGGATTTTTCCTTCATGGGCGGATCGCTGGGCATGGCTGCCGGTGAGGCGGTTGTGACGGGGCTGGAGACAGCCGCCAACAAGGGCACGCCTTTCATCATGTTCGCGGCCTCGGGCGGTGCGCGCATGCAGGAGGGCATTCTCTCCCTCATGCAGATGCCGCGCACCACGGCCGCCATTCAGGAACTGCGCGAGGCGAAGAAGCCTTATATTGTCGTGCTCACCAACCCCACCACGGGTGGCGTCACGGCTTCCTACGCCATGCTGGGTGATGTGCAGATTTCCGAGCCGGGCGCGCTCATCGGCTTTGCCGGTCCGCGTGTCATTGAGCAGACCATCCGCGAAAAGCTGCCCGATGGCTTCCAGCGTGCTGAGTATCTCTATGACCATGGCATGCTGGATATGGTGGTGCATCGCCACCAGATGCGTGAGACGCTGGGTCGCCTGTGCCGCCTCATGATGAAGGCGCCTGCCTTGCCGCCACAGGGGCGCATTTCCGGCCCTGCGCCGGTTGAGACTGTCGCGCAGGATAATGTGTGAGGTCATCCGGCTGCGCAGCCTTTGGGCATTGTGCGCGGCTTGAAATGTCTGGCATGGACCGGGATGCGCTGCATCCCGGTCTTTTTGCATCCAGCCCCCGTTCCTTCTGAATATTCAGCACAGCGGTAAAATCCTGCTGCCCTGTTCAAAATCTGGTCTGCCATGCTGAAGCCTGATGACATCCTGAGCCGCCTCACCAACCTGCATCCGCGCAAGATTGATCTTTCGCTGGGGCGGATGGAGCGGCTGCTGGCGGCGCTGGGCCACCCGGAAAAGAGTCTGCCGCCGGTGGTTCATGTGGCGGGTACCAATGGCAAGGGCTCCACCATCGCCTTCATGCGGGCCATGCTGGAAGCGGCGGGCCAGCGGGTGCATGTCTATACCTCGCCCCATCTGGTGCGCTTCAATGAGCGCATCCGTCTGGGGGGAGAGCTGGTGCGCGATGACGTGCTGGCCGATGCCCTGCACCGGGTGGAGGAGGCGAATGCGGGTGAGCCGATCACCCTGTTCGAGATCACCACGGCGACGGCTCTGGTGCTGTTTGCCGAGCATCCGGCAGATGTGCTGCTGCTGGAAGTGGGGCTGGGCGGGCGCTTTGATGCCACCAATGTGGTGGCGACCCCGGCGGTGAGCGTCATCACTCCCATCTCCATTGACCATGTGGAGTTTCTGGGCACGACGATTGAGGCCATTGCCGGGGAGAAGGCGGGCATTATCAAGCGGCGCGTGCCGGTGGTGATTGGTGCCCAGCCGCCTGAGGCACTGGCTGTGCTGGAGCATGCCGCCCGGCGCGCCCATGCCCCGTTGTTTGTGCGGGATGAACACTGGCATGTGCAGGAAGAGGCAGGCCGTCTTGTCTATTCCGATGAGGAGGGCCTGCTAGATCTGCCCCGCCCGCGCCTGATGGGACCTCATCAGATCGGGAATGCCGGGCTGGCCGTGGCGGCCCTGCGCCACCTGCATGTGGCACCTGTGGCGATGGAGGCGGGGATTCCGGCGGCTGAATGGCCGGCCCGCATGCAGCGTCTGGCCAGTGGCAAGCTGGTGGCCCGCGCACCGGAAGAGGCAGAGGTGTGGCTGGATGGCGGGCACAATGTCGCCGGCGGTGCTGCCCTTGCCCATGCCATATGTGAACTGGAGGAGCGTGCGCCGCGCCCGCTGGTGCTGGTGCTGGGCATGCTCACCACCAAGGATGCACAGGCTTTCCTTTCCGCTTTTCGCGGGCTCGCGCGTGAGGCGATTGCCGTGCCCATGCCCGCAGAGCATGCGGGCCGCCCGGCGGAAGATGTTGCCGCCGTTGCGGCGCAGCTCGGTATTCCGGTGCGGGTGGCCTCCGGTGTTGGAGAAGCGCTGGGCAGTTTGACGGTAACACCGGGCACCGTGCCCCCGCGCGTGCTCATCTGCGGTTCGCTCTATCTGGCCGGTGCGGTGCTGGAGGCCAATGGCACGCCGGTGGTGTGAGGGGCAACTGTATCTTCCACACCCCTTCAACCGATTCGGTCGCTCCGCTACAGTCCGGGTGATTCGAAGAAGCCGGGTGTCTTGCAAGGCCGGCTGCACGCGGAGGGTGCCGGGCGCATGATGGGGCAGGTGAACATGCGGGGCGGTCTGCGGAGCCGGTTTGGACGTGTGAGGCGGCGTGGAATGGCGCGGTTGCTGGCATCAACCGTGCTGGTGCCTGTGTTCAGCCTGAATATGCTGCCGGGTTCAGCCCTGGCGCTTGAGCCGTCTGGCCCAGCGGCCGCATCCTTTGCGATAACAGATGTTTCCAACGGAACATGGGCGGCACTGACGGCTTTTGGCCTCGCGGTTGCGATTGCTGGCATGCTTTTGCAACGCGTGCGCCTTGCAGATGGCGCGCGCCGGTCTGCCGAGCAGCGGGCAGAGGAGGCGGAGCAGATGGCTGCCCGTTCCCGTGCCGAGGCGCATGATGCCCGTGCCTTGCTCTCCCGCAGTGCGCCTTGTGCGCTGCTGTGGCTCAAGGCCCATGGTGAGGTTCTGGCCTTTGGCGAGCACAGCGGTGCAGAGGCCCGCGTGGCCTGGCTTGGCCCTCAGGCGGCTGCCGAGGTCGAGACGGCGCTCTCCCGTCTGCATGCCGGGGTCTCGGAAGTGGATGTGCAGTTGCGCGGTGCAGGCGGGCAGATGTTCCAGCTTGTGGGGCGTGCGCTGAACGGGGCCGGGGTGGTGCTGGTTCATCCCCTTGCGGCTGAGGTCGCTGCACCCGCTCCGGATGCAGCCCCGCTGCTAGCCGGCCTGCGCACCGTGCTGGATGCAGCCCCCACCCCGGCCTGGCTGCGTGATGATGCCGGTGCGCTCACCTATGCCAATACGGCTTTTCTTGAAGCCGTGGGCGTTGCCACTCTTGAAGAGGCGCGCGAGCAGGGACTGGACCTGCTGGACAGCAAGACCCGCGCAGCCGCCGCCAGTGCGGAGAGCGGTTCTGGCGCATTTCGCGGGCGGGTGCGGGCGGTGGCGCGCGGGCAGCGCCATCAGCTGGATGTGGTGGAAATGGCCGGTCCCTTCGGCCTTGCCGGCCTTGCGGTTGATGTGACCGAGGAAGCCGCTGCGCGTGCCGAAATGACACGCGTGGTTGCCGCCCATCGCAATACGCTGGATCATCTGACCACGGCTGTTGCAATTTTCGGCACGGATGAACGGCTGGTCTTCCACAATGCCGCCTATGAGCGGCTGTTTGATTTCTCTCCCGCCTTCCTCGACCAGCGCCCCTCTGACAGCGAAATTCTGGACCAGCTGCGCACCCGCCGCAAAATTCCCGAACAGACCAATTTCCGGGCCTGGCGGGCGGAGCTGCGCGAGGCCTACCGCGCGGTGGAGCCGGTGAATGACTGGTGGCATTTGCCGGATGGCACCATTCTGCGGGTGGTGATTACCCCCAATGCGGAAGGCGGCGTCACCTATCTGTTTGATGACTTGTCCGAGCATGTCTCGCTGGAGAGCCGCTATAACAGCCTCATCCGCATGCAGGGTGAAACGCTGGACGGGCTGGCAGAGGCCGTGGCCGTGTTTGGCGGTGACGGGCGGCTGGGGCTTTACAATCACGCCTTCCTCACCTTGTGGAAGCTGGATGCGGCCACGCTGGGTGACAAGCCCCATATTGATACGGTGGCCGCCCTGTGCCGGCCCCTGCATGGTGAAAGCTCGGCCTTCTCGCGGATTCGCTCGGTTGTCACCGCGATGGAGCATCGCGAGACGCAGATATTGCGGATCGAGCGGCCGGACGGCCGGGTGCTGGATGGCGCAGCCCAGCCGCTGCCGGATGGCGGCACCATGGTGACCTTCCGCGATGTGACCGACAGTGTGAAGGTGGAGCGCGCGCTGATTGAACGGGCCGAGGCGCTGGAAGCCGCAGACCGGCTCAAGAACGCCTTTGTGGGCCATGTTTCCTATCATCTGCGCACGCCGCTCAACACGCTGGTGGGCTATGCCGACATGCTGCGCGAGGGCATGGCCGGGCCCCTGAGCGAGCGCCAGCGCGATTATCTGGACCATATGCACCATTCCTCCGATCTGCTGCGCGCGCTGATCGACGACATTCTTGACCTTGCCACCATTGATGCCGGCGCCATGGAGCTGGATATGGTGGAGGTGGATGTGCGCGAGATGCTGGAAGGGGTGGCGGATTCCATTCAGGATCAGGTCGCGGCCTCGCATGTGCGCCTCATCCTGAATGCGCCCGCCCAGGCCCGGACTTTCACGGCGGACCCGCGCCGGATGCGGCAGGTGCTGTTCAACCTGCTCTCCAACGCCATCACCGCCTCGCCGGATGGGGGTCGGGTCACGCTCTCTGCCGCATGCACGACAGATATGCTGGTGCTGAGCGTGCAGGATGAAGGGCCGGGCATTGCCCCCGAACTGGCGGAAACGGTGTTCCAGCGGTTTGAAAGCCGCAGCTCCAGTCCTGATCAGCGCGGGGTGGGGCTGGGCCTGTCTATTGTCCGCTCTTTCGTCAGCCTGCACGGGGGCACGGTGCGGCTTGTGTCGGCACAGTCCGGCAATGTGGGGGAAACGGGTACAAAAGCCGCAGGCACCCTTGCCATCTGCGAGTTTCCCCTCAAGGGTAAGCTGGATGAACGGGAGGTAGCTGCATGAGTGCCTTCATCCAGCGTATGCCGGGACTGAACAATGTCTGGCAAGTGGTTTTGCCGGATCTTGTCGCCACACGGCGCTTGGGTATGGTGGTGGCTTCCTGGTTCGGGGCGCGTGATGTCATCACGCTTTCGGGGGACCTGGGCGCGGGCAAGACAGAGCTGGCCCGTGCCATTGTGCGCGCCGCTGCGGGCGATGAGCGCACGGATGTGCCAAGCCCGACCTTCCCGATTGTCATCTCCTATGATTTTCCGGGCACCCGCGTGGTGCATGCTGACCTCTATCGCATTGTCGAGGAAGAGGAACTGGACGAACTTGGCTGGGATGAACTGGCCGATGACGCGCTCGTGCTGGTGGAATGGGCCGACAGGGCCGGGGACCGCCTGCCGGAAGAGCATCTCGACATTACATTGGGGCTTGCGCCGGATCTTGGCCCCGAGGCGCGCATTGCCATTCTCACCGCGCAGGGCGGCATGGTGGAGCGGCTGAACCGCCTGTTTCTGGCTGAGGTGCTCATCGAGGCGGCAGGGTTTGGTGAGGCAGACCGCGTGTTCATGCAGGGCGATGCCTCCTCGCGCTCCTATACCCGGCTGGTGCTGCGGGATCGTTCCGCCGTTCTCATGAATGCGCCGCCGCGCCCGGATGGCCCGCCCGTGCGGCAGGGGCTGCCCTATAGCCGGCTGGTGCATCTGGCCGAGGATGTGAAGCCCTTTGTGGCGATGGATCGCGCATTGCTGTCGCAGGGCTTTTCCGCCCCGCAGATTTATGCCGCAGATATTGATGCCGGCCTGCTGGTGCTGGAGGATCTGGGGCAGGAGGGGGTTCTGGGCGGCCATCCGCCATCTCCCGTTCCGGAGCGCTATGAGGCTGCAGTTCAGGTGCTGGCGGCGCTGCATGCCCGCCCGCTGCCGCATACGCTGCATGTGGCCCCGCGCGTGGAACGCACGCTGCCGCCCTACGACATGCCGGCCCTGCTGGCTGAGGCCGACCTGATGCTGGACTGGTATCTGCCGGCCTTCGGCATTCGCGTGGATGGCGTGATGCGGGAGGAGTTCCACCTGCACTGGCGCGCCGCGCTGAAACCTGTTCTGGCCGAACAGCAGACCTGGGTGCTGCGCGATTATCACTCCCCCAATCTCATCTGGCTGCCGCACCGTGAGGGGCTGCAAAAGGTGGGGCTGATTGATTTTCAGGATGCTGTCATCGGCCCATCCGCCTATGATGTGGCCTCCCTTGCGCAGGATGCGCGGGTGGATGTACCGGAGCGGCTGGAGCTGCATCTTGTGGGGCAATATGTGCGGGCCCGCCGCGCGCAGGATTCCTATTTCGATGTCCGCGCCTTCGCCCGTGCCTATGCCCTGATGGGAGCCCAGCGCGCCACCAAGATCCTCGGCATCTTTGCCCGGCTCGACCAGCGCGATGGCAAGCCGCAGTATCTGCGCCATCTGCCGCGCATGCGCCGTTATCTGGCCCGCTGCCTCGGCCATCAGGATCTGGGTGCATTGCGTGGCTGGTATGAGGGGGTTTTGCCGGCGCAGGATATTCCGCCCAGAGATTATTCAAGCAGGGAAGCGCGTTCGTGACGCGGATCAACACAGCCATGGTGCTGGCCGCTGGCCTTGGCACCCGTATGCGCCCCTTGACCGATAAAGTGCCGAAGCCTCTGGTGGAGGTGAGCGGGCGGCCGTTGCTGGACCATGTACTGGACCGGCTGGCACAGGCGGGTGTGGGCGAGGCGGTGGTGAATGTGCATCACCATGCCGACCAGATTGAGCGCCATGTGGCCGCGCGCACCGGCGCACCGCACATCACCGTTTCCGATGAGCGTGATGCGCTGCTGGAAACCGGCGGCGGCGTGCGGCGCGCCCTGCCGCTGCTGGGTGATGCACCATTCCTCACCATCAATTCCGATACCATCTGGGTGGAAGGTGCCCGGCCGAATCTGGACCGGCTGCTGGAGCGTTTCGACCCGGAAATCATGGATGTCCTGCTGCTGCTGGCTCCGGTTGCGCTGTCTGTGGGCTATGACGGGCTGGGGGATTTCCGCATGGACCCGGATGGCCGCCTCATCCGCCGGGTGGAACGGCAGGTGGTGCCGTTTGTTTATGCGGGTGCAGGCATTGTGAAGCCGGCTTTGTTTGAGGGCAGCCCGGAGGGCGCATTCTCGCTCAACTGCATTTTTGACAAGGCGCTGGAAACGGGCCGCCTGTTCGGCCTGAGGCTGGATGGGGTTTGGATGCATGTGGGCACGCCGGATGCGATTGCACTGGCAGAGGATGCGCTGCACAAATCGGCAGAATAGGGCTTTGATCCTGCTTTCCGCATGGGCCTGATGGCGCTGCGTGCTCCGCCCGCCTGCATGCCCGTGGCTTCAGCTTATGGGTGAGCATGTGTCCGGCCCCGTGCAGATGCGATGTGCAGCCAGACCAGACCTGACCACTGTGGAGCGCATTCTTCACGCGGCTTTCAGTCCCTCTATTGCGCGCATCGGGTGCATGCCTGCCCCGTGCTTGCTGATTATGGGCCTTGGTTGATACTGGATCTGTCCATGTGACCGTGTGGGGTGGGCAGGTGTCAGCTGTACTCGTGCCTGTGTCCCGGCAGGGGACGATGCTGCTCGACACGATCGCTCTCATGCCTGTTGCGCAAGGTCGCGGCATGGGAGGGCAGATGCTGGCTTATGCAGAGCAGGCCGCGCTTGCGGCGGGATATGGTTTCATCACGCTCTACACGCATGAAAGGATGAGCGAGAATCTCGCCCTCTACCGGCACTGCGGATATGTGGAAACGCATCGGGCGCAAGAGGGCGGCTTCAGGTGTGTTTATCTGCGCAAGGCCCTGAACCCGGGGTGAGGCAGCCTACCCGGATATTCTTGCAAGACGTGTACGCCGCCCGGCTTTATGCTGGGCCAAACAGCTTTTGTGCCCCATGCCTTGTGCCCGGTGGGTGCGCCTGAGAGGACTCCGCATGCCGCGCGTGCTCACCATTCCACCATCCGCCCGGTTTCTGCCCGTTCTGGCGCAGGCATTTCTGGATGGCACGCTGGTGCCAGGTTTTGCGCCGGGGGCAAATCCGCTTGCGCTGGCCTCCGCCACGGTTTTTCTGCCCACCCGCCGCGCCGGGCGCATGTTTGCCGATGCCTTGCTGGAGGCGGCGGGCACCACGGCCATCCTGCTGCCGAAAATCGTGCCTCTGGGCGATGTGGACGAGGATGCGCTGGCTTTTCTGGAAGATGCGCCGGTGCTGGCCGCCCCGCATGCGATTACGTCCGTACATCGGCGCGTGGTGCTGGCGCGTCTGGTGGCGGCATGGCGCGATGCCTTGCGGGAAGGTGAGGGGCGCGCGGCGGTGGCGGCTGGCCCTGCGGCCACGCTGGCCTTGGCCGATGAACTCTCGCACCTGTTTGATGACCTGACCACCGCCGGTGTGCCGATCGAGCGGCTCAATACTTTGGTGCCGCAGGATCTGGACCCCTATTTCCAGATCAGCCTTGAGTTTTTGCGCATTGCCCGCACCGCCTTCAGTGGTTTTCTGGATGAAGAGGGGCTGGTGGAACCGGCCGTGCGGCGAGACCGGCTGATGGATGCGGAAGGCCAGCGCCTTGCCGCGCTGGGGCGGCAACTGGGGCAAGGCATGGGGCCGGTGATTGCGGCGGGCTCCACTGGCTCCATGCCCGCCACCGCACGCCTGCTGCGGGTTATTTCGCGGTTGCCCAATGGCGCGGTGGTGCTGCCGGGGCTGGATATGGTGATGGAGGATGCGGCCTTCGCCCTCATCACCGAAAAGGCCACCAGCGCGCCGGATCATCCCCAATATGGCATGGCGCGCCTGTTGAACACGCTGGAGGTGCCGCGTGCTGATGTGGTGTCGCTCGCCATGCCTGCCGCCCATGGTCGCGAGCAACTCATCAGCGAGGTGATGCGGCAGGCCGAAACCTCGGACCTGTGGGCATCATTGCCGGAGCGTATGCCGGTGGAGGCGCTGTCTGCCTCCATGGCGCGGGTGAGTGTGGTGGAGGCGGATGACCCCCGGCAGGAGGCTCTCGCCATTGCCCTGCTGCTGCGTGAGACGCTGGAACGGGCAGATGAAACCGTTGCACTGGTGACACCGGACCGGGATCTCGCCCGCCGGGTGGCGGCAGAGCTCGCGCGCTTCAGCGTGCGGGTGGATGATTCCTCCGGTGCGCCGCTGGGGGAGACGCAGCCGGGGCGTCTGGCGCGGCTGGCGGTGCAGGTGGCGGCAGAGCACTGCGCGCCGGTGCCGCTGTTCGCGCTGCTGTCCATGCCGCTGGCCAGCTTCGGGCTGGAACCGCGCGAAAAGGCGCTGGCGCTGTCATCGCTGGAACTCATCGCCCTGCGTGGCCCACGCCCGCGTGGGGGCATTGGCGGGCTGCGTGCGGCGCTGGACGCCTTCGAGCGTGAAAAGCTGCGCGGCAGTGATCCGCGCCGCCGGGTGGATGGCGCGGGCCTTGCCGCCGCGCGGGATCTGGTGGAGCGCCTTGGCGCAGCACTGGGCGGGTTGCTGGATCTGGGTCAGCGCCATATGGCGGTGCCGCTGTCTGATCTTGTTGCGGCACACAGGACGGCGCTGGAAGTCATGATGGGTGAGCTGGACCCGCAGGCGGAAGATGCCGCGCTGGCGACCCTTGCCAGCACCTTTCGCGCGGTGGAGGCCGCGGCACAGGATGGACCGGAATTCTCCCTCACTGATTATGCCGATGTCGCGGGCCTGCTGATTGCCGACTCGGTGGTGCGGCCGGAAACCAGCCCCGGCGTGTCGCGCGTGCGTATTCTGGGCCCGCTGGAATCGCGCATGGTGCATCTGGATCGCATCGTGCTGGGCGGGCTGGTGGAAGGGGTGTGGCCGCAGCAGGGCGAGAGTGACCCCTGGCTCTCGCGGCCCATGCGGGCCGAACTGGGGTTGGCCCTGCCGGAGCGGCGCGTGGGCCTTTCCGCCCATGACTTTGCGCAAGGTTTTGGCGCGAAAGAGGTGATGCTGAGTTTTGCCGCCAAGGTGGGCGGGGCGCAGTCTGTGCCCTCGCGCTTTCTCAAGCGGCTGGAAACCGTGGCCGGGCCGGAGCTGTGGGCCGCTGCCCGCACGCGTGGCACGCGCTGGAAGGCGGCGGCATTGGCGCTGGATGCCGCGCCGCCCGTGCCGCGTGCCCAGCGCCCGGTTCCCACGCCGCCTCTGGCCCTGCGTCCGCGCCGCCTCACTGTGACTGAGGTGGAAACCTTCCTGCGGGATCCCTATTCGATCTTCGCCCGCCATGTGCTGTGTCTCCAGCCGCTGGACCCGCTGGATGCGGCGCCCGGTGGAGCCGAGCGCGGCTCGGCCCTGCATGAAGCGGTGGGCAATTTCGCGCGGGATTTCCCGAAGGACTTGCCGCCCGATGCCTATGAGAAGCTGATTGCCCATGGTCGCAAGGCCTTTGCACCGCTGACCATTTTCCCGGCGGAGCATGCCCTGTGGTGGGCGCGGTTTGAGCGGGTGGCGGCCTTTCTGGTGGGGTTTGAGCAGGAGCGGCGCAAAAATCTGCATGCGGTGGTGGCCGAAACCTCTGGCCAGATTGACCTGCCCGTGGGCGCGGAAGGCTTCCGTCTTGCTGGCCGGGCAGACCGGATCGAGATCAGGACCGATGGCACCCTTGCCATTCTTGATTTTAAGACCGGCACGGCCCCCACAGCCCGGCAGGCCGCTTCCCTCTCGCCCCAGCTGGTGCTGGAAGCGGCAATGGCGAAGCGCGGCGGCTTCAAAGATGTGCCGGCAGCGGATACATCCGAACTCGCCTATGTGGAGCTGAAAGGCGGCGCGCAGGGCGGTGAGGAAAAGCCCATCGCCTGGAAAGACCGCGAGCCGATGGAGGTGGCCGAGGCCGCGCTCTCCGGCCTTATGGGGCTGCTCTGGGCTTTTGAGGATGAGCGGCAGGGCTATCGCGCATTGGCTGCGCCGCAATGGCGCGGGCGGTTTGGAGATTATGACCATCTGGCGCGGGTGCGCGAATGGGCACTTGGCGGGGATGAGGACGAATGAGCGACGCCCGGATGGATACCTCCCCCGAAACCTCTGCCCCGCAAGAAACCTCTCCCAAGGCCGAGGCCACCCGCAGGCAGGGGCTGGCATCAGACCCCGCCCATTCCGCATGGGTTTCGGCCAATGCCGGCTCTGGCAAGACCCATGTGCTGGCGCGCCGGGTCATTCGCCTGCTGCTGGCCGGCACGCAGCCCGGACGCATCCTGTGCCTCACCTATACCAAGGCGGCAGCCGCCAATATGTCCAACCGCGTGCTGGCCATTCTGGGGCGCTGGGTGAGCTATTCGGATGCGGAGCTTGATGCCGCCCTGCGCGAGACCGATGGCGGGGCGGTGACGCCAGCATTGCGCGCCCGCGCCCGCCGCCTGTTCGCCGCCGCGCTGGAAACGCCGGGCGGGCTGAAAATCCAGACCATCCACGCTTTCTGCGGCGGCCTGCTGCATCGCTTTCCGTTTGAGGCCGGTGTGGCGGCGGGTTTCCGCGAGCTGGACGAGGTGGGCCGGGCCGAGCTGATGGCCCGCATTCGCGAGCGCATCATCATTGATGCCACTGCAGATCTTGAAACCCCGCTGGGCCGCGCCCTGATGCGGATGCTGGAAGACCAGTCCGACGCGGGCCTCAGCGCCATGCTGGAAGCCGCCATTGCGGTGCGCGAGAAGATCGGGCGTCTGGGGCCGGATGAAGCCCCGCGCCGTGAGGCACTGGCCGAGGCGCTGGGCGTGCTGCCCGGCATTTCGCCGGATGCCATCCGCAAGCAGATGATGGACGGGCCGAATATCCCCTACCATTCATGGGAAGAGATTGCGGCAACGCTCAGCACATCTGACAAGAAGACCGACCGCGACCGCGCCGCCGCCTTGCTCGCCGCCTACAAGGCAGATACGCGCGAGGAGGCACTGGCGCATTACACCGGCATTTTCCTCACCAAGGAGCGCGAGCCGCGATCCGACCGCGCCTTCCTCACCAAGTTCATCCAGACCAACCATGCGGGTCTGTATGAAAGCATGGTGGAGGAGCGTGAGCGCATTGCCGCCCTTGAGGGCGAGTTGCGGGCCGCCTCCATTCTGGAGCGCACTGAGGCCGCGCTCACACTGGGCGCGGAGGCCTGTGCGCGTTATGAGGCGGAAAAGGCGGCCCGTGGCCTGCTGGATTTCGATGACCTGATTGCCCGCGCCTCCAGCCTGTTGAATGCCGTGCCCTCCAGCTTCGTGCATTACAAGCTGGATCAGGGCATTGACCATGTGCTGGTGGATGAGGCGCAGGATACCAGCCCCGCCCAGTGGCAGGTGGTGCATGGGCTGACCTCGGATTTCTTCTCCGGCGAGGGCGCGCGTGAGGGTGTGACCCGTACCATCTTCGTGGTGGGCGATGAAAAGCAGTCCATCTTCTCCTTTCAGGGGGCAGACCCGCGCGCCTTTGGCGGCATGCGGGCCGAGTTCACCACGCGGGCGGATGCGCAGGGCTTCCGAAAGGTGGAACTGCCCCATTCCTTCCGCTCGGCACCCGGTGTGCTGGAGGCGGTGGACCGCATCTTCGCTGCGGACGCCGCCAAAGCTGGCCTGACGCTGGATGATACCGCCCCCGCCCATGCCGCCATTCGTGCGGATGCCCCGGCTCTGGTGGAAATCTGGCCCACCACCTGCCCGGCGGAAGTGGAGCCGGTGGATGACTGGCGTCGCCCGCTGGATGAGGTGGCCAGCGATGACCCGGTGAACCAGCTGGCGCGGCGCATCGCGGCCTTTGTGCAGGCCGGCATTGCAGCGGGTCTGCCGGTGCCCTCGCGCGGGCGGGCGATGCGGGCGGGCGATGTGCTCATTCTGGTGCGTCGTCGTGGCAAGGCGTTCGAGGCCATCATCCGCGCGCTGAAAGAGCTGAAAACGGTTGCGGTTGCGGGGGCGGACCGTCTCGTGGTGGCCGAGCATATCGCCGCGCTGGACCTGATGGCGCTGGGCGATGCGCTGCTCTCGCCGGATGATGATCTGGCGCTGGCCTCCATGCTGAAAAGCCCTTTGTTCGGTTACACGGATGAGGACCTCATTGCCCTGTGTCCCGCCCGCCCCGGCCGGTTGATGGCAGCGCTGGAAAAGGCGGGGGAGAACGACCCGCGCCATGAGGCCACGGCGGCGCGCCTGAAGGGCTGGCGGGCAGATGCGCGCGCCCTGCGTCCGTTTGATTTTTATGCCCGTGTGATGGGGCGCGATGGCGGGCGTGCGGCCATGCTGGCCCGCCTTGGCCCGGAAGCCGCAGATGTGCTGGACGAGTTCATGACCCTTGCCCGCACCTATGAGGGCAGCGAGCCGGCCAGCCTTGCCGGCTTTCTTGCCTTTCTGCGGCGCGGTGGTGCCGAAACCAAGCGCGACATGGAAAGCGGGCGCGATGAAGTGCGCGTGATGACCGTGCATGGTGCCAAGGGGCTGGAGGCACCCATCGTCATTCTGGCCGATACGGTGGATGTGCCGCGCAGCCGCACGGATGGCGGTTTTCTTTCTGTAACAGACGGGCAGGGCCGTGAGGTGCCGCTGCTGGCTCCGCGCAAAAGCGAGGATACGCCCGCCTTGGCCGAAGCGCGCGCCGCCGGCATGGAGCGTGAGCGGGCGGAGTATCGCCGCCTGCTCTATGTGGCGCTCACTCGCGCGGAAGATGCAATCATCGTGTGTGGTGCTGAAACCCGCCTTCCGGCAAAGGACAAGGACCATGCCCGCCCGGAGGGCAACTGGTATGATCTGGTTCTGGATGCGCTGGAGGGCGAGGCCGAACATGTGCCCGCGCTGGGCTTTGAGGGCGAGGTGCTGCGCTGGCGTAACGGGCGCGGCCTGAAGCTGGGTGCGCATGCCGGCGCGAAGGGCGGCGCGGTTGAGCCTGCCCCGCCTGTGCCGGAAGCGGTGGTGCTCTCACAAACCCTGCCGCATGAAACGCCTGTCCGTATTTTGCGCCCGTCCCAGGCTGGCCATGCCGCCGCGCTGGAGATGGAAACGCAAACAGCAGATGTGCTGGCAGGTCTGGCCGCATCTGTCTCTGGGCCGGGGCATGCGGCAGATGTTCTGCCGCCGCTGGTGCGGGGTGATCTGGTGCATCGTTTGCTGAATGGTCTGCCGGATGTGCCGGTCGCGGGCCGCGAGGAAGCGGGCTTGCGGCTGTTGCGCCATGCGGCGGATGGCGTGGGCGAAGAGGTTCACCGCGCCGTTCTGCATGAGGCGCTGGAGGTGCTGAACCATGCCCCGCTGGCAGAGCTGTTCGGACCAGACAGCCGTGGAGAGGTGGGCGTGGCCGGGCAGTTCCGTGACAGGGATGGCGCTATTTTGCACCTCACCGGACGGGTGGACCGGCTGGCTGTATTTGAAGGGCGTGTCGTGGTGGCGGACTTCAAGACTGACCGCGAAGTTCCGCCTGCGGATGGAATCGCTCCCGCATATCTCGCCCAGCTTGCGCTGTATGGGGCGGCGCTGGGGCATGTTTTCCCCGGTCGTGCGCTGGAAGCATGGCTGATCTACACAGCCGGCCCGGTGCTGTTTCGCCTTGATGGCGCTCAGCTTGCGCAGGCTGCGGCCGGTCTTGTCCCCCTTACGAGAAGGTGAGCCACCTTGACGAAGGGGGGGAGGGGCTTCTTACGTTCCGGTTCCATGGATTGGGGATAAATTCCCCCTGCGAGGTGTGAAATGGCCGTCGAGAAGGTGACCGATCAGAATTTCGAGGCTGAAGTTGTCAATTCCAAAACGCCGGTTGTGGTCGACTTTTGGGCTGAATGGTGCGGCCCCTGCCGTATGGTTGGGCCAATTCTCGATGAAGTCTCCAGCGAGCTGGGTGACAAGATTCGCATCGTGAAGCTGAATGTGGATGAGAATCCGGAAGTGGCGGGCAAGCTGGGCATCATGTCCATTCCCACCCTGCTGCTGTACAAGGATGGCCAGATTGCCTCCCGTCAGGTGGGCGCAGCCCCCAAGGCCAAGCTGGTGCAGTGGATCAACGCCGCCATCTGATGCGTGCGTGATGCAGGTGGGCGGGCAGGATCATGCCGCTCCCTGCATCCGGTTTTCACGATGATGCGGCACAGGTGGGATGCCTGTGTCGCACTCTTGCAATTTTACGACTTTCGCTGTAAAAATAGCATCGCATCAAGAGTTGGGATGACACCCAACGCCAACCTGCCACATCCGGGCAAGGTGGCGCTCCTGCGGGAGGATGTGGCCCATGCCGGCAATGGAACGGACAACAGCCACAGTGTCAGTCCCCGCACATGAAGCTTTGCACATGAACGGACTGTCAGCCAAATGCCCATCAAGATTCCAGAACGATCTGCCTGCCCGCCGCATTCTTGAGGAAGAAGGCGTTGTGGTGATGCGTGAGGCGGATGCGGTGCGCCAGGATATTCGCCCGCTCAGGATCGGCCTGCTGAATCTGATGCCCAACAAGATCTGCACCGAAACGCAGTTTGCCCGCCTGATTGGCGCAACGCCGCTACAGGTGGAACTGACGCTGGTGTGCATGACAGACCATGTCGCGCGGCATACGCCCGCAGATCACATGGCCTCCTTCTATCGCCCATGGGCGGATGTGCGGGCAGAGCGTTTTGATGGCTTCATCATCACCGGTGCGCCGGTTGAAAAGCTCCCCTTCGAGGCGGTGACCTACTGGGATGAGATGCGCGCCATCTTTGACTGGACGCAGAAGCATGTTCACCGCTGTTTCACCATCTGCTGGGCGGCGCAGGCAGCTGTGCACCATTTCCACGGCATGCCGAAATATGAGCTGAAGCAGAAGGCGTTCGGGGTGTTTGCACATCGCAATCTGGCTGCATCGTCTCCCTGGCTGCGGGGCGTGTCAGATCGCTTTCCCGTGCCTGTCTCGCGCTGGACAGAGGTGCATGCGGAAGACATTCCGCCCACCTCCGGCCTGCGGATTCTGGCGGATAATGAGGAAAGCGGCCTGTGTCTGCTGGAAGATCCCAACCACCGCATGCTGCACATGTTCAACCATCTGGAATATGACACCGGCCTGCTGGCTGCCGAATATGCGCGCGATGTTGCCAACGGGAAGGATACCCTTCTCCCCCGCAACTACTTCCCCGGCAATGACCCGGAATGTGAGCCGCAAAACAGCTGGCGCAGCCATGCTCATCTTGTCTTCGGCAACTGGATCAATGAGATCTATCAGACCACGCCTTTCGATGCCGCGCAGATCGGGCAGGCGGCCTGATACGCAGAAGCTGACCATGGGGTTTCCGGGCGTTTCTTCGGGCCAGTACCGGAGAAATGCTCTTTCATGGCAGGGGCGTTCAGCACGGGGGAGACGCGTTAACGGAAGTCCCGTGCAGGCAGTCGCAGCATCTGGCTCTGAATCAAAAAAGCCGCAGGCTCATCGCCTGCGGCTTTTTTTGTTCAGTAACTTCAACCCATGCTCACCGCTCGGGCGCAAACACCGGAACAGGAGTGGTGCCGGAGATTTCCGCACCCACGCTCTCGCGCACGGGGCGGGAAACCTCTTCAACGATGGCATAGTTTGAACGGTCCGACAGCAGGGCGGAAACCATCGCGGCATTCAGCTTGTGGCCACCGCGATAGGAGCTGTAACGCGCCAGCAGCGGCAGACCGGCCAGAGCCAGATCACCCACGGCATCCAGAGCCTTGTGACGCACGAACTCGTCGGAATAACGCAGGCCGTCTTCGTTCATCACGCCATTTTCGTCGAGGCACACCGTGTTTTCCAGCGCCGCACCGCGGGCATAACCGGCGGCACGCAGGCGCTCCACATCGCTCAGGAAGCCGAAGGTGCGAGCAGCAGAGAGTTCGCGGCGGAACACGGAGGGCGACATGGTGGCCGCAAAACGCTGACGACCAATGGCCTCATGTGCGAAATCAATCTCCACCTCAAGACGGAAGCCAGCATCATAGGGACGCAGCTCACCAAAGGAGGAACCGTTCTCAACGCGAACGGGCTTGAGAACCTTGAGATATTTGCGGCGGGCGGAAAGGGTGGTGAGACCGGCCTGATCCACAGCCTCAACAAACCGGGCGGCGCTGCCATCGAGGATCGGAACCTCGGGACCATCGATCTCGACCAGCGCATTGTCCACGCCGAGGCCAGAGAAGGCGGCAAGGAGATGTTCAACCGTGGAGACAAGAGCGCCGGAGCGGTCTCCCAGTACGGTGGCCAGATCGGTCGCCTGTACGGACTTCCAGTTGACAGCTGCCGTGCGGGGCGCGCTGTCTGCGAAGCTGCGGGAGAAGACGATGCCGGTATTGGCGCTGGCAGGCTTCAGGGTGAGAGTTGCCTCAACACCGGCGTGAACACCCACGCCTTTCAGAGCCACTTCGCGCGCCAGAGTCGTCTGCATGATCTGTCTCGTCCCAATTTCGGAAGGTGGGGTCTGTATCAGCCCGGGCCTTCCTGAAAACCTGATCCTGCACCGCTCCTGAAGGGAACTTCACCGCAATGCGGCATTTGCAAGATGGGGGCACACTAGTCTGCGGATTGGCTCACGCCAAATCACGCTTGCTTACGTCCTGTTACCGAGCTGTAATTCATTTTTCGTTAGCTCTAACAAAAGGTTAAGGCCGGCTCTGGAGCCGGCCTCATGTCTTTTGCAACACAGCGTGTGAGGTGCGGGAAAGATCGAATCAAATCAGTCTCGGTCTTTCCCTTGTGTCCTCAGTTGGCCTGACGACGCAGAAAGGCCGGAATTTCGAGCTGGTCATCCTCGTCGTGACGCTGCGGTGCGGGACGGGAGGGCACCTCGGACATGGGGCGACCCTGAGGGCGCTTTCCATATTCCGCATGCGCCTCGGGGCGGCCCAGAGTCGGGCGGGCATCGCCGCGGTAGTCATGCTCGGGCGCCGCATAGGGGTCCTGTCCACGCATGGCAGGCTGCTCACGGTGCGCCGGCTCTGCCGCTGGCTCTTCCTCGCGACGGCCGACATTGGCCAGACGCTGGAGAAGGGTCATGCGCTTCTTGTCCGGCTGCGGCTGGGGAACCGGCGGCTCGCCACGCTGGGCGCGGATCTGGTTCTGGGCCGGCAGCGGCAGCTCATCCACACGCGGCATGCGCGGGGTGCGCGGACGCTGGCTCTGCGGCGGAATATAAGGTGCAAACTCGTCTTCCTCGGCAACCGGGGCAGGGGCAGCAAGCTGCTCTGGCTCGGAGTAGAAGGAAGGCTTGGGAGCCGCCGCACGGATGGTCACGTCATCAATGGCCACGGCCTGCTGATGATACTCGGCAGCTGCCGGAGCATAGGTCGGCGCGGGGGCATAGGCGGCGTGGGCCGGCTGCTGGGCCACGGGGGCGAAATCGTCAAGACCGATGAGGTCTTCAGCCGAAATGCTGTCCACCGCAGCGCGGATCTGGGCTTCGCGTGCGCCTTCCACGGCCATGCGGCCAGCGTTGGACATCTTGCGGCCCTGAAGGTCTGCCGGAGGCTGCATCTGGTCGGGGATGACTTCCGGGTCAATGCCGGTGGCCACCACGGAAACGCGGATGATGCCTTCCAGCATGTCGTCGAAGGTCGCGCCCAGAATGATGTTTGCGTCCGGGTCCACTTCCTCGCGGATGCGGGTTGCGGCCTCGTCGACCTCGAACAGGGTCATGTCCTTGCCGCCGGTGATCGAGATCAGCAGACCGCGCGAACCCTGCATGGAAACATCGTCCAGCAGCGGGTTGGCAATGGCAGCCTCGGCAGCCTGAAGGGCGCGCTTGTCGCCAGAAGCCTCGCCGGTGCCCATCATCGCCTTGCCCATGTCGCGCATCACGGCGCGCACGTCGGCGAAGTCGAGATTGATGAGGCCTTCCTTCACCATCAGGTCGGTGATGCAGGCCACGCCGGAATACAGCACCTGATCAGCCATCGCGAAGGCGTCGGCGAAGGTGGTCTTCTCGTTGGCAACCCGGAACAGGTTCTGGTTCGGGATAACGATGAGCGTATCAACGCTCTTCTGAAGCTCGGTGATGCCGTGCTCGGCAACACGCATGCGGCGCTGGCCTTCAAAGTGGAAAGGCTTGGTCACGACGCCGACAGTGAGGATGCCCAGCTCGCGGGCGGCCTTGGCCACAACAGCCGCAGCGCCGGTGCCGGTGCCGCCGCCCATGCCGGCCGTGATGAACACCATGTGCGAACCGGACAGGTGATCGCGGATCTCGTCGATCACTTCCTCGGCCGCAGCGCGGCCCACTTCCGGCTGGGAGCCAGCACCGAGACCTTCGGTCACGGCCACACCCATCTGCACCACCCGGTCAGCGCGGGTCAGTGCCAGAGCCTGCGCGTCGGTGTTCGCAACCACGAACTCCACGCCGGTCAGGCCCGAGGAAATCATGTTGTTGACGGCGTTGCCGCCGGCACCACCCACACCGAATACCGTAATCCGCGGGCGCAGCTCACGAATGTCAGGCATCTGAAGGTTGATCGTCATGCTGTTGCTCCGTCGAACCCGCTCGGCTCAATGCGTCTCAAGAAGAAGTTGGCTGAAAGAATGGATAACGCTGATTTGGTTAATCTTGTCTAAAAGCTATCCTTCAACCATCGCCCCACACGTCCAAAATATCCGGGGGCCTCCGCGCTTGCGGCCTGCCTGCGGCGGGGCTCAAAGTGTTCAAGACCAGCGACTTGCGGGTAAACCAGCAAGCCGGCGGTGACTGCAAAGGCGGATCCGCGCGCCGCTTCCGGCAAACGAGAAACTCCTAACGGACGGCCAATGCGCACCTGCGGGCCGATGGCTTTCACCACCAGATCCGCCAATCCCTGCAACTGTGCCGCGCCACCCGTGAGCACCACACGCCGCCCGGCATCACCGGCATGGCCGGAGGCCTTGAGTCGCTCGCGAATCAGTTCGACAATTTCCTCGGCGCGCGGGCGCACGATGGTCACGAGGCGTGATTTGGGTACCATGTTCGGCTGGTCGCGCGGGTCCCCGGAGAGGGAGGGCACGGTGAGCATGTCATGCTCATCGGCCGAAACCGCGACCACCGCACCGTGCAGGGCCTTGAGGCGCTCGGCATCATTGAGGCGGGCAGGCAGGCCGCGCGCCACATCATTCGTGATGTGCTGGCCGCCCAGCGCCACGCCATCCATGTAAACGCAGTGGCCACCGGCAACGATGGAGAAGGTGGTGGTGCCCGCGCCCATGTCGATCATGGTCACGCCCAGTTCCATCTCGTCATCGGTGAGGGAGGAGAGTGCCGCCGCATAGGGGGCGGCCACCATCGCCTCAATCGAGAGGTGGCAGCGCTCCACGCACAGCACCAGATTTTTCAGGGCGGTGAGATCTGCTGTCACCACATGCATATTGGCGCCGAGCTCCCGGCCCAGCATGCCGCGCGGCTCGCCAATGCCTGCGCGCCCATCCAGCGCATAGCCCACCGGCAAGGCGTGCAGCACGGCGCGTCCGTCACCCACCCCATAGGTGGACGCGGCCTCCAGCACCCGGCGGATGTCGGATTCCTCCACGGATGGCGAGCTGAGGCGTACTGACGCCTCATAATGCTGTGAGGCCAGACGACCGCCTGAAACACCCACCACCACGGAGGCGATCTGCACGCCGGAGGCGCGCTCCGCCATATCCACGGCCTGACGGATGGCGAGTTCGGCCTTCGCCATATCCACCACCGCGCCACCCTTGATGCCATAGGCGCGGGTGTGGCCGATGCCGAGCACATCAATCGAATGGGTGCGCCGGCGCAGAACATCGGATGGCCCGCGCGGCTTCAGCCGGGCAATGGCGCAGACCACCTTGGAGGTGCCGATATCCAGAACGCCGACAATGCCGCTCTTGCGGGGGGGAAGCGGGCGCATCTTCGGTGCAAAGCCCTGTGCGAGCCGGGACCTCATACGGGGCCTCCTTTCTTCTTGTCTTTCGCCTTCAGCGCTTCGGCGCGGGCAGCGGCGGCTCCATCAGAGAGGCGCACCGCGACCCTGTCGGGCAGACGCAGGTCGATAATGGTGATGTCACGGGTGAGAAGATTCTTGTCGCGGTCGAGTTCGGCGAGCTGCATCAGCGCATCGTCGATCCCCTGTTCGGGCAGGCGCACATCAATGCCGTTGCGCATTTTCAGCGTCCAGCGCCGCTCGGCCACGAGGATTGCGGCGCGCACCTGATCGCGCACACCGGGCAGGCGGGCCAGCGCATCCACGATTTCGCCAACGCGCTTTTCCGCACCTTCGCCCACCACGATAGGCAGGTGAATATAGCGCGGGTCATCGGAATAGGGGGCGATCGGGGTGCCATCGCGCGAGATGACGCGGATTTCGCCATTGCTCTGCCACAGGGCGAAAGCCTGCCGCTCCTGAATGCGGATTTCGATCCGCTCCGGGAACAGCTTGCGCACGGTGGCAGACTGGATCCACGGCATCTCTTCCAGCCGCGTGCGCATGTCATCCGCATTCACGAACAAAATGGAGGTGGAGGACTTGATGCCTGCCGCCTTCAGGATTTCGGATGGGGTGACGTGATTATAGCCGGAGAGCTTGACCTCTTTCACCTGAAAGCCGGCGGCATTGGCCGCGGCATCCGCGAAATCGAAGCCTATGGATTTGGTGGTTTCCACATGGTTGCCCAACGAAACACCCAGCGCCACAAAGCCGCCAACCACCACTGCGGTGAGAATGCCGGAACCATGCCGGCCAAGGCGTGAACCTGAAAGGCGCACCATCATCCGCCGCCACAACAGGGCCATGCGGCTGGTGGGACGCGGTGGGGGCGGCAGGCGCTTGTGCCGCCCCGGGGGGGGCTGGGGCGTCGTCTTCAGCCGGGAAGGCCCGCGTCGCGGCCCTACCGTTTCAGGGAAGCGTCCTCCACCATCCATGTCACAAGCTCGCCGAATGAAATGCCCGCATGGGCAGCCAGATCAGGCACCAGCGAGGTTTCGGTCATGCCGGGTTGCGTATTCACTTCCAGACAGATCAGGCCGGAGCCGTCTGTACGGGTCGGATCGTAGCGAAAATCCGACCGTGATACCCCCCGGCACCCCAAAGCCCGGTGCGCCGTTAGGCTTAACATCCGCACTTTCTCGTAAACGTCAGGTAAAATGCGGGCCGGAAGAATGTGGGAAGAGCCGCCTGCCGAATATTTACTCGCATAGTCATAGAAGGGGTGGGTGGCCTCAATCTCAATAACGCCAAGGGCCTGGTCGCCCATCACGGCGCAGGTCAGCTCCAGACCGGGAATGAATTCTTCCACAAGAAGCGTCTCGCCGAATGACCAGTCTTCCCGGCCCAGCTCCTGCGGCGGGTGGGCCTGATCCTCGCGCACGATGAACACGCCGACGGATGAACCTTCCGCAATCGGCTTCAGCACGTAGGGCGGTTGCATCACATGGGCTTTTGCCGCCTCAAGCCGCGCCACCGGGCCGCCGCGCGCCACCGGCACACCTGCCGCCGCCAGCGTGATGCGCGCCTGCGCCTTGTCCATCGCCAGTGCCGAGGCCAGAACGCCGGAATGGGAATAGGGGATCTGCATCACCTCAAGAATGCCCTGGATGATGCCATCCTCTCCCGGTGTGCCGTGGAGGACATTGAGGGCCACATCCGGCTTCAGGCGGGCGAGGACCTCGGCCACATCGCGGCCCACATCCACACGCGTGACCCTGTAGCCGGCCTTTTCCAGAGCATTGGAGCAGGCTGCGCCGGAGCGCAGCGAGACCTCGCGTTCAGAGGACCAGCCGCCCATCAGCACTGCAACATGTCTTGCCATTTGCGCCTTCCCGATACTGGGCATTCCGCCTGTGTTGCGCGGAGATGCAGACCTGCCATTTTGTTTTGCCCGCATGGAGGACGGCAGTTGCCTCCACGGATGCCTCTTCCGCTTCATGCGGATGAGACACAATGGGGGCTGCATCTTGCACATTTGCTAATGCGCGGTGCAAGGCACGCACGCTGCATGGCCCGGACGGCGCGGACAGGCGCGAAAGGGCAGGCTATTGCGCCAGCGGAATGCCGATGCGCTTGATTTCCCATGTGAGTTCGATGCCGGAGGTCTCTTTGACCCGGCGGCGCACTTCCTCGCCCAGCCCTTCAATATCAGCAGCGGTTGCGCCCCCGAGATTGACGAGAAAATTGGTGTGCAACTCGGAAACCTGCGCCCCGCCCATGGTGAAACCGCGCAGACCCGCACCATCCACCAGCTTCCATGCGCTGGTGCCGGGCGGATTGCGGAAGGTGGAACCGCCGGTGCGGCTCTTGATGGGCTGGGTTGCCTCCCGGCTTTCGGTGATGCGGTTCATCTCGGCGGCAATCACTGCCGGGTCACCCGGTGTGCCCCTGAAGACGGCGCGCGTGAAAATGACATCATCCGGCACCGCGCAATGGCGATAGGTAAAGCCCATGTCCGCATTGGTGAAGCTGAGTTTCTCGCCGGTGCGGGAAATGGCATCGGCGCGCACCAGTACATCCTTCGTCTCCCCGCCATAGGCCCCGCCATTCATGCGCAGCGCTCCGCCAATGGCACCGGGAATGCCGCGCAGGAAGGAAAAACCGGAAAGGGATGCATCTCCGGCCGCCCGTGCCACTTTCACATCCGGCACACCTGCGCCTGCGGTGACGGTATCGCCTTCCACCACAATCTCGTTGAACCCCCGGCCCAGACGAATCACAAGGCCGGGCACACCGCCATCGCGCACGATGAGGTTTGAGCCGAGGCCGATAATGGTGAGGGGAATATCGGCAGGCAGGTGGGAGAGCAGCAGTGCGAGGTCTTCCTCATCTGCCGGCAGAAACAGCGCCTGTGCCGGTCCGCCCACGCGAAACCATGTGTAGGGCGCAAGCGGGGCATTGGCCGTGAGGGAACCGCGCAAGCCGGGAGCAGCATCGCGCAGGGCGCTGGTGATGTCCGCGAAGGGCGTGGGCTGGCGGCTCTCGTCTGCGGTCATGGGTTTTGTCCGGTAGATGGGCGGGGCGCCGGTATGGCCGGGGCACCTGTCTGGAAGGGCTGGCAGGCATGGCCTCAGGGCGTAGCCTGCCGGGGCAGATTCTGCCTCTTCCACATGCCGGGGGCAAGAGCAAGGCGAACGGGGGAACAAGAGCAAGGCGGACGGGTGAAAAGGGATTGAGGCATATGGACCTGTTGCCATGCCAGCAAAAAGGGGCCGTGCGGTGTGTCGCACGGCCCCTGATCTTGGCAGCAACAGGATCAGGCCAGTGCCAGCGCCTGTTCCAGATCGGCAATCAGGTCATCCGGGTGCTCCAGCCCCACGGAGAAGCGCATCAGGCCGTCATCAATGCCCATCTCCAGCCGTGCCTCCGGCGTGAAGCGCTGGTGCGTGGTGGTGGCCGGATGGGTGATGAGGCTCTTGGCATCGCCCAGATTGTTGGAAATACGGATGACGCGCAACGCATTCATGAAGCGGTATGCGGCATCCTTTCCGCCCTTGAGCGAGAAGGTGACCAGCGTGCCGCCGCCAGACATCTGCCGCTTTGCCAGTTCCACCTGCGGGTGATCGTCGCGGAAGGGGTAAAGGGCTTTTGCCACCTTCGGGCTTTCGGCCAGCACATCGGCAATGCGCGCGGCGCTGGCCTGCATGCGCTCCACGCGCAGACCCATTGTTTCCAGAGCCTTGAGCTGTATCCACGCATTGAAGGGCGAAATGGAAGGCCCGGTCTGGCGCAGATAGGTTTGCAGATGCTCATCCATGAAGGCGCGCGAGGTGAGAATGATGCCGCCAAGGCAGCGCCCCTGCCCATCCACATGCTTGGTGGTGGAATACACCACCACATCCGCACCCAGCTTCAGCGGATGCTGGAGGAGGGGGGTAGCGAACACATTGTCGACAATCACGGTCGCGCCGACCTCATGGGCGATGTCTGCCACCGCCTTGATGTCGATAATGTCGAGGGTCGGATTGGTCGGGCTTTCCAGCAGCACGGTTTTGGTGTTGGGGCGAATGCCCTTGCGCCATGCGTCAAGGTCTGTGCCGTCCACCAGTGTCACCTCCACGCCGAAGCGCGGCAGGAACTCGTCCAGAATCCAGCGGCTGGAGCCAAACAAGGCATGGGCGGCCAGCACATGGTCACCGGCTTTCAGCTGGCAGATGAGCGCGGCCTGCACGGCGGCCATGCCGGAGGCCGTTGCGCGCGCGCACTCTGCACCTTCCAACAGCGCCATGCGCTGTTCAAACATTTCCGTCGTCGGGTTCGCATAGCGCGAATAGACGAAGCCCGGCTCCTCATTCTTGAAGCGCGCCTCACACGACTCAGCGCTGTCATAGACAAAGCCCTGGGTGAGAAACAGCGCTTCGGAGGTTTCGCCAAAGCCGGAACGCAGCGTGCCGCCATGGACGAGCCGGGTTTCCGGGTGCAGTGTTGCTGGATCTGCCGGCACGAATTTGGAAGTCTTGGGGGTGGAGTCGGACGCGGATGACATATGTGCCTCCAGAAGCCGGGCATGATAGCGTCAGGGAAACCAAGAATTTACGCTTTTCAGGCAGATGCTTGGCCGGGCCCGCCTGCTCGGCTCTTGAATTCTCGATATGGACGGGATGGGCAGCTTTTCAGGCTCCTGCCCATCCTGAGCAGGGTCAGATAAGTCCGCGTTTCCTGCGGCGTCAAGGATTTCGTTCGGTAAAACGAACGGTGAAACCGGGATAACGGCAAAGAGGATGTGCTGATGGGAACGCGAGTGGCGGAATTTTCCAGGCCAGGCATTCTGCCGGCAGAGGCGATCGCAGCTCTCAAGGCCGATGGGGCGATCACCTGTCGGCGTCTTTTTTGATGCGGACCAGATCCAGCCTGCCAGCCTTGACCTGCGCCTTGGCCGCACGGCGTGGCGTATTCGGGCCAGCTTCCTGCCCGGTGAAGGGGTGACGGTCAAATCCCGTCTGGATGATCTGGTCCTGCATCAGCTTGATCTCACCAGCGGTGCTGTGCTGGAAACCGGATGTGTCTATCTGGTGGAACTGTCCGAGCACATGAAACTGCCGGCCGATCTGGCCGCTGCCACCAACCCCAAAAGCTCAACCGGACGACTGGATATCTTTGTTCGTGTCATCACCGATGGCGGACGTTCGTTCGATACCATTCCGGCAGGCTATAAGGGCCCGCTCTATCTGGAAATTTCCCCGCGCACCTTCCCCATTCTGGTGCGCACCGGCTCGCGCCTCTCACAAATCCGCTTTCGCCGGGGTGTGGCGCGGCTGAATGATCTGGAACTGCTGGCCCTTCAGAAGGCCGAGCGGCTCGTGGATATGGACCCGCCGGATGTTGCGGCTGGCGGCATTGCGCTGGGGGTGGATCTGGCAGGCGATGCCTGGGGTGGCCTTCAGGGCTTCCGCGCCAAGCGCCACAGCGGTGTGGTGGATGTGGATGTTTCCGGTGCGCTGGCGATCGAGGATTTCTGGGAGCCGATCCATGTACGCCCCGGCGCGACCGGGCAACTGGTGCTGGACCCGGATGCCTTCTACATTCTGGCCTCGCGCGAGAGTGTGCATGTTCCGCCCGACTATGCGGCCGAGATGGTGCCGTTTGATCCGCTGGTGGGCGAGTTCCGCGTGCATTATGCGGGCTTTTTTGATCCCGGTTTCGGTCATGCCGGTGCCGGTGGGCTGGGTGCGCGTGCGGTGCTGGAAGTGCGCTCGCGCGAAGTGCCCTTCATTCTGGAACATGGACAGACCGTGGGTCGCCTTGTCTATGAACGCATGTCCAGTCGCCCGGCCGCACTGTATGGAGCAGACCTGAAATCAAACTATCAGGGGCAGGGCCTGAAGCTGTCCAAGCACTTCCGGCCACTCAGCGCGGGCTGAATCCGGGGGAGGAGACCGGCACTTTCTGGCGCGGCCCTGAAAGCCTGTTCTGCTTCCAGGGCCTGACATGGCAGAAGATGGCGGCCATGAACATTCTAGCCATGCGGCGGACGGTCTGACGCGATGGCGTGCTCCCGCCACCAGGGTGACTGGTCCTGCATGCTGGCGCGTAACTCCCGCAAGGGGCGCAGAAGGCTGTCTGAATAGGCCAGATAATCTGCCACCAGCGGTAGCGTACCCTGCACTTCGGGATCATCCGCCAGACTGAGGGCGGTGGAAATGGCGGCATCCAGTGCGGGAGCCGCCGCCGCTGCATTTGCATCTTCCATTTCAGCCAGCCCCCGGTTGCCCGCTGCCGCATAAGCCAGCTCAAAGGCCGTGAGCGTGCGGGAGCGCGCGGCTTCCACCACCGGCAGCACCTGCTCGTTCACCTGCGTATGTTCGAGGCGATTGGCCGTGTCTTCCAGCAGGGCGAGATAGGTCAGCACCACATCCAGCGTGGAGATCAGATTGGCGGCATCGCCCGCGGAATGACCGAAAATATGCTCCGCACCCAGATTGGGCAGGCGTTCGCCAAATTCCTGCACGGTTTGGGCCAGCGGGGAAATGCTTTTGGTGGGTCCGATATGGGGCCACCATGTCGCCAGCACATTATGGCAGCGCTTGAGAATGTCATGCAGCTGCGGCTTGAGCTGATCGGTAAGATACACCGGCAGCACGAGGAAGGACACGACCAGCGCTGTCACCGCACCAATGGCGGTTTCATAAATACGCGCCAGCATGCCATCGGTACCCAGCCCGCTGATGAGATGCAGGCCCAGCACCACCGAAAAGCCCACCGCCGCCGAGGACACGTCATAACGGTCCTTCTGGGTGATGAGGGCAATGACCTGCGCCGCCATGCAGGCGCAGGCGATGAACATCATATGCTCGCCCAGCGTGAGAAAAACGCCCATGCCCAGCAGCACGCCGATGATGGTGCCCAGCGTGCGGTAGCGCACCCGCATATAGGTTTCGCCAAGGCTGTTGCCGAGCACGAAGATGACGGTCATCGTTGCCCAATAGGCATGGTCGAGGCCGATCAGCACATCCAGAAAGGTGGTGAGGCCGGTGGCAACAAGCCCCTGCACAGCCACCTTCATGGGGTTGGAAAGCACGCTCCGGCCTTGTGCATTCTCAACAAACATGGGGATGCGGGCCGGCCATGTATTGGGGCCCTGGCCATGATGCAGGCGGCGAATGGGAAACGGTTTGTTCTCCGTATCTGCAATGGCATCAACCAGATGCAGCAGGCGCTCAAAGGCTGTGAGCGCCCGCAGCAGGGCAAAGCGTGCCTCTGCCGGGAGGGTGGAGGAAAAAGCGCAGGCGCGCAGACGGCCGGTGGCGCGCATGAAACGCTCCTGCCCCTGCACATCGCGAATATTCATCGCCTCAAGACGACGGGCCAGATAGTCCACCGCTGAGGCGAAAGGGCGTCGCCAGTCTGCCGGGTCCCTCGCAGATGTGGGAGGTGTTTGCGGGATGCAACTGGCCAGAAGCTCCACCGCCACCCGCAGGCGATACAGCTTGGCGCGCAGGGCCTCAAACTCCTCAAGTGCTTCCGGGGCCTCGGCATTGGCATTGGCAAGGGCAGCCCACACCCGCCCGCGCAAGGCCTCCAGCGGCTGGGCATCTTCCTCAGAAAAGGGCTGCCCCTCCCGCACCGCTTCCGACATCGCGCGCAGATAGGCCGCCACCGCCTCTTCCATGTCATGGGTGGTGCGCACATAGGCGGCAACAGCCGAGGGCCGCCAGGGGGCAAGGCGCACCACGGCGGCAATAAAGGCACCCTGACAATAGGCGGCCAGCAACCAGGCTGCTTCCTCATGGCCGGGCCGCAAGACGGTGCCCACAGTGGCAATAACGGTGAGCGCCATGCCCAGCCTCTGGCCCGGCATGCCCCAGCTGCGCAAAAACAGGGCGCAGGCCGAGAGCGGAATAAGGAGCAGCTTCTGGATCAGCGCATTGGTTTCACCATCACCCGGCCCGACCAGAACCAGCACCGCCAGAAAACTGGCGCACAGGCTGAACACGCGCAACATGCTCTGCGCCTCTGCGGCGCGGCTGGCCGCAGGCGTGAAGGAAATCATGGTGAGCGCACCCGCCCCGGCCATCAGCGGGAAGGTGGTGTACATTGAGGCATCCAGCCCAAAGCCGCGCGCTGTGGCATAGCCAATGAAAATGACCAGCGTGAAGCACAGCGCCAGATGCAGGGCGCGGGTGGTGTCGATTGCACCGGGGTCGTGATGGGAACGCCAATGCGCCAGACGCTCCAGCAGAGGGCGTCTTTGAGGGATGAACTCTGGCGGATGCAGTGGCATGGCGTCGGGCAGACCTCCGGCGTCGTCACTGCCTGATGTCATGCCGGGCGGGGCATGTCCAGAGTGACGGGCACCATCATCAAGGGGAGAGGTGAAAAGATGAAAAACGGGCTGCGAAAATGACGGGGCCGCAGGCCCCTGCTGCTGATGGCCCCGTGTTGCAGGGGTTGGTGGCAATATGGTGGCCGGATGTGCCCATTGTCCGGCTTTAGCCTGTTTGCCCCCGGCCCGGCACAGTCCTGCATCCTTGCAGGGGCATGTTTCGGCTGCGTATTGACGCATTGCGGCAGGAGTTTTGGCCAGATGGCTTCAAACTTGAGGGCAGATGTTCTAAGCCGGGACCCGGTATGGGTGACGCGGCAGGCTGATGCCATGAATGAGGCAGATGCTCCGGGGCAGGGGATAAGCAGATGCCGAACGAAAAAACGGCGCGGGTGAGCGAACTCTATGCGGCGCGGCTGGCGTCGGGAGATATCAATCAGGATGCCGCACAGGCTGCCGTGGTCAAGGAATTCGCACGGCTGGAGCTGGAACTGCGTCCGCATGCCATGGCACACAAGTCCTCTGCGCTCGGCTGGCTGTTCCAGCGCAAGGCGCCTCAGGCGGTGGTGCCCCAGGGCCTGTATATTTATGGCGAGGTCGGTCGCGGCAAATCCATGCTGATGGATCTGTTTTTTGAGGCCCTGCCGCCCAAGAACAAGCGCCGCGCCCATTTTCATGCCTTCATGGGCGATGTGCATGAACGCATCTTCAAGGAGCGCGAGGCGCAGAAAGCCAGCCCGCGCAAGAATGCGGACCCCATCGCCATTGTCGCTGCCGAGCTGGCGCGTGAGGCGCGGGTGCTGTGTTTCGACGAGTTTTCGGTGACGGACATCGCGGATGCCATGATCCTCGGCCGGCTGTTCGAGAAGCTGTTTGCCGATGGTGTGGTGGTGGTGGCGACCTCCAACGTCGCTCCGAAGAACCTGTATCTCAACGGCCTGAACCGTGCGCTGTTTCTGCCCTTCATTGGTGAGATTACCGCGCGGATGAAGGTTCTGAACCTTGATTCTCCCACCGACTACCGGATGGAGAAGATGGAGGGCGTCCATATCTGGCACACCCCGCTTGGTCCTGAGGCTGATGCGGCGGTGGAGGCGGCATGGGCGCGCATTGTTGGCCCGCTGGGCAGCACGCCGGGTGCCTTGCAGCTGAAGGGGCGCACGCTCACCATTCCGCAGATGGGCCATGGTGCGGCACGCTTCACCTTCGCGGACCTGTGCCAGAGGCCGCTGGGGCCGAACCCGGATTATCTGGCCATTGCCAGACAGTTCCACACGGTTGTGGTGGAGCATATTCCGGTGATGACCCCGGAACAGCGCAATGAGGCCAAGCGCTTCATTTCACTGATTGATACGCTGTATGATGCCAGCGTGAAGCTGGTGGCCTCCGCTGCGGCGATGCCGGAAGAGCTGTATGTGGGCGCGGACGGTACCGAGGCCTTCGAGTTCGCCCGCACCGTCTCCCGCCTCACCGAAATGCGTTCCAGCGAATATATGGCGCGCCCGCATGGCCGGCGCGATTCATAAGCGCCGGGGGAAAGGTAATGCCTGCTGCTGTGGGATGAACCTTGGGATGGGAACGCATTGTTCTGGCCAGAAGATCACGGCGGCAGCGCGATCAATGGCAGGCAGGAAAACGCTTGTTCAGCGATTGAGGCAGGTTGCGCCGTGAGTTTCTCAGTCTGCCGGCATGCTTCTGCTTGATTACGGCGCTTCTATTGGTACCGGTTACATCAGATGGGGCCAATTCGGGATTTGCGCTTTGAGTGCGGGGCATGATGAACGTGGCTTGCACTGTATGTGAACCAATCTGCATCATGGCCATAGCATCCCGCTTTCAGGGATATTGCCGGGAGTTCTGCCGGGCACGCATGAGAGGCATGCCCGGCAAAATCCATACTCAGCCCATACGCTCGGAAGCGTAGCCGCCGGGGCTGGCGGGGAAGATGACCGTGCGGTCATTGTTCAGGAACACGCGGTGGTGAATGTGGGCATGAATGGCGCGGGCCAGCACCTGCGCTTCCACATCCCGGCCTATCGAGACATAATCCGCAGCATTCTGGGCGTGGGTCACGCGCGCCACATCCTGCTCGATGATCGGGCCTTCATCGAGATCGGCTGTCACATAATGGGCGGTTGCGCCAATCAGTTTCACGCCACGGCTGTAGGCCTGCTTGTAGGGGTTCGCGCCCTTGAAGCTGGGCAGGAAGGAGTGGTGGATATTGATGATGCGCCCGGACATGGACTGGCACATCTCATCTGACAGAATCTGCATGTAGCGCGCCAGTACGATGAGATCCGCGCCGGTCTGGCGCACAATATCCATGATGCGCGCTTCCGCTTCCGGCTTGTTGGCCTTGGTCACGGGAATATGGTGGAAGGGAATATCGTGGTTCACCACCAGCTTCTGGTAATCGAAGTGGTTGGACACCACGCCCACGATATCGATCGGCAGCGCGCCGATCTTCCAGCGATAGAGCAGGTCATTCAGGCAGTGGCCAAAGCGCGAGACCATGATGACGACCTTCATGCGCGTGGCGGAATCATGGAAAGCCCAGTCCATGCCAAAGGGTTCGGCCACCGCGCCAAACCCGTCCTGAAGTTGCGCAAGCGTTGCGCCCTCTTCAGAGCTGAAGCCGACCCGCATGAAGAAGCGGTTGGTTTCGGTGTCGTCGAACTGCGCGCTGTCAACGATGTTGCAGCCCCGTGTCGCCAGATAGGTGGAGATGGCGGCAACAATGCCGCGCCGGGTCTTGCAGCTGACGGTGAGAATGAACTGGCTCATGGGATGTCCTGAAAAACGCGGCAGGGTGGCTGAAACAGGGTTTCGGCCACGCCAGAAGAGGGTGGCGCGGTTTTGCGTCTGAAATCACGGGAAAACAAGGGCCTTGGCGGGAGATGCGAATGCCGGGTGCATTCTTCGCCCTGTTTTTAGTGCGTGTGTGGCGGAAACAGAAAACCCCGCGCGTTTTGAACGCACGGGGTTTCATTCAGGTGACAGATGTTTTCAGCCCGGTTCTCAGCGTGGCAGAACGGTTTCGCCCATCAGGTCCTTGTCGATGGCGTGCGCGGCCTGACGGCCCTCGCGAATGGCCCACACGACCAGAGACTGGCCCCGCCGCATGTCACCCGCCGCATAGAGCTTCGGCACGGAGGTGGCATAGCTCATCTCGTCTGCCAGCACATTGCGGCGCTTGTCCAGCGCCACGCCAGACTGCTCCACCAGACCCTCGAACAGCGGATGGGCAAAGCCGATGGCGAGGAACACGAGATCCGCGCGCAGGATGAATTCGGTGCCGGGCACGGGCTGGCGCTTGGCATCCACGCGGGCGCACTTCACGCCGGTCACGCGGCCATTGCGCCCTTCAATACCCAGCGTGGCGCAGGCAAACTCGCGCTCTGCCCCTTCGGCCTGAGAGGAAGAGGTGCGGAACTTGGTGGGCCAGAAGGGCCACACGGAAAGCTTGTCTTCCTTCACCGGGGCGATGGGGCGAATATCCAGCTGGTGGACGGACAGCGCACCCTGACGGAAGGCCGTGCCCACGCAGTCGGATGCGGTATCGCCGCCACCCACCACCACCACATGCTTGCTGGTGGCCAGAACCGGCTCTTCCTGCTCCGGCTCCCCGCCATTGCGGCGGTTGGATTGCACCAGATAGGGCATGGCATAATGCACGCCCGTCAGTTCCTGCCCCGGCAGGGCAGGGTCACGCGGGGCTTCAGAGCCGCCCGCCATCAGCACTGCATCATGGCCATCCAGCAACTCTTGCAGAGGCGTGGAGACGCCCACATTCACCCCGTAATGGAAGATGACGCCCTCAGCTTCCATCTGCGCCACGCGGCGGTCGATGAGGTGCTTTTCCATCTTGAAATCGGGAATGCCATAGCGCAGCAGGCCGCCGGCCTTGGGCTCGCGCTCATAGACATGCACCTCATGGCCGGCGCGGGCGAGCTGCTGGGCCGCCGCCATGCCGGCCGGGCCGGAGCCGATGATGGCGATGCGCTTGCCGGTCTTCTGCGCGGCGATTTCAGGCTTGATGAAGCCCTTCTTCCAGCCGCGATCGGCAATCGCCTGTTCCACCGTCTTGATGGTGACGGGCATGTCCTCAAGGTTCAGCGTGCAGGCTTCCTCGCACGGAGCGGGGCAGATGCGGCCGGTGAACTCGGGGAAATTGTTGGTGGAATGCAGGTTGCGCGTCGCCTCTTCCCACTCGTCACGATAGACCAGATCGTTCCAGTCGGGGATCTGGTTATGTACCGGACAGCCGGTGGGGCCATGGCAGAAGGGCACGCCGCAATCCATGCAGCGCGAGGCCTGCTCCACCACCTCGGATTCCGGCAGCGGCAGAGTGAATTCGCGAAAATGGCGGATACGATCAGAGGCGGGCTGATACTTCTGCTCGCGCCGATCAATCTCCAGAAAACCGGTGACCTTGCCCATGCGAAGAACCTCGCTGAAGGAGCCGTCGCACCCTGTGCGCCTCTGACCCCATAAGAATTAGAACAATGTGAAGGCTTGATGGCGGCACACACGTGCCTTTCGCCAAACCCGCCTGCCTTGCCTTTTGGCCGCGTGCGGGAGCCTTCGCTGAAACCCGGTTGGCGCGCCTCCCCCGCACGGCAGGGGAGGCTGGCTGTGAGTGGACTACTCGGCCGCCTGAAGGCCGCGCAGTTTTTCCAGTTCGCGCAGGGCGCGACGGTACTCCACGGGCATGACCTTCACGAAGCGGGAGCGATACTCGGCCCAGTTGTCGAGGATCGTCTGCCCGCGCGAGGAGCCGGTGTGGTGCACATGCATGGCGATAAGCTGGTGCAGGCGCTCCTCATCATGACGCGACATGTCGGAATGCACGTCGATGCGGCCCTTGAACTCCAGATCACCGCCATGGTGGTGCAGGCGTTCCAGCAGGTCCTCTTCCTCTTCCACCGGCTCAAGATCCACCATGGAGAGGTTGCAGCGCTTGGCGAAGGTCTTGTCCTCGTCCAGCACATAGGCCACGCCGCCAGACATACCCGCCGCGAAGTTGCGCCCGGTGGGGCCGATGACCACGACAACGCCGCCGGTCATATATTCACAGCCATGGTCGCCGGTGCCCTCAACCACCGCGATCGCGCCGGAATTGCGCACGGCGAAACGCTCGCCCGCCACACCGCGGAAGAAGCACTCGCCCTCGGTTGCGCCATACATCACGGTATTGCCGACGATGATGGAGTTTTCCGGCACAATGGCGCTGTTCGCTGGCGGCCGCACGATGATGCGCCCACCTGACAGGCCCTTGCCCACATAGTCATTGGCCTCACCCACCAGATCAAAGGTGACGCCTGCCGCAAGGAAGGCCCCGAAAGCCTGACCCGCCGTGCCCTTCAGTGTCACATGAATGGTGTCATCCGGCAGCCCGGCATGGCCATAACGCTTGGCAACCTGACCGGAGAGCATCGCGCCCGCGGAACGATCCACCGAGCAGATCGGCGTCTCGATTTCCACGCGCTCGCCATTCTCCAGTGCCGGCATGGCCTTGGCGATGAGGGTGCGATCCAGCACCTTCTCGATGGGGTGATGCTGGCGCTCGGTGTGGCGGATGCCAACCTCCGGGCCAACATCGGCCTTCACGAACAGCTTCGAGAAGTCCAGCCCCTTGGCCTTCCAGTGGTTGATGGCATGGTGCTGGTCCAGCACATCCATGCGGCCCACCATGTCGTTCACGGTGCGGAAGCCGAGCTGGGCCATGTACTCGCGTACTTCTTCGGCAACAAAGAAGAAGTAGTTGATGATGTGCTCGGGCGTGCCCTTGAAGCGCTTGCGCAGAACCGGGTCCTGCGTGGCCACGCCCACCGGGCAGGTGTTGAGATGGCACTTGCGCATCATGATGCAGCCTGCCGCAATGAGCGGGGCGGTGGCAAAGCCGAACTCATCCGCGCCCAGCAGTGCGCCAATCACCACATCGCGGCCCGTGCGGAAGCCGCCATCCACCTGCAACGCCACGCGGGAGCGCAGGTGATTGGCCACCAGCGTCTGCTGGGTTTCGGCAAGGCCCATTTCCCACGGCGAACCGGCATGCTTGATGGAGGTGAGCGGGGAAGCGCCCGTGCCGCCCTCAAAGCCGGAAATGGTGATGTGGTCCGCGCGCGCCTTGGCGACACCGGCCGCAACCGTGCCAACGCCCACTTCAGACACCAGCTTCACCGAGACATCGGCATCGGGATTGACGTTCTTCAGGTCATAAATGAGCTGCGCCAGATCCTCGATGGAATAGATGTCGTGGTGCGGGGGCGGGGAGATGAGGCCCACGCCGGGGGTGGAGTGGCGCACCTTGGCGACAACCGCATCCACCTTGTGGCCGGGTAGCTGGCCACCCTCGCCGGGCTTTGCGCCCTGCGCGACCTTGATCTGCATCACGTCGGCATTGACGAGATATTCCGCTGTCACACCAAAGCGGCCCGAGGCGATCTGCTTGATGGCGGAACGCATGGAATCGCCATTGGGAAGGGGCTTGTAGCGCTCCGGCTCCTCGCCGCCCTCACCGGTATTGGACTTGCCGCCAATGCGGTTCATCGCAATCGCCATGGTGGTGTGGGCTTCGCGCGAGATGGAACCGAACGACATCGCGCCAGTGGCAAACCGCTTCACAATGTCGGCGGCAGGCTCAACCTCACTGATATCAATGGGGTGCTGGCCGATTTCCCCAGCCTCGCGGATGCGGAACAGGGCACGCAGGGTCAGCAGCTTCTCGTCATGCGCATTCATGGCGCTGGCGAAGGCGCGATACTGGTCCTGTGCATTGCCGCGCACGGCATGCTGAAGCTGGGCCACCGTATCGGGAGACCAGGCATGGTCTTCGCCACGCATGCGGAAGGCATAGTCGCCGCCCACATCCAGCGCCATCCGGTAGACCGGTGCATCCGAGAAGGCGAGCCGGTGACGACGCACGGTCTCTTCCGCGATTTCGGCAAGGCCAATGCCTTCAATGGTGGTCGCCGTGCCGAAGAAATACTTGTTCACCAGCTCGGTGGAGAGGCCGACTGCATCAAAGATCTGCGCGCCGCAATAGGACTGATAGGTGGAGATGCCCATCTTGGACATCACCTTCAGCAGCCCCTTGTCGATGGCTTTGATGTAGCGCTTCACCACTTCCTTGGCATCCACCTCTTCGGGGATGTCATCACGCATGGCGACGAGCGTCTCGAAGGCGAGATAGGGGTTGATGGCTTCCGCGCCAAAGCCGGCAAGGCAGGCGAAGTGATGCACTTCACGCGCCTCACCCGTTTCCACCACAAGACCCACCGAGGTGCGCAGCCCCTTGCGGATGAGGTGGTGATGCACGGCCGCGGTGGCCAGCAGGGTGGGAATGTCGATCCGGTCCGGCCCGACCATGCGATCGGAGAGGATGATGATGTTGTAGCCGCCATGCACCGCTGCTTCCGCGCGGTCGCACAGATGCTGCACAGCCTCTTCCATGCCCGCCGCACCCTTGTCGACGGGGTAGGTGATGTCGAGCGTGCGGGTGTCAAACCGCTCTTCCATCATGCCGATGGAGCGGATCTTCTCCAGATCCTCATTGGTGAGGATGGGCTGGCGCACTTCCAGCCGCTTGCGCCGGGCCGTGCCTTCCAGATCAAAGATATTCGGGCGCGGGCCGATGAAGGAGACAAGGCTCATGACCAGTTCCTCGCGGATCGGGTCGATGGGCGGGTTTGTCACCTGCGCGAAATTCTGCTGGAAGTAATTGTAGAGCAGCTTGGGCTTGTCGGAGAGCACCGGCACCGGCGTATCCGAACCCATGGAGCCAACAGCCTCCTGACCCGTAATGGCCATGGGGGCCATCAGCAGCTTCAGGTCTTCCTGCGTGTAGCCAAAGGCCTGCTGGCGGTCGAGCAGGGTCACATCGGTGCGCACGCTGCGGGCTTCCACCTTGCGCAGGTCTTCCAGCACCAGCTGGGTGCGGTTCAGCCACTCCTTGTAGGGATGCGCGCGCGCCAGTTCGGTCTTGATCTCCTCGTCCGGCACAAGGCGGCCTTCCACGAGGTCCACCAGCAGCATCTTGCCGGGCTGGAGCCGCCACTTGGTGACGATCTTTTCCTCGGGAATGGTCAGCACGCCCATTTCGGAAGCGAGCACGATGGTGTCGTCGCTGGTCACCAGATAGCGGGCGGGGCGCAGGCCGTTACGGTCCAGCGTGGCCACGATCTGGCGGCCATCGGTGGCGCAGATGGCGGCGGGGCCATCCCACGGTTCCATGATGGCAGCGTGATACTGGTAGAAGGCGCGGCGCTCTTCATCCATCAAGGGGTTGCCGGCCCATGCCTCGGGCACCAGCATCATGGCTGCATGTGGCAGCGCATAGCCACCCTGCACCAGAAACTCCAGCGCGTTATCGAAGCAGGCGGTATCCGACTGGCCCTCATAGGAAATGGGCCAGAGCTTGGAGATGTCCGCGCCCAGAGCCTCGGAATCCACCGAGGCCTGACGCGCCGCCATCCAGTTCACATTGCCACGCAGGGTGTTGATTTCGCCATTGTGCGCCACCATCCGGTAGGGGTGGGCCAGCGGCCATGCGGGGAAGGTGTTGGTGGAGAAACGCTGATGCACGAGAGCAAGCGCGCTCTCGAAGTCCTCGTCATGCAGGTCCGGGTAATAGGCACCCAGCTGGTCGGCCAGGAACATGCCCTTGTAGACCAGCGTGCGGCAGGAGAGCGAAACGGGGTAGTAATCGCTCGTGCGCGGGTCCTGCTCATTATAGATGAGGTTGGAGATGACCTTGCGCAGCACGAACAGGCGGCGCTCGAAATCATCCTCATTGGTGATGGATTCACCGCGGCCGATGAACACCTGCACATGGTCCGGCTCGGTGGGCAGTACGCTCACACCAAGGGAGCTGTTGTCGGTCGGCACATCGCGCCAGCCCAGCAGCGCAAGGTTTTCATCTGCAATGGCCTTGGCGTAGGTCTCGCGGATGATCTCCTGCCCGTCCTTGTCACGCGGCATGAAGATGTGGCCGACAGCATATTCGCCGCGTGCGGGCAGCTCAAAGCCGAGGCGGGTTGCCTCCTTGACGAAGAACCGGTGCGGAATCTGCACCAGCATGCCAGCACCATCACCCGCGCGCGGGTCTGCACCCACTGCGCCGCGATGCTCAAGATTCATGACGATCTTCAGGCCGTCCTGCACAATGCGGTGAGAGGCGCGCCCCTTGATATCGGCAATGAAGCCGACACCGCACGAGTCTTTTTCCTGTGCCGGATCAAACAGGCCAAACGGGGCCGGGCGGCCAGCAATGGTTGCACCTTTGGTGGCGGTGGTTGCTGCGGACCGGGACACGTGAGTGTTCAGACCGTCCGTGCGATCTGTGCCTGCCATGATATCGTCTCTCTATGTTCGTCCGGTACAAGGTGGCTTGCGCCGCCCCATATTGCCCGTGTCTGGCCCCGCTCTCCCCGGCATGCGGTCACGCCGGAGGCGCGAATCTCATGCAATTTTCGTGCCGGATAACACCGGGCGGCGCGCAACCTCGTCCGCTTTTTGCAGCTTCACCAAGGTTTTGCGTTTCGGGGGATAGGGCAGTATGGCTTCCCTATCTCGTGGAACATGACAGAAAATCTTCCGCGTCACAAGCGTCTGTAAGGGTTCAAAAGGGGGTGTTTGTGAAAAAAATTTCGTTACGCCCCTCTGAAACGCAAGAAGCGTGTGGCAAAGAGCGTTGTAACGTAACGGAGTTTCAATGCGGGCCCAGGGCCTGTTGTCTTCCCCCTGCCGCATTGTCGCGCTTCTTTCGAATGAGAAAACTTGGACTGTTTTTTAGGCAGGTGCTCATGAATAAGGCAGGAAAAGCCATTGCGATGGGGCGCATTGCCTTGTGTGCGGGCGCGTTGCTCATGTCCGGGTCGGCGTTCGCCCAATATTATAACTATGAGGTTGGTCCGGGTGGTCCCGGCTATGGCGGGCCGCCTCCTTCCGCGCCATCCGGTCGCGCCGCGCGCCTCTCCCAATATGAGGTGCGCGATCTCGTGCGCGGGCTGGGCTACCGGGATGTGTCCGAGCCGGTTTTGCGCGGGCGGCAATATGTGGTGACGGCAACCGATGAAGGTGCGCCCGTGGCCATCCGGGTGGATGCCTATAGTGGCCGGGTGCAGGATGTGCAGCCGCTGGTTTATGGTCGCGCTGCCCCGGAGGGCTATTACCCGCCGGAAGCGCTGCCGCCGGGGCAAAACCGGGGAGGCGGACGCACGGTGCGTCCTCCGGCTCCCTTGCCGCCCGCCCGGCCATATGCCCCGGAGGGGATGGACGGTGGCATGGCGGTTCAGCTTCCGCCAGAGGCTGTTACACCTGATTCCGAAGGCTATGTGCCGGAGGCCGCGCCGGAACCTGCCTATGGTGCGCCACCGCAGGTCTTCACACCGCAGCCGGAGGGGCAGCCCGCCGTGGCGATGCCACCTCAACAGGCGCGCGCCACTCCTGCGGTGCCTGCGCCGTCTCACGCCGTGCAGCAGGCGGCTCCCGTTCAGCCTGCGCCAGTCTTGCCGCAGGATATTGGGGCCGGGGTGGCGACACCGGGCACGGCATCTGCCGGAACCGCCTCTGTGCTTTCACGTCCAACAGCTACGCGCTGAGATTTGCGGGCATGGCCGGTTTTGTCTGGCCGTGCCCATTCGGCTTTCGATGGCTCCCCTCTTGACGAACAAATAGTGAACATACATGCTGTCTTCATGGCACAGATGTCACTGCAGCAGAAGCTGGCCATCCTCTCGGATGCCGCAAAATATGATGCCTCCTGCGCCTCCAGCGGGGGAGAGAAGCGCGATTCCCGTTCTGGCGGGGTGGGGTCATCCGGTGGGGCAGGTATTTGCCATGCCTATACGCCGGATGGGCGCTGTATCTCGCTGCTCAAGATCCTGATGACGAATTTCTGCATCTTTGATTGTGCCTATTGCATCAATCGGGTCACCTCCAATGTGGAGCGCGCGCGTTTCACCGTGGATGAGGTGGTGACGCTGACGCTGGAGTTTTACCGGCGCAACTATATTGAGGGCCTGTTCCTGTCCTCCGGCATCATTCGCTCGCCGGACCAGACAATGGAAGACATGGTGCGCATTGCCCGCACCCTGCGGCAGGGGCACGGCTTCAAGGGCTATATCCATCTCAAGACCATTCCTGATGCATCCCCGGACCTGATCCGGCAGGCGGGCCTGTGGGCAGACCGGCTCTCCATCAATGTGGAGCTTCCGCAGGATACGAGTGTGCGCACGCTGGCGCCTGAAAAGCGGCCCGAGACCATCCGCGCCACCATGGCGCAGGTCCGTCTTGAGGGGGAGGGCGCGAAGGAGCGCAGCTACAAGGGCCGCAAGGCAGCGCGGTTTGCTCCCGCCGGACAAAGCACCCAGATGATTATCGGTGCGGATGCCTCCGATGATGTCACCATCCTGAACAGTGCCACGCGGCTTTATACGGGCTATCGCTTGCGGCGGGTCTATTATTCGGCTTTCAGCCCGATCCCGGATGCCTCTTCAGCGCTGCCTCTCATCAAGCCGCCCCTGCTGCGCGAGCACCGGCTGTATCAGGCAGACTGGCTGCTGCGCTTTTACGGTTTCAGCGCGGACGAGATCGCGACCGGCGCGCAGAAAGGGCATCTGGACCTTGAGATTGACCCCAAGCTTGCCTGGGCCCTGCAGCATCGCGGGCTGTTTCCGCTGGATGTGAATGTGGCCACGCGAGAGATGCTGTTGCGGGTGCCGGGCTTTGGCGTGCGCACGGTGGACCGCATCATCGCCACCCGGCGGGCGCGCAGTTTGCGGATCGAGGACCTCTCCCGCATCGGCGCGCAGATGAAAAAGGCGCGTCCCTTCATCTGTGCGCCGGGATGGACCCCGCGCACCTTGACGGACAGCGCCAATCTGCGCGCCCGGTTTGCCCCTCCTCCAGAACAGTTGACCCTGCTGTGACCTACAGTATCCACCTGCCGGAAACCGGCACCTGTGCCGCATGGCGTGCGGCGGCCCGAATGGCCATCAGCCATGGTCTCAAGCCTGAAGAGCTGGACTGGGACGGTGGAGGCGGCCTGTTTGCCGGTGCGCCGCTGCCGGCGGAGCCGGGCGGGGGAGAGGTGCGGGTGCCGCAGATGTTTCTGCAACTGGCGCAGCAGGTTGTCTGGCACTCTGCGCCCGAGCGTTTCGCCCATTTGTATGAGGCGCTCTGGCGGCTGCACCTGCGTGCCGGGGAGCCGCTGTCACAGGCGGATGGGCTGGGGCGCAGGCTGCATCTCATGGCAAAGGCAGTCGGGCGTGATATTCACAAGATGCATGCCTTTGTCCGTTTCCGCGAAGTGGAAGCAGCAGGGCCCCGGCGCAGTTTTGCGGCATGGTTTGAGCCAGAGCATCACACGCTTGAGCCGGGCAGTTCGTTTTTCGCGAAGCGTTTTGCAGATATGGACTGGCTCATCGTAACCCCCCGCCTGAGCGCACGTTTTGCAGATGGCATCTTGAGTCTGGAAGGGGGTGGCTCACGCCCCAGTTTGCCGGAAGATGGAGCGGAGGAGTTGTGGCAGACCTATTTCGCTAACATCTTCAATCCGGCGCGGATCAAGCTGGATGCCATGCGTTCGGAGATGCCGAAAAAATACTGGAAGAACCTGCCCGAGACCCGCCTGATCCCCGATATGCTTCAGGATGCGGAAGCGCGGGTGGCGCGCATGCGCGCGGCGGGAGCCAGCGTGCCACGGGCTGGCGCTGCGCCGGTTTCCACCCGCTATCGTGCCGCCATGCCGCAAGCCGCAGGGATGCCGCAGACGCTGGAGGATGCGCGCGCAGGGGCCTTGCAATGCCGGCGCTGTGGCCTGTGTGAGGCCGCCACCCAGACCGTGTGGGGTGAAGGTGCGGACGACGCGCATCTGATGATTGTGGGGGAACAGCCCGGAGACCGGGAGGATCTGACCGGACGCCCCTTTGTCGGCCCGGACGGCCAGCTTTTGCGCGGTGCCCTTACACAAGGCGGGCTGGCGGAAGAGCGCCTGTGGCTGACCCATGCGGTCAAGCATTTCAAGTTCAAACCGCAAGGGCAGAAGCGGGCGCAGGAAACGCCCAATCACAGTGAAATTGAACAGTGTCGCTGGTGGCTGGGGCTGGAGCTTGCCTTTATCCAGCCGCGCATCACTCTTGCGCTGGGTGCATCCGCAGCCCTGGCGCTGACCGGACGTGAAGGGCGCATGGATGCGCGCCGGGGCACCACGGAAACCGGGCTGCATGGTGGCCCGGTGCTCATCAGCTGGCACCCTTCCCACATTTTGCGCGTACAGGATGCCACACAGCAGGCGCAGGCCCGTCACGAACTGGCGGCGGATCTGAATCTGGCCCGGAAAATGGCAGGCTTCTGAACAGGATATTGCCGGTGGCCCCATTCACATGCACGCGATGATGGAACCGGAATGATGTCCCTGCGTTGTACAATCAGGATTCATGAAACGACTGGAGTACAGCATGGCTGATGATCTGCGCACGGACCTGAGCAAGCAGATTTCTGAACTGCGCAAGGAAATGGACCGGATCAGCAAGTCCATGTCCGCACATGTTTCGGATGCGGTGGGGCAGGCGGGAGATTTGCGTGATGAAGCCAGCCGGCAGGCCGCGGGTGTGATCCACCGGGTTCGTGATCAGGCGCATGTCGTTTCCGATGTGGCGCGGGAAAATCCGGCGACAGCCATCACCGTGGCGACATCCATCGGCATGCTGGGTCTTGCTGCGGGTGTGGCTATCGGGGCCCTTTTCGTGCGTGGCCTGAACTCCCGCTAACAGCCCACGGTGCGCATGCGCTGAACATTTTGTGGCCGGACAGGGCAGGCCCTATGGCGTGTCTTGTCCGGCGTTATGGGGCGTTTCTCGCAATGCCCGCCGGAAGGGTGGCTTGAGGCCACATCCGGAGGCGCTCAATATCCGGCTTGTGTTCAGAGGCGGAGCGCCTTCTGCATGTGGGACGATTTCAATGAGTGGCATGGGTACAGGCCGCCGCCTTTATGGAATGCCTTCCGGGTGGTGGTGAAACCATATGATGCAGCTTTGAAAAAGGTATGTTTCAGGTGTTCAGGCTGATCCGCCAGCGCTTTCTGCGCTTTCGCAGGGAAGTGGTGGTGCTCTGGTTTGCTGCCCGCGATCCGGCCACGCCGCGCATCCTCAGGGTCGCATCACTGGCCGTTGCCCTTTATCTGCTCAGCCCGCTGGACTTGATCCCCTTCACCATTCCCGTTCTGGGAGTGGTGGATGACCTCATCCTTGTGCCGCTGGCAGTCTCCTTCATCAGCACGCGTCTGCCGGCCCCTGTCAAGGAAAGGGCACAGGGGCGGGCCAGCGTGTTTGTGGCCCGCTGGTTCAAATATCCGCTGCTGGCACTGGTCGTGATCCTCACAAGCCTTGTGCTGGTATGGGCAGGCCTGCTCTGGCTGTTGTGGCGCTGGTGGGGTGGCTGAGGTCCCGGCTCACATCACATACAGCGCCACCACAAAGCCCAGCACCACAACGGCGGCAAAGCCGAAGGTGACAAGCCCGAGCCGTCGCTCGATGAATTCACGCGCCATCGGCCCGAAATAGTGCAGCAGCCCTGCCAGCAGGAAGAAGCGCGCCCCGCGGGTGATGAGCGAAAGAACGACAAACCACCAGATATTATAATGGGCAAAGCCGGATGTAATGGTCACCAGCTTGTAGGGAATGGGCGTAATGCCCTTCAGCAGAATGACCCAGTGTCCATAATGGTCATAGGCAATGCGGAAGGCATCCGCCTTCTGCCCATAGCCATACAGATCAATGAGAAACCGGCCGACGCTCTCATACAACAGCGCGCCGATGGCATAGCCCACCAGCCCGCCCAGCACGGAGGAAATGGTGGCAATGAGCGCATAGCGCCAGGCCCGTTCCGGCCGCGCCAAAGTCATCGGCACCTGAAGCACATCAGGCGGAATGGGGAAGATGGAGCTTTCCGCAAAGGAGACAATGGCCAGTGCCCAGGGCGCTGAAGGCTTTGCGGAATAGGCGATGACCCGGTCATAGAGTTTGCGAAGCATGGGCACCGCCGGTTCAGGGCAGCCTTGCCATGCGAAACCGCAGGGCGTCAGGCCAGACATGCGCCAGTTTGCGACGCAGAAGCTCGGTGAGTCTCCCGCATGCCATTACACCCCCGTCTGTTTCCACAAGGTTGATGCGTTTGTTGCAAACGCAGCGCCTCAAGGGAGAAGCTGTGGGGCAGGTGGAGCCAGCCGGATGTCACAACCCGTGCTCTAGGACGGACGCCCGCACGTGTAAAGGCGCAAGGCCTGCCCACGCCGTTGCGCATGTGGTCAATGCCTTGCTCGCATAATGAGCCTCAATCTTCCTTTCTGAAAAATGACCATAGGTAAAGCTGAATTGTATCTCTCAATTAGGAGATTTGCGATCACGCATTGTTGATGGTTACATATAACCGGCAGATTCCATGATGCTGGAGGAATGAATTCTTTCAGCAGTGGCATCTGCATGCATGTCCATCATGGGCTTGGGGGCAATTCTTCGTCGTATCTGCACAGCTACGCAAGGATTGATGTCGGACATTGTACAATAGGAGGCGGCCGATGGAGCGGTTGCTTGAAAGGCTTTTGAAGCGCGTCATGGTGCATGGCTCCTTGACGATGATCCTTGCCTCGGGCGCGCGGATCACGGGGGGCGATGGCCAGACGCCTCATGTCACCGTGCGGTTCACGACACAGGCAGCGCAAAGGGCGGTGTGTCTTGATCCCGAACTGTGCCTCGGCGAGGCCTATATGAACGGCACGCTGGTGATGGAGGAGGGTTCCGTTGCCGATCTGCTGGCTCTGGTGATGTCCCAGCCGGGGGTGAACAGTGCCTCTGCATCGGGCCGCACGCTCGCTCTGGCGCGCCATGCCTGGCGGCGGGTGGACCAGTTCAATCCGCGCGGGCGTTCGCAGCGCAATGTGGCGCATCATTACGACATTGACGGCAAGATTTATGATCTCTTTCTTGATCCGGACCGCCAATATAGTTGCGCCTATTTTGAATATCCGGGGCAGGGCCTTGAAGAGGCGCAACTGGCGAAAAAACGGCATCTGGCGGCCAAGCTCGCATTTTCCCATGATGGCATGAAGGTGCTGGATATTGGCTGCGGCTGGGGTGGCCTTGGCCTGTATCTGGCACAGATTGCGCGCGCACAGGTGACAGGCGTGACGCTTTCAAGGGAGCAGCTCGCCATTGCACGTGCGCGTGCCGAAAAGAAGGGGCTGGCTGAACGCGCGGACTTCCGGTTTCAGGATTATCGCGATGTACAGGGGCCATTCGACCGGATTGTCTCGGTCGGGATGTTCGAGCATGTGGGGGTGGACCATTATGGAGAGTTTTTCCGCAAGGTCCGCGCATTGCTCTCCGAGGATGGGGTGATGGTGCTGCACGCTATCGGGCGCTCCGATCCACCGGGCATCACCAATCCGTTCATTGCCAGGTATATTTTTCCGGGGGGCTATATTCCGGCCCTGTCTGAAGTGCTTCCGCATATTGAACGGGCGGGGCTGGTGGTGAGTGATGTGGAACTGCTGCGCCTGCATTATGCGGAAACGCTGAAAATCTGGCGTGAGCGCTTTCTCGCCCATTGGGATGAGGCGGTTCAGATCATGGATGAGCGTTTCTGCCGCATGTGGGAGTTCTATCTTGCAGGCAGCGAGATGGGGTTTCGCTATCAGGGGCTGAATGTGTTCCAGATCCAGATTGCGCGCCGGCAAGAAGCGGTGCCGTTGACCCGCGGATATATCGGGCAGGAAGAAGAGCGCTTGCGGGGCATTGAAGCGCAGGTGCTGTCACCGCTGCGTCTGGTCGGCGAATAGCCCATGACACCGGAACCAGAAACCGCGTTTCGGCTTTGGTCTGGCGGGACGCGGGAAAGGAGCGGGCGGCGTGTTCCATCCGGGTTGGGGGGACTGCCGCTCCGGCATCGGGCGGGTGAAGTGGGGCGAGAATCACTTCGGGCCGGAAGAGTATTGAGGAAAATGTGCAAATCTGGCGGCACGTGAATATTTTTTTCATATTCTGTTTTTTGCGGCGCATGGTCATCACTAGGCCTGTTTGAACAGGCTTTGGCGCGATGGCACCCCCGGTTTTCAGCATCCGGTCCGGCTCCGCTGAAAATCTGTGCAAGTGCCTGTCAAACTTGCACTTTCACGGGCTTGAAGATGCCCCCGGATTGATCAGCATGTGGCGCAATGATGGGCGTCGCGATTGTTTTTGAGGCATGAGGGGCGCGGTGCCGGTGCCCGTTCATCTGCATCTGTCGAGCGTGAAATGAGCGTTTCCGGTGCCTTGTGTCGCGGCTGGGAGGGGCCTTGCGGTCTTGACGAGGCGGGTTCGGCGCGATCTTTTCCACGCACAATTGATCATCAAACCTGAAACGGGGATATGATGTCGGAAGAAAGCCTTCTCGATAACGCGCTGGTCCGCCTTGATACTGCAGCGGCACATCTCAACATCGATCCGGATGTGATCGAGAAGCTCAAATTTGCGCGCGAGACCACCAAGGTCCGCCTGATGATCCGTATGGATGATGGTTCGCGCAAGTCCTTCCTGGCATGGCGTTGCCGTTATGATGACACCCGCGGCCCGACCAAGGGCGGCATCCGCTTCCACCCGGAAGCCGATGTGGACGAGGTGGAGACCCTCGCCTTCTGGATGACCTTCAAGTGCGCCGTGATGAACCTGCCTTATGGCGGTGGCAAAGGTGCCGTACAGGTGGACCCGCGCACCCTTTCCAAGGCTGAGCTGGAGCGCCTTTCCCGCGCCTACATGCAGGCTTTTGCCCGCATCATTGGCCCGGACCGCGATATTCCTGCCCCGGACGTCTACACCAACTCCATGATCATGGGCTGGATGGCTGACGAATACGCGCAGATCGTGGGTCGCGCTGAACCGGCCGTCATCACCGGCAAGCCGATTGCCCTTGGTGGTTCGCTGGGTCGTGGTGATGCCACGGCGCGCGGCGGGTTCTATCTGGTGCGTCATCTGGCCGAGGATCTTGGCCTTGCCAAGTCCTTGCGCGTGGCGGTGCAGGGCTTCGGCAATGCCGGCCAGCACATTGCGCGCCTCCTCGTGGGCGATGGCCACAAGGTGGTTGCGGTGTCTGATTCCTCTGGCGCTGTGTACGCCAAGGAAGGCCTGCATGTGGACATGCTGCTGGATGCCAAGAACAACGGCAAGCCGGTGGCCAGCACCATTGGCCAGGGCGGCCATGAGGCGCTGGACCCGAAGGAGTTGGTCGGCGTCGATTGCGACCTGCTGGTGCCTGCCGCGCTTGAAAACATGATTCACGCCAAGAATGCCAAGAACGTGAAGGCCAAGCTGGTGCTGGAACTGGCAAATGGCCCGGTGACCCCGGAAGCCGATGCCATGCTGGCCGAGAAGGGCGTGGTGGTTCTGCCTGATATTCTGGCCAATGCCGGCGGTGTCACGGTTTCCTATTTCGAGTGGGTACAGAACCGTCAGGGCTATTACTGGACGGAAGAAGAGATCCACGAGCGCCTGCGCACCATCACCGAGCGTGAGGGCCGGGCGATCTGGAATGTCTCTCGCGAAAAGGACGTGACCATGCGCACGGCGGCTTATGTCCATGCGCTGGGCCGTCTGGCCGAGGCCATCGAGGCCCACGGCACGCAGAGCTTCTTCACCAGCTGAAAGAGACAGGCGCAAGCCGGGTGAGCCTGGAAACAGGTTCATCACTCTCGTGACATCTTGCGGGCGTCCCATCTATCCGGTGGGGCGCCTGTTTTGTTTGTGTAAAAGAGATTGTATTTTGTCGTAAAACCGTTATAAGGCGGCCTTCACCTGTTGCAGGTTACATCTGCTGGTTGGGGAGGACGCCTTGTCTGATGACGCCCTCTTCCAATTGGGGATGGGCTCAGTCCAACTGTATGCCTCCCAAACGGAAGACCTTTTTGCCGCGCGCGTGCCAATGCCTTGCGCGAAGGATTCTGGTGGCTTTCATTCGCGCCGCCCGCAGCTGCGCGCCTTTTTCTGCACGATTGTGTTGCCGCGCCATGCTTTGGAGCGCGTGCAGGTGAGCACCCTGAAAGCATAGACGCAGCCGCCGGTTTCCCCGGCAGGCGCAGCCTTGTTGCGCCGCGCGTTTCGGGTTTGCTCCCGTTTCGTCACACAGATTTTTCTCTTCTCTGTCACCGTCCCCCTATCCGTGCGGGAAGATGTTCTCCCAGCACACCGGGCCGGCAGGATTATTTGAAGATGCAGACCCCTTATTACCTCATCGACAAGAGCGCGCTTTTGCGCAATCTGGAGAAGATCGCCCTTGTGCAGGAGCGGTCCGGCGCAAAGGCGCTGCTGGCGCTGAAATGCTTTGCCACCTGGTCTGTGTTTGACCTGATGCGCGAATATATGTCCGGCACCACATCCTCCTCGCTCTATGAGGTGCGGCTGGGGCGCGAGAAGTTTGGCGGGGAAACCCATGCCTACTCTGTCGCCTATGCCGACGACGAGATTGATGAGGTTGTGCGCCATGCCGACAAGATCATCTTCAACTCCATCGGCCAGCTTCAGCGCTTCTCAGGCCGCACCGGCTCCATCGCCCGTGGCCTGCGGCTGAATCCCGGCGTCAGTTCCTCCGATTTCGATCTGGCCGACCCGGCTCGTCCCTTCTCCCGTCTTGGCGAGTGGAATGCCGAACAGGTGGCAGCGGTGGCCGATCAGGTCACCGGCTATATGGTGCACAACAATTGCGAGAATGGTGATTTCGCGCTGTTTGATCGTCTGCTCGGGCAGGTGGAGGACAAGTTCGGTGCGCTGTTCGGCGCGGCGAAGTGGGTGAGCCTTGGCGGCGGCATCCATTTCACCGGCGAGGGCTATGATCTTGACGCCTTCTGCGACCGCCTGAAAGCCTTCTCCGACAAGCACGGCGTGCAGGTCTATCTGGAGCCGGGCGAGGCCGCCATTACCAAGAGCACCACGCTGGAAGTGAGCGTGCTGGACACGCTCTACAATGGCAAGAACCTCGCCATCGTTGACAGTTCGGTCGAGGCGCACATGCTGGACCTGCTGATTTATCGCCAGAGCGCGAAGATGCTGCCCGATGAAGGGGCGCACCAGTACCAGATCTGCGGCAAGTCCTGCCTTGCGGGTGATGTATTCGGCGAGTTCGCCTTCCCGCATGAACTGAAGGTGGGGGACCGCCTCTCCATTCAGGATGCGGCCGGCTACACCATGGTGAAGAAGAATTGGTTCAATGGCGTGAAGATGCCATCCATCGCCATTCGCGAACTGGATGGAACAGAGCATCTGGTCCGCGAATTCACCTATAATGATTTTTCATCGAACCTTTCCTGAGGTTCGCTCTTCTCTCTTGCATCTTGAAAAGGAGGCCCTGGCCCAAATGAAGAGGAATGTCCTGATCATCGGCGCCGGTGGCGTGGGTCAAGTGGTGGCCCATAAGGCTGCCCAGAACAACGACGTTCTGGGTGACATCCATATCGCTTCGCGCACGGTTGCGAAGTGCGATGAGATTATTCGCTCCGTCCAGGAGAAGGGAAACCTCAAGGTTCCGGGCAAGCTGGAAGGGCATGCCCTTGATGCGCTCGATATTGAGGCAACAGTGAAGCTGATCCGCGAGACGGGCAGCCAGATTGTCATCAATGTCGGCTCGGCCTTCCTCAACATGTCGGTGCTCTCGGCCTGCATCAAGGCGGGCGTGGCCTATATCGACACGGCCATTCACGAAGATCCGCTCAAGATCTGCGAAGATCCGCCATGGTATGGCAATTATGAGTGGCCGCGCCGTGAGGAATGCGAGAAGGCAGGTGTCACCGCCATTCTCGGTGCGGGCTTCGACCCCGGCGTGGTGAACGCATATGCGCGCCTCGCCAAGGATGAGTATTTCGACAAGATCGAGTCCATTGATATCGTGGATATCAATGCGGGCAGCCATGGCCGCTATTTCGCGACCAATTTTGACCCGGAAATCAACTTCCGCGAATTCACCGGGCGCGTCTGGGCGTGGCAGAACCGGCAGTGGACCCAGAACAAGATGTTCGAGATCCGCAAGGAATGGGATCTGCCGGTTGTCGGCACCCAGACCACCTACATGACCGGCCATGACGAGATCCATTCGCTCTCGAAGAATCTTGATGTGCCGGACGTGCGCTTCTGGATGGGCTTTGGTGACCACTACATCAATGTGTTCACTGTGCTGAACAATCTCGGCCTTCTGTCCGAGCAGCCGGTGCGCCTGCCCAATGGGCAGGAGGTTGTGCCGCTGAAGGTAGTGAAGGCGCTGCTGCCGGACCCGTCCTCCCTTGCCCCGAACTACAAGGGCAAGACCTGCATCGGTGATGTGGTGAAGGGCACGAAGGACGGCAAGCCGCGTGAAGTCTTCATCTACAATGTGGCCGACCATGAAGAGGCTTATGCCGAGGTCGGCAGTCAGGGCATTTCCTATACGGCGGGCGTGCCTCCTGTTGCGGCGGCCCTGCTGGTGGCCAATGGCAAGTGGGACCCCAAGACCATGGTGAATGTGGAAGAACTGCCGGCGCAGCCTTTCCTCGCCTTGCTCAATGTCATGGGTCTGCCCACCTCCATCCGCGATGAAGAGGGCGAGCGCCCGCTGCATTTCGATGCCTGAGTGAGCATCACCTGACAACAAAAAGCCCGGCGGAATGCTCTTCCGCCGGGCTTTTTTATGGTGTGTCAGCCTTCAGGAAGCGGCATTCTCCTGCCAGCGCCGGAAAGCTGCATTCTGCTTATCCAGCACCAGAGGCACGAAATACTGTGTCTGCTGGCCGGCAATCAGTTGTTGCTGGTTGATCCATGTGCCGGGGAAGGGGATGGCGGTTTCATGGCGCACATCATCCTGCCCTTCCTGTGCGGTGAGGGTGGGGGTGAACACCACGGGTTCCGGCCCGTAAATGGCGGCAGCGGTCTGGCCATCCTTGCGCCGCCCGCCACACACTACCCAGAGCTGGTTCAGGTGGGCTGCTGCATAGGGTGCAATGTTGGCGCGCCCGGTGGGCGGTGTGTGGGCGGTGAACAGGGCCGGGTCCATCTCCACCTGCACAGCCATGGGCAACTGGGCCGGGGCGGCAAGAATATCCGCGCGCAAGGTGCAATAGAGTGCGCCAGTCTCGGGTATTGCCAGTTCTTCCGCACAGGCCAGCGCGATACGCCCGAGCGGGGTGGAGACCACAACCGGCTCATCGCCCGCCTGCGCCCAGCCCGCCGATGCTGTTGCCGCCGGATGGATCACCCGGTAGCGACCCAGCACCTTTCCCTCAGGCCCGGCGAGCACAATGGTGTGGAACACATTCTGCCCGTCACGCTCCGGGTAGCTGCCCACCACATGGCCGCCTCCGGCCGCCGACAGCCGGACAAGCGCGGTTTCGGTCGGGCCACCCGCCGGTTCCGCATGCGCGATGATTTCGGCATCCGTCAGGCCGGAGGGCAGGGCGGACAATGCAGGCAGAACATGCAACGCGCCGAGTGTCAGCACGGTCATGTCCAGCCGCGAGGCCCCTTCCGGCCACTGGCTGGCGACGAGTTGAACCGGCTTTTCCTGCGTCGTGGCATTGGCATCGGTGGGGCTGCGGTGCAGGGCCAGAAGCGGGTGGTAGACAGCGGGACGACGCAGGGCCAGCCGCGCCTTGCGCACCTCATCCACCTCAGCCAGATCAACCGTGGCGGTGATGATGTGGTTGAGACCGGGCGCGATCTCAACGGGCGGTACAACGGGTGCCTGCGCCAGCCTGTGGCCCTGTGCAGACCAGATGCTGGAGCCGCCATTATAATAGACCTGCGCGCCGGAAAGCGGGTTGGTCTCAATGCCGCTGCGGGTGGCCGCAATCACGCACACGCCATTTTGCGCGCTCATATATTGCACATTGGAGACGGTGGAGTGGTCGCCCTTTTTTTGTGCGGGCGGCGTATCCGGCATCAGGCGGTCTGAAACCGAATGCCAGCCGATGATCTGTGCCCCGCGCAGGGCGGCAAGGCGGGCATATTGCCAATAGGTGTCATCATAGCAGATGAGCAGCGCAATGCGCCCGACAGGTGTTTCAAACACCTTCACGCCCGTATCGCCGGGCGAGAAAATCTTCTGGTCCTGCGAGTTCAGCCCGTTCTTGCGATAAACGCCGATAATGCCGGAGGGGCCCAGCAGCACGGCGCTGTTATAGGCAAGGCCGGTTTGCGCATCACGCTCGGCAATGCCCACACTCATATGCAGGCCGGTGCGGGCCAGAATGGGCAGCAGGGCCTGCGTGGTCCGTCCGGGGATTGTATCCAGATAGGGCGACATCTCCGCAAAATCGGTGAAGATGTAGCCGCTGACGGCTGTTTCAGGAAAAACGGCATAATCAATGCCCTGTCGCGCCGTTTCTTCCACTGCACTGGCAAGTCTGGAAATGTTGTTCTCCAGATCACCCCACGCAGGCACGAAATCAACGGCCGCCACTTTGATAGGCATAGCGCTCTCCTTAACATTTTACCTCAGGCCCGTGCAGCCTAGGTGAAGCTGATGGCTATAGCCACCCTCGTTTTGGAGGGTGAGACCAAATGCTTGTGGCTTTTGATGCAGGGCCACCCGTCACAGGAAGGACAGCCAGGTGATGAGCACGAAGCAGGGCAGCAAGAACACGCAGGACCAGCCCATATAGCCAAAGAAGCTCGGCATCCTCACCCCGCGCGAGCGGGCAATGGAGAGCACCATGAAGTTGGGCGCATTGCCGATATAGGTCATCGCCCCCATGAACACCGCACCGGCGGAAATCGCCTGAAGGGTCACGGCCAGAGGGCCCATCAGGGCGTGCGGGTCACCACCTGCAAGGTTGAAAAACACCAGATAGGTCGGTGCATTGTCGAGGAAGGACGAGAGCGCGCCTGTCAGCCAGAAATACCACACATTCACCGGAGATCCGTCAGGCGCGGTCACCAGTTCGGCCAGCGGGGCGAATGCGCCATTGGTGCCCGCGCGCAAAATGGCGATGACGGGAATGATGGTGAGGAAGATGGCGGCGAACAGCTTGGCCACCTCGATAATCGGTTCCCAGTCAAACCCGTTGCGCTCGCGGATGAGCTTGGGCGTGATGGCGAGCGAGAGCAGGGCCAGAAGCACGAGGAGCACATCGCGCACCACCCATTGCAGTTCGAGCTGGGTGCCGAGAATCTCGAACGCGATGCCGGGCTTCCACAGGGCGCTCAGCAAAATGGCCCCGATGATGCCGGCAAGAATCGGCAGGTTCTGGAGACCGCGCAGGCCGATGCTTTCGGTTTCCGGGGTCGGGTCTGGCAGGGCGCCCAGCTTCTTTTCCTTTGCATGGAAAAAGCTGTCCAGCAGAAAGAAGGTGACAAGCAGCAGGCCGGAAACCACCAGCATGTCCGGCAGCAAATGGGTGGTGGTCCAGAAGAAGTTCACGCCCTTCAAAAAGCCGAGGAACAGTGGCGGGTCGCCCAGCGGGGTCAGCGAGCCGCCGATATTCGAGACCAGAAAAATGAAGAACACCACCGTATGCACATTGTAGCGCCGGTTGTCATTGGCACGCAGCAGGGGGCGGATGAGCACCATGGACGCCCCGGTGGTGCCGATAAAGCTGGCCAGCACCGTGCCCAGCGCCAGCAAGGCGGTGTTGACCACAGGGCTGCCGCGCAGGTTTCCGGTCACAAGTATGCCGCCGGAGACGGTGAACAACGCATAGAGCAGGATGATGAAGGGCAGATATTCCAGCAGCCCGGTATGCACCACCTCATGCGCGGTGGTGGTTAGCCCGTATTGCGCGGCAAAGGGCACAAGAAAGGCCAGCGCCCAGAACAGCGCCACCTTGCCATAATGATGGTGCCAGAATGATGTGGCCAGAAGCGGCATCAGGGCCAGTGAGAGCAGCATGCCCACAAAGGGAATGCCCCACAGGGCGGAAAGCGCGGACCCATCCAGCACGGGCAGTTCCGGCAGGGGCAGGGCAAATGCGGGCGCGGCGGCGAGTGTGGTGGGAAGGCTGGCCAGAAGAGTTGCAAGAGCGATGATGCCCGCCCGCCTGAGACTACCCATGCCCGCTCTCCCGTTTGCACTCTCCCGGCTGTGATGGACGAAAGTCGCGGGCGGAATCAAGGAAAACTGCAAGCAGGCCCGCACAATGGTTGACCCGGGCGCTGGTTTCTGCCCTAGTCCCCGCCACATTCTGACCCCCTTGACGGCACCATGACTGAAGAACGCACCGTGGAGCAGGGCTCCGACCGCTACAATGCCCGTGAAGTCGAACCGCGCTGGCAGAAGGCCTGGGCCGAGAACGGCACCTTCCGCACGCGCAATGACGACCCGCGCCCGAAATTCTTCGTGATGGAGATGTTCCCCTATCCGTCGGGACGCATCCATATCGGCCATGGTCGCAATTATGTGATGGGCGATGTGCTGGCGCGCTATAAGCGCATGAAGGGCTTCAATGTGCTTCACCCCATGGGGTGGGATGCCTTTGGTCTTCCGGCAGAAAATGCCGCCATTGAGCGCAACACGCACCCCAAGGCATGGACCTACGAGAACATCGCATCCATGCGTGAGCAGCTTCAGCTGCTCGGCCTTTCGCTGGACTGGAATCGCGAGATCGCGACCTGCGACCCCACCTATTATGTGGAGCAGCAGCGCATCTTCCTCGATTTCCTTGAAAATGGCCTCGCCTATCGCAAGGAGAGCGAGGTCAACTGGGACCCGGTTGACAATACCGTGCTCGCCAACGAGCAGGTGATCGACGGGCGTGGCTGGCGCTCGGGTGCGATTGTGGAGCGGCGCAAGCTCTCGCAGTGGTTCCTGCGCATCACCGATTTCGCGCAGGAGCTGCTTGAGGGGCTGGATACGCTGGAGCGCTGGCCCGACAAGGTGCGCCTGATGCAGCGCAACTGGATTGGCCGCTCGGAAGGCATGGAAGTGCTGTTCGAGTTCGCCCGTGGCTTTGCGCCAGAGAGCGCGCAGAGCGTGAAGGTGTACACCACCCGCCCCGATACGCTGTTCGGCGCGGCCTTCCTTGCCCTTTCGCCAGACCATCCGCTGGCGCGCGAACTGGCCGGAAAGAATGAAAAGCTCGCCACCTTCATTGCCGAATGCAAGAAGGGCGGCACCTCGGCCGAGGAAATCGAGACCCAGGAAAAACAGGGCTTCGATACCGGCCTGAAGGTGGTGCATCCGCTGGATGCAGAGCGCACCGTGCCGGTCTATGTCGCCAATTTCGTGCTGATGGATTATGGCACCGGCGCCATCTTCGGCTGCCCGGCACATGACCAGCGCGATCTGGATTTCGCCCGCAAGTACAAGCTGCCGGTGGTGCCGGTGGTGCTGCCGCCGGATACCGATCCCGGTGCGTTTTCCATCGATGATGAAGCCTATGACGGCGATGGCACGCTGTTCAATTCCGGTTTCATGGATGGCATGAGCGTGCCGGATGCCAAGGAGGCGGTGGCCCGCCAGCTTGAGCGTTTCCGCGTGGGTGGCCAGCCGCAGGGCACGCGCAAGGTGAACTTCCGCCTGCGCGACTGGGGTGTCTCCCGCCAGCGCTACTGGGGTTGCCCCATTCCGATCATCCATTGCGAAAGCTGTGGGCCGGTGGGTGTGCCGCGTGAGCAGCTACCCGTGAAGCTGCCGGATGATGTGACGTTTGATCGCCCCGGCAATCCGCTGGACCGCAATCTGGCATGGCGCAATGTGCCTTGTCCGAAATGCGGTGCCCCGGCCCGGCGCGAGACGGACACGATGGATACCTTCGTGGATTCGTCCTGGTATTATCTGCGCTACGCCTCGGACAATGTGGAAAAGCCGCTGGACAAGGATGCGGTCGCCCACTGGCTGCCGGTGGACCAGTATATTGGCGGCATTGAGCACGCCATTCTGCATCTGCTCTATTCGCGCTTCTTCACCCGCGCGCTGAAAAAGTGTGGGCGTGTGAATGTGGCCGAGCCTTTCGCCGGCCTGTTCACGCAGGGCATGATTGTCCATGAGGCGTACAAGGATGTGCAGGGCCGCTGGCTCTTCCCCGAGGAGGTCCGGCGCGAGGCGGATGGCCGCGTGGTGAAGATTGATGACGGCTCGCCCGTCACCGTTCTGCCGCCGGAGAAGATGTCAAAGTCCAAGCGCAATGTGGTGGCCCCGGAAGTGGTGGCGGACACCTATGGTGTGGACTGCGCCCGCTGGTTCATGCTTTCCGATACTCCGCCCGAGCGCGACAGCGAGTGGACGCAGAGCGGCATTGAGGGCGCATGGCGCTTTGTGCAGCGCGTGTGGCGTCTGGTGGGTGATGCGGTTGAGCTGGGCGCTCCGGCTGGCAGTGCGAAGCCTGAGGCCTTTGGCGATGTTGCGCTTACCCTGCGCCGTGCCGCCCATGGGCTGGTGGCAACGGTGGCCGAGGATGTGGAGCGCCTGCGCTTTAATGTGGCCGTGGCGCATGTGCATGAGTTCGCCAATGTGTTCGGTTCGGCTGTGGCACAGGCCCGCAAGGCCGGCGAGGTCCCGGCCGATCTCGCCTTCGCCCTGCGTGAAGCCGGTGAAATGCTGGCCAGCGTGGTTGCGCCCATGATTCCGCATCTGGCGGAAGAATGCTGGAAACGGCTTGGCCATGAAGGGCTGATTGCCAATGCCGGCTGGCCCGTTGCCGAAGATGCGCTGTTGCAGAACGATTCCGTGACGCTTCCGGTGCAGATCAATGGTAAGAAGCGCGATGATATTGTCGTCTCGCGTGAGGCAACGGTGGCGGACATTGAAGCCGCCGTGCTGAATATGGACGTTGTGCAGCGCGCGCTTGAAGGGCGCACGCCCAAGCGTATTATCGTGGTGCCGCAGAGGATCGTGAATGTCGTCGTCTGACACAGCCCGTACTGGTACCGCTTGTCCGGTGTCATCCCGCCTGTCTTCCCCCCGCCTTGTGCGTGCGCGCACGGCGGGCTGGGTCGTGGCCGCCCGTCTGGCGTTTGTGGGTGTGGCTTCCGCCGCGCTCGCAGGCTGCTTCCAGCCCATGTATGCTGCCGGCACGCCGGAAACAGGCAATGTGGGCGTGCGCGAAAAGCTTCAGGATATCAACGTTCTGGAAATTCCGGGGCGCGTTGGTCATGAACTGCGCAATGACCTGATCTACACCTTCCAGGGCGGCGGTGCGAACCCCGAGAACGCACCCTTGCAGCTTCTGGTCCAGACCAGAATCTCCAAATCCACGGCGCTTGTGAACAAGCGCTCCGGCCTGCCTGAGAACGAAATCGTTCGACTCAGGGCAGACTGGCGTCTGGTTCGCGCGGATGACGAGAAGAAGGTGCCTCTTGTCAGGGGCACATCCAACGGAACCGCGACCATTGATACCAGCTATCAGCGCTTCGCCAACTACAGCGCTTCACAGGATGCGGAAGTGCGCGCTTCCCGCGTGGTGACAGAGGCGATCCAGACCCAGCTTATCGGCTATTTCCTGCGCCCGGCGCCCACGGGCAAGTAGCCCATGGTTGCCGTGCGCCCCGGCGATGTGGAGGCGATTCTTGCCCGGCGTGATCCGGGCAAGACTGTGGTGCTGCTGTTCGGCCCCGATATCGGCCTTGTGCGGGAGCGCGCGGATGCGCTTGTGCGCGCCAGCGTGAGCGATGCCTCGGACCCCTTCGCCCTCGTGCGGCTGGAGGGGGATGAGCTTTCGTCAGACCCCCGCCGCCTGATTGATGAAACCAGCACCATTGGCCTGTTTGGCGGGGAGCGGGTCATTCGCGTGCGCGCGGGCAGCCGCAATATCGTGCCCGCGCTGAAACCCGTTCTGGAAGGCCCACCCGGCGCACTGGTGGTGGTGGAGGCCGGAGACCTCAAGCGCGGCGCGCCGTTGCGCAATCTATGCGAGGCGGCATCCAACGCGCTCGCCATTGCCTGCTATGCGGATACGCAGCGCGATCTCTCCCGGCTGGTGGATACCATGCTGGCCGAGGCGAATCTCACCATAGATCGTGATGCGCGCGAGCTTCTGGTCTCGCTCATCGGCGGGGACAGGCTGGCCTCGCGTGGGGAGGTTGCCAAGCTGGTGCTCTATGCTATGGGCCAAGGACGGGTGACGCTGGAGGATGTGCGCGTCATCATTGGCGATGCCTCGGCACTGGCGCTGGATGATGTGGTCGATTCGGCCCTTTCGGGAGATACGAAGGGCGCGGTGGTTGCGCTGGCCAAGGCTTTTGGTGCCACCACCCGGCCCGATGCCGTGCTGGGCGCACTGTTGCGCGGCCTTTCCGCACTCCACCAGATGACCTTGCAGATGGAAGGCGGGTTGAGCGCCGACCGGGTGGTGGACAAGGCACGCCCGCAAATCCACTTTTCCCGCCGTCCGAAAATGGAGAAGGCGCTGCGCGCGTTCAGCACCGAGCGCTGCCTCAAGGCCATGCTGGCCGTGGATGAGGCCATTTTGGCCGCCCGCCGCAATGCCACGCTGGCACCCTCCATCTGTGAGCGGGTGGTGTTGCAGGTGGCCCAGCAGGCTGCCCGCCGGCGCATGTGAGGGTGCGGCATCACTCCCCTTGCCGTTGGCACTCAACGCATGAGATAAGACCATTCTGGCCTGGGGTGCCGCACCACGCGGCTGAGATCATACCCATTGAACCTGTCTGGATCATGCCAGCGTAGGGAGGTTGCCGGTGAGCGAGAGCTTGTCGTCCAATATTGCATTCACACCCTCATCCCGCGCACGCCCGCGTGTCGCTGTTGTGGGGGCCGGTGTCATGGGTCTGGCCATTGGCTGGCGGCTGGCGCAGGCCGGTTGTGCGGTGGAGATTTTTGATTCCGGGGAGGCGGGCCTTGGGGCCAGCCATGCCGCGGCTGGCATGCTGGCCGCCTGTGCCGAGGTGGAGCCGGGCGAGGAACGCCTGCTGGAGCTGAACCGCGCCAGCCAGAAGCTGTGGCCACAGTTCGCCGCCGAGCTTGAAGCGGCTTCCGGTGAAAGCGTGGACATGCGCACCGAAGGCATCATCACCGTGGGGCTGACAGCGGATGACGGGGCAAAATTGCGCCATCTGTTCGCGCTTCAGCAATCGCTGGGCCTGCCGGTAGAATGGCTGAACCCGGCTGAGGCCCGCCGGCGCGAGCCGCATCTGGCCACGCGCCTTTCCGGTGCCATCCTCACGCATGAGGATCATCAGGTTGATAACCGCAGGATCGTCATTGCCTTAAAGGCCGCCGTCGCGCGCGCAGGGGGGGTGCTGCATGAGCATTGCCCTGTATCCCGTGTCGAGACGGAGGGCGGCAAGGTGCGCGGCGTGATCGCCGATGGGCGGCAGGTGGCCGCAGATGTGGTGGTTCTGGCGGCTGGCGCATGGAGCCGGGGCGTGGACATTACTCCCGCGCCTGCATTGCCGGTGCGCCCTGTGAAGGGGCAGATGCTGGCGGTGCAGATGGACCCAGCGGCCCCTCTGCTCAACCATGTGGTCTGGGGTCCGGGCATTTATCTCACCCCGCGCCGCGATGGCCGCCTCATTCTGGGGGCGACCACGGAGGAAAAGGGGTTTGACACGCAGATCACGGCCGGCGGCCAGCTTGCACTGCTGACCCATGCCTGGCGCGTGTTGCCAACCATAGAGGAACTGCCGATCATCGAGCAGTGGGTGGGCTTCCGCCCCGGCTGCCGCGATGATGCGCCCATTCTGGGGCCGAGCGATGAGGTGGACGGGCTGGTCTATGCCACCGGCCATCATCGCAATGGCATTTTGCTGCTGCCTGTCACGGTGCAGGCCATGACCCGTTTCGTGCTGGAAGGCGCGCTGGAAGAGGTGGTGCAGCCCTTTGGGGCGGCCCGTTTCAATCCGCGCACGGCCGCCGAATGAGTGCGAAGGAAACAACCGATATGGTGTCGCTGAAGGTGAACGGGGCGCAAGAGCAGCTTCAGGCCGCAACAGTGGCAGAATTGCTGGCGCTGAAAGGCGTGGCTCTGGACCAGAAAGGCATTGCCGTGGCGCTCAACAGCGCTGTGGTGCCGCGCCGCGTATGGGCCGAAACCGCCCTGAACACTGGCGACGAAATCGAGATCATCACAGCCCGTCAGGGCGGATGAACAAGGCAGGATTTGAGACGTGAGCACGCAGACCGATCCGCTCGTCATCGCCGGGCGCACCTTCAGTTCCCGCCTGTTTCTGGGCACGGCGGGCTATCCCAACCAGCAGGTTTTTCTGGATGCACTGGAAGCCTCCGGCGCAGAGATGGCGACAGCCTCCATCCGCCGCATCTCGCTTTCCGGCTATGAGGAAAGCCTGACCGACCTGCTGACCGGCCGGGTGCATATTCTGCCCAACACCGCCGGGTGCCAGACCGCGAAAGACGCCATTCTCACTGCAGAACTCGCCCGCGAGGCGCTGGAGACGGACTGGGTGAAGCTGGAGGTCATCGGCGACCGTGAACTGCTCTACCCCAATGTGGAAGAGCTGCTGATCGCGACCGAGGAACTGGTCAATCGCGGCTTTGTGGTGCTGCCCTATTGCAATGATGACCCGGTGACCTGCCAGAAGCTGGCAGACCTTGGCGCGGCAACCGTCATGCCGCTCGGGTCCATGATCGGCACCGGGCTTGGCATTGCCAACCCGCACATGATCGAACTCATCTGCGCGCGCTCTCCTGTGCCGGTGGTGCTGGATGCGGGCCTTGGCACGGCATCTGATGCCGCGCTGGCGATGGAGCTGGGCTGTTCCGCCGTGTTGCTGAACACGGCCGTTTCCAAGGCGCTGGACCCGGTGAACATGGCCCGCGCCTTCCGCTATGGCGTGGAAGGCGGGCGGCTGGCGCATCGCTCCGGCCGTATCCCGAAGAAGCTGCATGCAGAAGCCTCCAGCCCCGAATTCGGGCTGATTGGCGGCTGAACATGGCGCGCCCGCTGCCCACCCCGCCGCTTCTGCTGATTACCGATCGCACGCAGGTGCAGGGAGATCTGGTGGCGGTGGTGGAGGCGGCCTGCGCGGGCGGCTGCCGCTGGGTGAGCCTGCGCGAGAAGGATTTGCCGGATGGCGAGCTTCTGGCGCTGTTCGCACGCCTGAGGGCCGTGACCCGGCCTTTCGGGGCGGTGCTCACCTTGCATGGGGCGGCAGCATTGGCGCGGCAGGCGCAGGCGGATGGCGTGCATCTGCCTTCTGGTGCGGATGGTGTTGCGGCCCGCGAGATGCTGGGCGCGCAGGCGCTGGTCGGGCTTTCCGTGCATGGCGTGCAAGAAGCACAGGCGGTGCCCGCACAAGCTGTGGATTACATCACCATCAGCCCGGTTTTTCTCACCCGCTCCAAGCCGGGGTATGGGCCGGCGCTGGGGCTTGATGGCCTTGCCCGGTGTGTTGCGGCAAGTGCGCTGCCGGTGGTCGCGCTCGCCGGCATCACCGGGGAGAGTGTTGCGCCATGCCTGCGGGCAGGGGCTGCGGGGGTGGCCGTGATGGGCGATGTGATGCGCGCATCCATGCCCCGGAAAGAGGTGATGACCCTTGTATCCCGGCTCACAACACCTGCCTCTGCGTAATCTTTTGCCTGCGGCAGATTGAGGGTAGCGTTTCATCCTCGCACAGTGCCTCAGGAGCGTTCGATGATTACACGGCGGAGTCTGTTGGCTGGTCTGGTATCCTGCCCGGTATGTGTCAGCCTTGCACGGGCTGATGGTGCGCATTGGGGTTATGAGGGCGCCGGTTCTCCCGAGCGTTGGGGAACGCTGGAAAACGCGTTTCAGGCCTGTGCTGTCGGCAACCAGCAGTCGCCTGTCAATCTGGAGGGCGGGGTGAAGGCGGAGGCGGGCGGGCCGGTTCTGAACTGGAAGCCTGCTGTGTTTTCAGTAGTCAATAATGGCCATTCCATTGAGTTGCGCCCCCATGGAGATGCTGGCGGAGCCGAGCTGGACGGGCAGCATTATGCCCTGCGCCAGTTCCATTTCCACACGCCCAGCGAACATGCGGTGAATGGGAAGCGCGCGCCGATGGAAGCGCATTTTGTGCATGAGGCGGAAGACGGTCGCCTGATGGTGCTGGGCGTGTTTCTTGAGCCCGGTGGCGAGAATGCTGCATTCTCGACCCTGATGAAGGCCGCGCCGCATCAACAGGACAGGATCGACCTCGCCCAGCCGCTGGACCCCTCCCTCCTGCTGCCGGAGGCGCGCCAGTTGTATCGCTATGAGGGTTCACTCACCACACCGCCCTGCTCGGAGGTGGTCGGCTGGAATATCTATGCCGCGCCGGTCAGGGTGGAGCAGCGCGACATTGCGGCCTTTCAGGCTCTTTTCCCGATGAATGCCCGGCCGCTTCAGGCCATGAACCGCCGCTTCCTGTTGCGGGTGGATTGACCGGGACAGGATATGTCGCGGATCAGGTTTTATCCTGCGGCATGTCCGGATCAAAACCCCATGCTCCCGAACCAAGGGCAGGGGCGGCTTTTTCCAGCGCCAGCGGGCTGCGGGAAAAGCTGAGGGGGGTGCGCAGGCCGGTAATGCCTTCGGGTGAAATCACCATGCCGCGTGCGGTAATTTGCGGGTCGTTGATGGCCTCGGCCACCGTATTGATAGGGCCAGCAGGAACGCCTGCTGTCTCAAGGGCATGGAGCAGGTCTGCCCGGCTGCGGGCTGATGTCTGCTCCGCAATCCGGGCGCAGACCATCTCCCGCTCCGCCACGCGCTGCGGATTGGTGGCATAAGCGGGGTTTGCCGCCATATCCGGCAGGTTCAGCACACCACACAGGGCGGTGAATTGCCGGTCATTGCCGCAAGCGATGATGAGATGGCCATCTGAAGCCGGGAAAAGCTGGTATGGCACAATGCTGGGGTGCGCATTGCCCATGCGATGGGGCACGCTGCCGCCAGCCAGAAAGCTCATGGCCTGATTGGCCAGTACGCCCACGCCCGTATCCAGAAGCGAAAGGTCAATCTGCTGGCCCAGCCCCGAGCGTGCCCGTTCGGCCAGCGCGGCCTGAATGCCGATGACGCCATACAGCCCGGTGAAAATATCAATCCAGGCCACGCCCACCTTTTGCGGCTCACCTTTCGGCTCGCCGGTCAGGTCCATGATGCCGCACATGCCCTGAATCATGAAATCATAACCGGGGCTTGTGGCGCGTGGGCCATTTTGCCCAAAGCCGGTGATGGATACATAGATGGCGCGCGGGTTGAGCGCGGCGACACTTTCATAATCCAGCCCGAACTTTTTCAGTGCGCCGACGCGGAAATTCTCCACCACCACATCAGTTTCCGCGATCAGAGCTTTCACGCGGGCAAGGTCTTCGGCACAGGCAAAATCGCAGGTCACCGAGGTCTTGCCCCGGTTGGCGGCATGGAAATAGGCTGCCACCTTCTCCATGCCGCCCTTGCCATCGGGGCGCTCGATGAAGGGTGGGCCCCATGTGCGGGTGTCATCGCCGCCGGGTGCTTCGACCTTGATGACATGTGCGCCGAGATCCGCCAGCGTCTGGCCAATCCACGGACCAGCGAGAACGCGCGCCAGTTCCACTACCCTGAGGCCATGGAGAGGGGGCAGGGCGGTGTGTGTCATGGCGGGTTTCCCGGTGGATGAAGGCGCGCGCAGCGATACGCCAAAAGAAAAGGGCCGGCAAATGCCGGCCCTTCCCGAATAGTCTGGAAAGACGATCAGTCTTCCTGAACTTCGCCGTCGGCTTCACGCTGCTTGAGCGCGGCGCCCAGAATGTCACCCAGCGAAGCGCCGGAGTCCTGGGAACCGTACTGCGCAACAGCTTCCTTCTCTTCAGCGATTTCCATCGCCTTGACGGAAACCTGCACCTTGCGCGCCTTGCGGTCGAACAGGGTGACGCGGGCGTCCAGCTTGTCGCCAACAGAGAAGCGCTCGGGGCGCTGGTCGTTGCGGTCGCGGGCAAGTTCCGAACGCTTGATGAAGGAGGACAGGTCGGTGCCGGTGAGCTTCACCTCGATGCCGCCTTCCTTCACGTCGGACACTTCGCAGGTCACGACAGCGCCCTTGCGGACATCGCCGGCTTCAGCGAAGGGGTCGCCGGAGAGCTGCTTGATGCCGAGCGAGATGCGCTCCTTCTCGACGTCCACGTCAAGCACCACGGCCTTGACCATGTCGCTCTTGCGGTATTCGTCGATGACCTGCTCGCCCGGACGGTTCCAGTCGAGGTCGGAGAGATGGACCATGCCGTCCACATCGCCGTCGAGGCCGAGGAACAGGCCGAATTCGGTCTTGTTCTTGACTTCGCCTTCCACAACCGCGCCGGGAGCATACTTCTCGGCGAAGGCTTCCCAGGGGTTCTGCAGGGTCTGCTTGAGGCCGAGCGAAATACGACGCTTGGCGCTGTCCACTTCCAGAACCTGAACTTCCACTTCCTGCGAGGTGGAGACGATCTTGCCGGGGTGAACGTTCTTCTTGGTCCACGACATTTCGGAAACGTGGATCAGGCCTTCGATGCCCGGCTCCAGTTCCACGAACGCGCCGTAGTCGGTGATGTTGGTGACGCGACCGCTGAAGCGGGCCTGCACCGGATACTTGGCCTCGATGCCTTCCCACGGATCGCCGAGGAGCTGCTTCATGCCAAGCGAGATGCGGTGCGTCTCGTGGTTGATCTTGATGATCTTCACCTGCACCGTCTGGCCGATGGACAGCACTTCGGTCGGGTGGTTCACGCGGCGCCATGCAATGTCGGTGACATGCAGCAGGCCGTCAATGCCGCCAAGGTCAACGAATGCACCGTAATCGGTGATGTTCTTGACCACGCCCTCGATGGCCTGACCCTCTTCGAGGTTCTGGACCAGCTCGTGGCGCTGCTCGGCGCGGGTCTCTTCCAGCACGGTACGGCGGGAGACCACGATGTTGCCGCGACGACGATCCATCTTGAGGATCTGGAACGGCTGCGGGGTGTGCATGAGCGGAGCAACGTCGCGGATCGGACGGATATCCACCTGCGAACGCGGCAGGAAGGCCACGGCGCCGTCGAGGTCGACGGTGAAGCCACCCTTGACCTGGTTGAAGATCACGCCATTGACCTTCTCGTTGGCGGTGAACGCCTTTTCGAGCTTGACCCAGCTCTCTTCGCGGCGTGCCTTGTCGCGCGAGAGAACGGCTTCGCCCATGGCGTTTTCGACGCGCTCGAGATAGACCTCGACTTCATCGCCCACCTGAATGGTGTTCTCGCGGTTCGCGCCAGCGAACTCGCGCAGGGCCACGCGACCTTCGGTCTTCAGACCGATGTCGATGATCGCCAGATCCTTTTCAATGGCGACTACGGTGCCCTTGACAACGCTGCCTTCCTGAAGGTCAACGCGGCCGAAGCTTTCGTCGAGGAGAGCGGCAAAATCTTCACGGGTGGTTTCTACGGACATTCGTACTCCGAATTCTGTGCGCCAGCGTCTGGTGTTGCATGGCCTGAACCATTCGGGTGTCCTGCCTCTCGCGGAAGAGTACAGAACGGCCACCGGAAAACCGGCGGGCCGGCGCGAAAACCGGATGGAACAGACATTTCAAGATGAAGTGCCCTGCGGTACAGGGCGTGCCGATGCGCGCTGAAGTGAAAGCCAGGCGGGCTGCCTCCGATGATTCCGGGCCGCGTATCCCGCGGAAACCCTTGCCCGCCAAAGTGTGGCTCTCCCTTGTTGAAAGAGCGCAGCTTCGTGCAGGGGTTTCCTTAAGCGAAAAGCCCTGTCCATGCAAGGCACGGGAGATGTTTCAGCCAAAAGAAATCCGGCGGTTTGCGCCGCCGGATGCCTGTGCCTTGCAGGGGGTGGGAAAAAGGGCGGTTCAGCGCCGTGCGGATTCCACTTTCTCACGCAAAAGGCGGGCTGCTGCTTCAGGGTCATTCGCCCCGCACAGGGCCGAGACAACGGCGATGCCATCAGCCCCCGCCCGGATGACATCCGCCGTTATCGCCGCATCCACCCCGCCAATGCCGACAATCGGCAGCGTGGTGAGGGCGCGCACGGACGCAATGCCGGCGGCCCCGATGGCTGCACCGGCATTGGCCTTGGTGCCGGTGGCATTCACCGGGCCGGTGCCGAGATAATCCACTCCGGCGAGATCGGAGGCGGAAAACTCCTGCGGGCTGCCGACCGAAAGGCCGATAATGCGATCCGGCCCAAGCAGGGCGCGCGCATCCTTTGCGCTCATGTCATCCTGCCCCAGATGCACGCCATCGGCTCCAGCCGCCAGCGCCACATCCACCCGGTCATTCACCAGAAGCGGGATGCCAAGCGGGGTCAGAAGAGCCTTGAGCGCCCGGGCCTGCGCCACCAGCGCACGGCCATGGGCCTGCGGATCACGCAACTGCACGATTGTGACACCGCCCTTGACCGCCGCCGCAACTGTTTCCTCAAGACCGCGCCCAGCGGTGAGGCGCGGATCGGTGACAAGATACAGGGTGAGATCGAAAGAGCGGGCCAAGGCATTGCCTCCGGTTAAGAAAAAGCAGAAGGGCCGGGGCAGCGTGCGCGTCCGCCTGCACAGGGTCAAGGCCCTCTTTGGCCCCCTTCGGGAGTGATGCAGGGGGGTCACGCTGCGCCAAAGCTGCCAGTTTCTGCGTCCAAATGCCTGTGCGTGCATTGATCTGTGGCGCTGTGTGTGTCATTTGCAGCGCACAAATCCTGTCCCGCCGGGCCGCTTGCTGCTGCCCGCATCATCGCGTTGGACCCCTAATGAAGCTGCGCAATATCGCTATTATCGCCCACGTTGACCATGGCAAGACCACGCTGGTTGACGAACTCCTCAAGCAGTCGGGGGCGTTTCGTGAAAACCAGCGCGTCGCCGAGCGCGTCATGGACTCGGGCGATATCGAAAAGGAACGCGGCATCACCATCCTCGCCAAGGCCACCTCGGTGGTGTGGAAGGATGTCCGCATCAATATCGTTGACACGCCCGGCCATGCCGACTTCGGCGGCGAGGTGGAGCGTATCCTGAACATGGTGGATGGCGCCATCGTGCTGGTGGATGCCGCCGAAGGCCCCATGCCGCAGACCAAGTTCGTGGTTGGCAAGGCGCTGAAAATTGGCCTTCGCCCCATCGTTGCGATCAACAAGGTTGACCGCGCCGATGCCCGCGCCGGTGAAGTCATCAACGAGGTGTTCGACCTGTTCGCGGCTCTGGACGCGACCGATGAGCAGCTCGACTTCCCGATTCTGTACGGTTCCGGCCGTAACGGCTGGATGGCCCACAGCCCCGAAGGCCCGAGCAACGAGGGCATGGCGCCCCTGTTCGATCTGGTGCTGAAGCATGTGCCCGAGCCGACCGTCGATGACGGCCCGTTCCGCATGATCGGCACGCTGCTGGAAGCCAACCCCTTCCTTGGCCGCATGATCACCGGGCGCATCACCTCCGGTTCGATCAAGCCGAATCAGTCGATCAAGGTTCTGGCGCAGGATGGCTCGCTGGTCGAGCAGGGCCGCGTCTCCAAGATCCTCGCCTTCCGTGGCATTGAGCGTCAGCCGATCGAGGAAGGCGTGCAGGGCGATATCGTCGCCATTGCCGGCCTGTCCAAGGGCACTGTGGCCGATACCTTCTGCGCCCCGGAAGTGACCGAGGCGATGGTGGCCCAGCCGATCGATCCGCCCACCGTGACCATGACCTTCATCGTCAACGATTCGCCGCTGGCCGGCACCGAGGGCGACAAGGTGACCAGCCGCGTCATTCGTGACCGTCTGCTGAAGGAAGCTGAAGGTTCGGTAGCCCTCAAGATCGAGGAAAGCCAGGACAAGGACAGCTTCTACGTGTCGGGTCGTGGTGAGCTTCAGCTTGCGGTGCTGATCGAGACCATGCGTCGCGAAGGCTTCGAGATTGCTGTTTCGCGTCCGCGCGTGGTGTTCCAGAAGGACGAGAACGGCACCATTCTGGAGCCGATCGAGGAAGTTCTCATCGACGTGGATGAGGAATATTCCGGCACTGTCGTGCAGAAGATGAGCGAGCGCCGCGCCGAGATGGTGGAAATGCGCCCCTCCGGCGGCAATCGCCAGCGTCTGGTGTTCTATGCGCCCACCCGTGGCCTCATCGGCTATCAGTCCGAACTGATGACCGACACCCGCGGCACCGCCATCATGAACCGCCTGTTCCACGAATATGCGCCTTACAAGGGCGAAGTGGCCGGGCGCGTCAATGGCGTGCTCATTGCCAACGAGCCGGGCGAGGCCGTGGCCTATGCGCTGTGGAACCTTGAAGATCGCGGCCCGATGATGATCGAGCCCGGCTGGAAGGTCTATCAGGGCATGATCATCGGCATCCACAACCGCGACAACGATCTGGAAGTGAACGTGTTGAAGGGCAAGAAGCTCTCCAACATCCGCACCACCTCCAAGGATGAGGCCGTGCGTCTCACCCCGCCGATCCGCATGACGCTGGAACGCGCTCTGGCGTGGATTCAGGACGATGAGCTGGTGGAAGTGACGCCGAAGTCCATCCGCGTGCGCAAGCGCCTGCTGGACCCGAATGACCGCAAGCGCGAAGAGCGTCGCCGCGAGTCCGAGGGCGTGTGATCTGAATATTACCCGGCCACTTGCATGTGGCCGGGCCTGAAAACGGAAAATGGCCGCTCCAGACAGGAGCGGCCATTTTTGTATTCAGGCCTTTATGGCACCTTCGGTGTAGCAAATGCCGGTTCCGCATCAGGAACATGCAGGCCACTCAAAGATGGCCTTTACCCGTTTGCGTGAGCCTGCTGGGCCTTCCTGCCAGACCTGAAGGCCCTCTCAGCCGCGCTGGATGACGCCCTGCGCCGGAACCGGGCCCATTTCATGCGCAATGCGGCGACGCATCTCGTCCTGCCGCGCCCTGACCATGCCGGGAATCAGGAACAGATCCACCAGAACCCACAGCACGCCAATCACAATCAGGCAGGTGAGAAGCTGCACGATGGCGCTGCCGGGCCGGCCCAGATAAAAGCGGTGCGCGCCAAACAGGCCGAGGAAAAACCAGAAGACATAGGCAAGCAGCATGCTCGGCCCCTCATTGGTGAGGCGCGCCTCAATATAGGCCTGCTGCTGAAGATCGAGGGACATGGATGGGGTTCCGGTACCGGGGGCCGTGGACGAGACTGTCTGCGGCAGGGATGCAAGGGTCTGTTGTGACCTGTGATTTTTGCCGACGCAAGCTGGCAAACATGCACAGGTCCACTCCCGTCGCGTATGACAATATAAGGTGCCTAGACCATGGCAATGCCCATATTGTTCTACTGAATGCGTGTTGAGTGCCGGGAGAGAACGCATGAGCCATCTGACGGACCCGCAAGCTTCTGCCTCAACGCCTGTCGAAATGGTGCTTCCCCCGCGTGCGCGGGATATTGGCGGCATGCGTGTGGGGCGTATTTTGCCCTCCACGCGCGGACAGATGATCGGCCCCTTCATCTTTTTTGATACGCTCGGCCCAACCCGTTTTGATCCCGGTGCGGCGGAAGATGTGTTGCCTCATCCCCATATTGGCCTTGCCACTGTCACCTATCTGTTCGACGGCCATCTCACACACCGCGACAGCCTCGGCTCGGAGCAGGTGATTGTGCCGGGTGCGGTCAATCTCATGTCGGCGGGCCGGGGCATTGTGCATTCGGAGCGGCATGAGGAGGAGGTGAAAAGGCAGGGCGGTGTGCTCTCGGGCGTGCAAACATGGCTGGCCTTGCCGGAGCAGGCAGAGGAAAGTGCCCCGGCTTTCCATCATGTCTCAGCAGAAAAACTGCCGGTGATTGAGGACAAGGGCGTGCGCGCCCGCATCATTCTGGGAGAGGGGTTTGGCGTGCAGGCGCCAGTGCCGCTGGCCTCTCCCACCTTGTATATGGAGGTTGTGCTGGAGGCCGGGGCCAGCATGCCGCTGGATGCAACGCATGAAGAGCGCGCCGTTTTCATTTCTTCCGGTGAGGTGGAAATTGATGGCGGTGCGGTTCCCAATGGCCAGCTTGTTCTCATCCGGCCCGGCCTGTCCACGCAGATGCGCGCCCGCACAGGCGCCCGTCTTCTGGTGCTGGGTGGAGCGAGCATGGAAGGGCCGCGCTACATCTGGTGGAATTTCGTATCCTCGGATGCCGAGCGGGTGAAGGCCGCAGCGGAGGACTGGCGACAGGGCCGCTTTGACGGGCGCTTTGCGCAGATTCCCTCAGACCATGACAACTTCATTCCCGCTCCGCCGGACGGGCCGGGCCGCCCCCGTGCCCAGAACCCGCGATGCTGAAACAGGGCTGTTTCTAGCGGGAGGTATCTTTCGGCGACTTTTCCTTGCGCTCACACATATCCGGCGGGTCGCGCACAAAGGAGGGGGGATCACTGGCGGGGAAGCTCTGGTCGAGTTCCTCATCCAGCCTGTCATTGATCGCGGCCGGGGTTAGGCAACTGTCCGGTTCCGGAGCCGTCTTTTCCGGGCGTTTTTCGTTTTCGGGGTGGGCTTGAGCTTTGTTCATCTCGCACCTCCTGGAGCATTTCGGGCCAACCGGAGACCGGTGGGGGAAATGCACCTGAACAGGTGGCTGTGCCCACAGCCTGCATGGCGTGAGGACACATGCCTTGAAGAGACAACGCGACAAGTGCTGATCCGGTTCCAGCCCAGTGCCCATGGCCGGTGCCTATGGTGGTCAGGCTCCGCCGGTTTTCCTCAGCAGCACGGCTACCGGGCTGGTTGCCAGTGCATCGGAGCATTCCACCCGTCCAAGGCGACTGTCCACCTCACGTCCGCTCAACAGATCCTCGAATGGGCCGTGCATGCCCGTGGGCAGAACGATAGCCGTATCAGCCCAGCGCAAAGTGGGCAGGCGCGGCATATGGCCCTTTTCATCCAGAAGACGGAAAGCCAGACGGCTCACGAGCACGATCAGGTCCTGATCGCGGTATCGTCGCATGAAGGCCATGGCATGGTTGTTCTGCCGCCCCTCCAGCACCAGTGGAACATAGTCCCCCTGCGCAAACAGGCTGGGATAGGTGGTGCGGGCCTGCAGCAGGCGGGTGATGAGGGCATGCTTGACCCGGCCATCCTGCCAGCTTTCCAGAAGCAGGTCCGGCAACAGGCTTTCCCGCCCGATATGGTCTGCCCCCCGGTTGCGACCTGCTACGGGGCTGAGCGCGAAATCCCAGCCGGTGCGGCCATGATGAAGATCCGGAATCCCGGGCACCGTATATTTCAGAACGCATTGCGAAAGCGCATTCAGTGCGCCTGCTGGAGCAATGCGGGTGACAAAGTTCGCAATCAGGCGGCGGGCAGGCGCACCGGCCTCTGCCTCCAGCAGGGCGGTGAGGAAGTCGGCGCACCCACGCTCATAATCCGGATTGGGAAAAGTGTGGTCCGTATGTATGCCGGCGGTGCGAATGGTTTCGCGCAGCCAGCTTCTGGCCATATCGTGCAACTCACCCACTGCCAGCGGATCTGTGACGCGCGGGGGCAGGGGCCAGCTTGCAACCAGCGCCTGATAGAGAATGATCTCGTCACTGGGGGCAGGAGCTGCCCCCTCCAGCAGGCGCGTGCGCAAGGGGGCGGTCAGTTGCTGGAGTTCACGGACCAGCACATCCCACTCGCGGGTGGCTTCGCTGAGAACGGCCAGACGCATGCGTGCGTCTTCCCCCAGCAGGGGGGATGCGCCGCTCGACTGGGTGAGAGCAGCGGAGTTGCGTTCCGCCTGCGCAAACATGCGCTCATGAAAGCCCGCCGCACGCAGCCCCATCAGCGTGGGGTCTGAGCCAGCCTCATTGCGTGAGAGCAGACGGCCATAGCGCCGGGGCAGCATATCTCCCATGGCAAGCAGATGGATTGCTGCGGTGAACTGTTCAAACCGGGCGATGGCACCGGCCCGCGCACCGCTCATCTCAATATCCATGAGGTCACGGCTGGTGCCGCTTCCAAGCCATGTGGCGACAAGATCTGCGGCGGGCTGGTCCAGGGGCGCAATGCGGCGGCGCGCGCGCAAAAGTGCCTCGTCAAACTGCCGGTTGTCCCACGCGCTGGAGTCGCTGACCCCTGCATTGGTGCGTGGTGCCCGGAAAGCGATGGCCAGTTCTTCCACCACCCGCTTCAGGGCGGCGAAGGACATGTCCCGCGTGGCAAGATCTGTCGTCGCCAGATCATGCAGGGTGCGGGCAAGAGCATGCAGTTCCGGGGCAAGGTGCAGGCGCACCGTTTCACGCCGGGCCTGTACATATTTGTCATCATAACGCTGACGGTCACCCGTCGCCGCCATCCATGTATCGGCCAGGGCGCCGCCCGCGAGTGCATCATGCAGCACGGCGTCAATGGCTTCCTGGGTCCCCGCCCCGGTGGAAATGGAAATATCGCCACTGTGGGGCAGGGGCGTGCCGGGGGCGTGAGCCGCATCCGCAATCAGACAGGCGGCCCCAGCCGGGGCTTCTGGCGGGCGGCGGCTGGCAAGGCTTCCCAGTTTCAACTGCAACCGGCGGGCATAGGCATATGGATCAGCCAGCAAATCCCATCCTGTGATGGACAGGCCATCAATATGCCCTTCGGCATAGAGATTCAGCACGGTTGCATGGGTGGAATCGAAGACATCCGGCCGCTCCACGCGCACGGCAATCAGGTCCGCCGCACCCAGACGGCAACGCCAGTTCAGTTCATCGCGTGCCGTGCGCCACCATGCAAGGCGGTAAGACTGGCGCTCCAGCAGGGCATGCAGGCGGTCCCGCCCTTCATTCCCATGGCCATCAAAGGCGGCAAGAGCCGTGGTGATGGCATCGCGTCCCTCGGGAGTGCTGGCCTGAATGCCGAGTTCCTTGCGCGCGGCGCGGATGGTGTCCGGGTCCGGGCGCAGGCGGGAGAGCCCCTTGAACAGCGTGCTCATCACGCTGGCAGCAGGACTGCTGCTGGCTTCCAGAATACGCGGATAATCCAGCGGGCAGATCGGGAAAACGTGGGAGCGGTGACGCAGCACAAAACGCCCGGAGCCGCTCTCGAATGCCAGTGCCAGCGCACCTTCCCCCAAGGCGGTGCCATAGGGGCGATCCAGAAAGGGTGCGAGAATCTTGTGGCGCAGACTGCCCTCACTGCCACGCCAGTCCACATCAAACCAGTTCGCGTAAATGCTGTCCCGGCCCCATTCAAGCACATCCTGCCAGACCGGGTTGTCCGCTCCGCCGGCGGCCATATGGCCGGGCGCAATTTCAGCAATCAGCCCCATTCCGCGGCGGTGCAAGGCACCGGAAAGACGGCGCAGGGCGCTTTCCCCGCCAATATCGGGATTGATGACGGCGTGGTTCAGAACCCCGAGCCCGCAGGGAATGCCGGTGCGTGCGGCCAGAAGCGGAGAGATGCACAGATGACTGATGCCCAGATCCGCAAAACGCTCAACCAGCGGCTGGGCGGCATCAAGTGGAAAGTCCTTGTGGAAATTGAGACGGGCGAGCGCGCGCGGAACTGTCACGGCCGACTCCACATGCTGAAAGCAGCCGGGCAGGCACATGCAGACACATTATTATATATGCAGCCCTGCAGGCTGTTCTTCCTGTTGCCAGAGCCATGCCGCTCCGGCGCATCCGTGCGCACGCCTGTTCCCTTCCAAGTCCACCATTCCAGCGGCTGGAAACCGGAACCTGCTGCCGCGCCCGTCATAATGCGCAGAACACATGATCACCAGCCCCAACCGGTGGTCCGTTCCATTTCCCAGCCCGAACGGACTGTAACGGCCTTCCGGACCAGAGAGAATATGGTTTCGCGCGGGATCGGGCTTTCGCAGTGGTATTTATATGGGGTCGCGGCATCCAGAGCACAGATCGCCCCTGTGGGAGGGCCTTGGACACAGATTCGCCGTGTGCGGGAGGGGCGAATCGAAAGTGGTACCAAAATAAGGCGAAGAGGCGGCGCCCGTCGGCGACGATGCTTGCGGGCGTATGTTTTCTCTCGTACCTTGTGAGAATATGGCTTGGTCAACTCAAGCGCATGACATGGCCCGATTGGGTGAAACATAAGGCTGAAACGGCCAGAATATGCGGTGACACGGCCTGTGCCTACAGTAAAGCGGGGGATAAGTCGGGGCGGATGGCGACATTCTGCCACAGTGCGCCTGAGTCACGTCCCCCTTCGTAGTTTTGATATGTATCAAGGCTAAATTAGGCTTCCGGCGCATGGTGCGCGCGAAGCTCCGTGGGTGCAGCTTTCCGCCTCGGCGCAAGGGGTTCTGCAATGTCGACTATTCAAGATCCAATCCAGACCCCGGCGAAGTCCATGCGGTTTGGTGAGGTGGGTCTTCTGGTGGTGTTCTCCGCCTTGGCCTTCTTCTCCATCATCGTCGCCGCCAAGGCCTATACGCCGGAGTATGCGTTCCACGCCTATCTCTTCGCGGCCTTCAGCATTGCGGCGGTGTTTGTCATCGGCAACCGTTATATGGACCGGCCGGCGGGACCTATTCCGCAGGAAATCAACGGCAAACCGAACTACAATTTTGATGTGGTGAAGGTTGGAACCATCTTCGCCGTTGTATGGGGTATTGCCGGTTTTCTTATCGGTGTTTGGGCTGCTCTTCAGCTCGCCTTCCCCTTGTTCAACTTTGATACAGAATGGGTGTCTTTCGGGCGTCTGCGTCCGCTGCACACGTCGGCCGTTATCTTCGCCTTTGGCGGTAACGTGCTGATTGCAACCTCATTCTATGTGGTTCAGCGCACATCACGTGCACGTCTTGCCGGTGAGCTGGCGCCGTGGTTTGTGATCTGGGGCTATAACTTTTTCATCGTCATCGCCGGTACGGGCTACCTGCTGGGTATCACCCAGTCCAAGGAATATGCAGAGCCGGAATGGTATGCGGATCTCTTCCTTGCCATTATCTGGGTGACCTACCTCAAGGTGTTTGTTGCAACTTTGTGGAAGCGCAAAGAGCCTCACATCTATGTGGCGAACTGGTTCTATCTGGCTTTCATCATCACCATCGCGATGCTGCATATCGGGAACAATCTCTCGGTTCCGGTGTCGGTGTTCTCGCACAAGTCCTACATCATCTGGGCTGGCGTGCAGGATGCGATGTTCCAGTGGTGGTATGGCCATAATGCGGTGGGCTTCTTCCTGACCGCAGGCTTCCTTGCGCTGATGTATTACTACATCCCCAAGCGTGCGAACCGCCCGGTCTATTCCTACCGCCTGTCGATCGTGCATTTCTGGTCGCTGATCTTCCTCTATATCTGGGCTGGTCCGCATCACCTGCACTACACGTCCCTGCCGGACTGGGCGCAGACGCTGGGCATGACCTTCTCCATCATCCTGTGGATGCCGTCCTGGGGTGGCATGATCAACGGCCTGATGACCCTCTCGGGTGCATGGGACAAGCTGCGGACTGACCCCGTCATCCGCATGATGGTGGTGGCAGTTGCCTTCTACGGCATGTCCACCTTCGAAGGCCCGATGATGTCGGTGAAGGCTGTGAACTCACTCAGCCACTACACCGAGTGGACCGTTGGCCACGTGCATTCCGGTGCGCTGGGCTGGGTGGCCTACATCTCCTTTGGCGCCATCTACACCATGGTTCCGTGGCTGTGGGAAAAGAAGGACATGTACTCGCTGCGTGCCGTGTCCTGGCATTTCTGGGTCTCCACCCTCGGCATCGTGCTCTACATCTCGTCGATGTGGGTTGCGGGCATCCTGCAGGGTCTGATGTGGCGCGCCTACACGCCGCTGGGCTTCCTGGAATATTCCTTCATCGAGTCTGTTGAGGCCGTGCATCCGCTTTATGTGATCCGCGCCATCGGCGGCATCCTGTTCCTCACCGGTGGTCTGATCATGGCCTGGAATGTGTGGAAGACCATTACTGTCCCGCAGACCGAGGAAGAGCGTCAGCTCGCCCTCGCGGCCGCGGAATGAGGAGGACCAAATGGCTGTAAAGGGTTCATCCATCTGGTCCAAGCACGGGATCTTCGAGAAGCACTCCTACTGGCTGATGCTTGGCATCCTGATGGTGGTGTCTATCGGTGGTCTCGTCGAGATCGCGCCCCTGTTCTATCTCAAGAACACCATCGAGAAGGTGGAGGGCATGCGGCCCTACACCCCTCTCGAACTGGTGGGGCGCAACATCTATGTGCGGGAAGGCTGCTATAACTGCCACTCGCAGCAGATCCGCCCCCTGCGTGACGAGATCGAGCGTTATGGTCACTACTCTCTGGCTGCAGAGAGCATGTATGACCATCCCTTCCAGTGGGGTTCCAAGCGTACTGGCCCGGACCTTGCCCGCGTTGGCGGCAAGTATTCCGACCAGTGGCATCTGGAGCATCTGAAGAATCCGCGTGCCGTAGTGCCAGCTTCCATCATGCCTGCCTATCCCTGGCTGGCGAACACGAAGCTGAACACCAAGCATGTTGCGGAAGACATGAAGGTGCTCTCCATGATGGGCGTGCCCTACACGGAAGACATGATCGCGAATGCGGAAGCGGACCTGAAGACACAGGCCACCACGGATTCCGATTCAGAGGGTCTTGAACAGCGCTATCCCAAGTCGCAGGTGCGTGATTTTGACGGGAATGCCGCGGACATCACTGAAGCAGATGCGCTGATTGCCTATCTGCAGATGCTCGGCACGCTCGTGGACTTCAAGCTCTATGACAACAAGGCGAATGTGAGGTGATGCATGGACGCAACCTACTCATTTTTCTCCTCGTTGGCGCAGACATGGGGCTTGCTGCTCTTCGTGTTCGCCTTCGCTCTGGTGCTGGCCTATGTGTTCTGGCCTTCTCGCAAGCGCAAGAAGGACTTCGAGGACGCGGCCAATATTCCGCTCAAAGAGGATTGATCCCGTGAGCTCGACAGACAACTCATCCCATCAAGGGCGGCTCGATGTCGCCACGGGTGTGCGGACCACTGGTCACGAGTGGGACGGCATCGAGGAACTCAACAACCCGCTGCCGCGCTGGTGGCTGTGGGTGTGGTATGCCTGTATCGTCTGGGCGATCGGCTACTGGATCGTGTATCCGGCATGGCCGCTGCTGAATGGTCCGACCCCCGGCATCTGGGGCTGGAACCAGCGGGCGCAGATCCAGACCGAAATGGCGGAACTGCACTCCCTGCGTGCGGCTTCCGTCTCCAAGCTGGCGGGTGCCACGCTTCAGGAGATCGAGTCCACGCCGGCACTGCTCACCCTGGCGCGTGCCCAGGGCCGCGTGGCCTTCGCTGACAACTGCGCCCCCTGCCACGGCACGGGCGGTGGCGGTGCTGTCGGCTACCCGAACCTGAACGATGATGACTGGCTGTGGGGCGGTACGCTCGAGCAGATCAACCAGACCATCAAATATGGTGCGCGTTCCGGTGACGATCAGGCTCATGTGGGCGACATGCCGGCTTTCGGGCGTGATGGCATCCTGACCCGTCAGGACATCTCGATCGTTGCGGATTATGTCCTGCATCTGGCCGGTCGCCAGCCCGCTTCGGGTGAGCGGACTGAAAAAGGCCAGGAACTGTTCATTGCCAACTGCGCCAGCTGTCATGGTGATGAAGGCAAGGGCAATCTGGAACTGGGTGCCCCGAACCTGACCGACGACATCTGGCTCTATGGTTCGGACAAGTCCGTCATCGAGTTTGGCATCTATAATGGTCGTGGCAATGTGATGCCAGCCTGGGTCAATCGTCTTGATCCGGTGACCATCAAGGCGCTCACGGTTTATGTCCATACGCTGGGCGGCGGTCGCTGAACAAAATGTGAGACACAATGACGCGAAAGGCCCCCGGAACCGGTGTTCCGGGGGCCTTTTGTTTTGAAGCACTTACAAAAGGTCGCGCGACAGAACGTCTGGGGTGGCTACGCAGAGCCCGTGAGATGTGACATTGTAGGACTGTAATGATTCCAACTGCTCCGTAATCTGGTGATTTGCGGGGCGTCACGCACTGGCCTCTGGCATTGAGTATTCAAGCAAACCCGAGGGGTTCGGTTGAATGTCATCGCTCATGTGCAATGATAGTGAAGCTCAGGTTCCGGCGTGGCGTGCAAGACAGTCCTCTCCGACAGGAGGTTGGCTGGATACACAGAAGCAATGCACCCTGATGGACATATGGCAGCCTGTCTATGACTACAGACAATTCCGTTCTTGAGCCGGATGACGACATTCCGCTCTATGAAGCACGCAAGCAGATCTATCCGCAAAAGATCCGCGGACGCTTCCGCTCGATCAAATCCACGATGGCGTTTATCGCTCTCGCTCTTTTCTATGTTCTGCCCTTCGTGCGCTGGGATCGCGGGCCGGATGGACCCAATCAGGCGGTTCTGATCGACTTCGTTTCAAGCCGCTTCTATTTCTTCTTTCTGGAGATCTGGCCGCAGGAATTTTATTATGTGGCGGGGCTGCTGATCCTTGCTTCGCTCATCCTGTTCCTGATGACGGCCTTGGCCGGTCGAGTCTGGTGCGGCTATATGTGCCCGCAGACCATCTGGACCGACCTGTACATGCTGGTCGAGCGCTGGGTGCAGGGGGATCGCCGCCAGCGCATGCTGCTCGATTCTGCGCCGATGAGTGCCAACAAGTTCGTGCGCAAGTCGCTCACGCACATCATCTGGCTGGCGATTGCGGTCGCGACGGGTGTGGCCTTTACGCTGTATTTCGCCAATGCGCCCACCCTGCTGTGGGAAATGGTGACGCTTCAGGCCTCCACCGTGGCTTATGGGACAGTTGGCACCTTGGCTTTCACCACCTATGCGCTGGCTGGCCTCATGCGTGAGCAGGTGTGCACCTATATGTGCCCCTGGCCGCGCATTCAGGCCGCGCTGACGGATGAATATGCGCTGAACGTCACCTATGCCTATGACCGGGGTGAGCCGCGCGCATCCATGAAGAAGGCTGCCGCTGCCCGTGCTGCGGGCCAGCCCGCCGGTGATTGCATCGATTGCGGACAGTGCGTGAATGTGTGCCCCACCGGGGTGGATATTCGCCATGGCATGCAGTTGTCCTGCATCCAGTGTGGCCTGTGTATTGATGCCTGTAATGCGGTGATGGACAAGGTTGGCCGCCCCCGCGACCTCATTATGTATGACAGCGAGGCCAATCTGGAGGCCCGGATTGAGGGCAAGCCGAAGGTACGGCGCATTATCCGCGCCCGTACCGTGCTTTACACCCTGCTGATCCTGTTTGTGTCCGGCCTGATGCTGGCCACTCTGGTCAACCGCTCCACCGAGGGTGTTGCGGCGATCCATGATCGCAACCCGCTGTTTGTGAAGCTTTCGGATGGTTCCATCCGCAATGCCTATACGCTGCGCCTCACCAACAAGCAGCGTCAGGAGCGGACCTTCGGGCTTTCCATTGCCGGTGTGCCGGGCGGAACGCTTCAGGTGATGGGTGGTGATGCAGGGGATCTGGTGGTGGATGCAGACCAGACGCGAGAGATCCGCGTCCTTGTGACCACCCCTGAGAAGTTGCCTGCCAGCGCATCCTTGCCTATCACATTCCAGATCCGCGATGTTGCGACTGGAGCGCAGGCTCAGGTTCGCGATCACTTCATCGGGCCGTGAGGTCCGCTAAAGCCAGGTGATACAGCCGATGCCGACGGAAACCCCGCCGGCATCGGCCAGCAGGCAAAAAGGCAAAAGATACATGGCCAAATCAATGGATGCCCCGCGCGCGCCACGTCAAATCACGGGCCGGATGGTGCTGATTGCCATATGCCTTTTCTTTCTGGTTATTTTTACCGTCAATTTCATCATGGCCCGTTTCGCCATCACCACCTTTGCGGGGCTGGAGACGGAAAGCTCCTACAAGGCGGGTCTCCAGTTTTCGAAGGAGCGCGCTGCCGCAGAGCGCCAGAGTGAGCAGCACTGGAAAGTGGATGTGGCTATGGCTCATCCCGGCGGTGTGGCGCGCAAGCTGGATGTCAGCGTGACAGATGCCGAAGGCATGCCCTTGACCGGCCTTGTGGCCATCGGCCGTTTTGCCCACCCCACCGACCGGCGCAAGGATGTGCTGCTGGATCTGGTGCCGCTGGGCAATGGCCACTATGAGGCCACCGCTGATGCGGGAGCGGGGCAGTGGGTTCTGACGGTGGATTTCCTGAAGGGCGAAGAGCGCGTTTTCCGCTCCCGCAACCGTATTTATCTTCCCTGAGGTTATAGGACCGGACTTCCGGTTGCTGATATGTCAGGATAAGGCTGGCGTGCGGGGGCAGGTTTCCTATTCAACTCAGGCTTGAAGATGTCCGAAGCGGTCGATTATTCCCTGTTCGTGATGCGCGATGGCGATGGCCTTTCCCATATGAGCCTTGCCATTGACGGGATTGATTGTGCAGCCTGCATTGCCGAGATTGAAGATGGCGTCAAAAGCCTGCCCGGTGTTGTCCGCGCCCGCCTGAATTATACCACCCATCGCCTGAGCGTGGCCTGGGGTGAGGATGGCGCACCCACGCAAGTGGTGCAGCGGCTGGAGCAGTTGGGGTATCGCGCGCACCCCTTTGCCGGACGGGTTGAGGATGAGGAGGCGCGGCGCGCCCAATGGCTGCTGCGCTGTCTGGGCGTTTCCGGCTTTGCAGCCATGAATATCATGCTGCTGTCGGTCTCGGTCTGGTCCGGCAAGGTGAGTGACATCACACCTGAAACGCGGGATTTTTTCCACTGGATCTCGGCGCTCATTGCCCTTCCGGCTGCCGCCTATGCAGGCCTGCCTTTCTATCAGAGCGCCTTTCGCGCCATCCGAAATGGCTCGGTCAACATGGATGTGCCGATCACCATCGGCATCATGCTGGCGCTGGGCATGAGCGTGGTGGAAACCGCCCTGAGCCAGCAGGATGCCTATTTTGACAGCGCGGTCATGCTGCTGTTCTTTCTGCTGGCGGGTCGTTATTTTGATCATGAGGCGCGGCGGCGCACCCGTGCGCTGGCGGGCAATATCGCGGCGCTGCGGGGCGAGATGGCGCAGCGGCTGGATGCGCAGGGCGCTCCGGTTCTGGTGCCCGTGCAGGCCTTGCAGCCGGGAGATACCATATTGGTGGCACCCGGCGGGCGTATCGGCGCTGATGGCGTGGTGGTTTCCGGCCTCTCCAGCGTCGATGAAAGCCTTGTGACAGGTGAGACGCTGGCCCGTCCGCTGCATTCTGGTGAAAATGTTTATGCCGGCAGCCTGAATGGTGAAGGTGCGCTGCATGTGCGGGTAACGGCAGGCGGCGAGAATACGCTGGTGGATGATGTGCAGCGCCTGCTGGATGGTGCGCTGGCGGAAAAGGGCGCTTATGTGCGCCTTGCTGATCGGGTCTCGCGCTATTACTCGCCCATGGTGCATTTCACGGCGCTGTGCTCGGCCATTGGCTGGCTGCTGTATGGCGCGGGGTGGCACCAGTCCATTCTGATTGCGGTGGCGGTGCTTATTATCACCTGCCCCTGTGCGCTGGCTCTGGCGGTGCCCACTGTGCAGGTCACGGCCATGGGGCGGCTGTTCCGCTCCGGCCTGCTGGTGAATGCCGGTGATGTGCTGGAGAGGCTGGCCCCCATTGATACGGTGGTATTCGACAAGACCGGCACCCTTACCCTGCCAGAACCCAGCCTGCGCCTGCCTGAGGGTGCATTGACGGAAGATATTGAACTGGCCGGAAGGCTGGCGCTCTCCAGTCACCACCCGCTGGCGCGCGCAGTGGCGCATCACGCCAGGGGCGGTGTGCTGGAACAGGTGACGGAAACCTCCGGGGCCGGTGTCAGCGCCATCCATGAGGGTGAGGAGATTCGCCTCGGCAGCCTTGCTTTTTGTGATGCGCAGTTGCCGGAAGACATGCCGCCAACGGCCTCTCTCATTGCTTTTCGTCGCGGGGGGCGTGCCTTTGTGCTGGGCGTGGAGCAGGCCCTGCGCCCGGATGCGCGCGCCGTGGTGGATGCGCTGAAGGCGCGCGGGCTGAATATCTGGATTCTTTCGGGAGACCGGCCGGAGGCTGTGACCCCGGTGGCGCAGGCCCTTGGCATTGCCAATGTCGCGGGTGGCATGAAGCCGGCTGACAAGATTGCCATGCTGGAAAGCCTGAAGGGTGAGGGCCACGGTGTGTTCATGGTGGGTGACGGGCTGAATGATGCGCCTGCCCTTGCCGCGGCAACCGCATCGCTTTCCCCGGCCACGGGGGCAGCGGTGACACAGGCGCATGCAGATGCCGTGTTCCTTGGCCGCAATCTCGCCCCGGTTCTGGAGATGGTGGATGTTTCGCGCCGGGCGGCTCATCTCATGCGACAGAATCTGACACTGGCCATTCTCTATAATCTGATTGCGGTGCCGCTGGCGGTGGCAGGGCTTGTGACGCCGCTGGTGGCGGCGCTGGCCATGTCCGGCTCATCCATTATTGTTACGGTGAATGCCTTGCGCGCGGCGCGGCGCGGGCGCAAGGATGGAACCCCTGTTGTGACAGCCGCGAAGGAGGTCGTTGCGTGAACGTCCTCATTTATCTTATTCCGGCCGCCCTGTTTCTGGGCTTCCTCGGCCTGCTCGGCTTTTTGTGGAGCATGCGAAACGGCCAGTATGAGGATCTGGACGGGGCTGCGGTGCGTGTCCTTTCCGATGATGATGTGAAGAAAGAGGAATGAGCCGCCCCGTGCCTGTGGCACCGCCCCGTGCGGGCATGCTGGTCTGCATCTGCGATCCGCAGTTTGACCCGCCCGCCAATGACAATGGAAACAAGGCTGTTTCCACTTTTGCGCTGACGCTGGGCTTTGCCTTTGCCGTGCTGGCGCAAACGGTGGCTTCCGCCACATTGCCGTTGGCCGGGGCGCAGCTGGCCAGCCGGCCGGACATGGCCACATGGCCTTTCGCAGCCATGCTGGCAGGTGCGGCGCTGGCTTCCTTCCCGGCTTCTTTCCTGCGAGATACATTCGGGCGGCGCGCCGGTTTTGCGCTGGGGGCCTCGCTTGGCATTGCCGGAGGTGCGCTGCTTGTGGCCGCGCTGATCCAGCGCCAGTTTGAATGGGCGTGTCTGGGTGCCCTGTGGCTGGGCATGGCGCAGGGCTTTTCCTTTTTCTACCGTCACGAGGCTGCGGCTTCGAGCGGGCGGCCCACGGCGGCCACGGCAGGCGTGCTGACGGGCGGGGTTCTGGCGGCATTGGCCGGGCCAACACTGGCCAGCTTTGCCGAGGATCTTGTCGCCCCCTTCTTTCTGGTGGGGGCAGCAGGGCTTGCGGCGCTGGCGCATGCCTTGTCTCTGGGGGTTGCCGTCTCTCTTGCACCAGACCCGCCACCCATTTTCCGCCCGAAGGAAACCGCCCCCCTGCGCGCCATTCTCTGGCCAACCGTTCTGGGGGCGCTGGCATGGTTTGGCATGAATGCCATCATGTCCGGTGCGCCTCTGGCGCTGGTGGCGTGCGGCATTGGCGAGGCAGCCGTGTTCGGCTTCATCGCCCTGCATGTGGCCGCCATGTATGCGCCTGCCATTCCGCTGGCCTTTGTGGGCGAGAAGGTTTCTCCCCTGCTGCTGGCGCTGGGCGGGCTTGCTCTGGTGGCGTTGGCCGTGCCGCTACAATATGCAGGTACGCCTGAAACCATTACGGCCGCCCTGATTATTGTGGGGGCCGGCTGGTCTGTGGCGACGGTGGGGGCAACCGGCTCCATCTATCGTGCCGGGCCGCCAAGCCGCATGGCGCTGGCACTGCATGATGGCAGCCTGTTCCTGTTTGCCATTTTTGGCGCGATGATGGGCGGAGTGCTGTTCTGAACAGGCTTTGTCCCTTCACTTGGCTGCTGGTGACGCAGAATGGCTCCAACCTGCGTGTTTTCCATGTGAATTAGACGCTCTGTGCTCGAAAAGGGGGCGTGTGGCGTGCCATGTTATGCGCCGCGGCCATCGCCTGTTGCCGCAACCCGCCGCAAGACTGGAGATGCTGCCTTGAAAACCCCCTTTTCGCTTTCCGGCTCCACCGCACTGGTCACGGGGTCTGTCGCAGGGCTGGGCTTTGAAATTGCCAGGGGGCTGGCACAGGCAGGGGCACATGTGCTGGTGAATGGCCGGCGGGAAGACCGGGTCAATGAGGCGGTCGAGGCCATTTGTGCCGAGGGCGGAGAGGCTTTTCCCTTTGTGCTGGATGTGTTTGATGCCGATGCGGTGCGCCGGGCGCTGATGCGTGCGCCTCCGATCCATATTCTTGTCAACAATGCCGGCGCGCGGGACAGACGCAGCCTGCTGGATATGGAGATGGCGGATTTCTACACGCTGATGGAGCGCAACCTTCTGGCTCCGGTGCAGATCACGCAACAGGTGGCGCTTGGCATGGTGACGCGCGGCGTGGCCGGACGCATCATCAACATCACCTCCATTGCCGGGCAGATCTCGCGGGCGGATGATACCGCCTACACCACGGCGAAAGGGGCGCTGACATCCTTCACGAAGGCGCTGGCGGCAGACCTTGGCCCGCATGGCATTACGGTCAACGCCATTGCACCGGGCTATTTCCTGACAGAGCCGAATGCCATGATGGCGGAAGACAAGGGCGTGGGAGACTGGCTGGCCCGCCGCACCTCCCTTGGGCGCTGGGGCAAGCCGGAAGAGGTGGCCGGTGCGGCGGTGTTTCTGGCATCACCCGCCGCATCCTATGTGACCGGCCATGTGCTGGCGGTTGATGGTGGCTATCTGTCCCACTTTTGAGGCCGGGCCTCTTCATGCGGGATGGATGCCGGGCATGTGAGGAAAACGCACCATCCGAGAGGTGCGGGCCTCACCGGGTCCAGAAACGCGGTTGCAGCAGGACAAGGGCGGTGAGAATTTCCAGCCGCCCGATCATCATGGCCAGCGTCAGCACCCAGATGGCGGCGTCCGGCAAGCTCACATAATTTGAGGATGGACCCACCACCGGGCCGAGTGCAGGGCCGACATTGGCCACGCTGGCAATGGAGGCGGTGAAGGCGGTCAGCATGTCCATGCCCAGCACATTCAGCGTGATGGCCACCACAACAATTGTGAACAGGAACAGGAAGACGAAATTCAGCACGGAGGCGACAACATCGTCAGCCACCGTGGTGCCGCCATAGTGCAGCGGAAAAACACCGCTGCGGAAACAGATGCGCTTGAGATGCTGGCGGATGGTCTTGGCGGTAATCAGCACCCGCATCGCTTTCAGCCCGCCGGAGGTGGAGCCGGTGCATCCGCCAATGAACAGAAGCACGAAGAACAGCGCATCGGAGGCCGCGCCCCAATGGGTATAGTCCACCGCCATGAAGCCGGTGGTGGAAAGAATGGATGAGACGGTGAACAGCGCCCCGCGAAAGGCGATCTCCCCCTGCGCCACCCCCTGCCATGTCTGTTGCAGGAAGGAGGCAAATGTGAACACCAGCACGATGAGGAAGAACACCCGCACCTCGGGGTTCGTGAACAGCCGCCGCACATCGCCCCCCATTGCCCGCACATAAAGCGTGAAGGGCAGGGCTGCGATCAGCATGAAGACGATGGCCACATATTCAACAGACGGATTCTCGAATACCATGATCGAGTAATCCGAATTGGCAAAGCCGCCACTGGAAACGGTGGAGAGCGCCAGTGTCACCGCATCAAACCCGCCCAGTCCGGCAAGGGAATAGCTGAGGATGCAGGCGAGCGTCAGCAGCACATAAACCGTGAGCAGGCCCTTGGCGATGGCATCGGTGCGCGGCAGGAATTTCTCGGACTTGTCAGAGGATTCGGTGCGGAAGAGCTGCATGCCGCCAATGGCCAGCATGGGCATGATGGCGATGGCGATGGCGATGATGCCAATGCCGCCAAACCATTGCAGTAGCACGCGCCACAGCAGGATGCCCGGCGGTTGCGAATCCAGCCCCGACATGACGGTGGAACCGGTGGCCGTGAGGCCGGACATGCTCTCGAACACCGCATCGGTGAAGGAGAGCTGCGAGCGGCCCCACATGAAGGGCAGTGCCGCAAACAGAGCCAGCACCACCCACACACTGCCGGTGAGCAGGAAGGCCTGTCTCAGGTCCAGCTTGCGGGGGCCGCTGGTGCGTCCGCTCATCCACATCATCACACCCACAAACAGGGTGATGGCTGATGAACCGACAAAGGCACTGTGCCCGCCAGAGCCGGCGATGAAGTCCACAGCTGCCGGCAGCATCATGCTGATGCCAAGAATGGACAGAAGAACGCCGAGCGCCGCCACAACCGGGCGCGGGTCCAGCACTGATGTGGTCTGGGCCTCAACGCGGGGCAATGGGGTCGAATGCACACGCATCCGCAGATTCGCTCAGTTGAGAATGCGTCGAGCGTCGGGCAGGTCCAGCGAGAAGGCCGGGACCTCCACACTGAAGCGTTCGCCGCTTTCGCAGATCATGTCATAGCTGCCGTGCATGATGCCCGTGGCGGTGGAAAGGGGCACTCCGCTGGTATATTCGAAATGCCCGCCTGAAAGCAGGACAGGCTCTTCACCCACAACACCTGCGCCATGCACTTCTTCCACCCGCCCCAGCGCATCGGTGATGATCCAGTGCCGGGCCTTGAGCTGTACGGTCGTGACGCCGAGATTGACCACTTCGATCGTATAGGCCCAGAAATAGCGGTTCTGCTCGGGCTGCGAGCGTTCCGCCACATAGCGCGGTGTGACGGTGACCTGAATCTGCCGGGTGGTGGCGCGGTACATGCCCGATCCGTCTCCTACGGGGTGGCTGGCAACAGGCCATCCACCTGCGCCCGGATCATCCGAAACGCAGAATGGTATGGACCTTATCACAGTGCGCCTGCGAAGGGCACGGGGGTGGATGCTGTTCAGTTCTGGCGGGTGGCCACATAGTGGGCCGTGTCCACAAGCGTCTGTGCGCGGGCCCCCAGTGGAGCCAGTGCCTCTTCGGCCTGCTGCACACAGCGGGCCAGACGTGCCCTCGCCCCTTCCAGCCCAAGCGTGGAAACCAGAGTGCCCTTTCCGGCGGCCTCATCCTTGCCCACCTTCTTGCCCATGGCCTCAAGGGAGCCTTCCACATCCAGAATGTCATCGGCAATCTGGAAGGCTGCACCCAGTGCTTTTCCATAGGCCACCAGTGCCGCCCGCTCCTGAGGGGCAGCTTCTCCCAAAATGGCCCCGGCCTCGGCTGAAACGGTGAGCAGCGCCCCGGTCTTCATCGCCTGAAGCGCGATGATCTCCTCGGGCGACAGGGGCAGGGGGTGGCCATTGGCAAAGCGGCCTTCGGCGGTCAGGTCCAGCATCTGCCCGCCCACCATGCCACCCATGCCGGCAGCGCGCGCCAGAGCCCGCACCAGCGTGATGCGAACCTGTGCATCGCGATGGGCTTCCTCTCCACACAGCAAATCAAAGGCGAGGGTGAGCAGGGCATCGCCGGCCAGAATGGCGGTGGCTTCATCAAATGCCTTGTGCACCGTGGGCTGGCCGCGTCGCAGCTCATCATTGTCCATGGCCGGCAGGTCATCATGCACCAGAGAATAGCAGTGCACGCATTCCACCGCACAGGCGGCTGTCAGGGCCTGTTGCTGTGGCACGCCAAACAGGGCCGCACTTTCCAGCACCAGAAATGGACGCAGGCGCTTGCCACCAGCCAGCGCGCCATGGCGCATGGCGGCCATGAGCCGTTGCGGGCGCTGCAGTTCACCGGGCAGGGCCGTTTCGGCAAGGGCGCTGGCAAGGCGTGCTTCGGTGGCGATTGCTGCGGCTTCAAGCCGGACGGACAAAGCTTGGGTCACGACAGATCCTGCTGAAAAGAGAACAGACAAGGCGGCGGATGAGCCGAAACAGGCTTCAGGGCGTTTTGCCATCATACAAAACCGCCTGATTGATGAGGGGGCGCTCCAATATAAAGAGGGAGAGCATGTGCTGATCCATCCTGATCGGCTCATGCTTTAACACGCTTGTGCGGGGCAGGGCCAATTCTTCGCGCCCGGTCGCAATTCACATGACGCGGGGCAATTCATATGCTGCGGGGTATGTCCTGCCGTCCTGCCATGTTACAGCCCTTGTTCATCCGATAGTGGCAACGGGCCGGTTGTCGGTTACAGTCCTGCGGTGAGGCGGCGAGGGAGAAGGTCGAATGGGGAAGATGGTGCTCCGCATTGCATGCGTCATCATCCTTGTGCCCATGGTGCTGTCCATTCTCTATAACTGGGTCAATCCGGTCTCCACCCTCATGCTGGCCCGCTGGGTCACGGGGCAGCCTGTGGAGCGGATCTGGACGCCGATCGAGGACATGTCTCCCGTTCTGATCCGTACGGTAGTGGCTTCCGAGGATTCCAGCTTTTGTGCGCATTGGGGCATCGACATTGCCGAAATGCGCCGGATGATGAAGCGCGCGGAGAGCCTGCGCGACATGCGCGGCACCTCCACCATCTCCATGCAGGTGGTGAAGAACCTGTTCTTGTGGCAGAAGCCGGAAATTCCCCGCAAGCTGCTGGAAATGCCGCTGACCCTCTGGCTCGATCTGGTGATGAGCAAGGAGCGGATTCTGGAGATTTATCTCAATATCGCCGAATGGGGGCCAGACGGACAGTTCGGCGTGGCCGCCGGTGCGCAGCGGGCCTTCGGGATCATGCCTGACAAGGTGAGCGCCAAGCAGGCGGCACTGCTGGCCGTGATGCTGCCAAATCCGCAGCAGCGGCGGGCCGATGCGCCCTCCACCGTCGTGCGCCGTCTGGCCACCCGCCTGCAAAACCGGGTGGCGCGGGCCGGTCCCCGCAGTGTCTCCTGCATCACGGGAAGTGGTGGGTGATGAAACTGGCACTTGATTGAAATGATTACAGGGGCCAGATGTGGGATGAGAAATGTTCCATCATCGCCACTGGCGAGGAGATACCCACTGATGAATGACGTGCCCCATGTCTGGTGATCCAAAGTCCGCCTCGGGCAAGAAGCTTTCCCCCGGCCTGAAGCTGGGGCTGGAACTGGGGCCGCTGGTCATCTTCTTCCTCGCCAATTCCTATGCGGGCATCTATGCGGCTACGGGCATCTTTATGGTGACGACGCTGGTGGCGTTGCTCATCATGTGGGTGCTGGCGCGGCGCATCGCCATCATGCCTCTGGTTTCGGCGGTGCTGGTATGTGTGTTTGGCGGGCTGACCCTGTGGTTGCAGGATGACCATTTCATCAAGCTGAAGCCAACGCTGATCTATCTCGCGCTGGGCGGGGCGCTGCTGGGCGGCCTCATGTTCCGCAAGCCGCTGATGCCCTATGTGTTTGATGGCATGATGAAGCTGACCGATGAAGGCTGGCACAAGCTGACAGTGCGCTGGGGTATCTTTTTCCTGCTGATGGCAGTGCTGAACGAAGTTGTCTGGCGTTCGGTCTCTACCGATACATGGGTAGCGTTCAAGACCTTCGGCTTCCTGCCGCTCACCGTGGTTTTCGCCATGTCGCAGGCACCGCTGATGGCGCGCTGTGAACTCAAGGGCGAAGCCGGGGAGTGAGACCGGCTCCAGCCCGTCGCGCGCATTGACAGGCGCGCTCCGCAAGACTGATAAGCACCCGCAGAGGGTTAGAAATGCTGACGAAAAAGGGCAAGTACGGGCTGAAGGCCGCAGTTCATCTGGCGCGGCTGCCTCCGGGCGGCTCCACGCAGGTGGCGGAGATTGCCGAGACCAACCAGATTCCGAAAAAGTTTCTGGATGTGATTCTGGGTGAATTGCGCAATGCGGGTTTTCTGGCCAGCAAGAAGGGCAAGCTCGGGGGCTATCGCCTCGCCAAGCCGGCCGAGGACATCATCGTCGGCGAGATGATCCGCGCGCTGGATGGCCCGCTTGCGCCCTTCCCCTGCGCCAGCCGCAACTCCTATGAGCCGTGCGAGGATTGCGACGTGGACCGCTGCGAGGTGCGGATCCTCATGGTGCGCATCCGCGATGCCATGGGCACCGTGCTGGATGGATACACGCTGGCCCAGATGCGCGATCTCACGCACGAACAGCTCGCCTCCTTCGTTGATTATATCTGAAGGCTGTCCACCGCGCCCTCACTGCTGCTCCCTCACTGCTGCGATGCAAGGAAGGAGCGGAAGCGGGCGAGGGCGATGGTGAAGAACAACGCCCCCACCGCAAGAATCGCCAGCAGGCGCGGCCAGACAATATCCAGCCCCGCCCCGCGATAGAGAATGGCCTGCGCCAGCGCCACAAACTGGGTGGAGGGTGAGAATTGCATCACGCCCTGCAACCAGTGGGGCATGCTCTCCAGCGGTGTGAACCCGCCCGAGAGCATGTTCATGGGCAGCACCACCAGAAAGAACATCAGCCCGAACTGTGGCATGGACCCGGCCAGCGTACCCAGAAAAATGCCCAGCGCCGCCGTGAAAAACAGATAGAGCACCGTGCCAGCCAGAAACAGCAGCACGGAGCCGGCAATCTGCATGCCCATCCACAATTGCAGGATAACCAGCACGGCGAAGGCCACGCACAGCAGAATGACCGCGCCATTGGCGAGGATCTTCGCCAGCATGATCTGTGAGGGGCGCAGCGGCAGCACCAGAAGATGTTCCAGCGTGCCATGCTCGCGCTCGCGGATGAGCGCCGCCCCGGCCAGCAGCACCGAGAGCATGGTGATGTTGGAGATCAGCCCCATGGTTCCGGTAAACCATGAGGAATCCAGCCCCTGATTGAAGGCGGCGCGCACCTGTAGCTCCACCGGGCTGTCCGCTGCTCCGCCATTGCGGGCGACAAAATTGCCCACCTCCTGCTGGAAGATGGCGGAAAGCTCGCCGGCCCCAAGGCCCGCCTGCATCAGGGCTGTGGCATCAATCAGCAATTGTGCGGTGGGCTTGCGTCCGGCCAGAACATCCGCCTGAAAGTTTGGCGGGAAGTTCAGCACGAAGGTGTAGCGGGCCGCATCCATCTGCGCGTCCACCTCGTTGGGGGCAAGGGCTACGGGTGGCTGGAAGCGCGGTGGCAGCAAGGCATCCAGAACAGCCTGAGAGAGGGGGGAGTTGTCTTCATCCACCACCGCAATGGCAGCCTGGTTCAGGTCATGGGTCATGCCCTTGGCCTGAATGAAAATGGCGATGGAGAAGGCATAGACCACCAGCACCAGAAGGGCGCTGTCCCGCCACAAGCTGAGCAGTTCCTTCACAAACAGGTGGCGCACATTGGCCGCGCCGGAATTGTGATGCGCCATCTCAGGTCTCCTGTTTGCGCAGGATGAGGTAGGCGGCCAGCAGCAAGGCGGGCCAGAACGCCAGCGTGGTGAGAATGAAGGGCAAAAGCTCCATGAAGGACAGCCCCTTGGTGAAGGCCCCGATGCTGATGCGCAGGAAATAGGTGGTGGGGAAGAAGGTGCCGATGACCCACGCCATGCCGCTGAGTGTCGCCACCGGCTGGAGCATGCCGGAAAACTGGCTGGCGGGCATCATGGTGCCGATGGCGGTGCCGAACAGCGCCGCGACCTGCGTGCTGGTGAGGGTGGAGGCGAACAGGCCAATGGCGGTGGTGGCCAGCACATAGGCCAGCGCCCCCAGCGCCAGCCCGGCAAACGAGCCTTTCAGCGGCACGCCAAAAATAAACAGCGCCATCAGGAACATTAAAAGGAAGTTGAAGAAGGCAAGGCCCACATAGGGCAACTGCTTGCCCAGCAGAAACTCCAGCTTGGTGACAGGGGTGACATAGAGATTGGTGATGGAGCCCAGCTCCTTCTCCGTCACCACCCCCAGCGCGGTGAGCACGGCGGGAATGAAGATGAGCATGAGGCCGATAACCGCCGGCACCATGGCATCAATGCTCTGGAATGCCTGATTATAGCGATAGCGCACCTCAAGCGTGGCCGGGGTGGAAACGGAAATTCCCGCCTCCTGCGCCTTTTCCTGCAAAAACAGCGTATGGACGGCCTGCACATAGCCCTGAATGGTTTCGGCGCGGAACGGCATGGCGCCATCCACGGTCACCAGCACCTCGGTCGGGCGGCCGGAACGCAGATGTGCGCCGAAATCCGGCGGCAGCTCTATGGCGAAGGCGATGTCATTGGCCGCCAGCCGCCGTTCCAGTTGTCCGGGGGTGGCCAAGGGCGGTTCGGCGATGAAATAGGGCGAGTGGGCAAACTCATCAATATAGGCCCGGCTTTCCGGGGTCTGGTCGCGGTCAAGCACGGCAAAGCGCAGATTGTCGACATCCAGCGTCATGCCGAAACCGAAGATCAGCATGAGAAGGGCTGTGCCCAGCAGCGCGAAGGCGAGGCGCACCGGGTCGCGCTTCAGTTCCAGCGTCTCGCGCCAGGCATAGGCCCCCACGCGGCCGGGTGAGAACAGGCTGCGGGCATGGGGTTTGGCAATGGCGGGCGGAGGCGGGGTGGCATGGGTTTGCGCATCCCGCCCGCCCATCTCCATATAGGAGATGAAGGCTTCCTCAAGCGAGGCGGCCCCCTTGGCATCTTTCAGTTCCTGCGGCGTGCCGGTGGCGATGACCCGCCCGGCATGCATGAAGGAGATGCGGTCACATCGCTCCGCCTCGGTCATGAAGTGGGTGGAGACGAAGATCGTCACCTTCTCCTCGCGCGAGAGGCGCTGGAGATGGTCCCAGAAATTGTCGCGCGCCACCGGGTCTACGCCGGAGGTCGGCTCATCCAGAATCAGGATTTCCGGCCGGTGCAGGATCGCCACCGCCAGCGAGAGGCGCTGGCGCACCCCCAAGGGCAGGCCGCCTGAAAGCGTATCCATATAGGGCGCAAGGTCGAAATCATGTTCGAGCGTGGCGATGCGGGCCGTGGCATCATCCGGTTCCAGCGCGAACAGGCGGGCGTGCAGGTCCAGATTCTGCCGCACGGTGAGTTCGCCATAGAGCGAGAAGGCTTGCGACATATAGCCGACCCGTCGGCGCGTCTCGATATCGTTCGGGTTCATCTGCACGCCAAACAGGCGCGCCTCACCCTCGCTTGCCGGCAGCAGGCCGGTGAGCATCTTCATGGTGGTGGACTTGCCGCAGCCATTGGAGCCGAGAAAGCCGAAAATCTCGCCCTGCCGAATATCAAAACTCACATCATCCACCGCCACGAAGCTGCCAAAGCGGCGGGTGAGGCCGCGCGCGGCAATGGCGATGGGGGCATCCGGTGGTATGGGTTCGGAAGGGGCATCAGGGGCCTGCTGCCCGCGCTGGTCTTCCGGCAGCAGGGCGATGAAGGCCCGCTCCAGATTGCTCTCGCCCGTGCGCGCCAGCAGTTCGGCCGGGGTGCCATCGGCAAGGATGCGCCCGGAATCCATCATCACCACCCGCTCGAAACGGGCCGCCTCATCCATGTCGGAGGTCGCAACCAGAAGGGTCAGGCCGGGGCGCTGGGCGCGGATGGTGTCGATAAAGTCCCAGAACTGGCGGCGCGAGAGCGGGTCCACGCCGGTTGTCGGCTCATCCAGCACCAACAGGTCCGGGTCATGCACCAGTGCGCAGCACAGGCCCAGCTTCTGCTTCATGCCGCCGGAGAGCTTGCGCATCAGCCGGTCGGTGAAAGGGGTGAGGCCGGTGGCGGCCAGAAGCGGGGCCACGCGCGCGCCGCCCACATCCGCATTCTCGCCAAACAGGCGGGCGAAGAAGGCGATATTCTCGGCAACCGTGAGATTGGGATACAGGTTGCGCCCCAGCCCCTGCGGCATGAAGGCGATACGGGTCTGCGCGCCCTCGCGCGGGTTGCGCACAGCCATGTTTGCGCCCAGCACCTCGACCGTGCCGGCCTGAATGCGCTTGGCCCCGCAGATCAGGCCCAGCAGGGTGGATTTGCCCACCCCGTCTGGCCCCACCAGCGCAACCGATGCACCGGAGCGGATGGACAGGTCCACCTCATCCACGGCCATCTGGCGGCGATAATGGTGGTGAATGCCGCGCAGGTTCAGGGCAAGGCAGGGCTGTGCCCCGCTGCCGGTGCGCGCGGTTTCAATGTTGTTGTCCTGCCCCCCGCTGGCGGAGTGGGTCACTGCACAACCTCACGGCCCTTTTTCACATCGTTTTCAGCAGGTGCAGGCGTTTCGCTGCCCTCTTCCCCAAGAGGCGGCATGGGGACAAGACCTGAATCCAGCCATGCAGGCCATTGGGCCTTGGGGTCCACCCGCACATAGCCTTCACCCGTCACGCCGGTCTTGGCCTGCTCCATATGGGCATTCACCAGCGCCTGCGGCACACGCAGCTTGACGCGGAACATCATGCGGTCGCGCTCGGAACGGGTTTCCACCTGCTTGGGGGTAAACTGCGCGCGGGCCGAGACGAAGGAGACGGTGGCTGGCAGAATCCGGTCCGGCACCGGCTCCAGCACAAGGCGGGCCTCGCTGCCAATGGCGAGACGTCCGGCATCTGCGGCTGGCAGGAAGATGGTCATGTAGACATTGGAAAGATCCAGCAGGGTGAACACCTTGCCACCTGCCGCCAGCACCTCGCCCGGCTCGGCCAGACGATAGATCACCCGGCCGGAAACAGGGGCGATGAGCGTGCCATCCTCCACCAGCCGGCGCAAGCGCTCCACCTCTGCATCTGCCGCGCGAATGGCGGCCTCATTGGCGGCAAGGCTGCTTTCCGCCGCTGCAAGCGCCGCCATGGCGGTGAGATGGGTGGTGCGATACTGGTCCACCTTCTGCTCGCTTGCAAAGCCCTTGGCGACAAGGGTTTCCTGACGGTCACGCTCCTTTGCCGCCAGATCCATCTCGCCCTTGCGCTGCTCGATGACATGGGCGGCCTGATCGCGCGCCTTGCGGGCCTGTGCGGCCTGCGCTTCCGCGCTGTGCAGGGCGGAAGTGGTTTCAGCCACATCCATCTGCGCCACAATCTGCCCGCGCTTGACGAAATCACCCTCCTCAACCAGCACGCTTTCCACGCGGCCGGGAGCCTTGGTGGCGACATCAACCTGCGTGGCCTCCATGCGCCCGTTGCCAGAGGCAAAGCCCGGCGGCAGGGTGCGCGCATATTTGGTGTAATACAGATAGGCACCAAGCCCGCCCAGCAGGGCAAGAACAACCAGAAGAATGATGGCGATGAGGGAACGCTTCATGGGCTTGGAACTCTCCGGGGAGTGGCAAGAGCGGCCCCAAGAGAGAACGATCGAACCGTTCAGTCAATGCGCGAAACGATGTAAGGGCAGAATAGATTGGGAGCCAGCCCGATATTCAGGGGGCATCAGCCCTGTTGCCGCGGGCTGTTTCCCCCTCACAGCGGGGTTTGCAGCCGGAGATCGTGTGCCGATGACATGGAGTTTTCCGCAAACTGGCGCACAAAGCCGCGCAGCACATCCATAAAGGCATGGATCGCCGGATCTGTCGTGCCTGTCCGGTGCTGGATGACGTAATCCATCGTTCCAAGGCCCGGCATGTTCCACCCGGCGGGCAGTTGTCGCAGATTGGGTGTCATGAAATTGCGGCCGATGGCCATGATCCCAAGCCCGGCCTCGGCGGCGGCAAGCAGACCCAGCAGGTTGCTGCCCTGCGCCACCAGCCGCCATGTGCGATGCGAACCTTGCAGGGCTTTTTCCACCACATCGCGTGTGAGGCTGGGACGCAGATAGGTGATGAGAGGCACGGGGGCATTCGCCGGAACCGGCTCCATATGCGGGCTGCCCACCCAGATGATGTCTTCCCGCCAGATGAGTTCGCCGGCATGCACGTCACTATGGCATTTGCCCAGAATGATATCGGCCTCACCCGTATGCAGTGAGTCATGCAGATATTCATTGCGCCCGGTCAGGAACTGGATCTCGAACAAAGGGTGCTGGGTGTGGAAGATACCAAGGATGTGGTGCAGGTTGGTGGTAGCGAACTCGTCTTCAATGCCAACCTTCAGAACGCCTGAAACCGGGGGGTGGTGCAGGCGCTGGCGGGCATCTTCGGCAATGGAGAGAATGGCGTTGGCATAGATGAGCATGGACTCACCCTCGGGCGTGATGTCCACGCTGCGGGTGGTGCGCCGGATAAGTTGACGGCCCACCCGCTTTTCAAGGCGCGCAATGCGCTGGCTGATGGTGGACTGGGCCGTGCCCAGCAGCGTGGCCGCCGTGCTGAAGCTTTTTCTGTCTACAACGGTCTGGAAGGCACGCAGTTCGTCCGTATCAATCAGGCTGTCCTGTTCCATCATGCCACGCTGCTGTTGATTGTGAATCTGTGCAGACAGGTAGCATGTTCTCGGCGCAAGGCCAGTATAAACGGGCTTGTTCTGTATTGATAACGATATGCGATAACTGGCTCCGGCTTCTCCAGATTTCAGAAATATGTCTGTCTTTCATGGAGAACAAGCTTGTCGTCGATATTCTCGGTATGTATTTTGTGCAGCAGGAAAAGTGCGAATGAGCGTCATCATTCTATCACTGATTGTAGCATAATTCTAATAATTCAATAGTATTGATCTATCGCAATATTGGTTTCAGGGGCGTCTCCTGCCTCGGGCGGAGCCATGTGTTTGTCCGGGTGCCACGAGCCCTTGGTCTTGCCGATTTGAGAGCGTTCATGCCCTTTCCCGGTGTCCCAGGCATCCGGGTGGGGTCTTCGCGGTGTTTTTCCATAGCCGGAGGCGTCATGTCTGATAACCAGTCTCACCCCACCCTGCAGGATCTTCCACTGGGGCTTGATGCGCAGGGCGAGCGGCAGGAATTTGACAGCATGGGGCAGGTGGCTGTTCCGGCCAACCGCTATTGGGGCGCGCAGACCCAGCGTTCGCTGATCCATTTTTCCATTGGTGATGACCATATGCCAAAGGCGGTTTATCACGCCTATGGATATGTGAAGAAAGCCGCCGCGCTGGTGAACAATGCCGCCGGACGCCTGCCGGACTGGAAAAAGGACGCCATCGTGCGCGCCGCTGATGAGGCGATTGCCGGCAAGTTGGATGAGAATTTCCCGCTTTATGTGTGGCAGACAGGTTCGGGCACCCAGTCCAACATGAATGTGAACGAGGTGCTTTCCAACCGCGCCATCCAGCTTCTGGGCGGGGAGATCGGCAGCCAGCATCCGGTGGGGCCGAATGATGATGTGAACATGGGGCAGTCATCCAACGACACCTTCCCCACGGCCATGCACATTGCCTCCATTCTGGCGCTGGATACGCAGTTGCTGCCGCAGGTGCGTCTGCTCGCCGACACCATCGAGAAAAAGGCCGATGGCTGGATGGATGTGGTGAAGATTGGCCGCACCCATCTGGAAGATGCGGTGCCGCTCACCGTGGGGCAGGAATGGCATGGCTGGGCCGGGCAGTTGCGCGCCGCGATTGCCGATATCGAGGCCAGCCGCGGCGGGCTTTATGAACTGGCCATTGGCGGCACGGCTGTGGGCACCGGGCTGAACGCGCCCAAGGGTTTCTCGAAGGACGTGGCGGCGCAAATTGCCGCGCTCACGGGCAAGCCCTTCATCACCGCACCCAACAAGTTCACGGCGCAGGGTTCGCTGGATGCCATGGTGCGCGCCCATGCGGCGCTGCGCAATCTGGCCGTGGCGCTGATGAAAATCGCCAATGACATGCGCTGGCTGGCTTCCGGCCCGCGCTGCGGCCTTGCCGAGCTGATCCTGCCCTCCAACGAGCCCGGCTCGTCCATCATGCCGGGCAAGGTGAACCCCACCCAGTGTGAGGCCATTGTGATGATCGCCATTCAGGTGATGGGCAATGACAGTGCGGTGGCGATTGCCGGCAGTCAGGGCAATTTCGAGCTGAACGCCATGCGTCCGGTCATCATCAACAATTTCCTGCATTCCGCCCGCATTCTGGCCGATGGCTGCGAGAAGTTCCGCACCTTCTCTGTGGAGGGTACGGAGTTGAACGCCGCGAAAATTCAGGACTATGTGGACGGCAGTGTGATGCTGGTGACGGCACTTTCGCCGGTCATCGGCTACCAGAATTCCGCCCATATTGCTGAAGCCGCCATTGCCAATGGCACCACGCTGAAGGCCGCCGCACTGGCCTCCGGCAAGGTGAGCGAAGAGCAGTTCGACCAGATTGTGAAGCCGCTGGACATGATCGGCCAGGGGCTGGCGGGCGCCTGAGGGCGAGCACAACAAAACGGGAATTCCCTCCGGCGTGCTGCCGGAGGGCAAATGTTTTCCAGGCCATTCCGGCATATCCATCAGGAGAGGCAATATGTTCAGCAGGCAGGCTCAGGTCATCAAGGACGCATCCGGCCGACGGATCAAGACCGCCGCCCGTGGCTATCAGGTGCTGCGTGATCCCGCGATCAACAAGGGCACGGCCTTTACTGCGGCAGAGCGTGACGCGCTGGGCCTCAACGGCCTTCTGCCCCCGGTTGTGACCACCGAGATGGAGCCGCAGCTTGAGCGCGCCTATGCCGCGTACCACGCCGCGCCGACGGACCTCGCCAAGCACATCTATATGTGGCGGCTGCATGATAACAACGTGACGCTGTTCTACGCCCTGCTTCAGCACCACATGATGGAGATGCTGCCGGTGGTGTATGATCCGGTGGTGGGTGAAGCCATCGAGAACTACAGCGAAGTGATGACCCGCCCGCGCGGCGTGTTCCTCTCCATCAACGAGCCTGAGAAGATCGAGGAAAAGCTGGCCGCTTTCGGTGCGTCCGCTGATGATATTGACCTGCTGGTGGCGTCCGATGCCGAGGAAATTCTCGGTATTGGTGACTGGGGCTCCAACGGCATTGACATCTCCATCGGCAAGCTGGCGGTGTACACCGCTGCGGCCGGTGTTGATCCGCACCGCGTGGTGCCTGTGGTGCTGGATGTGGGCACCAATAATGAGAAGCTGCTGAACGATCCGCTCTATGTGGGCTATCGTCACTCGCGCATTCGCGGCAAGCAGTATGATGATTTCGTGGATGCCTATGTGGCCGCCGCGCACAAGCTGTTCCCCAAGGCCATGCTGCACTGGGAGGATTTCGGTTCCACCAATGCACGCCGTATTCTGGCCCGTCACCGCGACAAGCTGCCCACATTTAATGATGACATGCAGGGCACGGGCGCGATTGTGCTCGCCGGTCTGCTGAATGCGGTGGAGCGCACCGGCAAGAGCTGGGCCGAGCAGCGCGTGGTCATTCTGGGTGGTGGTACGGCCGGTTGCGGCATTGCCGACCAGATCCGCGACCATATGGTGCGCCACGGCGTGCCGCATGATGAGGCCACCCGCAAGATCTGGGTTGTGGACCTGCCCGGCCTGCTGACCGAGGACATGGCGGACCATCTGCTGGACTACCAGCGCCCCTATGCCCGCCCGCTGGCCGAGGTGGCGAACCTCAAGCGCACGCCGTGCGAGCCGATCCCGGCCGATGACAGCCGCTGGCCGGCCATGGAAACCCTGCGCGCAGACCGTGCAGCCAAGGATGGCATCATTGATCTCGCCACTGTGGTGAGCGAGGTGCATCCCACCATCATGATCGGCACCTCCACCACGCCGGGCATGTTCACGGAAAGCATCGTGAAGGATATGGCCGCCCATGCCGAGCGCCCCATCATCTTCCCGCTCTCCAACCCCACCCTGCTGCATGAGGCGACCCCGGCCCATCTCATCGAGTGGACGAATGGCAAGGTGCTAGTTGGCACCGGCGCGCCGTTTGATGATGTGCAGTTTAATGGCGTGACCTATGTGATTGGTCAGGCCAACAATGCCGCGCTGTATCCGGGCCTTGGCTTCGGCACCATTGTTGGCCGCGCCGCCAAGGTGACGGACGAGATGATCTTCTCTGCCGCACAGGCTGTGGCGGGGCAGGCACCTGAAGATGCGCCCGGCGCATCCCTGCTGCCTTCCAATGCCGATCTGCGCACCACCTCCAGCGTTGTGGCCACGGAAGTGATCCGCATGGCGCAGAAGCAGGGGCTGGCCCGCGCCGAGAACCTTGCAGACCCGGTGGAAGCCGTGCGTGAGGCGCAGTGGTGGCCGGTTTATGTGCCGGTGGATGCCGAGTGATTTTTGACACTTGAGGCGGGCGCTGCGGTGCCCGCCATCTTGAAACATGAAGCGGGTGGAGCAGGCGTGCCTGTTTCACCCGTTTTCATGTGCGCTGCAGGCTGGCCTGCCATATCCCCCTGCTGGCGGCATCCCTGTGGATGACTGGCGGGCCGGTGCCCTTTTCAGGCATTATAAAGCACTTTCATGGCCTTGCAGGCGGGCCGGAGCGTGGTGTCTGGAGAGGTATGATAAGGGCGAGTATTGCGTAGAAAGATACCTTCCTGTTTCAGCCTGTTATTTTAATCTGCGCATTTCACTTCTGAAAATCAGAATATGATCCCCGTCATGTATTTGATGTGCAGTGTTTTTGTTTCCAGTTTTTGGATATATTATGTAATATAATGAATATACATAATATATACATTGAATAATAGTTTGTAGTGAAATGGAGGTACGGGGGTAGATAGTATTTGCCATTGAAGTTGAATAATTACAAAACATAGACATTGCCAAATGCTGAAAGAGCTCGCCATTATTCCCCGGCCAGATCTTGGCGGGTTTGAATCAACAGGTGGGCAGGAAATATGCGACTGCGTTCTCTCGCGGCTGCGGCCATCAGCGTCGCTTTCATGAGCCATGGTGCCATGGCAGGCGAATTCTATGTGGGTGAACCGGTGGTGAAAGACCATCTTCAGCTTTCGCCCGCCTATCTCACCGATATCGAGATGGATCGCCACCCGCCGGGCATGTCGATGGACCCGAAGGCCATTCATTTCGAGATCGATGTTCACTCTGCGGCGGATTCCCCGTGGGGCTTCCCGGAAGATGCCTGGATTCCCAACCTCACGGTTGAGCTGACCATCAAGAAAAAGGGCAGCGAGTTTTCCGAGAGCAAGATCCTGCCTGCCATGCAGGCCATTGATGGCCCGCATTATGCCAACAATTTCAACATGGATGGCCCCGGCGAATACACCGCCACCTATGTCATCAGCCCGCCGGACCTGATCCGTCATATCGACAAGGCGACCGGCGTGCCGAAGTGGTGGGAACCCATCACCGTGTCATGGGATTTCAAGTATCCCAGCAAGGAAAACAACTGACCTGACAGAACAGGGAAGGTGAAAACCTTTCTGTTCCGGGTGTCGCATGTCCAGATGGGGGTGATCGGGACATGTTGCGCGCATCATCTGACAGATGACATGCTTTCATTGCGGGGAGGGTTCCGGCCCTCTCCGCCGATGTTTCACGGGACATAGACACCCGTTGCGGGCCTGAAAGGGCCGGCGGGTCAGCTCCAGCGGTGAATCCAGCCATGCGCACTTCATTTTTTGCCGCCAGTGCTCTCGCGCTGGCCATGACCATGTTCACCAATGCGGGACAGGCGCAGGACGCTGCGGCCCCCGCCACGCCAGATGCTTCTGCTGCCGCGCCTGCTGCCAGCACCTACACGCCCACCAATGCGGCGGGGCAGATTGAGGTGGTGCTGAAGGATCATCGCTTCACCCCTTCGGAAATCCGCATTCCCCCCAATGCACCCATCCAGTTGCTGGTGAAGAACCAGGATGCGACGGCGGATGAGTTCGATTCCACCGCTCTGCGGGTAGAGAAGGTGATTGGCGGTGGTACGCAGGGTGTGGTGCGCCTGCGCGCGCTCAAGCCCGGCCGCTATCCCTTCATGGGCGAGTTCAACTCCAGTACGGCGCAGGGCGTCGTCATTGTTGAGTAAGCAACCCCGCAGGTAAAGGAGGGGGCGATGCTTGCTGCCCTGATTATTGTTTTTCGTGAAGTGCTGGAAGCCGGGCTTGTGGTTGGCGTTGTTCTCGCTGCCACACGCGGTATTCCCTATCGCGGCCTGTATATTTCTGCCGGTGTGCTGGCCGGCGTGCTGGGCGCGGCGCTTATTGCCGTGTTTGCAAACCAGATTGCCAATCTTTTCGAGGGCACCGGGCAAGAGCTGCTGAATGCATCCGTGCTGGCCGTCGCGGTCATCATGCTGGTGTGGACTGGACTCTGGATGTCTACCCATGGCCGGCAACTGGCAATGGAGATGAAGAGTGTGGGCGTGGCCGTGGCCGAGGGGCGCAAGCCGCTCACCGCGCTGGCCGTTGTGGTTGCCGTTGCCGTGCTGCGCGAAGGTTTCGAGGTGGTGCTGTTCCTTTATGGTGTGGTGGCTGGCGGCGGTGTCACCGCATCGTCCATCGCGCTGGGCGGCGTGCTGGGCATTCTGGCCGGGGCAGCGGTGTCTGGAATTCTGTATTTCGGCATTATCGCCATTCCGCTCAAGCATGTGTTTCAGGCCATTTCCATCCTGATCACCCTTCTGGCGGCCAGCCTTGCCACCCAGTCTGTGGGCCTGCTGCAATCGGCGGGTTATCTGGAGACATGGTCCGATCCGCTGTGGGATACGTCTTCCATTCTCTCTGAAGACTCCATTCTCGGGCGCGTGCTCCATGCGCTGGTGGGTTACACGGCCCAGCCCTCGGGCATGCAGCTTCTGGCTTATGTGGCTGTGATTGTGGTGACGGTGGTGCTCTCGCGCCTGTTCCGGCATCCTGCACCCGCACCGCGGGCGGCGCAGGGCTGAACATGCCGGGCCAGACCCCGATGAGACAGGATAACGAGCCGGAAAAACCGGCGTTGTCTGCATCACTCCCTGTGCCCGCTATAACGGGCGAGGGGGAACAGGATGAGCTTTTGCGCGGGGGACATACGTCTCCCGCCTCTTCTTTTGTGGCCCATGACGGCACGGCCCCGGCGCGCGACAGGATGGAAACCCTGCTGGCGCGCTATCCCGGCTGGCTGCTGGTGGGAGCATGCCTGCTCATGACCACCCTGCTCTGGGTAGGGGCGAAGATTGAACTGGGCAGCGCGGAGCCGCTCTGGCCCTGGCGCGCACCGGCCCAGCTCACCATCAACTGGGCGCTGACGCTGATGGCACTGGCCCTGATTTCGGCCTCGCGCAGCCCGCTGGTGGAACCGATGTTCGGGGGGCTGGACCGCGCCGTGCGGATGCACCGCATTCTTGGGCCAGCGGCAGTGGGGATGGTGCTGGCGCATATCGTGTTCCTGTTCGCCATCTATGCGGCAGAGAACCGGCCCATGCTGGATCTCATCATCCCTTTCCGCAGTAACTGGGTTTTTGACACCTTCATCTTCACCACTCTGGGCTTCGTTATTCTGGCCGTGCTGGCTTATGTCACCCGTATTGCCTATGAGCGCTGGCGCTTTATCCATGCCTTTAATGGGCTGCTGTTTGTGCCAGCCATGGGCGTGTCGCTGTTTATTGAAGGCTCAATCGGCGATTTCGAGCTGTTCCGCCTGTGGATGGGCGTGCTGACATTTGCCGGTTTCGCCAGCCTGTTTCACCGCTTTGTGCTGTTCCGCCGCAGCGGGCCGCGCCATGTCTATCAGGTGGAGCGCATCGTGCCGCGTCATCCCGGTGCCTATGATCTGGTGCTCTCGCCCGTGGGGCAGCGCATGGCCTATGCGCCGGGGAAGTTTGTCTTCATTTCCATCGCCGAGGGGCGGCGCTGGTCGCAAGACCTGCACCCTTTTTCCCTGTCATCCACGCCGGTGACGCGTGAGGTGCGCCTTTCAATCCGTGAGGTGGGGGATTTTACCCGCCGCGTGCGCCATCTGGAAACAGGGCATCAGGTGCGGCTCTATGGGCCTTATGGCAGCTTTACCCTGCATTCGGTGGCGAGTTTCGAGCGGGTGGTCTGCATTGGTGCGGGCATCGGCATCGCGCCATTTCTGGGGATGCTGGAGTTTGAGCGCACCAATAATGAGCAGCGCCGCATCTGGCTCACCTATATCGCGCGTGATGTCTCACAAGCCCCCTATCATGAGGAGCTGACAATCGCCGCCGCTGCCCTGCCGGGGGTGGAATACCGGTTGTGGGAAAGCGATACCCAGGGCCGCATTACCGCCAGCGCCTTTGCCGCGATTGTGGAGGCACCGGGTGAAACCGCCGTGATGATGTGCGGCCCGGGACCCTTGCTGACAGATCTCATCGCCCAGCTTCGCGGGTTGGGCGTGCCGCATGAAAACATTTATGCGGAGGGCTTCGCGTTTCGGTGATGTGCCCGCCGTTCTGCACGGGCTTGACCCGACAGCCTTGGCTGCCGGGTCTTTTGGAAGATCAATACAGCGCGCTGTTGGCGGGGCGGTTGGCCGCATAGGGCGTGGGCCGGATTGAGGTGGTGCTGACAGAGCGCGGGTTCAGGTCTGAAGCTGGCCGCTGGGGTGCCGCAGCCTGTGGGCGGGAAGGGGCCGGGCGCGCAGTGTGCGCCGCCGGCGGGGCCAAGGCTGGTGCCGGTGTCCGGGCAACCTTTGGACCGTTGGCCCTGTCCATCTCGATCATCTGCGAGAGCGTGCCGAAGCGATAGCCCTTGGCGATGAGATCATCCAGCACCTGTGGCATGGCATTCACGGTGGTGGGGTGAATATCATGTGCCAGCACAATCGCGCCGGGGGCAGCCTGTGTCACGATGCGCTCATGCACCAGCTTCGGGTCCCGGTTCTTCCAGTCCAGCGGATCAATCGACCAATAGATGAAGCTGATGCCGAACTTCTTGTTCAGATGCTCCTGCAACGGCCCGCGCATGGCCCCGTAAGGGGGGCGCATATAGGCGGTGCGCTGGCCGGTGGCATTGAAGATGGCATCATCCGTATCCGTAATCTGCTTTTCCGCTGCGGCAACGGTCAGCTTGGGAAGCTGGGGATGATTCCACGAATGGTTCGCGAGTTCATGCCCTTCCTCCACAATGCGGCGCAGAAGGTCCGGGTGCTGGGCGGCACGGGTGCCCAGCACGAAGAAGGTGGCGCGCACACCGCGCTCCTTCAGCATGTCCAGCAGGCGCGGCGTGGTTGCAGGGTTGGGGCCGTCATCAAAGGTGAGAGCGATGTAAGGCTCATCAACCTGAAAGGCGCGATAGGAGGGCTGGCGCTTGTGGGCGGTGCTTTCAGCAGTCGCGTTCTCAATCGCCTCGCGCCGGATGCGGGCAGCCTCGCGCACTTCCATGGCGGCGCGCAGAACGTCGCGTTCCTTCTCGCGCTCCGCCTCGGCCGCGCGTGTTTCCCGCGCCGCTTCCGGTGCGGGTGTGGGGGGGATGAAGGTCTTGTGTGCCAGCGCCACGGCTTTTGGAGAATCGTGGGCCTCGGCATGGGCCGGCGTGCCACCAAATGGCAGGGCAGGCCCAAAGGCATAGGCCGCCCCGGCGACACCGAGCGCCAGACAGCCGGAAAGAAGCAGGAGCGGTTTCACAGGGCAAATTCCTGTACTGGAAAAGACATCTGCCCTGAGCATCCGGCAAACTCATGGATAAATCGTGAAGCCGCCGCTACGTCATCTTATGATGTGCGCAGTCTTCATGCAGAACCATGCGGGCGGTGCGCACGCCAGCATGTGCGGTTGATCGTTTTTCCCGATCACGCGCCGCTCATGGTTCTGGAAAATTGTGGTTTGGATTTGGGGCATTTCCGGGCGAAACGAAAACCTGCCCGCATCAGGAAAATGTCAGCCCGCCTGTGAGCATGCCTGTTTCAATGAAACAGGCATGCAGGGACATGTTCAGTCCACGTCTTCCACGTTCTCGGGTCCGCCGCCATAGGCGCGCTGGGCAAGGGCAGCCTGCATGAAGGGGTCAAGATCGCCATCCAGCACTTCCTGCGGCGTGCCGGACTGGACGCCCGTGCGCAGGTCCTTCACCAGCTGATAGGGCTGGAGCACATAGGAGCGGATCTGGTGGCCCCAGCCGATATCGGTCTTGGCTGCCTGCTCGGCTGCGGCTTCCGCCTCGCGCTTCTTCAGTTCCGCCTCATAGAGCTTGGCGCGCAGCATGTTCCACGCCGTGGCGCGGTTCTTGTGCTGGGAGCGGTCGCCCTGACTCACCACGGCGATGCCGGTGGGAATATGGGTGAGGCGCACGGCAGATTCGGTCTTGTTGACGTGCTGTCCGCCCGCGCCGCCGGAGCGCATGGTATCCACCCGCACGTCGGATTCGCTGATATCGACCACAATTCGGTCGTCAATCACCGGATAGATCACGGCCGAGGCGAAGGAGGTCTGGCGGCGGGCATTGGCATCAAACGGTGAGATGCGGACCAGACGATGCACGCCGGCCTCGGTCTTCAGCCAGCCATAGGCATTGTGACCCTTCACCAGAATGGTGGCAGACTTGATGCCCGCCTGCTCGCCCTCGGATTCGTCCACCAGCTCGACCTTGAAGCCGTGCCGCTCTGCCCAGCGCTTGTACATGCGCAGCAGCATCTCGGCCCAGTCCTGGCTGTCGGTGCCGCCAGCACCGGCATGGACTTCCAGATAGGTGTCGCTGGAATCAGCCTCGCCCGAAAGCAGGGATTCCAGCTCGCGGCGGGCCAGCTCGACCTTGAGCGCATCCAGCGCGGAATTGGCCTCCGCGACGATGCTTTCGTCGTTTTCGGCCTCGCCCATCTCGATCAGCTCGATATTGTCGGCAAGATCCTGGGTGATGCGGTCAATCGCATTCACGCCGTCTTCCAGCGTGGTGCGCTCCTGCATCACCTTCTGTGCCCGCTCGGGCTCGTCCCACAATGTGGGGTCCTCTGCCATGGCGTTCAGCTCGTTGAGCCGCCGCCGTGCGCGATCCACATTGATGTGTTCGCGCAGCAATTGCAGGGATTGTGTGATCTCGTCGACCTTCGCGGCGAGTTCCGCACGCATGGCTTGTCTTCTCCGGATAAGGCCGGGGAAGATAGCCAGCAGCGGGCCATGTGTAAACGGCTCAACTGACCCAAAGGCATTTTCATGATGCGACGGGCAGGCTCTCCCTGCCTTGCACGGGTGCAAACCGGGCTGGTATGAAGACGCGCGCTGGGCGCAGGGCTTTGTGGATGCTGCGCAAACATGAGACGCGGATGCGTCGGGGCGGGGTCATGGACTGGTGGAGACGGATACTCTTTTTTCTGGGCGGCCTTTATGGTGCGCTTGGTGTTGCGGCTGGTGCCGTGGCGGCCCATCTTGTCGGCGATGACATGCTGGGGACAGCCTCGCACTTCCTGCTGTTCCATGCCGCGGCCCTGATGGCGGTCGGGGCTGCGAGTGCGGCTGTGGATGGCGGGCGCACGGCTCTGCTCACGGGGGCCTCCGCGCTCGCACTCGGCACATTCCTGTTTGCCGCCGATCTGGCTTTGCGGGCCTTGTCGGAAGGGGAGTTCCATTGGGGCACAGCCCCTGTGGGCGGCAGCGTGCTGATCACCGGCTGGGTCATTATCGCCTTTGGCGGGCTGCTGGCCCACAAAAAGGCGTGAGCCAAAAATCCCGTGGGCAAAAACCAGTGGGCAAAAATCCAGTAGGATTGTCTCACGGGATTGTTTTCTGGGCTTTTGCGAGACGCGGCGGTGCCTGAATGCCTGTTTTGGGCGGTCCGTCAGGCTCCGGTCAATGGCCGGAGCACTGGCGCCCTATTGCCCTTTGGTGGCACCCTGACCCTGCTGGAGCAGGCCGCCCAGTGCTCCAAGCCCGCCCAGCGCACCAAGGCCGCCCTGTATGCCCTCTATGGTCTTGGCATTGATCTGGACGATCTGCACATCTGGCGGGAAGGAGAACTGATCCGGGTCCTGCGGGGCGCGGATCACCTTTTCAGCCTCAAACAGAACGCGGGTGTCTCCGCCCATTTCCGTGTGGCTGCGCAGGGCAATGCCGTCACTGGTGATGCAGATGACAGTTTCACCGGTCTTGGCCTCATCTACATGCCACAGATCACAGGCTTCTCCGGCAACTTCAGCCTGCCCCACCTTCTTGCCGCTCCCGTTCATGATGATTGCGGCATATTGAGGCGGCAACTCAACCTCCATGGCCATATTGGGCATGGCTGGCACGAGGGTCAGCATCTGGGCGGTCTTGAGGTCGATGATGCCGGTCGCCACAGCTGCTTCACCGGGCTTCTTCATGTCTACCCGCATCTTGCCCTGATGGTGCGCCATGCTCATGCCCGTGCCGCGCAGGGATTTCGCGGTCATGGAAAAATCAACGGACGGCTTGGGCAGCGGAGCGCTGGGAATATCTCCGGCATGGGCCTGTATGGCGGTGCCTGCAAGCACAACCAGCACCGCACTCAATGCCATATGGGGCAGACAACAGCTCTGTGACTTCATTTTATCTGTTCCCGTTCCATTCAGTGCATGCTTTCCGCAAGCCGCTCCGGCGCTGTCACTTCGAAAACATGTCACCATTTTAGGCCGCAAATGAGGTGAGCGGGATCACATTGAATAACCGGCTGGTACAGACAGGCGCAATCGCCCATGCTCCTATCCCTGTCATATCCCGTCTTCTCCTGTCGAGGGCGCGGGTGTCGTAAAGTTTTTGTGCATTGCGGAGACGATGGAGGTTCAGCCTGACGTGATGCGATTCGCTTGTCGCGGCATGTCCGGCCCCGGCACATCTGGCGTGGAACAAAAGCCTGTGTGATCCGGGCATTCAGCATCACAAGACAAAACGATGCAGGGGGGCGGCCATGCCGCGGGGACGGAATAACGAGGACAAGTCCGGGGAGGGCGGTGGACAAACGGCCCGTGCCAGCCGAGGAACGCGCTCAACGCGGGCGGCTTCTGCCCGGCGGGCTGCGGGAGGGGACATGATTCAGGAAGTCGCTCCGCCTGCACGTCCGGGCATGATGCAGCCCCCTGAGGCGGAACCCGCTCTGCCGCAACCGGTGGATGATGCGGCACCGCCTGAGGCTTTACCGGCTCCTCCCCCTTCATCGGCTCCAGACGATGCCGGGCAGGAGCTGGCGGAGGTGATCCATCCGGCAGAGATGGCGCAGACTGCTGTTACCCCGGTGGCACCGGAGCCGGAAGACGAGCCGGTGGTGACTGTCGCATCCCTCTCCGGATTCCGCCAGTTGATGTGGATCTGGTGGGGTGTTGTCGTCCTGCTGCTGCTGGGGGGCGCATGGGCCGGGCTGATGCCTGTTGGACTCAGCGCTGTTCTGGTTGCGCTTGCGCTTGTGCCGGTTGTTGCACCTTGGCCGCGCCCCACGCAGAAGAAGGAGCCTGTCCCGGTGCCGCGCAAGCGTCGCGATGCACGGGTGGAGGCGCTTGTCGCGGCCTTGCCGGAGCCGGCCCTGCTTTTGACTGCCGGGGGGGAAATCGTCACGGCCAATGCCCGTGTGGCCTTGTCCATGGGGCAGGCGCGGGCGGGTGATCCGCTCTCCTTCGTGGTGCGCGTGCCGGAGGTTCTGGAAGCCGTGCAGGCTGCGGCAACCGATGGCCTGCCGCGCCGGGTGGAGTTTGCCGAGCGTGTGCCTCTGGACCGTTGGCTGGAGGCCCATGTGGTGCCGCTGCATCTGGGGGGGCATTCAAAAAAGGCCGCATCCGTGCCTGCTTCCGCGCCGGATGGCGTTCTGCTCACCTTCCGTGACCTGACCCATCAGCGCCGGGTTGAACAGATGCGGGCGGATTTCGTGGCCAATGCCAGCCACGAGCTGCGCACCCCGCTCGCCTCACTGTCCGGCTTTATCGAGACCCTTCAGGGCCCGGCCCGCAATGATGCCGTGGCGCGGGAGCGATTCCTTGGCATCATGTCGGAGCAGGCACGTCGCATGTCGCGCCTGATTGACGACTTGCTCTCCCTCTCCCGGATTGAACTGCATGCCCATGTGCAGCCGGAAACAGAGGTGGATCTGTGTGACATCCTCAACCATGTGTGTGACGCCCTCTCGCCTCTGGCGCAGGAGCGGGACATGCAGATTGAGCAGGTACTTGAAGCAAAGAGCCTGCCCGTGCGGGGGGATCGGGATGAATTGATCCGCCTGCTGGAGAATCTGGTGGAGAACGCCCTGAAATATGGGGTGGGGGGAGATCGTGTCACTGTGAGGCTGGCGCGGGAGGCCACGGAAAATGGCGCGGTTGCAGTTGCAAGCGTTCGTGATTACGGTCCCGGAATACCGCCGGAGTATCTTCCACGTCTGACGGAACGCTTTTACCGGGTGAATGTGGCCGCCAGCCGAGGGCAGGGCGGCACGGGGCTGGGACTGGCCATTGTGAAGCACATTGTGGCCCGCCATCGCGGGCGTTTGAATATCGAAAGTGTGCCCGGAGAAGGTGCAACCTTTGCGTTCCGGCTGGATGTTTTGCCAGATAAGAAAAATAGTACTTTTAAATCAAATAGTTAAAAGGTCATTCAACTGTCACCTACGCGTCATAGAAGATTGGCGCAGACGGACTATGAGTCCGACGCTCAATTGTTGCGTTACGGCGGGGTCGTCGGGCAGCAGTGAACAGGCAAGGAGAGAGAACGTGAAGCTCACTACCGCTTTCGGCACGATGGCCATTGCTGGAACTATGTTTGCCGGTGTTGCCCAGGCGACCGATTTCAATGGCGCTGGCGCGTCCTTCCCGGCTCCCGTCTACCAGAGCTGGGGCGCTGCCTATAAGGCAAAGACCGGCAATGCGCTGAACTACCAGTCCATCGGTTCCGGTGGCGGTCAGAACCAGATCATCAACCGCACGGTTGATTTCGGCGCATCCGATGCCCCGGTGGCTGACGACAAGCTGGAAGCCAACAAGCTGCTCCAGTTCCCCACCGTGATCGGCGCCGTTGTGGCGACCTTCAACCTCGACGGCATCAAGAGCGGTGACCTGAAGCTCACCGGTCCGCTGCTGGCCGACATCTATATGGGCAAGGTCACCAAGTGGAATGACAAGGCCATCGCCGACCTCAATCCCGACCTGACGCTGCCGAACCAGGCCATCGTTCCGGTGTATCGTTCCGATGCTTCCGGCACCTCCTACATCTTCACCAACTATCTTTCCGCTGTCAGCCCGACATGGAAGGATGAAGTGGGTGCAGCCACCTCCGTGCAGTGGCCGGCCGGTGCAGGCGCCAAGGGCAATGAAGGCATTGCCTCCAACGTCAAGAACCTGAAGGGCGCCATCGGTTACGTGGAGTATATCTATGCTTCCGCGAACAACCTGGTTGTGACCCAGCTTCAGAACAAGGCCGGCAACTTCGTCAGCCCCGACGTGCCGAACTTCGTTGAAGCCGCTGCTGCTGCTGACTGGGACAATGCGAAGAATTTCGCTGCCCCCATGATCAACACCGCCGGTGAGAAGGCCTGGCCGATCGTCAGCCCCACCTATGTGCTGCTGCCGACCAACCCGACCAATGTGGACGCCTCCAAGGCTGTCATGGAATTCTTCGCTTGGGCCTACACCAAGGAAGGTGCCGAGATCGCCGAGAAGCTGCACTACATTCCGCTGCCGGAAGCCGTTGTGAAGCGCATCGAGGATGCATGGAAGAACGAAGTGAAGAGCGCGGACGGCAAGCCGGTCCTCTGAGCCTGCTACTCGACTGATTAAACAGGATCGGCCTTCCCGGCGTCAGGGCGTTGGGAAGGCCGTTCCGGGCTGGTGGCTGATATGCCCCGCCCGGCCGGAATATGACGGATGCCGGCGCGGCGTCTGTATCTGCCGCATCAGAACGGCATGGCACCAGCAAGGTGTGTGACTTCATCGGAAGTCGGGAGAGAAGCGGGGTTTCTCCACGGTGCTGATTGCGCCGGAGTGGCCATTGGATGGGTGTCCCGTGTATCGCAGCGGATGCATGCAGGGTGGGCTGCACAGGTCGCCTGTTGCTGGAGCGGGGATGCTGCATATCACCGGGCAGAGTGCCTTTTGGGGCCGTGTTGCGGTGAAAAGGAATTTTGTCGTGGCCTGATGGCGGGTCGCGATGTTTTCAATGTTAAAGCCACGCATGGGTCGTGGCGGGCGAAGGGTTGGCATCCGATGGACGCAACGGTGGACAGCTTGAAGGGGGGCGGAAGCCAACCCATTCATTTGGCCCGGCGGCGAGGGGCGATTTCAGACCCCATCTTCGTGGGTCTGCTCTGGGCGAGTGGCATTTTCGTCCTGATCCTGCTGGGACTTATCATTTCCGAGCTGTTCAAGGGCGGCCTTCCGGCCCTTCAGCATTTTGGCCTCGACTTCATCTGGTCCGCGACCTGGAACCCGGTGACGGAGAAGTACGGCGCGCTGGTAATGATTTATGGCACGATCTTCAGTGCCGTCATCGCCGTGGTTGTCGCGCTGCCCCTGTCTTTCGGCATTGCCTTCTTCCTCACGGAAATCGCGCCCCCGGCGCTGAAGCGCCCTATCGGTGTGGCCATCCAGCTTCTGGCCGCCGTGCCTTCCATCATCTTCGGCATGTGGGGCTTCTTCATCATCGTTCCGCTGATGGCCGCCTATGTGCAGCCGCCGCTGATTGACTGGCTGGGCGGCATTCCGCTTCTTGGCCTGCTGTTCCAGGGCCCGCCGCTCGGCTCGGGCATGCTCACCGCCGGCCTCATCCTGGCCGTGATGATCCTGCCCTACATCACCTCCATGTTCGTGGAGACGCTGGAATCCGTTCCCGCCATGCTGAAGGAATCAGCCTATGGCGTGGGTTGCACCACCTATGAGGTCTACAAGAACGTCTCGGTGCCATATGGCCGCACGGCCATGGTGGGCGCGGTGATGCTGGGCCTCGGGCGTGCGCTGGGTGAAACCATGGCGGTGACCTTCGTCATCGGCAACGCCACCCGCCTTTCGGCCTCCCTGTTTGCACCGGGTGCAACCATCGCCTCGACGATCGCGAACGAGTTTCCCGAGGCGCCGCTGGGTTCGCTGAAGCTGACCTCGCTGTTGCAGCTCGGCTTCATCCTGTTCGTCATCTCCTTCATCGTTCTTGCATTGTCCCGGGCGCTCATCCGCTCGCGGATGGACTGATCGGGAAAGGCACACATCATGGCTTCTCTTGCAGTCCGCCGCACCAAGGATACAGCAATCAAGGCGATCTCCATCGGGTTCGCAGCCTTCAGCATCTTCCTGCTGGGCTGGATCCTGTGGACCCTTCTGGCGCGTGGTCTTCCCGCGCTGGGGCTGAATGTGTTCACACAGGTCACCCAGCCTCCGGGGCACAATGGCGGTCTTTTGAACGCCATTGTCGGCTCGCTGATCCAGGTTGGCATCGCCGTTCTGATTGGTGGTCCCATCGGCATTTTCGCCGGGACATTCCTTGCTGAAAACGGCAAGGGCACGAAGATCGCGAGCATCACCCGCTTCGTGAACGACATCCTGCTCTCCGCACCGTCCATTCTGGTCGGTCTGTTCATCTACTCCCTTCTGGTGGTGCCGTTTGGCGGCTTCTCCGGCTGGGCGGGCGCTCTGGCACTGGCCATTCTGGTCATTCCGGTTGTGGTGCGCACCACCGAGGACATGCTGAACCTTGTGCCGGTTGGCCTGCGTGAGGCGGCCTTCGCGCTGGGTGCGCCGCAGTGGAAGGTTGTTATGTTCATCACATGGCGTGCGGCGCGTGCCGGTATCGTCACGGGTGTGCTGTTGGCCATTGCCCGCGCGGCGGGTGAAACCGCTCCGCTGCTGTTCACCTCGCTGGGCAACAATGCCTGGTCGGTGGATCTCAGCAAGCCCATGGCCAGCCTGCCGGTTGCGATCTATCAGTATGCCGGTGCACCGTTTGATGACTGGGTTGCGCTCGCATGGGCCGGTGCCCTGCTGATCACCGTTGGCGTGCTCTTTATCAATGTGGTTTCGCGCCTCGTTCTGGCACGGATGAACTGACGTTCAGGCCGGATGCCGACAGGCACAATGCACACCTTGTTCACCCGACGGATGGTTCGCCGGGTTCGCACCATCCCCGTGCCCACCAAGGCCCATCATGTGGCCGGGCAAAAGAAAGTTTTGTGAGGCTCAGATGACTTCTGCGGTCGATCCCACCTTCAATATCGCATCTTCCGTGGCTGCCAAGCCGGGTGCCGCCACCGCGGCCACCAAGATCAAGGTGCAGAACCTGCAATTCTACTACGGGCAGAACCATGCCCTGAAGAATATCAATTTCGATATTCCCGAAAAACGCGTGACAGCCATGATCGGCCCTTCGGGCTGCGGCAAGTCCACCCTGCTGCGCGTGTTCAACCGCATGTATGACCTGTATCCCGGCCAGCGCGCCGAGGGTCATGTCATGTTTGATGGCGTGAACATTGTCGGCAAGGAACTGGACTCCACCGTCGTGCGCTCGCGCATCGGCATGGTGTTCCAGAAGCCCACCCCGTTCCCCATGTCCATCTATGACAACATCGCCTTCGGCGTGCGTCTGCATGAGCGCCTCAACAAGGTGCAGATGGATGAGCGCGTGGAATGGTGCCTGCGCAAGGCCGCCATCTGGGAAGAAACCAAGGACCGCCTGCACACCTCCGCGCTTGGCATGTCCGGCGGCCAGCAGCAGCGTCTGTGCATCGCCCGCACCATTGCCGTGCGCCCGGAAGTGATCCTGCTGGACGAGCCCACCTCTGCCCTTGATCCGATCTCTACCTCCAAGATCGAGGACCTGATCGACGAGCTGAAGCGTGAGTTCACGATTGTGATCGTGACGCATAACATGCAGCAGGCCGCGCGTTGCGCCGACAACACCGCCTTCTTCTATCTGGGCGAGCTGATTGAAGTGGCGCCTTCGGATGTGATCTTCACCAACCCGAAGGAAATCAAGACGCGCGACTACATCACCGGCCGCTTCGGCTGAGTGGGAAGGACCTTCCAAGATGACGGAACATATTGTCACGTCCTTCGATGTCGAACTGAAGGAAATCAGCCGCGCCGTTGTGGAAATGGGCGGCAAGTCCGAGCGTCTGGTCGCGGATTCCGTGACCTCGCTCATCAAGCGCGATGTGGCTCTGGCACAGAAGGTCGTGCTGCTGGACAACAGCATCGATCAGGTGCAGCGCGACATCGAGGAAAAGGCTGTCCTCATTATCGCCAAGCGCCAGCCGGTGGCGGGGGACCTGCGCGAGATCGTGGCGTCTATCCGCATCGCCAATGATATTGAGCGCATTGGTGATCTGGCCAAGAATATTGCCAAGCGCGTTATTGCCATTGATGGCGAGTACCAGCCCCAGAAGCTGGTGCGCGGGGTTGAGCATATCTCCGATCTGGTGCTGGAGCAGCTCAAGGAAGTGCTGGACGCCTATGCCGGCCGCAATCAGGCCAAGGCTCTGGAAGTATGGGGCCGTGATGGTGCCATCGACACCATGTACACCTCGCTCTTCCGTGAGTTGCTGACCTATATGATGGAAGATCCGCGCAACATTTCCGTGTGCACGCATCTGCTGTTCTGCGCCAAGAACATTGAGCGCATGGGTGACCACGCGACCAATGTGGCGGAGATTGTCTATTATATGGTCACGGGTGAGGTTCTGCCGGAAAGCCGCCCCAAGGCGGATGCCTCCAGCGACACCACAGTGGTGTTTCCCGGCACGAGTGTGAAGGGCTGAGCCCACCCTAGGACTACCGGGAACCGGAAACGGGCCTGCCCTGACTCATGAAAATGAGAGGCAGGCCCGGTCTGGTCGGCGTAACAAGGCCCGCAGGGGTTTTGAACCGCCCATCTTTTTTCCTGCCATCTGGAGCTTTCTTGCCTCTCCGTTCTCGGATGGCGGGTTGTTCAAGAGCAGGCCGCAAGACGGATGTGAACAGTGGCGGCGCGTATTCTGATCGTCGAGGACGAGGAGCCCCTCACCCTGCTGCTCCGCTATAATCTGGAAGCGGAAGGCTATGGTGTGGAGAGTGTGGACCGGGGCGATGAAGCCGAAACCCGGTTGCGCGAAACCGTGCCGGATCTGGTGATCCTGGACTGGATGCTGCCTGGCCTTTCTGGCATTGAGCTGTGCCGTCGCCTGCGTAGCCGGCCGGAAACGCAGCGCCTTCCGGTCATCATGCTCACCGCGCGTGGTGAGGAGACCGAGCGCGTGCGCGGCCTTTCCACAGGCGCGGATGACTATGTGGTGAAGCCCTTCTCCGTGCCGGAATTGCTGGCGCGCGTGCGTGCGCTGCTGCGGCGTGCCAAGCCGGAGCATGTCGCGACTTTGCTGCGGGCAGGCGATATTCAGCTCGATCGGGAAACCCATCGTGTACATCGGGCTGGTCGCGAGGTGCATCTGGGGCCAACCGAGTTTCGTCTGCTGGAATTCCTGATGCAGAGTCCTGGCCGCGTCTTCTCCCGCGAGCAGTTGCTGGATGGCGTGTGGGGACAGGATGTCTATATCGACGAGCGCACCGTGGATGTGCATGTTGGTCGCCTGCGCAAGGCCATTAATCGTGGGCGTCAGTCTGACCCGATCCGTACGGTGCGCGGGGCAGGTTATTCTTTCAATGAAATGTTCGCGCGCGGCTAATGCCTGTACTGGCCTGTGGATGATCGGGGTATCCGCCCGTATGGCAGCGCTGTTGGGCAGGCGGGATTATTTGAAGAATTGCATCCCGCACTGATCCATAAAGACTTGTGAAGCTTTGGCGGCATTGGGGTTTTTGTTCTGCCCATGCCACACTGTGCATGGCAAGGCTCTTGCCCGTTCAAGGCCGCAACGGTCCATGTATCCGGCCTTTCGCACCTTGTGCTTGCGAGGCCGCACATACAGGCCACTCTATTTCTGTGTGGCCTCCGTGCAGCCAGATTATACCTGCAAGAACACTGAAGTCCCCCGCCATAAACTGCTGTATGAGATCCTGTGAGACTTTGTGAGGGTTTTCACATGCGTCCCCGCAATGTGATGGCAGCAGCTTGCGCTCTTTGGGGCATTAAAGATGCAGATATCTGCCATGCGCCTGATATTGACACCATCTCCCGGTTTGTGAGGGAAGGATGCCTTGCCTCAATGCACTGGATGTATCCTTGCCTTGATGAAGCTGAAGTCAGACCAGATGCAGGGATCATGACGGCTGATGGGTATTATTTTTGTCAAAGTGAATGATACATGAGAATAAACATGGATGGCCTCATCATATGGCAGAAGATTGAGGGTGCGCTGGTCTTTATTTCAGGGCTGGCACTTTTCGCATATCTTGATCCCGGCCTGAGCTGGTGGCTTGCCCTTTTGCTTTTCTTTGCACCGGATCTCAGCTTCGCGGGTTATCTGTTCGGGTCACGGGTTGGAGCGGCCTGCTATAATCTGGTGCATGTTTATGCGCTGGGGGCCATCTGTCTTGCCGCAGGTCTGATCCTCACCGCGCCCTTGCTCGCCGCATGCGGGGCGTTGTGGCTGGCGCATTCCGGCTTTGACCGGATGCTGGGCTATGGCCTCAAGTCTGCCGCCGGCTTTTCCTTCACCCATCTGGGGCGGATTGGGAAAAGCACCGGGCAATAATCACCGCAGTATTGCACAAGGCAAAACACCCGCATGGTCTTCAGCCATGCGGGTGTTTTCATGTCTACGGAATGGGCTGGTTCAGCCCTGTTCGCGGTTCTTCAAAATAACCTGCAACGGGTTGGGCTTGGCATGCTCCACCCGCTTGAGGGTATTGGTGTCATGGTGGTTGAAGGCTGGCTCCTTGCCACGAATGGCCAGATCCGTGCGGGTCAGATAGGTCCAGCTTCCATCATCATTGAAGGTGATGTCGATGCGGTAATAATCGGTGCGGAAGGCTTCATCCAGAAAGGGAGCGGATGAAATGCCAAAGCGCAGGTCGCCACGCTTGGCTTCCACAAAAATGGTCTTGTCATCCACGCCGGCCTTGCCACCCGCCAGCACCACCTGCCCGCGCGGAATCGCGACAGTCTGCATGATGACGCCGGTTGCGGGTTCCCACAGCCAGTAACCCACCTGATCGTGGAAGGTTGCGTCTTCCTCTTCCGTGGTGATGTGGATGTGATAGCGCAGGCCATACAGAAGCTGCGGGCCATTTGCCTGCGGATCAATCGGGTCCATCCGCACACGCTCGATGAACTTGCGCCGCTCCGGCCCATCCGCCTTGGGGTTTACATCCACCCCGTGCTCCGATTCCCATACGCCGGCCAGATGGCGCAGCGGGCCGAGATTGGCCAAGGTATCCGGAGATACGTCTTCCGGTTCAGTGAAAATATCGTCTGGGAGAGTCTTGTACATGAAACACCCGCTTGGCATGGACCTTGACCGGGATACCGCCTCCCACCGGTCAATACAAGCTAATGTCGCACAAGATAAAATAGTTCCGAAAACCGGAAGCGGGGCAGGGTGTTCCGCTGGAAACCTTTCTGCCAACCCTTCCGAACCCTCGCGGAAACAGGGGTATGACAGGCCGGGCGGAACCCGGCCTCATCATCAGCTTTTGGCGTCTTCTCCCAGAACTTCCTCAGCCGAGAAGCCATAGCTGCGGCCGCAAAACTCACAGGTCACGCTGACTGTGCCATCCTCATACACCATCGCCTCCTGTTCATCGCGCGAGAATGCGGCCAGAACGCCAGACACTTTCTCGCGTGAGCAGGAACAGTGCGAGAGCACGGGCGTCACGTCATAAACACGTACGCCGCCTTCATGGAACAGGCGGAACAGCAGCCGTTCACTGGAGAGCGTATCGTCCAGCATTTCCACATCTTCCAGCGTGCCCAGCAAGGAGCGTGCCTCAACCCAGGCATCATCCACCTGCTGGTCCTGCCCTGCTTCCGCGCCGGGTGCATCTCCGGGGTGAAGGTCCACCATGCGGGCGCGTGAGGCATCCTGCGGAAAGAACTGCACCAGAAGGCCACCGGCCCGCCATGCCGAGGCATTACCGCCCGCGCGCACTTCCTCACCCACAGCCAGACGCACCAGAGTGGGAATCTGCTCGGATTGCCGGAAATATTCGTGAGCGGCCGTTTCAAGCCCGCTGCCATCCAGCGCCACAACGCCCTGATACCGGTTGGCGGAAAGGCCCTGATCAATGGTCATGGCCAGATGGCCACGGCCCAGCAATGCGGCGGGGGATACCTCTCCCTTGCGCTCGGCTTCCGCCAGCGCATCGGCATCAAAGCGGGCATAGGCGCGGATCTTGTCCGGGGCGACGAAGTCCGCCACCACCATATTGACCGGGCCATCTGTCTGCGTTTGCAGAATGAAGCGCCCCTCAAACTTGAGGGAAGACCCCAGCAGCACGGCCAGCGCCACGGCTTCACCCACCACGCGCTTCACCAGCGCGGGATAATCATGATGCGCCAGCACGGCATCCAGCGTGGAGCCCAGACGCACGGTTCGCCCGCGCACATCCAGTGCATCCACCTGAAAGGGCGTGACGATATTGTCCACCACATCCGCATTGGCATTGCGGATGTCGGGGCCATTTACGGGTGCGGCGGAAGCGCCAGCGGCATGTGCCTTGGCGCTCCCTTCCGGGCCGGAAGACCCGGTCTTTTTCTTGTCAGCGCTCATGAGGCTGTCTCCTCATTCATTCGCCGCATTGAAGCACCAGGCAAGAATACCCTTTTGTGCATGCAGGCGGTTTTCCGCCTCATCAAACACGACAGATTGCGGCCCGTCCATCACCTCGCTGGTCACTTCCTCCCCGCGATGGGCGGGAAGGCAGTGCATGAAGATGGCATTCGGGTGCGCCAGCCCCATCAGTTCGGCATTCACCTGATAGGGAGCGAGCAGCTTGTGGCGGCGCTCGGCCTCCTTGTCGCCCATGGAAACCCATGTATCGGTCAGGATGCAGTCCACCCCTTCGGCCGCAGCCTTCGGGTCCTGCGAGAAATGCACCTTCGCGCCTGTGGCGGCCACGAAATCCAGCATGTCCTGACGCGGAGCGAGCTCCAGCGGGGTGGCGACATTCAATGTGAAATTGAACCGCTCCGCCGCATGTATCCAGGAGGCGAGCACATTGTTGGAATCACCCACCCATGCCACGGACCGGCCGTTGATGGTGCCCACATGCTCCTCAAAGGTCATGAGGTCCGCCATCACCTGGCAGGGATGCGACACGCGGGTGAGGCCATTGATAACCGGCACGGTTGCATATTCCGCCAGCTCGGTGAGCGCATCATGATCCAGAATGCGGATCATGATGGCATCCACAAAGCGCGACAATACGCGGGCGGTGTCGGCAATGGTTTCCCCGCGCCCGAGCTGCATCTCTGCCCCGGTGAGCATGATGGTTTCCCCGCCCAGCTGGCGCATGCCCACATCAAAGGACACGCGCGTGCGGGTGGATGGCCGGTCAAACACGGTTGCGAGGATCTTGCCCGCCAGCGGCTTCTCCTGCTCGCCTTTTCGGAAGCGGGCCTTGAGGGCCTTTGAGAAGTCCAGAAGCCGGCGCAGTTCTGCGGCCGACAGCTCGGTCAGATCAAGAAAATGACGCACGCGGCTTTCCATCCCCATTATTCCGCAGCTCCCTGCACCTTGGCGGCGGAAGCTTCCAGCCGCTGGCACACGGTCTCGATCTTTTCGATCGCAATATCCGCCTCATCAATGCTCACCACGAGCGGAGGCAGAAGCCGCATGACATTATCACTGGCCGCAGGAACCAGCAGACCCTCGGCGCGCAGATGGCCGACCATCTCACCCACCGGAACATTCAGCTTCAGGCCCATCAGCAGGCCCTTGCCGCGCACTTCCACCAGAATGGCGGGGTGGGCAGTCACCAGCTTTTCGAGCCGGGCATGCAGATGCGCGCTCACGGCATTCACATGCGCAAGAAAGCTGTCTTCCAGAACAAGATCCAGCACGGCATTGCCCACGGCCATGGCCAGCGGATTGCCGCCATAGGTGGAGCCATGGGTGCCAAGGGTCATGCCCTTGGCCGCGCTCTCGGTGGCGAGGCAGGCCCCCATCGGGAAGCCGCCGCCAATGCCCTTCGCCACAGCCATGATGTCCGGCGTGATGCCTTCCCATTCATGGGCGAAGAGCTTGCCGGTGCGGCCAACACCACATTGCACTTCATCCAGAACCAGCAGCAGGCCCTTTTCATCACACAGGGCCCGCAACCGCTTCAGAAAGCCCTCTTCAGGCACCCGCACGCCGCCCTCACCCTGCACCGGCTCAATCAGGATCGCGCCGGTGCGCGGGGTTATGGCAGCCCGCACGGCCTCGATATCGCCGAAAGGCACATGCACAAAGCCCGGCAGGTTTGGCTCAAACCCTTCCAGATAGGCCGGGTTGCCGCCCGCGGCGATGGTTGCCAGCGTGCGCCCGTGGAACGCGCCCTTGAAGGCGATGATCTGGTTCTTTTCCGCATCACCATTCACATAGTGATATTTGCGGGCCATCTTGATGGCGCATTCCAGCGCTTCCGCACCGGAATTGGTGAAGAACATCGTATCGGCAAAGGTGGCGTCGCACAGGCGGGCGGCCAGTCTCTCACCGCCGGGAATGCGGAACAGGTTGGAGATGTGCCAGAGCTTTTCAGCCTGCCCCTCCAGCGCTTTCACCAGATAGGGGTGGGCATGGCCCAGCACATTCACCGCAATGCCGGCGGTGAAATCCAGAAAACGTCGCCCGTCCGTCGTGACGAGCCAGCAGCCCTCTCCCCTCTCGAATTCGAGGTCGATGCGCGCATAGGTCGGCAGAACGGCGGTGATCACGTGACCCTCCTGGGGTGCTCTGGTGTGTGCCCCTCCTCACGGGGCTGGAAACAAGGTGTCTGGCACGGCTGCAAGGTTCGCCGGAGCGACAGCCGCACGGATAAAAACTAAAAAAGGCCGCTCCAGCGGGAGGCGGCCCGACAGCAGGATTCTAATGATAGCACGCGCGAGGTCAACAATTCTTGACATGCGCCAGTGCGCAAAAGCTTATAAGGGCGCTTTGTGACAATCTTATTTTGGAGCGGAGGCAGGAGCCTGCGCAACGGCATGGCTGCACCCGGCAGGAAATGCTCGCAAGCAGCTGGGGAAAACGCTAATGATTCGTTAACCGGGCCTGTCATCGCAACCGGGCATATTGTAGTTTCACCCCTGCGACCTACGAGATGTCGTGTGTCACCATCTCGCGGTAACAACAGATTGTGAAGCTGCACCATAGCCCGATGTGAAAAGGGCATTCCGGTCAAGCCTGAATTTCGCCCACGAAGTGGGGGATGAGCTGGCCGTCTAGTATTTCAGGCCGTGTGCGATCCGGCAGGGCTGATGATGCGGCCATTGGAGATGAGCGATGAGCTGGACCGACGAGCGAGTCGAACTCCTGAAGAAGCTGTGGAGTGAAGGTCTCTCTGCAAGCCAGATCGCAGGTGAACTGGGCGAAGTGACCCGCAATGCCGTAATCGGCAAGGTGCATCGTCTGGGTCTGTCCGGGCGTGCCAAGTCTGTTGTCGCGGCCACTCCGGCGCGCCCGCGCAGCAAGACCCGTGCTGAACAGGCTCCGGAGCAGGAACCGCAGGAGCAGCAGGAGACGCCGGTTGTGTCACCGCGTCCGCTGACGCAGGGCAATGTTGCCCTTGCGCCTGTGCTGGAAGATCTGGTGGAAGAGGCACCTGTGCCGCGCATTGTCGAGGACAATGTGCTGCCGATGGGGCAGGGATGCACCATCATGAGCCTCACCGAATATACCTGCCGCTGGCCAATTGGCGAGCCAGGCAGCGAAAGCTTCCATTTCTGCGGCGCCCGCTCCACGCCCGGCGTGCCCTATTGCGCACATCATGCGCGCATTGCCTATCAGCCGGTGCAGGATCGTCGCCGCGACCGTCGCATTGCCTATCTCTGAGATTTGGCGGTGCGCCCTTTCAGGCCGGGTCGGCTTGTCGGGGGCAGAGATCTGATACAGGCAGTTGCAGCCTGAAAATACAAAACGCCCACTGATGGAACGATCAGTGGGCGTTTTGTATTGTGTCATCCGGAACAGCCAGAAAAACGCACATCTTTGTAAGAAGACGTTTTTTCAGGGCATCCCAACACCTGTCATTGTGTCGGGGTTGTTTGCAGATCCGGGCAGGCCAGCAAATGCCTTGCATGTTCCAAGACCAGTGCGGGTTCGATCAAGCCATCTGTTTGATCGAACCCGCCCGAATGTTCAGTCGTCCAGACCGAGCGTCGGTTCGGCCCGGCGTTCCAGCACGCCGCGAATGGCCTCCACCAGATCAGTCTCCTTCACGGCGAACTGGGCGGGGCGCACGGCGCGATATTCAGCATTGTCGGCGATGGAGGCGGCGATCTTCGCCCCTTCCACCAGATCCTTGATCTGGACCTCACCGGCTTCCTTCTCATTGGAACCCTGAATGATGACGGCTGGTGCACCGCGACGGTCCGCATATTTCATCTGCGGCTTCATGCCCCCGCCGCCCATATACATTTCGGCGCGGATGCCGTTGGCGCGCAGGTTTGAAACCATCGCCATGTAATCGGCGATACGCTCGGGCTGCTTGTCCATGACCAGAACGACAACCGGGCCAACCTCTGCCGCCACATCCAGCTTGCCCAGCGCCGCCAGCGCCGAGAGCAGGCGCGAGACGCCGATGGAGAAGCCGGTGGCCGGGACCTTCTCACCCTTGAAGCGGGCCACAAGCCCGTCATAGCGCCCGCCGCCCGCAACCGAACCAAAGCGCACCGGGCGGCCTTCATCATCCCTGATCTCGAAGGTCAGCTCGGCCTCATAAACAGGGCCGGTATAATATTCGAGACCGCGCACGACGGAGGGGTCAATCTTCACCCGGTCCTGATAGCCGGCAGAGGCCACCAGCGCCGCAATCTCGCGCAGCTCGGCCATGCCTTCCTGGAAAGCGGCGTTGGTGAGCAGGCTTGCGGCCATCTCCACATCGCCACCCAGCTCAAGGCGGGCCCCGTCCGCATCGGCGGAAAGGCCACTGTCTGCAGAGAGCATGGCCAGTACCACTGCGCTCTGGCGCTCATCCAGCCCCGCGCCCTTGGTGAAATCACCGCTCTCGTCCTTGCGGCCTGCGCCCAGCAGCAGCGCCACACCTTCCGTACCGAACTTGTCGAACTTGTCGATGGCGCGCAGCACGGTCAGGCGACGGCCGAAATTCTCGTCACCGCCAAGGCCGATGACCTCCATCACGCCATCCAGAACCTTGCGGTTGTTGACGCGGATGACATAGTCACCACGCGGCACGCCAACAGCTTCCAGCGTATCTGCCGCCATCATGCAGATTTCAGCATCGGCCTGCACGCCGGGCGCGCCCACCGTATCGGCATCAAACTGCATGAACTGGCGAAAACGCCCCGGACCCGGCTTCTCGTTGCGGAAGACATAACCGGCGCGATAGGAGCGGAAGGGCTTGGGAATCGTCTCATAGTGCTCGGCCACATGGCGGGCGAGCGGGGCGGTGAGATCGTAGCGCAGCGAGAGCCACTGCTCGTCATCATCCTTGAGCGAGAACACGCCCTCATTCGGCCGGTCCTGATCGGGCAGGAACTTGCCGAGCGCATCAGTATATTCAAACACCGGGGTTTCCAGCGCATCAAACCCATAGAGGGCATAGACGGCGCGGATCTTGTCCAGCATCGAATGGGTGGCGGAAAGCTCCGCGCCGCTGCGGTCAGCAAGGCCGCGGGGAAGCCGGGCTTTCGGCTTGAACACTTTCGCCATGGGAATTCTCGATATCTGTCAGTAAAAAAGGCTGTGTGTGCCTCATAGAAGAACAGACCGCCTACGGCAAGGGAAGGCGAGGAGAAGGACGAGAGGCAAGCGGGTCATATGGCGGGCAGGCCGTGGCCGGAGCGGCCCGCATTCTCCGTAACGGCTGGGGAGCGGGCCGTTGTTGCCGCCCCCCATCGTCATGTCATCATTCCGCTTTTGCAGGAATCTCAGGGCAGGGCAGCCACAACGATGATCTCAACCTTGTAGTCCGGCGTTGCCAGACGCACTTCGCCCGTTGCACGGGTGGGGGTGTTGCCCTCGCCGATCCAGCTTTCCCATACGCTGTTCATCGCCCCAAAATCAGCCATGTCGGCCAGCCAGATGGTGGCGGTCAGCAGGCGGGTGCGGTCCGTACCGGCTTCCTTGAGCAGTTCATCAATGGCAGCCAGCACGGCGCGCGTCTGCGTTTCGGCATCCTCACCCGGTGCGCCAATCTGGCCGGCCAGATAGACAAGGCCGTTATGAACCACGGCTTGGCTCATGCGCGGACCGGACTTGATGCGTGTGATGGTCATCGAAAATTCCCTTCGGGGTGTCAGGAGGTGTAACGCGTGATATCGAGACCTGCGGGGTCAACAGGCGGTTTGGTGCCGCTGATGAGGCTGGCAATAAGCCGGCCCGAACCGCACGCCATGGTCCATCCCAGTGTACCATGCCCCGTATTCAGGAACAGGTTGGGAATTGAGGTTCCCCCAATAATGGGCGTGCTGTCTGGCGTCATCGGCCGCAGGCCGCTCCAGAAGGTGGCCTGTTCCAGATCACCGGAATCAGGGAACAGGGAGCTGACAGAATGCTCCAGCGTGGCACGCCGCCGGGGTGGAAGATCTGTACTGAAGCCTGAGATTTCCGCCATGCCACCCACGCGGATACGATCTCCCAACCGGGTGACAGCCACCTTGTAGCTTTCATCCAGAAGGGTGGAGACAGGTGCGCGTTCGGGATGGGTGATCGGCACCGTGATCGAATACCCCTTCACGGGATAAATCGGCAGGCGGATACCGAAGGGGGCCACCATGTGCGGGGAATAGCTGCCCAGCGCCACCAGATAGGCATCGGCTGTCACATCACCCTTGTCGGTTTCCACGCGGATGATCCTGTTGTCCTCTTTCACCAGCCGCCTGATGCTGTGCTCGGTGAGAAAGCGCACGCCTTTTGCCTGTGCCATATCGGCCAGCGCATTGGTAAACTTGAAGCAGTCCCCGGTTTCATCATTGGGAAGGCGCAGGCCGCCAACAAAGGGCACCGCGCTGTTGGCAAGGCCCGGTTCTGCCCTGATGCAGCCGGCGCGATCCAGCACTTCAAACGGCACTCCATCGGCTTTCAGAACGGCAATATCGTTGGCTATGCCATCCATCTGCTTCTGCTCGCGAAAAAGCTGAAGCGTGCCCTTGCAGCGTTCATCATAAGAGATGCCGGTCTGGGCGCGCAGGGCGATCAACTCATCGCGGCTGAACTCGGCCAGACGCACCATGCGGCTCTTGTTGATGCGATAGGCAGATGTTGTGCAGTTGGCCAGCATCTCCACCAGCCACCGCATCATGGCCAGATCCGCCTTCGGGCGAAGGATCAGTGGGGCATGTTCCATGAACAGCCATTTCAGGGCCTTTGCCGGAATGCCGGGCGCCGCCCATGGCGAGGCATAGCCGGGGGAAATCTCCCCGGCATTGCCAAAGCTGGTTTCCAGCGCCGGGCCGGGCTGGCGATCAATGACGACAACCTCGTGCCCCGCCTCTGCCAGATACCAGGCCGACGTGACACCAATGACACCACTGCCAAGAATAGCGATTTTCATGCCGGGAGCCTCCCTGAGGCCGCGCTGTCCTGAACCGGAAGATACGTCCGCGCGTAACGATGGCCAAGCTGGGTGAGAATTTCATAGGAAATGGTGCCGGCATCCCGGGCGACATCATCAATGCACTGGTGCGGCCCGAGGAGCTCAACCGGCGCACCCGGCTGAAGCAGGGCAGCGGGCACATCCGTGACATCAACCGTCATGCTGTCCATGGAGACGCGACCGGCGACAGGGGCACGGTGACCACCTATGAACACAGCCCCGCGATTGCTGAGATGGCGCGGCCATCCATCCGCATATCCGACCGGCAGGGTCGCAATCCGGCGCGCGTGGCTGGCAACGGAGGTCAGGCCATAGCCGACACCGACACCGGCCGGCACGTCGCGCACCTGAATGATATATGTTTCCAGCGCCACAACCGGGCGCATGGGGTTTGGCCGTCCGCCCTGTGGCGCGCCACCATAAAGCGCAATGCCGGGGCGCACGATGTCGAAATGGGAGCGGGGCAGAAAGCTTCCGCCGGAATTGTCGAGCGCGCGCGGTATGCCGGGGAAAAGGCTGGCCATTTCCTCGAAAGCTGTTGCTTGTGCCCGGTTGGCCTCGGCCTCAGCATCATCGGCGCAGGCCAGATGGCTCATGATGAGGCGTAGCTCAATGCCGTCCAGCTGTTCCGGGTTGGAGGCAAGGGCGCTGGCCTCAGCGCGGGACAGGCCAAGGCGAGACATGCCGCTATCCACCTGAAGAACGGCGGGAAGGCGGCGACCAGATCCGGCGGCAAGAGCTGCCCAGCGGTCAAGCTGATCGCGCGAGTTGAGCACCGGGATGGCATTGATGCCGGCAGCAACAGCCTCTGCGCCGGGCTTCAGGCCATTCAGCACATAAAGGGCGGCCTCATCCCCAAGCTTTGGGCGCAGGGCAATGGCCTCGCCAAGTTGGGCGACAAAGAAATGGCGGCAGCCAGCGGATGCCAGTGCATGCGAAACTTCTGCTGCACCAAGCCCATACGCATTGGCCTTGACCACCCCCGCAACTGTGGCGCCATCCACCTGCATGCAGATGCGCTTGTAGTTGGCGACCAGTGCATCCAGATCAATGCGCAAGACGGCCCCGGCAATCTCAATGGAATGAACCATCACATCACGTCCTCCTCATTTTATCGTATGTGAGGAATGATGGATATTTTCGACGATTCATCGAATATGGTGCTAAAATTGATGCCCGTTTCGAAGAATGTTCGAGGATTGTGCAATCATGCCAACCACGCTGGATGCGACAGACAACGCCATCCTGATGCTGCTGAGACAGAATGCCCGCGCTTCAAATGCAGCTATCGCGGCTGAGGTCGGCCTGTCACCCTCAGCGTGCCATCGCCGGATCAAGCTGCTCGAAACCATCGGCGTGATCCGGGGCTATACCGTGCTCACGAGCGGGGTCGGACGCAGTGAGGATGTGGTGAGCATCCTTGTTCAGGTGACGCTGGAGCGGCAGACGGAAGATTATCTTGCCCGTTTCGAGGCCGCCGTCCGCAAACGCCCCGAGATCCGGGAATGCTTTCTCATGACAGGCGCGGTTGATTACTGGCTTCGGGTCGAGGTGGAGAGCGCGGCGGCCTATGAGGCCATACACGGCGAGATTCTGTCCCGTCTTCCCGGCGTCACCCGCATCCATTCCAGCCTTGCCATGCGTGATGCGCTCAATCCACGCAAGGCAAAGACACGCAGATAGGGCATGCCATCCTGTATCAGGAGGCGGGTGCGCCATTTTCGGAAGTCTAGAAACTCACTTTAAGGGCAGCCTGAAAGCCGTTGTCCGAGATTCCGCCGCCAAACTGGCCTGAATAAAAGACACCAAGACGTATATTCTGGCTGAGATCTGTATCCAGACCCGCCTCCAGCAATGCCGTATCTGAAGCCAGAGGCATGCCGGTGCTGGAAAAGGCGGCGCTGGTCACAAAGCTTGAAACAATGGCGGGCGGCTGTCCATTCCAGGCATGCTGCCATCCGGCGGAGGCATGCGCGGAAATGCGGGTTTCGCCCACCGTGAAGACAGGGGCGGACAGGCGCAAGCCAAGCGTGCTGAATGTGGCGCTGCCACCCAGCCCCGAAGACCGCAGGGCCGCGATATTGCCTGTTTCGTGAAAGTCATCACCGCTGACAGAGACATAGGCAAGATTGGCAAAAGGCTCCAGATGCAAGGTACCAAGGTGCATCTGGTAACCCAGTTCACCAAACACTTGCGCGGTGCTGGCATTGAACTCGGCTTTCAGGCTGCCCGGGGTCATGGGCAGGGTGGGCGCGCGGGCGGCAGATATATCATGCCATGTCTGGCTCACGCCCAGCCGCAGTGCAAGCGCACCCCACTGCTGTCCGCCATAAAGCCCTACAGTGTAATTATCACTTGAAAAGGAGGCGGCCAGATCTTTCAGGGATGCGGTGGTGCGGCTGTAGCCTCCCAGAAGGCCAATCCGCCATGTGTCAAACACCTCGCGGTCCACACCGGCATAAAAGCCGCCAATATCGCGCTTCACCCCGGCATTGCCGTCACGGGCACCCATATTGCCGAATGAGCCGAAGCCCTTCATCCATACATCCGGGCCTGCACCGGGCAAGGCTGTGGCCCCGCCGGAACCTGCCTCACGGGTGGCCGGTGCGCTGCCTGTTCCAGCCCCGCCGGAAACAGCGCGCAGACGTCCGAAAGCGGCCTCACGTGTGAAGCGGCTGTCTTCCAGCATCACCGTTTCCAGTGATGCATAGGCCTGCCCGGACATGTTCTCAAACGTGCGTGCGGCGGATGTGGCATCTGGCAGCCATGTTGCGGCTGCAACCAGTGCGCTGGCATCCTCCATGCTGTCCAGGGCCGCACCCACGGACATCTGGTTTGCGTTCATTCCGGCAGAGGCAAAACTGCGGGCCTTGGTGACAGAAAGCGCCACGCCATCACCCGCATAAAGGGCTTCGACAGATGCAAAGGCGGAAGCCGGGCCCGTAACCTGATCGAAGCTTCCTGAAAGGCCATTTTGCGCGGTCGCCACAATATAGGTGCCGAAATGGGCGGGTGAGAACAGGCCATACTGCAAGGTGCCGTTCACCTGTGCGGTGCCGCTCACCGCCAGCCGGTCTGCCCCTTCCGCGCCAAGGCGCACGGACAGGATCGCGGCATCACCGGCCTGATAATCTCCATGCACGGACAGGATACCCAGCGCTGTCGCCGTGCCCGGAGCAATCACGCCACCTGCATGTTGCAGGCCCGCGCTCACGATAACATCACCTGTGCCACTCAGGGCACCACCTTGCAGGATGACTTGCCGGGCCGAGAGCACGCCATTGGTGGCAACGGTTCCTGCCAGTATCCGCGTATCCAGAACTGTCTGAAGGCTGTTGCCACGCGCAATGTCCAGAACAGCAGATCCATGGGCTAGGGTGAGATTGTCGATCGTGGGCGATATATCAACATGAATGCTGGAGGCCTGAGACAGGAAGACGTCATAATAGCGGCCAACCATGCCTCTTGGGCCGGCAAACGAGCCGCCGGCATTATCCGGCACTTCGCTGTAGCCCTTGTCATCGCGCCATGCGCCGGCATCGCTCCAGTTGAAATGTCCGGCAAGGGCGCTGGTGGTGCGCAGCGGGTTGTTTTGCGCCAGCCAGGCCGAATAGTTCTGGATGAATTCCCAGCCGCTGATGACGCCATAGCGCAGCGTGCCACCCTGTGCCGGGTTCAGAAGGCCAAGGATGCCATACTGGACAAGGCTTCCATCCTCCATCACCAGAAACAGCGGCCCGCCACTGTCTCCGCCCCCGTTTCCGGCCTGTTGGGCCGGTACGGGCACGCCCAGTTCAGACAGGCCATAATAGTCCGGGTCATCCGGTGAATCCGGGTTGCGGAACTGGGCCACGATCATGGGGGTATCCCCCGTGCGATCAAAGGTCCACTTCGTGTAGTCACCCACAACGGTCTGGCCATAACGGCGGCGCGCATTGCCCGGCGCTTCCTTTGACGGGTCCGGGTCATAATACATGCCGGCATCCAGACCCGTGCCATATTGCCCATAGCCGACAATCTCTGCCAGCGCGCCCTTTGCGGGGGTGCTGGCATCATCACCCACCACCTGTACCGGGGCGATGGATGTGACAGGAGTGCTCAGGGAAATCAGGGCGACATCATACCCGAACTGTGCATCCCTGTAGTTCGGGTTGACCAGCATGCCCGAGGCTCGCTGGTCGTTTGGCGTCTCGCCACTGGAAGCATTCGGCGAAAAGCCGATGCGGATTCCCTCAACCTTGGATACCGTTTCCGTCTGCGCATTCCACATGCAATGCGATGCGGTGAGGATGGTGCGGGAATTGATCAGGGTGCCGGTGCACAGGCCATCTCCCGTGGCAGACCGGGTTATGACGCTGACGACATTGTCGTAAATATTGTTGGAATCATAGATGTTCGCGGCTGCGGCTGTATCGGGCGCAACATTATTGTTGAAGACCAGCGCCTGTGCCGGGCTCGCCAGAACCAGCGCCAGACAGGAGACGCCAGCTCCCAAAGACCATGAATGCTGACGCAACATGCCCGTCTTCACACCGCTCGCCATGCCACGCCCCTGATCCATCCTGCCGTTTCCATATGCCTAGCACAGCCCATGGCGCGCGGCAGGATGGCTCGTGAGCGTTGGCCACTATTTTTGTACAGTCGGCGCTTTCATCATGGGCCAGAATGCGGTGAGCCAGAAAATGAATGCGCCAGACCACAGCAGGGCACCCAGCATATAGTGCAGGCCGAACAGGGCTGATGCAAAACCCAGTTCCGGCACTGTGCGGATGAGTGCTGCGGCGATCATCGCCGCAACAGCCGCATGCGCCTGCCAGGGCAGCACCAGACTGCGGCCGGTATGGAACAGCCCGGCAATTGTAAAGACGGCCATGATCGCCATGCCAAGTGAACCGACTGTCAGCAGATGTACGCCGGTTGAGGCCAGGAATACGGTGTCTCCCAAGCTTGCATCCAGATTGCCAAGGCCGATCACGAAGAAGCCCGCGCCCGCAAACAGGTTGGCCAATGCCAGAACGAGAATCTGCGTCTTGAACAGGGCGCGCCCGATAAACCATTCTGTCAGCCGGTCCATGAACGCCGCGCCGGTCGCCAGTGCCAGATAGGCTGGCGCAAGAGAGGCGGGAAACAGCAGCATCACGCCCGCATAAAGGGTGACAAGGCCCGCGGCGAGGTTCTGCCGGCCCGGATGCGGGCGGTAGGGTGTGGTCTCCCCGCTAGGATCAAGCGTGCGGTTGATGACCACCACCCCGATGCGGGCGACCGAAAGGGTGAAAAACACCACGAAAATGCACATCGCCACCAGCAGCAGGCGGTGCGACAGATCGAACTCCTCCATGAACCATGCCGTACGGATGGCCACTTCTGTCAGCGCAAAGAGCAGGGTCCAGATGAAGAAGGAACTGTTTTTGGTGCTCCGGCGCGTGATCAGGGGTTTCAGGATGAACCATGCCAGCACCGAGAGAAAGGCGGTATCGGTCAAGCCGGCCAGCGGCGAGAGCATGTCCACGCCGAAAAGCCCGATCACCCGACCCGGCAGCCACAAGAACAGCAACAGCAGCAGCGCCTTGCCCCGGCGCGGTGGTGTATCGGTCCATTCCGGCATGGCAGAGGTGAGAAAGCCGGCCAGCGCCATGGCATAGGTGCCATAGATCATTTCATGGGCATGCCACTGGCTGGAGGGTATGGCGGAGGAAAAGGGCAGGTCCAGGCCATAAAGGGCCACCCACATCAGGGGCCATATTGCGCCATGTGCGGCAGCAGCCGGAAAAAACAGCCGCAGCCCCTCGCGCAGCACCGGCGGCAGGACGGGCGAGGGGGAGGAGGGGTGGTGACACGCGCTCATGCGCTGGCCCGCCGGTCTGCATCGAACAGCTCTGCGAACTCAGGCTCGTGGGACCATCCTTCCACAATATCAAAAATGGCGCGGTTATCCCGTGCTCCGGGTTCTCCTTCAATGATGCGCTGATCAATAACGCGGCCATCGCGGCCCGAAAGCACGATAAGGCGATGGGCCACCCGCACCGCCTCGGCCAGATCATGGGTCACGAACAGCGCCGAGAAATGCGCACGCTTTGCGGCTGCGATCACCATATTCTGCAAAATGCGCCGCAGTCCCACATCGACAGCCGTGAACGGTTCATCAAAGAAAACCACATCCGGTTCCACGGCCAGCGCCCGCGCAACCGCCGCCCGCTGGCGCATGCCGCCCGAAAGCTGGATGGGATATTTATCAAGGTCATTGCGGTCCAGCCCCACTTCCAGCGCGCGGGCCTCGGCAATGGCGTGGCATTCGGCGCGTGTGGCTCCGCCCACCTTCAGGCCGTAGGCGATATTGTCACGCGTTGTCAGCCAGGGCAGCAGGCGCGGTTCCTGAAACACCACTGCATGACGGCGGTAGTGACGGTGAACCCGACCCTTGCGCGGGTCCACCAGACCGGCGGCAATTTGAAGAATGGTGGTTTTGCCGCAGCCAGATGGACCGACAAGCGCCACCACTTCCCCCTTCCTCAACACAAGGTCGAAATGCTCGAATACGGTCCGCCCGAGCCAGGCGTGGCCAATATCCTGCAACACCAGTTTTGCGGTTTCAGTGTCCGCGGTGTTTTCCTGCCCCATTATCGTTTCACACCCCAGGGCTGCCCGGCACTGCGCCAGCGCTCTGTCATCTCGCGCAGCGGGTTCAGCACGCCATATTCACTGAGCATTGCAAAGGCCACCACGAGCATGATCCACGCCATCACCAGCGGAATGTCGAACAGCGCGCGGGCCGTGGCCAGTTCGCCGCCAATGCCGCCACTGTTGGACAGCAGTTCGGCCATGACCGTGACCTTCCACGCGCTGCCAATGGTCGTTGTCCAGGCTGGAAACAGGTAGGACAGCAGGTGCGGTACGGTGACGGAGTGAAACCGCGTGAGCGCCGATGCGCCAAACGAGCGCGCCATGGCATCCAGCGCCCGGTCACGGGTTGCAACGCCCTGAAGCGCCCCGGCAAAGGAAATCGGGAAGGAGGCCAGCACCACTGTCAAGATGGCGGAGCCGCCGCCCGATCCGAACCAGATCAGGGCGAGCACAATCCATGCAATCGGCGGCACGCCAAGAATGACGGTCACGATCGGGCGCATCAGGCGCATGGCCGCAAATGAATAGCCCGCAACGGCACCCGCAAGCGTGCCAATGCCGGCCGCCAGCACAAAACCGGTCATGGCGCGCCAGCCCGTTTCCAGTGCGGCAGATGCCAGCACGGGCCCCTGCATCAGATCAATGAGGACAAACAGGCTGTCCACCGGGGAGGGCAGCACGAATGAGCCATAAATCTCGTGTCCGGCCTGCCATGCGGCAGCCACACACATGAGACCGGCCAGCCCGACCCAGCCGGACCACAGATAACGCCCAAGCCATGCACATGCTGCCACCAGCATGTGCATGGCTTGACGAAACGCGCCCTCGTCCTGTGGTCTGGCAACCGCCGGGTCTGTCGCCTCAGAGGGCGAAGAAGCCATCATCAGGCACCTTTCCGCCGATGATGCGCGGATCTTCCTGCGCCAGCGCCTCAAACAGGGTCACAAGCTCTTTCCTCTCCGTGCTCGCGCGGGCGACCACCAGATTGCTGTACGGAATAGAGCGCTCAATCACCGGCGCGGGCAGTTCCAGTGTGGAGCTTGCCGCCGCCGCTGCTGCTGCCGGGTCTTTCAGAACCTGTGCAAGTGCGGTCTCAAGTGCGGTTTGCAGGGCCTCCAGACCCTTTTCACCCAGATCCGCACTGAATTTCCGGCTCACCGCAAGCCCGGCCTGCGGGATGACGGGAGAGCCTGTCACACCCTTCCAGACCTCTTGCGCGCTGATGGCCCGCACCAGTGTCTTGCCCATCATGGAGGCGCGCAAAATGGCTGCCGTGCTGGCCGGCTCGGTGAGAAAGGCCGCATCCACCCGCCCGGCCATCATGAACTGCATGGCCTCGGATGGTGAGCCTGTATATTCGACCTGAACTTCCGATGCGCTCACATTGGCTGAGGCCAGCAGGCGGCGGAAGATGAAATCGGGCATGTCATTGCGCAGCGGAACGGCAATCTTCTTGCCCTTCAGGCTTGCGACATCGCTCACCGTGCCCTCTGGTGCAACGACATAAAGCAGCCCGTTCGTCAGCACATTGAGCAGGCGAAGCCCAAGGCCGCGATTGTAGAAATTGGCTGCCACATAGGTTGGCACCACCGTGGCATGATAGCTGCCCGAGCTGATGCCGGCCCGCAATTCATCAGGTGATTTCCAGGTGCGGAAAGATACATCCGGCCCCAGCTCGCGCAGCAGGCCGCTGGCCGCTGCCTGGGCCAGAATGATGGAGGGTGCAGCCGGTGGCCCCCACAACACCAGAGGTTCCGCTGCGCGGGCAATGAAAGGGCGGTGAAGCACCCCGGCAGACAGGCCGGCCAGAGCAACACCAGAAAGAAAGGTACGGCGGCTGATCATGATGATCTCCGGTTGCATGAGCAGATCAGAAGGTGGCCTTCACGCCGGCAAAGAAGCCGCGCCCGTCACCCGGTAGAAACGCAGCCTGATCGGCACGGGCCTGATCCAGCGTCAGTGTTGATCCGGCATAGACCTCGTCGAAGACATTGGTGATCTCGCCAAACACCGAGAGGTTTTCATTGAAGGTATATTCGGTCCGCACATCGGCCACGAACCATGCTGGCGAATACAGGGTGTTCATGTTGTCCACGGGCGTCTCGGTAGGCGACCAGCGGAATGAACCCATCACCATCCACTTGTCCGTCATCTGGTATTGCAGGGCGAGTGTGATGAAGTGCGGGGGAATGCCGGCAAGCTGGTTGTTTCCGCGCAGCGGGTCATTATCGAAGTGGAAGTCCTGATAGGTATAGGCAAGGCGGGCAACAAGGTGCTCCCACAGCTTTGCGGTCATGCCAATTTCAACGCCGAAATGGATGGTCTTGCCTGCATTCATTGCGCCCAGTGAAGCGCCGGTGGCATCCCGCAGGTTCAGCAACTCATTCTTGACCCAGGAATAATAGGTCGTGGCATCCCATGCCACGACTCCATATTCACCACGCCAGCCTCCCTCGATCGTGTTTGCGGTTTGCGCATCAAGATTGGGGGTTACGAACGCTGCGGCTGGCAGGCGCGGATTGGCAGGATTGGGACGGCCGGGGCTGCTGTTGGGCGTGCCATTCACCGTGGCGAGAAGGTCTTCCCATGTCGGCGGCTCGAAACTGTGGCTGGCGGCAATGAAGAAGCTGTTGTTTTCATTCAGCTTGAAATTCAGCGCAACGCTGGGGCTCCAGCCATCATAGTTGTTGTTGAAGCTTGTACTTTGTGTCGGCACGGCCCCGTTGGGCAGCGGCATATAGGGGCGGGCCGGCGCAAAAGCTGCCGTTGGCCGGGTGGGCAGCATCCAGTTGTCCGTATTCTTGCGCGTGGCATAGGAATAGGACAGCGCAGGAGAAAGGGTGAACATGTCGCCCAGCGGAATGTTCATGCCCGTATAGAGCGACAGGGTGGAGGCCCCAAGCTCGCTGTCTCCGAACTGTGCGCCCTGCGTGCCGCCAATATTGAGATAGTTGCCGCGATCTGCCGAGCCACCCGTATAGAGCACACTGGTTTCGAACAGCGGCAGGGGGCGGCTTTCATCCGGCTGGTATGCATAGCGGCCGGAAAGGGTCAGGTCGCCGCCCTTCGTGGTGCGCACACCCGAGGACACCGGGAACCGGAACATGTCGTCCGTATAGGTATAGCCAATCGTGCCATCAAGCACATGCGAGCCATAGGTGGCTGTGGTGCGCGACCCGATCAGGAACTGGGTGGCCTCGCGCCGCGGGCGATCACGATGGACATTCGGCCCCGGGAATCTGGCACCCGAGGGGGTGACGATCGGCCCGTTCCAGTTCTGCTTCGGGTTCTGCTTCAGGGCAGCCCATGGCAGTGGGCCTGCAATATCAAATGCCAGATCACGATAGCCCGCGAAAACCCGCGTTTTCACATTTTCGGACCAGCTGAAGCCGACATTGGCACCAACAGACACGCGCTGGGAATCATTATAGTCGCGGAAGCCGGTGCGGGTGGTGAAGTCGGCCTGAATGAGACCATTCACCTTTTCATTTGCAAAGCCGGTGCGGCCATTCACATTCACCTGCCCAAAACTGCCCCCGCTGAACTGAAGGGCAGAGCCGGGGGCACTCAGGCCGGTGGGTGAAATGAAGTTCAGCGCACCGCCCAGCACGGTGGCCCCGAGCCGGTTCGCCGTATAGCCCCGGAACACTTCAATGGCGCTGGCCTGCTGGGGGTCAATAAAGCCGACAATATAGGAGCCGTCAGCCCGGTTCAGTGGCAATCCGTCCTGCAAAACCAGAACGCCGCGCTCCACCGGATTCTGCTGCGAGCCTGAGCCGCGGATCTGGAGACGGGGCTGGTCATTGCCGCCAAAGAAGTTCTGCACCACAACGCCCGGCACACTCTCCAGCGCGCGTGAAAGGGTGAGGTTGGCGGTGGGGCCAATGGCATTCACATTGACCAGTGCAACGCCGCCGGGAATGGCATCCAGCCTTTTGCGCAGGGCGCTCATGTCCGCGCCCGAATCCGAGGATGTGACCTCGACGGAGGGCAGCTCGATCACCGCACCCGGAGAGGCAGACTGCGCCAGTGCCTGATGGCTGGTGGTGGACAACAACAGTGCCGTCACAACTGGTGCAATGACCCTCATCTTCCCAAGTCCCTTTTCCGCAACCGCCCGCATGCTGCACAGCAAGACGTCTTAATATGTATTTCAAATACCACTTTTGGACTGACCATATTCAGTCTGGAGGGTCAATCGGCCCACCAGAGAACAGAATTGTTCTAATTGGAGAATCTGGCGCGAGGGTCGTCCGGAAATCCAGTTGCGGGAAGGCGTCAGGGGGCAGGGCGTTTACGTCTGCTCAACAGCGGTGCGTCATTCTGGCCCCCTCACCTGAGTGGACGGGGCCTCAATATTCCACCTGTGGGGCAGAGATGTTGATGCGTGGGCTTTATAGGCAGAAACTGCGCGGGAATCGGGAAGGCAGGGGGCACGGATGCGGCTGACGAATTTTTCGGATTATGGCCTGCGTATCCTGATCTATGCGGCCTCTTTCCCGGACCGGTTGATCACGATTGACGAAACTGCCCAGATCTACGGCATATCCCGCAATCACCTGATGAAGGTTGCCAACCAGCTGACACGCGCAGGCATTCTGAAAGCGGTGCGCGGGCGCTCTGGTGGCCTGATGCTGGCTCGGGCGGCGCAAGACATCCGGCTGGGTGAGGTGCTCAGGGTCACCGAACCCAATTTCGATCTTGTCGAGTGCTTTGCTCCGGGACAGGTCGATCAGTCCGGCTGCGTGATTACTTCCCGATGCCGGCTGCAAGGCGTCCTGTCGGAGGCGCTGGAGGCTTTCATGCGAACGGTGGACCACTATAGCCTGGCAGACATTGCTCTTTCGCCGGCGGATTTTGGTCTGGAGCCAGCCGTTTGATCCTGTCTGTGCTGCCATCAAGCGATGGGGCGTTGCACGCAGGTGGCGTTAAAAATAGCGCCGCAGATCCTGCGCAGCCTCTTCCGGCATGCGTTTGGCATTGAAGGGGGCCACATAGGCGCCGGTCTTGTCCATGAGATAGACCGAGGCTGTATGGTCCATGGTGTAGTCCCCGCCTTCAAGCGGCACCTTGCGGGCATAGACCCGGTAGGCTTTCGAGATTTTCTCCACCTGCTCCGGCGTGCCGCTGAGGCCGCGCAGCTGGGGGGCAAAACTGCCCAGATACTCCTTGAGTATGGTGGGCGTATCGCGCTCGGGATCGACCGAGACGAAGAAGGACTGCACCTTGTCTGCATCCGGCCCGAGAGCGTTGAATATTTCCGACATCTCGAACAGGGCGGTGGGGCAGACATCCGGGCAATGGGTGAAGCCGAAGAAGATGAGCGTGGGCTTGCCGACGAGATCCGCCTCGCTCACCTTTTCCCCGTTCTGGTCCACAAGCTGGAAGGGGCCGCCGATCGCTGCCGAGGTGCCCTCGGAGGAGGAGGGCAAAAGCATCGTAACCACCGCCACCAGCAGCACAGCCCCCGCTGCAAAGGCTGCAAACAGCGGCAGAACCTTTTTGTGTGATGTGGGACGGGGGCTTTTGCGGGGGAGCCTGGACATGAAAGCAAACCTTCGTACCGTGCTGCACGGTCAAAAGCAGGTGGCAAGACCCGCATTCACGAGATCAAAAAAGACAGCCGTTCCGTAGCGGCTCCACAACGCTGCTGCAAGAAGCAGTAATGCCGCGCCTGTGCCCGACAGCCCGAGCACAACATACAGGTGATGCGGCCGCGATTCCGGGCCGGGAGAGCTTTGGTGCGGTGCGGGTGGGGACCTCATGGGGAATCCTTTGCAGGCAAGGGTCAGGCACGGGCAGCATAACACAAAATGGCGAATGGGGCGGAATGGCCCTTTCGGGTGCGGTTCGTGGCAAGCGGGTGGTGCAAACAAAAACACGCGCAACCCCTTGCGGCAGGGTGCGCGTGTTCTGAACTGAAGCTGTGCCGCGCCAAAAGCGCGGCGCAAAGATCAGGAAGCCTTCTTGCGGCGCAGGCGAACCACCACATCCACACGGGCGATCTCATAGCCTTCCGGCGGCTCGGGCAGCATGTCGAGATGCACCTGCGAGGCCGGAATATCGACCAGATCATTCTGCCCTTCCAGGTAGAAATGGTGGTGGTCGGAGGCATTGGTGTCGAAATAGGTCTTGGACCCGTCCACGGCCACTTCGCGCAGCAGGTTCACTTCCGTGAACTGGTGCAGCGTATTGTAGACAGTAGCGAGCGAGACGGGGAAGCGCGCCTTGATGGCTTCCTCGTGCAGGATTTCGGCGGTCACGTGCCGGTCGCCCTTGGCGAACAGCAGCCAGCCGAGAGCGAGGCGCTGACGGGTGGGGCGCAGGCCCACTTCGCGCAGCATTTCGCGGACGTCGTGGAACGGGCAACCTGTGCGCCGGGCCACGGAAATATCACGCAGCTGCGCCACGGGCAGCATGAGGTCCTCGGTTTCCGCCGAAAGGGGAATGCCGAAGGTGGAGCGGGGTCGGGTCATTTCGTTCATGTCGGGCCGCAATCCGATGAAGCTGTGTCAATCAGGGCGTGTCACTTTAGGAGGGTTCCAGATGCGAATGCCTCCGAACACGATAAGGAACATATAGCTGAAATGTTGAGGTTACGCCAGTTCCCGAGGATGAATAAGAAAGAGTCAAAAAAGACAGTATGATGTCAGTCCTCTCAAGGACATGCGGGTTTTTACTGCCGACCGGTGTTGATCTGCGGCGCATTGTCATGGCCCAAGATGGGCCTTTTTTGGCGTGTTCATGTGCGGCATCATGACAGGGAATCCGGTTCCCCCAGGAGGTTTGTGTGAGCGCAGGTTCCCGTTTGTCCTATCCCCTTTCGGCGGCCTGTGCGCTGCTGGTTGCGCTCGGCTCCACCTTTGCCCTTGCTGCGGCTTGGTTTTTTCAGCTCGTGGTCGGGCTTGCGCCCTGTCCGCTGTGTCTGGAACAGCGCATTGCCTATTATGTTGCCGTGCCGGTGGCGATTCTCGCACTTGTGCTGGTGAGCAAGGGCCATGCCCGTTTCGGGCAGGTGCTTCTGGGCCTTCTGGCGCTGGCACTGGCGGCCAATGCCGTTCTGGCGGCCTATCATGCCGGGGTGGAGTGGCATTTCTGGCCGGGACCCGTGGCCTGCACAGGCGGGGTGCCAACAGTGACGACCAATATTCTTGATGCGCTGGGCAGCACGCGCGTGCCGCGTTGTGATGAGGCCCCATGGAAACTGTTCGGCCTCTCCATGGCGGGCTGGAATGTGCTGATTGCGGCGGGGCTGTCGGGCATTGCCGGTTGGGGTGCGGTGAGCCGGCGGCGGCTGTGAGGAGCCTCAGGGTTCCAGCTCGGTATCCCAGTAAAGATAGTCCAGCCAGCTTTCATGCAGGTAATTGGGGGGAAACTGCCGGCCATTCTGGTGCAGGTCCTGCACGGAAGGGGCGTAGGGCATTTGCGCGGGCCACATGCCGATATCGCCGGGCATGATATTGCCCTTGCGCAGATTGCAGGGCGAGCAGGCCGCCACCACATTTTCCCAGGTTGTTTGCCCGCCCCGGGAACGCGGGATCAGATGATCGAAGGTGAGGTCTTCGCGGGAGCCGCAATACTGGCAGGAAAAGCGGTCTCGAAGAAAAACATTGAAGCGGGTGAAGGCCGGTTGGCGGGTCGGCCTAACAAATGTGCGCAGACAAACCACGCTGGGCAATCGTACTTCAAAGCCCGGACTTCGCGCATATTTGTCATAATATTCGACAATGTTCACCCGGTCCAGAAACACAGCCTTGATGGCATCCTGCCAGGACCAGATGGACAAAGGGTAATAGCTCAGCGGACGATAGTCCGCATTCAGAACCAGAGCCGGCCAGGCTCCTTGTGATATCGCCGTGGTCAAGGACAAAACTCCCCGCCATCTACCATGGGTCCGCCATGGAGCGTTTCCGCCGCGCTGCGATACTCTATATGTCGCGTGTCATTCTTGTGAAGCTTTCTGTTGGAAACCTTATCTTTATCTTACGCAGAGGTTGCATCAAAGGCTGCCGCAAGGAAGGCCCCGCCGCGTGAAACGCCGTCTGCATCAATGCCATGCGGCAGGTCCGGGCTTAAATGCCACTCCACGGGCACTCCGGCTGCCGTGAGCGCATTGGCGGACGCAAACAGCGCGTCGGATGGAATCACCTCGTCACATCCGCCATGAACCAGCAACACCGGGGGCGGTGCGCTGAAAGGCTGGGATGGCGGATGGGCGATGCCGGACCACAGGCTGGAATAGGCGACAACCGCCGCCGGTGCTTTCGGCATATGCAGGCCCATATTCAGGGCCATCATGCCCCCCTGGCTGAAGCCCACGAGAGCAAGCCGTTCCGGCGCAAGGTTATGGCGCGCGAGTTCCACCTCCAGAAAGCGGGCAAGGATGGGGGCTGCATCATCCACGCCGCGTGCCAGTTCATGCGGGTCCAGCGCATGAAGGGGAAACCATTGCCGGCCAATCGGGGCCTCGCTGCACGGGTCTGGTGCATGGGGTGAGACAAAGGCCGTGCCGGGCATGGCCTCCGCCCACACCTCACCCAGATCAATAAGGTCACGGCCGTCTGCGCCATAGCCATGGAGCAGCACCACAAGGCTGTCTGCCGGGCCGCCATGGTGGGGCGGAAGGCGGGGGCCATCAAGAAGGGAAGTCGTGTCGCGGGTGAGCGGCATGCGGCATAGTCCCTGAACAGCAGATGAGCACGAGGCAGTCCTAGATACTATGCATATAAGTTGCATCTCGCCAATGCCGATATGCGTCTGGCGCATATTTGTGAGGTGCGCTCCTGTCGTTGATCCGTGCGCTGTTTTGGTGCGTGAACCGTATCCTCTGCGCCTGAAAATGTTTTATGTTTCCGCAATCATGATGACCGGCCCCATTGCTCGCTGTTTCCGGAAGCCTTGCGGCACATATGCGCCCTGCCACGGGTGGGGGTGAGCATGCCCGGTTTCATCTGCCGTTTTGCCCCAAGCCCCAATGGCCGCCTGCATCTGGGCCACGCCTTTTCCGCCATTCTGAATGCGGATGCAGCGTGTGCTGCGCAGGGTGCATTCCTACTGCGGATTGAGGATATCGACACCACGCGCTGTCGGCCTGAATATGAGCGCGCCCTGCTGGATGATCTGGCCTGGCTTGGCATCATCCCTGCTGCCGTCCCCCGTCGCCAGAGTGAGCATTTTGCAGATTATGCTGCGGTGCTGGCACGGCTGGAGGCCATGGGGCTGGTCTATGCCAGTTTTGAGAGCCGGGCCGAAATCTCCCGCAAGGTGGCGGAAGATGAGGCGCGCAGCGGTCGCCCGGCTCTGCGTGATCCCGATGGGGTGCCGCTTTACCCTTTTGCGCGCACCGGTTTTTCAGATGCTGCCCGCAACCGGAAGCGGGCGGAAGGCGTGCCTTTCGTGCTGCGGCTGGATATGGCCGCTGCTCTGGCCCATCTGGGGCAATCACAGGCGCTGGCATGGCAGGAACTGGAAAGCCCTCCGCCCGCTGCCCCCCTCATCTCCAGCCACCCTGCAAACCCGGCGGCATGGGGGGATGTGGTGCTGGCACGGCGTGATACGCCCACATCCTACCATCTCTCGGTGGTGGTGGATGATGCGATGCAGGCCGTGACCCATGTCATTCGCGGGCAGGACCTGAAAGCGGCGACCGGCGTGCATGTGCTGTTGCAGCGTCTGCTGGGCCTGTCCTCACCGCTGTATCACCACCACCGCCTCATACTGGATGAGGATGGGCGCAAGCTTTCCAAAAGCCGGGGCTCGACCAGCCTTGAAGTGCTGCGGGCGCAGGGCATGACGGGGGCGGATGTGCGGCACCTGCTGGGGCTGTGACGGGTGCCTACCCTACGCCCAGCACATATAGCCAGATCGCGACCGTAAACACCGAAAGCCCGGTTGAAAGTGAAACCGCACTGCTCGCAGTGTTGACGGCAAGACCGTTGCGGCGGGCCAGCAGGTAGCCATTGATGCCGCAGGGCATGGCCGCAAACAGCACCGCCACCCCGGCCCATGCGGGCGGCATGACGAAAACCATCGTGAGCAGGAAAACAGCGGCCGGATGCACCAGCAGCTTCAGGCCGCTGATGAGGAAGGGTTGGCGCATGTCTCCCGCAATGCCGTAATGGCGCAGGGAAAGGCCGAGCGAAATCAGCGCGCAGGGGCTGGCTGCCGCGCCCAGCAGGTCTACCATCTGTCCGGGAAAACCGGTTGCGCGGATGCCTGTCAGCTGTGCAAGGCCGCCAGCATAAATGCCGATGAGAATGGGGTTGAGCGCCATGGTCTTGAGCAGGCGCAACTGGGTGCTGCGACGAAACAGGCCGGCTCCACCTTCCATGAGCAATGTGGCTGCAATCATCATCACCGGCAGGTGAATGGCCAGCAACAGGAACAGCGGAACCGCGCCTTCCTCGCCATAGGCACTCAGGATGAGCGGCAGGCCGACAAACACCGTATTGGCCTGCCCCGCCGTAAAGCCGTGAATCACCGCCTCTTTATGGCTGCGGCCAAACAGCTTGCGCGCGGCCAGCATGGCCAGTGCAAAAACAAGAAAGGCACCGGCAAAATAGGAGAACCAGTAGCCCCAGGGCTGGGCATCCGGCAGGCGTGCCTCGCTCAGGGTCTTGAAAATGAGCACGGGCACCGAGAGGTTGAAAACGAACTCGGCAAGCCCGTCCGTTGCCTTGTCGCTCAAAAGCCCGATGCGTGCCGCGCCATAGCCGATGGCGATCATGCCGAAGATGGGCAGGATGATGACCGCAATGCCCATGAAGGACGAGAGCATGGGAGACGATTCCCAAATCAGCCCGAGCATCGGGCGCTGTTAAGACGCAGGGAGGATACAGGGAAATGGCACTTCACTGTGGGACATAAACAATAGCCTGAATCGTTCCAGAATCACCAGTGCATTAGTGCATTTCTCCCATTCCTGAAGGTGATGGCGGGCATGCCGTGCCCTCACCTGTTTTCAGGTCTGGCCTTGCAGGGCCTATTTGGCCGTGATGTCTGTGGCGGGAATGGCCTTGCAGGTCAAAAGCGGTACGGATTCCTCACCGGCTGTCAGGTTGCGCAATGAGGCCTCGCCGCCCTTGCTCCACCATTCAAAGGGGCCGGACAGATAGCGCGCACCCGAGGCGCTGATGGTGGTGGCGAACAGGCGTGTCCCGTCTTCCACCGGCACAAGCGCCAGTGCATTTGGCGGGGCATTCACATAGGTCACGGCCAGTGTGCCGGCCTGCCCGCAATCATAGCGCACCACGCTGGTTTCCGAAGGGCCGGTGCCAAGGGTGAGAGTGGTGTGGACCTCCGGGCCAACAGCGCGCGCCTCCTGTGCATGAACGGCGGACTGCACGCCGGAAACAGTGCAGAGCGCGAGCAATGCGGGAATGAGGGTATGGCGCATCATCATGCAGGTCATCCTTGTCTTTCTGGCGCAGGATATGCCGGAGGAGAAACGTGCGCCGGAGGAGGAGAGCATCCGCCATTGCCATGCGCTGTTCCGCTGCATGATAGGTGCCTTGCCCGCTTTCCGGCAAGGCTTGCGCAACAGGGCGGGCAAGACATGCCACACCCGTTGTCTTATGGGCCGTTGCCGGATGCGCAAACAGCCGGGGCAGCCGCAATCAGTTCCGGCAGGCGGGCGCGGTTGAGGGCCAGCCATTGCAGGGCAATGATGAGATAGCCATTGCTGCACGCCTCTTGCCCCAGCATGGCAATCGCCTCATCCACCGGCAGGGCAAAGGGGCGGGTGAGTTCCGCCTCTCCCGCCAGCCCGCCACGCTGCGGCAGATGGGTTGCATCCACCACCCCTAGAAAGAAGCTGGCATATTCATCAACAATGCCGGGTGTTGGCAGAAAGCGTGTCATCGCGACAAGATGCGTGGGGGTGAGGCCGGTTTCCTCCTCACATTCGCGGCGCGCGGCATATGCGGATGCTTCTCCCGCCTCAATCCCGCCGGCGACAATCTCCACCAGCTCGCCCTTGTCCGGCCCCAGCATCAGCCATGCCGGCAGACGAAACTGGCGGATGAGCACCACGACATCACGCACCGGATCATAGGGCAGCACACCCACCGTATGCCCGGCCCGCAGCACATCACGCTGCTGTTTCAGCGACGGGCCATCTGGCGGATGAAGGGTGATTTCGAAACGCTCATAGCGCCGGTATCCGCCCGCCAGCACGGTGGGGGCGGACACCTCAACCCGTGTTTCACCTTCGGGTGCGGGTGCGGGTGTGATGCCCGGTTTCACTGGCGCACCACACCGCTTTCCGCGGTTTCAAGCGAGAAGGCTGCGGAGAACAGGGCGCGGGTGTAATCCTCCTTCGGGGTTTCGAACACGTCGCGCGCGAGGCCATATTCCACTGCCTGCCCGCCGCGCATCACCAGAATGTGGCTCGCCAGCGCGGAGACCACCCGCAGATCATGGGTGATGAACATGAAGGCCAGATCGCGCTTGCGCTGGAGGGCGCGCAGCAGATCCACAATCTGCGCCTGAACGATCATGTCGAGCGCGCTGGTGGGTTCATCCAGCACCACAAAGGCCGGTTCCAGCGCCATGGCGCGGGCGATGGAGATGCGCTGGCGCTGGCCGCCGGAAAACTCGTGCGGATAGCGGTGGCGTGCTTCCGGGTCAAGGCCGACATCGCGCAGGGCATCAATCACCCGCTGTTCGCGTGCATCGGCAGAAAGTGTGCGCTCATGCACCAGCAGCCCCTCGCCGATGATTTCACTCACCGACATGCGCGGCGAAAGGGCGCCATAGGGGTCCTGAAACACCATCTGCATCTGCCGGCGCAGCGGGCGCATGGCCTTGAAGCCGAGACCGTCAATGCGCTGGCCCAGAAACGCCACCGGCCCGCTCTTGCTGGAAATGAGGCGCAGCAGCGCCAGCCCCAGCGTGGTTTTGCCAGAGCCGGATTCACCCACCACGCCCAGCGTTTCCCCGCGACGAATGGAGAGATTGACCCCGTCCACCGCCTTCACATGGCCCACCGTCTTACGGAAAAAGCCCTTCTTGATGGGGAAATAGACCTTCACATCCTGTGCCTCCATCACCACTTCGCCCTCAGATGCGGGGGCGGGGTCCGGGCGCGGTTCGGCCTTCAGCAGGGCCTGTGTGTAGGGGTGTTGCGGGTTGCTGAAGGTTTCCTCCGCGCCGCCCTGTTCCACAATCTCGCCCTTCTGCATCACGCAGACGCGATCGGCGATCTTGCGCACGATGTTGAGATCATGGGTGATGAACAGCATGGCCATGCCAAGGCGGGCCTGAAGCTCTTTCAGCAGCTTCAGGATTTGCGCCTGCACGGTCACATCCAGCGCGGTGGTGGGCTCGTCCGCAATCAGCAGGTCCGGCGAGTTGGCAAGCGCCATGGCGATCATCACACGCTGGCGCTGCCCGCCGGACAACTGGTGCGGATAGGAGGAGAGGCGTTCTTCCGGGTTGGGAATGCCCACCTCATGCAACAGCTCCAGCGTACGCTTGCGGGCGGCAGAAACACTCATGCCGCGATGGAGGATGAGCATCTCCCCAACCTGCTTCTCAATGGTGTGAAGCGGGTTGAGCGAGCTCATCGGCTCCTGAAACACCATGGTGATGCGGTTGCCGCGTACACCCCGCAACTCGTTCTGCGGGGCGCAAAGCAGGTCGCGCCCTTCAAACAGGATTTTTCCGGTGGGGTGGCTGGCTGACGGATAGGGCAGAAGCTTCAGCACCGAAAGCGCGGTGATGGATTTGCCGGAGCCGGATTCACCCACCAGCGCCAGCGTTTCGCCCTTGCGGATATCGAAGGAGACATTTCTCACCGCCAGTGCCTGCGCTCCATCACGCCGGAAGGCGATGGAGAGATCCTGCACGGACAGCAGCGGGGTGTCGGGGGAGGTCTGGGTCATGTTTTCCCCCTCACTCGAAGGTCTTGCGCGGGTCGAAGGCGTCACGCACCGCCTCGCCGATGAAGATGAGCAGGCTTAACATCACGGCCACGGTAAAGAAGGCGGTGAGGCCCAGCCATGGCGCCTGAATATTGTTCTTGCCCTGCGCCAGCAGCTCACCCAGCGAGGGCGAGCCGGGGGGCAGGCCGAAGCCGAGGAAGTCCAGCGCTGTCAAGGTCATGACCGAGGAGGACATGATGAAGGGCAGCATGGTCAATGTTGCCACCATGGCATTAGGCAGAAGGTGGCGGGTCATGAGGGTGAAATTGCCTACCCCCAGCGCGCGGGCCGCCTGCACATATTCAAGGTTTCGCGCGCGCAGGAACTCTGCCCGCACCAGCCCCACGAGAGACACCCATGAGAACAGCAGCAGGATGCCCAGCAGCACCCAGAAGCCGGGCACCAGCACCGATGAAATGATGAGCAGCAGATAAAGCGAGGGAATGGCGGTCCAGATTTCAATCACGCGCTGGAAGATCAAATCCACCCAGCCGCCGAAATAGCCCTGCACGGCCCCTGCCGCGATGCCGATGATGGAGGAAATGAGGGTCAGCGTCAGCCCGAACAGCACCGAGATGCGGAAGCCGTAAATCAGGCGGGCCAGCACATCGCGACCCTGATCATCCGTGCCCAGCCAGTTATATTCCAGCCCCGAGCAGCCGGACACGCCCTTGCGCTCGGCCACTTCCCGGCACTGTTCCTCGGTGAGCATCCATGTGGGTGGAGAGGGGGCAGGCGTCGGCAAATCCAGATTATGGGTGGAATAGGAATAGCGGATGGGGGGCCAGATCATCCAGCCGCCCTTTTCCGCAATCAGTTCCTGAAGATAGGGGTCGCGGTAGTCCGCATCCGTCTCGAAGTCGCCGCCGAAATCCGTTTCGGGATAGGCCTTCAGCACGGGCACATAATAGTGCCCCTCATAGGAAATGAGCAGCGGCTTGTCATTGGCGATGAAATCCGCGCTCAGGGCGAACACGAACAGCACCGAAAAAATAATGAAAGACCAGTAGCCGCGCCGGTTGCGGGTGAAATTGGAAAGCCTGCGCCGGTTGAGCGGCGAGAGCCAGTGGCGCTTTTCCGGCACAGCGGCGAGGGCCGGGGTGTTCTGCGGGGTGATGGCGGTGTTCATGGCCTCACACCTCCCGCGATTCAAAGTCGATGCGCGGATCGACCAGCATATAGGTGAGGTCTGAAATCAGCCCCACGATCAGCCCCACAAGGGAGAAGATATAAAGGGTTGCGAACACCACCGGATAGTCGCGGTTCAGCACGCTTTCAAACGAGAGCAGACCAAGGCCATCCAATGAGAAGATGGTCTCGATCAGCAGTGAGCCGGTGAAGAAGGCGGCAATGAAGGCCCCCGGAAAGCCGGCGATGACAATCAGCATGGCGTTGCGGAACACATGGCCATACAGCACCCGCCGCTCGGAAAGGCCCTTCATGCGGGCGGTGGTGACATACTGTTTGCGGATTTCCTCAAGGAAGGAGTTCTTCGTCAGCAATGTCATGGTGGCAAATGCGCCCAGCACCATGGAGGTGATGGGCAGCACAAGATGCCAGAAGTAGTCGGCAATCCGCTCCGGCCAGCTCATCTGCCAGAAATTCTCCGAAACCAGCCCGCGCAACGGGAACAGGTCCCAGAAGGAACCGCCGGCAAACAGCACGATCAGCAAAATGGCGAACAGGAAGGAGGGGATGGCATAGCCGATGATAACGACAGCCGAGGTCCAGATATCAAAGCGCGATCCATCGCGCATGGCCTTGGAAATGCCCAGCGGAATGGAGATGGCATAGGTGATCAGCGTCATCCAGAGGCCGAGCGAGACGGACACCGCCAGCTTTTCGGCGATAAGATCAATCACCGTGATGTCGCGGAAATAGGAGCGGCCGAAATCGAAGGTCGCATAATCCGTGATCATCTTGAAGAAGCGTTCATGAGCGGGCTTGTCAAAGCCGAACTGCTTTTCAAGCTCGGCAATGAAGGCGGGGTCCAGCCCCTGTGCGCCGCGATATTTGGATGAGAGCGCATCGCCGCCGCCCTGCATGGCGGCTGCCGGGCCGGAGAAGTCGCTGCCCCCGCCGGAAATGCGGGCGGTGGCGGAAACGTCATCCCCCGTGATCTGGGCGATGACCCGCTCGACCGGCCCGCCGGGCGCGAACTGGATGATGACGAAAGACACCAGCATGATGCCCAATATGGTGGGCACCATGAGGAGAATGCGGCGAAGGATATAGGCAAACATCACGTCTCCCGATCAGGCGTGACGGTGCAGGGCAGGGTGAAGGGGTGCATGTTCAGCCCGTTCCCGTGGTGTATCGTCTTGAGGCACTGTATCTTGCGGTGCTGCGCCTTGTGGCGCGGCATCACCTTCAGGACGGCTCCACCAGGTGTCGAGCACGCCAAGCTCATAGAAGGGCTTTTCCGCCGGGCGATCAAACACATTCCAGAAGGCGATGCGGTGACTGTCGGCCCACCACTGGGGAATCCAGTAGAAATTGGCGCGCAGCACCCGGTCCAGCACCCGGCAGATGGTTGTGAGTTCCTCTGCCGTGGTGGCTGCAATGGCCTGTGTGACAAGCGCATCCACCACCGGGTCTGAAATCCCCGCCACATTGTAGGAGCCGGGGGTCCGCGCCGCCTCGGTGGAGAAATAGGCCCGCAGTTCCTCCCCCGGATAGGGCGCGAAGCTGTAGCGGCGGGAAATGACATCGAAATCAAAATTCTGGAGGCGGAGCTGATACTGCGCCGGGTCCACCACCCGGAATGATGCGGTGATGCCGACCTTCTTCAAATGGCCGATGAAGCGGGCGTGATGGCGTTCCATCGCGCCGTTGAAGTCCAGAAACTCGATGGTGAAGGGCTTGTCCCTGTTGTCCACCAGCTTGCCGCCCTTGAAGCGGTAACCGGCCGCCTTCAGCAGCTCCACCGCCTGCAGGCGCAAGGCCCGGTCCTCGCCCGATGCATCCGAGACAGGCGGCACCCATGGCAGGCCGAAAGCCGCCTCAGGCAGCCTTGCGCGGAAGGGTTCAAGCAGTTGCAGCTCTGCGGGGGACGGCTCACCCTGTGCCATCATGTCCGAGTTCTGGAAAAAGGATGTGGTGCGCGCATAGGCGTCATACATCAGGTTCTTGCGCGTCCACTCGAAGTCAAACAGCAGGTTGATGGCCTCGCGCACCCGCCGGTCATAGAATTGCGGGCGACGGGTGTTGAGGAACCAGCCCTGCACGCCGGAAAAGGCATTGTTGGGCAGGGTTTCCAGCTTCACCCGTCCCTCGCGCACGGCCGGGAAATCATATTGCGTTGCCCATTCGCGCGCGGTGAATTCCTCGCGGAACAGATAGGCGCGGGCCTTGAAGCCCTCGAGGCTGGCGATCCGGTCGCGGAAATATTCGTAGCGTATGGTGCCGAAATTATAGCGGCCCTTCATGGTGGGCAGGTTCTGCCCCCAGTAATCGGCCACGCGCTCATATTCAATGTACCGCCCCGGCTCGAACCGCGTCACCTTGTAGGGGCCGGACCCCAGCGGCAACTCCAGCGAGGAGCGGTTGAAAGGGTGCTTTTCCAGATAGGCGCGCGAGAAAACGGGCATGCCGGCGATTGTGAGCGGCGCGCTGCGCGAGCGGCCGGCCTCAAAGGTCATCACCACCGCATGGTCGCCATCGGCTTCCACATTCTTCAGCGTGCGCAGGGCCATGCGGATGGTTTCATAGCCATGCTCTTTCAGGGCCTCGAAAGTTGCCACCACATCTGCGGAGGTCAGCGGCGTTCCATCATGGAAGCGCGCATTTCCGTTCAGCAGGAAACGATAGGTCAGCCCATCGGGCGCAACCTCAACCGCACTGGCAAGGCGCGGATACATGGCGCTTTTCTCATCGCCCGCCGCAGCCATCAGCGTATCGTAGATCAGCTCGATGCCGAACGCGCCATTGCCCCGCTGGTTATAGGGGTTCAGCGTATCGAAGGTGTTGAAGGTCTGGTTGTAGAAAACGGCGGAGCCGACCTGTGAGAAAGGCCCGCCCTTGGGGGCCTCCGGGTTCACATAGGCGAAATGGGTGAAATCTGCCGGATATTTCAGGTCTCCAAAGAAGGAGAGACCGTGGCGGCGTTCCAGCGCCTGAGAGACGCCCCCTTCATCGGATGCAGCCTCCAGATCAGCCGCATCTGCATCGGCGTTTTCCTGCGCATGGGCGCGCGCGGGCAGCAGGCCGCCTGCCATTGCCCCGCCCAGTGCGCCCCCCATGGCACCCAGCAACAGGCGGCGGCTGACGCTGACATGCAGCGTTGGGGCCGCAGGGCGTGCATCCTCAACCGGTGCTTGCGCGCTGTTCATGGAGCTGCGCGCCTTCACTGCTGCGTCGCCTTGGGCGCGTTGCGGATGGTGGCCGCCTTGGCCGCATCAAACCACCAGATGTCCGGGAAAGCGAAGCTGTAGGCGGGCAGTTTTTCCGGGTGGCCGAAGCGGTTCCAGCGGGCCGTGCGGGTGTAGTTCAGCGTCCATGCGGGAACGACAAACTCGTTCCACAGCAATGCGCGGTCCAGCGCGCGGGTGGCGGCGACAAGATCCGGGCGGTCTTTCGCATAGATGACCTTGTCGATCAGCGCATCAATGGCCGGGTTGGCGATGCCGGCAAAATTGTAGCCGCCCTGCTGTTCCGCCGAGGAAGAGCCGAAGAAGCTGCGCTGCTCATTGCCCGGAGAAAGCGATTGCGCCCACACCGAGACGATCATGTCGAAATCACGCGAGCGCACGCGGTTGGTATATTGGGAGGGGTCCACCACCCGCACATTCACGGTGATGCCCAGCCGCTCCAGCGCGGGCTTGTAGAACACCGCCGCGCGCTCCATCGCCGGGCTATTGAGCAGGATCTCGATGGTGAAGGGCTCGCCCTTCGCATTCACCAGCTTGCGGTTCTTCACCTCGTAGCCTGCCTCTTTCAGCAGGTTGGCCGCTTCGCGCAGATTGGTGCGGCGCATTTTTTCATCAATGGAGGATGGGTTGACGAAGGCAGAAGTGAACACCTCTTCCGGCAGCACGCCCGGCACCGCCTTGTTCACCTCTTGCAGAATCTCCAGCTCGCGCCCTTCCGGCAGGCCGGAGGAGGCCAGTTCCGTGCCGGAGAAGAAGGAGTTCACCCGCGCATATTGCCCAAAGAACAGGGTGTGGTTCATGCCCTCGAAATCCAGCGCATAATTCAGCGCGCGGCGCACGCGCCGGTCCTGGAATTTCTCGCGGCGCAGATTGGGAATGAAGGCCTGCATGACGCCGACAGCGCGGTTCTCGAACATCTCCAGCACCACATCTCCCGCCTTGCGGGCCGGGAAATCATAAGCGCTGGCCCAGTTCTTGGCAGAGCTTTCAATGCGGAAGTCATACTGGTCGGCCTTGAAGGCTTCCAGCATCACGGTTTCATCACGGAAATACTCGTAGCGGAGCTCGCCGATATTGTTGCGGCCGACATTCACCGGCAGCTCCTTGCCCCAATAATCCGCCATCCGCTCAAAAGTGACAGAGCGACCCGGCACGAAACCCTTCACCCGGTAGGGGCCGGAACCGAGCGGAATTTCCAGCGTGCCCTGTGCAATATCGCGCGGCTTGCCATTGGCGTCCGTGCCGGTCCACCAGTGTCTGGGCAGTATCATGAGCTGGCCGACAATCTGCGGCAGCTCGCGGTTTCCGGCCTGATCGAAGGTGAAGGTCACATCACGCGGGCCGGTTTTTTCCGCCTTCACCACATGGCTGTAATAATAGCGCTGGTTCGGGTTATGCTTGGTCAGCGCCTCAAACGACCAGATGACATCTTCCGGCGTCACCGGCTGGCCATCATGCCATTTTGCGCCCTCGCGCAGGCGATAGGTGACGGAGGAAAAATCCTCCGGGTGGCTCACGCCTTCGGCCAGTAGGCCATATTCGGTTGAAACCTCATCGGCCGCCGAGGTCATCAGCGTATCGTAAATCAGCGTGATGCCCGAGGCGGCGGAACCGCGCGGCACCACGAAATTGAAACTGTCAAACGTGCCGTCATCGGCAAGGCGCAGCAGGCCGCCCTTGGGGGCCTCCGGGTTCACATAATCAAAATGCCTGAAACCGGGCTGGTATTTCGGCTCCCCCATAAGGGAAAGGCCAATGCGGAAATTCTGCTGCGGAGCCTGTTGGCTGGCGCTTTCCTGCGCATCTTTGTCCTGTGCCAGCGCGGGCATGGCGGGGCTGGCCATGGCGGCAAGGAGAAGGGCGAGGCTGGTGGCGCGCGCAAACATCGGCAACTCCGGTTCGAATCCTGAGGGCAGGATAACGGGATAGCGGAATATGACACTGCCTGTAGGGGCAGAAACAAGGCAAGGTGCGCGATGAAGGCGCGCTGCACCAGCCCCCTGTGCCAGCCCCTGTGCATGGCCGCAATTGGCATCTGCCTTTTGCGTGGCGTATGCAGGGGTGCGCCGCCTGTGTGGAAAAGCAGGTGGCATGCTGGAAAGACGAGGCAGGAGGCCGCTTTTGATGAACAGCTTCAGTGAGGAAGAGCGCGCCGCCATCTATCGCTGCATTGCCGAGCGCCGCGATGTGCGCCGCAATTTCCTGCCCCAGCCCGTGGACGATGGCGCCCTGCGCCGGGTGCTGGAGGCCGGGCATGCGGCCCCTTCCGTCGGCTTTCTCCAGCCCTGGAACTTCATTGTGATTCGCAAGCCGGAGACAAAGGCCGCCCTGCACGCTGCCTTTTCCCGTGCCAATGAGGAGGCCGCCCACCTGTTTCAGGGTGAGCGGGCGGATCTTTATCGCGCCCTGAAGCTGGAAGGCCTGCAGGAAGCTCCTGTGCTTTTGTGCATCACCTGTGAACGGGGCAGGGTGGGGCCGGTGGTGCTGGGCCGCACCCACCAGAGCGAGATGGATCTCTATTCCACCGTTTGCGCGGTGCAGAATATCTGGCTGGCGGCGCGGGCCGAGGGGCTTGGGGTTGGCTGGGTCTCCATCATCGCGCTGGAGGATTTGCGCGCCATTTTGAACATTCCGCAGGAGATTGTGCCGGTGGCGCTGTTGTGCATCGGCCATGTCTCGCATTTTGAACAGACACCGGATCTCGAACAGGTGGGCTGGCGCAAGCGCCTGAATCTGGATGAGCTGATTTTCGAGGATGCCTTCGGCAATCCGTCTGCGCCCGACAAGGGGTGAAATCGGGTGGGCAGACAGCCACTGGCATGCTGTGATGGGCCTCATGCCGACCAGATCAGATTCAGGAATTGCCGTGCCGTCTTTTTCAAAGCCAGAGGCCAGGGCGCTAACCATTGCGGCTGCCGATTATGAGGTGGTGCGGCAGGCGGTTGAATATATCTCCAGCCATGCTCGCCAGCAGCCGCAGGTGGAGGAGATTGCCGCCGCCTGTGGGGTCTCTGCCCGCACGCTGACAGACCTGTTCCGCCGCTGGTGTGGGCTGACGCCCAAGGCTTTCTTGCAGGCGGTGACGCTGGATCGCGCCCGCCGTCTGGTCGCCGAATGCCCCAATGTGATGGATGCGGCGCTGGAACTGGGCCTGTCCGGCCCCGCGCGACTGCATGACCTGTTCGTGGTGCATGAGGCGATGTCGCCCGGCGAGTGGAAGGCGGGTGGAGCGGGCCTCACCATTTGCTATGGCTTCCACCCCTCACCCTTCGGTCAGGCGCTGGCCATGGCCACCCCACGCGGCCTGTGTGGCCTTGCCTTCGCTGATGAAGGGGGAGAGGCGGCCGCGCTGGAAGACATGCGCCGCCGCTGGCCGCAGGCCGATTATGTGGAAGACCCGGTGCAGACCGCTCCTTTCATCTCCCGCATCTTCACGCCCGAAAGCTGGCAGGCGGACCAGCCCTTGCGGGTGGTGCTGATCGGCCGGGATTTTGAGGTGCAGGTGTGGGAGCGCCTGCTGCGCATTCCCTTTGCGGGTGCGGCCACCTATTCGGCCATTGCCGCCGATATCGGGCGACAGGGTGCGGCGCGCGCCGTGGGTGCGGCGGTGGGGCGCAACCCCATTTCCTTTGTGGTGCCTTGCCACCGGGTGCTGGGCAAAAGCGGCAAGCTCACCGGCTATCACTGGGGCCTCACCCGCAAGCAGGCCATGCTGGGCTGGGAAGCCGGCATGGCCCAGCCTGTTTAATGCCGGGTGAGGGCTTCCACCGGGTCCAGCATGGAGGCGCTGCGGGCGGGCAGAAAGCCGAACAGGCCGCCAATGATGCTGGATGAGGCAAAGGCCACCACAATGGATGACAGCGAATAGATCAGCTTGAAGTCTGATCCCGCATATTCAAACAGATAGCCAAAGCCCAGCGCCAGCGAGATGCCCAGCACGCCGCCAATGAGGCACACCAGCACCGCCTCGGTGAGGAACTGCTGGAGAATATCACTGCGCCGCGCGCCCACCGCCATGCGCACGCCGATTTCCGACACACGCTCGGATACCGAAACCAGCATGATGTTCATCACCCCAATGCCACCCACCAGCAGCGAGATAAGGGCGATGGCCGCAATCAGCAGGGTCAGCGTCTCGGTGGTGGCGGTGATGGTCTTGCGGATGTCATCGGTGTTGAGGATGAAGAAGTCCTTCACCCCGTGGCGTTGCAGCAGCACATCCGTCACCGCCTGTTCGGCCAGCGCCATGTCCGTGTCATCACGCACCCGCACGGTGATGGAGCGCAGGATATTGTTGCCCAGCAGGCGCGATTGCACGGTGGTGTAGGGCATGAAGACAGAAAGGTTCTGGCTGCCGCCAAACCCGCCCTGCTGGGGGGCTGCAATGCCGATGACGCGGCTCGGCACATTGCCCACCAGAATGACCTGCCCGATGGGGTCACCGTCAAAATCCGCAAACAGGGTCTTGCGGGTGTTCTCGTCAATCACCGCCACCTGTTCCAGGTCATGCACCGCCTGCGGGCCAAACAGTTGGCCGCTCACAAGACGGGTGCCGCGCGCATCGAAATATTGCTCACTCACCCCGTTCACCAGCGCGCTGGCCTCCTTCGGGCCAAAGCGCAGGGTGGTGGAGGTGGAAACGGTGGGCGTCACCGCCGCCACATAGGGCTGGCCGGACAGGGCGCGCGCATCATTGATGACAAGGGTGGTGATTTTCCCAGAGCGGGCATCGCCGAAATCCTTGCCGGGAAACACCTCCAGCGTATTGGTGCCGAGCGATGAGATATTTTGGAGAACCTGCCGCCGCGATCCTTCGCCCAAAGCCACCACGGCCACCACCGATGCAATGCCGATGATGATGCCGAGCATGGTGAGAAAGGTGCGCAGCTTGTGCGCGTGCATGGCCAGCAGCGCCATGCGGAAAGCCTCCTGAAACCGCATCAGGGCCGCAGACCATGAGCGCGATTGCGCCGCATCCAGCGCCTGTGCGCCGGTGCGTTCGGGCAGGGCTATGGGCGGTGGCGTGGCCTTTTCCGTGCGCTGGTCGGAGATGATTTTGCCATCGGAGAAGGTAACAATGCGCTCGGCCCGCGCCGCCACTTTCGGATCATGGGTGACGATGATGATCGTCTTGCCCTCGGCATGCAGTTCTTCCAGAATCCGCAGCACTTCCTCGCCACTGGCGCTGTCGAGCGCGCCGGTGGGCTCATCGGCGAGGATGAGGTCCGCCCCGTTCATCAGGGCGCGGGCGATGGAGACACGCTGCTGCTGGCCGCCGGAAAGCTGGCCGGGTCGGTGGTCCATGCGCTCGGCCATGCCGAGGCGGGTGAGCAGTTCTGCCGCCCGCGCGCGCCGCGCCCCTGCATCCCAGCCGGCATAGATGGCGGGAATCTCCACATTGCCCAGCGCGGTGAGTTCGGCCAGCAAATGATAGCGCTGGAAGATGAAGCCGAAATGCTCGCGCCGCAGCGCCGCCAGCTCATCCGGCTCCAGGCTGGCGGTTTCGCGACCCTGAATGCGATAGCTGCCGGAGGTGGGCCGCGCGAGGCAGCCCAGAATGTTCATGAGCGTGGATTTGCCAGAGCCGGACGCCCCGACAATGGCCACCATCTCCCCTGCCTCAATGGTGAGGTCGATATCGTTCAAAACGGTGAGCACGCCCTCACCGGCGGGAAACTCCCGCCGCAGTTTTTCGAGAACGATCAGCGGGGTGCCCATCAGAACCCCATGGGGCCGCGCGGGCGCCGTGTGCTGGCGGATGCCGCACCCGCAGCGAGCTGGCCGGTGACCACCCGCTCACCTGCGCTCAACCCTTCAAGAATCTCCGCCTGCGTGCGGTTGTTCAGCCCCACCTTCACCTGCCGGGTGGAAATCTGCCCGTCCCCGCTCAGCACCTGTACGCTGTAGAGGCCATCCTTGTCGCGCGCACCAAGGGCGGCGGAGGGAATGGTGAGCGCATCGCCCGCCTTGCCCAGCACGATATAGACCTGTGCCGTCATATAGGTGCGCAGCCGCCCTTCCGGGTTCGGCACATTGAACAGGCCATTGTAATAGATGGCCTCGGACGTGGACGTGCTGCTGGAGGCACTGGCGGAGGATGAGGAGAAGCTGCTGTCGCTCTTGATGGATTCCGGGGCAGGCTCAATTGCCTGCAACACCGCCTCATAGCGCCGGTCCGGCTCGCCGATAATGTTGAAATAGACCGGCTGGCCCGCCTTCACCTTCACCACATCGGCTTCCGAGATTTCCGCGCGCACCGTCATGGTTTCAAGATCACCCAGAATGATGATGGTGGGGGCGGACTGGGCGGCATTCACCGTCTGCCCCTCCTGGGTGACGATGGAAAGCACCGTGCCATCAATGGGGGCGGTGATGCGGGTGTAGCCGAGATTGGCCTGCGCCGTGCTTACCGCCACTTCCGCCTCGATAATCTGCGCATCCAGCGCCGTGATCTGCGCGCGGGTAGTGGCGACATCGGCCTGTGCCGCCTCAAAATCGGCACGCGACACGGCGGTCTGGGCAATGAGGCGGGACTGGCGGGCCAGCGTCTGCTCGGCAAGGCGCAGGCTGGCTTCCTTTTCCTGCTTTTGGGCGCGCACATTGGCGAGAGAGGCCTGCGCGGTGCGCAGGGCGTTTTCCTGCGTGATGGAGTCAATCTCCGCCACCAGATCGCCCTTGCGGATCTTCTGCCCCAAGGCCACGGCAACAGAGGTGACGCGCCCGGAGGCCTGCGCACCCACCGCCACCAGCCGCGCGGGCTTGAGAATGCCCGTGGCCAGCACGGTTTCCTCAATCGTGGCGGTTGTGACCGGGGCGCTCATGATGCGCGGGCCTTCCGCCGGCGACATCCAGTTGCGCAGCAGCAGGAAGGCCAGCAGCGCCATGATGATGAGCGCGCCAATGGTCACAATCCGCCGCTTGCCGGCGCGCAGGGCCGCGCTGTTGAAGCCGGATGTGCTCGGCCCGGTATTCATGCGCGGCTCCCGTGCTGGTCATGTCGCGACAGGTCTGGTGTCATGGGTGCGCCTCTCACTGGAGCGACCGGGCAAAGTGAGGGCCGGTATTCTGGTCCACCACGGCGGGTGTTTTCACATCCACCTCGCCGGTCCAGCCACCGCCCAGCGCCTTGTTGAGCGCGATATAGTGGGTGGTGATGGCAACCCGGCTTTGCAGCAGCGCATCTTCTGCCGAATAGAGCGAGCGCTCGGCATCCAGCACTTCCAGAAAACTGGTGGAGCCGTTCTGGTAGAGCGAGCGGGAAAGCTGGGCCGCCTGCCGGTAGGAGGCGGAGGAGACCGCGAGCCGTTCAGCCTTGCGCCGGGTCTGGGAGAGGGAGACGATGGCGTTCTCCACATCCTCCAGCGCGGTCAAAATGGTGGCGTGATAGGTGAGGAAGGACTGGTCGCGCTGCGCCTCGCGCACCTCCACCTCGGCCTTGAGCTGGCCGCCATGGAAAACCGGCACGGTCAGGGTAGGTCCATAGGACCAGCTGATGGAAGCCCCGCGCGCCAGATCGCCCAGCTTGGTGCCCATGGTGTTCACATTGCCGGTGAGGCTGACGCTGGGATAGCGCGCGGCCTCGGCCTGCCCGATGAGGGCGGTGGTGCGGCCCAGCTCGCGTTCGGCGGCGCGCACATCCGGGCGGCTGCGCAGCACATCTGCCGGCACGCCCTTGCGCACCGCCGCGCCGGGCTGGGGAATGCGGCCACCCTTGTCCATCAGTTCGGCAAGGGCGGTGGGCGGCTGGCCGGTGAGCACGCTCAGGCGATGCACGCTCTGGGCATAGGCGGCCTGAAGGTCTGGTATGCTGGCTTCCGTGCTGGCGGCTTGCCCTGTCGCATTGGCAGCATCCACCGCGCTGACGGCCCCGGCCTCATAGCGGGTGCGGGTGAGGGCGGCTGTCTCGCGCTGGGTGGCGGCGGTGCGTTTGGCCAGTGCAATGCGGGCCTGATAGCCGCGCGCCTCCACATAATTGGCGGCCACATCTCCCACCAGAGTCAGCAAGGCGGCCTGAAGATCATCATCAGCGGCCTGCATGCCATAGCGGGAGGCTTCCAGCCCGCGCCGGTTCATGCCGAAAATATCCAGCTCCCAGCTGGCATCGAAGCCGCCGCGATACTGGGTGTAAAGCCCGCCCGCATCCAGCGCGCCATCCTGCCCGATGACAGAGCCATTATCGCCACGGGTGATGGAGCCTGCGCCATCGGCAATGGGGAACAATGTGCCCATCTGTTTGCGATAGCTGGCGCGGGCCTCACGCACGCGGGCCTTGGCGGTGGCGATATCCAGATTGCCGGCGACCGCGACATCCATGATCCGGTTCAGGTTGGGGTCGCGCAGGCTTTTCCACCATTCGCCAAGCTGGGGCGGGGTGGGGGCTGTTTGTTCGGAAACAGGACGTGCGCGGCTGTTGGCCCAGCTGTCCGGCAGGGGAAAGCTGGGGGTGGCATATTCCGGGCCAACAGCACAGGCGGCCAGCCCCAGCGCCAGAGTGAGACTGGCGAACAGGCGCAGGGGGCGGCGCAAGGGCATTGCGCATGCTGCAATGCAGCGCGCGGATGCGCCCGGAAGCTGTCGGGATTGGCTCTCGCCCACTGTGTTCACCTGTCGGCCCGTGGCTAAAGCGTGCGGACGATTGCACGATGGACTGTTGCAAGTCCCTGATAAATCATGAGGCGGCGGCGGTTTATAGTTAAAAAATGGTAACGGACCCTTATTGTCCTCGCTTCCGGCTGTCAATCAAAAGGGCCTGTTCCATGAAAAAAGGCGGCTGCCGTGATGGGGCAACCGCCTTGGTTTTTGTCTTGCCGTGGACGCCTCAAGGGTGAGGCTTTGGCCCGCCCGCTCCGCCCTTTGTGCCCAGATGGGCAGGGCAGTGTGGTGGCGGGGTGGCGGGCGTGGAAGAGGCGGGGGCACCTGCCCGCTCGCGCGCTTCCACACCGGGCAGGGCGCGGACCAGATCGCAGAAGGCATCGCCCCGCACTTCGAAATTGGGAAACTGGTCGAAGCTGGCGCAGGCGGGGGAGAGCAGTACGACAGGGTACGGCAGGCCGCTTTCCAGCGCCTCACGGGTTGCCGCCTCAAGCGCCTTGTGGAGCGTGCCGGAGATGTCGTGCGGCACAGCCTCGCCCAGCGTTGCTGCAAAGTCCTCTGCCGCCTCACCAATGAGATAGGCCTTGCGCACCCGCCCGAAATGGGGCGCAAGAGGTGTGATCCCTCCGGCCTTGGGTTTGCCACCCGCAATCCAGAAAATATCCTCGAAGCTCACCAGCGCGCGCTCGGTGGAATCGGCATTGGTGGCCTTGCTGTCATTGATGAACAGCACCGGTCCCAGATGCCCCACCTGCTCCATGCGGTGGGCAAGGCCGGGGAAGCGCAGCATGGCGGCGGCGATGATCTCCGGGGCAACACCCAGCGCGCGGGTGGTGGCATAGGCGGCGGCGGCATTCTGGGCATTATGCATCCCGCGCAGCGCGCCAATGCCGGAAAGCTCGAGCCGGAAGCGCTCCTCGCCTGCCTCGCTTACCACCAGTGCGGTGCCATCGCGCCAGATGCCGTCTTTCAGCGGGCGCTGCATGGAGATGCGCACCACATACTGGCCGGCCTCTTCCGCCCGCTGAGCCATGGCGGCGCTGAAGTCATCATCCACGCCGATGACAGCCGTACCGCTGTTCTCGATGCCGGCGATGAGGCGCTCCTTCACCGCGGCATAATGTTCAATCGTGCCGTGACGATCGAGATGATCGGGCGAGATGTTCAGCATCACGCCCACAGTCGGATCAAGGCCGGGGGCCAGATCCACCTGATAGGACGAGCATTCCACCACATGCACCCGGCCGGCTTTTGGCGGGGCAAGCGAGAGCAGGGCGGTGCCGATATTGCCACCCATCTGCACATCACGCCCCGCAATGCGCAGGATATGGGTGATGAGCGCGGTGGTGGTGGATTTGCCATTGGTGCCGGTGATGGCGACAAAAGGCGAACGCCGCGCGATGGCAGTGCGCTCGCGGCAGAACAGTTCGATATCGCCGATGACCTCCACCCCCGCAGCCTGCGCCAGTTCCACCGACCAGTGCGGTGCTGGGTGGGTCAGCGGTACACCGGGCGCAAGAATGAGCGCGCGGATGGTGGTCCAGTCCAGCGTGCGCAGGTCCTGCACGGCAATGCCGGCCTCTTCGGCGGCCTGCCGGGCCTTTTCATTGTCATCATAGGCGATGACATGCGCGCCACCGGCCTTCAGCGCCAGCGCTGTGGCCATGCCCGAGCCGCCCAGCCCGAACAGGGCAACGGTTTCATCCTTCAACACCGTGACTGGGATCATGACTGCCAATCTCAACTGTCAATCCTGCAAGGGCCGGGAGGCGGCCCGCCATTTGTTCCTGCTGTAAAACGTTTGCCGTGCGCAGGCCACTCCCCAGATCAATAAATAGCGTGTGAGAGGCCCGGACAGCCGTCCGGCTGGAGTGCCCCTTTATGTATGGCGCAGCGTCTCCACGCGGAAGTGTCACGGGAGGGCAGGAGAACAGGTTCCCGGATGCCTTCCACTCCGAAAGCTCAACTTGACATATTATGATATTATAAACATTGAATATGAAGGTTCAAACCGGGAGATCAGGCATGACACCGAATGTGGGTGGAGCAGACCGCGTGTTGCGGTTCATTATGGGGATTGTTCTTGTGCTGGTGCCGTTTGTGGGGGCCAGCATCGTGCCGGCGCTGGCGCAGATTGGCGGCTGGGTGTGGGTGATTGGCGTTGTGGGGCTGGGCATGCTGCTCACGGCCCTGTTCCGCTTTTGCCCGGCCTATCCGCTGCTGGGTATCAACAGCTGCCCGCGCCGCTGAACAGGCGCGCTGAATCAAAACGGCCCGGAAGGATGGTCTCCTCCGGGCCGTTTTGTTTGGAACGCGACGCCTCAGCGCAGCTTCAGCGTGGCAAGGCCGATGAGCGCCAGCACCACGGCAATGATCCAGAAGCGGATGACCACCTGCGGCTCGGTCCAGCCCATCTGTTCGAAATGGTGGTGGATGGGTGCCATCTTGAACACGCGCTTGCCGGTGAGCTTGAACGAGATCACCTGCACAATCACCGAAACCGCCTCCAGCACGAACAGGCCGCCAACAATGGCGAGCACGATTTCATGCTTGGTGACAACCGCGATGGACCCCAGAAGGCCGCCCAGTGCCAGCGAGCCGGTATCGCCCATAAACACCTGTGCGGGGGGGGCATTGAACCACAGGAAACCGAGACCGGCCCCCATCAGCGCCCCGCAAATGACGGCCACCTCACCCGCACCCGCCACATAGTGGATTTGCAGATAATCGGAGAAGACCACATTGCCGGAGAGATAGGCGATGAGGCCGAATGTGCCCGCAGCAATCATCACCGGCACAATGGCGAGGCCATCCAGCCCGTCGGTCAGGTTCACGGCATTGCCGGCAGCGACAATGACGAACGCGCCGAAAACAACAAAGAAGATGCCAAGATCCAGCAGCACGTCCTTGAAGAAGGGGAAGGCGACGGAGGTTGAAAGACCCGTGCGCCCGACATTCATGATGATGACAACGGCAACGCCGGCAATCAGGAACTCGATGGCGAGGCGCTTCTTGCCGGAAAGCCCGTTATGGGTCTGCTTGGTGACCTTCAGATAGTCATCATAAAAGCCGATGAGACCAAAGCCGAGCGTGACCAGCAGCACCACCCACACATAGGGGTTGGACAGGTTGGCCCACAGCAGGGTGGCGACAAAGATGCCGCATAAAATCATCAGCCCGCCCATGGTGGGCGTGCCCTTCTTGGCGAGGTGCGATTGCGGCCCGTCGGTGCGGATCGGCTGGCCCTTGCCCTGCTTCACCCGCAGCATGGAGATGATGGAGGGGCCGAACAGGAACACGAACAACAGCGCCGTGACCACCGCCCCGCCGGTGCGGAAGGTGATGTAGCGGAACACATTGAAGGCCGGTACGGAGAGCTGGAGTTCAGCAAGCCACTGAAGCATGGGTCATCCTTCGGGGAACGCGGTTGCGCTGGTGCGGAACCGGTCAGAAAGGGTTTTGACAAGCACGCCCATGCGGCTCCCGTTGGAGCCTTTCACCATCAGCGTGTCACCAGCGCGGATGGCACCGATGACGAGCGGTTCAAGATGGTGTGCATCATGGGCATAGCCGCCGCGGCGCTCATGGGGCAAAGCCTCCCAGAGCGCGTGCATCAGCGGCCCGCTGCAAAAAACATGGTCGATACGGTTGGAGACAATGCTTTCGGCCAGAGCCGCGTGGAGAGCCGCACTTTCCGGCCCCAGTTCCAGCATGTCACCCAGCACGGCAATGCGCCGGCCGCGCGGTCCGGTTTCCATCTGCCCCAGCACATCCAGCGCCGCGCGCATGGAGGCCGGGTTGGCATTGTAGCTTTCATCAATCAGCGTGGCCTCGCCATTGGCCAGCGGCAGCACCATCGGCATGCCACGCCCCTTTGGCGGCTGCATGCGGCCCAGCGCAATGGTCACCAGGGCAAGGTCTGCCCCCACCAGTTCGGCTGCCGCCAGCACGCCGAGCAGGTTCTCGACAATATGGCGGCCCGGCATCGGGGCCTTGAGGGTGACAGGCGTGCCCATCACATCCACCTGTGCCACCGAGCAGGACGGCTGGAGGGAGAGGTTCTTGAGATGAACATCCGTACCTTCTGCCGCGCCAAAGGTGACAATGCGGGCCACGCCCTTGCCCTGCGCCGCCGTCTTGAGGCGGGCAAACTGCGGGTTATCGGCATTCAGCACCGCCGCGCCGCCATCTTCCAGCCCGTCGAAAATCTCGGCCTTGGCGTCGGCAATCTCCTCGATGCCGGAGAAATGCGCCATGTGGGCGGCTTCCACCGTGGTGATGAGCGCCACATGCGGGCGCACCAGCCTCACCAGCGGGGTGATCTCTCCCGGATGGTTCATGCCGATCTCGAACACGGCAAAGCGCGCGCTCTGCGGCAGGCGGGCCAGCGAGAGCGGAACGCCCCAGTGATTGTTATAGGAGGCGGCCGAGGCGTGGGTTTCCCCTTCCGCCGAAAGGGCACAGCGCAAGGCTTCCTTGGTGGTGGTCTTGCCCACCGAACCCGTGACCGCAATGATGCGGGCAGATGAGCGCGCCCGCGCGGAACGGGCCAGATCATTCAGCGCAACCAGCACATCATCCACGATGAGGAGCGGTGCATCTGCGGGGAAGAGATCCGCCTTTTCGCGGGCCACAACCGCCAAAGCCGCGCCAGAGGCCAGAGCCTTCCCGACATAATCATGGCCATCGCTGGCCTCGCCGGTAATGGCGAAGAAGGCATCACCCGCCTCCAGCGTGCGGCTGTCGATGGAGATGCCACAGGCGGCAGCGGGCGCACCGCGCACCTGTGCCCCCATGGCGGCCACCATCTCCTGAAGTTCATGGAGAACGGGCCGGGCAGGGGCCGTGTGGGCATGTTCACTCATGCGTCATCTCCAGCGCTGTTTTCGCCAGCGGGTTGGCCCAGTGCGGCGCGCACCACATCCGTATCGGAAAAGGGCAGCACCTGCTGGCCGATAATCTGGCCGCTTTCATGGCCCTTGCCCGCAACAACCAGCGCATCACCGGGGCGCATCATGGCAACAGCCGCGTGAATCGCCTCTGCCCGGTCACCGATTTCGCGCGCATGCGGGGCGGCATTCAGGATTTCGGCACGGATGGTGGCCGGGTCCTCGCTGCGGGGGTTGTCATCGGTGATGATGACCACATCCGCCTTGTCGGCCGCAATTGCGCCCATCAGCGGGCGCTTGCCCTTGTCGCGGTCTCCGCCGCAGCCGAACACCACGATGAGCCTCCCGGAAATGGCCGGGCGCAGCGTATCTAGCACGGTCGCCAGCGCCTCGGGCTTGTGGGCATAATCGACAAAGACCGGGCGGGCCGGGTCCACGCTCACCTGCTCCAGCCGTCCGGGCACACCGTCCAGATGGGCGAGGGCGGCAAGGGCGGCATTGCGCGGTGCGCCGCTGGCAATGGCAAGGCCCGCTGCAAGCAGGGCATTTTCAGCCTGAAAACGCCCTACCAGCGGCAGCAGCACACTCATGCCATCGCTGAAGGCCAGCCGCTGGCCAATGCCTTCCGGCGTGATGCCCGTGAGGGTGATGCTGGCACCCGTGCCTTCCGCGCCAAAGCTGAGCGTGGGCAGGCCGCATGTCTGCGCCCAGGCCAGAGCGGTTGCCGCATGGGGGGCGGACAGCACGGCGACAGCGGGGGCATTTTCCGGCATCAGCTCGGTAAACAGGCGCATCTTGGCCTTGAAATAGGCCTCCACCGTGGGGTGATAATCGAGATGGTCGCGGCCCAGATTGGTGAAGCCGCCGGCAGACAGGCGCACGCCATCCAGCCGCCGCTGGTCCAGCCCGTGGGATGAGGCCTCCAGCGCGATATGGGTGACGCCAGCCCCGGCAAGGCGGTCCAGCGTTTCATGCAGGTCCACCGGGTCCGGCGTGGTGAGGCTGCCATAGGTGCTGCCATCGGGCGCAACAAGGCCGATAGTGCCCAGATAGGCCGCCTTGTGGCCCAGCTTTTCCCAGATCTGCCGCAGGAAGAAGGCCACCGAGGTCTTGCCCGCAGTGCCGGTGACAGCCGCAACCACCTCCGGTTGGCGCGCATGAAAGCGCGCGGCAGCCAGCGCAAGGGAGCGGCGCACATCCAGCGAAAAGGCGAAGGCCACCCCGGCCGGTGCTTCGGGCAGGGGCGAGAGCGGTTCCAGCAGAATGGCGTTGGCCCCGCGCGCTATGGCATCGGGAATGAAGCGCGCGCCGTCTGTCCGGTTGCCGGAAATGGCGACAAAGAGAAAGCCCGGCTCCACCTTGCGGCTGTCCGCCGTGATGCCGGTAATGGGATGCTGCTCCGCCTGCGGGCGGAGAATGCGGGCATGGCCGGCAAGAAGCGGGCCGAGAGTGTGGTTCGCCATGGTGCCCCCTTTTGGCACTCTCACCGCCTGCTTGTCATCCACCTCATTCCGCCAAAATGAATGACAGGACAAAGATGTGTTCTGCATGCGGCCATGCCGTTACGTCATCAAGCTGCAATGCAAAACCGGATGCAGATGCGTGAATGCTGGGGCAAGCATGTCATGCCCCGGCAGAGTGTCAGCGTCCGGCGATCTTCTGTCCGCTGTCGCGCAGCATTTCCTCTGCCGTGGGCAGATGCTGGCGGGGCGAAACACCGAGCATGGGTGCAATGCGCTCCACAATGGCGCCAGCCGTTGGGGCCGCATTCCAGCCCGATGTGGCATAGCCATGGGTTTCAGGCAGGGCCTTTGGCTCATCCAGCATCACCAGCACATGGTAGCGCGGGGCATCCATGGGGAAGATGGAGGTGAAGGAGGTGAGCAGCTTGTTCTTGGCATAGCGCCCGTTCACCACCTTTTCGGCGGTGCCGGTCTTGCCACCCACCATATAGCCCGCGACATCCGCCTTGCGGGCGCTGCCCTTCTCCGCATTCATGCGCATCAGATAACGCATCTTGTCGGAGGTGGAGGGCTTGAGCACCTGCTCGGAGACCTTGCGGGCTTCCTCAGGCGTGCGCTTGAGGAAGGTGGGGGGCACCAGAAAACCGCCATTCACCATGGAGTTCACCGCCATCACCGCCTGAAGCGGGGCAACGGAAAGGCCGTGGCCAAAGGCGATGGTGGCCGAGTTCAGCTCGCCCCAGCGGCGCGGCACGATGGGCATGGCGCTTTCGGTCAGTTCCGTACGCAGCCGGTCCAGCTGGCCCATCTTTTTCAGGAACTTCTTGTGCGCGTCCACACCCAGCGCCAGCACCATCTTGGCGGTGCCGATATTGGATGAATACTGGAAGATCTCGGGCACGGAGAGCACCCGGTTCTTGCCCTTGTAGTCATTGATGGCAAACTTGCCGAAGCGCATCGGCCCGCGCGCGTCAAAGCTGGAATGCAGGCCAATGCGGTCTGAATCCAGCGCCATGGCGAAGGACAGCGCCTTGAAGGTGGAGCCCATTTCAAACACGCCGGTGGTGAGGCGGTTCAGATAGGCGATGTCGGTCGGGTCGCCCGGCTTGTTGGGGTCGAAGTCCGGCAGGGAGACCATGGAGATGATCTCGCCCGTATTGACCTCGATCACCAGACCCATGGCATGCAGGGCGGAGAACTTGTTCTTGGCTTTCAACAACTCGTCACGCACGGCATGCTGCACGCGCATGTCGATGGACAGTTCCACCGGCTTCAGCTGGCTGTCCACGGCAAAACCGGCCAGATGCAGTTCGTTCAGGCCGCGCCCGTCCACCCACTTTTCAAGGCCGGAAATGCCCTGATTGTCCACATTCACCCCGCCAATGACGTGGGAGAGAATGGGGCCATCAGGATAGACCCGGCGATTTTCGCGCAGGAAGCCGATGCTGGGAATGCCAAGGCGGTGAATTTCGCGCTGCTGGAGCGGGGTGATCTCGCGCTTGATCCAGGCAAAGCCCTTGCCGGAATTGAGGCGCTTGCGCGTTTCCTCGACATCCAGATCGGGCAGGATCTTGAGCAGGCCTTCCAGTGCCTCGTCCGGGTCAATCAGGCGGCGCGGTTCGGCGAACAGGGAGGGCGACTTCACGTCAATGGCGATAATGTCGCCATTGCGGTCCAGAATTTCCGGCCGCGCGGAGGAAACGGCATCCGAGCCGCGCCCGCCGGTCACGCCGCTCTCGGCGGTCAGGGCCAGATGGGTGAGCTGTGCGCCGATGGCGAGAAACAGCCCGCAAAAGCCCAGCATCACAAACCTGATGCGCCCGCCCGCAACACGGGCCGGGCTGGCATTCGGATTGCCCCTTGCCGCCTGCTTCACAAGGCGGAACGCGCCGGTGCTGACAGAGCGCAGCAGACGCCCGGCAAGGCTGCCGATTTTCTGGCCGGCATGAATGGTGGCCAGTGCCCCGCGCGCCAGCGCCGGCACCAGAGTGTGCGACACAAAGCCGGCCTTGGGCGAGACATTGCGGGGCGAGGAAGAATCAGGATGGGTCATGATGGCCTCGTCAGCGTGCGCCGGGCAGAGAGCCGGGAGGCAGAAGGGGAGCCATGCCACCCGCAGGCGCAGGTGCTGCCATTTGCGGGGTGTAATAGGCCGGTGGCGGGGGTGGAACCGGGTCCACGATCTGCCGGGCCGGGGCAGGCGCGGCGCGTGCGGGGGGCGGCGGCTGCAACGGGCCGTGGGCGTGCTGCGGGCGCACTGGCCGGACGCGGCGGCGGAGAGGATGGACGCATGGCGGAAGCGGCCGGCAAGGTGGCGCTTTCCGGCGCGCGGGTCACAGGTTCACTCGCGCTGCGGCTGATGGAGGAGGTGACGAGCGGCTCATCCACCAGTGCTTCCAGCAGGCCGCCGATTCCATCCGAGCTGTCAGACGGCTTGGCGGGCAAGTCACTGAAATCAGAGACGGAGGCCATATCCAGACGCTTGAGGTCCAGATGGCGTTCCACCAGCCCCTGAATGTAGAAAGGTGAGGTGCGCCGCGCCCATTCCGCCTTCATCAGCGCAATGGCGTCACGTTCCTTGCGGATCGACGCGCGCAGATTGGCAAGGCGTTCCGCCTCCATGGTGGACGCATATTTGAGCTGGTAGACCACCGCCGCAGTCACCAGCAGGGCGATGACCATGATGATATTGGCGATCCGAAACATTGCGCCTAGCGTCTCCGGCCGTTCCTTTGCGGAGACGGGGCCGGAAGAAGCCCCGTCAGGTCGCCGTCCGTGTGCGCCGGCTGATCCGTGCGTTCGGCCGCGCGAAGTTTCGCGGACCTTGCGCGCGGATTACCCGCCACTTCATCGGAGCCAGGCTCCACGGCGCCTTTTGCAACGAGGCGAAACGAGGGAGCCGGCCCCTCCGCAAGCGGCATGTGACGCGATGCGGACGGTACCTTGCTCCTTGATGCCAGAAAATTCTTAACGATCCTGTCTTCCAGCGAGTGGAAGGTGACAACAACCAGCCGTCCACCGGGTTTCAAGACCCGTTCGGCTGCTGCAAGTGCCTGTGTGAGTTCAGCTAATTCCTCATTCACAGCAATGCGCAGGGCCTGGAAGGTTCTGGTGGCCGGGTGCATTTCCCCCGGCTTTGCCCACACCACCTTCGAGACAATCTCGGCCAGCTGGCTGGTGCGGGTGATGGGAGATTCACTGCGGGCCTTGACGATGGCGCGGGCAATGGCGCGTGACTGGCGCTCCTCACCCAGCGACCAGATGACATGGGCGAGATTCACCTCATCCAGCTCTGCCACCAGATCGGCGGCGGAAGGGCCGGTATCGCCCATGCGCATGTCCAGCGGGCCGTCGCGGCGGAAGGAAAAGCCACGCTCCGCCTGATCGAGCTGCATGGAGGAGACGCCAATATCCAGCACCACGCCATCCAGCGGGGTGAAACCGGCCTCTTCCGAGCGCACATCAAGCTGGGAAAAACGGTCCTGCAACAGTTGCAGGCGGCCATCAAACGCGCGGACCAGCGTTTCACCGGCCTCAATGGCGGTGGGGTCGCGGTCAAAGGCGAGAAGGCGGCAATCGGCCGCTTCCAGAATGGCGCTGGTGTAGCCACCTGCGCCGAAGGTGCCATCGACGTAAAGCCCGGCATCCTTCGGCGCGAGGTAGGTGAGAACCTCGCGCAGCATCACAGGAAGATGACGGGCCGGTCCGCCAGCGGCGTCGGTCGGGCCGACCCCGTGACCCGTCTTCATTCTGCCTTGCCTCGCAGGTTCTCGTTTCGGGAGCCGATGGCCTTGCGCAACTCACGCACCCTTTGGGTGGCCTCCGTAAGATGCACTTTCAGCCGCTCCGGTTCCCAGATCCGGAATTTGTGCCCAAGTCCCACAAACGCCACCTGATCGGTGATGCTGGCATGGGCCTTGAGCGTTTCACTCAGCACCACCCGGCCTTCCGGGTCCACGCGCAGGGTTTCACTGGTGCCATAAAGGGCGGCGGCCAGTTCCTCGCGCTCCTCCGAATAGGGCGGATAGCGTTCAATCAGCGCCTCGATTTCACCGAGGAGCCGGTTGCCGCCCGCATCCAGCGCGGGTTCCGCGAGGGAGGGGTGGCAGTACAGGCCTTCTGCCCCATCACGGGCCAGCACAGCGCGGAAGGGCGCGGGGATGGAAACCCGGCCCTTGGCGTCGAGACGCATCGTGTATGTGGACACGAAGCGATCCATGGCGCCGGTGTGCCTTCCTTGTCATCCGCTCCCGAACAGGCCGGGAACATCTGGACGGGGCAGCCGTCCATTCATGTCTTGGGTATGAATGGGCTATCATGGGAAATCATGGGCGTCAATGGAATGGCGTGGGGATGCCGGGTTTTCGCGTGCGGGGAATCTGCATCAAATCAAGCATTGGCAACGGTTTTCGCATGCCCGCAGGTGGAGCGGTATTGCGTGTGGAAGGGCTTCTGCCGGTTCCGGGCTTGCTGTTGCCGGCGGCCTGGGGCTTGCTGTGCCCATTCGGCCATCAAGGGAGGTTTCACCGTGAAAACCGTTCTGCCCCGTCTGCTGTCCCCGTTCCTGCTGCTGGCTCTTGGCGCACCTGCTCTGGCGCAGGACGGGGATGCTGCGAAAAACGGCAAGCCGCAAATTGTGATTGAGGGGCATGGCAACAGCCGGGATGTGCCCTGCGCCGGGTCATCGGTGGGTATTTATGGCGCGGAAAACACCATCACGCTCACGGGCGCGTGCGGGGATGTTGTTATTCACGGCAAGGGCCATGAGGTGCGCTTTGAGAAGGCGGGTGATCTGGCCATCACCGGCGCGGAGCACAAGGTCACGGGCGGCGTGGCCACCGGCCTCAGCATCGCCGGAGCGCGCAACCATGTGGAAACCACCGTTCGGCCCATTGAGGGGCAGACCACCGTGGAGGTGCGCGGCGTGGAACACAGTGTGAAACTGACCCTTGGCGCGCATGTCGGGGTGGATGTGAGCGGTGTGAAAAATGATGTGAGCTGGAAAATGGAGCCGGGCGTGCCGGACGTGCCGTTCGATATTGGCGGCGCGCTGATTGATGTGAAACGCGCGCCCTGATCGGCGGCGGCCATTTGAAAACAACTGTGCCCCGGTCCTGCCGGGGCACAGTTGCTCATTCTTGGTGATCTGGCCCCAACCCTGAAATGGCCTGAAGATCGCTTCAGTCTGCCGGTTGCGGGGCCTTGTCCTGAGCGCCGACCGTGACCAGCGCGAAGGCATGGGAGAGGGCCACCTCATCCAGCCGGTCAAACCGCCCGGAAGCCCCGCCATGGCCGGCATCCATATTGGTGCGCAGCAATATGGGGTTTTCAGATGTATTGGCCGCGCGCAGATGCGCCACCCATTTTGCCGGCTCCCAATAGGTCACGCGCGGGTCTGTCAGCCCGGCCAGCGCGAAGATGGCCGGGTAGGGCTGCGCCGTCACATTATCCACCGGCGAATAGGCGCGGATGCGGTTGAAGGCCTCCGCATCCTGAATGGGGTTGCCCCATTCGGGCCATTCCGGCGGGGTGAGGGGCAGGCTGTCATCCAGCATGGTGGCCAGCACATCCACAAACGGCACTTCCGCAATGATGCCTGCAAACAGATCCGGCCGCATATTGGCGATGGCCCCCATCAGCATGCCACCCGCAGAGCCGCCATGGGCGACAATGCGCTCCGGCCTTGTGAAGTCCTGCGCCACCAGATAATCCCCCGCCGCGATGAAATCGGTGAAGGTGTTGGTCTTCTTCGCCAGCTTGCCATCCTTGTACCAGCGCCAGCCCTTGTCCGTGCCGCCGCGAATATGGGCGATGGCATAGATGAAGCCGCGATCCACCAGAGACAGCCGGCTGGTGGAGAAACTGGCCGGAATGGTGATGCCATAGGCCCCATAGCCATAGAGCAGTAGCGGGGCCGAGCCATCCAGCACCGTGCCCTTGCGATAGAGCAGGGAGACCGGCACCGTCTCGCCATCGGGCGCGGGGGCGAGGATGCGGCGGGTCTCGTAATCCTCCGGGTTGTGGCCGGAAGGCACCTCCTGCCTTTTGAGCAGGGCGCGCTCGCGCGTGGCCATGTCATAGGCCCACACCTCGGACGGCGTGGTCATGGAGGAATAGGTGAAGCGGATATCCGCCGTCTCAAACCCATAGGCCCCGTTGAGGCCGAGCGAATAGGCCTCCTCGGCAAAGGCGATGGCGTGTTCCTCGCCCGAGGCCAGCGCGCGGATGGTGATGCGCGGCAGGCCGCCCTCCCGCTCCAGCCGCACCATATGGCCGGCGAAAACCGTGTTGGAGAGGATCATCCGCCCGGCAAAATGCGGCACTAGATCTTTCCAGTGCGCCTTTTCCGGCGTGGCGGTGGGGGTATGGACAATCTTGAAGTCTTCCGCCCCATCGGCATTGGTCAGCAGCACAAGGCTGTCCACCCCGTTCAGCGCCGGGTGATGTTCTACATCATAGCGCAGCCCCTCAAGGCGCGGAGAGACGAGGCGCGGGGTGGCGGCATCATCGGCAAGGTCCAGCAAATGGACTTCCGAGGTTTCATGGTCGCCGCAGGCAATCAGGCCAAAGGCGCGCGACTGGGTTTCGCCCAGCGAGACGAAGAAGCCCTTGTCCTTTTCCTCATAGACCAGCACGTCACTTTCCGGCGCGCTGCCCAGAATATGGCGGTACACCTGTGAGGGGCGGTGTTCCTCATCGCGGCGGATATAATAGAGTGCGGTGCCGGCAGCATTCCACAGCAGGTCGCCTGTGGTGCCGGAGATGATGTCCGCAAGGTCTGCGCCGCTGGAGAGCTCCCGCACGCGGATATCATAAAGCTCCGCACCGGACGTATCGGCAGACCATGCAAGGCGGGCATGGTCATGGGTGTGTTTCCAGCCGCCAAACTGGAAATAGCTTTTGCCTTCGGCTTCCCTGTCGCCGTCCAGCAGAACGGTTTCTGCGCCATCCGGCAGAAGCTTGCGGCAGGCCAGAAGATGCTGCCCGCCCTCGCGGTGGCGGGTATAATAGGCATAGATTCCGTCTGGTGCGGGTACGGCGGAGTCATCCTCCTTGATGCGCCCGCGCATCTCGGCCACCAGCCTTGTGCGCAGCTCGTCCAGCGGGGCGAAGAAGGCATCGGCATAAGTATTCTCGGCCTCAAGCCATGCCCTGATCTTTCCCGGCAAAGTAGAAGGGTCCCGCATCACCTCGCGCCAGTTGTCGGCGCGCAGCCAGCCATAGTCATCTGTGAGGGGGGTGCCATGGATGGTGCGGGTGAGGGGGTGACGGGCGGCCGGGGCCGGGGCAGCAGGGCGGGTCATGCTTGGCTTTCGTCATCGAGGGCGAAGTTCAGGGCGGTGCCGTTCATGCAGAAGCGCAGGCCCGTGGGAGGTGGCCCGTCCGGGAAGACATGGCCCAGATGGCTGTCACAACGCGCGCAGCACACCTCGATGCGCCGCATGCCGTGGGAGACATCCTCATGCAGGGTCAGGGCATCTTCTGAAAGGGGAGAGAAAAAGCTGGGCCAGCCGGTGCCGGAATCAAATTTGGTGCCGGAGCCGAACAGCGGTGTGCCACACGCCACACAACTGTAAAGACCATCGCGCTTTTCATCCCAGTAAGGGCCGGTGAAGGCGTGCTCGGTGCCCTGCTGGCGGGCGACCCGAAACTGTTCCGGCGTCAGGCAGGCGCGCCATTCACTCTCGCTGCGCACGACCTTGCCTTCTGCCGTGCGTGGGGTGTTGTGTGCATCTTTGCTCATCAAAATCTCCGCAGGCACTTTTCTGACGCAATGCTGCCAGAATGTCTGTCTTTCTTCTATGGCAGATAAGCTTTGCCTTCCCACGTCGCAAGGTTGGTGCGGTTTTTGGGGCAACATGGCGGAAACAAAGGATAATGTTTTGATTGACGAAGGAGCGCACGGGCTGAATTGTTAAAAATCCGGGGCTTGAAGAATTGTATGACTGTTATTGAAAATGTACTTGCTTTTTGTTATCTATGTAACTTAAAGGGTTAATGAAGTTATCGGCTGATTGAAGCGTCCAGGTCTGTATGTTCTGCGTTCGCTTTTGGCATTCAGCCCGGCATTGTCTGTTATCCGCAGGCTTTCAGCCCTTGGCGGAGCCTCATTCGTGATATAAAGAAAGTGACATGAGCGAAGAAGCTGAAACGACCATTCACATGGAACTGGCTGCGCATATCGTCTCTGCCTATGTCAGCAACAATACAATTGCAGCCACGGCGTTGCCGACGTTGATTCATGACGTCTATGCCGCGCTGGACCGTCTTGCGCAGGGCGAGGAAGAGATGGTGGTGGAGCAGATCAAGCCCGCCGTGCCCCTCAAGCGCTCTATCACGCCAGATTTCATCATCTGTCTGGAAGATGGCAAGAAGTTCAAGTCGCTCAAGCGGCACCTGCGGACCCAGTACAATCTGACGCCGGAACAGTATCGTGAGAAGTGGGGCTTGCCGCCCGACTATCCCATGGTGGCGCCAAATTATGCGCTCGCACGTTCTGCGCTGGCACGGCAGATGGGTCTGGGCCAGCGTCGCACCGAGGACTGATCTGGCAAAAAGGCCCATAGCCAAAAGCTTGGGCCTTTTGTTTTTGTCTTATCTGGCTGTCCTTGTCCGGCACATGGCAGGCGGATATGATCCGCCTGTTGCGGTTGAGGCGGATACCTTTTTAGAGGTGTCCCGCCTGTCTGTTTCTCCCTGATCCGGCAAAAGATGCGGCCCGGATTTTGCATGGCGCGTTGCATCCCGCGCAGGGACGTTCTACATCTGATACCTCGGGAGTTTGAGCCTGGAGGTAAATTTGAGCGTCCTTTCCATGTTAGGCAGGGCCACCGGTGCGCGGCGGCTTCCTGAAGCTCCTGCACAGGCCCCTCAGGCCGTGCCGACTCCCGTTGCACCTGCTCGTGCCGGTGTTGTGCATGCCGCAACACAGGCCAGCCCATCGGCTCCTGCCACGCCCCTCACAGTTCCCGCCCAGCCTCGCGCGGGTGAGCAGGGCGGCGGCGGTGCGGCTGTGAAGGCCGAGCTTGGGCCATCCCTCGCCACATATGGACTCGCCAAAACCTATGGTGGCCGTCAGGTTGTGCGTGATGTCAGCCTGAATGTGCGCCGGGGTGAGGCCGTTGGGCTGCTCGGGCCGAATGGTGCGGGCAAGACCACCTGCTTTTACATGGTGACAGGTCTGGTGCAGGCCGATGCCGGGCGCATCGAGCTGGAAGGGCATGATGTCACCAGCATGCCGATGTATCGCCGCGCCCGCCTTGGTATCGGTTATCTGCCGCAGGAAGCCTCGATTTTCAGAGGGCTTTCGGTGGAAGACAACATCATGGGCGTGCTTGAGGTGACGGTGAAGAGCCGTGCCCGCCGCAAGGAAGAGCTGGAAGAACTGCTCGACGAATTCAAGATCGGCCATGTGCGCAAGTCGCCCTCCATCGCGCTTTCGGGTGGTGAGCGGCGGCGTGTGGAAATTGCCCGTGCGCTGGCCAGCCACCCCTCCTTCATGCTGCTGGACGAGCCTTTCGCCGGTATTGATCCCATTGCCGTGGGAGACATCCAGTCTCTGGTGCGGCATCTGACCGCGCGTGGCATTGGCGTTCTGATTACCGATCACAATGTGCGCGAGACGCTGGGGCTGATCGACCGCGCCTATATCATCCATTCCGGCTCGGTGCTGATGGAGGGCGATTCCGATTCCATCGTCTCCAGCCCCGAAGTGCGCCGTCTCTATCTGGGCGAGGAGTTTCGTCTATGAGATTGGCCTGCGCCTTTCATGATTTCGGGGAGGCGCACCCATGGCCATGACGCCAAAGCTGGAATTTCGCCAGACACAGTCGCTGGTGATGACGCCCCAGCTCATGCAGGCCATCAAGCTGCTTCAGTTCTCGAACATCGAGCTGACAGCCTATGTGGAGGCGGAGCTGGAGCGCAATCCGCTGCTGGAGCGGGTGAACGAGGATGGTGCCCCTGAAAGTGCGGAGGGGGGAGCTGCAACAGCTCCAGATTCCGGCACCGCGACGGCCGAGCCCGTTCAGGATGCGCCACCGCGTGAAGACTGGCAGGCCAATGACAGCGAGCCCAGCCGGGCCGAGATGGAAAGCCGGCTGGATACTGATCTGCGCAATGTTTTCCCCGATGACACGCCTTCAGGCGCTGCGGTTGCGCCCGGCCTTTCCGGTGGTTCCGGCTCTGCGGTGGACTGGGGCGGGGGTGAGCGGAGCGAGGACTATAATCCCGAAGCCTTTCTGGCCGCTGAAACCACGCTGGCAGACCATCTTGAGGCCCAGCTTGCCGTTTCCGAGCCGGACCCGGCGCGGCGGCTCATTGGCGTTTATCTGATTGGCCTGATTGACGAGACCGGCTATTTCTCCGGTGATCTGGAGCAGGTGGCCGAGCAGCTTTCGGCCAGCCGGGCCGAGGTGGAGGATGCGCTGCATCTGATCCAGACCTTCGAACCTTCCGGGGTGGGTGCGCGCTCACTGGCCGAGTGCCTCGCTATCCAGCTCAAGGAGAAGGACCGGTTCGATCCCGCCATGCAGGCGCTGGTCGCCAATCTGGAGTTGCTTGCCCGGCATGATCGCAATGCCCTCAAGCGTATCTGCGGGGTGGATGGGGCAGATATTGCCGACATGATTGGCGAGATCCGCCGTCTTGATCCCAAGCCCGGTCTGGCTTTCGGTTCGGGTGTGGTCCATCCGCTGGTGCCGGATGTCTATGTGCGTCCCGGACCGGATGGCGCATGGCTGGTGGAGTTGAACTCCGACACGCTGCCACGGGTGCTGGTGAACCAGACCTACCACGCCACAGTGGTGCGGGCGGCGCGTTCCCCGGAAGAAAAGAGTTTTCTGGCCGAGTGCATGCAGAGCGCAAGCTGGCTCACCCGTTCGCTCGACCAGCGTGCCCGCACCATTCTCAAGGTGGCGAGCGAGATTGTGCGCCAGCAGGACGGGTTTCTGGTTCACGGGGTGCGTTTCCTGCGCCCGCTGAACCTGCGCACCGTGGCTGATGCCATTGGCATGCATGAATCCACGGTGTCGCGCGTCACTTCCAACAAATATATCTCCACCCCCCGTGGCGTGGTGGAGATGAAGTTCTTCTTTTCGTCTGCCATTTCCTCGTCTGGAGGCGGGGAAGCGCATTCGGCGGAATCCGTGCGCCACCGCATCAAGGCGCTGATTGATCAGGAAAGCGCAGAGGATGTGCTGTCCGATGATACGCTGGTGCAGAAGCTGAAGGCGGATGGTATCGACATTGCCCGCCGCACCGTGGCGAAGTATCGAGAAGGGATGAACATTCCCTCTTCCGTTCAACGCCGGCGCGAAAAGCTGGCGCTGCGGCAGGAGCAGGGCTGAGACAAAGAACAGGGCAGGATAAAAGACCGGGGCTAACCCGGTCATGGGCGGGCCAAAGGCGCGCCGGGTGGGGGGGAGATGCTTCAGGCTTCGGTCGTCATATTCGCCGCGCTGGCGTATCTGGGCCTGCTGTTTGCCATTGCCAGCTATGGTGATCGCAAGCGCCCGGATGCGCGCCGTCGTGCCTCCCGGCCCCTGATCTACTCGCTCTCGCTGGCAGTTTACTGCACGTCCTGGACCTTTTTTGGCTCGGTGGGGCTGGCGACGACGCAGGGCTTTGATTTTCTCACCATCTATCTCGGGCCTGCCATTGTCATGGTGCTGGGCGCGCCCTTGCTGTTGCGGGTGGTGCGCCTTGCCAAGGCGAACAACATCACCTCGATCGCGGATTTTATCGCCGCGCGTTATGGCAAGCATCAGGGCATTGCGGCGCTGGTGGCCGTGGTGGCCATTGCCGGGGCCATTCCCTATATCGCCCTGCAACTGAAGGCGGTTTCGGCCTCGCTTCTGGCTGTGCTCGGCCATTTTGCCGGAGACGCCAGCCGCTGGGCGCTGGCGGGGGATCTGGCCCTGCTGGTGGCCTGCGCCATGGCGGCTTTTGCCGTGCTGTTCGGCACCCGTCATACAGATGCGACCGAGCATCAGGATGGCATGATGCTGGCAGTGGCGGCGGAATCCCTGGTGAAGCTGGCGGCCTTTCTGGCGGTTGGCATTTTCGTCACCTTCATCCTGTTTCCCGGCCCGCTGGAATTGTGGCGCACGGCGCGGGATCTGGGCGTGACCATGCCCTTCCGAAGCGGGATCTCGCTGGAAAACTGGATCATCATGACGCTGCTCTCCGGCAGTGCCTTTTTCCTGTTGCCGCGCCAGTTTCATGTGGCGGTGGTGGAGAACAAGGGCGAGGAGGAAATCCGCCGCGCCCGCTGGATGTTTCCGCTCTATCTGGTGCTGATCAACCTGTTCGTGGTGCCGCTGGCACTTGCGGGCATGATGCTGTTTCCAAACGACATCATGGACAGTGATGTCTATGTGCTCTCCGTGCCGCTGGTGGCGGGGGCGGAGGTGCTGGCCCTGTTTGCCTTCATTGGCGGGCTTTCGGCCGCAACAGCCATGGTGATTGTGGAAACGGTGGCGCTGGCGATCATGATCTCGAATGATCTGGTCATGCCCTTGCTGCTGCGGCGCAGCGCCAAAATGGCTGATGATGATATTCATGGCGAGGACATGGTGGGGCTGCTGCTGCTGGTGCGGCGCTTCGCCATTTTCTCCATCCTGCTGCTGGCCTATCTGTATTTCAGCGCCACAGGTGATGTGCAGCTTGCCAAGATTGGCCTGCTCTCCTTTGCCGCCATTGCACAGGTTGGGCCGGCCTTTGCCTTTGGCCTGATGTGGCGGCGCGCGACAGCAAAGGCGGCCATCTGGGCCATTCTCGCGGGCAGTGTGGTGTGGGCCTATACGCTGATGCTGCCCAGCCTTGCAGAAGGTGGCCTTATCTCGCGCGCCATTGTGGATGATGGCCCCTTCGGCCTGCTCTGGCTGCGCCCCACGGCGCTTCTGGGCGTGACGGCAGACCAGCTTGCCCATGGTGTGGTGTGGAGCCTCACCATCAATATTCTGGTGCTGGTCATTGTCTCGCTGCTCACGCGGCCCAGTCAGGTCGAGCAGGTGCAGGCTGATCTGTTTGTGGGGCAGGGGCATGATCCTCGCCCCTATCGCGCCCCTTTCCGGCCATGGCGTTCGGCGGTGACGGTGGGCGAGGTTGTCACCACGGTCTCGCGCTATCTGGGAGAGGAGCGCACCCGCGATTCCTTCACCGGGTTTGCCCGCTCCCGCGGCCTTGCCTTTGACCCGAACCGGGAAGCGGATGCCGATACGGTGCGCTATGCCGAGCATCTTCTGGCGGCTGCCGTCGGGGCGGCATCCTCGCGTCTTGTGCTCTCGCTGTTGTTGCGCAAGCGCACGGTTTCCACCAAGGCGGCACTGAAGCTGCTGGATGAGGCGTCTGCCGCCATCCAGTACAATCGCGAGCTGCTGCAAAGCGCCATTGATCATGTGCGTCAGGGCATTGCGGTGTTTGACCGCAAGCTGGAACTGGTGTGCTGGAACCGGCAATTCGGCGCGATGCTGGATCTTCCGGCCGATTGCTATGCCATGGGGGTGCCGCTGGGGCGCATTCTGGATTGCGCCCCGTCTGACCCCGCGCAGCCTTTGCCGCAGCGTCTGGGTGGCTATACCCATCCATGCCCTGCTTTCTCCGAGCGACTGATCCGTCAGGGCATGGTGATTGAGGCTCGCTCAGACCCGATGCCGGATGGCGGCATAGCCGTGACCTTCACCGACATTACCGCCTCTGTGGAGGCGGCATTGGCGCTGGAGCGGGCAAATGAGACGCTGGAACGGCGCGTGCGCGAGCGTACCGAGGAGCTGGAGCGGCTGAATGAGGCACTGGGCCGCGCCAAGGGCGAGGCCGAGGCCGCCAATATTTCCAAGACCCGTTTTCTGGCGGCTGCCAGCCACGATATTCTCCAGCCCCTCAATGCCGCACGCCTGTATGTCACCAGCATGGTGGAGCGGGCGAGGGGCACCGAGGAGCAGCGCCTCGCGCATAATATTGATGCCTCGCTGGAGGCGGTAGAGGAAATTCTGGGGGCGCTGCTGGATATGTCGCGCCTTGATAGTGGCGTGATGCGGCCGGAACTGAGCGTCTTCCGCATCGCCGACATGTTCCGCCAGCTTGAAATCGAGTTTGAACCGCTGGCGCGTGAAAAAAAGCTGACGCTGCATTTCATGCCCTGCTCGCTGGCGGTGCGTTCAGACCGTCGCCTGTTGCGCCGCCTGTTGCAGAACCTGATTTCCAATGCGGTGAAATATACAAGGCAGGGGCGTATTCTGGTGGGGTGCCGTCGCCATGGCAGCCGCCTGCATATTGAGGTGCATGATACCGGCATCGGCATTGCGCAGGCCGAGCAGCGTATGGTGTTTCAGGAATTCCAGCGCCTTGACCATGGTGCGCGTGAGGCACGCGGGCTGGGGTTGGGCCTTTCCATCGTGGAGCGCATTTCCCGCGTGCTGGATCATCCGCTCACGCTGCATTCCATTCTGGGCCGGGGCACGGCTTTCTCGGTGGATCTGCCGATTGCTGCCCCGGTGCCGGAAGAGCGTGATGCGCCGGCAAGGCCGGTGCGTGTGGCCTCGCATCTGGATGGGCTGGTGGTGCTGGTGGTGGATAATGAACCCGCCATTCTGGAAGGCATGGCCCTGTTGCTCACCGGCTGGGGTTGCAAGGTGATGACCGCACCGGATGCGCCTGCTGCACTGGAGGAGGTGGTCAGGGCCGGTTGCACGCCGCATATCGCGCTGATTGACTATCATCTGGATGACGGGCTGGGCACGGATGCCATTACGGCCTTGCGCTGGAAGCTGGGCAAATTGCCGGCGGTGCTCATCACGGCAGATCGCACCCGCAAGGTGCGTGAGACCGCGCATGCCGCTGACATGATGCTGCTGAACAAGCCGGTGAAACCGGCGGCCCTGCGCGCCATTCTCACGCATCTGCGCTCGACCCGTGAAAGTGCGCCTGCGGAATGAGGCGGCCCTTTCCCGCCTGTGTGCGGGTGAAGGGTGCTGCGCTATGTTGCATGGCGTTGTGGCGCATCATCCGGTAAGGTCCGCCCGCCAATACGATATGAACGCACCGACCCGTAAGACCGAACAGCATTTGGGCGACCCGAAATGAGCGAACCGACCACCACCCCATCCCCTTCCGAAAATGGCCCCCGCACCGAGGGTGAAACCCATTTCGGCTTCCGCTCCGTGCCGCTGGGCGAGAAGCAGGATCTGGTGGATGACGTGTTCCACAAGGTCGCCAAGCGCTATGACATCATGAACGACCTGATGTCTGGCGGGCTGCACCGGGTGTGGAAGGATGCGCTTGTTTCCAAGATGCGTCCGCCGATTGGTGAGCGTCCCTTCCGCCTGTTGGATCTTGCTGGCGGCACGGGGGATGTGGCCTTCCGTGTGGCCAATGCGGGTGGGCCGAACACTCGCGTGACGGTGGCGGATATCAACCGCGAGATGCTGGCGGTCGGCCGCGAGCGGGCGGAAAAGCGCGGCCTTTCCGGCAAGGTGGATTTTCAGGAAGCCAATGCCGAGGAACTGCCCTTTGAGGATCGCAGCTTCGATGCGGTGACGATCGCCTTCGGCATTCGCAACGTGCCGCGCATTCCCAAGGCGCTGAAGGAAATGCGCCGTGTGCTCAAGCCCGGCGGGCGTGCCTTCGTGCTGGAGTTCTCGAAGGTTGATGTGCCGGTGCTCGACAAGATTTATGAAACCTATTCCTTCAATGTCATTCCCGCCATTGGCGGCCGGGTGGCGGGGGATGCCGAGCCTTACCAGTATCTGGTGGAATCCATCCGCCGCTTCCCCCATGCCGAGGCCTTCGCGCAGATGATGCGCGATGCCGGCTTTGGCCGTGTGGACTTCATGCGCATGACCGGCGGCGTGGTGGCGCTGCACTGGGGTTTCCGTATCTGACCGGATACGGACAGGAACTGTGGGAAAAGGGCGGATGATGAAGGGGCCGAAGTCGTGATCTTGATTCTTGCCGATGCGGCGCGCCTTGCCCGTGCAGGTTATGTGCTGGCGCGTGAAGGCGTGCTCTCGCTGGTGTCGCCCGCCGTGGCCCCGCCGCTGGCCCGCCCGGCGCTGCGCCTTGCCCGGATGATGGCGCGGCGCGATGCCGGCACACGCTCGGCCCGCTTCTCCCGCGCCCTGTCCCGTCTTGGGCCTTCCTATGTGAAGCTTGGCCAGTTTCTGGCCACCCGCCCGGATGTGGTCGGTCCCTCTGTCGCGCGCGATCTTGAGGTGTTGCAGGACCGCATGCCGGCCTTCGGGCAGGATGTGGCCGAGCGCATCATTTCCGAAGCCTTTGAAAAGCCGGTGAGGGATGTGTTCCCCGTGTTCGGCCCGGCGGTTGCCGCGGCCTCCATCGCCGAGGTCCACAAGGCCGAGGTGGTGGAGCGCGATGGAGAACGCCGCACCGTGGCGGTGAAGGTGCTGCGCCCCGGCGTGCAGCGTCGGTTCTCATCGGATATGGCGAGTTTTCGCCGTCTGGCCCAGTTTGCCGAGAACAATTTCGCCGAGGCGCGCCGTCTGCGCCTTGAGAGCGTGGTGGACACACTGGCCCGCTCGGTCTCCATGGAGATGGACCTGCGCCTTGAGGCGTCGGCCTATACCGAGCTTGCGGAAAACACCCGCGAAGACACAGACGTGCATGTGCCCGAGGTGGACTGGGGCCGCTCTGGCCGCGAGGTGCTGACCACCGAATGGATTGATGGCATCAAGCTTTCCGACAAGGACGCCATCATCGCTGCTGGGCATGACCCGAAGGAGATCGCACGCATCGTGATGCAGAGCTTTCTGCAACAGGCGATGCGTGACGGCTTTTTCCATGCCGACATGCACCCCGGCAATTTGTTTGTGGATGCCAATGGCCGACTTGTGGTGGTGGATTGCGGCATCATGGGCCGCCTCGGCCTGAAGGAACGCCGCTTCCTCGCCGAAATTCTCTATGGCTTCATCACCCGCAATTATCGCCGTACCGCAGAAATCCACTTTGAGGCCGGCTATGTGCCGCGCCATCATTCGGTGGAGGATTTTGCGCAGGCCATCCGCGCCATTGGCGAGCCGATCCATTCGCGCACGGCAGACCAGATTTCCATGGCGCGCCTGCTCTCCCTGCTGATGGAAGTGACGGCGCTGTTTGACATGCGCACGCGCCCTGAGCTGCTGCTGTTGCAGAAAACCATGGTGGTGGTGGAGGGCGTTGCCCGCTCACTCGACCCGCAGCTGGATATGTGGAAAACCGCCGCGCCGGTGGTGGAGGACTGGATCGCCCGCAATCTTGGTCCGGTGGGCCAGCTTCAGCATGTGGGTTCCGGCCTTGGCGCTGTTGGCAGCTTTGCCAGCGGCATTCCCACTTTGCTGGGCCAGACCGCGCGTGTGGTGGAACAGATGGACGTGGCAACCCGCAACGGTTTCCAGCTTTCACCCGAGTCTCTGGAAGGCATTGGCCGGGCAGAGGCAAAACGCGCGCGCTGGGGCAATATTGCGCTCTGGATCATTGCGGCATCCCTGCTGGGTATCTGGCTGGGATAATGCCTTTCCAATGAGGCTGGTTTCATGGGGTCTGGTGTAGGGCCTTTTGGTGCCAGCCCCTTGCCCTTCCCTTGCCCCGCCTGCTGAACCTGAATGGTGCGTGCCAAAGCCCCCGACGCCATCTGCGTTTTGGGGCTTTGGCTTTTCCTGTCTCCGCTTTCGTTCCGTGTCCGGCCTTACTCTGCCGCAATCTGCACGCGGGGGACGGGGTATGCGGATGTCAGCTTTTCTATGGGGACGGCCCTAAACTCGGCTGTTTCAGCCATGCCGGCCAGATCCAGACAGATATAGTTCATGCTACGGCTGTTTCTCAGGAAGAAGAGATGCCGGTTCATGTCGGAAACACTGGTCCAGGTTGTAAACTCTGTGGAGACGCTGGGGTTGGTCTGGCCCGCAACCTGAAGGCTCTCCGCACCATCTTCCGGCAGAAGAATGGAGATGCCACGCGGGCGATCAAAATTGTTCATGATATGCGCAACCATCTGGACGGCCTTGTCCGGGTCGGGCTGCTTTTCTGCAAACTGCGTGTAGTAAACAGCGCGGATAAACCGGTCCACGGCGGTATCCGAGCTGGGCAGGCCAGTCTTGGAGATGCCGGGGTCGGGCTGGCGCGCCTTGAAGCTGCCGAAGGTGGCGGTTGAGCGGTCAATATTGCTGATGAACGTATAGTTGTTGAGATTGATCAGGTGCCAGTCAAACTGTGGCCCGTTCGTCATCACGCCAACCGGGTTGTCATGGACGGACAGCTTGCCCTCATGAAACTCAATGACAAGGCCCGCGCCCGTGGTGTCACGCACCCCATAATGGAAGGGCATGCCTTGCCCGCCCAGCAGCGGCACCGGCGTGATGCGGATGCTGATTTCGGCCAGTGCGGCCTTGATCTCATGCACAGTGGAGAACTGGCCTAGCACCCATGTTCCCAGATCCTGCACGGCCAGCGTGGCTTTTCCTTCAGGTACGGGGTCCTGAGGGCCATTGGCCTGCGAATAGGACTGGAGGCTGAAGGTCAGCCCCGCATCATTCATGCCTTCCACAATCTTGAGACTGTGCTGATCGGAAGGAACATCCAGCACGGTGGGCATGGTCACGGCAACAATGGCATGCCGGGTCTGCCAGTTCAGTGGCGCCTGTTCCGGAACAGCAGAAGACAGATGCAGTCCCTTTGGAAAATGGGCGACCTGATAAGGCAGCTCGATGCTCAGTTCCATCGTCCGGCCAAGATAGGTGCGGTTGGCGGCATCACGGTAAAGAAGTGAAGTACACATGAGAGCGAATTCCTGCCTTTTGAAATAGGGACGGAGCGTTTTCTGATCCATGACATCAGGAAACGCCTGCGCTTCACCCAACTGTGCTCTGGAAAATCCATGCATGGCATGGCTTCACCAGAGATGAATGCCCCATTTGCTGGTTTCAGGTCACGGGAATGCTCGCGCCCAGTTCATCAATCTCGCGCACGAGACGTTCATAATCGGGCGAGTTTGGCGCGGCATAGTTCAGGTTCTTGAACAGGCCGGTGAGCTTTGTGAAGTGCCGGCGCACGCTCTCCTTGTCCTCGAACTCGTAACGGCTGGTGGCAATGGCATAGACCATGTTGAACAGGGTCTTCTGCCGCTCCAGCGAAACCGAGCTGTCGATGGGGTCGAAAGCATCCTGCTGGAGAAACACCATGTCGAGGAATTTGGAGGCTTCCATGGCGAGGAAGTCCTCGATGGAAATGCCCTCCTCACCCGCCACCTGTTCCATGCGCTGGATTTCGTCGCCCTGCTGGAGCAGCGCCACCATCTCGTCAATCCGCGCCGTCCAGTCCGCCCCCATATGGGCGGCAGACCAGCCCTCAAGCTGCTTGCGGTAGCGCGACCATGAGGTGAGCGGGTCAATGGCCGGATAAAAGCGCTTGTAGGCCCGGTCATAGGACAGGCCGAGGAAGCACTTCACCGATGCCAGCGTGGATTGTGTCACCGGCTCCTCGAAATTGCCGCCGGCCGGCGAAACCGCGCCGATAATGGTGAAGGAGCCGGTGGAGCCATCATTGGTGCGCAGCACGCCGGCGCGCTCATAAACACCCTTGATGGAGCTGTCGAGATAGGCGGGGAAGGCTTCCTCGCCGGGAATTTCCTCCAGCCGGCCGGAGGTCTCACGCATGGCCTGCGCCCAGCGGGAGGTGGAATCGGCGATCATCAGCACCCGCAGGCCCATCTGGCGGTAATATTCGCCAATGGTGATGCCGGTATAGATCGAGGCCTCGCGCGAGGCGACCGGCATGGAGGAGGTGTTGCAGACAATCACCGTGCGGTCCATCAGCGAGCCGCCGGTACGCGGGTCTTTCAGGCGCGGGAAATCGGTGATGGTTTCCACCACCTCGCCCGCGCGCTCGCCACAGGCCACCAGCACCACCACATCCACATCCGAATGGCGGGCGATGAGGTTGAGCAGCACGGTTTTGCCCGCGCCGAACGGGCCGGGAATACAGGCTGCCCCACCCTGAACCACCGGGAAAAAGGCATCAATGATGCGCTGGGTGGTGATCATGGGTTCGGAAGGGTAGAGCCGGGTGGAGAGGCCCTTGCGCAGTTGCAGGCGCGGCAATGCCCGCCGCACCGCCCAGCTTTGAGACATGGAGAGGGTGCGCTCGGCCCCGGATGGCGCGGTGATGCGGGCGATGGGTTCATCCACTGTCACGGTGCCATCGCGGAGCCAGTCCACGGTCCAGTCCTCATCCAGATCGAACGGCACCATGATCTTGTGGGTGATGGGTCCTTCCGGCACAGTGCCGATGACATCGCCCGCGCGCACCTTGTCACCCACCCGCTTCAGGGCCGTGAAGGCCCATTTCTCGGACGGGTCCAGCCCCGGTGCGGCCACGCCGCGCGGCAGGAAGGTGCCATGGCTTTGCGCCAGAATTTCAAGCGGGTTCTGCAAGCCGTCATACACCTGCCCCAGCATGCCGGGACCAAGGCGGATGGAGAGCAGGCGCCCTGTTTGCTCCACCCCGTCACCAAGGCCCACGCCGACCGTGCTCTCATAGACCTGTGCATCCGCCTCATCACCGATCACGCGCAGCACCTCCGCCTTGAGGCGTTCATTGGGCGCGCGGGCAGGGCGGATATAGACGACCTCGTTCTTCATCAGGCAGCCGCGTTCCGGGTCCACCAGACGCAGGCGCACAATATCCTCCTGCACGGCGACGATGGTTGCGGTGATTTCTTCCGGGCGGTGATGGGCACTCATGCGGGAATCCTGACATCAAGAGCGTCGCCGCTGGCGGCATCGAGCAGGGCGGAAAAGCGTGCGGTGGAGGCGGCAACGTCATACTGCGCCCAATGATCGGCCAGATACCATTTGACCACGTAACAGGCGACCGCCTCAAAATCGAAAAAATGCCCGTTGGCATAACGGGATGTCGCATCCCATGCGGCTTTCAGGGCAATGCGTTCCACGGCGGCGCTGTCATCTGCCTCCAGCCGTTCGCGGGCCTTGCTCACCCATGGAAAGGAGTGGGAGACGCCGAAATCCGGCAGACTCCAGTTCTTGCGGATGGTCTCGGTGTAGCGGCCATAGCCCCATGCGGTGCCGGCGGCGGGCGCGTCTTCTCCAGCCATGCGGCGGCGCAGGGCGGCCAGCAGGGTGCGCACCTCCAGCCGGTCGCGGATCATGTCCCTCAGGCAGTCGTTGCGCACGGTTTGGATCACCCGGACGAGAGTGGCCAGATAGGTGGCATCTTCCGTGCCCAGCGGAATGCGGCTCCAGGCCAGTGCATCGCCCAGACGCTCAAGGTCGGCGCGGTCCTCGGGGTTGAGAAAGCGCAGGCGCTCTTCCAGCCGGATGGCGCTGATGAGCGGGTTCTCGGATGACAAAAAGGGACCGTGGGCCGGCAGGGAGGCCATCAGCATCACATAAGGCTCATGTGCGCCTCCCATCATCGCACAACGCCCTCCAGCAGGGCGCGGAAGCGCGGCTGGAGATGGGCCAGCAGCAGGTCTGCCACCGCCTCGTCTGTCAGGTCCACACTCACGCCACGGTCCTGAAGATGGAGGCGGATGCCCGCTTCCTCCCCCTCCTGCCGGGTGAAGGTCACGCCCGCGCGCAGCATCTCGGCAGCGGTCGCGGCGGCGAAATGGGTGAGCGAGCCTTCCACCAGCTCTTCCGGGTTGCGACGCAGCTCATCCAGACCAACGGCGTGGCGTGGCAGCTCGATCACCACATCTGTGGCCCGGTCAATGCCGGCTTCCGTACGGGTGCGGCTGGCGACGGCGAGGATCATGCGCCTGAGCAGTTCATCATCCCGCATGACGCTGGAGACGGTTTTGCCCACCTCGGCGGCGAAGCGCTGGGAAATCTGCCCCTTGAGATCCAGAAGCGTGTCCCGCACGGCGATGCGCAGGGCATCCTCGCCAGCGCGTTGCAGGGCCTCGGCCTCCTTGCGCGCGGTTTCGCGCAGGGTGCGGGCCTGTGCTTCCGCCTTCTCCAGAATTTCACGCGCATGGGCCTGTGCCTCGGCCACAATGCGCTCCGCCTCGGTACGGCCTGCGCACACACCTTCATCCCGCAGGCGGGTGATGAGGGCCTCGACGCCGGAGGTGGTGGCGGTTTCCTTCTGGGCCATGGCGTGCTCCTGGAGCATGTTCGGGTGGAGTGGGCACCGGTTCACGGGAGGAACGTGCGACCACTCAGGAGATCAAGGCGTTTCGCTGTTCAATGAAACGCTCCGGTGCAAGGTCTGGCCGGGCCAGCATATGGCCCGGACGGGTCAGATGGTGCGGGCCAGAACCAGTGCGAACACGAAAGTGAACACGGCAAAGCCTTCCACAATCGCTGCCGGGGCAAGGCTGAGGCCGAAGATTTCCGGCTTGGTCTTGGAGGCGGTGATGGCGCTGGCGCAGGCGCGGCCCTGCCACGCGGCGGAATAACCCAGAACCAGCGCCGCCATAAAGCCGATGCCGAACAGTGCCCCGCCATTTTCGGGCGTGATGGTCTGCTGGAGCGAGAACATCACCACGATGCCATAAATGACGTTGGATGAGGGAATGACCGAAATACCGATGAAGCGGCCATAGCCGCTGTCTGTTTCCAGCATGGCACCAATGGCGGCCTGCCCGGCAATGGCAACGCCCACGGCGCTGCCCAGCGCCCCGAAGGCCATGGGTGAGAACACGCCGATCCAGCCCAGAGCGACAATGAGTTCATTCATGCGGTAATCTCCTGAACACTGGCGGGCAGGGCGGCGGGTGCGCCATCTGCGGATTGGGGATGCGCGGCGCCCTGCGCACGGCGGGCAAAAGCGCGGAACGGATAGCCTTCCTCGGTGAGACCCCAGCCGAAGAATTCGATGAAATTGAGCCGCAGCCCGTGCACGACCCCGCTCATGATGCCCAGCATGAAATTCACGCCATGGCCAAACACAAGGATGAGGATCATCAACAGCACGCCAAGGCCGGGATGGGATTCCCGCATATCCATGGCCAGCCCGTTGAAGGTGATGGCGAGCGAGGCACTGGCAAGGCCAAGGGCGAACAGGCGCAGATAGCTCAGGATATCGCCAAACAGCTTGGTGGCGCTGGTGAGCGCCATGGCCCCGGCGGCAATGCGCTTCAGCCAGTCTCTGGGCGTATGCACAGGGGTTTGCGCCGCAGCTCCGGCAAACACCATGAGCAGGCCAAGGGCCAGGCCAATGCCGCCCACTGTTTCCGCAAAAATCCGGCTTTCATCCGCCCCATGCGCCAGCGTCATGCCGGACCAGATGGCGATGATCCAGCCCAGCGCTGAAAACCCCGCTCCCGAGCGCCGGTTGAGCCAGGCCACGGTTGCCAGTGCGATGGACAGATGCAGCGCGCCAATGAACAGGGACAGCTCCATCATGGAGTCGAAGTCCTGCACATCAATCACAGAGACGGCCGAAAGCCATGTGTCCGCAGGCGGTTCCAGCCCAAAATAGGAGCCGGCCAGAATGCCGTAAACCAGTGCCGTGCCGGAAAGGGCAGCCAGAAGCACTCGACCGCGCCGTCCCTCTGCCTTTGTTCCCAGCTTGCGCCAGAACAGTAGCGTGGACAGGGCGATGACGGCGGCATAGCCCGCATCTGCAACAATCATCGCGAAAAACACGGCGAAAGAGGCAAAGACCATCAGGCTGGGGTCCCAGCTGCGATAGCCGGGACTGGTGTAGAAAAAGGTGAGATCGCTGCCCATGCCGAACTTCTCCGACACCAGCAGCTGGGTGGGAGGCGCATCCTGCGGGCCGGGCTCTTCTGTCACCATGGCCAGATGCGCATCATCCGCAAGGCGGCCGAGAGCTTCCACCTGATTGGCCGGAACCCAGCCCTGCACGGCGAACACCGTATCGGCATCCAGTGTCTGTTCGCGTGCGGCGTGCAGGTCTTCGCGGTCAGCGGCGGCAGCCAGATGCAGGCCCAGCACCAGACGCCAGCGGGTCAACTCCGCGCGTGCGCTTTCGGCCTGATCGAGAGTGAGGGCAATGTCTTCCAGTTCCCGCCGAAGTAGGCTGCGCGGCACAGCGCCCACCAGCGTGCGCTGCACGGGCAGCAGGTCTGCGGGCGGCTCATCCTTGCAGATCACGACGGTGTAGAGGGTTGTGGAGTCCTTGCCGATGATCTGCCATGGAAAATCGGCTGACAGCCGGTCCAGCGACGGACGTGCCGCCAGTGGCAGGGCATAGAACCACAAGCGTTGCCCGGCCAGTTCACCCGGCGGCGGAAAGTGGATGTCGCCCCATGGGGCCAGAGCGTCCACGCGGTTTTGCAGAAAGTCCCGCCGATCCTGAAGCTTGCGCAGGCGGGTGCGGTTATCCAGAACCTCGGCCACCACCGTGTCAAGATCGAAGGTGGTATCGGGGCGATAGGGCAGGCGCTCATCCGCGCTGTCCTGCAAGTGACGAAAGGCGGCTTGTGTGCGATTGAGCCGTGTGGCGTCGCGCGGCACAAGCGGGCCGGGGTCGCGCAGCGGAATGAGATGCATCACCCCAAGGCTCTGCAAGGCTTCCAGCGTGCGGGTCTTGTCCGCCGAGGGGCCGCAGAGCGTGATGCGCCGCATGGGGGCAATGCTCATGAGCTGACCTCCGGGGCCGGGAACATGCTGGTGCGTGGCGTGGCCGCCCGCTTGGCCTTGGCCAGCTTGGAGGAGACCACCGCCGCCCGCTCCGTATCGCCGATAAACACCATGATGCGGCGGATATTCTTTTCAGCCTGCGGAATCAGGATTTTCTCAAACAGGTTGGTGCGCTGGGTCACCCGTGTCACGGCCTGATCGAGCAAGGCAAGGCGTTGCTCGGCCACCTGATGCTCCACCTTCAGGCGCAGCGCCTCGGTGAGGCGGCGGACCACGGCATCCACCCAGTGCGGGCGGGTCATGGGGCCATAAGGTGCCACCTTCACGCGCACCTCATTCACCCGCGGCAAGCGCACGCCGGCGACATTCTGAACAACCAGATCAATCTTTTCGAGAGTCACCAGATCATCCAGCGCCACGCGATTGTCGGCCAGCATGGGCAGATTGGCCCCGCCATCTTCCACCGCCTGCTTCAGCGCAACCCGCAGCTCCTCACACACGGCGCGTGCCCGGTTGCGCTCGGCCATGAGCTGCTGGCGCTTGAGATCCAGCGCCGGCAGATAGCGGCGATAGGTGACAAGGCTCTCCTTCTCACGGCTGAGTTGCGATTTGCTGAGCGTGACCTTGGTGCCTGCGTGTGCCATCGCCGTTAGTTGTCCTGTGCGGGATAGTATTTCTCAAGCAGATTCTGCCGTACCAGAAGTTCTTCTGGCCCAAAGCACTCGGCCATGGTTTTCCAGCCCAGATCCAGCGCCTCTTCCAGCGCAATATTGGCGGTAATATCCATGAACCGGCTCTTGAACAGCGCCCCATAGCGCAGCAGGCGGCGATCATAATCGGAAAGCTCAAACGCCATGGCCTGCTTGCGTTCGGCATCGCGCGCCTCGGCATAGAGGCGGATCATGGTGTTCATCACCGTTGAATGGTCTTCGCGCGTTTCCTTGCCGATGACATGCTGCTTGAGGCGCGAAAGCGAGCCGAACGGATCAATAAAGCCGTCCCGCAGATAGAACTGCCCCTCGGTGATATAGCCGGTATTGTCCGGCACCGGGTGGGTCACATCCCCGCCCGGCATGGTGGTGACGGTGAGAATGGTGACAGAACCTGCCCCCTGAAACACCGCCGCCTTTTCATAGCGCCGGGCAAGCTGGGAATAGAGATCGCCCAGATAACCGCGATTGGAGGGCACGCGCTCCATCGCCACACCCACTTCCTTCAGAGCATCGGCAAAGGCGGTCATGTCGGTCAGCAGCACGAGAACGCGCTTCTTTTCCTCCACCGCAAAGCGCTCTGCCACCGCCAGCGCCATGTCTGGCACCAGCAGGCGCTCCAACGGGGGATCACCAGCCTGATTGACGAACATGACCATGCGCGCGAACACGCCAGCATCCTCAAAGGTGGAGCGGAAGCGCCAGTAATCATCAAAGGTGAGGCCAAGGCCGCCAAACACCACAATGTCTGCCTCGGCCTGCACGCCGATGCGCGCGAGCAAGGCATCATGGGGTTCGCCGGCGGTGGAGAAAATCGGGATTTTCTGGCTTTCCACCAGACAGTTGAACACGTCGATCATCGGCACATTGGTGCGGATCATGCGGGAGGCGAGCGCACGGCGGGCCGGGTTGGCGGAAGGCCCGCCAATATCCACCTGCCGGTCCTGCGCCAGGGAGGGGCCGGCATCCATGACACTGCCATCGCCGGTGAAGACGCGGCCGAGAATATTGTCTGAGAAGGCAACCCGTGGCGGATGGCCCAGAAAGCGGGCATGCGTGCGGGTGGACAGGCCCTGCGTGCCGCCAAACACCTGAAGGGAGGCTTCCCCCTCCTCCAGTTGCACCACCTGTGCAAGGCGTGGCGCACTGGGGGCCGCATGGCCAGCCTCGCCACCGCGCTCACCATCGAAAACCACCGCCAGATCGCCATAGCGCGGCCCCTCGGGGTCATCCTGCGTCTGAGGCGGCAGGGCAACACGCACAACCTCGCCGACAATGGACAGTATCCGGTCGTACTGGATCGGAATGGTGGTCATTCACACTCCCCGCTGATGCGCCTGCCATGTCAGCAGGGACCAGAACAGCTCACAAACAGTCTGCCATGCCAATACAATGCAGCATGCCGCAAGACGCGCCATGATGAGGATCAACACAACATCATGCGCGCCTGTGGAGGGCTGCGATTCGCTCTCAATTTCGGGTTGAAACCGTAGAGAGAGGTCCTCACCTTGTCTATATGTCGAGATCAGCCAATGGCCTAAGCGGTATTTGTCCATTGTTCAGCACAGGGCGGCATGTCCCTGCACATGCCGTTCAGATCATTTTATCCCCATCCGGGATGCGCTATGCCACCCTTCCGGGGGCCATGGTTCTGTTGCCGTGATGTCATCGTTCTGAAGTGATTTAATGGTTAGTGCGTGCTGTGAACTATGGACCTGTTCCATGTTGTCTTGATTTTGCGCAAGATCATCTTTTGAAAAAAGATGCGCGAGAGAAGATTTTGCGTATTTTCGCACTTTGAAGTTGCACTTGGCTCTTCCGTCCTTAAGATGCCGGAACAGTCTAGGTCGGGGAAGGCTGTCATGTTTTCACTCAAAGGTCATAAGGCCCTTGTGGTCGGTGTTGCGAACGAGCATTCCATTGCATGGGGGTGCGCGCAGGCCCTGCGTGAGCAGGGTGCAGATCTGGCAATCACCTATCTGAATGCCAAGGCCGAGTCCTATGTCCGCCCGCTGGCGGAAAATCTGGGTGCCGAAATCATCGCTCCGCTTGATGTGGAAAATGATGCGGCGATGGACGCCCTGTTTGCGCAGATTGCAGAAAAGTGGGGGCGGCTGGATACGCTGCTGCATGCCATTGCCTATTGCCCGGCAGATGATCTGCATGGTCGCGTGGTGGATTGCTCGCGCAATGGTTTTGCAACGGCCATGGACATTTCTGTCCATTCCTTCATGCGTATGGTGCGCCGTGCCGAACCCCTGATGACCAATGGTGGCTCCTGTCTCACCGTTTCCTATTATGGCGCGGTGCGGGTCATGGAAAACTACAATGTCATGGGCCCGGTGAAGGCCGCGCTCGAATCCACCGTGCGCTACATGGCGGCGGAGCTGGGCGACAAGAACATTTCCGTCAACGCCCTCTCGCCCGGGCCGATGAAGACCCGTGCGGCTTCCGGTATCGCCGAGTTTGACAAGATGATGGATGATGTGGCCGAGCGTGCGCCCACCCATCAGTTGACCACCCTTCAGGATGTCGGTGCCTATGCCGCATTCCTCGCCAGCCCGTCTGCCCGCAACGTGACGGGCTGCGTGCACATGATTGATGGCGGCTTCCACATCATGGGCTGAAGTCATCCAGAGTTGAGATGCAGTAAAGCTGCGGGTTTTCCACTTTCGCAGGTCGCGGGGGTGGTGCGGTGTTTCTTGTTGCTGGACGGCATGTGCCGTTCAGCCGGGACATCCGGCCCGCATCTCAGATCCAGAGCAAGGCAGGGTATTCATGATCCGAGAGAACAAGACCTTCGACGAGCTCAAGCCCGGTGACAGCGCTGAACTCAAGCGCACCTGCACCACGGATGACCTGATCGTCTTCGCCAATGTGTCTGGCAACCACAATCCGATGCATCTGCCCAACCAGGATGTTGATGGCGATGGCAAGAAGGATGAGGTGGTCGCGCCATCCATGTGGGTGGGGTCCCTGATCTCTGCGGTTCTGGGCAATATCCTGCCCGGCCCCGGCACGCTGTATCGCAAGCAGGAATTCCGTTTTGCCGATCGCGCCAAGGCGGGTGATGATCTTGTGGCCAAGGTCACGGTTCTGGAAAAGAACGCCGATGGCAGCGTGCGGCTGGGCACCGAAGTGCGCCGCGTGGCAGACAATGTGGTGATTCTGGAAGGCGTGGCCGAGGTTCTCGCACCGCGCACCAAGTTCCAGTTTGAGGAACAGGACCTGCCCGGTCTCGTGGTGCAGCGTCACCGCCATTTCGATGCGCTGCTGGAAAAGGCAGAGACGCTTTCTCCCATTTCCGTGGCGGTTGTCTGCCCCGAAGAGGCCAATTCTCTCGGCGGCGCGCTGCTGGGCATGAAGGCCAAGCTTATCACGCCCATTCTGGTGGGTCACAAGGCCAAGATCCTTGCTGCCGCACAGGAGCTGGGTGAGAGCCTGACCGGGATCGAGATCATTGATGCACTCAATGATGATGCCGCCGCCAATGCGGCGGTGGATCTGGTGGCCGATGCCCGCGCCCATGCGCTGATGAAGGGCCATCTGCATACCGATGTGCTGCTGAAGGCCGCCCTGCGCAAGGATCGTGGGCTGCGCATCGGCCGTCGCTTCACCCATATCTTTGTGATGGACGTGCCCGGTGTCGCCCATCCGCTGCTGGTGACGGATGCCGCCGTGAATATCGCGCCTGATCTGCCGACCAAGGTGGACATTGTGCAGAACGCGATTGATCTGGCCCATTCACTGGGCATGGACAACCCGAAGGTGGGTGTGCTCTCCGCCGTGGAAACGGTGAACCCGGCCATTCCCTCCTCCGTGGATGCGGCGCTGCTGTCCAAGATGAACGAGCGTGGACAGATCCATGGCGGCATCGTCGATGGTCCTCTGGCCATGGACAACGCCATCAATCTGGCTGCCGCCCGTATCAAGGGCATCGTCTCGCCAGTGGCGGGGAATGCCGAAGTGCTGGTGGTGCCGGATCTGGATGCCGGCAACATGCTGGCCAAGCAGCTCACCTTCATCTCCGGCGCGGAAGCGGCCGGCATCGTGATGGGCGCGAAGGTTCCAATCATCCTCACCTCGCGTGCAGACAGTGACAAGTCGCGCCTGGCCTCCTGCGCCGTGGCACTGGTGCATCAGGCCCGCATGTCCGGCAAGATCTGAGCGGAGTTCAAGACATGACGCTTCCCGTCACTTTGACCCTGAATGCCGGGTCTTCCTCGCTCAAGTTCTCCATGTACAACATCACTGGCGACGGTGAGCCCCAGCTCATGGCTGTGGGCGAGGTGGAGAAGATCGGCAGCCAGCCGCGTCTCAAAACCCAGTTCGGCACCAAGGGCGCCGAGGTCACGAAAGACCTGACCGCCAATGAGGCGAAGGATCACTCCTCCGCCCTGAACACGGCGCTCGCCCTGCTGCGCGAGAAGTTCCCGGAGGCGAAGGCCTCCGTGGTGGGGCACCGTGTGGTGCATGGCGGCCCGCACTTCACCGAGGCAGTAGTGATTGATGATGCGGTGATGGAAGAGCTGCACAAGCTCTCTCCGCTCGCCCCCCTGCATGAGCCGCACAATATTGCCGGCGTGGTGGCTGCCAAGGCCAACTTCCCGGATGCCCTGCAGGTGGCCTGCTTTGACACCGCCTTTCATCGTCGCCACCCCAAGGTGAACGACATGTTCGCCATTCCGCGCGAATATTATGAAAAGGGCGTGCGGCGTTACGGCTTCCACGGCCTGAGCTATGAATATATCTCCGGCGAGCTGGAAGAGATCGCGCCCCTGCTGCATGCCGGGCGCGTGGTGGTGGCGCATCTGGGTAATGGTGCATCCATGTGCGCCATTCTCAATGGCCGCTCTGTGGCCTCCACCATGGGCTTCACCCCGCTGGATGGCCTGCCCATGGGCACGCGCTGCGGACAGATCGACCCCGGTGTCATTTTCTACCTGCAACAGCAGGAGGGGCTGAGCGTCGATGATGTGCGCAAGATGCTCTATGACAAGTCGGGCCTGCTGGGCATTTCCGGCCTGTCGAATGACATGCGTGTGCTGCTGAACGCGCAGGTGCCCGAGGCGCATGAGGCGATTGACTATTTCGTGTTCCGTATCCGCCGCGAGCTGGGCGGTCTGGCTGCCACGCTCGGCGGCGTGGATGCGCTCGTCTTCTGCGGTGGTATCGGTGAGAACGCCGTGGAGATCCGCCGCCGGATCTGTGAGGACCTGTCCTGGATCGGTATCGAGGTGGATACCAACAAGAACGAGTCCAACGCACTGGTCATCAGCACCGAGTTCAGCCGCACCCGTGTCATGGTCATTCCGACCAATGAAGAGCTGGTGATTGCCCGTGCCGCCAAGCGGCTTCTGGCCGCACACCAGCAGAAGAACGCCTGAGGGGGAGAAGAGCTTTCATGAAAAAGGCAATCAAGGCCGAAGAGGCCGCCGCGCTTGTTCCCGATGGCGCAAGCCTGATGATCGGTGGTTTCATGACCGTCGGCAGCCCGCTCCGTCTTATTGACGCGCTGGTGGCGCGCGGCGCGAAGGACCTGACCATCATTGGCAACGATGCCGGCCTGCCGGGCAAGGGCATGGGCGCGCTGGTGAAGGCCGGGGCGGTGAAGAAGGCCATCATGACCCATATCGGCCTCAACCCCGAGATTCAGGAAAAGATGATCTCCGGCGAGATCGAGGTGGAACTGGTGCCGCAGGGCACGCTGGTGGAACGCATCCGCGCTGCCGGCATGGGCCTTGGCGGTGTGCTCACCGCCACCGGCATCGGCACGCCGGTGGAAGAGGGCAAGGAAAAGGTGGTTGTAGACGGCAAGACCTATCTGCTGGAAAAGCCCCTGCACGCTGATTTCGCCCTGCTTTCTGCCCATCAGGCGGATTATGTGGGCAATCTGGCCTATGCGCTGACCGCGCGGAACTTCAACCCCTCCATGGCGCTTGCGGGCAAGACCGTGATTGCCGAGCCGGACCTCATTGTGCCTGTGGGTGTTATTCCCCCGGATGCGGTGCATACGCCGGGCGTGCTGGTGGATTACCTTGTGGCGAGGGCTGCGTGATGAGCGAAACAAACAACACCCCAAAGCCCGCGATGAGCGCGAAAGAAGTCATCGCCCGCCGCGTGGCGCAGGAACTGAAATCCGGGATGCTGGTCAATCTCGGCATTGGCCTGCCTTCCATGGTGGCAAACTATCTGCCAGCCAATTCCGATGTGTTCTTTCAGGCGGAAAATGGCCTGATCGGCCTTGGTGCGCGCCCGGTTGAGGGGATGGAAGACCCCTTCCTGACCGATGCCGGCGGTGGCTTTGTCAGCGCTGTTCCCGGCGCGGCCTCTATCGACAGCTCCATGAGCTTCAGCCTCATTCGCGGCGGCCATCTGGACATCACTGTTCTGGGCGGGCTTCAGGTGGATGAGCGCGGCTATCTGGCCAACTGGATGGTTCCGGGCCAGAAGGTTCCGGGCATGGGCGGCGCGATGGATCTGGTGGCCGGGGCCAAGAATGTGATCGTGGCCATGGTGCACACCGCCAAGGGCACGGCCAAGATTGTGCCGGAGTGCAATCTGCCGCTCACCGCAGCGCGTCGCGTATCGCTCATTGTTACTGAAATGGCCGTCATCGAGCCAACCGAAGAAGGCCTTGTCCTGCGCGAGCGTGGTCCGGGCGTTTCGGTTGAGGACATTGTGGCCGCGACATCCGCCAAGCTGATTGTGCCGGATCATGTGCCGGAAATGGTTCTTTGAACCTGCATTCCTGAGCGGGAAACATTGGAACGGGGGCAGGTTTCTGCCTCCGTTTTTTGATGCCCTGCGGCCTGTGTGGGTAGCCTTTTCCGTGAAGGCGTGGACATGGGACGGCGAGAGGGCTTCAGGCCGGTCCGTTCATTCCATTCGTCCTGCTCTTGTCAGGCCATGCTCCACTGGATTCGAACGAGGCCTGGCGGGCAGCCTCAAAAAGGGCAACCCGGTGCCCTTGCTCCTTCGCGGTCTCGACGAAGGAAACCGTGGTGACAACGCAGGCCACTTCATTTTGCGCATTAAAAACGGGCGCGGCTTTGCCGGTCAGCATCGAAAACAGATGCTCATTCAGCTCGGCCCCCGCGGCTGCGCGGATCTCTGCCAGCATCTCGGCACGCGGAGCCGGTCCGCGGAAGGCAACAGGTTGCACTTTCTGGGTCGCCGCAATGGCGGACTTGTCCATATAGGCCTGAAAAACGAGACCACAGGCCGAGTTGTTGACAGGCAGAATATCGCCCAGTGAAACGGTGCTGATCGAAAAGTCGGCATTTCGATACCAGCGCACGATGGTGGGGCCCCGTTCTGTCCAGATCGCCACGCCACAACTTGCCGAAATCCGCAATGACAATGATTTCATGATGCGGGCGGCAATCTCGATGGGATCAATACGGCGGAGCGCACGCACGCCGATATTCAGCGCTGCCGGGCCCAGATCATAACGGCCGGTCTCTTCATCCTGAACCACCAGCCGTTCCAGCACGAGGCTTTGCATGTAACGGTGTGCGGTTGAGGCGCTGGTCTTTGCCGCGCGCGCAATCTCACCCAGCGCCATTGCACCCTCGGAACGGGCGAGGACCTCCAGAAAGCGCGCCGCGATGGAAACCGACTGAACGGTCACGGAGCGCTTGCTCACCTCTTGCCCTTCTTCATGAGCGTTGCTCATCGCAACTCTCCACGACTCAGATGCGCGTTCAGGGCAGGAGACCGCATGTTCATGGTGGGCCATATCCGGGATGAGAGATCAAAACAGGGGCAGGCTAAAGTTCAGGCGCGGGCGAAGAAAAGTATGGAATATCTGTAAGCTAAGGTGAACTGCTTCCAAGATCAATCACTTGCGCGGGCCTTTGTTCCGCCGTCCCGCCCGGGGGCTGCAAACACCGGGTGGTTATATTGACATGCAATATGCGTCATGCAATGTGGAATTGAAAATCATTCGCAAGCCAAGGTCCGTGCCCAGCCAGCGATCCTTTCGGATAGACGGTGCCCCCCATGTCATTGAAGTTTGTCGTGCCGCTGGCGCGCGGTGTCAGCATGCTCGCAATTCTTGCCGCGTCTCCGGCCCTTGGTCAGGAAGACAATGCGATCGCGGGTCGTGAAGGTACGATTGTTCTGGACGCGATTACTGTGACCGGAGAAAACATTGAACGCGACATGAAGGACACGGCCTCTTCGGTTGCCGTGATTACTGCCGAGCAGATCCGCGTGAACCGGACGGGTGACACGTCCATTTCAGAAGTGATCAATGGTACGCCGAATGTCGTGTATCCGGATACGGTGAGCGCGCCTGTCATCCGCGGCATGGACTCCCAGGGTCCGAATACAGGCGCCGGGGCCTTTTTTGCAGGGACTGTTCCGCGCGCCACCATCAATATGGATGGGCACTACCTCAATTATAACGAGTTCTACTTCGGCGCATCCTCAAGCTGGGATGTGCAGAATGTTGAGGTGTTCCGTGGGCCGCAGACAACCTCTCAGGGGGCGAATGCGATTGCGGGTGCCATCATCGTCAATTCCAAGGACCCGACCTTTACGCCAGAAGCGGCCTATCAGGCCGAGATTGGCAGTTACAATTCAAAGCGGGTGTCGCTCGCCTTCTCCGGCCCGCTGGTGAAGGATGAGCTGGCGGCGCGTGTGGCGCTGGATTATTCCGGCCGTGATACATTCATCAAATATGTCAATCCAAGCTTCAATCCTGTTAATACGGACCTGAATTTCAGTGCCCTCATGGGCCGGGTCAAGCTGTTGTGGATCCCGTCCAGTATTTCGGGCTTCGAAGCCAAGCTGACCTATACGCATAATACAACCAACCGCCCCAGTCAGGAGGCTGCCAGTCGTCCTTTCAGGGATCTGGAAAGCATGGCGGCGACAATGCCGACATGGAAGCAGGATACGAATACAGGAATTCTGGATCTGAAATATGATTTCCAGAATGGCTATCAGGTTCTGAACCAGTCCCAGTTCTCCAATTCATCGGTGCGGCGCACATTGCCTAACCCGAATGATGGCAATGCCGATGTGGACCAGCAGAACATCTCCAATGAGACGCGCCTGCTGTTTGGTGAGCAGGCGGACCAGATCAGCGGTGTGGCGGGTCTTTATCTTGCCAATACAAAATCGGATGAGAAGCTTTACCTGCGTGGGACATCAAGCTTCGATGACACGAAGGATAATCTCGGCGTTTTTGGTGAGGCCAGCTACCGCATCACGAGCCAGTGGACCCTGACCGGCGGGCTGCGCTACCAGCAAGACCATGTGCAGCGTGTGGGGAACTCCACCTTTACCCGCACGCCGGTGGATTATGACGAGACCTTCTCTGCGCTTCTGCCCAAGATCTCGCTGGCCTATGCACTGACACCTGAATGGACTGTCGGCGCCATGGTGAGCCGTGGTTATAATCCCGGCGGGGTATCGTTGAACCTGACATCCGGCCAGTGGATGCCGTTTGAAGAGGAGACGATGTGGGACTATGAACTGTTCGTGCGTGCAAACCTGCTGGAGAACAGGCTGTTTTTGAACGGCAATATCTTCATCATGGATGTCAGGAACATGCAGTTCAACATTCCGGTGGTGATCTCTCCCGGCGTGTCACAATCCTACACCATCAATGCCGAGAAGGCGAAAGCCTATGGTGCGGAAGTCAGCGTGGACTGGAAGATTGCTGAAAGCCTCATGCTTCAGGCTGGCGCGAGCCTTCTGCATACGGAAATCGAGGAAATTACCGGAAACACGGATCTGGATGGCAATGCCTTCCCGAAGTCTCCGGGCGTTATGTTCAACATTGGCGCGAGCTGGGATGTGACAGAAAAGCTGAATATTTCAGGACAGATCCGTCATCTTGCCGGATACTATTCCAATGTGGCGAATACGCCGGCTTACAGGATTGACCCCTATACCGTGGCTGATTTGCGTGCGGGCTATGCCTTTAATGATGGCTTCCAGCTTTATGGGTATGTGAAGAACCTGTTTGATGTGCGCGCGCCAACCTATATGCAGCAGAACCGCAGTATTGCCGGTGGTATTGAGGCTAGCATGGTGGAACCGCGCATGCTGGGCATAGGTGTCCGCGGTACATTTTGACAATAACGCCCGCTTCACACCATGGAAGCGGGCGTTTTTCAGTCATGACATGCCGAAGTGGGTGCGCAAGGTGTGCCCCTCATATTCCGGGCGGAAGACGCCACGACGCACCAGTTCCGGCACCAGTTCTTCAAGGAACAGCTTCAGGGAATGCAGCGAGCCGCCGGGCAGGGCGATGAACCCGTCCATCGCACCAGCCTCGAACCACTGCATGATATCATCCGCCACATCTGAAACGGTACCAACAGATACCCAATGGGCGGAGCCGACCACTTCAGGCCGGGCGAGCAGGTCATCCACCCGCGGATGGTGCAACTCAATATAGCGGCGGAGCAGATCGGCATGGGTGCGGCTGCGCACAGTCTGGGCAGGTGATGGCAGGAGATCCGGCATCACGCGCTCATCAGGCGACAGGTGCGCGAGATCCAGCCCCAGAATGCTTTTCACGGCCTCAAGGCGATGCGCGCGGGTCAGGTGTGCATGGGCCCGCTGATGCAGTGCTGAAGCCTCCTCCCGCGTTGGTGCGAGGAAGAAATACAGGCCGGGCAAGACCCGCACGGCATCCGGGCTGCGGCCTTTCCTTTCAGAGCGTTGACGTAAATCCGCCCTCAGTTCCACGGCTGCGGACATGTCCGGCGTGGAAGCGAAGGTGGCATCTGCCACGCTGGCCGCGAAGTCTCGCCCAATATCAGAAGCGCCCGCCTGAAACAGGGGAGGAGGTCCAGCCTCATGCCCGGCGACATTGAGGGGGCCCTTCACATGGAAAAACGGCCCCTCATGGTCGATGGGGGTGGCCTGTGCCTGACCACACAAGGCCGCATGCGGATAGCTCTGCCACAAGGCGCGCACCACATCTGTAAACTCGGCGGCTTTCCGGTAGCGTTCAGCCGTTGGTGGCATGGGCGCTGCACCAAAGTTTTCCGCGCCATCCAGTGATGTCACAATATTCCAGCCCGCCCGTCCCCGGCTGAGCCAGTGGAGGGACTGGATTTGCCGCGCAACCACATAGGGCGGGTTGAAGGTGGTGGAAGCTGTTGTCACAAGGCCGATATTTTGCGTTGCGCCGGCAAGGGCGCTCATAAGCAAGGCGACATCCAGCCCGGTGAATGCTGGAGATGTGCCTGAATGTCCGCGCCGCATGGCCAGTGTATCGGGCTTGAAGACGAAATCGAGTTTTGCTTTCTCGGCGGCCTGCGCAAGGCTGGTATAGTAAGCGACAGGGTCTTCTCTCTGCCGGCATTCCTCTTTTGGGTCTGGCGGGCAGCCTATGGTCCATGTTTCAGTCAGGCTCAGCCCGATATGCATCCGCCGTGTTGCGCTCATGTGAGTTTTTCCTGAAAATCCCGACTTAAGCTTTTGAAGTGCTCATGCGCCCTTTCGGCACCACCAGAGGTGTGCCGGAAACGGGGTCTGGAATGATGATGGAAGGCAGGCCGAAGACCGTCTCGATCAGGTCCTCGCAGATAATGTCGGCGGGAGCGCCCTCGGCGATAATGCGCCCGTCCCGCATGGCGATGAGATGGCTGGCATAGCGGCATGCCTGATTGAGATCATGCAGGACGGCAATGATAGTGCGGCCCTGCCGGTTCAGTTCTGCCAGAAGATCAAGCAGTTCGATCTGATGGGCGATATCGAGATAGGTGGTTGGCTCATCCAGAAGAAGGATGCCTGTTTCCTGTGCCAGCACCATGGCGATCCACACCCGCTGTCTCTGCCCGCCGGAAAGTTCATCCACGGTGCGCCCGGCCAGTTCTGTAATGCGTGTTGCCGCCATGGCCGTGCGCACCGCAGCCTCATCCGCCCTTGACCACTGCCGCAAAAAAGACTGGTGCGGATAACGTCCGCGCGCCACCAGATCCTCCACCGTGATGCCATCCGGTGCGCTGGAGCTTTGCGGCAGAAGACTCAGGCGGCGGGCGACCTCGCGTGCGGCAAGGTTGCGGATGGAGTGGCCATCCAGAACCACCTGCCCGCGCACTGGCGGCAGCAGGCGGGAGAGCGCGCGCAGCAAGGTGGACTTTCCGCACGCATTCGGCCCGACAATAACGGTGAAGGAGCCATCGCTGATCGCGACCGACAGGTCTTCGGAGATGGTGCGCGCATCATATTGAAGGGTGATGGCATCGGCGCTCAGGCGCTGGCTCATGGGTTGTCCTTGGCATGGAAATCTTGGTGCCTGAAGCAGATTCCGGGTAAATACCGATTATCGATTTGTCAGCGCCTTTATTGCAGGTCCTGTTTCATGAACTGGAAGGATTGCAGGTACTGAAGATTGAATTTGTTATAATATAGAACATGGTCATGACTGTCTGGGTCATGCCTGTTTCCTGAAAGGCGTGGGTCTGAATATCATGTCATATCCACCCCATGAAACCGGGGGAGGGGGTGCCCATGCGTGTTTTGAATCGCTCAAACCTCATGTCATTGCTCCTGTTTCATATTGCATAGCAGAATCTAGTTTGTAATGTGGAATGGTGTCGCGCTTTTCAGGCGTGTTTGGGTGAAGGCTCCAGTTGCGCATGGCGCAATCACATCAATTCCATTTTCGGCTGTTTTCTGGAGGGTGATTGTGGTGGGTGACGCGCGCGGGGAGAGGGTCGAGGATCGTCAGGGTTTGCTCACGCAAGACGATCATATGCGGGATATGGAACGCATTGAGATGGAGGTGGAACGCATCTTCAGGCCAACTCCAACCGTTGCGCGGGTCATTGCCCGTATCGCGCCCCGAAACCCTGAGGCATGGCGCCGTGCCAACCTTGCGATGCGCATCGAGGTGGAGCAGCCTGAAGGCGGCCGTCCCGTTTCGCGGGTCTATACGGTGCGCAGTTTTGATCCGGAACGCAGCAGCATCGAGATTGATTTTGTGGTCCACCCGGATGACAGCCCCGCCATGCGCTGGCTGGCGCAGGCAAGGCCGGGCACGAGGACATGGTTTGTCGGCCCGCGTCCCCATTTCCTGCCGGATTATGAGAGCGGGCGGCGGATCGCGATTTTTGCTGATGAAACCGCCATTCCTGCTGTCTATGCCATTTTGAATGCCTGGCAGCAGCCGGCGCGCGGCGTGGTCTATATCGAGACAACAGACAGGGCCGCTTTTGAGGAACTGCCGCAGGTTCTGGGTGTCGAGAGCCATCTCTTCCTGCGTCGTGCAGACGAGCAGCCCGGCAAGACCTCCTATCTTCTGGATGCGGCGCAGGCGCTGCCAGATCCGGCATCATGGCGTGTATGGGCCGCAGGAGAGCGTGAGGTGGCCCGCGCCATTCGCGCATATTTTGAGGGCCATGGGCTGGGGCGTGATGAGGTGCGCGTTTTCGGCTATTGGCGGAACGGTGTGAGCAGTTCACAGATCGACCGGGCGCGGCTTGGTCATTATGCCGACATGCGCACCCGCAAAGAGGGACTGGAGCGGTTCGAGGATCTCGACCTGCCGGTGTGATGATGGCTGAAGAGGGTGAGCGAACGACATCGCGCCCATGCCGTGTTCAAATAAAAAGATTGATGATGCACGCTCCAGAAACCGTATTTATTGCAGCCCTTGCCGCATTCTGCCTTGTTGTGAATCTCCACCCGGCGCAGGCGCAGGATTCCGGCTGGCCGCGCACCATTCAGCATGAGGTTGCGCAGGTTGTGATCGAAAAGCCGCCGCAGCGGATCATCTCCACAACTCCGAGCGTTACGGGCATCGTTCTGGCAATTGGCGCGCCGCTTGTCGCAACAGCGGCAACCACGCCGACAAGGCTGACCGATGACAAGGGCTTCTTCTCGCAATGGGCCAAGGTGGCAGATGAGCGCGGCGTTGCCGTGCTTTACAGGAATTTGCGATTTGACCCGGAGGCCATCATTGGGGCCAGTCCTGATCTGGTGATCGTGTCATCTACCGGTGCAGACAGCGCATCCCAGCATTATGCCGAACTGGAAGCGCAGGGCATTCCAGCTCTTGTGGTCAACTATTCAAACCAGAGCTGGCAGGACATCGCCACCACCCTTGGCAGGGCGACCGGGCATGAACAGGGGGCCGCCGAGGCGATTGCGCGTTTCAACAGCTATGCCGCGGATGTTGCCGCAGGGCTGAGTATTCCAAAGATGCCCGTGAGCATTGTGGGCTACAATCTGGGGGGCAGCTATTCCATTGCCCGGCCGGAAAGTCCGCATGCCAAGCTGCTTGTCTCTCTGGGGTTTGATGTGGTGGGCCTGCCCCCCTCCCTTGCGGCACAGGTCACGCGCCGGTCAGATTTCGAATTTGTCTCGCGCGAGAACCTGACGGCGGCAATTGGCGGAGAGGCCGTGTTTCTGCTGAATGGGACAGATGCGGATGTGGCCGCGTTTCTGGCAGATCCGGTTTTGGTCAATCTCCCGGCCGTGCGCGAGAAAAGGGTCTATCCCCTTGGGCCGACATCTTTTCGGATTGACTATTATTCCGGCCGCGAAATGATTGATACGGTTGCCCAACATTTCCGCAAACCATGAGCCACCCCAGATGACGATGGAGGCGGCTGGCGCTGTGGCGCACAAGCAGGGCGCACGCACCTTGCGCAGCTGGGGCCTTGCCGGTGCATGTGCCGTGCTGCTTGCAGGCATGGTTCTGAGCCTCGCCATCGGTTCCCGTCCGGTGCCGCTGGCCGAGATCATGCAGGCCTTTCAGGCCTATGATCCGCATAATGACCTGCATCTCATCATTCGCACCCTGCGTGTGCCGCGCACGCTGGTGGCGGTGCTGGCGGGGCTGGCGCTGGGTGTGGCAGGTGCGATCATGCAGGCCGCGACCCGCAATCCACTTGCGGAGCCGGGGCTGTTGGGCATCAATGCCGGTGCGGCGCTGGCGGTTGTGCTGAGTGTGGCGCTCTTCAATATCTCCACCATGGCCCATTATGTGTGGTTTGCCTTTCTGGGTGCGGGGCTTGCAGGCATTGCAGTGTTTCTGCTGGGGCAGGCGCATGAGGCGGGCACAAACCCGGTGCGGCTGGTGCTGGCCGGTGCGGGGCTCACTGTCATGCTGGGGTCTGTCACCGGTATTGTGCTGCTGAATGTGCCGCTGACGGTGTTTGACAATTTCCGCAACTGGTCTGCCGGTTCTCTGGAAGGGCGGGGCAGTGATGTGCTGGGTGTGCTGGCCCTTTCGGTTGCCATCGGCATGGCCATTGCATTTTCAATTGCCGGAAACCTGAATGCGCTGGCATTGGGGAAAGATCTGGGGCTGGCGCTGGGGGTGAATGTGCGCGCCACATGGTCCCTGTCCTGTCTGGGGGTGATGCTGCTGGCGGGTGCCGCGACGGCTGCCGCAGGCCCCATCGGCTTTGTGGGGCTGGTGGCGCCGCATGTGGCCCGGATGATCTGCGGGCCGGATTACCGCTGGATTTTGCCCTATTCAGCCGTTCTGGCCGCCATTTTGCTGCTGAGTGCGGATGTGGTGGGGCGGGTGATCGCCATGCCGTCAGAAGTTGCGGCGGGGATTATTGCCGCGCTGATTGGCGGGCCATTCTTTGTGTTTGTGGTGCGGCGTTTCAGGTTGAACACGTTATGAGCGCATCTCTTGCAACAGCATTCCGGCTGGGGCCAGTGTCCGGCCGGTTCCGGGTGCGGGCCCTCATCGCCTGCGGGGTCTTGCTACTGTGCATGCTGGCGCTGGCCATTGTGCTGCTGGGCACGGGCACATTGTCCTTTTCCCCGTCTCAGGTGCTTTCAAGCCTGACGGGGGGCGGGGAAAGCGCGATGGCGGACAGGATTATCCAGCGCATTCGTCTGCCGCGCGTGTTGACCGCCATTCTGGTGGGGGCATCTTTGGGAATGGCCGGGTCCATTTTCCAGTCCATCTCGCGCAATGCGCTTGGCTCGCCGGATATTATCGGCTTCACTTCCGGGGCGGCCACAGGGGCGATTGTACAGATTATCCTGTTCAATGCCGGGCCGCTGGAAACAGCACTGGCGGCGGTGGTTTCGGGGCTGGTGACGGCAGTACTGGTGTTTGTGCTGTCCCTGAAGGGCCGCAGCACGGGGGGCTACCGGCTGGTGCTGGTGGGCATCGGGGTTGGAGCGATCCTCTCCGGCGTGAATACCGTTCTGCTGGTGATGAGCGATCTGGATCAGGCCATGTCCGCACAGATCTGGCTGGCTGGTTCGCTCAGTACGCGCACATGGTCTCATGTGGGGCCTGCGGCTATCGGGTTTATGCTGATCGCGCCCGTTGCCATCTGCCATGCCCGGCAGATCAACCTGATCGAAATGGGGGATGATGCCGCCCTTCAGCTGGGCGTATCCGTGGAGCGCACCCGGCTGATTGTGGTGATTGCGGCTGTTGCGCTGACGGCTTGTGCCACGGCTGCGGCCGGGCCGATCGCCTTTATTGCGCTGGCCGGTCCCCAGCTTGCCAAGCGGCTGACACGCGCACCCGGTGTGCCGCTGGTGGCCGGCGGCCTGATGGGCGCCGTGCTGCTGCTGGGTGCAGATCTTCTGAGCCAGCGCCTGCCCTTGCAGCTCAATATGCCCATTGGCCTGACGACCGGCCTTCTGGGTGGCTTCTATCTGTTATGGGTTCTGGTGCGCAGCAAGAAAATCTAGGGCGCTGATCCGGGGGAACAGACCAGCGCCCTGTATGTTGTGGCCCGGCTTACAGGCCGGAAATCCGCACCTTGCCGACACTGCGCTTGTCGAGTGTCAGCACCTCAAAGCGCAATCCGTCAGCCTCGAAGCTTTCGCCCTCTGTTGGCAGGTGCCCCAGTTGGGTGAGGATATAGCCACCCAGTGTGGAGTAGCGGTCGGCATCATCCACAAGGTCATGCTCGATGAGGCCGGAAAGCTGGCGCACATCCATGAAACCATCCGCCAGCCATGAGCCATCTTCCTGGCGCTCCAGCTGGGCGGCATCCTCGTCATGGTCGGGGAAGTCGCCGGCAATGGCTTCCAGAATGTCGGTCGGGGTGGCGATACCTTCCAGCGAGCCGTGCTCATCCACGATCATGGCCATCTGCACGGGGGAGCGGCGCAACTGCTCCATCACCTTCAGCACATCGGTGGTTTCATGCACAATCACCGGCTGGCGAGTCACCTTGGCCCAGTCGATCGGCTTGCCGTCGATCATCAGGTTGAGCAGTTCCTTGGTGATGGCCACGCCTACAAACTCGTCCACATGCTCGCGCGCCAGAATGACCCGGCTGTGGGAGAGGGTGCGGATTTCGGCCAGCAGCTCTTCCGGGCTCTCATTCAGGTCCAGCCACTCCACCTCATTGCGTGGAGACATGATGGAACTGACAGGACGCTCGCCCAGATCCAGAACCCCGCGGATCATTTCCTTTTCCTTGGGGTTGAACAGCTCGCCCTGCGCGGCCTGCTCGGCAATCACGTCCACCGTCTCGCCCAGCGGCTCGTTGCCCACGCGCCCGCCCAGAAGCCGCAACACGGCCTCCGAGGTGCGCTCGCGCAGATCTCCGGTGGTGATAGACTTCTCGCGATTGTGGCGGCCAAGCTGGTTGGCGGCCTCGATCAGCACCGAGAAGCCGATGGCGGCATAGAGATAGCCCTTCGGGATATGGAAGCCGAAGCCTTCCACCACCAGCGAAAAGCCGATCATCAGCAGGAAGCCAAGGCACAATATGATGACGGTGGGGTGGCGCGAGACGAAGCTCATCAAGGGCTTCGAGGCCAGCATCATCACAGCCATGGCAATACACACGGCCGCGATCATCACCCACAGTTCTTTCACCATGCCGACGGCGGTGATCACGCTGTCGAGCGAGAACACGGCATCCAGCACGACAATCTGAACCACCACCTGCCAGAACACGGCATGCACCACCCGCCCTTCCTTGGGCTTTTGGGCACCTTCCAGCCGCTCGTGCAGTTCCATCGTGCCCTTCGCCAGAAGGAACACGCCGCCGATGATGAGAATGAGGTCTCGCCCGGAAAAGGCGTACTCGCCAATGGAGAACAGCGGCGCTGTCAGCCTCACGATCCACGAGATCGAGAACAGCAGCGCGATGCGCATGATGAGCGCACAGGACAGGCCGATGATGCGTGCCTTGTTGCGCTGGTGCGGGGGGAGCTTGTCCGCCAGAATGGCGATGAAGACGAGGTTGTCGATCCCGAGGACAACCTCAAGAACGATCAGGGTGACAAGACCGATCCAGATGTTCGGATCTGCAAGAAATTCCATAGATCAGCCTGTCAGTGTTGAGCGGGCAAACGCAAAAAGCCCCGGACGGAATCCGAGGCGCGCAAATGCATCATATCAATGAAAGTGGAAGGGTCAGGCTGACATCCAAAGGGAGAGGTCAGCCAGAATCGGTCTCGACTGTCGCTTGTACTGTCGCCTTCGTCCGGCATGGTCGCAGGTCTTTTCCCGGTCCAGAATGATATTATGGGGCAGGTGCGTATCACATCTTCGTGTCATGTGAAAGAACATCGCGGGAAGAAATAACCGCTCTTTTCTACATGTCTTGTACAGGAGGTGAGCCATGAACCTTGCCTGTCGTGCGATAGGCGTTCTGGTCGATATTGTGACGGCGCAGCTTGTCATAAAAGGTCTTGCGTGGAATGCCGAGGGCCTGAACGCTCGCCTGCACATCCCCTTGCGTCATGGCAAGGGCGGCGCGGATTTCCCCGGCCTCAAAGGCATCCATCCGCTCTGGAAGGGAAAGTGCAGAGGTCTCCTCCGCCGGCCCATGGGGCAGGTCCTGATCACTCACCAGCCCCAATGCCACCCGTTCTGCATAATGGGCGAGTTCGCGCACATTGCCCGGCCAGTCATGGGTTTGCAGGCGGTGGCGCACCTGTTCTGACAGGAGCGGCGGCGGGCGACGAAAACGTCGGCCGGCCTCATTGAGAAAATGGCCGAACAGCAGCGCAATATCCTCGCGCCGGTCCCGCAGGGGCGGAATGTGGAGGGTGGCCACATGCAGGCGGTAATAGAGGTCCTCGCGAAAATCCCCCCGCCGCACCAGTTCGCGCAGGTCCACCTTGGCGGCGGCAACCACGCGAATATCCACCCGCCGAACCTCATTGGTGCCCAGCGGCATCACCTCGCGCGCCTCCAGCACGCGCAGCATCTTCACCTGAAGGGCCATGGGCATGGCCTCGATCTCATCCAGAAACAGCGTGCCGCCATGGGCATGCTCAATGCGGCCAATGCGCTTCTTCTGGGCGCTGGTGAAAGCCCCGGCCTCATGGCCGAACAGCTCGCTCTCAATCATGGTTTCCGGCAGCGCGCCGCAATTCACCACCACCATCGGGTGGCTGGCGCGCGGGCTCCAGCGGTGCAGGGCGTTTGCCACCACTTCCTTGCCGCTGCCGGTTTCGCCTTCAATCAGAACGTCCACATCCGCATCCGCCAGCTGGCGCAGGGTCTGGCGCAGCCGTTCCATGGCAGGCGCGGTGCCGATGAGAGGCATATTCTCGCCCGCAGCCTCTGCAAGACGGCGCAGGGTGCGGTTTTCCAGAACCAGCCGCCGCTTTTCCAGCGCATGGCGTACCGTGCCCAGAAGCCGCTCCATCGGGTAGGGCTTGGCGAGAAAGTCATAGGCTCCCTCGCGCATGGCATCCACCGCCATGGCAATATCGCCATGTCCGGTGATGAGCAGAACCGGCAGGTCGGGGTCCATGGTCTTCAGGTGGCGGAACAGCGCCAGCCCATCCATGCCCGGCATGCGCACATCGCTCACCACCACGCCGGAAAAGCTGGCATCAATCTGCTCCAGCGCCGCGGCGGCAGAGCCATAGGCCGCCACATCAAGCCCCGCCAGCATCAGCGCCTGCACATTGGCCGAGCGCAGAATCTCGTCATCATCAATGAAGGCGACATCCATCATTCGGCTCCGGGCAGGATCATGGTGAAAATGGCGCCACCTTCATTACGGGCCTCAAGCCGGCCCCCGCACTCGGCAATGATGTCATGGCAGATCACCAGCCCCAGCCCGAGACCCGTGGGCTTGGTGGTGGTGAAGGGGGTGAACAGGGCATCCAGAACGGCAGCCGACAGGCCCGGCCCGTTGTCGGCAAAGGTGATGCGGACTTCAGTGCCGAGAGCCTGGGCCGTGAGGGTGATGCGGGCATCCTGCTGGTTTGCCAGTGCCTCCATCGCATTCTGGAACAGGTTGACCAGCACCTGTTCCAGCCGGATGCGATCAGACTTCACGCGCAAGGGCTGTGCGGGCATGTTCACGGTCAATGCCACATTCTGCAAGCGCAGGCGGTGGCCCACCAGCAGCAGCGCACCGTCCATCACCTCCTGAACACTGACTGTGCTCACCTCCCGGGGGGCCTTGCGGGAGAAGGCGCGCAACTCGCTGGTAATGGCACCGATGCGTTCAGTGAGCGCGCCGATGGTCTGAAGGTTTTCCTGTGCGGCCTGTGCGTGGCCGCGTTGCAGGAAGGTTTGCGCATTGTCGGAAAAGGCGCGGATGGCGGCCACCGGCTGGTTCACCTCATGGGCGACACTGGCCGCGATCTGCCCCAGCATGGCCAGCTTGCTGGCCTGTACCAGTTCATCCTGCAAGGCATCCGCCGCCTCGCGGGCGCTGCGGCGGGCGGCCATTTCTGTTCGCAACTGGGCATTGGCCACCTGCAATTCCGCCGTGCGCGACTCCACCCGCGCTTCCAGATGGCGGCGGGCCAGTTGCCCGCGCCGGCGTTCATGGGACAGCCGTTGGCGACGACCCAGATAGACCGCTCCACCCCCCAGAAAGAGCACGCCCCCGAGCAGGATCAGCACATGAATGGTGGCTTCGGCCAGAGGCAGGGTTGGGGCAACCGGGGCCAGCACATGCAGGGTCCAGCTTGTGGTGGGGATGCCGGTTCGCACATCCATGAAGGTGCGGGCGTTTCTTGCGGGGGGCACGGTAGCCTCCACCGTGTCATCCGGCCGGGCGGTAATGGGCAGCAGGTTCAGCGGTGCATCACCAAATTGCAGGCTGGTGCGCAGGGCGGCCTTCTGTTCCGCCGGAATAGGCCGCGTGGTGTGAAAACGCCACTGCGGCACGCTGCTGACCAGAACAATATCGCGATCATCCGTAATGAAGGTGGGTTCATTCTGTCGTCGCCAGTCCGCCTCCACACCGTGGAATTCGGTCTTGACCACGATAACACCCAGCACGCGACCCTTGTCGCTCACCTTCTGCGCCAGATAGAGGCCGGGCTGGTGGCTCACCGTGCCCAGTGCGAAATGCTCGGCCTGCCCCTCCTGCATGGCCCGCTGGAAATAGGGGCGGAAGCTGTAGTTGCTGCCGACAAAACTGCTCGCCAGCCGATGGTTGGAGGCGGCGATGGTGTGGCCTTGCGGGGTCATCAGATAGATCACGCTGGCGCGGGTGGCGGCGGCGAGTGCCTCCAGCTTGGCATTGAGGGCAGGGGCCGCGTTTCCTGTCGGGTCCATGAGGGCGCGATGGACATCCGGGTCCTGCGCCAGAACCACGGGCAGGGTGCGCTGTTTCTCGATCTCGCTGCGCAGCATGGCCACCCGCAGGTCTGCCGCTGCCGCCGCCTCTTCCCGAATGTCCTCCAGCACGATGGTGCGGGTGGCATGAATGGCGATCCGGTCGATGACGATGAGCGCGAGAAGCACGCCCACCACCAGCCCGGCCATGGGCAGGCGATGGCGCCAGAGGCGCGGCAGCATGGCCAGAAAGCGAAGCCGAAGCGGCAATGCAGAGGTGGTCACGGACAATCCCGGCAGAATATGGGCGGAAATTCGCACGTCCTGCGGCTTCATTGTGCGAAATTCCGCACGGCTTGTCGAGATGGTGGTGAAAGGGGCACGGATTTCTGAAAGCTTTCCAGAGAATTAAGAAATTGCACGCCGTGCCGAGGAACTGGCATGCAATTTGCGCAGGGGTGGAGCCTGCTGTGAAAGCATCGGGTTCAGGTCCACCAAACCCATCCGGGGTTCGACGCGTTGCCCGCTCAAAGAGGCGCGGTGTCCCGGAGGAAGGAAACGTCCATGGCAACTCTTGTTCCTGCCGCCGCCACCGCTCCCAGAAAGCCCCGCAAATTCTGGCAGCATCTTTATTTTCAGGTGATTGTGGCCATCATCGCCGGTATCGCGCTGGGCCATTTTTATCCCACCATCGGCACGGACATGAAGCCGCTGGGTGATGCCTTCATCAAGCTGGTGAAGATGATTATCGCCCCTGTCATCTTCCTCACGGTCGTGTCCGGCATTGCCGGCATGCGAGATCTGGGCAAGGTCGGGCGTGTGGCTGGCAAGGCGCTGCTCTATTTCTTCACCTTTTCCACCTTTGCTCTCGTCATCGGCATGATCGTGGCCAATGTGGTGCAGCCGGGCGCGGGACTGAACATTGACCCGGCGACGCTCGACCCGCAGGCGGTGGCGAATTACACCAGCAAGGCCCATGAGCAGACGCTTGTCGGCTTCCTGATGCATGTCATTCCCTCCACGCCCACCGATGCGTTCGCCAATGGCGATATTCTTCAGGTGCTGTTCTTCTCGGTCATGCTTGGCATTGCGCTGGCCGGTGTTGGCGAGAAGGCTGACCCGCTGATGAAGGTGCTGGATTCTTTGGCGCAGGGCGTGTTTCGCCTTGTGGCTATCCTGATGAAGGCCGCGCCCATCGGTGCTTTTGGTGCCATGGCCTTCACGATTGGCAAATACGGCATCAGCTCGGTTGCAAATCTCGCGCTGCTGATTGTGACCTTCTATGCGACGGCCCTGCTGTTCATTCTGGTCGTGCTGGGTGCCGTGGCGCGCTACAATGGCTTCTCCATTCTGGCGCTTATCCGCTACATCAAGGAAGAGCTGCTGCTGGTGCTGGGCACCTCCTCTTCCGAGGCCGCGCTGCCGAGCCTGATGGAGAAGATGGAACTTGCAGGCTGCTCCAAGTCTGTGGTGGGGCTTGTGGTGCCCACCGGCTATTCCTTCAATCTGGATGGCACCAATATCTACATGACCATGGCCGCGCTGTTCATCGCGCAGGCGACAGGCATTGAGCTGAGCCTGTGGGACCAGATTCTGCTGCTGCTGGTGGCCATGCTCTCCTCCAAGGGTGCGGCCGGCATTACGGGTGCAGGCTTTATCACGCTTGCGGCCACGCTCTCGGTGGTGCCTTCCGTGCCGGTGGCCGGCATGGCGCTGATTCTCGGCATTGATCGCTTCATGTCGGAATGCCGCGCGCTCACCAACTTCATCGGCAATGCCGTGGCAACCGTTGTGGTGGCCCGCTGGGAAGGTGAACTGGATGAGAAGCGTCTTGCGGCTGTGCTCTCGGGCCAGATTCCGGTGGAAGATGAGCTGGAGGATCTGGTCGTCAATATTGATGAGGCGCAGGCCGGCCTGACTCGGACCGGCTCGGCGGCCTGAGCCAGCCTGTTTGTGAGACGAAAAAAGGCGGGAGCGATCCCGCCTTTTTTGCATTCTGCCTGCTGTCCCCGCCCTCAGGCGGCAAGGTTGCGATAGGCGCCGGCCCAGTAGAGCAGCGGCTCTGCGGCTTCCGTCACACGTGTCGCGACAACACGCCCCAGCACAATGACATGGGAATGGCGGGTGATGGCTTCTTCCAGCTCGCAATCAAAAGAGACAAGGGCATCGGCCAGTACCGGCGCGCCAGTCTCCAGTCTTGTCCACTCTGCGCCCTGATAGCGGTGGTGCCCCTTGAGGCCATCCTTTCCGGCAAACTGGTCGGCCAGCGGTTGGTGGTGGGCGCGCAGCACATTGATGGCGAAATGCCGGTGCGAGGCCAGAGCCTCCAGCGCAGAGGCCGTGCGGTTGACCGCAATGATGAGGGTTGGCGGATCGACCGAGAGGGAAGACAGGGAGGTGGCTGTCAGCCCGGTGCGGGTTTCCCCGGTGCCAACCGTGAGAATGCTGACGGCCCCGGCCAGCTTGCGCATGGCGGCACGATAGGCCAGCGCGGAAGGAGTAAGGGCGGCGGCGGATTGCTCCTGCCGCGCAGCCGGGGCGGCGTTTTCAGGAAGAGCCACAGGTGAATGTGCGTTCATGCGACACCTTGGAGGGGCTGGCATGGCGGGCCAATGCTGGTGCAGACGGGCCATGTCACATTAGACGTAATTTCAATGTGGGATCATGATAAAGGCTCCCTGGCATTAAATCAAGTTATTCTACGGAATTTATAAACTAATAAGGTGACCGAAGTTGGGGCAAAGCGCGCCGCCCGTCTCCTGTCGAAAGCCTCAGAGCGCCAGGGAGGAGAAGGATGCAGCCAGCGCAACCAGTTCTGCCTGCCGGCGGACGCCGGTCTTGTCGAAGATATGCAGCAGATGGGTGCGTACAGTGCTTTTGCTGATGGCAAGGCGCTCTGCTGTTTCCTGAATGGTCAGCCCGTTCAGGATCTGCTCCAGTATCCGCTTTTCACCACCCGTGAGGCCAAACAGGGATGCGATGATGTTCAGCGCATTCTCGCTCACCAGATTGCGGGGGGAGAAAATCAGCGCAAAGGCTTCATCCTGTACCAGCGGCAATGTCTCGCGGTGTGGATTGAGGGGCAGCACATGAACGCTGCGCAGATGTCCGTCTGCCGTGGCCAGTGGAATGCCGAAAGGGTTGCGCGCAGCGGCATCATCCACTGGCGCGGCACTCTTCCGGGCCACCTTGGCCAGCGCCAGCTCCAGTGCCCGGTGCATGCTGGCGGGGTGCAGTTGCAGCCTTCCGGCACTGGAGGCCAACCCGCCCCGAATGGAAAAACACTGCTCTGCCGCCGCATTGGCAAACAGGATGCGCAAGTCCCGCGCTGTCAGGACAATGGGAATGCGCAACCCGTTCAGCACGGATTCCATATTCTGGCTGGCAATTTTCCGGATATCCAGAACCCGGCTGACAGTGATGGCGCGTTGCAGGTGCGGCACCAGCAGGTGCATGATTCTGGTTTCGCGCGGGCCAATCAACCCGGCATCGCGATGGCGATTGAAACCGATGGTGCCGATGGTCTGGTGATCGCGGCTGATGCCGACCGCAATCGCATCCACAAAGCCCTGCGGCTGGTTGAACCGGATGTGAAACGGGTCTTGTGAATCCTCGGCAATGGCGCGCGGATTGACCTGAGACAGCACGGCGGGTGCATCCAGTGGCAGGGTATGAATGGTTTGCGGCCCGCCCCACAGCTCCACCAGCCCGTCGGCATATTCATCCACCTTGCCAATCCATTCCGGGGCAAAGCCTGTTGTGGCGGCCAGAAGCGGGCGGCCATCCAGCAGGCTGATGAGGCTGACAACGCCCGTGCGCAGATCCAGCTCCCGGCAAATCTCATCCATGGTGGCGGGCCACAGGTCCGGGTCAAGCGCGCAATCATAGATATGGCCGATCATACCGGACAGCCGGTCATGCGAGATAAATGGAGTCATGTTCCCGCCCCGTCTTCCGCATATCAGTCCACCAAATGGTGGATGCAAACCGGATAATGTCGATTATGATCGGGAAAAGGCGGGCCGTCATGACCGCAAAACCGTGTTTTCGACAGGATTCTGTTATGAATACTTGCCTGCGCGGCGTCGCCATTGCCGCAAGTCTCGTTTTTATGGCCCAGTCGGCCCTTGCGGCAGATCATCCGCTCATCGGGCGCTATCAGGGCAGCGAGCAGGTGGGCGACAAGACCACCGAATATGACGAAACCTATATGATCACCGGCCCGGTGGTGGAATCCCCGCGCGATGTGAACGGGCCGGGCTGGAGCCTTTTGGAAGGCAAGATCCGCTATCTCTATTACAAGGTGCCCTCCGGCATCAGCGCGCTCGCCATGCAGCGCAATTTTGTCGAGAACCTGAAGGCCAATGGCGTCTCCATTGTGCTGGATTGTGCTGTCTCGAAGGGAGACTGTTTCACCAGTGGCAAGCCCCAGCCCGGCGTTTATCTGGCCCTGCTGCTGGATACGCCGGTGAACATGCCCCCCATTGAGGGGCGGGTGGTGCGCAATGTCATCAAGGATGACAAGGCGCGCTACATCTATGGCTACAAGGATGAGGACGGCGGACGCACGCATATTTCCATGGCGATTTCCGGCGGCACCGAACTGCCCGGCTATGTCATTGTGAAGGTCGTGGAGAATGCGCAAATGCCCACCAGCCAGATCGTGGTGGTGGGGGCAGACAAGATGCAGCAGGCGCTGGCCGAAAATGGGCTGGTGAACCTCTATGGCATCACCTTCGAGTTCGACAAGGCAGACATCCGCCCCGAATCCGCCGCCCAGATTCAACAGATCGCGGACCTGCTGGCCGCTGATCCGGGCCTGATGCTGGATGTGGTGGGCCATACGGATAACCAGGGCGGTGCAGATTACAATCTGGACCTTTCAAACCGTCGTGCGCAGGCCGTGGTCGCGGCGCTAGTCGGGCAATATGGGGTGGATGCCGCGCGCTTGACCCCCGTTGGCAAGGGGTTGCAACAGCCGGTTGCCAGCAATGAGAGCGAAGAGGGACGGCTGCAAAACCGCCGGGTGGAACTGCTGAGGCGCTAGGGTGCGGGTGGTTCCGGTTCCACTTTTCCGGGTGCGGCAGGGGCGGGGCGTTTGCTGATGTGGGATTTTACCTTCCTCGCCAATCTCGCCCTTATGGCGCGCACATGGCCATATATCATGTTGCGTGCGCTCATCTCCTCCATCATGGCGTTGGGGCTGCTTGCGCTGGCCGCCGCCGGCGCGGTGGTGGGTTACGGCCTTGGTGCCGCCTTTGGCGATGTGGATGCGCAGCTGATTGGCGGCGGTCTGGGCGGGCTGGTCGCGTTCGGTTTTGGTGCCAGCCTGCTCTTTCTGGTGCGCGCCTATATGCTTTATCTCGTCACTGCCGGACAGATTGCGGTGATGGTGGAGCTGATGGATGGGCGCACATTGCCTGCCGGAATCGGTCAGCTCCAATATGGGGCACAGGCCGTGCGCGCGCGTTTCCTGCAAGCCAGCGCCCTGTTTGCCCTGAATGAGATGATCCATGCCGTGACCCGTACCTTCAGGGCTATGGTGAGCCTTCTGCCCCTGCCGGGTCTGGATGGGCTGAGTGGCCTGTTGAACAGTTTCCTGAAGGTTTCGGTGGGGCTGGTTGACGAGATCATCCTCGCCTACGCCCTGCGCACCCGCAGTGAAGACCCGTGGGAGGCTGCGCGCCATGCCCTTGTGCTTTACGCACAAAATGCAGGGCCGATGATGCGCAATGCTGCATTTCTGGCGGCCTTCATCCATGTTGCGACCGTGCTGGGTTTCCTGCTGTGCCTGTTGCTATCCATCCTCGCCATGCCGCTCTTGCCGGGGCTGACATGGGTGGCCGTTTCCATTCTTGCACTGGCAGGCGCATGGGTGCTGCGCGTGGCGCTTATCCGCCCGCTGGCCGTGGCCTGTCTGTGGCAGGCTTTCAAACATGTGACGGACGGCCAGACGCCGGACCCGGACTGGGAGCGCAAGCTGGCCGGGTTGACGGATCGCTTCAGCAGGCCCGCCTTTGATGCTGTTGCACCGGGAAATTGAGACTGGCTATGCCTTGCCATCCGGTTCTGGGCGCATCATCCGGGCTGCCCTGTCCGCTGACTGAGCACGCCGGAAGGGCCGGAGGAGGCGGAGGCGAGCCTCTATCTTCTTGTAATTTGGGGGATTTTCGAAGAAGAGTGGTGCGGGCGGTCGGACTCGAACCGACAAGTTGTTACCAACGGCGGATTTTGAGTCCGGTGGGGTTGGTGCGGATGGTCGGACTCGAACCGACAAGCCCTTGCGGGCGCGGCATTTTGAGTGCCGTGCGTCTACCAATTTCGCCACATCCGCGACACTAGGAGAGGAGGAATGTCACCTCCGATGTCACCGTGTCCCTCCTTCCAACACCTTGAGGGCGTCGTCAAGATGTTTTGGGGCAAGGTGGGCATATCTTAGGGAAGTCTCCACCGCCTTGTGTCCCATCCACATCCGAACTCGCATGATGTCCACACCCCGCTGAACAAGGCGTGATGCACATGTGTGGCGGAAGGTGTGGATGACAGCATCTTGCAAGAAGGGGAGGTGGGTTTGCAGCCTTCGCCACTGCGAAGTTAGAGAGGACTGCCCCGCCCAAGCAAAAGGCCCTGCAAGCTCTCCTCCTTCGGCCCGGCGACGTTTAACAGCTTCTCCCGCTCGTATGGTGAGGGGAATGGACCTACTGTTTCCGGCTTTGGTATCCCAAAAGGTGACTATACGCCCGTCTGGGCTTACATCCTGCCACCGTAGTTTAAGAGCCTCCCCAAGCCTTGCCCCTGTATCTACCAGGAAGATGAATAGGTCACGTTCCCGATGTTTCGACCAGAGTCGGAGTGTGTTGAAAAGCATGCTCTCCTCCTCCTCTGTGAACCACCGGATGCGATGGTCTCCCTCCCGCTGTTTTGGGAGGTCCGGGATTTCCTCAATGATGCGCAGCTTTTTTGCGATCTTCGAGAGACAGGAGATGGCGGCAAGATGCCTGTTTATTGTTCCTCCCGCCCTATCGCCATCTTTTAGGTGAGCAACGTACCTGTGTACTTCCTCTGTGGTTAGAGCATGTGAAGTGGGTGTACGTGCTCCGACCCAGTTTTGAAAGGCGGTTGCAGTCTTCTCGGAGGCATCACTTTTCATGGATGACCACCGCACTTTTTTTACGTGCTCCACTAATCCCTGGATTACGTGAAGGTCAGAAGTAGGTGGGAGGGCTTGCTGTGTCCGGGGAGAAGGTGGAAGGGGTAGGCCGCGTGTGACAGCCACCCGCGCCTGTTTTTCCCATGCTTCCGCTTCCACCTGGCTGCTAAAGCCAAATTCGCGGTAGCGGCGCTTTTCATGGGCGAAGTCTGCAACCCACTTTTCACCCTTTTGTCTGACTGGCATCTTTTCGTTCTCCCTCTAATCCCGGAAAAACCTCCTGCAACACAGCCCTCACAAGAACCTCACCTGCGGGTGTGAGATAGTTCAGGTTTTTCCTGAAGTCCTCGGGGTCATCCTCTGTGCGGATAAGTTTCAAGCCTGTTCCTGCCTTGGCCCCACGAACGGAAAGCCTCCCAAAAATTCGGCTTACCTGGTTCGGCAGAAGATCAAGCTCCTCTCTTATCTCCGTCTGTGAAATTCCAGGACGGGAGGCTACTGCCAAGAGGAAGTAGGCTTCTTCTGCCGATATTTTGGGGTCTACAGAGCGTAGCGTGAGCAAGGCGCGTGAAATGCCTATAGCCTGTGCTCGCTCCTTTGGGTTCATGCCTTTGCCTATGGATGCCGCCATGATCTATGCCTTTTCGTGAGATTGTCACGAATGTGTATAAGCTACAGAATGGCGGCTTGTCCACATTCGGCTAGGTTGCAAAAATGTATCTATATAGAATGTTGGGAAGAACTTTGACCGAGGTAGGCCCACCCGTGCTCAAGATCGCGATAGGAGAGGGCACCTCTATCCCCGCAATGTTCTCTTCGCGTGCAACAACCGCCGCGCGGTTCTCTATGTCAACCAGTTCGCTACCAGGCTTAAGCATAAATTCAAATGCGTTTGGTTCATTCTTCGCCAACCAGCTCCAAGCCGTTTCGTACCCTTCCGGCAAGCCTTCGCTGATGAAGTCCGCTGCCCGAAAACCTTCCATGCCTTCTCCCGTGAGGTCACTACGTTCCAACATCGCCACCTACCCTAACCTTTTAAAGATGGAGACAGGCGGGGAACATGCCCCCGCCCATTCTCACGGTCAAGAACAAAAGGAGAACATTTAGTCTTATGGCGCTGCCTTTGAGGGGCGTCTAGTACGCTTCCGCCTCGGCGCGGGTGATGAAAAAGTGAATGCCACCAGAGCATTCCTCCATCCAGTCCTCGCCCCACTTGTCGCAGTGGACACGTTCGCCGGTGCGGTAGACGGTTTTCCCCCGGTCGTGTTTGCTGCGGCCTTCCGAGGCTCCGATAACCTCCAGAACGTCTGCATATTCCGCCCGGCACTTGCGGCCAAAAGCGTGCGACCGCCGCGCCTCGGTGGGGATCATGAGTTTGACGACCACCCCGTCTTGGCACTTCTTCCAGCCCTCCACAGAGCCTCCGTCGGGCAGGATGCGTGTTCGCGCTATGGCAAGCTCCCAGCCGATGGCCTCTTTGAGGTTCTTAACGCCGGTCAGGTTCGCGTAGCGCAGGTCCACGCCGGTCAGGTCCACGCCGGTCAGGTTCGCGTAGCGCAGGTCCACGCCGGTCAGGTTCGCGTAGCGCAGGCTCACGCCGGTCAGGTCCTCGTAGCGCAGGTCCACGCCGGTCAGGTTCACGCCGGTCAGGTTCGCGTAGCGCAGGTTCACGCCGGTCAGGTTCGCGTAGCGCAGGTTCACGCCGGTCAGGTTCGCGTAGCGCAGGTTCACGCCGGTCAGGTTCGCGTAGCGCAGGTCCACGCCGGTCAGGTTCGCGTAGCGCAGGCTCACGCCGGTCAGGTCCTCGTAGCGCAGGTCCACGCCGGTCAGGTTCACGCCGGTCAGGTTCGCGTAGCGCAGGTTCACGCCGGTCAGGTCCACGCCGGTCAGGTTCGCGTAGCGCAGGTTCACGCCGGTCAGGTCCACGCCGGTCAGGTCCACGCCGGTCAGGTTCGCGTAGCGCAGGTTCACGCCGGTCAGGTCCACGCCGGTCAGGTCCACGCCGGTCAGGTCCACGCCGGTCAGGTTCGCGTAGCGCAGGTTCACGCCGGTCAGGTCCACGCCGGTCAGGTCCACGTAGCGCAGGTCCACGCCGGTCAGGTCCACGTCGGCTTTAACCGCAGCCTTTACGGCGAGGCCCAGCTTTTCAGAAGGGAGCGCATCAGGGGTGGTCTCAAGCTCCGCTGTGAAGATAACGGAGCCCGAAAAGCGGTTCAGAATGTCAAACTTGACCAGAGACATGGGGAAGCTCCTTGCGAGCATGAAAGGGCAAGCCTCCGCCTTCCCGTATGGCGCTGTTTGGAGAGCGCACAGGATGCTTAGGCAGGGGTTTTGAAAGGGTGCGAAAGAGGGGCTTAGACGGGCGCTTTAGATCCGCATGGGCATGACGGCGTAGCTTTCAGAAACACAGCCGTTGTCTAACCGGGCGGGGTCGCCTGGGTGGTCGCCAAAGCCAAGAGAAACGGTTTTGCCCGGCGCATCTTCGAGCCAGTCAAGGAGGTACTCCCCGTTAAAGCCCGCCTCGAAACCGTCTTTGACGCGCTGCGCACAATCCTGGAGAGGAACCGCAAGCGTCGTGGAGAAGTCCCCGGCGCGGGCTGTCAGTTCCAGCGTGTCGCCCTTGGCCGCGATCTTGACGACTGGTGTGCGCTCCCCTCCACCTCGGACAAACCCCACAAGGGCACCTGTGGCGCGGGCAAAAGGTGCGGTGGGAACAACCGCCCATTGCGCCCGATCCTGTGGAATGACACGGCCAAGGTCCACATATTCCCCGCTATGCTCCATGCCGGGGATTGTCTCCAGCGGCACCGTCTTTTTCGCATATCCGCCTTCATTCCCGAGAATGAGCGATACAGGCGATAAATCCGCCCGCATCCGCCATTCCCCTTTCTTCAGACCGGCAATCGCCTTTGCGCTCTTGTGAGCAAGGATGAAGGAGGGGAAGGGCTGGACGCCCTCCACCGAAAGCCGGATTTGACAAGCGCGGTGGCCGTCTGTGGCCTCAAGGCGCACCGCTCCAGGCTCATGGGCGACATTGACGCCGCGCAGGTAATGCCGCGTCTCTTTCTGGCTCACACAGTGTAGGAGGCGCTCGAAGGCGAGGGAGAGAGTTCCCGCTTTTGGGAAGATGATAGCGGGGCAGTCCGCGCTCATGGTCACGCCTCCGCTTCCACGCTGAAAGCATTCCCGTAGGAGTGCGTCACGTTCACAAAGACCCAGCCGCAACCGTTCGGGGAGCCTCCCCCGACCCATTCGCCGTCCCATCCCATTTTACGGGCAAGGGCTTCCGCTGCGGCCTTGTGGTTGTCTTCGATGCCTTGGCGGTGGTCCCAAGGGTGGACGATGCGCCCGGCTTCTGCCTTGGCGATGACGCGCGACCCACGGCTGTTTGTGGGGCCGAAGAATTTCGTGCTGATAGCTTGCATGGGGAGGGCTTCCTTATAGACAGGAAAATGGTAAAATCCCTCCCGGCAACCCCTCGCCCTTACGAGCGAGAGGAAGCCTTCTCTTATAGGCAGAGAAAAATGAAGGCCGTGAGGAGTGCTTTCCTTGCGGCCTTCTTGCTCAGCTTTAGGGAGAAGGAGACTTTCACCATGAAAATCATGGTTCAATCTCCGGGAGGATAGCCGCCGTGACGTGGCGGTTTACGGCAACGCAACTGGCGTTGCGCAGGATGCTTTGGCCGGTTCTTCACCGCCCTCGCCATGCTGCTGTCGCATCCTGAAAGGGCCAGCCTGGAAGGCCAGCCCCTTGGAGATACGGCGCACTAGATGAATTGCCACGGGCCACGCCCCTGCGGCGCATAACTCACCACCCAGCCGATTGAACGGGAGCGGTCGGGCTCTATTCGATCCGCCATCACCACCCGTGTCCGGGCCTTCTGTGTGAGTTGAAGCGCCCTTGCGGTGACATCCGCGCGGGCCTTGGTGAGGAAGAGAGAGATATGGTCGGAAGAGATGCGGTGAAGGAGCATGGTCAAAGCCCCGCCGCTTCCGCTTCACGCATGAGCGCTTCAAGTTTCTTCCCAAGGCGGGAAAGGTTCCGAATGGTTGCTTTGTCGCCTGCTATGCAACCGCCCTTCATGAGCATTGCACGCTCTTCAAGAGCGACGTGGAGGAGTAGGAGCATGTTCCACGCGCTATGCTTTTCAATAAACTGCTCAACTTGTGTTGCTGTAATAGGCATCTCAAGTTTTCCCTTAATAGAACCGCTTGCGGCAACTCTCCATGTATCTGGTAGAGTTCTCGGAAGCGGCCCCACAAAGTGGTCCAATAAATTGGAACCACCTCACTTTGTGGAGCCATAACAGGCGATAGCGACGCGAATAGCTGTCGTCCTTGAAAAGGTTGCCTGTTGTATTCTTCCCGTGTGAGCCTCTGGCCTCCGCAAAGGTCTATGGCCTGCCCACCCCGTCTAGCCTGCCCTCCGCATTTGCGTTGTGCTGCTAGACCAACCGGATATTTGTTCGCCGTCCGGTTACGCGGTGTAGCCTTCCTGCGCTCCTAGGAGCGTCCCTAAGCCGCTAGGAGCGGCCATGGCAGGGATTTGAAAGGGCTTGGCACTTGGCACCCTGTTAGGCCGGATCGTCCTATATGCGCTTTGCAAGCGGCTGTAGGGGTCTTCGCGGTTTGGCGGGGTGCGCCGTGTTTGTGAGGAGATAATGGGATAGTCTCAATTTTGAGTCAATCCTAAAAATGGGAATAAATGAGAAAAAATGTGTTCCGCTGTGTTTTCAATAAGTTGTTTCCTGCTGTCCGCCTACGTTTGGAATGTATAGGGCGGGAAATGGTGGCTTTCAGGCGGTGTTCTGTACCAGAGGAAACAAACAGATGCTCGAAAGCGCATGCAGGAAAGCTTCAGCACTTCATAGGATGCCAGGAAGATGGGGAAGGGCAGGCAGTATGCGACACACTGCGGATATTAAATCCGCTGCATCTTTAGCATTGGCAAGGCTTCCAAGGGGAAGTGGTGACATCCACGGTGACAACGCCCCCGCGCCAGCAACTTTCACGCACCCACGACACGGCAAACCGCCCGCCTGCCGCGCACGGTATCGCGCACCCGCGCGGTGTAGACCACACGTGCGTCATCGCGCGAAGGGGGTACCGGGGGGTCTCGCGCGTACTTATCTATCGAGGGAGGGGTTCAAAAATTTTCTCTAAATTCTCCGAGACAGTCCGATACAGGGCTTCTGTGAAGAGCATGCACTGCTCGTCTCGCTTGTTCCTGGGTTTGAAATTGGCGACGTACCAAGAGACTCTGGCCCAGGTAGCTACGAACAGCCTACCTGCCATCTGTATCCGATCAGCTTCGGGGAAAGCTGCAAAGTCTGGCGCATGCTTATTGGCACAGGAAGGGTCGGCCACCATCGCAACAGAGACCGCCTGCATCTGCGCATCAACATCCCGGAGAAGGAGCATTTCCTGCGCTGGGGTAAGTTCTCCGCATCCTGTAAAAACGGAGGGGAATGTTGAACGGATGGCCGATGCCATCTCCCTCTTACCTGCACTGTCTAGTACATCTATCAAATCACACACCTGTGTGACTACGTCCTGGTCGTATGTGAAATAGAGGTGGGGGCTAGGGGTCATAGCAGAGTTGAACAGTTTACCTAACCAGCCCATCGTCTTCTCCCCCACTCCACCTACAGACCACTCTTCCTATACGCTAGGGTAGTCCTCTCTGCAAAATCCCCTACAGAGTCCCTAAAAGATACCTATAGGATACCTTAAAGGGACTCTTATAGAGTATCTTATAATCACCCCCGGCCCGTCATGCTGAAGTGGGACATAATTCCAATCACCTCCCTACGCTCGCGTAGCTCGCCCCATCAGCCTTGAGGACCACCTCTCTGCACCCTCCGCGCCCTTGCCGGGGTAGAGCGCCTTCTCCATGAAACGCTCTATATCGGCATCCCGAAGACGCTCCTTCTGGTCTAACGCGGCCCTTTCGGTATCCCGTGACATCACCTTGGTCCAGTACGCCACGGCCCCTGCAAGGGCATCAAGGCGGTCGTCGTGCCCCAGGGAACCTCTGTCAGAGGTGAGGCGGGTCATCTGGTAGAAGAGCCTGTATGCCTGCTGCTCCTCCACCTTGTAGGTCTCAGTGGACTTGTAGTCCTGTTCGACCACGGATGGGCACACGACAAGCCTGTGCTGGTTCATGACTGGCTCCAAGGTGTCGATGATGCGGGCCTCCTTCTGCGTCCGGGACCACTCAGCATCTTCGATCTTCACCGGGTAGACCTGCTGGGAGACACCCTTCAGAAGGGCCGTGAACATACCGCCACCGAAGTTCGGTTCGGCCAGTATGATGTTCACCTCGTGCTTCTTGGCGACCATGAGGATGGACTTCAGCGTCTCCTCGTCATAGCCGCCCTTCAGGCCACCGGCAGCGGTGAGGAACATTCGCCCGTGGAGGGTTTTGACCACGGCATAGGCGGTCTCGTCCTTGCCCCTGCCCGAGGGGTCGATGAACATTGCCGACCCTTCCCACTGCTCAAAGGCCCCAGAGGTCCACGCAGGAGCATGGTAGCGGTCTCCTGACAGGCCCACTGCCGGGAGGTCCTGAAGTGCGTTCTGCGTCCCTGAAGCCCACACAAGGTCAGTAGGACCACGGTAGGGGTCGAGGGGCATTATCACGAGGTCAGAGAGCTTCAGTGGATAGCGGTCAGCATCGGACAGGCTGGTGTCGAGCTGGAACTGAAGAGCGAAGCCGGAGCGGCCATAGGAGGCTTCACGCTCCATGAGGTCGTCGTGAGAGAACCGCTTCGGGTCTGTGGGCTGCCCTGCAAGGGACGGGTCAGCGTCCAGAAGGTCGGAGATGTAAGGGGCGAGTTTGGCCCCGTATCTGTCGCGCTTCTCCGGGAGGAGGTATCTGGCAGGCCAGATGCGGATCACGTACCCGCGTTCAGGCAGGGCGTTATAAAGGCTCTGCTCGGTCTGTGGAGTGCCCAGGTAGATCACCCGGCCACCGGGCTTCAGGATGGCATCAAACTCTTTCACAATCTCGGCCAGCTTGTCCCGCTGGACCTGCGTGGAGGAGTTGTTCACCACCTCAATGTCGTCCGCCACAATCACATCGGCGCGGGAGCCGGTGAGCTGGCCGGTGATGCCCACCGACTTCACGGAGGGTGAATGGTCCGGTCGCGCCGGGCCTACGTCGAAGGCAACCGTACTTTCGCGCTGCCCTGCCCGAGGCTCCAGGAAGCGGAGGATGTCCACTTCCCGGATAAGCCGCAGGGTGAAGACTGAAAACTGGTCTGATCGCGCCTTGGAGGCGGAGACCACCATGATCTTCAGTTGGGGGTTACAATAAAGAAGCCAACACACGAAGGCGCTGGTGATCCAGCTTTTGCCTACGCCACGGAAGGCTTCGATCACCAGACGGCGCGGGCCGTGCTGGAGATAGGAGGCAATATCATACTGGACCGGGGTAGGCTCCGGCAGGCTGAGGTGCTGCCATATGAGCCAGAGGAAATTTCTGAAGTCCGCTTTTAGCGGGTCAGGGTTGGTTTTACTCGTAGAAGAAAGCAGATGGCTCCGGGTGGAGGCCATGGAAGAGGTCATACGTCCTTTCGATGGTGTCGAGGATCGCTTCAGGGACTCGTGGAGAGCCGTTCACAAAAGGCGTGCTGGGTATGTAGCTGCCAGCCTGAACAGTGCCCCATGAGTCCCTGAAGTGGATTAGAAGATGTTGTCAGCTTCCGGCAGCGGCTTCCAAAGCATCAACACGGGCCTTCAATGCAGAAATATCAGCAAGTGCCTGCCCTTCATACTGCCCTTTGGAAACGGTGTTATTCTGAAGGTTTTCGATAAGCTGCCCCATCTCACTCACCTGTGACGAGGATGCCTTGTTCACTCCGAGAGCAGCAATCGAAGCAAGTGCCTCTCCATTGTACTGATCTAGAGAAACGGTGTTTCTCTGAAGGCGATCAAGGTCAGACTTTAAAGAGTCATACTGCCCTGTTCGGACGAATGAATCTGACGGAATGAAGGCTGTGTCCTTCATGTCCATCAGAATGGACAGCTTGAAGGCGCTCCAGAAGTGTCCCCCATCTATAGAAAGAAGTAGAACATCGGCAGGGGCTTGAGTAGCGGGCCACGACTTCCAGAGCACATTCTCTGCCCATGTCAGCATCCCTATTTCTTCTCCTGCCTGTGCGGACACATATCGGACCACCGCTTGCGCCTGTGGTGTGGCCGTGACAGGGAGAAGGGATAGTGTTGTGTTCCCGATCACCGTCAGGGAGATGATGCCACAGTCTCGCGTGTTCAGCTCCACTTCCCCGAACACCTCCCCCATATCGAGGGCTGCCTCCACACTTCCTCCACCGCCACCTGCACCCAGCAAGGTTGCCAGAGCTGTAACCTTTTCAGGAGTAGCCAGCGCCGTGGTCAGGTCCGACTTCACCAGCTCGGAAGAGAAAGCAGTCGGGAAGTCGCAACCTTGACCACATCCTCCTCTGCCAGCTTTGCGGCAGTTCCAAAATCGCTCAAGGCGTTCTGAACAGTCTCAGAGGTGGCGATGTTTGAGGGGAGCACATAGTCCGGGATGTCCTCAATGGCCGCAGCCACATCCGCTTTGGTCGCAAGGGTATTTGCATCCAGCTTGGCAGCCGTCCCGAGGTCGTCCAGAGCGCCCCCAACTGTGGTGGTGACGAAGGCTTGCGTGGCAACGCCATTGTCCTCGAAGACATCCGCGAAGTTGATGCCTGCGATACCAGAAGCCACACCAGAGGTTATCTGTGCGGGGATACCCGAACCAAGGCCCTGAACCTCCGCCTTGGTCGCAAGGGTATTTGCATCCAGCTTGGCAGCCGTCCCAAGACCTCCCAAGGCGGTACTGATCGCTCCGGCAACTTGGGTGGGAGTGGTGAAGTCCTCCTCGCTGTGTGTCGCAGCGGAGCCGAGAGCGCTGGACAGGAGGCCGATGGCATCGTCCACATACCCTTCAGTGGCAACTCCGTCCGGTATCTGCCCCGCCACGACATCCGCAACCGCATTATCAACATAAGCCTTCGTGGCCTTGTCTGCGACAGCAGCAGTGACGAAGGTTTCTGTGGCGAGACCTTCAGGCAGTTCAGGGATGTCGATGGCTGCTACAACGTCATCAACATAGGCTTTCGTGGCCTTGTCTGCGACCTTGGCATCCACATAATCTTCCGTGGCAGTTCCAGTGGGCAGTTCGGGAATGTCGATGGCTGCTACAGCGTCATCGACATATGCTCTGGAGGCGATGTCATCAGGGATACCAAGGGCTTCGATAGCGCCCTCGACATAAGCCTTCGTGGCCTTGTCTGCGACAGCAGCAGTGACGAAGGTTTCTGTGGCGAGACCTTCAGGCAGTTCAGGGATGTCGATGGCTGCTACAACGTCATCAACATAGGCTTTCGTGGCTCCACCGTGGGCAGCCACCAGAGCCGCCACGGAGACCCCATCCATCGCAAAGCTGATGGCAGAAGCCACATGGCTTTTCGTTGCGATGTCCCCCAGCTCGGAGACCTCCCGAAGGAGGGCCTCAAGCTCGGGAGAGATTTCACCAATGACACCGCTGTTATCTGGTACATAAAAACCGGGATTAACGGGGCGTGTCTCGGACATTAGTCGGCAGTTTCCTCTTGGGGATCGTTAAAGGGGAGAAGAGAGGCAAGGCGTGTGTCAAGCTCCGCTGCGTCATTGCTACGGGCGTCGACACCATTATCTTTCAGGAGCCGAACAGCCGTAGCAAGGTCACCCGCAGTGGCTGTTCCTTTCTTGATACGGTCCATGAGTTCTTGCACCACAAGACCGTGGAGGGTCTCAAGGACGGCTGCGTCAACTTTGAGAGCCGTCACAGGAAGCGCCCCAGGACTGCTCGAAGGTCAAGGAAGGTTGCCGCCATCCATGCGAGGACGACACCAGCGCCGGTCACATGCCACTGCTTCCGTTCAAGGGCAGAGATACGATCCTCCTGTGCGGACAGGGAAGTTTCAATACGCTGTGCTGTGACGTGGACCGCATCCACTTTCCCCTCCAAGCGGCCTAGATCGCGGTGGAGGGCATTTTCATCGGGGGCCATGGGAGGTCCGTAACAGGAACATGGTGTTGTGGTTATTCCATAAGAGAGACTGCCCGCCGCCTCATTTGAGGACAGCGGGCGAGGTGTTGGATGCAAGCCCTACTCGTCCCCGAAGATTGCATCGGACACGTTGAAGGAGCCATTCCGGGGAGGTTTGCGGGGGGCGTCCACTATCATGGCCCCAAGCCCAGCCTGAATGGCGAAGTTGTTGGCGAAGGGGACGATGGCTGCCATCTGCTTCCACTCCTGCTGGGATCGCTCACGACCTGTTGCAAGCGGCGCTGTGAGACCGGCAGGGGCTTTTGAGACAGCATCGAACATGGCAAAGGTCGGATTGCCGAAGAGGGCATCCGAGGGCAAGCCAGAGTTACGATAGCCGAAAAGGGGATCAGCACCGATAGCGGGCATTGCCAAGCTGTCGATGGCAGTGGGGATGAAAGAGGAATATGCGGAGAGCTGGAAGGCTGCCATGGCGATGGCCTGCGGTGACAGGTTCTCCTCCATGTAGGCGTCCGGGTCCTCCTGATAGGAAGCCTTCAACCGGGTGCGGACGGCGTAGACGGTGCCTGCCATGAACATGGAAGCGACCACATCCGCGAACGCCTCTTTGTCTCGCATGTGGTAGCCATGCAGGACGTTGGCATGCCACGCATTAAGCGTGAAGCGGCGGAGCTGGATGAAGGACCGGAAGACCGGCGAGCGGTCCCATACGGTCCCCGCCCCCACGTCGAACTCGCCTGTGGCTCTTGTAGCGCCGCGACGGATGGCCGTGGAGAAGGCGTTGAGAGCTTCGAGGTCCGTCCATGCGCCGGGATTGAAGCCCGTGATCTTCTCCCCGAGGAAACCAGTTTTTGCAGAAGCGTGGTCCCGGAGTTGTCCGAGGACACGGGACAGCATGTCGTCATCCATGCCGAACCACTTCATGCGATCCAGTTCGGCAGGCTTGAGGCGGGACAGGGCGATGGAGCCATCTGCTCCCAAAGCCTTCTTCAGGTCTTTGTAGAACCGTTGCGCCATGATGCCGGAGGCAGCCTCCCGGATACGGCGGTTGATGGCTGGCATACCGGAGAGACGCACCACAGCATCAGCCACCACGCGGGAAGTGTCCGTGGCTTTCCCCAAAGCGCCTTCCATGCGGCCTGTCAGGCGTCCGTCAGCGGGGTCGAAACGAGGAGAAAGCGGACGGAACTCTTCCGCATAGGCAAAGGCTGCCTGAAGATCCCGTACCAGGGGAGAATTAGGCTTGAGGACACCGCCCTCCACAATCTCCCGCCTGAAGGCAGGCATGTGCTGGAGCATCGCTTTCACGCCTGCGAGCGACGAGAGCCGCCCTATATCCATGAGGGCAGAGAGACCGAAGGAGCCACCAAAGATCGCGGTGGCTGCGTTGCGGGCAATCTCCATGCTCTGGTCAAGGGTTGTTCCTGCCATCGCGTGGGGGACGCCACGGATGCGGTCGAACATCTCCTGAAGAATGGCGACATCATCCTCAATCTGCTTTCGCGTCTGGCCCGCCTCGTAGCCCCTCGCCTCCACCTCCGCGATGACCTTCTCGAACTCCTGAACGGAACGGATACCGTCGAGGAGCTTGTTGCCGTCCTTGTCCACGATCTGCGCCCGGCCTAATGCCCGCCATGCCGAAGCCTGGTGGTTGTAGTGGTCGAACAGTTCAAGGGCGTGGGTCTCCGCAAAGTCCTCAAGCCGGTGCTGGCCGTTGAGGACGAAGGCTTCGTCAAGGTCCAGCTTGTAGTGGGTGAAGTCCACCTTCGAGCCTTTGGGCAGGCGGGACAGGATGTCTTCGATGTCCACGTCATCGACGCCGATGTCCTTAAGGCCGGTTCGGATCACATCCGCCGTGGCCCCGTTGCGGGACATCATCATGAACTCGTCGATGCCGAACGCACGTCCGACAATGTTCTTCGTCATGCCGTTGGCGATGGTGAAAGCCTTGTCGCCAAGCTCTGGATGGGATGCGAGAAGCGCCCCTTCGAGCCAGTCCCGGAACTTGCGCCCGCCGTCTTGCCCCAGGATTTTATCCGACCGCCACTTGCGGGGGAGATACCACTGGTTACGGGGAACGCTTTCAAGCCCTGCGAGGGCACGTCCCGGATTGCCCGGTGTCTCTGCACGGGGCCGGACATTGCCGTCCAGATGCTCCGCAAATGCTTGGCGAAGAGCCTTGCCAGTGGCGACAACCTGTGGCGCATAGCGTGTGTTGGCGTCCGATCCTCGGTCCCGGATGAAGCGGGAAACCTCCTCTCCGAAGCGGTCCCACGCCTCTCCCGTGCCAGGGTTGCGTTGCCAAGGCTTTGAATACCCATTGGCCTTGGCCCACTCGTCAAACTGCGGGCGAGCTACAGAGTAGACCTGCTGGTTGTGGTGGGCACGGATAGAGGCATGATCTTCCCCAACCGTGTGCGGGTTAACGACACGCTCCCCGTTGGGGCCAACCTTGCCGACCGTATCAAGGCCGAAGATTGCCCCTACAGCTCGCGCCACAGGGTTAGAAGAAGAGCCGATGCGGCCCGCCATATCCGGGCGGAGCTGCTGCACGGCAGTCTTTGGAACATCCGTCCCGTCAATTCTGGCGAGGTCCCCCTTCGAGAACTCATAGGACAGTTCGGGATTTGCTGCCGCCCCGAGGTTCCCGGCCCCTCCAGAAGTCCCTTGAGGCCCACCTGCCGGTACTCCTGCGGGCACTGCTCCGCCACTCACCACAGCATCCCCGACAGGGACAGTGGTAGGCATGGCCTGTGCAGGAGCCGCAGAAGAGCCGGAAGCGGGGTGTGGCGTGGGACCACGGGCAACGTTTGCCATCATCTTGTTGGCTGCCATCGCCCCCTGGTGGGCAATATCCTGCGTTGCAGGGTTCCTTGCCAGCGGCCCGAAGGCGAACCCGAGGCCCAGCCCCCATGCCGCAGCATAGGCGTAATCGGACCCTTCAGTGACCTTGCCACCGGCTTCCGCTGCCCCTGTCAGGGCGACGTTGCCAGCCGCTGCACCGACACCGGCAGAGGCCATCTGCCCCAGCCTGCCCAGCTTCATGGCACCGCCTGCAAGGGCACCCATGCCGCCTGAAGCAAGGCCGATGGCGATGTCTACAGGGTCCACCATACCGGCTGCCAGAGACACGCCAATGCCCATCCAGCCCGCATCGGAGATAAGCTTCTCGTTCTCGTATTGGCGCTTGGCCTGTGAGGTCAGGTAGTCGGAATGGGCACGGGAGACGCCAAGAAGGCTCTCATGGTACTTCTCCGGCAGCCCTTCCTTGCGGGCTTCCAGCTCCATGCTGGTGGGCTGGTAGCTGGCATCAGGAGCAAACACGGGAGACTGCGTGAACACATAGGCCGTGGTGCTCTCGTAGGCAGCGGCTTCGACCGTCTGCCAGAAGGTGGGGTCAAGAGCCGGTGTGCGCTTTGCAACGCCTGCCGCAACGTCCTCCGGGCTTCCTGCCGGGGAGAATGAAGGGGCCGTGTCAATGTGGTGGCGTACTGTGCCGGTGCCTGTGACCATGGATGTCGAGGCCCCTGCATTGGCAAGGGTCTTTGCCATCTTCTTCTCGGTCCACTGGATGAAGTCCGCATTGGTGCGGATGTCTTTCAGCCAAGGGTTGGCCCGGATAACCGTATCACCCCAGCCCGGCTTGATGGTGTCGAGGGTCGCCCTGAAGTCGCCTCCGGGATTTGAGAGGATGCGAGGGCCTGCACCGATACCCTGATAATAGACGACATACATCTCGCCTGCTGTCGGCTCCCGGCCAAGAGCCTTTCGAGCGGCTGCATGGTTGTCCTTCATCTTGGACATGGTGGCCCGAAGCTGAAGGTCAGGGTCTGTGGTGTCCCCGATGCCGTACCGCTGGCGCTCGTCCTTGAGGAGCTGGCCGATGCCAAAGGCTGAACTCAGGACCCTGCCGTCCTTGGTGACAGGACGCCTCTGAACATCAAAGCCGCTTTCCTGATTGAGGATGGCGACCACGAAGTCTGCGGGAAGACCTTCATCCTTCGCCATCTGGTACGCCTTCGCCGCGAGGGGCTTGTGCTGGACGACCGAGGGAGTGACCTGCTTTGCCGCAGAGCCGGGCTGGGGGATGATCGGCGTCTGGTCCGCTGCGCCATAAGGGGCTGGGATCGGGTCTACGCCGAGAGGGTTAGGAGGTGTTGTAGGGGCCGCTACGGGGCTGCTGGGGGCTGGGAGAGAGCTTTCTGCGCCTGTTGTATCGGGCAAGGAAAGCTGCGGCTGCGGGACCTGTAAGGGGGTGGAGGTGTCGGGGAGATTGAGAGGGGTGGTAGATGTGTTTACAGGGGCCGGAGGTGGGGGTGAACGGGGTTCCTCGTTCGGGTCAGTAACCTGCGGCGGGAGTTCGGTAAGCTCTTCCATATCTCCTTAGAAGCCTTGTGGTGCCCACCACGGGGTCCCAGGTTGCGCTGGTGCCGCAGTTGCGGCGTCCTGTTTCACCTGTCGCTTGCGCAGGGTTTCGTCGTTCTTCTGCTGGTCCAGCCCGCGCTTCACATTTCGCAGGTCCCCGTCCACCAGCCGCAGAGGTTTGGCATCCAGGGTAAAGACCTCTGTGCCGCTCAAGGCGTTGATGACGCGATAGGTCCCCGCCCGGAAGGTGACAGACAGGCCGGAGGCATCCTCCACCCCCTGCGCCTTGAGGGCATCCGAGTGCATTGCGTAGACGCTGGACAACGCCTCCTGAACCACAGGCACCTTGTCATGGGTGAGGAAGGGTGAGCGGTTGAACTGAAGGACCCCGTTCACGGCGGGCGTCTCCTCCGCAACGCTCTTGGCAGCGGCCTCCACCGCAGCGTCAGGGGCGATGCCCTGTGTCCGCAAGAGGAGCTTGGCGCGGCGCGTGATTTCGGTATTGGCGAGGCCAAGATTGTACGGGGTGCCGCTGTTGCTGAAGGGGTTGGAGAACCAGCCCCGCTGCCCGCCGTCAGCGGAGAGCTTCTTCACGGATTTATCAATAGCCTCGTATTGCGTCACCAGTTGCCGGTCATCTGCCGCATCCGGGGATAGGGTCACGCTGGCGGCTTCAAGGGCCTCCTCGCTGGTCCGCCCCATCTTCCGAAGCATGTGGTAGCTCTCGTAGAAGTCCTTGTCCTTGCCACTGACAAGGCTGTCCACATAGGACGGGGAGCGGGTCCGCAATGCCTCATACAGGTTCGCCGCCTGCTGGAGCTTCTGGCGTTTGGAAGGGTCTGTCAGGGACGTTGTGTCGGCAGCATCGCGGATAGCGGAACCGAGAAAGCCCTTCCACTGCGGATTGACGACCCCGTTGGGGATGAACTGTTCGGCCTGTGCCATGAACACCTGCCCGTTCACCACCTCCGGGGGCTGGTCCTTGAGCTGCTGTGTAACCTGGGAACGGGTAGCCTGCGCCTGATAGGTGATGGCCCCTTCCTTCACCTCGCTGGCCCTGAACAGGGTCCGCTCTCCGGTGAAGGGGTTGTCTGCATAGACATCCTGAACGGCGTCGAAGGACCCGTCACCCCGGCTGAAAGCCTCTGCTGCGCTCCTGAAGAAACCTTCCTTCTGCTGCTTGCTCCAGTCCTGCGAGAGGATGCCGGTGGCCTGCTGGCGCAGAAGGTCCGTGTCTGTCTTGAAGCGTGGGTCCTGTGCGAGGCTGGGCATGGCCTTCCCGGTGGCAGGATCGACACGGGGCGCATTGAGCACCGACAGGACATTACGGGCCGTCTGCGGGTCGCTGTTGCCGCCTGAAAGGGTCGTCTTGAGGGACCCCATGAAGGTGTTCTCAAGCTGGTCATAGGTGGCCCCCGGTGTGACCTGGGCAATCTCCTGAAAGCCCTGCGTCATCCGTTGGCCGACCTGATCCGGGGAGAGCTTGTCGAGTTCGACGCCGGTGAAGACAGAGCGCAGGCCCACCCCTGCCGTAGTGGCATTGCGGCGGGCGTTGAAGGCTGAAACCTGCCGGAGCTGTTCCTGCTTCGCCCACAGCTTGGCCGGCTCCACGCCCGTCTTCAGGAAGGCTTGTGCGCCGTGTGGTGTGCCCTGCGGGACGCCCTCAAGGAAGCCTCTGGCCTGTCCGGTCAGAAGCTCGTCAATGTTCTTCGGGGTTCCGTCAGGGTTAATAAGGCTGTCCGTGCCACCTTCCCCGAAAGTGGTCTGGATGTTCTGGATAAAGCTCTGGCCGATGTTGGTGCCGATAGCGCCCTGATAGGCCGCTGCCCCGATGGGGTGGCTCTGGTGGGGAGCGTTGCCCCCCGCCACATCCTGCGCAAGCTGGGTGTCGGTGACGGATGCCTGATAGCGGGCTGTCTGCTCCGTTATCATGGCCTCTTCCTGCTTCTTGCGTTCGGCTTCGAGCCTCTTGCGCTCGGCCTCGGCTTCCCGCTGTTTCGCCTTGTCATCAGCCTCGTTGCGGCGGGCGAAGGCGTTCAGGGAACCGGAGAAGGAGGACAGGGACTGCGCAAGGCGGTCCATGTTGCTGTCTATGACGGGGCGCTCAGGCCCCGAATAGGTGTCTCCCGAGTCCCGCGATATGCGGATGGCAGCAGGCCCGGAGGTGTCCTGGGTGAGTAGGCGACGAGGTGACATAGCGCGTCAGAAACCTCCAAGGCCGCCGGAGACACCGGAAATGAGGAAGGGAACGATGCTGGGCTTGGCTGCCCGCTGGACGGAGTTGATGCGGGACTTGGTGCCTGCCTCGACCTGATCCATCTGCGAACGGGCTTCGCCTCGTGCGGTCTCGTAGTTCAGGTTCGTGACGACATCCCTCTGCCCCTGTTGTGCCCACAGGTCATTGACAAGCATATCGACGGAGAGACCGGACACACCGGCATCTCCTGCTGCTGTCCGCGCTTCCGAGCGTGCCTTCAGGCCCTCGATATTGGACTGGAAGAGTTGCTGCCCGGCTGCCTGCCGTTCCTGCAAGGTGCGATGCTGGAGAGCTGCATACTGGTTTTCTGCGGCGTCGTTGGCGTCTCTGGCGTTCTCGCGGTACATCTGGTTCTGCGCATCTGCCTGCTGCTTGGCAGCGGAGTATTGCGCGACACCTCCCGCGACACTCAGCGCCATCCCGATCATGGGAAGAGCTGCAATGCACATGGTGAGAAATTGTCCTTGTAGCTTGCAAATTCGATGAAGGGTCGCCCTTGCGCACCCCATCTCTCAACCTCCCGGAGGAACCGGAAGCCCAGCCAGGAGAGCCATCGGAGATGGAGGGTGTTGCGGGCATCGGCCCGGTTCGTGAGGAGAGGAAAGCGTCTGTGCTGTTCTATTACCCACGACCGCCCGGCCCGGAGGAACTCGACGCGATGGCGGACAAGCCTGTTGCTGCCGATCATCCAGATAATCCCCACCTCGGGGAAATGCTGGACAGGATCGCAGCCACACAGGCCCACCAACTCCCCCTTTGAGGAGAACATGGCGGAGGCATTGGTGGCCTGTGCGGGGAGGATCAGCTCTGGAGGTGCCCCTGTCAGCGCCGCGACTTCCGCCCTGTCAGCCTCCCGGAGGTGGGAGCAAAGGTCGTGTGCGTGATCTGCTGTGGCTTGTAGAAGGTACCCCATCAGTTCTGGAGGTTGTTCTTGCTCCACTGTCCGCGCCAGAAGGCGGAGTGGATATTGAAAGGCTTCCATCCCACGTTGCGTATCTGGATTGTGGCCCTGTCGTTACGGGCCATGACAGGCAGGCTCAGGCGCTGGGGGAATCTTCTATCGCCATACACAGGCGGTGGGAAAGCGTCGTGTTGCTGGGTGTTGAAGGCGTTGCTGACAGGGTTGTAGCTGTCGAGGGAGAACGCACCGGCATCCCTGAAAGAGAACTGGATATGCTGGAGCTGAAGCCGTCCGCCCACTTGCGCAGATGCGGATGCTCCGCCCCTCTCGCTGTCCCGAAGGTACAAGGTCGAAAGGGTTGCCCTCGACTCGTATTCCTCCCCTTCCTGTCCGGCATATGAGCTGCGATCCAGGCACTTGTCACGGGACCGGACAAGCCCGTCAGGCATACGGCCTATATCATACGCAACATCCATATATTCCAGACAGAGCCGCCCCTGTCTGTTGATGACGAGGTAGAGCCTGTCACCGGAAAACCCGGCACCCCATATATTGGTGCAGGAGGTGGTCATGTCCCATTTGAACCATGCAGACTGAACCTGCTCCCGCCCGACCTGCTCATGGCGATAGACATAAAGCCGCCGTGGGGTACTGGCACAGTAGGCTACCAGCATCTTCTCCTCGGAGCTGGCGACCATCCATTGCACGTCCCCGGGGATCAGGTAGGGGACATGAGAGGTGATGCAGGCCGCGTCCCCCGTCTCCGTGGAGGGGTCGAAGAAGTACTCATATAGCTGCGCATTGCCTCCGTCCGTCTGTGCAAAGAAGATTTTGCCGCCTGCGGTGACAGGGGCAACAGAGGCAGAGGACGGGAAGTCTGACAGGCGTGTGAGGCTCACGGACTTAGGCGTGAGCGTTGGACTGCCCGTGAGAAGAAACTGGCTGTTCTCTGAAAAGAGGACAAGGCCGTTGTCGGCCTGTACAGCGTGGTGCAGCTTGTTGATGGCATCTGTTGAGACCGCAATGTCAATGGGGTCGTCATCCAGATAGGCTGTTGCCGTGGTCCGGTAGAAGTTGAAATAGTCCCCTGAACGGGACAGGACGACGCTTTCGTCACTCAGGAAGCCCAGCCTGTTGTTGAACAGGAAGATGTCGGAGAGGTTCCTGTCCACGAAAGAGGGGTCGGGCGAGATGATTTCATCGCCGCAGCCTCTGCCATCCCATTGCACATCCGTCATGCGCAGTTCGCTGGGGTGCTTTGCGAGAAGCATCGGCATATCTTTTGCGGAAGAGAGGCCCTTTAGGGCACCGGGCTTTACGGTTTCCTTCCAGATGACAATGCCTCTGTCATCTGAAAAGTTTGCTGCGTGGGCTGCACGGACCCAATAGGAGTCCTTGTCGTTCCCCGGCTGCCCGGACACCTCGATAGTAAAACCTGGAGGGGCATATTGACCAAGGTCGGATATATCCTGCACGCGGTCCTTGCACACCTTCATGGCATGCCCGTTGTAGCCGTCGCTGCCCTGGATGGTGAAGTCCCTCTGGTTCTGCCATGTGATCCATATAGAACTGCCGTACCGCCGCACGAGCCACCCGTACACAGTGTAGGTGCTGTTTCTCCGAGGGTCGTTCGGTGCCAGCGGGAAGCCTGCCTGTATCCAGTCCAGAAAGGAAAGCGTCCCCCCGTAGGATACATAGCTGGCTAGACCCGCCCCGTCATAATAGGACCGGAGAACCCTCTCTCCGACGATGCCCTGACTAAGATGCTTGCCCAGGGCATCGTCGTGCGTTTTCCCAGGGAAGTAGTCCTCGTACCGTATCCCCTGCCCATGCAGATGCGTGTAGATGATACCGGCATTGTCTATGATCTGGTGGTTGTCTTCCGAGTTCCCCCATATCGGCCTATTTTCTGTACCGTTCGGGCCAATACCGTTGAAGAAGTTTCCCCCTCCGACTGCCATGGTCCCGTTTATCAGGATTTGCGCAATGTTCTCTGTGGATGCGCAGTTGGCGGAACCTGCCAGCCCTCCTCCCGGCGTGAGGTACTCCGCCTTCTTGCCGTGGACTGTAATGGAATAGGTTCGGCTGAAGTTCCCCTGCGCCACGTTGATAAGAGCTTCAGGATCGCGGACAGGGAATTTTTGCTGCTTGTCGTAGGTTGTCGTCTTCGTCCTGTTCAAGACGAATACGTGGTCCCCGGCTGCACGTATCCGAACATCCACACCACCTGTCAGGTATGGAAAAGACCTATAGCCTTCCAGGCTGTCGCCTTTACCGTCCTTGTCCCGGACAGGAAGAGCGCCCCCCTCCAGCGAGACCGCGCTGAAGTGATTGTCTGCTGTTGTCAGGAAGTACCGGACACCGTTCCCATGATTGACGAGAACGCTGCGGCCCTGCTTCGTCCCCATATGGTACTGCGTGATCTGCGCAACATGCTGTGTGGGCGGACGCCTACGTAACCCGTGAACCAGCGTGGCGTCCACGTTCAGACAATCCTCCATCTGTGTGGGGAGGCGCAGGATTGCAGGCTGCTGCGAGATGCCGTTGTAGAAGCCGGGGATTTCCCCCGACACTGCTGCCACGTTAGCGGCCCTTTCTGCGATACTGCGATGTCGGGAGCGTCACGGACAGGATGTTGTAATCCTCCACCTCGCTCTCGTGGTTCATGAAGTTGACGCGGGCCTGAAGCTCTTCGGTCTCGGACCACGCAATAGGAACACGGTTCCCCAGCAGCAGTGTCCAGCACCGTCGCGCGGACATGATGCGGATGTAGCTGGAGGCGCTTGCGGGGAGCGCATCAAAGGGGAGGAGCCGAACAAGGTCTGCTGTGACGGCAGTGCCGATCAGGAACGTCCCGCCCTTTGCATCGAACAGCTTACCGGCCCGATATACGAAAGCGTCAGAATTGCCTTCAGGGTCCACACGGAGAGTCCCCTGCGGAACAGGAACCTCACCAGACGGGTCTGGAGGAAGCGTGACGCCCCACTCCGTATTGAAGGACCAGCCCTGTGACTGTAGGCGTATGCTCGCTTCCCGAACGCTTTCCATGTCGCCTTGCCCCTCGCTGGAGAGGAACTCTGCCCATGCGCGGGCTTCGTCTACAGCGGCAGAAGATGGCGCACCGCTCTCGCTCTGTCCGTCCCCTCTGGCTGCCGTGAAGCGGCTCAGGGAGGAGGCCCGAATGAAGTTGCGGGCATGTTGGGGAAGGCTGGTCAGGGGCAGGAAGCGGATCATGTCCGCCGTCACAGGTGCCGTGAAGGTCGTTGTGTTCGTGGACCTGTTCACAAGAGCCTGCCCGCGCTGGCTGAAGACAGGTGCTGGCGTTGTGGGAACAGCGCGAAGGATGTCAGCGGCCAGCGTGACCTTCCCGGAGACTACAGGAAGCGTGACGCCCCACTCCGTGTTGAAGGACCAGCCCTGTGACTGCAAGCGGATACTCGCTTCCCGAACGCTTTCCATGTCGCCTTGCCCCTCGCTGGAGAGGAACTCTGCCCATGCGCGGGCTTCGTCTACAGCGGCAGTCTGTGCCTCCTGCGCAGCGGCGTTGCCGGACTTGTCGGCCCCATCCTCGCGCGGGAACCTGTCCCGGAACTTGCGGGCGGCGGAAGCTGTCACAAAGGTTTTTGCAGCGTGGGGAAGGCTCTCAAAAGGTAGGAGCCGAACGATGTCGAGGAGAACGGTTCCCGTCAGCATGGCCGAGGGATTGAGGATTTGCGCTCCCCGCTGTGCCGCCGCCACGGAAGGCAGGGTGGGGACGGCCCGGAGAGTGTTGGCTCCCAGCGTCACCCGCCCGGAGACAGGAGCGTGGGCAACAGCCCACTCCGTGTTGAAGGACCAGCCACGGGACTGGAATAGCCGGGAGACATCCCGCCGCGTCACGGCATCGGAACCGCCCTCCAGATGGACGAACCTGTTCCACGCTTCGCGGACATCCTCCGCAGAGAACTGGTAGAGGTCCCCGTCACCGAGGAACTTGCTCTGGAAACCGTGGGCAGCACTGGCCGTGACATAGGCTCTGGCAGCCTCAGGTAGGTCCTCGAAAGGCAGGAAGAGGACCACATCGAGCGGGACGGACCCGCTTACAAAAGCTCTTGTGGTGTTATCGTAAACCCTGTTCCCACGCTTGGTCAGGTTCCTGAAAGGGTCCGTCGCCATGACGCGAAGGACATCCTGCGGGAGCGCGGAGGGAGAGTATTGTGTTGCCCCTTCCACCATGTTGAAGGACCAGCCGAACTCCTGAAGATACAGGGAGGCCCGCTTGATGTGGTTCAGGGCGACGACTGCGTCCACTGGATAATCTGTGGACCCATAAGGGACAGGGCCTTCGCCAATGGTGGACAGAACTGTGTTGACTGCCTCCCACTCGGTGGTCGGAGGAGAAGTGTTATAGAATATGAAACGGCTCCTTGACGCCGGGAGGACAGGGAAAAGACGTGGGAGCCTCCTGAAGAACAGGAAGCCCCCACTGTCAGGTCAGGCTACGGGACCAGAGGCCAGCTCAATGGCGCACTCAGGACGCAGTCGGCCATGCCCCACGAGGTACTTGGCGACGAAGAAGGTGCCCTGACGACGAATTTCGTATTCGCTTTCAAGCCCCACATCCATGAGCTGGACGGTGCCTGCGGCCATCTTGTTGAAGATCAGGCCAACCGTGGTGCGGAAGTCGCCCCGGTACTTGGTGGAACCCGTCGCCACGTTGGTGGACGGGATACGGTTAGACATGATGATGGGGAAGCCCGCCACCGTGTCCACCTTGCCGGAGGCCACGCCGCCCGTACCACCAAGGTCCTTGTTAATGAGGCGGTCGCGCTGCGCCAGAAGGAAGTATTGCGCCGGTCGGAACACCGCCTGGGTGCCCTCAAGGCTCACATCCTTCTCTTCAAGGGTCTGTGCAGCGGTGAACAGTGCCGCTTCCAGCTTGGCCGGATCGGTCGCCATGGCCGCGTCGGTGATGCGGGTACCACCAGGACGACCCGTCAGGTCGCTGGAGGCACGCGCGGCAAGGGCGAGGATACGGGCCACGTTCGTGTCGTACTGGTAGGCCAGTTCCTGCCCCAGCTCGGAGCTGTACGGGCCACGGACATCGTAGTGGTTCATGGCCTCGTCCACGTTCGCGATGAACGCAGGCGCGACAATGAGGTCATCAATCGTCAGGATGGTCTCAGCATGATTGATGGCCTCGGCTTCGATGTACTGACCGGGCGTGTGGGTCTTGGACCGGGCACGTCCGATCAGCGGGAAGGAGGCCGACTTGCCGTTCGTGATCTGACGCACGAAATGCAGCGGCTTGAAGATGTTCCGACGCTCAAACTCGGTGAGAACCTCACCGGCAAAAATCTTGAGGAAGAGCGCCTGTGCGTCCCCCGCGCCGTTAATCTGGCCGAGACGGGAAGCAACAGTATCGGGATGGGCCATTCAGTTTCCTTTGCGATGGCATTGAAGAGGCTACCTCCTGGAAAGGAGTGAGGCGTTCGTCGCGATCACTTCAGGGAATGGCTGGCCCCCGGCGCAGGGCCGGGAGCGTGTCAGCTTAACCGCCGCAGCGGTCGAGCTTCTGGTGGTGCTTGTCGAGGGCTACCACATACTCGCAGGAAGCCGTGTCCCCCGCCTTGCAAGCCTTCTCCACCACTTCAATCGTGGTGAGAGGCATGGGCTTCAAAGCGGGGCACTTAACGGCCCTCACGGGCGCGTTTGCGCAGCCGCCCAAAAGCAGCCCCAGCATCAGAAGGGGCACTGTCAATTTCATTCCACTTCCTTTCAATGCGCTTCACGGCCTCGGCCTGCTTCCCCTCTTCCGCCGCACGACCGCTGCTCCGCCCCTTGAGAAAGATGGCGGAGACAACGGCAGCGGCCACGCCAATGACGGCGAGGTGCTTCTTCAGCGGGGAGAGGAGAGAGGCCAGCCATGCGAGGATGGCTGTGAGCATCAGCGGTTTTTCCAGAGAAGGTAGCCGCCACCCACAATGGCGAGGACGACGAGGACGATCAGTGCTGGAAGGGAGGCTTCCACCAGGGCATCTGTCACGGCCCGTACAGGGGACATGACAGCCCCCACGGCAGTTGCACCTTCAGTCACACCAGCGATAACCGCAGCGGTTGCTGCACCACCGATGGCGACACCCTTTGCGGTGCTGGGTTCCTTCGGCGTGTCCACCTGTTCGGGGACATTCTCCACATAGCGCGGAGGTTGCGCGGCGGCGTAGTTGGCATCCCACAGGCCCACCTCACCTGTGCGGCGTCGGACAAGGCCCCGAAGAACCTGTCCCTTCGAGCGGGTATAAAGGGGGAACTTGGCGCGGGTGCCGTTGTAGTCGCCCTTGTTCAGGGGGGCGATAAGCTTGCGCAGGTTGCCGGTACCGCAGTTATAGGTGAAGGACACCAGCGCATCGAACTGCCCCTGTGTGAGGGGAACCTTCACCAGCCGGTTCACGTCCCGCTCGCATTCATCCAGGTCCGCGTCGAGGATTTTGGCGGCTTCCGGCTCAGTCAGGCGAAGGCCGGGGACCACCTTGAGGGGATGAAGGGCGGCGTTGGTGTGGCCGTATCCGATGGTGGCCGTGCCCTTGAGGGTGCCACCTGTCCATTCCCGGTACTTCCCCTTCACAGGTGGAAGGAGGTCGTCATAGGGGTAGGCAACGAAGCCCTCAAACCCCTTGATAAAGTTCAGGCCCCCTTTCGAGAGGACCCGTTTGTTCGTGTTCAGAAGTTGCTCCTCATGGTTTTCTGTTCCACTTCCTTCCGGTAAGCCGGATCAGTTGCGTATCGGGGATCACGCATGGCCGTGACCATTTCAGCGGTAGACTGGAAGCCGGGGGCCACTGCGTTGGGAGACTGTGTGGCCCCTAGAAGCTTCGGTTCGCGACCGTTGACGTTCTCGAAGCGGGATCGAAGGCCCTTGATGGCGAACAGCGCGGAGTTGTGGTCGCCGGAAGAAACTGCGGCATCAAACTGCCGGGCCTCCTCGGGGGTGAGGGAGCCTTTGGCCCACGTCACCATTTCCCTGTAGCCCTGCTCACCGCCACCTGCGGCATAGAGTTCGGAGGTCTGGTGGGCGATGGATGCCTTCTGACCGTTGATGAACTGGTCCACCACGGCACGGGCCTGTTCCCCGAAGAGGTCCTTCAGGCTCTCTGCAATCTTGGTCCGACCTTCTTCGGAGACATCTCCGGTGGTGTCGAACTCCTGCTGCCAGGGGGACACATCCAGCCCGGCCTTTTCGACCGCCTGTTGAGCGGCCTCCTGCTCGGGGGAAGGTTCTGCGGCAGGGGCAACAGGCGCATCCTGTGCGGGCTGCTGGTCCTGTTGGGAAGGGGGCACAGCGCCACCCTGCTGTACGCCTTCAACAGGAGCAACAGGGGTCTGTGGCGTGTCCTTCCCACTCGCCGGGGGAGATACTGGTGGGGCCTGTACGCCTTCGGGAGGAGCCTCTGCGCCCGTCGGTGCGGGGGCGAACGTCACGCGATCTACCACGCTCAGAAGGACTCCATCACCAGGCCGTTGGGAAGCTCAACCACCGTGCCGGGGCGGACATTTGGAGGCAGGCGTTCATCATCACCGGCATCCTGTGGGGAGTTGTCCCGGTCGGAGGGGGTGGAAGCCTTGGTGCGGGCTGGCTTGTTCGGGGCGGTGCTTTGTGTGTCGGTCATTACTGTCCCTGTTTTTGGGGTGGTGGGTTGTCAATTTTCATCTGCGTCTGCGCCATGCCACCCATCTGCTGGACGGCCTGTGGCCCAAGCTGCTGCATCATCTGCATCATCTGTGCCTGCTGGTCCTGCTGCTCCAGCTCTTCAGGGCTGGCGATCAGGCCCCCTGTGTCGATGCCGTAGGAGGCAGCCGACCGCTTCAGGAACTCACCTGGCTTCAGGAAGCGCATGGCAAGCTCCGGCCCGAGGACCTGTAGGATGTCAGCGACGAAGAGTTTGAGGTTCTGCTGGTCGTAGCCACGACCGATAGCCTGAAGGCCGGTGACGACCTGTGGCTGGATAATGTCGGAGGGGAGTTCCGGGACCTGCCGGTTCTTCTCCATCCGCCGTTCAAAGAGGCGGACCACGGGAAGCTGGAACTCGGCACCAAGAAGCGTGTAGACGCCTCCAAGGGCATCATCCAGCTCCGAGGCCATGTAGCGGATTTCCTCCGCAGTCACCCGTTCACCGCTGCGCTGGACTGCGGCGTTCAGCATGAAGGCATAGGACAGGGACTGAGCAATGTCCCCGGCCTGCTGTCGGGCAATGGTGAGGTCAACCTGCCGGTTGGTCTGGACCACCCCGACATCCGAAACCTCTCCTGTGATGACATCGCCGGTCTTTGCTCGGGCAAATGCGCGGAGGGTCACAGTGCCGTTGGGCGAGACCACAAAGACCACGCGGGCGGCGGCGGCGGACCCTTCGACAATGGCCTCAACCAGCCCCTCAAGGCTGTCGAGGTCGCCCAGATATTCCTCTACATAGGATCGGCCATAATCCTCTCCCGGCTGAACCGAGAGACGAAGGGGCAGCCATGGCAGGTCGTCCGGCTTGTAGGACCCCCGGCTTCCGGGCACCTCGACACCGGAGATTTCCTGATAGACCTGCCACATGCCCTGCTCCAGATGGATGCGGGTGTAGAGTTCAAGGTCTTTCTGTTCCCCCGCACCTGTGGTGTCGTCCTTGCCCGAAAGCTGGGATGCCAAGGCGTTCGCCGTTTCTTCTGGCAAGGCAGCACGGGCCACGCTTTCCTTCACCACGATCTCAAGCAGGTTGCCGGAGGCATCACGCTTGACGACATAGTGGTCGAGACGGAAGGTGCGGACACGCCCCTGCTTCGGGACGTACAGGAGAACATTGCCGATCACGATAAGCTGCTGGAGCGCCGTGAAAGCGGCTGGCCTGAACAAGGCACTCTCCATCTCCGCAAGGACAGCCTTCTCACGGGCCGACAATGCAGTCTCCACCTCGCCCCTCATATCGGGGCGTTGCGTCATCTCCTGCAAAGCCTGATCGTCGATCTGGTAGCGGAAGAAAGGCGTGTTCGGCGGGAAGAGGGAGAGAAGAAGCTTCGACCCCAACACTCGCACACCCCGCGCCCCAAGGGACTGGAAGGGTGTTTCAAGTTTGGACTGTGCCCCGAAGCTGGCAGGCGGGAGGAGATAGGGGACGGTCAGGGAAGCGCAGTCCCGACCACGCTGGAGAAAAGGCTCCCGCCCGTTTTCCAGTGCGGTGTACCGCTGCGCCGCCGTGACGTTTTCTGATCCTTTTTCCAAGGTCAGTTGATGGTCAACCCTGAACCTGACGCAGGTGCGTTCAGGTCAATACGAAGGGCACCACGCCCACGACGGGCACCCTCAACAGCATTTGCAGCGTTCCTCTGTTCGATGGTCGCCTCGTTCAGTGCAGGGGATACAGGAGCATCCGCAGGAGGAGGCGGGGGAGGAGCTGCGGCTGATTGTCGGGGAGGTGTTTTTCCACCCAGGCACATGGTCTAGCTGTTCTCCATTTCTTTCTTGAGTTGTCGTAGGTGGTCGATCACTTTGCGAGCACCATGCGCTTCCCGCACATCACCCATGTCCCGCCAGCCTGTGTCGATACGGTCAGGGAAGGTCACATCCAGATAATCCAAAAGCTCTTGAGGAACATCTGGAAGGGAAACTGATAGAGGGGCGCTGCGGTTTGTGCTGAAGTGGGACATAAATCCGATAGGCTCTTTCTGCCCCCGTTCGAGACGGGCCATCAGGTGGCCTGCTCATGAGCGATCAGCACTTCCAGAATGTGCCGGGCCTTCTTCAGGTCCTCAATGCCGCCCTTCTTCTTCCAGCGGGAAACGTATTTGATGACAGCGCCTTCAGCGAAGGGAATGGCGTTGGCAATCATGTATTCCAGCGGCTGGATGGGCATGTCCTTGTAGTGACCGCCACCGATCTGAACGTCGAGGGGGGAAGCAACTTCGTCGGTGATGACAAACTCCGTCCGGGTTCCTGAAAGAGAGGGGACCACCCATTGCGAGTGGCCTGGAAGTTTCACGCAGGTTGCGCAAGGTTCAAGGGAAGTCTTCCTGTTGCAGTGCAGACACGTCCTGCAACTCCTGGGATCGCTCACTTCGGCTCCCAAAGGATCACTTCCTTCTTCTTGTGGTTATAGTCATCGAACCGCAGGATGCGGGCGAGGCGAGCCTGCACCAGCGCATCCTCCTCGGTCAGCTTGGCTTTCTCGTAAGCGGCGACAACGGCCTCCCAGCCTCCCGCAGCGATGGCCGGGGCACGCTTGGCACCGAGGCCGGGACAGCCGGGATAGTTGTCGGTCGGGTCGCCGGTCAGGGTCTGGAGAAGAAAGAGCTGTTCACCCTCCTCCTCGCTCACCTCGGTCAGGGTGCCGCGCTTGAAGTCGAGGATTTCACAGGGGATTTGGGCGAGGTCCTTGTCCCCCGAGACGATCACCCTGCGATACTTCAGGTTGTTCGGGTGGGTGGCGAGGATGCCCAAACAGTCATCCGCCTCAAGCCCCGGCTTCACAATGTGGGGATAGTTCAGTTCCTCCTTCGCCCACTCGATCAGCCCCTTGAGGACCAGCGGCTTGCGCTTCTCCTTCCGGTTCCCCTTGTAGTCCGGCCAGAGGCGGTGCCGGAAGGTTGGGCCGGGGGATGTGAAGGCGAGGATGGGATGGACATCTTTCTCGTCCAGGCTGTCGAGGGCATCCGACAGGAGAGACAGGAAGGCTGCCTTGGCCTCGTCCATGTCTGCGGCCAGGGTCCACACATCATCGTCCCACCGGGTCTCCCGCTCCACTGCGGCAGCAGCGGTGTGGACGAACATATCCGTGTCGATAAAGGCGAGGGTCTTCACTCCCCACCGTCCTCCTCATACAGCGGCCCTTCGTCATCATCGTCCTCCCGCTCATAGGTCACGGGGCACGGGATGCCATATTTGGATTGCAAGAGGTTCATCCATGCGAGGTTGTCCTGCGCACTCATGGCAGCTCCTTGTTCATGTCGTTGAGAATGTTTCGAACGTCCTGCGGGTGGGCACGGAACCACTCGGTGTTCCCCACCCGGTGCCCTTCCAGGGCCGTATGCAAAGCCCGCTCGAAGCCTCGCCGGTCGGGGACCTGCACGAGACATTCGAGGGAGTAGTCGCGGAAGGGACTGGAGGTCTGGTAGGAGCGAAGGCGGTCCCTTGCATCAAGGCTGGAACCGACCTTCACGTAGCCCGGCCATGCCGGGTTGGAGAGAACATAGACCCAGCCGTCAGTGCGTTTGAGGTTTTCCCTCAATGCACCTCCGCCCAATTATCTCCGATTTCGTAGTTGCCCTTAATCGGGCATCGGAAGTTGAAGTATTGGCCTGATTTTTCCATGGCATCCGCGCACATCTGCCCAACCTTGTCTGCGAGATGTGGCCGAACATCCAGTTCAAGCTCGTCGTGATAGTGCAGGACGAACTCGTAGTCCTCTCCGGGAACCAGACCGGCGGCCTGAAGGTCAGCATCCAGAATGACACTGGCCCTCTTCATCAGGACCGCACCAGCTGACTGGAGAAGAGTGTTGAGGGCGGCGTGTTCGGAACGGATACGCAGCTTGCGACCGTCGAGGCCAAAGAGATAACCACGCTGCTTGATGGTCTTGCCAACAGCCTTCACCAGTTTGCCGAGCGCCGGGAGAGCGGCAAGGAACTTTGTCCGGGCCTGCCTTCCAGCGCCGGTAAGCTTGGGCTTGGAGCCTTGGCCGAGGAGCGTGGCCCCCAGCTTGAAGTCTCCCGCCCCATAAATGAAGGCGTAGAACCAGGTCTTGGCGGTGTCACGGTCACATCCCAATGCCTGCGCATTGAGTGTGTGCATGTCCGTGCCCTCTTCCTTCTTCCCTTCAAGCACGGTCTTGATGTACGCGCCGCCGTCATAGCGGGCCATGAAGCCTGCCAGGCACCGCAGTTCCAGTGCGTCGGCATCACAGCCCACCAGCTTGTAGCCCTGCGAGGCGGTGAAAAGCGCCCGCATCTCATGGCCGTAAGGGGTCCGCTCGGCTGGGACATTGGCAATGACACGATGCGTCATGCGCCCTGTCACCGCCCCGTTCTGGATCACCCGGCCATAGACGCGGCCCCCCTTCTCCTTCCTGATCCACGCTTCTTTCCCGTCCCCAAGCTGCCCGAGACGTTTGGCGACAAGGAAGTATTCCGCGAGGAGTTTGGTCTGCGGGAAAGAGAGGCTGGCAAGGGTGTCGTCATCCACCTTGGGGGTGCCGTCCTTGCCATACTCTGTTGGCTTCCACCCCAGCTTTATCAACCGTTCAGCCACTTGCTTGCGGCTGCCAGGGTTAAAGGGGATGACCTTCTCCTTGAAGGTGAGAACACCCTTCACATATCCACGGGCCTTGTTGTTGACCTTCGGGGTGAATGGAGTGCGCACCACCTTGGGCGGGAAGACGGTGGTAAGTTCCTCCTCCAGTTCCCGGCGTCGGTTGGCGAGGGTGCAATAGAGCTTCCCCGCTGCCTCGGTGTCGAAGGCAAAGCCCCGGCGCTCCTGCCGCTGGAGGACCCATGCAAGATCGTGCTCCAGCTTGACGCACTCGCTGCCCCAGCCGGTGGCAATCTCCTCCTTCATCCGCTTCCAGAGCCTGTCAGTGACCGTGACATCCTGCTCGCAGTAGTCCTGCATGGTCACGGACCATGTGGCCCAGGGTCCCTTGTAGTCGCCCTTGTATTCCCCGAGGCGATAGCCCCAGGCTTCAAGGGAGTGGCGACCAATAAGGTTCTTCGGGAAGCGCCCCTTGGCGGCAAGGTCGAAGTCCAACCCCTCGATCACCTCCTTCGGATACAGGAGGTTGCTCAGGAGAAGCGTGTCCCGAACTTCCCCGCCCGGCTTCCAGTCTGGATAGACCTTCTGGAGGGCGGGGATGTCGAAGCCGATGACGTTATGTCCGAGGATCAGGTCAGCGGAGGCGAGAAGCCGAAGGCCAGCCTTGACCGGGGAGTAGTTTGGATGGTCCGCGCAAGACCACATCTCCCCGCTGTCGGGGTCCTTGATGACGAGGCAGTGGACTTTGGTGAGTTCGGGAAGGAGGCCGTCGGTCTCGATGTCAAATATGAGGGTTCTCACCCCGCTGCCGTCTCCTTGCCCTCGGCTGCGGCCATGCAATCCACGGCTGCCCAATGCAGCTCATAGCCCAGTGCCAGGGCCCGTTCAGGGTCCAGCACCCACCGGAAGAAACCGGGAACAACCAGTTCCAGTGCCCGCTTCTCGCTCTTGCGTTCTTTCAGAATGGAAACCTGGAAGTTGGCAGGGCCTTCGTATTCAACAGGGAAGTCCTTGCTGCTGCTCAATGCAGCGTCTCCCCTTCGCTGTCTCCCCACGCCGCGAACTCAATCATGCCGAAGAGGTCTTCCAGCCACGCCAGCGGAAAAGCAATGGACTGATCTTTCACCACCAGGAACACAGTGGTCGGTTCACCCTCGGCATCCAGCCCGATACCGATATTCATGTCCCGGAGGTGCTCGGCAAACGCTGCCTCCACTGCACCGGGGTTCACTTCGCTCATTCAGAAGCCTTCTTTTGCGTCATCAAAACCACGCCCAGCGGCTTCCACCAGCCGCCCGGTGTCGATGTCATATGTGAGGGGGATGGTCAGGCCGTTGGCCCGGCCCGTATAGCGATCCTTCAGGACACGGAAGGTGGTGGTCTGCCGCTCCTCTTCATCCTCGGCCTGGGTGTCGCGCTCCATGCCGAACATGAAGTGGGACCAGTAACCGATGGCGCGGGACCCCTTGAACTGGCGGATGGTGACACGGCCACCTTCCTCGTGCGGGGTGCCATCCGGCGTCGTGAGGTGGGAGACGAAGGTGATGATGATGTCCAGCTCCTTAACCAGACCACCAAGCTCGGACATGATCCGCTCAAGGGATGCCCGTTCCTCGTCACCATGTCCTGCAAGGGCCGTGAGGTGGTCCACATAGAAGATGCGGACACCCTCGGTATGGGCGAGATAGCGCAGACGGGATGCCACCACATCCCATTCACAGGACCCGAAGTGGTCATAGAGATAAAGACCGCCACGGCTTGAAAGTGTGTTGATGGCGGTAGTCAGTTCCTCCGCCGTCCAGCTTCCGTCCGGGATGTGGAAGCTCTTGCCCCCGACCTTCCCGGCGATCCGCTTCAGGGTCTCCACCGGCTGCTGCTCGAAGGCGAACATGCCAACCTTCTGCCCCAGTTCCACGATGTCGAAGGCGATCTGTTGGGAGAGGAAGTCGCTCTTGCCGATGCCGGTGCCTGCACCAAGGGCGTAGGCTTCCCCATAGCGTCGGCCAAAGGTGGCCTTATTGAGCGTCTCCACCCACCAGGGCAGTCCCCATTCGGGAGCCTTCAGAACCTCTTCGCGGAGGTCGGAGATGGTGACAATGCCATCGGGACGATACTCTGCCGGGGACCAGAGGGCATCCAGAAGCTCCTTCTTCCGGCCCTCCTGGAGCATCTCGTTGGGGTCTTTGAGGGGCAGACGGATGGTGCGGCCACGTCCTGCGGGGAACAGGGCCAGACATTCCTCTGTTGCCTTCCGTCCAGGGTCGTCCTGATCGAAACACAGGTCGATGTGGTCAAACCGCAGAAGCCATTCGAGGTGCTTGGCGAGGGACTTCTTTGCCCCCTGTGCCCCGTTTGGAACCGAGACGACCGGCCAGCGGTAGGACATTTCCTGATAGATGGTGAGGGCGTCCACCTCTCCCTCGGTGACGATCACCCGCTTGCCGCCGTCCCGCCAAAGATGCTGGAGGAACAGGCCAGCAGCCTTGGTATCGCCAAGGAACTTGAACTCCTTGTTCCTGCCCCGGACCTTCTGCGCCACGATGTGCCCGGTCTCAGGGTCCCGGTAGTTGGCGACCTGAACAGGTTCGCCACCCATCTCGGAGACCGTGTAACCGGCACGGCGGCACGTCTCTTCCGTCAGGTGCCGCTTGATAAGGGCCTGTGCTTCTCCGAAAGGAAGGAGGCCCTTCGCCTTCGGGCGCTCTTCGCGGGCTGTGCCTGCTTCCTCACTGTGTCCGTAGGCTCCGCAAGAGAAGCAGTAGGTGTGCCCGTCAGTATAGGTTGCGCAGGCGTCAGAGGAACCGCAAGCATCGCACGGCCCCTTCCGAAGAAGCTCACTCTCCTGCGACAACTTCTACCGTGGAAGTCACGGAGCGCAGATGCTGGAGCGTCTCCACGATCAGGACGTTCCGGGCACCGCTTTTCGTAAGATTCCGTGCAGACTTCTGCGCATCCTCCGGCGTGTCGAAAGGGCCTGTTGCGTAGCTGGTCGCGCCGGGCGAAGGGTTGAAGGAGATGGTGAAGAAGCTGCCTACGCTGCAACCCTTCGGGTCTACCAGTTTAAGGTCACGGATCATGCTGGACGGCTCTCGCTGGAGGGGACAAGATAGTATCGAACGTATCGCTGGCCGGTGGTGTCCTCGGCCTGCACCCGCTCAATGCGGTGTCCTCGGGCTTCGAGGTCATTGATGCGGCGGGACAGGGAGCGGATACGGAACAGGGCTGCGGCTTCGATGCCGGAGATGGAGCCCTTCTTCTTCAGATGCTCAATCAGCAAGGTAAGCTGGGACTTGGGCATCAAGGGTTTGAAAGCCACGTCATTCCTTCTGTTTTTCCAAATGTTTGAAAGCTGGTGAGGAGGGACACCGCGCCCCTCCTCCATACAGTTGGTGAAGATCAGTTTGCCGGGGGCCAGCCCAGCGCCAGCTTGGCCGCAGCGATACGAACGGGAACCGGAGGCTCTTCAAGCCACTCCTGCGGTATCCACTTCGCGGCGTAGAGGAAGCCATTCTTCTCGCACCACATGGCATAGGTGGTGGTGCTGGTCTTCCCGATGCGGGCGTTTGGGTTGGAGAACACGAACCGAATGTCGAGGCCGGGGTGATCCGCCTTGATGAAGAGGTGCTTCTGTCGGTCGGCGGTGACGAAGCGCCCTTTACTTTCCACGACGATCCCGTTCTTCAGGATGAAGTCGGGCGTGTAGGTGCGGGGCTTGGCCGGCTGTGTGTAGTGAAGCTTGTGCGCCTCATAGAGAACCGGATGACCGGCACGGCGCAACTGTTCGGCAATCTTCTCTTCGAGGCCGGAGCGATACCCTTCAACGATGCTCCGGTCCTGTGTCACGGACGCCATCAGAAGTCTGCTGATGCCTCGTCGCTGTCCTCGTCGTCCGTGCTGTCGTCATCGCGACCAAAGCCTGGGTCTTCCTCCCCGACATAACCGCCATCCACCTCACCGAAGGCGCTTTCACGCTCCCCGGAACCGGAGACCAGCTCGATAACCTGGACGCCCATGATCTCAAAGGTCAGCCCAATGGTGTTGTCCTTGGGGAAGAAGAAGGCGAACACATCAGCATCCACCCGGAGCTTCGAGCCGCCCCAAATGGAGGGCACCGGCAGGAGCTTCTTGCCCTTGCTGTCGAAGATGTTGACCTTGGACTTCCAGGGCGTGCCGTCCTTCTTGATGCCGGAAGCACGCTTCTTCAGGTTCAGGCCGTAGTCGCCGGTCTCGTTGCCTTCCTCGTCCTCAACCGCCTTCAGGGGCAGGTCAGACTTGGCGAGGCGCTTGGCCTTGGCGGTGTTGGGGGCGTCCCCGTAGTGCTCCTTCTTCAGGAGGTCGAAGCCCTTGTCGAGAAACTCTTCCAGCTTGGGGCGGAGCTGGTCGGCAACCTCTTCCGTGAAGATGAGGGGGCAGCGATACTCACCTTCTTCCACCCACTTGGTGTCCGGGGCGTTGAGGTGCGGGTAACGTGCCGTGCCAATGGGCGTAACAAGAGAACCAACCTTGATCTTGTTACGCTTTTTCTTTTCAGCCAATACGCGGGTCTTTCTTCTGTCGCTTGTTGTGGGTGATGAACTTGTGGTGGAGGGTCGGGACATCAAAGCCGAGGGCCATCAGGTCGGCCTCAATGTCCAGCGGGAGGGGATCGCCTGCGGACCAGTAGATTTTGGCAAGCCGCAGGCAGCGGGGCTCATGCAAAGTGGTCGGGACCACCCTGCTCCAGCGTCATGATAAGAGCGGAGCCGAGGAGACCGCAGGCCCCGAGAAAAAGGAGGGCTGTGATGATGCTGCCGATCATTTGCGGACCTCTTGCCAGACGGAACGAAGGACGACTGCGGTCCCGGTGATGGTAAGCAGTGTGATGCTGATTGTGAGGGTCACGACAAACAGGTAGAACATGTTCTCTGCGAAGCTCGCCATCACGCGGCCTCGCGGAAGAAGCGGTCCAGCTTGGTCGCCAGCCACGACATGCCCTTATGGGTGACGCGGGTCTGCTGCGGGAGTCCTTCTGCGCCTATCGCGTACCGGACAACGAAGTACCCCGCCTTGCGGTACTGCTCCGCAGGCACCAGAACGCCGCCCTTCACCGGATACAGGACCTTGTGGTCCCGCAGGGTCTTGATGAACTGCGCACGGGGAGCCACGTCGAAGTGTTTTGCGGCCTGTGTCAGGGAGTGCGTGTCCTCCTTGTGGACCAGCACGTCGAGGATGTCCGCCTTCGGGCCTGCGATGGCGAGCTTGTCTTCTGCCGTGATGGCCCGTTCGGCCTGTTCTGCCGCAAACCGGAGAGCCTCGGGAAGAGACTGTGGTAGGGCAAAGGCAGGCTTGCTGGCCTGTGCCTCCAGCTCCTGCCAGCGGTCTACCACGCGGGCGGTGAACTCGGGAGAAAGCTGGGCGACGACGATCAGGGAAGATCGTTTGTCGAGAAGGTAGACCTTCGAGAGGCGCTCCTTGCCTTGAGCATCTATCGTGAGGTCATCCTCCAACGGAGGACGGCCAATAACACCCTGATCTACAAGGCGTTCAACCGTGCGCTTCACATTGTCATGCCGGTTCCCGAGAAGCTTGGCAATCTCCCGGCTAGACATGGTGAGAGGCTGGTCTGCCCCGCCACCAGGAAGGATGACGTGAGCGGCTGGTGTGGTGAAAGGTGTGAGTGCGTTCATCGCTGTTGATGATCCTTGTTCGCCGCAGGCGACTGGTAAGGGGCAGCCCACGCCCATGGAAAGCTGTCCCGAAAGACAGCCTCCATAAGCTTCAGGGCGATGGATGGAGAGAGGAGAAAGAAGAGGACGGCCATCAGGAGACTAGCGGAGCGACCAGCTCGGCCTCTTCTGCTGTCAGCTCGGCGGCTGCCTTTCGACGGGCGATCATCTGCTCAGTAACTGGTACTAAGATGCCGACTAGTGCATCAAAGATTTTATCGGCATCCTTACGAGAGTTCGGAGGTAAGACCACATCAAGGACAGCCCCCACAGCCAGCGTCCCGAACATCACGCCACCTTCAAAACTGTCTGGAGGATTGCCTTTGAAGGTGATGCGGGTTCCGGCTGCGGTGTTGATACGCTGGAAGCCGTTTGTTAGGGCGTCTACGTCGATCATTTCAGTTCGCTTTCTGCATAGAGACGCAACGCCCGAAACTGCGGACGTTCGCCGTGGATGGTGTCGGCCAGCATGTTTCCGGCGACAGTGAAGATGTGTTGGGGATCGAGGCGGTGGGTCTTGGCGACCTGAAGGAAGAGCACCGCGGCGGCGATGGACTGAACGGCCTTCGGATGATCCTGAAGGCGGTCGAGGAGACCCATCACCGCATCTGCAACGGCCTGCGAGGGCGCGTTGTTGATGTCGTCAAGAAGGCCGTGAGGCCGTTTAAGGTTCATTGTCAGAGGTCGAACAGTAACCGCAATGCTTCTACGTAAATGAGACCATCCGCTTCCATTTCCTCGAAGCTGTCCCCGTCGCCGCACGTCTGCTGAAATGCTTCGCGTGCAGCGGCCCAAGCCACTCCCTCGGATGGGTAGATGCAGCTCTCCAACCCAATATCGTACTCACATACCACCTTATAGAAGGTTCGTTTCTTCATTCTTCATCCTTATCTGTGTACTCGTGTCGGAAGAGGTCGAGGAGCGCGTCACCGAGGAAGGTAAGAAGGCGCTGGATCACTTTTTTCTGCCACCTGCTTGGCAGCGGTCAGCACTTCCCGAACCGACTGCGGCAAGACGGAAATAGTTCATGACTTATCCTTTTGATTGTTGGGATTTTTCAGAGAGACGTTGGCGACCAGCCAGTACAGGCCAGCCACAAGCAGGGCAGCGAGTACGCCTACCCCGATAGCTGCGAAGATGATCACTTCGGCCACACCACTTCTTCTGCCTGCATCTCGCGGTGCAGCTCGTGGGCGAAGTCGATGCCGGACCAGTTGTCCACGCCAGCGGCTTCAAGCGCGTTCAGCCAGAGGACCTGGGCCCGAAGCTCGTTGTATTCTTCGGCAGGGATTGTGACGGTGTCGGAGGTTTTGTCTGGCAGCCTCTCAACAAGGTCGAAAGGGTTTTCAGTTCCTTCGTCGAAGGACCACGAACCGTCCTGCCGCCACACCGAAACATCGCCCCCGCTACCCCGGCCCAACCACGGCCAGTCTTCGCGCACCTCATCCCTTTCGTCGATGGCGGCAAGTTTCCCGTCACGCTGCCGATAATAACCCGGCCCTGTGATTTCGAAATTGCTCATGCCCGGCCTCCCTTGTGGCTGTCGCGGGCGGTGTGCTTGCCCACGTTGTGGCCGAACATCTTCCAGACGGCATCACCGAAGGCGCGATACCACTCACGCCGCTGGTTCGAGGTCATGGAGGCGAAGTCGAAGGTCGTGCCGTCCGGCATCTCGGCTCCCCAATAGGATGCGCCAATGCGGATGGTCATATTGTGAGTGCTCATGCAATTCCTTGATTTGACTAGGCAAAAAAATAGGCAGACTGGAGCACCTGCTTGAGGTCCAGACTGCCTTGTGAAGGAGGCGGCGGGATCAGGTGCCGGGCCTCTTCGGGGAGACGCTCCAGCACCGATCTTCGGAGTTCTTCGAGGACGTTGTGGTCCTCATACATCTGGACGAAAGCCTCTCGCAGGCATCCTGCCATCGCCTCCGTGTCTGCGGCATAGGTGCCGTAGCTGTCGTGGATCATGGCGAAGTTGCTCAGCCCGGCGTCCAGGCAGCGGTTGATGGTGAGCATCATGGCCGCTGCATCCATCGAATGAACGAAGTTGGGGCTTGCGGCGAGAGCTTGGCGACCGGGGTGGAGGTCGTCCAGTTGCTCCATATGGGAGATTTTGATGATGCTGCCCCGCAGGCAACTGCGCACCTGCCGGTGGCGGACATCACGATATTCCTGATGGGCCACGAAGCCGCTAGGGGCGGTCCACTGGAGAGGCTGTCCGTGTTTGGCAGCGACGCGGGCCACCTTCTGGAGCCAGTCCATCACCTTCCGGGCGGCGACCACCACGTCCCCAATGGCCTGCCATATCACGCTGGCAAGGTAGGCTTCGGCCTTGGGCAGGGTCTCCCCGAAATTGTGAGCGGCACCGGCCTTGATCTGTTCCCGCACGGCGGCGCGAGTGTAATCCCGGCAGGAGGTCATGGTGCCGCCATAGGGCAGGACCATCACCGGGCGCTTGCACAGCTTGCGGTCGATCTGGATGCCGGATCGCAGCCAGCCATAGGCAGAATCCCGCTTGCCCTCGTCATCCCCCTTTGCATGCTCTTCCAGAACCACTTTGGTGCGGTCGGCAACACGCTGGTAGATGTCTTGGGGTTTGCCGGAGGGAAGAAGGTTCACCGCCGCGCCGCCGACAGGGTCCCGCAGCATGGCGGAGAAGTGTTGAAGGCCGTTGCAGGAACCGTCAAGGGCGATGGGGATGTGAGAGACGTAGGCTTCCCCCTGGTCAGCGGCTCCCCACTGTGTCGCGCTCCATTCGAAGCACCATGCGAGAAAGCACCATGGGCTGTCTGCCTCGGTCCACCAGCGGTTCGTGAACGGGTCCGCTGCGCAGAGGTCGGCAAGTGGTGCATTTTTCCATGCCCACGCCTCGCGTTCCTCAAAGCTCACCTTGTCGTTTCCGAACAGGTTTGACCCGTGGATGGCGAGCCAGCGAAGACCGTCCTTTCCAACCTGCTTCCCCTCCGCAAAGTGCAGAAGCGCCTTGGCCCTGTCGGACCCTTGCGGGTGGAGCGTGTTCGGCACCGCATACATGCGGCCCCGGAAGTCGAGCTGGTGCGGGAAGTAGAGGGCATCTTCGTCCCGGTACTCCTGACCAATGGTTAGAAGCTGGGAAAGCTCCAGCCTGCGCCCTTCAGCCTCCGCGTTGGCCTCGTAGACCTGCTTTGCCGCCTCCTTCCAGGCCCTCTTTGCATCGTCGTTGGTGCCGATGTCGGGTGGCTTGTCGGGAAGCGGTTCAGGATCAGGCAGCGGGAGGCCGGGCAGAACAACGCCACGCCTTGTGGCCTCCTCCATCACCGCAAGGATGCGCGTATTGATTCGCCAGGGTGTCTCCTGAACAGCGTTGACGGCCCGGTAGACGTGACTCATGTCGGCGCTCTTCAATGCCTCAACATGCGGTTTGAAGGTGCGCTTGACGATGCAGAAGGGGCGGATGGCGTGAGTGAGGTAGCCGCCTCCAACTGTCCCCATCCACGGAAGAGGAGGAACAACGGTCGGTGTCAGCGCAGGTCGCAACAGTGCCGCACGGGTGTTGAAGTCCTCTACCCAGCGCCTTCCGGTGTCCGTGAGAGAGGCATGTTTCACTGTCTTGTTGCGCCGGGTGGGCACATCACGAACCTGTATGAGGCCGGTGTGCTCCATCACCATGTCGAGAAGGAACAGGCCGATGTGGATTTTCTCCATGTCGGACCAGCGCGGAAGAGGGATGTCTGCCGCCTTGGCTGCCACCGAGAAGATGATGGCGGCATGTTCCGGGTCCCACGACTTGCGGTTCACGTCCCGTTCAACAGTCCGATAGAGTTCCGGGGCCACCCCATCAAAGACCGCCATGCGCACCTCGTCCTCCAGGACGGAGCCGATATGGCGGGAGAGGCGGCGGACGGGACGACCTCCTGCACCTAGGTTGACCGCTTCCTTGAGCGCGAGATAGGCCACAAGGTCGGTGGATATATCCGCCAGAAGCTGTGGGGCAACCGATGGCCTCCCCCTTCTCCCGTTCTCGGTCGCCAGAGCAGCCGAGATGCCCTCTGCAAGAGGCTGAACCAGGTGCTTCAGGGCTGCCGTTGCACCTGGCGTTTCGCTGTAGGTGCCCTTGTCGATCTTTTTGAGGATGTCGGCTTCAACCCTGTCACGGCCACGCTCCTGCATGAAGTGCTCAAGGGTGGTTTCACGGGTCGAAGCGTTCTCGATGTGTTCTATTCACGAACCTCTGGTGTCACCGCTTCGTGTCACTATGAAGCGCGGTCAGAAAATCCGATACATTTTTGAGATTGTCGCAAATGGACGCCTCTCCCGAGTTTAAGAGGCTGTTTTTGATACGTTTTTGTATCTATCTCGTTTTCGGGAGAGGCATGTGTCGGATTTTGAGTCCGCTGCGTCTACCAGTTCCGCCACGCCCGCAAAGGCCGTTCGCCTGCGTCTGTGCGCAGGGAAAGCGGAAAGTCCATATACGGCACTGGAAATGATTTTTCTAGATGGCCAGATCACAGATTGACAAGAAACATGTGGCTTTCAGGCCGTCTGTTCTGCATCGCCGGTTGTGTCTGTAAATGCACACCGGGGCGGGCAAGACAGGCAGGTGCCCGCCTTGCCGCATGAGGCCTGTTCGTCGGTCTGTTCAGACGATGCTTTTCATCAGGCGCAGCAGGTCGTGGTGGATGTGCTCATTGCCAGCCAGCACATCGCCGGTCTTGAGCATCTTGTCCCGGCCACTCATGTCCGAGACGAAACCACCAGCTTCGCGCACGATCGCCAGTCCGGCGGCCATATCCCAAGGGGAGAGGTTGCGTTCCCAGAAGGCATCAAAGCGCCCGGCGGCGACCCATGCCAGATCCAGCGCGGCAGACCCGGTGCGGCGCAGGCCGGCGACCTGCTGCTGAACCACACGCAGTTCGCGGTTGAACTCTGCATGGTCCCCCCGGCCCATATGCGGCAGGCCACAGCAGACCACGCAATCGGCCAGCTTGAGACGGGCTGCGACACGCAGGCGGCGATCATTCAGGAAGGCACCTGCGCCACGCTCGGCAATGAACAGCTCATCGGCGATTGGATTGTAGATGGCACCGGCAAAAGGTTCGCCATTGCGCACAAGGCCCACCGAGACGGCAAACATGGGAATGCCGTGGAGGAAGTTGGTGGTGCCATCCAGCGGGTCCACCACCCACTGGTTATCAGGGTCAGAGCCTTCCACAACGCCACCTTCTTCCATCAGGAAGCTGTAGGTGGGGCGTGCGCGCGAAAGTTCCGCATGGAGGATTTCCTCGGCCTTGCGGTCTGCCGCAGTAACGAAATCGGCAGGCCCCTTGCGCGAGATCTGGAGCTGCTCCACCTCGCCAAAATCGCGGATAAGGGCGCGGCCCGCCTTGCGGACGGCCTGAACCATAACTGTCATAAGCGGCGAGCGGATCATGAAGACTATCCGAAAAAGCAGCACCGGCATTTCTGGGCTGGAGGCCCGGAAGCGTGACGACGAATCGTCCCGGCACATATGGTTTCCGTAGAAAGGATGTATTGGAATGCTTCTGCGTTTCAATCAAACACACAAGCGTTCCAAATCATTGAGCGGTCGCATTTTCTGAACGCGAACCGGTATCCACTGCGCTCGAAAATGCTATGGGCCGACGTGTGCCCGCCTGTTGCGCTGTCGTCAAGGCCATTGCCGGTAAGGGCAGGCATGCAATGGCGTGAAAAACGTGTTTACTGCACTGGCCGTTCACCAGCCTGCCATTTTCTCGCCTGTTCTTCAGCGGCCTTGCGGTCCGCCTCCGGCAGGCTGTCCATCATATCGTCCAGATAGGGGTCTCCCAGCCCGCGCCGTTTGGCCATGAGGTGCCATGCGGTTGCGCTCACCTTGTCCTGCAAGGTGCCGCGCCCGGCAGAAAGCAGGCGGGCATAACGGTTCTGGGCAATGACATTGCCCGCCAAAGCCGCCTTGCGGAACAGCCCTGCGGCCGCAGCCTCATTCTTTTCAAGGCCATTGCCATTGAATTGCATGATCGCCAGCTCAAGCTGTGCGGTCACGTGGCCACCATCCGCCGCCTGTTGTAACAGGCGGGCGGCTGCGGGCAAATCCTGCGGCACGCCATCGCCCTCTTTCAGCAGAACAGCGAGTGCATATTGCGCGTCTTCCACATTCCGCTCTGAAGCGATACGGAACCAGCGGGCGGCTTCGGCCTGGCTTTCTGTCAGCTTGCGCCCCTGCAAATACAGCAGGCCCAGATTATAGGCAGCTGGTCCATGCCCGGTTTCTGCCGCCTGCCGAAACAGCCGGGCCGCCGCCTCTTCATCCTCAGGCATGCCCTCGCCGGCCAGATTCATCAGGCCCAAAAAGAACCAGGCATCCGGCGAGCCTTTATCGGCGGCCTTGCGATACCATTCGGCAGCCTTGCCCGGGTTTACGGCAACGCCATAGCCGCGCTGGTACAGTTCTCCCAGCAGCAGCATGGCGGGAACATTGCCGGTTTCGGCCTGCTTGAGGGCAGCCTGATAGGAGGTGCGATAAAAGCCGCGCTGATAGGCGCCATAGGCAATATCGCCCTTGGCACCGGGCGTGTCTTCCTGCGGATAGGTGCTGGGGACAGGCTGCGGCCTTGCCTGTTCTGCCGGCTTGTCCTTGCCCTTGTTCTGCGTTTTCCGGCTCTGGGCCGCCTTGTTCTGGGTCTGCTTTTGCGCATCCGTTCCGGGGGCGGCATATGCCGGGAGCGGAAGAAGCAGCCCAAGCACCATCAGCCCCAGAAGGGACGCACGCAGGGAAGGGGAGGACTGAAGCGGGTGCCGCATCATGCTTTTCCGTCAGTTCTGGTCCGCTTCAGCCAAAGCGAGAGCCAATGCTTCCAGACGCGCCGCATGGCCCTGTTCCAGCAGGTTCTGGGCTGTTGCCACATGGGCGGGGCCTTCCGGGCCTGCGGTCAGGCTGGCGGGCAGGGCGATAAAATCCGCGCCGAGATAAGAGAGTTCCTCAATCTCATCCAGCGATGTGGCAACGCCGATGCATGGCACCTCGCACAACTCGGCCCACCAGCCCACCATGGCCTTGATGCGGTCTGCATCTTCCGCATCCGGAACAAGCGCGCCAAACATCACATAATCAGCCCCGCTTTCGCCGGCTTCCATCGAGGAATGACGCTCCATCAGCCCGCCTGCGCCGACAATGGATTTCGGCTTCATCGCGGAAAGGGCTTCCTTGAGAGGCTCAGGGGTGGCCTCGCTCACATGGATGCCATCCAGCCCGGCCTTGTTGGCAAGGGCCCCCTCATCACACAGCAGCACGGCCGTGTCATTTTGCTGGGCGGGTTCGGCGAGGGCGCGCAGAAGCGAGACGGAGGGGAGATCCGGGCCATCTGTTGTAAAGATGAGTGCGGCCACATCTGCAGCGCTCACCCGCGCGTCCACCTCTTCGGGTTTCAGCGCGGAACCGGCTTCAAGAATGAGCATCAGGCGGGCGGGGGGCAATTCGATTTCGGACATGGCACATCCATCTGCCGCAAAAGGGGCAATTTGAGGGGCGGGCGCTGGCATTGGCGTTGCGCCGCCAGAAATCCTGTTGCCTATGGCATACGCATTGGGGCCGCCGAAATCCAGATGCCTGCATCAGGAGTTGCCCGGCCTTCCCGTATCCTGCCAATAAAAAAGGGCCGGCAAATGCCAGCCCTTCTTCATCGGGGTGTGGAAAGAGTGGCTCAGGCCACCTTTTCCTGATCTGCCGACCACAGGCCGCGAGACGCCAGCGAGTTCATGCGGGCGCGGTGGGTGAAGGCGGCCTGCGCTGCGGGCACATTTTCCACCTTGCCGGCCCATGCCTTCTGCGGGGCGGCCTGAAGCGCGCGACCGTAGGAGTAGGTAAGGGCCCATGGCAGGTTGCCAAGCTTCACCATGGCATCGAGATGCGCGGTGGCCTCTTCATCCGACTGGCCGCCGGAGAGGAATGCGATACCGGGCACGGCGGCCGGCACGGTGCTCTTGAGCACGCGCACGGTCTTCTCGGCCACTTCTTGCACGGAAACCTTCTGGCCGGACTTCTTGCCGGGCACGATCATGTTTGGCTTCAGCACCATGCCCTCAAGGCGCACGCGCTGGAGATTGAGCTGGTTGAACACCTCGTTGAGCACGGCTTCAGTCACTTCATAGCAACGCTCAATGGTGTGGTCGCCATCCATGAGCACTTCCGGCTCAACGATCGGGACGATCCTTGCTTCCTGGCACAGCGCCGCATAGCGGGCCAGCGCGGAGGCATTGGTCTCGATGGCGGTGCGGGAGGGAATGCCAGCGCCGATATCAATCACCGCACGCCACTTCGCAAAGCGCGCACCGAGATCATAATATTCCTTCAGGCGGCCAGCGAGGCCATCCAGCCCTTCGGTGATGGTTTCGCCGGGGCAGAAGGGCAGGGGCTTTGCGCCGGTGTCCACCTTGATGCCCGGCAGCGCGCCGCTTTGCGCGATGAGCTGCACCAGCGGGGTGCCGTCAGCGGCCTTCTGGCGGATGGTCTCGTCATAGAGGATCACGCCGGAAACATAGTTCTGCATCGCCTCGGCGGAGCGGAACAGCAACTCGCGATAATCGCGGCGGTTGTCCTCGGTGGACTCCACATTGATGGCATCAAAACGCTTCTTGATGGTGGCGGAGCTTTCGTCCGCAGCCAGAATGCCCTTGCCTTCAGCGACCATCTTCTGCGCATTTGCGTCGAGTTCAGCAGCGCTCATGTGCAATCATCCTTGGGTTTTGCCGCAGCGCGGCCGATCAAGCAGAAACCGCGGCGGCATGGCCGGCGGTGTTGGGACGCAGCGCTTCCACGCCAGGCAGGGACTTGCCTTCGAGCCATTCGAGGAAAGCGCCGCCAGCCGTGGAGACATAAGAGAAATCATCCGCCGCGCTGGCATGGTTGAGAGCCGCGACCGTATCGCCACCCCCCGCCACGGAGAGCAGCTTGCCCGCCTTGGTGAGACGGCCCGCTTCCTGCGCAACCGCAACGGTTGCGGCATCAAACGGAACCAGCTCGAACGCGCCGAACGGGCCGTTCCACACCACGGTCTTGGCGCCGGCGAGCTTCTGCTCCACCAGTTCGATGGTGCGCGGGCCGGCATCGAGAATCATCTCGTCCTCGGCCACATGGTCCACATCAATGGTGCGGCTGGGCGCATTGGCCCTGAATTCCTTCGCGACAACGGCATCCACCGGCAGCACGATCTCGCAGTTCGCCTTTTCGGCTTCCTTGAGAATATCACGCGCCGTGTCACCCATCTCCCGCTCGCACAGGGATTTGCCAACGGTGTGGCCCATGGCGGCAAGGAAGGTGTTGGCCATGCCACCGGCAATCACCAGCACATTCACCTTGTGGACCAGATTGCCCAGCAGTTCGAGCTTGGTGGAAACCTTGGCCCCGCCCACAACCGCCAGAACCGGCCGCTCGGGCTCTTCCAGCGCATGGGTCAGCGCATCCAGCTCGCCCTGCATGGCGCGGCCCGCAAAGGCCGGCAGCACATGGGCCAGCCCCTCGGTGGAGGCATGGGCGCGGTGCGCGGTGGAGAAGGAGTCGTTGACATACAGGTCACCGAGGCGCGCGAGCGCCGCGATGTAATCCTGTGCGTTCTTTTCCTCACCCGGATGGAAACGGGTGTTCTCCAGAATGATGACGCCTCCGGCCGGCAGCGCGGCGACAGCCTTTTCAGCCTCCGCCCCGATGCAGTCCGCAGCGAACGCCACGTCATGTCCCAGCAGATCCGCCATCGGCTGCACAAGCGGCGCAAGAGACTGGGTCTCGTCGCGCTTGCCCTTCGGCCGGCCGAAATGGGAGATCAGAACCGCCCTGCCACCCGCCTTGGTGATGTCGCGGATGGTGGGAAGGATGGCCCGCAACCGGGTGTCGTCTGTCACCCGGTTGTTGTCCATGGGCACATTCAGGTCAACGCGGACAATGACGGCTTTACCGGCAAGATCTGCGTCGTCCAGGGTCAGATAAGCGACCATGATCTGAGAACACCCTTTTCGGTTCAGCCGAGTTTGCCCATGGCGACAGCGGTGTCGCTCATGCGGTTGGAGAAGCCCCACTCATTGTCATACCAGGAGAGCACCCGCACCAGCGTGCCTTCCATGACCTTGGTCTGGTCGAGGTGGAAGGTGGAGGAGTGGGGATCATGGTTGAAGTCGATGGAGACGTTCGGCTGGTCGGTGAAGCCGAGAACGCCCTTCAGCGGGCCATTGGCAGCCGCGATGATGGCTTCATTGATTTCTTCACGCGTGGTGGCGCGCTTGGCGATGAACTTCAGGTCCACCACAGAGACATTCGGGGTCGGCACGCGGATGGAGGTGCCATCCAGCTTGCCATTCAGCTCCGGCAGAACCAGACCGACAGCCTTGGCCGCGCCGGTTGAGGTCGGGATCATGGACATGGCTGCCGCGCGACCGCGATAGAGGTCCTTGTGCATGGTGTCGAGCGTGGGCTGGTCGCCGGTATAGGCGTGAATGGTGGTCATGAAGCCCTTCTCGATGCCTAGGACATCATTGAGGACCTTGGCCACCGGGGCCAGACAGTTGGTGGTGCAGGAGGCATTGGACACCACGCGATGATCGGCGGTGAGCTTGTCGTGGTTCACGCCGTAAACAACCGTGAGGTCCGCACCATCGGCAGGAGCCGAAACCAGAACGCGCTTTGCGCCGGCGGTGAGATGGGCGGAGGCCTTCTCCTTGGAGGTGAAGATGCCGGTGCACTCAAGCGCGATATCGACGCCCATTTCCTTGTGCGGCAGCTCGGCCGGGTTGCGCACGGCGGTGACCTTGATGGGGCCGCGGCCAACATTGATGGTGTCGCCCTCAACCGTCACCGTGGCCGGGAAGCGGCCATGCACGCTGTCGAAACGCAGAAGGTGGGCGTTGGTTTCCACCGGGCCAAGATCGTTGATGGCAACCACCTCGATGTCGGTCCGGCCCGACTCGATGATGGCGCGCAGCACGTTACGACCAATGCGACCGAAGCCATTGATGGCCACCTTCACCGTCATGTCACTTCCTCCATGAGCCGCGCTGAGTTTCGGCTCTCGTCTTTAAAGTTTGCCGCAATCCCGCACGGCGCGGTTTCGGGGAGGGCTGGGCCGCATATGGGTGCGGTGCAGCCTTCCAGTTCAGTGATGTTTCCCGCTCTCCTGCCAGTAGAGGCTGTTTGCCGGCCACATGGCAGGAGAGAACGTCCAAATTATGCCCGCTTCAGAAGATCCCGGGCAATCTGTGCGACCCGCTCGGCGGTGATGCCGAAATGGGCGTACAGATCCTTGGCCGGGGCGCTGGCACCGAAGCCGTCCATGCCCACAAAGCCGCCTTCGGAACCAATGATGGCATCCCAGCCCATGCGGATGGCGGCTTCCACCGCAACCTTTGCCGGGGCATCCCCGATCACAGCCGCACGCTCTGCCGCAGGGCGGGCGAGGAACAGCTCGAAGGAGGGCACGGAAACAACGCGCGTGGGCACGCCAGCCTCTTCCAGCTTCTTCTGCGCATCAAGGGCGATGGCGATTTCAGAGCCGGTGGCGAACAGGGAAACCTGTGCCTTGGCGCTGGCCGGGGAAAGCTCGTAAGCACCTTCCGCAGAGCGGTTCTTCGCCTCGGCATCAGAACGCACCAGCGGCAGGTTCTGGCGCGAGAGGATGAGAGCGGTCGGGCCGCCTGCATTCTCCACCGCAATCTGCCAGGCTTCCGCCGTCTCGACCGTGTCGGCAGGGCGCAGGACGGTGAGGTTGGGAATGGCGCGCAGCGCGGCCAGATGTTCCACCGGCTGGTGGGTGGGGCCATCCTCGCCAAGGCCGATGGAGTCATGCGTCAGCACATGGATGACGCGCTGTCCCATGAGGGCGGCAAGGCGGATGGAGGGGCGGCAATAGTCCGAGAACACCATGAAGCCGCCGGAGAAGGGCACCACGCCGCCATGCAGCGACATGCCGTTCATGGCTGCGGACATGCCGTGCTCGCGAATGCCCCAGTGCACGAAGCTGCCGGAGAAGTCATCCGGTGTGATGGACTTCGCGCCCTTGGCCTTGGTGTTGTTGGAGCCGGTGAGGTCGGCCGAGCCGCCAATCATTTCCGGCACCACCGGGGTGATGACATCCAGCACCAGCTCGGAGGACTTGCGGGTGGCGACAGCACCGCCATCGGCGACAGCCCTGGCCTTTGCGGCCACAACAGCCTCACCCAGCGCGGCAGGCAGTTCACCGGCCATGCGGCGCTCGAACTCGGCGCGGTCTGCGGCGGGCGCGGCGGCGAGGCGGGCTTCCCATGCCTCACGGGCGGCGCGGCCACGGCTGCCTGCGGCACGCCAGTCGGCCAGCACATCAGCGGGGATTTCAAACGGGCCGGCTTCCCAGCCCAGCGCCTTGCGGGTGGCGGCGATTTCATCCGCCCCGAGCGGCGCACCATGCACCTTTTCCGAACCCGCACGGTTGGGCGAGCCAAAGCCGATGGTGGTGCGGCAGGCGATCAGGGTCGGCTTGTCGGAAGCCTTGGCGGTCTCGATAGCGGCGAGAATCGCCTCCGGATCATGCCCGTCCACAGCCAGCGTGGCCCAGCCGGAAGCGGCAAAGCGGGCAAGCTGGTTGGTGGAGGTGGAGATGGAGGTGGGGCCATCAATCGAGATGAGGTTGTCATCCCAAAGCACGGTGAGCTTGGAGAGCTTGAGGTGGCCGGCAAGGTCAATCGCCTCCTGGCTCACGCCTTCCATCAGGTCACCGTCAGAGGCCAGAACCCAGGTGCGGTGGTTGACCACATCCGCGCCGAAGCGGGAGGAGAGCAGGCGCTCTGCCATGGCGAACCCGACCGAGGTGGCGATGCCCTGACCCAGCGGGCCGGTGGTGGTCTCGATGCCTTCGGTGACGAAATTCTCGGGGTGACCGGGGGTCAGCGAGCCAAGCTTGCGGAAATTCCTGATTTCCTCAATCGTCATCTTCTCATGGCCGGTCAGATGCAGCAGCGCATAGAGCAGCATGGAGCCGTGGCCGGCAGAGAGGACAAAACGGTCACGGTCCGCCCATTTGGGCTGGGCCGGATCGAAATTCAGAACCTTGGTGAAGAGAACGGTGGCAATATCCGCCGCGCCCATGGGCAGGCCTGGATGTCCGCTCTTGGCCGCCTCAACGGCGTCAATGGCGAGGAAGCGGATGGCGTTGGCCATACGATCATGGCGCGTGCGGTCTGACATGAAGCCCCATTTCTCCGCGATACTGGCCGAAATGTCCGGTCGAGACATTTGCGCTCCCGTTTCACAGGGCAAGGATGAGGCCCTGTACGTCACGGAAGCCGTGGTTCGCGGCGGTTTTGTCTGAATGCTTCGGGGCTGTCAAACGTCCATGTCCGCTAACGTCAGCATGGTGTGGCCGATGAGGGGCATGGAGCTTCCCCGTACATCTGTTTCCCGGGGCGGCAAGGTGCCTCGCCCAATGGCCGCAAGCCTTGTGCGGGCAAAGACATGGCGGCAATCCGGCAGGGGTAGCGGGGGCCTGTCTGTCCTGCTAAGAGGCACGGTAACCGCGTTTCATGATTTGTGTGCGGCCTGCTTCTGGACCCTCCAAGGCCAGTGGCACCCGCTCGCGACTCGGTTACACTCACACCATGTATGGCCTGAAGCAAAAGATGCCTGTGCAGGATACCCCGGTGGAGGCCGCAACGCGGCGTCTTCATGCGGCAATCGATTCTCTCACTCATGCGCTGGAGCGCAACAAGGAAGCGGAGCGTCACCAGAAGGCATTGACGGCGCAGCTTCATGCCATGAACAATGATCGCGCCCGGCTTGCCGATGAGCTGGACAAGGCGCGCGCCCGCACCGGTGAGGTGAACGAGGCCGGACAGGAAATCATGCGACGTCTGGATGTGGCCATGACAACAGTGCGCGACGTGCTCGCGACTCACGGCGGCTAGGCCCGTGTCGCACGTTTCCGTCACCATAGCCGGTCGCCAGTACCGGATGGCTTGCGATGAGGGGCAGGAGGAGCATCTCGTCCGCCTTGCCTATGATATCGACACCCGCATCTCGCAGTTGCGCGCGGCCTTTGGCGAGATCGGAGACCAGCGGCTGGTGGTGATGGCTGCCATCACCATTTCCGATGAACTGGCCGAGGCGCGCAATCGGGTGCGCGCGCTGGAAAGCGATATTGAAAGCCAGCGTGCCGCGCGTGCTTCCGCACTGGCGCGCATCGAGGCCAGCGAGCGTGAGGTGGCGCAGGCCATCGAGACCGTGGCCGAGAGGATTGAGGGGCTTGTGGCCGATCTGGTCCCGGCCCGGAAGGACGATGTCGGGCTGGGTTGAACGGGTCCCCGCCGCTACATGCACGATAGCGGTGTGTGCTGCATCTTGGGGGCTGGCGGGCACTGGCGATCCCCCCTATATTGAGGGTGCGGCGCTGCAGGGTTCGTTAGGAACATTTCCCCGGGGCCTTATCGATCCTTAAGGGAGCTGTCCCTGACCTCGCCTCCGGGCTTGGACACACGGCGCCCACCTACGCTGTAGGTTCCCGGGATCGCCATCCGACGGCTCAGGTGGCCCGCACTTTTCTTTTCGGCTGTTCCCGTTTGGGGAGGCCGCTCCCGGTTTGTCCGGCCCTGCGGAGGGTTCTGCCTTGGCCGATGCTCCGGCTCCCGCCTCGAAGAGTTGTTCATCCGGCTTGCGCGATGAAAAAGCGCGCCTGCGCACTCTGGCGCTTCAGCAACGGATGCAGATGGGGGAGGTGGCCCGTGCGCAGGCCTCTGCCCAGGCGGCGCATTTCGCGCTTGAGTTGATTCTTTCTTCTCCCGTGCGCTGTGTGTCCCTGTTCAGCGCGATTCATGATGAGATTGACCCCCGCCCGCTGGCGGTTGCCCTGCGCGCACGGGGGGTGAGCGTGGCACTGCCGGAGGTGGTGAAGCTGGGCCAGCCCCTGTTGTTCCGCCTGTGGGCTGAACATGATCCGCTTCTGCCCAAAGGGCGTTATGCGATTCCCACCCCTGCGCCGGATGCCCCCATCATCATGCCGGATGTGGTGATGGTGCCACTGACCGCCTATGATCTTGAGGGCTACCGCATCGGTTATGGTGCGGGTTTTTATGATCGTACACTGGCTGCGTTGCGGGCTATGGGGCCTGTCCGGGCTTTCGGTTTCGCCTTTGCCTGTCAGCAACTCCCCCATGTGCCGCGTGAGGCGCATGATGAGCCGGTGGACGCGATGGTGACGCAAAATGGGGTCATGGCCTGTCGCAGGGCTGGGGCGGATCGCCTATAAGACAACTGAACACGCCTGATGGCCCTTGTCCGGGCTTGCGCGGTGCTTTGGCCGAATCATCCTGGTTGCGGGGTTGGAGCCGGAAAGCCGGGCCGGGTCCGGTCAGGGTATTGCAGGGATTTCAGGGATTATCAGAACATGCGCATTCTCTTTCTCGGTGATGTGGTGGGCCGTGCTGGGCGCGAATGCGTGGTTTCGCGACTGCCGGGGCTGATCCGCGAGTGGAAGCTCGATCTGGTGGTGGTGAATGGCGAGAATGCGGCCGGTGGCTTTGGCCTCACCGAGGCCATTTATGATGAACTGTTGAGTGCAGGCGCAGATGCCATCACCCTCGGCAACCATGCGTTCGATCAGCGCGAGGCTCTGGTGTTCATCGAGCGCGCACCGGCTCTGGTACGGCCGATGAACTTCCCCAAGGGCACGCCGGGACGCGGCGCGGCGCTGGTGGAGGCAAAGAATGGTGCCCGCGTTCTGGTGATGAATGTGATGGGCCGCATTTTCATGGACCCGCTGGATGACCCCTTCGCCGCGCTGGACAATGCGCTGGAAGGGGCTGTGCTGGGTGAGATGGTGGATGCGGTGGTGGTGGATGTGCATGCCGAAACCACCAGCGAAAAGCAGGCCATCGGCTATCATTGCGACGGGCGGGCCTCGCTGGTTGTGGGCACCCATACCCATGTGCCAACAGCCGATCACCGCATTCTGGCCAATGGCACCGCCTATATGACCGATGCTGGCATGTGCGGCTGCTATGACAGCGTGATTGGCATGGACAAGGAAGAGCCGCTGCGTCGCTTCACCCGGAAGATCGGGGCCGGGCGGTTCCAGCCGGCGGAAGGCCCCGGAACACTGAGCGGGGTGGCCGTTGAAACCTGTGACCGCACCGGGCTGGCACAAAAGGTGATGCCGGTGCGCCTTGGCACCGGGCTGGATGAAGCGCGCCCGCTGGACTGGGAGCAATAGGGCATTTGCCCCCTCCGTACGGTGACATGCCATGGAGACTAGGTCCTGTTGACATAAGTTGACATCCATAGCTTTGCGGCTGCGAGGGCCAGAAATCCAAGGAACGAGACAGCGGTTTTGTCGTATCGTGTGGCGATGCGCCGGAACTGCTTGAGCTTGTTGAACATGCGCTCGACCTGGTTGCGGTCCTTGTAGGCGCTGAAGTCGCAGGCGATAGCCTCTTTGCGGTTGGCCTTGGGCGGGATGACCGGCAGGATTCCCTTGATCAGCAGGCTGGCGCGGACCTCGTCGCTGTCATAGCCCTTGTCCGCCAACATCAGACGGGGTCTGGTGAGCGGCAGGGCGATCAGCTCATCGACGGCTTTGTAGTCAGAAGCTTCGCCGCCGGTGAGGACAAAGCTGAGAGGGCGTCTCTGACCGTCTGCACGGGCGTGGATTTTGCTCGTAAAGCCGCCGCGGCTTCTACCAAAACCCTCCTTATGAGTCCCCCTTTAGCGCCCGCGGCCTGAGAGTGGCCGCGTACTGTGGTACTGTCGATCATGTGCTGCCAGTCATCGGTGAGCCCCAGCTCAACCAGTGTTTCCAGTAACGCGTCCCAAACGCCTTGCTCGGCCCAGCGCCGAAACCGGACATAAACCGAGTTCCACTTGCCGTACCGTTCGTGCATGTCGCGCCACGGGCAGCCGACCCGCAGCACATAAAGCATCCCGTTGAGAAAACGGCGATTATCCTGTACTGGACGCGCCCATCGACCACGTTCGGACGGCAACAGTGTCCCAATCAGCGCCCATTCCTTGTCCGTAAGATCGCCCCGAGCCAAAACAGCCTCCCCCGAAAGGGGTCTTGAATCAGTCAAAGAGCGATTTGGGAATCCCTTTTGTCAACACTGCCTAGGCCCTTAATAATAGAAGAAAAGCTAGAACCACCACGTTGGCGGTCATTTGTTTTGTAAATAATTTCATGGGTGCTTACGGTTGGCCTGAGCGGAACAGTGCTGTTTGGATTGCAGTGGTTTTTCCGCGATGCTCTCAAGTAAAATTTGCATCTGGTCGCAAATTTGGCCCGACTCGTCAAAAGAAGCTGCTGAAGGTCCGCTCACAGTGGGTAGCAGTCGCCGGCATGCGACACCAGACAGTCTGTTTCCCACCCCATTTCTGTCATGTGAACTGGCTCGTATCTCCCTGTCGTTAAACATCTGTTTTCCGAGGGGGGCGGTTCCCCTCCCCTGTCGGAAAAAATGCGCATCTGTGCTAGATATGACAAATTGCGCGTGCAAAAGCCTGACATTGTTAGATCAAAGTCCATTTCAGGGGCGAAGCGTAACTTTCTCCGGTAGGGTGCGAAAAACACTGTCGGAATGAGCTTAGCTGAAGTAAAATACAGAAACCTGTGATTTGGGGTTTTCCGTATGCTTGTCGGCTATATGCGCGTTTCCACGGATAATGCCGCCAGTCAACCGACTTGCAGCGTGACGCGCTGATCGCTGCTGGCGTTGATGATCGTCACCTTTTTGAAGATCGGGCCTCTGGCGCTAAAGATAGTCGCCCTGGCCTAATCAAGTGCCTGGACTATATGAAGTCAGGTGACACTCTTGTTGTGTGACGTCTTGACCGCCTCGGTCGCTCCCTGACCCACTTGCTTGAAATCATAGAAGGCTTGAGTGCGAAGGGTGTGTCCTTCCGCTCACTGAACGAGGGTATGGATACGGCAACGGCCCATGGGGAGCTTCTGTTCCACATCTTCGGTGCTCTGGCACAATATGAGCGCGCTCTAGGACTGATCGACATTCACCGCAGCCAGATCATGGCTGCGGTGAGGTGAATGAAACCGGTGAAGTGAATGGTTCTCCGGTCGTATCGCGTCGCGAAGCGGCGGAAGTGCTTGAGGCGATTGAAGCAGCGCTCGATCCGGTTTCGGTGCTTGTAGGCCGTTGCATCGTGCGGGATGAGAGTTTTCCGCGTGCGATTGGAGGGGATCACGGCCACTGCGCCAATTTCGGTCACGCACCGTCGGAAAGCATTGCTGTCGTATGCTTTGTCGGCAAGAACGCTGCCGCACGCGAAGCCTGCGACCAGGGCGGGAGCGGCGGTGACATCGCCCTTCTGGCCGGCCGTGATGATGAAGCGCACGGGCCGCCCCAGAGCATCAGCCAGCATGTGGATCTTGGTGGTCAATCCGCCTCGCGAACGCCCCAGCGCCTGATCCTTGGCCCCCCTTTTCCGTTCGCGGCTTGTTGGTGAGCCCGGACAATCGTGCTGTCGATCATCAGATACTGATTGTCGTGATCGGCGGTCAGGCCTCGAAAACCCGTTCCCACACCCCCGCGTGACACCACCGACTGAAACGCTTGTGGACGCTCTTCCAACGGCCATAGCGCTCGGGTAGGTCGCACCAGTGGGCACCGGAGCGCAGAACCCACAGACAACCGTTCACGAACAAGCGGTTATCCGAACCTGTCCGGCCCGGGTCTGTGGCCTTGCCCGCAAGCAGCGGTGCGATTTTCGCCCATTGGGCGTCGCTCAACTCGTATCTTTTTGATGCCACCGAAGAGCTCCATAATCCAAAGCACGGAACCTTATGAATCAGCATTCTCCGGCATGGGGAACCCTGAATGTCGATCCGCCCTAATGCGCTGCATTGCATCGAATACCCGATCCATATCATCGGAACCTTCGGGGTATGAGGGGCTCTTTCGGCCATGAACGTCGCCGTTGTAGGCCATCTGCACCTTGTAGACGGTAGTGGGCGTGCCATCGCTCCAGTGCTCGGTGCCGACCGATACTCGATAGACCGCACCAGGGCCATGCGTCGCAGATGCATCAACGTCGATGTAACGGGCGGGGAAATAGACTTTAGACATACATTATATCCTAAGGGTTCTATAGGGCCTATAGGATATATGGAGAGGGTTACTCACTTTTAAGAGGCGATGGCACTGTGATTTGCTGCGGTTCAAATAGTAGACCGCTGCTCGGCTTTCAGAGCTTCCGTCAAGGTCATTGAGACGGTTCTGCACTAAGGACATATTCTTCAAGCCAGCGGTGTGGGCTGCTCGGCCAGGAGCGCCCGGCTGAGGGTGAGGTCTTCCTCGACGAGGGGCCGTGCGGCAGTCGGGCCGTCCAGGGTCTTCACAATGTCCCCGAGACGGATCAGGGCTCTCAAGGCGGATTCAACCGGTCGTCGCAACACCTTTGATTATATCTTGCCTGAGCAAGGCGTCGAGGGCCTCTGCCGGCGAGCGCCAGCCCAGAGTTTTGCGGGGTCTGGTATTGAGAGCATGCGCTACCGCATTGAGTTCATCGGCCCCATGCTGGCTGATATCCGTGCCTTTCGCAAAGTACTGGCGCAGCAAGCCGTTGGTGTTTTCGTTGCTTCCGCGCTGCCAGGGGCTTTGAGGGTCGCAGAAGTAGATCTCGAGACCTGTGTCGATATGCAGTTGCGCATGCTGGGCCATTGCCGCACCTTGATCCCAGGTCAGGGACCGGCGCAGATGCGCCGGCAAATCCATGATGATTCCGGCAATGGCATCTCGCACCGCTTCAGCACCATGCCCGGCAAGAGCCGGACCGTTTTTCACAGACTTGTCCTTCCCGTGGCCCTCCATGCGTGGCAGGTGCAGGAGCATTGTAAACCGTGTCGTACGTTCAACCAGCGTGCCGATCGCTGAGCTGCCGAGACCGAGAATGAGATCCCCCTCCCAGTGGCCAGACACCGCTCTGTCGCTGATTTCTGCCGGCCGATCACTGATCATCAACGCACCCGCGATGAAGGACTTGCCACGGTTGCGCGCACGTTCGCGGGGCAAACGCAGTGCTCGCCCGGACCGCAGACAGGCTGACAACTCCCGCTTCAGGGCACCTCGGCCCTGAATGTAGAGTGCCTGATAGATGGCTTCGTGGCTGATGCGCATGGTCGGGTCCTCAGGGAAGTCCAGCTTCAGACGCTGCGCAATCTGCTCCGGGCTCCAGGCTATGGACCAGCGCCGACTTTGCCGATGAACGGCCCGTCGCCCTTTCCATACGACAGCGGGGCCATCGAAGGCGATGCCGACCGCCCTTCCTGAATCGAGCCTGCGCGTCGATCAGCTTCTCCCGCGCACGGGCCAGAGAGAGGCCCGCCGGCCCGTAGCGGCCGAGCGTCAAAGTCTCCCTTCGACCGTGCATACGGTAGTCATAGCGGAATACCATGGCGCCCGACGGGTTCACGACGACATACACCGTCACGGTCAGAGAACTTGTATAATTTTTACTTTGGTTTCAGTGACTTGATCGCGGCATCAGTAAGCATCGGGCCCTCCGAATTCGTTCAAGAAACGTCAGAGAGCCCCTAAAAATACCGTCAGGCCAAAATGAACCAATCCTGACGGCAAATTTTCCTTTATTCTCAATGGAATAAGGTCAAAAAATACCGTCAAAAGCTCTCTACGCCATGACGGTAAATTCTGCGATGTCACAAGACGCCCCATACCGTCAGCCCTGCCGTCGATCGCGAGGCTTGCCCGGCGATTGACGGCGAAAGATGGTGGAAGGAAAATTATTTATTTTCAGCGTGTTATGGAGGGTTGTCGACGGTTGTCGGCGGCGTTTGGGTAGGCCCAAATCACTCATTATCTATAAGCATGATAATTCTTTTTATAGCAACAAATTACGAATAAATCTCCGGCTGATGTCATGAAAAATGCCATGCTCAGATCAAGAGGATGAACACTGCGTGCGCTGGTGCCGGGCAATGGCCTCTTCTAGCGTCTCGCCGGGCTGCCATCCGTACAGCTCGCGAACGCTCTTCGTTCTGGCATGGCCGGGTGGCTTGAACTCGTAGCCGGCGGCGGCCAGTTCGGCCGCCACGTCCACGGTTAGGAAAAACGGTTCGGCTTGGTGTTCCGGCTTTGTCATACCGTCTCCCCTCGCCTCTTCATACCTAGGACAGTTCGCCATCATCTTCCCCGTCAGTTGCCAAGCTTGGATCCTCGTGACGTTCGATACGACGTTGATGCTCACCGAGAGAGATCGTCAGTTCGTTGCCTTCGAGCTTCGCCTGCAGGTCCCGCAGGATGAGGCTACGCTTGACCGTATCTCCCTCGCTAACTTTCTCAAAACTTGACACGGAAGCCACAGGCACACGGACGTATCGCTCGATGAACGACGCCATCGTTGTTCCTGCTTCGTCCTCAAGGTGCCCCCAGGCCGCATCACCCACATAAGCAGCGCCGCCCGCCTCACGGTACGCGGCTTGCAGTCCAGTCAGTTTGTCGTTCTCCGTTGGATCCAGTACGACAAGGATTGGCTTTGCACCTGAGTTCTTGCAATCACGAGCGAAAGAAAGCTCCTCACCGAACCGACCCTGACCACTGGCTGCAATAGTCACGCGCAACTTCAGTTCGTATGCAAGCAAAGTCCCATCTGGCAGCACTTTCCAACAATCAATCTGCCGACCCTTCGCCGGATCATCGGTACGCCTTACAACACGCTCACGCGCCGACTTTGGTTCACCACCAATAGCAGCAGCAAGGATAGGCTCGAAGAGATAGCCGGTTTCCTGCGCGGACCGGTTGTCAAGATCGTAGAAGAATTTGCGCCAAGTGAGCCACGAAGCAAGCGCCTCTGGCGGAAAGTCAGGGCCGTATTCCATGAGCGCCCGGGGAGAAACCTGCACCATGGTTGGCAGGGGCTGCTGCTGAAGAATCAGCCCATACTTGCGCCGCCGCTTGTGCAGTTCGGTCAGACACTTCAGGTACGTCATGAAGTCCTGATCCAGGGATACGCCTGCATCAAGCATATCAACCACGTCGAAGGACGTAATCGTTGCGTCAGATGCGGTGAACCAATCGACCGCTGTGTCGTAATACTCCTGCTGCGGGGCGACCTTTGGCCAAAGCGCGGGGAATAAATGCGCCATTTCTTCGCTCTTACTAATGTCGGCAGCCACAAGCGCAATCACCTTCGCCAGCTCGCTAGCATCCATGAGAGCCCGCATATTAGCGGTCTTCGTAATAGTGAGCAGTCTGGTGAGCTGCTGCGATCTTTCCGCGCTAAGCCGTTGTCGTGTGACCATCGAAAACCAACCTCTCTTGGTGCATTTCTGTGAGCAGCGCTTCTGTTGACTTGAGGGCTGGGCTCATCCCGAGCGCTTCGGTAAGAACAAACCCTAGAAGTTTCGCTGCCTTTGCGTCAGCAGACTGCCTATCCGCGCCGAACGACCCGTCAATATATTGCAAGTGTTTGGCAAGCTGTTCAGCAGCTAGCGGTGGAACCGCGTTCCCAATTTGTTGAATAACGCTCGCGTTGTTACCGACCCACTGATACCTATCAGGAAAGGTCTGAATGCGGGCGCACTCTCGAATGGTTAGCGGACGGTGCTCGGTAGGATGGATAAATTCTCGAGCGGCGGCCCCCGTAATCGTAAGGCTCTGCAAATTGCCATGCAGACGTTTGATGCCCGATGGTGCACCGCCTCTCTTTTCTGTCGGCGTACCGTCCGAAACCCTCCGGTTTGCACGCCGCTTGTAACTATCATGCCAAAGCTCGAGCGGAAGGTCTTTCATCGTCTGGCCAGGCTTGAGTAGTTCCACCTGCATGCGCCCGACAGGCTCCACGCGGAGATGGTGAGTCACGCCTCCTGCAACATTGCCCTCCCGCATACGAGCGTCGAATGCGTTGACCGGATCAACGCTGGCATACGGAATTAGTGCCCCTCTTGTAGTTTCCGCGGGACCGAGCCCTGCTATCGCCTCAGTCAAGCTCGGGGCCATGGGCTTGCCAGAAGCCTTTTTGGCCTTGCCGCTGTCAAATGAAAACAGCTCATCAGGAAACTGGAAATCAATGCCCAGCCGGTTGCCGATAATTAGCACCCGCTTACGCGTCTGTGGCACGCCGTATGAAGCGAGGTTCACCTTCTGCAGTCGGACCGAGTACCCCATTTCGACAAACTCACGAACCAGACGCGCAAGGTCCTTGCCCCCACCAGAAGTCAAAAGACCCTCGACATTCTCGAAGATGAACCAGCGGGGCGCTAGCCTCTCAACGATATTGAGGTAATTAAAGATAAGCTGGTTGCGAGGATCAGCAGAATTTCTAGGGCCAGCAGTACTAAATCCTTGACACGGAGGGCCACCAATAACAACAAATGGTCTGCGGCCACCAGCAAGATTTTCAAGCTGAGTCGGTTCGACCGTGCTCAGGTCGAGCTGATGGCAGGGACTGCCGACATTTAACTGGTAAGTCTGGCAAGCGTCAGCGTTAATTTCAGCTCCGAAAATCGGCTTTAACCCGGCCTGGCTAAAACCGTCAGAGAACCCGCCCGCTCCAGAAAAAAAGAGATACAACAATGTCGTCTTTACTCATCCGTGTCCTCACACACGTGGCGTGATAACGCCGACGTGCTTGTAAAGAGTAGTTCGAGACACACCATAACGACGTGCCACATCAGTTACCTGGATGTCAGGATCTCGCAGCAGCACCTTGATTTCACGCACCTGCTGGTCGTCCAACTTGGGTTTCCGGCCACCAGCCCGTCCTCGGGCACGAGCTGCGGCCAACCCGGCCTGTGTGCGCTCCCGAATCAGGCCGCGCTCGAACTCGGCTAGCGCCGCAAACACGTGGAAAACCAACTTGCCTGCCGCACTGCCTGTCTCGATCTTCTCAGTCAAACTCTCAAAGCCCACACCCTGCCGCTCAAGATCAGCCACGATCTGCACCAAGTCGGGCAAACTACGCCCGAGTCGATCAAGCCGCCACACGACGAGGGTATCCCCGACCCGTAGTGCCTTACGGCACTGCTCCAGCTCCGGCCTGGTCGTATTCTTGCCGCTGGCCGCTTCCTCGTAGATCACGCCGCAACCGCCCTGCGTGAGCGCGTCGCGCTGCAGGTCTAGGTGCTGGTCGTCCGTCGAGACACGGGCGTATCCTATGCGTTGATTCATGGACAATACCGGGACATAGAAAACTTAACGGGTATCTTAACGCAATTCATATCTGTGGGGGACGGAAAAGCCAAGCTGCCCAGACAGTCCAGAAAACCACCGTTTGATGAACACCAAGGGATGAGCATGAACAAGAACGACTCTGCGGAAGCTCCGCTGATTCCGAACGAAACGACGATCCAAGCGATGAATGATGCTCGCGCTGGCCGCGTTTCTGGACGCTTTGCCACTGTCGCCGAGCTAATGGCCGAACTGAACGCGGACGACGAGTACGACCGCCAGGCTGAACCGCCACCAAACCCAGCCGCTTGCGCAAACGAGCCGGCATCACTGCCGGAGCCGGAGCCACCGCCGAGCATGGGCATTCCACCCGACTCACCGCTGGCGCTCGACCCCGCTTTCTCAAACGCCGCCTTGGCCGCCGATATGCCGCCAGCGGCCGAGGCTGCACTACCCATCACGGCCGCACCGGCCGCGCTCGCCGCACCTATGGCAGCGCCTGCCCCGAAGTTACCAATGCCGCCCGCGCCACCGATGCCCGAGCCTGGCCCTGTCCTCGATCTTCGTGATCGCCTCGATTTGGCAATTGGTGTCATTGACCTCGGGCATGGGCGGGGTAGCCGGCTTGTTGTCGCAGCCAGCCACCAGCACCACCACGAGGCCGGCAAGCAGCATCGTTTTCTTCATGGTGCAGGGCCTCCGTCAGCGGGTCAGTTCGAGCCAGTTTCTCGGGTTGGCCGTGCGCCCGATCCTGGATTCCCTGGAAGTCGCGCCGGCGGCCTGCTGTTGCGCTTCCTGGTCGGCCTGGCTTGCACCCTGGCCGTCGCGGCGTTCTGCTGCGCGATCAGTAAACCACGGATTTGCAGAAGCTGGTTTGCCTGGTTGGCTGCTAGCTGGTTGGCGAAGCCGATGGCCTGCATCTGGCCGGTTGCGCCCTGCGCGGCTGACTTACGCCTTCGGCCGTTTCAGTGTCCATTCGTCAATCATGTCCGCCCAATCCTGCAACATCGCCGTGCGCTGCTCGCGGTACTCGGCCTTGTTGTAGACGGCCCTGACGCCCTTCTGCTCGTGCGCTAGGCACTTCTCGATCCAGTCCGTGTTGTAGCCGGCCTCATGCAGCAACGTGCTGGCCGTTCGCCGCAAGTCATGTGGGCCGAACTTGGCGAGCGACTTCCCTTCCTTCTGCGCCAGTCGATACGTCAAAGTCAGCACCTGGTTAAGCGTGGCGCTGCTCATGGGCAAGTCCGAGTCATACCGTGACGGCAGCACATAGTCCGATCCGCCGGCAAAGGTTTTCAAGGCAATGAAGATGTCCAATACCTGGCGGGACAGAAACACCAGGTGGGGATTGCGCCGCTTCATCCGCCCCTTCGGGATCGTCCAAAGCGCGTCTCTGAAATTGATCTCGCTCCAGGTCGCGTTGGTCAGCTCGCTCTTACGCACCATCGTCAGCAGCAACAGCTTAGCCGCCGCCCGGATAGATGGCGTCGTGCCGATGCGCTCCATGTACTGATACATCAGGCCGATCTCGTCAGGCGTCAGCGCACGGTCGCGCGGCTCGAACCTGGCGATGCTCGTCGGGCGCACCAGTTCTGCCGGGTTCTCGACCTTCTGGCCGCGCTCGATGGCCCAGCGAAAAACCTGTAACACCACCTCGCGGACATGCACTGCGGTTGCCGGTGCGCCGCGTTCCACGATGGCATCGATCAGCGCGCGCAAGTCCTCGTGGGTGATCTCCGCCAGCTTCTGATTGCCGAATTTCGGCTTCAGCTCGCGCTCGTACACCGAGCGGCGCATGTCGCGGGTGGAGTCAGCCATCTGGTAGCCTCGCAGCCACTTTTCCGCCCAGGCCCCGAACGTCTCCGCATCCTTGACGCGGGCCTTGTCCCGCGCCTTTTCCTTGGCCGGCGACTTCCCGGCCGCGATCATCTTCTTGGCCTCGCCCAGCCGCTCACGGGCTTCCGCAAGGGTGATGCCGCCGACACCGTAGCGGCCGAAGGTGATGGTCTCCTGTCGACCGTGGATCGAGTAGTTGTAGCGGAACGAGATCGCCCCGGCAGGCGTGACGGCCACATAGAGGCCATCACGGTCGTTTTCCTTGTAGAGCTTGTCCCTCGGCTTGAGGTTGCGCAGCTTGGTATCGGTCAGCATGGTTTTCGCCCTGGTTCGACTCAAATACCATGACCTAGAATCAACCTATTCTGGCGTAAAAACTCAATAAAATCATTGAATTACGTCAGATCAATACCATGATTCCCAGAGAGATGGCTACATGGTATTGATGGCATCTCATGGCATCGAAGTACTCAATGCCATCCATCATGCCATGAAAAAGTAGTGCTTGGCGATGCCAAAGATTACCAGTCGGTGCCGGACGAAATCACAAAAATCCCGCATTTACGCGGGGTTAGGTGTGTTCTGGTGCTACTCGGTGCCAGCCGATGCCAGACGCCCAATCACTCCCACTCGATTGTGCCCGGGGGCTTTGAGGTCACGTCATAAACCACCCGGTTCACGCCCTGCACCTCGTTGATGATGCGGGTGGCGGTGCGACCGAGAAAGTTCATGTCATAGGGGTAGAAATCGGCGGTCATGCCATCCACCGAGGTGACGGCGCGCAGGGCCAGAACGTGGTCATAGGTGCGGCTATCGCCCATCACACCCACGGTGCGTACCGGCAGCAGCACGGCAAAAGCCTGCCAGATCACATCATAAAGCCCGGCAGCGCGGATTTCTTCCAGATAGATGGCATCGGCCTTGCGCAGAATGTCCATCTTCTCGCGCGTGATCGCGCCGGGGCAGCGGATGGCGAGGCCAGGGCCGGGGAAGGGGTGGCGGCCCACAAAGGTTTCCGGCAGGCCCAGCTCGCGGCCCAGTGCGCGCACCTCATCCTTGAAGAGGTCGCGCAGCGGCTCAACCAGCTTCATGTTCATGCGCTCGGGCAGGCCACCCACATTGTGGTGGCTCTTGATGGTGACAGAAGGCCCTCCAGCGAAGGACACGCTCTCGATCACATCCGGGTAAAGCGTGCCCTGTGCGAGGAACTCGGCCCCGCCAACCTTCTTGGCCTCTTCATCAAACACATCAATGAAAAGCTTGCCGATGGTCTTGCGCTTCACTTCCGGGTCTTCCACGCCGGTCAGCGCGGAAAGGAACATTTCGGAGGCATCCACATGCACCAGTGGAATGTGATAATGGCCGCGGAACAGTGAAACCACCTCATCCGCCTCACCCTGACGCATCAGGCCGTGGTCCACGAACACGCAGGTGAGCTGGTCGCCAATCGCCTCATGAATGAGGACGGCGGCCACAGAGCTGTCCACGCCGCCGGAGAGGCCGCAGATCACCCGTCCGGTACCAACCTGCTCGCGGATGCGGGCAATGGCGCGCTCGCGGAAGGCGCCCATGGTCCACTCGCCCTTGAGGCCAGCCACCTGACGCACGAAATTCGAAATCAGGCGTGCGCCATCGGGCGTGTGCACCACTTCCGGGTGGAACTGCACGCCATAATAGCGGCGCTCGACATGGGCGATGGCGGCGAAGGGGGCGTTTTCAGACGCTGCCACCACCTCGAAGCCTTCCGGCAGGCGGGTCACGCGGTCACCATGGCTCATCCACACGGTATGGCGCTCACCCTCACGCCACACGCCCTCGAACAGCGGCACCACCTTCTTCACGGTGATTTCAGCGCGGCCGAATTCGCGATGATGGCCAGCCTCCACCTGCCCGCCAAGCTGGGCGGCCATGCACTGCTCGCCATAGCAGATGCCCAGAACCGGCACGCCGGAGGTGAACACCGCTTCCGGCGCGCGGGGGCTCTGGCCTTCAATAACGGAGGCCGGGCCACCGGAAAGGATGATGGCCTTGGGCTTTACCCGCCCCAGCGCCTCTTCGGCTTTCTGGAAGGGCACCACCTCGGAATAAACCCCTTCCTCACGCACGCGGCGGGCGATGAGCTGCGTGACCTGGCTGCCGAAATCAATGATGAGAACGGTATCCTGGGCGGAGGAAACGGTGGAATCGGCGGACATGACGCGGGCCTCGCAAAGCGGATGGCGGATATTGTCGCCTCCTTTAGCCGCAATGGCTCGATTCCAAAAGGGCGGTGTGGGCAGGGCGAGGGGTGATGGCGCACATTTGTGCCTGCGCCATCACCCTATGCGCCCCTGTCCGGGCTTGTTAGGCTGATGCTCCAACGGTGAGGGTGTGATGAAACCGATATGGCGCTTTGTATCTGCTGGCCTGCTTTTGGCTGGCCTTGGTGGGCCGGTCTTCGCCAATGACTCGTCTGCCGTGCTGGGCGCAGGCGGGCTGGAGCTTGTCACCTCGCCTGATATCGTGATGGCGCGGGAAGACCTGTTTCTCTCGCCCGGTGCGGTGCGGGTGAATTATGAGTTCCGCAATGAAAGCGCGCGGGACATCACCACCCGTATTGCTTTCCCGCTGCCGGAACTGGGGCTGGTGCCAGAGCAGAATGTGGCGCTGCCTTCCCCGGATGAGGAAAACTTCGTCAACTTCCGTGTGAAGGTGGATGGCCAGCCGGTTGCAACCGCACTGGAACAGCGCGCCATGACGGAGGATGGACGCGATGTGAGCGCCTTGCTCACCCGCCTTGGTGTGCCGCTTAATGCCCGCTTGCCCGGCTGGGAGGAGAAGGTGCGCGCCTTGCCGGATGCCGCATGGCGCGAACTGGTCGCCTCCGGCCTGCTGGATGGGGCCACCGACCCGGCAAAGCGGCCAGATTATTTCATCCCTCTGTGGTCCCTGAAAGCCACCTTCCACTGGGAGCAGACCTTCCCGGCCGGCAAAACCCTGAAGGTGGAGCACAGTTACCAGCCCGTGGTCGGCTATTCGTTTATCAGTCAGGGCGATGGCGTTCTGGAGGAACTGGAAGGGCCTTATTGTCTGGATGCCGCAGGCCGGGCAGGGCTGAAGCGCCGTCTTGAAGAGCAGAAACGCCGGGTTGTGAATGAGGAGGGCAATATGCCCATCCTTATCGTGCGGCAGGTGGAATATGTGCTGACCACCGGTGCCAACTGGAATGGGCCGATTGGCCAGTTTCGTCTGACGCTGGACAAGGAAAAGCCCCGCTCTATCCTTTCCCTGTGCGCCGAGGGTGTAAAGAAGACCGGGCCGACAACCTTCGTGGTGGAACGCAGCAACTTCACGCCGAAGGACGAGATCCGTTTCGTCATCTTCGGCGAGTAGTGCTCAAAGCACCAGAAGGCCCAGCACCAGAGGCAGCATCAGGGCGGCCAGCACGGTTTGAACAGCGGTGATGCCAGCCATGAGTGCGGCATCCCCCCCAAGCTGGCGGGCCAGAATATAGGCTGATGACGCGGTTGGCAGGGTCTGGAACATCAGCACGGTCAGCATCGCCGTGGGGCTGATGTGAAGCAGATGGGCAATCAGGAAGGTCACCAGCGGCAGAATGAGGAACTTGGCGCAGGAGGCGATCAGGATCGGCTTCACCCAGCTGCGGGCCGAGCCGAAATGCAGAGCCGCGCCAACACACAGCAGCCCTATGGGCATGGACGATGCCCCCAGAGTCTTGATGGCCGGTTCCAGCCCCGGCGGCAGATGCAGGTTCATCACCTGAAGGGCCGTTCCGCCAAGACAGGACAGGACCAGTGGATTGGTGATGACCTGCACGCCGGCCTGACGCGCATTCAGCCGCGCCGCGCCAAAGCGGGCAAACACCAGCACGGCCAGCAGGTTGACCAGCGGCACCAGCACGGCACTGCATACCGCCACCAGCGCAATGCCCTTGTTGCCCAGCAGGCCAGCGCCAAGGGTAACGGCAATATAGCTGTTAAAGCGTACGCCGCCCTGAAAAACAGAGGTGAAGGCATCTCCCCTGATCTTCATTAGCGGGCGCAACAAGACCAGCCCGAGAGAGACGACAAGCGTGCCCCCAAGCAGGGTGACGACGATTTCCCACACCGGCAGGCTGCTGAGATCCGCTGTCGCCATGCCATGCAGAAACAGGCAGGGGATCAGCACAAAATAGGCCAGCCGTTCAGCCTGTGGCCAGAAGCTCTCGCCAATAAAGCCGGTGTGCTTGAGCACATAACCCAGCGCAATCAGCAGCGCCACCGGGATAAGGGCAAGGATAACCATGCCGGACATCTCAGGCATGGCGCGCATGTCCTCTGGCGGGGTGGTCTGTGCAGGGCGCAGTGTTGGCCTGATAAAGGCGGGGCGACAAGGCTTTGGTCATCGTCGGGTCCATGGCATTTGCCCGGTCAAGGCCGGGCACGGTGCGGCCTCTACGCTGCTTGCGCCAAAAGGCAAGGGCGTTTCTCCGGCTTGCCAAAGGGGAGAAACGCCCGCGTCAGGTCAGGCCTTGAGAGCGGCCTCAACAGCGCCGCTCAGGCGCTCGTCATCCGGCTTGATATCGGGCGAGAGGCGGGCGACGACAGCACCGTCACGGCCCACTACAAACTTCTCGAAGTTCCACAACACATCATTTTCACCACCAACCGGAATGCCCATATCTGTCAGGCGCTTGCGGAAGGCATCCGTATCCTGTGCCTTGGGCTGGGCGGCAATCAGTGCATCATAGAGCGGATGGCGGTCTTCACCCGTCACTGAGATTTTCTGGAACAGCGGGAATGTGACGCCATAACTGGTGGAGCAGAAGCTGGCGATCTCCTCATTGGTGCCGGGCTCCTGTTCCTTGAAATTGTTGGCAGGAAAGCCAAGAATCTCAAGGCCCTGATCCTTCTTCTCATCATAAAGCTTCTGAAGGCCCTCATATTGCGGTGTGAGGCCGCATTTGGAGGCGACATTGACGATGAGCAGCACCTTGCCACGATAATCGGCAAGGGTGGTGGACGTCCCGTCAATGCGGTTGACGGGGATGTCATAGATGGACGTGGCCATTTGAGCTTCTCCTCGGGGCACTGCGCCAACGGGCGCCGGGCCTATCCTGCACTGGAGTGGAGCAGACCGCCAGAGCGGGAGGCAAAAGCGGGCGGTCCATCCCCGGTTGAAAGAGGCGGCGCGGTAGCCTCTGCACCCGGAAATGCTCTATGTAAGCCGCCGCGCACATGAGGAAACCACATGGCCAAGATGATTCATTCCATGATCCGGGTGCTGGATGAAGCCCGCTCGGTCGATTTCTATGACAAGGCCTTCGGACTGAAGGTTGCCCGCCGGATGGATTTCGAGACCTTCACGCTGGTCTATCTCTCCAATGACGAAAGCAGCTTCGAGCTGGAACTGACCATCAACAAGGGGCGCACGGAGGCCTATGACCGTGGCAATGGCTATGGCCATCTTGCTGTTACGGTTGAGGATGTGGTGGCCGAGCATGCGCGTGTGAGCGCATTGGGCCTTGCCCCGCGCAAGCTGGTGGATTTTGCGCCGGGCGGCGAGGTTATCGCCAAATTCTTCTTCATTGCGGACCCGGACGGGTACGAAATTGAGGTGCTGCAGCGCGCGAATGACTATCAGTAAACATTGGCGATAGCGCCATGCCAAAAGGGCGGCACCCTGTGCAGGATGCCGCCCTTTTTCGATTTCATGAAGCTCAAATGCCGGCCTGATCAGAGATCAAAGCCTTTCTTGCGCATTTCAGCGCGCACACGCTCCACCGCTTCGCCATTCAGCTCTGCGCCCCAGGCCTGAATCTGGCGCAGGGCTTCCTGCACAATGACGGGACGCTCTTCCACCAGCTTCTTGCCAACGGGTGAGGAATAGAAAGCCAGTGCGTCTTTCAGTTCCGCCTCGGTAAAGCGCTGGGCATAGACCTTGGCCAGCATGTCGATGATCTGGTCCTTGCGCTTCTCGAACTCCGGGCGCACCGCAATCGCGGCCTCGCGCAGGTGCTGCACAAGATCCGGGTTGGTCTGGAGGAAGGAGAGCGCGGCACCATCCACGATATTGCCGATCACGCCATCAAAAGCGCGGGCTTCACCATTGGCGAGCACAAGCTGGCGCGCAATGTCCACCTGTGCGGCCGAAGGTGCTGCCGCCTGCTGGGCATGGGCAGGTGACACCCCGAGCGGGCTGCCGACAAGAAGCGCGGCCGACAGGGCGGCAGCCGCGAAAAGGCCGGAAGCGCGGCGGGTGCGGCAGAAAGAAGGCATCCTATCCTCCAGAAAAAGCATCTGTGCTTTCAATTGCAAATGTTCAGACGGGCTTTGTTCAGTTCTGGCGTTCCAGCACCACAATGCCGTCCGTACCGGCCAGAATCACCCGGCTGGCAAGACCGATGAAAAGACCATGCTCCACCACGCCGGGCACTTCCGCCACAGCACGGGCAAGGGCCGCAGGGTCTGGAATGGCACCCAGATGGGCATCCAGTATCAGATGCCCCTGATCGGTGACGAAAGCATGGCCGTCTGAATCCTTGCGCTGGGTGAGGGCGCCTTCGCAGCCCACACTGGCGAACGCGATCTTGAGGCTGCGTGAAATGCTCACAAGGCCGAAATCAACGACTTCAATCGGCAGGGGGAAGCGGCCAAGCACGTCCACCTTCTTGGTATCGTCAGCAATGACGATCATGTTCTTGGAGGCCTGCGCCACAATCTTCTCGCGCAGCAGCGCGCCGCCACCGCCCTTGATGAGCGCAAGCTGCGGGCCAACCTCATCCGCACCATCCACGCACAGGTCCAGTTCGCCCACTTCATCCAGTGTGGCAATCGGCACGCCAAGCTCAACCGCCTGGGCTAAAGTCTGCTCGGAGGTTGGCACACCAACAATGTTGAGGCCATCATGCACCTTCGCGGCCAGCAGATCCACGAAATGGCGGGCGGTGGAGCCGGTGCCCAGCCCAAGACGCATGCCATCGCTCACATATTCCAGAGCGCGGGCGGCGGCGCGGCGCTTGAAGTCTTCAGCTACAGCCATGGCTTGCTTCCTTATGATGGGCGAGGAGTGATCGCGTTCGGCGGGACCAGACACAGACCATGCTGGTTGCTCTAACCCTGATCCGGTCTTCAAACAAGCAGAACACAAACGCCCCGCTCACGCTATCCCATGACTGGCGCGCTATTTTGCCGGCGGCGTACACAGCAGGCGTGTTTCCGGCTTGCCATTCGCGTCATTCAGCTCCCGCACATAGCAGATGCTCATTTCGCCAGTGGCGCGGTTGACGCGGAAGATGCCGGTTTCGCCTGCGTAATGGGTGGGAACAAGCGCATAATCGCCTTCGGCCTGCGCACCGGCACCCTCGCCCTTGGGGAAGCAGCGGGTGATCCCCACCATATTCCCATCCGGCCGCTCGAACTGGCACACCGACATTTCACCCGTGCGCTGGTTCACGCCATAAATGCGATTCGCCTCGGCAGATGGGGGCGCAGCAAAACTGTAGCCGGTTTCAGCCTGTGCTTTTGGTGTGCCGGAAAAGGCGTAGCCGATGGCGGCACCTCCGACCAAAAGGCCAATGAGCAGAAGCCAGTTGATTCCGCCACGTTCCGGGGGCGGGGAGGAAAGGGTCATGGGGCCTCCATACAGGTGCTCTCGCGCGGTACGGGTGTTATCGCGCTGCCAGATATGTGCCACAAGGCTGGCGTGCGAATGCGGTAGCATTTATGCCATCGGGGCATCTATCCGCTTCTTTTTTCGCGCCGCGAGGAGATTGCCGTCATGACCCGCATGCCTGCCACCATCGTTTTTGACCTCGATGGGACGCTGGTGGATACCGCACCGGACCTGCTGAATGCGCTGGATGCCGTGATTGCCCCGCTTGGCATCGCGCCGGTGGACCGTGATGTTGCCCGCAATTTCATTGGTGGAGGCGCACGTCTGCTGCTGACCCGTGCGCTGGAAAGTGCGGGCCAGAGCGTGGATGCCGCGCGGCTGGAAGAGCTGAACAGCACTTTTCTCACCTATTATGCCGCCCACATTGCCGATGATTCCCAGCCCTTTCCAGGCATGGTGGATGCGCTGGAGCAACTGGCTGCCAGCGGTGCGCGGCTGTGTGTATGCACCAACAAGCTGGAGCATCTGGCCTGCCAGCTTCTTGATGCCCTGGACCTCACCCGCCATTTTGCGGTGATTACAGGTGGCGATACCCACGGTGTGCCAAAGCCAGACCCGCTGCCCCTGAATGCCACGATTGCCGCTGCCGGTGGTGATCCGGCACGGGCGGTGATGGTCGGCGACAGCCGCACCGATATTGCCGTGGCGAAAGCGGCGGGCGTTCCGGTGGTGGCCGTTTCCTTCGGCTATACCGAAATTCCTCCGGCCGAACTGGGAGCAGACCTTTTGATTCATCACTTCAGCGCGCTGAATGAAGCGGTCAACGCGCTGTTGCCAGCGTAAGCGTTCAATAGTTCTGAATGGCTGCCGGCGCGGTGGTGAAGGCTGCCGCGTCGGCCGTGCGTTTTCATGTTATGTGGATATCTTCCCATTTCGGGGTGCAATATCTCATGGCGCTTGACAGGGTCGGGTCCCCATTCTAAACAGCCCACCTCGCCATTGGCGCGAGGGCGATTAGCTCAGCGGGAGAGCACTCCCTTCACACGGGAGGGGTCACAGGTTCAATCCCTGTATCGCCCACCATTTTCTGAATTTCAAAAATCAGAATAAACGGTGCTGTTCATATGGGCTGCTCATGCTTGCCTCTGGCGCATGCCAGATAAAGCCCTTGCCTGCGGCCAGTGATGCGCTTGAACGCTCCGCCCGGCCTTTCTGCTTGTGGGTGGCAGCCGAAGCATGAATATATCCATAATTTAACTTCACAGAATTAAATATAATTGCCTTGTAACGAACACATTCTGTGTCTATATATCCACTATCGAACTTGCTGATGAACTTTGTGCCGCACTATAGTGTCTGAACGATTTTATCCTCTCAAATTCGAAAATGCTGAGCGTCTGGCACGTGGTCAGATGACAGCAAAATCTGTCGGTTTGAAAGGAATCGTCATGACCATCGGAACCGTAAAGTTCTTCAACACCACCAAGGGTTTTGGTTTCATTCAGCCTGAAGACGGCTCCCCGGATGTGTTCGTGCACATTTCGGCTGTTGAGCGCGCTGGCATGCAGAGCCTCCATGAAGGTCAGAAGGTCTCTTTTGAGGCTGTGACCAATCAGCGGAACGGCAAGACTGCTGCTGAGAACCTTCAGGCCGAGTGATAAAAGGCATTAATGTCATTTGACCACGGATGTACTGGCATTTGACATGAAAGCGTTTCGAAAAGGTCGGGCCATGCCCGGCCTTTTTTGTGTTTGAGGCTCTTCTGATTCAGGCCCGTGACCGTTCAGGGGGCTGCCGCCTGTGCAAGCGGCCCGTTTCCGGGTTCACATCACCCATGCAAAGCCTGCGAACCTCCAGATCCATCCATGTGCGGCTGGTCGCGGCTTTCTCTGGGTGGTGGTCCATTCCATGGATCGCCTGGGGACATAATAATCTGCATCCGCGTTTGATCTTGCATGAAGATGCGTTCCAGTATCGTGTTTTATGGATGCGCTCGAAGCTGGCGCAGGACGACCAATATCGTTCTGGAGTTTCACGGATCGGTTTCCACCTTCATCGCGAACACCGCGAACGCGGAAACCGCATGCATGGTGATCCGCCGCCTTGAAGAAAAAAACTGCCCCTTGTCGGAGCGGGCCAAAGCCTTGCTGGATACGGCCTGAGTTTAGGGGGCGGGATGAGGCCTGCCTGACCTTCCCTTGATATTCGCCCGTGCGCTTCTATCTCCTGAAGATATCAAGCTGTGTTGCCGGATGTGCGTGCCAAGCGCGCCGCTGTGCGATGTTCGGGAGAACATGATGATTCCCTTATCGATTCTCGAACTGGCCCGAGTCACGGAAGACACCGGCCCGGGCGATGCGATCAACAATGCGCGCGATCTGGCAGCCCATGCGGAGAAGCTTGGCTATCACCGCATCTGGGTGGCTGAGCATCACAATATGCCGGGCATCGCCAGCGCCGCGACCTCCATTGTGCTGGCCCATATTGCCGGGGGCACAAACAGCATTCGCGTGGGGGCAGGGGGCATCATGTTGCCCAACCATGCGCCCTATATCATCGCAGAACAGTTCGGCACACTGGAGCATCTGTTTCCGGGGCGCATTGATCTAGGCCTTGGCCGCGCACCGGGCACAGACCAGTTGACCCTGCGCGCCCTGCGCCGTTCGCCAGAGGCCTCAGACAGTTTCCCGCAGGATGTGCTGGAGCTTCAGGCTTTCCTTGCGCCAGCAGGGCGCGAGCAGCGCATTCAGGCTGTGCCGGCAGCGGGCACCAATGTGCCGCTGTGGATTCTCGGCTCCAGCAATTTCGGGGCGATGCTGGCGGCAGAATTGGGGCTGCCCTATGCCTTCGCCTCGCATTTCGCGCCAGACATGCTCTTGCAGGCGCTGGAGATTTACCGCCACCGCTTCAAGCCATCCGATCAGCAGAAGAAGCCCTATACCATGGTGGGGGTGAATGTGATTGCGGCGGATACGGATGCGCAGGCGATCCGCCTTGCCACCACCCAGCAAATGTCCTTCACCAACATGTTCCGTGGGAATCGCGGCCTCAGCCAGCCGCCGATTGATGATATCGAGACCTACTGGACGCCGATGGAAAAAGCACAGGCCATGCGGATGCTGGCGCGCTCCATCATCGGCTCACCGGAAACGGTGCGGGCGGGCCTTGAGGCGCTGGTGCAGGAAACCGGGGCAGATGAACTCATCATCGTTTCGGATGTCTATCACCACGCAGAGCGACTGCATTCCATACAGCTGATTGCAGATGCCGTGGGGATGAAACCTCTTTAGGGTCGGGTCAGGCGGCCTGCCCGGCACACCAGCCGGATGACCAGGCCCACTGGAAATTGTAGCCGCCGAGCCAGCCGGTCACATCCACCACTTCGCCAATGAAATAGAGGCCCGGCACCTTCCGGGCCTCCATCGTTTTTGAATCAAGGTCGCGCGTATCCACACCGCCCAGTGTCACCTCGGCCGTGCGGTAGCCTTCGGAACTGGCGGGCTTGAAACGCCACGCCGTCACCGCATCCACCACACGCTGAAGGGCCTTGTCGGAAAAGTCCGCGAGATTCTGGGGCGTTGGGAAATCGGCGGCGATGAGGTGCGCCAGCTTGCGGGGCAGATGAACGGACAGGGTCGTTTGCAGGGCCTGCCGTCCGTTCTCCGCACGCTGGGTGCGCAGGGCGGCCAGCAAGTCTGTACCCGGCAGCATGGAGATGGTGAGTTCATCCCCCTCCCGCCAATAGGATGAAACTTGCAAAATGGCCGGACCGCTGAGGCCGCGATGGGTGAACAGCATTGCCTCGGCAAATGTGGTCTTGCGGCAGGCAACCGTTGCATCCACCGCAACACCGGCAAGCGGCTTCAGCCGTTCCAGCAGGTTTGGCTCAAGGGTGAGAGGCACAAGGCCGGGTCGGGTTTCCACAAGGCGCAGGCCAAAGCGGGTGGCTATCTCATAGCCAAAGCCGCTCGCCCCCATCTTCGGGATGGATTTGCCGCCGGTGGCGATGACGACAGACTGGCACATGATGCGCCCATCCGAATGATGCACCTCAAAGCCATCCGCGCCTTGTTCCACCGCACGGATGGCGCTTGAAAGCTGGAGCCGGCCTCCATGCGCCTTCATCTCATCCAGCAGCATGGTGATGATCTGTGTGGAGGGGCCATCACAGAACAGTTGCCCCAGCGTCTTTTCATGAAAGGCGATATTGTGGCGCTTCACCAGCTTGATAAAATCCTGCTGGGTGTAGCGGCTCAGGGCTGAAATGCAGAAATGCGGGTTCTGAGACAGATAGTTTTTCGGGCTGGCATGCAGATTGGTGAAATTGCAGCGTCCGCCGCCGGAAATGCGGATTTTCTCGCCCGGTGCGCGCGCATGGTCCAGCACCAGAACGGAACGTCCGCGTTTGGCAACCTCGATTGCGCACATCAGGCCAGCCGCACCAGCCCCTATCACGATGACATCAACGCAATCCAAGATCACACTCCACACCTTGTCCGGTCCGTACAATATTGTGCATGACGCGACGCGCAAAGCCTGAACATGGCCTGTCTGGCAGCGGGTTCACGCAAAAGCGGCTGGGAGAGCGGCGAGGGATCATGTAGCATTCTCTCATAATGGCCTGATAACAGGCGGGAGGTTGCATGTCCCCGTTTGATGATTTTCGATTGGCATCGCGGTTTGGCCGGCTGGCACAGGTGGGCCTGTGCGCCGCAGCCGGTTTTCTGGCGCTGTCTGCCCTTCCGGCCCAGGCCGCTTCTGCCAAAATCCAGCCGATCCCGGCAGCGGAATGTGAGGCGCTGAAGCTGGAGATTGAGAAAATCTCCGGTCTCAAGCTTGCGTCCTCCGTGGAGGACCCGGATGATGAGCTGTTCGGGCTGGAGGATGAGGGGCTGGCCTGTGTCATCTCCGGCGAGGGCACGGGGGCAACGCGCCAGTTCGGTGATGTGAGCGTGGCGTTGTCCGACCATTTCAAGGACTGGACACCCTTGCAGGATCTGGCCGCAGATGGCCCGAACAGTTCCCGCATGGGTTTTAGCAAGGGCACGCGCACGCTCATCTATTCCATCTCCGCCGAGCCGCCGGAAGGCAAGTGCGAGGTGAAGGATGATGCTGAAGACCTTCCCGAGTGCAATTTGCCCGCAGGCGAATGGGAGTGGGCGGTGGATCTTATCGCCTATGACAAGGCCGGCTAGCATCAGCATGTTCAGCGTTTCCCTGCTTCAATGAGGCAGAGAAACGCTTCAGCCGCATGCGCGCATTGGCATAGGGCGAAGAGGTGTTGAACTGGATCATGCGACCCATGGTCCATTTGCCATACCATGATTGCCCATAGAGCACCGCATCCGGCGTGGCCTGGATATGGGCGACAATCCGCGCCTGTGCGGCCTTCAGGCGGGCGATGCGCTCCGGGTCGGGCAGGCTCTCATAATCAGCATAAAACTTTTGTGCCAGCAGGCCAAGCTGGTTCCATTTGAAGCCGGTTTCCGGGAATTCAACAGGCAGCCCCTGCGCATCGCGCGCAAGCCATTTCAACACCAGCTCATTCCAGCCCAGAAGATAGGAGATAAGATCTGCCACACTCATCATGGTGTTGCTGGCATGGCCCTCCATCGCCTTGTCATGGAGGTGCCCGGGCGACATGTCATCGAGCGCTTGCAGCAGGCGATTGAAGGTCAGGTCAATCGCCGCCAGCAATTCAGTCCTGTTTTGCGGAACAGCCATCAGGTCGCGGGCTGCGTGCGGGCATTGGTTTCAAGAAAGGTGCGCAGCGCCCACACCAGTTGGTGCGGCTGGTCATCCTGCACGGAATGGCTGCAGAAGGGCAGGTTCAGCAGGCGCGCACCCGGCACCCGTTCGGCAAGCTCCACCGCATTGGTGCGTGAGACGAAGGGATCTTCATCCCCGCGAATGATGAGCAGGGGACAGGTGATGTTGCGCACGATTTCACCGGGGTAGCCATCCGGCCCATTATCCAGCCACAACGCCACCACATCGCGGGTGATCTTGTCAAAGTCCGGTTGCGGATTGCCGTTCTGGTAGCTGTGATAGCTATCGGGGAACATCTCCTTCCAGATTTCAGGCGTGACACGGGAAAGAATGGCGCGGGCCGGGTCATCCGCAGCCAGATGCCAGTGCGCGCCGATGGGCACGATGCCGGCCAGCAGATCGCCACGGCTTGCCGCCAGACGCAGGGCAATGATGCCGCCATCACTGTGGCCCACAAGCGTTGCGGGGCCGGGAGCAAGATGGTGTAGAACGGCCTCGGTGTCCTGCGCCATGCGCTGGTAGGTGAGGGGCGCTGTGCCGGCGGTGGAGCGCCCCTGTCCGCGGCTGTCAATGCCGATCAGGCGGTAATGGTCCTGCAACAGTGGCAGAATGGGCGCAAAATCCATGATGCTGCCAAGGCCGCCATGCAGGAATATCAGGGGCGGCCCATCTGGACGGCCTTTTTCCTCGACATAGATCTGCGCGCCATCAATCTCGATATGCCGCCCGTCCTGATGGTTGAAAACGCTCATGATCTGTACTCCGCTGCCCTGTGTGGCAGGCTGTTGTTCACGGCCCGGCGCATGACTCAATCATTGGGCCTGAGGGTCATCCATGGCCGAAACATGTTTCGCTTTTGCATCAAAATAAAGTTGATGATGAAGCGTCAGGCAGCGGCGCGTTCTCACATTGTGCCATATCTGCCTGACATCAATCTGTTTTTTAAAAGTGGCAGCTTGATGGGCACCGGGCAGGGTATCGCAATGCAACAAAAACCATCTGGACGGTTTGTTTAGGTGGTGTTATCTGGGTTCCAATCTATTTTGCCCCGGATGTGACCATCGTGCGCCACCTGTCTTCCACTTCCCTTTCGCCGCTCGTTCGTTTTGCCCTTCCCGCACTGGCCCTGCTCACGCTCGCTGCATGCGGTGACAGTTCAGGGCAGAACGGGCAGGGGGGCATGCCGCCCGCGCAGGTCGGTTTCATCACCGTGCAGCCGGCGACCCTGCCGATCCTGAACGAACTGCCCGGCCGTATCGCCCCCACGCGGATTGCCGAGGTGCGCCCGCGTGTTTCGGGCATTCTGGTCGAGCGCGTGTTCGAGCAGGGCTCTCTGGTGAAGGAAGGCGATATTCTCTATCGGATTGATCCGGCTCCCTTCCGTGTGAAGGTGGAAAGCGCAAAGGCCACGCTGGCGCGCGCGGAAGCAGCGCGTATTCTGGCCAAGCAGAAGGCAGACCGGCAAGCACACCTGCGCGAGCGCCAGATTGCCAGTGACCAGAGCCATGATATTGCCGTGGCCGAACTGGCGCAGGCGGAAGCCGATGTCGCCTCTGCCAAGGCGGGGCTGGATGCAACCGAGCTGGACCTGAACTATACCAATGTGCGCGCCCCCATTTCGGGCCGTATTGGCCGTGCAATCGTCACGGAAGGTGCGCTGGTGAGCGCCACGGATGCCCGCAGCCTCGCCACCATTCAGCAGATCAACCCGGCCTATGCCGACTTCACCCAGTCTGCCAACGAGCTTCTGGCCCTGAAGCGCATTGCCGAGGACCGGGTGACGGCTGAGGGGCGTGACAGCGCGGATGCGGATGCGGCTCGTGTCATCCTGAAGTTTGATAATGGCAGCGAATATGCCCATGCCGGCCGCTTCCTCTTCTCGGAAGCTGCGGTGGATGCCTCCACTGGCCAGATCATTCTGCGCGGCGAATTCCCCAATCCCAATGGAGATCTTCTCCCCGGCATGTATGTGCGTGTGCAGATTGTGCAGGGTGAGCAGCGTGACGCCATTGCGGTGCCTGAGCGCGCCGTGCAGCGCGATGCGGGCGGCACGGCCCAGATTTTCGTGATCGGCGCGGATGACAAGGCCGAACTGCGCCCGGTGCGCACGGGCCGCATCATGAACAATCTCTGGATCATTGAGAACGGCCTCAAGCCCGGTGAGCGCGTGGTGGTGGAAGGCTTCCAGATGCTCGCACCCGGAGCGGCGGTGGTGGCGCATCCCTGGAAGGATGCCGCGGCCGAGAACACAGCTGCCCAGCCGCCTGCGGACAAGGATGCCGCTCCGGCGGTCCCCGCCGCTGAAACGCCTGCCGGGAAGTGAGCGACCATCATGCCCAGTTTCTTTATTGATCGTCCCATTTTCGCGTGGGTTGTCGCCATTTTCATCATGATCGCGGGCGTCATCTCCATTCCGATGATGCCGGTGGCACAGTATCCGAACATCGCCCCGCCGCAGATTTCCATCTCCACGGCCTATCCCGGTGCCTCACCGGAAGAACTGTATCAGGGCGTGACGCGCCTGATTGAAGAGGAACTGAACGGTATTCCCGGCCTGATGTATTTCGAGTCCACCTCGGATGCATCCGGCGCGGTCTCCATCAATGCCACCTTCACTCCCGGAACCTCGGTGGCGCAGGCCTCGGTGGATGTGCAGAACCGCATCCGGCGGGTGGAATCGCGCCTGCCGCGCCCGGTGGTGCAGCAGGGCATTCTGGTGGAGGAGGCGGCCTCTTCCTTCCTGCTGATCGTTTCGCTGGTTTCGGAAGACGGGGCGTTGAGCGACATTGCGCTGGGCGATTATCTCGCGCGCAATGTGGCCAGTGAACTGCGTCGTCTGCCGGGCGTTGGCAAGGCGCAACTGTTTGCCACCCAGCGCGCCATGCGCATCTGGGTCGACCCGGACAAGATGGTGGGGCTGCAACTCACCGCTGATGACATCACCAATGCCATTCAGGCGCAGAATGCGCAGGTGGCGGCGGGGCGCATTGGCGCATTGCCCAACCCCATCAGCCAGGAAACCTCGGCCCCCATTTTGGTGAAGGGCCAGCTTGGCACACCCGAAGAGTTCGGTGCGATTGTCCTGCGCGCCAATCCAGACGGGTCCACCGTGCGCCTGCGCGATGTGGCGCGGGTGGAAATTGGCGGCGAGGATTACAACTTCACCAGCCGGCTGAATGGCAAGCCCAGCGCCTCCATCGGTGTTCAGCTGTCTGCAACCGGCAATGCGCTGGCCACCTCCAAGGCGGTCCATGCCAAGATGGCCGAGCTGGAGACCTTCTTTCCCGAAGGCGTGAAACAGTCCATTCCCTATGACACGACACCTTTTGTCGAGATCTCGATCAAGAAGGTGCTGATGACCCTGCTGGAAGCGGTGGGTCTGGTGTTTGTGGTGATGTTCCTGTTTTTGCAGAATGTGCGCTACACGCTCATTCCCACCATTGTTGTGCCGATTGCATTGCTGGGCACCTGTGCGGTGATGCTGGCGGCGGGCTTCTCCATCAATGTGCTCACCATGTTTGCCATGGTGCTGGCCATTGGTATTCTTGTCGATGACGCCATTGTCGTGGTGGAAAATGTCGAGCGCCTGATGGCGACCGAGGGGCTTGGTCCAAAGGAAGCCACCAAAAAGGCCATGGGGCAGATTACCGGGGCCATTGTGGGCATCACGCTGGTGCTGACCGCCGTGTTCGTGCCCATGGCCTTCTTCCCCGGCGCAACCGGCATCATCTATCGCCAGTTCAGTCTCACCATGGTGGTGTCCATCCTGTTCTCGGGGTTCCTGGCGCTGTCGCTTACGCCTGCCATGTGTGCCACCTTCCTCAAGCCGGTTCCGGCCGGACATCATGAGAAGAAAGGCTTCTTTGGCTGGTTCAACCGCAAGTTCGACAACACCGCAAAAGGCTATCGCGGCATTGTCGGCTGGGCGGTGGATCGCGGCGGGCGGATGATGATTGTCTATGCCGCGCTGCTGCTGGCACTGGGCTGGACCTTTATGCGCCTGCCGACCGATTTCGTGCCGGCAGAAGACCAGGGCTATCTGATTGTGGACATTCAGGCCCCGCCAGAGGCTTCCGGCACCCGGACGCTGGAGGTTCTGAAGCAGGTTGAGGGCGTCTTCGCGCAGGAGAAGGCGGTCAAGGATATGTTTGCCATTCAGGGCTTCAGCTTCTCGGGCAACGGGCAGAATGCGGCCATTGCCTTCGTGGTGCTGAAGGACTGGAGCCAGCGTGGCCCGGAAGACAGCGCACAGGCGATTGCCGACCGCGCCAACATGCAGCTTTTCGGCATTCGGGATGCCGTGAGCTTCTCGCTCTCGCCGCCGCCGATTGAAGGGCTTGGAACGTCATCAGGCTTCACGTTCCGCCTTCAGGACCGTTCTGCCCGTGGCCATGCGGCTCTGGCAGGGGCAGGTGCGCAACTGCTGAATGCGGCGCGTGGCAGCGCGGAGCTTTCCGGCCCGCGCATTGAGGGGCTTTCTGACAGCGCCCAGCTTCATCTGCTGATCGACCGTGAAAAGGCCAATGCCTTTGGTGTGGCCTTTGCGGACATCAATGCCGCGATCTCTGCCAATCTCGGCTCGGCCTATGTCAACGACTTCCCGAATGCCGGACGCATGCAGCGCGTGACGGTGCAGGCGGATGCCGAGCGACGCATGCAGGCCGATGACCTGCTGAAGCTGAATGTGCGCAACAATCAGGGCGGCATGGTGCCTCTTTCCGCCGTGGCACAGGTTTCATGGGCCAAGGGTCCTGCGCAGATCGTGGGCTTTAACGGCTACCCGGCCATCCGCCTTGCGGGCGGTGCGGGAGAGGGCAAGTCCTCCGGTGATACGATTGTGGAGATGGAACGGCTTGCAGGCGAGCTTCCGCCCGGCTTCGGCTTTGAGTGGGCGGGGCAGTCCCTGCAGGAAATCCAGTCCGGTTCGCAGGCTCCGTTCCTGCTGGCGCTCTCGGTGCTGTTCGTGTTCCTGCTGCTGGCGGCGCTTTATGAAAGCTGGACCATTCCGATCTCGGTGCTGCTGGTGGTGCCGCTCGGAGTCATCGGCTCGGTGCTGGCCGTGACAATGCGCGACATGCCGAACGACATCTATTTCAAGGTTGGTCTTATCGCCATCATCGGTCTTTCGGCCAAGAATGCCATTCTTATCGTGGAGTTTGCCAAGGACCTGCGTGCGGAAGGAAAGTCCATCCGTGAAGCGGCTCTTGAGGCTGCATTCCTGCGGTTCCGGCCTATTATTATGACCTCGCTGGCGTTTATTCTGGGTGTTCTGCCGCTGGCGATCGCGGTGGGGGCGAGTGCCGGCAGCCAGAATGCCATTGGTACAGGCGTGATGGGTGGCATGATCTCCGCAACAATTCTGGCGGTGATCTTCGTGCCGGTCTTCTTTGTTGTGGTGATGCGCCTGTTCCCCGGCCGCAAGGCCCCGGCAGAGGCGGGCCAAGCACAGACGGGCCAGTCACAGACAGGCCGGGCACAGGGGGGCGGGCATGACTGAGGGACAGGAAACCGGGAAAGGGCAAGGCCTGCATCGCAAGAAAAGACCTCTTGTGGTGCGTGGCCAGCTCATCTGCGTTGCGGCCCGGCTTTCCGTGGAGAAGGGCCTGCATGCCCTGACGCTGGATGCGGTGGCGCGTGAGGCCGGCGTGAGCAAGGGGGGGTTGCTGCATCACTTCCCCACCAAACAGGCCCTGCTCGAAGGTCTGCATGATGAACTTCTGGGGCGGTTCGAGGCGCATTTCAATGCGCTGGTCGCCGCCGACCCGGAACCGCATGGCCGTTTCACCCGCGCCTATCTCCACGCCAATCTTGCCGATGCCGAAGATGATGGTGTGGAGTGCTGGAGCAGCCTTGTGGTGCTGATGCTGGGCGAGAAATGGGCGCGCCCGCGCTGGAACGCATGGGTGGAGGAGCGCCTTGCCGCGCTCCCCCCCGAGGAGCGGACGGCGGAACTGGAAATTGTGCGGCTGGCGGCAGATGGCCTGTTCTTCTGTGATCTGGCCTGCCCCACGATTTCGCTGAAACCGGGCCGGGAGAAGGTGCTTCAGGTGCTGGACAGCATGACCCGGAAATAAGGCATTCCAGCCTTTTCCGCAGAGGATGATGCCCGCTCATTCATGGGTGGAGGCCTGGCCTTCACCGGAGCGGGAGCCGGGGCAAAAGCGCTGTCGCTCTTCATGAAAGCGCCGCATCAAAAATTCCCGCACCACGGCGATGCGCCGCACGGCATGGGTATCTGCATGGGCCAGCAGGTGATAGCTGCGGCGAAAATGCAGATGCGGCATGATGCGGACCAGTGCATTCTGCCCGGCCACATCTGGCATCGGCACGGCAAAGTCATGCAGAACGCCTATGCCGGTGCCCGAGCGGACCGCCTCCATCTGCCCCATCACACTGGCACAACGAAAACTGCGCCCGGCGTGGCGCAGCAGCACGGCACCATAATCCAGTGCCGAGGCATAGGAGAGATCCTCCACCCCGCTCACCACCAGATGTGCGCCAAGGTCTTCCTCGCGCAGGGGCGTGCCATGCCGGGACAGATAGGTGGGCGCGGCATAGATGCCAAGGGTGTAATCCGTCAGCCGTGAGATGACGAGCCGGCCCTGTACAGGCTGGTCCAGAACGATGGCCAGATCCGCCTCGCGCCGGGAGAGGGAAAAGGTGCGCGGCAAGGGCACCAGTTCAATGGTCAGGCCCGGATGCCGGGTGGCCAGCGCCCCGAGTTCCGCAGCCAGAAAATAATTGCCCAGCCCATCCGGTGCGCCGATACGCACGGTGCCGGAAACCTCCTGCTCTTCATCACGGAAGGTTTCGGCAATGCCCAGAACATCGGTTTCGATGCGTTCGGCCACAGGCAGAAGCCGCTCCCCCGCGGCTGTCAGCGCCGTGCCGGTTGGGCGGCGGTCAAACAGGGGAGTTGCAAGGGCATCCTCCAGCGCATCCAGCCTTCGGGCAATGGTGGCATGGTTGAGCCTGAGATGCCGTGCGGCCGCCAGCAGCTGACCATGCCGCGCCACGGCAAGGAAAACGCGCAGGTGATCCCAGTCAAAGGCTTCGCTCATGGCTATAATTTCCGCACAACGAATATGAAAGTTTAGGCGTTGCTGTGCGAAAGATAAAGGGTGAAGCTGCGCTCAAGGTTCGCCTCACGAGAGGGCGGATGACACGGACTTGAAGTGAGGACATACGCCATGACGCAGACTGCCCCCGTCACCATACCGCACTATATCAATGGCCAGCGCGCTACTGGCACGGGCGGGCGCACGGCATCTGTGTTCAACCCGGCCACGGGCAAGGAAACCGGGCGTGTGGTGCTGGCCTCGGCCGAGGATGTGCGGACAGCGGTTGCGGCAGCCAGTGCGGCTGCTCCCGGCTGGGCCGCCACCACGCCACTGCGCCGTGCGCGCATTCTCAACGCCTTCCTGCGCATTCTGGAAGAGCGTGTGGATACGCTGGCCGAAGTGGTATCTGCCGAGCATGGCAAGGTGTTCTCCGATGCCAAGGGTGAAGTGCAGCGTGGCATGGAAGTGGTGGAGTTTGCCACGGCCGCTCCCCAGCTTCTGAAGGGCGAGATCACGGAAGATGTCGGCACGCGGGTGGACAGCCACGCGGTGCGTCAGCCTCTGGGTGTGGTGGCGGGCATCACGCCGTTCAACTTCCCGGCCATGGTGCCCATGTGGATGTTCCCGGTTGCGCTGGCTTGCGGAAACACCTTCATTCTGAAGCCTTCCGAGCGTGACCCGTCTGCGGCTCTGCTGATGGCTGAATGGCTGAAGGAAGCGGGCCTGCCCGATGGCGTGTTCAATGTGGTACAGGGCGACAAGGCAGCCGTGGATGCGCTGCTGGAAGACCCGGATATTTCCGCCATCAGTTTTGTCGGCTCCACCCCCATCGCCCGCTATATTTACGAGACCGCAGCCCGCACCGGAAAGCGCTGTCAGGCGCTGGGCGGGGCAAAGAACCATATGATTATTCTGCCGGATGCCGATCTGGATCAGGCCGTGGATGCGCTGATGGGCGCTGCCTATGGCTCGGCCGGAGAGCGCTGCATGGCGATTTCGGTGGCCGTGCCGGTGGGTGAGGAAACGGCAAATGCATTGATGGCAAAGCTGGAGCCGCGTGTACGTGCGCTCAAGGTTGGACCGGGCACAGACCCTGAGGCCGAAATGGGGCCGCTGGTGACGCGCGCCCATCGCGACAAGGTTTCGGATTATGTCGATTCCGGCGTGGCAGAAGGCGCAAGGCTGGTGGTGGACGGGCGCGGCCTGAAGCTTCAGGGCTATGAGGATGGCTTCTTCATCGGTGGCACGCTGTTTGACGATGTGACGCCGGACATGCGCATTTACAAGGAAGAGATTTTCGGCCCGGTTCTGGCCGTGGTGCGCGCAGATTCTTATGACACCGCCGCTCGCCTCATCAATGAGCATGAGTTCGGCAACGGCACCGCCATTTTCACCCGTGACGGTGATGCGGCCCGCGAGTTTGCCCATGCCATCAAGGTCGGCATGGTGGGCATCAATGTGCCGATCCCGGTGCCGATGGCGTTCCACTCCTTCGGTGGCTGGAAGGCCTCGCTGTTTGGGGATCACCATATGCACGGGCCGGAAGGCGTGCGTTTCTATACGCGGTTGAAGACCATCACGACCCGCTGGCCAACCGGCATTCGCGCAGGGGCGGAATTTGTGATGCCAACCATGAAGTGAGACATCCTGTATGATGGAGAAAAGGCGGGTGCTGCGGCATCCGTCTTTTTGTGTTCAAGCCTCATGCCGCGACCAGAACCGACCCCAGCCGTGCCATGCCTTCACGCATGAAGGTCATGACCGCACGCTCGCGTGAGGACTGGAGATTGTCCCGGTGGCAGTTCATCCAGTATGTGCGGTGAATCTGCACGTCCTCGCCCAGAATCTCGACCAGATCATCATGCCGCCGCCCCATATAGCTTGGCAGCACACCCAGCCCCAGCCCATCGCGCACGGCACTCAACTGGTTGAACAGGCTGGAACATTTGATTTGCGCCCGCACGGCGGAGTGGACATCCTGCAAATAGTCCAGGCCGGCAGAGAAGATCATTTCCTCAATATAGCCAATGAAACGATGGCCCGAGAGCATGTCCCTGTCTGTAATGGGCGGGAAGCGCGCCAGATAATCGCGTGAGCCATATACACGCAATGTGTAATCGGAAAGCTTTTCATTGTGATAGGGGCTGGCGCGGATCGGATCGAGCGTGATCGAGATGTCTGTCTCGCGCCGGGAGAGGGATGTGATCTGCGGCAGCGCGACCAGTTCCGGGGAGAGGTTGGGAAACTGGGCGGCAAAGCGCACCAGAAGACGGGTGGTGAAGAAGTTTGCAAACCCCTCCGGCATGGCGATGCGCACAATGCCGCGCTGGATTTGCGCATCTCCGGAAATGGATTCTTCCAGACGGCGGGTTTCCACCTCGATTCGTTCGGCAGATGCCAGAAGGCGGCGACCATGGGAGGTGAGTTCATACCCTCTCGGGTTCCGTTCGAACAATCTCAGTTTCAGGGATTGTTCCAATCTGTCGAGCCGTCGCGAGACCGTGACATGGCTGGTGCGCAATTGCCGGGCTGCGCGGGAGAGCTGTCCTGCCCGTGCAACGGCAAGAAAAAACTGTAAATCATCCCAGGCGAAGTTCGTCATGCCCTCCCTCTCATGTTCATTTTTGTACAGACACTGTTCCAAAATAGGTCAAGCCATGCTCTTGCATCAAGGCTCTTATGCGTAGATCGTATGGGTATCGGTGCATGGAAAACAGTCGCCGACCTGCAAAAAGATCGGCTTGACCGAACATACGGCACGATACGCGCACAGCGTGACGAAAGACCGGCAGGTGTTCTTGGGAGGAATGGATGAACAAATTTTTCATGTCGGTGTCCGCCGTGGCCATTGCCGCTGCCGCAACTTTTTCTGTCCCTGCCATGGCAGAGGTGTCCAATGGCAAGGTCAAGATCGGCATTCTGAATGACCAGTCCGGCGTGTATGCCGACTTCGGCGGCAAATACAGCTATGAAGCTGCAAGAATGGCGGCAGAGGATTTCGGCGGCAAGGTGCTGGGTGCCCCCATTGAGGTCATCACGGCCGATCACCAGAACAAGGCTGACATCGCTGCAAATATTGCGCGCCAGTGGTATGATATTGATGGTGTGGACGCCATCATGGAGCTGACCTCTTCTTCAGTCGGCCTTGCCGTTCAGGGGCTGAGCAAGGACAAGAAGAAGATCACCATCAATACCGGCGCGGCCACCAATGAGCTCACCGGCAAGCAGTGCTCTCCCTATGGCTTCCACTGGGCCTATGACACCAATGCGCTGGCCCGCGGCACGGGTGGTGCACTGGTGAAAGAGGGGGGTGACACATGGTACTTCCTCACCGCTGACTATGCCTTCGGCCATTCGCTTGAAAACAGCACAGGCAATGTCGTGAAGGAAAATGGCGGCAAGGTTGTCGGTTCCGTGCGCCATCCTCTGGCTTCAACCGATTATTCCTCCTTCCTGCTTCAGGCTCAGGCTTCCGGTGCAAAGGTGATTGGCCTTGCCAATGCCGGCATGGATACGCAGAACGCCATCAAGCAGGCCAAGGAGTTTGGCATTACGGATGGTGGCCAGCGCCTCGCGGCTCTTCTGTTCACGCTGGCCGAAGTACACGGCATCGGCCTTGAAAACGCACAAGGCCTGACGCTGACCGAGAGCTTCTACTGGAACCGTACACCGGAAACCGCTGAATTCGGCAAGCGTTTCTTTGAGCGCACCGGGGCTTACCCGAACATGGTGCATGCGGGCACTTATTCGGCCGTGATGTCCTACCTCAAGGCGATTGAGGCTGCCGGAACGGATGAGACCGAAGCCGTGGCCAAGAAGCTGCATGAGCTTCCGGTGAACGATGTGTTCACGCAGAATGGCAAGGTTGCACCGAACGGTCGCATGATCTCGGATGTCTATCTTCTTGAAGTGAAGAAGCCCGGTGAAAGCAATATCCCATGGGATTACTTCACCGTTCTGGCGACCATTCCGGGTGATGAAGCCTATATGGACCCTGCCAAGTCGGGTTGCCCCCTCGTTCAGTGACGATGGCGCCGGGCGGATAGTGCAAGTCTATCCGCCCACAGTTTGAGAATTTGCACAAGTCGGATGACAAATGAACACCACCCCTGCGCAAGCAGTTGAGGATGGGCGGATCGTGCTGTCTGCACGCGGTCTGGGCCGGGATTTTTCGGGCTTCACGGCGGTCAACAATGTCGATCTCGACATTCGCCATGCCCGTATCCATGCGCTGATCGGCCCGAACGGTGCCGGCAAGACCACCGTCTTCAACCTGCTCACCAAGTTTCTGCCGCCCACGCGCGGCACCATCAACCTGATGGGCACGGACATCACGCACATGAAGCCGGACCGGGTGGCCCGCATGGGCATGGTCCGCTCATTCCAGATCTCGGCGGTGTTTCCCCATCTCACCGTGCTGGAAAACGTGCGTGTGGCGCTGCAACGGCCAGCCAATCTGGCCACGCAGTTCTGGATGCCGGTTTCCGCGCTCGACAGCCTGAATGGCCGGGCGGAGGAGCTTTTGGCGAATATCGGCCTGATGCAATATCGCGATGCGCGCGCGACAGACCTGTCCTATGGTCGCAAGCGTGCGCTGGAAATCGCCACCACACTGGCTCTCGACCCGGAAGTGCTGCTGCTGGATGAACCAATGGCCGGCATGGGGCTGGAGGATGTGCAGATTGTTGCCGACATCATCCGCACCGTGGGCAAGGACCGCGCGGTGCTGATGGTGGAGCACAATCTCTCCGTCGTCTCCAATATCTGCCATCAGGTCACCGTGCTTCAGCGCGGTGAAATCATCGCTTCGGGCGATTACGCGACCGTCTCGCAAGACCCCCGCGTGCGCACCGCCTATATGGGGACCGAAGACTGATGGCACCACTTCTCAAGGTTTCCGGGCTGCATGCCTGGTATGGCGAAAGTCATATTCTTCATGGGGTGGATCTTCATGTCGATGAAGGCGAGATGATCTGCATTCTCGGCCGCAACGGCATGGGCAAGACCACCACCCTGCGCACCATTATGGGCCTTTTGCGCAAGCGCACGGGTGAAATGACCCTGCGTGGCAAGAACCTCATGACCATGCCGCTGCATCGCACGGCCCATGCCGGTCTTGGTTTTGTGCCGGAAGAGCGCGGCATCTTCGCGACGCTTTCGGTGGAGGAAAACATGCTGCTGCCCCCCGTGGTGGCACAGGGCGGCATGTCTCTGGATGAAATCTACGAGTTGTTTCCCAATCTTCTGGAACGGCGCAACAGCCCCGGCACCAAGCTTTCCGGTGGTGAGCAGCAGATGCTGGCCATGGCCCGCATCCTGCGCACGGGCGCAAACTGCATTTTGCTGGATGAGCCAACCGAAGGGCTGGCCCCGGTCATCATCCAGCGCATTGGCGAGGTTCTGGTGAAGCTCAAGTCGCGCGGCATGACCGTGGTGCTGGTGGAACAGAATTTCCGCTTTGCGTCCAAGATCGCCGATCGCTTCTACCTGATGGATCACGGCCAGATGGTCGCGGAATTCCCGGTGGCGGATCTGCCGAACCGTATGGAATTCCTGAACAAGGAGCTGGGTGTCTGAGATGATCACGATCCTCGGCGTGCCGCTTCAGGCATTGCTCGGCCAGCTTCTGGTCGGCCTCATCAACGGTTCCTTCTATGCGCTGCTCTCTCTCGGGCTGGCGGTGATTTTCGGGCTGTTGCGCGTTATCAACTTCGCCCATGGGGCGCTTTACATGCTGGGCGCGTTTACCGCGCTTCTGCTGTTCTCGCATCTGGGCGTCAGCTACTGGGTGGCGCTTGTTGTTGCGCCGCTGATTGTCGGCCTGTTCGGCGTGGTGGTGGAACGCACCATGCTTTCGCGCCTGTACAAGCTGGACCATCTCTATGGCCTGCTGTTCACCTTCGGTCTGGCGCTGACCATTGAAGGCACGTTCCGCTACTTCTTCGGGGCCTCCGGCCAGCCCTATACAGTGCCTTCGGCACTTCAGGGCGGCACCAATCTGGGCTTCATGTTCCTGCCCATCTATCGTGGCTGGGTGGTCATTGCCTCGCTCATTGTGTGCGTGGCCGTGTGGTATCTCATCGAGAAGACCAAGCTTGGAGCCTATCTGCGTGCGGCAACAGAAAATGCCACGCTGGTGCAGAGCTTCGGCATCAATGTGCCCCTGCTGCTGACCCTCACCTACGGGCTGGGTGCGGCGCTTGCCGGCCTTGCCGGTGTGCTGGCCGCGCCGATTTATCAGGTGAGCCCGCTCATGGGCACCAATCTGATTATCATCGTGTTTGCCGTGGTGGTTGTGGGTGGCATGGGGTCCATCATGGGCGCCATCTTCACCGGCTACATGCTGGGTATCGCCGAGGGCTTGACCAAGGTGTTCTACCCGGAAGCCTCCAACATCGTCATCTTCGTCATCATGGCGATCGTGCTCATCCTGCGTCCTGCGGGTCTCTTCGGAAAGGATGCCTGACATGTCCGGAAAGACCGAAACCACATTCAATGCGGGTACGCCCGCCATACAGAATGCTTCCGCCGTGCGCTTGGGCCTGCTCATCGCCTGTGTGGTGTTCCTGCTGGCGGCACCCTTCTTCATCTATCCCATCTTCCTGATGAAGATATTGTGCTTCGCCCTGTTCGCGGCCGCCTTCAACCTGCTGCTGGGCTACACCGGGCTGCTCAGTTTCGGCCATGCCGCCTTCTTTGGTGGGGCCGCCTATTTCACCGCCCATGCGGTGAAGGTGTGGGGCCTGCCAACCGAGCTGGGTCTGCTGGTGGGCGTTGTCGGTGCATCGCTTCTGGGGCTGATTATCGGCCTCATCGCGCTGCGTCGTCAGGGTATCTATTTCACCATGATTACGCTGGCGCTGGCGCAGATGTTCTTCTTCTTCTGCCTTCAGGCCAAGTTCACCCATGGTGAGGATGGTATCCAGTCTGTTCCACGCGGAACTTTTCTGGGGTTCATTGACCTCAACAACACGATGAACATGTATTACTTCGTGGCCTTCGTGTTCGTGGTCGGCCTGCTCATCATCTGGCGGTTCGTGAACTCGCCCTTCGGCATGATCCTCAAGTCCATCCGCGAGAATGAGAACCGCGCCATTTCGCTGGGCTATTCCGTGCATGGCTACCGGCTTGGGGCGTTTGTCATGTCGGCGGCGCTGGCGGGGCTTGCTGGCGGGCTGAAGGCACTGGTGTTCCAGTTTGCCACGCTCACCGATGTGGGCTGGCAGATGTCTGGTGAAGTGGTGCTGATGACCCTGCTGGGCGGCATTGGCACGCTGGCCGGGCCGCTGGTGGGAGCAGGGCTGGTGGTGTCGTTGCAGAACTATTTCGCAACGTCGGATTTCCCGGTCACCATCATCACCGGCATCGTCTTCATGGTCTGCGTGCTGTTGTTCCGCAAAGGCATTGTCGGCGAGTTCTACGCCTCGAAGCTGGGACAGAAGTTCGGCTTCCGGCTGGATCGCTGACAAGCGGGGAGGAAGGTCAGGGCCTTCCTCCCGGCACCCCGCCATTCATACTGATGCCCGTGCCATGCGCCCTGCATCACAGTGGGCATAGAGACATCCAAGATGGAAAACTTTGATTACATCATCATTGGCGCGGGAAGTGCCGGATGCGTGCTGGCCAATCGCCTCTCCGAAGACCCGCGCAACCGGGTTCTGGTGCTGGAAGCCGGTGGCAATGACAATTATCACTGGGTGCATATTCCTGTCGGCTATCTCTATTGCATCGGCAACCCGCGTACGGACTGGTGCTTTTCCACCGAGCAGGAAAAGGGGCTGAACAACCGCGCGCTGGCCTATCCGCGCGGCAAGGTGCTGGGTGGCTGCTCCTCCATTAATGGCATGATCTATATGCGCGGGCAGGCGGCAGATTATGACCACTGGCGGCAGATGGGCTGCACCGGCTGGGGCTGGGATGATGTGCTGCCGCTGTTCCGCAAGCAGGAAGACTTTCATCTGGGTGAAAGCGAAATGCACGGTGCGCGCGGCGAATGGCGGGTGGAAAAGGCCCGCGTGCGCTGGGATGTGCTGGACGCTTTCCTTGAGGCGGCGGTGGAGGCGGGCATTCCGCGCACACCGGATTTCAACACCGGCACCAATGAGGGCGGCGGATATTTTGATGTGAACCAGCGCCATGGCATCCGCTGGAATGCCACCAAGGCTTTCCTGCGCCCGGCCATGAAGCGGCCCAATGTGCAGGTGCGCACGGGCGCGCAGGTGGAGCGGCTGCTGATCGAGAATGGTGAAGTGGTGGGCGTGCGCTATCATCACAACGGGCAGGTGCAGGAGGTGCGCGCGGCGCGCGAGGTGGTGCTCTCCGCCGGGGCGGTGAATTCTCCGCATGTGCTGGAGTTGTCCGGCATAGGGCGTGCGGATGTGCTTCAGGCCGCCGGTATCACGCCAGTGGTGGATGTGCCTTCCATTGGTGAAAACCTGCAGGATCATTTGCAACTGCGCCTGATCTACAAGGTGCAGGGTGTTTCCACGCTGAACGAGAAGGCAAGCAGCCTGTTCGGCAAGGCCGCCATCGGGCTGGAATATCTGTTCAACCGCTCCGGCCCCATGGCGATGGCCCCGAGCCAGGTGGGCATTTTCACCCGTTCCGGCCCGGAGAAGGAAACACCGGATCTGCAATATCATGTGCAGCCGGTGAGCCTCGACAAGTTTGGTGGCGGTGTGCATCCCTTCCCGGCGATGACAGCCAGCGTATGCAATCTGCGCCCGGACAGCCGCGGTTCCATTCATCTGAAGAATGCGGATTTTCGGAACGGCCCGGCCATTCGCCCCAATTATCTCTCGACACAGAGTGATCAGGAGGTGGCCGCGCGCGCCATTCGCCTCACCCGGCGCATTGCATCGCAGCCTGCATTCAAGAAGTTTCTGCCGGAAGAATACAAGCCGGGTTCGGATTTCCAGACCGATGCAGATCTGGTGAGGGCGGCGGGCGATATTGGCACCACCATTTTCCACCCGGTGGGCACCTGCCGCATGGGGGCGGATGATGGTGCGGTGGTGGATGAACGCCTGCGCATGAAGGCGCTGGGCCGCCTGCGTATTGCCGATGCCTCGGTGATGCCGACCATCACCTCGGGCAACACCAATTCACCCACCATGATGATTGCGGAAAAAGCAGCCCGTATGATTCTGGAGGATGCGAGGAAATGAGATGCAGGATCGTGCCGGCTAAGCTGGCATGATCATGTCTATATACTCCATATGGATGCGGGTGTTCTTGCGGGAGTATTGATACTGAGGCTCTTTTCTGAAGGGGGATGAGCCTTTGTTGGTAATGTGGAACATGGCCTGAACTGTATGTGGTGTCTCCTCGCCTGACGGTCAGGGGCACGCCCTGTCATGGGGTCGGCCGTCGCCCGGAAGCGGCCTCCTCAATTGCGGGCATTTGGCCGGGCGGTTCAGGTTTTTCCACCGCGTGGGAAAACCTGTGTCCGGGGAATTTGTGGCCAACCTTGATCATAACAAGGGATCGCGGCTTCCGGGGCCATGATCCGGCGCGGATTTATGCCCGGCCGGATGGGGTGGCATGCCATGACGATGCGCACGGCATCCGGGTATCAGCTGCGGTATTGAGATCCGCAGTCTGGCAATGTGCTGTGCAGACCTTGCCGGTTTGTCTGGCTCAGCGAAAAAATATGATATGGATTCATGATGATGGGAGCGGGCTGACAGGCATTCGCACCGGTTTACAACCTTGGGTGGTTTGGTTTGTTGAACAGTTCGGCACATCATGAAACCTGGCTCGTCATGTCGCGTCACGCAGTGAAAGAAGCTGTCTTCACTGCTGGGTGTTTTGTAGAAAAACCGGGTGTTTGTTTTGATGACTTCAGGCGTGAATCCGGACATTGGAACTTCCGGTTCATATGCAGTGTTGCAGGCTGCCATTCATCAGTCATTCAATGCTGTTGTTATAACTGATGCCTGTTTTCAGGATGGCGGCCCGCATATCGTCTATTGCAATCCTGCATTTTGTGCCATGACAGGATATGAAGAGTCAGAAATTCTTGGCCAGTCACCCCGTATTCTGCAAGGCCCGCTGACCAGTGGGCCGGTGATCAGTCGCTTGAAGGCGTGCCTGAGAGACGCGGCTTTTTTTCAGGGTTCCACGGTCAATTACCGTCGTGATGGCGGGGCCTATATTGTTGAATGGAATATATCTCCCGTGCGCGGCGCAGACGGGCAGGTTCAGCATTTTGTTTCCGTTCAGCGAGATATTACAGCCCATGTACAGGCTGAGCAGAGGCAGGCCCTGCTGGCCAATGCCCTGAATGCAACACATGATGCCGTGCTGATTACAGACAGTGAAGCCCATATCCTCTTTGCCAATCAGTCTTTTGAGGAGCTGACCGGGTACGAGTGTGAAAATGGACATATTCGGCAGACGGGGCTGAATGATGATGGCCTGAAATTCTCCACCCATCTGCGCAGGATCGCACAGGAGGGCAGGAGTGATCGCAAGATCTTCTCCCATCAGCACAGGGAAAGGGGAGATCAATATCTGGATCATACCATTACACGCCTTCCCGGTGAATCCGGGGAGCCTGCGCATTATGTCAGTATCTTGAAAGACGTGACCGCCTTTGTTGAGCGCGAGCAGATGCTCCATGATCAGGCACATTGCGATCCGTTGACCGAACTGCTCAACAGGCGCGGGGGTACACGGCAGTTGCGGGAGTGCCAGCGCGAGGCCCTGATGTCTGGCCAGTCCTATGCCGTCATCTTGAGCGACATAGATAATTTCAAGCAGGTCAATGACCGGTTTGGGCATGATGCCGGTGATCTGGTGTTGAAGCATTGCGCACATGTGCTCAGCCAGAATGTGCGGGAAAATGATGCGGTTATTCGTTGGGGTGGCGATGAGTTCCTGCTCGTGCTCCCCGGCTGTGCGCTTGATACCGCTGTTGAACTGGGAGAGCGTATCCGCATGGCTCTTGCCGCGCATGAGTTGCCTGCCACAGGCCCTGTCCGCATGTCATTCGGCGTCAGCATGTCCCAACCGGCTGATAATCCGGCTTTGCTCATGAAGCGGGTTGATCAGGCACTCTATGATGCCAAAAGAATGGGGCGCAACCGGGTTGCTGCAACACGGACCCTGACATGATAGCCTTGTATTGACTGTATCGCTCCCGTGATAAGCCCGCCCCATATGGCCTCCTGCCATTTCAGGGAAAGACTTGCCCCGTCCAGTTGCTGGTCAGTTATCCGGTTTACGGGTTTGGAATGAATTGCAGTATATCTCCTTGAGAGATCATGTTTTGGTCTGATTGATTTATTTAAATGTAAATCTTCAAAACTAGAAACAGTTGTTCTGGGTGGATTTGAAGGATTGGAACAGGCTCTCATCCCGCAGTGGTCGGTCGCCCGTCTCTCTGGCATTGAGGGACTGAGCGAGGCTGTGCGTGGTGCCGGACTGAGCGCCACGCAGATGTCCGCAATGCCGGTGAGAGGCAGTCTGGCCTTTGCCGAAGCTGGTGGCATCCATTTCTCGTCTGGTATTATTGAAAGCCGTGTCTCTCTCACCGGCCCGTTATCCGAAGACAGGATCGCCCTGGGCGTTGGGATTGACCTGCCTCCGGGAACGCGCCACTGGCTGAATGACGTGACCTCCGGCGATGTCGGCATTTTCATGCCGGGAGATGAGCATGACTCGCTCTATGTGCCGGGTTCATTCTATGCGGTATTCACCATGAGCGCGGATATGCTGGAGGATGTCGCGTCCCGGCAAGAGCTTGTGCTCACAGCCCGGGAGCTGGGCGGCAGCGGTGTGTATGGCCGTCGTCTTGCCTCAGCCCCGCTGGCGCATATCAAGCGCCAGTTCCAGCAGCTGCATCTCCACGGATCTGCTCACGGGCAGAGGCATGAAAATCCGGCCCGCTCTCTCGTTCAGACGCTGGTCGGGCATGTCGGACGTTCGCCGCGAACGGGCATCGGTATCCATGACCCGCGCGGATATGAGCGTATTTTGCGCCGGGCACGGGCCTTCATCTATGAAAATCTCGGGTCGCCGCTCTCGGTGGAATGCATCGCCAATGCGGCGGCCACCTCGCCGCGCACGCTGCACCGCGCGTTTCGCATGCTGCTGGATGAAACGCCCTATTCCTATGTGCTGAAGCTCCGTCTTCACCGCATCCGCTATGATGTGATCTCTGATGTGGAAAGGGCGACAACCCTTGCCACCATTGCCAATCGCTGGGGGATCAGCGAGCTGGGACGGCTATCTGGCTGGTATCGCGATCTTTTCGGGGAGCGGCCATCGCAGACCCGCAAGCGCGTGATGCAGGAGCTCCAGCCGCCGCGCCCGCACGGATTGGCAGGAAGTGCATAGCCATCTGGATCAGACTTGAGGATCATGTGAGATTCAAATCGGAAGCGCCAGCTTCTCATATTTGCAACATTCAGGTGAGGCGAATAATGGCCACAAAGTCCATGCTGCGGGGCATTGCCCCCATCCTTCTGGCAACACTGCTGAGTTCGACCGCATATGCCGGACCCGTCGCGCTGAAGGATGCCAAAATGCACGGCAATGAGGTGATTTCCACGCCAATCGGTGAGATCACCCTGACCGACACCTATTTTGACAAGCAGGCCTCACAGCGCCTGTTTGATGAGATGGATTATCAGCGCGCGGCGCAGGCCTATATCTGGAGCCTGCCGCTGGTCAGCGCCGCCACATGGCGCGATACGCAGAATGCGGCCTTTGGCGTTAACAGCCCGACCGATTTCGTTGTGCTGGAAACGGTGCAGCAGAAGAGCGGCATTCTCACGCCCAACCTGACCACGCCCTATATCTTCAACTTCAGCAACCTGAAGGATGGAGCCATTGAGATCGACTATCCCGCCGGGCAGACCGCTGGCGGCATTCTTGATTTCTGGCAGCGCCCGGTCACCGATCTTGGCCTCACCGGCCCTGATGCAGGCAAGGGCGGCACATATATTGTTGTAGGCCCGCAGGATGACCCGGAAAAATACAGGAAAGAGGGCGTGCATGTCGTGCAGAGCGCAACCAACAACATCTTTGTTGGCCTGCGCATTCTGAGCGAGGAGCCAGGCTATTATGACACCTTCACCAAGGCCTATCGCATGGGCAAGGTGGGAGATGAGCTCAAGCCCAGCCGCTTCATCAAGGGTAAGGATGTGAAGTGGCTGGCGACCCCGCCACGCGGCCTAGACTACTGGAAGACCCTTTCAGAGGTCATTCAGGATGAACCCGTGCGTGAGATCGACAAGGCATGGATGGCGATGATCCAGCCGCTCGGTATCGCCAAGGGCAAGGAGTTCAAGCCGGATGAGCGGCTCACCGGGATTCTGCTCAACGGCGTGGGCATGGGCGAGTTGATGGCGCGCAATCTTCAGGTCTATCCGCGTTATACCGAGCCCTACTGGCCGGGTACCTCATGGTTTGACAGCGTGGATTTCGAGATCTCGCAGGAAACGGCGGATATCCAGCAGATCGACCAGCGGGCCACATGGTTCTATGAGGCGGTGGCCACCACCAAGGGCATGGCAGACCCGAAGGTGGGTGAGGGGCAGGTCTATATGACCGCCAAGAGCGACAATGAGGGCAACACCTTCCGCGGAGATCGCACATATAAGCTGCATGTGCCCGCCAATGTGCCGGTGGAGCAGTTCTGGTCGCTCACCCTTTACAGCGAAAACACCCGCACCACCTATGACAATGGCGGAACCGAGCCGCGTGATGCCAGCATTGACAGCCGGATGAAGGATCTCACCTTCAATGCCGATGGAAGCATCGACATTATCATTGGGCCGGAGGCGCCATCCGGCAAAAATGTCAATTATCTGAAGAGCATTCCGGGCGAGGGCTGGTTTGTCTATTTCCGCCTGTATGCACCAAAGCAGGCCTTCTTTGACAAGTCCTTCACCATTGCGGATTTTGAAGTCATGAAGTGACAGCAGGAGAGGCGGCTTTATGGGCTGCCTCGCTTCCTGTCATCTGGAATGGATGCAAAACCGTTCAGGATGAATCCTGAGTGATGCTTTTGCGAAGTCATCGGGCGCGGCACTGGCCGCTCCCGGCCCATCTATCTTCGTGGTGCGGGTCTGCGCCTGTGCCAGCTTCTGCCTTCCGACAGACATGAAGGCGTTATGGGAAGAGGTCTCGTTCATGTTCCGCACCACGCTTCTTTCATCAGCCGCGGCACTGGCTTTGGCGCTTGGGGCGGCCAGCCCGGCCGCAGCCCAGCAGGCCCGGTTTGATGAGCTTGCAAACCTCCCGTTCTCGTTCAACCGTCCCACAGCGGAGACAGCGCAGACCCTTCAACAGACACTGGCCTTCCAGCAGGCCACACAGGCTTATCTGTGGGCCATGCCGCTCATCAATACGCTGGGCATGAAGTTTGGCTCCGACAAGGTGTTCGGCACCGGCTATAATGTGCTGCCCATCTGGAAGCAGCGCCTTGACCCGAAGACGCTGGTGACAACGCCGAATTCCGATGTGCTCTATGCCATGAGCTATATCGACATGAGCGAGACCGGCCCTATCGTGCTGGATGCACCTCCCGGCCTTCAGGGCATTTTGCTGGACTTCTGGCAGCGGCCCATCCCGGTTGATGGCGGCACCTATTTCGGTGATGTCGGTTTGCCGGGCCCGGATCAGGGCAAGGGCGGAAAGTTTCTGGTGCTGCCGCCCGGCTACAAGGGTGATGTGCCGGAGGGCTATTATGTCTATCGCTCCGGCACCAACAATCTCTTCGTCTTCCTGCGCGGGTTTTACGAGGACCCGAACAATCTGACGCCAGCCGTTGAGCATCTGGAACAGACGAAGATCTACCCGCTCAACGTGCCCGAGGCCGAGCGTAAGGCGATGCAGTTCCCGGATGCCTCCGGTGTGCCCGCAAACATGCTGCCGCGCTCGGATATTGAAGCCTTCGAGCAGTTGAAGTGGCTGGTGGACAAGGAAGGCCAGAACCTTGCCGGACCGGACGGACTGGGCATTCTCGCCACTGTCGGCCTGATCGCGGGCACGCCCTTCGCGCCGGATGAAGAGCGCAAGGCGCTGCTGAATGCCGCTGCCAAGACCGGTTATGACATGAGCCGTGTTGTCGGCTTCCTGCCGGGTCTGGATGGCGTGGATTTCCATGTCTGGAAGGATCGCCAGTGGGTTAATCCCATCAACAACCTGTCCCAGCCCGGCCCGGATAAAACCTTCAGCCTTGATTTCCGCAGCAAGGCAGGGGGCTTTTATGCCTTTGAGCCGCGCTTCTGGTTCTTCACCAACTATTATTCGATCAGCCCGGGCATGGTCTCGCAAATACCGGGCCGCGGCGCATTTTATGCTATCGCGTTCAATGATGCCAAGGGTGAGCCGCTGGTGGGCGATGCCGCCTACAAGCTGACGCTGCCAGCCGATGTTCCGGCTGAAATGTTCTGGTCGGTGACATTATATGAGGCGGCGAATGCGTCTGGCCTTGCCACCAAGGAGCGGCGCTTTCCCTCGCTCGGCTCACGTGACAAGCCGGTGAAGAATGCCGACGGCACCACCGATCTCTATATCGGCCCCAAGGCGCCTGAGGGCAAGGAAGCCAACTGGCTGCCAACCGCCCCGGAGCGGGGTTTCTTCGCCATTTTGCGCCTGTATGGCCCGACAGAAGCTGCCATCAGCTACAAATGGGCACCGGGAGACTTCGAAAAGCAATGAGACGCATGGCAGATGGAATAGCCTGATCTGGCTGATCCATCTGCCTTCCGAATACTGGAGCGATTGCGGCAGGGCCTTCCCGCCGCGATCGCAATGCCATCATGTCGAATCTCGGGAGGCGGTGGCTGCGTGAAAACGCGGCATGTCTCTTTGCCAGTCTGGTTTGGGGGGGCGCGCGTTGGCCTGTCAGCCCCCCGGATCAGTTCAGGGGGGAAATCAACACCTTGGTGATTGGTTCCAATGCTTGGCACCCACGATTTCTTGCTGAGATGAGCGAGCGACGAGCGGGTAAAGCCACCGGTTTCTACCGCTTGACCATCCGATATGAGACAAGACGCACGGATGATGTGGCTCTGTGTGAACGCCTGAAAAGCCTTGCCCATGCTGGGGCGTGAGGCTTTGTTGTCAACACTAGGCGTCTGCCCCTTCTGACGATCGCCAAATATCTATAATTCCACTATGTCCACAATATCAATAGGATAAGAGCGCGCCAGCGAACAGGCCTTCTGCACGATCATCTCCAGACAGCTTAATGCGATACTGGGCTGTGACATCTACATAGGAACGCGGTGCTGTGTATTTGTCTTCCCGGAACCAGTAGCGCAGATTGAGGCCGGGGCCTAACCCAAGGCTGAACGGAGTATTGAAGCCCGTATCATAGCTGCCACCCAGGGCGATGAAGGGGGTCGCCACCAGCCGGTCACTGATCTGGTCCAGCCGATAGGAGCGTCCATAACGCGCTTCGGAACTGACGATGGTCTGAGGGTTCATTGCGAAATAGGCAGCATCGACATAAGCGCTCCAGTAGGTCCAGTCAGGTACATCTACCCGCAGGTCTCCGCCCTCTCCCATGGAGTATGAGGCGCGTAGCATCACATCTTCCCGTGCAAACTTGCTGACGGGGAGGAGGTAGGAGGCTTCCAGCACCAGATTCTGGTCTTTGATCGGCTTCCAGCGTGCCCCCACGCTTGGCTGGAATGTATCCAGCCCTGTAGCACCCTCATTTTCATCATAGCCGGTCATGAAACCGCGTGCGAACAGTTCGAACAGCGCCCCGTCTCGGTAGCCGATATGCGGGGGGCGCCAGTAGACCTCGCCACCGACGGACAGGGTATGGCCGCTGCCCAGATTGGTCGGGCCAAGCAGATTGGTGTTGGGTGCCATACCCGCTGCACCATAATTGGCGGACACATATGCCCCCCATGTGCGGGTGAGGACTTCCACTTCCCGCCGTAGACCAAACAGATATTGCGGATCCAGCTTCAGTTTGCCGTCATAGGCCTCATCAATGGCGGCCTTGAAATAGTCTACCGCCTGTTCATTGTGATAGGTGCGACGGGCATTATAGGCAGCTTCTATGAGATTGGTGCCGGAGAGCAGGTTTCTCTCTTTGGCCTGCGAGAACAGGTCGAAAGCCATCTCATTTTCGCCGGACTGGCTGGCCAGAACAGCAAGAGCCACCGTATTCATACTGCGCAGCTGTCCGCTCTCATAGGCAGACAGGAACAGCGCGCGTGCTTCTTCCCTGCGCCCCAAGGCATTGAGCACGTTCACGCGTGCCACCAACATGGCGTTTTTTTGCGTCAGGTCGCTTGTTGCACGGTTCGCTCGTTCAAAGGCGATCAGCGCCTCTTCCCGATTTTCCAGTGCAAGCCAGGCATAGCCAAGCCGGGACTGCACATCATAATCTGGCACATCGCCAAACGATTGCAGGGTGGAGATGGCCAGTTCCGGATTTTGCGCCTGCAAGGCGGCATCGGCTATGGAAAGCAGGGCCGTGCGCTTTTGCTGGGGTGTGAGCTTGCCAGTGGCGATGGCAGCACGGAAGTCCGCAATTGCCCCATCATATTGCCCGGTCTGCTGGCGCAGGCTGGCGCGCTGCATCAGTAGGCCGGCATCACGCGGATTGCTGGCCAGAAGCCGGTTGAGAAGCTGTTCTGCCTCACCGAACTGCCGCATGCCGATCAGGGCCCCCGCGAGAAGCTGGCGATAGCCGGCATTGTTCGGGTCCAGGCTAACGGCCTTGCGGGCGAGGATCAGCGCCTGCCGGAAGTCCCTGAGGTCCATGGCACGGAAGGCTGCATCGGCTTCGGCAAAACCCGGTGCTGCAGAGGCCGTCGCTGGGCCAAAGTAAACACCGCAGATGACGCCATAGGCCGAAGGCTGGCACAGGATGCTGGGGGAGACCAGAGCCAAGGGCTGGACCTTTTCCCCGCGCTTCATACGCACGGCCAGCAGATAATAGCTGCGTGCATTCTCCTGCTGGATGTTCTGAAGAGGCTCCAGATAGGAAAGTGCGGCTGCACCATCCCCCTGCGAGAGCGCCATATTCGCGGCAATCAGGCGAAAGTTCAGTTCTTCCGTTTCATTCAGGTCCGGGGCATCAAGAGCCTTGGCCAGTTCTGCTGCGGCTTCAGCAGACTTGCCCTGCCGTTCCAGCTGGTAGGCCAGCAGCATGCGGATGCGCTTGTCGGCCCCGTCCTGCTTTAGGGCTGCCTCAGTCGCCTCAAATGCAGCCTGCGACTGTTTGTTCGCCAGAAGAGCGCGGATCAGCACGATGCGGAAGGGGATGGATGTCGGCACACGATCAACGGCGGTGCGGGCTATATCCTCCGCAGTGCTCGCGCGTCCTTCATCCAGCGCCTGGATGGCACGCACGACAGAGCCCGTAAGCTGGCGCTGCTCGCGCAGGGCCAGCAGTTCCGGGTCATTGCCGGTTTCCGCGATTGCCTTTTCAAGCGTGGCATCAATGATGCCATGCTGGCCGGAACGATCCAGCGTATCCAGCAGCAGGCGATGCCAGATGGCATCCTTGGGGTTCATGCGTAGCGCTTCGCGGATCAGCGTCTCAGCCTTGGCGTTATCGCCCTGCTGATAAGCCTTGAAGGCGTTCTGCGCTGTCAGTGTTCCGGGCGTGTTACCAATGCCGGGCAGTGGCGGAACGGTTGCGGGAACCAGAACACAGCTGGGGCCATAGGGCGTGTCAACACATTCGCGGAAGGGCACCGGCAATTGCTTGTAGGCATCCGGCCCCAGAAGTTTGGGGTTGCGCACAAGCGCATTGGCGGCCTCGCGACGCAGTGCGACGCCGGGATCATTCAGCTTCTCCAGCGGTTCCAGCGCTGACAGTGCGCGCTGGGGATCGCGGGCTGCCAGAGCCGCATCCGCGACCAGAATGCGGGCGTCACGTTCCGTGGCCTCGCTGAGCATTTCATCCTTCAGCGCAGCATCGAAATCCTTGTTTGCCTCTTCCGTGCGGCCGAGCCGCTGCAGAAGATTGCCGCGCAGAAGTCGGGGCATGTAGGCTTCACGATCAAGCGCCACAACGGTGCTTGCCGCCTGCTCTGCTTCCTCGATCCTGTCGCCGGCTACCAGCGCATAGATCAGCAGCAGGTGATAGCTGATATCTCCCGGAACAAGAGCAATAGCCTTGCGGGCTTCCGCAATGGCCTTGTTCACATCGTTCGCGGTCAGGGCGAGGTTGGCCGCAAGGGATGGCTCCTGCGCCATCAGCCGGTTCTGGCTTTGCAGGCGCGCTTGCAGGGTGATGTCCTTGACACCTGCTGCCTGGGCCTTGTTTCCGGCCGCGACAGCCTCATCAAGCCGCCCGTCCGCCTCAAGCGCATCCATCAACAGCAACCAGAATTGCGGTGAGTCCGGACGCAGCTGCAGGCCCTCCTGCACGAGGCGGATGCTTTCCTTGTAGTTCTTCGCCACATAGGCCGCATAGGCCTGATTGGCGATATTCCATGCCGCGCCTGTGAGGCCGGGAGCCAGCGGCTGTTCGGCCTCTGCCTGTGCCGGCGGCGAGGACTGCGCCCAGCCGGAAGCAGGCGTCATCAGTGCGAGACCGCTGATGGCAGCAGCCAAGGCGTATCGCAGGCTCGTGGTCCGCATATGCGTCGCACGGGGCCAGCCATGATACGACGGGCTTTGGGCAGTGGGGAATTTGGATGTGCTGCTCATGCTACCACTATCGACCTCGGTTACTCGGGCATTAACCGGCCGGTAGGGTTAACATCAGGTAAATCTTGACATTAACGGATGTTGACTGATCGTTGTCTGGTTTTAATCCTCCTGATTTCAGTATATTTTGACAAGATCATCCTCTTTTTCGGCTGATTGGTTCCGAATCAGATCCTGAATCCAGATTAAAATCTTGGGGTCTGTGTTAACTCTGGAAATATTATTTTAATGTTCTGTTTACGATGCCGCTTTCAGGGAGCTGTCTGGCGTCCCTGCATAGTCCTGTGAATATGGGAAAATTGAATGATTTATATATGTAATATATGAAATATTAACTTTTATTAATCATAATTTACTTAAATTACCTTTGATTTTAATGAATATTAACCATATTATTAGTAGTATATGTTGACGGCTTTAGCTTGATACATCTGTTGAATTGTTCTGCATTTGCCGCTCGGGCAGGTTTTTCGGGCTGCGCGCGGGCTGCAGCGCCATGGGGGTAGTGGGCAAGCCAAATAATGCTTTTCATGCGTCGCGCATTCTCCTACTGACAAAGCGTGTTGCGTACCCTCCCCCTGTTCATGAGGTGACTGAAATGATCGCCGTTTCCTGCGATCAGCAGGCATTGCGCCGGAGCAGGCTCGCACGCATGGTGCGCGGCCTTGTCCTGACCGTGTCTGCTGTGAGTATTGCCCTGTCTGTGGTTGCAACATCCGCGCTGGCGCAGGGGTCATCCCCTGTTATCAAGGGGCGTGATGGCTGGCTGTTTCCCGGCTGGGGCAGCCTGAGCCAGATTGACCGTAACGGGATCGAGAATTCCACCCGGCTGATCGCACAGGCGAGGGAGCTTTTGGCCTCGCGCGGGATAGCCTTGAATGTTCTGGTGATTCCGGACAAGGTGCGCCTGTATCCGGGCAAACTGCCCGAAGGCACATCCATGAGCGCTGATGTGCAGGGCCGTTATGCCCGCATCATGGAAGCGCTGAACAAGGCCGGTGTGCCGACCTTTGATGACGCTGTTGTCCTGAAGGATGCTCTTGGCAAGGGTGCGGATGTCTTCTACCGCACGGATCAGCACTGGACCCTGCCGGCTGTTGAGGCCACCGCGAAAGCCACGGCCGAGATGGTCCGCAAGAGCGTGGCGAAACTTGATGGTGCATCCGGCACAGGCATGGCGCTGGGGCCGTTGTTCAAGGAGCGCCGCTACGGCGATCTTGCAGACCTTTTTCTGACACCGGATGAGCGCGAAAAACTGGGTCGCGACATTTATACCGTGCGTCGCCAGCCTGAAGCCGCGCAACTGGTGGATGAAACCGAGGCTCCGGTTCATATTGTCGGCCACAGCATGGTCCAGCCTTATTACGGGTTTCCGCAGAAGCTTTCCAACGATCTGGACCGGCCGGTTTCACTCAACTGGAAGCCCGGCAATATTGGCCCATGGGCGGTGATGCTGGAGTATTTGGAGTCATCGGAATTCCGCAAGCACAAGCCACAGGTTATTGTGTGGCAGATGTTTGAGCCAACCTTCTCCTATGGGCCGGATGCCGTGGGTTGGTGGGATGGCGCATCTCTCATGCCGCCTCAGGTCTGGCTGGATCGCGTTCGCGCTGCACTCGGGACATGATGGAGCGGAAGCGTGAAGGACGGTCAGCAGGAAGGTGAAGCCTCAGGCCATCGCTTCAACGCCTGGGTCTGGGGCATCATGCTGCTTGCAGGTCTGGTGTGGAGCATATGGTCCATCGGGTCCTCCAGCGTGAAAATCTCTGATTTCAAGCCATCCGCATGGCTGGACGGGGCAGCACTGAATGCGCTGACCAAAGCCTTGCGGCTGCCGGGGCAGGAAACGCTGGAAACGGCGCATGCCGCCGTGCGCTATCGCACGATGGGGGATGCGGGCCTGCAGGTGGCTCTGGGCTGCCCGCAATGGATGTTCTATGCCGATGGCCTGCGTCCGCCTGCCGGTGTCACGGATGAGCCTTTCGAGGCGCGCCTCAAGCTGATGCGACACTGGGCGCACCAGCTGCGCCAGAAGAATATCCAGTTGCTGGTGGTGGCTATTCCGGACAAGGGGCGCGTCGAGGCGGACAAGCTGTGCGGCCTTGAAAGGGCGACGGTGATGGATGCGCGTCTGGAGCGCTGGCACGACACATTGCGCACGGCAGGCATTCCTTTTGTGGACCTGCGTGGCGTGATGCAGGGGCAGGATGCACCGCTGTTCTTCCGCACCGATGTGCATATGAATGCCACCGGTGCGCGCCTTGCCGCGCAGGGCGTGGCGGCGGCCGCCTTGCCGCTGCTGGGTGGAGCAAAGGGAGCGCAGCAGTTCACGGTTCATCCCCCCGGCAAGCCGGATGTTCTGAAGGGCGATCTTCTGGTTCTCTCCGGCCTGATGGACGCCCCCAAGGGTTGGCGGCCAGACCTTGAAAGGGTTGCCCCGCAGGATATTGAACCCGTCCGTGATCTTGGACTGCTGGATGAGGCCGCCCCGGTGGAAGTGCTGCTGGCGGGCAGTTCCAATGGACGTCGCAGCAATTTTGCCGCCTGGCTGGGCATGGGGCTTGGCCGGGAGGTGTGGAACCTGAGCATGGATGGCGGGCAGTTTAGCGGCGGCTTTCAGGATGCCCTGAAGAAAAGCGGGGACTGGCCCCATACGCTCCGGCTGGTGATCTGGGAGTTTTCCGAAAACGCCCTGTCCCTGCCGCTGGCTGAACGCGAAAAGGCAGAGCTTGAGGCGATCATCGCCCTGCCTGCGGCCTGGTGAGGGCAGGGCACCATGCTTTTCAACTCCTACATCTTCCTGCTGCTGTTCCTGCCGATTGCGGTGGCCGGCCATTATATGGCCGGGGCCATCAGCCTGCGCCTTGCCGCGCTGTGGCTGTGCCTCACCTCATTCATCTTTTATGGCTGGTGGAATCCGCAATTCGTGATCCTGCTCTCGGTCTCGATCGCGTTTAATTATATTGTCAGCCTGTTCATTCTGAAGTTTGCCGACCGACCACGCCTTCAGGCACTGGTGACGGGCCTTGGGGTGGCTGTCGATCTGGCGGCGCTGTTCCACTACAAATATTTCGCCACCCTGTTCAATTTTCTGGGTGAATATGGTGCGACATCTGGCGGTATGGATGATCTCATCCTGCCACTGGGTATCTCCTTCTTCACTTTTACACAGATTGGCTATTTGCTGGATTGTCGGCTGGGCATCGTCAAGGAACGCAGCCTGCTCAGCTTTGTGCTGTTCGTCACCTTCTTCCCGCATCTGATCGCCGGGCCACTGCTGCACCACAAGGAGATGATGCCGCAGTTTGCGGACCGCGAGAATTACCGCTTCCGGGCCGAGAACCTCTCCATCGGCGGCATGCTGTTCGTGATTGGCCTGACCAAGAAGGTCATTCTGGCCGACAGTATCGCCCCTTACGCCGATGCAGGCTTTGCAGAGCCGGGGCAATTGCAGTTCTGGGCGGCGTGGGGGGCAAGCATCGCCTATGCGCTCCAGCTCTATTTCGACTTTTCGGGCTATTCAGACATGGCGCTGGGGCTGGCCAAGATGTTCGGCATCCGCTTTCCGCTGAACTTCAACTCGCCCTACAAGGCCGGCAGCATTGTCGAGTTCTGGTCACGCTGGCACATGACCTTCACGCGCTACCTCACGGCCTATCTGTTCTATCCCATGGCGGTGACGATCTCGCGCATGCGGGCAGCGCGCGGGTTGTCGGTCGGCTCCAGTGCTGCGCGTTCAGCCGGTGGGTTTGCGGCCACCATTGTGGTCCCCACCGTGTTCACCATGTCACTGGCCGGCATCTGGCACGGGGCCGGGTTCCAGTATCTGGTGTTTGGCCTGCTGCATGCGAGCTATCTGTCAATCAATCACGGCTGGCGCATTTTTGTCGCCAACCCGAAAACCGGCGTGACCTTCCTGCCGCGCATCATCTGGACGCCGCTGTGTGTGCTCATCACCTTTGTGGCGGTGCTGGTGGCGCAGGCCTTTTTCCGCGCGGAAGGGGTGGGCGATGCCATTGAGCTGCTAAAGGGCATGGCGGGCCTGCGCGGTGTGGAGAAGCTGGCCTCTCTCGGCTTTCTGCCGGGCATGTCGCTGGGCGATGCCTGGCGGCTGCTGATCGGCCATCATCTCCAGCTTGTTTATATTATCGTGTTGCTGGCTATTGCGTGGTTCACGCCCAATGCCCACCAGATTCTGGGCCGCTACTCCCCCGCGCTGTTCAAGGTGCAGGAGACTGCCATCACATGGCTGCGCTGGAAGCCCAACCTGATATGGACAGGTGTAATGCTGGCGATGCTTTTCCTGTGCCTCGTCAACATGCATAAGGAAACCCGTTTCCTGTATTTCCAGTTCTGAAAACAAGGAAGAAAGATCATGTCTCATCCTGAAATTGAAAAGAAGGTCTGCGAGATCATCGAGGGCATCGTGCTCACACAGGTGGAGCCGGATACGCTGCTGATCGAATCCGGCCTTGTGGATTCACTCTCCGCCGTGGATGTGGCGCTGGCTATCGAGCAGGAATTCGGCGTGAAAATCCCGGCCTCCGAGATTGACGTGCATCTGGAAAGCGTGGGCAAGCTGGCCGGGTTCATCGCCGAGCAGCAGCGGGCTTGAGGGCTTTTGGGAGCGGGTATCCGGCTGAAGTGCGGGGAGGGGCAAATGCACTTTGATTTCAGGCTGTTTGACTTCACCGATACAGATTCAGGCGGAAACGCCCTTGCCGTCTTTGATGACAGCAGAGTGATGGATTGGGCCGCACTGGCGCAGGCTGTTCAACGCTGGGAAGAAGAGGCCGTGCGCGCGGGTGTGCACAGGGATGAGCCTCTTCTCATCACCGGCCACAAGGAAACAGCTTTCCTCATTGCCATGCTGGGCTGCCTGCGTCTGGGGGTGCCATTCGTTCCGGCAGATGTCATCAATCCTCCGGAGCGCATCGCCCGCATTGGCGAAATCGTGCGCGCGGGCCTGCATTATGATGCACAGGCACAGGCGTTCCATGAGCTGGGCCGCACGGCCGCGCCGCTGGAAGAGAAGGGCGTGGCCTATGTCATGTTCACCTCCGGCAGCACGGGTGACCCGAAGGGCGTGCAGATCGGGCGGGAGAGCCTTGCCCTGTTTGCCGGCTGGATCCGCGATGACCTGAAGCTGGGGCCTGCCCCGGTGTTTGTGGACCAGATCCTGTTCAGCTTCGATTATTCTCTGTTCAACTGGGTCGGTTCGCTTGCGACAGGTGGGGCGTGCGTACTCTGTTCGCGTGAGATGATTGCAGATCGCAGCGCTTTTCTTGCCCACTTGGCGCAGGCAAAGGCCAGTGTGTGGGCGACCACGGCCTCCTTCATCCGCCAGCAGTTTCTGGACCCCGATTTCGACCACGCCCATTTGCCGGATCTGAAAGTGTTCGTCTTCGGTGCGGAATCGCTCACCCCCCGCATGGTGGAGACGTTGTGGATGCGCTTTCCCGATGTGCGCATCATCAATTCATACGGGCCGACAGAGGCCACCTGCTCCACCACATGGGTGGAGGTGGATGCGGCCCTGCGTGCGAAGGCGCCGGTGCCGTTCCCCATCGGCAGAGCCAAGCCCTATGCGGATGTCTTCATTGATGATGACGAGATCTGCGTGGCGGGTGATCATGTCATGCGTGGCTATGTGAACCGGCCGGACCTGAACGCCACGCGCATGTTCTTGCGCAATGGCAAGCGCGGTTATCGCACCGGGGATCTGGGTGTGATGGATGAAGAGGGGCTTGTCACCTTCCGTGGGCGGCGCGATGACCAGATCAAGCTGCATGGCTATCGCATCGAGTTGGCCGAGGTGGATGCCAAGCTGGCTACCCTGCCGGGTGTTAAGGCCGGAACAGCCATTGTGCTGAGGCGGCCCGATGGCACATTGGTGCGGATGATTGGTGTGGTGGACCTGAACCACGACGGGCCGGACGGCTTCCTGCCCCTGCCCGAGGAACTTGCAGACTGGCGGGCATTGCTGGGCCATCATCTGCCCCATTATATGGTGCCATCCGAACTTGTGGCGCGCTGCGGCCTGCCCCTGACGCAGACCGACAAGGTGGACCGCAAGCAACTGGAAAAGCTGTATCTGGATGCGCATCTGCGCTCAAACAAGGGAGCGGGAGCATGACAGTGCGCGCACTGGTTTTCAGCCTTGCAGCAGGTGTTGCCGCAAGCCTTGTCATGCCTGCCAGCGTCGTGCAGGCCGAGGGTGCTCTGGCACAGCTTTATGCGCCACGCCCGCCTGCGGGCTCATCCTTTGTCCGCATCATCAATCCGCTCGGCAAGGCCGTGAAAGTGCAGATTGGCGAGACTGCGCCGCAGAACGTGGGCGGTGAGACACTGGCCAGCCCCTATGCGATCATTAAGGGGGATGCACCCTTCACGGTGGTTGTCGACGGGGTGAGCAGCGCGCCGCTGGAGGTGAAGCCGGACAGTTTCACCTCTCTGGTGCCGCAGCAGAAGGATGGCGCACTCACATTCCTGCATCTGGATGATTCATCTGACGGGCAGAATGCGCTCAAGGCCGAACTGCGCTTTTACAATCTGGCGATAGATTGCCCGGCAGGAGAGTTGCAGCTTTCGCCTTCCGGGCAGGGGCTGTTCAAGGCCGTTGCCGCCAATGACGTGAAGAGCCGCGCCATCAATCCCGTACAGGCCGAGTTGCGTGCCACGTGCGGGGCGGCCTTCAGCGCACCGCTCACACTGCCGCGCCTTGAACCGGGCGACCATTACAGCCTGTTTCTTACCGGCCCTGCCAGCGCGCCGCAACTGCATGGGCAGGTGAGCGCGACACAAGCCTATCAGCGCTGAAACCAAAGCGGGAAAAGCCATGATGAGCACCGTGCTGCGCGAAGATCATCTGCAATTTCGAGCGCAGGTGGAGCGTTTCATCGCCAGCGAGATCCTGCCCCATTACGAGGCCTGGGAGCGCGAGGGTCTGACCCCGAAAGAGCTGTGGCGCAAGGCCGGGGCCAGCGGCCTGCTCAACTGCGCCTTGCCGGAGCCTTATGGGCAGGGCGGGGACTTCGGCCATGCCGCCATGGTGATAGAGGCGCTGGCGCGCGCCAACTGTCTCGGTATCGGCTTTTCCATCCATTCGGATATGGTCTCCCCCTATCTCTGGCATTTCGGAACGGAGGTGCAGAAACAGCGCTGGTTGCCGGCCATGGCATCGGGAGAACTCATCGGCGCTGTCGCGATGACCGAGCCGGGCGCGGGTTCTGACCTCAAGGCCGTGCGGACCCGTGCCGTGCGGGAGGGCGACCAGTATGTGCTGAACGGCCAAAAAACCTTCATTACTAATGGGGTGAATGCAGGCCTGTTCGTGGTTCTGGTCAGCACAGAGCCGGATCTGGGCGCCCGCGGCCTCTCGCTGGTGGTGGTGGAAGAAGGTATGGCGGGCTTCACCAAGGGGCCGCCTTTGCGCAAGATTGGCCAGCATTGTCAGGATACATGCGAGCTCTTCTTCGAGGATGTGCGCATTTCGGCAGATCATCTTCTGGGTGAGGAAAATGCCGGCTTCCAATATGCGATGCAGGAACTGGCGCAGGAACGCCTCGCTATTGCCCTGCGTGCGGCAGCCTCCCTTGAGGGGATGATAGAGGCGTCCGCCGAATATCTGCGCACCCGTAAGGTGTTCGGCCGCAGGGTGCTCGATTATCAGAACTCCCGCTTCAAGCTTGCCAATGCGCTGGCACAGTCTGTGATGCTGCGCGCCTTTCTGGATCGCTGCCTGATGCAGCATCTGGAAGGGGCGCTCGACAGTTCCATGGCTGCCATGGCCAAGTTGAACGCCACTGAATTGCAGGGGCAGATTCTGGATGACCTGCTCCAGTTGCACGGTGGCTATGGTTATATGGCAGAATATGGCATTGGCCGGGCTTGGGCGGATGCGCGCGCCTTGCGCATTTTCGGCGGCACCAGCGAAATCCTGCGCGACATTATCGGCAAGACACTCTGAGCCATGACGGATTTCTGGACCACAACAGATTGAGGACAACTTGCATGAGGTGAGCGGCGGATCACCTCGCTAAATTCACCAAAACCGCAAAACCAAACCCAAAGAACGAGCTTATGGCTGGATAAAACGTGTGAGCAAGGTCGGAATCCAAATGGACTATGCTGCGTATGAACTTGCGATCGGTTTCATGTGCGGAAAACTGCCGCCGATGGTTGTCAAGATTGGCCTGGAATCATGAAGTTGTCGGTCGCTGTACGGATGATTAAGCTTTCTAAAAATCGGTGCGGTTTTTGGAAAGTGAGTTCCAAAGGCATATCAATTATATACGAGAAGTCTGTTCTCCGCATGCGCGGGGATGAGCCGATCACGGGGCCGATAGCTAAGTAATGCCTTTAATATTCCCCACATATGCGGGGATATGCTGCGATATATCTGCCCTTAAACAGTCTCTGGGCACTCTAAGGTAGCGCTTGATGCTTGGTTTGATGAAGTCAGAAGAGCGGAGTGAGCAAGCTCCGCCGATGTGAAGTAGTTTACGCTACGGATAGAATCGTCAATGCAGAGCATATCGTCTTCAATATCAAGGGTAATGATTATCGTCTCGTGGTGTCGATCGATTTCGAGAAAAACTTCGTCTGGATCAAATGGATCGGCATACACAAGGCATACGACAATATCGACGTGACAAATGTGAAGCATGGCGACTGATCTGAAGCTCATTCGCAAGAAAGCGGATTATGATACGGCACTGGCCGAAGTCAAATTCCGGATCGAGATCGTCTGGACGTGTAGGCAACCTTGATTGAGTTCTATGAAGCCAGCCGGATAACCTCTGGAATATGGATGCAGGAGCTGGCGGGATAACTGAAGTAGTGCCCGACAGATCATGTGTCAGTAGGGAGATAACCGGGATTAGGTGGGAATAGCCGGGTGTGGGTGGGATAAGGGCATGAATTTTCGCGCTTATCTGGACCGTTTTGGCATCTCTCTCGATGACCGCGCCGCGCAGGATCAAATGTCAATGGATTTGATGATATCTGCGCCGCGCAAGATCATATGTCAGTGGGCTACCATTCATTCGGGTGTGGCAGTTGCCGCTTGCGCTTGAGGCCCATCAGCTTTTCGCATTTAGCGATATTTTCGTGAAAGCTCTTTGAATCGCGGCGTAGTGCAGCCAGTGCGCGAGCTGGTGGAAGCTTGATGTCGAGAATAACATTGCTTAAATCGCCAGCTGCATGGGTGCATTTAAATCTGTCATATAATTCGTACTGAGAGAGAGCAGCATCACCTCGAGCAATTATTTTAGACAATATAACATCTTGGCGGCGCAGTTCTGCAATATCGCCAGTTCGGATGGCTGCGGCAACCATTTCTTCTGATTGCTGTAAATCAGAAAGCCAGATGCCAGCATCAAGATTTGGCGCGGCGTGAATGTGACTTACGGTTGCGACTAACATTGATATAGCCACTGCCAATTTAAAGCGCATAAGAGCCCCCAATCATCAGACCATTTGGGAATAGAACGCTCAACAATACGCGCATAAGTGGCATTATGGCTATTCTTACAATCATGAGGCCGAGCGTTTGCCGGTGCCGGGTTCGGCGGCGGCAGCGTGCAGTTCAGTGCGAAGCTGGACGGTTATGAGCTTCAACATGGCCAGCCGTTCGGCCGGATCATCAGTCGCGGCGACGACTTCGCCGTATTTGCGTGCTGCCAGACGGCCCAGATCAATCGGGGCCAGAGAGACACGTTCGTCCTTGTAAAGACGCGAGATGGCATCTGTGATCCGGCCCATCAGCTCCTCATCCAATGGCTGTGCTGGTTGGCTGGCAACCATTTCTGATGATGACTGAGCGGGTTGAGGCGGACTCATTTCGCCATCGCCACCAACGAGCCAATCTAATGAAACCCCGGCAGCTTTAGCGATGGCCAGTAGGCGTGATGCCTGTGGCTCACGCCCATTCAAATAGTTTTCCAGCGTGCGTCGCGCGAGACCCGCCTTACGTGCCAACTCATCGCCTGACCCAACGAGATGGGCGCAAATCCTGATTCTGTCGGCCAGTGAATCCTGTTTCGGGTTCATTTGACTATCCCGAAACTCAATCGTGCCAACTCGAAACGCATTTCGAGTTCGAAAAAGAACAATTGTTCCAATTCATTAGCGCAATTGTAGGGGTTTCCGAGAAATTGCGAACCCGAAACGGAACAATTGTACTTGACCGATAAGAACAATCGTTCCATATTCACCTCCCATAGACGCAAAAGCGCCCGCTAAAGCGCGCGCACTGAACCGCAAGAACCCGCCCTGCCAGGCCGGTCATTACGGAGGTTGAAAAATGGCCCGAACGACGCCTGTCCGGTGGGACAAGCACGCGATCACGGCCGAGGTGCGCAGGCGAGGAAGTACCCTGACAGAGATTGCCGTCTCCGCAGGACTCCACTCATCTGCCTGTCGTACCGCCGTTGTACGCCGGCACATCGCCGGAGAGAAGGCCGTTGCAGAGTATCTCGGGGTTGCCCCCGAAGTGCTCTGGCCCAAGCGGTACGCCAAGCCATCACCTTGGGCAAAGCGTAAGCTGGAAGATGCTTCCTGCACCAGCCAAAAGAATGCCCCTCTCTCTGACATCGGAGCGGCGGCATGACGCGCATCCTGTCAGTCGGGCGCGCTGGCGCTGGCAACAGCCACCCGATCCCCCTCGCCACTCGCCGCATGGCCCAGATCCGAGCCGAGGCCCTGTGTGGCCTGCTGGTCATCGCCGCCGCCTTCTGCGGCAGCATCATTCTTGGCCTGATCGCCCTTGCATGGAGGCACCCATGGCTGCTCGCATGTGGAAGAAGAGTTCGGGTCTGAGCTGGTCGGACCTGATGGTGTTCTTCACCCTTTGCCGTCCGTGCGCACCTTCCAGCATGTGATTTCCCGCCTTTCGGAAAAGCACAAGGTTGCGCTGACCAAGGAAACCAACCCGGACAAGTATCGCTCCACCATGAAGCTGCGCGGCACGAACGCGTATTCGTGGATCAAGGAGCCCAATGAACTCTGGATGATTGACGCCTCGCCCGTGGATGCCCTGTGCGTTGACGGACGCTGGACGCTGGACGCTTTATGCGGCGGTGGACGTTGCAACGCGGCGGCTCATCATCACCTTGTCACGCACCCCGCGCGCATCGGCTGTCTGCCTGATGCTGCGCAAGGCGATGATGGCATGGGGCGTGCCGGAACGGATCAAGACGGACAATGGCAGCGACTTCGCGGCGGCTGAAACACAGCGCCTGATGGCCGCGCTCAACATTGATCCTGATCCATCAGACGCCTACTGCCCCGACCAGAAGGGGCATGTGGAAAGCGTCATCGGCACTTTCCAGCATGAGGTAGGGCCGCAGCTTCCGGGCTTCATCGGGCATTCGGTTGCTGATCGCAAGGCGATTGAGGAGCGGCGCAGCTTTGCGGATCGCCTCGGGTGTAATGACGCCAAAACCTTCGCGGTGACTCTTACGGCTGCCCAGCTCCAGCAGCATATCGACGACTGGCTGGAGTATGTCTATTCGCGCCGCGAGCACAGCGGGCTGGGCATGTCCCCCAACGGGGGCTTCCTCTGTTGAGGCCAGCAACGCCACCTCGCGTGCGCTGAAGATTCCAAGACCCCGGATAGCGTTCCAAAGCGCATCCTGCCCAGAGCGCACGACCTTCCCGTCACCGGAGATATGGGGCAACAGGACCGGCCGCCGCAGGCAGCGGAAAACCCCGTCCGGGAGCTCTTCCAGAATTCCGGCGCAGATCAGCCCCTTCAACCACTTGCGCACGGTTGATGTCTCTGTGCGCGTGGTGCGGGCCAGCACCTCTGCCGTGCTGAAGGTGCGCGACCGGTCCTTCTCGGTCAGGTCGCGAACAACAGACCACATAAAGGCCGAGCCACGGCGCACAGGGCTGGATGTGTCTGTTTTGAGAGCAAGGATGATGCTCATCCTGCCCTCCGCGCCGCAGGAGTAACGCCGGTGTAAAGAGATCCACCAAAGTCGGCGATGCCCATGGATTGGAAGCCCTGATTGCGGGCGAACTCTGTGATGAGATCCAGATTGTGGACGATGCGGCGAGCGCGCCCCCCGCTCTGGCTCCGGACATGCTCCAGCAACTCGTCGGATATCTCGACAGGGGTCAGGAGCCGGGCCAGCGCGCGCGCATCCTCAAGATCGCAAGGTTGCGCCGCCTCCCGATGGAGCACGCGATTGTCCACGCGCTCAGTCTGCGCCAGCTTCGCCGGGAGCTTCTCCTCGCCGATCAGTAGCACGGATGCGCCACTGAACATCTGGATTTCGCGGACGATCTCAATAAAGCCCTTGTCGCAGCACTTGTCCGCCTCATCAATGATGAGTGGGCGATCATCATCACTTAGAGTACCAATGATACGATCAGTAAGCTCTGAAATACTGCCCTTCGTGTCTACATTCAGTTCAATGCAAACTTTCTTCAGGAAGTCCTTTTTCGTCCAGCTTTCACCAACCTCAACCATGGCAGCGCGTGTCTTGTTCTGCACATAGATGGCGGCATAACTCTTCCCATATCCGGAAAATCCATAGAACACGCCGATGCCTGAGCGGCCTGGGCCGCGATCCTGCAACCGTGCCATGGCCGCCATGCAGGAGGCGACATTCTTGAGCAGGGCGACTGTGCCAACTGTGTTGACGGGCGTGGATTTGCTTGTCATCTTCACCTCATCCTTTTGACTTCGCGCCCTGCTTTTGCGGGGCGTTTCTTTTGGGCGATGCAATCACCGCAAAACCTGATCGCCGCCGTCCTCGTAGAACATGCGCATGGCGCGGTATTCGGAGCCGGCGGAGTACCCGCCCAGCCACACGGCATCGGCGGTGGAGATTTCCTCGCCACGGGCGAGCTGCGCCTCCAGGTCGAGGGCGCGGCGGAAAAGCTGCTGCCGCGTCATCTGCTGGCGCAGCGGGCGCACATTGGGGGCGCGGGCTTCCACATGAACGGGCGGCTCAGCCTGCGCTGCGGCCAGTATCTCGGCTGCACGCGGGGGCAGCGGCACGGCCTCTGGCACCCGGCCCACATCAAGCGCGGCGAGGATCTCGGGCGTTTCGTGTGCGATCTCGCGCTTTGGCATGGCGATGACATTGGCCGCCGCGCCGTCCTCCTCGGCCGCCTTGCGCTTCGCCAGGGCAATGGTCCGCTCAATGCCGGTCTTGCCCTTGAGGATGCGCTTCTTCTCGGCCCGGATCGGGCGCACGGCCGCGTTGACCATGGCCTCGTACTGCGCCTTTTCCGCCTTCACGTAAGCGGCAGGATTAACGGTCGCGAGGGCCGCACAGGTGGCAAGGCCGAGATAGCGGCCGTCTTCCTGATCAAAGACATAGATCTTGCCCATGTCGATAGGGTCGAGCCGCACGAACACGGCCGTGCCAGCCATGATGGAGTGGGAGATGTAGTGATGATCCCCGACCCGGATGCCCTTCGCCGTGACCTGCCGACGCCCCTTGTTGCTGGCAACCGGCATGAGCAGCACATCAAGAGCGCGCTCAAGGCCGCGCTCAATGTCCAGATCGCGAGCCGGGGATGAAGCACGAAGCCCCGGCCGAACTGGAGGCGCGCGGCCGCGCCATGACAGAGGAGATGTGGGCGCGCCGAGGCCGCAGCAGCAGCTGGTGCGAGCCTTCTGCGAGATGTGGGCCGGCTCTGGGAGCAGGTGCACAATGACGCCAAATGGGATCTGACGCGCGATCTGGCAGAGCAGGTTGCCGAGGCGCGGGCCGATGCAACGGGGGCAGCGGAATCTGTGGCTCTCTCCGCCTCGGCGGCGGCCTCCAGCGCAGATGATGCTGCGGCTATTGCGAGCCAGGCACGGCAGGATGTCGGGGCCTTGGCGTCATCGGCGGGCATCTCCCGCGTGGCGGCTGAAAGCGCCCGTGGCCGTGCAGAGGCCGCAGCTGCAACCGCTGTCGCTATTTCCGCTGAAAATCTGGATCTGACCGGAAATCTCGCGCTGGCCGCGATTGCCCGCTCTGCTGGCATCTCTGACCAGATTGCCCAGACTGTACCCTCCATGTTCTGGGCCAAGGGCGCGCCGACGCTGAGCACGATCAATGTGACGGCGGAACCGGATGGCGAGGGCAAAAAGGATGACGATGATGACTGACAGCGCCGACGCACCCGCTGGATTCGCCAAGGAACAGCTTCAAGCCTTCGTCGAGCGGATCGAGCGCCTTGAGGAAGAGAAGAAGGGCATCTCCGATGACATCAAGGATGTCTTTGCCGAGGCCAAGGGCAATGGCTTCGATGTGCAGGCGCTGCGCTACATTCTGAAGCTGCGCAAAGAAGACGAGGACGCCCGCAAAGAGCTGGACGCGATTGTCGAGCTCTACGCCTCGGCGCTGGGGATGTTTCTGTAGGGAGCGGGGCGGGCATATGTCGGGATCGAGGTTTAGCCGGCCTATTTTGAGATCGCCTGCCGGCGGCTTCTGGAGGGGCTCAATCCAGGGCTTTAAACGTCTCTTCCGGTCTCTTTAAATGGCGCTGAAAATGCGCTGCAAGTCAGCGCGCGGGGACTAACATTTGATCCTGCGCGCTATATGAAGCTGATTATACAGGAGCAGAGCTAGACTACATTCGCTCAGCAGCTGGCCACACTCAGGCGTCAACCACGGTTCGTTATGTGCGCGGAAGTATTGGTAAGAGCCGGAATGTGGCAGAGCTGCGGCAGGCTCACCGGAATAAACAGTAACTAGCATGGGGAACGTGATAGGGAACGCGAGGAACGTATAGTTCAACGACAGATGGCAAGACCTTGTCATTGTTGGCAAATCTGGAGCGGGCGAAGGGAATCGAACCCTCGTATGCAGCTTGGGAAGCTGCCGTTCTACCATTGAACTACGCCCGCATGCCCGGCACAATAGCCTCACTGCCCGTCTGCCAGCAAGCGCAAATGCGTGCTGTGTTCGATCTTTGAACAGGCCTTTTCATTCCATTTTTGCAAGATCTGCGTCTGGCATGCAGTTTTCTGGCCTCATGGCTTGAGCTTGATGCCCAGCCGTGGCACCTCAGGCCCATGAGCGAAGGAGAGCTTCATGGTTGATGGCGCAGCAATGGTTGGCAACCGTCCGGCAGGGCAGGGGGGGCCGCCTCTGGTCCATGGTCTGTCCGTATTCGCCAATGATTATGACGTGATCCTGTGTGATATCTGGGGTGTGGTGCATAATGGCGTTGCAGCTTTTCCGGCGGCCTGTGCTGCGCTGGAAAAGGCGCGCACAGGTGGTGCGCGGGTGGTGCTGGTTTCGAATGCTCCGCGCCCCAATACCTCTGTCTCCATCATTCTGGATGGGCTTGGCGCGCCCCGCAGCGCCTATGATGCGATTGTCACGTCCGGTGATGTCACCCGCATGCTGATGTCCGGGCAGGGCGGGGGACGTGTGTTCCATCTGGGGCCGGAGCGCGACCTGCCCTTGTTTGAGGGGCTGGATGTGACGCTTGTTCCGCTGGAAGAGGCGGCAAGCGTGGTGTGCACCGGCCTGTTTGATGACACGGTGGAAACGCCGGATGACTATACCAATATGCTGGCCCGGATGGTGGAACTGAACCTGCCCTTCATCTGCGCCAACCCGGACCTTGTGGTGGAACGTGGTCCGCGGCTCATTTACTGCGCCGGTGCCATTGCCGAGGCCTATGAGGCGATGGGAGGGGAGGTTGTCTATTGCGGCAAGCCGCATCAGCCCATCTATGATCTCGCCCTTCTGACGGCGACCGATCTTTGTGGCAGGCAGGTTGACCGCAGCCGGGTTCTGGCCATTGGCGATGCCCTGCGCACGGATATTCTCGGGGCGAGCCGCATGGGGTTCGACAGCCTGTTCATCGCCGCCGGGATTCACGCCGGCGAATTGCGGGCGGATGATGAGACCCCACCGGATGAAGGTGCGCTGGCCGTTTTCTTTGAAGGACAGCCCCGGCCACGTGGTGCCATGTCTCGCCTGTCCTGGTGAGGGTGACCATGCGTCTCAGCAGGCCCTGAAGTCTTCCACATGACGTGCAGCGGGTTTATGTGAGGGCATGAGTCCGCTGCGCATGCCGGTTCCGGTGTGCGGAATGTGGGCGGATCTCGGACGTGTTTGAAATGCCTCAAGGAGGGCGGAGCATGAACTGGCTGCCTGTGAGTGGAGCACGGATGGGCCACACCGCGCGCTCTGGTGCATCTGCAAGCGCGGCTTTCGCATGTGCGGCCCTGTTCCTTCTGCTTTCCTCCTCTCAGCCTTCTGGCCGGATTTGAATGCCGATGCCTTCTTCGCCTCTTTCTCCGCTTGTGCTGCGTGGTGCGGCAACACTTCCGCCAGCCTATGCGCAGCCCGTTCTGGCTATCGGTAATTTTGATGGGGTGCATCGCGGTCATCAGGCCGTTTTTGCATCTGCGCAGAACATGGCCGGTGTGAAGGGTGTGCCAGCACTGGCGCTGACCTTCGAGCCGCATCCGCGCAGCTTCTTCAATCCGGCCTCGGCACCGTTTCGTCTCACGCCAGAGGATGAAAAGCTTGCCCTGATTGGGAAAAGCGGCCTTTCCGGTGCCATTGTGCTGCCGTTCGATGCCGAGCTTGCACGCCTTGATGCGGATGATTTCGTACGCACCATTCTGGTGGAGCGTTATCATATCAGCGGTGCGGCTGTGGGGTTTGACTTCCATTTTGGCCGGGGACGTGCCGGTTCACCGGCTTTCCTGAAAGATGCAGGCGCGCGCTACGGTTTTGATGTGACCATTGTTGAGGCGCTGCTGGATGAGGGAGACCCGATCTCCTCCACCACAATCCGTCGTGCGCTGGCAGAAGGGCAAGTGGGGCATGCCGCGCATATGCTGGGGCGGCCCTTCCGGGTGGCCGCTGCTGTACAGCATGGGCAAAAACTGGGCCGCACAATCGGCTTTCCCACCGCAAACCTCGCTCTGGGAGAGGATGTTGCACTCGCCTTCGGCATCTATGCTGTGCGGGTGGAAACACCGCAGGGGCGCTTTGATGGTGTGGCCAGCTATGGCCGCCGCCCGACCTTCGATAATGGCGCGCCGCTGCTGGAGATTTATATCTTCGATTTCTCCGGCGACCTGTATGGGCAAACCGTTCAGGTGGACCTCATCTCATGGCTGCGGCCGGAACTGAAGTTTGATGGAGTTGAGCCGCTAGTGGAACAAATCCATGAGGATGTGCGCCGCGCGCGTGAGGTGCTGGCCAAACCCTGAGCCGGCTTATGCTGACCCAGCGGCAGGTGTTTGTGCTGTCAAAAAAGAGACAAAATCGACCTCCGCACCCCGGATTTGGGGTTTGAGTTAGCTACACCTTAACCGGCGTGCAGCCACATTCAGCATAACTTTCATGCTGTGATTAAGGCTGCCACCCTTGTCCGCCACCGCCATTTCATCCGCGCCGGAAAACGAGCGCCGCTCTCCCTTCATCCGCCTCGCCGAGCTTCTGGCGCAGGTTGAGCCTGCACGCGCGCCCCTGAGTGCGGCGGTGGGTGAGCCGCAGCACGCCATGCCCGGCTTTGTTGGCCCGGTTCTTCAGGAGAGCCTGTCCGGCTTTGGCCGTTATCCCCGTGCCGAGGGAACGCCCGCTTTTCGGGAGGCTGCGGCCAACTGGCTGAACCGGCGGTATGATCTGGTGCGTCCGGTTGATCCGGAAAGTGAAGTGCTGGCGCTGAACGGGTCTCGCGAGGGGCTGGTTTCAGCGGCACTGGTGGCCGGGCGTCTGGCGGGGGCGGGCAAGGCGCGCCCCGTGATGCTGCTGCCCAACCCGTTTTATGCAGCCTATGCCGCCGGTGCCGAGGCCGCAGGCTGTGAAGCCGTGGTGTTGCCCACCACCCGCGAGACCGGCTGGCTGCCGGATCTGGATGCGCTGGACCCAGCCTTGCTGGCCCGCACGGTGGCGATCTATCTGGCCTCGCCGGCCAATCCGCAAGGTTCTGTGGCCTCGGCCAGCTATCTGGCGCGGGCGCTGGAACTGGCCCGCCAGAACGGCGCTTATCTGTTTTCGGATGAGTGCTATTCGGAAATCTATCTGAGCGGTGAAAAGACGGCGGGCATTCTTGAGGTTGCGAAGGGCGATTACACCCGCGCCGTGGCGTTCAATTCCCTGTCCAAGCGCTCGTCTCTTCCCGGCCTGCGTTGCGGCTTTTGTGCCGGTGACCCTGAATTCCTGAAGGCTTTCCTCACCTATCGCTGGGTTGCAGCGCCGCAGGTGCCGGAGCCTTTGCAGGCGGTTGGCGTTGCCGCGCTGAATGATGAAACCCATGTGGAGGCATCCCGCGCGCTTTATGCCGCCAAGTTCGATCTGGCCGACCGGATTCTTGCAGGCCGCTATGGCTATGAGCGCCCCGGTGGCGGGTTTTTCCTGTGGCTGGATGTGTCCCATCTGGCCACGAACAGCCTGACAGGTGGTGAAGCCGCCGCCCTGAAGCTGTGGCGTGAGCAGGGACTTCGTACCGTTCCGGGCGGTTATCTTGCCCGTCGCGACCTGACCGGCGTCAACCCCTGCCAGAACTGGCTGCGGGTGGCATTGGTGCATGACCTTTCAACCAGCGAAGAGGTGCTGCAGCGCCTCGTCGCCGCACTGGACTGAAGGAGAGCAGGCCATGGCACGCCGCGCACAAGTGGACGCCGTGATGCATTCGCGAATGCAAATGCAGACGTCGCGCTTCGACTTCATTCCCGAAAGTGTTCGGCTGGCGGCGCGTCGGCGCAGCCGGCAGGCCGTGGGGCTGGCGGTCATCGGGGTCGGGCTGGTGGCGCTGGTGGCGCTGGGCACTTGGTCTGCAACCGATCCCAGCTTCTCCAATGCCACCAATTCCCAGGTGCAGAACCTGCTGGGGCGGCCGGGGGCCATTCTGGCGGATCTGCTGATGCAGCTCTTTGGGCTGGCCGCGCTGGCTCTGGTGCTGCCGCTGCTCTACTGGGGCTGGAGGCTGGTGACGCATCGCCCCTTCAGCGCGGAAAAACTGCGCTTTACCGCGTGGGGTGTCGGGCTTTTGGGGGCTTGCGCCTTTCTTGGCGCATTGCCGGCTTTCGATAGCTGGCCAACCAGTTCCGGTATGGGTGGCGCGATTGGAGATCTGTTCCTGCGGCTTGCCACCATGTTTGGCTCAGGTGCAACGGCGGCCATTGGCCATATGGTGATTGGCGGCATTGGCGCTGTGCTGGGGGCGGGTGGCCTGTTTCTGGCTCTGGCCGGCGGACGGCGCACGCCTCTGGTGGAAAGCACTACGGACGCATGGGATGACGAGGACGAGGAAGACGAGGATGATGAAGAGGATAATGCGACCATCTCCCTCGGTGCGTTGACCCATACCCTTTTGATGCTCAAGTCGCGCCTGCTTGGCGCGCGTCTGCGCCCGGTGCGCAGAAAGGTTGCGGCGCAGGTTGCGCCCGCGCCCGGCCGCATGGAGCCAAGCCTTGGCGGGCGCTCTGCCAGCCCGGTGGAGGCTGCGGCCGCTGCCTTTTCGGCGCAGGATCTGGATGAGACAGACCCGCTTGCCCCGCCCACGGGCCGCCGCGCTGCCCGTCGCAATGGTGCGCGTGCTTCCGGGCGCTACATGTTTCCGGCGCTGGATATTCTCACCCAGCCTCCGGCACAGCGTGCCCCGGCCATGAGCGAGGAGGCGCTGAACGATTCCGCAGCCCTGCTGCAAGGCACGCTGGAAGATTTTGGCGTGCGCGGCGAGATTGTGAATGTGCGCCCCGGCCCGGTGGTGACCCTGTATGAGCTGGAGCCGGCTCCGGGCATCAAGTCCTCCCGCGTCATCGGCCTTGCAGATGATATTGCCCGTTCCATGAGCGCCATCTCTGCCCGTGTTGCGGTGGTGCCCGGGCGCAATGTCATTGGCATTGAGCTGCCCAACCCGAAGCGCGACAAGGTTCTGCTGCGCGAGCTTCTGGCCACCCGCGACTTTGGCGATTCCGGCCACAAGCTGGCGATTGCGCTGGGCAAGACCATTGATGGCGAGCCCACGATTGCCGATCTTGCGCGCATGCCGCATTTGCTGGTGGCGGGTACCACGGGTTCCGGCAAGTCTGTTGCCATCAACACCATGATCATGAGCCTGCTCTACCGGATGAAGCCGGAAGAGTGCCGCTTCATCATGATCGACCCGAAGATGCTGGAACTCTCCGTCTATGACGGTATTCCCCACCTTCTCGCCCCTGTTGTCACAGACCCGAAAAAGGCCGTGGTGGCCCTGAAATGGGCGGTGCGCGAGATGGAGGACCGCTACAAGAAGATGTCCAAGCTCGGGGTGCGCAATATCGATGGCTTCAATGCCCGTGTGCGTGAGGCCACCGAGAAGGGCGAGACCGTGGCCCGTACGGTGCAGACCGGCTTCTGCCATGAGACCGGCGAGGCCGTTTATGAACGCGAGGAAATGAACCTTGAGGCCCTGCCTTATATCGTCGTGATTGTGGACGAGATGGCTGACCTGATGATGGTGGCCGGCAAGGAGATTGAGGGCGCGATCCAGCGCCTCGCCCAGATGGCGCGTGCCGCAGGCATCCATCTGGTGATGGCAACCCAGCGCCCCTCGGTGGATGTGGTGACCGGCACCATCAAGGCCAATTTCCCCACGCGCATTTCCTTCCAGGTCAGCTCCAAGATCGACAGCCGCACCATTCTGGGTGAAATGGGCGCAGAGCAACTGCTGGGGCAGGGCGACATGCTCTATATGGCCGGTGGCGGCCGCCTCACCCGTGTGCACGGGCCTTTCGTCTCCGACGAGGAGGTGGAGGACGTGGTTGCACACCTGAAAACGCAAGGCGTTCCGGCCTATCTCGATGCCATCACCGCCATGGATGATGACGATGGGGATGAGGCTGGTGCGGTGTTCGACAAGGGGGGCTTCGGCGGCGAAAGCGCGGACCTGTATGATCAGGCTCTGGGCATCGTGATGCGGGATCGCAAATGCTCCACGTCCTATATCCAGCGCCGGCTCCAGATCGGCTACAATCGCGCCGCCTCACTGGTGGAGCGGATGGAGGATGAGGGCATCATCAGCCCGCCCAACCATGCGGGCAAACGCGACATATTGTTGCCCGAGGAAGCGGCCTAGCGTGGTTCCGGCAAGGCCGGTGCCGCTTCCCTGACATGCTGAAACGACCTGATAAGGTCAGGGGGGTGCTTGCGCCCCCCTTTGCGTCTGTGTCACACAGGAATGAACCACAGGATTGCCATAGGCTTGCTCTAGGAGAGGTCCTGTAATGCCTCTTTCACGCGCCCCATTCGTGAGTGTCCCGCCGCCGTGATCCGTCCTTGTGTCAGAGATTCCAATATGTTGCCGAACCACACGCGCGCGCTGACTGGCGGGTTGATTCTCGCACTGACCCTTGTGTCCGGCGCTTTCGTATCCGGCTCCCCCGCACAGGCGCAGGATTTTCTGACGAACACGCTCGACAAGATCTTCAAGCCGCAGCAGCAGGAGCCGCTGCCTGTGCCGCAAACTGAGCCGCCATCCGGCTGGGAGCAGGCCGCGCCACCGCCAGCAGGACCTTCAGGGCCGCTCTTTGGTGCAGGCGCACCTGCACCTGAAATGCAGGGCAGTTCTGCCAGTGCGCCCCTGCCGAGGCCGCGGCCCGCAGAGTTGGGAGGGGCACCGCAGGGCGGGGGGCAGGTTGGCGGCATGGCCACCGGGAATCCCGAAATGGGCGCGCGTCCGGCTCCCTCGCAGCAGGCCGGCTCAAGCATGCAGGCTCCGGTAGATGGGCGCGCCACGCCGGAAATGATCCAGCGCATCACCAATTACTATAATTCCGTCCAGTCCATGACCGGTACCTTCACCCAGACGGACCCGGATGGCACAAGGCGCACCGGGGACTTCTACATGCAGAAGCCGGGCCGCGTGCGCTTCCAGTATGATGATCCAAGCCCGGTGGAACTGATCGCCAATGGCCAGTCTGTTGCCGTGCGGGACCGGCGGCTGAATACGCAGGACATCACCCCGCTGGGGCAAACCCCGCTGCGCTTTCTTCTGGCCCAGCAGGTGGATCTGGCGCGGGACAAGCATGTCACGGATGTGTTTCAGGATGAGCGCTTCGTGACCGTGGTGATGCAGCAGAGCGTGCCGATGATGGGCACCTATCGCCTGTTGCTGCTGTTTGATGTGAAAACCGGCGCGCTCAAGCAGTGGATCATCACCGATCCGCAGGGTTATGACACGCAGGTCACCCTGACCACCGCCAAGACGAACACCAACCCGGACCCGCGCCTGTTCGTCATCAATTTCGAGCGCATGCGATAGCGCCTCTTTCTTGCGGGGTGGTTTTGAGGTGCGGGCTTGCGCGCCTGTGCTGCGCGTGCGCTATCCCTTGCCCCGATGCGCGGCAGGGGGTAAGCGGAAGCCACCTTCCCTTTTCAGAACATGCAGGCTGCCTTGTCCCTCACCATCTGCACCTGGAACATCAATTCCATCCGCATTCGTCTCGATCTGCTGCGTATGGTGGTGGATACCCTGAAACCTGATGTGATCTGCCTTCAGGAAACCAAGTGTCAGGATGACAAGTTTCCCATGAAAGCGGTGCGGGAGCTGGGCTTTCCGCATATTGCGCTCAACGGGCAAAAGGGCTGGCACGGGGTTGCCACGCTCTCACGCCTGCCCTTCACGCAGATCACGCGCGGTGATTTCTGCGCCAAAGGCGAAGCGCGCCATGTGGCGGTGACGCTTGGGGAGGAGACCGGGCTGGACAAGCCGCTGACCCTTCATAATTTCTATGTTCCGGCTGGTGGCGATGAGCCGGATGTGGACATCAATCCGAAGTTTGCACACAAACTGTCTTTTCTGGACCAGATGACCGCCAGCCCCATGCTGCTGGCCGATGCCGCCGCACAGGCGCATTATGCCGTCATGGTGGGTGATCTGAATATCGCACCGCTGGAAACAGATGTGTGGAGCCATCGCCAGCTTCTGAAGGTGGTGAGCCACACCCCTGTTGAGGTGGAAAAGCTGAATGGCTTGCAGCAGGCCGGCGGTTGGGTGGATACGATGCGCCGTTTCGTTCCCCCTCAGGACAAGCTGTTCACGTGGTGGAGCTATCGTTCCCGTGATTTTATGGCGAGTGATCGCGGGCGGAGACTGGACCATGTGTGGGCCAATGCTGCGCTTGCCCCCCATGCGCGCAGCATGGCTGTGCTGAAGGACGCGCGCGGCTGGGAGAAGCCATCGGATCATGTGCCGGTGGCCATCACTTTTGCAGGTTAGGTGTCAGCCTTTATTGCCCTTTTCTCCTGTCCGCCGGGGCAGGGCGCCGCTGGAGACAGGGTGAGGCTTCGAACACCGGGCGACTTGTGACCACGCACAGCCGATGGACCTATTCGGGTTCGCTCTCGGGCTGTGCGGGCGTCGTTTTGTTGTATGGGTCTTGCTGCATGTTTATGGGCGCAAGATAGGTCTGCGGGTAGAACGGGACATCTTCATGATGCGGAGCGGGAACCGCTATGGTCTCGTTTTTCTGCATCATCCCCCGCGCCAGGGCGAATGTGGTGAGCCATGTTTCGGCATTGACGGTTGGCGGCACCAGGATGCTTTTGGGATACTGCGCCAGTCGTTCAGGAAAAGCCCCCAGATTGCTCGCAATAATGGGCAGGCCGCTCATGATGGCTGCTGAAAGGGTGTAGCTGTAGGTTTCCGGGCAGAGAACGGGAAACCAGATGACATGCGGCTTTTGCTGCTGGATCAGCTTTTGCAGGTCACCATCCCTGTAAAAGCCGGTTTCGGAATAGGCGCTGCCTTCCGGCATGGTCAGCATTGGTTCACTGGAACCAATGAGAATGAACTCCAGCTTGTGATCACCTGCCGCCAGAACCGTATTCTGGACAGCATCAATCCCCTTGTGGGCCACCAGAGTGCCCAGAATGGCGACACGCATTGTCTGCCCGTCCGCCATGGACTGCACCACATCCGGCCATTGCAGATCCTGTACCGGCTCATGAGGCACCACCATCATGGCGCCGGACATGCCCATGCGTTTGAGGCGGACCATAGTGTCATGGGTTGGACACAGGACACGCTCGGCATTCTCGAACATCCACCGGTGCCGCAAGCGCCAGCTTGCAATATCGGTTGCGCCATGAACCGGGCTTTGTGCAATGCAGATATTGCAGATACTTGCATCCGGCTCGCCGCAATATCTGTCGGTTACGGATGAGATCAGGTTGATCTGGGGGCAAACCGGATAATAGTCATGGATGGTCAGGTCGAAGGGCAAGCCGCTTTCCCTGACCAGATCATGCAATATGTCATCATATCCGACCTGATGATGGATATGGATGCGCCGCACCGTGCAGGCCCGCAGATAAGGGGCCAGTTCTGAAAGATAATTGGCAGCAAAGCTCAGGCTGGACAGGCCGGGAATGCCCGGAAAGAACAGGTCGCAACCCCATACATTTGGCCTCAGGATCAGGCATTCCGCCTTTCCCTTCAGGCTTTTGATCAGATCCTGAATATGGCGCTCCGTGCCGCCGCCCATGCCATGCGTAATGAACAGGATGACGGGCAGGCCGCTCTGGCGCAACAGCATGGCAGAGGCGGCAAAACGGCTGGGTGCAGCCGGATCGGCATGTAGATAGCGGTTGATCAGGCGCGGATAATCCGGGTAGCGCGCAAGAAGGACATTCCTCGCCTGATCGAGCAGGGAAGTGTTGCGCCCGAAGCTGACTTCGCCCTCATGAAACACATAGGTATCGCAGGCGTGCAGGTGCTCCCAGCCGCGTGCGCTGGCGCGCATGCAAAAATCGTTTTCCTCCCCATATCCGCGCCCGAATGCCTTGGCATCAAACAGGCCGACCTCATCCAGACAGTCCCTGCGGATATACATGCAGAAACCGACAGCCGTGGGTATGGGGATTGACCGGCCCGGATTGGCCTGCCGGAAAGCGTCATCCAGACGTTGCAGATCATACCCTTCAGGCAGGGGGGCACCCTGCGCGGTGGGATAACTGCAAATGGTGGCATTGTTGGAAAAAGGCGTGACGGTGCCTGTGCGCTTGCCAGACCAGGCATGGCCCGCCAGTCGCGACAGCCAGCCTTCCGGGACCTGCGTATCGCTGTTCAGCAGCACCACATCATTTCGCCCGGCTTCCAGCATGCCGCGGTTCACGCTGCGCACGAACCCCAGATTGGTGTCATTTCTCAACAGGTGAATGCTGTCACTGGCAGCCAGCTCATCCAGCCATTGTGACAGTTCCAGTTCGGGAGAACAGTCATCTATGACAATGATCCGGCCTGCCGGACGGCGGCTGTCAGCCAGCACAGATTCAAGACAGCGCCGCGTTTCAGCCAACCCCCGGTAAACAGGCACGATAATGTCTGTCACCAGCCCTTCCGGCGGCGTGGGGAGGGACGCGCAAACCGGCAGATAGCCCTCGATGGTGAAGGATTTGCGGGTGTGCCAGCCTTTCTGGCGGCCAAACTTCATGTGGTACAGCAAGGGATTGTTTTTGGCCTTGGGATGCTGGGAGACATACCAGGCTGCATCAAAATCCGGATGCGGGTCCCGCCCCTCGACGGCGCCGTGCTTCAGATAATGGATGATAGGGGGCATGTCTGTTGCCGCGACATCCCTGTATTTATCCAGATACCATGGGGTCAGGAAGAAGGCGTTGGGCGCAAGGCCTTCCTTTATGCCGTGCCAGATGAAGTGCTTGAAGGGATCATGATGGGCGCGGATGACATGTGGGTACTGGGTGCCATACCACTTGGCATCAAAGATGGCGCGGATGCTTTCAACCATACTGTCAGAAAGCAGGGGGTGGCGCAGTTTTCTCTTTCGTGAACCGGGCGCCAATGGACCGATAAGACTGACGATGCGCCGGACTATCTTTTTCATCTCAGCCTTGCAAACCACCGGACATGTCTCTCGCGCCAGTCAGCAGAAAGAACTGATCCGGGATGACGCAAGCGAACTGCTAAGTCAACATTTCCGGACCATGTCGCCCAAAAAATCCTTGGACTGCCATATGCCTTCGTATCTGCATCGAAAGATAATCGAGGAATTTTGGCTGGCGCTATAAAAAGTTCATAATTGTGAAAGGATCAGGCCGGTGCAGAACCTGTCCCTGATCCTTTCCGCCATGATCTAATCCTTGGTCTGTCCTGCCTCGGCTACCTTTGCTGGAGCCTGACCATGGTTCATCAGCGCGTCAATACGTTCACGCTCCTTCTGGAACTGGGAAAGCATGTTGCCACGCAAGGCGCGACCGCGAGGCAGACGAATGCGTAGCGGATCGACGAAATTTCCGTTGATCTTCACTTCGTAGTGCAGATGAGGCCCGGTGGACAGGCCGGTGGAGCCAATATAGCCAATCACCTGCCCCTGCCGGACCTTGGCACCGGTGCGAATGCCGCGCGCAAAGCCGGATTGGTGCGAATAGGTGGTTTCGTAGCCATTGGCATGCTCAATCGAGATATGCTTGCCATAGCCGGACTTCCAGCCTGCATAGCTGATGGTGCCATTGCCCGCGGCATAAATGGGTGTGCCGGTCCGGTCGGACCAGTCTACGCCGCTATGCAGGCGCGAGGTGCCAAGAATGGGGTGCCGACGATAGCCAAAGCCGGAACGCATGGTGCCGCTGGCCAAGGGCTTGCGCAGCAGGAACTGCTTCGCGCTCCGGCCACTCTCGTCATAATAATCGATGCTGCCGTCATCCGGCGCGCGGAAGCGGTAATAGCGGCGGGTGGTCTTGTCCTGCGTCAGGGATGTGTAAAGCACCTCGCCCGGCGCACCGGGGTCATCCGAATAGAGCACCTCGAAGGAGTCGCCCGACCGGACACGGCGCTGGAAATCGACATCAAAGGAATAGATGCGGATGATATCCGAGATCAGGTCCTTCGGCATCTCATTGCGCAGG
>JAUCBY010000007.1:0-60000 GCA_034676585.1 Xanthobacter sp. | reverse complement strand
GCTAGCGGAGGGCGGGCGTGCCGACAGACATGGCCGAGAGGATGAAGGCTCTTGAGCGGGAGAACCGTGAGCTCAAGCATGCCAACGAGATTCTGCGTAAGGCGAGCGCCTATTTCGCCCAGGCGGAGCTCGACCGACCATTCAAACGATGATCGCGTTCATTGACGATCACCGCGAGGCGCATGGGGTCGAGCCGATCTGCAGGGTGCTGCCGATCGCCCCGTCAACCGACCACGCTCATGTCGCCAATCGCGCAGATCCCGAGAGACTATCGGCGCGGGCGAAGCGGGATCTGGCGCTCAATCGCGCGTGTGTTTGTCGAGAACTTCGAGGTCTACGGCGCACGCAAGGTCTGGCGTCAGATGTTGCGCGAAGGCTTCACGGTTCCACGCTGCACGGTCGAGCGCCTGATGGCCGACCTCAGCCTGCACGGTGCCATTCGCGGCAAACGCATCCGCACCACGGTGCCGGACAAGGCTGCGTCATGTCCACGCGACCATGTGAACCGGGTCTTCCACGCCCCGGCCCCGAACAGGCTCTGGCTTTCGGACTTCAACTATGTCAGCACCTGGTCAGGCTTCGTCTACGTGGTATTCGTCATCGATGCGTATCCCGTCGCATTGTCGGCTGGCGCGTGAGCCGGACAGCCCATGTGGGCTTCGTGCTCGATGCTCTTGAGCAGGCCCTTCATGAACGGCGGCCAGTTCATCGGGGCGGCCTGATGCACCATTCCAACAGGGGATCGCAGTATGTCAGCATCCGCTACACCGAGCGTCTGGCGGAAGCTGGCGTCGAGCCGTCCGTAGGCAGTGTCGGCGACAGCTATGACTGTGAGTGTGCTATTGCAGCTTGATGGCCTGACCCATGCTACGATTGATCACGTGTCATTGCGTTGACGTGTCAACCATCAGGCTGCCCCGGCAGCGGACGAGACGTGACTTCATAGGAGCTTGACGGTCAGCGTACCATCACAGTCCTGTCCTCTTCGATCGGTGCCCAGGCCCTTTTACCGCAAGGCACCCAATGGATCAGATCATCGTCGGCGTCGATACGCACAAGGCCAACCATATCGCCGTTGCCATCAATGCGCACGGCGCTCGTTTAGACACCATCCGATTCCTGCGACACAAAAAGGATACTCGAACCTGCAGACCTGGGCATCCAGGCTCGGCCCTATCAAGGCATTTGGCATAGAGGGGACCGACTCCTATGGGGCAGGATTGTCTCGAGAGCTGTTGGCTCATGGACATACGGTTCTCGATGTGATGCGTCCCGATCGACAATTCCGCTACCTTCACGGCAAATCCGACAGTCTCGATGCCGAGAGTGCCGCGCGGTCGGTACTGAACGGGCAAGCCACAGCTCTGGCGAAAGCTCAAACCGGATCATCGGAAATGATCCGGCATATCAAAGTCGCCCGCGACAGCGCTGTAAAGGCCAGGTCACAAGCGATGATCACCTTGCGAACGTTGATAATAAACGCACCGTCCGATCTGCGTGATGCGCTAGGCAGCGGACTCATAACGTCCTTATCCAGATGCGGACGGCTGCGAGTTTGAGTGCTGCGAGGTCATTCTCCGGCAGACGGTCATAGCGAGTGGCGAGCCCCCTCATCTGCTTGATGCGGTTGAAGAAGCGTTCGATTGCGTTGCGCTGGCGGTAGAGCCATGGGCTGAAGGCGAACGCCTGCTTGCGGGTGATCCGGGGCGGGATGTTGGGAAAGGCGCCGCGGCTTGCGGTCTGCGATCGGATGGCGTCGGTGTCGTAAGCTTTGTCGGCAAGCAGGACGCTCCCCGCACGCACGTCGGACAGAAGCGCGTGAGCGGCAGGTGCGTCACCCGCTTGGCCGGCGGTGAGGACAAGGCGGATCGCTCGACCCTCGGCATCGACGAGGGCATGGATCTTGGTCGTCAATCCGCCCCGGGAGCGTCCCATGCAACGATCATCGGCGCCCCCTTTTTGATAGCTGCACCATGCTGGTGAACCCGGACGCAGGAGCTGTCGATCATCACCAGATCACCATCATATGCGGCCGACACTGCATCCAGAAGGCGATCCCAGACCCCGGCGGAACGCCAACGCACGAAGCCATTGTAGAGGGTTGTGCGCGGGCCGTAGCGTTCGGGCACATCCCGCCACGAGGCACCCGTCCGAAAGCGCCACAGGATGCCATTGATCACCCGCCGGTCATCCTCGCGTGCCACGCCGCGCGGCTTGTTCGGCAGGAGGGGCGCGATCACCGACCACTCCTCGTCCGTAAGTTCATGTCGACGCATGCCGCTCTCCCTGTTCGGAGAGCTTGAATCACGGTGCGATCACATCCGCAAATTTATGGGGACACTGCCTAGATAAAATCAAAGGGCCAATCGCCTTGATCCGTCACATTGCCGCGTTTCGTCCCGGCGAGATCCTGTCGCCAAGTTCGTCGGCAAAAACTGCCATGATGGCCATCGCCCGCCGTTGGCTCGTGCTGCACGAGGAAATCGCAGGGCATGAATATGAACTCGACCGGATAGTCACGGAGAAGGCCCCCGAACTGATGAAGTCGTTCGGTATTTCCACGATGACCGTTGCCGAGATGCTGATCGTGGTCGGTGATAATCCTGAACGCATCAGATCAGAAGCTGCCCTGGCAAAAATGTGCGGCGTATGCCCAATTCCGGCATCCAGCGGCAAGACCAACCGCATGAGGCTCAATCGAGGCGGTAATCGACAGGCTAATGCCGCCATTTATCGTGTTGCGGTCGTTCGAATGCGTGCTGACGAGAGAACCAGACGGGAAATCGTACGCTGCATAAAGCGATACATTATTCGCGAGATATACAGATACCTCTGCACACCTCATAACTCTTCGCCATCCAAGCCTTGACACATATAGGAGCATCAACGCTCTCGCCGAACATGCACAGCAATACAGAAAGAAGTTGTATTTATGTAAGTAAAAATTTACTTGCATGATAACTGGACAAGGAAACAGCCCCATTTCCTCATCTGTCACAGATTGGAACGGCCATGACCACACCGCACTACTCTGCTGCTCATCATTCTACGGCACGGATGAATGACCCCGCCGGGGCTTTCCTGCCGGGGCAGCGTGTTCATGTGGCAGGTCGGGTGGGCAACCGGCTTTCAGGTCTCACCTGTGCCGTGAAAGATGTGCTGGATGTGGCGGGTTCAGTGACTGGAAATGGCAATCCGCAATGGGCGCAAACCCATGCCCCGGCAACAGAGCATGCCGCCGCTGTTGCCATGGTTCTGGAAGCGGGTGCAGATGTGGTCGGTAAAACCATCTCCGATGAACTGGCTTATTCGCTCACGGGGGAGAATGCGCATTATGGCACGCCTTTGAACAGTGCCGCGCCGCAACGGGTGCCGGGCGGTTCTTCCAGTGGTTCTGCGGCGGCTGTTGCGGCAGGGCAGGTGGATTTTGCGTTGGGGTCGGATTGCGGAGGCTCGGTACGGGTGCCGGCCAGCTATTGCGGATTGTTGGGTATGCGCCCGACCCATGGTTGTGTGCCGCAAGAAGGGCTTGCTCCTTTTGCACCGAGTTTTGATTGCGTGGGCTGGTTTGCGAAAGAACCGGATGTCTTCACGCGCGTGGGCGAGGTGTTGTTGGGCGGCGCAGCCATTGCTCCAGCGGCCTCACATTTGCTGATCGCAACGGATGCTTTTGATCTTCTTGCTGATGACATCTATGCGGCTCTTCGACCGGCTGTAGAACAGGTGGAACTTGTACTTGGCAGGGCGATGCCGGTTGTGCTGTCCCCGGATGGGCTTGCACATTGGTCCGCTGCTTTTCGTACGCTTCAGGCTGCGGAAATCTGGAACAGTGTGGGCGGCTGGGTGGAAGAGGTGAAGCCGCAGTTTGGCCCCGGTGTGCGTGAGCGCTTTGAAGCGGCAGCGCAGCTTGATCCGGCAGAGGTTGCGGCGGCACAGCTTGTGCGCGGTGCCGTACAGGCGCGTATGGATGAGCTTCTGCCGCAAGATACCTTTTTGCTGCTGCCTTCCACGCCGCGCATTGCGCCGCTACGCGGGGCTGCTGTGGCAGAGACAGAGGTGGCTTACCGTCATTTGGCCATGAATCTGCTGTGTACGGCCGGTCTTGCGGGTTTGCCGCAAATTTCCATGCCTCTCGCTACAGCTGAAGGTGCCCCGCTTGGGCTTTCGATTCTTGGACGGCCGGGGAGTGATCTTCAGCTTCTGGCTCTGGCGCGGCAGATCTGCTCTGTTCCATGATCGCTATCCTGTTGGGTCCGCTCCATATTGGGTTTTCAGGATAGCAGCCAGGCGCAGGGCAAAGCGTGCAGAGGCTACCGGCAGGGAGCGGCCGCGTCGCTGACCCAGAATAAGGCTGCCGGCTGGCATATCACGCGCAGAAATGGGCCGGAAAACGAGGGAGCCATCTGCGGGCGCCTGAAGGCCTATGGGAATCTGAAAGCCCAGAAGCTGCTCATGCAGCACATAATTGCGCATATATTCAAAGCTCTCCGTCTCGATGACGGGAGATACCTGCCGTGAACCCTTGCGCGCCGCAAAATCCAGCAGATGGCGCACGCCATATTGCGCGGAAGGGGCGATGTGCGGGGCATCAAGACACTCACGCAGGCGCAACTCGGCCTTTTGAGCCAGAGGGTGGCTGGCAGCCATCACCGCATGCACCGTTTGCGGCACGATCTGGATCACCTCGAAATCCACCAGATAGATTGGCTCGAACACAAGTGCCAGATCACTGGCATAGCTGGCCAGTTCCTGCTCTGCCTCGGCCCGGTCACGCACTTTCACGGAGAAGGTGACGCGCGGATGCTCGGTGCGATAGGTCGCGATATGCTCGGGCAGGAAATAGGGCAGGAGGGCTTGCGAGCAGGCCAGCGAGACATGGCCGCGTCGTTCGCCTGTCAGGTCCGCCACCTGCCCCTGTACGCGGGCGAGGTCTGAAAGGGTGGCGCGATAATGGTGCAGCAGCAATTCGCCCGCCGGATTAAGCCGCACGCCTCCCGGCAAACGCTCAAACAATTCCGAGCCGAACTCGCTCTCAAAGCCCCGAATCCGTCGGTTCAGGGCAGATGCGGTGATGTTCATATCTTCGGCTGCGCGGCGCATCGAGCCTGCCCGCGCCACAGCCTCGATCAGGCGGAATGTCTGCAAGTGCTTCATGAGTTGAAGTTTTATTGTGGCGTTGCATTTTTTGCAACGGGTCGGTGAAATCATAGCAATTTATCGAACGCCATTCTGGGCGCAGGGTTAGGTCAACACCGCTTCCCTTTGCTCAGATGAGGCTCGGCATGTCTTTTTCCCGGCGAGATTTCCTGAAGACCACCGGCGTTCTGCTTGGCGCACTGCCGCTGGCGCGCGCTATTCCGGCTTCTGCCGCCCCGCGTGACACGCTGGTGGCTGTCATCAGCCAGACCATCAACAGCCTTGACCTGCACCGGGTTGGCACCAACCGTGCCAGCTATCAGGTGGCTGTAAACTGCTATGACCGGCTTGTGACCTTTGGCAGCAAGACCCTGCCCAGTGGCGAACTCTCCTATGACTATGCGAAGATTGAGCCGGAGCTGGCCGAAAGCTGGACCATTTCGGAAGATGGCAAGGTTCTCACCTTCAAGCTGAAGAAGAATGCCACATTCTTTGATGGCTCGCCTGTTACAGCCCACGATGTGAAGTGGTCGTTTGACCGTGCGGTCTCGGTTGGCGGCTTCCCGACGACGCAGATGCAGGCGGGCGGTTTTATGCGCCCGGACCAGTTCAAGGCGCTGGATGACGAGACCTTCGAGATCACGCTGGATCGGGCCTCAAAGCTGGCATTGCCGGATCTGGCCGTGCCGGTGCCATTCGTGATCAACTCCAAGGTTGCCAGGCAGCACGCCACAGCGCAAGACCCATGGGCAACCGATTATCTGCACAAGAACACGATTGGCTCCGGTGCCTACAAGGTGGCGCGCTGGGATAATGGCCAGCAGATTGTGCTGGAACGCAATGACAAATGGGTGGGCGGTCCGCTGCCTTCCGTGCGCCGTGTCATTGTGCGTGAGGTGCCTTCCGCCGCCACCAGCCGTGCGCTGATCGAGCGGGGCGATGTGCAGGTGGCCTTTGAAATTCCGGACAAGGATGCGGCCGAGCTGGCCAGCAAGGTCACTGTCTATTCCACCCCCATTGAGAACTGCCTGCATGTGCTGGCGTTGAACACCAAGTTCGAGCCATTCCGCGATGCCAATGTGCGCAAGGCCGTGGCTTTTGCCGTGCCTTATGAGGCGATCTTCAAGACCGCCGCCTTCGAGCGTGGTGCGCCGATGTGGGGTGGTGGTGACAAGGTGAGCGGCATCGCCTGGCCGCAGAAGTCGCCCTATGACACGGACCTTGAAAAGGCGAAGGAATTCATGGCGAAGTCCGGCTTTGCCAATGGCTTCGAAACCACGCTTTCCATCGCCACGGACCTGTCCGCATGGATGGAGCCGACCGCGCTGCTCATTCAGGAGGCGCTGGCCAAGATTGGCATCAAGACCACCATCGAGAAAATTCCGGGCGCAAACTGGCGCACGGCCTCTCTGGTGGAAAAGCGCCTGCCGCTGCATCTCGAAAACTTCGGCGGCTGGCTGAATACGCCGGATTACTACTTCTTCTGGGCCTATCAGGCCGGCCACCTGTTCAACTCCTCCAACTATGACAATCCGGAGGTAAACAAGTTGGTGGACGAGACCCTGCACATGTCCATGAGCGATCCGGAATATGCGCCCAAGATCGAGCGCATCATCGAGATCGTGTTTGAGGATATTCCGCGCATTCCGCTGTGGCAGCCGGCGCTCAATGTCGCGCTGAACGGAGCCACCGGATACGAGTTCTGGTTCCACCGCCAGCTCGATTTGCGCACGCTGAAGCTGGAGGGCTGATCATGGCAGGGCGTTCTGCGGCAATCCTCGGGCGCATCGCGCAGGCGGTGCCGGTTATTATCGGGGTGGTGGTGATTTCCTTCATCCTCACCCGTGCCTTGCCGGGCGATCCGGCGGTGCAGTTTGCAGGGCTTGCCGCAACGCCCGAGTCCATCGAGCAGGTGCGGGTGAAGCTCGGCCTCGACAAGCCCTTGCCGGAGCAGTTCCTCATCTATGTGGGGCAGCTCGCGCAGGGCAATCTTGGACAATCCGTCGCCACCGGACGCCCGGTGGCGGAGGAGCTGGCGAGCCGCCTTCCGGCCTCTCTGGAATTGACCCTTGTGGCGCTGGCGCTCTCCTGCCTCATCGCCATTCCGCTGGGTGTGCTGGCGGCCACGCGGCCGGGAAGCTGGGTGGACCAGTTGTGCCGGATCGTGGTGACGGCGGGCGTCTCCCTGCCCACTTTCTTCACGGGTCTCGTGCTGGTCTATGTCTTCTATTATCTGCTGGGCTGGGCACCTTCGCCTTTGGGACGGCTGGATTTCCTCTATATCGAGCCGGAGCGGGTTACGGGCTTCTTCCTCATTGATGCCGCACTGGCGGGGGACTGGGAAACCTGGACGGGTGCGCTCAAGCAACTCATCCTGCCCGCCATCACGCTGATGCTGTTCACGCTGGCACCCATTGCCCGCATGACGCGCGCCGCCATGCTCTCCGCCCTCTCGGCAGATTATGTGCGCACGGCGAAGGCGGCGGGGCTTGGCTCGCGGCAGGTGCTGTTCACCTATGCCTTCCGCAATGCCCTGCTGCCGGTGGTGACCACGCTTGGCATGGTGTTCTCCTTCGTACTTGGCGCGAATGTGCTGGTGGAGAAGGTGTTCGCCTGGCCCGGTATCGGTTCCTATGCAGTGGAGGCGCTGGTGGCCTCTGATTATGCGGCGGTGCAGGGCTTCGTGCTCACCATGGCGCTGCTGTTCGTCGCCCTCAATCTCATTATCGACCTTGCCTATTCAGCCATCGACCCGCGCTTCGGCACCGGGGCCGGATGAGCGCGCAACCCGACACGGAAAGGAAGGCCACAATGGCGACCGCTCTCGACGCCCCCGCGGCCTCCGCACAGCCGCCCCAAATGGTGAAGCCTGTTGCGGTGAAGTCCGGTGCGCTGGCGCACACCCTTTATGTTCTGCGCGAAAACCCAGTAACCGCGCTCTCCTTCGGCATGTTCGCCTTCTTCATCGCCTCGGCGCTGGTGGGGCCTTATCTGGTGCCTTATGATCCGCTGGCGACCAATGCCGCCATGGCTCTCAAGCCGCCATCTCTCGCCCACTGGTTCGGTACCGACAATCTGGGCCGTGATGTCTTCAGCCGGGTGATTGTGGCGACGCGGCTGGATCTCATCATCTCCGTGGCGGCGGTGGCCCTCTCCTTCGTCATCGGCTCGTTCATCGGGGCAGTGGCAGGCTATCGGGGCGGCTGGCTGGATACGGTGCTGAACCGCGGCCTCGACATCATCATGGCCTTCCCGCTGTTTGTGCTGGCCATGGGTATTGTTGCGGCGCTGGGCAATTCGGTGGCGAATATCATCTATGCCACCGCCATCATCAATATTCCCTTCTATGCCCGCCTTGTGCGTGCAGAAGTGAATATCCGCCGCGAGGCCGGTTTCATCCAGGCGGCGAAGATCGCTGGGAATTCCGATGCACGGGTTCTGGCCTTCCACATTTTCCCCAATGCGCTGCCCCCCATGATGGTGCAGGTGTCGCTGAATCTCGGCTGGGCCATTTTGAACGCGGCGGGCCTGTCCTTTATCGGCCTTGGCGTGCGCCCGCCCACCCCTGAGTGGGGGATCATGGTGGCGGAAGGTGCGAACTATATCGTCTCCGGCGAGTGGTGGCTCGCCGTGTTCCCCGGCCTGTGGCTCATGCTGGCCGTCTTCACCTTCAATCTGATGGGCGATGGTCTGCGTGACATCGTCGATCCGCGCCGGAGGACCTGAACATGCTCTCGGTCAAGGATTTTGCAGTTTCCTTCCGCACAAGGCGGGGTGAGGTCAACGCGGTCAAGGGCATCAGCTTCGAGCTGGCCAGGGGAGAGCGGCTCGGCATTGTGGGTGAGAGCGGCTCGGGCAAGTCTGTCACCTCCTATGCGCTGATGCGCATTCTGGATGCGAACGGGCGGATCAAGGCGGGCGATGCGGTCTATTCCGGCATTGACCTGCGCCGGGCCAGCGAAGGCGAGATGCGGGATATTCGCGGACGGGAGATCAGCATGATCTTCCAGAACCCGCGCGCCGCGCTCAACCCCATCCGCAAGGTGGGGCACCAGATCGAGGATGTGCTGCGCCAGCACAATCAGGCCAGTGGCCATGATGCGCGTGAAAAGGCCATCGCAGCCCTTGAGGCGGTGAAGATCAATGATGCGGAAAAGCGCTATGATGCCTATCCGTTCGAGCTGTCCGGCGGCATGTGCCAGCGTATCGTGATCGCGATTGCGCTGGCTTGCGATCCCAAGCTGCTGATTGCCGATGAGCCGACCACCGGCCTCGACATCACCACCCAGAAGGTAGTGATGGATCTGGTGGACGATCTGGTACGCGCACGCGGCATGTCCTCCATCCTCATCACCCATGATCTGGGGCTGGCTTCCGATTATTGCGACCGCATCGTGGTGATGAAGGACGGGGTGATTGTGGAGGAGGGGCCGCCGCGGCTGCTGTTCACCAATCCCCGGCACCCCTATACCCGCAAGCTGGTGGATGCGACGCCCCGGCGCGATGCCACCATCCGTTCGCTTCTGCCGGAAGATGAGCGCCGCCCGCTTGAACCGCACACGGTGAGCACCACCCCGCTGCTGGAAGTGCAGAACCTGCGCAAGACCTATCAGGGCAAGTCTGGCCCCGTGCATGCTGTGAAGGGCGTGAGCTTCACCGTGCATAAGGGTGAGAGCGTGGGGCTGGTGGGTGAGAGCGGCTGTGGCAAGTCCACCACCTCTTCCATGCTGGCGCGCCTGTTCGATCCCACTTCCGGGCAGATCCTGTTCAAGGGGCAGGATATTGCAGAGATGCCAGCGGCCGGCTTTGCCCGCAATCCGCTGCGTGGTCGCATCCAGATGGTATTTCAGGATGCGACCGACAGCCTGAACCCGCGCCATACCGCGCGCCAGTCCATCGCCGAACCCCTGAAGCGTATGGGGACACTGCGTGGCAAGGCGCTGAATGCGCGGGTGGAGGAGCTGGCCCACCTCACCGGCCTGCCGCCGCATCTGCTGGACCGTTTCCCGCACCAGCTTTCGGGCGGACAGAAGGCGCGCGTCGGCATCGCCCGTGCCATTGCGCCGGAGCCGGACTTCCTCATTCTGGATGAGCCGACTGCCGCGTTGGATGTGTCGATTCAGGCCGTGGTGCTGAACCTGCTGGCAGACCTGCGGGCCCGGCTGGGCATGAGCTACCTCTTCGTCAGCCATGATCTCAATGTGGTGCGGCTGCTGTGTGACCGCGTGATTGTGATGAAGGGCGGCGAGATTGTTGAGGCCGGTCCTGCCCAGCAGGTGATGGACAGCCCGCAGCACCCCTACACAAAAGAACTCCTTTCCGCCGCCCCCCAGCCCCCGGAGCGCCAAAATGCAGCGTGATCTTTCCCTTTCCGCCGCCGCGCGCGCCACAAGCCCCGCGCTGGCAGATTTGACCTTTACCCTTCCGGCCCTGCGTGCGGCCTATGCCAGCGGCGTGCGCCCGGAAGAGGTGGTGGCTGAAGCCTTCCGTCGTCTGGATGCCGTGAATGACCCCGGCATTTTCATTCATGAGGCCCGCGAGGTGGCGCTGGCAGAGGCGCGCGCTCTGGGCCAGCCCGATGGGCGCGTGCTCTGGGGTATTCCCTTTGCGGTAAAGGACAATATCGATGTGGCGGGCATGCCGACCACTGCCGCCTGCCCGGATTTCGCCTATACCCCCTCGCAGGATGCCTTTGTGGTGGCGCGCTTGCGGGCTGCGGGTGCGATCTGCCTCGGCAAGACCAATCTGGACCAGTTCGCCACCGGACTTGTAGGGCTGCGCACGCCTTATCCGGTGCCAAGAAATGCCGTAGACCCGGCGATTGTACCGGGAGGCTCGTCTTCTGGTTCTGCGGTGGCGGTGGGGCAGGCGCTCGCTGTCTTCTCGCTGGGAACCGATACGGCAGGTTCTGGCCGTGTGCCGGCTGCACTGAATGATATTGTGGGGCTGAAGCCCACTCTGGGGGCCTTTTCGGCCAGCGGTGTGGTGCCGGCCTGTCGCTCACTGGATACGGTCTCCGTCTTTGCACAGAGTGTTGCGGATGCGTGGGAGGTCTTCGGGGTCTGCGCGGCGCATGATCCTAAGGACGCCTATTCGCGCGCGTTCCCGCCACAGCGCCTGTCGCAGTTGCCGCCATCGGTGCGCATTGCGGTGCCAGATGAGGCCAGCCTGCGCACTTTTGGAGATGTTGCGCAGGCAGAGCACTTCCGCGCCACCATCGCACGGTTGCGCACATCCGGCGCGGTAGTGCTGGAGATCGATTTCACGCCCTTCTATGATATCGCGACCATGCTTTATAATGGCCCATGGGTCGCCGAGCGCATTGCGGCTGTGGGGGCGCGTCTCTGCGAGAAGCCGGAGACGCTGCATCCCACCACACGGGCCATTTTGGACGGCGGGCTGCACTTCACTGCCGTGGATGCCTTCAAGGCCCAATACAGGCTGGCCGAGCTGAAGGCGCGGTGCGAGGAGGAAATGGCGGATGCCCATTTTATCTGCGTGCCCACCATGCCGCGCTTTGTGACATGCGCGGAAGTGGAGGCGGACCCCATCGGGCCGAACTCCCAACTGGGCACCTACACCAATTTTGTGAACCTGCTGGATCTGTGTGCTCTGGCCGTACCTACCGGCCCACGCCGGGATGGGCGGCCGGGAAGCCTGACCATTCTGGCCCGCAAGGGTGAGGATGCGAAAGTCGCGGCGCTTGCGCTTTCGGTGGAGCGGGGCATTCAGGCAGGGTCGGCACTTTATGCGGAAATAGCGGCACCGGATGAAATTGCCCTGGCCGTGTGCGGTGCGCATATGTCTGGCCTGCCACTGAATGGAGAATTGACAGCTCTGGGTGCGCGTTTCCTGCGGGCCAGTCGCACCGCCCCCCTTTACAGCCTCTATGCCTTGCCGGGTGGGCCGCCTGTACGCCCGGGGCTGATCCGCACCGGAGAGGGCAGGGGGGATGCGATTGCGCTTGAGGTGTGGGCGCTGCCACGTTCGGCGTTTGGAGAGTTCATGGCAGGCATTCCGGCCCCTCTCGGCATTGGCACGCTATTGCTGGAAGATGGCGCGCTGGTGAAGGGCTTCATGTGCGAACCCTATGGCATTGAAGGGGCTGTGGATGTGACCGCGACAGGCGGCTGGCGCGCGGCGCTGCTGTCCGGGAAGGTTGGAGGCAGGCCATAAAGTGTTGCATGGTCATGGTCCGTTCCAGCCTTAAGCGTAAGATTCTTTCCTGATCCATCGGATCGGAAAAGAGCTTGATATCCAAGGCTCCCGACCTTGATACGGGAGCCTTGGTTCAGCCTGCGCGGCGCTTGGGCGTATCCGCGCTGCTGGCCGGTGCAAGGGGTGGGCTATCTCGGAACGGGTCAAAAGTGCGTTTTTCGGGCGGCTTCTTCCTGCCCGCCCATATCCCCCACAGGTAAAAAATGCTCTATGGCCTGCCTGCAAGAGATGTGACGCGCTATTTCATGTCTCGCTTTTGCCAGCAGGAAGACTGGACGCATGAACGCATATGCTCTGAAACTTGTGGCTGCGGCTCTGGTGGCGATCCCGGTGGCGGGCATGGCCCCTTCCGGCTTCTCTCCGGCCTTGGCGCAGCAACCTCCGGCGTGGGAGCCGGAAGGGCCGCAGGTGAAAAACCAGCAGGAGTGGCTCGCCCATTTGCAGGCGCAGCTCAACCGCATGAAGCGCCTGCCGCCCGAGATGCTCGGCGTGCTGAAGCCCGGCCCTTACAAGGTAGTGCTGGGGTTTCAGGTTGACCCTGTGGGGCAGGTTTCAGCTCTTGTGATCCATGAAAGCTCTGGCCAGCCGGCACTTGATGCTGCCGCACAAAATACCGTGGTGAATATTGCGCCCCTGCCTGCCTTTACGCCGGACATGAGCCAGAAGGAGCAGCAGTTTCGCCTGCCTATGGTGTTCATGGTGCCAGAGCCGGAAAAGCAGAATGAGGAGGCCGCCCCCGCTGCGGCTGCACCAAAACCGTGACAGGCACACGCCGACCGGCTTGAATGGCGATCAGACAATAAAAAAGGCGGAGCCAGCCCAGCTCCGCCTTTTTGCATGCTTCATCTGTGGGGGACTTCAGGCCCCCATGAGAATCCAGACCGCCGCCATCAGCATACAGGCAATGGTGACGGGAACCCCGGCCTTGGCAAACTCGCCAAACGAGATGCGGATGCCGCAGGCCGCAGCCTGTTCAACCACGATAATGCCGGCAAGGCTGCCAAATACAATCAGGTTGCTGGAGAAGCCCGTGCCAAGTGCAATGGCTGCACCCAGCGCATCTGCCTCCGGGCCGGGAGACAGATAGGGCACAAGCAGCATCACCGCCGGATTGTTGCCCACAATATTGCTGAGCACGCCGCTGACAACAAAGAGCGAGATCGGGTCGTTCAGGTCGATGCCGGTGGTGCGCAGGTCATTCAGCAGCATCTGGGGCAGGCCGGTGGCAGCCATGGCCGCATTCACCACAAACAGGCCCATGATGAGCAGCAGCAGGTTTCCATCCACATGCTTGAGCATGTCGGACGATGAAATCTGCCGGTTGATGAGCAGCACGCCCGCCGCCGAAAGCGCGATCAGCTCACGCGGCCATGGGCTGAAAATGAAGGCAATGATGACAATGGCGGTGACCACCGCGGCCTTGATGGTTTCCCGCATGTCCAGCACCGGCACATAGGCCGGGGTCGGGGCATTTGCGCCTTCTGTATCCGGCAGGGTCCATTTCCCGCGATACATGAAGGCCACCACGGCCCACACAATGAAGAGCGAGAGCAGCGCCGGCAGCCCGGCCGCCTTCAGGAAGCCGACAAAGGACATGTCCAGCCCCTGTGCCGCAATCATGTTCTGCGGACTGCCGATGAGAATGCCGGCAGAGCCGGAATTGGCAGCGAAACAGAAGGCCAGCAGGAACGGCACCGGGTTAAGGCCACGGGCAAGGGTGAGCGACACCAGAAGCGGTGTCATCGCCACCACAACCACATCGTTTGTGAGCAGTGAGGACAGCACACCGCTGACAACAATGAGAACGGCCAGAAGGGCAGGGGAACTCAGCGGCAGGGTCGCCACGCGCTGTGCGGTCCAGGCATAAAAGCCGGAAACCACAAAGGCTGCCGAAACCACCATGAGGCCGAACAGCATGCCGACGCTGCGATAATCAATCGCGTCCCATGCGGCTTTTGATGAGATGGAACCAAAGGCCATCATGGCCAGCGCGCCAACAACTGCCGCGCCGGTGCGGTCAACCTTGAAACCCGGCAGCTTGCCGAAGCCCATGGCGACGTAAACCAGAAGGAAAATAATAAGTGTGGCGTCCATGAACCCGGCCAAAGTGCTGACGGCCTGCGCAAAAGGGCAGGCCAGTGGGCGAAGATGCAGGCCTCCGCCCGTCTGCTTCAAAGTGTAACAGGTGCAGGCCGTTCTGACAGCCCGCACCTGTTACAATGGATATCATGCCGATGAACCCGACCCATGAGACAGGCTCACGGGGAGACAGGGTCTCGGGCCATTGGCATCACTTGATCTTGTTGGCCTCGGCCGAGTGGTAGTCCTTGCGGATCTGGTCCAGGTCCACGGTCGGCTCAGGCAGTTTCATCTTCAGGTCTTCAAGGGTCTTGCGCACAATGTGGGAGACAGCAAGGTTGCGGAACCACTTGTGGTTGGACGGGATGACATACCAGGGCGCGTGCTCGGTGGAGCACTTCTCCATCATGTCCTCATAGGCATCGCTGTACTTGTCCCAGAAGGCGCGTTCCTTGTAATCGGAATCGCTGATCTTCCACTGGCGGGTCGGGTCATCCAGACGCTGGCCAAAGCGCGCAAGCTGTTCTTCCGGCGAGATGTAGAGGAAGAACTTGAGGATGGTCACATTATGCTGGGTGAGCATCTTCTCGAAATCGTTGATCAGTTCGTAGCGCTGTGACCAGACAGACTTCGGCACCAGATCATGCACCCGCACGACCAGCACGTCCTCATAATGGGAGCGGTTGAACACCGCGACATCGCCCAGACCCGGCACATGGGGATGCACGCGCCACAGGAAGTCATGCGCGGCCTCTTCCGGGGTCGGCTGCTTGAAGCCGGTGACAGACGTGCCCTGCGGATTCATGGCGGAAAGCACATGCCAGCAGGTGCCATCCTTGCCGGCGGCATCAATGCCCTGCAACACGATAAGAACGGAATGCTTCTTCTCGCCATACAGATCGCGCTGAAGTTCGGTCAGGCGCTTGGAGTTTGCAGCCAGATCCTCCTTGGCGTGCTCTTCCGACTTGTAGTCACCGTGGAAGCTGGCATCGATGTCTTTCAGGCGGATCTTGCTGCCCGGCTTGACGATCAGTTTCTGGCGAATGCCCATCCTCGTTCTCCATCATTCTTTGCGGTTGGCATGGCGCTCCTGACTGTTCATCAGGCAGGATACGGGCGGGCGATAAACGGGTGATGACGGGATGATTTATCCCTGTATGACGGCTCGCCCCATTTCATCCGGCGCTGCCCTGTCGCGCGTTCTGAAGTTTGCAGGTGCAAGCTGTCGTGTTGTCAGGCGGCCCGTTTTCACAGGGCCGGCCTTTCGTGCCGTGATGCATGACAGATGCCGGGCAGGTGATGCCCGCCCGGCGTCCGGCATGATCAGTTGGTCACAGCCACTGCGATGGACTGCTGGAAGGTGACCTGAACCAGTTCACCGATCTTGAGGTCCTTGATCTTGGCCTTCTGCTCGTCATTCTTGGCCTGGACGCTGTAGACGCGGCCTTCAGGACCGCGCAGGGTCAGCTCGCCATCTGCTGCGTCAATGCGCACGATTTCGCCGGTCAGGCGGATGGTGTCGATGACTTCACCAGCCGGAGGTGCATTTTCAGGGGCCGTGCCGACAGCCTGCGCAATCTCGATACCAATGCCCTGGCCTTCTTCCGGCTGGGCAATATCAACCACCACGGCATCGGTCTGGGTCAGCACGATGCTGTCGCCGATCTTGATCTCGTCAAACTTCTTGATGACCGGGCCAGCATGCACGGTGAAGATGGCGCCTTCCGGCCCCTTGAGGACAACCTGACGGGTTTCGGCATCAACCGCGATCACGGACGCCTTGACCTGGCTGACCGCTACATCGGCTTCAGCTGCAACCGGCTGGGCAAAGGCCGATACGGTGCTGAGCATCGCAGCGCCGGCAATCATGGTCAGGCGCGAAGCGATCTTGTTGAAAGTCATGTTGATGTCTCCCTGCTGCCTTTCGTGCCTCGCATGGGCGAGGGCCTGGAAAGGAACAAAATTGAGGACCGGCGGACGGGTCTGCCAGCTTGACCGGAACGCAAGGCAAACTGGCGGTTCCGCACCATTGGGAAGTGAAGGTGAATCCCAACTCCCGGTTGGTAGAATAGTCGTCCTGCGCTCTGATACCAGCCCATTCTACCTCCTTTTATGCGGCATCCACGGCCTTGAAGACACAGTGCATCTGCCCTGTGGGAGACGTGTGTTGCCTGTGGGCGAAATGGTTAATCCCATGTTATAGGTCGTTCAGCCTGCTGCGCGTGCGCATCCGGCAAATGTGTCATGGAGCGGGTTTCCGAGCGGCGCTGCTGTCGTGGAGATTCGTGTCTCTGGATGACCCCGGCCTTGGCCAAGGGGTTTCGGGCAAGGGAGAAGATGGATGAAAGCGGCTATCATCGTGGGAGCGCTCGCGCTTGCCCTGGCCGGGTGCAGTGAATATTCCCGCCGCGACCGCGCTGTCGGCGGCGGCCTGATCGGCGCTGGTACGGGTGCTGCCATTGGCGGCCTGGCGACCGGCAACGCCACGGGCGCGCTGGTCGGCGGCCTGATCGGCGCTGGCACCGGTGCCATCATCGGCGCCGAAACCACTCCGAAGAATTGCTGGGCGCGTGACCGCTACGGCAACGCTTTCCGCGTTGCTTGCCCCTGATCCGGCCTGAGGTCGGGCAATGTTTTATGTCTGGCGTAACCTTATGGTTACCCGACTCAGAACAAATGCCCGCATCTCCAAGTTGACTTTCAGGCGGGACAGCAATCTGTCCCGCCTTTTTTCTGCATGCAGAACTTTGAGAAGCGGCGGGAACCATCTGTCTCTGCGTGCGTTTCACATCTGAGTTACAACAGGAACCCGCGTTCATCCGCCCATGGTTCCTGTTCCAGATGCGGAGGCGATCATGCAGGACAAGGACTTGTGCCGTACCCCTTCCGGCCCGGAAACGTCCGCTTTTCCGCCTCATCCTGTTGCCTCCTCGCCCTGTGGTCTGGATGCTGTCGCCACAGCACCGTGGGAGTATGGCCCTGAATTCCTTGCAACTCTGGACTGGACCCTGACGCATTCCCCTGCATGTGAGGGGCAGGCGTTTGCCCCTGTTTCAGGGCGGGCAGATGTGGAGCCTGACGGGCAGGGCGGGCCTGAATGAGACCACCCATATTGGTTCTACCCGGCTATATCCGCTCATCTGGTGACTGGAGAGCGGGTTTTGCCCGGCGGAGCGCAGCCTTGCGTTCGCTTTCATCTCTGGCCGGGTGTGATGCCCGTTCCAGCCTCCTTTTCCCGGAATACTTTGCCGGCGGCCTCCGGCGTGAGCACGAGCAGATATGACCAAATCCCATCCTTCCTCTGCCGCTTCCCTTGGGCTTCCCCATCGTCGCGATATCTCTGCCCGGCAGGATCTTCTGGGGCGTGAGTTGCGTCAGCTTTTTGATGGCTACAGTCAGGAAGAGGTTCCGGAAGATCTGCTGTTGCTGGCCCAGAAACTGGAAGGGGCTTTTCCGCGCCCGCTGGAGGAAGGGGTCTCGCCTGCGCCCGCCAATGCCCGTCCATCGTCCGGGCCGGAATAGACGCTCAATCAGGGTATGGGTTAACCTGTTGATATAGATGGACTCTGTGATCCATCTGGCCGGGTCGCACATGTTCATGCCCGCCCCTATTTTGCCACCATGCTTTAACGGCTTTGCAAGAGGCTTGCCCCCACAGTGTGGGCATGATGCGTGGCAAATCCTGGTATCTCATCGCGCCCATTCTTGCTTTGGGCCTTTTGTCCGGCTGTCGGTTTGGCGACAATGGCCGCGAGGCTTGGCGCACCGAGGCCGAGGAGCAGTGCATTGCGGAAAAGGGCGTTGTGCCTTCCGCTTTCATGGAGCCATTGCCACGGATTGACGGCAAGGGGGCCTGCGGCATGGTGCGGCCCTTCCGGGTGCATGCCCTCATGGGGGGCAATGTGGCGGTTGAACCGGCTGCCCGTCTGGCTTGCCCTGTCATTCGCGAGGCTGATCGCTGGATCATTGATGTGGTTCAGCCGGCTGCGCGGGCATGGCTGGGGCAGCCCATAACGGCTGTCAAACAGATGTCCTCCTATTCCTGCCGCACCATGAACGGGCAGAGCGGGGCAAAGATTTCCGAGCATGCCTTTGGCAACGGGCTGGATATTGGTGCATTCCGCACGGCGGATGGCCGCTGGATCACAGTGAAGGATGGCTGGAAGGGCAAGCCGGATGAGCAGGGCTTTTTGCGGCAGGTGCATGCCGGGGCCTGCGATATGTTCACCACGGTGCTCTCACCCGGCTCGAACATCTATCACTATGACCATATTCATTTTGACCTGAAGCGGCATGCAAAGGGGCGCAGCTATTGCAACCCCAAGCCGCAGCGCGTGGCTGCTCCACTGGCCCCGCCGCCACCTGCAGAGCCGCCCGTCTTGCCGGTGAAGGCCGAGCCTGCTCCCGAGATGCCGCCCTATTCAGCGCCGGTCTATGATGAGCCCTATCCTGCCGCGCCTTCCCCTTCCGGGCAGGAGGCTCCGCCCAGTGACCTGCCTCCGGGCTGGATGCCGGGGCCGGATGGGTATCCCGTGGGTGGCCCCATGTCCTATGCGCCGAAAGGTCAGGGCGAGGCGGCGGGCAGGTATGGCCCGTTCGAGACAGGTTCCATCCGGGGCCAGCGGAAATATTACATTACGCCCGCACCCCAGCCTTCGCCCATTCCCCTGCCGCAGGCCGTGCCGGGTGAGGACTGAGCGGGGTAGTAAGGTGGGGCAGCTCGCGCGCCCTGTATGATGCGGGAAATGATGGTTGCTGCCTGCCAATGCGGCTCTATATCCTCAAGGGCGGCTTTGAGGGGGGCAGCCTTCAGCCTGTAGGGTCACAGGAGCCTCAAGGCTGCTGGCCCGCAAGGCAATGCCGGTACATCATCAATCATGCCTGTAGTGCGGGCGGAACGCCCTTTGTAACCTTGCCGGTGAGTGCAGCACTTTCGATGCATCACAGGGATATACCCGGCACACAGGCCCGTCACAGTTCGATCCGCAGGCGCAACGCTTGCTCGCGTCAGCTTGAGATGCGGTGTGAAGAGGCGGTTATGAGGGTGGACAGGGCGCCGCTTGTCTTGAAACAGATTGCCCGCACAGGCCGCCGCCTCCAGTTCGTCTGCTTCCGTTCCGCACGGGAAATAGGAACATGACAATTAATTGACATTGTGTGCCGCAAAAGATTCTTGCCGCATAGCAACATAATGAAAAACATGCGCCTTTGGCGGTGGGGGATACGCATTCGGGGTGCGAGCGTCACGCAAGACCCCCTTGCGTCAGGCGCGGGGCTACGGACTGGTCCCGGTCTTGAAATGGCGCTGCTCACGTCCTGATTATACAATATTCATAGGGGCTTATGTGGTGCAGCATGTCTCTTCTGGTCGTGCTCGCGGTGGTGGCCCGTCTTCAGAAATAAACGCACATTGTCTTAAGTCGAATTCCGGGGAGGGGTTGCCCTCTCTATGGGCCAAGCGCATGTCATTTGTGGACACTCCGGGAGCCAACATGCCACAAGATCGTATCCGTCTCGCTTCCCTGCGGGACAAGATTGTCTCTGCCGAGGAAGCTGCAAGCCACATCCAGGATGGGATGATCGTGGGTATGAGTGGCTTTACCCGCGCCGGGGAAGCCAAGGCGGTGCCGATGGCGCTGGCCGCGCGCGCCAAGCATGAACCGCTCAAGATCACCCTCATCACCGGCGCATCGCTGGGCAATGATCTCGACAAGCAGATGGCCGAGGCGCACCTGCTCTCGCGCCGCATCCCCTTCCAGTCTGATCCGGCCTTGCGCAAGGCGATCAACACCGGCGAGGTGATGTTCGTGGACCAGCATCTGTCTGAAACGGTGGAGCATCTGCGCACGCACCAGCTTGGGCCGATTGATGTGGCGGTGATCGAGGCCGTGGGCATCACGGCTTCCGGCGGTATCATTCCCACCACCTCGGTTGGCAATTCGGCGACCTTCGCCATTCTGGCCAAGAAGGTGATTGTCGAGATCAACCTCACCCAGCCAGCCGAGCTGGAAGGGCTGCACGACATCTACATTCCCACCCGTCGCCCCTTCCGCGAGCCGATCCCGGTGGTGACGCCGGAAAGCCGCGTGGGCCTGCCCTTCATTCCGGTGCCGGCTGACAAGATTGCCGCCATTGTGGTGACGGAGAAGCTGGATTCCGCCTCCACCGTGCTGCCGCCGGATGAGGAAACCGCGGGCATTGCCTCCCATCTTATGGAGTTCCTCAAGCATGAGGTGAAGATCGGTCGCCTGACTGAGCGTCTCCAGCCGCTTCAGGCGGGCATCGGCACCATCGCCAATGCGGTGATGCATGGCTTTATCGACAGCCCGTTCCATGATCTGACCATGTATTCGGAAGTGTTGCAGGACTCGACCTTCGACCTGTTCGATGCCGACAAGCTGAATTTTGCCTCCGGTTCCTCCATCACCCTGTCCAAGTCCAAATATGATGAGGTGATCCCGAAGATTGGCCAGTACAAGCCGCGCCTGATCCTGCGTCCGCAGGAGATTTCCAATCACCCGGAAATCATCCGGCGTCTGGGCCTTATTGGCATCAATACGGCGCTGGAGTTCGACATCTATGGCAATGTGAACTCCACCCATGTGGGCGGCACGCACATGATGAACGGTATTGGCGGCTCGGGTGATTTTGCCCGCAATGCCTATCTCTCGGTGTTTGTCACCAAGTCGATTGCCAAGGGCGGGGCGCTGTCGTCCGTCGTTCCCATGGTGAGCCATGTGGACCATACCGAACATGACGTGGATATTCTGGTGACAGAGGTGGGCCTTGCCGACCTGCGCGAACTGGCCCCGCGTGAACGCGCGAAGATCATCATCGCCAATTGCGTGCATCCGACCTTCCGTGACGAGATGCAGGATTATTTCGATCGTGCTCTCGCCCGTGGCGGCCATACGCCGCATGTGCTGGAGGAGGCATTCTCGTGGCACACCCGCGCGCGCGAAACCGGCTCCATGCACAAAAACGCCTGAGCGCGCGCAAGGCTTGAAGAAGAGACAGGCTGGCCTTTTGGGGCCAGCCTTTTTCTTTTGTGCTGTTGATGGAGGCTGACAAAAGAAAAAGCCGGCCCAACGGACCGGCTTTGCAGAATGAAAGGAGATGGCTCAGCGACGACCGGCCGAAACCTTCACCGGCATGGGCACCAGCCGCCGCAGGCGGGCGCGGGCCCCACCGGAAGGGCCATCGGAGCTGTTCATCAGCATGATGGCAAAGCCCATCTGCACGCTGCCGAATGTGACGCCCAGCCCGGCGGTGAGCAGGGCAATAGCCAGCATGCCGTCGGGTGAGGTGCTGACAAGGGTGCCAAGCCGCGCCACATCAAGCACCACCATTGCCCCGACAAAAACCGCTGCCAGCGTGATGCCGATGAGGGCATGGGCCACCAGAAACCGGACGAGAACAGGCATGGCCGTATCTCCTCTTTCCTCTCGCTGGGCCTGTGCGGCCGCAGTATGCGGATGATCCGCCAAATTCAGGCTCTGAATGTGACATTCGCGCGCGTCCTGCGCAAGAGACAGCTTGTCCCATCCGGTTGTACACATCATCTGGAGCGCCCCGCCAAACAGTGCGATAAGCCCGGATACCGCCACATCGGCGCACTGATTCAGGCGAGGCTCCCATGGTGAAGCTCAACAAGATCTACACACGCACCGGTGATAATGGCACCACCGGCCTTGGAACCGGCGCGCGTGTGAAGAAATATGACCTGCGCGTGGCAGCTTATGGCACTGTGGATGAAGCCAATGCTGCAATTGGCATTGCCCGTCTGCATACAGGTGCGCTCCCCGCGCTCGATACAATCCTGATGCGGGTGCAAAATGACCTGTTCGATCTTGGAGCAGACCTGTGCACGCCTCCAAAGCTGGATGAGGCCCCCGGCAGCGCCCTGCGGATTGTGCCAGCACAGGTTGTGCAGCTGGAGCAGGCCATTGATGCGCTGAATGCAGATCTTGCCCCGCTCAACTCCTTCATTCTGCCGGCAGGGTCTGCCGCTGCGGCCCATTTGCACATGGCTCGCACCATCTGCCGCCGGGCCGAGCGGGAGATGGTGGAGCTTTCCCATCTGGAAGAGGGCATGGTGGGCGCGCCGGCCGTTCAATATGTGAACCGTCTGTCCGATTTGCTGTTCGTTGCGGCCCGCGTTGCCAACGCAAATGGTGCGGATGATGTGCTGTGGGTGCCCGGTGCCAGCCGCTGACGTGATCCGGCTCCTTGCCGCAAGGGTGCATCAATGGTGCGCCATAGGCTGGACTGTTTCTTGAGTGTCCTTGAGACGGGATACTGTCCAAAGACGGAATTGACGCAACCGCATTAGGGAATTAGCTTCCCCATACGTTACCTGTCTCTCGCATTGGGCGAGGTGTGCGCCAGGCCCCTGCAGGCATTGCCCTGCATCGGGTCAAAGCCTGTCATGCCTGCTTTCAGTTCCTCTGCCGGATGGCAGATGGCTGGGCTGTTCCAGTGGAGGGCATCACCCGGCCTGTTCACTCAGGGTGCGGTGCAAAAGGTAGCGTTGACACGGTTTATAGCCACTTCTACGGTGCCGCAGCCAGATCAGCCGCGGTGCGGGGAACGAACAGGGTTTCTGCGATTCGGTGCGCAGGCGGGTCGCCTCAGGACGGATCGCAAGACGGGGAGCAGGCGCTTATGAAGATTTTGGTGCCCGTGAAACGGGTTGTGGATTATAACGTCAAGGTCCGGGTGAAATCGGATGGTTCTGGCGTCGAACTGGCCAATATCAAGATGTCCATGAACCCGTTCGATGAGATCGCGGTTGAAGAGGCGCTGCGCCTGAAGGAAGCCGGCAAGGCGACCGAGGTGGTGGCTGTTTCCATCGGGCCGGCACAGGCTGCTGAAACGCTGCGCACGGCGCTGGCCATGGGCGCGGACCGCGCCATTCTGGTGAAGACGGACAGCGTGGTTGAGCCGCTCGCCGTGGCAAAGATCCTCAAGGGTATCGTGGCCGAGGAAGAGCCGGGCCTCGTGGTTCTGGGCAAGCAGGCCATTGATGATGACTGCAACCAGACGGGACAGATGCTCGCCGCCCTTCTGGGCTGGGCGCAGGGCACATTCGCCTCCAAGGTTGAGCTGGAAGACGGTGCCGTGCTGGTCACGCGTGAGATCGACGGCGGACTTCAGACCGTGAGACTGAACACTCCGGCCATTGTCACCACCGACCTGCGCCTCAATGAGCCGCGCTATGCTTCGCTGCCTAACATTATGAAAGCGAAGAAAAAACCCCTCGCCGAGAAGGCTCCGGGGGATTATGGGGTAGATGTGTCGCCGCGCCTTCAGGTGCTGAAGACCGCTGAACCGGCTGGCCGCAAGGCTGGTGTGAAGGTGGGCTCGGTTGCCGAGCTGGTGTCGAAGCTCAAGGATGAGGCGGGAGTTCTCTGATGGCCACGTTGCTGCTTGCTGAACATGACAATGCGGCCCTCAATGGCGTGACCGCAAAGGCCCTGACTGCCGCTGTCGCACTGGGCGCGCCCGTGCATGTGCTGGTGGCGGGTGAGAATGCCCGTGCCGCCGCCGATTCCGCCGCAAAGCTTGCCGGCGTGGAAAAGGTGCTGCTGGCTGATAGCGCGCTTTATGCCCACCAGCTGGCCGAGCCGCTGGCCAGCCTGCTGGTGAAGCTGGCTCCCGGTTATGACGCGGTTGTCGCGCCCTCGACCTCGGTGAGCAAGAATGTGCTGCCGCGTGTGGCCGCCCTGCTTGACGTGATGCAGATCTCCGACATCATCAAGGTGGAAAGCCCGGATACGTTCGAGCGGCCCATCTATGCGGGCAATGCGGTGCAGACCGTGAAGTCCACCGATGGCAAGAAGATCATCACCGTGCGCACCGCCTCGTTCGCGGCGGCAGGCGAGGGTGGTTCAGCGCCGGTTGAGGCCGTGGACGGGGCCGGTGATCCGGCGCTCTCCAGCTTCGTGGGCGAGGATATCGCTGCCTCTGATCGTCCTGAGCTGACGGCAGCGCGCATCATTGTTTCCGGTGGCCGTGCGGTTGGTTCCCGCGAGAAGTTCGCAGAGCTGATCGAGCCGCTGGCAGATGAGCTGGGTGCTGCTGTTGGTGCCTCGCGCGCGGCGGTGGATGCCGGCTATGCCCCCAATGACTGGCAGGTGGGCCAGACCGGCAAGGTCGTGGCACCGGAACTGTATGTGGCGCTCGGTATTTCCGGGGCCATCCAGCATCTGGCCGGCATGAAGGACTCCAAGGTCATCGTGGCCGTAAACAAGGATGAGGAAGCGCCGATCTTCCAGGTTGCCGATTATGGCCTGGTGGGTGACATCAATACGGTAATCCCTGAACTGAAGGCGGAAATCGCCAAGCTCAAGGGCTGACGACGCTGCCGGCGGGGGGGAGGCTTTGGGCCTCTCCCCGGCTTTGTCCGCATCCGGGCGCCGTTTCCGGGCCCAGGCAAAATGAGAGAAACATGCCGCTCGAGATCAAGAAGGTCGGAATCATCGGCGCGGGACAGATGGGCAATGGTATCGCCCATGTGTGCGCTCTTGCCGGTTATGATGTAGCCCTTAACGATATCGATCCCGATCGCATCCGCGCCGGCATCGCCACCATCAATGGGAATATGGCGCGTCAGGTCGCGAAGGGCGTCGTCACCGAAGACGCCCGGCATTCCGCGATTGGTCGCATCGGTGCGGCAGACAAGATCGAAGATCTGGTGAGCTGCGATCTCATCATCGAATCCGCCACCGAGCGGGAAGAGTTGAAGCGCAAGATCTTTACTGCGCTTTGCCCGGTGCTGCGGCCCGAGACGATGCTGGCCTCCAACACATCGTCCATCTCCATCACCCGCCTTGCCGCCGGAACGGACCGGCCGGAGCGTTTCATCGGCGTGCATTTCATGAACCCGGTTCCGATCATGGAACTGGTGGAACTGGTGCGCGGCATTGCAACCGATGATGCGACCTTCGAGGCCTCCAAGACTTTCGTTTCCCGCCTTGGCAAGACCTATGCCGTGGCTGAGGATTTCCCGGCCTTCATTGTGAACCGCATCCTGCTGCCGATGGTGAATGAAGCCATCTATACGCTGTATGAGGGTGTGGGCTCGGTTGAATCCATCGACAAGGCCATGCGTCTTGGCGCGAACCACCCGATGGGCCCGCTCCAGCTGGCGGACTTTATCGGTCTGGATACCTGCCTTGCCATCATGCAGGTGTTGCATGAAGGACTGGCGGATTCCAAATACCGCCCGTGCCCGCTGCTGGTGAAATATGTGGAAGCCGGCTGGCTGGGTCGCAAGACCAAGCGCGGTTTCTATGATTACCGCGGTGAAAAGCCGGTGCCGACCCGCTGAGGTCTTTGGATCATCAGTATCGGTTTTGGCAAAGTGTTTCAGGCGGGGCCATTGCGGCTCCGCCTTTTCTTTTGTTTGCCACATGGCCTTTAGGGCCGGAAATTACGGGTGCAGCGCGCGGTTGGCAGGTGCAGGGCCATCCGCCCGTCTGGCGGCAGGGCTTAGCTGGAGCTGGACAGCTTCATCATCACCAGCCCGCTGACTATCAGCAGCGCCGCGACAATGCGGGCCACACTCATGCTTTCTCCCAGAAAGGCAATGCCCGCAATGAAGGCGCCTACGGCACCTATGCCAGTCCACATCGTGTAGGCGGTGCCCAGAGGCAGTGTGCGCATCGACCAGGACAGGAGCGCAAAGCTCACAAGCATGGCGGCAAGGGTGATGACACTGGGCCAAAGGCGGGTGAAGCCTTCCGATTGCTTCATCGAAAAAGCCCAGACCACTTCAAAAATACCGGCAATAACAAGAACAAGCCACGCCACGGTAGCCTCCTGTGTGAGCTACCGGGTCGTCCCGGATTGTACAAACCCTTTTCGGGGGAGGCCGTCCTCCGCGCAGAAAATAGGTATCCGGTTTTGCGAGGTCAAGGGTGGAAAGAGGTCGCCCCGCAGAGGCAGGGGCAAAGGCTGGGCGCGCGCAGACGATGTCTTCCATGTAGGGAGCGTGGCGCAGCCTCGGCCTGAAAGGGCTGTTTCCTGCCGATGCCAGAGTTTGTGATCAGGGGCAGGTATGAGGGGCACAGATATGCCCCTCAAGAGTGTGGACAGAGGAGTCTATTTGTCCTTGCGGCGCATGGCATCCAGCAGGGCCGCGCCGAAAGCGCCTTGACCGCCCTCATTGCTCCGCCCGCCTTGCTGCCCACCCCGGTTGCCGCCCTTGTTTGGCGGTGGGTTGCGGCGGCCTTCCTGTGCCGGGGTGCCGGCACTGCCGGAAGAGCGCGCGGCGCTGCGGCCATCGGCATCATCCTTGCGCATGGAAAGGGCGATGCGCTTGCGCTTGGCATCCACATCCACCACGCGCACCTTCACCACATCACCGGCCTTCACCACTTCGTGCGGATCTTTCACGAAACGGTCTGCCAGTGCGGAAACATGCACCAGCCCATCCTGATGCACGCCAATATCCACAAAGGCCCCGAAGGCGGCCACATTGGTCACCGTGCCTTCCAGCACCATGCCGGGCTTGAGATCGGAAATCTCGTTCACGCCTTCTGCAAAGCTGGCGGTTTTGAATTCCGGGCGCGGATCACGGCCGGGCTTTTCCAGCTCGCTGAGAATGTCGCGCACGGTGGGCAGGCCGAAGCGCTCATCCACAAAGGCGCGCGGGTCCAGCGCCTTCAGGGCTGCGGTATCACCCATGAGCGCGCGCACATCACGCCCGCAAGCCGAAACGATTTTCTTGGCAAGATCATAGGCTTCCGGGTGAACGGCGGAGGCATCCAGTGGTTCCTTGCCATCGGGAATGCGCAGGAAGCCGGCGGCCAGCTCAAAGGTGCGCGGGCCAAGGCGGGCAACCTTCAGCAATTCCTTGCGGGTCTTGAAGGGGCCAACATTGTTGCGGTGGGCCACCACAGCCTCCGCCAGAGAAGCGCCAAGGCCGGAGACGCGGGCCAGAAGCGGGGCGGAGGCGGTGTTCAGGTCCACGCCTACCGCGTTCACGGCATCTTCCACCACCGCATCCAGGGATTTGGCAAGGCGGGGCTGATCCACATCATGCTGGTACTGGCCGACACCGATGGACTTTGGCTCAATCTTCACCAGCTCTGCCAGCGGGTCCTGCAAGCGACGGGCGATGGAAACCGCCCCGCGCAGGGAAACGTCAATATCCGGCATCTCCGCCGCCGCCACGGCAGAGGCAGAATAGACAGATGCGCCGGCCTCGCTCACCACCACCTTGATCGGCTTCTTGCCGGAAGGGGCGGGTGGCAGCACGGCCAGCAGGTCTGCCGTTAGCTTGTCGGTCTCGCGGCTGGCGGTGCCATTGCCGATGGCGATCAGTTCCACATTGTGCTTGCGGATCAGGCTGGCCAGAACCGCATTCGATCCCGCCACATCATTGCGTGGCTGGAAGGGGTAGATCACGGCGGTATCCAGCAGCTTGCCGGTGCCATCCACCACCGCCACCTTCACGCCGGTGCGGATGCCGGGGTCCAGCCCCATGGTGGCGCGCGCACCGGCCGGGGCGGCCAGCAGCAGGTCTTTCAGGTTGCGCGCGAACACATGGATGGCCTCTTCCTCGGCCCGCTCACGCACATCACCCATCAGTTCCACGGAAAGATGCAGCGAGAGTTTCACCCGCCACGCCCAGCGCGCCACATCGGCCAGAAAGCTGTCTGCCGGGCGCGGATTGGTGAGGGCGATGTCATAGGCTTCCGCCACCATGCGCTCGGCGGGCTTCAGCGGGGTGGTGGCGTCGGTGTCGAGTTCCAGATCAAGGGTCAGCACATCCTCATTGCGCCCGCGCAGCATGGCCAGCACGCGGTGGCTGGGGGCCTTGGCCCAGCCTTCGGCATGGTCGAAATAATCGCGGAATTTCTCGCCCGCTTCTTCCTTGCCGGCCACCACGCGGGCATGCAGCACCGCATTGCCCTTCATATAGGTGCGCAGGCGGGCCAGCAGATCAGCATTTTCAGAGAAGGTCTCGGCCAGAATATCGCGTGCGCCATCCAGCGCGGTCTTGGTGTCCGGCACCTCATCCGTGATGAAGCGTGTGGCAAGGTCTGCAGGCCCCACGGAGCGGTCTGCCAATATGGTTTCAGCCAGCGGGGCAAGGCCGCGCTCGCGCGCAATCTGTGCCTTGGTGCGGCGCTTGGGCTTGTAGGGCAGATACAGGTCTTCCAGCTCCGCCTTGGTGGTGACGGCGGAGATCTTGCCGCGCAACTCATCAGAGAGCTTGCCCTGTCCCTCGATGGAGGAAAGCACGGCGGCGCGGCGGGCTTCCAGCTCACGTAGATAGGAGAGCCGCTCTTCCAGCGTGCGCAGCTGGGTATCATCCAGCCCGCCGGTCACTTCCTTGCGGTAACGGGCGATGAAAGGCACGGTCGCGCCCTCATCCATCAGCGCCACGGCAGCATTCACCTGCGCCGGGCGGGCATTGATCTCGCTGGCAATGAGGCGGGCGATCGTTTCCGTATCACCTTTCGCGGGGGTGGCCATGGCTGTTCCTTCCTGTGTGCAGGGCACAGCCCATAACCCAGCCTTGGGGCGCTGTCACGGCACAGGGGCTGTGTATGTCTGGCATGTGGATGGCGCGGCGGGTGCAGGTTCACCTCTTGCAAAGGCGTCATGGCGCTGCCATATAGCGATTGGGAGGTTGGCGGTGGACGAGTCACTCGCCAATCGGGTCAGGTCCGGAAGGAAGCAGCCCCAACGAGACCGGTTCGGGTCTCTGTCAGCCTCCCACCTCATTTCAAAAGGCATGTGAGATGCGCTCTCCTCCCGTCACCGTCATTCATGCGGACTGGAGCAAGGATGAGCGCAAGCGCATCTGCGCCGTGGCCAATATTGGGCCAGATGGTGCGCGTATCACTCATATCGGGCCTTTTCACACACTGTTTCCCGATCTCAAGTGCTTGTGGCAGGCATCGCCCACTGTGATCGGTTTTGACTTTCCGCTTGGCGTCCCCGCACACTATGGGCAGCGCCTCGCATTTTCTTCTTTTCCCGATTTCTTGTTCAATCTGGATGAAGCCGCCTTCCAGAAGCTTGGGCGTCCGGCTGAGCGGGCGGACGAGATTTGTGTCGAGAAGCCTTTTTATCCCGCCCGGCCCGGCGGAACAAAAAAGTTCCATCTTCTGGATGCCCATGGTGCGCAAGCGCAGGATCTGATGCGCCTGTGTGACCGGGCAACAGCGGATCGTCCGGCAGCCTGTTGCCTGTTCTGGACACTGGGCGCAAATCAGGTCGGGCGCGCTGCGATTGGCGGCTGGGACTTCCTGCGAAAACTGAAGGCGCATGGAGAACTGGCGCTCTGGCCGTTTGACGGAGCTGTGCATGATCTCGTCAATCGTGCGCCTCTCACGGTCGTTGAAACCTATCCTGCTGATGCCTATCACCAGATTGGCCTGCGCATTCCGCGCAGATGGAGCAAGAGAAGGCAGGAGGATCGTCTTCTTCTGGCGGAAGATTTGCTTGGCTTTTGCACGGGGCGAAAGCTCGATATCTGCCCGGATGTGGCTGCTCTCATTTCAGATGGTTTCGGTGCGGAAGCAACGGGAGAGGATTATTTCGATGCGCTGACAGGCCTGCTGGGCATGCTTGAGGTTCTGGAAGGTCGACGCCCTGAAGGCGTGTGCGATGATGAGGGCATCAAAACCTGGGAAGGATGGATTTTCGGGCAGAAACCGGCCATTCCCTGAGTCCCTCTCAATTTCCATTTCAGGAATTCAGTCATGTGGGTTGTCGCCATCATTCTGGTCAGTGCCCTTGCGGGGCCGGAAGTGCATGTGGTGCGGGATGATGTCTATAAGGATGAGGCGGCCTGCAAGGCGGCCATCGCCCACAATGTGCCCGCCAAGCTGGAAGAGCGCCCGAAGCAGGAGTTCGAGCAGGGCTTTCGCCGCTATGTGTGCGTGCGGGTGGGCGATACAGACACCCTGATGAAAGCGAAATGAGCAGGCAGCGTCTCGACGTGGGCTGCATGGATGCTATGTAAAGCGCATGAGTGATGATACGCGCGAGACAGAGCAGGCCAGCACCGCACCCGTTCCTGAACAGGGCGGGCTTGGGCTGGGTGATGCGGGGCTGGATCTGGGCTTGCCGCCAGCGGCTCCCCTATCCGTGGCTTCTGAACCCGCAGCCCTGCCACCTGCTGTGGTGGCTGGCCCTGCGCCCGCGCCCGTTCCGGTAAAGACTGACTCCGTCTCTTCGCCCGGTGCCTATCGCGTGCTGGCGCGTAAATATCGTCCGCAGAATTTTGATGATCTCATCGGGCAGGAAGCGATGGTGCGCACCCTGTCCAATGCTTTTGCCACAGGGCGCATTGCGCAGGCCTATATCCTCACCGGCGTTCGCGGCGTGGGCAAAACCACCACGGCCCGCATTCTGGCCCGCGCGCTGAATTATGAGCCGATGGAAGGACCGGATACCGGGCCGAGCCTCGACCTTTCCGTGCCCGGCAAGCACTGCCGGGACATCATCGAATCGCGCCATGTGGATGTGATGGAAATGGACGCCGCGTCCAACACCTCCATCAACGATATCCGCGAGATTATCGAGAGCGCGCGTTATCGTCCGGTGCTGGCGCGCTACAAGGTCTACATTATCGACGAAGTGCACATGCTTTCCACGGCCGCCTTCAACGGGCTGCTGAAAACGCTGGAAGAGCCGCCGGAGCATGTGAAGTTCATCTTCGCCACCACCGAAATCCGCAAGGTGCCTGTCACCGTGCTCTCGCGCTGCCAGCGGTTTGACCTGCGCCGCGTGGAGGCGGGGGAACTGGCCGCGCATCTTTCCAAAATCTGCGTGCAGGAAAAGGTGAGCGTGGAGGGCGAGGCGCTCTCCGTCATTGCCCGCGCGGCGGAAGGCTCTGTGCGAGATTCCCTCTCGCTGCTGGATCAGGCCATTGCCCATGGCGGCGGCACCGTGAGCGCGGAAGAGGTGCGCCGCCTGCTCGGCCTTGCCGACAAGGGCCGGGTGATTGACCTGTTCGAGGCGCTGATGAAGGGCGACATGCCCCGCGCGCTGACTGAATTCCGAGACCAGTATAATGCGGGCGCTGATCCGGCTGTGATCCTCACCGATCTGGCCGATTTCACCCATCTGGCCACCCGCCTCAAGATTGTGCCGGAAACGGCCAATGATGCGGCGCTGGTGGAGGTGGAGCGCACGCGCGGCCTTGCCATGGCGGATGGTCTTTCCATGCGGGTGCTGGCGCGCGCATGGCAGATGCTGACGAAGGGCATTGGCGAGGTACAGCAGGCCCCCAAGCCTGCACAGGCGGCGGAAATGGTGCTGGTGCGCCTCGCTTATGCCTCGGATTTGCCAACGCCGGATGAAGCCTTGCGGCAGATGAGGGACATGCCCTCAGGCGGTGGTGCATCTCCTGCGCCTTCTGCCAGCCCGGCCGGCGGGGGTGGTGCGCGCCTGTCTCTGGCAGCGGGGGCGGGCGGTGCGGTGCGCGCTGTTTCCGCACCTTCTGTCATGAGCCAGCCGGCCCAGTCCGCGCCTGTCATGTCCCGTCCATCGCCGGCCGTGCAGGCTGCGGAAGGCCCGCGCCTTGCCAGCCTTGCCGATGTGGTGGCGCTGGCCTCTGCCAAGCGGGACCTTTCCCTCAAGCATGCGCTGGAAGCCGCAATGCGCCCCGTGAGCTTCGAGCAGGGGCGTATTGAGGTGTCATTGGTGCCGGGCGCATCCGCACAGGCGCTTCAGGATCTCTCCCGCAAGCTCACGGAATGGACCGGGCAGCGCTGGCTTGTTTCCCTTTCCTCGCAGCAGGGTGGAGCCACACTGGCGGAGCAGAAGGCCGTCCGGCAGGCCGAGCGTGAGGAGGGTATCAAGGCGCATCCGCTGGTATCGGCGGTGCTGTCCCGTTTCCCCGGCGCGCAGATTGTGGATGTGCGGGTGAATGAAGATATGGCGCTGGAGACCCTCGCGCCAGCCGAGGACGATACCTATATGGACAGCAATGCGGGCGATGACCCCGATTTCTGATTCCTGTATTGCCGCCACGAAGGAGCAAAAAACATGCGCGATCTGATGGGCATGATGAAGCAGGCGAAAGAGCTTCAGGAGCGCATGCAGCAGATGCAGGCCGAACTGGAGAACACCGAGGTGGACGGTTCTTCCGGTGCGGGGCTTGTGCAGGTGCGCCTCACCGCCAAGGGCGAATGCAAGAGCGTGCGCATTGACCCCTCTCTGGCCAAGCCGGAAGAGGTGGAAATTCTGGAAGACCTGCTGGTGGCCGCACTGGCTGATGCCCGCGCCAAATCCGAGCGGGTGATGCAGGAAAAGATGCAGTCGGTCACGGGTGGGCTTTCCCTGCCGCCGGGACTTGGCAAACTGTTCTGATTTTTGCGGGGCAGGCGCTGCGCGGCTGGGGAGCTTTGCTCTAAAATGTTCCACAATGCCGCATCTCCCTTGCATATGCCGCGTTGTGAGGCCATTTTCCGGCAGCATAAGGCGCATGTCGCCGGGTGGAGATGACCATGACCCAGACCACGGGCCGTATTTTTGACGAGATGGCTCGTCTCATGAACGATGCCGCCGGTGTCGCCCAAGGAGTTCGTCGTGAGGCGGAAACCGTTGTGCGCACGCAGGTGGAGCGTTTTTTGCGGGATATGGATCTCGTAAAGCGCGAAGAATTTGATGCCGTGAAGGACATGGCAGCCGCCGCGCGCGAGGAAAACGAGCGCCTTGCCGCCCGTCTGGCCGAGATTGAGGCCAGACTGGATGGCAACAAGCCTTCCGTTGCGCCGGAAAATTCCGTGCCGGGTGCCTCTGAGGCGTTCTGATCCGGTGTGGGGTTGAGGGCAGATTGAGCGCAGGCCTGATTTGCCCTTCCACACCCGGATTTTGCGCCCGACTCCTGTGTGTGACTGCATGAGAGTTGCGGAAACGTCACCTGTCCTTTCCTGTTTCCCCGCTATAGTCTTGTTATGGCGATTCGGAGCCGGTTCGTCGTGTCACGGGCGCGACGGGGTGAAGCTTCGCCTGAGCGGGTCGTTCCGTGCAGGGCTTGAAGCCTGTGCCCCATTTCCCGTTTCCGGGCCAAGTGCGACCTTCTCTGTCGCGTTCCTCAAACCGTGAGGTCGAGGCCATGTCTCTCATCGACATCGAAGCCGAAGCACCGGCGAACCCCGTGGATCTTCTCGAACACCTCGCCGCCGTGCGGGACTGGTCGTTTGAGCGGTCTGGCGAAGATGAGATCACCCTCTCACTGGCATGCCGCTGGACGGATTGTCATGTCTCCTTCCAGTGGATGGATGAACTGGAAGCCCTGCATCTGGCTTGTGCATTTGACTTCAAGGTGCCGGATAACCGACGCACTGAAGTTCTGAGCCTGCTGGCGCTCATCAATGAGCAGATGTGGCTGGGGCATTTCGACATATGGTCGCAGGAGGGGGTTATCATGTTCCGCCATGCCCTTGTGCTGGCAGGTGGCGCAACCGCCTCTGACCGGCAGTGTGATGCCATTCTGGATGCCGCCATGGATGCCGTGGAGCGCTATTATCCGGCGTTCCAGTTTGTGGTCTGGGCTGGCAAAAGCGCCCGTGAGGCGATGGATGCCGCTTCGTTCGACACTATCGGCGAAGCTTGAGACACGTTTCTGAATGCCGGGGTGCTGGTCATCCCGGTATTTGTGCCTGACATGATGTGGGTCGGGTATTGTCGGGCAAGAGCATCTCAAGGCCCGGTGCCTTCTTGACGGTGCAAGGTCGGCCTGAAAGCGCTCTGGCCGATGAAACCGCGTGTTCCGGCACAAGATTTTCCATGCATTTGGTGTGCTGTGCTGCTGGCCGCTTGCAAGAAGCGCCCCGAGCTTTTGTGGTGCGTGTAGCTGCCGCCTTCAGGGTTTCCTGTTCTCTGATCTTCGAAAACGCTCTAACATGTTGAACGATTGCATTTTCTTGATGTGATGGGATGCCTTCACTCGAAAATGCCCTGCATGGCAAGCATGGGGAATAAGATGACGCTGAAGGAGCTTTCCGGGCCGGTGGTGTTGATGGGGGCCGGCAAGATGGGCGGGGCCATGCTGGATGGCTGGCTGACTCTAGGGCTGCCAGCCTATCAAGCCGTTGTGCTGGACCCGCATCTGCCGGATGAGGCCTCATCCGCCTTGCGGCAGCGCGGGGTGCGGGTGAACCCGGATTTGCACGCCCTTGAAACCCCTTCCGTGGTTGTGCTGGCTGTAAAGCCACAGGTCGCGCCACAGGCTCTTCCTGCCATTCGGGAACTGGCTGGCCCTGGTACGCTGGTGTTGTCGATCATGGCCGGACGGCCACTGTCTTTTCTGGAATCCCATTTTGCACCGGGTGTAGCCATTGCACGGGTTATGCCCAATACGCCTGCTGCAATCGGGCAGGGGGTCAGCGTCGCGGTTGGCAACAAGGCGGTTTCGGCCCCGGTGCGTGAACTGGCGACCGCTCTTCTCAGTGCTGTCGGCATGGTGGAGTGGGTGGAGGATGAGGGGCTGATTGATGCTGTAACGGCCGTTTCCGGCTCTGGTCCAGCCTATGTGTTCCTGTTGGCGGAGGCTCTGGCGCAGGCTGGCGTGAAAGCCGGTTTGCCGGCGGATCTTTCCGGGCGCATTGCCCGGGCAACGGTTTCAGGCTCGGGGGCATTGCTGGCGCAGTCGGATCTGGAAGCTGCAACCTTGCGTCAGAATGTGACCTCACCGGGGGGAACAACGGCTGCCGCGCTGGCTGTTCTGATGGATGAGGGCAGAGGGTTCGGCCCACTGCTGGAAGATGCCATTGCTGCCGCTGCGCTGCGCAGCCGGGAACTGGCCGGCTGAAGATCATGTACCCTCTGCCGGATGGGCTTCCGGCCGGGGGCAGCGTGGTTGGCAGGCTGGTTCTTGTCAGCCTTGCGCGACTGAAACCTCAGGACAACCAGTTCCAGAATATGACAGGCCCTCGCAAACAGGCGGGGGCTTTTTTATGGGCGGGTTTCCGGCTTGAAAGCTGCTGGGAGCGGCATGAGTCTATGCGGATTGACGCTTGAGGTGATGCCAGTCAGGGATAGATGGTTCTGCCCCAAAATGTGCGGCCATCTCTGGCACATAAAAAACGGGGCATTTCGCCATTGGAAATGCCCCGCTTTTGACAATGCCAACGCGCATCCCGTTTCAGGATGCGCGCCGGTATGGGTTTTCAGTCGCTCAGTGCTTGTTCTGGCGATTGTGGATGAGGTCATCCACAACACCCGGATCAGCAAGAGTGGACGTATCGCCAAGGCTCTCGAACTGGTCTTCGGCGATCTTGCGCAGAATACGGCGCATGATCTTGCCCGAGCGGGTCTTGGGCAGGCCCGGTGCGAACTGGATCTTGTCCGGTGCGGCGATGGGGCCGATTTCCTGACGCACCCATGCGACAAGCTCTTTTTGCAGCGCGTCGGATGCTTCCTCGCCTTCCATCAGGGTGACATAGGCATAGATGCCCTGGCCCTTGATATCGTGCGGGAAGCCCACAACGGCGGCTTCCGAAACCTTCGGATGCGCCACCAGCGCGCTTTCCACTTCTGCCGTGCCCATGCGGTGACCGGAGACGTTGATCACGTCATCGACGCGGCCAGTGATCCAGTAATAGCCATCGGCATCGCGGCGGCAGCCGTCACCGGTGAAATACTTGCCGGGATAGGTAGCAAAATAGGTCTGCTCGAAGCGCTCATGGTCGCCATAAACGGTGCGCATCTGGCCCGGCCAGCTGTCGGCGATCACAAGGTTGCCCTCGCAGACGCCGTCCTGAACCTTGCCTTCCGCATCCACCACTTCAGGCACAACGCCAAAGAAGGGCAGGGTGGCGGAGCCGGGCTTCAGACCCATGGCCCCGGGGAGTGGAGCAATCAGAATGCCGCCGGTTTCGGTCTGCCACCATGTATCGACGATCGGGCAACGCTCGTCACCCACCACCCGGTGATACCATTCCCAGGCTTCCGGGTTGATCGGCTCACCCACTGAGCCGAGCAGGCGCAGCGACGAGCGCGAGGTCTGCTTCACCGGGTCATCACCAAACTGCATCAGTGCGCGAATGGCGGTGGGGGCGGTGTAGAAGATGCTGACCTTGTGCTTGTCCACCACATCCCAGAAGCGGCTGGTGTTGGGGTAGTTGGGAATACCCTCGAACATCAACGTGGTCGCGCCGTTCGCCAGCGGGCCATAGACAATGTAGGAGTGACCGGTGACCCAGCCCACATCGGCCGTGCACCAATATACGTCTCCGTCCTTGTAGTCGAAGATGTACTGGTGGGTCATGGAGGCATAGACGAGATAGCCGCCGGTGGTGTGCAGCACGCCCTTCGGCTTGCCGGTGGAACCGGAGGTGTAGAGAATGAATAGCGGATCTTCCGCATTCATGTGCTCGGGCGGGCACTCATCGGTGACCATATCAATGGCTTCGTCATAATAGACGTCGCGGCCCGGCTCCATGTTCACCTTGCCGCCGGTGCGGCGCACCACGATCACATGATCGACGCCGCCTTCCACATGGTCGATCGCCGCATCAACATTGGCCTTGAGCGGAACCTTGCGACCACCGCGCAGCCCTTCATCAGCCGTGATGATAACCTTGGCGCCGCAGTCAGAAACGCGACCGGCGAGGCTGTCCGGGGAGAAGCCGCCGAAAACGATGGAGTGAATGGCACCGATGCGGGCGCAGGCGAGCATCGCGTAGGCCGCCTCGGGAATCATCGGCATGTAGATGGTGACGCGATCACCCTTCTCAACGTTGCGGTTGCGCAGCACGTTGGCGAGCTTGTTCACCTGCTCGGAAAGCTCGCGATAGGTGATGTTCTTGGATTCATCCGGGCTGTCGCCTTCCCAAATGATGGCCACCTGGTCGCCACGCTTCTCAAGGTGACGGTCCACGCAGTTATACGCAATGTTGGTGACGCCATCCTCAAACCACTTGATGGAGACATGGCCGGGATCAAAAGAGGTATTCTTCACCTTGGTATAGGGCTTGAACCAGTCGATACGCTGGCCGTGCTTGCCCCAGAATGCATCCGGGTCGCTGACGGATTCGGCGTACATGGCCTCATACTGCTCTTTGTTCGCCAGCGCCTTGTCAGCCCATTCGGCCGGGACGTCGTAAATCTTATCCGACATGTCATGCTCCTCCCAAGCGTGTGCAGGTGATGCTGGTCCGGTCTTTTCCGCCGAAGCACCGATCACCTGTTGTTGAACCGGATTATGGGGAGTGGAAGAGGTCTGCACAAGACGCATAGCAGGCATACTTTGGACGAATCCCAGATGAATATGCGTATCGGCTGACCTAACGAAATCTTCCATTTCCAGCTTGCAGTTGGGTCATTCATGCTGCACTGCAAGATCTGACAAAACCGCATATCTGAGGCAAAAAACAAAACGCCCGGCCGCATCTTCATGGGCCGGGCGTTTGCTGTTCAGTACAGGCCGCTGGTCGGTGCAGCCTCAGCCGGGCTGTCGCCGGAGAAGCCGGAGACAGAGTAGCTGTCGGGTGGTGCCGTTCCGGGCTTGAAGGCCTCCAGAATGCCGCCGCTTCCTGTGCGCTGGCCGCTCTTGCGGTCAATGCGCACAAGCTTGATGCCGGCAGGCACGCGGAAGGGAATCGCTGGGCGATCTTCCAGGGCTTCCTTGAAGAAGTCGCGGGCAACGGGGGCAGCCAGCAGGCCGCCCGTGGCCCCGCGGCCAAGGGTGCGCGGGCGGTCATAGCCCATATAGATGCCCACCACCATTTCCGGGGAGAAGCCGACGAACCACACGTCCTTCGCCTCGTTCGTGGTGCCGGTCTTGCCGGCTATCGGCTTGCCCACATCTTTCAGCACCGTGCCTGTACCGCGCTGCACAACGCCTTCCATCATGGAGGTGATCTGATAGGCGGTCATGGGGTCCAGCACGACAGGCCGGCGATCAATCAGGCTTGGCTCCTCCTGATTCTCCCATGTTTCGGCAGAGCAGTTCTGGCATTCACGCTCATCATGGCGATAGATGGTGTGGCCGTAACGGTCCTGAATGCGGTCAATGAGCGAGGGGGTTACCTTGCGTCCGCCATTGGCGATCATCGCATAGCCGCCCACCATTTTCAGCAGGGTGGTTTCACCCGCGCCGAGGGAATAGGAGAGCAGGGGCGGCATGTTGTCATAGATGCCGAAGCGCTTGGCATATTCCGCAACGATCGGCATGCCGACATCGTTCGACAGGCGCACGGTCATCACGTTTCGGGAGTTCTCAAGGCCGAAGCGCAATGTCTGCGGTCCATAGAACTTGCCCGAATAGTTCACCGGCCGCCACACGCCAAGACCCGGACCCTGATCCAGCTCAAAGGGCGAATCCGCCACGATGGTGGAGGGGGTGTAACCATTGTCCAGCGCGGTGGCATAGACGAAGGGCTTGAATGCGGAACCGGGCTGGCGCTGGGCCTGTGTAGCGCGGTTGAACTCGCTCTGGTCATAGGAGAAGCCGCCGGAGAGAGCCAGCACGCGGCCCGTTGTCGGCTCCATCACCACCAGCGCACCGGAAACCTGCGGAATCTGGCGCAGGCGATACTGGCCGGGCTGCTTGTCCAGCGCCTCCACATAAACCACGTCACCGGGCTTGAGCACGCTGGTGATGGCCTTGTTGGTCCACTTCACGCCCTCGGCCGGCAGCAGGCCCACCTCACGCTCGATGGAGCGCGCGCCGGACTTGTCCAGCACCGGCTGGAGACCAATGCGGGCGTTGGACTTGTTCACATCCAGCACCACGGCGAGGCGCCAGGGAATATCCTTCAGCTCCTTCACCTTGCCCAGTTCCTCACCCCAATCGGCATTCACGGTGTCGATATGGGTGACAGGGCCGCGCCAGCCGCGCCGCTGGTCATAACGGATGAGGCCGTCGGACAGGGTCTTCTTGGCCAGAACCTGAAGCTTGGGGTCCAGTGGCGTGCGCACGGAAAGGCCGCCCTCATAGAGCTTGTCCTGCCCATAGCGCTCATAAATCTGGCGACGCACTTCCTCGGCATAATATTCGGCGGCGAAAATCTGCGCGCCGGTTGCACGCGGGGTCACGTCCAGCGGAGAAGCCTTGGCCTTTGCGCCTTCTTCCGGCGTGGCAAAGCCATTCTCAACCATGCGGTCGATGACCCAGTTGCGCCGGTCAATGGCGCGCTGGCGGTCGCGGAAAGGATTGTAGGAGGAGGGGGCCTTGGGCAGGGCCGCGAGATAGGCCACTTCCTCAAGGTTCAGTTCCTCGACCGACTTGTCGAAATACACCAGCGCGGCAGCGCCAATGCCATAGGCACCCATGCCGAGATAAATCTCGTTGAGATACAGTTCGAGAATGCGGTCCTTGGAATAGGCGTGCTCGATACGCAGGGCCAGCAGGGCTTCCTTGATCTTGCGGTCGAAGGAGACCTCATTGGTCAGCAGGAAGTTCTTGGCCACCTGCTGGGTAATGGTGGATGCACCCTGCGGGCGGCGGTTGGAGCCGAAATTCTGCGCATAGGCCATGGCGGCACGGGCGATGCCGGTGGGGTCGATGCCCCCATGGTCATAGAAATTCTTGTCCTCGGCGGAAAGGAAGGCCTCGATCACCAGCTTGGGCACCGACTCGATCGGCACATAGAGACGGCGCTGCTTGGCATATTCTGCCACCAGCGCGCCATCTGCCGCATGCACGCGGGTCATGACGGGCGGCTCGTAATTCTGGAGCTGGGAATAGTCAGGCAGGTCCTGGGAGTATTTCCAGATGACATAGGTCACGCCTGCCGCGCCGACGAGCAGCACAAGCGTCATCAGGGCGAACACGAAACCCAGGAACCGCATCATCAGACTCATCTCGCTGGGCCCCTCCGCCTCATCTCGATCCTGGTCACGACTCACACCATGCCCATACGCCACCCGTGGGCATGATCCGCAGCACTTATGACGTGAGAGCCCTCTCCTGCAACAGGAAGCTCACAATGCTGCGCAAGCAGGGCACCGCATCTCCATCACGACCGCGTGACGGATGTGTGCCCTTGCCTGCCCCTATGCGCCCGAAACGTGGCCGCATAGCGACAGATACGCGAGAGCGCACGCTATGCGTCCATTGCGTGTTGTTCCAGCAATGATGATGAAAATGGTGAATCCCGGAACAGGGGGCCTCAGCCTTCCGGGCGGGCCGCAATGGAGCCGGTGGTGTCTGTTCCATTTTGTGGCGCAATGGCGATACGATCTGCGAAAAAGCCGTTGATGGCTTCCAGAAGGGCATCGGTCATGCGGTCACGCCACGCATCCGAGGTCAATTGCTTGAGGTCTTCGGGGCTGGACATATAGCCCAGTTCCAGCAGCACGGAGGGCACATCATGCGCCCGCAACACCCGGAAGCCCGCCGAGCGCAGGGGAATGCGGTGGGTGTTCACCCGGCTTTTCATGGTGTCCACCAGCTCATGGGCAAAGCGGGCGGAGAAATTGCGGGTTTCCCGGTGGGCCAGTTCCACCAGAATATCAGCCACGGCATCGGTTTCATCGGTCAGGTTGATGCCGGCGATAAGGTCCGCCTTGTTTTCCTGTTCGGCGAGACGGGCGGCGTCAATATCGCTCGCCTTCTCAGAAAGGGTGTAGACACTGGCTCCGCGCGCCTGCCCGTCATTGCGGGCCAGGGCATCGGCATGGATGGAGATGAACAGGTCTGCCTTGTTGTTGCGGGCAATGCTCACGCGCTCGCCAAGAGCCACGAATGTATCTGTGGAGCGGGTGAGGACCACGCGATAGGCCCCGGTTTTCTCCAGCTTGTCTTTCAGGGCCAGTGCGGTTTCGAGCACGATGCTCTTTTCCGTAAAGGCGCTGTAGCCGGTGGTGCCGGAATCAATGCCGCCATGGCCGGGGTCGAGAACCACCACCGGGCGGCCATCCTCTTCGGCTGCGGGGACATGTTGATGTGAGGGCGAAATTTCCGCGCGCAGGGCAGCCGAGCTGGCAACAGCCTTTGCAAAGCTTTCCGCATCCGTCTTCACCAGATCAACCACGAGACGGGCAGGCTGGTCCTCAATCGCATCAAGGATAAATGCCTTGTCGATGCCAACCGGGCCAGTCACATCCAGCACCATGCGGGCTTTTCCGGGTGCAAACACGCCATATCGATAGGCCGAAACCAGCCCGCGCGTGCGGGCGCTGGCATCCGGCTCCATACGGAAGGTGACATCGGTAAGGTCCAGCACCACCCGGTGAGGATTGGAGAGCGTGAAGGCGCGGATGTCCACAGCCCGGTCCAGATCAACAATCAGCCGGGTGCGGACATCATCGCCGGCGAGGCGGGCATCCTGGGCAATGGCCGGGCCGGGTGCTTGCGTGCTGCTGGCAGAAGATGTTGCAGCGGCCGGCTGGGATGAAGGTTGCCCGTTCGCCTGTACAGGGCCGGTGAGGGCCGGAACGGACAGTGCCAGCGCCACCCACAGGGCCAGAGTGCGCAGGCTCCTGCCGCGCATTCCTTTCAGGAACGTGCGAATCAGGCCGTGCGCCGCAGGATGGCGGTCTGTAGCGGGAATATGCGGGGCGGTGTCGTCCATGCCTTCCAGCTCGCCTGATCAGCGCGTTGTCTTCATGAGCTTCATCGTGCGGCACATGCGGCTGAAGCCTGATGTTCCGGGTTTCATGCATGGGTACAAAAGCTTTGTTAACCGTGCGTTTACAGGGGTGATTGCCCGGCGGGGCGGGTCTGGAGAGCGGATGGAGGGGGAAGGGGCGTGCATTAATCTTGCAAAGCAGGAAGCGGGGCGGCTAAGAAAGGTACGTACACAGTTCGCGTACCGGAAAAAGGCTCCCAGCCTCCGGCTCTGCGGCTGCCGCGGGTGGTTCGGTCCAAGGGTGCGTGTTGTTTTCGCTCTGGAACATGACCCGTCAACGTCCTGACCGCAGATGTGCCGCTTTTGGCGGCAGATGTGCGGCGCATCGTGAATGCGAGGACGCGGTGGCCCATGCAGCTCGTCTGATGGGAGTTTCGTGAAAGTCACAGCGCGGGCGTGTGCCGGGCCGGGCCGGAAATGTTCCGGGGCCGGTTAAAACCGATCATCGGGGAACGGGTAACCGAGGGCATGGATATTTCTCCACACGACAGCTGCGTTGAACGCGCTCCCGTGTGCCCCGACGCCGAGGGTGTGCAAGACACATCCCGGCGCAGCCTTTCCCCTGCTTTTTTGCGACATCACATCCGGCAACCGGTCAGCACCCGGGCGGGCTCTGGAAAGCCCCATGCCCGGCGTTTGCGTGCAGGCTCAGCCTCCGGCGCCGTGAAGAGAGAACTACATGGCCAACAAGATGCTTATCGATGCGACCCACCCGGAGGAAACCCGGGTGGTTGTCGTACGCGGCAACCGGGTCGAGGAATTCGACTATGAGTCTGCCTCCCGCAAGCAGTTGCGGGGAAATATCTATCTCGCCAAGGTGACACGCGTTGAGCCGTCCCTTCAGGCGGCTTTTGTGGAATATGGCGGCAATCGCCATGGCTTCCTCGCCTTCAGCGAGATCCACCCCGATTATTACCAGATTCCGGTCGCCGATCGTCTCGCGCTGCTGGAAGAGGAAGAGCGCGCTGCCCGCTTTGCCGAAGACGAGGTCGAGGTTCGCGAGAAGCGCCGTGATCGTGGCCGCTCCCGCAATCGCTCTCATGCCCCTGCCGAGGCGGAAGCTGATGCAGGTGAGGAACTGAACGCTGCCGATGCTACAGCCGCGGTTGAGGCTGTTGATGCTGTTGCGCCCCAGCCTGCCGAAGAAGAGGTGCAGGTGGTATCGGAGCAGGTGACACCTGCGCCCGAGACTGCCGAGGTGGAACAGCCCGTTTCTGAAGAAACGCCGGTTGAGACCCCTGCTCCGGTTGAGGTTGAGCCCGCTCCCGCTCCTGTCGTGGAAGAGCAGGCAAGTGCGCCTGTTGCCGCGCCTGCCGAGGAAGCTGCTACGCCGGTTGATGATGAACCTTCGGCCGAAGAACGCGGCCGCAAGGCAGAGCCTTTCGCTGCCCGTGTGGATTCTGTGGTCAGCGAGCCGGCTCCCGGGCAGGACGATGAAGACGAGGCCCGCAAGGCTGAATCGAATGGCGTTGAGGACCTGCTGATCGCCGAAGCTTCCGAAGCGGCTGAACAGCTCGCTGTGGCTGAACCGGAAAGCGATGAGCAGATTGAGGCGGAAGCTCAGGCGGCGCTGGATGAACTGCCACCGCTGAAGGCTTCAGATTCTCAGGCATCCGATGCCTCGGATGAAGACGAAGACGAAGATGATGGCGATATCGAGCAGATCGACGAGGATGACGAGATCGAGCATCTCGGCTCCGATGATGACGCCATGGAAGAGGTGCCGGAGCGCTCCTACCAGCGTCGCGCCAAGTCCTACAAGATTCAGGAAGTCATCCGCCGTCGTCAGGTGATGCTGGTGCAGGTGGTGAAGGAAGAGCGCGGCAACAAGGGCGCGGCTCTCACCACCTATCTCTCGCTCGCCGGCCGCTATTCCGTGCTGATGCCGAACACCGCGCGCGGTGGTGGCATTTCCCGCAAGATCACCAATACGGTGGATCGCAAGCGGCTGAAGGAAGTGGTGCAGGAGCTGGAGGTGCCCGAAGGCATGGGCATCATCCTGCGCACGGCAGGGGCCAACCGCACCAAGACCGAGATCAAGCGCGACTTTGAATATCTGCTGCGCTTGTGGGAGACGGTGCGCGAGCTGACGCTCTCTTCCGCCGCGCCAAGCCTTGTCTATGAGGAAGGCTCGCTCATCAAGCGCGCCATTCGCGACCTCTATAACAAGGACATCGACGAGGTTATCGTCGCGGGTGAGGACGGTTACCGCGAGGCCAAGGACTTCATGCGCATGCTCATGCCGAGCCATGCCAAGATTGTCCTGCCCTATCGTGACCAGCAGCCGATCTATGCCCGTTATGGTGTGGAACAGCAGCTGGATGCGATGTTCTCGCCCATCGTGCAGCTGAAGAGCGGTGGCTATATCGTCATCAATCCGACAGAAGCGCTGGTTTCCATCGACGTGAACTCGGGCCGCGCCACGCGCGAGCACCATATTGAGGACACGGCGCTCAAGACCAATGTGGAAGCGGCCGAGGAAATCGCCCGCCAGCTGCGACTGCGCGATCTTGCCGGCCTCATCGTTGTCGATTTCATCGACATGGAGGAGAAGCGCAACAACCGGGCGGTGGAGCGCAAGCTCAAGGATTGCCTGAAGAATGATCGCGCCCGTATCCAGATCGGTCGCATCTCGCATTTCGGCCTGCTGGAAATGTCGCGCCAGCGCATTCGTACCGGTGTGCTGGAAAGCTCCATCGAGGTTTGCCCGCATTGCGGTGGCACGGGCCATGTGCGCGCGTCGTCCTCGGTTGCACTCCAGCTCATCCGTGCGCTGGAAGAGCAGCTTCTGCGCTCCGCCTCGCACAATCTCAATGCGCGCGCCCGTCTGGAAGTGGCACTCTATGTGCTCAACCAGAAGCGCCCGCATCTGCGTGAACTGGAAGACCGGTTCGGGGTCAATATCAACATCATCGCTGATGCGGATGTGACCGGCCATCACCCCTTCCTGATCGACAAGGCTGATCTTGCCGCTCCTCCTGTGACCGTGCGTTCGGCTCCTGTGGTGCAGCCCGATTCCATTCTTCTGGATGAGGACTTCGCCGAGGAAGAGGAGGTCGAGGTCGAGGAGGCCGAGGTTTCCGAAAAGGAGGCTGATCCTTCCGAGGAGAGCGCCGAGGAGGCGAACCGCCGCCGCCGCCGCCGTCGCCGCCGTCGGGGTGACAAGCGTGAGGATGGGTCGGAAGAGGCATCCAGCAATGGTGATGTGAGCGCATCCGAAGGGGATGAGGACGCCACCGCGCAGGACGGGGATGAGTCCGGCGAGGACGCCCGTGCGGATGGTGAGGATGGTGATGACGAAAATGGTGATCGTCGCCGCCGCCGTCGCGGTCGCCGTGGTGGCCGCCGAAACCGTCGTGAGCGCGATGGGGATGAGGCATCCGCTGATGAGGCCGGTGGCGAGGATGCCATTGTTGAGCCGGCCGAAGAACAGGCCGGTGAGGCTGAGCTTGCCGACTCCGCCCCCAAAGGGGATACGGTGGTGGCTGAGGCTGCTGTTGCCGAGGCTGTTGTCGCTGAAGACATTGCTGCGCCGCAGGAACCTGTAAAGGCAGAGGCTGTCGTGGCTCCCGTTCCTGCTCCGGTTGTTGAGGCCGAGGAGGTTGCTCCGGCCAAGCCCGCGCGTCGTCGCCGGACAACGGTTCGTGAGAAGGCTCCCGTGGTGGCATCTGCCGGTGCTGCGGATGAGGCTGAAGCGCCTGCACCCGTGGCAGAAATCACCGTGACAGAAGCGGTGGCGGTTGCCGAGGTCAGCACTGCTGCTGAACCGGAGACGCCCGCTGCTGTTGTGCAGGAGAGTGCTGAGGCACCTGTTGAGCCTGTAGCTGTTGAGGCTGCGCCTGAAGCTGTGCAGGAAGATGCGCCCAAGGCGCGCCGATCCGGCTGGTGGCAGCGCAAAACAACGGGTGAGTGAGTCTCCCGGATGAATCGGCCACCCCACTCATCCGGGTGGTTGAGCTGAAATCAAAACGCCCGCCGGGAAACTGGCGGGCGTTTTTTATGGTCAAGACGCTCATGGCTTGCTGTGAAGGGTGGGGCTTCAGCGTGTCCTTCTGCATATGCTGCGCTGTTGGAGAATGTTCTGTTTCCGGCCAAGGCCCTGCAACATGGAAATGCACGCCCGCATCGTGCTCCTGAGGGCCAGCGGGATGCAGGCCACATTCAGCACGGCTCATTCCAGACCAGAACGAAGGTTCAGGGACCACATCTTCCCTGCCGTCATTAATGGCCCGTCAATCCTCCTGCTGCATCTTGTCCCGGACTTGTCCTGACTGGAGTGAACCGTCCCATGATGTCGCGCGCCGACCGCACCGTCTTGAGCGAATGGTGGTGGACGGTAGACCGTGCCCTGCTCGCTGGTCTGTTCGCCCTGATGGTCATCGGCATCATATTGTGCCTGGCCGCAAGCCCGGCCGTGGCTGCCCGTATCGGCATTGCGGATCCGTTCCACTTCGTCAACCGTCAGGTGATGTTCCTGCTGCCGGCGGTGGTGGTGATGCTGGTCACCTCTTTCCTGTCGCCCCGCACCATCCGGCGGACCTGCATGGTGGTGTTCGGTCTTTTCTTCCTGATGCTGCTGGCAACCCTTGTCATCGGGCCGGAAGTGAAGGGCGCACGGCGCTGGCTCACCATCGCCGGCGTCACAGTGCAGCCTTCAGAATTCATCAAGCCGGCCTTTGTGGTGCTGGCGGCATGGCTGTTTTCCGAAAGCACAAGCCGGCCGGAAATGCCCTCGCGCTTTCTCGCCTTTGGCTTGCTGGGCGCGGTGGCCCTGCCGCTGGTGCTTCAGCCGGATTTTGGACAGACCATTCTTGTTGGCACCGTTTGGCTGGCGCTGTTCTTTGTTGCGGGCCTGCGGGTCATCTGGCTGGTGGGGCTGGGCGGGCTGGCCGTGGGTGGGCTGACCATCGCCTATTTCACGGTGTCGCATGTGCAGAAGCGTATTGGTCGCTTCCTCAATCCTGAATCGGGCGATACCTACCAGATCGACATGGCGCTGAACTCCTTCCGCAATGGCGGCTGGTTCGGCACCGGCCCCGGTGAGGGGACAGTGAAGCGGATGCTACCGGACGGACATACGGACTTCGTGTTCTCCGTGGCGGGTGAGGAGTTCGGGGTTATCCTGTGCCTCATCATTCTGGCCCTGTTCGCCTTCATCATCCTGCGTGCCCTGAACCGCGCCGTGCATGAGCCAGACCCGTTCTCGCGCTTTGCCATTACCGGCCTGTCACTGCTGTTTGGCTTGCAGGCGGCCATTAATATGGCGGTGAATGTGCATATTGCCCCGGCCAAGGGCATGACATTGCCTTTCATCTCCTATGGTGGGTCCTCGCTCATTTCGCTGGCGTTCGGCATGGGTATGCTCATTGCCTTCTCCCGCAGGCGCCCCGGTGCCGTGGCACTGGCAGCCCTGAGTGAGCCGAAGCGCCCGAACGGTGAGGCGCTGGCGCGGCCCACCACCCTGCCGATGCCCGGCCCCGCGCATGAAGGTGCGCCCAGCCCGGCCTGAGGGCTGGGGAGGCTTCAAGGGCAGGGGGATGTATTCTCCCTGCCTTGTTGCGGACGCAGACGGGGCAGAAGCATTTCAAGGCGGAGACACCGGTTCGCGTGAATACAATGCGGCCACTCCGAAAAGGGAGCATTTGTCTGGTTCCATGAAGCAGGGAAATGCTCGATGAGGGTGCTGTGACGAAGCTTGTTCTTCTTGCCGCCGGGGGCACTGGTGGCCATCTCTTCCCGGCTGAGGCGCTGGCCAGCGTGCTGAGTGCGCGCGGCTATAGCGTGGATCTGGCGACGGATTCCCGCGCCGCCCGGTATGCCGGGCAGTTTCCGGCGCGTGAACTGCATGTGCTGCCGGCAGATACGGTGCGCGGGCGCTCTCCTGTTGCGCTGGCCCGGACCGCTTATGCGCTCGTCTCCGGTTTTGCCTCTGGCCTGTCGCTGATGCGGCGGGTGAAGCCTGCCGTTGTGGTGGGTTTTGGTGGCTACCCCACCGTGCCACCGCTGATGGCGGCCAGTTTCTCCGGTGTGCCGACCATTGTGCATGAATCCAATGGCGTGATGGGGCGGGCAAACCGCATGCTGTCTGGCCGGGTGAGCGCAATTGCCACCGGCTTTCAGGGGCTTTTGAAAAAAGACGGCGCTTTGGCCTCCAAGGAAGTGTGGACCGGCAATCCGTTGCGTCCTGCTGCGCTTGCTGCGGCCCAGACCCCTTATGACCCGCCCGGCAATGGCGGTGAGTTGCGCCTGCTGGTGTTCGGCGGCAGTCAGGGTGCGCGGGTGATGTCTGATGTGGTGCCGCAGGCGCTGGAAAGGCTGGAGCCTGCCTTGCGCGCCCGCCTGCATCTGACCCAGCAGGCCCGCGAGGAAGACATAGAGCGCGTGCGCGCGGCTTATGATGCATTGGGCGTCACCGCCGAAATCGCACCTTTCTTTAAGGATTTGCCCATGCGCATGGCGCAGGCGCAGCTTGTGGTCTCCCGCTCTGGTGCGGGTACAGTGGCAGAACTTGCAGCCATTGGTCGCCCCTCCATTCTGGTGCCGCTGCCCGGTGCGCTGGATCAGGATCAGGCCGCCAATGCCCGCGCTCTGAGCGAGACAGGCGGCGCACTGATGCTGTTGCAGAATGATTTCACGCCGGAGCGTCTGGCCGCCGAGATCTCCCGGCTGGCGGGCGAGCCGGCGCTTTTGTCCCAAATGGCGCAGGCCGCGCGCACGGCCGGCATTCTGGATGCTGCCGAACGGCTCGCCGATCTGGTGGAACATCTGGCATCTGGCCAGAGCGCCCAAAACCTTCAGAACCTTCAAGGACCACGCTCATGAAGTTGCCCTCCGGCCTCGGCCCCATCCATTTTGTCGGCATTGGCGGCATCGGCATGAGCGGCATTGCCGAGGTGCTGCACAATCTGGGTTATAGCGTGCAAGGCTCGGATGCCTCTGAAAACGCCAATGTGAAGCGCCTGCGTGATCTGGGGATCACGGTGTTTGTGGGCCATGATGCGGCGCATGTGGAAAATGCCGCCGTGCTGGTGGTGTCTTCCGCCATCAAGCGTGACAACCCGGAACTGGTCGCCGCCCGCGGTCGCCGTTTGCCGGTGGTGCGCCGGGCCGAGATGCTGGCCGAGCTGATGCGCCTGCGCAGTTGCGTCTCCATTGCGGGTACCCATGGCAAAACCACCACCACCTCTCTGGTGGCGACCCTGCTGGATGCCGGCGGCTTTGACCCGACCGTGGTGAATGGTGGCATCATCAATGCCTATGGCACCAATGCCCGCCTTGGCGGCGGCAACTGGATGGTGGTGGAAGCCGACGAGAGCGACGGCACCTTCCTGAAACTGCCGACCGAAGTTGCGGTGGTGACCAATATCGACCCCGAGCATCTCGACCACTTCAAGACCTTCGAGAAGGTGCAGGAGGCGTTCGAGACCTTCCTCGAAAACCTGCCCTTCTATGGCTTCGGCGTGATGTGCATTGACCATCCGGTGGTGCAGGCGCTGGTGGGGCGCATTGAGGACCGGCGCGTCATCACCTATGGCGAGAACCCGCAGGCGGATGTGCGTTTGGTGAATCTGGACCTGAAGGGTGGAATCACCAGGTTTGATGTGATCTTCCGCAACCGTGCCGAGGATACGGTGCATGAGCTGCGCGGCCTGCGCCTGCCCATGCCCGGCAAGCATAATGCGCTGAATGCTACAGCCGCCATTGCGGTGGCACGTGAACTGGGTGTGCCGGATGAGCGCATCATTGAGGCCATCAGCAATTTCGGGGGCGTAAAGCGCCGCTTTACCCGCACGGGTGAATGGAATGGCGCGGCCATTTTTGATGATTATGGCCACCACCCGGTGGAAATCGCCGCCGTTCTGCGCGCGGCCCGCGCGGCCACGGATGGACAGGTGATTGCGGTGGTGCAGCCGCACCGTTACTCACGCCTGCAATCCCTGTTCGATGAATTCTGCACCTGCTTCAATGATGCAGACCATGTGATTGTCGCCCCGGTCTATGCGGCGGGCGAGGCGCCCATTCCCGGCATGGAGCGGGATGATCTGGTGGCGGGCCTTGTGGCGCACGGCCATCGCAGCGTCACGGCGCTTGATGGGCCTGAGGCATTGGCGGGCATTGTTTCAAAACTGGCCAAGCCGGGTGATTATGTGGTGTGCCTCGGGGCGGGCACCATCAGCGGCTGGGCCTATGCCCTGCCGGGTGAGCTGGATGCGCTGAAAAAGGCGTGAGTCTTGGGGTGAATTCTCAGGTGGGCGCTTTGCCCGCCTGAATTGTTTTGAGACCGGGGGGACTCATGAAAATCTGGGGACGTGGCAATTCCACCAATGTGCGCAAGGTGCTGTGGTGCGCCGAGGAACTGGGCCTTGCCTATGAGCATATCAATGCGGGTGGTCCGTTCGGGCTGGTGAACGAGGCGGCCTATCTCGCGCTGAACCCCAACGGCCTTGTGCCATGCATTGATGATGATGGCTTCATCCTGTGGGAATCCAACGTCATCGTGCGCTATCTGGCGGCAAAATACGGCGCAGGCCAGCTTTGCCCGGAAGATGTGCGCTTGCGCGCTTTGGCTGAAAAATGGATGGACTGGACCTCCTTGTCCTTCGCCCAGCCATTCCGAGATGTGTTCTGGAATCTGGTGCGTTTGCCGCCAGAGCAGCGCAACATGGTTGAGGTGGAGCGCGGCAGCGCGCAATGCGCCCGCCTGATGGGCATGGCGGATGAAGAACTGAAAAAGGCGCCCTATCTCTCCGGTGACGCGTTCGGCATGGGCGATATTCCTTTGGGGTGCATCGCCTATGTGTGGTTCCAGCTCCCGGTTGCGCGTCCCGAGTTTGTGCATCTGGAAGCATGGTATGCGCGCATCAGTGCTCGTCCCGCTTTCCGCAAGGCGGTGATGACGCCGCTGACCTGAAACAGCATGATGGCTTCAGCATCATTGCTGAAGCCATGTGGTCGCGTCGGGAAGGTCAGGCTGCAGGATAGGCGACAAAGGCGATCTTGTTGCCATCCGGGTCGCGCACATAAGCGCCGTAAAAGCCTTCGCCATATTGTGGGCGGTAGTCCGGCGCGCCTTCATCAATGCCGCCATTGCGCAGGGCCATTTCATGCAGCCGGTTGATGGTGGCGGCATCCCGCACGCGGATGGCTGTCATGGTGCCATTGCCGACACTGAAGGGCTGCCCGTCAAACGGATAGCCCGTGAAGAAGCGCGGTGCATGGGCATTCGATGAATCGCCCCAAGAGGCGGATTGCGCATCCCGCCAGCACTGGTCGAAACCGATTTCCGCAAAGAGCGGGTCATAAAACTGAAAGGCCCGCTCCAGATCCATGGTGCCGACCATGGTGTAGCCAATCATCCCGGTGTCCTTCCCGTATGCTGCCAATATCGCTCAAGCCTGTGCCGCTTCTTGGTCCACAGGCTTCACTTTATTGGTATCACACTCTTAAGGAACGAAAACCGGGGGCGGCTTATTATGGAAATACTCCAGTTCTATTGAGCTGGAGTATTTCTTTTGCATGTGCGTCGCACAATCAGCCTTGGTAAGCCGCAGATTCACTTCTTGGCATAGGGGTTGTCCTTCTCGCGCAGGGTGATGCGGATGGGCACGCCCGGCAGCTTGAACGCCTCGCGGATGGCATTGGTGAGATAGCGGATATAGCTTTCCGGCACCGCATCCGGGCGCGAGCAGAACAGCACGAAGGATGGCGGGCGCGCCTTGGGCTGGGTGATATAGCGCAGCTTGACCCGGCGGCCGGAGACGGCCGGTGGCGGATGATTGTCCACCACCTCTTCCAGCATCTTGTTGAGCGGATTGGTGGGCACCCGGCGGTTCCACACCTTGTAGGCACCCACAATCGCATCCACCAGCTGGTCCAGACCATGGCCGGTGAGGCCGGAGAGCGGCACGATCGGCACGCCCTTCACCTGTGAGAGCAGGCGGTCTGCCTCCTCGCGCAGATGGTTGGCAAGGCCGCCGCGGGGAATGAGGTCGGTCTTGTTGTAGCCGATGACAATGGCGCGGCCTTCGCGGGCGACCAGATCGGCAATGCGCAGGTCCTGCTCCTCGAAGGGGCGGGTTGCGTCGATGAGCACCACCACCACTTCGGCGAACTTCATCGCGCGCAGGCCATCAGCGGCAGAAAGCTTTTCCAGCTTGTCATCAATACGCGCGCGCTTGCGCAGGCCGGCTGTGTCAAACACCTCCAGCTTGGTGCCCTTGTATTCCATGCGTACGGAAATGGAATCACGCGTGATACCGGCTTCCGGTCCTGTCAGCAGGCGCTCTTCACCCAGAAGACGATTGATGAGGGTGGACTTGCCCGCATTGGGACGGCCCAGAACCGCGACCTTGATGGGATTGCGCGGAGCGGCATCCTCATCCTCGTCTTCATAAGCGAAGTCTTCCTCGTCCTCGTCTTTGAGCGCGGTCTGCTCGGGCAGGGCATCGCAGATGGCATCATAAAGGTCGGACAGGCCCTCACCATGCTCGGCAGAGAAGGGAATGGGGTCACCAAGGCCGAGATTGAAAGCCTCAATGGTGCCAGACTCGCCGCCACGTCCCTCGCTCTTGTTGGCCACCAGAATGGTGGGCTTGCCGGAACGGCGCACCAAATTGGCAAAGGAGTGGTCTGCGGGGGTGAGGCCAAGGCGTGCATCAATGAGGAACAGCAGCGCATCGGCATCGCCAATGGCGGCCTCGGTCTGCGCGCGCATGCGCCCTTCAAGGCTGGAGGGGGCCGCTTCCTCAAGGCCTGCCGTATCGACAATACGGAAAGACAGGTCGCCGAGATTGGCCGCGCCTTCGCGCCGGTCACGGGTCACGCCGGGGCGGTCATCCACCAGCGCAAGCTTTTTGCCCACGAGGCGGTTGAAAAGGGTGGATTTGCCCACATTGGGCCGGCCGATGATGGCCAGGGTGAAGCTCATGGGATCAGCTCTTCGCCCGGTTCAGGGCCGGTGAGAATAGGAATCAGGCGATGCATCGAAGCCGTTTCGCTTCCATGCATCGCAACGTGTAGCATCATTGCGCCATCGCGTTGCAGGAATACTGCTTGCGTTTGTCGCCATCAGGGTACTTTCCCGGCCATCATATCAGAGAAGCGCACTTCTCGCATGAACGGGAGCCTCTCCGCCCGCAAGCGCCCTAGATGCCGCTTGCGGTTGGTGGGGGCAGGCTTTCCAGCGCGGCATTGGGGTTGGCAGGCTGGGCGCGTGGGGCAGAATAATCCACGCCCGGCACACCATCGGGAAACACGGGTTCCCGCGTGCCGGAGAGTTTTGTCTCGCGCTCGCTGAAAGGGTTGAAGTTCTCCAGTGTGCTGCAAGCGCCTGCACTGAGGGAGAGACCCAGAGCAAGTCCGAGCCGGGGGAGCCATTTGATGGAGCCATGGAGCGGCATGGGGAGCGTCCTTACTGGGCCGCAGCGCCGTCGCCAGAGGCGGCCGGAGGCGCAGCTTCGGGGGAAGATGCTTCGGGCGAGGAAGGTGTGGCGGGGGCCTGTGCTGGCGCCGGCGTGACTTCTGAAGGAGCGACCTGTGAAGGTGTCTCGCTGGCGGGTTCGGGCGCGGGGGCCGCAGGGGCAAGAGTTGCGGGTGCAACGACAGGTGCCGCCACCGCAGGGGCAAGAGTTGCGGGTGCAACGACAGGTGCCGCCACCGCAGAAGCGGTGATCCGCCGAATCAGCTCGGCGCGGGAGCGCAGGCCGGGGGTGGCATCTGCATCTGTGGTGATGGCCGTTGCTGTCTTGTTGGCTTCAGCGGCTTCACCGGCACGCAACTGGGCCAACGCCAGAACCTCGCGCGCAGAGTTGCGCACCGGGGCAGAGGCATTGGTGATGAGGCCATCCACACGGCTGCGAATATCTGTCAGGCTGGCGGTATCAACCAGCAGCAGGGCGGCGCGCAGGGCGGCCATGTCCCGCACCAGCGAGTCGAGCCGGGAATCGCGGGTCAGTGCATCAAAGGCAGAGACCCCGGCGGTTGTGTCCCGTGCCGCGGCGGCATTTGCGGCGCTGATAAGGGCAATGGCGCGGTAGCCCTGTGGAGCTTCTGCGGCAAGGGCGGTAAAGGCGGCCTCCGCCTCGGCATATTTGCCGCTTTCCATCAGGGTTGATGCCTGAAGAAAGGCGCTTCCGGCTTCTTCCGAACGTTGGTTCTGCCAATAGGCATAACCGCTCCATCCTGCAGCCGCGAGCACGACAAGAACAACCAGAGCGATGATCAGGGCACCAAAACGGTCCCACAACCCGCGCAGCCGCTCGCGGCGCAGGTCTTCCTCAATCTCATGGAAAATATCGGTCATCGACGGCCTGTGGCTTGGATGGAACTTGAATATGGCGAGACACGGCACCCGCAAGAATGCAGGCCTCAAGGGCGCGTAAACTATCCATGCTGGCCCGTTGTGGCAAATGGGAGAATGGAAAAACCTGCCATGGCCATATCGCGCCTGTGCGTCACCCGTGCAGAAGTGGCGTTTTAGGGTATTCAGATACGGCTCCGGCTTTGCCTGCTCCGTAAGGGGAGTTGACGTTCTTAGCCGGCTCGGTCAAGCCTTGGGCATGTCATCACTTATCGTTCGTGGCTGGCGCCGACTTGAAGCCTTGCCTTATCTGGGTCCCCTTCTGGCCTCTGCAAGCCGGATGGAGCGCACGACGCTGGCTGTTCTCGCCTTCAGCGCTTTCGCACTCTATGCCTTTATTGCGATTGCCGATGCGGTGACGGGGAATTCTCCCGGTGCGGTGGATCGCGGCATCCTGCTGGCGTTGCGCAACCCGGCGAATCTGGCTGACCCGCTGGGCCCGCCATGGTTCGAGGAGATGATGCGTGATTTCACCGCGCTGGGCGGCACCGGGGCGCTGACCCTGCTGACCTTGATGGTGCTGGCCTTTCTCATGCTCATCCGCAAGCGTCATGCGGCTGTGCTGGTGGCTGTCTCCGTGGCGGGCGGAACGGTATTGTCGCAGATCATGAAATGGGGTTTTGACCGGCCGCGCCCGGATATCGTACCGCATGGCTCCATCGTTTATACGCAGAGCTTTCCTTCCGGCCATACCATGCTGGCGGCGGTGGTTTATCTCACGCTGGGGGCATTGCTGGCGCGCACGCAGTCTCAGGTTCGGGTCAAGGTGTTTCTGCTCACCATGGCGGCGCTGCTCACTGTGCTGATTGGCATCAGCCGTATTTATCTCGGCGTACACTGGCCAACAGATGTTCTGGGCGGCTGGATGCTGGGTGCGGCCTGGGCGGCGCTGTGCTGGCTGGTGATGGTCTGGTTGCAGCGCAAGGGTGAGGTGGAAACCGATGCCCCGATGGCATTGGACCCGCCGGACCAGAACGCACAGGGATGAGACGGACACGGGTGACCGCACAGGGGTGACACGGGCTGGGGTGGTACTGGTAAAGTCCTGATCCAGAGCCGCCAATCTGGGTGGCCCCGCCAGAATGGCGAAATGAATGAGGACGCCATGAGTACCGGCACCCCGGCCACACAGTTTCTGCGTCGCGCGCAGGTTCCTTTTCGCGTGGTGGAATATGATTACGCGCCAGGGCAGGAACGCGTGGCACTTCAGGCGGCAGAAGCGATAGGTGTGCCGCCCGGCCAGCTTCTCAAATCCCTGATGGTGGAAGTGGACCAGCGCCCGGCCTGTGTTGTGGTGCCGGGTGACCGAACCTTGTCGATGAAACGCGTTGCTGCGGCTCTGGGCGGAAAAAGCGCGGCCATGATGCCGCCGGACAAGGCCGAGAGGCTGACGGGCTATCACACCGGCGGCATCAGCCCGTTTGGACAACGCCGCCCGGTGCCGGTGGTGTTTGAGAGCGCGGCCATGGACTTTGGGGAAGTTGCGATCAATGGCGGCAAGCGGGGGCTGATCCTGCTCCTCTCCCCGCAGGATGCCTGTGCGGCATTGAAGGCGCAGGCCCAGCCCTTATGTGCGGATGCCTGATTCTGCCACGGTTGCGCCCTGTGCCAAAGGGGCAGGGTGCGTTCAATCCGGCAGGCGGACGGTGAGTTCCAGTTCCACCTTCAGTTCCGGCGCGGCCAGCGCGGCAACACCCACGCCCGTGATGCAGGGCATCGCGCCATTGAAGAATTCAAGAATCGGCGGAAAAGCCTGCTCCAGTGTCTGCGGATTCAAATCCACCATGAAGCAGCGCAGAATGACGATATCATCCGGCGTTGCGCCCAATGCGTCCAGCGCGGCCTTGGCATTGGCAGCGGCGATTCGGGTCTGCTCGGCCAGATCTTCCGGAACCGGCGCACCATCAGGCTGCCATGCCACCTGCCCGGAGATATAGGCCATCCGTCCGGGGGCGACGATGGAGATTTGCGAATAGCCCATGGCGGCAGAATTGGGCAGGGTTTCGGGGTTCAGGCGCGTGATGGGGTGAGGCATGATGGCTCCGGCATGGTATGGTGATGGAGAGTTGCAGATTTAGTCTCTACATATGTAGAGGAAAATGGGCCGTGAAGAAAGCTGATCGAAAAACCGCCATTCTGGATAGTGTCATTACCCTGCTGGCCACCCATGGGATGGAAGGGGTGACGCATCGCCGTGTGGATGAGGCGGCAGGGTTGCCCCAAGGCTCAACCACCTATTATTTCCCGAAGAAAACCGCGCTGGTTCTGGCTGCAGCGGAACATCTGGCCGCCTTGCTGGGCAAGGATTGTGATGAGCTTCAGTTGCAGTTTGCGCAGATTGTTGCCGAACACGGCATGGATGCCGCGCTGGACCATGTGGGCGCGGAACTGGTGAGCTATGCTGAAAGCGCGCGTCATCTGTTTCTGGCGCGTATCGAACTGACTCTGGCCTCTGCCCGGCGTGATGATCTGGCCGGGGTGGGGGATCAACTGGCTGCGGCCTCACGCCGGCCCATTGCCTTTTTCCTGCGGCTGATGGCGCAGGAGAGGGGCGGCATACCCATTGAGACATGCGCTGCGCTGATTGACGGCATCACGCTGATGTATGTGACCGGGCAGGGACCAAAGCCCACTCTGGCGCAGGTGCGCGCGGTCTTTCATGCCATGTTGTGAAGGTGGGGCAGGGCACACATAAAAACGGGCCCGGAAAACCGGACCCGTCACGTCTTCTGAACAGATGAGGGGTCAGTCGAACAGGCTCGATACCGATTCTTCATGCGCGGTGCGGGCAATGGCCTCACCAATCAGGCTGCCGATGGAAAGCACGCGGATATTGCGGGCCACGCGCACGGCTTCTGTCGGCATGATCGAATCGGTAATCACCAGTTCCTTGAGCTTGGAAGAAGTGATGCGCGCCACAGCGCCACCAGACAGCACGCCGTGGGTGATATAGGCATGCACCTCACTTGCGCCACGCGCCAGCAGGGCCTCTGCCGCATTCACCAGCGTGCCGCCGGAATCGATGATATCATCCACCAGAATGCAGCGGCGGCCGCTGACATCACCGATGACATTCATCACCTCACTCTCGCCGGGACGCTCGCGGCGCTTGTCAACAATGGCAAGCTGGGCATCAATGCGCTTGGCCAGCGCACGTGCGCGCACCACGCCGCCCACATCCGGCGAAACAACCATCAGGTTGGACAGGTCAAACCGTTCCTTGATGTCGCGCACCATCACCGGGGCGGCATACAGGTTATCGGTTGGAATATCGAAGAAGCCCTGAATCTGGCCCGCATGCAGGTCCAGCGTCATCACGCGGTCTGCGCCCGCATGGGTGATGAGGTTGGCCACCAGCTTGGCCGAGATCGGCGTGCGCGGGCCGGGCTTACGATCCTGCCTTGCATAGCCGAAATAGGGAATGACAGCGGTGATCCGCTTGGCGGAGGCACGGCGCAGCGCATCAGTGATGATGAGCAGCTCCATGAGATGGTCATTGGTGGGGAAGGAGGTGGACTGGATGATGAACGCATCCTGCCCGCGCACATTCTCCTGAATCTCGACGAAGATTTCCATGTCGGCGAAGCGGCGCACCACGGCCTTGGTCATGGGAATTTCGAGATAGGCGGCGATGGCTTCCGCGAGTGCGCGATTGGAATTTCCCGCAACGAGCTTCATGGGACCGTGTTCCGCTGACATGTGTTGCTCCGCCCGCACATTCGGGCTCTCGAGGCTCAAGCACTTCTGATAGGCGCGCACTTGTACTTTTGTAAAGGCAGAGCGGGTGCCTTCCGGCATGCAGTTTACGCAACCCGGACGCATTTAGGGCCTGTATTCGCCTTTACAGGGACTGAAGGAAGCCCATGAAGCGCATGGTTCCTTCTGGCCAGGGACCGAACCCGGCCTCCGGATTGATGTGCCCGGCGTCTCCGGCATCCACCAGCGCGCTGCCCCAGGCGGCTGCAAATGCCGCGGCGCGGGGATAGGTGCAGAAGGGGTCGGTATTGCTGGCCACAACCACGGTGGGAAAAGCCAGTTTCTGCATGGGTACAGGGCCAAAAGAGGCAAATAGCGGGTCTGCTGTGGGGGCATCCAGATCCGGCGGTGCAACCAGAAAAGCTCCTGCCAGCTGGCCGGCACCCTTGCCTGAACGAAGACGTGGTGCGGCATGCAGAAGGGTGGTGGTACCGAGTGAATGGGCGATGAGAACCACAGGCTTGGGTGCCGCTTCCACCGCCCTCACCAGTTGCCCGGTCCAGTCGGCGCAATCCGGCTTTGAAAAATCGGCCTGCATCACGCGCTGCGCTGTGGAGAGACGCTCCTGCCAGCGACTCTGCCAGTGATCCGGCCCAGAATCATTCCAGCCTGGAGCAATGAGGATGGTGGCATCAGACGATTTCATGACAGACCATAACGGGTGAGAGCTTCAGGATGGGGTGGCCGGAGCGATTCTTGCGCCCTGACGTGCGCAGAGATGACATTTTACAGCACAGAACTGCAATGCAGCATCGACGCTGGCGGATGCGCACATTATAGCTGTTCATGCCAGTTGTGAGTGTTTGCCCTTTGCTTTCAGCCATCATCCCCACCCAGAACGCAGAACGCCACCTTGTGCCCGTGCTTGCGGCGCTGGTGCCAGCCGTGACCAGTGGCCTTCTCAAGGATGTGGTGCTGGCAGATAGCGGTTCCAGCGATGACACTGCCGCCATTGCCGATGAGGCGGGGTGCGTTTTCCTCAACAGCGCCAGCGATGAGGGAGTGCGACTCAGGCAGGGCGCGATGCAGGCGCGCGGGCAATGGCTGATGTTTCTCTCCTCCCGTTCCTTGCTGAGTGAAGGGTGGGCGCGGGAAGTGGCCTCCTTTATCGAGACGGCAGAGCGGCGAGGGCAGGGGGACCGCATGGCGGCAACCTTCCGGCTCTCCGTGGATGGCTACGGTTTTGGCCCGCGGATGAATGAGGCCATGGCAGCCGCGCGTCTCGCCCTGCTGGGCATTCCGGGGCCGGGGCAAGGGCTTGTGATCTCGCGCAGGTTTTATGAACGGCTGGGGGGGCACCAGCCCGGTGTGCGCGCCCATCGCCGGCTGGTGTGGCGGGTCGGGCGCCGTTCCCTGCATGCCTTGCGTGCCCGGATACTGTTGCCTGAGGCGTGAGGGGGGCTTCCGGGTCTTTTGTGCCTACAAAAGAAAATCCCGCCGAACCTTGCGGATGGCGGGAGGAAGTCTCGGGAGGAAATCAATAAAAGCAATCCAGCCAGATCATGCAGAAAACACGGCATGAATATCAGACCAGAATGAACACCTGCCACACAAGATGCAGAAAGTGTTCAAGGCAGAAGGGCGCAAGAACATTCGCGCTCTCAGACACCGTATGATTGGCATGAGCCTTTCACACAGGAGGCCGCGAGGGCAACTTGGCCGACCTGCTTCCTGAACACAGACATAGGGGACTTTTTCAGATCGCAAAATACCTCTTTCTGCATGGCACCCTTGCGTCATCCGAATGCGCGTCGCCTGTGGATATTTATGGTGGTCTGCTGGACAGGCGGAAATGAGTCGAGTATAGGAACAATCCTGCTTCGGAGAGATCCGAATGCCGCACATGCTGAATTTCAGCGCATAGTGCACCTGCTGGGGAATAGTTCAACGGTAGAACCGCGG
>JAUCBY010000006.1:0-13231 GCA_034676585.1 Xanthobacter sp. | reverse complement strand
CTTGGGCTTAGAGCACATTCGCAACCGACTGGCTGAAGTTGGTGAGCGTGGCGCGGCCTTCAAATCATAGACAGACACATGGGCGGCAATAAGTTGAACACGTTGCCTGATCGCTGCCATGGTTGATGTTATAAGTTGCTCTGGAAAAGCGCAGGGTAGCGCCGCGATGGCTGCCTCGGCCTGCCGCTCAGCGTTCGCGGCTATATCTTCAAAGATCACCCTCATCATCGGGGTGCCTACACCCGCAAGGTCTGCCGTCTGCATGAAGTGAGGGGGCACAATGTCATGGATGGCGTAGTGCCGGTTCTTGCCAACCGACATGGCAAGTCTGAATTTCTTGCGAGAAATCTGGCCTTCATCGAGGCTTGGCTGTGCAGTCAGGACATCGTAAAGCGGCGTCATTCCGAAGCGACCGCCGGGGCTCAGGAAAATACTGAAGTTTTTGGCATGACCGTCGGTTGCGCCAAGCAGCCAGAACAGAATGCAAGCGCGCATGAATGTCGCCATATCGGCATCGGGCGTGTCGCTGGCTTTCAGCAGGTTGATGATCTCCTGCATCCCCGGACCGCCGTCCGACTGGTATTTACGAGTGGGCGGAATCGACAGTGCCTGGCACATGTCCTCTTGCGGTAGACGGAGCAGTCTTGCATCCTTCGTCCAAAGGCGGTCGAAACGCTCGACAATCAGTGTCCGTTGTTCACCGAAATCCGCCATCTCCGCATGAGCCGTTGGGACGCCCAGTGCTTCCAGGAGTTTCAGGCCAAGATATTCATTCTCGACACTATTGGAGAGGTCAATTCCGTTGGGAAGCTGGCCGATCTGCGGCTTGAGAATATGGGTGGTGGCCGTGGTTCCTATAGGTTTGAACCACTGGCCATTCTTGCGTAGCAGCGCTGTTTTTTCCTGTGCTCCGGCAATAGAGATGCGAAAATCTGAATCTTCGCCCATACCGAGTGGCGCAGAGCCGAGGTTCGCGATGATGTCCGCGATCTCCTCGTCGCTGATAGGCTTACCATCGGTGTTGCCGGCAGTGCCGGGATCAGTCCCATCAGGCAGGAATTGCAAGGCACCCACGCAATCCTGGCCAAGAGCCGTGAGCAGACTGAACGCATCAATGCCGTCCGCGCCAACGCGCTCGGCCGCCCGCTTGCGGATAGTATTATTGTCGGGCAGCAGGTTGTCGAACACATTGATGACCGGGGAGCCGATATAGCGATCCTCGCGCAGGGGCAACGACAGAGACACTGGGAATGCGCTGTGCCACTCCAACCAGTCGTGTCCATACTGGAAATCGATCGCGCCTGTACTCTCGCGCCGCAGCCCCCCGACATGACGGCTGTTCAGGAACACATTGAGTGGGACGTGCGCCCGCTTTCGTGCCATCAGAACAAGTCCTCGATGTCGGTAGTGCTGCCTTGGCTGCGCGGCCGGACCACCAGTTCCAGATTGAGGGCCGAAAGAACTTCCAGCAGGGTGTGCAGCTGCACAGCAGGTTCACCGGCTTCAAGGCGGGAAATCGTTCCCTGCCGCATATTAATTTGTTCGCCGAGCGCACCCTGGCTCAGGTGGGCCTGTTTGCGCACACGCCACAGGATGGAACCAAGATGATTCTCTGTTCGGGCGATCTGTTCGTCCATGGCGGACCTCCGATCGCAACTATACGCGAAGTCGCGTATCAATGAGATTGAGATCAGATAAGTGTTTATGCATTCAATACAGGAGTGATATTGATATATATTACGATTAATCTGTCTGATCGGACATCCGTATCTTTCAGATATATTCGCATGATGTAATTTATCCGATGCTCTTGGGCTTTCGCGGAAAACTATAAGCCGCCATGAAGTCGGCGAGAGGCATTCACATAAGGTCATGGCTATCATAATGGACACGTTTAACAGCCGCCTCTTTGCTCGTGCGGTTCATCCCCTCGACTTGCCATTCGCCCAAGGGTGGCACCGCCTCATGAGGCAGCGCTCAATGCCGTTGTCCGTAAGAATAGTGAGAACGTGAAAGGGGGACGCCTCGAGCATGTGCTATAAGAACTCCCACGCGGCCTCCCTGTCTGCCTTATCAACGAGAATGGTCACAGCAAACTTGCTTGTGGGATCGATGCCGACAAGCAGGCCGAGCTTTCCTTCGACAGGCTATACCTCGGCGAGGTCGATATGAAAGAAGCCGATGGAGAAGCACTTGCACTTCTCGCTCCTCGGCTTGTCACCTTCCACATCCGGCATGTGAGAGATGCCATGCCGTTGCAGGCATCGGTACAGTGCTGAGCGCGTCAGATCGGCAACGCATTCCTGCAGCGCACGGGCCTCGCGGCACAGATCTTTCACCACGTCGGTGGTAGCAACACGGACGGTGTCGTCGGCAGGCGAGGCTTGACCGCCTCCATCAACTCCTTCGGAAGTGTATACAGGCTCTGGGCGACGCCTCCTTGCGGCATAGCTCGCCGATGCTATCGGCGCCGCGCAGGCCATCGAACACAATCCGGATCTAGTATTCCGCTGAGAAACTCAGCCGGGCCGCTAGCTGGATGTCCTCACCACCTGCACCGCAGGCTTTTTGGTGTTCGAGGGTTTGGGTCTCATCTTCGTTCCTTCGTCACGACGACGAAGCTCAAACCCTCCTTAATTTACAACCTCAAATTTGTGTCATTGGTGTTAGCAACGAACAAGCCGAGGCAACTTTTGTGCGCCTCTTCTTCAGCTTTCTGCATATGCGGTCAGGCCAGCATGCGCGTATCGCCGCAAACGGAAATGGCCTGGCCTGAAATCGTCTTGCCCGTGGTGCCCGCAAGGAACAGCACCTGTGCGGCAATCTGCTCCGGCTCTACATATTCCTTGATGGAAGTGTAAGAGAAAGCCTCTTGCTCCACATCGGCAAAGCTTCTGCCAAGTCGTTGGGCTTTGGCTTCAAGCACATGGCGTTGGCGTTCCCCCGCCACAAGCCCTGGTAAAATGGCATTGGCACGGATGCCCGCTTCTCCCAGCTCAATCGCCAGCGATTTGGTAAGGCCAATCACTCCCCATTTGGCGGCGGCGTAAGGGGTGCGCAGCGCAAAGCCCACGCGTCCAGCCACCGACGAGAGATTGATGATAGAAGGATTGTCGCTCTCCCGCAGGGCCGGCACAGCGCGCCCAACCGTGAGAAACTGGCTGGTGAGCACAATGCGCAGGCAACGCTCCCAATCTGCCAAATCAATTTCCTCCACCCGCCCGGTTGGCCCGGCGATTCCGGCATTATTGACAAGACAATCCAGCCCGCCCAGCGCCGTGATGGAAGCATCAACAAAATGAGTCAGCGCCTGTTCATCCGCCACATCAACATGAGAGGCAAGAACCCCTTCAGGCAGGGTGGCGAGCGCCTGTTCATCAATATCACAGACCGCAACCCTGGCCCCTTCAGCCAGAAAGCCATCCACGATCGCGCGGCCTATCCCTCCGGCCCCGGCCGTCACAATAACGCGAGCACCCTTCAGCCCAAGATCCATGTCATTCCTCCCCATTTTTTATATTGAGCCTGTTTTCCAGGATGAATTTAAAGGTGCCGCGAATATCGCGCTCCACGGCATCGGCGGCGGCCTGCGGGTCACCATTGCGCAGGCCCTCCATCATGCCGCGGTGGGCTGATACCGAAAGAGCATTGCGCTGGCGGCGCGAGGGCAAGCCCAGATCCAGATTGATCATAGGGCCAGCTTTCAGCCAGTTTATGCTGGTGAGGTGAAGCAAGGTTGGAGAGCCTGCCATCTCATAAATGTTGAAATGGAACTGCTTGTTCAGCTGTACGGCATCCGGCACAGATGGGTCAGACATCGCATGCTCGAAACGGGCATGGATGTCCTCAATAGTCGCAAGTGCCTCCGGCGTGACACGCTGCACGGCCTTGTACACAACTTCACGCTCCAACAGAATACGGGTTTCAGTCAGATCACGAAACTCTTCCGCCGAGAGCAGCTTGACGGTGATCGCCCGGTTACGCTCCACCACCAGCGCGCCTTGTGCCACCAGCCGGCTCACCGCATCACGCACAGGCATGGCGGATACGCCCAGCCGTTCAGCCAGATCACGAATGGATGTACGGTCCAGCGGGCGCATGCTGCCGCCCAGCAGCATTTCGCAAAGCGCATCATGCACCTGCTCTGTAAGGGAACGGTCTCGGACCGGCATTTTTGAAATAGCGGTCTTATTCATGACCAACTCCGACTCAAGCGATTGACAGGCGTCTGCCGGACGATAGTATGATCTGAGATCACAGTACAGATCTGGCACCCATAAAGGGGCCTAATAAATTGATAATAATATATAATTGGGAGGAAGCAACAGATGGCCAATTCCATCAGTCGGCGGACGTTCCTTGGCACCAGCGCTCTGGCGATGGGCGCTCTGGCCATGCCCGGAGTATTGCGCGCACAGTCCGGCCCGATCATTGTCGGGCATCTGACACCCCGCACCGGCTTTCTTGGGCCTATGGGCGAATATGCCGTCATGGCGGCAGACCTTGCCGTTGAGGAAATCAATGCGGCGGGCGGTATTCTTGGTCGCCAGATCCAGCTTGTGAAGGAAGACTCCATCAATCCGCAGACCGCCACCACCAAGGCGGAACGCATGGTGGAGCGCGACAAGGTGGTGGCTATTCTTGGCGAGATCTCGTCAGCCTCCGCCCTCAGCATTGGGCAGATTGCCCAGCGTACAAATCGCTTGTTCATCAATACGGGCGCCAACTCCGATACGCTGCGTGGATCAGACTGCAAGCGCAACATGTTCCATACTGAAGCGCAGAATATTATGTATGTGAATGGTGAGGGTGAATACCTTCTTTCCAATGATCTTGTGAAGGGCAAGACATGGTACATGCTGAGCGCTGACTATGCCTTTGGCCATGACCTGCGCAAGGCGGCCCTTTCCTTCCTTGAGCGTAATGGTGGCAAGCTTGCAGGTGATGAGCTTGTACCGACCGATGCCGGCGACTTTTCTTCGTATCTGCTGAAAATCCGTGCGGCCAAGCCGGATGTGGTTATCCTGAATCTTGCTGGCACCCAGCAGGCGGGCTTCTTCAAGCAATATGGCGAGTTTGGCCTTGATTTTCCGCTGGGCGGGTTTGACTTCAACACCTCCATGGCATGGGCCGCCGGTGCGGAAAACTTCCGCGGAACATGGCCTTGCGTGTGGACACATCAGGTGGATACGCCTGAATCTCAGCGCTTCGCCAAGGCATTCCTTGATAAATATGGCCGCCCGGCAGAGAACCAGGCCTGGAGCGATTATGTCGCTGTCAGGGTTCTGGCGCAGGCGATCAAGGAAACAGGCGGCACCAAGACAGAAGAACTGGTCGCCTATCTGGAATCCGGCGCGGAGTTTGACATTCTGAAACAGCGCAAGGGCACATTCAAGAAGGATACCCATCAGCTTCTTCAGGAAATATATGCGGTTACAGCACTTCCGCCAAAAGACGCGAAGAACAAGTGGGACATCTTCACGACATCCGGTCCAATTCCTGCCGGAAACCAGCCCCTGAATATTCTGACTGAAGGTCAGGTGGGCGGAACCTGCACGTTCGGATGATGTAACGGACGCCATCTTCTTACACAGATACAGAACAGCGTCGCCCATGTGGTGACGCTGACTGGTCACGCATGCCTGAAAGATGACCTCCCATGGCGGCAATGCTTTTTATCTCACAACTTCTGAACGGGTTACTGGACGGGTTTTACTACCTGCTCATAGCACTCGGCCTGTCCCTGATCTTCTCACTGGGCGGCATCGTTAATCTTGCGCATGGCGCTTTCTTTGCCATTGGTGCTTATCTGGCACTGGTGCTGACACCGCATCTCGGCTTTTTCGGGGCACTTGTTGTTGCACCGCTGATAGTTGCTGCAATGGCTGTCGTGGTGGAACGCTTCCTTTTTACCCGCTTTTACAGAGCTGACCCACTGTATTCATTGCTTTTGACCTTTGGTCTGGCCATGATTATCGAGCAGGCCCTGCGCTGGATATTCGGCGCATCTCCACAAGCCTATTCCATGCCGGAAGCGTTGCGTGGTCAGGTTTTCATCGGAGACTTCATCTATTCGCGTTACCGCCTGTTCCTTATCGGCGTGGCAATTGCGGCTGTTGCAGCCCTGTGGCTGCTGCTGAACCGAACGGCCTTCGGACGCATTGTGCGCGCAGGCATTCAGAATCCGGATATTCTGGGCACGCTCGGCATTTCCCTGCGCCCATATCTGTCTGCGGTTGCGGCCATTGCCATTGGCCTTGCCGGGCTTGCCGGCATGCTGCTGGCACCCATTCACCCCGTGCACCCCATGATGGGCGCAGAAGTGATTGTCGCTGCGTTTGTCGTGGTGGTCATCGGTGGCCTGGGTTCATTCTGGGGGGTGGTGATTGCCGCGCTTCTGGTGGGACTCGTCAAGGGCACGATGATCGGTATCGGCCTGTCCCAGTTCTCCATGCTCGCCATCTACATGCTCATGTTCATCGTCCTGCTGGTGCGCCCGCGCGGACTGATGGGCGAGCGCATCACGCGCTTTGAATGAGGCGGAGACTCATCATGAAAAAGAATCTTCCGCTTGTTGTGGCCGCACTTGGCCTGCTTGTTCTGCCCTTCCTTCTGGAACTTCTCGGGCTGGGTGCAAACTCGGCGACAGAAGTTGTCATCTTTGCCCTTGCAGCACTTGGGCTGAATATTCTGGCCGGATATACGGGCCTTGTGTCCTTCGGCCATGGCGCCTGGTTTGGTCTGGGTGCCTATGTGGCCGGGCTTACCGCACTGACCCTGCCGGGACATCACTTCGTGCTGCCGCTGGTGGTGGCCATTGTGGTGGTGGCGGCTGTTTCCGCCATCTTCGGCTTCTTCATGCTGCGTCGGCGCGGCGTGTACTTCTCGCTAATGACGCTGGCCCTCAGCGCCATGTGCTTCCAGCTGGCCTATCGCTGGACAGAAGTGACGGGTGGCGAAAATGGTCTTGGTGGCATTGAGCGCCCGGTATGGGGCAGCTTTGACCTGAATAACAACTGGAACTACTACATTGTTGTTTCGGTTCTGGTGTTCATCCTGACTGTTCTGGTGTGGCGTTTCCTGCATTCTCCGGTCGGCACCGTGCTTGTCTCCATCCGTGAGAATGAAGGCCGCGCCATTGCTCTGGGCTACCGTGTGGGACGCTACAAGCTGGCGGCATTCATGGTTTCGGCCACGGTCACCTCGCTTGCCGGCGCGCTGCTGCTGTACAAGAACCGCCTCACCTCGGCAGAACCCATGTCCGTTCTGTTCTCCGGTGAGTTACTTGCGATGGTGGTGATTGGCGGCATGCGCGGCTTCATGGGGCCGGCACTGGGCGCGCTGTTCTACATCATCTTCCGCGAATATCTCTCGATGTATACCGAGAACTGGTTGATCTGGTTCGGTATCATCTTTGTGAGCTTCGTGCTGTTCGCGAAAGATGGTCTCATTGGCGTCGGCGCTCAGTTCAAGCAGCGCTTCTTCCCCGGCCCCTCTCTGGCCGCAGCCATGGCCGGGCGTTCCACCCAGAAGCAGCCGCTGCCCGCCTCCCTTCAGGCGCGTGAGGATGGTCTCGAGAATGTGCTGGTGGCCGATGGCATCAGCAAGAAGTTCGGCGGCTTCCTTGCCGTGGATGGTGTCTCGCTCGGTGTGAAGGACCGCACCCTGCATGCGCTGATCGGGCCGAATGGCGCGGGCAAGACCACCGCCTTTAACCTGCTCACCGGCGTGCTGCCACCCACCTCCGGCACGGTGACTTTGTGCGGCAATGATGTTTCGGGCAAGAGCGCGGATCTCATTGCCAATCAGGGTCTGGGACGCTCCTTCCAGATCACCAGCCTGTTCCCGACCCTGAGCGTGGGCGAGAACATGCGGCTTGCCGTGCAGGCCCACCATACCTCGCGCACCAATCCGCTGCGGGATGCGGACCATGTGCCTGAAGTGGCGGAGCGTGTGCGGGAGATCACCGCATGGGTTGGCCTTGGCGGCATGGAACAGGCACGTGCGGACTCCCTGTCCTATGGCGGGCAGCGCCTGCTGGATCTGGGGCTGGCGCTTGCCATCTCCCCGCGCATCCTGCTTGCGGATGAGCCGCTAGCCGGCCTCTCGGTTGCCGAGCGTGAGCGCGTGGGCAATCTCATCAAGGAAGTCTCCGGCAACATTCCCGTGCTGCTGGTGGAGCACGATATCGACCGCGTGTTCGATCTGGCTGACCATGTCACCGTGATGAACGAGGGCAAGGTGCTGCTGGACGGTACGGTGGATCAGGCCCGCTCATCCGAGCAGGTCCGCGAGATCTATATCGGCTCCGGCACCAGTGCAGTGGCAGCCTCCGCCCGGCAGGGCAGCGGCTCCATGGAAGCGATTGTCGCGATGGACAAGGTGAATGTCCATTATGGCAAAAGCCACATCCTGCATGATGTCTCGCTCGACATCCGCAAGAACGAGATTCTTGCGCTGTTGGGGCGTAATGGTGCGGGCAAATCCACCCTGCTCAAGGCACTCACCGGTATTGTTCCCCCTTCCTCCGGCTCCATCCGCCTGGGAACGAAGGAACTGGCCGGCCTGCCCAGCGCGGCGATTGCCCGCTCCGGCATCAGCTATGTGCCGCAGGGCCGTGGCCTGTTCGCCGGCATGACGGTGCGTGAGAACCTGGAGCTGGGCCGTCTGCGGCGCATCACCGGTGCAGGCGATCATTGGACGCTGGAGCAGATCTTCCAGTATTTCCCGCGCCTGAAGGAACGCCTTGATACGGATGCGGACCGCCTCTCCGGCGGCGAGCAGCAGATGGTGGCCGTGGCCCGCGCCCTTTCCGGCGATACACGGGTGCTGCTGCTGGATGAACCGTTCGAGGGCCTTGCCCCGGCCGTGGTCGAGCAACTGTTCCGCACCTTTGATGACCTGCGGGACATGCTCTCCATCGTGATCGTTGACCACAATCTCGATCTCGCTTTGGCGCTGTCAGACCGCACCATCGTGCTCGAAATGGGCCGGGTGCTGCATGAGGTGCCCTCGCGCGATCTCGCCACCGATATCGAGCTGCGTCGCCGGCTCCTGTGGATGTGAGGACCAAAGCATGACCAAAATCGCAATTGTTGGAGCCGGCCTCATTGGCCGCTCCTGGGCCTATGTGTTTGCCCGCGCCGGCATGCAGGTGGCGGTGTGGGACCCGGAAGCCGCCGTGCTGGACCGGCTGGATGAGGATGTGCGCGCCATGCACGCCAGAGCCGGCGCGCATGAGCGGGCGGGAGATGACCCGCAGGGCCTGCCCTCCCGCATCCGCGCCTGGCCGCGTCTTGAGGATGCGCTGGACGGTGCCGATCTGGTGCAGGAGAACGGCCCCGAGGTGCGCGATATCAAGCAGCGCCTGTTTGCGGAGCTGGACCGGTTGGCCGCGCCGCAGACTATTCTCGCCTCCTCCAGTTCGGCGCTGATGGCCTCCACCTTTACGCAAGGGCTTGAGGGGCGTGCACGCTGCCTCATCGCCCACCCGGTCAACCCGCCGCATCTGGTGCCGGTGGTGGAGCTATGCCCCACCCCGGATACCGACCCGGATGTGATGGAACGGGCCGCTGTCATCTATCGCGATGCCCGACAGGTTCCGGTGCTGCTGGGGCGGGAGATTGACGGTTTCGTGCTGAACAGATTGCAGGCCGTGGTGCTCGCTGAATCCCTGCGTCTCATCTCGGAAGGCATCGTCACCCCTGAAGGGCTGGATGACACCATCCGGCACGGCCTTGGCCGGCGCTGGGCCTTCATGGGGCCGATGGAAACCATCCATCTCAACGCTCCCGGCGGCATCCAGGATTATCTGGAACGCTACGGCCCCACCATGGCGCGGCTTTCCAACGATGCCGCGCGCGGAGAAGCCTTCACGGCCGATGCCGCCAGAAAGGCGGGAGCCGATTTCAGCACAGACACCCGCGAGGACATCCGCGCCCGTCAGGAATGGCGGGATGGTGAGCTGGCCGCCCTGGACAGGCACCTGCTCAACCGCGCCGCAAGCCGCTCATAACAAACAAGGGCTTGATAGCTGAGCACGCGCCTTCAGGCGCACCCGCATCAGGCATCCGGGAGAAGACATCATGGCAGCCAAGAAGAAAGTCATCATCACCTGCGCCGTGACGGGCGCGATCCACACCCCCTCCATGTCATCGGCGCTGCCGGTCACCGCGGCGGAAATCGCGCAGGCCTCGATTGAGGCGGCGGAAGCGGGCGCGGCGGTCATCCACCTGCACGCCCGCAACCCGGATGATGGCAGCCCGGACCAGAGCCCGGAAGCCTTCGCGCCCTTCCTTGGTGTCATCAAGCAGGCGACCAACGCGGTGGTGAACATCACCACCGGCGGCGCGCCCACCATGCCGATTGCCGAGCGTGTTCAGCCCGCCCTCGCCTTCAAGCCGGAGCTGGCTTCGCTCAACATGGGCACCATGAATTTCGGCCTGTTCCCCATGCTCAACCGCTTCAAGGGCCTGAAGCATGAATGGGAGCGCGAGTATCTGTCCAACAAGAACATCATCTTCCGCAACACGTTCGGCGATATCGAGCATGTGATGCAGAGCGTGGGCGCCAATGGCACCCGCTTTGAGTTTGAATGCTATGACACCGCCCATCTCTACAATCTCAAATACTTTTATGATGCAGGCCTCGTGCGCGGGCCGTTGTTCATCCAGACCGTGTTCGGCCTCATGGGCGGCATTGGCGCGCACCCGGAAGACGTGCTGCACATGAAGCGCACGGCAGACCGGCTGTTCGGCGACAATTATCGCTGGTCGGTGCTGGGCGCGGGCCGCAACCAGATGACGATTGCCGCCATCGCCGCCGCCATGGGCGGGAATGTGCGCGTGGGACTGGAGGACTCGCTCTGGGCCGGCCCCGGCATCGCGGCGCAAAGCAATGCCCAGCAGGTGCATATGGCGCGCCAGATCATCGAGGGGCTGGGGCTGGAAATCGCCACGCCTGATGAGGCGCGAGAAATGCTTGATCTCAAGGGCGGTGATGCCGTCGGCTTCTGAAGACCTAATCCGTTTTGTGAGGAAACACCTATGGCCATTACTTTTCTCAAGCGCGGCAAATCGGAAGCCGAACGCTCGAACGATGATGCTGATGTGCGCCGCACGGTGGAAGCCGCGCTGGCCGATATCGAGGCGCGCGGCGATGATGCCGTGCGTGATATGAGCGCGCGTTTCGACAAGTATGAACCCGCAAGCTTCCGCCTGAGCGAACAGGAGATCGAGGCGCTCATCGCCCGTGTCGCCCCGCGCGATCTGGAAGACATTCGCTTCGCCCAGACACAGGTGCGCAATTTCGCACAGGCCCAGCGCGCCTCCATGCTGGATGTGGAAGTGGAAACCTTGCCGGGCGTCATTCTCGGCCACAAGCATATTCCGGTGCAGTCGGTGGGTTGCTATGTGCCCGGCGGCAAGTTCCCCATGGTGGCATCGGCGCACATGTCGGTGCTCACGGCCTCGGTTGCCGGCGTGCCGCGCATCATCGCCGCCACACCGCCCTTCAAGGGTGAGCCGAACCCCGCCGTCATCGCCGCCCTGCATCTTGCGGGCGCGCATGAGATTTATGTGATGGGCGGCATTCAGGCTATCGGTGCCATGGCCATCGGCACGCAGACCATCAAGCCGGTGGACATGCTGGTTGGCCCCGGCAATGCCTTTGTGGCGGAAGCCAAGCGCCAGCTGTTCGGCCGGGTGGGCATCGACCTGTTCGCCGGCCCCACTGAAACCCTCATCATCGCCGATGAAACGGTGGATGCGGAAATCTGCGCCACCGACCTGCTGGGGCAGGCCGAACATGGCTTCAACTCCCCGGCCGTGCTCATCACCAATTCGCGTCGTCTCGCTGAAGAAACCATGGGCGAGGTGGAGCGCCTGCTCACCATTCTGCCCACCGCCGCCACCGCATCCGCCAGCTGGCGTGATTATGGCGAGGTGATCCTGTGCGACAGCTATGACGAGATGCTGGAAGCCGCCGAAGAGGTCGCCTCCGAGCATGTGCAGGTGATGACAGACCGCGATGACTGGTTCCTTGAGAAGATGACCAGCTATGGCGCGCTCTTCCTTGGTCCGCGCACCAATGTGGCCAATGGTGACAAGGTGATTGGCACCAACCACACCCTGCCCACCCGCAAGGCCGGGCGCTACACGGGCGGGCTGTGGGTTGGCAAGTTCATCAAGACCCACTCCTACCAGCGTGTGCTGACCGATGAGGCCGCCGCCGGCATTGGCCGCTACTGCTCCCGCCTGTGCCTGCTGGAAGGCTTTGTTGGCCATGCGGAACAGGCCAATGTGCGCGTGCGCCGCTATGGCGGCGACAACATCCCCTATGGAGAGGCAGCGCAATGACACCGATGCCGAATTTTTCGCTGGCGGGTAGAACTGCCCTCATCACGGGTGCCGGGCGCGGCATAGGGCGCGCCATTGCCGATGTGTATGCGCAGGCAGGGGCCAGGGTGTATCTATGCGCCCGCACGGCCTCTGAAGTGGAAGCGGCAGCAGCGGAGATCACCGCCGCTGGCTATAAGGCCGAAGCCCGGGCCTGCGATGTGACGGACGTTTCTGCCTTCCGCGCACTGGTGGAGGCATTGCCCCAGCTGGATATTTTCGTGAACAATGCCGGCGTCAACCGCCCCAAGCTTCAGTTGGAGGTGACGGAGGAGGACTTTGATGTTGTGGTCGGCCTCAATCTGCGCGCCGCCTTCTTTGCCCTGCAAAGCGTCACGCGCAAGATGAAGGCGGATGGCGGCGGCGGTTCCATCATCAACATGTCCTCGCAGATGGGGCATATTGGCTGCGAGAAGCGCTCGCTCTATTGCGCCACCAAATGGGGCCTTGAGGGCCTGACAAAATCTGTGGCGGTGGAACTTGCCCCGCACAAAATCCGCGTCAACACTATCTGCCCCACCTTCATCGAAACAGCGCTCACCAAGCCCTATTTCGAAGATCCTGTCTTCATGGAATTCTGCATGAACAAGATCAAGCTCGGGCGACTGGGTCAGGTGGACGACATCACTGGCGCAGCCCTCTATCTTGCTTCCGACGCCTCCGCCCTGATGACCGGCAGTGCCGTGATGCTAGATGGCGGTTGGACAGCGGAATAAAACATCTTCAGGCGGCACGCATGCCGTGTCGCCTGAAGACTTAGCATCCCACTCCTACACCACCTTGCCGGGGCATGCCCCTTGTCCGTCGTCAGAACATTTGGCGCAACTCGCGGCGTA
>JAUCBY010000005.1:0-228527 GCA_034676585.1 Xanthobacter sp. | reverse complement strand
AATGCGCGGCAAGCCCGTTCAAATAGGCGATTCAAATCCGGAAATATCGAAGCGAGTCACGTCACGCAGCAATTCGATAAATGCCGAAACCCCGTAATTTGCTGCTGAATCTCCCTTCTGCGCCGTGGCTTCGCGCGCATCGCCCATGGCCCCGGTCTTTTGCAGGTCTTCACTCATCCATGCGAACCCCACCGGATGGTTCGCACGCAGGCGCGCGAACTCCTGTTCCATCCCCACACTATATGGCTCGAAGTTCGCCGCCTGGCTCATATCCACCAGCTCCGGCCGGAAAGAGAGCATCAGGGAGGTCTCGACATCGCCGCCATGAATGCCGTGTGCCCGCTCATGATCGGCGAACAGCCCCGCCGGATAACCGAAGCGGTGCATGGAGCAGCACACCACCAGCATGCCGAACCGGGCCCGCAGGGTGCGCGCCACAAGGTCGATCACCGGCACATTTCCCCCATGCGTATTCATAATGATGACGCGCCGCACGCGCGCGCGCGCGAGACACTCTCCTATTTCCACCCATGCACTGATGGCTGTTTGCGGAGTCAGCGTGAGTGTTCCAGTGAAATTCTGGTGCTCGTCTGATTTGCCAATTGCCTGCACCGGCAAGGCCAGCACGCTCATATCCTCCGGCACATTGGCGGCAATGCGCTGAAGATAGCCCTCTGCAATATGCAGGTCCGTGCCCAGAGGCAGATGCGGCCCATGCTGTTCCACGGCCGCGACCGGCAGCACGGCAATCAGCTTGTCCTTGTCCAGAGCGGCCAGCGCCGGCGAGGACAGTTCGGCCCATTTGTGAAACATGCTGCCTGTTCCTTCTTATATAGAGCGCTGCGCCCGGTGTTGCCCGAGGTCTTGACGCTGCGCGCACCCATTCCCACATCCCCTTCAGCGCTGGTCCATGGGACAGCGCCTCAGGTGAGCCCGGCTTCGGCGGGCTCCGCATGTCGCTTTAAGGAGGATATGCCATGCGCAGTTTTGATCTGTCTCCCCTGTACCGCAACACTGTCGGCTTCGACCGGCTGTTTTCGTTGCTTGATAATGTTGGCGGTGTGGATACCGCCCCCAGCTACCCGCCCTATAATATCGAGCGCACGGGCGAGAACAGCTATCGCATCACGGTCGCCGTCGCCGGCTTCACGGATGCAGACCTCAATATAGAGGTAAGGGAAAACACCCTCGCCCTGCGCGGCGAGAAAAAGGCGGGCGAAGAGGGCGTGAATGCGCAGATGCTGTATCGCGGCATCGCGGCGCGCACCTTCGAGCGGCGCTTCCAGCTTGCAGACCATATGGAAGTCCACGGCGCCGTGCTTGAGAATGGTCTGCTGCATGTGGATCTCGTGCGCAATATTCCGGAAGCGAAGAAGCCGCGTCTCATCCCCATCTCCACCGCTTCCGGCGCCCAGGTTCTGGACAGCGCGGCAGCTAGCACGCACTGAAGCACCGTGGTTCACCTCCATATGAGCCCATAAACATCCACGGGGCGGCGACCTTTTGGCGTCGCCCCTTTTCATGGCTGGCAACAGCCGGTGCCAAACGAGAGCCGCCATCCATGAATCTGCACAGCACCCGTGACAATCCGGTGCCGGAAGGCGCGGTCTGCGGGGAGATTCAGGCCGAAGATGGTGTGCGCCTGCGTTATGCCCGCTGGCCTGCTCCTGAAGGCGCATCGTGCCGTGGCACTGTGGTGGTGTTTCAGGGGCGCTGCGAATTCATCGAGAAATATTTCGAGGTGGTGGAAGAGCTGCGCGCCCGCGGCTTTGCCGTCGCCATGCTGGATTGGCGCGGACAAGGCGGTTCACAACGCCTGCTACCAGCCCGGCTCAAGGGATATGTTGATTCCTTCGCAAGCTACCAGCGCGATGTCTCGGCTCTGGCGCAGCAGGTTCTGCCCCATTGCCCGCAACCCTTTTTCGCGCTCAGCCACTCCATGGGCGGCGTGATTTTGCTGAAATGCATTGCAGACCGGCGCATCGGCTTTGAACGGGCGGTGCTGGAAACGCCGATGCTTGGCCTCTCCGCAATTCCCCTCCAGCGGCTCACCCGGCCGCTGGTCTCATTTCTGGTGCGCTGCGGCTTGAGGCGGACATTGCCGCCGGGCGCACTGGAAAGACCGATTACGGAAATGCCCTTTTCCCTGAACCTGTCCACGTCTGATCCGCAACGTTACGCACATATCTCGGATGTGGTGCGGGCGAATCCGGTGCTTGGCCTTGGCCCGCCCACGCTGGGCTGGGTGCAGGCGGCCTTCAGGGCCATGGATGAGATTGCACATCCCGAAAATATGGCGCGCCTGCACACCACCCCCATGCAGTTCATAGCCGGCGGGGGGGACAGGCTGGTCAATAACCGCGCCATTGCGGCTTTTGCGGCCCGTCTTCGCAATGCCCGACATGTTGAGATCGCGGATGCCCGACATGAAATCATGACCGAGCAGGACATCTATCGCTCGCAGTTCTGGTCCGCCTTTGATGCGTTCATGTCACCGCAAGAGAGGCTGCAAGGAAGGCCGTAACTATCTGGCGCGCGCCCGCGCATCTTCCACCACTTCGGCATAGCCCGCCTCATCCAGCGCAGCCGCCACCTTGAACGGGCCGATCAGATAAGCCGGCACCCCCTGAAGCCCAAGCGAGCGGGCATGCTCAAGATTGCGACGCAGATAGGCGTTGATCTCTGTGGCGTGGGCGTTGAGATCCTTGTCCAGCCGCTTCATGTCCACCCCCGCACGGCCCACGGCCTTGCGCATGGCGGCGGGGTCCGAGCGACCGCCGGGCATGGCCATCAGCGCCCTGCGCGCCTGCGCATATTTGCCCTGATACTTTGCCCCCAGCGCGAGATGCGCCCCATAGACCGACGATTCAGCCAGAATCGGCAGATCCTTGTAGATAATGCGGATCTGCCCGTCCTTCTTCGCCAGTTGCTCAATCACCGGATCGGTCTTTTTGCAGTACGGGCAGTTATAATCAAAGAAGGCAACGATGGTGACATCCCCCTTGGGGTTGCCACTGACCGGCGAGGCCGGATCGTTCAGGATCATGTCCTCATTCACGGCCGGAGGGGCGGTTGCCTCCTGCACCTGCGCGGCAGAGGGGGCTGCGGCAAAAGCCGGGCTGAACCCGGCCAGCAGTGCCACAAGGGCCAAGGCGGATATGCGCTGCGGGCGGACGAATGGCATCCTGGCAAGGCTGCAGAATCTCGACATCACATTACCTTCCCGCCCGCCTGATCCACGTCTGTATACCGGACAAGCATAGCCGGAGGCAAAACCGGCGTCGCCCCCAATCAGGAGATTGAGGCGGTAATCACCTATCCCCCGCGGGTGACGGCCTCCAGCTTGCGCGAGACATCCTGCGCATCAATCGCGCCAATGGAGCGCGAGCCAGGCACCTCGCGGCCAGACGTATCCACCATAAACATGGTGGGCGGGCCGATAATATCGAAGCGCTCCATCAGGGCGCGGCTGTCCGGCCCGTAATCGGTGACATCGGCGGCGATGAACACCGTGCGTTCCAGTGCAGTCGCCACATCCGGCTGGCCCAGCACCTTTTCATTGGACTTGCAGACCGTGCACCAGTCTGCCGTGAAGGAGACAAGCGCCGGGCGTCCTTCAGTTCGTGCGCGGGCAAGGGCAGCCTCAAAACCGGCCATTGAGGTTACCACCTGCGGCTTCACACCAACCTGCACCGATGAGGAGGCTCCCCCCGAAAGAAAGCCCAGCGGCCGCATCGGGTCACTGGCACCGCCGGCAAACCCCGTGATGAGCAAGGCACCATACAAGGCCAATGCCAGACCGGAGGCCTTGCCCAGTTTCCGGCTCCAACCCGCATCCCCTTCCAGCCGGTCAAACCCGCCAATGAACACTGCAACACCAAGCGCAAACACGCCCCAGAGCGCCAGTGCCAAAGGCCCATCCATCAGGCGGGTGACAAGGAAGAGCGCGACAGCAAGGAAAACAAGGCCAAACAGGACCTTCACCCGCACCAGCCATGGGCCGGAACGTGGCAGCACCCGTGCGCCGAAGGCTCCAAAGGCAATCAGCGGCAGCCCCATGCCCAGGCCCAGCATGAACAGGGCAGCAGCCCCGCGTCCGGCATCACCACTCTGCGCGGCAGCCAGCATGGCGGCGGCCAGAGGCGGGGTCACACATGGCCCCACAATCAGCGCCGAACCAAAACCCAGCACAGCAGCACTGCCAAAAGAGCGCCCGTTGGAATGCCCGCCCGCAGCCCCCGGCATCAGCCCGGACAGGCGCGAGGACAGGGCGGACGGCATTTGCAAATCAAACAGTCCAAACATGGACAAGGCCAGCAGCACAAAAACCGCCGCCATGCCGCCCAGCGCCCACGGCGTCTGCAAGGCGGCCTGAAGATTCGCGCCAGACCAGCCTGCCACCAGCCCCAGCACCCCATAGGCACAGGCCATGGCCAAAACATAGACAGATGACAACGCCACCCCGCGCCCCACGCTCTGGTGGCCGGAGCGGGCCAGAACGCCGCCGAGAATCGGAATCATCGGAAAAATGCAGGGCGTCAGCGAGAGCAGCAGGCCGAAGCCGAGAAAGGCCACCAGCATCCATGCCATATCGCCCTTCAGCACTGCGGCCGGAGACCAGAAAGAGCTTTCCTGTTCATCCAGAACGGCCGGTTCAAAGGCAACAGCCGCATCCACCTCTTTTGCCGGTTCGGAAGGAGAGGGCGCGGACAAGCGGTCCGGCAGTCCCAGCGTCGAGGCCACAAGAGGCTGCGGCCTGTTTTGAAGCGCAGCCAGATCCATGGTTCCGCTTTCCGCCGGATAGCAGATGCCCTGATCCGAACAGCCCTGCCATGTCACATGCAAGGTGCCGGTGGCAGGCACTTGTGCAGCGACACTTCGCGCGCTCACGGCATCACGGAAAACATGCACGCGCCCGAAATTGGGATCGTCCTTCTCCGCACCCGGCGGCAAGACAAGATCCAGCGCCTTGCCATCCACGGAAGCGGTGATGCTGTTGCGGTAAAGATAAGTATCGGACCGGATGGCCCATTCCAGCGCCAGCGCGCCATCAGCGGTGCGATTGGCTGTCACCCTGAAGGGCTGTGCGCTCTCCGGGCGGGAGAATGCCGAACCGGAGGGAGATGCACGCAGCAGCGGTGAACGGAAAGATGAGGCATTGCCCCCTTCCATGCTCGCCAGCAACGGGCCGGCCGAAACACCGGGCGCAGCACAGGCCATGGCCAGAAGCACCAGCCCCGTCACGGCATAGGCCCTTGCCCTGTTCCAGAACCCGGCAGCCATGGCAACCGGGCGCAAACGCTGCACCATCCGGCTTTTCTCCAGAATATGGAGACATGCTCCATACAGACCCGTCCCGCCCGGTCGAACATCCACCGGGCGCAGCATCACATGGGCCTGAACATGGTGCAAAAGAATGGCGAATCGGTTTACCGGTTCAGCATCTCCAGCGCCTGCTCATGCACGGCGCGGCAACCGGCGGCGATAATACGCCCCCCCTTGGCCGGCGAACCACCATCCCATGTGGTGACAATGCCCCCTGCCCCCTCGATGATGGGCACAAGCGCCACAATATCATGATCCTTCAGCCCGGTTTCGATGACAAGATCGACCAGCCCAGCCGCAATCATGCAATAGGCGTAGCAATCCCCTCCATAACGGGAGAGGCGCACCTTTTCCTCCACCAGACCGAAAATGGCGCGATCCACCCCGTTCATCAGGCGCGGGCTGGTGGTGAAGAGAATCGCATCTTCCAGACGCTTGCAGGCGCGGGTGGCCAGCACCCGCTCGCCCGCCGGGCCACGATAGCGCGCACCTTCACGGCTCCCGAAGAAGCGCTCGCCGATAAAAGGCTGGTGCATCATGCCATAGACCGGCTCGCCCTCTTTCAGCAGGCCAATCAGCGTACCCCATGCCGGCATGCCGGAAATGAAGGACTTGGTGCCGTCAATCGGGTCCAGCGCCCAGACATAAGGTGCATCCGTATCCTGATTGTCGAATTCCTCGCCGATAATGCCGTGGCTGGGAAATGTCTCGCGGATGAGGCGGCGCATCACAAGTTCAGCCGCCCGGTCCGCTTCCGTCACCGGATCGAAGCCACAGGCCCCACCCTTGTCATCCATGCCAATAGCCGTTCGGAAAAAGGGCAGGATCGCCTCACCGGAACGCGTGGCCAGATTGTGTACGAACTCATCAAACGCCACAGCACTCATGGACCGCTCCCGTTCCTGCCCGCTCGACACGGCATGCCTTCTCATGCCGTGGACCAGCCGGTCGATCAAGCACAGACATGAAGAATCACGGGTGATGACGGGATGAGGTGGCCACTTTTCAGGCAGCAATTTCAAAAGGGAGGTGAAAAAATGCGCAGCGCGAAAAAACCTTCGCAGGTGCAATATGATAAGAGGCGCAGCCCTGCACAAACTATCCGCGGCCAACCGCCTTGTTGTGCCCTGCACAAAGCCGCATAGTGAGGGTGCGCGGTATCACTTTGTGCATGCCGCTGCCCTCCTTGGGCGTTTCCTCCCTGGACTTGGGCCGTTCGCTTCTGCGGACGGCCCCTTTCTTTAGGCAGGGGACTGCACCGCACAACAAGCTTCGTTCAAGCCACCGCCGGGGCAACGCAGGCAACGCGCAAAATTCACAAGACCACAGCGTTCACTGTGAATTGGCACCGCGAGATTCGCCACGAATTTGACACGATCTGCATCGGCGGCGGTCTGGATTTCGACTTTCGCCACCATTTTGGCGCGCTAAAAATTGTTTTAAATCAACAATATAGCCCTTCATTTTCAGAAATATTGTGCTGCGACAAAGCTGCACTTGATTTCTGGCAACGCACAGGGCATTTTTGCATTGCGACATGGCGATTGGCGTCGCTCTGTCGCTGCCCTCCTTGGGCGTTTCCTCCCTAGACTTGGGCCGTTTGCCAACGCGAACGGCCCCTTTCTTTTTTGGGCTTCAGTCTGAAGCTCCGGTCGCAGGAAACGAGCGCGGGCCTTTTATCCAGACTTTCCGGGTCACTCTGCCTTCTGTGCTTCCCCGCAACATGATGCGCGAACGGGAGCGGGACAGTCATGCCCTCACCAACATGTCAAAATTCGTATACCTGCCATTCGAAAAACGCAAGGCACCTTTTTCATTTTGGTCACAATTGGTGAAAAGACCGATTAATATTCTTTTATTTCAGCACGTTACTCGGCAGCGGCCTGCACCAGCCCCAATCCGTTCCCAACTGTTTCGCGCACACGCACCATGGCAGCGCGTAAATTATCCCTCAGCCGGTTGAAATTTTCGGTCCGCTGATAAGCGCCCTCATCCATATAAAGGGCACGATTGATCTCGATCTGAACCGCATGCACCCCACCAGTGGGGTTCCCATAATGCTCGGTGATGAAACCGCCCGCATAAGGCCGGTTGCGCAACACCCGATAGCCCGCAGCACACAGTTCACGCTCCAGCGCATCGCTCACCAGTGCGCTGCAACTGGTGCCGAACCGGTCGCCAATCACCATATCCACCGCTGCACCCGGCTCACGGATGGAGGTGGAGGGCATGGAATGGCAATCCACCAGCACCACCAGCCCCCATTGCCGGCGCACCTGCATCAGCAGATCACGCAGCGCCTGATGGTAGGGTTTGTAGTAGGTTTCAATGCGCCGCAGCCCCTCATCCAGCGGCAGGCGATGGGCATAGATTTCCTTGGCCTCCCCCACCACGCGGGCAATGGTGCCAAGGCCGCTCGCCACCCGCAGGGAGCGGGTGTTGGCATAAGGCGGCAGGCGCCCCTCAAACATGCGCGGGTCCAGTTCATAAGGCTCGCGGTTCAGGTCCAGAAAAGCACGGGGAAAGAGTGCGCGCATGAAAGGCGCACCAGTCAGCACCACATCCTCAAACAGCTCATCGACGAAACTGTCTTCCGAGCGGCGCAGCGTGGAAAAGTCCAGCCGCGCCTGTTCCACAAAGCTGCGCGGATAGAGCCGGCCGGAGTGCGGTGAATTGAAAACAAACGGCCCCATGCCCGCATGAGTGCCCCGAATTTCAAAGGCGGGGTCGATTATATCAGCAAGACAGGCTGTCATTGCGCGCCGCAAACTCCGGAAATATTCCAAAAAACCCTTTTCTCTCCACATGATGACGCCGTTTGACGCATCTGGAAAGGGCCGAACGCGCCTTCACCTCGAATTTACCTGATTGGGGCAGACAGGTCAGAGGTGGTTCCGGCGCGCTGTCGCCAACGCCATGACGACGCAAGTCGATGACACTTGATTCAGACAACAGGGGAAATGGCGTGTCCAAAATCCTGCTCGCCGAAGACGATAACGACATGCGGCGCTTCCTGGTGCGGGCATTGCAGAATGCCGGCTATTCGGTGGCGTCCTTCGACAATGGCAAATCCGCCTATGAGCGGATGCGCGAAGAGCCATTCGAACTGCTGCTGACCGACATCGTGATGCCGGAGATGGATGGAATCGAGCTGGCGCGCCGCGCGACCGAGCTTGATCCGGACCTCAAGGTCATGTTCATCACCGGTTTTGCTGCTGTCGCGCTCAATGCCGATAACGAAGCCCCTTCCGAGGCGAAGGTGCTTTCCAAGCCGTTCCACCTGCGTGACCTGGTGGCGGAAGTGGACAAAATGCTGACAGCGGCCTGATTGTAAAATACCCACTTGCTTCCGGGAAAGAGAGCCTCTATAGAGGCGCTTCCCGGGGATGGGCGCGTAGCTCAGCGGGAGAGCACTACGTTGACATCGTAGGGGTCACAGGTTCGATCCCTGTCGCGCCCACCATCCCTTCCTTTTATAGATCAAATACTTATCCCCTTGCGGGGGTAAGAAAAACGTAGTGATCTTTGGTTTCACTGAACCTTCGCGGGTTTGACGAAATCCAGTATCTCAGCCGCCTCACGCAGATGGTTCGGCGAAAATCTTGCGTAAACCTCTTCTGTGACACGGCTGTTCCGGTGCCCCAGGTATTGGGCAATTTCAGGCATTGACCTGCCACCCTCTGCCATCCAAACGGCTGCCGTGTGCCTCAGGACATGTGGCGTGGCATGCGGAACCCCCGCTGATTTGGCCGCCGCAGAAAATCCGGTGCGCAGCGATTCGACCGGCTTCCCCGCCCATTCGATGACGTGATTCGTTAGCGCCTCATGCCTCGCTTGCTCCAGCGCTGCTCGCAGGCTTCCCACCATTGGAACAGTTGGGGCGTGTGGACCTGCGCAGACAATGAACTGTGGCAGTTCATTCCTGTGGTTCGCGTGGCCGATCTGGTCAATGAAAGCATCGAAGAGGCGTTCCTCGCCTTTATCGACCGCCCGCAGACTCTCGCCCAGCTTGACCTCATGGTCATGTCTGGTCGCAACACGCTTAAGCGGCTTGAGAATGAGGGCGTGCTTCTGCCGGGTTCTGACTTCTGGCTCCTGGATGGCCAGACCGCAGATGACGGCGTGCAGGGCATCCTGAAATTCGGCATGAAGTTCGAGCCCCCGGCCCCTGCGGTTGATATCCGCATCACCGCATACCGCAACTTCAGCGTTGCCTATGAACTGCTCTACGACGCTGTGACCGGCGTGGTCGAGATCGGCGCAAACATCGCCTGACACCATCCATCATCCTGAAAACAAGGCTGCCTGCGGGCGGCCTTTTTTATTGAGAGGCCAACATGGCAAAGCGAAATCTGCCAGCATTCATTCTGAAGAATTGCTCGCTCGCTATCGATGGCAACACGCGCATCGGGCAGTGCAATTCCATCACCATCCCCGTGCTGGAACGCACGATGGAAGAGTTCCGCAACGCCGGAATGATCAAGCCCCGCGAAGTCGCAATGGGCTATGAAGTCACCACCACAACCTTCAAGGAAACGGCCTTCGACCCGACTGTGATGAGCCTCTACGGCATCATGGGCGGCTCGAACCGCAATCTTGTCGCCTATGGCTACCTCGAAAGCGAGAAGGGGGATGAGCATAAAGCTCGCTTTGAGATGGTCGCAGATTTCAAGAAGATCGACGGCGGCGAGTGGTCCCCCGGTGAAAAGGCCGAAAGCGAATACGAGCTGGGCTGTACAAGGCTTTGCAGGCTCCTACGCAAGCGGCGATGGATTTCGAGGACTCTCTCGCGGACGTTGCCAAGGTTGTGGACTTCGCTGACGGCGCAGAAGGAGTAAAGAAGTTTGGCCGCGACCTGATGGCGCTGTCCGAGCGCGTCCCCGTGGCTGCTGAAGAGCTTACAAAAGTGGCGACCGCGGCTGGCCAGTTCGGCTTGAAGGAAGATCAGATCCTTCCTTATACCGAGATGGCCGCCAAGGTGGGTGTGGCCTTCGATATGGCCGCTGGTGAAATCTCGCAGGGCATGGCTGAGATCATGTCCGGCACAAAGATGACTATTCCAGAGGTCAAAACGCTGACTGATGTCATCAATCACCTGTCGAACAATAGCCCTGCCAACCTGTCACGCGCCATAGGTTATGCGTTGCTACCGGCCGTCCGGGAGGCGTCCGATGGGCTCATCCCGATCATTCAGTCCATCCGACAGTTTGTGCACGAGGATGAAGCACTAGTCCGCAAAATCATAATGGTCACATCTACCCTGATCGCCCTGCGTGTTGCAGCTATCGCGGCGCAGTGGGGGTTCGCATGGATGCGCGGGGCCGCTCTGATGTCTGCGCTTGCGGGCATGAAGGCTTTGCGTGGGGCAATCTGGGCTGTGCAATTGGCCTTGTTCCCGTTCGGCATGGCGCTTCGCGGAGCCGGTAGCGCCATGATCGCATTTGCCGCAGCATCGCGCATTGTAGGCATCGGGGGTGCCCTAAAAATCATAGGCGCTTCGGCGCTTGCTGCGCTCAATCCTCTACGGCTGTTGGCCGGGGCTATTCGATTGGTTGGTATCGCTCTGAAGGTCGCCTTTATCAGCACGGGGGTGGGCGCAATTATCGCGGGAATCGCTGCCGCAGGTGTGCTGATTTACAATAACTGGTCCGGCTTAGGGGAGATGATCACCGCCTTTGGGCGTTCCTTTATGGCGGCTCTTGGGCCCGCGGCACCTATTGCCCAAAGAGTGTGGGATGCGGTGAAGGGGATATGGAATGCCATAACAGGAATGCTAGGGCCGATAGATGAGTCTGGCGCGAAGTGGCGTGCATGGGGTCAGGCTCTGGGAGAGGTCGCCGGGGGTGGTGTTCGTCAGCTTGTTGGCGCGATCAACACTGTCATAGGTGCACTCAAAGGCGCTTACGAATGGGCATCAAGTGCAGCAGGAGCAGTTGCAAACTTCTTCGGCGCGGGAGGTGGCGGACCGGCTCCGGCGGCCACTGGAGCAGGCGCAAAGGTTGAGGCCAGAGCCACCGGCGGCCCCGTCTCAGCGCTACGCCCCTATCTCGTAGGGGAATGAGGGCCAGAGCTATTTGTGCCTCGGGCACATGGCGCAATCGTCAATGCCCGCAACACGGCGCAGGCTCTGCAATCCCGTGGTGCCGCAAGCCTCAGCAATGCGAACCGGGCCATGTCGAACGCGCGGACCCCGGCAGTGGGCAGTGGCGGCGGCCAGTCTGGCAACAGCGGTCCGGCCTCCATCATCTTCGGAGACATCAACATTCAGGGCGGTGCAAATGCGACCCCGCAGCAAATCCGCCGTGAGTTCAGCAACGAGGCCGGGCGCATTCTGCGCGGCTATTTCAGCGATGGATTGACCTGAGAAGGAACAGGATATGACAGAGGACCAGATCAAGGCCATTCAGGCGATCCAAGCCGATAATGATGCCCTGAAAAAACTGGTGTCGAGGATCTATCACCAGACCATGGCAGACGAGGCGGCTGCATCTGAGGGGACGAACATCTTTGTCTCACCGCAGACTGTCGCTGATATGGAGAAATTCGGGCGCGGGGATATTTCCGCCTTCAACCCATTCATGGCAGGCATACGAGAGGGCGCACGCCCTGTCACGCATGAGACGGCCTTGAAGGACCTGGAAGCATTGCGGGACGAAATGGACACCGTGACGGTTCTCGCGCGCAGGCTTTACGACCATCACGATGTTTCTCACGGCTCTGCGACTCTAGGTCACCTGTCACGCATTTTCGCTTTCTACGTCCGGGACGCGACGGAATCCTTTGCCCAGAGCGTCCGGGACAAAATCGACGTGCCAGTCGCGGCGGGTGCTGAAGCGTCCTAAGCTAATCCGAGGTGGGCGGCTTTCTTATTGGCTTCGGCCCCATTGGATGCCTGCCGGAACTGGTAAATCGCCAGCTCAACTGCGGACTTTGTTGCCGGGCTGTCTATCTGCTCGACACGATTGAGCGCCGCCTCTTCAAGCTCCTTGCAAGCCTTCGTTAAGGCGGCATTGTGGAGCGTGTACTCCCTCACCGTATCCCGAATGCACTCAAGGTCGTCCTGCACATATTCGAGCCTTTCCCGTGTGAATGGCTCGTCTGTTAGGTCGAGATGCCATTCCAGATCATCGAGATATTCCGTGAACAGGTTCGTTGCTCGCATTTCCGCCCTCATGGATTGTGAAGCGAGCAGGTGACATCATCCCGATTGAACAATTCTTAATGGGAGGCGGCAATGGCCGGACCTTCAATCATGGCGCTTGGCCCGTTCGTCTTCGAGGCGATGGGCTTTGGCTTCGACGCCCGCCGCCGCAATCAGGGCACCCGCTGGGCTGAAATCCCCGTAGCTGGTGGGCTGAACCCGATCCAGTGGACCGGGGGGGATGGCTCAACGATGGAAATCCGGGGCGTGTTTTTTTCGTTGGAATGGGGCGGAGAGGATACTCTGCTTGGCCTCTACCGGGCGCAGGCGGCCGGGCAAATCCTGCCCCTCGTCACCATGTCCGGCACGCAGAATATCCATGACATGTGGGTCATCGAGGACATCTTCGATGACCATGCCTACATCAACGCTGGCGGCGTAGCGCAGATGCAGACCTATGGCATCCAGCTAAGGGCCTATGTGCAAAGCGCTGGCGGCTTCTCCCCCACCTCTGTTCTGACTTGGTTCTGATATGGCTGAGAAAATCACCACGGGCCAATGTGCGGCGCTCCGATCCATGGTCGGTTGAGGACACGATTCCCCGTTTTGCCAGCAATGCGGAACAGGCCTGGGCCGATTTCAACACCCTGCCCAGTATCCCCCTGTTTCTTCAGGGCAAACTGGACTGGCCCCTGTGCTGCGGCACATGGTGCGAGTTCACAGGCTCACCCGCAGGTCAGGCGGAACTGGTGAATCTCCAGCAGACGGATCAATACTGGGCCAGCGGCCCCGCACAGGCCCGGCGGGATTTTGCGCGCGAGGGCGAACCGGAATCCTTTCTGGAAATCTCCCGTTTTCGCTGCACGGCCTGCGCTGCGCGCTACTACACAGACCAGTTCACCTGATCGCGTGATTTCGTCACGCTTCCCCCATCTGTGCAGACACAAAAATCCGGTATGCTGCACCCATGAGCATGCCCCAGAACCCCACACAGCCCCCTTCCGCCCCCAGCGCCACAACAGATGCGGTATGGGGCGACAGCACCACGCGAATCGGCGTGTTGCTGGTCAATCTCGGCACGCCGGATGGCACCGATTACTGGTCCATGCGCCGCTATCTGAAGGAGTTTCTCTCCGACAGGCGCGTGATCGAGACCAACCGGGTGCTCTGGTGGTTCATTCTCAATGCCGTCATCCTCACCATCCGGCCCGGCCCCAAGGGGCGCGATTATGAGACCATCTGGAATAAAGAGCGCAATGAAGGCCCGCTGCTGACCATCACACGGGCGCAGGCCGAGAAGCTGGCTCCCCGCATGGCCGCGCTGGATTCGCGCATTACGGTGGATTTCGCCATGCGTTATGGCAACCCGTCCATGGCCTCGCGAATCACCGCACTGGAAAAGGCCGGATGCGCCCGCATTCTGGTGGTGCCGCTCTATCCGCAATATGCGGCTGCCACCACCGCAACGGTTGGAGACGCAGCCTTTGATGTGCTGAAAACCATACGTCGCCAGCCGGCCCTACGCATCGCCCCGCCATGGCAGGATCATCCGGTCTATATCGAGGCGCTGGCGAGCGAGCTGGAGCGCCATCTTGCGGCGCTGGATTTTGAGCCAGAGGTGATTCTGGCCTCCTTCCACGGCATTCCAAAATCCTATGTCGACAGGGGTGACCCCTATCCCGAGCATTGCCGCCAGACCATGCGCCTGCTGCGCAAACGCATGGGCATGGATGAGAACCGCCTGCGCCTTACCTTCCAGTCGCGCTTCGGCAAGGAAGAGTGGCTCACCCCCTATACGGATGAAACCGTGAAGGCGCTGGGCGATAGCGGCGTGAAGCGTCTGGCCATCCTCACCCCCGGCTTTGTGGCCGATTGCCTGGAAACGCTGGAGGAGATTGGCGGAGAAAACCGCGAATATTTCCTTGAGCATGGAGGCGAGCAGTTCGCTGCCATTCCCTGCCTGAATGACACCCCCCCCCGGCATGGATGTTCTGGAAGCGGTGGTGCGGCAGGAACTGGCCGGATGGATCGGCCCGGTCCCGGAGGTCTGAGCGCACAAAAAACCCCGCAGCCTGTTCAAAAGCTGCGGGGTATTTCAGGAATAAATACGCACGCCGGGAACAGGCCCACACCTCACATGGGTGCAGGCCCGGAAGCTGCCGGCGCACTCACCTGCTCTGCGGCCGAGGCCGGAATTTCCGCAGGTGGCTTGGGTTGCGGCTGCGCAGCCGGGCGGGAGGCAGGGCGTGGCTTGGCCGGCTTTGGGCTCATGACGTTCCGCACGAGAGAAATCACCTTGGCATGCAGCTTTGGCGACTTCTCCATCGTGAAGTGTCCCATGCTCGTATCGTCGGCCAGATCGTAATTCCGGAGCGAACCACGGAACCCCTTCTCGGTCGTCAACCGCTTGCCATAGCCATTGTTGGACTGGAAAAAGTTGATGAACCGGCCACGCGCCTGCCCAATGGTTGTCACGCCCACCGGATCAAACGTCACCACCAGCCGGGGCGGTGTCCCAAGGGCTGTCAGGCGCTCCGACATCTGGAGAGCGGCATCCGCCCCCAGCGAATGCCCAACAATGACAATCGGCGCACCCCGGTTGCGGCGGCTCTCTATCGAGGCATGCTCGACCACGGATGGCCATGAGCCATGACTGTAGACAGTGGTATCAATACCGCGCGCTTTCAGCTTTTCGGCCAGATCATCCATGCCCAGCGAGAACACGCCCGCCAGTCCCCGAAAGAGATAGACATGTCCCTTGCTGCTCTGGGCCTCAGCCGGCTGGGCCGCCACTATCAGGACCAATGCCGCAAACAGCGCGACAATGCCACGAAAGGCAGACATCATAAGATCACCGTTTTATCCATGCTGTGAATCTTGCCGCCATTTTGCATGATGGGCGGCGCACAGGCGAGCCAGTATAGGCCAAAAGTCTCGACCTGCACCGGATTTTCCAGCTCCACGCAAGAGGGAACCTCAATCCGGTATGAAAAAACCGGCTGGAACAGGTTCCAGCCGGCATCTGTTTTTTCAAAAAAGCAGCGCCTGGGCGCCCCTTCTTCCGCAAAAATCAGCTCTGCTTCTCGCGCAGGGACAGACCGAAGAAGAAGGTGCTGACACCTGCAAAAACCAGATCCACGCCCAGGAAAATACCCAGCACATAGACCGAGTCCACCGGCCAGCGGGCCATGATCATCGCACCCAGAGCCAGAGTGATCAGGCCCGACAGCACCACCCAGAACCAGTTTGAATTCCCGCGCGAGGCGAAGGCGGCGAAGATGCGAAACACACCTTCAATAGCCAGTGTGATGCCGATAAAGAGCGTGATCATGGTCGCGCCCATCACCGGCTGGTACAGGATGAGACCGCCAGCCACGATATAGAGCACACCGCACAGCAGCCAGAACAGGAAGCTGCTCCAGCCCTGTACGCGGAAAGCATGGACAACCTGCGCACCGCCGGCAATCAGAATGAATGCGCCCACATACAGCGCGGTCGCGATCGACGAGATCAGCACATGGCCGAGCGCGAAGAAACCAAGCAGAACAAACACAATACCAAGCGCAACGAACCAGCCCCAGTTCCCGCGCACATTCTGTAGTTTGTCCTGAGCGAAATTGCTCGGCATGGTCATGAATACCGTCTCCAGTCAGGTGAAAGCTCTCCGGGTCCTGACCCGGATCTGCTGTGTCCAGCATGATCGGTACTCCCACAGCGCGCAGGAAGGAAGTGATCATATCTGTTCACCTTCCTGCATCGGCGGCCCCGGAAGCGGTGTGGTGCCGCAAACGGGCATGCAAAGTCTTTGTCCGCAAGGGCTGGGGCGTATCTGGAGAGGGCCTGTGCCAAAATAAAAAAGGCGTACCGAAAGGTACGCCTTTTTCAAAAAACCGAAGCCGGTCGCTCAACGCTGGGCGGTGGGAATCGAACCGGTTGTGACCGGAATGTCCGCCGCGGATGCCGCAGTCTGGGTATTTTTCGGCATCGGCAGGATGACAACCTTGGAGCCGACCTTGACCCGTTCATACAGGTCTTCCGCATCATTGTTCAGCATGCGGAAGCAGCCGGAGGACACGAACTTGCCAATAGTCTGCGGCTCGTTGGTGCCGTGGATGCGGTAGATGGTGCTGCCGAGATAAAGAGCACGGGCCCCCATCGGGTTGCCCGGTCCACCGGCCATGAAGCGCGGCAGATAGGGCTGGCGGGCGATCATGTCATTCGGCGGACGCCAGTCCGGCCATTCCGCCTTGCGGGAGACCTTCTGGACACCGTTCCAGGTGAAGCCTTCGCGACCCACGCCAATGCCGTAGCGCATGGCCCGGCCATTACCCAGCACATAATACAGATAGGTGTTGGGCGTATCGATAATGAGAGAGCCTGCCGGGTGGGAGGTCACATAATCGACCTCCTGACGCCGAAAGCGCTCATCCACGGGCGAGGCCGGGTCCACATTCTCGATGCGCGGGCCGGCGGGAGCCTGATCGGTGCCGGGCACAACAGCAGAATCAACAGCATAGACCCCGGCAGGCGGTGATGCGCCGGTATCATAACCCTGCGCAGCCACGGGCTGCTGGGACTGCTGCTGGCCATATGCGGCCTGCTGCCCGCTGATGTCCTCATATGGCCGGTTGTAATGCTGGCCATACAGGCGCTGCTGCTCATCATAGGCAGGGGTCTGCGAAGAACCGCCCTGCTGCTGATAGGCATCGCCCGCCTGCTGCGGAGCACTGGCCTGCGGATAAGAGGTCTGCTGCTGGTAGCCCTGCTGGGCGGAAACAGGAGCCGGAGCGGGAGCCGTTGCCATGCCCTGATAGTTCGGGGCCGACTGGTAACCGCTGGGCGGCGGCAACTCGGAGCGCTCAAGATCCGCACCGTAACCGCCCTGCTGCGCACCTGCGCCCTGCGAGGCATAGGGGTCCACATAGCCAGGCGGTGTTTCGCCATAGCCGGAATTGTAGGCGCCCTGCGCAAAGGCAGGCGCGGAAAGAAGCGAGGCCCCGAAGGCAGCAAGGAGGAAGGGTTGGCGCAACATCATGGTTATTGTGTTAGCCCCGAAACGTGTCGAAATTGGAAACGCCCGCAGAAAGATTTGTCACATGCGGGCAACCTGTCCTGCCCCGGCATCTGCCGCAGCCCGAGGCCCCTGCCGAAAAGGCGGAAAAGGCTTGCGGCGCATGGCTTCACACCAGACCCTGCTCTACCAATCCTGTGCAATGCAGATGCGCATGGCACATATGCGGTTTCTTTTTATGCCCCGTCCACCGGGATGAGGGTTGCCAATTATGGCGGCACCCGGATCATTTTTGCGCGAGCAGCTCCGGTGGGGATGAAAATGCGGCGATCTCCTGAAGGCTCTAGATGCAGGCGCGCACAATGCGTGCCATGAGCTGTACATCTTCCGCAAAAGGCAGGGTGCGGCGCCACACCAGAGCGATGTCCCGGCTGGGAGCGGGTGCCTTGAAGGGCAAAAGCCGCAAACGCTGGGCCAGCCCCGGCTCGGCCTGCACGAACAGGCCCGGCAACAGCGTGCTGCCCTGCCCGCTGGCCACCATCTCCACCAGTGTTGCCAGACTGGAGGCACCGAAGCGCCGCATCTGCCGCTCATCCACCCGGTGACACAGCTGGAGCGCCTGATCGCGCAGGCAATGGCCATCCTCCAGCAGCAGCAGGTCATCAACGCAGATGTCTGCGGATGTCACCGGCGCATCGGGCAGCGCTGCGGAATCCGGCGGCATGGCAAGATAGAATGGGTCCTCGAACAGCATCATGCTGTCCAGCTCGGGATGCTCCACCGGCAGGCTCATGATGACGAGATCCAGCTCTCCCTCGGCAAGGGCGCTCACCAGATGCGCTGTCGTGCTCTCCCTCAGGGAGAGTTCCAGGCCGGGGTGATTCTTCTCCAGCAGCGGCAGCAGACGCGGTAGCAGATAAGGCGCAATGGTGGGAATGATCCCCAGCCGCAACTGTCCATCCAGAAGCCGACCGTGATCGCGCAAGGTGCGTTCCAGATCTCCCATCGCCGCCAGCACGGCGCGGGCACGGGCTGCCGCCTCCTCACCAATAGCTGTCAGGCGCACACCCTGCCGCCCGCGCTCCACCAGCGTCACGCCATGCATCTCCTCCATTTCGCGGATCTGCATGGAGAGAGCCGGTTGCGTCACGGCGCATTCCTCCGCCGCCTTGCCGAAATGCAGGTGGCGGGAGAGGGCCTCAAAATAGCGGAGCTGACGAAGAGTAAGCATGAGATAAGATTATCTGATCGAATGAGTGATGCAATCTGATTTGCACTTATTCCAATGTGAAGCCATGCTGCGCCAGAAATCACGCCCGCCCACATGGCGGGACGCAGGAGGAGCATGAGCATGAGCCGCCCGACCCTGACCACCACCGCCGGCGCACCGATCTCGGACAACCAGAACACCCAGACGGCTGGCCCGCGCGGCCCGGCGCTGATGCAGGATTACCAGCTGCTGGAGAAGCTCGCCCACCAGAACCGTGAGCGCATCCCCGAGCGCACCGTTCATGCCAAGGGCTGGGGCGCGCATGGCACGCTGACCATCACCGGTGACATTTCCGGATATACCAAGGCAAAGGTGCTCCAGCCCGGTGCGAAGACGGACATGATCGCCCGCTTCTCCACCGTGGCCGGCGAGATGGGCGCGGCGGATGCCGAACGCGACGTGCGTGGCTTTGCGCTGAAATTCTATACCGAGGAAGGCAACTGGGATCTGGTCGGCAACAACACGCCGGTCTTCTTTATCCGCGATCCCTACAAGTTTCCGGATTTCATCCACACCCAGAAGCGCCACCCCAAGACCAACATGCGCTCTCCCACCGCCATGTGGGATTTCTGGTCGCTCTCGCCCGAGAGCCTGCATCAGGTGACCATCCTGTTCTCGGATCGCGGCCTGCCGGTGGGCGTGCGCAACATGAACGGCTATGGCTCGCACACCTACAGCTTCATCAATGAGGCCAATGAGCGGTTCTGGGTGAAGTTCCACTTCAAGACCCAGCAGGGCCACAAGCACTGGACCAATGATGAGGCCGCCAATGTGGTGGGCCAGACCCGCGAATCCACGCAGGAAGACCTGTTCGGCGCGATCGAGAACGGCGATTTCCCGCGCTGGCTGGTGCAGGTGCAGATCATGCCCGAGGCGGACGCCGACAAGACCCCCTACAACCCCTTCGACCTCACCAAGGTGTGGCCGCATGGCGATTATCCGGTGATCGATATCGGCATACTGGAGCTGAACCGGAACCCGGAAAACTATTTCGCCGAGATCGAGCAGGCCGCCTTCTCGCCCTCCAACAAGGTGCCCGGCATTGATTTCTCGCCGGACAAGATGTTGCAGGCGCGCGTCTTCTCCTATGCGGATGCCCACCGCTATCGCCTCGGCACCCATTATGAGCATCTGCCGGTGAATGCCCCGAAATGCCCGGTACACCACTACCACAAGGATGGGCCGATGCGCTTCTTCGGCCAGCAGACCGGCAATGTGGATGCCTATTATGAGCCGAACTCCTTCGGCGGAGCGGTGGAGGACCCCTCTTTCCGTGAACCGCCGCTGAAGATCTCGGGTGATGCCGACCGCTATAATCATCGCGATGGCAATGAGGATTTCAGCCAGCCCCGCGCCCTGTTCGAGCTGTTCGATGCCGGCCAGCGTGCGCGCCTGTTCTCCAATCTCGCCGCCGCCATGAACGGCATTCCGGATGAGATTGCAGACCGCCAGATCGCCCTGTTCACGCAGGTCCACCCTGAATATGGGGCAGGCGTGCGGGCGGCGCGGGACCATCTGAAGGCTGTCTGATCCGTTCAGGCTCCATGCCAACCCACTTGTATTGCATCAGGCAGGCATGGATGCGGGGTTGCGGGGGCCCCGCTGGCGACAGGGCAGAAAGCGGGGGCTGTCTGTCTTGTCGCGCCACCCGAATCAAAAAAGGCGCGCCTCATGCGGGGCGCGCCTTTTCTTTTTCTCACATCTCCTGGGGATCAGGCCGCAGAAAAAATGCGGATCAGTCTTCCAGCACCTTGGAGCGGAACAGGAAGCCGGCAATGGCCGCGCCGATCAGCGGAACAATGAGGAACAGCCACAGCTGTGCAATGGCCTGACCGCCAACAAACAGGGCCGGACCAATGGAGCGGGCCGGGTTCACCGAAACGCCGGTGACCGGGATGAACACGATGTGGATCATCGCCAGAGACAGGCCAATAGCCAGACCTGCCGCCTGTGTGATGCCCGCCTTCGAGGTGGAGCCGAGAATGACAATGACGAACACGAAGGTGCCAACCAGCTCGGCCACGATGGCAGCGCCAAGGCCGAAGCCGCCACCATAGTTCTCACCCCAGCCATTCTGGCCAAGGCCCGCCGTTGCGGCATCAAAGCCCGAAAGCTTGCCGGAAGCGATGGTGTAAAGAATACCCGCACCGGCAAGGCCACCGAGGATCTGCGAAATCCAGTAGAGCGGCACTTCTGCCAGCGGCGTGCGGCCAGCGGCCCAGGAACCGATGGTCACGGCCGGATTGATGTGGCAGCCGGAAACATGGCCAATGGCATAGGCCATGGAGACAACGGCAAGGCCGAAGGCAAGAGCAATGGCCAGCATGCCGATGGGCGCGGAACCATAGCCGGTGAGAACAGCAGAGCCACACCCGAACAGCACGAGCACTGCGGTGCCGATAAATTCGGCAAAATACTTTTTCATAAATCCCCCATGCCGCCTGCCCGCATATGGCGGGAACGGCACCAGCACGGCATGCATCAGGCCCACAGGCGCAAAATGCCATGACGTGCAAACTGAAAGAACAACGCAAAACACAGGCTGCCGATGGGCCGGTCAGCCGGCGCGGTCTCTAGCCCCCAGGTCCATGTTAATCAAGGATTAATCCCCTTTTTGCCTGATGCTTGTCACAAATACGGACAGAACCGCCACCCCGCCACCTCCGCACGCCTGTTTCCAAAGTCCGGCAAAGGCACTAGAATTGTTGCACGCTGAAACAAGAGGGGCAGAACGTCCGGCGTCACTCAAACGTTGTGTCCGTATGAGACATGTGACCCCGGTAAAAGATGCGATGATGCAAGAGCTCCAGAGCGCACAGAAAATGACCCAGTCCTCTTCCCAGCAGCCTGCGCCGCGCAAGCTGTATGTGAAGTCCTATGGCTGCCAGATGAATGTCTATGATTCCCAGCGCATGGCTGACACGCTGGCGAAGGAAGGCTTCGTAGAGACGCAGGACCCGGCAGACGCCGATCTCGTCATTCTCAATACCTGCCATATCCGCGAAAAGGCCGCCGAGAAGGTCTATTCAGAGCTGGGACGCCTGCGCAAGGCCCGGCAAAATGAAGGCGTGGATACCATGGTTGCCGTGGCCGGCTGCGTCGCACAGGCCGAGGGCGCCGAAATCATGCGCCGTTCGCCGGTGGTGGATCTGGTGGTTGGCCCGCAAAGCTATCACCGCCTGCCCGAACTGCTGCGTCAGGCCAGAACCGGCGCGCGGGTGGTGGACACCGAATTTCCCGCCGAGGACAAGTTCGACCACCTGCCCGCACCCAGCGCAAAAGCCACCCGCAAGCGTGGCCCGGCCGCGTTCGTGACGGTGCAGGAAGGCTGCGACAAGTTCTGCACCTTCTGCGTGGTGCCCTATACACGCGGGGCGGAAGTCTCGCGCGATGTCACGAAGATCCTGTCCGAGACCCGCCAGCTTCTGGCGCAGGGCGTGCGCGAGATCACGCTCATTGGCCAGAATGTGAACGGCTTCCATGGCGAGGGGCCAGATGGCAAGGTGTGGGGCCTTGCCCGCATGCTGGAGGCGCTGGCCGAGCTAGAGGGGCTGGAGCGGTTGCGCTACACCACCTCCCACCCGCGCGACATGGATGATGACCTCATCCGCGCCCATCGCGACCTGCCCCAGCTCATGCCCTATCTGCATCTGCCGGTGCAGTCCGGTTCGGATCGCATCCTGAAGGCGATGAACCGCAAGCATGGGCGCGAGATGTTCTTCGACATTATCGCCCGCATGCGTGAGGCACGGCCCGATATTGCCCTGTCCTCGGATTTCATCGTCGGCTTCCCCGGCGAGACGGATGCCGATTTCGAGGACACGATGGATCTGGTGCGCCGCATTGGCTTTGCCAGCGCCTACTCCTTCAAATATAGCCCCCGCCCCGGCACGCCGGCCGCCGAGCATGACAATCAGGTGCCGGAAGACGTGAAGTCCGCGCGTCTGGCCGAGCTGCAAAAAGCTCTTGAGGCATCCAAGTCAGCGTTTGACGCCTCCTGCCTCGGTCGCACCTTCGATATCTTGCTGGAGAAGCCCGGCCGCCAGAGCGGCCAGATCATCGGCCGCTCGCCCTATCTGCAAAGCGTGGTGGTGAATGATCCGCCCGCCGGAATCGGCGAACTCCTCACGGTGACCATCACCGATGTCGGCCCCAACAGTCTGGCCGGGAGCGCCGTTGCCGCAGCTTCCGAACCGATCCGCCTACATCAGCCCGCCCGCATGGAGGCCTGAGCTTGCGCAAACCCGGCAGTGATCGTGACCGTCTCCCGCCCGTCCCTTCGGGGGCAGATTCCTCTGGTGCAATGGCGGATGCCGCGACACGCGCGCCATGGGCAGATGCAGAAGCTGGCGCCATGCAGATCGAACATGCGTTCGAGGATAATGAGCGCGTCACACAGCTGTTCGGCCTGTATGGCCGTAATCTGGCACGCATCGAGAAAAAACTCGGCGTCAAGGCAGACTCGCGCGGCAACCATGTCACGCTTGAAGGGCCGCGCAAGGCCTGCGAGCAGGCGCTGGATGTGCTCAACCGGCTCTATGAAGGGCTGGAAAAGGGCGGCGAGTTGTCCAAGGGCGATGTGGATGGCGTCATCCGTGAAGTGACCTCACAGGGTGAGCTGTTCGAGTTCGACCCCAATGCCCAGCGCAAGAATTTCGCGGAAATCCAGCTCCGCCGCCGCGCAGTCCGCGCCCGCACTGCGGCGCAGGATGCCTATGTGCGCGCCCTCAAGCAGTACACCATGGTGTTTGGCATGGGGCCTGCCGGCACCGGCAAGACATGGCTGGCTGTCGCCTATGCGGTGCACCTGCTGGAACGGCGCATGGTGGATCGCATCATTCTCACCCGCCCGGCGGTGGAAGCGGGCGAGCGGCTCGGCTTTCTGCCGGGTGACATGAAGGACAAGGTCGATCCCTATCTGCGCCCCATCTATGATGCCCTGTATGACCTGATGGACCGCGCTTTTGTGGAGCGGGCCTTCCAGAGCGGCGAGATCGAGATCGCCCCGCTGGCTTTCATGCGCGGGCGTACGCTTTCCAACGCGGTGGTGATTCTGGATGAGGCACAGAACGCCACATCCATGCAGATGAAGATGTTCCTCACCCGTCTGGGTGAAAACTCCCACATGATCATTACCGGCGACCCGAGCCAGACCGACCTTCCCGGCGCACAGAAATCCGGCCTTGCAGAGGCGGTGAAACTGCTGGAAGGGGTGGAGGGCATCAATATCAGCCGCTTCCGGGCGGAAGATGTGGTGCGCCACGAACTGGTGGGCCGCATCGTTGCCGCCTATGATCGAATGGATGCGGAACGCATTGCGGCAGAGCGAAACCATGAACGCACCTGAAATCGAAATCGACACCCTCGTTGAAGCCGGTGACTGGGCACGCATTACACAGGCCGAAAGCCTTGCCACGCAGGCCGTGATCGCCGCGCTGGAAGCCGCGGATGCCGACCTTCCCACCCGTGCGGAAGTCGCCATCACCTTCACCGACAATGCCCATATTCGCGTGCTGAACCAGCAATGGCGCGGCATGGACAAGCCCACGAACGTGCTCTCCTTCCCGGCGGCCGATCTGCCAGAGGCGGCGCTGGCGGAAGGCATCGCCCAGCCGCTGGGTGACATCATCGTGGCGCTGGAAACACTGGTGGCCGAGGCGGAGGCCGAAGATAAAAAGGTGGAACACCATCTCACCCATCTGGTGGTGCATGGTACGCTGCATCTTCTGGGTTACGATCACATCGAAGACGACGAAGCTGAAGAAATGGAGGGGCTGGAGCGCCAGATCCTCGACGGGCTGGGGATTGATGATCCCTACAGCCTGCCTCTGGATGACTGAGCCGCAAGGCCAAGAAGGAGACCATGTCGAACATCGACCAGACGGGCGAGAGCGGCTCAACAGAGCCTCAAGGGTTTATTGACCGGGTGCGTGCCCTTCTCGGCACATTCCGCCCTTCCGGGTCGCTGCGCAGCGACCTTGTCGAGGTGCTGGAAGCTGCCGGGTCCACGGGCGAGGAGAGCGAGTTCACGCCCTCCGAGCGCAAGATGCTGGGCAATATCCTGCATCTGAGGGATGTCGGCATTGGCGACATCATGGTGCCGCGCGCCGAGATCATCGCAGTCAACAAGGAAACCTCGCTGGGCGAACTGCTCAAGGTGTTCGTTTCCGCAGGCCATTCGCGCCTCGTCATCTATGATGACACGCTGGATGAGCCGGTCGGCATGGTGCATATCCGCGATCTGGTGGGCTTCATGGCCGGCAAGGCCGCACTTGCTGAAGACGGCAACAGGCTGGACCTGAGCGCTGTCGATCTCGGCATCTCGGTGGAGCAGGCAGCCCTTGTGCGGCGCCTGCTCTATGTGCCCCCGTCCATGCCGGCGGTGGATCTGCTGGTGTCGATGCAGGCCGCACGCACGCATCTCGCCCTCGTTATCGATGAATATGGCGGCACCGATGGCCTCGTTTCCATTGAGGACGTGGTGGAGGAAATCGTCGGCGAGATCGAGGACGAGCATGATGATGCCGCCGGTGATCTTATCGCCCGCCAGCCGGATGGCTCCTGGATCGCCGATGCCCGCACCCCGATTGATACGGTGACAGAACTGCTTGGCTCGGATTTCGTATCCGAGGAAGCGGCCGAGGAGGTGGACAGTCTGGGCGGCCTTGCCGTGCTGGAGGCCGCACGCGTGCCGCAGACAGGCGAGGTCATCGCCCTGCCGGGTCACTATCAGTTGGAAGTGCTGGAGGCTGATCCGCGCCGGGTGCGCAAGCTGCGCATCATTCCGCCATCCCTGCCCGGTACGCCCGGCATGAGCGAAACCACCTGAGGACAGCCGCGTGACCATCTCCGTCTCGCAACCCGGCGAGCCGGAGCCGGTCTCGACAGCCGCGCGGCGCGGCATCATCTTCCGTCTGGCAGAAGGGCTGCGCGCCAAAGGTGCGCAACCGGGCTGGCGACGTTTTTTGCTCTCCTTCACGGCAGGGGCGCTGGCTGCCCTCGCCATGCCGCCCTTTGGCCTGTGGCCAATTCTGGCACTGAGTTTCCCCGCACTGGTCCTGTTGCTGGATGGGGCCTGCGCAAACCGCTCCATACGCTCCCGCCTGAAGCCTGCCGCCCTGATCGGCTGGGGCTACGGATTCGGCTATTTTCTGGCCTCTCTCTGGTGGATCGGCGCGGCTTTCCTTGTGGATGCGGCTGCCTTTGGCTGGCTCATTCCCTTTGCGGTGGTGGCGATGCCGGCCGGACTGGCGCTCTTCACCGCGCTTGGCGGCCTGCTGGCTGGCCTGCTCTGGTCTCATGGCGGCTTTCGCCTGTTCGCCTTCGCCTTCGCCTTCACCTGTGCAGAACTGGTGCGTGGCACGGTGCTGACGGGCTTTCCATGGAACAGCTTCGGCTATGCCTTTGCCCAGTCGCCCCTGCTGATGCAGGGTGCGGCCCTGCTGGGTGTCCATGGTCTCAGCTTCCTTGCGCTGCTGCTGCTTTCCACGCTGGTTCTGGCGCTTGGAGACAGCGGTCTCCTGCGGCGTCTGGGCGGGCCGGTTCTGGCACTGCTTGTTCTGGCCGGGGCTGCGGGATGGGGGGCCTGGCGGTTGCAGAATACACCCGCCAGCTTTGTGCCCGGCGTCCATCTGCGGTTGATGCAGCCCGCCCTCGCACAGGACCAGAAGTTCAATTACAACCGCAGCCGTGACATTCTGAACGACTATCTGGCCCTCAGCACCATGCCCACCGCCACCTACCCACAGGGGCTGGCGGATGTGAGTGTGCTGATCTGGCCAGAATCCGCCTTCCCCTTCATCTATGAGCGGGAAAGCTGGGCGGCCGACCTGATTGCCGAAACCCTGCCGGAGAATGTGACGCTGGTGACCGGAGCCATCCGGTATGATGCCCCTCCTCCCGGCCAGTACTCGCCCTATTTCAATGCCATCCGCGTGATCGACCATCAGGGCCGGGTGCTGGTGAATGCGGACAAGGTGCATCTGGTGCCGTTTGGCGAGTATCTGCCCTTCCAGAGTACCCTTGAAAGCATCGGGCTGGAGCAACTGACCCGTGTGCGTGGCGGATTTTCAGCCGGCGAAGCATTGCGTGTTCTCAATGTCCCCGGCCTGCCACCTGCTGCTCCTTTGGTCTGTTACGAGGTGATTTTCCCCGGTGCGGTCATGCCTGAGGGCCCACGCCCGCAACTGATGCTGAACCTGACCAATGATGCCTGGTTTGGCGAAACGCCCGGCCCCTACCAGCATTTTGCACAGGCCCGCATGCGCGCGATTGAAGAGGGAATGCCTCTTATTCGTGCCGCAAACTCAGGCATTTCGGCGATTATTGACCCTCTGGGTCGAATTGTCGCATATGCCCCATTGGGCACCCGCGCGCTTGTGGATGGCCCCCTGCCACAGGCATTGAAAACACAACCCTTTGCTGCTGTGCATATGTACAAGATTGTATTCTTTCTGCTGCTGGCCAGCTTTGTTTTGGCCTGCATTCGACTTTCGAAGCACGTTGCACGCAAAAGTTGATCGACGCCCACAGATTGTATGCATATGTTCGCGGGCAATCAGGGCAGCCTTCGCATTGCGAAGTTTTTACGACTCTTTTCCGACACAGCCGGAGAGACCATGACCAAGAAGGCGCCAAATCCTATCGACAAACATGTCGGATCACGCGTGCGCATGCGCCGCATGATGGTCGGCATGAGCCAGGAGAAGCTGGGAGAAAGCCTCGGCATTACCTTCCAGCAGATCCAGAAATACGAAAAGGGCACAAACCGTATCGGTGCCAGCCGCCTGCAACAGATTTCGATCGTTCTGGGCGTGCCGGTTGCATTCTTCTTTGAAGGCGCTCCTACTGTCGGCCCCGAGGGTGAGAGCGTTGAAGAGGCTGCATCCCCGGCCTATGTGTCCGATTTTCTGGCCACCTCTGAAGGGCTGACACTCACCCGGAATTTCATGCGTATTCCTGACCCGAAGGTCCGTCGCCGGATCGTCGATCTGGTCATGTCTATTGCAGGTGAACCGGACGCCTGACGTTCGATTTGACGAACGTTTCCGCTTCCGCGATCATGCCGCATCTTTCCTGCGTTGTGAAAAATGACGAACCGCAACGTGGTATGGTGCAAAAAGGGTCCAGAAATGGCGCGTCAATCCTATCTGTTTACGAGTGAATCTGTCTCTGAAGGCCATCCCGACAAGGTTTGCGACCGCATCTCCGATGAAGTCGTGGATACGTTTTTCCGTACGGCAGAGGCCGAGGGATGGGACCCGAGCCAGGTTCGCGTTGCGTGCGAAACGCTCGCGACCACCAATCGTCTGGTGATTGCGGGCGAAACACGCGGCCCTTCCTCCATCACACATGAGCTGCTGGCTCATGTGGCCCGTCTCGCCATCCGCGATATTGGCTATGAGCAGGAAGGCTTCCACTGGGAATATGCGGATATCGAGGTTCTGCTCCACTCGCAGTCCGCCGATATTGCCCAGGGCGTGGACATTGCCGGCAACAAGGATGAAGGCGCTGGCGACCAGGGCATCATGTTCGGCTACGCCGTGCGTGAAACCCCGGAACTGATGCCGGCCCCCATCTATTACGCACACAACATCCTCAAGACCCTTGCGGATGCACGCCACTCCGGCGCCACCAGGGTTCTTGGCCCGGACGCCAAGAGCCAGGTGACCGTGCGTTATGAAAACGGCAAGCCGGTGGGCGTGACGCAGATCGTACTCTCGACCCAGCATCTCGATGAGAATCTGTCGTCCCGTGACGTGCAGTCCATCGTGGAGCCCTATATTCGCGAGACCCTGCCGGAAGGCTGGATTTCGCCCGAGACCTCCTGGCACGTGAACCCCACGGGCAAGTTTGTCATCGGTGGACCGGATGGCGACTGCGGCCTGACCGGCCGCAAGATCATCGTGGACACGTACGGCGGAGCGGCCCCGCATGGCGGCGGAGCGTTCTCTGGCAAGGACCCGACCAAGGTGGACCGTTCGGCAGCCTATGCCGCTCGCTATCTGGCGAAGAATGTTGTCGCAGCCGGCCTTGCCGACCGCGCCACCATCCAGCTCGCCTATGCCATTGGCGTATCTGATCCGCTGTCTGTCTATGTGGACCTCCACGGCACCGGACAGGTGGAAGAAGCCAAGCTGGAGAAGGTTCTGCGCGAGGTGATGAACCTGCGTCCGCGCGGCATCCGCGAGCATCTCGGCCTCACCAAGCCGATCTATGCCCGTACCGCCGCCTATGGCCACTTTGGCCGGACGCCGGACGCCGACGGCGGTTTCTCCTGGGAAAAGACTGATCTGGTGGACGCGCTCAAGGGCGCGCTGGCCTGATCTGGTCCACTTCCGGACGGCCTTCCGTCCGGGTGAATATGATGTGATTTCTGGCCCCGTGCTGCCCCGCGGGGCCAGAAACACGTTTAAGTTGCAAAAAATCTGGATTTTACTGATTCGCCGATGAGCTACGATCCTGAAACTCACGGCGCGTTTTATGGACGGCGCGTTGGCAAGACCCTGCGTTCCGCCCAGCAGGCGGCTCTCAACAGCATCCTGCCGCGCTTTCTTCTCTCTCTGGATGAGATTGCCAATCCATCCGACCTGTTTCCAGAACGGCCGAATGCCCTGTGGCTGGAAATCGGCTTCGGTGGCGGCGAGCATCTGCTGGCCCATGCTGCCCGTGAGCCGCGCACCGGCTTTTTCGGCGTCGAGCCTTTCCTGAATGGCATGGCGCGCATGGCGGTGGATCTGGAGCCGATGGGCCTCACCAATATCCGCCTGTTCAATGAGGATGCCGGTCTGCTGCTGGACCGGCTGCCCGACGGCTGCCTTGCCGGTGCTGACCTGCTCTACCCGGACCCATGGCCCAAGAAGCGCCACTGGAAGCGCCGTTTTGTGCGACCGGAGAATCTGGACCGGCTGGCGCGCGTGATCCGCCCCGGCGGGATTTTCCATTTCGCGTCCGATGTGCCCCATTATGTGGGCTGGAGCTTGAGCGAAATCCGCACCCATGGGGCATTTCAGTGGACCGCTGAAACCGCGGCGGACTGGACCACACCCTACCCGCACTGGCCCGGCACCCGCTATGAGGCGAAGGCCCTGCGCGAGGGGCGTACCCCCTCCTATCTCACCTTTATCCGGCGGTAATCACCGGCCCTGCGCTTTAAGGTGGCACCCGGAACCTGTCCGGATGCCATAAAGCTGCGGTGTGAGGAGAGGCTGCACCCGAAAGGGGAAAGCGCCGCCTGTTTCATGGAAACAGAAATGCGCTTACGCCCCTTTATGGTTAACAAAATGTTTCACATGAAACATGGGCAGGCGTGAAGCGCCCCTTCACGCCTTTTCAGCAGCCCCCTCGCCCACCTCTGCCAGCGCCTGCAACCCCTCCTCATAAGTGGGGTAAGCCAGCTCAACGCCCAGTTCCTGTCGCAACCGGCTGTTCGCCACCTTCTTGCTGGAGGCCCAGAAAGACAGGGCCATCGGGTTCATGGTTTTGGCAGCTTCCGCAAACGGCACCGCCGGGGGTGCCGGCAGGTTCAGCAGTTGTGCGGCAAAAACAATCGGATCACCGGGCGGTGCCGGGCGATCATCCGTCACATTCAGCAGCCCATCAAAACGCTGCGCCACCACCGCCTCAATTGCGCGCGCAATGTCCTCCACATGGATGCGGTTGAACACCTGCCCCGGCTTGTCGATGATGCGCGCCTCCCCGGCCCGCACCTGCCGCAGGGCATTGCGCCCCGGCCCGTAAATTCCGGCCAGCCGCAGCACCGCAACCGGAAGACCATGCGCCTTGCCGAAGGCCAGCCATTGCGCCTCGGCATCCAGACGGCGCTGAAGGCGGGGGCTTTCGCCATGAGTGGGGGAGGTTTCATCCACCCAGCCGGACTGATGATCGCCATAGACGCCCAGCGTGGTGAGATAGACCACCTGTTTCAGTTGTCCGCGCGCCAGCACATCACCCGCGCATCGCAGCACCGGATCGCCCTGCATATCCGGCGGGGCGGAGGCCAGCAGAATATCCGTCTGCCCCAGCACAGCGGCCAGTTCATCCGAAAGGCTTTCGCCATCGAACAAGAGCGGGCGCACGCCTTCCGGCATGCGGGCCAGTCCTTCCTCCATGCGGGCCGTGCCAACCACGGGCGCGAACAGGCCGGGACGGGTGTTCACCAGATAACGGGCGCAATAGCCAAGGCCGAGCGCGGTGAGGGAGAGGGGGGATGTGGGGGCAGAAGCAGTCATATCCACACCATGCCGCCCAGAAGGGAGAGGGGCAAGGTGGCATGGTGCCCTATCGGCATTCTGACAGCATTCATGTGAGCGAGCCTTCGGCCTGCATGCCTCCAGCAACCAGACCGGCTCTCATGGTGATGCAACTGGGCATGGATCATGACGGGAAAGCACCAGTCCACGCGCAAGGCCACACACGCGCCCGAAATGCGCTCAGGAGATCAGCACCTCGGCCGCACCTTGCGCATGAGAGGCCGCCGCATCCACAGCCAAAACCGGGGCCAGCCCCGCCGCCCATTCCGCCCGCACGTCTGCCTCTTGCTCCTGCGCCATGGCCATGCGGGCACGGGCTGTAAACTCGGCCCCGGAAACCAGCCTTGAGAGCGCCCACACCGCCGCACCGCGCACCAGCGGCGCAGGGTCAGCCAGATGCGGCTCCACCGCATCCAGAAGGCTGGCATCTCCGCTATTGCCCAGCGCGATCAGCACATTGCGCACGAATCGATCCCGCCCCACCCGCTTCACCGGGCTTTTGGTAAAACGGGCGCGGAAGGTGGGATCATCCAGTGCGGCCAGCTCCCGCAAATCAGGAGCCTCATTCTCGGTGCGGGCTGCCAGTTTCATCTCGTGCCCCGCCTGCGCAAACTTGTTCCACGGGCAGGCCGCCAGACAATCATCACAGCCATAGATGCGATTGCCGAGCAGTGGGCGCATCTCGCGCGGGATCTGTCCCTTCAGCTCAATGGTGAGATAAGAGACGCAGCGGCGCGCATCAATGCGATAGGGGGCGGGGAAGGCATCTGTCGGGCAAGCATCCAGACAGGCGCGGCAAGAGCCGCAACTGTCTTTTGTCCGGGTACCATAAGGCAGCTCCAGCGTGGTGGAGACAGCCCCCAGAAACAGCCAGGAGCCAAACTCGCGCGAGACCAGATTGGTATGCTTGCCCTGCCAGCCCAGCCCGCCAGCCTGCGCCAGCGGCTTTTCCATCAGCGGGGCGGTGTCCACAAACACCTTCACATCGCCCTGCCCGGCGGCGGCCAGCAGGCCACGCGCCACGCGCTTCAGGCGGGCCTTGATGAGCTCATGGTAATCATCGCCCCGCGCATAGACGGAGATCGCCCCCTTTTCGCGCTGTTCCAGCACGGCGCGCGGGTCTGTTGTGGGGCCATAGTTCAGCCCCAGCATGATAACCGAGCGCATCTGCCCCCAGAGGGTGAGGGGATCAGAGCGACGATCCAGCGTGTCTTCCATCCAGCCCATGTCACCATGGGCACCACTGGCCACCCAGCCGCGCAGGCGCGCACCCGCCACCGGAATGGTGCGGGGGTTCGCGATCACCATCGCATCAAAGCCTTCGGAGCGGGCCAGTTCGCCGATATGCGCCGCCAGTTCCGGGCCGGAAAGGGGTGCTGTGTGCTTCTTCAGAAATCGAGATCCGCATAGGTGCTGGAAGGGGGCATGCCCGCAATGCTTTCCGCCAGCAGGGGCCGGAAGGAGGGGCGCGATTTCATGCGAGCATACCAGTCGCGCGCGTGCTCGTCCTCATCCCACGGCACATCGCCCAGATAATCCGCCACCGAGAGATGGGCAGCGGCGGCAAGGTCTGCCTGCGTCATCTTCTCGCCGGCCAGCCATTTGCGGCCCCGCGCCAGCCAGCCGATATATTTCAGGTGATAGCGCAGATTGGTCTTTGCGGCGCGCATGGCCTGCGTATCCGGCGCACCACCGCCCTGATTGCGATTCATGTAACGCTTGTAGATGCGCTCACGCACCAGCGGCTCGGACGCCTCCACAAACATCTTCTCATGGAACCAGCTGGTGAGGCGGCGCACCTCCACCCGGTCTGCCGGGTTTTCCGGCATCAGGCGGTGGGGGCTGAGGGCAAGGCCGCGCGTCTCATCCAGATATTCGGCGATGATGGTTGCGCCGGGAACAGAATCCACCTGCTCCTCCACAATCACCGGGGTTTCACCGGCCGGGTTCAGCGCAAGAAATTCGGGACGACGCTCCCACACCCGTTCCTCCACCAGCTCCGGCTCCAGCCCATATTCGGACAAAAGCAGGCGCACGAAACGGGAATGCGGGCAAAAAGGATGATGATGCAGATACATGGTGCAAATTCAGACATCTTCAGCAGGCTTGGTGCCCTGCGGGGAAAAGAGGGATGAAGGCATCCCGTTGCCGTCATCCATAGAGACGGATTCTTTCAGTTTGGTTCCCTGCCCGCCATTGCGCACCGGCACCCGGCCACAAGCGCCGGCCCGGAGCGGGAACATGACCCGTTGTGAACCGAAAGATGCGCCACAACATGGTGTCATCACAGCAAAGTGTGAGGAAAATCCGTGTCCGTGCGTTCCATTAACGATACGCACATGGGGGCACGGCATCATGCCCGCACATTCGGGGAATCGCGCCCTGCACGCCCTTCCTCTTCCCCTCCCCGACGTTTCGGAACCTTGCGCCCATGACCATTGGCGATCTGCTCGGAGCCCTCTTCCTTGGCCTTCTGGAAGGCTTCACCGAGTTTATTCCGGTGTCCTCCACCGCCCATATCCTGCTCGCAGGCCATTTTCTGGGTATCGAGAATACCGGCCACACCTTTGAGGTGCTGATCCAGCTTGGCGCGGTCCTCGCGATCATCACCGTCTATTTCGAGCGCTTCCTGCGTGTGGCGAAGCAGTTGCCGACCAATCCGGGGGCGCGCCGTTTCGTGCTCAGCGTTCTGGTGGCCTTCCTGCCTGCCGCCTTCATTGGCGCATTCGCCCATGGCTTCATCAAGAGCGTGCTGTTCGAGACGCCCGTTCTCATCTGCGTGATGCTCATTCTGGGCGGCATCGTGCTGCTGTTTATCGACCGGCTGGTTGCGGCCCCACGCTTCAACAATGCCATGGGCCTTCCCCTGCCGATGGCGCTGAAAATCGGCTTTTGCCAGTGTCTGGCGATGATCCCCGGTGTCTCGCGCTCCGGCTCCACCATTGTCGGCGCGATGCTGCTGGGCGTGGACAAGCGGGCGGCCGCGGAGTTCTCCTTCTTTCTGGCCCTGCCCACCATGCTCGGCGCTTTCGCCTATGACCTTTACAAGAATTACGGCAACCTCACCATTGATGACGGCATCCAGATCGGCATCGGCTTTGTGGCCGCTTTCTGTGCTGCGGTGGTGGTGGTGCGGGCGCTGCTGGATTTTGTCAGCCGCCATGGCTATGCACCCTTTGGGTGGTGGCGCATCATTGTTGGCGTGCTGGGCCTGATCGGTCTTGCGGTGGTCGGCTGAAAACCTGCTCCGGTGAGAGGGCGCCCGTTAACCTTCTGTAAAGGTGATGGGCTGGCCCTCTTCCGTTCTGCGGCGTTTCGGGCAATCGTGAGGGCACAAGGAAATAGGCCCACATGTACATTCTTGCCCTCGATACCGCGCTTGCCGCCTGCTCTGTTGCCGTGCTCAACACCGGGCAGGACAGCATCATGGCAGGTGATTCCCTGCTGATGGAGCGCGGCCATGCCGAGGCGCTGATTCCACTGGTCGAGCAGGTGATGTCTCATGCCGGTATCGGTTTTGAGGATCTGGCCCGCATCAGCGTCACGGTTGGGCCGGGCAGCTTTACCGGCCTGCGCGTCGGGCTTTCCGCCGCACGCGGGCTGGGGTTGACGGTGAACCGGCCGGTGGTCGGGGTCACAACCCTTTCCGCCCTCGCCGCCCCCTATCTTGCCTTTGATGATGCCGTGCCCGTGGTCAGCGCCATTGATGCGCGCCATGGCCATGTCTATCTCCAGATGTTCGGTTCTGGTGGGCGCACGCTCATTGCCCCGCGCATCACCTCCATCCGCGAGGCGGCCCGCGCTGTTGCGGTGGGTCCGGCGCGGCTTGTGGGTTCCGGTGCGCAACTGCTGGCCGATGCCTGGCCTTCGGGCGAAAAGCCTCCGGTGACTGTGGATACCAGCCCCGCCCCCGATGTGGCCTGGGTGGCACGGCTGGGCGCTGTCGCCAATCCCGATACGGCGGAAGCAAAGCCGCTTTATCTGCGTGCCCCGGATGCCAAGCCGCAGGACAAGGCGCGAATCGCCCGTCGATGATGTTCCCCTTCCTGTTCTGGTGGCAAAGACCCGTGACCACGCCCTTCCTGCGCGATGCACGCGCCGATGACGCCTCTGCCCTTGCGCATCTTCACGCCCACTCCTTTGCGCGCGGATGGGATACGCAGGAGTTTGAGCGCCTGCTCTGCACGCCCGTCGTGCGCGGGCATGTGGTCAGTTCGGGCGCGCGGGGCACAGTGGTCGGGTTTGTGCTGTCCAATCTGGTGGCCCCGGAGGCGGAGATTCTCTCCATCGCCATTTCCGGTGATGTGCGCCGGCAGGGGCTGGGGGCACAGCTCCTGAAGCACCATCTCCACCGGCTTGCGGCAGAGGGCGTCTGCACGTCATTTCTTGAGGTGGAGGAAGGCAATACCGCCGCCCTGCGTCTCTATACACGCATGGGTTATGAACAGGTGGGGCGGCGCAAGGGCTATTATGGCGCAGGCGCAGACGCGCTGTTGCTGCGGCGGGATTTCTGAGCCCTCCCCACAGTTCCAAATGCCTCCAAAACGCATTTATCTGCCCTGCCCTCTTGCGACGCACGCCTTGGAGCGCGATAAGACACCCGGTTCTGGTCCTCTTCGTGGGAGGTGGCATTGAGCGAGCAGCCCAGTTTCATCGAAGAGGCATGCCTTGCAAAAGGCATGCGCATGACGGAGCAGCGCCGCGTGATCGCGCGGGTTCTCTCCAATGCAGAAGATCACCCGGATGTGGAGGAACTCCACCGCCGCGCTGTCGCGATTGACGACAATATCTCCATCTCCACCGTGTATCGCACCATGAAGATGCTGGAAGATGCCGGCATTGTGGAGCGGCATGAATTTGGAGATGGCCGCGCGCGTTATGAGCAGGTTTCTGACCAGCATCATGACCACCTGATCGACATCAGCACCGGCCGCGTGATCGAGTTCCAGAATGAGGAAATCGAGCGTCTGCAGGTGGAAATCGCCCGCAAGCTGGGTTTCCGGCTGTGCGACCACCGGCTGGAACTTTATGCCGTGCCGCTGGATGAGGATGAAAAATCCTGAACGCGGGATGGCCCTGCACCACTGAGGCATTCACACAATGAGATCGCCATACGACCTACCATCCGGCAAAAACATTCTGGATGAGCTGGTTGGCGAGAAAACCTTTGCCACGCGCCTTATGGAGGCGGTGCGCATTGCCCTTGTCGCGGTTCTGGTGCTGGCCGTCACGCTTATCGGTGTTCCGCTGCAATGGCTCTGCCTCAGGCTGAAGCTGCCGATGCGGCGCACGATCCCGATGCTCTATCACCGCCTTCTGCTTGCCTGTCTGGGTGTGCGGGTGAAGGTGGAGGGCACGCCGGAAGCCGGTCGGCCGCTCCTCATTTTGTCCAATCACTCCTCCTGGCTGGATATTCCGGTTCTGGGTTCGCGCCTGCCGCTGTTTTTCGTGGCCAAGAGCGAGGTGCGGAGCTGGCCTCTGGTGGGGTTGCTCGCCCGTTTCCAGCGCACCGTCTTTGTGGATCGCCAGCGCCGTCAGGCTACCGGCTCCGTGAATCGCGAGATTGCCGAGCGCCTGAAGGAAGGCGACCCGGTGGTGCTGTTTGCCGAGGGCACCTCATCCGACGGCAACCGGGTGCTGCCCTTCCGCACCGCTCTGGTGGGTGCCGTGCGCGATGCTTTTGAGGATGTGGATCAGGTGCGCGTGCAGCCCGTTTCCATTGCCTATACCCGCCTTCAGGGCCTGCCCATGGGCCGCCAGCACCGGGCCATGGCGGCATGGTATGGTGACATGGATCTTGCGCCCCATCTGCTTGAGGTGCTGCGGCAGGGTGCGATTGATGTCACCATGACTTTCGGCCCGCCGCTGGTTCTGGATGCCGACCATGACCGCAAGAGCGTGACCCGCATGAGCGAGCAGATTGTTCGCCACCAGCTTTCCGGCACCCTTGCCGGGCGGGGGCACTGACAGCCGGATTTTGGCATAACAGACTGAAACCAAACAACGTATACAATTATACGGAATTCAGGCGACCGTTGCAGAAGTGATATAGCCCGCAGGGTATCTGCCTGCCCTGTGCCCTCTGCCACACGCTTCCGCACCCGAAAAAGCACAATAAAAAAGGCGCGGCGCAGTTCCCCCGGAACCACGCCGCGCCTTTTATGTCTCGCCCGGTGTGCGATCCTCCACACGAGCCGGGAAACGCTGCGCTCAAAAGCGCGCTTGAAGCGATGTCAGGACAGACCCACCAGCGCCCGTGAGAAATCACGCGCCGTAAAGGGCTGCATGTCCTCCGCACTCTCGCCCACACCAATCAGATGCACCGGCAGATGATGCTTGCTGGCAATGGCCACCAGAATGCCGCCACGTGCGGTGCCATCCAGCTTGGTCATCACAAGGCCGCTCACACCGGCAACGCGCGTGAACACTTCCACTTGTGAAAGCGCGTTCTGGCCCACGGTTGCATCCAGCACCAGCAAGGTGCTGTGCGGGGCTTCCGGCTCCAGCTTCTTGATGACGCGCACCACCTTTTCCAGCTCGGCCATCAGTTCCGTGCGGTTCTGGAGGCGACCGGCCGTGTCGATCAGCAGCACATCGGCCCCCAGCTCGCGGGCCGTCACTATCGCATCATGTGCCACGCCCGCTGCATCCGCGCCCGGCTCGCGGGCAATCACGGTTGCGCCCGTGCGTTCACCCCACACCTTGAGCTGCTCGATGGCGGCGGCGCGGAAGGTGTCACCTGCCGCCAGAACCACCTTCTTGCCTTCCGCCCGCCACTGGGCGGCAAGCTTGCCGATGGTGGTGGTTTTCCCAGAGCCGTTCACACCCACCATCAGCACGATATAGGGCCGCTTCGTGCCATCCACGACGAGGGGCTGCGCCACGGGCTGGAGAATCTGCTCCACCTCGGCGGCAATCAGCGCCTTCACCTCTTCGGGGTCAATCGCCTGATCGTAGCGTCCCTTGGCCACAGCCGCGACAATCCGCACCGCCGTATCAGTGCCCAGATCCGCACGAATGAGGATGTCTTCCAGATCCTCCAGCGTTTCAGCATCCAGCTTGCGCTTGGTCACAAGGTCGGTGATGCCCTGGGTGAGGCTGGTGGCGGTGCGCGCCAGCCCGGAAGTGAGGCGCTTCCAGAAGCCCGGTTTCTTGCTGGTATCCTGTTCGCTGTCGCTCATGTCATCCCTGATCTGTCATGCAAGAAAGTGGTGGACCCTAGGCCGCAATCAGCCGAGTGCCATCATGCCCGCTGATGCGCAGGCGGGCCAGTGTTCCCTGCCGCAAGGGCCGCGCAAGGCGCACCGGCGTGAAATGCTCGGTATGGCCGCGCCCGCCTGCCTCCACCAGAACCGTCCGCTCGCGCCCCATCTGTGCCGAAAGATGGCGCAGCAGCAGGCTTTGCCCCACCTCGCGCAGCCGTTTTGCCCGCACACTCACCTGCGAGGGATGAACCTGCGGCATGCGCGCGGCCGGTGTGCCCTTGCGCGGCGAATAGGGAAAGACATGCAGAAAGGCGAGGCCCGCCTCTTCCACAAAGGCCAGCGTGTTGCGGAACTGGGCCTCGGTCTCGGTGGGGAATCCGGCGATGATATCCGCCCCCAGCACAAGGTCAGACCGCCGACTTCTTAAGTCGGCTATAAAATCCAGCGCCTGCTTGCGCGAATGGCGGCGCTTCATGCGCTTGAGCACCAGATCATCCCCCGCCTGAAGGGAAAGGTGCAGATGCGGCATCAGCCGTTCCTCTTCTGCCAACACTGCCAGAAGATCCGCATCCGCCTCGATCGCATCAATGGAGGAGAGGCGCAGGCGCTCCAGTTCCGGCACATGACGCAGCACGGCGCGCACCAGACGCCCCAGCGTGGGCGCACCCGGCAGGCCCTCGCCATAGGAGGTCAGGTCCACCCCGGTCAGCACCACCTCGCAGTGGCCGGCCTCCACCAGACGGCGCACCTGATCCACCACCGCGCCCATGGGCACGGAGCGCGAGGGGCCGCGGCCATAGGGAATGATGCAGAAGGTGCAGCGATGGTCACAGCCATTCTGCACCTCCACAAAGGCACGGGTGTGCCCCTCAAAGCGCGAGGCGAGATGGGGCGTGGCCTCGCGCACATCGGCAATATCCTGCACCCGTACCCGCAATTCATCGCTCAGGCCGAAATCGAGGCTGCGGCGCACATCGCGCCAGGTCTCGGCCTGCGCCTTCGCGCCATTGCCAATGATGAGATCCACCTCACTCATGGCGGCGAAGGTTTCCGGCTCGGTCTGGGCGGCGCATCCGGTCACCACCACGCGCAGGTCCGGGTTGGCGCGCTTGGCCCGGCGGATGGCCTGCCGCGCCTGCCGCACGGCCTCGCTGGTGACGGCGCAACTGTTGATGACCAGCACATTCTCCAGTCCGGCCGCCTGTGCGGCCAGCCGCACGCCATCGCTTTCCAGCGCATTCAGCCGGCAGCCGAAAGTTTCCACCTGCGGCTGGAGAGATGCCGCTTGCGAGACAGGGGCCGGGGCAGACATCTCAGCGTGTCTCATCCAGCATTTCAGCCGTCAGGGCCCCGGTGAACTCGAACGCAATCGGGCCGGTCATGCGCACATGCAGGTCACTTTCGCGCCAGTGAATGTGCAGGTCTCCGCCCGGAAGGGTCACGGTGGTTTCCCGTCCGGCCCTTCCCGTGCGCACCGCATTCACGCCCGCGGCACAGGCTGCCGTGCCACAGGCGCGGGTGCGGCCAGCGCCCCGCTCCCACACATGCAGCCTGATATGATTGGGCGCGATGAAGCTGGCGAAAGCAATATTCGCCCGCTCGGGAAACAGCGGGTGATGCTCTAGCGCCGCACCCAGCCCCTCCACATCCACGGCATCAGCATCCGGCACAAAGAAGGTGGCGTGCGGGTTGCCCATGCTGGCCATGGCGGCAGGACCCAGCGCCTCGAACCCCGGCACCAGCACGGCGCGCGTATCGTCCACATCCCGAGCCAGCGGAATCTCGGCCCATCCAAGGCGGGGCGCGCCCATATCCACGCTCACCAGACCATCCGGGCGCACGGTGCAATCCAGCAATCCGGCCGCGCTCTCAAACACCATGTGCGGGGTGCCGGTGCGCTGCGCCTCATAGGCGGCAATGCAGCGCGTGCCATTGCCACAGGCCGAGGATTGCGAACCGTCATTGTTCAGGATGCGGACGAAGGCGACCGTATCTGCCCGCTGCGGCGGATAGAGCACCATGGCCTGATCGAAGGGCAGCACATGGGCCCGCGCCAGCGCACGGGCGGCAGCGGGCGACACCTCAACCGGAGCGTCACGCAGATCCAGCACGAGAATCTCGTTGCCGAGACCATTCATCTTCACAAAAGGGCGATGGGCAAGCGGGTCCATCGGGCATGTCCTGCTGAGGCGGTTCAAGGGCGATCGGAACATCACCCTGTTCCCGCCCTATATGGACCTCCGCACGACAACGCGCCACCCTTCAGACGCAATGTGACCGCTCCATACATTCTTCACGCAGCATCTATCCACCCTGTTCGAAAATGCTCTAAAGCCTGTCAGGATGCCGGTGGGTCAACCTGTATATGCGGGATGGCAGAGGGGCATGGCCGGGAGGGCCACAGCATGACGCAGTTGAAGCGGCAGACACGGATAGGCCTGCGCAAGCCTTTTGCCTCACTGGCCCCCGGTGCGCTGCTCTATGCGCTGGCCTGCACACCGGCTGAGGCCGCCCCGGCCTTTGCGCGCGAGGAAACAGTGCGTCTTGCCGCAGTTGATACCCTGCCGAATGAAGATGAACTGACCGCACCGCCTGTGGTGGACCCCAAACGCGTGGAAACCCAGCCTCTCACGCCTTCAGACCCCAATGCCTTCCGCGCGGTGGAAACCATGCTGGAACCTCTGCCCGTTCTGGTGATGACCGGGACCGCGAACTGGGATGACGCTTATGATTCGCTGGTGAAAGCCTTCCGCACGCTGGATGAAGAGCGCGAGAAGCTGGGTCTCAAGCGGGCCGGGGAACAGATCGTCGTCTATCTCTCCAGCGACGAGAACGGCTTTGAGTATGAGGCCCAGTTGCCCTTTTCCGGCGCAACGCAGCAAAAGCCCTCGGGTAATATCCGCCTTGGGGCCTCCCATGCCGGCAAGGTGTTCATTTTCCACCATGCCGGCACCTTCGCCGACATGGACAACACCTATGAGCTGATCGCCAACTATCTCGACGAGAAGAATGTCGAGGCGAAAGACCTGTATCTGGAGCGCTACCGCACAGATCTTGTCACCAGCCCGCCCGAGTCGCTGGAAATCGAGGTGATCGTTCCCGCCCCCTGAACATTTTTTGCCGCTTTGCCCCCAGGAACCGGGCAAGAACAGGGGATGAAGGGCGAACAGTCTTTTAACCCTCACATGAATGGGCTTTGATGCGAGGAGGTGCCGGCATGGCAGGAGGCACGCCCAGTGGGCGGCCCGGAACATGCCGGGGGTGCGTCTTGCGGAGGTCAGCATGCCACGCCTGTTTACCGCCCTCGAAATCCCGCCTCATGTGGGGCAGGATCTCTCTTTCTTTCGCGGCGGCCTTTCCGGTGCACGCTGGATTGATCCAGAAAACTATCATGTCACCCTGCGCTTCATCGGTGATGTTGATGATGCCACGGCGCGCGATGTGATGGGCGAACTGAGCGCCGTGCATCGGCCGGCCTTCAGCATCGAGCTGGACGGGCTGGACCAGTTTGGCGGACGCAAGCCGCGATCACTTTTTGCGGCGGTCCGTAGCACCCCGGCCCTGCTGGACTTGCAGGCCGAGCAGGAAAGACGCCTGCGCCGGATGGGTCTAGAGCCGGAAGGACGCAACTTCAAACCCCATGTCACGCTCGCCCGGCTGCGTGATGCCTCGGCCCGGCAGGTGGCGGATTATCTTGCAATGAGAGGGCCTTACCGCAGCCAGACTTTTGCGGTGCCCCGCTTTGTGCTGTTTTCCTCGCGCAACTCCACAGGCGGTGGCCCCTATCTGGTGGAGGCGGTCTACCCGCTCGGATAAAGCTCCTCTCGGTCGCTCAGAGTTTTTTAGAATGGCTATCAATTGCAGTCCATCCCTTGACGCAGGGCCTCCAATTTCCTTTCTCTAGGTTGCAGAAGTCAGCCAGATGAGGACAGCGCCCGTGCCGCCCCAGATCTGGCGCGATGGTGTGGACCATGAGCAATCTGAATACCGCTTCGATCAATGCACTTGAGTGGCAGAGCCTTGCCGGAGACGACCGGGATCGCGCAACTGCTGACGAAAAGAGCGTCCGCCGTGGGTTCTGGAAGAAGCTGAAGCGTTCCGCTTCCCATGTGCCCTTCGCGCAGGATGCTGTGGCTGCCTATTATGCAGCCTTTGACAAGGGCACCCCGCTGAAGGTGCGGGCTGCCCTGCTGGGCACACTGGCCTATTTCGTGATGCCAATAGATGCCATTCCCGATGTTCTGCCCGTCATCGGCTACAGTGATGATGCCGCCCTGCTGCTGGGCACACTGCGGATGCTGACAGAGCATGTTAACCCGCTCCATCAATCTGCCGCGCAAGATGCGCTGAGCGGTTTGCGCCAGTCTGATCGGTGACGGGATGCGCCTGAAGGCGCGCAGTCTTTGTTCTGAAGCCGGCGTCGCTCCTGCGCGCCGGCTTTTTTGTGGCCGCTTCCCGAGCACCCGGAATGCTCAGACGGTGAGAACCACCTTGCCCTTCACCCGGCGCCCTGCAATCTCGGCCAGCGCTGAGGCGCATTCCTCCAGCGGATAAGTGGCGTCCACATGCGCCGAAATCCGGCCATCACGCGCATAGGCCATCAGTTGTTCCGCCGTTTCGCGCAGCCACAGCGGATTGTTGCGCGCCTGCGGACCAAAGGCGACCCCGCGCGCATCGCAATTCTTCAGCAGCAGCAGGTTGAGCGGCAAACGCGGAATCTCTCCGGCAGCGAACCCCACCACCAGATAGCGCCCGAGCGAACCCAGAGCCCGGAGCGCCGGTTCGGTATATTCACCGCCCACCGGGTCATAAACCACATCCAGCCCCTGATCGCCGCCAAAGGCCTTGAGGCCGGCCTTCAGGTTTTCGGTGCTGTAGTTCAGCCCAGCATCCGCTCCGTGAGCGCGGGCAAAATCGAGTTTCTCCTGCGATGAAGCGCAGGCGATCACGCGCGCACCCAGCGCCTTGCCCAGTTCCACGGCCGCCAGCCCCACGCCACCGGAGGCCCCCAGAACCGCCAGCGACTCACCTGCCTTCAGCTCCCCCCGCTCCCGCAGCGCATAAAGCGAGGTGCCATAGGTGACGACCAGCCCGGCAGCGGTCACGAACTCCAGATCATCCGGCATGCGGGCCAGAAAACGGGAGGCAACGACAACCTTCTCACGCGCCGCCCCATAGGTCACATAGCCACACACACGCTCACCCACGGAGAAGTCATTCACACCCTGCCCCAGGGCCTCCACCTCGCCCGCAAACTCCGCACCGGGGGAAAAGGGCAGCTCCGGCTTGACCTGATATTTGTCTCGAATAATCAGCGTGTCGAAGAAGTTGAGACCAATGGCGCGCACCCGCACCCGCACTTCACCGGGACCGGGAGATGGATCTGGCAAGTCCACAATCCGCAACTGTTCGGCCGGGCCGTGCTGCTCACAAACAACCGCTTTCATCAGGCTGCGCTCCCCTGTACCGGACTGCCTCCGGCTGGTGACGAATGGTTAACCCAACGGGCAGATTGTGCGGCACGGCAAAGGGCGTCCAGCCCCTTGTCCAATTTCGCCGCAAAGTCTTGCAAATGCTCGCGTGCGATGCTGCGGAAGATGGGACTTGAGGGGGAGAGTCACCCTGCGAATCGCTCAATTCAGAACGGTTCACGGATTGAGGTGGATGGAAGCCTTGGTCTAAGAAAAGCCCAAGCGCGCCCGCACTTATTTCGTCTGCCTTGATCGCTCAAACGCGGCGCACAGGCTCTGAACCTCAATTCCGGTCCCCCGCCCCTGCGGGCCCGGCGAAAAGGAGAAGCCATGGCACCCCGTCATGTCCGTCCGACACTCCTGGGTATTTGTCTTGCATTCCTCGTTGCGGCTCCGGCCGTTGCCCAGGGGCAATCCAAACCCGTCGCCCAGTTTGGTGACTGGAGCGTGTATGTTTCCACTGGCAGCCCGAAGGTGTGCTACGCCATCTCGCAGCCGAAGACCCGCGCCCCCTCGGGTCTTACCCGTGACCCGGCCTATTTCTTCATCTCCACCCGCCCGAGCGAAAAGGTGAAGGACGAGGTCAGCATTACGGTTGGTTACCCGATGCGGGCCAACAGCGAGGCTACCGTCAAGGTTGGCTCCCTCAATCTCCAGCTTTACACCAAGGACCGTGGCGCATGGGTGCGCAATGTGTCTGACGAGAGCCGTCTGGTCGCAGCCATGCGCAATGGCAAGGATCTGGTGTTCTCCGGCACTTCGGGCCGCGGCAATGTCACCACCGACACCTACTCCCTGAACGGCATTTCTGCCGCTCTGGACCGGGTGGCGCGCGAGTGCCGCTGATCGGCTGAACCGGGCCTGCCTCCTGTGGATTCTTGAGAAGGAACCTGCGGATTCCGGAGGCAGGATCAGGCCAGAACAGCTTTCAGGTTTTCCGTGTCGGACGGAAACCTGCCGGTTTGAGAGGGCGTGTGGAACGTTTCGTCAGGAAATGCAGCACATGCCCTCTCATCATATCTTTCCCTTCTGTCATGCTTGGCATGGAAAGATGCCGCAATCGGCAGTATGTATGCGGCCATGAGCGCTGCCCCTGACCTTGCCACTGCTGGCCCTGCCATGACTGAAACCGCTGCCCTGCCCACACAGCAGACCGACATGCCATCTCTGGCTGGTCTCAGCCGCGCACGGCTGGCCGAGGCGCTCAGCGCCATTGGCGTTCCCGAGCGCGAAACGCGGATGCGTGTGAACCAGCTCTGGCACTGGATCTATCTGCGCGGTGCAACCGATTTTGCGCAGATGACCAATGTTTCCAAGCATCTGCGCGCGCATCTGGCCGAGCATTACACGCTGGCGCGGCCTGAAATCGTGATGGAGCAGGTGTCGCAGGATGGCACCCACAAATGGCTGCTGCGCTTTCCGGCAGATCATCCCGGCGAGCGCCCGCATGATATTGAGGCGGTCTATATTCCCGAGCGGGATCGCGGCACGCTGTGCGTTTCCAGTCAGGTGGGCTGCACGCTCAACTGCTCTTTCTGCCACACCGGCACCCAGCGTCTCGTGCGCAATCTTTCTGCCGCCGAGATTGTCACGCAGGTGATGGTGGCCCGCGACCGGCTGGGTGATTATCCCGGTCAGGAGCGCGCGGTTGGCCCCGGCTTGCCGACGGAAGGCGACCGGCTGGTCACGAATATCGTCTTCATGGGCATGGGCGAGCCGCTTTATGCCTATGACAGCGTGGCAGAGGCCATTGAAATTCTCTCGGATGGTGACGGGCTGGGCCTTGGCAAGCGCCGCATCACCGTTTCCACCTCCGGGGTGGTGCCGCAGATCGAGCAGCTTGGCCGCGAGGTCGGGCCGATGCTCGCCATCTCCCTGCATGCCGTGCGCGATGACCTGCGTGACGTGCTGGTGCCGATCAACAAGAAGTACCCCATCAAGGCGCTCATGGAAGCCTGCCGCACCTATCCTGCGGCCTCCAACGCCAAGCGAATCACTTTTGAGTATGTGATGCTGAAGGGGGTGAATGACTCGCCCGCCGATGCCCGCGCGCTGGTGAAACTGCTGGAAGGGGTGCCGGCCAAGATCAATCTCATCCCGTTCAACCCCTGGCCCGGCACGCAATATGAATGCTCGGACTGGGATACGATCGAACGCTTCTCCGATATCGTCTTCCGCGCCGGCTATGCCAGCCCGGTGCGGACCCCGCGCGGGCGCGATATTCTGGCCGCCTGCGGGCAGCTCAAGAGCGAGAGCGAAAAGCTCTCCGCCCGTGAACGTCTCGCCTTCCGCGCCATGGCGGCCGTGGAGGAATGAGCAGGGCCGGGCCTGATCCCGTCGATTCCCTGATCCGGCTGTTGCTGCGCCTTTTTCTGGTGCCGCTGGGATATTTCCTTGCGGTGCTGGCGGGGGCTGCGGTGATCGTCATCGGCGAATGGCAGGTGGGCACCCTGTTCCAGACACAGGCCCCGGATGAGCTGATGATGGGCACCATGCTGGCCATCGTCACCACTGTGGGTTTGCTGGTGGTGCTGCTGTCCACCATGTGGCTGGTGGCGGCTGTCGGGATTTTGTTCTCTGAACTGTTTGCCGTGCGCTCCTGGCTGTTTCATGCGGCGAATGGTGTGGTTTCAGCATGGATCGGCTCACAGCTTCCCGGCGAGGCGCTTTTGAACGGGCAGATTGACCCCACAGCCGTGGTGGGAAACCCGCTTTATGTGATTGCCGCCGGTCTGGCCGGTGGCCTTGTCTACTGGCTGGTGGCCGGTTCAAGCGCGGGTTTTTACAAGCCGGTGCTGCGTTCTGCCCGGCGCAGGGCACAGCCCGATGAACCGGCTCCCGATATTAAAACGCCTGACATGAAGCCGTGAGCCTGCGGCTCCCCGCCTTCTGTATCCGGTTCATTTTCCATTCATCCTGAGCCACCAGAGACAGCCTCCACCTGCGCCACACCATGCGCGTTAGACCGACTGCGGGCATGCGCGGATGCATTTATCCGTGCATGGGGAGCGGGCACCCTGCCGCCATCAATGAAACCGCTCTCCACCCCGGCAGGCCGGAAAACCGCGCCGGCCACAGCCGGATGGAACAGCGCACCGCTTCACAGCTCCATCTTCTCTTTGATCTTCACGGCTATTGCCGTTAATTCTCGGGGCTTCACCCGGTGGGCGGCAATGACAAAAGATACATCTTCCATCTCTCTCGCTGATCTGCGCGCCGAAATCGACCGCATCGACGAGACCATGCATCACCTCCTGATGGAGCGCAGCGAGATCATCGACCGGCTGGTTGCGGTGAAGCGCGGCGCATCGGAAGGCTCTGCCTTTCGCCCCGCCCGCGAGGCCGACATGATGCGTCGCCTTGTCGAGCGCCATCACGGTTTGCTGCCTCTGGATACGGTCGAGAGCATCTGGCGGGTGATCATCGCCACCTTCACCTATGTACAGGCCCCCTACAGCGTGCATGCCGACCTTGAGGTGGGCGAGCCCTTGATGCGCGACAGCGCCCGCTTCCATTTCGGCTTCACCGTTCCGTTTGTGCCGCATATGAGCGCGGGAGCGGTGATTGCCGCTGTTGCCGCCTCCACCGGCGATCTCGGGCTACTGCCGGCTGCGGCCAGTACCGGCACCCCATGGTGGAGTGCGCTGGAAGGGGATGGCGCACCCAAAATCATCGCCCGCCTGCCCTTTGTGGAACGGGCTGATCATCCGGCCGGGCTGCCGGTCTTTGTTGTGTCCCATCCTATCCGGGATGCGGCGGTGCGCGAGGTGGAGCTGTTTTCCCTGCGCATCTCTGGCTGGAATGCAGCAGTTTCTCACGCCTTGCCTGCAAGCATGGATATGCTGGTCGCCCCGGATATTACGCTTGATGGCGCGGCCCTTCTGCTTTCGGTTCCGCCCGGGCAGCATATCCAGACCGCAGAGGCCGCGCTGAAGGCCGCAGGGGCCGGTGTGCGCAGTCTGGAGCATGTGGGCAGCCATGCTGCCATTCATCGCGTGTAATAGAGCGCTGCAAAAACACGGTTGCGGCTGTGACCATGAAAGGCCACAGCCTGCTGCTTTCAGCCCACAAGCCAACCGGGGAAGATTTTACCCAAAGCCCCGGTGATCATTCCTGCGGCAATGGCGGCGAGGATCATGCCCATGATGCGCTTGGAAACAGAAAGTGCCGTGGGTGAAAACCAGTGCGCGATTTTGGGCGCAAGAAACAGCAGAACGCCAAAGAACAGCAGATAGCCCACAAGCCCGGTGTAATAGCCAATCATCCCATCTACCGTTTTGGTATAGGGTGCAAAGATGATCAGCGTGGCGATGGTGCCCGGACCAAAAGTGAGCGGAATGCCGAGCGGGTAGATTCCGGAGCTTGCACCCGTCTGAAACGTGCTCTGCTCGTTATCTGTGCCATGGTGCGCGCTGTTATCCTCGCCATTCAGCATGTTCAGGGCGATGAGCAGCACAATCAGGCCACCCGCAAGCCGGAAGTTCTGGACATCAATGCCAAACATGGACAGCAAGGCCTGCCCGGCGATGGCGCACACGATTGCGCCGATCACAATTGTCGCCAGCATGCTCATCATGGCGCTGCGACGGTCCTGCGGTGACAGATCCGCCGTGAGCGCAAGAAAGACCGGCAACGTACTGAGCGGGTTCATGATTGCAAAAAGTGCGGCAAAAAGTTTGGTTGCAATCGTGAAGTCCATGCCATTACCCGTTTTTTGAAATGTCCGGGCAGGCTAATATATGCGGGCCCTGAAATATATAGCAGCGGGAATGCCCCCTGCCGGGCCCGCCGCATCCCGCCAAAGAGCGCGGTGCTGATAGGGCCAAAGATATGGGTACCCCGCTGGACAGGGCTGATCGATCTGCCTAAACGCTGCTTTCGATAAAATGGCATGTTGCACCTGACAGCGCGGTGATAAATCTGCGTGAATGCATGCCAAAGCGGGTGTATGCCACCTGACAAGACCCTTCAGGGCCTGTTGATGTTCCGGAGTTTTCCATGTCCGCCAAGCTTTCCTCTCCCGTGCAGCCCGAGCCGCGCCCCGGCGTTCTCGCCATCAGCGCCTATGTACCGGGCAAGAGCCATGCGCCGGGGGTGGAGAAGGTTTACAAGCTTTCCTCCAATGAAACCCCGATTGGCCCAAGCCCCAAAGCGGTAGAGGCTTATGCGCAGGCCGGAGCACGGCTGGAGGATTATCCCGATGGCACCGCCGCGCTTCTGCGCGCGGCTATCGGGCGCGCCTATGGGCTGGACCCCGCACGCATCATCTGCGGGGCAGGTTCCGATGAGCTTCTCAATCTGGTGGCCCATGTCTATCTCGGCCCCGGTGATGAGGCGATTTATTGCGAGCATGGCTTTCTCGTCTATCACATCGCCACGCTGGCTGCGGGCGGCACCCCCGTGGTTGCGCCTGAAAAGGACCTGACAGCGGATGTGGACGCCATTCTCGCCCGGGTGAGCGAACGCACCAGGCTGGTGTTTCTCGCCAACCCCAACAATCCGACCGGCACCTATCTGCCGATTGCAGAAGTGCGGCGCCTTCAATCCGGTTTGCCGGCAAACGTTTTGCTGGTTCTGGATGCAGCCTATGCCGAATATGTGCGGAAGAACGACTATGAGGTAGGGCTGGAACTGGCCCTCTCCGCACCCAATGTGCTGATGACTCGCACCTTTTCCAAGATTCACGGCCTTGCCGGGCTGCGCATTGGCTGGGCGGTTGGCCCGGCCCATGTGATTGATGCGCTGAACCGGGTGCGCGGACCATTCAACATGAATACGCCCGCTCTGGCAGCAGGTGCGGCGGCCATTGCCGATCAGGCCCATGTGGAGAAGGCGGCGGACCACAATGCCCGCTGGCTGCCATGGCTGACCGGGGAAATGGAAAAGCTTGGCCTGAAGGTGACGCCTTCTGTCGCCAATTTCCTGCTGATCCATTTCCCCGAGACCCCCGGCCGCACGGCACGCGAGGCGGATGCTTTCCTCACCCGGCGCGGGCTGATCCTGCGTGTGGTGGCCTCCTATGGCCTGCCCAATGCCCTGCGTATGACGGTGGGATCTGAAGAAGCCAACCGCCTTGTTGTCGCGGCCCTTGCAGACTTTATAGCCGGCAAATCAGATGAGGGACAAAGCGCGTGACACCGGTTCTGTTTGACCGGCTGGTCATTATCGGCGCGGGTCTGATCGGCTCATCCATTGCCCGTGCCGTGCGCGAGCGGAAGCTGGCCAATACCCTTGTGGTGGTGGATCAGGACAGCGCCGTTTGCGCCCGCGTGCGGGAACTGGGTTTTGCGGATGAAGTGACACCAGACGCGGCTGAAGCCGCCCGTGGAGCGGATCTCGTCATCGTCTGCGTGCCTGTGGGCGCAGTCGGTGCCGTGGCCGCTCAGGTGGGGCCGGAGTTGAAGCCCGGTGCCATTTTGTCGGATGTTGGCTCGGTCAAGGGTGCCGTTGTGGCGGCCATGGCACCCCATGTCCCCTCTCACGCTCATCTCATCCCTGCCCATCCGGTAGCCGGCACAGAATTTTCCGGCCCTGATGCCGGCTTTGCCAGCCTGTTCGAAAACCGCTGGTGCATCATCACCCCGCCAGAAGGTGCGGATGCAGTGGCAGTGGAGAGCTTGAGCGCGCTTTGGCTGGCCATGGGCGCGGATGTTGAGGTGATGGAGGTGCGCCGGCATGATCTGGTGCTGGCCATCACCAGCCATCTGCCGCATCTCATCGCCTATAACATTGTGGGAACGGCCGCCGATCTGGAAGACAGCCTCGCTTCCGAGGTTATCAAGTTTTCCGCTGGTGGCTTCCGCGACTTCACCCGTATTGCCGCTTCAGACCCCACCATGTGGCGGGACATTTTCCTCTATAATCGCGAAGCGGTGCTGGAGATGCTGGGCCGTTTCACGGAAGATCTCACCGCGCTCCAGCGGGCCATTCGCTATGGTGATGGCGACACGCTGTTTGAGCATTTCACCCGTACCCGCGCTATCCGCCGTTCCATTATCGAAATGGGACAGGAAACAGCAGCGCCGGACTTTGGCCGTCTGGCTGCCGGCAAACCCCGGCATGAACAGAGCAGCTGAAGGCTTACCTTCTGCACAAGCAAAAAAGGCTCTGACAGTGTCAGAGCCTTTTTTCATATCTGCCTGTGCGCGCGGACTTCAGGCCGCCTGCACTTCCACCACTTCCGGCACAAAATGCTTGAGCAGGTTTTCCACCCCATGCTTGAGCGTGGCCGTGGAGGACGGGCAGCCCGAGCAGGCCCCCTTCATATTGAGATAGACCACGCCATCCTTGAAGCCGCGGAAGGTAATGTCTCCTCCATCACCCGCCACAGCGGGGCGCACACGGGTGTTCAGCAGATCCTTGATCGTATCAACAATGCTGGCATCTTTCGGATCAAAAAACTCATCGTCATCATCCGACCCAAGCACGGCATGGTCGCTCACCACCGGCGCGCCGGACATGAAATGCTCCATGATCGCGCCAAGAATAGCCGGCTTCATTTGCGCCCACTCACCGGCACCCGACCCCTTGGTGATGGTGATGAAGTCGTCACCGAGGAAAACCCCTTCAACGCCCTTCACATCAAACAGACGCTGGCCCAGCGGCGAAACAAGAGCTGCATCGGCATCGGGCATGTCCAGCACGCCTTCCGCCAGAACGGTGCGGCCCGGCAGGAACTTTAAAGTGGCCGGGTTTGGTGTGGTCTCGGTTTGAATGAACATGGGGGCAATCCTTGAAAACAGGCCATCCGATAACGGCCTTTGAAGGATGCCCCTCTGTGTCACGAGCATCCACTTTATGGCTGTTCAAAGATAGGTGCTCACCGGCAAAACCGGAAGGGTGTATCTCCGGGATTATACGTACTGCGACCCCCAGCCACAGGCACCAGCCCTGAAACAAAAAAGACCGGCCCAAACGGGCCGGCCTTCAAATCCTGTATACATGTCTACAAGAGACGATCAGGTGTTCATCGAGTCGAAGAAATCACCATTGGTCTTGGTCTGGCGCAGCTTGTCCTGCAGGAACTCGATGGCATCCACCGTGCCCATCGGGTTGAGTATGCGGCGCAGCACATACATCTTCTTGAGCGTATCAGCCGGAACCAGCAGTTCTTCCTTACGGGTGCCGGAGCGGGTGATATCAATGGCCGGGAAGACGCGCTTGTCTGCAACCTTGCGGTCAAGGATGACTTCCGAGTTACCGGTGCCCTTGAATTCCTCGAAGATCACTTCGTCCATGCGCGAGCCGGTCTCGATCAGCGCGGTGGCGATGATGGTGAGCGAGCCACCTTCCTCGATATTGCGGGCCGCGCCAAAGAAGCGCTTGGGCCGCTGGAGGGCATTGGCATCCACACCACCGGTCAGCACCTTGCCGGAAGACGGCACAACGGTGTTGTAGGCACGGCCAAGGCGGGTGATGGAATCCAGCAGGATCACCACATCGCGGCCATGCTCAACCAGACGCTTGGCCTTCTCGATGACCATTTCAGCCACCTGAACGTGACGCACGGCCGGTTCATCGAAGGTGGAGGAAACAACCTCACCCTTCACCGAACGCTGCATGTCGGTCACTTCCTCAGGGCGCTCATCAATCAGCAGCACAATGAGGTAGCATTCGGGATGGTTGACGGCGATGGACTTGGCAATGTTTTGCAGCAGAACCGTTTTACCGGTGCGTGGCGGCGCCACGATCAGGCTGCGCTGGCCCTTGCCGATGGGCGAGACAATATCGATGACACGCGCCGAGAAATCTTTTTTGCCTGTATTTTCCTCATGCTCAAGCTTGAGGCGTTCATCAGGATAAAGCGGCGTCAGATTGTCGAAATTGATCTTGTGCCGGATTTTCTCAGGGTCTTCGAAATTGATCGTATTGACCTTGAGCAGGGCAAAATAGCGCTCCCCTTCCTTGGGGGAGCGGATCTGGCCCTCAACCGTATCACCGGTGCGCAGGCCGAACCGGCGGATCTGCGAGGGGGAGACATAGATATCATCCGGGCCGGGCAGATAATTCGATTCCGGAGACCGCAGGAAGGCAAAACCATCCTGCAGCACTTCCACCACCCCTTCGCCGATAATCTCCGTCTCGCGCAGCGCCAGCTGCTTGAGAATGGCAAACATCAGTTCCTGCTTGCGCAGGGTGCTGGCGTTCTCCACCTCGTTCTCTTCGGCGAAGGTGAGGAGTTCGACAGGGGTTTTGGTTTTCAGGTCTTGAAGTTTTACTTCCCGCATATGGGAAAGCCTCGATTGGGTCTCAGAGGAAAGCCCGCGGAGAGAAAACTCACGCAGGCCTTTGGAAAGGGCGGATGATCGCAGGTCTTCAGATGAGAGCCGGGTGAGGAACTTCCAGCTGGCGCGTCAGTCGACCCGTTAGTGGCCAAACATCAGGACGCGCTATGCCTGCGTTAAGGAAAGCCTGACCAAAATAGCAGGCACGCAGGCATGCGCAAGACCTATCTGCACCAATCCCAATCAAAATGGTTTCAGCACCACCAGAAGCACGATGCCGATCATCAGAACGGTCGGCACCTCATTGGCAATACGGTAATATCGTGTGGATCTGGTGTTTTTATCCGCCGCAAAATCCTTCACCCAACGGCTCATCATGCCATGCACGCCGGACAGGATCAGCACCAGCGTCAGCTTGGCGTGGAACCATGGGTCCGAATACCAGCCACCCTCCCAGGCCAGATAAAGCCCGGCCAACCAGGCCACGATCATCGCCGGATTGATGATGGCCTTCAGCAGCCGGCGCTCCATCACCTTGAAGGTCTCGGACTTGTCCGAACCCACCTGCGCCATGGTGTGATACACCATGAGGCGCGGCAGATAGAGCATCCCCGCCATCCAGGCGATGACGGAAATGATATGTAACGCCTTGATCCACAAATATAACATCAGAACTTTCCGAACCTCAAAGCGCGCGACGCACACCCGCGACCAGCGCTTCCACATGGGCAATGGGTGTTTCCGGGCGAATGCCGTGACCCAGATTGAAAATATGGCGGTAACCGATGAAATCCTGACGAATGCCAGCGATTTCCTCTTCCAGCGCCCCGCCACCGGCAATCAGCCGCAGCGGATCAAGATTGCCCTGTAACGCCACCTTGTCGCCCAGTCTTGCCCCCACGGCGGCACGATCGGCCGTCCAGTCCAGCCCGAGTGCCGTCACGCCCACCGCCTGAAGCTTTTCCATGGCCTCGATGCTGGCCCCCTTCGGGAAGGCGATGATGCGGGCGTCAGGATGTTCCGCACGCAATTTTTCCACCATCCGCCGCACGGGTTCCACGCACCACAGGTCGAAGGACAGCGGATCGAGCACACCGGACCAGCTGTCGAAAATCTGCACCGCCTGTGCGCCAGCCCGGATCTGGGCCGACAGATGCGCCACGGAAACCTCAACCAGAAGATCAATCAACCGCTGGAACAGGGCCGGTTCACGCAAGGCCAGAAGCCGTGCTGGGGCCTGATCCGGCGTGCCGCGGCCGGCAACCATGTAGGTCGCGACAGTCCAGGGCGCGCCACAAAAGCCGATCAGGGCAGTTTCAGGCGCAAGAGCCGCCCGCGTTTTGGCAATGGCCCCATAAACCGGCTGGACCAGCGCCTGATCGAGATGATCCGGAAGGGCGGCAATGCGGGCCGCCTCATTCACTTCCTCCAGCCGGGGGCCTTCACCGGTTTCAAACCGCAGGCCAACGCCAAGCGCGTGGGGAACGACCAGAATATCCGAAAAGATGATCGCGGCATCAAATCCGAAACGGCGGATCGGCTGAAGGGTCACCTCGGCTGCCAGATCGGGATTGTAGCACAGCGAGAGGAAATCACCCGCCTTCGCCCTCACCTCACGATATTCCGGCAGATAGCGTCCTGCCTGCCGCATCATCCAGAGCGGAGGTGGATCGAGAGGGGTTCCATCGAGCACCCGGAGGAAAGGCGATCGTGTCGCCACAGAGCTTTTCATCGCCAGCCTTCAATCAATGAATATATTTTTAAATGAGAGTCTTTAGAGTCTTTACGGTTGATTAACCAGTTACAGGACTGTCGACAACCGATCCACATGTCATCACCATTTGCCGGCTGCATTTGTCGCAGGCAGGATGGGGCGCAAAGGCGCGTTAAGAAAGGATTAACGATTGTGGCGGAACTGATATTCACATTCACGCACAGGAGGGGTCCGGATTCAGTCCATTCGAGTTGAAATGTGGAAAGTTATGAGTCCTTTCAACAGCCTGCGCTTGCCTCTCTCCGGCAGACATGGCTTTCTCAACACTCTTCCACAGGGGCGGTGGATATCGTGAGCACTGAACAGACGCGCAAGGAAAGTTTCTTCCATCTCCATCTGGTTTCGGATGCGACCGGAGAGACGCTGATTAATGTGGGCCGGGCCGCCTGTGCCCAATATGCCAATGTCCGCCCGATCGAACATGTTTACCCGCTGATCCGTTCCATGAAGCAGCTGGAGCGGGTGCTGGGCGAGATCGAGGGCAATCCCGGCATTGTGCTCTACACACTGGTGGATGTGGAACTGCGTGACTGCCTGAAAGAACGCTGTGCAGAGCTGGGTGTGCCGGTTCTCTCGGTTCTGGCCCCGGTGGTGCGCCTGTTCCAGTCCTATCTTGGTGGTGAGCCGACCCCGCGTGTGGGTGGCCAGCATGCGCTTGATACGGACTATTTCAAACGTATCGACGCCCTGAACTACACCGTGATGCACGATGACGGGCAGATGGTGGACGATCTGGAAAGCGCAGATGTGGTGCTGCTGGGGGTATCGCGCACCTCAAAGACCCCAACCTCCATCTATCTGGCTAATCGTGGCATCAAGACCGCGAACATTCCGCTGGTGCCGCATGTGCCGGTGCCACCCAATGTGGAGCAACTGACAAAGCCGCTGATTGTGGGCCTTGTCGCCAGCCCGGAGCGGATCATCGAAATCCGCCAGAACCGGCTTTTGGGCCTGAATGCTGTTGATGCCGCCGGTTCCTATACGGATCGTGATGCCGTGCGGGAGGAAATCACCTTTGCCCGCCGTCTGTGTTCCCGTAATGGATGGCCTGTCATTGATGTCACACGCCGGTCCATTGAGGAAACCGCCGCCAATATCATGGCTTTGTTGAACGAGCGGCGACGCCGCGCCATATCCGGGGCCTGACAATGGAAAACAAAATCCTCTGGCGCCACGAACAGCCGCTGGTCCTTGCATCCAAGAGCACTACCCGTCTCTCCCTTCTGGTGCATGCCGGGGTTCCGGTGGAAACCGTTTCCCTCGATATAGACGAGCGTGGCCTTCAGGCCGAGGTGGAAGGGCGGATGGAGCCGGACCAGATCGCCCTGATGCTGGCTCGCGCCAAGGCCATTTCGGGATCAAAAGCCTCACCTGGCCGTATTGTTCTGGGTGCGGACCAGACATTGGCGCTGGGCAGCCAGGTGTTTCACAAGCCATTGAGCATGGAACTGGCGCGCAAGCAGTTGCAAGACCTGTCTGGCACCACACATGCCCTGCATTCGGCAGCGGCTGTGGTGATTGATGGCGAACCGGTGTTTGAAACGGTCTCCAGCGCCTATCTCACCATGCGCGAACTCTCCGATGATATGCTGGATACCTATCTGACGGCAGCCGGTCAGCGGGTGATGGATTCTGTTGGTGGATACCAGATTGAAGCCGTGGGCCTGCATCTGTTCGCGCGTGTGCAGGGCGATCATTTCACCATTCTGGGCCTGCCCCTGCTCCAGATCCTGCCCTTCTTCCGGGAACGGGGCTTTTTGCCATGATACGCCGGGCGAGCAACCCGCGCGCCTGTGTCACCGGTCACCCGGTCACCCATTCGCGCTCACCCCTGCTGCATGGCTACTGGCTGAAGACCTTGGGTATTGAAGGCACTTACGGTCGTGAGGATGTGCCACCGGAAAAGGCTGCGGATTTCTATCGCACCTTGGCGGCGCGTGGATATGTGGGCTGCAATGTCACCATCCCCAACAAGGAAACAGCCTTTGAGGCCCTTGATGAGGCCGATGAGACGGCTGCGGTTCTTGGTGCTGCCAATACCCTGTGGGTAGAGGGTGGAAAACTCCATGGCTCCAATACGGATGGCTATGGTTTTCTGGCCAATCTGGATGCCTGTGCACAAGGCTGGGATAACTCACGCGGCACGGTGCTGGTTCTGGGGGCGGGTGGTGCTTCGCGTGCCATCATTCATGCGCTGGTAAGCCGTGGTTTTGGGCGCATTTATCTGGCCAATCGCACGCTTTCCCGCGCAGAAGCAGTGGCAAAGCCTTATCCGGGTAAGGTGAAGCCGCATGATTTTGCAGATGTTCCGGCCCTGCTCTCACAGGCTGATGTGCTGGTGAACTGCACCTCTTTGGGCATGAAGGGCGCGGACCCGCTCACGCTCGATCTGTCTCCCCTGTCCGATCATGCGGTGGTGACAGATATTGTCTATGTGCCCTTGCTGACACCCCTGCTGGAAAAGGCACAGGCCCGTGGCTTGCGGGTGGTGGATGGGCTGGGCATGTTGCTGCATCAAGGCGTGCCGGGGTTCGAACGCTGGTTTGGTGTGCGGCCGCAGGTGACGGATGAATTGCGCGCACTTCTGGTGGCCGATATTACGGGCACGCATAATGGCTGAGTGCTGTTTCACGTGAAACATGCAAACAGGCGGATTTTGAAGGGCTGATACCCCATGTGGATTCTCGGTCTTACCGGCTCTATCGGCATGGGAAAATCGGCAACCGCCAGCATGTTTCGCACGCTTGGCGTGCCGGTGCATGATGCGGATGCAGCTGTGCATGCGCTCTATCGCGGTGCTGCCGTTGAGCCGGTGGAAGCCGCTTTTCCCGGTGTCACCAGAAATGGTGAGATTGATCGCCCTACCCTTTCCGCACATGTGCTGACTGATGCGGGGGCGATGAAGCGGCTGGAAGAGATTGTTCACCCTCTTGTTGCAGCAGAAGAAACGGCATTTCTGAAACAGGCCCGCGCTTCGGGCGCGCGCTGTGTGGTGCTGGATATGCCCCTGCTGTTTGAGGCTGGCGGCTATAAACGGGTGGATGCCGTGGTGGTGGTCAGTGCTCCTCCATCTGTGCAACATGAGCGGGTGATGAACCGAGTTGGCATGACACAGGAGCGGTTCAACGCCATTCTTGCGCGCCAGATGCCGGATGCGGAAAAACGCAAACGGGCGCATTTCATGATTGATAGCAGCCGGGGTTTTGAGTCCGCCCGCTATCAGGTCGCGGGCATCGTGCGGGCGCTGGCGGGGCCGGGACGACGCTGATCCGCGTGCAGGAGAACAAGATGCGGGAAATCGTACTCGATACCGAAACCACGGGCCTGAAGGCCAATGGCGGTGACCGGCTGGTGGAAATCGGCTGCGTGGAGATGGTGAACCGCGTGCTCACCGGCAATGTCTACCATGTCTATATCAACCCGGAACGGGACATGCCGATTGAGGCTTTCAACGTGCATGGTCTTTCCGAGGCCTTCTTGTCCGACAAGCCGCTGTTTGCCGAAGTGGCGGACGAGTTTCTGGAGTTCATCAAGGAAGACATGCTGGTCATTCACAATGCCAAGTTCGATATCGGCTTTCTGAATGCGGAACTGCAGCGGCTCTCCAAACCCCTCATTTCCTATGACCGGGTGGTGGATACGCTGGAGGTTGCCCGTCGCAAGCACGGTAATAACGGCAATACGCTTGACCAGTTGATGAGCCGCTATGGCATCGATGGATCGCGCCGGGTGAAGCATGGCGCCTTGCTCGATTCTGAATTGCTGGCTGATGTGTATGTCGAGTTACTGGGTGGACGGCAGATCAGCCTCATGGGCTTTGTGGAGGAAGAGGCAAAGGCCAGTGCTGTTGAGATAACCGGTACTGGCGATTTAAAGTCTCATGCCCGGCAGCGCCCTGCCCCATTGCCCTCCCGTCTCACAACTGAGGAAGAAGCGGCCCACACCGCATTCGTGACCGGCATGGGCGAGAAGGCGGTTTGGCTGAAATATGCCGATGCCACCAGCAAGGCCGATTGATAAATTTATCTTATCAAGATGTATTTTATGACCAAAAATAATGATCGAATAGGATGGGTTCTGGCGGGTATTTCGCATATCTTTTGATCCCAAGATCATAAAGGAGCGGAATCCCGCCAGAGGGCTTTAAAATCGATTCTTGGCCTATCCGCCTTTTTGAGCCTGAATTTATACGCGTTCAGGCCAGCATATCTGAAATCGCCTGATCCAGCTGGGATGGGTCTGTCACCGGCAATGTGCAGGTCTCTCCGACACAGATAAAAGCCGCACCTTCTGGCGGTGCGGTGGCGATACGGGATGCGGTGAGGCTGCCTGCTCGAACATCATCACCCTTGCGCACGCGCTTGACCACACGCAGGGGAAAGGGCAGCGCCAATGCAGCCTGTGCCAGTGCATCGGCTTGGGGGCCCTCGCCAACAATTGTGATTTCCGCCAGACTGAAACGGGTATCCAGCGCATTCAGGGTTGCGCCATGGGCCAGGACATTCCGGTTGGCCGAACCAGATAGACCGGCCAGAATCCGGTCCGCCCGCGTCCGCAAACCATCGTTATCCTGAAGTGCTGCAAGGCGCAGCAGGGCATCTGCTGCCACGGCGTTGGCATTGGGCAGGGCTTCATCCTGACTGCTGCGGGGGCGCAGGATGAGCCGCTCACCATCATCGGCTGTCAGGAAATAGGTGCCACTGGCCGGGTCCAGATGATGCTTCTCCAGCATATCCAGAAAATGAGCAGCACGCTCCAGCGGTTCTGTTTTGCCTGTCGCTTCATGCAGGGCTATGCCCGCACGGGCTATCGCGGCAAGGTCTGATGCGAGGCCCGGAAATACCAGCTTGCCGGCACACAAGGAGTGGCCCAGCCGGTTTTGATGAACCATGTGCGTGCAGATGACATTGAAGGCGCGTTCGGCCAGAGCCACCCACGCCCCCTGCCCCAGCATGGAACCGGCCCGCGCCAGAGCGGCGATCATCAGGCCATTCCAGTCTGCCAGAACCTTGTCATCCCGCCCCGGCCGTACCCGTTTGGCACGGGCCTTGAGCAGTTTGGCCCGCAGGGGCGCAAGACGGATCTCATCCTCGGCAGATACGGTTCCGGCAGCGCTCCGGTTCAAAATGGTGTGGCCTTCCCAGTTGCCCTGTGGGGTCACATTATAAAACGGGGTAAAGAAAGCGGCATCATGCGGGCTGAGAATCTCGGAGATCTCCTCTGCCCTCCAGACATAAAAGCGCCCTTCCTCCCCTTCGCTGTCGGCATCAAGGCTGGCGGTGAAGGCACCTTCGGCACTTATCATTTCCCGCTCGAGCCAGCCGACAGTTTCCTGCGCGCGGGTGAGATAGAGCGGGTTGCCTGTATCCCGGAAGGCCAGCGCCAGCAGTTCAAGAAGCTGGGCATTGTCGTAGAGCATCTTCTCAAAATGCGGAACGAGCCAGGCATCATCCACCGCATAGCGGGCAAAACCGCCGCCGAGATGATCATAAATGCCGCCTTCGCTCATGCGGTTCAGGGCAAAATGAACGGGCTGCTTCAGCGCTTCATTCTTCTGCCGGGTGCCAATGCGCCAGAGAAATTCCAGCAGGCTGGGCTGGGGAAACTTGGGCGCACCTTTCAGGCCGCCATGCACAGGGTCCAGCACGCCTGTCAGCCGCTCACCCACAATGGCGAGATCCTCCCGCGAGATGGTGACATCGCCAGCGGGCCGAGCGGCCTTCTCAAGCCGGGCACGAATAGCCTGCACACTCTGGAGCACCTTGACGGGATCATGGTGATACACATCTGAAAGCTGCTTCAGCACATCGGGAAAACCGGGGCGTCCATAGCGTGAATCCGGTGGGAAATAGGTGCCACCCCAATAGGGATGCCCCTCCCCATCCAGAAACATGGTAAGCGGCCAGCCGCCCTGCTGCCCCATCTGGTGAAGGGCAGACATATAAATCTGGTCCACATCCGGGCGCTCCTCCCGGTCCACCTTGATGTTCACAAACAGCGTGTTCATCAGGGCGGCAATGTCGTCATTCTCGAAGCTCTCATGCGCCATCACATGGCACCAGTGGCAGGCGGCATAGCCAACAGAAAGCAGAACCGGCTTGCCCGTGGCGCGGGCCTCCGCAAAAGCCTCCGGGCCCCAGGGCCACCAGTGGACGGGATTGTTCTTGTGCTGGAGGAGATAGGGGCTGGTTTCCCCGGCAAGGCGGTTTTCACTCATCTTATCCTCCGGCAGGTTCAGGTTATGCACATCTGCACTACAGGCTTTTGCCAGTGTTATAAGGCATGCTTGTGGAGAATATCCGCACATGCAAGACAGCGCCCCCTCTGCTGACAGGTGAATGATGCCCGAGAAGACCATTTTTGCCCTCTCTTCCGGCCGACTGCCATCAGGCGTCGCGGTGGTGCGTCTTTCAGGCTCAATGGCAGGCGCGGCACTTGCAGCCATGGCAGGTGAATTGCCGCCGCCCCGCTTGGCGCGTTATCGCGATGTGAAAGACCCGCACAATGGGGAACTGCTGGACCGGACCCTCGTTCTGTTTTTTCCCGGCCCCAACAGCGTGACCGGGGAGGATGTGGCGGAGCTGCATCTGCATGGCGGACGCGCTGTGGTGGCGGGCGTTTTGGGTGCATTGGCGCGCATCAGTGGCCTGCGCCCGGCAGAAGCGGGGGAGTTTACCCGCCGTGCCCATGCCAATGGCAAGATGGATCTGGCCGAGGTGGAGGGCCTTGCCGATCTCATCGCCGCAGAAACACAGGCACAGCGGCGCCAAGCCCTCGCGCAGGCCTCTGGGGCACTTTCCCGCCGGGTGGAGGGCTGGCGCGATGGGCTGGTTTCGGCGCTGGCTTTGGTGGAAGCGAGTATTGATTTTTCGGATGAAGGCGACGTTCCGCAGGATTTGACCCGGCAGGCGAATGCCTTTATCGCCCCGCTTCAGCGGGACATTGCTGATGCCCTTGCTGATGCCGGACGTGGCGAGCGGGTGCGCGATGGGTTGGTGGTGGCTATTGCAGGACGTCCCAATGCCGGAAAATCCACCCTTCTGAACCGCCTTGCGGGACGTGAGGCCGCCATTGTTTCAGACCTTCCGGGGACCACGCGTGATGTGCTGGAGGTGCATCTGGAACTGGCCGGGCAGGCTGTCACCCTTCTGGATACGGCGGGCTTGCGCGAAACCGCAGATGTGGTGGAGGCTGAAGGTGTCCGTCGCGCGCTGGCGCGGGCAGAAACGGCAGACATGGTGTTGTGGCTGTCTCCAGAGGAAGAGCCCCCTCCCCCGAACTTCGAGCAGCCTTTGAAGGTGCGGAGCAAGAGTGATGACCGCGCACTGGCGGGTGCGGGCTGGCTTGCTCTTTCGGTGCAAACTGGAGCTGGGCTGGATACCCTTTTGGCCGAGATCGAGCAGCGCGCTTCCACTCTGGCGGGCGGGGAGCCGGCCTTGATTACGCGTGAACGGCAGCGTCTGGCGCTGGCGGCGGCGGCTTATCACCTTGCTCGTGCGGGGCAGGAGTTCGCTGGATTTGAGGAACTGCGAGCAGAAGAACTGCGCCTTGCCGCCCGCGCGCTCGACCGCACCATTGGGCGGGTGGATGTGGAGGATGTGCTCGATTCCCTCTTCTCCACCTTCTGTATCGGGAAGTGAACTGCGGAATGTTTCACGTGAAACATTCTGCTCCCCTGCTCTTGAATGCGGAAATCGCCTGAATGCCTTGACGTGGCCTTGAAGAAAGCGTTTCCAGAAGAGGAAACCTGAACCGCCCTTTTGGGACGCCCCTATTCATGACCCAGACTGCCCCTTCTGCTGCCTTTGATGTGATTGTCGTGGGCGGTGGCCATGCCGGATGCGAAGCTGCTGCCGCTGCTGCCCGTACAGGCGCGCGCACTGCTCTTGTCACCCATTCTGCCTCCACCATCGGGGTGATGTCTTGTAATCCGGCCATTGGCGGATTGGGCAAGGGGCACCTTGTGCGCGAGATTGATGCGCTGGATGGTCTGATGGGCCGGGTGGCTGATCAGGGCGGCATCCAGTTTCGCATGCTCAACAGGCGCAAGGGCCCAGCGGTGCGCGGCCCGCGCGCGCAGGCTGATCGCAAGCTTTATGCAAAGGCGATGCAGGAGGCTCTGGCCACGCAGGAAAACCTGACCATTGTGGAGGGAGAGGCTGATGACCTTCTGGTGCATGATGGCCGCGCCAGTGGCCTTCGTCTTGCCGATGGTCGTGAACTCACCTGCGGCGCTGTTGTGCTCACCACGGGGACCTTTCTTAATGGCCTGATTCATCTGGGTGAGGAAAGCTGGCCCGCTGGGCGCATTGATGAGAAGCCAGCGCTCGGGCTCTCCCCTGCCCTCGCGCGACTGGGGCTCGCTCTCGGTCGGCTGAAGACCGGCACACCCGCGCGGCTGGATGGCCGCACGATCGACTGGGCATCGCTGGAGATGCAGCCGGGCGATGAAGACCCGGAGCCTTTCTCTGCCCTCACCACCCATCTGCCCAACCGGCAGGTGGAGTGTGGCGTGACGCGCACGACAGAGCGCACGCATGAGATTATCCGTGCCAATCTGGCTCGGTCGGCGATGTATTCGGGTCGCATCTCCAGCACCGGCCCGCGCTACTGCCCATCCATTGAGGACAAGGTGGTGCGCTTTGCCGACCGCGACAACCACCAGATCTTTCTGGAGCCGGAGGGGCTGGATGACCACACGGTCTATCCCAACGGTGTTTCCACCTCCTTGCCAGCAGATGTGCAGTTCGCCTTCTTGCGCTCCATTCCGGGGCTGGAGCGGGTGGAGATCGTTCGTCCCGGCTATGCCATCGAATATGACCATGTGGACCCGCGCGAACTGAACCCCACTTTGGAGGCGCGCCGTGTGGAAGGCCTGTTTCTGGCCGGGCAGATCAACGGCACGACAGGTTATGAGGAGGCAGGCGCGCAAGGCCTGCTGGCCGGGCTGAATGCCGCGCGCCGGGCCTCCGGGCAGGATGGTGTGGTGTTCGACCGGGCCGAGGCGTATCTGGGTGTGATGGTTGATGATCTGGTCACCCGCGGCGTGAGCGAGCCTTATCGTATGTTCACCTCGCGCGCTGAATACCGCCTCACCTTGCGGGCGGATAATGCGGACCAGCGCCTCACCGCACGTGGCGAAGAACTGGGCCTTGTCGGGCCGCAGCGCGCGGTGCATTTTGCACAGCGCATGTCTGCACTGGAGCAGGCCCGCGCCTTGGCCCGCAGCCTGAGCATCACGCCAACAGAGGCTGCCCGCTCTGGCCTGAATGTGAATCAGGATGGCCAGCGCCGCACGGCGTTTGATCTGATGGCTTACCCGAATATCGACATGCAGCGCCTCTCGGTGCTGTGGCCGGAGCTTGGAGCCGTGCCCCCCGCCATTGCCGGGCAGGTGGAGATTGATGCCAAATATGCGGTGTATCTGGAGCGGCAGGCAGCGGATATTGCTGTTCTGCGCCGGGATGAAGACCTCGTGTTGCCGGATGATCTGAACTATGAGGGCGTGGCGGGTCTTTCGAATGAGCTGAAACATCGTCTCGTGAAGGTACGGCCGCGCACCATTGGGCAGGCCGGCCGCATGGAGGGGATGACGCCGGCAGCGCTGACTTTGCTGGCGACCCATGCGCGGCGACATATCCGGGCTGTGGGGTGATCCAGCTTCGGCTGGAATGTGGATAGCGGGGACGAATCCCCGTTCTTGAACGAGCAGGAAAATAGCGGAATGAGTGGCATGGATGATGACCGGCAAAAGCGCGCTCTTGCGCAGAATGTTTCACATGAAACATTCGCCCGGCTTGAAACCATCGCCACACTTTTGGTGAGGTGGCAAAAGACCATCAATCTGGTCGCGCCAGCCAGCCTGCCCTATCTGTGGCAACGCCATATCGGAGACTCCCTGCAATTGCTGGATCATGCCCCACAGGCTGCCCGCCGCTGGGTGGATCTTGGCTCGGGGGGCGGCTTTCCCGGCCTTGTGGTGGCGGCGGCTTTGGCTGGGCGAGATGGAGCCGAAGTGCATCTTGTGGAAAGTGATACGCGCAAGGCCGCTTTTTTGAGAGAGGCATCACGCATCGCTGGTCTGCCGGTGCAGGTATATCCCCAGCGGATTGAGGCGGTGGCCCCCGCTCTTGCTGCGGGTACAGATGTGGTCTCGGCTCGCGCTCTTGCCCCCCTGCCCCGATTGCTGGATCTTGCCGCACCTTTCCTCGCCGCCGGAGCCTTGGCTCTTTTCCCGAAGGGGCGTGACGCTGCGCGGGAATTGACCGAAGCCCGCAAAGGCTGGACACTGGATGTGAACGAGGCCCCCAGCCGGAGTGACCCGGAGGGTCGAATCCTTGTCATTCGTGATGCAAGACCGCTTGTATCCGGTTGAGATGTGACGCATCTGCCCCTAATATGCAGGCCGATGATGTTCCTCATCGGATTTTTCTCAAGTTTTTCAATGGCTTGAGATTCATCTCCCAGGTGGCAGGACTCTCTGTCGCTACAGGCTGAGACGGGTCGGGAACCGATGCGTCGAGGATCATGACCATGACTGACACCTCTTCCACGTCTTTCGTCCGGGCCTCGGGTGCGCCGATGCGTCCGCGTGTTCTGGCTTTGGCGAATCAGAAGGGCGGCGTGGGCAAAACCACGACAGCCATCAATCTGGGCACGGCGCTGGCCGCTATCGGCGAAAAGGTGCTGGTGCTGGATCTGGACCCGCAGGGCAATGCCTCAACGGGGCTGGGTGTGCCGCCTCCTGCCCGCAACCTCACTTCCTATGATGTGCTGATGGGCGATGTGCCCTTGCGTGAGGCCATCATGAAGAGCTGTGTGCCGCGTTTGAACCTGCTGCCGGCGACACAGGATCTGGCGAGCTTCGAGCTTCAGATCGCCTCCGAGAAGGATCGCAATTTCCGCCTGCGTCAGGCGATCGAGACGCTGGACCTTGGGCAGGACAATGAGCGCTATTCCTATGTGCTGGTGGACTGCCCTCCCTCCCTCTCCCTGCTGACCCTGAACGCCATGGTGGCGGCGGATGCGATACTGGTGCCGCTTCAGTGCGAGTTTTTTGCACTGGAAGGTCTGTCCCAGCTTATCAGCACGGTCAATCAGGTGAAGGCCAGCCTTAATCCGGCGCTGGATATTCAGGGCGTTGTGCTGACCATGTATGATGGTCGCAACAATCTCTCCACCCAGGTGGAGCAGGATGTCCGCAGCCATCTGGGGGCAAAGGTGTATGAAACGGTGATCCCGCGCAATGTGCGTGTGTCGGAGGCACCCTCATATGGTAAGCCAGCTCTTCTTTATGATCTGAAATGCGCGGGGTCGCAGGCTTATCTGCGTCTTGCGTCCGAGATTATCCAGCGTGAACGGGCGATGCGGGCAAGCGCTGCTGCCTGAAAGATTCCCGCAGCCTGAAGATGCACGCGAACAGGACAGAACAATATGGCGGATGAACCGCGTTCCCGGCTTGGCCGGGGCCTTGCCGCATTGATTGGTGAAATCAGCGAGACGCCGGAGCCTGTGGCCCGTACGGGGCAAGCGGGCAGTGGTGCGCCGCGCCGGTTGCCAATTGAGCATGTCCGCCCCAGCCCGCGCAATCCGCGCCGCGCCTTCATTGAGGAAGGACTGGAGGATCTGACCGCCTCGATCCGTGAGAAGGGCATCATTCAGCCTATCGTGGTGCGGGCCCTGTCCACGCCGGATGCGTTTGAGATTGTTGCCGGTGAACGGCGCTGGCGCGCGGCACAGCGGGCCGGGCTGCATGAAGTGCCGGTTGTGCTGCTGGAGCTGACAGACCGGGAGGCGCTTGAAGTCGCCATCATCGAGAATGTCCAGCGTGCGGACCTCAATGCGGTGGAAGAAGCACAGGGTTATGAGGCCCTGATGGAAGAGTTCGCCTATACGCAGGCGGATCTGGCGAAGGTGATTGGCAAGAGCCGTAGCCATATCGCCAATACGCTCCGCCTGCTGAAGCTGCCGGCCAGCGTGAAGGGCTATGTGGAGGATGGTCGCCTCACGGCAGGCCATGCGCGGGCTCTTCTGGCCCATGATGACCCGGAGAAGATGGCTCTTGAGGTTGTCGAGAAGGGGCTGAATGTGCGCGATGTCGAGGCGCTGGCTAAGCCTGCTGTTGCAGGAGGCGCCTCCCCTGCCCGCCCCGCAAAGGTGGCCGTGCCGAAGTCTGCGGATATTGTGGCGCTGGAGCGCCGTCTGGCAGATGCTCTAGGGATGGTCGTGTCTATTGAGAGCCGTGGCGAAAGTGGCGATGTGCGCTTGCGCTATGCGACCCTGGAGCAACTGGACGATATTCTGCGCCGCCTCGGCGTTGAATGAGGCTGTCTCTTCGGTGAAGACGCTTTAGGCCATTGCACCACTTGAATGCAGTAGAACTGCACCGGTCTCGTCACGCAAATTCAGGGTGTGCGTGACAAGACCGGTGTGCAATGACTTTGATCCGGCTCCATTATCTGTGGGCCGGAAAAAAGAAATCCCGGACATTGGGATCAGGATGCTGGCGTTGCCGGAGCCTTGCGACGGGTCGCGGCAGGCTTGCGTGCCGGTGCAGCAGCGGCCTTCTTGCGGCTCTGGCCCAAACCCATATTCTTTGCCAGTTCAGAACGGGCCGCAGCATAGGCAGGGGCCACCATGGGGTAATCCTTCGGAAGGCCCCACTTTTCACGATAGGCTTCCGGGGTCATGCCATAGCTGGTGCGCAGGTGGCGCTTCAGCGACTTGAACTTCTTCCCGTCTTCCAGACAAATGATGAAATCTGGAGTGACAGACTTCTTGACCGGAACTGCGGGCTTGAGTTCTTCCACCGGGGCAGAAGCTGGAGTGCCGAGCTGGCCGAGGGCGCGGTGAACAGACTCGATCAGTGCAGGCAGGTCATTTGCCGCTACACTATTATTGCTGACATAAGCCGCGACAATATCCGCAGTGAAGTCAATATGGCTTGACTGCGGAGCGCTGGATGCGGATTCGCTCACGGAAAATCCTTTCGCTTGATTGTTACCGCGATAGACGGACCAGCATTGAAGCTTGACTTCCTTGTAAAGCATTCAAGGCCTTAATAACGTCCTATAGCAGAACAGATTCAGCTGACAATCCACAATGATGAAAATCTTCTGGCATTATCAGAGCAAGCTTTGCTCAGATGAGTGCCGAACAGCAAGGAGAGGCGCTTTTCTATGTCGCCTTCAAGGGGTGATTGCGCGGGGGATGAAGGCAGGAAAACATGGTTTTACTGCTATGAGTGGGTATGGTTATGCAACCACAGGGTGATATTTCTCGCGATATATGGCACTGATGAGGCGTTGACTACCTTCTGTTACCACTTTGTCGCACTCACAAGCATTTTCCAGGTTTCAAAAAGTGTTGTGATCGCTCAAACCTTCGTGATCTTGCCCCATACATGAGATATGACATGCCGCTTCAGCTTTCCTCTGGAAAGTAAATGCATCTTCCCTTGGCCCTGGCATGTCTGCGCGTTGAAGGAGCCGGGTTTCTGGTCCTGCCAAGAAATGCGGACACTCAAAAAGTTGGAGTGCCTCCCGGATTCAGGGTAACAGGGAAGCACTCTGGATAAGTGGTTATTTCATTCATGCCCCGTGCCATTGCCGGGCCGGAAATCGAACGGCTCATTCAATTGCTGGCCCGCCTGCCCGGTCTTGGACCGCGCTCTGCGCGGCGTGCAGCGCTGCATCTTATCAAGCGCCGGGAGGGCCTGATGGACCCCCTCTCCCGTGCCATGGCCGAAGCCCTTGGGAAAATCGTCGAATGTGACATCTGCGGCAATGTGGATGTGTGCAATCCGTGTACGGTCTGTACCGATGCAACGCGGGAAAAGGGCGTTCTGATTGTGGTGGCCGATGTGGGGGACTTGTGGGCGCTGGAGCGTGCGAGCGTTCTCAATGCCCGCTATCATGTGCTGGGCGGCGTTCTTTCCCCGCTGGACGGGGTTGGGCCGGATGATCTCAATCTGGCCAACCTGACGGAACGGGTGCTGCGTGAAGAGGTGCGCGAAGTGGTGCTGGCGCTCGGCGCGACAGTCGATGGCCAGACCACGGCTCACTACATTACGGATCTGCTGCGCGATGTTGATGTCCGCGTGACCCGTCTGGCGCAGGGGGTGCCTGTGGGCGGTGAGCTGGATTATCTGGATGAAGGCACGCTCTCGGCGGCTATTCGGGCGCGCACACAGATGTAGGCCCTGATTTTAAACAAAAGGCCCTGCCAGCGGGTAAAGCTGCCAGCAGGGCCTTTTTCGTGCGCTTTAACGGCGTTTACTTGCGGATCTTGATGTCAGACAGCTTGATCTCGCCATTGGTGCGGATGTCCGGTTTCCAGTCCAGCTTCGGGCCAACCCGCACATAGCCAACCATGTGATACATGGTGACATCTCCCACGATGTCGTCGTGAACCATGCGGGCCGCTTCCTGGAAGCCCTTGTCGCGTTCTGCGCCGCTGGCGGTTTGCGCCTTCAGGATGACCTCATCCAGCTTCGGGTCGGCAACGGTGGAATATTGCCCGTTCGACAGATAGGAGACCGGAATGGTGAAACCGGCATCGCCTGTATTGTTGTCGTGCTGCTGCTGGAACACGGTTGGGCCACGATCACCGGGAAAGGGCTTGTCGAGGTAACGCACCCAGTCGGCGGCCTCAAGGTTGCGAATGGTGACATTCAGCCCGATATCGGCCCAGAAGGCGCGCAGGGCCTCAAGGGACTCTGACGAATTGGGGAATGCGCCATTGCGGCCAATCAGCGTGATCTGCCGGTCCACCGGTACGCCATCCGCCTTGGCCTCGGCCACCAGCTTTTTGGCGCGATCCGGGTCAAACTTCCGGGGCGTGATAGTGGCATTGTGGCCAACGGTGCCGGGCACAACCATCTGGGTTGCCCGCAGCACATCCGTGCCAAACAGGGCTTCACCCATGCCGTCCCAGTCCACGGCAATATTGAGCGCCTCGCGCACCCGCTTGTCGTTCAGCGGCGGATACTCCATGTCGATCCGCATGCGGGTCGTCTCGGAATTCAGATAGGCGATGTCGGTCTTGTTGTTGGTGGCGTCCTGCACGGCGATATTCGGAGTCATGTCCGCCTCGCCGGAACTGACCATGGCGGCGCGAATGGCGCTTTCCGGCCGCCAGACGATGATGGCGCGGCTGACTTCCGGCTTGTCGCCCCAATATTGCGGTGCGCGGTCCAGCACCACCCGTTCCCCGGTCACTTCGCCCAGCACATAGGGGCCGGTGCCCACGGGCTTGTTGGATTCCTGATCAAACGGCATGTTGGGCGAGACGATCTGCACCGTGCTCAGCAGTGTCGGCATGATGGGGTTGGGAATGGATGAGGCAACCTCGATCGTATGCTCGTCAATCACCTTCGGGATCAGTTTCTGGTCGCCGAATTTCGAGCGGCTGTCGCAGGTCAGCTTGGGGTTCATGAGGCGGTTGATGGATTTGGCGACCGCCTCGGCATTGAAAGCTGCACCGTCCTGAAACTTGACATCCTTGCGCAGCTTGAAATGCCAGGTTGAGGGGTCGATCTGCACCCATTCGGTGGCGAGATAAGGCTCAACCTTGCCGGTATCCGCATCAAGCACGGTCAGCGTCTCGGTGATGTTCATGTTCACGACACGGCCAATGTCGTTTCGAATGGAGCGGCATGGCTCAAAAGCCGAGGGCTGCTCCGGCATGACAATGGTGATGGTTTCGGCCGTGGCCGCCATGCTCATCAGCAATGTGGCGGCTGTCGTGGTGGCAAGTTTCAGTTTGAAAGACATGTTTCCTCCCAGTCCTTGACGTGTCTTCAGCGGCCGGGCTTTGCCTCATGTCCGCAGATCCGTGGTTTGGTGTTATTGCGCGGCTGTCGCCGCCTCCTTGTGTCGTGGTGCGGCAATGGCATGCTGGCTTGCAAAGCCCTCCAGCTTGCGCACCACGTCTTCATCCAGACGGACCCCATTGGCGCGGGCATCCCGGAATGTCGTCATGGCCCCCTCCCCCGGCAGGCGCACCCGTTCCACACCGGGCAGGGGCGGCGTGTTGCGGCAGGCATTGGCCAGCCAGCCGGTCTGGCGCTCAAAGGCCGGTAGGCCGGCAAAGGCTTCTGGCGAGAGCACCTGAAGAAACAGGCCGGTATAGGTGCCTGTCACATGGTCCGCGCGCCCGGCGCCGGCAAAGCCCTGCGTGAGCGCTTCAACGAGCAGGCCGAGGCTGTAGCCCTTGTGTCCGTGGTCCAGCCCGCCCGTGGGCAGCAGAACGCCCTCCCCGCTCACAATGACATTGGGATCATCGGTGGGCTGTCCCTGCGCATCAATGGCCCATGGGTGCGGAAACCGCTTGCCGGCTTCGGCATATTGTATCGCCTTGTTGCGGGTGGTGATGGAGGCGGAGATGTCGAGCAGGATCGGGTCGCCATCGGTGGGAATACCGGCGGCATAGGGGTTGGGCGTCATCACGCCACGCAGACCCCCAAACGGGGCAACACCGGAAACAGAGGCGGTGGAGGAGGCCAGAATGACCATCATGCCCCGTTCTGTCGCCCGTTTCAGATAAGGCGCGAGCGCCCCCACATGATAGCTGTTGGTGATGGCGAAGGTGCAGGTGCCAATCTCGGCCGCGCGCTCAATCGCAATATCAAGCGCACGGGTGAGCAGCCAGGCCCCCGGCAGGCGATTGCCATTCCAGGTGACGCAGGCCTTGAAATCGCGCACCACCTCAATCTCGCCGTGCGGTGCCATCGCACCATTCTTCAGGCCATTGAGATACATCTGCACCAGCGCCAGACCGTGGGTCGAATGGCCCATCATGTCTGCATCGACCAGAATATCGGCGATGGCCCGGGCGGGGCCTGCATCAACGCCTGCCGCGGTGAACAGGGTCTGCGTGAAATGGCGCAGTTCCGCGTCGTCGTATCGAATACCGGCAGTGTGTGACATGACGTTTCCCTGTTACCCGGTTGTATCTGGCAGGAGGACCTTGCCGGGGTTCATGATGTTTTGGGGGTCTATGACAGACTTGATCCGGTGCATGAGCCGTAGCGCGACCGGGTCCTTGTAGCGTGCCAGTTCGTGCCGCTTGATGTGACCGATTCCGTGCTCGGCGGAGATGGAGCCGGACATGGCGTGTACAATGTCATGCACAATGCGGTTGATGGCAGGGTAATGGGCCATGAAAGCCTCGCGCTCCATGCCCTTGGGCTGGGCCAGGTTGAAGTGGATGTTGCCATCCCCGAAATGGCCGAAGGCCACCACCCGGCAGGGCTTCATATGCGCATGGCAGGCTGCTTTCGCGGCCTCGATAAAATCCGCCACACGGGAGACGGGTACAGACACATCATGCTTGATGGAGGCTCCCGCCTGCTTCTGGGCATCCGAGACATGTTCACGCAAGGCATGCAGCGCCCTGCCCTGCCCCATGCTGGCGGGAATGACAGCATCCAGAATCTCGTCGGCCTCAAAGGCCGCAGCGAGGATGTTTTCGAGGGCTGTTTCCAGATCTGCTTCCGGATCAGATGAGGTGAGCTCAATCAGGCTGTAGGCCGGATAAGGCCGCTCCATCGGGTCCATGGTGCCGGGAGCATGGTCCAGCACGATCTGGAGCGGTTCACGCTCCATGAACTCGAAAGTGGAAAGCTGTTCGCCATGGGCTTCACGCAGCCGCTTGAAGAAAGCGAGGGCCTTGTGTGCGTTTGCGCAGGCCATAAAGGTGGTGGCGCGGCGCACCGGCATTGGAAACAGCTTGAGAACAGCGGCGGTGACAATGCCCAGTGTGCCTTCCGCACCTATGAACAGGTCTCGCAAGTCATAGCCTGTATTATTCTTTCGCAGCCCGTAAAGGTCATTCAGGATTTCGCCATCCGGCAGCACGACTTCAAGCCCCATGACAAGCTCGCGCATATTGCCATAGCGCAGCACGGCATTGCCCCCGGCATTGGTGGAGATGTTGCCACCGATCTGGCAGGAGCCTTCCGAGCCGAGAGACAGGGGAAAGAGCTTTCCGGCCTGTTCCGCAGCGTTCTGGATATCCGCCAGAATACAGCCGGCCTCGACAGTGATGGTGCCGTTCAGCGGATCTGTCTGCCGGACCCGGTTGAGGCGGCGCGTGGAGATGACAACAGCCTCTTGCGGCACGCCACCACCCACCACTCCCGTATTGCCACCTTGCGGAACGATGGGCAGGGAACGTTCCGCACACAGCCGCACAATGGCTGCAACTTCCCGTGTCGTGCCCGGCTGCACCACTGCCAGTGCCGTGCCGGTATAAAGCCCCCGCTCTTCAATCAGATACGGGTGGATCTGCTCCGGTTCTGACAGCACATGGGATGCGCCAACAAGGGCCCGCAGCGCTTCGAGAAGTGGCATTGGCTTTTCAGGCTGGCCCGTGATGGCCGCAGACGCCTCCATGTTCCCTCTCCGCTGCTATTCTTGCTGACATTTTAATATATCAGTTGTATAGATCGGTATCACATGTCATTCATGTTAACAAGTAAAAATGCATATATCAGATATATCGGTAAAAGAAGTTATTTATATAGACATATTGTGCTGCAATAAAGAGGAGGAAACATCCGTGCCCAGAATCGACAGGCATCGTCTTGCAACATTAACGGAGGGCATTCTCGCTGCGGCCGGTATGGAGGCGGAAAAGGCTGGAATAACAGCGGAAATCCTGATCGAAGGTGACATGATCGGCCATGAGACGCATGGGGTGGCTCTGGTGCCCTGGTATGTTGCTGCATTGCGGGATGGCAGTTTGCGCGGACAGGGTGAGCATGAGGTTCTGTCTGATCGGGGAACAACATTTGTCTGGGATGGAAAACTGCTGCCCGGCGCATGGCTGGTGCGGCAGGCGCTTGATTTGGCCTGTGTGCGGGCGAAGGAATATGGTGTGGTGACAGCAGCCATCCGCAATGCCCACCACACCTGCGCCCTGTCCTCATATCTGCGGCGCGTGGCGGAACATGGAATGATTGCGCAGATCCATGTTTCAAACCCCGGAGCAAGCCGCATGGCGCCCTATGGCGGGACTGTTCCCCTGCTGACGCCAAACCCGATTGCCGCCGGATTTCCGACCTCCGGAGACCCGGTCATGATTGATGTTTCCTGCTCGATTACGACCACGACCATGACACAGACACTGGCGGCGCGTGGTGAGCGTTATCCCGGCTTCTGGGCGCTGACGGCAACAGGTGAGCCAACCGACGATCCTGGCGAGGTCACGGCGCACGGCGGCTCCATCATGCCGCTTGGCGGGCTTGAGAAGGGACACAAGGGCTATGGGCTGGCGCTGATGGTGGAACTGATGGGGCAGGGGCTGGCCGGACGCGGGCGGGCAGATGTTCCCAAAGGCACATTTGCCCAGAGTGTGTTTTTGCAGGTTCTGGACCCGGAAGCCTTTAGCGGTGGTGATGCCTTTCTGGAGCAGGCGGACTTTCTGGCGCAGGCCTGCCGTTCCAATCCGCCCGCAGGCTGGGCCAGTGGCAATGTGCGCCTGCCGGGCGATTCAGCAGCCTCGCACCGGCGTCGCGCTCTGGCCGAGGGGGTGCATGTTTCGGATGCCGTGCTGGCGCAACTTCATGTGCTGGCGCAGGAGCTGGGCGTTTCTCCAGCCGAAACGGCCTGAGCCGGAGATATTCTGGCTTGTAGTTGTGAAGCGCTCACCGGGTAGGTCTGTCCGGCGAGCGCTTCACAATTATTCCTCTGTATATTCAGGATACTGGCTGGCAACGATGCTGAGGCGCTTCAGTGTATTGGCCAGATGTTCGCGCAAGGCGGCATCTGCCCGTGCGGGCTCACCCTGTGCAATCGCGTCGATAATGGCATCATGCTGCTCCACCACATGCGCCATGCCGACATTCGGCAGGTTGAGCCGGCGCAGGCGGTCCAGATGGCCGCTGTTGGTCTGGATGACAGGCCAGACCAGTTCTACATCCGCCTGCTTGAACATGGTGTGATGAAAGGCCTTGTCGGCCAGCAGGAAAGCGCCATGGTCGTCCTGTCTGGCATGGTCGCGCACCTTGTCGTTTGCGGCGCGCAATTCCTCGATCTGGGCCGGGGTGTGATGGGTGGCCAGATGTTTGACTATATCAGCCTCAATCGCCCGCCGCATGAAATGTACCTGCCGCACCTTGCTGAGGTTTACGCGCGAAACCAGAGTGGCATATTGCGGGTAAACGGTGACAAGACCCTCTTCCTCCAGCTTGAGGAGGGCATCGCGCACGGGGGTCTGGCTGATACCGAAATGCTGCTGGAGCGCGGTGCGTGAAAGCACTGTGCCCGGAGACAGTTCGAGCGACAGGATGCGATCACGCAGATATTCGATAATCTGGGGCGAGGCCTGCCGGGTCCGGTCGAGCGCGATGCGCCCGGAAAGTGCGCTGTTGGGCATAATCTTGTTCTTGTTGAAAAGATCCAGATTGAAATATTACTGTATAAGCAGCGCTGAGCCAAGGATGAACAGGCTGGAGGTGGTGGATGTCGGACGATTTGCGCATGAATGAAATGACGCGTCCCTCGTCCTTTGCGGATCAGGTGTATGGAAAGATTCTGGCGGCGATCACGTCCGGCCAGTTTCCCACTCAAAGTCGCCTGCCGTCCGAACAGAAGCTGGGTGAGATGTTTGGCGTGTCCCGCCCGGTTGTGCGCGAGGCACTGGCGCGCCTGCAACGTGATGGGCTGGTGGAAATCCGCAAGGGCAGCGGCAGCTATGTGCGCCTGCAACCGCCGGATGACTTGTCTGTTTTGGCGAATCTGGATGAGGTTGCCCGCTATCAGCGCTTTCAGGAGTTTCGTCTGGCGGTGGAGGCCGCTGCGGTGGCACTGGCAGCCGAGCGTCGTGACGAGGCGGCCATGGCGCGCATTCAAAAAGCCCATGATGATTTTACGATGGAAGTGCGCGGTGGTGAGTTTCGCTGGCAATCAGACCGGGCCTTGCATCTGGCGATTGCGGAAGCATCCGGCAATGAGTTCTTTGCGCGCAGTCTTGAAGGCTCAGACTTCAGGCTGAGTGATTTCATGAACCTGTCTCTTTCCCTGACAAGGTCCCGCTCGCCCCAGCGAGGCGCGCTTGTCATTGAGGAACATGCCAATATCGTGGACGCTATCCGTGCAAAAGACCCAAGAGAAGCCAGAATTGCGATGGAGTTTCATCTCTCCCAGTCGCGCCGGCGGATGCTGGATCGCACGCGCTCACCGTAATCATGTAAATTAAATTGACAAATTTCGGAGGTCAGCGCAAGCTGCGGGTCAAAACAGGAGGAGACCCAAAGTGGCGCAGGATATTTTGACCCCGCAAGACTATGCCGGTTCTGTTGTCGCTGTTCCCCCGATTGCCCTTGACAGGAATGGCCGGGTTGCAGTGGACGCCAACAGAAAGATCATGAAACATATTGCCGAAGGCGGAGTGCAGACCCTGCTTTATGGCGGAAATGCCAATCTTTACCATTTCAGCACGGCGCAATATCGCGAAGCTCTGGATGTCTTGTTCGGCAATTGCCCGGATACTGCGCGTATCCTGTTTTCCATGGGGCCTGATTTCGGCAAGGCTCAGGATCAGGCTGACGCCATTCATGCGGCGGGCGTGAAGAATGTGATGCTGCTGCCGATGGCGTTCCCGTCAGATGCGCGCGGTGTTGCCGAAGGTGTGCGCCGGCTGGCAGACAAGCTGGGCTTCGGGCTGGTTCTCTATCTCAAGCGCGATGCTTATGTTGCGCCAGAGGATCTTCAGCGTTTGCTGGATGAGGGGGCTGTTTCCTTCGTCAAATATGCTGTTGAGCGTGATACCCCGGAACATGATGCCTATCTCGATGCTGTTCTGGCTGTTGCCGGGCGTGATCGGGTGGCCAGCGGCATGGGGGAAACCCCGATCCATAACCATATCGGGCAGCGCAAGCTGGTGACCTATACCTCGGGTGCGGTGTGCATTGCGCCTGCTGCTGCGAATGAACTGCTGCACCTGTATCGCTCGGGCCGCCTTGACGAGGCACAGGCCCTGAGCCAGCCTTTTCTGGAGTTTGAACGCCAGAGAATGCGTTTTGGCGGTATCACACTGTTGCATGATGCGATCACCCTGTCCGGTCTGGCCGATTGCGGCCCCATGTTGCCGATGCTTTCAAATCTGGATGAGGTGGGGCGCGCCGCGATCACGCCAACCGTGCAGGCCATCATGGCTGCCGAGCAGGCGGCCAGCCACCGGCGCATGGCGGCCTGACCGGGCCCGTTGCCATGGGGAGTCTGCATCGTCTGGCAGGGCAGACGATGCAGACAGTCACCGGTTTGGAAACGAGCGTTTCTGGAAGCGTTGCAAGGACTTGCCCGCAATGGCCCAGACCCGCAAGGTTTCAGCTTGCTGCGCGGTGAACCCTTTTGAAATGAAGGGTTTGACTAACTAATATATTAGTGCTCTAGTAAGAAAAAATAAAAACAGCTTTCCGTGGGAGGAGGCTGCCTGAGAAGTCTTCGTGGCAGGGTGCCAATCTGTTGCGCGACTTCCCGTCATTGCTTGACGGTGTGATGGAGATTGGCATGGGTTCAGATCCCGCCCGAAAACAAGTCCAAAAGGACGCGGGCATTTGGTGGCGTGTTCACCGGCATGTTCTGATCTGCACCCTTATCGCCAGCTCATAATAAAAATGCGCCATCTGCGCGGCTTTTGTTGCGCGGATTCAAAATAACAGCATTCGCCGATCCAGGGGAGGAGTCGACGTGCTGAGTTATGTTTCAAAACGCTCCATGCAGAGTCTGATCGCATTGATTGGTCTGCTTGTTCTGGTCTTTTTTCTGGCCAGACTGACGGGTGATCCAGCCGCCCTGTACCTGCCGCTGGATTCAACACCGGCCCAGCGCGCGGCCTTTAATGACATGCATGGGTTCAATGATCCCTTGATCATCCAGTTCATGCGTTATCTGGGGGATGTGGCGCAGCTCAATTTCGGAATGTCGCTGTCGCGCAATGTTCCGGCCATGCAGGCTGCTCTCGAGGCCTTCCCTGCATCGCTGCAACTGGCTGCGGCAGCCATGAGCCTTTCAATTGTACTTGCCATCATTATCGGTTCTCTTGCAGCCGCCTGGCCGGGCAGCATTTTTGACCGTCTGGCCTCAACGGTTTCACTCGCAGGTGCCAGTGCGCCGGATTTCTGGATCGCCATTGTCGCCATCCTGATTTTCTCTGTCTCACTGGGGCTGCTGCCAACATCGGGAACAGGCGGCATCCTGCACTGGATCATGCCGGTCGGCGTGCTCATGCTGCGCCCGTTCGGCCTGCTGACGCAGGTGGTGCGTGGCGCGATGATGGGTGTTCTGGTTGCCCCTTATGTGAAGACCGCACGGGCAAAGGGTGTGAAGGGCAGCAAGATCATCTTCGTGCATGCCCTGCGCAATGTGATGTTGCCGGTGATTACCGTTGCAGGAGATCTGGCTGCCGGCCTGATTAACGGTGCGGTGATTGTCGAAACCATCTTCGGCTGGCCCGGTATTGGCAAGCTGATGATTGACGCGATCATGAAACGTGACTTTGCGCTCATCCAGTCCACCGTGCTCGTCACTGCGGTGGCGATCTTCGTCCTCAATATTGTGATCGACCTGCTTTATGCGGTGCTTGATCCCAGAATCCGGCACCAGACAGCATGAGCATCATGGCTACACGCACAGATACCGTGTCCCGGCCCGTCCGTCGCCGTCGCCTGCCGCCGGCCCTGAGATGCCTGTTCCGGGACCCGATGACCGCCATGGCGCTTGCCTTTCTGGTGTTCATCGCCTGCACTGCCATCATTGGCCCCATGCTTGTGGGGGATATGGCGAGCAAGCCCAACTTCCGGGCCCGCAACCTGCCGCCCTTCACGCTGGATCAGGGCTGGGCCTTCATTCTGGGGGCAGATACGCTGGGCCGCAGCCTGCTGCTGCGCCTGATTGTGGCCGCGCGTGAAACCCTGTTCATCGCCGCTGGCGCTGTCATGTGCTCGCTTCTGATTGGCGGCATTCTGGGGTTGATCGCCGGTTATTCGCGCGGGTGGGTCAGTTCGATCATCCTGCGCGGTACAGACATCGTCATGAGCTTTCCCTCGCTGCTGCTGGCGCTGATCGTGCTCTACAGTCTTGGTCCCTCGGTGATGAATCTGGTCATCGTGCTCGCCATTACCCGTGTGCCGATCTATCTGCGCACGACACGGGCCGAGGTGATGGAAATTCGCCAGCGCACCTTTGTGGTGGCGGCGGAAGCGCTGGGGGCCAGCCATCTGCGCCTGCTGTTCCGCCACATTGCACCCATGGTTCTGCCAACCCTGCTGACAATTGGCGCCATTGATTTTGCAACCGTGGTTCTGGCGGAATCGTCCCTGTCCTTCCTGGGGCTGGGCGTGCAGGCTCCAGACTTTACATGGGGTTCCATGGTGGCGACCGGGCGCGGCTATCTGGCCACCGCATGGTGGGTGGCGTTCTGGCCGGGTCTGGCGATCCTGCTGACAACCCTTTCGCTGAACATTCTCTCAAGCTGGTGGCGCACATGGTCTGATCCGCATCAGCGCTGGCGTCTGGAGCTGGGCCGCAAGGCCAAGGCACTGGCGAAGCAAGGGGAGGGCAAGTGATGACTGTTGCTGCGACAACACCAAAGCAGAATACTGCACCCCTGATCTCGGTTCAGGACCTGACCATCCGCTTCCATTCCGGCGAGGGGTGCTTCCGCGCCGTGGATGGGGTGAGCTTTGATCTGCGGGCCGGCGAAACGCTGGTGATCCTCGGGGAATCCGGCTCCGGCAAATCGGTCAGTTCCTCCGCCATCATGGGGCTGCTGGACACGCCGCCGGGAGAGATTGCCAGCGGGCGCATTCTCTATGAGGGGCGCGATATCACCCGCCTGTCCGAGCCGGTGCGGCGGGACTATAACGGCTCGAAGATCGCGATGATCTTTCAGGACCCGCTCTCGCATCTCAATCCGGTTTTCACCATCGGCTGGCAACTGGCCGAAGTGTATACCGCGCATGGCAAGTGCGGGCGGGCCGAGGCCCGTGCGCGGTCCATCGAGGTGCTGCGCCGCGTGGGGATTCCCGACCCCGAGGAGCGGATCGACTGGTTTCCGCACCAGTTCTCCGGCGGCCAGCGCCAGCGCATCATGATCGGCATGGCGATTGCGCTGGACCCCAAGGTGCTGATTGCCGATGAGCCAACCACCGCGCTGGATGTTTCTGTACAGGCGCAGGTGCTGGACCTGCTGAAGAAGCTTCAGAAGGAAGATGGCCTGTCCATTCTCATGATCACGCATGATCTGGAAGTGGCAGCCAGCATGGCTGACCGCATCGTTGTCATGAACAGCGGTCGCATTGTGGAAGAGGGCGAGCCGCGCCAGATTTTCGAGAACCCGCAGCATCCGTATACGCGTCGCCTCATTGGGGCGATGCCGGACCATCATCTGCGCGATGAATGTGAAGCGCCTGCAAAAGACGCTGATACCATTCTTCAGGTCTCAACGCTGGGCAAGGTCTATGGACTGCCGCCGGGGGCCGTGCCGCGGGAGGATATGAAATATGCCGTGAAGGACATCTCGTTCAATCTGCGCAAGGGTGAAACCCTTGGCATTGTGGGAGAATCCGGATCGGGTAAATCCACCATCGCCCGCATGCTGCTGCGCCTGACGGCGACCAGCACGGGCGAGGTGCTCTATCATGGCGAGAATGTCCTCACCATGTCGAAGAGGCAGATGCTGGCCTATCGACGCCGCGTGCAGATGGTGTTTCAGGACCCTTATTCATCCATGAACCCGCGCATGAGCGTGTTCCAGATCATTTCCGAGCCATGGGTCATTCACAGGGATATTTTGCCGAAAGAGAAGTGGCGCGCACGCGTGGCGGAACTGCTGGAACTGGTGGGGCTGACGGCAGAGCATGCCGAACGTCATCCGCACCAGTTTTCCGGTGGCCAGCGCCAGCGCATCGCCATTGCCCGTGCGCTGGCGTGCGAGCCGGAACTCATCATCTGCGATGAAGCGGTTTCGGCGCTCGATGTGTCCATCCAGATGCAGGTGATTGAACTGTTGAAGGACCTGCGGGACAGGCTGGGTTTGTCCTATATCTTCATTACCCATGACCTGCCGATCGTGCGCAGCTTTGCGGACAGGATTCTGGTGATGAAATCCGGCTGCAAGGTGGAGGAGCAGGCAACAGAAGCCCTGTTCCGCCGCCCGCAGGAGCCTTACACGCAGGTGCTGCTCAATGCCTCCCCGCGTCCGCGATGGGAGGAGGCTGCTGAATAGTATTCATCTGGGGTTTGCCTTCATGGCCGCGAATGCGGTCATGGGGGCGCTGGATGCCGTTATCGGGCGGATGGCATCTGCTGAACTGCATCCCCTCCAGATTGTCTTCTTTCGCAATGCTTTCAGCCTGCTCCTGTTGCTGGCGATCCTGCCGAGGCAGGAGCGCACGCTGGATGCCAATGGCCTGTGGCTGGTGCATGCCAGCCGGGCCGTGGTGAAGCTTGTGGCGATGATTGCCTATTTCGCTGCGATTTCCGCCCTTGCGATTGCATCCGTCACAGCCATTGCCTTTTCCATGCCGATCTTTGTGATGATCGGCTCCCTGCTGTTTCTGCATGAAAAGCTGCGCTTTCATCGGGCCATTGCCATTGCGGCCGGGCTGTGTGGCATGGTTCTGGTCATCCAGCCCGGCCGGATGGGTCTTGGTATGGGGGAGGTGATGGCCCTGCTCTCCGCCCTCTCCTTTGCCTGCGTTGCGCTGCTGATGAAATTCTCGTCTGACCGGGAAAAGCCGCTGCGTATCGTGTGGTTCAACCTGCTCATCACCGTGCCGCTTGCATTGGCGCTGGCCCTGCCGGTGTGGGTGTGGCCCAGCCCCAAAGTCTGGGCGCTGTGCATCTTTCAGGGCATTGGCGGGCTTGCGGCGCAGTTCGCCTTTGCGCGCGCCATGACCTATGCACCGGCTTCCCTGCTGATCTCGGTGGATTTCATGCGCCTGCCATTGGCCGCCATTCTTGCGCTGGTGCTGTTTGGCGAACAGATCCAGCCGGAGGTGATGCTGGGCGGAGCCATCATTGTCTGCGGCATCCTCTATGCCGGCATGAAAGAAAGGGGGCCAACATTGCGCGGGCCCCCTGACTGATCCATCTGTTGTTTTAAATGTCTTCTCAGCCGCGCGTAAAAACCTGTCCGGGCAGAAGATGCGCGCAGAGTTCATCCACCACATTATCTGTCATGGCCTGCCGGGTTTCTTCCGTACCGGAACCAAGATGCGGGGTCAGCACCACGCGCAGGTCATCAATCAGGGCCTGCGGCACATGGGGTTCATTTTCGAAGACATCCAGTGCGGCACCGGCAATGCCATTGGCTGCAAGGGCCGCAATCAGGGCCTGTTCATCCACGATTGATCCGCGCGAGACATTGACGAGGAAACCGCGCGGCCCCAGTGCCGCCAGCACCTCCGCATTCACAAGATGATGCGTTTGCGGACTGAGCGGACAGCACAGCAGCAGCAGGTCGCAGTCCTTCGCCATCTGCGTCACATCGGCATAATAGGGCAGGTGGGTGTCCTTGGGGCGCGGGCCGCTATAAACAACCCTTGCGCCCAGCGCCTCAAGCCGCCTTGCCGCAGCCGAACCAATGGCCCCCAGCCCGACAATGCCAACACTCATGCAGGTGATGGAGCGCGTGAAGGGATAGATCGGCCGCTTCAGCCAGCCGCCTTGCCGCACAAAGGCATCTGCATTGATGAGATCACGTGTGACCGCCAATGTCAGGGCCGTGGCCGTATTGGCGACATCCTCGGCCAGAATATGCGATGTATTGGTGACCTTTATGCCTTTGGCAAGGGCATGTTCCACATCCAGATTCTCCAGCCCGGCGCTATAGCTGGAGATGATTTCCAGATGAGGCAGGGCATCCAGAAAGGCTGCATCCACCAGAGTCTTGCGCAGGGCCATGCCGCGGATCCTGCTGCCATGGGCGGCGAGAAAGTCGGGAATGGTGCTTTTGTCAGCGGGAAGATCCAGAACGGTGAAGCGCTCATGCAGTTCCTGCACGGTGCCTTCCGGCAGTTGGGCTGCCCTTAGAATGCAGGGCTTTGGGGCTGTCTGGGTCACCGGCCGTTCCTCCGTTTCCAGTCTTCGAACTGCACCTGATATTCGGGCCTTGTCTGCGGATACAGGCCGATGATTGTTGCACCCTTCTGCACCTGTTCAAGCACGAAATCCTCATATGCCGTCATGTCCACGGCTTCTGCCGCAACCTCGTCTGCAATGGCGGAGGGAATGATGATGACCGCCTCTCCATCACCCACCACAATGTCTCCGGGCCAGACCGGGGCATCCCCGCAACCGATGGGCACATCAAATTCGAGCGCCTGATGCAGGGTCAGGTTGGTCGGGGCCGAGGGGCGGTTGTGATAGGCGTGAATGGCCATCTCCGCGATTTCCGGGCTGTCGCGGAAACCGCCATCCGTGACCAGGCCATTGACACCACGCGCCATCAGGCGGGTGATGAGAATGGAGCCGGCAGAGGCTGCGCGCGGGTCCTTGCGGCTGTCTATCACCATCACCGATCCGGGCGGCGCGGCTTCCACGCCGGCGCGCTGCGGGTGATCCGGATTGCGGAAGACCGAGATGTCGTTCAGGTCTTCACGGGCCGGAATGTAGCGCAGGGTGAAGGCTGGCCCCACCATGTTCTCGCCCTTGCGCGAGAGGGGGTGCACATCCTGAATGCACTGGTTGCGCAGGCCGCGCTTGAACATGAGTGTTGCCAGCGTGGCAACCGAGACATGCTTGAGCCGTTCACGCGTGATGTCGCTGAGATCCTTGCGTGCGGGCCGGGGAAGATCATGTGTCATGGCATATCGCTCTTGCTGGTTCACGCGATCAGAAGATTTCCGGTTCTTTCACCGGCGCGCCAAACTGGGTTTCGAGGAAGTCGAAGTCGCAGCCCTTGTCGGCCTGGGTGACGTGGTTGACGTACATCCAGCCATATCCGCGTTCATAGCGCGGGGCAGGGGGTGTCCATGCGGCACGGCGTGCGGCCAGTTCTTCATCCGAAACCAGCATGTTGATGGTGCGGTTCGGTACATTCACCTCGATCATGTCTCCGGTCTTCACCAAACACAGCGGGCCGCCAATATGGCTTTCGGGTGCCACATGCAGGATGCAGGCCCCATAGCTGGTGCCGGACATGCGGGCATCCGAAAGGCGCAGCATGTCGCGAATGCCCTGCTTGAGCAGCTTTTTCGGGATGGGCAGCATTCCCCATTCCGGCATTCCGGGGCCGCCCTGCGGGCCAGCATTGCGCAGAATGAGAATATGGTCGGCCGTCACATCCAGATTCTCGTCATCAACCGCGGCCTTCATCTCCGGGTAGCTGTCAAAAACAAGCGCCGGACCCTGATGGGTCAGGAAGCGCGGATCGCAGGCCGAAGGTTTGATGACGCAGCCGGATGGCGCAATATTGCCATGGAGAACGGCCAGTGACCCCTCATGATAAATAGGGTTGTCGAGCGGACGGATCACATCGTCATTATAGACCTGCGCCCCTTCGAGCGTCTCGCCCAGTGCCTTGCCGGTCACCGTGATGGCGTCCAGATCAAGATGGTCCCTGATGCGCGCCATCAGTGCCCGCAGTCCGCCCGCGTAATAAAAATCCTCCATCAGATAGTCTTTGCCGGAAGGGCGGATATTGGCGATGACCGGAGTGGTGCGGCTGGCCGCATCAAAATCCGCCAATGTGAGATCCACGCTGGCACGACGCGCCATTGCCAGAAGATGCACAACGGCATTGGTGGAGCAGCCGGTGGCCATCGCCACTGTCACGGCATTTTTCACCGATTGCGGGGTGATGATACGGTCCGGCGTCAGGTTTTCCGCCACCATGTCCACGATCCGGCGGCCCACCTGCGTGGCCATGCGGTTGTGGTTGACATCGGCCGCCGGAATGGAGCTTGCACCGGGAAGGCAAAGCCCCATTGCCTCGGCAATGGCCGTCATGGTGGAGGCGGTGCCGAAGGTCATGCAATGCCCGTATGAGCGGGCGATGCCTTCTTCCACCTTCTTCCATTCGGCCCGGTCAATGGTGCCGGCGCGCAGCTCATCCCAGTATTTCCAGCTGTCGGAGCCGGAACCCAGCACCTTGCCCTGATAATTGCCGCGCAACATCGGGCCAGCCGGGAAGTAGATGCAGGGATAGCCGGCACTGACGGCACCCAGCACAAGACCGGGCGTGCTCTTGTCGCAACCGCCCATCAGCACCGCGCCGTCAATGGGGTGGGCGCGCAGCATTTCTTCCGTCTCTATCGCCAGCATGTTGCGATAGAGCATGGAGGTGGGCTTGAGCTGGGTTTCCGAAACCGAGGGTGCGGGCAATTCTACCGGAAAGCCGCCAGCCTGAAGAATGCCGCGCTTGATGTCCTCAACCCGCTCCTTGAAATGGGCATGGCAAGGGTTGGTGTCGGACCATGTGTTAACGATGCCGATGATCGTCTTGCCCATAAAGTCCTGCTCGTCATAGCCCATCTGGAGCATGCGCGAGCGGTGCCCCATGGAGCGCAGGTCGTCTGGCTCAAACCAGCGTGCACTGCGCCGACCATGAGCCGGCCTGTCCTCTCCATCCCCCATTGCCTTCCTCCTTTTGTTCTTTTTGCCCAGCCGGTCATGGTTGCCGACTTTTGAATGTGTCCAATGCTATTGCATTAATACATTAGTGCGCATCGATGTAAAGTCTTGCTGACGCCACAACGGATGCAGAAGGGCAGGTGATACAGAAGGCGGGGGTCAGGTCATGTTGCGGGAGGAAGGTGCGATCCAGTGGGCGAGACGCACTGGATCAGCAGGGCCGATCCGCGCCGTGCCATGCCATGTGGCAGAGCCGGGAGCGGCACATGTTGCCCTGTGCTCTTTCGGCTCATATGGCACCCGTCACAAGGGGAGGCGCCCAATCCCGGCCTGCTGCCGGTAATGTTCTTGAGATCCCACGGCCGCGCGTCCGCCCTTTCGGTGAATGCCGATAATAATGCGCGGCCTGCACGTTTCGCGGATGGGCGAGCTATTCAGCCTCACACAGGCCCATATGCCATGTTCCCGGCAATGCCCGACACATGGCAGGGGCAGGGCAAAACCCGTTGCAATCAGGCGGTCAGATGTCAGCTGGCCTTGAGCAGGGGTGTTGCCATCTTGACCCCGCCGGGCCCTGCATTCTTGGCCTGATACATGGCGGCATCCGCCATCTGCACCAGCTCGGTATCAATGAGTGAGTGCTGGGGATAGAGCGCAATGCCAATGCTGGCGCTGACATTCACGGTAATGAGCTTGTCGCCGACTTCGAGCTGATAGGGCTCGCGCAGCACGGCGCACAATCTGTGACCCTGATTTTCGGCGGTCATTTCATCATTCAGATTGCGCATGATGACTGAAAACTCGTCACCGCTGAGACGGACGGCATAATCCTCGTGACGCAGATTAAGACGCAGGCGTTCAGCTATGGCGCACAGCAGCGCATCGCCCGCAGCATGGCCGTGGATGTCATTGACCTGCTTGAACCCGTCAATATCAAGATACAGCAATGCAAATGCGGCAGAGTTCTGGACCGCATGGGCAAAGGCGCGGGAGAGGTGATCCATGAACTGGATCCGGTTTCCAAGCCCGGTCAGCGCGTCATGGGTTGCCATGTGGCGGATCTGCTTTTCAACCCGCCGCCGTTCCTCGATTTCCATTTCGAGCTGCCGGTTGCGCTTTTCCAGCTCCTCCATGGCCGCTTTCAGCTTCATCTTGCTGATATGCAGTTCCAGAAACACCGTGACCTTGGACAGCAACACGGCATCATTGATGGGCTTGGCGATATAATCCACGGCGCCAAATGTGTAGCCCTTCAGCCGGCTGACATCATCGAGATAGGCTGCTGTCACGAAGACAATGGGAATGTCGCAGGTGTGCGGGTCATTGTTCAGCAGCGAGGCAACCTCGAAGCCGTCCATCTCCGGCATCTGCACATCCAGAAGGATGAGCGCAAAGCGATGGTCGAGGCACAGGGCGAGCGCTTCATTGCCGCTGCGAGCCTCGAAAATGTCCGCATGTACGGAGGAAAGCAGACGGCGCATGCCGGCAAGATTGGCGGAAATGTCATCGACCACAAGGATCTTGGGACGGGCATCTTCAAGCATGAACGGCCAGCCTGTTAATATGTTCAGCTAAAACGGCGAGAGGCGCGCACAGTTCCACCCCAGCCACTGCAAGTGCAGATTGTGGCATGATGGTGAATGTCGCCTCCTGCGGGTCTTGCACCACGGCATGGCCTCCCATTCTGCAAATTTCCGCAAGTCCTTCCGTGCCGTCCTGGCTGGCTCCGGTCAGCACGGCACCCGCCAGCTGCGCACCATAGGCATGGGCGGCGCTCTGGAACAGGACATCTATGGCCGGACGGGAGAAATGCACTTTCGGGTCCACCGAGAGGGAGAAACAGCGGGAGGGCTCAATCAGGAGGTGATAGCCGCTGGGGGCAATATGGACCATTCCCGGCTCAACTGGAATGCGCTCTTTCGCGAGGCGCACAGGAAGCGGGCAGAATGGGGCAAGCATGTCAGCCAGAAGGTCCGGCCCATTGGGGCCGACATGGTTGACCACGACGATGGCGGCCTTCAAATGCGGGTCCAGTGCAGACAGCAGTTGCTGAAGTGCCAGCGGGCCACCTGCCGATGTGCCGATGACAACGGCTTCAACCGGCCTTGCGCGGGCTGGAGCAAAAGCCATCTCAGCCTCCCGGCTTGAGGCGGTAGAGACGTGCGGCCTCGTCCACCGGCTGAAATAGGGTGCGGGCGGGTGAAAAATCGAGATTTTCCCGCATGCCGATACACAGGAACCCCCCGCGCACGAGGCTTTGGGCAAACAGGTTCAGTGCCCGGTCCTGTAAGGGATTGGTGAAATAGATCAGCACATTCCGGCACAAAATAAGATGGGCCTCACAAAACACTGTATCGGTTACCAGATTGTGCTCGGCAAAGGTGACGCGGGAGAGCAGCCGGTCGTCCAGCTTCAGGAAATCATAGCGGGCGTGATAATAGTCTGAAAAGCTTCCGGTGCCGCCACTGGCGAGATAGCGCGCCGCAGAGTCCCGTATATCCTGAAGGGGAAAGATGCCTTCGCGCGCGCGGGCAAGGGCCGCGGCGGACATATCGGTGGCATAGATCCGGGACCGCTCATACAGCCCCGCCTCGGTCAGCAAGATGGCGAGCGAGTAGACCTCTTCCCCATAGGCGCATCCCGCCTGCCAGATATTGATGACCGGATAGGAGGAAAGGATGGGAAACACCTTTTCCTTCAGGACAAGAAAACTGTGCGGGTCACGGAAAAATTCCGAGACCGGGACCGAGAGCCCTGCAATCACATCCCCCACCAGTGTCGGCTCGTGCAGGAGACGGGCGGTGAGCTCGGTGATGCTGGTGGTTTTGAGTGTGCGCACGAGATTGCGCACCCGCCGTGTCAGGGAGGCGCGGCTGTAGCCCGAGAAATCATAGCCATGCCGCCGGTGGAGTGCGGTGACGAACAGGTCAACCTCAATCTCCTCCAGCAAGGCCGGGTTATCCTGTGAATTCATGGCGTGGCCTCCCGAGGTCTGTCCGGCCGGTTCAGCGTGGTGGCAGCCATGCACGGATCATGGACAGCAGTTTGGGCACATCTATCGGCTTGGCCAGATAATCACTGGCCCCGGCGGCCAGACATTTCTCCCGGTCATCCTTCATCGCCTTGGCGGTGAGCGCGATGATGGGCAGTCTGGCATGGGCCGGGTTGGCGCGGATGGCGGCCATGGCCTCATAGCCATCCATGACCGGCATCATGATGTCCATCAGCACGATCTCGATCCCGGCATTTTCTTCAAGCTGGGAAACGGCCTTGGCCCCGTCCTGCGCCAGCACCACATCCAGCCCCTTGGCCCGCAGCACCTTGGCCAGCGCATAGATGTTGCGCATGTCATCATCCACCAGCAGCAGCCGGCGGTCTTTCAGGTCGCTGTCTGGGTCTGCGGGCATCTTGCGCCCATCCTGACGCACGCTGTGGAGGAACAGGCTCACCTCATCCAGCAGCCGTTCGGGCGAGAGTGCGCCCTTGACCACGATACTGTCGGTGAAGGCCCGCAGCTTCAGGCTTTCCTCGGCTGTCAGGTCGCGTCCGGAATAGACCACCACCGGCACCTGTCGTCCGCTGTCCGACAGGCGTTCGAGAAACTCAAAGCCGGAAATGCCGGGCAGGCCGAGATCCAGAACGATGCAGTCGATCGGGCTGGCATCCGCATGGGTGAAGCTCGCCTCCACCAGCTCCAGCGCGGCCTCGCCGCTGTCAGCCTCCACGATTTCGACCTTCTCGCCACCGATCAGCTTACGCACGGCAAGGCGGGCAGAAGAATCGTCATCCACCACCAGCACCCGTCGCAGATGACCGGGCGAGAAATGGGCGAGCAGGGAGAGGGCATCGTTGAGGGCATCGGCCGTGACCGGCTTGGTAAGGAAGCCCACCGCACCCAAATCCCGCCCGCGCCGCGCCTCGTCCAGTGCAGAGACAAAATGCACCGGAATATGGCGTGTGGCCGGATCAGCCTTCAGGCGCGAAATGACGGTCCAGCCATCCATGCCGGGCAGCATGACATCCAGCAGAATGCCGGTGGGGTTATGCTGGCGGGCGAGTTCCAGCCCGCTCACCCCATCGCCGGCCGCCAGCACCTTGTAGCCCTTGCGCCGGACAATGCCGACAAGGGTGCGGGCGAAAACCGGATCATCCTCCACCACCAGAATGATGGTGTCGCCCGCCGACAGCCTGTCGCGGTCATCCTCCACATCGAAAGCGGGGGCGGGGTTGGCGGCGCGGGCAAGGGAGGCCGGTATTTCGGGAGCCCGCAGGACAATGGGCGCATCGGCGACAGGGGCCGTGTCCTGCGTGGACACGTCACCCACCGGCACAGTCAGGTGGAAGGTGGAGCCTTCTCCCGGCTGGCTGGTTACCTTCACATCGCCGCCCAGCAGGCGGGCGAGGCGCAGTGTAATGGCAAGGCCAAGCCCGGTGCCGCCAAACTGACGGCGGGTGCTGGAATCCACCTGCTCGAAGGCCTCGAAGATGAAGCCCTGCTTCTCTTGTGGAATGCCGATGCCGGTGTCACTCACGGCCACGTCCAGCGTCCTGGCATCTGCACCGCGCGCAAAGGTGATCCGCACCGAACCATGGGCCGTGAACTTGAAGGCATTGGACAGCAGATTGTTGGTGATCTGCTCCAGCTTGCCATCATCGCTCACAATCTGGGCCGGAGCATCGGGCATGATGGTGACGGTGAAGTCCAGCCCCTTGTCCTGCGCCACATGGCGGAAATTGCGCTCCATCCGTGCCGCGATGGCCGGGATGCTGATGGGCTCGCGCACCACATCCATTTTCCCGGCCTCGACCTTGGACAGGTCAAGAATATCATTGATGAGCCGCAGCAGATTGGTGCCTGCTCCATGAATGATATTGGCGGCCTCTATCTCGTCGGCATCCAGATGGCCGGCGCGGTTCTCGGCAAGGTCCTGTGCCAGAATGAGCAGGCTGTTGAGCGGTGTGCGCAGCTCATGGGACATGTTGGCGAGGAACTGGGACTTGTACTGGTTGGCGCGTGCAAGCTCATCAGCCCGCGCCTCGGATTCCTGGTTCAGATCTTCCAGACGGCCCTTTTGCGTTTCCAGCTCATGCGATTTATGGCGCAGGATATCGTTGGACTGCTGAAGCTCCTCGGCCTGCACCCGCAGCTCTTCTTCGGAAGCCACCAGTTTCTGGGACTGGGCCTGAAGCTGCTCATTGGTGGCGCGCAGTTCCTCCTGCTGGGTGCGCAGCTCTTCCTCCGCCACGCGCAGTTCCGTGGTCTGCCGCTGGGTCTGTTCCAACAGGTCGCGGGTTTTGACCGCGCGGATCAGGTTTTCCAGCGAAAGTGCCGCGACCGGCGAAACATCATCCAGCAAGGCCTGCCGCTTGCCGGTAAAGTCTTCAAAGCCGGCAAACTCCATCACGCCCAGCAGCAGGTCCTTGTTCACCAGCGGAATGGCGATAACCGTGCGCGGGGTTGCCTCGCCCGTGCCGGAATGCACGCAGATATAGTCTTCCGGCACCGGGGCAAGCGTGATGGCTGTGCGTGAGCGGGCACACTGCCCCACCAGCCCCTCACCCAGCTTGTAGCTGGTGGTGATGTGGCGGCGTGATTTATAGGCATAGGTGCCTGCCAGTGTCAGTTCACCGGTCTTCTCGTCAAAGCGGTAGAAGACACCGACCGCCGCATTCAGGCGCGGCGCCAGTTCCGCCAACAGGCTTTCGGAGAAGGCATCCACATTCTCGGCAGACTGGAGATGTGAGGAAACAGCCCCGGTGGCCGTCTTGATCCAGTTGTGCTCATAGGTTGTCACCGCCATGGTCTTGAAGACCGCCAGCGCGCGACCGATGGTGCCGATCTCGTCTCGCCGGCCGGTGAAGGGCACCTCGATATTATGGTCATGGTTCGCCAGCTGTTCCATCATCTGTGCCAGATGGCGCAGCGGGTGGCTGATCAGGCGTGCGGAAAGGTAAAGCGCGCCAATACCGGCCAGCAGAATCGCAACCAGAGCAGCCATGTCCACGAAGGCAAGCCAGCTCTGGGCCTGATCCAGTGTTTCACGGGTCTGTTTCAGCTGGTCATTGGCCGCAATATTGATCTGGTCCAGAATGGAGATGATATCCCGGGTGCCGCCTTCACCTGTCTCATTGCCGAGAAAGACCTGAAGGGTCTGCCCCTCACCGGAAAAGTCACCCTGCGCCCTGCGGTTTGCCAGATCCACCATGGGGCTGGCCAGCGTGCTGACCCAGCGCGCGTTCAAACGCGATGCCTGCTGGGCCAGAACATGCAGGTCCGGCTCCGGGGCGGTCGTGTTCAGCAGGTCCTGAAGAACGCGGCTGACCTCCGTATCTGTCGTGCGCAGTTGCTCGTTCACCTGGGTCGGATTGGTGAAGGTGGCGCGGATCAGGGCCGTTTGGCGGCGCGTGATGGCGCGCGCCGTGATATTGCTGAGTTCCACATAGCGCACCAGATTGTTGGCCTGGTTCTGCGCCGCGTTTGACAGGGAGATGGTCGTGGTGCTGGCACCGAGCAGCACCAGAAACAGCCCGGTCATGACCAGTATCAGGCTGCCGAATTTCCATTGCAGCGGCATGTTGGCCAGCCATGAGCTTCTGGGTTGAATCTGGGTCATCGCCCGCCCCTTGTCTTGTCTCATGCCCTTCAGGGCAGAATGTCATGCACGCATTCCAGAGGCCGGCACAGGCGCACACCCTTTGGGGTGAACACAAAGGGGCGCTCAATCAGGGCCGGGTGGGCCACCAGCGCATCCAGCAGCGCATCGTCTGTCAGGGCCGGGTCATCAAGACCCAGTTCGCCATAGAGATCACCCTTGCGCCGCACCACATCGCGCACGGCAAGGCCTGCCCGGGTAATGGCATCGGCCAGTTCCGCGCGGCTGGGCGGGGTTTTCAGATATTCGACGATATGTGGCTCAATGCCATGCTCGCGCAGCAGCGCCAGCGTCTTGCGGGAGGTGCCGCAGGCCGGATTATGCCAGATGGTGACGGTATCGGACATGAAGGGCATCCTGTGAGAAAACAGATGTCCACAAAGGCAGGTAGCCTGAAGCGCTTCTGCCTGATTGTAGATCGGGACTTCCGGTTACACCACAGTATTCATGTCTCCGCACGGCGGCATCCTCAGGAAGAGGAGGGGGCTTGGGCGGCAGGCTTGCGGGCGGCATTGCGCTCCAGCAGCCATGAGGTCAGGGTCAGGCCCAGCGCACCAATGCACAGCATGGCCGCCACCCATGGCAACTGGCCATAGGCAAAGCCCGCCGCCAGCACCGCTCCGCCAATGGCGGCCCCCGCCGCATTTCCCAGATTGAACGCGCCCTGATTCAGCGTGGAGGCCAGATTGGGCGCATGCGTCGCCTCATTCACCACCCGCGTTTGCAGGGGCGCGACCACGGCAAAGGCCAGCACTCCCCAGACAAACAGGGTCACAGCAGCTGGCACCGGTGCGGTGGTGGTGGCTGGCAACAGCAGCAGCAAGGTTGCCAGCACACAAATAATGCCGATGAGGGAGGCCATCAGTCGCCTGTCTGCCAGCCATCCACCGGCAAAATTGCCGACCGTGAGGCCCGCCCCGAAAATCAGCAGCATGACCGTAACCCCATGGGACGAGATGCCGGTGCGGGTGGTCAGCAAGGGGGTAATATAGGTGAACACCGTGAACAGGCTGGCAGAGACCAGAATGGAAATGCTCATGGCCAGAATCACCTGCGGGTGAGCCACCGCCCGCACCTCCCGCGACAGGCGCATGTGCGCAATGGGCAGGTCTCGCGGCAGCCACAGGAACAGCGTCAGCGCCGCCAGCAGGCCAATCAGCACCACCGCGAAGAAGGTGGTGCGCCAGTGCCAGGCTTCACCAATCATGGTGCCGAGCGGTACGCCCAGCACGTTTGCAAGGGTCAGCCCCGCAAACATCATGGCGATGGCCTGCGCCTTGCGCCCCGGCTGCACCAGTTGTGCGGCCACCACCGCACCAAGGCCAAAAAATGCGCCATGGCACAGCGAGGTGAGTACCCGCGCGCCCATCAGCAACCAGAAGCCGGGCGCAAGGGCGCAGGCCAGATTGCCAATGATAAAGACCCCCATCAGAAGCAAAAGCGCGTGCCGTCGGTCCATCCGCGCTGTGGCGATCGCCAGAAAGGGGGAGCCGAACGTCACGCCCAGCGCATAGCCGCTGACCAGCATGCCCGCCCGCGGAATGCTGACTCCCAGATCTGCCGCCACATTCGGCAGAAGGCCGACAATGACAAACTCCGTGGTTCCGATGCCGAATGAGGCCACGGCCAGCGCCACAAGGGCCAGCCGCACGGCCACACCCGGCGATAGGCGGGAGGGAGAAAAAAGCGCGCTCAGGACATGCAGCATGGAAGGGCAGACCGGAAAAGAGAGAGAACTTGCCGCGTTTGGCCTTGTCTCGCCCGGCCATGTCGTGTGTGGGCGTGGCGCCACGCAAAGCCGCGTCAGCCAGTGTGGCAGCTCAACAGCCTGTATGGTTCCCCGGATTCAGGAGACAAGGGCGCATCCGGCTGCCAGATTATATCGCCCCTGTATGCCGGGGGCATGAATAATATGCTGGGGTGGAAGGCAAAAACGGCATGGCTGGCCCGTGTCGCCCCATTGCTCCGGAGGGCTTTTGCCGGCTGGAGAAAAAGGGGCATGCCAAAAGGCTCGCCTTTGGCGTGATGCAGGTTATATTGGCCGCAAATTCATCCTCGACAGTTCGGATACCCATGGGCCGCCTTTCTCTTCCCCTGGTACTTCTTGCGACACTCGCCCTTGCTGCGTGCGGCGTAAAGGGACCACTTGAGCCGCCTCCGGGCGCGCCGGGCGCGGCGTCAGATTCAGGGCAGAACCAGTCCGAACGGACCGGAAGCGCCAGTGTGAACAACTGGAACGACCAGACCCAGGCGCTGGAGCGCATGCCCAGCGGCAACACGACCGCAGGCACGTCCTTCGGCTGGGGGCAGGCTGATCGTGAGGCGGAAAAGGACCATCTGCGGGGGGCCAACTCACCAGATCGCCCCTTCTTCCTTGATGGTCTGCTCTGAACGATTCGCCCATGCGCCGCATCTGTCCGGGCCTGCCGGACACCGGGAGCGGGCCTCTTCCCGCTCCTGAAACGGCGAAAAGATAAAGCACCACAGGGCAGTTCTTGTGCCTGCCTGGCTCCACAGCCCGAGACTTAAGTTCGCCATGCATCATTTCAGCTATCGTGATGGCCGCCTGCATGCGGAAGGGGTGGACCTTTCCGCCATGGCTGCCGCTGTGCAAACGCCTTTCTACTGCTATTCCTCCGCCACGCTGGAACGGCACTATCAGGTGTTCATGGATGCCTTTTCGGGGCGCGAGGCATTGCTGTGCTACGCGCTGAAGGCCAATTCGAACCAGTCAGTCATCGCCACGCTGGCCCGTATGGGGGCCGGCGCGGATATTGTTTCTGCCGGTGAGCTGCGCCGTGCGCTGGCAGCCGGAGTTCCGGGTGAGCGAATCGTGTTCTCGGGCGTTGGCAAAACGCGCGACGAGATGGCCGAGGCGCTGCATGCTGGCATCCTGTGCTTTAATGTAGAGAGTGAGCCGGAACTGGAGGCGCTCTCACAGGTGGCCTCAGCTCTGGGGCGTACCGCTCCGGTTTCCGTACGCGTGAACCCGGATGTGGATGCCAAAACCCACCAGAAGATTTCCACAGGCCGCTCCGCAACCAAGTTCGGCATCCCGATCTCCCGCGCGCGCGAGGTCTATGACGCCGCCGCCCGCCTGCCGGGTATCGCCATTACCGGCGTGGACATGCATATCGGCAGCCAGATCACCGATATGGCTCCGTTTGAAAATGCGGTGACATTGCTGGCGGAACTGGCGCGTGACCTGATCGGCGCAGGCCACAAGCTGCATCATCTGGATCTGGGCGGAGGCCTTGGCGTGCCCTATGCGGCCAGCGATCCCGTACCCCCGGCTCCTGATGTCTATGCCGATGTGGTGCTGAAAGCGCTGGGCGACCTGAAGCTGCCGCTGGTGTTCGAGATGGGCCGCATGATCGTGGCCAATGCCGGCATCCTCGTGACACAGGTGCAGTATGTGAAGCGGGGCGAGGGCAAGACCTTCATCATTGTCGATGCCGCCATGAATGATCTCATCCGCCCGACCCTGTATGAAGCCCATCATGACCTGCTGCCGGTGGTTGAGGCCCCTGAAGGCGCGCGGGTCATTGTGGCTGATGTGGTGGGGCCGGTGTGTGAAACCGGGGACTTCCTCGCTCTTGCCCGCCCGATGGCCGAGGTGAAGGCGGGAGACCTGATCGCGGTGCTGACGGCCGGTGCCTATGGCGCAGTGCAGGCCTCAACCTACAATACCCGCCCGCTCATTCCCGAGGTTCTGGTGCGGGGGGACGAGATGGCTGTGGTGCGTCCGCGCATGGAGGTGGATGCGCTGATCGGTCTGGATCGCACGGCCCCCTGGCTCTGAGGCCGGAGCATGGGCCCGGCCGGTGGTGCCGGGCCTTACGGCTCCGGGGGTCTGGCGGGCAAGGCTGGCTGGCTGGCGATGAAGTTTTCCAGATCCGCGATCAACATGGGTGAGCCGAGAAGGAAGCCCTGCACCTCATCGCAGGCCACATTGCGCAAATGGGCGAGCTGGCTATGGGTTTCCACACCTTCCGCCACCACCTGCATGCCCAGCGCCTGACCCAGCCCCAAAATGGCCTCGACAATGGCAATGCCGTTCGGGCCGCGGTCCAGATCATCAATAAACCGGTGGTCGATTTTCAGGGCATCAAAGGGAAAGCTGCGCAGATAGCCGAGCGAGGAATAACCCGTGCCGAAGTCATCCATGGCCAGACGCACGCCCAGTTTCTTGAGCTGCTCCATCACGCTGCGGGCTTTCTCGAAATTTTCGATCAGCACGCTTTCCGTAATCTCGAGTTCCAGCCGCTGGGGCGGCAGGCTGGTCGCTGTCAGTGCGGCCTCGACTTCCCGAACCAGATTCTCGTTACGGAACTGCACGGCTGAAATATTCACGGATACATGGATGCGCGGCAGGCGGACGATGGTTTCGCAGGCCTTGCGCAGCACCCATTCCCCAATCGGGATAATCAGGCCATTGCGTTCCGCCTGTGGAATGAAATCATCCGGACCCAGACGGCCATAGGTGGGGTGATCCCAGCGGATCAGGGCTTCCACCCCCCGCATTTCACCACTTTTTGTGTTCCAGCGCGGCTGGTACATCAAGATGAACTGGTCGGAGGTGATCGCGTGATGCAGGTCCCCTTCCAGCGAGCGCTGCGTGGGCACCGGGGCCATGTCAGACGAGAAAAAGCTGGTGACACCCGGCCCTGTCTGCCGCGCACGGGACAGGGCCAGATCCGAGCATTCCAGCAGGGCGTCGGGTTCAACAGCATCCCTGGGCGAAAGGGCGACGCCAAGGGAGGCTTGCGGATAGATCAGGATCGGCAACAGGGAGATGCCATGGGCATCCTCCTCCTGATGCAGCGTGAAGGGCGCCCGGATGGCGGCCTGAATGCGCGTGCACAGGCGCTCCAGAGCCATGCGATCCTCAAAACCGGAGGTCACCAGAATGAATTCGTCCACACCCACGCGCGCCAGCAGGTCGTGATCCCGGATGCACTGGCGCAGGCGGCGGGCGATTTCCACAAGAAGTTGGTCACCAATGGCAAAGCCATAGGCCTCATTCACCTTGCTGAAGTCGTCAATATCGAGTGAGAGAACCGCAATTGTCTCCAGCCCGAGACGGGTCGCGCCCAGGGTGCCTGTCATGAACTCCTGCATTTGCAGGCGGTTGGGCAGGCCCGTGAGGGGGTCCTGAAGGGCCAGCGCCTCCGGATTCCACAGTTTGGCTGCTATGTCTGCGGGTCCTGTTTTCATCCGAAACACATATCTCATGCGCCGCTGCATGCAGCAAATTTTCCGCATTTTGCTGCGGAACAGCATGAAGGAGCAAGACCTGCCTTTGGAGCATGGCATCTTCTGGACCATATAACGCATTCGCGATGCGCTGCCTGTGGATGGCTTATGAATGCGCACCCGGTGTATGTGTTGGATTGCTGTCGGCACGTGTGATGACGTGCGCTGCCATTCCATTCTGGAGGTCCATCGTGGACGTGCATGATTTTGCCATTCCCGGCGTGAAGCTGGTGACGCCGAAGCGGTTCGGGGATCATCGCGGCTTTTTCAGCGAGACATGGAATGACCGGGCGTTCCGCGAAAAGGTGGCGGATGTCACCTTCGTGCAGGACAACCACTCTCTTTCCGGCGCAAAAGGCACCTTGCGCGGGCTTCATTTCCAGAAGCCTCCATCTGCACAGGGCAAGCTGGTGCGGGTCACACGCGGTGCGGTTCTGGATGTGGCGGTGGATATCCGCCATGGCTCCCCCACCTTTGGCCAGCATGTGGCGGTGGAACTGAGCGCGGACAATGGGGCGCAGCTGTGGATTCCCGAAGGCTTCCTGCATGCCTTCTGCACCCTGACAGAGAATGTGGAGTTTCTCTACAAGGTGACCGGCTATTACAGCCCGCAGGATGATGGCGGGGTCATCTGGAATGACCCGGATCTGGGTATAGAATGGCCTGTCGATGCAGGCGGCCCGGTTCTGTCTGCCAAGGATGCCGAACTGCCGCGCCTGCGTGACCTGCCGGTTCTTTTCACTTATGAATGAACCGCGCCCCGCTACGGAAATGGGAAGAAAAATGCGTATTCTTGTCACCGGCGGGGCCGGCTTTATTGGTTCGGCTGTCTGCCGGCATCTTGTTCGTGACACGGCCCATGAGGTCATCAATGTCGACAAGCTGACCTATGCGGGCAACCTTGCCTCGCTGAAAGCCATCGACAACGATCCGCGCTACCGCTTTTTTAAGGCCGACATCTGCGATGCAGAGGCCATCCGCGCCATTTTCGAGGAGACCCAGCCGGATGCCGTGATGCATCTGGCGGCCGAGAGCCATGTGGACCGTTCCATTTCCGGCTCGCGTGCCTTTATCGAGACCAATGTGCTCGGCACCCATGTGATGCTGGAAGCCGCCCGCGAGCGCTGGAACGCGCTGGAAGGGGCGGCGAAGGAGAGTTTCCGCTTCCTGCATGTCTCGACCGATGAGGTCTATGGCTCGCTGGGCGAAGATGGCCTGTTTACCGAGACCACACCTTATGACCCCTCCTCGCCCTATTCGGCCTCGAAGGCGGCGTCAGACCATCTGGCGGTTGCCTGGCACCGCACCTATGGGCTGCCGGTGGTGGTCTCCAACTGCTCCAACAATTACGGGCCGTATCACTTCCCGGAAAAGCTGATCCCTCTGGTGATCCTGAACGCGCTGGATGGCAAGCCGCTGCCCGTCTATGGCGATGGCTCCAATGTGCGCGACTGGCTGTTTGTGGAAGACCACGCCCGCGCCCTTCTCACCATCCTCACCACGGGCCGGCTGGGCGAGACCTATAATGTGGGCGGGCGCAATGAACGCTCGAACCTTCAGGTGGTCCACACCATCTGCGATACGCTGGACCGCCTGCGCCCCGCTGCCCGGCCCCGGCGCGAGCTCATCACCTTCGTGACGGACCGCCCCGGTCACGATCACCGCTACGCGATTGACGCCACGAAGCTGGAAACCGAGCTGGGCTGGAAAGCGCAGGAGAATTTCGACACCGGTCTTGAGAAGACGGTGCAGTGGTATCTCGACAATGAATGGTGGTGGGGTCCGCTGCGCTCAAAGGTGTATGGCGGCGAGCGCCTTGGTCTGGTTGAGGACAAGAAGGGCGCCTGAGCGCTTTCGAACGCATTGCGCGCAAGGCTGCGCGACACAGGAGAAAAAGCCATGAAGGGCATTATTCTGGCGGGCGGCAGCGGCACGCGCCTTCACCCGCTGACGCTTGTGACCTCCAAGCAGCTCATGCCGGTCTATGACAAGCCGATGATCTACTACCCGCTCAGCGTGCTGATGCTGGCGGGCATTACGGAGATCCTCATCATCTCCACCCCGCATGACCTGCCGCAGTTCCAGCGCCTGCTGGGCGATGGCAGCCAGTGGGGCCTGCAATTCTCCTATGCCGAGCAGCCCAGCCCCGATGGTCTGGCGCAGGCCTATATCATTGGCGCGGATTTCGTGGCCGGCGGCCCTTCGGCCCTCATCCTTGGCGACAATATCTATCATGGCCACGGCCTGCCCAAGCTGCTGGATGCCGCGACTGCCCGAACTGATGGCGCGACCGTGTTCGCCTATTATGTGAACGACCCCGAGCGCTATGGCATCGTGGAGTTCGACAAGGCACGCAATGCGCTGTCCATCGAGGAAAAGCCACAGGTGCCGCGCTCGAACTGGGCGGTGACGGGGCTGTATTTCTACGATCATCAGGTGGTGGACATCGCCGCGAACCTGAAGCCTTCCGCCCGCGGTGAGCTGGAAATCACGGATGTGAACAAGGCCTATCTTGAGCGCGGGCAACTGCATGTGGAGATGATGGGCCGGGGCTATGCCTGGCTCGACACCGGCACCCATGACAGCCTTGTGGATGCGGCCACCTTCGTGCGCACCATCGAGAAGCGTCAGGGCCTGCGCATTGCCTCGCCCGAAGAGATTGCCTTCAACAAGGGGCTGATCGACGCCGAGGCCCTTCTGAAGCTGGGCCAGAAGCTCGGCAAGAGCGATTATGGCCAGTATCTCATTCGCATCGCGAACGAGAGTGGGAACTGAGACAGAAAAGGCCGCTCTTGAGCGGCCTTTTTCATGTGCAGGGTCAAGGGGCTACTCAGAGCTTGCGCCACTGGTTCTTGCGCAAGCCGGAGATGGTGGCCCAGCCAACAGGGCGGCCGGTTGGAGGCAGTTCTGCCTGCTCTTCCTTGGCTCGCAGAATATGAGCCTTTGCCACCATGTGAGCGCTGACAGGCGCGGTCAGCACCAGGAAGAAGGTGATGAGCAGCTCATGCACCGACCATTCCCCGCGCACACCGGCTGAATAGATCATGGAGGCGATAAGCATCGCCCCGATGCCGAGGGTTGTCGCCTTGGTGGGGCCGTGCAACCGGCGCATGGTGCCCGGCAGCTTGGCAAGGCCAAGCGAGCCGACCACCAGAAAGAAGGCGCTGATGAGGATCAGCGCGGAAGCGAGAATTTCCCAGATCATTTCCGCCATCACATCCTCACTCGATCACGTTGCCGCGCAACAGGAATTTGCAGAAGGACACGGTGGTGACAAAGCCCACCATGGCAAACAGCAGCGCCGCCTCGAAGGACATGGAGCTGTCATAGAGAATGCCGACCAGCACGATGAGCGCGATGGTATTGATGACCAGCGTATCCAGCGCGATCACCCGGTCTACCGCATCAGGCCCCACGGCCAGACGGTAAAGGGTGAGCAGAAGCGCCACGCTGACAGCAAAGCCGGCGATGATGCAGGCAATGGTGATCATTCGAATATCCTCTTCAGCCGGCACTCATAATTTGTCCTGATATGGGTGATGATCTCGCCGGGGTCATCGGAATCAAGGCAATGGATGAGCAGGACCCGGCCATCGGCACTGATATCCACGCAGACAGTGCCGGGGGTGAGCGCAATGGTGCCGGTGAGGGTGGCAATGGCCTCGGGCGTTTCCAGTTCCAGCGGCATGGTCACATAAACCGATCGCAGGCTCTCACCGCGCCGGAACAGGATGAGTTTCATCACATGCAGGTTCGAGATGATGACATCCCAGAACAGGATGGCCAGATAGGCAATGATGGTCAGGGGAGCCTTGATGCGCGGCCGGCCGGGCCAGAAATTGGCCACATAGAGCGGAATCAGGAAGCCAACCAGAAGGCCCAGCACCACATGGCCGGCACTCAGTGAGTTGGTCAGCATCAGCCAGACGAGGGTGAGGCAGATGCTCAAAAGGGGGTGGGGAAAGAGACGTGACATGCGCTCAGTCCTCCTTCATGTCCTGAACCAGCTTCTGGCCCAGAACAATTTCCACATAGCTTGTGCGATCAAGCGCCTGATGCGCCGTACTTTCCAGCCAGGTGGTGGCCGGGCCGGCAGCGGCTGTCCAGCCCACCAGCATGGCCACCAGCAGGCTCACCGAGAGAACCGGCTGGATCAGTTTCGGGCGCGGCTCCGGCCATTTGTCAGGCGGCGGGGCGCTAGACCAGAACAGGGTGGTACCGGCGCGCGTCAGCCCATAGGTCAGAACCAGACTGGTGGCCAGAATGACGGTCCACAAGATGGCCCAGCTGGAAATGCCGCGCGTGGCATCCAGAATCATGACCTTGCCGATGAAGCCGGAGAGTGGCGGCAGGCCCACCATGGCCAGAGCTGCGATAAAGAACAGGGCCGCAACCAGCTTTTCAGCCCGCATCGCCATGTCTGGTTCCAGCCGGTCCAGCGTATGGGGGCGGCCTTCCACCACCATGCCGGCGATGAGGAACAGCGCCGCTCCAGCCAGCGTGCTGTGTACCATGTAGTAGAGCGCCGCCGCCACGCCCACGCTGTCAAACAGGCCAAGGGCCATCAGCAGCGTGCCCATGGAGGCCACGACCGCAAATGCGGCAACCGCCTTGAGCGTGCGGCTGCCAATGACGCCAATGGTGCCGAAGATCAGGGTCACCACCGCCGCAGGCAGCACATAGGGCGAGGCCACCAGCGCCAGTGCGCCAGCCTCCGCGCCGAAGATCATGCCATAGACCCGCAAAATGGCGTAGGCACCAACCTTGGTCAGCATCATGAAGATGGCGGCAGCCGGGGCGGATGTGGAGGCATAGGTGGCCGGCAGCCACCAGTGCAGGGGTACCAGCGCGGCCTTGGTGGCGAACACCACAAACAGCAGCAACGCACCCGCCTTCAGGAAGCCGGGATCGGTGGCGCCGATCTGCGGCACACGCACGGCCAGATCCGCCATGTTGAGCGTGCCGGTGGAGCCATAGATCAGGCCCACCGCAATCAGGAACAGGGTGGAGGCGACAAGGTTGATGGCCACATAGTGGAAGCCCGCCTTGAGCCGTCCGGCCCCGCCGCCATGCACCATCAGCCCGTAGGAGGCGATCAGCATCACCTCGAAGAAGACGAACAGGTTGAAGATGTCGCCGGTGAGGAAGGAGCCGTTGATGCCCAGAAGCTGGAACTGGAACAGGGGGTGAAACAGCCGCCCGCGCCGGTCTGATCCGGCCGAGGCATAGATGACCACGGCCAGAGCCAGCGCGCCGGTGAGCACCAGCATGGTGGCGGAGAGCTGGTCCAGCACCAGAACGATGCCATAGGGCATGGCCCAGTCACCCAGCTGGTAGATCTGCGGGCCTTGCGTGGCGGTCATCACCAGCAGGCCGATATCGACGGCGAGCAGCAGCACGGTCGCGACAATCGAGACGCTGCGCTGGCTACGCACATGCCCGCGCAGGGCCAGAATGAGAAAGGCCGCCGTGAGCGCCGGCAGAACGATGGGAGCGATAATCAGATGGTTCATGCCCGCTCTCCATCACGCGGGTTCGGGGGCGTATCCGCCGGGCTGGTGGATTGGCCGGTTTCGTCCTCCATGGCAGACAGGCGGGTGTGGTCCGAGCCTGTTTCAAGGAAGCCGCGCAGGGCCATCACCACAATCAGCGCCGACATGCCGAACGAGATGACGATGGCGGTCAGCACCAGCGCCTGCGGCACCGGGTCTGCATAGCCGGTGGCATCCGGGCTGTAGATGGCGGGACTGTTGATGGCCAGCCGGCCCATGGAGAACAGGAACAGGTTCACCGCATAGGACAGGAAGGTGATGCCGAGGATGATCGGGAAGCTGCGCCCGCGCAGCATCAGATAGATGCCGACAGCGGTGAGAATGCCGATGGCGCTTGCAACAAGAAGTTCCATCGCTTCACTCCTTCCCGGCCGGGGCGGCGGCCACGGCGGCTTCCACCGGAGGTGGTGTTTTCTCCAGCGGAATATCCATTGCCTGCCCGCTTTCCAGCCCCGGATCGACCCGCTGCTCGATCCTTGCAAGACGTGCGAGGGTGAGCACCATGACGCCGACCACGGTGAGGAACACGCCAAGGTCGAACATCATGGCCGAGGCCAGCTCGAACTCGCCCACTATGGGCAGTTCCACATAGGTGTAGTTGGTGGTGAGGAAGGGCTCATCGAACAGCATGGGGATCAGCCCCGCAATGCCGGCAATGCCCACGCCCGCGCCAATGGCCGTTTGCGGGTTCAGGTGCAGGCGGTTCGCCCCCCACGTATAGCCCGAGGCGATATATTGCATGATGAGGGCAATGGCGACGACAAGCCCCGCCACGAAGCCGCCTCCGGGCTGGTTGTGCCCGCGCAGGAAGATATAGAGGCCAACCACAATCGAAAGCGGCAGCAGGATGCGTGTCACCACCACCAGAATGAGGGGGTGGGCATCGCTCGCCTCCTCCTTGGGCAGCAGCGCGCGCAGGCGGCGCACGGCGCTTTCCTTCAGCTTGATGTCCAGCAGGGCGAAGATGGACAAGGCGGCAATACTGAGCACGATGATCTCGGAGAAGGTATCAAACCCGCGGAAATCCACGAGGATGACATTCACCACATTGGTGCCGCCACCGCCCGGCTTGGCCGTGGCGATGTAGTATTGGGCAATATCGGTCACGCCATTGCGGGTCATGATGCCATAGGAGAGGGCGGCGACGCCGAAGCCGCAGGCGACCGCGACAATACCATCGCGCCAGCGGGCGAAGGTGCTGTCCTCGTGCGGGGTGTGCTTGGGCAGCAGGTTCAGCGCCAGCAGCATGAGAATGGTCGTCACCACGTCCACGCTGATCTGGGTGAGGGCAAGGTCAGGGGCCGAGAACTGGATGAAGGCCAGAGCCACCACCACGCCGATCGTGCTGGTGAGGATCAGGGCCAGCAGCCGCTCATTATGGCGGATGACCACCATGATACTGACCACGGCCAGCGCGAGCCATGCCGCCACTGCCGGCGCATTCACCGGCAGCATCGCCCGTTCGCCCTCATAGGCCGGGGTGCTCCAGATGGCATAGATGCCGAACAGCAGGATGGCGACAAAGGTGATGCGCAGATAGCGGGTGAGCGAGCCGGCATGCAGCACGCCGATGATCCGGCGCGAGGCCTTCACGCTGCCATCCAGCACGGACTCGAACATGTCACGCCCATCAAGACGCGGCACCGGCTGGAGGCGTGTGTAGATCCGCTCCATCCCGAGATAGAGCGCCGCGCCGCCGGCAAAGGCGATGGCACTCATGACAAGGGCGGGCGTCAGGCCGTGCCACAGCGCCAGATAATAATCCGGCAGGGGTCCGTTGATAACCGCACCGGAGATCAGGGCCAGCACATGCCCCACCACCTTCTGCGGCATGAGGCCGATAATGATGACCGGAGCCACCAGCAGCGCCACCGGCAGCCACATGCCCACAGGCGGATCATGCGGCTTCGAGCGCGGATAATCATTATGCGTGGGGCCGAGGAAGGTGAGGATGGCAAAGCGCGCCGCATAGGTCACGGAGCACAGGGCGGCCAGCGTGACCCCCACCGGGAACAGCCATGGCAGGCCAGGATAGACCGTGTGGGCCGCCTCTTCCAGCATCATCTCCTTGGAGAGGAAGCCGTTGAGGAAGGGCACGCCCGCCATCGCCGCCGCCGCGATAAGGGACAGCGTGCCGGTGATCGGCATCAGCTTCAGCAGGCCACCAAGACGGCTCATGTTTCGTGTGCCGGCCTCATGGTCCACAATGCCCGCGCTCATGAACAGGGCGGCCTTGAAAGTGGCGTGGTTGAGAATGTGGAACGATGCCACCACTGCCGCCATCGGCGTGCCGAAGCCCAGCAGCATGGTGACAAGGCCCAGATGGCTGATGGTGGAATAGGCCAGCAGCGCCTTCAGGTCATCCTTGAACAGCGCGACCCATGCCCCGAGCGCCATGGTGATGAGGCCAACCGGGGCAACGATGAGGAACCATTCCTGCGTGCCCGCCAGCGCCGGCCACAGCCGCGCCATGAGGAAAATGCCGGCCTTCACCATGGTGGCGGAATGCAGATAGGCTGAAACCGGGGTAGGCGCGGCCATGGCGTGCGGCAGCCAGAAATGGAACGGGAACTGGGCGGACTTGGTGAAGGCGCCCAGCAGCACCAGCACCAGCATGGGCAGATAATAGGGCGAGGCCTTGATGATCTCGCCGCGATTCATGATCTGCGAGATTTCATAGGTGCCGGCAATCTGCCCCAGCAGCAACAGGCCGCCGATGAGGGCAAGCCCGCCGCCGCCTGTGACCACCAGCGCCATGCGCGCGCCGCGCCGGGCATCCTTCTTCTTGCGCCAGAAGCCGATGAGCAGGAAGGAGGTGAGGCTGGTCATTTCCCAGAAAATGAGCAGCAGGATGAGATTGTCTGAAAGCACCACACCCAGCATCGCGCCCTGAAACAGGAGCAGATAGGTGTAGAAACGGCCCATCGGGTCTTCGCGGCTGAGATAATAGCGCGCATAGATGATGACCAGAATGCCGATGATGAGGATCATTGAGGCAAAAAACAGGCTCAGGGCATCCAGCCGGAACGAGAAGTTGAGCCCGATCTGATGCACCCATGGCACCGAGAAAAGCTCAACGCCCCCCGTGAACACATCCTTGCCGCGCGAGAGCAGCAGGCCAAGCGTGACAAGCGAGACAAGGGCGGCAGAGCTGGCGCAGGCCCCCCGGGAGGATTTGCCACGCGCGGAACGGATAAGCATTGGCGGCAAAATTGCGCCAATCATGGGGAGCAGGGGGATGAGCCATATCATCATTGGCGATCATGCTCCGCGTGGGGAGAGTGGCAGGGTCCGCACCACGCCGGAAATCACGGCACGGGGCAGGGCGCTGGAGGATGTTCTTGCAAGTTTTGGTGCATCTGCCACACGGCATTTGCACAGGCCTTGAGCCCTGCTGTCTTTCTGCATCAAAAGACGTGGCATGTTGATCTGAAGTCTTGTTTCCTGAAAGGCATTCCAGGGCGTGGTATTTCGCGAGAGAACGCGCGGACACAACCTCGGCCATGCGCCATGCGCAAGCATAGTATGGTTTGAAAAAACATGATTTCTGTCGATATGAATCATTTTACGTTCGGGCGGCCCGGATGGTCGTCAGAATGAGGCACTCAACCAGCGCAATGATGCATGAGTGGGCGAGGGGTCGGTACAGATATATCTAGAAATCAGGCCAAAATGAAACCGTAATTACAATAAGATGCCTGAAATATCGCAAATCCGGCGCATCGGGCCGGTGCGGTGTCGAGGCCGGGGCCGTGTGGTGGAAAAACGGGCTGCGTGGCCGGGGCATGGAGCCGGGCGGAAGCCGGCACTCCTGCGCCGGCTTCCATGTTTGTCATGCAGGCTACTGCGGGCTTTTGCCGGTCAGTGTGCCCTCAGGGCTTCACCACTTCCAGCGGGCCGTGATCGTCGCAATGGTCGCCATGCGGATGGTGCAGGCGGCCATTGACCAGATAGTCCACATGCGTGCCATGCGGCACAGCCTCATGCCCGCAGCCGGGGCCGTGAACATGGCCGTGCTCGTGCCCTTCCTCCTGCACCGGGGCGCAGTGATCGGGGTTAGTGGCGCTGACCTCGATCACATGCTCATCCACATGATCCCCGTGAGGGTGATGCAGGTGCCCGTCATGCAGATAGTCCACATGATCGCCATGGCGCACGGCGGTATGTCCGCACGACGGCCCATGCTTGTGGTCATGGTTTTCATGGTGAGGGAGTTTACAGTCTGACATCGTCATACTTCTCCGTTGGAACCTGCCAGCGCGGATGCGCCGGCAGATGTGCCCGGCCCCGCACAGGGGGCGGCACGGGCGTGTCGATGGCTGTGCGCACGGTGATAGTGTCGCGATACCCTGGCGCAGCCACCGTCTATCCTGATGCCCGGAGGAGGGAGGCCGCCTCACGCATCACAAGGACAAAATATGTGTGATATAGAGTATCTTTTTGATGGTGCGCGAACAAGCGTCGCCATGCAGCGGGCCATGCCTCATGGGCACAGGGCATGTGCCGTGTGTCAGGACGGGCGTGCCAAGGGACTGGCAATAAAAAGGGCAGCGGTCTGTGCATCACAAACCGCTGCCCTCTATGGGAGCGTCACAATTTTACCAGCCTTGCCAAACGGGCGCTTCAGCCCTTTGGACGGGTGGACAGGTCAATCACAACCTTCATCACGGTTGGGCCATCCTCGCCGGGGAAGATCCTGAAGCCGAGATCTTCCGCCATGTGCAGCATGGGGCCATTCTCGCGCATCACATCACCAAACACCCGCTTGAGGCCGCGCTGCTGGGCGTGATCGAGAATCTCGTTCATCAGCCGGTAGCCGAGGCCTTTGCCCTTCATGTCCGAGCGGACCATGATGGCATACTCCGCCTCTTCATTGTCCGGATCGGCGATGATGCGCACAACACCTGTCAGTTCCCCGGCACCCCCCTCGGCGACCAGCGCCATTTCGCGGTCATAGTCGATCTGCGAGAGGCGGGCGGCCATGAGGTGAGGGAAGTCCTTCACCGAGCCAAGGAACCGCAGGCGCACATCCTGTGCATCGGATTTGTGCACCATGTCCACCAGCCCCGGCTCATCCTCGGGTCGGATCGGGCGCAGCGTGACGGCCGAGCCATCAGTGAGGATCAGTTCCTTTACAAACTCCGGCGGATAGGGACGGATGGCGAAACGTTTGGTGCCGGTTTCCTGCGTGTCCTGCACCAGAATGCGGGCATCCAGTGCCAGCACGCCGTTCTCATCGGCAATGAGGGGGTTGATGTCGAGTTCGGCAATCTGCGGCAGGTCTGCCAGCAACTCACCCAGTTTGATGAGCGTGTCTGAAATCGCGCCCATATCGGCTGGCGGGTGGTCGCGATAGCCGGCCAGCAGGCGCGAGATGCGGGTGCGCGAGATCATCTCCCGTGCCAGCGCCCCATTCAGTGGAGGCAGGGCAACCGCCCGGTCCTTGATGACCTCCACCGCCGTGCCGCCCTGACCGAACAGCACCACGGGGCCGAAGGTGGCATCATTCGCAATGCCGGCAATCAGCTCCTGCCCATGGGCGCGGCGGATCATGGCCTGCACGGTGAAGCCGTCTATGCGCGCCCGCGGCATCTTCTCGCCCACGGAGCGGATGATGTCACGACACGCATATTCCACCGCTTCCGGTGTGTGCAGGTCGAGGCGCACGCCGCCGACATCGGATTTGTGGGTGATGTCGTGCGAGAGCACCTTCACCACCACCGGGGCATTGATCTGCGCCGCGATCTGCCCGGCCTCCTCCGGCGTGGTGGCGATGCGGGTTTCCACCACTGGAATATCATAGGCCGCCAGCACGGCCTTGGCCTCGAACTCGCCCAGAGAGGTGCGCCCGGCTGCCAGTGCCTGTTCCACAATGGTGCGGGCCTTGTCGCGGTCGGGTTCATCAAAGGTGCGGGCGGGCGGGGTTTCCATCAGCTGGGTCTGGTTGCGCTGGTAGGAGACCAGATGGCCAAAGGCGCGCACCGCCTCGCTCGGGGTTTCATAGGTGGGAATGCGGCGGGCGGCAAAGCGCTTGCGCACGGCATCCGCACTGGCCTCGCCCAGCCAGCAGGTGAGCACCGGCGCGCGCGGGCGGCTTTCCAGCGCGGTAATCACGGCATCTGCCGCCGCAGAACTGTCGCTGACGGCGGAGGGGGAGTTGAGCACCAGAACCGCATCCGAGCCCTTGTCTGCCAGCAGAACGGGCAGGCTCTCGCCAAACAGTTTCGGCTGGGCATCCGACCCCAGACGCACAGGATTGGCGCTGCCGCATCCATGGGGGACCAGCGGCTTCAGCTTTTCTGCTGTTTCTGCGGTCAGCGTGCCGAGATGGCCTTCAATATCATCCAGGGCATCCACCGCCAGCACGCCGGCACCGCCGCTATTGGTGACGATGGCGAGGCGCTGGCCATTCAGCCGGATGCCGGAGGACAGGGTGGTGACGGCCTCGAACAGCTCGCGCAATTCCTGCACGCGCAGCATGCCCGCGCGGCGGAAGGCGGCATCATAGACCAGATCGGCCCCCGCCAGCGCGCCGGTGTGCGAGCGGGCCGCCTCAGCGCCCGCTTCCGAGCGCCCGGAGCGCACCACGATCACCGGCTTGGAGCGCGCCGCAATTCGCCCGGCCGACATGAACTTGCGGGCATCCGTGATGTTCTCGACATAAAGCAGAATGGCGCGGGTGGTGTTGTCGAGCGCGAGATAGTCCAGCAGGTCGCCGAAATCGATATCGAGCTTTTCGCCCAGAGAAAGCACATGGGAGAAGCCGAAGCCCTGCCCGCGCGCCCAGTCCAGCACGGCGGTGGCCATGGTGCGGGACTGGCTCAGGAAAGCAACATCGCCCTGCGTCGGCATCTGCGGGGCAAAGCTGGCATTGATATGGGCGCGGGTGGAGATGAAGCCGATGGAGTCCGGCCCCAATATGCGCAGCAGATGGGGCCGGGCAGCATCCAGCATGCGCTGGCGCAGTTCGGCATGGGTATTGGTATTGCCCTTGTCCGTGAGGCTGGTGGCGACAATCGCCGCCCGGCAGCCCTTCGCACCCAGATCCGCCAGCGCCTGCGGAACCTCCTCCGGTGGTGTGGCGATGATCGCCAGATCCACCGGGATGGGGAGGTCCTGCACCGAGGCATAGTTGAGCGAGGAGCGGATGGCCCGCTCCCTTGGGTTCACGGTGAGGATGGGCCCCTGAAAACCGGCCTCGAACAGGTTTTTGGCAATGACAGTGCCGATGGTGCCGGGCTGGTTGCTGGCACCCACAAGCGCAATGGCGCCGGGGTGGAACAGGGCGTCAAGATTGCGGGTGCTCATAGGGGCCTCGGGTCGTTCGTGTTGGAGCGGCAAGGCCGACAGGGATCAACGTGACGGGAGGATGACTGATGATTGTGACACAGGCCCGACCGGAACAGGAGCGGGCCGGTCACACGCCCCGCAATGCAACTGCCGATGGATGCACTTTGGCATTGCCGGGGGCACTGTGAAAAGGGGGAGGGAGGACGATTATGAGTGAAATGCCGCCCCGGCCGATGCCGCGTGCAACAGGGTCTCATGCCGGGTGAAACTCTCCTGCACGGCTTCACTGAGCTGGTCGCTGAGCAGGGGTTTTTCAATGATCGCGACCCCCTGGGCATCCGCCCGGCTGCGCAGGGTGTGGGATGGATTGGAGGTGATGAGAAAGGCGGGCAGGCGCACATCACGCTGGCCCAGCTCGCGCAACAGGTCCAGCCCGTTCAGGTCGGGCAGGTTGTAGTCCACCACCATGCAGCCCCGGCTCGGCAACTCGGACGCCAGAAACTCACCGGAACTGGTGTAGGTTTTGACGGCAAAACCATCCAGCTCGAACGTGAATTTCAGGGAGCAGCAAACCGCAGGGTCATCGTCCACCACATGAACGATCCAAGGCTGAGGGGTGCGATGCTCCAGACCCATTGAAACCTCCCACGACACAGGCTCAGCCCGCGCGGCGCGATGACCATATGGCGACAGGCTCCACTTAAGCGCCATGCGGCACAAAGGGCCTTGAGACAGATCAATGGGCTGCCACAACAGCACCAAAGATTGCCCTGCCTATGCGTTCTGCGGGGAAATACCCGCCAGAAGGGCCATGCGCACCAGTTCTGAAAGGCTCTGCGCCTTCATCTTGGTCATGACATTGGCGCGATAGACTTCCACGGTGCGCGGGCTGATGCCAAGATCACTGGCGATCATCTTGTTGGCGAGGCCGACCACAAGGCATTCCAGAACCTGTCTCTCGCGATGGGAAAGGGTGGTAAGGCGCTCGGCCACCTCATCGCGCACACTGTGCTGCTGGTGGACCTCCCGGCGACGGGCGAGGGCGGAGCCAACCGTATCCAGTATGGCCACATCATCGAAGGGCTTTTCCAGAAAGTCTGTTGCACCCAGCTTCATGGCTTCCACCGCCAGCGGCACATCGCCATGGCCGGTCACGACAATAACCGGGGTGCTGGGTGTTTTCTGCTTCAGCAGCCTCAGCAGCTCAATGCCATTCATGCCCGGCATGCGCACATCGGTGATGATGCAGGACATGGACGTATCCGCATCGGATGGGGCGGCTTCAAGAAAGGCATGCGCCGAGGCATGCGCGCGCACCGTATAGCCCGCCGTCATCAGCAGGAAGGACAGGGATTCGCGCACGGCCTCGTCATCATCAATGACATGAATAATCGCTTCATTCTCAGACATCAGCCGAGACCTCCTCTTCCACAGCGCGCAATGTAAACCGGAAGATGGTGCCGCCCTCCGGATTGGGTTCCGCCCAGATATGGCCGCCATGGGCCTCAATGATGGTGCGGGAAATGGACAGTCCAACCCCCATGCCCTGCGGCTTGGTGGTGATGAAGGGTGTGAAAAGCTGGCGGGCGATCTTGTCGCAGATACCATGCCCGGTGTCGATGACTGACACCATGATCATATCGTCCTCCACCGGCTCGGTCTGCACCAGAAGAGAGCGGCGGGGGGCTTCCAGCATCGCCTCCAGTGCATTGCGCATCAGGTTCAGCAGCACCTGCTGCACCTGCACCTTGTCGGCCAGCACCAGTTCGCAGCGCGGGTCATAATGAAAGCGCACCTGAATGCCATGCTCTTTCGCACCAACCAGCGCCAGGGCGCTGGCCTCTTCCATCAGCTTGGGCAGATGCTCCACCCGACGTTCGCTTTCCCCGCGCGAGACGAAATCACGCAGCCGGCGGATGATCTGCCCGGCGCGCAGGGCCTGGTCTCCGGCTTTTTCCAGCGCGCCCTGCAGCATCTCGATGCGGGGCGGCTGGGTGTCCAGCAGGCGGCGGGAGCCCCGGATATAGTTGGCGATGGCAGAGAGCGGCTGGTTCAGCTCATGCGCCAGCGCCGAGGCCATTTCGCCCATGGCGGTGAGGCGGGAGATGTGAACCAGTTCAGCCTGAAGCTCCTGAAGCCGGGCCTCGGTTTTCTGACGTTCTGTCAGGTCGCGGATGAAGCCGGTAAAATAACGCTCCGCACCGGAGTGCATCTCGCCCACGGAAAGCTCCATGGGAAAGGTGGAGCCATCCTTCCGCTCGCCCACCACCACGCGGCCTATGCCTATGATGCGGCGCTCACCCGTGGTGAGATAGCGGTAGAGATACTGGTCGTGATTTTCGCGATGGGGTGAGGGCATCAGCATGGAAACATTGGAGCCGACCACCTCCGCCGCCTTGTAGCCAAACAGGCGTTCCGCCGTTGCGGAGAAGGAACTCATGATGCCATGCTCGTCAATCACGACCATGGCATCCGGGACCGTGTTGAGAATGGAGCGCAGATGCGCCTCGCGGGCGATCAACTCGCGGGTGCGGGCGGCTGCGGCATGGCGGCTTTCATGCAGCCGCTCACCGATCGTGGCGATGCCCGCACCGGCCATGAGAAACAGAAGCAGGGTGCTGGGTTCATCGGTCACGTTGGCAGACAGGGCGGGGAGTCCCAGAACCGGAGCGTAAATATTCAGCGCCAGCCCCCCGGTCATGCCGAGGAATGTCGCCGTCAGCCCGCACACCAGCCCGCGGGCACTGGCCGCAACCACGCCCAGCAGCAGCATGATGATGCCGTTTGTTTCGGGCGGCGGGGCATCAATGACAAGGCACAGCACCAGCGCGCATACCGCCGCCAGACAGCCATAGATGCCATCCAGCCCGGCGCGGCGGAGACTTTTCCGGCTTCTGTCGTTATTTATGTCACCCGGGACATCTGCTTGTCGTGCGCTCATGCCCCTTAGTAACGCGTCCCGGTGCCCTCCGTAAATATACTTAAGTGACATGACTTAAGTGTTCAGGACGAATTTCTTGCGGGGGATGTCACGCTTTATTGATAGGCAACACAAGTTCGGAAGGGTTGCCCCATGCCCAGCACAGCCGCTGTCATCAGCTCCAAAATGTTTGGACATTCCATGTCTGCGAGCGCCTGGGCCGAGGATACGGGTGCCGTGCGCTCGGCGGACCTGCTCATGGCTCTGGGCAGTGTGACGACGTTCTGCCGGAATGCTGAGATTTTCAGTGAAGACGCTCCGTCGGACCATATCTATATCCTGCTTTCCGGTGCGGCGCGCGTGTGCAAGCTGCTGGGCGATGGTCGGCGGCAGATCGAGAATTTCTGCCTGCCGGGTGATGTGTTCGGCTGGGAGATGGGGGCCCGTCACCGCTTTTCTGCCGAAGCCGTGGGAGAGTGCAAGGTGGCGCGGGTCAAGCGCTCCATCCTGTTCGCCCGCGCCGCCGATGACGCCGAACTGGCGCATGCGCTGTGGGCTGTCACCGCTTGCGAACTGGCGCGGGCCCAGAATCACCTGCTGGTTCTGGGGCGCAAAACCGCGCAGGAGCGCGTGGCATCCTTCCTGCTCGATATGGCCGAGCGCATGTCAGGCTGTACGGTCTCTGGCCGTTCACAGGAAGTGCAGTTGCCGATGTCGCGCCAGGACATTGCGGACTATCTCGGACTGACGATTGAAACCGTATCGCGGACATTGACGCACCTTGAGGATATTGAGGCCATTGCGCTGCCCTCCTCGCGCCGGGTGCTGCTGCGCAACTGCGCGGCCTTGCGCGGCCTCAACATCTGAGGCCTGCGCTCCTTCACATTGTAGGAATGATGTTGTCCATGGCTTTGGCCATCGATGATTGATGATGTTCGACTAACGGTCTAGAAACTGCCGGGAATTTCACGAAAAGGAGATTCCGGTGAAGTTGCGCGCATTTTTGGGAAGTCTGGTTTTTGTGGCCTGTCTGGGTTTGGCAGCCTGCAATGAACAGGGCTCCGGCGACCAGAAAAAGCAGGCCGAGATTTCCGAGGATCAGGCGCAGACCCGGAAATTCAATGCCTATATCGGCGTCGCCAATTCCATCCGCTCTCCTTTTGCTACCAAGCTTGAGGAGTACCAGAAGAATTACGCGCCAGCCCTCGCATCGGGCGAGAAGATCACGTCCTATTCGGTCGTCACCAGCTTTGCGGTGAACAATCTCAAGAAGAAGCTGGACGATGCCATCGCCATGCCCTTCAGCATGCTGGATATCGACAAGCCCGCCGGGGAGTTCTCCAGCGCGCTGGCAGCTTTCCAGCCTCTCAATGCCGAATTGTCCAACTATGCGGATTCAAAGGAATATCTGACAGATGGCGGGCAGAAGGCGCGTGAGAACAGCGCGGCCTATATTGAGGCGCTGACACAGGTGGCCAAGGCCGAGCGCGCCTTTCTGGAGGGCGTGGACAGGCAGGATGAGCAGAACATCCGGGATGCCTTTGAAAAAGCCGAAAAGGACTCCCGTGATTATTACCGCTATGGCCTGATTATCGAAAGCCGGGCGACGATGACCGAGGCCCGGCAGGTGCTGGAAAGCAATGGCGACAAGAATGCGGTGGAAGCCCTGAAGGCGGCAATTGCCAAAACCGCTGCAATGGCGAGCGGCTGGGAAAAGGCCCTTCCTGAGAGCCAGAAGGAAAGCTGCAGCAGCCTGAGAGGCAGCATGAATGACTTCCTCGCCATGAGCCGCACGATCATTCAGCATGCCGAGAACGGGGATTATGTCCCCAAACCCGACTCCATAAGCTGGCGGGTCAACAATCCCATTCAGTATGATGCCAATACATTGAACACGCGCTTCAATTCCATGGTTGGCGCGCTCAACCGGCCGATGTGCCGGTAGAGCGGGAAACAGTCAGCCAACAGCGCTTTCAGCCAACATCCCTTGGCGTTTGAATGTGGTAGTGCGTTATCACCCCGTGCGGAGACCTGATCTTCGAGCGGGGTTTCTTTTTTCAGACAGCTGCGGCGTGGCGCTTGCGTTCCGGCTCTGTCGCACGGGCCCGTGCCAGATGCGTGTCAAATACCGCGCACACCACCCGCGTGAAGGCTCTCGCCTGCTGCGGCACGCTCAAGAACAGCCCGTCGCGCAGGACCAGTCCATCGGCCATGAGGGGAGCCAGCTGCTCCAGTTCCGGTGCAAAAAAGACCGTGGGAAAGCCGTGGGCGGTGGTGATCCCGGCCAGATCCACCTTGAGATCGCACATCAGCCGTTCGATCACATCGCGGCGCAGCCGGTCCTCATCCGTCAGGGCCACCCCCCTCGCCACGGGCAGTTTGCCGGATGTGACGGCCTGATGCCAGAGCGGGGTGGAGGGGATATTCTGCACATAACCCTGCGGCAGTGAGCCGATGGAGGATGCGCCAAATCCAATCAGGACCGGGGCATCATCCGTGGTGTAGCCCTGAAAGTTGCGCTTGAGCGTGCCATCCTGCGCCTGTTGCGCCATGGGGTCCTCAATGCGGGCGAAGTGATCCAGCCCCACGGCATGATAGCCGTGAGCGGTCAGGATCCGTGCCACCAGCTCCGCCTGCGCGAAGCGTTCCTCCGGTCCCGGAAGGGCATCTTCGGGAATCAGCGCCTGATGCTTCTTCATCCATGGCACATGGGCATAGCCAAACACGGCCACCCGGTCCGGCTCCAGCTTCAGCGCGGCTTCCACCGAATGGCGCACGGAGGCCAGGTCCTGATGGGGCAGGCCGTACATGAGGTCGAGATTGACGGCATGGATGCCGGCAGAGCGCAGGTCATGGGCCACCTGCGCGGTCTGTTCCTCGGACTGGTGCCGGCCAATGGCCTCCTGCACCTTCAGGTTCAGGTCCTGCACGCCGAGGCTGGCGCGGTTGAAGCCGTGACGGGCAAGAGTGGCCACCTTGTCCGCCCCGGTCACGCGCGGATCAATCTCGATGGCGATTTCCGCACCGGGGCTGAAATGGAAGGTGGCGCGCAAGGCGGCCATGATGGCGGCGAAGTCCTCATCCTCCAGCATGGTGGGGGTGCCGCCGCCAAAATGCAGATGGGCCAGTTTCAGATTCGCCGGCAGATGGGCGCGCACCAGTGCGATTTCCTCTACCAGCCGTTCTGCATAAGCCTTCACGGGGGAGCGGCTGCGGGCCACCGCTGTCTGGCAGCCGCAATAGAGGCACAGCTCTGCGCAAAAGGGCACATGCAGATAGACGGATACGGATGCGCCGTCCGGAATGGCCTTCAGCCAGCCCGCATAGACAGCTTCATCTATGCCGGGCGTGAAGTTCGGGGCGGTGGGGTAGCTGGTATAGCGCGGCACCGGCTGGCTATAGCGCGCCAGCAGGGCGGCGGGGTCAAGACCGGATGAGGTGGGGCAGGCTGGGCTGGTCATCATGCCCTAGGCATGTCTTCCCTTGGCCGGTTGCGCCTTGACCTGACGCAATTTGCCTGCGGACACAAGCGCGCAGGGGGAGGCATGAAAAAGGGCCGGATGGCCCCTTTTCACAAGGTCAGTAGGAGAGGAAGGCGCTGGCAAACAGCCCTTCAGAACGATCATCTCCGCTCAGCTTGACGCGATACTGGGCGTTGAGGTCCACATAGGAGCGTGGTGCGGTATATTCATCCTCACGGAACCAGTAGCGCAGATTGACGCCCGGTCCTGCGCCAAGGCTGAACGGGGTATTGAAATCCGTGTCATAACTGCCGCCAAGAACGAGGAAGGGCGTGACCACGAGCCGGTTGCTGATCTGGTCCAGACGGTAGGAGCGACCATAGCGCACCTCTCCGGTCACGATGGTCTGGGGTGTCATCGTGTAATAGGCGGCGTCGATATAGGCGTTCCAGTAGGTCCAGTCCGGCACATCAACCCGCAGGTCTCCGCCCTCGCCCATGGAGTAGGCGGCGCGCAGCATCACGTCTTCCCGCGCAAACTTGCTGATCGGAAAGAGATAGGAGGCTTCCAGCACCAGATTCTGGTCCTTGATCGGCTTCCAGCGGGCACCCACGCTGGGCTGGAGGGTATCCAGACCAGTCGGCTCACTGTTTTCGGCATATCCGGTTATGAAACCGCGCGCGAACAACTCGAACAGGGCACCATCCCGATAGCCGATATGGGGCGGACGCCAGTAAACCTCGCCACCGATTGTCAGGCTGTGCCCGCTGCCGATATTGGTTGGGCCAAGCAGGTTGGCATTGGGAGAGGCACCCAGCGCACCATAGCTGACGGACAGATAAGCCCCCCAGGTGCGGGTGAGCACCTCAACTTCGCGCCGCAAGCCGAACAGATATTGCGGGTCCACCTTCAGCTTGCCGGAATTGGCCTCGTCAATCGCGGACTTGAAATAGTCCACGGCCTGCTCATTGTGATAGGTGCGGCGGGCATTGTAGGCCGCTTCAATGAGCGTGCTGCCGGAGAGCGCCTTTCTGGCATTGGCCTGTGAGAACAGGTCATAGGCCATGTCATTTTCGCCGGACTGGCTGGCCATGACCGCCAGTTGCACCGTATCCATGCCGCGCAGCTGGCCGCGCTCATAGGCCTCCAGAAACAGGGTGCGCGCTTCGGCCTGACGTCCCATGGCATTGAGAATATTGATGCGGGCCAGAAGCATGGTGTTCTTCTGGTTCTGGTTGCGTGCCGCATGGGCCGCCCGTTCGAAGGCAATGAGCGCTTCTTCCCGGTTTTCCAGAGCAAGCCAGGCATAGCCAAGGCGTGACTGCACATCATAATCCGGCACATCGCCGAACGATTGCAGGGTGGCGATGGCCAGTTCCGGGTTTTGCGCCTGCAAGGCGGAATCGGCCACGGAAAGCAGGGCGGCGCGCTTTTGCTGCGGGCTCAGCTTGCCGGTGGCAATGGCGGCCCTGAAATCGGCAATCGCCCCATCATGCCGCCCGGCCTGCTGGCGCAGGCTGGCGCGTTGCAGCAACAGGCCGGCATCCCGTGGATTGCTGGCCAGAAGCCGGCTGAGAAGCTGGTCCGCTTCGCCGAACTGCCTCATGTTCACAAGGGCGCTGATGAGGAGCTGGCGATAGCCGGTATTGTCCGGTGCCAGACTGAGCGCCTTGCGCGCCAGAAGCAGGGCCTGCCGGTAATCCTTGCGGTCCATGGCGCGATAGGCGGCATCGGCCTCGGCAAAGCCGGGGGCCGCAGGTGTGGCGGATGCCTCTGATGCGCCGACAGAGCCAAAATACACGCCGCAAACCACGCCATAGGTGGATGGCTGGCACAGAGCGATGGGGGAGACCAGCGCCGGGGGCCAGACCTTTTCACCGCGCTTCATGCGCACGGCCTGAAGATAATAGGCCCGGACATTGTCATGCCGGATGTCCTGCAACGGCTCCAGATAGGACAGGGCCGCCGCTCCATCGCCCTGCGAAAGCGCGATATTTGCAGCAATCAGGCGAAAGTTGAGCTCTTCGGTTTCCGACAGGTCCGCAGAATTGAGCACGGTCTCCAGTGCGGCACGGGCTTCGGCGATCTTGCCCTGCTTTGCCAGCTGGAAGGCCAGCAGCATCTGCAAGCGTGCGTCCGCCTCATCCTGTTGGAGGGCCGCCTGCGTGGCCTCGAACGCGGCCTGTGTCTGGTTGCTGTCCAGCAGTGCCCGGATGAGTACGATGCGGAAGGGGATGGAGGCTGGCGCGCGCTCTACCGCCGTGCGGGCAATCTCTTCCGCCTCTGCGGTCTTGCCATGATCCAGCGCACGGATCGCGCGCCCGACAGAGGCTGTGAGCTGCCGCTGCTCGCGCAGGGCAGTGAGAGCCGGATCATTGGTCTGGGCGATTGCCTTGTCGAGCGTGTCGTCAACAAGGGCGAACTGGCCGGAGCGCTCCAGCGTATCCAGCAGCAGGCGCTGCCAGACAGCATTTCCGGGGGTGAGACGCAGCGCTTCGCGGATCAGCTTCTCAGCCGTGGCAATATCGCCCTTCTGATAGGCATTGAAGGCGTTCTGGGCGGTCAGGGCGCCGGGTGTATCACCAATGCCGGGCAAAGGCGGAACCGTGGCTGGAACCAGAGAGCAGTTGGGGCCATCTGCTGTATCCACGCATTCGCGGAATGGCACCGGCAGGGTCTTGTGGGCATCCGGGTCCAGCAGTGAGGGGTTCCGGGCCAGTGCTGCGGCAGCCTCGCGGCGCAGGGCAATGCCGGGATCATTGGGCTGATCCACAGATTGCAGCACGGCCATGGCCCGCTGGGGATCGCGTGCTGCCAGTGCGGCATCCGCAACGATAATGCGGGCATCACGCTTCGCTGTCTCGCCGGGGATGTCATCCTTCAGCGCGTCATCGAAATTCCTGTTTGCCTCTTCAGTGCGACCAAGCCGCTGAAGAAGATAGCCATGCAGGATTCTGGGCACGAAGGCGCCGGGGTCCAGCGCAACAGTCTCGGCGGCGGCCTTTTCGGCCTCCTCGATCCTGTCACCGGAAACGAGCGCATAAACGAGCAGCAGGTGATAATTGATATCATCCGGTGCAATGGCAACGGCCTTGCGTGCTTCCTCAATGGCCCTGTCCGCATTGCGGGTGACAAGAGCCTCATTGGCCGCGAGGGATGGGGCTTGTGCTCTCAGCCGGTTCTGGCTTTGCAGGCGGGCTTCCAGCGTAATATCCCTGACACCGGCAGACTGGGCCTGTTTGCCCGCCGCGACGGCTTCACCCAGCCGTCCGTCTGCCTCAAGCGCATCCATCAGCAGCAGCCAGAGCTGGGGGGAGTCCGGGCGCAGTTGCAGCCCCTCCCGCACCAGACGGATGCTCTCCGTGTAATCCTTTTTCACATAAGCCGCATAGGCCTGATTGGCGATGTTCCAGGCCGCGCCGGTCAGGCCGGGGGGCACGGGTTGTTGCCCGGTCTCGGTCTCAGCTGCCGATTGGGACTGCGCCCAGCCGGCGGCGGGCGTCATCAGGGCGAGGCCGCTGATTGCAGCAGCCATGGCGTATCGCAGGCTCATGGTGCGCATGTGCAGCGTACCAGACCGGTCACGATACGACTGGCTTTGGGCAGTGGGGAATTTGGATGTGCTGCTCATGCTACCACTATTGGCCTCGATCACATGGGCATTAACCGGGGATTAGGGTTAACATCGCGTAAATCCTGATGTTTTTATGGGCTGCCGTCATGGCCGGGGCCTGAACTCCCTTTGAAAGCATCATGCCGGGCGCTTCCGCCGGGCGGCTGTTGAAGGGGGGAGACCTGTCACTGCCTGTTGATTTTCAGGCCGTTCGGCAGGGGGGATGATGGCGGGTTCTCGTGAGGCGCGGCTTCGAAACCGGGGGGGCCCGTCCGGTGCAGATGCGCATCAGTTACAGGTGACGGATTTGCGCTCGCCTGCCCCTTGCCCTATGCACAGGCCCCGACCGCCTCTGGAACTGTTCGAACCTGAGATGAGGCGGCATCGCAGCGGGCCAAGGCATGCGCATAGATCGTCTTCTGGTGGAACGTGGGCACTTTGAAAGCCGTGCGCGGGCGCAAGCCGCCGTGCAGGCGGGGCTGGTGCGTGTGAATGGCGTTGTCATCGCCAAGCCCTCTGCCGATATTGCCGAAGATGCGCAGATCGAGGCGCAGGATATTCATGATTATGTTTCACGCGGTGCGCTGAAGCTGGAAGCGGCGCTGGAAGCCTTTGCCTTTGACCCCAAAGGGTTGCGTGCGCTGGATGTCGGCTCCTCCACCGGCGGCTTTACAGAGGTGCTGCTGCGCCGTGGGGCCGCGCGCGTGTTTGCCGTGGATGTGGGCCATGACCAGCTTCACCCCCGCCTGCGCAAAAATCCGGCCGTCACAGTGATGGAAGGTACGGACATTCGCACGCTTGCCCCGGATACCCTTGGCGGGCCGGTGGAGATGGTGGTGATGGACGCGAGCTTCATCTCGCTGGCCCAGATCCTGCCCGCAGCCCTTGCCTGCGCCGGCCCGGATGCGCGGCTGGTGGCACTGGTGAAGCCGCAGTTCGAGGCGGGGCGCAGTGCCCTCAAGAAAGGCATCGTGCGTGATCCGCAGGTGCATGAGGATGTGTGCGCCGCGGCCCGTGCCTGTGTTCAGGAGCTGGGCTGGCAGGTGCGCGACATCATCCCCTCTCCCATTGCCGGTGGCGATGGCAACCGTGAATTTCTGCTGGGAGCCGTGCGGGAACAATCATGACCATGATGGATCTGACAATCGCCCGCATGGGCGCGCAGGGCGATGGTGTTGCATCAGGTGAAAATGGCCCTGTTTTCGTAACCTATGCCCTGCCGGGTGAAGAGGTTCGCGGCACGCTGGACAAGGACCGCTTTCAGCTGGAGACCATTCTCTCCCCCAGCCCGGAGCGCATCGCGCCCATCTGCACCCATTTCGGACGCTGTGGCGGTTGCCTGTTGCAGCACTGGCAGGCCGAACCCTATTTGCGCTGGAAGCAGGCGCTGGTGGCGGATACGCTCGCCCGCGAACGGATTGAAACCGAGATTGCGCCCATCATTGATGCCCATGGCGCAGGACGGCGACGGGCCATTCTTCATGCCCGGTGCTATGGCAAGCGCACGGTTGTCGGCTTTGCCGAGCGACGTTCCTACACCATGGTGGATATGTCGGAATGCCCGGTTCTTGCCCCCGAAATGGATCAGGCCCTGCCTGCCGCGCGGGCGGTGGCGAACATGCTGGCCACCATGAAAAAGCCGCTGGATCTCCAGCTGATTGCCACCGAAACCGGGCTGGATATGGATGTGCGCGGTTCCGGCCCGATACCGCCAACCGTGCTGATGGATCTGGCGGAGATTGCCGAGCGGTTCAATCTGGCCCGCTTCACCCGCCATGGTGAATTGTTGCTGCAACGCGCCGCCCCCACCCTCACCATGGGCCGCGCGCGGGTGGAGTTGCCGCCCGCCGCCTTCCTTCAGGCGACGGCATTTGGCGAGGAAACGCTGGCGCGGCTGGTGAATGAGGCGGCGGTGGGCGCAAGGAAGGTGGCTGACCTGTTCTCCGGCGTTGGCACCTTTGCCCTGCGTCTGGCTGAAACCGCGCAGGTTTTTGCCGCGGAAAACCACGCGGGTGCCATCAAGGCGCTTCAGGCCGCAAGTCACACGGCCCCCGGCCTCAAGGCCGTGAGGGGAGAGGCGAGGGACCTGTTCCGCCGTCCGCTTCTGCCGCAGGAACTGGCGGCTTTCGATCTGGTGGTGATAGATCCGCCCCGGCAGGGTGCGGAAGCGCAGGCGCGTGAACTTGCGGGCGCGAAGCTGGAACGGCTGGTCTATGTCTCCTGCAATGTCACCAGTTTTGCCCGCGATGCCCGCATTCTTCTGGATGGCGGCTGGACGCTGGAAAGCGTGACCCCGGTGGACCAGTTCCGCTACTCTCCGCATGTGGAGCTGGTGGGGCGGTTTGTCCGTTTGTAAGAGCGCTGCACTATAATAACATTATTTACTTGTGATATAAATAAATATCACAAGGAATATTGATTAAAAGCTGGCAACACGCTAACCCCTAGGCATAACAGGCAGGGCGGACCTGTCGCGCGCACCATTTGCGGATGCAGCGCGGCGCGGCTTCGCGCCTGTTGGATGTCCGCATTTTCCGTGTGAAAATGCCCGAAGGAGTTGCCGCGACGATGTCGTCTGATCGCATGACGCACCTCAAGCGTCTGGAGGCCGAGTCCATCTTCATCATGCGGGAGGTGGCGTCCGAGTTCTCCAACCCGGTGATGCTGTATTCCATCGGCAAGGATTCAGCGGTGATGCTGCATCTGGCGGTGAAGGCCTTCTATCCCTCCAAGCCGCCCTTTCCCCTGCTGCATGTGGACACCACCTGGAAGTTCCGGGAGATGATCTCCTTCCGCAACAAGATGGCGCAGGATCTGGGCTTTGAACTGCTCACCCACACCAATCCGGAAGGGCTGGCGCAGAATATCAATCCGTTCGATCACGGTTCGAACCTCTACACCCATGTGATGAAGACCGAGGCGCTGAAGCAGGCGCTGACCCATCACGGGTTTGACGCCGCCTTTGGTGGCGCGCGCCGCGATGAGGAAAAGAGCCGCGCCAAGGAGCGTGTGTTCTCCTTCCGCACCGCCAACCATGGCTGGGACCCGAAAAGCCAGCGCCCGGAGCTGTGGAACCTCTACAATACCCGTGTGAAAAACGGCGAGAGCATCCGCGTCTTCCCGCTCTCCAACTGGACCGAGCTGGACATCTGGCAATATATCCTTGCCGAGCAGATTCCGATCGTGCCGCTCTATTTCGCTGCCGAACGCCCGGTGGTGGAGCGCAATGGCCAGCTTATCATGGTGGATGACGAGCGCCTGCCGCTGAACCCCGGCGAGGTGCCGCAGAAAAAGCGCATCCGCTTCCGCACGCTGGGCTGCTACCCGCTCACCGCCGCTGTCGAGAGTGATGCCGATACGCTGGAGGCCATTGTGGGCGAAATGCTCACCGCCCGCACTTCCGAGCGCGCCGGCCGCCTCATTGACCATGACGAGGCAGCTTCCATGGAAAAGAAGAAGCGGGAGGGCTATTTCTGATGACCCATCAGCCTGAAACCTCGGCCTTTTCCGAATATCTCGCCGCGCAGGAAAACAAGAGCCTGCTGCGCTTTCTCACCTGCGGCAGCGTGGATGACGGCAAGAGCACGCTGATCGGCCGCCTGCTCTATGACACCAAGCTGCTGTTCGAAGACCAGCTCGCCACCCTTTCCGCCGACTCGCGCAAGCATGGCACGGCAGGCGAAAACCTCGACTTCGCGCTGCTGGTGGACGGGCTTGCCGCCGAGCGCGAGCAGGGCATCACCATTGATGTGGCCTATCGCTTCTTCGCGACCGACAAGCGCAAGTTCATTGTCGCCGATACTCCCGGCCATGAGCAATATACCCGCAATATGGCGACCGGGGCTTCCAACTCGGATCTCGCCGTCATTCTGGTGGATGCGCGTCAGGGGATTTTGACCCAGACCCGTCGCCACTCCTACATCGTCAAGCTGCTGGGCTTGCAGCATGTGGTGCTGGCGGTGAACAAGATTGATCTGGTGGACTTCTCGCAGGAGCGGTTCGACGAGATCGTGAAGGCCTATTCCGAATTCGTCGCCGATTTCGGTTTTGATACGCTGGTGCCCATTCCTCTGTCTGCCCGCTTTGGCGACAATGTGATTGAGCGCAGCGCCAACATGCCCTGGTATACCGGGCCGACCCTGCTCCAGCATCTGGAGAATGTGGCGGTGGAGAATGAGGCGCTGGCGCGCCCCTTCCGCCTGCCGGTGCAGTGGGTCAACCGCCCCAATCTTGATTTCCGCGGCTTTTCCGGCACCATTGCCTCCGGCATCGTGCGGCCCGGTGATGCGGTTGTCGTGGCCGGTTCCGGTGCCACAACCCGCATCAAGTCCATCGTCACGGCTGATGGTGAGCTGGAAGAGGCCGGTGCGGGCGAGGCCGTGACGCTGACCCTGACAGACGAGGTGGACGCCTCGCGCGGCGATATTCTGGCTGCCGCCTCTGACCGGCCGGAAGTCTCCGACCAGTTCGCCGCCCATCTCATCTGGATGCATGACGAAGCGCTGCTGCCGGGCCGGCCCTATCTCATCAAGATCGGCACGCGCACGGTGGGGGCCACCGTCACCGAGATCAAGCACAAGGTGGATGTGAACACCTTCCAGCGCCTTGCCGCCAAGACGCTGGGGCTGAACGAGGTGGCGGTAGTGAACTTCGCCACCCATGAGCCGATCGCGTTTGACCCCTTTGCGGACAACCCGCAGACCGGCGCATTCATCGTGATTGATCGCATGAGCAATCTGACGGTGGGCGCGGGCATGGTGGATTTCGGCCTGCGCCGCGCCACCAATGTGCACTGGCAGGAACTCAACGTCACCAAGCAGAGCCGCGCGGCACTGAAGGGGCAGAAGCCTGCCGTGCTGTGGTTCACCGGGCTTTCCGGCGCGGGCAAGTCCACCATCGCCAATCTGGTGGAGAAGAAGCTTAATGCCGGGGGGCGCCACACCTATCTGCTGGATGGCGACAATGTGCGCCATGGGCTGAACAAGGATCTTGGCTTCACCGATGCCGACCGGGTGGAGAATATCCGCCGGGTGGCCGAGGTCTCGAAGCTGTTCACGGATGCGGGTCTTATCACGCTGGTGTCCTTCATCTCGCCTTTCCGGGCCGAGCGTCGTCTGGCGCGCGAGTTGCTGGGTGAGGGTGAGTTTGTGGAGATCTTCGTTGATACGCCGCTGGATGTGGCGGAGGCCCGTGATGTGAAGGGCCTCTACAAGCGCGCGCGTGCCGGGCAGATCAAGAACTTCACCGGCATCGACAGCCCTTATGAAGCACCGGAAGCTGCTGAAATCACGCTTTCTGCCGGGGCCGAAAGCCCGCAGGCCATGGCGGATGAGGTGGTGGAGTGGCTGAAGTCCAATGGTTATGTGGACTGAAACGGCATAGCCCGATAATGGGGCCTTGAAAGTGGAAATACCTCCCGGCTTTACGGTAAGCCGGGAGGTATTTCTGTTTGGAACGTTCGGTCTTTCCGCATGCAGGCCCTGGCTGTGCCGCTCGCGCTTGCATGGTGGTTGCTCAAGCCGGGTGGGCTTCACCAAGGCTCTTGAGCTGCCGGGCAGGCATTCTGCCCAATCATGTGAATGACATCCAGATGCGTTACATCATACCTGCCGAGGTTCAGCCGGGAGGTATTCTGGCCGTTCTTGTGCATCTGCAAAGTGGGGCGTCTGAAGGATTGTGGGTAGTGGTAATTGGGAGTCTCCAGGAGGGTCTGGTGGGGCCTTCTTCCAATCATCCATATGTCTCAGAAAGATTCCATTCTGAAATGTGATATTCTATCAATAATTAAAATAACGAATTGGAAGAAAATAAATAAACGAATAAATTTATATACATTGCAGCGATATTAGAAGTTGGGATTGTTTGTATTTATATTAATTAAACTATATACAATATGTCGGTTATATTAAATTCATCGGAATATTGTTATGCGTAAGCATTGGTGGATTCGTGAATGTGGATCTTCAGTAAGTAATTTGGCTGTTGAATTTTTACATGAATAAACAGGTGTCTATATTCCGTACATCCGTACCACTTACATCAATTCCAGAATAAATATGACGCAATTTTCTTGCTCTCCTGCTGTGACAGGGATATGGCCGAACAGCAGGTTGCATTGCGCAATTTTCCAGCAATATCACGCGCAAGATGCAGGGGGCGCAAATGGGTATGCAGTTTCCAAAGGGCGGAGCCAGAACACGTGCGGCCATAGCTGCATCGGCAGCGCGGCGCACGCTTCTGGCAGGAGCAAGCCTTCTGGCGTTCAGTGCAGCCTTTTCCCCTGCCCATGCCGGTGAGCCGGACTCACCCCAGTTTACCCTGCCGCCATCCGCCAAGGCGCTTCTGGAACAGGAGCAGTTGTTTGGGGACTGGGGCGGTGTGCGCACCACGCTTGAAGACAAGGGCATCAGCTTCAACCTGACCCAGACCATGGATATTCTGGGCAATGTCAGCGGTGGCTCGCGGCAGGGCGGGGCCTATGATGGCGTGTTCGAGGCCGAGGTGACCTTCGATCTTGAAAAGCTGGCGGGCTGGAAGGGCGGCACCGTTTATGCCGCTGGCTATATCATTCAGGGCCATGGCCTTTCCACCTACTATCTCGACAACCTGCTCACCATCACCTCGGTGGAAGCTGACCCGCAGATCCGCCTCGGTGAATTGTGGTTCCAGCAGAGTCTGTTCGATGACAAGGTCAAGGTGAAGGTGGGCCAGATCCTCGCGGACCAGAACTTCACCATCAGTGATACGGCCGGCCTTTTCGTGAACTCGACCTTCGGCTGGCCGGGCAGCTTTGGCACCGATCTGCCGGATGGCGGCCCCGCCTACCCGCTGGCCACGCCGGGTGTGCAGATCATCCTCCAGCCCAATGAGGCATGGCTGCTTCAGGCCGCGATCTTCAACGGCAATCCCTCTGGAAATGCCGGGAACTATCAGGGGCTCGACTTTCCCGTGGGTGACGGTTACTTCGCCATTGCCGAGGTTGCCTATACCTATACGCCCGCAGGCGGGGGCGATTTTCAGGCCAGCTCATACAAGTTTGGTGCCTGGTACAATTCCGAAGACTTTGAAAACCTGAATATTTCAGATAATGGCTGGCCGCTCGGCACCCCGAATGCGGCGGATGATGCCATGCTGGAGAAGGGCAACTATGCCCTTTATGGCGTGATTGATCAGGCGCTGTGGACCGAGACCGGCACGGACGATCAGGGTTTGCGCGGCTTTGCCCGCTTCACTGTCAGCCCCTTGCAGAACCGCAACCAGATCAACTGGTATCTTGATGTTGGCGTGGCCTATACGGGTCTGGTGCCGGGAAGAGATGCGGATGTGTTTGGCGTGGCCTTCGCCTATGCCAATATCAGCCCCTCTCTGGCAGACAATGCCCGCATCAATGCCCTGTTCGCGGACGGGTTCAATCCGGTGCCGGATTATGAGGCCGTGGTGGAAGTCACCTATCAGGCCGCAGTGGCACCGTGGCTCTCGGTGCAGCCCTTCTTCCAGTATGTCTTCCATCCGGGCGGGAATGTCGTCAACCCGCTGAAGCCCTATGCCACCATTCAGAATGCGGCGGTTATTGGCACGCGCATCGGCATGACCTTCTGAAAATTGACCTTGCCAGCCGGAGCGGATCTCTTTGGATAAAAGAGATGCGCTCCGGTTTGTGCTGTTGGTGGCCTCTTCTTGCGCAAGGCCGGGCGGGCATGTTGCAAAAGCCCTGTAGCTGAAGCCGGTTATGTGGGGAAAGAGATTACAAACTCGCGCACGCCCGATGCTATGAACTGCACCGCAACACAGGTGAGCAAAAAGCCCATAATCTTGGTGACGGCCTGAATGCCGTGCTCTCCCAGAAACTTTGCGAGCCAGTTGGCGCTGATCAGGGCGATGAAGGCGACACAAATCGTCAGGAAGATTCCTGTCAACACCACCGCATATCCAAGCACGAGATGGTTGTCCGGGATCTGGGAACCATAGCTCATCACGACTGCGATAGAGCCGGGACCAGCAAGGCTGGGCATGGCGAGCGGTGAGAAGGAAAAGTCGATATTCGCCTGCTTGATTTCGGCCGGGTTGGCCTCAACCGAGGCTGCCTCTCCCTCACCGGAAAAGAGCATGCGGAAGGCGAGAACAAGAATAATCAGCCCGCCCGCAATGCGGATGCCGGGCAGGGATATGCCAAACAGTGCGATGATGCCATTGCCCATGAACAGGAATGCGGCCAGTACAGCATAGGCGTAGAGAGCCGCACGCAGGGCTTGCTGGCGCTTGTGTTGCGCCGACATTCTCTTGGTGAGCGCCAGAAACAGGGGCACGGTGCTCAGGGGATTCATGATTGGCAGAAGGCCAATCGCGACCAGCGGGATAAATTTCGCCGCAGCGATATACGTGTCCATGGGGCATGACTAACAAAGCCCGGCACCGAGAGAAACCCCAAAAGGCGCAGCAAAACCTCAATCGTTTCATTCACGGACAAAAAACGGCCCCGGTTCAGGCTGTGAACCGGGGCCGTGATGTGCTCAGCCCTCAGAAGCCTTCCGGGCTTCCTTGCGGCGGACGAAGAAATAGGACACCGCCAGCAACACAAACCACAGCGGGGTCACCTTCAGCGCCATCGCCGTATCCGGCTGCTGCGCCAGCGCCCACAGAACGAAGGCGAAGAAGGCAAACACCATCACAACGGCGGCACGGCCACCCGGCATCTTGAAGTTGGACTGCTCATGCAGGTCCGGCCGCTTGCGGCGATACTGGAGATAGGATGCAAGAATGATGGACCACACAAAGATGAACAGCAGCGCTGAAACCGTGGTCACCATGGTGAAGGCCTCAATGATGCTCTGCCCCGCATAAAGCAGCACCACGCCAGCCAGCAGGAAGATACAGGAGAACATCAGCGCGTTCACCGGCACCTGACGGCTGTTCAGCTTCTGGAAGGCTTTGGGGGCAAAGTTGAATGTGGCGAGGCCAAACACCATGCGCGAGGTGGAGTAGATACCCGAGTTGGCGCTGGACGTGGCAGAGGTGAGCACCACGAAATTCACCAGATGGGCGGCAATGCCGAGGCCACTCAGCGCAAACATGGCGACGAACGGGCTGCTGCCGGGGTCCACCTGGTTCCACGGAATGACCGTGATGATGACAAACAGCGCGCCGACATAGAACACCACGATACGGATCGGAATGGAGTTCACCGCGCGCGGCAGGTTCACCTTCGGGTCCTTGGTTTCGGCAGCGGCAGTACCAACCAGCTCGATGCCGACAAAGGCGAACACCGCAATCTGGAAGCCGGCCACAAATCCATAGAAGCCATTGGGGAAGAAGCCGCCATAAGCCCACAGATGGGTGACGGATGCCTGCGTGCCGTTCGGCAGCGTAAAGCCGGTGGAGAGCATGAACACGCCGGCAATGATAAGCGCAATGATGGCGACGATCTTGATCAGGGCGAACCAGAACTCGATCTCACCGAAATTGCGCACGCTGGGCAGGTTCAGCACCAGCAGAACCACAATCAGCCCAAGGGCGGGAATCCACAGGGCCAGTTCCGGGTACCAGAAGGACACATAGCCGGCCACGGCCACCACATCGGCGATGCCGGTCACAATCCAGCACAGCCAGTATGTCCAGCCCGTGAAGAACTGGGCCCAGGGGCCAAGATAATCACCGGCGAAGTCAGCAAAGGAGCGATATTCAAGATTGGAAAGCAACACTTCGCCCAGCGCCCGCATGACGAAGAACAGCATGAAGCCGATAATGGCATAGACCAGCAGGATGGAAGGACCCGCCAGAGAAATGGTCTTGCCTGAACCCATAAACAGGCCGGTGCCAATTGCACCACCAATGGCGATCAGCTGCAGGTGACGGTTAGACAGGCTCCGCGCCAGATGCGGATCCTCGCTGTGAACGGGCTTCTCGTCCCGTTGCTCGATTTGACTCATTGTGACCCCATATCCTGAATAGGCTTCATGTATTCTTTACGACAGTCATGCCGGACAGGGCGAGCGGGAATTGCAGTGCAGCATAGGTTCATAAGAAGAAAGTGCGGCTGACATCTTCCTGTGGCCTGTTGTGCTGCGCACCACCTCCATGCACCGCGGCATGGGCCAGCATCAGACCGAGCCTTCCCGGCAGGACACTTCAGCCCTCATCCCGAATGCGCCCAAAGCTCTGTGAAGTTTAGTAAAGCTCCCTGAGGTCGGGAATGGACCTGTTGCTCCAATTGGGTGCAGGATGCAGATTCAGGTGCATAATTGGGATGCATTTGATACTAAAGCGGGCAGGGTCATGCCCTGAAATGTCTGTCATTAAGAAAGCCTGCGGGTCATCCCGCATCTTTGGGGGGTATGAGGGTGGCAGTTCGCCCTGTTGTCAGGTTTCCCGATCCATTGCTGCGAACTGCTGCGGAGCCGGTTACCCGTTTTGACAAGGATCTGGCCACACTTGCCGGGGATCTTCTTGAAACCCTGCGCGCTGTGCCCGCCATTGGCATAACTGGTCCGCATATCGGTGTGCTTCAGCAGGTTGTTGTGCTGGAACTGCCGGATGAGGGGCGGGTGCGCACCTATATCAACCCGCGCATGATCTGGCATTCAGATGAAACGATCCGGCATGCGGAGGGCAGCATTTCCCTGCCGGGTTGCTCTGAAGAGGTGGAGCGCCACGCACGGGTGCGGGTTGAGTTTCAGGATATTGCAGGTGCGTTGCAGGTTGAGGAGGCCGATGGCTTCCTCTCCGTTTGTCTTCAGCATGAGATTGATCAACTGAACGGACTTTTCTGGTTGCAGAGGTTGTCGCGCCTCAAGCGGGAGCGCCTGCTCAAGCGCGCAGAAAAAGCCCGGAACGAGAGTGTATCTTGAGTAAATTTCAATATTTAATGTATATATGAAGTATATTTTATTCAGAAAGCCTCAGTTTTCCGATGAGATACATAACATTTTGTAATTGCGATCCGATCAGTATTTTTCCGGTGGGGTGTTGAAGTATCTAGTTGTGATCCGTTTTCCTGAAAAAGGGCGCGGATACAGTTTTTATGGTGATTTCTGATGGAGCGGTGACGGTTACTTGTGTGAAAAAGCGCCATGCTGAAGCCACGCAGGGCGTTTTCGGGGGTGGTCGGCCGGTTACAGGCCGGGCCTGTTCACCCCTTGCGGCCCACGGAGCATGCTGGTGTCTTTTCTTACACGTTTCCCCTTTTTCCGCCCCACGCTGGCTGGTGCAACGCTGCGCAACCAGTCTCTGGCCTGCCTCGGTGCGCTGGTTGGTATTGCGCTCTCCGCTCTGGTGGGAGGGCTGACAGCGCAGGATATGATGCAACTGGTCTGGATTGTTCCGCCCATGGGTGCGTCCGCGGTTCTGCTGTTTGCGGTACCGGCCAGCCCCATGGCGCAGCCTTGGCCGACGATCGGGGGCAATGTCATTTCCGCCCTGATTGGGGTGGCCTTTGCGCATTACATGCCCCTGTCGGCGCTTTCGGCCGGCCTTGCCGTGGCCTGCGCCATTGGTGTCATGTCCCTGCTGCGCTGCCTGCATCCGCCCGGTGGGGCTGCAGCGCTGGTCGGGCTTCTTGCCGGGGCGGGAACCGGCTATATTTTCCCTCTGGTTCCCGTGGGTCTCAATGCGGTGGTGCTGGTGGCCAGCGCATGGCTGTATCACCGTATTTGCGGCCAGCGTTATCCCAGCAGGCCGGCGGCTGCATCTGCCACCACTGTCGAGCGGGACCGCCCATGGACCTTCAGCCGCCGGGATATGGCGGCGGCTCTGGAGGAGGCGGGTGAGACCTTTGACATCGATGCCGATGATCTCAGCCGCTTGCTGCACCAGGTGGAGCAAAAGGCACTGGCCCGCTCCTACAGCCAGCTGATCTGCGCGGATCTGATGACGATGGGCGTCTTTTCGGTGCGTGCTTCAGACCTGCCCGAAACCGCCCGCGCCCTTCTGGTCAAAAAGGATGTGCGCCGGCTGGCCGTGCTGGATGATGACGGGCGCATCATTGGTGCCATCGGCTTGCGTGAACTGGTGGAACAGGCCGCGCATGTGGAGGATTTGATGACCTCGGCCAGCATTGCCAAGCCCGATGATCCGGCCTTCGATCTGCTGGACCGCTATGCCTATCACCGTATTCACGCGGTTTTTATCGTGGACTCCAACCAGCGGCCAACCGGCGTTGTCACCGAGGCCGACTGGCTGGCGATTTTGACGCGCGGACTGGCCTGAACGCCTGCGCATTTTCACATCACCCGGTTTCGTCCGGCATTCTTGGCCGCATAAAGGGCCTGATCGGCCCGCTTGAGCACGTCATCACAGGACAGTGGCGCGCCCGCCGTGGAAGAGGCAACGCCAATGCTGACGCTCACAGGACGCATATCGGGCACGCTTGAGCTGGGTGCCATCTGAAGGATGTCCATACGGACATTCTCGGCCACCTTGCGCGCGTCCTCAGGGGTCGTGGAGGGCAAAAGAAGGATGAATTCCTCACCGCCATAGCGGGCGGCAAGGTCTCCGGCGCGCCGGCAGGCTGTAGCAATCATCTGGCCCACCCGATGCAGCACCTCATCCCCGACCGAGTGCCCATACTGGTCATTCACGGACTTGAAGTGGTCGATGTCGATCATCAGGATGGAAAGGGGCAGCTTCTCACGCGCCGCCCGGCGGATCTCGCGGTCAAGGGCCGCATCCAGAGCGCGGCGGTTGGGCAGGCCGGTCAACTCGTCGGTGATGGCGATGCTCTGCATATGCGCTTCCATTTGCTGGCTTTTGTTGAGCGCACGGCGCAAGGCCACAAACAGAAGGATGATGAAGACCCCATCCACCAGCACCAGAAGAATATCAATCATGCTCTGGGTCTTCCACTCATCCAGAACATCTGCCGTTGAAATGCCGATGACCAGAACAAGGGGAAACTCACCCAGTCTTCTCTTCACATAATAGCGCTCAATACCATCCAGAGGGGATGTGTAAAGAAAGGAGCGCGCTGTTCGGTCCATGATGTGTTTGAACAGGGCAGACCCGGAAATATCCGGGCTTATGTCACCGCCGCGCGCCTCGGGCTGGGAGGCCATGACGATACCATCGGTATTGACGACCCGGATGACACTTTCTGTGCCCAGATCAAGTTTCCCGAACAGGTCATTGAAGTAGGCCACACGCAAGCCGGCCGCAGCGACCCCGAGAAAGCCGCCATCCGGGGCAGACAGCCGGCGACTGAGCGCAATGGTTGGGCCATCTCCCCTGAGGCGGGACAAGAAGGGATGGCTGATAAACAGGTCATCATTGGGGGAAATATGGACGCGGAAATGCTCGCGGTCCGAAAAATTGCCACTGCGCGGTTTGGCCGAGCTGGAATCAAAGCGGATATTGCCGTTTTTATCCAGCGCCAGCAATGACCCCAGAAAACGCACGCTCCCCGCGCGGTCAAACAGCAAGGTATGGCGCACGCTGACGGGCAGGGTTTCCAGCCCCTCCATCGTGATGGCGTTCTGGAGACCGGTCAGGCTCAGGTCAATAATGCCCAGATTGCGCTCGATCTGGTCACCGAGGGTCTGGAGCGCATTTTCTGTGCTGCGGATAGCCAGTGCCCATGCGGACTGATAGGAGCGATAGATCGAAACGCCTTGCAGAACCAGAATGCCGGTGATGAGGGCTGCGACAAGAACAAGCAGACCCGACCCACGGAGAAGGCGCTGCCAGGCGTCTTTCATTCAGGCTCAGCCTTTCTGTGTCCCAGCCGCCCTATCTAAAAGAGGCGCTGTCACCCTGCGTAACGGCATTCTCTTACGCGAGCTGTGTGGGCTGCACAACTCCCGACAAGAGCCGGATAAACTGGATATCGCATCCTGAAAGATGGCATTGTGAAGGCATCATTCAGCCTCTCAGGGCTGTCGCAGGCGATTGCCTGTAGGCCAGCGTTGCCGGAATGAGAGCTGCAAGCGCCGCAACCCCCATCAACAGGGCCACAAGGCAGAGATCGCTGCCCTCAATCGTCACCGGCAGCACGACTCCGCTTTGCCGGGTCAGGACAGCCGACGCCATGCGCGCGCCCAGATAACCCTGCCCCAAACCGGGCAATATGCCCGCGCCAATCAGCAGAAGAAGCTTGATCCAGACAATACCGAAAATCGCCAGACGGGGTGCGCCCAGCACCCGCAAGGCCCCGACCTAGCGGCAGCATTGCGACAGATGCACCACGCAGACCTGCGCCCCTGCCCACAACCTGCGCAGATCCGCCGCGATGAAGCGCACGGGAATCATGGCGCTTGCGGGTCTTCTGTCCAAGTGGAACGGGGAGGTGGCCCGGCAAGCGGGGGCATGTGCTGAATATGCCTGCCATCTGGCAGAGACGCATAATGGCTGCCTTGTGCATGTCTGGCAAAGGAACCATCAAGGGAAGGCCTCCCCTTGATGATGCGCCGCACATGAGGCAGGCCACATGTCAAGGCTTTAACAGGCAGACCCGTTCAACAAGAAACGGGCATCACCACATCTGAACTAAAATGTGGTGATGCAATAATCAGTGTTGCAGGATCTTTTGCAGGAAGTCCTTGGTGCGGGGCTGACGGGCCTCGCTGTTTCCGAAGAACTCGTCTCGCGTGCAGTCTTCAAGGATCTTGCCGCCGACATCCATGAAGATGACGCGATTGCTGACCTTTTTCGCAAACCCCATTTCATGGGTCACGACCATCATGGTCATGCCTTCCTTGGCAAGATTGACCATCACGTCCAGCACTTCGCCCACCATTTCCGGGTCCAGCGCCGAGGTCGGCTCGTCAAACAGCATGACGATGGGGTCCATCGACAAGGCGCGGGCAATAGCCACGCGCTGCTGCTGCCCGCCGGAAAGCTGGCCGGGGTACTTGTCCTTGTGGGCCAGAAGGCCAACGCGATCCAGCATGGCAAGACCGCGCTTTTTGGCATCCTCCATCTTGCGGCCCAGAACCTTCACCTGCGCAATCGTCAGGTTCTCTGTCACCGAGAGATGGGGGAACAGCTCAAAATGCTGGAACACCATGCCCACGCGGCTGCGCAGCTTGGGCAGGTTGGTAGAGGGATCATGAACGGCAGTGCCGTCCACATAAATCTGCCCTTCCTGAAACGGCTCAAGGGCGTTGATGGTCTTGATGAGAGTGGATTTGCCCGAGCCGGAAGGCCCGCAAATCACCACCACCTCGCCCTTTTCAATTTTGGTCGAACAATTGGTCAGCACCTGAAAGTCGCCGTACCATTTGGAAACATTCTTCAGTTCGATCATGATGTTGTTCCCATCAACGGACGATGGCGATCTTCTTCTGAAGCCGCTTCACGATATAGGAGAGCACAAAGCAGATGAAGAAGTAGACGACCGCAGCCATGAGATAGGCTTCAACGGGGCGTCCAAACATCTTGCCGGCCAGATCCAGACCCTTGAACAGGTCATAGGCACCGATGGCGTAAACCAGGGATGTATCCTGAAACAGGATGATACTCTGGGTCAGCAACACCGGCAGCATGTTGCGCAGGGCCTGCGGCAGCACCACAATCCGCATGTTTTGCGAATAGGTCATGCCCAGCGCCTGTCCTGCGAAAACCTGCCCGCGCGGAATGGACTGGATTCCAGCGCGCATGATCTCCGAGAAATAGGCGGCTTCAAACGCGATAAACGTGATGTAGGCCGAAAGCTCCGCGCCGATGGACTGGCCGATAATCATTGGGATCAGCAGGAAGAACCACAGGATCACCATGACCAGCGGAATGGAGCGCATCACATTCACATAGCCGGTTGCCGGCAGTTCCAGCCACTTGTTGCCAGACAGGCGCATGAGCGCGAGAAGCGTGCCGAACACCACGCCGCCAATCGTTGCAACCACCGTCAATTGCAGGCTGAACCACAGCCCGCGCAGGACGTAGGAGGAGAACATGTCCCAATTGTAAAAGCTGAGATCGAGAGTCATGGTCAGTGGCCTCCCGCGCCAGTGGCAGCAATGAAGCCGGGCACCTTGGACCGCTTCTCGATGAATGCCAGAACCCGGTTGATGGCAAAGGCTGTGAAGGCATACAGGGCGGTGACCGCCAGATAAATCTCGATCCCGCGCGAGGTTTCCTCCTGTGCCTGCATCGCAAACATGGTGAGGTCACCAAGGGATACGGCAAAGGCCACAGAGGAATTCTTCACGAGGTTCATGGATTCCGAGGTCAGCGGCGGCAGAATGATGCGCAGCGCCATGGGCAGAATCACATAGCGATAGCTCTGCGCCGTGGTGAAGCCCATGGCCATGGCGGCATAGTGCTGGCCACGCGGCAAGGTCTGTATGCCCGCGCGCACCTGCTCGGCAAAGCGGGCAGATGTGAACAGTCCGAGTGCGGCCACCATCAGATAGAAGGTATGGACACCCTTGAGTGCAGGGATCAGTTCCGGCAGGACCATGTACCAGAGAAAGACCTGAACCAGCAGCGGAATGTTACGGAAAACCTCGATCCACACCCCGGCCAGAGGAGCCCAGAACCTGCTGTTCGGCAGGGTTCTCAGGGTGCCAACAGTGATGCCGAAAACAAGGGAAACAACGAGCGAGGACATGGCAACCGCAACGGTCCACCCCCATGCCGTCAGCATCCAGTCGAGATAGGTTTCCCCAGCGCCCGTATCCTGAAAGAAAAATTGCCAGTCCAATGACATGATAGCCCCCTCTGCAATTATGCGTTCCAGACCCGCCGCCGCTGGTTCATGCCGGGCGGCGGGTCATTGCGCAGAAGGTCAGCGGGTATAGGCTTCAGCCGGCTTGTCGTTCGGGTTTGCCCACACATCCTTGGTGGACTGTGAAAGCGGAAGGTTGATGACAACGCCGGTGGGCGGAATTGGCTTCATGAACCACTTGTCATAGATCTTCTCAAGCTCGCCGGACTCGAACAGGCCCTTGAGGCTGTCATCGACAACCTTCTTGAAGGCGGGGTCCTTCGGCAGCATGATGGCGATAGGCTCAACCGCCAGCACTTCACCCACAATCGCGTAATTGTCGGGGTTGCGGGACTTGGCGATATTGGCGGCCAGAATGGAGCCGTCCATGATGAAGGCATCAGCGCGGCCGGTTTCCAGCAGCAGGAAGCTGTCGGCGTGGTCCTTGCCGTAAACTTCACGGAACTTCACATTCTCGGCAGCCTTGTGCTTGCGCAGGGTCTGCACGGATGTGGTGCCGGTGGTGGTGGCGATGGTCTTGCCGGTGAGGTCCTCGATCGACTTGATCCCGGAATCCTTCTTCACCGCAATGCGCACTTCCTCAACGAACGTGGTGTTGGCGAAGGCCACATCACGGGCGCGAGCCTCATTGTTGGTGGTGGAACCGCATTCAATATCAACAGTGCCATTGGAAACCAGCGGCACACGGTTCTGTGAGGTCACGGGCTGGTATCTGGTAGTCAGCTTGTCCAGACCCAGATGCTTTTGAATGTCATCAATCACATGGGCGCAGACATCGTAATGGAAGCCGGCATATTTGCCATTGCCCAGCGTATAGGAGAGGCCGGAGGACTCGCGAACGCCTTCCACAATCGTGCCGCTGGACTTGATTTTACCGAGAATATCAAGGTCTTGCGCGTGGGCGCCGCCGGCTATCATCAGTGCGCCAATTGCCACAAGCAGATGCTTTTTCATGGTTTCTCCTTGGTTCGTTGATGACCCTGTGCTGGCATTTATAGCCTCGCGCATGATCTGCTAACCACCCCTACAACAGATGGTTCCATGCAAACGGAATCATCCTGTCTCTGCACTATGGTCCACATCGGCAGGAATATCACGACCTGATCTGGCATAAATTGACAGCATTCCTGTTCAAATAAGCCGGAATAAACAGGCATGTGCCCCTTGCACGACCGAAATATCTTTCGGGCATGCAAGGGGCACATGGACATTTCAGGGCACCGGGCCTTGCGTCTCTGCCTTGAAATCAGGCAAGGGCGCAGTACCCGGATGCAGAACCCGTGTTTTGAAAGGTGCCTCAGGCCGCGCCAGCATGCGGACCATTGGCCCGGGGGCGCAGCAAGAGGCCAATGCCCACCACAAACGCAGCACCGATCGCGCTGGCCAGATGGCGTGGCCAGGCAATGGCATGCAGCCCCACCGGCGATTCCGGGTCCGGCTCGACCAGGGCCGGATTAAAGTTCTGGAGCGCCTCCAGCACCATCACGTCACCCAGCAGCATCTCGCCGGCAATCCACCCAAGCAGGGCAGCTCCGGCCCAGATCAGCAGCGGGAAACGGGTGAGCACAGCCAGCATCATCTGCGAGCCGAAAACGATCAGCGGAATGGTGAGCAGCAGGCCCACAACGAACAGTTCCGGGTGCCCGCGCGAGGCCGCGGCAATGGCAACCACATTATCAAGGCTCATCACCGCATCGGCGATGGCAATGGTGCGCACTGCCTTGAACAGGCTGTCGGATGCCGCAACCTCATGCTCTTCGCCGCCATTATCGGTGATCAGCTTCACCGCGATCCAGAGCAGCAAAAGCGCCCCGGCCACTTTCAGGAAGGGCACACCGAGAAGTACAGTGACCAGCAACGCAAACAGGATGCGCAACACCACTGCTGCGCCAGCCCCGAGCAGAATACCCCACTTGCGCTGCTTTTGGGGCAGGGAGCGACAGGCGAGCGCAATGACAACCGCATTGTCACCGGAAAGAAGCAGATCGATCCAGACGATCTGCGCCAAGGAAACCCAGAAAGTCGGGGCCGTGATGTCCATCATGGCAAAGTGTCCGTGCTGCGCGAAAAAACAGGCGTCGGCTCTGCGGCGCGGCAAAAAAGGCCGGACAACGGCAGACACTGCACGCAGTGGACGATCTTTTTTGCGTGTCTCTCTTTACGCCCGCAAGTCCCCTTCCGTCCAGCAGGGGAATGGGAAACCGGTCCGCGTCAGATGCAGGGCTTGCGTCCGCACCGGGGCAGGGGCGGCTTTTGAATGTTTCACATGAAACATGGTTAAGGCAGGAGGTCTTGTTCAGGCATGGCCGTGCGGCCTGACCCTGTAAAAAAGGCCCGCGTCCGGGACGCGGGCCTTGATGTGTCAGCCGACGATGTCGTTGCCGGCGAAGAACTGGGCAATCTCGATTGCCGCGTTCTCGACGCTGTCGGAACCGTGCACGGAGTTTGCCTCGATGGACTCGGCAAACTGCTTGCGGATGGTGCCTTCAGCCGCATTGGCCGGGTTGGTGGCACCCATCACGTCACGATACTTCAGCACTGCGCCTTCGCCTTCCAGCACCTGCACAACCACTGGGCCGGAGGTCATGAAGGACACCAGCTCGCCGAAGAACGGACGCTCGCGGTGCACGCCATAGAAGGTCTCTGCCTGGGCCTGTGTCATCTGCACACGACGCTGCGCAACAATGCGCAGGCCCGCGCCCTCGATCACGGCATTGATGGCACCGGTGAGGTTGCGACGGGTGGCGTCGGGCTTGATGATCGAGAAGGTGAGCTCGGTCGCCATGGGGATCGTCCTGTCTGTTCGGGTACAAGCCACGCCTGTGTTTACCGAAAAACACATGTACGCGCCTGCCTGTTGAAAGTTGCATTTCCTGCACGCGAATCAGGAGCCTGACCGCGCATGAATGCCCTGAAAGCCGCGTCTTCACGCGGATGCGCGGCTCTTAGCAGCCCTGCAGGTGAGGAGCAAGGGAAGCCGCATCAGGGCAGGGCTGCAAGTCACGCCCGGCGTTGCGCGCGGATATTCAGGCCCCGGCCGGATGCAGGCCGTCATCCCCTTCCAAAGGGTCACCCAAAGGCGTGATGTGCCTGCCTCCCCATATGCCGGGGGCTTACGGCGTTCCTTCCGCCTTGGTCTGAAGCCCGCTTTTCTGCATCTCGGACCTGCTTGATCCGGGAATGAGGCTGGGACTTTTCCAGACCGGCTGCAGCGCACCCTGCGCATCCACTTCGCCGATAAAAGCCGTGCGGGTGATGTGACGATTGGGCAGCATCTGGACAATTCCGCCTGTGAGGCTGAGTTGCTTGATGCCTGTCATGGCCTCGGCCACAGGTTCGGCATCGACCGTTCCGGCTTTCGCGACAGCTTTTGCCCAGATGCTGAAACCCAGCCGGTGGGCTTCCACCCGGTCACTGGCCAGTCGCTCGGGGGCCTGGCTGAAATTGCGCCAGCGCTCCAGAAACGCCTTGTTGTCCGGGGTCGGGGATGAGGTGACATAATTGCCGGCAATCAGAGTGCCGGTCATGGCATTCCAGTCCAGACGCGGCAGGTCTTCCTCGCCCAGCGAGAGGCTCAGAACCGGCAGGGCTGGGAGCGGTGCGTGCGGTGCTGCGGAGGGGGCCGCGCCTCCGGCTTCCGGCGCACCGGCCTGTCCGGGGGAGGGAGGAAGCGCGTGACCCGACAGGCCCTGCGCCGCGAGAGACTTGTAGAAGCCGTTATTGGCTGTATCCCCCAGCAGCGTGGAGATCACGGCCGTGTTGCGTCCATCACCGGCAAAGGCGCGGATATCGCCAATAATGCCGGTCCAGTCCGCAAGGTTGGCGGGGGTGTCAATGATGAGGATATCTTGCGCGGGCACGCCACGGGCTTTCAGGTCTGCCTCGATGATGCGGTTTGTGGCGCGCGGCCATGCTGCATCCGTGCCCACCAGAACCCATCTGCGGGTATCGTGCCGGGTGGAAAGATAGTCTACCGCAGGCAGGGCCTGCTGGTTCGGGGCTGCACCCGTGCGCAGAACATGGACCGGGCTGTCCTCCCCGCTGGTGGGTGCGGAATCAAACAGCAGGGCGTTGGCGCGGCTGAAAAGCTGCTGCACATCCGGCCCGGTTTCATCCAGATTGGCGCTGAAGACGGCAGACACCCTGTCCCGGTTCAGAAGGTTGCGGGCAGCATCGGCCTCCGCATGGGGGGCATCGGCAGGCGAGAGCGCCACCGGCTCCAGCTTGCGACCCAGAAGCCCGCCCTTGCGATTTTGCTCCTCAATCATCATCAGCACCACATCTTTCAGCATGTCCGCATTTCCGCTCGGGTCCGAAACGGGCTGAAGAATGCCGATGCGAATGGGGGCTTTCTTGGCATTCGCGATGGTGGGGGTTGAGATGAGCGCACCTGCACCTGCCGCAGCCACGACCAGCAGGGTGGCGCAGAGGCCGAGTTTGCGACTTGTCCACCGATGCACCGCGCGCATGCCTTGTCTCTTTCTGGCGCAACCCGGCGGAGCACAGGCATCGGGCAGGTTTGCCCGCAGCCGGGTTTCAGGAGTGTGGTTTGTGCGTCCTTGCCTGCGCAGTTGTGCTGCTGGCTATGGCAACTGCGTGCTTTTCACATGGCCGGATTAAGGAATTTCATTCACGCGCCCACTTCTTTGCGCGCAGGCTGCATTTTTTGTGCGGGTGTGGCTTGTGCCCTGCATGCTGCGCCGGCTGACAAAATGCGTCTCTTCAGCGAAAAAATGCATGACGCACAGGAAAGTGTCTTGACGGAAACGTCAGTCCGCCATTCCGTGCGCTGCCCGATCCGGGACTGGCAGCAGGGAGAGACCGCGTGGACGAACTGATCTCAGGCTATAAAAGGTTCCGCGAAATTGCGTGGCCTGAACGCAAGCAGGTTTTTGAGCAGCTCGCCGCCAAGGGGCAGAAGCCGGAAACACTGGTCATCGCCTGTTCCGACAGCCGCGTTGACCCGCAGATGATCTTCAATGCCGGCCCCGGCGAGATGTTCATCGTGCGCAACGTGGCCAATCTGGTGCCCCCGTTCGGCCCGGATGCCAAGCATCACGGGACCTCGGCCGCCATTGAGTTTGCGGTGCGGGTGCTCAAGGTGAAGAATATTGTGGTGATGGGCCATGCCCAGTGCGGTGGTGTGGGCGCATTGCTGGATGGAGCCCCTCCCGGCGCACAGGACTTCGTGGCCGGCTGGATGAAAATTGCCGAACCGGCCCGCCAGCGCGCCATGGACTCGAACCTGCCGCCAACCGAGCGTCAACGTTTCTGTGAACAATGCTGCGTTCAGCTCTCGCTGGACAACCTGTCTTCCTTCCCCTGGATCGCCGAGCGTGTGAAGGCTGGAGACCTCAAGCTGCATGGGGCCTATTTTGGTGTGGCGACCGGGCAACTGGAGATGCTGGGGGCAGATGGCGCATTCCAGTGTGTTCCGGTCTGAGGCCACTGATTTAATTCTGTCATAGCCCTGAGAGATATGATCCGGATCATATGGCCGGGCCGGGTGCTTCCCGGCCTGAAGGGGGCTGGGCGCATGCGCCTTGCAGGAGAGGTGGTTGCATGTCGGATGTGAATGATCGCAAGAAGGCGGTGGACGAAGTGAATGCGGCCATTGGCGCGCCCATGGCGCATGAACATGTCGCGGACATCGTGGAGTTGCTCAATGAAAAGAGCAATGAGGATGTCATTGAGATTATCACCCGCATGCCACTGGAATGGGCGGTAGAGGTTTTCGACCGTCCGGAATTCCAGGATGCCAGCGAAATTCTGGCGGCCCTTCCGGCGCAAAAGGCCATCGCCCTGCTCGAAGGCATGTCTGCCGACCGCGCGGTGGACGTGCTGCGCTGGGTGGATGAGCCGGAAAAGACCCGCCTGCATGAGGGGCTGAATGCCGAGACCCGCACGGCGGTTGACCACCTCATGTCCTATGAGGAGGGAACAGCCGGCTCGATGATGACGACCGAGTTCGTCAGCGTGCCCTCGACCTGGACCGTGCAGCAGACCATCGCGCATATCCGGCAGGTCGAGCGCTCGCGCGAGACGGTCTATGCCATCTATGTGATGAACCCCGCCACCAACCGCCTTGAGAACATGGTGACCCTGCGCCGGCTGATCGCGGCCGAGCCGGAAGACAATGTGCTTGTGGCCTCTCTCTCGCACCCCGTCATCATCCTCACGCCGACCATGACGCGTGAGGATGTGGCCCGCGTCATTTCCAAATATGACGTGCTGGCCCTGCCGGTGGTGGACAGCACCAACCATGTGCTGGGCATCATCACGGTGGATGACGTGATCGACGCCATGATCTCGGAGCAGACCGAGGACGTGCAGCGCATGGGCGGCATGGAGGCGATTGACGGGCCTTATCTCGACATCTCCTTCCTGCACATGATCAAGAAGCGTGCGGGCTGGCTGTGCGTGCTGTTTCTTGCGGAAATGCTCACCGCATCTGCCATGCAGGTGTTTTCCGATGAACTGGAAAAGGCCATCGTGCTCGCCCTGTTCATCCCGCTGGTGATGAGCTCGGGTGGTAACTCGGGTTCGCAGGCCACCTCGCTCATCATCCGCGCTCTGGCGCTGCGTGAGGTGACCTTGAAGGACTGGTGGCGGGTAGCCTTGCGCGAATTGCCCACCGGCATTGTGCTGGGTGCCATTCTCGGCGTTATCGGCATCATCCGTATCACCGTGTGGCAGGAAGCGGGCATCTTCGACTATGGCGAGCACTGGCAGATTCTGGCGGTGACCATCGGCGTGGCGCTGGTGGGTATCGTGACCTTCGGTTCCATCACCGGCTCGCTGCTGCCCTTCATCATCAAGCGCGTGGGGTTCGACCCTGCCTCGGCCTCGGCGCCGTTTGTCGCCACACTGGTCGATGTGACGGGCATCGTGATCTACTTCTCGGTGGCGTGGGTCTTCCTGGCCGGCACCATTTTGTGATGTATTGAGCAATATATGCCCGCAAGGGATGCTGGATATGGGCCGTGGATGGAAACATCCGCGGCCTTTTTTTCGGGGCGAGGTTTATCCCGATACCGTTTTGCTTTTCCGCATGGGGGTGGGGAGCCGGTTAACGATTCGAATGCGGCATCTGTCCGGCCCGTCTCGCGGAGCGCAAATGAACCGGCTTGAGTTTCAGGCGGTTAAGGCGGGGACATTTTTCATTGTCCACATTTGTCCCCTGTTTCCGGAAGTCGGCAAAATGAATGGCGCAAGATTTCCTTTTGCTCTGGACTCGCTGTAATGGATTGATATGGCGGCCTTTTCAAAATGCTTCCGGGCTGTTGCAGAAACAGCATATTGACTGCATTCCTCGACGGCCTACTACATGTAGCGGTCACGGTCTCTCTTCGAGAGCCAAGAGTGAATCCGGTGTGAATCCGGAGCTGCCCCCGCAACTGTAAGCGACGAGCCTCTGCCGTTTGTGCCACTGGGAAACCGGGAAGGCTGGCAAAAGGTGCTGACCCGCAAGCCAGGAGACCTGCCGTGACCGAAGCGAGACCTCGGGCGGGGTGTCCGGCGGGCGAAGTGGAGGGTAGGCATTTGGCCTGTGCCCTCCTGAGCCTGCTTGTTCCCCGCAAAATGCAGAAACAGGGAAAGCAGGCATCATGTCACTCTCGGCCCGGTCAGAGCGTTCATCCACGATTGGAACCGTACAGGTGCCATCTGCGAGTGCCGCGCGCGCGAGTGAGCCGGGTTATCAGGTCATCCGCCGCAATGGCGCGGTGACGCCGTTTGATCCCTCAAAGATTGGCGTTGCCCTCACCAAGGCGTTTCTGGCGGTTGAGGGCGGCAGTGCTGCGGCCTCCCGCCGGGTGCATGACATTGTGGCTGACCTGACCGCGCAGGTTGTGGCCAACCTGACCCGTCGCGTGGATACGGGCCGCACCTTCCATATCGAGGATATTCAGGATCAGGTTGAACTGGCCCTGATGCGTAGCGAGCACCCCAAGGTTGCACGCGCCTATGTGCTGTATCGCGAGGACCGCGCCCGTGAGCGCGCCGCTGAAGCTGCCCAGACCAGACCCGTTGTGGCCACGCCTGAACTGAAGATGCGCGAAAGCGATGGCTCGCTTGTGCCGCTGGATGGTGCGCGCCTTGAAACCGTTGTGCGCGAGGCCTGTGCCGGTCTGGAGGGCGTTTCATCCGAGCCGGTGCTCGCTGAGACCCGCCGCAACCTTTATGACGGGATCACGCGGGATGAACTGGCGCTGGCCCCTATTCTGGCTGCCCGCACGCTGATCGAGACCGAACCGAACTACGCCAAGGTTTCCGCACGCCTGCTGACCGACAAGCTGCGCCGGGAGGCCCTCAGCTTCATTGCCGGCCACCCGGATGAGGCGACACAGGCGCAGATGGGCACCCGCTATGCGGACTATTTCCCCGCTTATGTGAAGGCTGGCATCAAGGCTGAATTGCTGGACCCGGAGCTGGGGCGGTTTGACCTTGCCCGCATTTCCGCCGCGCTGAAGCCGGAGCGAGATTTGCAGTTCGATTATCTCGGCCTGCAAACCCTGTATGACCGCTATTTCCTGCATGTCTCGGGCACACGGTTCGAGCTGCCGCAGGCCTTCTTCATGCGCGTAGCCATGGGCCTTGCCATTCGCGAGATTGACCGCGAATCCCGCGCCATCGAGTTCTATAACCTGTTGTCGTCGTTCGACTTCATGGCCTCGACGCCCACTTTGTTCAATGCCGGCACATTGCGCCCGCAGCTCTCCTCCTGCTTCCTCACCACGGTGGCGGATGATCTGGACGGGATCTTCAAGGCGGTGCGGGACAATGCGCTGCTGGCAAAATATTCCGGCGGCCTCGGCAATGACTGGACCCCGGTGCGTGGCCTTGGCGCGCATATCAAGGGCACAAACGGCCAGAGCCAGGGTGTGGTGCCCTTCCTGAAGGTGGCGAACGATACCGCCATTGCGGTGAACCAGGGTGGCAAGCGCAAGGGCGCCGTGTGTGCCTATCTGGAAACCTGGCATGCCGACATCGAGGAATTCCTCGACCTGCGCAAGAACACCGGCGATGACCGCCGCCGCACCCACGACATGAACACCGCCAACTGGATTCCGGACCTGTTCATGCAGCGTGTGGAAGCCGGCGCGGACTGGACCCTGTTCTCCCCCGACGAAGTGCCGGAACTGCATGACCTGTATGGCAAGCCCTTCAAGGCAGCCTATGAGGCAGCGGAAGCGAAGGCGGCCCGCGGCGAGATCAATGTGTTCCGCACAGTGAAGGCGCTGGACCTGTGGCGGCGCATGCTGACCATGTTGTTCGAGACGGGCCATCCGTGGGTGACCTTCAAGGACCCGTGCAACCTGCGCTCACCGCAGCAACATGCGGGCGTGGTCCATTCCTCGAACCTGTGCACCGAGATCACGCTCAACACCAGTGCCGATGAAGTGGCGGTGTGCAATCTCGGCTCGGTGAATCTGGCGGCCCATATCGGCCCCAACGGGCTGGATTTCGAGCGGCTGAAGCGCACGGTGGGCACCGCCATGCGGATGCTCGACAATGTCATCGACATCAATTTCTACACCATCCCCGAGGCGCGCCGCTCGAACCTGCGTCACCGCCCGGTGGGGCTGGGGCTGATGGGCCATCAGGATGCGCTGGAGAAGCTGCGCCTGCCGACGGCTTCTGAAGACGCGGTGGCGTTTGCCGACATTTCCATGGAGGCCATCAGCTATTACGCGATCTCCGCCTCGGTGGATCTGGCGGCAGAGCGCGGACGCTATGCCTCGTTTGAAGGCTCGCTGTGGTCGAAGGGCATTCTGCCAATCGACAGCCTCGAACTGCTCTCCGATGCCCGTGACGGGGATGTGGAACTGGACCGCACCCAGCGCCTTGATTGGGAAAGCCTGCGTGCGCGGGTGCAGGCCACCGGCATGCGCAATTCCAATGTGCTGGCCATTGCACCCACCGCCACTATCTCCAACATTGTCGGCGTGTCGCAGTCGATCGAGCCGGCCTATAGCCAGCTTTATGTGAAGGCGAACATGTCGGGTGATTTCACGGTGGTGAATGCCCAATTGGTGCATGACCTCAAGGCCCGCAATCTGTGGGACGAGGTGATGATTTCCGATCTCAAATATTATGATGGCATGGTCAGCGCGATTGATCGCGTGCCGGAAGAGCTGAAGGCGCTCTATGCCACCGCTTTCGAGATCGCGCCGGAATGGCTGATCCGTGCTGCCGCCCGTCGACAGAAGTGGATCGATCAGGCGCAGTCGCTGAACCTCTATATCGCCGAGCCGTCCGGGCGGAAGCTGCATGAGGCCTATCTGTATGCATGGCGGCAGGGGCTGAAGACCACCTATTATCTGCGCGCCCGCTCGGCCACCCATGTGGAGAAATCCACGCTGAAGGGTACGGATGGCCGGCTCAATGCGGTTTCAGCCGCTGCGCCAGTCTTGGTGGAAGCGCCGCTGTCCTCGCCGGCACCGGTTCCGGCAGCCTGCTCGATCAGTGATCCTGATTGTGAAGCCTGCCAGTAAAACCTCGTCAATAACAAACAAGAAAACACAAGTAGAACCATGATGCTCGACTGGTCTGATACGCCCCCCAAGGCAACCCCATCCGCTGCTCCTGTACCCGGTGCCGTACCGGTGCAGGATGCGGATGCGACGGGCCTTGGCGCGATTGATCGTTCCGGTGCGCGCGTCACGGTGGATGAAAAGCGCATGATCAATGCGCGTGCGGACGTGAACCAGCTTCTGCCCATGAAATACAAGTGGGCATGGGAGAAGTATCTGGCCGGCTGCAACAATCACTGGATGCCGACAGAAGTGTCGATGCAGGCAGATATTGCGCTGTGGAAGTCCCGCGAGGGCCTGACCGAAGACGAGCGGCGCATGCTGAAGCGCAATCTCGGTTTCTTCGCGGCTTCGGAGAGCCTTGTGGCGAACAATATCGTGCTCGCCATCTACAAGCAGATCACCAATCCCGAATGCCGGCAGTATCTTCTGCGTCAGGCATTTGAGGAGGCCATTCACACCCACACCTTCCAGTATATTGTTGAGAGCCTTGGCCTTGATGAGGGCGAACTGTTCAACATGTACCGTGAAGTGCCCTCCATTACGGAGAAGGCAGCATGGGCGCTGAAATATACATCGGATCTGGCCGAGGGCACCTTCTCGACCGAGACGGAAGAGGGCGCGCGCTCCTTCCTGCGGGATCTTGTGGCCTTTTATGTCGTGTTTGAGGGCATGTGGTTCTACACCGGCTTCGCGCAGATCCTCTCACTGGGGCGGCGCAACAAGATGGTGGGAATTGCGGAGCAATATCAATATATTCTGCGCGATGAGAGTATTCATCTCAATTTCGGCATCGATGTCATCAACCAGATCCGTCATGAAAACCCGCATCTGTGGACGCGCGATTTTCAGGAGGAGGTACGGCTGATGATCAAGGAAGCTGCCGAGCTTGAGGCCGCCTATGGGCGCGATACCATGCCGCGCGGTTTTCTGGGCCTAAATGCCGCATTGTGCGAGCAATATATGTATTTCATCGCCAATCGCCGCTGCGCACAGATCGGTCTCGCTCCTGTTTTTGCGGACTCGGAAAATCCGTTCCCGTGGATGAGCGAAACGATGGACCTGAAGAAGGAAAAGAACTTCTTCGAAACACGCGTCATTGAATACCAGAATGGCGGGGCGCTGGACTGGGACTGAGTGCGCGCAGGCCTTTCATGTACTGAAAGGTTCTCTATTTCTGTGCAGATGAATGCCTGTGTGGTGCATTCCCTCAACCATCTGATAAAAGGCCCATGAAAGACGGGGCTAAACAGATGGATGATGTGGCTCGCCATTATGCAGATGATGCATCATCTGCACCGCCTCTTGCCGAAATGATCGCCGCGCGCCTTCAGGCTGCGGGACGGGATATGGCGCATCTCACCACAAGGGACCTGCGCGCGGTGGATGAGTTCCACATTCGCGGCCATGTGGCGACGCTTGAAATTGCTGACCGGCTGGGCCTTTCGCCACAGAGCCGCGTGCTGGATATTGGCAGCGGTCTGGGTGGTCCCGCACGGGCCTTGGCGGAGCTTTATGGCTGCCATGTCACGGGCATTGACCTGAGCCCGGCCTATTGTGCCGCCGCGTTTGAAATGAGCCGCTGGGTGGGGCTGGAGGACAGGGTTTCCTTCCAGACAGCTGATGCGACGCAGCTTCCCTTTGCCGAGAACGCTTTTGATGCGGCATTCACCATTCATGTTGCCATGAATATTGCCGCAAAGGATCGCATGTATGCGCAGGCCCGGCGGGTGCTGAAACCGGGCGGGCGGTTTGTTGTTTATGACATTGTGCAGGGCGAGGGTGGCGAGCTTCTTTATCCTGTGCCCTGGGCGCGCACGCCGGCCATCAGCCATCTGGTTCGCCCCGCGCAGATGGAGGCGCTTTTGAGGGAGGCCGGTTTCCATCCCGTGGAGGTGCAGGATGCGACGCGGGAGAGTGAGGACTGGTTCAGCCAGATGCCATCCTCACCAGCCACAGGGCAGGCGCAATTGCCGAATCTTGGCCTTCTGCTGGGGCCGGATTTCCCGCAGATGATGCGAAACCAGATCCGCAACCTGAAAGAGCGACGCATCGGTGTGATGCGCTATGTTTGCGTGTGAGGCTTGTTTGCCATGAACGGACACAGGCTTCGGTGTGGAGCACCGGGGCAGGGCAATTCATCGCACGGGGCGGCGGGAGAGCATGAAAACCGCTGGGGAGCGCGGTTTGCTCCACAACCCGGAATGGGGGCCAGACATCGCGGAACTGCGCAGATGTCGTTCTCTGCGTTGACAGGCTGGCAAAGCAACCTTACCTCTTAAGCAACCGGCCGGTTTATAAAAACAGAGTTTGGGCTGTCCATCAGCCATAGCTCAAGGGGGATCAGATCGCATGGCCCTACGCGTGTCCGGAAAAAACATCGACATTGGTGAAGCCCTTCGTGAGCGCCTGACGCAGCGCGTCTCCGAAGTTCTGGGGAAATATTTTGATGGTGGCTGGTCAGGCCACGTCACGGTCTCCCGCGAGGGGTCCGGCTATCGCTCTGAATGCATGCTGCATCTTGATACCGGCGTGAACCTGCAGGCGCAGGGCGTCGATCAGGATGTTCATGCCAGCGCGGATGCCGCTCTGGAGCGGATCGAGCGCCGCCTGCGCCGTTACAAGGAGCGCAAGGTGCGCCTGAAGGAGCGCACGCCGCCCACCGCCGTTGCCATTGCCGCACAGAGCTATGTTCTCAGTGCTGCACCTGAAGAGGACAATGAGGAGTCGCTCGACAGCTGGAGCCCGACCGTGGTTGCGGAGCAGACCACCCATCTGCGCCCGCTTTCCGTGGCGGATGCCGTTGTAGAGCTGGAAATCACAGGTGCTCCGGTGGTGGTGTTCCGCCATGCCGGCCATGGTCGCATCAGCGTGGTGTATCGCCGTGCAGATGGCCATGTCGGCTGGATTGACCCTGCTGCTGACGAAGGCCATTGACCCATTACCGGCTCGGGATTAGCGTCCGCGGCTCTGAAGAGCCCGTCCAATTCCGAGCCGGGACCATTTTCCGCCAGGACCCGAGCAATGCCCCTTGCCGATATTCTCGCGCCGGACGCGGTTTTTCCCATGTTGCGGGCGAGCAGCAAGAAGCAGCTTCTTCAGGAAATGGCCCAGAATGCGGCCGTTCTGATGGGACGGGATCAGAGAGAGATCTTTGAGACCCTTTTGCAGCGTGAGCGTCTTGGCTCTACAGGCGTTGGCCATGGCATCGCCATCCCGCATGGCAAGCTGACAGATATCAGCAAACTGTTCGGCATGTTTGCCCGACTCGACAAGCCAATCGATTTCGATGCGCTGGACGGGGAGCCGGTGGATCTGGTGTTCCTGTTGCTTGCGCCGGAAGCTGCGGGGGCAGACCATCTCAAGGCCCTGGCACGGGTGGCACGCCTGATGCGCGACCCGGATATGGTGGAAAAGCTGCGGGCGACACATGATGTGGCCCTGATGTACCGGCTTTTGACCGCAACAGCCGATACCAGCGCGGCCTGATCCCGAAAACCGCAGCGCACAGGCCTCTTCACTTCAGCTGAAGCCAGCCGTCGCTTGCGCGCTTGTCTGCGCGATCCTCAACTCTGCTGGTCAGGCCGGCATATGGCGTGAGCGTCTCTCCTGCGGGGGAGCATCACGCCATAAAAAAACGTCGCCGAATCCGGCGACGTTGAAACTGCTTTTAAAAACCGCGCTGCAAATCGCGAATGGTGCGGAGGCTGCCATGGGCAACCTCCGGCAACCTCACTTGCCCGCAGGCTTGACGCGCTTCTTGCCGTCGAGCGTGATATCGGTGCGCTCGGCGATACGGGCAGACTTGCCGCGACGATCACGCAGATAATACAGCTTGGCGCGACGCACCTTACCGCGACGGACCACCTTGATGGAGTCGATCAGCGGGCCGTAAACCGGGAACACGCGCTCGACGCCTTCGCCATAGGAAATCTTGCGAACGGTGAAGTTCTCGTTGATGCCGCCGCCGGAGCGGGCAATCACAACGCCTTCATAAGCCTGCACGCGGGTGCGCTCACCTTCGCGAACCTTTACGTTCACGATCACGGTGTCGCCGGGCTGGAACTCGGGAATCGGGCGCTGTTCGGCAAGCTTGGCAGCCTGTTCGGCCTCAAGGGTCTGAATAATGTTCATTGTCGCCAACCTTTTAGGGTTCACCGGTGGGTGCAGGCTGTCCGGCCTGCCCGGCATCCCGTCATGTCGTTTTAAGTTTAGGGGACGCGGCTCCATACATGAGAAAGCGGCTCTTGTCATGTCTTTTCATCATGCAAACTGTTCCGGCCAGTCCCGGAACAGTGCGACCTGACCTTCGGAGCGCAGGGCGCGGATGCAGGAAAGGTCGATCTCACCCGTCAGCCAGTTGCTGCTGTTTGTGAACATTTCCACGCTCTGGGCGAAGACGCCATCGGGCGGCATGCCATGGTCCGGGGGCACATAGAGAGCGGCGCGGCCACAGTTTTCATCGACAGCCGGAGACCATGGTGCTGTACCCGCCGTGGGGGAGACAAGGACGGCAAACTGGTTTTCCAGCGCCCGTGCCTGCGCGCCAATGCGCACGCGGTGGGCACCCGCTTGCGTATCCGTGCAACTGGGAGCGAGGACAAGATCTGCTCCCAGTTCTGCCAGACGGCGGGCCAGCATGGGAAACTCGTTATCGTAACAGATGAGGATGCCAAGCCGCCCCCTGTCGGTTTCGAAAACCCGCAGCCCCTCAACCCCAGCGCCAATAGACCACTGCTCGCGCTCGAACCGGGTCATGATCAGCTTGTCCTGATGGCCGATCAGCCCATCTGGTCCAAACAGGAATGCGCGATTTCGATAGATCCCGTCCTCATCCAGAACGGGGGCTGAGCCGGGGCAGAACAGAACCTTGTGGGTGCGGGCAATGGATGCGCCCAAGGCCAGCCAGCGCGGCAGGAGAGGCTGGATGGCGGCAATGGAGCGGTGCAGGTCACTGCGCTCATCTTCCGGCAGAAGGCCGGTGAGGGCCATGGCGGCATATTCCGGCAGCAACAGCAGTTGTGCGCCTTTATGCGCGGCTTCGGCGGCAAGGGTTTGCAGGTGGTCTGCATAAGCCGCCCAGTTTTCGCACAGGGGAATGGCATATTGGCAGGCGGCAAAGCGCAGCATCAGGACAAATCCTTCAGCCAGAAGGACATGGGCTTTGCACTTTGCTCATGCTCGCCCACATCTCGCCAGGAGAAGCTGGTGTGCAGTTCGGGATGATGCGCATAACCGCGCTTCCGCCAGAAGGAGTCCAGCGGTTCGTGGTCTGCCGGGCGCAAGGGGTGGCTGGCCGGGCGTTCCACTGCGCAGAAGCAGCAGGTCTTGAAGCGGCCAAGGCGTCGGGCGTGGGCCTCACGTTCCTCAAAGAAGCGCAGACCTGTGCCTTGCCCGCGATAGGGTGGCAGGAGAACCGATTCGCCGAAATAGAAAATCTGGTCGGGATTGTAGCCGGCGCTCAGAAACGGCGCTTTCAGGGACTCATGTTCCGCGCTCAGGGGCAGGCCGGTGGAGACACCCACGACCGCATCCCCGTCCAGCGCCAGAACGAAAATGCTGTCTGGCGTGCGGGCATAGTCGGCCAGATAGGTCTGCTCATAGGTCGGATCACCTTCGTAAAGATAGGGAAAGGCCCGAAAAACCGCGATGCGCAGGCGGGCCAGATCGCCAATGAAGGGGGCCGCCTGCGCGCCTTGCCGCACCATGATTTGAAGATCTGCCACGCGCTTTCCCTCTCGCCTTTCCATATACTCCCCCCCTGTATATATGGCAGGGCGGGATGATGTCATCCCCGCGCTGAAACAGGGAAGATAGCCATGCGTGCGAAGGATGTGATCCGCGCCTATTATGATGCCTTCAACCAGCAGGATGTAGAGGCTTTTCTTGCGCTTCTGGCCGACGATATTGCCCATGATGTGAATCAGGGCGAGCGCCGGATTGGCAAGGCCGCATTCCGCACCTTTCTGCTGCATATGAACCGCTGTTATCGCGAGTTGCTGACAGACATTGTCATCATGGAAAATGAAGACGGCACCCGTGGCGCGGCAGAGTTTGTGGTGAATGGCACATATCTGGTGACAGATGAGGGGTTGCCGGAAGCCTCGGGCCAGACCTATGTGTTGCCCGCTGGCGCGTTCTTCGAGATTCGCGGCGGAAAAGTCGCCAGAATTACAAATACATACAATCTCAATGACTGGATCGCCCAGGTGCGGGCCTGATTTCCAGCCTCTGGTGCCGGATATGTTTGCCGGACCAGAACGGGCCTGAATCCCGAGGCCCGAACCTTGAAGCGGCAGCGGCCGGGCAGGCGCTGCTGCCATCACCTGCGTGAAGTGCGGCGCGGAAGAGGAATGTCGCGTTATGCCGCAGGATTGCTGCGTTGCAATAAGTCGAACATTCTGCACAATTTTTCAGCCGTTGGTTCGCCCCGGAAAATAATGACACCACATTGCTGAAAAGGCATTTCCAGATCAGTGTTCCGTAATGCGGATCTGGAAATGTAATTGTGCATCCGCAAAACATCAACATCTTGCTCAATTCTGGATTTGCAACAGCCAAAAAAGCGGGTAAGTATAGGTCAATCAAATAAATAGGTCCTCTATATGGACCATTCACACGCCGGTAAATTCAGGGCGTGCCCCAGGGAAGGATGAACAGGATGCCACCAACCGGGCACCAGAAGAACAAGGCCGTGGCATATGCTGCCGGGGATGTCGGCACTGTGCCTGGCATGTCTGAGGACAGCAGCGAGATCGTGCATCACGGCTCGCATGGCGGCGGGTTGGGCTATTCCAATTCGCCCCTCGCCAATGTGGCCAAGCGCATCGAGGATGTGCTGGGTGTTCTGGTCGAGATTCCCGTGGCGATCATCGTCGCGATTGAAATTGTCATTCTGCTGGCCGGCGTTGTCGCCCGCTATGTCTTCCATCAGCCGCTGCTGTGGTCGGATGAGTTGGCATCCATCCTGTTCCTCTGGCTGTCCATGCTGGGTGCGGCCGTTGCGTTCCGGCGCGGCGAGCATATGCGCATGAACGCCATTGCCAGCAAGATGAGCCCGGCCGGGCAAGCCTTTCTGGATGTGGTGGCGGTCGTGGTGGGTCTGGCCTTCTGCGTTATCGTGCTGCCGCATGCGATCGAATATGCGCATGAGGAAACCTATATCCGCACGCCCACGCTGGATCTTCAGAACTCCTGGCGCGCTGCGGCCATGGTGGCTGGCCTTGGGCTGATGGCGGCCTTTGCCGTGCTGCGTCTCATTCGCTATGGGCGTCCAAAGCTTGTGCTGTCCGCACTGGTGACGGTCGGCGTCATTATCGGTGTGTTTTACTTGCTTGGGCCAGTGCTCAAGGGTCTGGGCAATCTCAACCTGCTGATCTTCTTTGTGGGTGTGGTGGGCTGCTCGGTCTTTGCCGGTGTGCCGATTGCCTTCGCCTTCGGCATGGCCACTGTCGGCTATCTGGCACTGACGACCACGACCCCGCTGCTGATCGTGGTGGGCCGCATGGAAGAGGGCATGAGCCATCTCATCCTGCTGTCTGTGCCGCTGTTCGTGTTCCTTGGCATGTTGATCGAGATGACCGGCATGGCCCGCGCCATGGTGGCCTTCCTCGCCACCCTGCTGGGCCATGTGCGCGGCGGCCTGCATTATGTGCTGATCGGCGCGATGTATCTGGTCTCCGGCATTTCCGGCTCCAAGGCGGCAGACATGGCGGCCGTGGCTCCGGTGCTGTTCCCCGAAATGAAGGCGCGTGGCGCGAAGGAAGGTGATCTGGTCGCCCTTCTTGCCGCCACCGGTGCGCAGACGGAAACCATTCCCCCCTCCATCGTGCTGATTACGATTGGCTCGGTCACGGGTGTGTCCATCGCCGCGCTGTTCACGGGTGGTTTGCTGCCGGCCGTGGTTGTGGGCGCCATGCTCTGCTTCGTGGTGTGGTGGCGTTATCGCAATGAAGATCTCAGCCATGTGCAGAAGGCGAGCTGGGGAGATGTGGGCAAGACCTTCATCATTGCCCTGCCGGCCATTGCCCTGCCATTCATCATCCGCGCTGCGGTGATCGAGGGTGTGGCCACGGCAACGGAAGTGTCCACCATTGGTATCGCTTATTCCTTCGTGGTTGGCCTGCTGCTGTACCGCCAGTTTGACTGGGGGCGGCTCAAGTCGATGCTGGTGGATACGGCGTCCCTGTCCGGTGCGATCCTGCTGATTATCGGTACGGCGACAGGCATGGCGTGGGGCCTCACCCAGTCCGGCTTCTCGCGCTCTCTGGCCGAGTTCATGACCAGCCTGCCGGGCGGCGCCATGACCTTCATGATCGTGTCCGTCATTGCCTTCATCATTCTGGGTTCTGTGTTGGAAGGTCTGCCCGCCATCGTGCTGTTCGGCCCGCTGCTGTTCCCGATTGCGCGTGATGTGGGCATTCATGAGGTGCAGTATGCGATGGTGGCGATCCTCGCCATGGGTATCGGCCTGTTCGCACCGCCCTTTGGCGTGGGCTACTACACCGCCTGTGCCATCGGCAAGGTGGACCCGATGAAGGGGATAAGACCCATCATTGCCTATCTCATCGCACTGTTTGTCGGCACGATGCTTGTGGCCATGATACCTTGGATTTCGATCGGCTTCCTGTGATCCTCACGTGCCCCGGCCTTTGCGTCGGGGCACTTGCCAGGAACACTATTGAGTTTACAGCGCCAAAGAGCGCGATTCCGGGAGAGAAAATATGCTGAACCGCCGTCAAATGCTGACGATGACCGCCCTTGGCGCAGGTGTTCTGGCCATGCCGCATATTGCGCGGGCGCAGTCGCCGGAGTTTACCTTCAAATACGCAAACAACCTGCCGATCACCCATCCCATGAACATTGTCGCCAAGGCGGCAGCGGAGCGGATCAAGGAGCAGAGTGGCGGGCGGTTTGAACTTCAGATCTTCCCCAGCAACCAGCTGGGTTCCGATACCGACATGCTCAGCCAGCTGCGTGCGGGCGGCGTGGAGTTCTTCACGCTTTCCGGCCTGATCCTCTCGACGCTGGTGCCGCTGGCCGCCATCAGCAATCTGGGCTTCATCTTCCCGGATTACGCCTCCGTGTGGAAGGCGATGGATGGCGGGCTGGGCGCGTTCATCCGCGAGCAGATCACCAAGGTGAACCTGATCCCGATGGACACCATCTGGGACAACGGTTTCCGCCAGACCACCACCTCCACCATTCCGATCGTGACCCCGGACAACTTCCACGGTCTCAAGATCCGTGTTCCGCCAAGCCCGATCCTGACCTCGCTGTTCCGCACGCTGGGGTCTTCCCCGGTGGCGATGAACTTCGCCGAGGTTTACTCCTCGCTCCAGACCAAGGTCATTGATGCGCAGGAAAACCCGCTGGCAGTGGTCTCCACCGCCAAGCTGTATGAAGTGCAGAAGTATCTCTCCCTGACCAACCATGCCTGGGATGGCTACTGGTTCCTCGCCAATGGCCGCGCATGGCGTCGCCTGCCGGATGATCTCAAGGAGATTGTCGCCCGGAACATCAATCAGGCCGGCATGGAAGAGCGTGTTCTGGTTGAGAAGCTGAATACCGACCTTGCCGAAGGCCTCAAGAATGACGGCATGTCTGTCAATGCTGTCGATACGGCCCCGTTCCGTGAAGCGCTGCGTGCCGGTGGCTTCTATCAGGAATGGAAGGGCAAGTATGGCGATGCGGCCTGGGATGTTCTTGAGAACTATACCGGTAAGCTGATCTGACCCTGAAACCAGTCCCGGCCGGGTCTTGTCATCTGAAGACCTGATCTGGCCGGTTTCTGTTCAGGCGTGAATCTGGAGAGGATGTCACCGGAGCGCGGATGTGCCGGGTTTGCGCCTCTCCACCGTTTCTCATTTCTGGCGTTTTTGATCGGGCAGGCCGCAGTCTGCACGGAAAGCGCGAGCTTGTGTTCGGAGTAGGGTGTCATGGCAGGTCGTATGGCTGGCAAGCGCGTTCTTGTAACGGGTGCCGGGTCCAGTGGCGAAGGCTGGGGAAATGGCAAGGCGGCTGCCGTGCTCTATGCGCGTGAAGGCGCAAGGGTTCTGGCGGCGGATCTGCGTATTGAGGCGGCAGAGGAAACCCGTGATCTCATTCGCGCCGAGGGTGGTGAGTGCGAGATTGTGGCGGGCAATGTTGCCAAATCTGCAGATTGCGCAGCCATGGTGCAGGCCTGTGTGGACGCCTTTGGTGGGCTTGATGTGCTGCACAACAATGTGGGCATTGCCGAAACCGGCGGGCCGGTGGAAGCCAGCGAGGAAAGCTGGAACCGCGTGATTGCGGTGAACCAGACCAGCGTGTTTCTTACCTGCAAGCATGCGCTGCCGCATATGATTGCGCAGCAGCGCGGGGCCATCGTCAATGTCTCGTCGATTGCCGGCCTGCGCTGGATCGGCTTTCCCTATGCGGCCTATTCGGCCTCCAAGGCTGCCGTGCTGGCGCTGACGCAAAACGTGGCGCTGCAATATGCTGCACAGGGCATTCGCGCCAACTGCGTGCTACCGGGCCTGATGCACACGCCGATGATCAAGGCTCCACTGGTGGACAGCTATGGCGGTGATCTGGACGAGATGATTGCCAAGCGTGACGGCATCTCGCCCACTGGCAAGATGGGCGATGCGTGGGACACGGCCTATGCGGCGCTGTTTCTGGCTTCCGATGAGGCCCGTTACATCAATGGTGTGAACCTGCCGGTGGATGGTGGTCTGGTCGGGCGCTGCGCCTGATCCGTGTTTCCGTCTGCATTCGGGTGATGGAAAAAGGGTGAGCCGTTCGGGCCGAAACAGGATTTATGTGATCCACAATACGGATCTAATATTATTTTATCCCGAACGAAAACAAGTTTTAGATGACAGTATTCGTTATGTAGGCGTAATCTGTATTCGCCCCATCACCTGATTTTAAGTTCCATTATATGGATCGCAAATGGCTATGGATGATGATAAACGGGATGGAGCCCAGAGCATCGAGCGCGCATTGCTGCTGATGCAACTGGTTGGGCGTGCCGGGCCGGATGGCGTCCGCCTTGCCGATCTTATCGCTCAGTCCGGGCTGGTGAAGCCAACCGCGAGGCGGCTCCTGCTGGCACTGATCCGTGGCGGTCTGGTGGAGCAGGATGATGTCTCCCGGCGTTACTTTATCGGGCCGGAGGCCTATCTGCTGGGCGTCTCGGCCAGTGCCCGCTTTGGCATCCACGCCCTTTCGCTGGGGGGATTGTCACGCATTGCCGTGGCGAGTGGTGACAGCGCGTTCCTTTCCGTGCGGCGCGACAGTTTTTCTGTCTGTCTGCATTGCGAGGAAGGGGCCTTTCCCATCCGCACACAGGTGCTGAAGGCGGGGGATCGTCACCCTCTGGGCATTGGCGGCGGCAGTCTGGCCATTCTCGCCGCGCTGTCGGACAATGAGGTCACGCAGGTTCTGGAGCAGAATGCCCTGATCCTGAAGGACAAGTATCCCACCTATTCGCCGGAAATCCTGTGGCGCAGTGTCGAGGAAACGCGGGCGAATGGTTACGCCTGCAATCCGGGTATTCTCATGCCCGGTTCATGGGGGATTGGCCTTGCCGTGCGGGATGCGCAGGGCCGCCCGATTGGTGCGCTTTCCATCGCCGCCATTGAAAGCCGCTTGCAGGATACACGCCGCACGGAACTGGTTCCGCTTCTGCGCGAGGAAGTGCGCGCACTGGAAGCCGCATTGAAACAGCCTTCATCGCGGGCTGGAGACACACAATCAAACCTCAAGCGTGCGCCAGCTTTGGGCGCGGCGCGCAACAAAAAGGTGCTCAAATGACACGAGCCTGCATTGTGGGCTATGCCCATTCACCGTTCGGCAAGCTTGAAGATCCTGATACCGAAAGCCTGATGGCGCGCGTTTCTGGCGCGGCGCTGGAACATGCGGGTGTTTCGCCGGAGCAGGTGGACGGCATCTATGTCGGCGTCATGAATTCCGGCTTCCAGAAGCAGGATTTCCAGGGCGGCCTTGTGGCGCTTGCCGATGAGCGTTTGGCCTATACGCCTGCGACCCGTCTTGAAAATGCCTGTGCAACGGGCTCTGCCGCCATCTATTCGGCACTGGATTTCATCGAATCCGGCCGCGGTCGCATCGCGCTTGTGGTGGGCGCGGAGAAGATGACAGCCAAGCCGACCGCTGAGGTGGGTGATATTCTTCTGAATGCCTGCTATCGCAAGGAAGAAGACCAGATCGAGGGCGGTTTTGCTGGCGTGTTCGGGCAAATTGCCCAGAACTATTTCCAGCGTTATGGCGACCGTTCAGCAGAACTGGCGCATATTGCCGCCAAGAACCACAGGAATGGCGTGGCCAACCCCTATGCGCAGATGCGCAAGGATCTGGGCTTCGAGTTCTGCAATACGGTGTCGGATCGCAACCCGCTGGTGGCTGGCCCGCTGCGGCGCACGGATTGCTCGCTGGTGTCCGATGGCGCGGCGGCTCTGGTGCTGGCATCCGAAGACATCGCGCGTGAACTGCCGCGTGCCGTGGCCTTCCGCTCGCGTGCGCATGTCAATGATATCATGCCGCTTTCGCGCCGCGATCCGATCGCGTTTGAAGGTGCGCGCCGTGCATGGGTCTCGGCTCTGGAGCGCGCCGGCATGACGCTGGATGATCTCAGCCTTGTTGAAACCCATGACTGTTTCACCATGGCCGAGATGATTGAATATGAAGCCATGGGTCTGGCCAAGCCGGGCGAAGGTTACAAGGTGGTGCGTGAAGGCATTGCCGAGAAGAATGGCCGTTTGCCTGTGAATCCGTCCGGAGGTCTCAAGTCCAAGGGTCATCCCGTTGGTGCAACGGGCGTTTCCATGCATGTGCTGTGCGCCATGCAACTTCTGGGTGAAGCCGGAGACATGCAGGTTTCGGATGCTTCCGTTGCCGGCATCTTCAATATGGGCGGCGCTGCCGTCGCCAACTACGTGTCTATCCTGGAGCGACTGAAGTGAGCACTGTTGCACCCAAGGGCGGCGTTGCGCCCTATAGCAAGCGGGTCATGAATCTCGCACACTTCCTGCGGCAGTCGGCGCGTCGCTTCCCGCAGGAGGCCGGTTTTGTCCATGGTGATCTGGTTCTCGGCTGGAGCCAGCTCGATGCGCGGGTGGACGCCATGTGTGCGGCTCTGGCCGCCCGTGGCGTGACCAAGGGGGACCGGGTTCTGGTGCAGTCCAAGAACTGCGCGCAGATGTTCGAATCCATGTTTGCCTGTTTCCGTCTGGGCGCGGTGTGGGTGCCCACCAATTTCCGGCAGACGCCGGATGAGGTGGCGTATCTGGCCGAGGCCAGCGGCGCGACGGTCATGATCTGCCACGCGGATTTCCCTGATCATGTCACGGCGGCCCGCCGCGATGCGCCCGGCATCACCACGGTTGTGGCTATTGGCGAGGCTCCGTTCGGCGAGTCTTATGACAAGCTGGTGGACGAGAACCTTGGCACCCGCTTCACATCTGCGGATGTGGAACATGATGACCCGTGCTGGTTCTTCTTCACCTCCGGCACCACGGGTCGCCCCAAGGCGGCAGTGCTGACCCATGGCCAGATGGGCTTTGTTGTCACCAATCATCTGTGTGACCTGATGCCCGGCACCACGCAGGCGGATGCCTCGCTGGTGGTGGCTCCGCTCTCGCACGGTGCCGGCATTCACCAGCTGGTGAATACGGCGCGTTCGGTGAAAACCATCCTCCTGCCCACCGACAGCTTCGACATTGCCGAAGCCTGGCGCATTGTGCAGGACTGGAAGGTGACGAACATCTTCACCGTGCCCACCATCACCAAGATGCTGGTGGAACATCCCTCGGTGGATGAGTTCGATCACTCCTCGCTGCGTTATGTGATCTATGCAGGCGCACCGATGTATCGCGAAGACCAGAAGCGCGCCTTGCGCAAGCTGGGCAAGGTTCTGGTGCAGTATTTCGGCCTTGGCGAAGTCACCGGAAACATCACCGTGCTGCCGCCTGCACTGCATGAGGTGGAAGACGGCCCGCATGTGAAAATCGGCACCTGCGGTTTCGAGCGCACCGCCATGCAGGTCCAGATCCAGAATGATGAGGGCGCGGAAGTGAACCCGTTTGAAACGGGCGAAATCTGCGTGTGTGGTCCGGCTGTTCTGGCCGGCTACTACAACAACCCGGAAGCCAATGAAAAGGCATTCCGCAATGGGTGGTTCCGCACGGGCGATCTGGGCCACATGGATGAGCAGGGCTTCGTGTATATCACGGGCCGTGCGTCCGACATGTATATCTCGGGTGGATCGAATGTCTATCCGCGCGAGATTGAGGAAAAGCTCCTCACCCATGCCGATATTGATGAAGTCGCCATTGTTGGCGTGCCGGACCCCAAATGGGGTGAGGTGGGTATAGCCGTATGCGTGGCCCGTGCCGGTGCTGCGGTGTGCGAGGCCGATGTGCTCGGCTTTCTGGAGCCGAAGGTCTCCCGCTACAAGCTGCCCAAGCGCGTGATTTTCTGGGACAGCCTGCCCAAGTCTGCCTATGGCAAGATCACCAAGAAGATGGTGCGTGAAGCGCTGGAAGAGCGTGGCGAGATTTCCTCGCAAAGTGTGGCGGCTCAATAGAGCCGTCATCCCACAACAATAAGAGGGAGGAAACCATGTCTCGCGAAGGTCGCGTTATTGTCACGGGTGGTGCATCGGGTATCGGGCTGGCGCTGGTTGAAAACCTGCTGAATGACGGCTGGCAGGTGATTGCTGCGGATATTGGAGAGCAGGCCATTGAAGCCGCGCGTGGGCAACTTGCCGCTTTTGCAGACAAGGTGCATTTCGCCCGTGTGGATGTTTCCGATGAGGCAGCCGTGATTTCTGCGGTTGAGGCCTGGGCTGAGGAATTTGGCCCCCTGCGCGGGCTGGTGAATTCTGCCGGTATTGGCGCAGTGACGCCCGCCTTTGAAACAACCGTGGAGCAGTTTCGCCGTATTCTGGATATCAATCTGGTCGGCAGCTTTGTCATTTCGCGTGAAGTGGCTCGCGCAATGAAGCAGACGGGCGGTGGCTCCATCGTCAATATTGCATCTGTTTCTGGTCTTGTCGGCAGTCTCGGCCGCACCGCCTATGGGTCATCCAAGGGTGGCGTCATCCAGATGACCCGTATTCTTGCGGTTGAGTTTGCCGAATACGGCATTCGCGTCAATGCGGTTGCCCCTGGCCCTATCGAGACGCCAATGGCCAAGGCCATGCACTCGGCAGTGGTGCGCAAGAACTGGGAAGAGCGGGTGCCGATGCGTCGTTATGCCGAGCCGCAAGAGGTGGCCGGTGCCATCGCCTTCCTTCTGGATGAGGCAAAGTCAAGCTATGTCACCGGCCAGACGATTGCGGTAGATGGCGGCTTCAGCATTGCCGGCCTGCTTCAGCCGGAGTGAGCTTTCAGGAATCCTGTCTGCCCGATATGGATGAAAGGCCCTGCATTGCTGTGCGGGGTCTTTTTTATTCCCGATATGTCAGGGATGTCCGCTCACTCAGCTCCCGCGCGCTTCCAGAACCTTCAGTATACCCGCCACCCATTCGGGCACCACTTCTCCGGCAGGGCCATAATGGCGCTCTTCAAACACGCGCGCATTTTCGGATGGCTCAAGATTGATCTCGCAGGTGCGGATGCCCATCTGCCGCGCCGCGCTCACAAAACCGGCGGCCGGATAGACCGAACCGGAGGTTCCGATGGAGACGAACAGGTCTGAATCCTCCAGCGCATGCTGGATGTCATCCATATAAAGCGGTACTTCGCCAAACCAGACGATATGCGGGCGCAGCATGCCGGTGGTGTGGCAGGCCGGGCAGGTGTCATCACGGCCCAGATCATCATCCCAGGCGATCACCGCATTGCAGGCCATGCAGCGCGCCTTGCGCAACTCACCATGCATATGCACCACATGATGCGAGCCGGCGCGCTCATGCAGATCATCAATATTCTGGGTGCAGAGAAGCAGTTCGCCGCCGCTTGCATCCAGGGCATCCCCAAGCCGTGCCAGAGCCGCATGGGCGGGATTGGGAGCAGCGGACAGGAGGTTCTGCCGGCGGGCGTTGTAGAAGGACTGGACCAGATCCGGGTCCTGCGCAAAGCCCTGCGGGCTGCACAGCTTCATGGGATCAAACCGCGCCCACACGCCATCTGTATCACGAAAGGTGCCCATGCCGCTTTCAGCGGAAATGCCAGCGCCGGTGAGAACGAAAATCTTCATCGGTGGGCCCTCAAAACTTTCAGAAAATGCCGTGGCAGCCAGACCGCCACGGCAGAACTCATTACCGTGTGAAAATCACTCGGAGATCTTGCGGGCGCGGCTGGCCAGCGTGCGCAGGCGCAGGGCGTTCAGCTTGATGAAGCCGGCGGCATCGCGGTGGTCATAGGCCACAGCGCCCTCCTCGAAGGTCACCAGTTCCTGATTGTAGAGCGAATAGGGGCTGGTGCGGCCCACCACCGTGGCGTTGCCCTTGTAGAGCTTCACGGTGACCTCACCCGTCACATAGGTCTGGGTGTGGTCAATCGCGGCCTGAAGCATCTCGCGCTCGGGCGAGAACCAGAAGCCGTTATAGATCAGCTCCGCATAGCGGGGCATCAGCTCATCCTTGAGATGGGCCGCGCCGCGATCCAGCGTGATGCTCTCGATGCCGCGATGGGCGGAGAGCAGGATGGTGCCGCCGGGGGTCTCGTAGACGCCGCGGCTCTTCATGCCCACGAAGCGGTTCTCGACCAGATCAAGGCGGCCAATGCCATTGGCCTTGCCCAGCTCGTTGAGGCGGGTCAGCAGGCTGGCCGGGGACAGCGCCTCGCCATTGATGGCGACCGCGTCACCACGCTCGAAAGCGATGGTGATGAGGGTGGCCTCATCGGGCGCATCCTCGGGCGAGATGGTGCGCTGGTAGACATATTCCGGCGCATCATCGGCCGGGTCTTCCAGAACCTTGCCCTCGGAGGAGGAGTGCAGGAGATTCGCGTCCACCGAGAAGGGGGCTTCGCCGCGCTTGTCCTTGGCGATTGGAATCTGGTGCTGTTCAGCGAACTCCAGCAGGCGGGTGCGGGAGGTCAGGTCCCACTCGCGCCATGGGGCGATGACGGTGATTTCCGGCTCCAGCGCATAATAGGCCAGCTCGAAGCGCACCTGATCGTTGCCCTTGCCGGTGGCACCGTGGGACACGGCATCCGCGCCGACCTTGCGGGCGATCTCGATCTGCTTCTTGGAGATCAGCGGGCGGGCGATGGAGGTGCCGAGCAGGTACAGCCCCTCATAGACCGCATTGGCGCGGAACATGGGGAACACATAGTCCCGCACGAATTCCTCGCGCACATCCTCAACGAAGATGTTCTCGTCCTTGATGCCCAGAAGCTGGGCCTTCTTGCGGGCCGGCTCCAGTTCCTCGCCCTGGCCGAGGTCCGCCGTGAAGGTCACGACCTCGCAGTTATAGGTTGTCTGGAGCCACTTCAGAATCACAGAGGTGTCCAGCCCGCCAGAATAGGCCAGCACCACCTTCTTCACGTCGCGCGCCATCTCGTCTCTCGGAAGCGTTCAGGGAAAGTTGGGGCGGACTATAGGCGCGTATGCCGCTGTGGCAAGCGGTTGTGGCAATTCTGGCGCGCCTGTGGGACATATTATCTTCATGTGTGTGCGCCGTGAGTGGCATGTGTGACCTTGACGTCTCGTCATTGGCCCTTTATAGCAGCCGCTCCCGATACCGCGGGTGAGTGCGCACAGGTCTTTAGTATGTCCTGCCCGGCGTTCCCTGCATCATCTGACGCGAAAAAGGACTTCTGCCATGTCCCGGCGGTGTGATCTGACTGGAAAGGCGGTTTTGACTGGCCACCTCGTGAGCCACTCGAACCACAAGACCAAGCGCCGGTTCCTGCCGAACCTGTGCAATGTGACCCTTCAGAGCGATGTGCTCAACCGTTCGGTGCGCCTGCGCATCAGCGCCAACGCGCTGAAGAGCATTGACCACCGCGGTGGCCTCGATGCCTTCCTCAAGAAGGCCCGCGACGAGGAACTCTCCCCGCGCGCGCTCGAGCTGAAGCGTCAGGTCGTCAAGGCCAGTGTCGCTCCGGCTGAGGCCGTTGCAGCCTGATTTCAGGTTCTGGAACCGAATTTATAAAAGCCGCGGACGGTGACGTTCGCGGCTTTTTGCTGTTTGGCGAACCCTGAACCCCCAGCTAGACCGTTATGAGCGGTGCGGTTGGGGGCTGGTACCTTCTCAAAGGAAGGCGGTTACCGCCGCACTCAGCAGTTCCAGATCCTGCGGGCGGGAGAGGCGGTGGTCGCCATCCTTGATGAGGGAGAATACCACGTCATCCTCGGCCAGACAGGTGACAAGGCGCAGGGCATGCTGCCATGGCACATCCTCATCCACCCCACCTTGCAGGATGCGCACCGGGCAGCCGACGCTGAACGGGGCACCCAGCAGAAGATTCGTGCGCCCATCCTCAATCAGCTCGCGGGTGATGGTGTAGGGCGTATCGCCATAGTCGCTGGGCTTCAGGAAACGGCCCTGCTCCAGAATCTGTGTGCGGACGTTTTCAGGAAACTGTAACCACATCAGGTCTTCGGTGAAGTCCGGGGCAGGGGCAATCAGCACCAGTGCCTTGAGGCGCGCGCTTTGCCCGCGCTTTTTCAGCTCCCGCGCCAACAAAAGCGCGAGCCACCCACCCATGGATGAGCCGATGACAATCTGCGGCCCCTGCGTGGTGGCCTCAAACACGGCTTGCGCCTCGTTCAGCCAGCGCGAGATGGTGCCTTCATCAAAAGCACCACCGGAAATGCCGTGGCCGGAATAGTCGAATCGCACATTGGCCAGACCATGCCCGCCGGCAAGGCTGGCGAGATGCTCGGCCTTGCTGCCCGCCATATCCGACATGAAGCCGCCGAGCCAGAACAGGCCGGGGCCGGATGTGCCCTGTGCTGCGGGCAGGCTTTTGACCGCAATCCTGCGGCCATCCACATCCAGATGGCTCAGGCTTTCATGGGCTTCGGGCATGGTCTGCTCCTTCTTGTGCGTTTGGGCGGCGTGAATGCGTCACGCGAATTGAGCGAAATAGCGGGCGAGGATCTGTTCATAGATGCGGGTGAGGTCGGTCAGGTCGCGCACCGGGGTCGCCTCATCCACCTTGTGCATGGTCTGGCCCACAAGGCCGAACTCCACCACAGGGCACAGATCCTTGATGAAGCGCGCATCTGATGTGCCGCCCGAGGTGGAGGCCTCCGGCTTGCGCCCCGTCACCTCTTCCACCGCGCCGGAGATGATGTCCACGAACGGGCCGGGGGCGGTAATGAAGCTCTGGCTCGCGCCGGGCACAAAGGCCAGCTCATGTCTTTCACCAGCCGTATCAAGGCGGCGGTGAATCTCGGCCTTCAGCGTGTCGAGGGTGAACAGGTCATTGAAGCGCACGTTGAAACGGGCCTCGATCTGCGCGGGGATCACATTGGAGGCGGTATTGCCGACATCCACCGAGATCACCTCCAGATTGGAGGGCGGGAAAAACTCCGAGCCTTCATCCAGCGGCGCGGCAGTGAGAGCCGAGAGCAGCCGCACCATACGTGGAATGGGGTTGTTGGCCAGATGCGGGTAAGCCACATGCCCCTGCACGCCCTTCACCGTAAGGATGCCGGACAGGCTGCCGCGACGGCCAATCTTGAACGCATCGCCGAGTGCTGCCGGGTTGGTCGGCTCGCCCACAATGCAGTGGTCGATGCGCTCGCCCTTCTCACGCAGCCATTCCACCACCTTCACCGTGCCGTCCAGCGCCGGGCCTTCCTCATCACCCGTGATCAGGAAGGAGATGGAGCCTTTTTGCGGTGCGCCAAGACGCAGTGCCGCCGCCATAAAGGCCGCCACCGCGCCTTTCATGTCCACCGCGCCGCGTCCATAGAGCAGGCCATCTTCCACCGCGCCGGAGAAGGGCGAGTGGGTCCACGCGCTGTCCTCACCTGCTGGCACCACATCCACATGGCCGGCAAAACACAGATTGGGGCCTTCATTGCCGATGCGGGCATAGAAATTGGGAATCGGGATGCCGTCGCTGTCGAAGGTCAGCCGTTCCACATGATAGCCCGCCTTCTCCAGCGTACAGGCCACGAGTTCCAGTGCATCCGTCGAATCCGGCGTGACCGAGGGCGCGCGGATGAGGGCGCTGGCGAGCGCGACCGGATCTGTTGCGGTCGCGAGGGGAAGGGCGGCGTCAGTCATGGGGTTATCCTGAGGCATACGGGGAAAATGCGCAGGGGCGGGATGAGCCTTGTGGCACGGGCCGGCAGATGCGCGCTCATCATGGTGCTGCCATGAAACATGTTCATGCTTTAGAGCATAATCGGGAGCGGTGGGTACCGCTTCGTGCGAAGAAAAATCGTGAACGTCATATCTGTGCACCTGCCCCGTGGGTGGTGGGCAAGTACCCCGACATGAAAAATATTTGCGCTGGCATGTGCATGAGGCAGTCGCGACCTGTTCGGTGGGCGAAAGAGCAGTTATCTCAAACGGAGCACATATGGGCCGTGCTGGCTTCTGCCATGCCCCATATGCGGCCTGGAGTGAAAAAGAATGGCATTTGAGCATTTTCGAGCGCAGTGGGCACCGGTTCGCGTGAAGGAAATGCGGTGGCTCCAAGAGTTGGGCTGCGTCTCAGATGCCGGGGTGCAGGGGAATGCTGCAAATCTGCCAGACGATGCCCGTACTGCCGTGAAGGGGTGTGGAAGAGGGCGGGTTGCCCGCCATCGCAGGGGCACATTTGCAGCATTTCTGGCTCTGCTGTTCACGATGCTGGTCGGCGTGCCATCCTTTGCCCAGCAGGCCCCGGCCGCCCCGCCCGAGGCGGTGGCATCTCCTGCGCCTGTCAATGGCCCGTCCGGCACCGCAGGCGGGGCCCCATCCGCCAGTCCTGCGCCTGCCGAGGCCGCTCCAGCTGCCGCCGCGCCACCCGCTCCTGCCCAGGCCGAGGCCCCGAAGCCTGCCGCCCTGCCGCCAGACCCGCTGCTGGTGGCGGCGCGTTCCAAGATTGATGAAGCCCGCGCCTCACTGGCCAGCATTGAAAGCACGCTGGCGGTGGAGGGGTTGCGAACGGCGGATCTGGAAGAGTTGCGTAACCGGATTTCACCCATCCGCAAGGATCTGGTGGCGCAATCCGAGACGCTCTCGACACAATTGAGCAGCTTGCGCACGCAACTGGCCTCTTTCCCGCCCGCGCCAACTGACGGTGCATCGGAAGATCCGATTCTGACGGCTGATCGCAGCGCGGTCAAAACACAGGTCGGGGCCTATGAAGGGGTTCTTGCCCCTGTCCGTGCGCTGACGGAGCGGGCTGATGCTATTGCTGACCGGATCAGCACCCGCCGGCGGGCCCTGTTTACCGAACAGCTGTTTGAGCGCAGCGCCTCCGTGCTCTCCCCCACCTTGTGGGGAGAGGCTCTGGCCGGCACACAGAGCGAAGCCCGTGCCGTCCAGCTTCTGATGACGGACTGGACCGCCTATGCCGAGCGCAAGCATGGCGGTGCCGTGGCGCTGGGCATTCTTGCGGGCACGCTGGGCATCATCGTGCTGGTGGTTGTGGCCGGACGGATGGTGCGTGCCCGGCTGCGCACACCGCCACCGCCGGAGGGGGTCGTCTTCTCCCGCTTCCGCTCGGCACTGGAAGCCCTGAAGGTGCTGTTGCTGGAGTCTGTCGTCGCGCCACTAGCCGTGACGGCGGGCGTGACCTTCATGTCGCTGCTGGAAATGGTTCCGCCGCGCGTGGATGCCCTCACTTTTGCGTTGTCCATTGCGGTGCTGTTCAAGGCACTGGGCACGGCCACGGCCCGCGCGGTTCTGGCCCCCGGTGAACCCTGGCGCCGCCTGCTGTCCATGTCGGATCATGATGCGCAGGTGGCTTTCAAATATTTCTCATGGGCGGTGTGGACGCTGGCCGTTGCGCTGTTCCTGCTGTTCCTGCATCGCACGCTGTTTGCCCCGCTGGCCCTGACCGTTGTGACCAGCGCGCTCATGGCGCTGATGATTGCAGGCTTTCTGGCACGCTTCCTCGTCTATCTCTCCCGCAAGGATACGGGAGAGACCACGGATGGCGATGAGGCGCAGGAGGAGGGCACCGAGGCGCGGCAAAGCCCGCAATGGATCCGCTTTCTGGTCTGGATTCTGGTGGCGCTCATGACGGCTGCCCTTGTGGGTGGCTATGTGAGCTTTGCGGCACTGGTGGCGCGCCGCCTTGTTGCGGCATGCGTCATTCTGGGGGCGGTTTATCTGGTCTATGTGCTGATAGACACGGTTTTCGATGAAAAGCAGATGCGCGGTTCCCACCGCGTGCGCGTGACGGCACGGGTGCTTGGCCTTTCCACCATGACAGTGGAACTGGTGGGCGTCATCGTGTCCGGCCTGCTCAAGTTCATGTTGCTGGTGCTGACGGCCTTGTTGCTGGTGGAAAGCTGGGGCGCGACAGCCGGCGACATGATGGACATCACGCGGGACTTCACCTTCAGCCTGCAAATCGGCGCGGTCTCCATCAGCCCCTGGGGCGTGCTGATGGCGCTTGTGCTGCTGCTGGTGGGCATTGGCATTGCGCGCGCCATCCAGCGCTGGGTCACCACCAGCCTGCTGCCCCGCACCGGGCTGGAGCCATCGCTGCAATCCTCCATCTCCACCATTGTCGGCTATATCGGCTATATCGCCGCGCTGATGGTGGCGATGAGTGAGCTGGGGCTGAGCCTTGAGAATGTCGCGCTGGTGGCTGGTGCGCTCTCGGTGGGTATCGGTTTTGGCCTTCAGTCCATCGTCAACAACTTCGTCTCGGGCATCATCCTGCTGGCGGAGCGGCCCATTCGCGTGGGAGATACGATCAATGTGAAGGGTGAAGAGGGGTCGGTCCGCCGCATTTCCGTGCGCTCGACCGAAATCGAGACGGCAGATCGCGCAACCGTGATTGTGCCGAACTCGGATCTCATCACCGGCATGGTGAAGAACTTCACCCATGCCAACACCACCGGGCGCATCATCATCGCAGTGAATGCGCCTTATGATGCAGACCCGGAACTGGTGCGGGACCTGCTGGTCGGCTGCGCCTATGACCATCCGCAGGTGCTGCGCAATCCGCCGCCACGCGTGTTCCTGCTGAAGTTTACCGATATGGGGCTGGGCTTTGAACTGCGCTGCGTGGTGGCGAATGTGGATTACAGCTCCACGGTGCGCTCCGATCTGCATTTCAAGGTGCTGGAGCGTTTCCGCGAGGCTGGAATCGGCTTCCCCTCCCAGCCATGGGCCGCGCTGGGGCGCGCTCCTGTTGCGCTGGTGCCCGAGATGGGCGAGGGCGAGACGGGGGCAGAGCATGTGCCGGAAGAAAACACTGCCCGGCGTGATGAGGGCGGTGACATGCCAGCGCCTCCTTCCCGGCCAGGCGGGGGAGCCTGAGGGGCATTAACGCGATTTCAACCGGAACGGGGCAGGGTGGGGATGAGCGTTGCCGTCTTTCTCCCCGCTTGTATGGAGGAAGGGGAGCGCGCCTGTTTCCCTTGCTCTTCTGGAGCCATCATGCGCCGCTCTCCCCTGCGCCTTCCCGTTCTTGGCCCGGCTGGCCTTGCCCTCGCCCTGTTTCTGGGGGCATGCAGCTCCTCGGATAATCTGGGTGAGCAGCCCTCCTTCTATACCAACCTTGCCCGCGCAGACACGCCGGTGGATGCAGCGGCGGCTGCGACCATGCTCTCGGAATACCGCACCGCCCGTGGCCTTTCCGCGGTGACGCTGGACCCGGAGCTGACCCGGATGGCACAGGAGCAGGCCAATGCCATGGCGCGTGCCGACAAGCTGTCCCACGAGATTGGCGGGCGCAATTTCGTCTCGCGCATGAAGGCGTCGGGCTATGATGCCCGTGCGGCGGTGGAGAATGTGGGGGCGGGCTATCATACCCTTGCCGAAGCCTTCTCGGGCTGGCGCGACTCGCCCTCGCACAACAAGAACATGCTGGCCCCCGGAATGACCCGAATGGGCATTGCCACGGCCTATGCGCCCCGCTCCAAATACAAGGTATACTGGGCCTTGGTGCTGGCGGAGCCCGCCGCCGCGCAGTGAGTGGTCCCTGAGGTCCATCTCCCGTCTGCTTCCATCTGCTGAAAAAGCCCCTGTCTGCCGGACAGGGGCTTTTTTGCAAATCGGCTCAACCCTTGCTCAAGTCTTCCCCAACATTAGCATTGCTGAATATGGGGATGGCCCCTGTTTTTTCTGCATGAGCCTTTTTTGCATCTGTCGCCATTTGTCACAGTCTGAAACTGTATAAAATCCGGCTTCAGGGATCGCGGATTTTCGCCAATATATCATTGCTGTTGTTTTGAAAATCGCGCCAATCTGCCCGCATATGATTGATATGAATGGGCTTTTCCTGTTTTTCGCCGGCTGGCTGGTATGGCGGTCCTGTCGCGGCTTCAGAATGCGCTCTGGCACTTATGTCGCACAGACAGATATTTGCACATTTGCCCGGTCCTGATCGTTTTGGGAGGCTTTGTCGCAGTTTGGGATCACTTCAGGATGTTGACGAAATGGAAATATCCTATCCATGGTGCAGTCTACTATCCGTGTGCGCGGAGGGTGTGACATGCGTGTTCCCAATTTCAGGTGGCACTGCAATGAATAGGGGGCTTCGGAATGGTGAATGATCTGGTCGTGGATCTCTCACGGTGGCAATTCGCGGCCACAGCACTCTACCACTTCCTTTTTGTTCCGCTGACTCTTGGTCTCACTGTCATGCTCGCCGTGATGGAAACCATTTATGTCACGACGGGGCGGGATGTTTACAAGCAGATGGCCCAGTTCTGGGGCAAGCTGCTGCTCATCAACTTTGCCCTGGGTGTGGCCACCGGCCTCACCATGGAATTCGAGTTCGGCACCAACTGGTCTTTCTATTCCAGCTTTGTCGGCGACACCTTTGGCGCCCCGCTGGCCATTGAGGGGCTGATGGCCTTCTTCATGGAGTCCACCTTCATCGGCCTGATGGTGTTCGGATGGGATCGGCTCTCAAGGGGGCAGCATCTTGTTGTCACCTATCTTGTGGCGCTGGGGTCCAACTTCTCGGCGCTCTGGATTCTGGTGGCCAACAGCTTCATGCAGCATCCGGCAGGTGCAGAGTTCAATCCTGTCACCATGCGCATGGAACTGGAAAGCTTTGGCGCGCTGTTCTTCAATCTGGATGCGCAGGCCAAGTTCGTGCACACCGTGCTGGCGGGCTATGTGACCGCCGCTATCTTCGTGTGCGGCATCAGTTCCTATTATTTGCTGCGCGGGCGGAATCTTGAATTCGCCAAGCGCTCGTTCCGCGTCGCCTCCGTATTCGGTGTGCTGGGTGCGGGTGGCGTCATCACGCTGGGTGACGCGCTGGGCTATGTGGGCGCCCATGTGCAGCCTTCCAAGCTGGTTGCGATGGAGGCGCTCTGGAAGTCTGAGCCGGCGCCCATGTCCTTCAATGCCATTGCCTTCCCTAATCAGGCGGAACAGCGCAATGATTTTGAAATCCAGATCCCGGCGATGTTGTCCATTCTGGTCACCCACTCCCTGACAGGCACCCTGCCGGGGGCGAATGAACTGGAGGCCGAGGCCCGCACGCGCATTCGCAATGGCGTTCCCGCCGTTCTGGCGATGGAAAAGCTGAGTGCCAACCCGAAGGATGAAGAGGCGCTCGCCGTGTTTGCCGCGCACAGGGCGGATGTGGGTTATGCCCTTCTGGCCCAGCGCTATGCCCCGGACCTGACCCAGATCACCGATGAGCAGGTCGCCAAGGCCGCGCGGGATACTATTCCAGAGGTCTGGATCGTGTTCTGGGCGTTCCGCTTCATGGTGGCATTCGGCCTGATGATGCTGGGCTATATGGTGTTCGCGATGCTGATCTCGCTGACCAACCAGATCGAGAAACGCCGCTGGTTCCTGTGGGTCGGTGTCCTGATGATCCCGGTGCCGTTTCTGGCCTGTGAGATGGGATGGCTGGTTGCGGAGGTGGGGCGTCAGCCCTGGACGGTTTATGAGATCCTGCCAACCTGGCTGTCTGCATCGACCCACAGCGAGGCCTACATGATCTTCTCGATCTCCGGCTTCATTCTGCTCTACACCATCTTTGCCATCATCGAGGTGTTCCTCATGCTGCACTTCATCCGCAAGGGGCCGGATGAACCCGGCGCACATGGTTCGGCTCAGCTGGCGGGAGGCTACTGATATGGAAGGCTTTGCTTTTGAGGCTTATGCCATCCTCAAGGTGGTGTGGTGGGTTCTGCTGGGCGTGCTGCTCACCGGCATCGGCGTGATGATGGGCATGGACATGGGCGTGGGCACAGTGCTGCGCTATGTCGGGCGAAACGACATTGAACGCCGGGTGGCGATCAATGTCATCGGCCCGCACTGGGACGGCAACCAGGTGTGGTTCATCCTTGGCGGTGGTGCCATCTTTGCCGCATGGCCGCTGGTCTATGCCACGGCCTTCTCCGGCTTCTATATCGTCATGCTTGTGCTGTTGTGGAGCATGATCGTGCGCCCGCTGGGCTTTGAGTATCGCTCGAAGATGCCGTCCGAGCGCTGGCGTACGGGCTGGGATGCCATGTTGTTCATCTCGGGCTTTGTGCCGATGCTGGTCTTCGGTGCGGCCATTGGCAATGTGTTGCAGGGGGTGCCGTTCCACTTCGACTGGCGGCTGCGCTCCTTCTACACCGGCAGCTTCATCGAGCTGTTCAATCCGTTTGCCATTTTGTGCGGGCTGATGTCGGTGTCCCTTGCCGTCTATATGGGTGGCAGCATTCTGGGGCGTGCGGCAGGTGACCCGGTGGGCCAGCGTGCCCGCACAATCGGGATGGCTGCCGCTGTTGCGGCGCTGGTCCTGTTCACGGTTGGTGGCTTCTGGGTTGCCAATCTGAGCGGTTATGAACTCATCTCCGGCCCCTCGGCCAATGAGGCGCAGACGCCGCTGCACCAGCAGGTGGCCTATGTGCCCGGAGCCTTGCTGGCGAACTATGCACGGCACCCCGTTTTGTGGGCGCTGCCGGGCCTTGCCTATGTGGGGCTGCTGGTCGGGCTTGTTGCACTGGCCAGCCGCCGGCCGCTTGTGGCCTGGTGGTCCGGCGTGCTGGTCTGGGCTGGTGTTATCGGCACGGTGGGAGCAGCCATGTTCCCGTTCATGATGCCATCCATCACCAATCCCTCGCATAGCCTGACGGTGTGGAATGCAGGCTCCAGCCTGCGCACACTGGCCTGGATGCTGGGCTTCACACTGATCTTCATGCCGCTGATCATTGTCTATACGAGCTGGGCATTCTGGGTGATGCGCGGCAAGGTGGATGTGAAGCATATCCAGTCATCTGACCACGCACTTTGAGGAGGGCACATCATGTTCTGGCGTTATGTCATCGCGATGGTGATTGCCGTCATCGCCATTCTCATCGGTATTATTCTGGGTGATTACGGGCCGTGGTACCTGTCCTGGTTCCTAGGTACAGGCTTCATGATGCTGGTGTCTGTTGCAGCCGGTGTGCTGTATGAGGCACAGGATGATGCCGAGCGCGGGCTTGCCCCCCCTCTTCTGGAGGGAAAGCCACAGCAGGTTGCTCAGGAGAGCTCCAAAAAGTGACAGGCTCGCCCCGCTTTGTGCAGACCGTACAGAGCGGGGGCCTTAAACAAGCCATCCTGTTTTGACCAAAGGCCCATGAGACATTCTCATGGGCCTTTGGCGTTTATGAAGGGATGTCTTTTCTCAGGGGGGCTGTGTGCTGCTCGCGCATAGGCCATGAATGTGCGGCACATGAGCATGCCGCCTCCGGCTCCATTTGCGTGCGTCTGCTTAGAATTGCAGATCAGCTCTTCTGTCCCGGCGATGACCGGAAGGTCTCCATAGCCTCATTGTTCCGGCTTATTCCGCTTCCGGTCATGGCTCAGGTGATGTTCTTTTCCACCTGTGACCCTTGAAAGCTCTCGGGGCTGGTTGTGCCCATGAAGGGCTGTGGCATCCGCCTGTCCTGCTGGTGGGCCGTTTGCCCGCATGGCCTGCACGGGTCGTCTTCCGGGAAAGGTCCGCGTGCGGCATCTGTGGCCATATTTCAGGCCGCTGCTCCCTGCCAGCGTCTTCGCATCCCCCTTCAGTGCGGTGCAGGGAAGGGGGATAATATTGGATGATGCGGCGGACGGTTCCCTCTCATCGGACCGCGAGAGGATAAAAATCATTAAGATTCAACATGTTGTATCCCTTTCAATTTCCCGTCCTTTTAATTCTATTAAAACAGTAGATTTAATTGACATATGAAATTTGATCTGTAACAGTTAGCCCCATCGCCTCAGGACACGCCCACTTTTGTCGCGTCGCCATGCAGGCTTCTTCCTTGGGGATTTACATGTCACGCAAGATCAGACTTGGAGCCTTCCTGCCCGGCGGTGGTCAGCACATCGCCTCATGGCGTCACCCGGATCAGCCTGCGGATGGAGCCGTGAACTTTGATTTTCACCGCAAGCTGGCGCAGACGGCCGAACGTGGCCTGTTCGATGCCTATTTCCTTGCGGATGGTCTTGCCGTGATGTTTGGCGGCAAGGAGGGGGGGAATGCGAAGACAGCCGGCTTCGAGCCACTCACCCTCTTTTCGGCGCTGGCCCCTCTCACCACCCATCTGGGTTTCATCGCCACGGCTTCCACCACCTATGAGGAGCCGTTCACTGTCGCCCGCAAGTTTGCTTCGCTGGACCTGATCTCAGGCGGTCGTGCAGGCTGGAATGTGGTGACGACGGTGGGGAATGAGGCCGCGCACAATTTCAATCTCGACCAGCAATTGCCTCATGCCGAGCGTTATGAGCGCGCCCGTGAGCATGTCGAGGTGGTGACAGCGCTGTGGGACAGCTGGGAGGATGATGCCTTTATCCGCGACAAGTCCAGCGGGCGCTTCCTTGACCGGACCAAGGTGCATGCCATTGCCCACAAGGGGCGTCATTTCCGGGTCGATGGGCCGTTGAATGTCTCGCGTTCACGGCAGGGGCATCCCGTTGTTGTGCAGGCAGGCTCCTCGGAGGCGGGGCGCCAGCTTGCGGCCGAAACCGCAGAGGTGATTTTTACTGCCCACCAGACCCTTGAATCCGCGCAGGAGTTCTACCGCGATATCAAGCGGAGGGCCAAGGCTGCCGGCCGGAACCCGGACCATGTGCTCATCATGCCGGGCTTTGCGCCTTTCGTTGGCGCAACGGAAGCGGAAGCCCGCGAGAAGTATCGCGTGCTCACCAATCTCATCGTGCCGGAAGACGGTGTGGCTCTGTTGAATACATTTCTGGGCGGGACTCTGGATCTGTCCGGTTATCCGCTGGATGGTCCCCTGCCTGATGTGCCGGATACCGAAGGCAACAAGAGCCGGCAGGAACTGATCCGGCAGATTGCCGCCGATCACAATTTTACAATCCGCGAACTGTATTCCTGGATTGCCACTGCGCGCGGGCATTTCACCTTTATCGGCTCGGCCCGGCAGGCTGCGGACAAGTTGCAGGAATGGTTCGAGAATGAAGCCGCCGATGGCTTCAACATCCTGCCGCCTTATCTGCCCACGGCACTTGAGGACTTTGTGGATCTGGTGGTGCCGGAGCTTCAGGCGCGCCATCTCTTCCGTACCGAGTATGAGGGCCACACCCTGCGTGAGAATCTGGGCCTCCCCCTTCCCGAAAGCCGCTGGACACAGCCCGCCGCGCAAGCCGCCGAGTGAGCCGCCAGAACGCGCGATCCGAGGAAGGAGAAAGAGATGAGCATTCAGGATGTAAATGGTGCCATTGCCATTGATCTTGCCCGCGATGATCTGGTGGGCGGGCAGGCTTCCAGCCCGCTCCGCCTCCTGCGCGGACTGGTGCAGCGGGTGGGGCGTTTCCTCTCCCGCTATGGCCTTCTGATCGGCTTTCTTGTGCTGTGGCAGGTCGCCAGCACGCAGAAATGGGTGAATACATCCATCTTTCCACCGTTGGACGAGATTGCCGCGGCCTTTTGGCGGGGCATCACACGCGGTACTTTGCTGACGGACCTTGGCGTGAGTTTGCAACGCTCGGGCTTTGCTTTCGGGGCTGCGGTGGTGGTTGCCATTCCGCTTGGCCTGTTCATGGGGCAGATCCGGGCGGTTGAGCGGGCGCTGGACCCAATTCTGCAACTGTTCCGCCAGACCTCGGCACTGGCACTCTATCCCGTCTTCATCCTGTTGCTGGGGCTGGGGGAGTTGTCGAAGGTTTTCGTCATCTTCTGGGCCACCATTTTTCCGCTTCTGCTGTCCACGATTGGCGGGGTGAAGGAAGTGGACCCCAAGCTGGTGGAGATGGCACGGGTTTATGGTGCATCCCGCTTGCAGATTTTCCGGCGGGTGGTGTTGCCCGGTGCGCTGCCCTCCATCTTTGTGGGCCTGCGTCTGTCTGCAACGCTTGCGCTGCTGATGCTGATCGCATCCGAGATGATTGGCGCCAATCAGGGCATTGGCTTTCAGGTGATGAACGCCCAGTTCAACTTCCAGATTTCACTGATGTTCGCAGCAATCTTCATGCTCGCAACACTTGGGCTGCTGGCCAACTACTCCATTGTCCTCTTGCAGCGGCGTCTGTGCCGGTGGAGCGACAGTGCCTCCTGAGCCGGATTCCTCACCAGATTTTCCCTTCTCCCGAAAGAGACTGCCATGACCTTTTCATTCGCCCGGTTCCGCGCCGCCGCGCTGCTGGCCACCACCCTTGCTGCCCTCTCGCCCGCGCTGGCCGAAACACCGCCCTCGCCCGCGGATGCATCCGACCCCTATACTTTCCGGACCTTGCCCAGCCGGGGCAGTGTGAGCGCGCATGAGCTGGCAGATGCTCTGGGCTATTACGAGCCTTACGGCATCAAGGTGGAGAGCAAGGGCTTTGCCAGTGGCGGGCCGGAAACTCTGTTTGGTCTTGCCGGCGGCAGCATTGATCTGGCCTCCGCCGCGACCTCGGCCGTGCTGAACTCCATCGCCGGTGGCAATGATTTCCTGATCGCCTACCCGTCCAATGGTATTCAGAAGGGCGTGGAAAGTGTCTTCTATGTGCTGGATGATAGCCCGATCAAGACCATTGAGGATCTGAAAGGCAAGACCATCTCGGTCAATACTCTGGGTGCGCATCTGGACTATACGGTGCGCGAGGCCTTTCACCAGAAAGGGTTGCCACAGAATTCAGCAAAACTGATCGTGGTGCCCGGTCCACAACTGGAGCAGACCTTGCGTGCGGGGCAGGTGGATGTGGCGGGCCTTGGCTATTGGCAGGCCACTTTCGCGGGCCAGCTTCTGGCCAATGGCGGGGTGCGTCCCATTTTCTCTGATACCGATGTGCTGGGTGAAAAGGCGGGTGGCTTTGTGGTGTTCCGCCGCGATTTTGCCGAGGCCCACCCCAAGGCGGCCCGCTATTTCGTGGAGGGAGCCTCCCGTGCCGCAGACTGGGCGCGTGAAAATCCGGAAGAGGCCCGCAAGCGGATTGGCGAGATTCTCGACAAGCGCGGCGAGAATGGCGAACTGGCAAAGTTCTGGCTGGGTTATGGCCTGAAGCCGGGTGCAAGCTTTACCGATGAGGATGTCGGCTTCTGGGTGGATGTGCTTTCGCGTGAAGGGACCATTCCTGCCGGAAAGATTGATGTATCCAGAATCATCTTCCGCCCGGAAGTTGAAAAGGCGGGGAACTGAGCATCATGGCCAGCGCATCTGCCCTCCAAATCCCATCCTCGCCTTCTCTTGTCTCTCCTCCTTCTGCTGCTGCACGCGGTGAGGTTCTGATTCAGGACCTGTCCAAATCCTTCCAGATTTCCGGGCGTCATTTCCCGGTGATCCGCAACCTGAATGTGAAGGTGCGTCCCGGTGAAAGTCTGGTGATTGTGGGGGCCAGCGGTTCAGGCAAGACCACTCTTTTGCGGATTCTTGCCGGGCTGGAACTTGCTGATTCAGGAGATGTGCGGGTCAGTGGCCGGCAGGTCTGCGGTGTTGGCTCGGAACGGGCCATGATCTTTCAGGAACCGCGCCTGCTGCCTTGGGTGAGTGTGCTGGGGAATGTGGCTTTCGGGCTGGAACTGCGCGGCGTGCCGCGCAGGGAGGCCGAGGCACAGGCCCGTCATTATATCTCTCTGGTGGGCCTTGGTGATTTTGTGGATGCGTTTCCAAAACAGCTTTCTGGCGGCATGGCCCAGCGTGTGGGCATTGCGCGGGCACTGGCAGTGCAGCCGGAGATTCTGCTGCTTGATGAGCCGTTTGGTGCGCTGGATGCCATGACCAAGATCACCATGCAGAATGAACTGACCCGTATCTGGCATGAGGAAAAGGTGACCATGGTTCTGGTGACCCATGATCTTGAAGAGGCGGTATATCTGGCAGACCGGGTGCTTGTTCTGCCCAAGGAAAAGCACAAGCTGCCACAGTTGATAGATGTGGACTTGCCCCGCCCGCGCGATCGCAGTTCTGCACAGTTCACGCGTTATCGTGAAACGCTGTTGCGGGAGTTTGGCCTGCATTGAGGCTTCCCGCCAGAAGCGGGTGTGGGTTCTGGAGCTTGTCTGGTCCACGCTCTGCGTGAGGCGCGCTCAATCCGGGATTTGCCCGTGGTCTCTCAGGCGGGCCTGAAGAATATCGATAAAGGCCCGGATATGGGGCTGACGCAGGGCCTGCGGGCGGGTGGCAAGAAAGACATCCAGTGGCGGAAGCTCCACCACACCGAAAGGTTCCGCCAGACCACCGGCCAGAAGCCGGGGCAGAACCGCGACACCATAGCCGCTCTCGACAGCCATCTGTTGTGCGGCAAAAGAGGAGACCCGAACCTGAACCCGTGAAAAGCCGGCGGCCCGCGCAGCCTTGAGATGCGGGAGTTGGTCATATGGTGGCAGCAGGTCAATCATTCTCGCATCGCCGGGCTTTGGAGATGAACCCAGTTCCGCAGCATGTTCGGGGGCTGCAAAAATGCCAAACTCCACTCCCGGAAGACGTCGATATATCAGGGACGGCTCACCCGGATGGACGGTGCGGACAGCGACATCAACACTGCCGCGTGCCACTTTCATCACATCAGCGGTCACAACAAAATCCACGGAACAAAAAGGGTGAAGGCCCGTGAACTGTGCAATGGCAGCATTGACAGGCCGCACGAAACCCTCACCCGCTGAAACGGCGACCACCCCGGTCATGTCCGTGGAAGATGCGCGCCGGGCCAGCTCACCTTCAAGATTCCGGGCCGCTTCCACCAGTGTCGCGCCCCGAGAGGTGAGCCTGACTCCATCCACTCCGCGCTCCACCAATGGTTCGCCTATGGCTTTCTCCAGCTGGGTCATGCGGCGCGAAAGCGTGGAGGCTGCCATGCCAAGGGTCTGGCCGGCCTGAAGAAAACTGCCGCGTCGTGATACAGCCAGAAGCAGGCGCAGATCATCCCAGTTCATGTGGCTTGCCTTTGATTTGCATATTCGCAAATCCATTCTGCATCATCGTGTGTTTTACGCAAAGCGGATGGACGCTAAATCCCGGCACTAGAGACACCGCTGGCCGACCCTCGGCTCGGCCATGGCTGGGATAAAAACATGCAGACAGCATTTGTGACCGGGGCAACCGGGCTTCTTGGAAACAACCTCGTCCGGCTTCTGCTGGAGCGTGGCGTGGAGGTGAAGGCGCTGGTGCGCTCGCGCGAAAAGGCGCGGCAGCAATTCGGCCAGATGGAGCGGCTGGAGATTATTGAAGGGGACATGGAGCATGTCTCCGGTTTTGCGGGCGCTATGGCCGGGTGTGATGTGGTGTTTCACACGGCCGCCTATTTTCGTGAGAGCTATGGCGGGGGCAAACACTGGGCGCAACTGAAGCGGATTAATGTGGATGCGACGGCCGAACTGATTACGGCTGCCTATGGTGCCGGCGTCAGGCGGTTTGTGCATACAAGTTCCATTGCGGTTGTGAACGGCCCGCGTGGTGCATGGATTGATGAAACCATGATGCGCGACGAAAACGATGCCGATGACTATTATCGCAGCAAGATCCAGTCGGACCGTGCGGTGGCCGCATTTCTTGATCGGCATGCCGATATGTTCGGTGTCTTTGTCATGCCGGGGTGGATGCACGGGCCGGGTGATCTTGGCCCAACAGCGGCTGGCCAGTTTGCACTGGATTTCATGAAACGCGCCTTGCCGGGCATTCCCCCCGGCACCTTTTCATTCGTGGATGCCCGCGATGTCGCCCTTGCTCTTGTTGCAGCAGATGAAAAAGGGCGACGGGGAGAGCATTATCTGGCCGCTGGGCACCACATTGCCATGCGCGATCTGGTGCAAATCTACGAGAAAGTGACGGGCATTCCCGCACCACAGCGTGCAATTCCTGTCGCCATTTTGTGGCCCATTGCCTGCTTTCAGGAGATGATGGCCCGGATAACCGGCCGCCCGGCCTTGCTCAGCCTCGCAACCGTGCGCACCATGCGAAATGAGGCCGAGCGCACCCGGTTTGACCCTGCCAAGTCACAGAATGAACTGGGTCTCCGTTTTCGTCCGATAGAGGTGACGGTTTGTGACGAGACAAGCTGGTTCTCTGGGCAAGATCTGGCCTAGGTTTTGACCCTGCATGTGGCCTTACATTTTGACGAATATATCTAAAAAATCTGGAAAGCAGAGCCGGGTCGGTTGGCGATAAACCTGATCCGGCAGATGCCGTGTTTGAAGACGTGCCATATTCTTTCGGGGCATTGCGCCAGCGCAGACCATTGCAGTTAAGGAAAATGATTCCCCTCAATATGGTGCTTTTCTTGGTTTTGAGAAACATGCAGCGCAAGCCGTTCCATTGGCTTGTCCGTCAATTCCGGAGCTCCCTACAGACGGGACATATCGCGGTTTATGAGCATATTCATATGAGATTACAGGCCATTGATTCAGAACGGATATATCTTGGGAAGACGACTTTTCCACAGGTCAGGGAAGTCACTTGCGCGTCAGAAAATAGCCTGTATATTCCGCGTCCACACTGAGAGTGCGTACATTTAACCAATGTGCAGTATCTTGTATCCAAGATGGTTCTCAGTCACAGGAAATACAGGCATTGGAGTTGTGGTGAATCCACCTCATACAGTGCATGAATAGTTTCCTGTTTGGTGTGGAGAGGTGGCCGAGTGGTTGAAGGCGCACGCCTGGAACGCGTGTATACGGGCAACCGTATCGAGGGTTCGAATCCCTCTCTCTCCGCCATTCCGGTATAAAACCGGAAATGCCGATCCCGCCGCCCTCTCGCTGTTAGTCGCCACCAGCGTGCTTGCGCTGGCCTTTGAGATAGATGCGCCATCCGCGAACTTGATGCGCTGGGCGATCGGCTAAACGTGTTCCCTCAGATGTGGCCCTTTCCGGGCCGGAGCAGGGTCGGTGTTTTGCTCGCCAACTTCCGAACGGGACCCCTCTACGGGATGATGCTGGGTGAGGTGGGCCAGAGGCCCCAAGTTTTGTAAGGCAGGGTCAAGTCCGCATTCCATCTTCCATCCGCCTCAGGCCGCAGCCTTGCCGGCGGGCGTGGCAGGCTGTGCCGGGGCTGGCTTTTCCAGCGGGTCTTCCAGCGTCAGGCCGGAGAGCGTGTTGAGTGACTGGAGCAGGATGTCAAATGCTGCGACAGCAGCACAGGCCCGGCCGCTTTCATCCTGTGCCATGGCCTGTCGCGCCTGTTCGGTACCATTCAGCGCGCAGGTCTTCATCAGTTCCAGCGTGGAGCGCCAGCGCAACAGGCTGGAACTGGCCATAAGATCGCGTATCTGCTGCAAATGTAAGGCCCATGGGTCTTGCGGCTGCACCTCATCATGCAGATGCGTGAAGGCATTGGCCAGAAGGCCTGCGGCAAAGGCGGCCTCTGTCTCCCTGTAGGGATGGGGGCGATGCTGAAAGAAGGCCGCAAGCTGGGTGCTGAGGAAGGTCAGGCGCATTTGCGAGCGGTGCCCGCGCTCCACATTGTCGGTGGTGGTGCGCCGCATCACCCGCAGGGCAGAGCGCATCAGCCGCAGGCGCATGAGGCGCGGCGTGGTGGGAAACACAATGGCAAACACCACGGCCCCGACAGAAAAACTCACCAAAAGCGCGATCACGCCATCCAGTGCGGTGGCGAAATCATAGGTCATCACATTTTCCAGCGACAGGCAGCTGAGATAGGGCAGGGTCGCATTTATCCCCGCCATCCGGTAATTGCCGCCCAGCCCCATCACCATGAAGGATGCCAGCAGGAAGGGGGCAATGGCCAGCGCCATCATGGGAAAGGTGGTGGTGAGCGGCACAATCTGGAAAGCCACCACCAGCGCCGGAACAATGGCGACCACCACGCCCCAGATAATGGCCTTGTAGCCGCTTGAATCCAGCAGCAGCAGGCAATTGACGATCACCATGATGATGGCCCCGGGGGCCGATTGCCACTCTGCCAGAATCCAGAATGTGCAGAGCAGTGCGGTGCAGGTCATGGTTTGCAGGGTGGCGACGGAGGCCTGGATACTGTCTGCCCCGGCCACATGAAACGGGCCGGAAACAGGAATGGGCTTCACATCCCGGTTCAGAACGGCGCGATAGCCGATGAGAAGCTGACGGCACATATGGCTGAAATGCAACCAGGGCACGGCAATATAGGCATGGGCCGTGTTTGCGCCCGCATTGCGGATTTCCGCATCCAGCTTGTGGCTGGCCTCTTCCCATTGCTGCTGGGCGCTGAGGGCGGCTTGCTCATCCTGTATGGCGTCCGGCAGGGCCTCAACCAGCGCCATCATGTCTGGCCGGGCGCATTCAGGGCGCGCCAGCACGCGGGAGAGGAACAGGTTGTTCATCAAGGCCCGGTTGAGGCTGCGCACCGCCCGCACACGTTGCTCAGTCGTGGGGTCACCCATAGCAATGGTGCGGCCATAATGCTGGAGTGCGGCAAACAGCGCTGCAAGCTGTGTGCGGCTGGCTGCCCCTGCGCTCCCCGCCTGAAAACTCGCGCGCAGGCGGGTGGTGGCATCGCGGATCTGGTTTGGCAGGCTGTTATATTCAAACTTGGGAAAGATAAGCGCCGAGGCAACCCATGTGGCGGCAATGCCGATACAGACCTGCGAGGCGCGGCTGACAGCAATATCGGGTGCCTCATAAGGGGAAAGCACGCCCGGAATGCCCACAATGGCAGCCGTATATCCGGACAGCGCGAACATATAGGCTTCCAGATCACGGAACCACACTGTCAGCCACTGGCACAGCCCCAGCCACAGGCAGAGAAAGAGGATAAACAGCACCCTGTGTTCGGAGAATGTGGCCGCCAGAGTGAGGCCGACTGATGCCCCGATGACCGTGCCGACAATGCGGATCAGGCTTTTTGCCGTCACCTGATCGGTGTTGGAGTAGGCAAGCACGACAACGGTGATGATGGACCATTTGGGGTCCGGCAGGGAGGACCACAGGGAAATACCCAGCGCGATGATGGAGGCCAGCGTGAATTTGATGCCGAACAGCAGCAGCCCTCTATCCAGATGAAGGAAGGGCCGTTTTTCCAGTGCCATCGTCCGCTTTCCCCGCCTGTGCCCTCATCGCCGGCCCTCTGGTGGGCCAGATATGTGCCTGATGTAACAGGCCTCGCGCCATCACAACAGGGCGCAGCCACATAATCGCGGCCAACCTGTCCCTCGCGGCAGACATGCGCACGGCCTTGCGCAAACGTGCCTGATGCATGTGTCGAACCTGGAGGGCGCGCCCTTCCGGCAGGGCAGGTTACCGCCCCGCTCTGGTTTGCTCCAGTGCCAGCAGGGCGCGGGTGCGGGCGGCGGCGTGGTCCACAATCGGGGTCGGATAGGTTTTACCCAGCACAATACCAGCCTGTGAAAGCTGGACAGGACTCACCGTCCATGGCTTGTGGATGAGCTTGGCGGGCAGGCGCGCCAGTTCTGGCACAAAGGTGCGCACATAAGCGCCATCGGCATCAAACCTCTCGCCCTGAAGCACCGGGTTGAAAATGCGGAAATAGGGGGCAGCATCCATGCCCGTGCCCGCAACCCATTGCCAGTTGGCCGGATTGGAGGCGATGTCGGCATCCACCAGCGTATCCCAGAACCAGCTTTCGCCCGCGCGCCAGTCCATCATCAGATGTTTGGTGAGGAAAGAGGCGACCACCATCCGCACGCGATTATGCATCCAGCCCGTCTGCCAGAGCTGGCGCATGCCCGCATCCACCAGCGGATAGCCGGTGCGGCCCTGCTGCCATGCGCGCAGTTCTGCATCCTGCGTGCGCCAGGCAAAGGCATTGAACTGCGCCTGCAAATTCTCATGCCCCATCTGCGGAAAGGCAAACAGCAGGTGGTGTGAAAACTCGCGCCAGTAAAGTTCGGCCTCAAACTTTGCCACATCATGAGAGGGCATATGCCCTGCCTCACCATAGTGGTGCAGGGCATGAAGAAGCTGGCGTGGGGAAACCTCGCCAAAGCGCAGATGCGGCGAAAGGGCGGAGGCGTGGGGACGGGCGGGAAAATCACGCCCCTCCTCATAGCCGCGCAGATCGGTTTCGAGGAACCCGGCCATTTTCTCCAGCGCAGCCTCTTCACCCACCTGCCATGTGGCGCGCAGTCCGCCGGCCCAGTCTGGCGTGTGGGGTTCCAGATCATGCGGGGCGAAGTCATCCCCGCCTGCATCATGTTCCAGCGGGCGCAGATGGTGCGGGGCGGGCAAGGGAGGGGCCAGAGGACCATTGCGGCGGGCGGCATCAATGAAAGCGGCGAAGGTGCGCGGCAGGCGGCCATTGCGGGAGAGGATGCTGCCGGGTTCATGCAGCAGATGGCCGGGGAAGGAGAGAACAGCGCGGCCCTGCTGCTGTAACAGGCTGGTGACAGCGCGATCCACCGCACCTTCTGCCGGACCGGAGCGGTGCTGAAAGGTGATGAGCCCTGCGCCAGTCTGCGCCGCCACCTGCGGCACGATCTGTGTCGCTGCACCATATTTCAGCAGCAGGCGCACCCCATGGCGGGCCAGTGCGGTTGAAAGCGTGCGCAAACTGCCCGCCAGCCACCAGCGTGCAGCCCCGCCCAGCGGCCTTGTGCCCGGGCTTTCCTCATCCAGCACATAGAGCGCCAGCAGCGGGCGCCCACTGCGCACGGCTGCATCCAGCGCGGCATGGTCTGAAAGGCGCAAATCATCCCTGAACCAGATCAGGGCCGGGCTTTGTGGCATGCGCCTTTCCTTTTATTTGACGAGACGCCCATCCCTCAGGATGAAGCTCACCACACCATCCCGGAATTCCGCGATCAATATACCCTCTTTCCCGAGATGATGGCGATCAAGCTGTGCCAGCATCCCGTGCTCATCCTTTTCAATGCTCTCCAGCTCCGGGCGCAAGGCATCTGCGCCTGTTCATCCGCCAGAAGGCCCAGCCAGTGGGCATATCCTTGAGTCTTGAGAACGGCTTCCCGCAGGTGATTCAGAATGACCTTACTGCCGGGCTGGGCGCGCGGTGCAGAGCCTTGCGGCCCTGCTGCCATCCCCCCACTTTCGGGCCGCGCTCAGCCTTGTGCGAGCTGGAGCGAAATCTGCCGGGCGGCATCCCGCACAAGGGCGCCATAATCCGGCAGCACCCCATCGGTTGCGGGCAGGATGGGGAATGTGATGCCGATGGCACCGATAACCGCGCCATCGGGCATCAGGATGGCTGCGCCATATCCCACCACCTGTTCGCGGAACTCGCCCAGATCCTCGGCGAAACCGGCAGCCCTGATCCGCTCGATTTCGGCATCAAGTGCGGTGAGGGTGGTGATGGTCTTGTCGGTATAGCGGGTCAGGCTATTGCGCAGCCTGTCACGCCAGTAGCCATAATCCGCCGCAAGAATGGCTTTGCCCGTACTGACCGCATGGATGGGCGCAACGCCGCCGACCGGGTTCCATGACCGGATCGGCTGAAGGGTCTCGATCTTGTCGATATAGACGACCGAAAGCCCCTCCGGCGTGGCCAGATAGACAGTGTGCCCCGTGATGCGGGACAGGTGGCGCATCTGTTCCGTGGCCACGGCCTTGAGGTCGAGATTGTCGACAACCCTCTTGCCGACCCGCCATGCCTTGAAGGTTGCCGCATACAGGCGATCATCAGACTGGCGCGCATAGCCCAGCCGGCACAGGGTCTGCAACAGGCGGAACACGTTGGACTTCGTCAGTTCCAGTTCGCGCGAGAGTTCCGTCACGCTTTTGCCGCCCCGTGCCTCCGAGAGAGCCTCAAGAATGCGCAGGCCCTTGGAAAGCGTGGAATCCACCCGCACATCCTGCGCTTCCGCTTCGTCCTGCATCATTGTTTGAACCTGTCTGGTCGGCACGCTCTTGTGCGTAGGACTAGCCGGAATGGCGGGGAGATTCAAACCAGCGTGCAGGAGGCATTCAGTCAAGGCTGGTGCGGGCCCGCAGATCATTCGACAAGGGCCGGAGCCAATCCGTCCTCTCCAAGGCGGTCATCTGGTGGAACGGTCGGGCACCAGTTGCGTGTGCTCCGCCTGAAGGTGGCTCATTGAAGGAGGCGCAGAGGGGGGGGTGTGATGCCCGACATGCCTCACACCCCCAATTCAGCGTCAATTGTTCCGGTATATGAAATATTAGGATCGAATATTGACACAAAAAGGAGTCTGGTGCAACGCTGCCCATGGGTCGGAGCCGCTTGCGGAATGTGCAGGCCCGTCAACAGCGCATCGAGAGTGACAGGTGGATATGAGCAGGATCGAGATACGGGTTGGCGTCGATATTGGCGGCACCTTCACCGATGTGGCGCTGGAGTGGCCCGGCGGACTTGCAACCGGAAAGATCCTGACAGACTATGCCCGGCCTGAGCGGGCCATTCTGACCGGCATTCTGGAGGCAGCCGCACAGGCGCAGGTTTCCCCCACCGCCATCACGCAGGTGGTGCATGGCACGACACTGGTGACCAATGCGCTGATCGAGCGGCGTGGTGCGCGCACGGCCTTCATCACGACGCAGGGCTTTCGCGATGTGATCGAGATGCGGTCTGAGAACCGTTTCGAGCAATATGACCTGAACCTTGAATTGCCCAAGCCGCTTGTGCCCCGTCAGGACCGTTTCGTGGTCGCCGAGCGGGTCGGGGCGAAGGGAGAGGTGCTGCTGCCCCTGAATGCGGGTGAGGCGGAAGCCATGGCGCGCACCATCATTGCCGGCAATTATGAGACGGTGGCGATCGGCTTCCTGCACTCCTATGCCAATGATGCCCATGAACGCATGATGGAGGCAGCCCTGCGCCGTCTTGCGCCGGAACTGCCCATATCGCTCTCATCTGTCATTTCCCCGCAGATGCGTGAGTTGCCGCGCTTCAACACGGTGATTGCCAATGCCTATGTGCAGCCGATGGTGGCCGCCTATCTGGGCCGGCTGGTGGATGAACTGCGCCATGCGGGCATTGGTGCGCCCGTCTTCATGGTGCATTCCGGCGGCGGGCTGATCTCGGTGGAAACTGCCGCGCAACAGCCGGTGCGGCTGCTGGAATCCGGTCCGGCCGGCGGGGCCATTTTCGCGGCGGAATATGCCCGCACCCATGGGCTGGACAAGGTGCTGTCCTTCGATATGGGCGGCACCACCGCCAAGATCTGCCTCATCGAGGATGGCGCACCCAAGACCGCAAACAGCTTTGAGGTCGCGCGCACCTACCGTTTCAAGAAAGGCTCCGGCATGACCGTTTCGACGCCGGTGGTCGAGATGGTGGAGATTGGTGCGGGCGGTGGCTCCATCGCATCGGTGGATGCCATGAGGCGGATACAGGTTGGCCCGCGTTCCGCCGCATCCGAACCGGGGCCAGCCTGCTATCAGCGCGGCGGAACAGAGCCGACCGTTACAGATGCCAACCTCATTCTGGGCCGTCTGGACCCGGACAATTTCGCCGGGGGCGCACTTGCGCTTTCACCGGAACTGGCGCGCGCCGCCATGAATGACAGGCTGGCACAGCCCCTCGCCCTTTCGGAAAATGATGCCGCTTTCGGCGTCACCGAAATGGTGGATGAGAACATGGCCAATGCCGCGCGCGTGCACACGGTGGAAAATGGCCGCGATATCGAGCATTTCACCATGATTGCCTTTGGCGGTGGTGCCCCCCTGCATGCCTGCCGGCAGTGCGAGAAACTGGGCATCGCCCATTTGCTTGTTCCGCCGGGGGCCGGGGTTGGCTCGGCCATCGGCTTTCTGCGCGCGCCCTTCAGCTATGAGGCCACCCGCGGGCTGTTCCAGAAGCTGGCGGATTTTGACCCCGAGGCGATCAATGCCGCGCTGAATTCCATGCAGGCGGAGGCGCAGGCCTTTGTTGCCGCAGGAGTGGCGGATACTGAAACCCGCACGGTCATCACCGCTTTCATGCGCTATTCGGGGCAGGGGTGGGAAATTCCTGTGCCGCTTTCCCACAAGCGGTTTGAGGCAGGCGATGCTGCACATATTCGCGCCCGGTTCGAGGCGGCTTATGAAAAGCTGTTTGGTCGACTGATTGATGGCCTTGGGGTGGACATCACCAGCTGGTCGCTTGCGGTGTCTTCCGTGCGGCCGAACCCGGCACGGGTGGAGCGTGTGGCGGGCCATGCGCAGGCGCCCTCATTGCGCACCCGCTCCTTCTATGATGCCGCCCTGCGCCGCCATGTTGACGCGGTGGAGGTGGAGCGCGCGGCGCTGCATCCGGGCATGGTGGTTGAAGGCCCCGCCATCATTGTCGAGGCCGAGACCTCCACGATTGTCACCTCCGCCTATCGCGCCATCGGCCAGAATGATGGCTGCCTGCTGCTTTCCAGAAAGGACACCGCGCAATGAGTGCCCGCTCCATTGATTATCAGATCATGTGGAACCGCCTGATCGCCGTGGTCGAGGAACAGGCGACAACGCTGATCCGCACCGCGTTCTCCACCAGCGTGCGTGAGGCCGGAGACCTTTCCGCCGGGCTGTTTGACCGTCAGGGGCGCATGCTGGCACAGGCGGTGACGGGCACACCCGGCCATGTGAACGCCATGGCTGAAAGCGTGACCCATTTCGCTCATGAAATCGGCGTGGAGAACATGGCTGAAGGCGATGTTCTGGTGACGAATGATCCGTGGAAGGGCACCGGGCACCTGCATGATTTCACGGTTGTCACGCCCGTGTTCCGCAAGGGACTTCACATCGGCTATTTCGCCAGCACCGCGCATGTGGTGGACATTGGCGGGCGCGGTTTTGGCCCTGATGCCGGCGAGGTGTTTGAAGAGGGGCTCCAGATCCCGATCGTGAAATTCATCGCGGGCGGGCAGGTCAACGCGCTGCTGGTGAAACTCATCCGCGCCAATGTGCGCACCCCGGACCAGACCGTCGGCGACCTGTTCTCTCTCACCGCCTGCAATGAAGCCGGCAACCGGCGTTTGCAGACCATGATGGATGAGTTCGACAGCGATGATCTGGATGGCTTGAGCGCGTTCATCATCGAAACCAGCCGGGTGGCGACACAGGAGGCCATCAATGCCGTGCCTGCCGGGCGCTATCACAACACGATGGTGGTGGATGGCTATGACCATCCGGTCGAGATGGTTGTCACCCTCGATATTCTGCCCGACAAGGTGCAGGTGGATTTCACCGGCACCAGCGGCATGAGTGCCTTTGGCGTGAATGTGCCGGAGGTCTATACCCGCGCCTATGCCTGTTATGGGCTGAAATGCGCCATTGCACCGCATATTCCCAACAACAGCGGCAGCCTTGCCCCGTTCGAGATCAGCGCGCCCGAGGGCTGCATTCTGGCGGCGCGACGGCCAGCCCCTGTTTCCGTGCGCCATGTGATTGGCCATCTGGTGCCGGATGTGGTGCTGGGGGCGCTGCACAAGGCCCTTCCGGGGCAGGTGCCGGCAGAAGGGGCATCCGCCCTGTGGAACATCCAGATCTCGGCGCGGGCCTCGGACCCGGCATCGAACCTGCCCAACCGGGAGGTGCTGATGTTCAATTCCGGCGGCACCGGCGCGCGCCCGGCACATGACGGGCTTTCAGCTACGGCTTTTCCTTCGGGGGTTTCAACCATGAGCGTTGAGGCGACCGAGCATGTCGGCCCCATCACGGTCTGGCGCAAGGAGTTTCGGGAAAACTCGGGCGGGGCTGGCACGCATCGCGGCGGGCTGGGGCAGGAGGTCGAGATTGAGCCGCGCGAGGGTTACGACCTGCTGTTCAACGCCATGTTTGACCGGGTGCATCACCCCGCACGCGGGCTGGAGGGCGGCCATGCCGGCGCTGCCGGGCGCGTGGAACTGAGCGATGGCACCATATTGCAAGCCAAGGGGAGACAAATGGTGCGCAATGGCATGCGTTTGCGTCTCAGCCTTCCGGGTGGCGGCGGCTATGGTGATCCCGCGAGGCGGGACCCGGCGAGGATTGCCAGCGATATTCAGGCAGGCCTGATAACCCCGGAACAGGCGCTGGCGGATTATGGATATGAGGACAAGCAGCATGACTGACACACGGATCGCGATTGTCACCGGCGGTGCCCAGGGCACCGGCAAGGATTGCCAGCGATATTCAGGCGGGCCTGATAACCCCGGAACAGGCGTTGGCGGATTATGGATATGAGGACAAGCAGCATGACTGACACACGGATCGCGATTGTCACCGGCGGTGCCCAGGGCATCGGCCATGCGTGTGGCGAGGCGCTGAAGGAGGACGGCTTCAAGATCATTCTCGCCGATATCAAGGCGGATGTACTGGCCGCAGCGGCGGAGCGGCTGGGCGCCACCGGCATTGTGTGCGACATGGGCGACAGCGCATCCATCACCGCGCTTTTCGATGAGGTTGAAAGCCGTTTCGGGGCCGCCTCCGTACTGGTCAACAATGCCGGCATTGCCCTTCCGGGAAGCTTTCTGGACTATACCCTTGATGATTTCCGCAAGGTGCTGGAGGTCAATCTCACCGGCACGTTCCATGCCATCCAGCGTGCTGCAAGGGGCATGATAGGGCAGGGCATTCAGGGCAGTATCGTCAACATGTCCTCCATCAATGCACAGGTCGCCATTCCCGGCATTCCGGCCTATTGCGCCTCCAAGGGTGGCGTGATGCAGTTGACCAAAACGGCGGCACTGGCGCTTGCCCCCCATGGTATCCGGGTGAATGCGGTTGGGCCGGGTTCGATTGATACGGAGATGATGGCCGGTGTGAATGCCAACCCGGACGCGATGAGGGTTGCGATGTCTCGCACCCCGCTGGGGCGGATGGGGACGGCGCGGGAGATCGGCGATACGGTGGCTTTTCTGGCCTCGCCGCGCGCCAGTTATATCACGGGTGAAACCATTTATGTTGATGGCGGACGTCTGGGCCTGAACTATCTGGTCTAGTATAGCGCGAAATATATACGCATGTGGTGCGTTAAAAGCTGAAGCGCTCAACATGGAATACAGTCATGAAGAGTGATTTAGTTTAAGTCGGGTGCGGCTTCATTGCAGGCTGATTTCAGTCAGCCTTTGGAAAGCAGCCGCATCGGCGGCGTGAACTGCTGGTTGGTGCGGGGTGGCGGCCATGTCACCGCCATGCGCATGCCCTCTGGAATGCGGGTTCTCATTTTGCATGATGACCCCTCACGATCTGGCTTGACACGCACCTGCGGTAGGATGCCTCATGCACTGCACCTAAAGTGGTAGGAGCAGATCTGGTCTGCAATGATGGTGGGGATGGACAGTGGCTGAAAAGACTCATGGCATCAGGCGTTTGCTGGTCGCGAACCGTTCGGAGATCGCAATCCGGGTCTTTCGCGCTGCAACAGAGCTGGGCATTGAAACCGTCGCCATCTATGCCGAGGAAGACCGGCTCTCCCTGCACCGCTTCAAGGCGGATCAGGCCTTTCGCGTGGGGGCAGGCAAGGGGCCGCTTCAGGCATACCTCAATATTGAGGACATCATCGCCACGGCGGTGAAGGCGGGGGTGGATGCCATCCATCCCGGCTATGGCTTCCTCTCGGAAAGCCCGGAATTTGCAGAGGCCTGCGCCAAGGCCGGCATCACCTTCATCGGTCCCTCGCCCGATACCATGCGCCAGCTTGGCTCCAAGGTGGCCGCGCGTGAGCTGGCCATTTCTGTTGGCGTGCCGGTGATGCCGGCAACCGATCCGCTGCCTGACAATCCGGACGAGATCCTGCGTCTGGCCGCCGAAATCGGCTATCCGGTGATGCTGAAGGCGAGCTGGGGCGGTGGCGGGCGCGGCATGCGCCCCATCACGGCTGAAAGCCAGCTTCTGGATGCTGTTGCCGCCGCCCGTCGCGAGGCCGCCGCTGCCTTTGGCAAGGACGAGGTTTATCTGGAAAAGCTGGTGCAGCGGGCGCGCCATGTGGAAGTGCAGATTCTGGGTGATACCCATGATCATCTCGTCCACCTGTTCGAGCGCGACTGCACCATCCAGCGCCGCCACCAGAAGGTGGTGGAACGCGCCCCCGCGCCCTATCTGGATGATGCGACCCGGCTGGGGCTGGCGGAGGCGGCGCTGCGCATCGGCAAGGCGTCCAACTATGTCGGGGCCGGCACGGTCGAGTTCCTGATGGATGCCGACACCGGGAAATTCTACTTCATCGAGGTGAACCCGCGCATTCAGGTGGAGCACACTGTCACCGAGGTTGTGACCGGGCTGGACATTGTGAAAGCGCAGATCCGCATCGCGGAAGGCGGGCATATCGGCGTGCTGGAGGAAACCGGCATTCCGCAGCAGGTGGACATCACCCTTGATGGTCATGCCCTGCAATGCCGCATCACCACCGAAGACCCCGAGCGCGGCTTTGCGCCGGACTATGGCCGCATCACCGCCTATCGCGGTGCGGCGGGCTTCGGCATTCGCGTGGATGGCGGCACCGCCTATTCGGGTGCTGTCGTCACGCCCTTTTATGATGCCATGCTGGAAAAGGTGACCGCATGGGCCCCCACGCCCGATGAGGCCATTGCCCGCATGGATCGCGCCCTGCGCGAATATCGCATCCGCGGCGTCACCACCAATCTGCCCTTCCTTGAGGCGGTGCTGAACCACCCCGTCTTCGCGGCGATGACCTACACCACACGGTTCATTGATGACACGCCGGAGCTGTTCAACCTGCCCAGGCGCAAGGACCGCGCCACAAAGCTGCTGACCTCGATTGCTCAGGTGACCATCAATGGCCACCCGGACATGAAGGGGCGCAGTGCGGTGCCGACCCCGCTGAATATGCCGCAAGCCCCGCGCTTTGCCGATGCGCCGGTCGATGGCACGCGGCAGTTGCTGGAGCAGCTCGGCCCCAAGGGGTTTGCCCGCTGGGTGCGCGAGCAGAAGCAGGTGCTCATCACCGACACCACATTGCGTGACGCACATCAGTCCCTGCTCGCCACCCGCATGCGCAGTACCGATCTGGTGCCGGCCGCCGCCTCCTATGCCACGGGCCTGCCGCAGCTTCTCTCTCTGGAATGCTGGGGCGGAGCCACCTTTGATGTGGCCATGCGCTTTTTGAACGAAGACCCGTGGGAGCGGCTCGCCGCCTTCCGCGAGAGCGCACCCAACATTCTGCTGCAGATGCTGCTGCGCGGCGCGAACGGGGTGGGCTACACCAACTACCCTGACAATGTGGTGCGCTTCTTCATCAAACAGGCGGCGGAATCCGGCATCGACCTGTTCCGCGTGTTTGACTGCCTGAACTGGGTGGAGAACACCCGTGTGGCGATTGATGCGGTGCTGGAGACCGGCAAGATTGCCGAAGGCGCGATCTGCTATACCGGCGATGTGCTGGATCCGGACCGGGCCAAATATTCGCTGAACTATTATGCGGGTCTTGCGCGCGAATTCGAGGCCGCAGGCTGCCAGATGCTCGCCATCAAGGACATGGCCGGCCTGCTGCGCCCGCCGGCTGCCCGCGCGCTGGTGAAGGCGTTGCGCGATGTGACGGATCTGCCCATTCATCTGCACATGCACGACACTTCCGGCATTGGCGGGGCGACGCTGATCGCCGCAATTGAGGCCGGTGTGGATGCCATTGATGCGGCGACCGATGCCATGTCCGGCGCCACCTCCCAACCCTGCCTCGGCTCCATCGTGGAGGCCCTGCGCCATACCGATCGCGACAGCGGGCTGGATGCGGAGGCCATCCGCCAGATCAGCTTCTACTGGGAAGGCGTGCGCGCCCTCTATGCCCCGTTCGAGAGTGATCTGCGTTCGGGTGCATCGGAAGTCTATCTGCATGAGATGCCCGGTGGGCAGTTCACCAACCTGAAGGAACAGGCCCGCTCGCTTGGGCTGGACACGCGCTGGCATGAGGTGGCGCGGGCCTACCGGCAGGCGAATGACCTGTTCGGCGACATCATCAAGGTCACCCCGTCCTCCAAGGTGGTGGGCGACATGGCGCTGATGATGGTGGCGCAGAACCTGACCCCGGCTGATGTGCTGAACCCGGAACAGGACATCGCCTTCCCCGCTTCCGTGGTGGAGATGCTGCGCGGTGATCTAGGCCAACCCGCCGGTGGCTGGCCGCAGGCGCTGCAAAAGAAGGCACTGAAGGACGAACAGCCCACCACGGAGCGCCCCGGCGCGCTTCTGGGCGAGGCAGACCTTGCCGCCGCGCGCAAGCAGGCGGAGCTGGATGCCGGACGCTCCGTGAGCGACAATGAGTTCGCCTCCTGGCTGATGTATCCCAAGGTGTTCGCCACCTTTGCCCATGCAGCGGAAGAGGGCGGCCCGGTCACGGCCCTGCCCACGCCCACCTTCTTCAACGGCATGCAGCCGGGCGAGGAAATCGTGGTGGAACTGGAGCCGGGCAAGGCGCTTGTGGTGCGTCTTCAGACTATCAGCGCGCCGGATGGCGAGGGGCATGTGAAGCTGTTCTTTGAACTGAACGGCCAGCCCCGTGTTATCCGCATTGCCGACAAGACCCGCGTGGTGGCAGGCGCACGCCGCAAGGCGGAAGATGGCAACCCGACCCATATTGCTGCACCCATGGCCGGGGCGATTTCCTCCATCGCCGTGCGGGTGGGGCAGAAGGTGTCTTCCGGTGCGCCGCTGCTGACCATGGAAGCCATGAAGATGGAAACCACGCTGAACGCCCCCCGCAGCGGTGTGGTGCGGGAGATTGTCGCCAAGGTGCGCGACAATGTGGATGCCAAGGATTTGCTCATCGTCATGGAGTGAGGGGCAACCCCCATTCCATGACGTGAATATGATCCGGGTCCGGTGAGGTGTGGCGTCTTTCGGCCGCTGATGTGCGCGCAGAACAGGACGGCTCCATTCACCCCCATGCTGAAAGGGTCCGGAGGACGGCAGCGTGCTCCCACCGCTGTCCTTTCTGGAGAGCCTGTTTATGAGGGCGCGTGCGCCTGAAGGCAGTCTCTCTGGTCAACCAGACCATATTCGGAGCGGTGCATTATCGGCTTGTCTCTTTCCGGCAGCGGGCAGGTCCAGAAGGTGATGCGGGCCAGCCCACTCGCCAGGGTGGAAGGAGATCGGGACGTTTCTGTGCGCGTGCCACCTCCCTCTTGTCGTTGCGCATGCAGGCGGAACCAGGGGGAGCGTATGGATCTGCACGCCATACTGGACGTGCAAGCCTCTCCTGCCTACCATTGAGTCGGCAGGTCTGCCTCTCAGGGAAACGGGTCAGCTTATCCATGTCAAACATGTGATTTGCCCGCAGATGTGAGAGTGCAAATACCCGCCACATCCTTATGGAGTACGCCGATATGGTTGTGAGCCTTGCGCACCACTGGCGTTCTGCTTCTGTGGTCTTTGCTATTGTTTTTGTTACGGTCTTTTTGACCAGCACTTTTGGCATTCTCACTCGGCCCCTCGGGTTTCTGGCCGCCTTCTGGCCCGCCAATGCCGTTCTGCTGGGGCTGATGGTGCGCTGGCCCCATATGGCCGGAAAGACAGGCTGGCTTGGTGCCGTGGCGGGCTATCTTGTGGCAGACATGCTGGACGGGAACAGCCTGCCCCTCACGCTCTGGCTCACGGCGGCCAATCTTGCCGGCGCGGGAATTGGCGTGCTGCTGTTTCGCCGTCTGGCGGCAGAAGATGTGGAATTGCAGCGCCCTCTTTCTGTGCTCTATCTTTTTGCGGTCCTGTGTTGCTCCGCTGCGGCTAGCGCTCTTGTGGGCGCAGGTGTCGCGCCTGTGTTTTTTGAACGGAACCTGATTTCGGGTCTGGCCTTCTGGTTCACAACAGAACTGGTCAACGCCATCATTGTGCTGCCTGCGATGCTGACGGCGAACCTCAACTGGGCCACCACCCTGTTCGAGCGCCGGCAGGAAGATAAGCCACGGCAGGTTCTTCAACAGTTTGCACCGCTGGGCGCACTGGTCTTGTCACTGGCCATCGGCCTTTGGGTGGGCGGGCCGGGAGCCGCAGCCTTCCCCTCGCCAGCCCTGCTCTGGTGTGCGCTCAGCTACCCTTTGTTTCTCACCGCACTTCTCACCATGTGTGTCAGCATCTGGCACCTCATGGCCATTACACTTGGAGTTTTCGCCTACCATCAGGCGATTGATGGCGCCACCATGTCAGACCGGCTGGGCATCATGCTGCTCGCGCTTGGCCCGCTCACGGTTGCAAGTATCAATGCCGCGCGCACAACATTGCTCGCGCAACTGGAACAGCAGGTCAGCCACGATACACTGACAGGCGCATTGAGCCGCAGGGCCTTCTTCTCCCGCGCCGAGGCCAGACTTGCCCAGCCAGCCCAGCCGATGGCGGTCCTGATGCTGGATCTCGACAAGTTCAAGCAGATCAATGACCGCTTTGGCCACGGGGTTGGCGATACGGTTCTGGTGACCTTTGCCGCACGGGTGCGCACATTGCTGCGGGAGCATGACCTGTTCGGCCGTATTGGCGGTGAGGAATTTGCCATTCTCCTGTCAGGAGTTCAGCCGGATGTGGCTCTTTCCATCGCGGAACGTCTGCGTGCGGCCGTGGAGGAGGTGCGCATTCCATTGGAGCCGGATGGCCAGTTGAGTATGACTGTCAGCATCGGCATTGCCTGCTTCAAACAGGAGGCGACCCCTGCCACGACACTGGACCACATGCTCGCACAGGCAGACAAGGCGCTCTACAGCGCCAAGGACAATGGACGCAATCAGGTCGTCAGCAGCTTCACCTGACCCCTGAACTGTTTTTCCGCATATCTGCGCACCGGCCTAATCCGTGAGCGGGGGCCGCTTTTGCATGAAGTGCCGCGCGCCCCGGTGCTTTCACACATCCGGCATTGGATAATCATCCGCATTCAGCACCCAGCCGGGCTTGAGCGAGAAGTCCATGCGGGGCGGGCAGAAAATGTCCACAAGGTCATTGCGGCCAGCGCCCGTGGCGCGGGTGGTATGGATAACCGGGGGCGGAATGACAAGCGCAGAGGGCGAGGCCACGGAAATGTGCCTGTCATCCTGCCAGTCCTTCATGTCTGTGGTCCATGGCCAGCGCAGATGATGCGTGAATGTGCCCTGAAGAGCGAGGGAGCATTGCTCGAAATCATCATGGTGGTGTGGTGACATGCGGGCCGGATCACGCGGCCCCATCTGGGGCGGAAGAGGGTTCACCATGAAGGTGGTGCATCGGTAGATGCGCCCGAAGCGACCCGGAGCATCCGGCACATCCAGCGGATAGTGCCGCACCTTCCACCCCCCGTTTGGAGCCGGCCATGGTTTGAATGGCGGAATATGGGTGCGCGGGCGCAAATAGGCCTGCGCATTGGGGGCAGCATCTGCCAGATCCCCCGAGAGGATTGTGAAGAGCCGGATGACCTCTCCACCCTCGGGCAGGGTGATGCGGCTTGCCCCTGCGGGCACAAAGGCAATCCGGCCACCTTGAACCTCAACCAGCTCTTCTTCCCATTCAATGAGCGCACCCTGACCGGCATTGGGGAGGTAGACGACATATTCATCAGGTTGTTTCACACGCTCAAGAACGCCTCCGGGCGCAAGCGTGGAATAGGCCAGCACGAAATTGTTGCCCCGGTGATACCAGCTTTTCCAACCCTCGCCCTGCGCTTCCGGCGGGAGATCATGAAACAACCCAAGCTGTTCTTCAGCAATCAGGCCGGTGGTGAGGGGGCGTGAGGCTTGCGCAAACAGTTCCGCGCGCGGGTCCTTGTTCTTGTCCACTTTGCACCCTTTCCTGTTCAACCCTGCCTTGCCGCAGCAAGCTTGAGCGCTGATTTTCTCAGAAGGCTCTGGTCCGAGCCGCACACGAACACGCTGACACCCAGCCCATGCCAGCGCGCGATCTGGCTTTCATCTCCCACAAACAGGCCGATGGCGACGCCAGCCCGCTGCCCTGCCGCGATCACACGCAGAATGGCCTGATCCAGCGCATCGGAGGGGAAAGCCACGCCAAGGCTCTGAGAGAGATCAGCCGGGCCAATGAACAGCACATCAATGTGCGTGCAGGCCGCAATCTCATCCAGCTGCTCCAGCGCGGAGGCATCCTCGATCTGCGCCATGATCACGCTGTTCTCGTCCGCATGGGCGCGATATTCGGCAATGCCCATGGCGCCATAATTACCCGCGCGCGGCGATGGCGAAAGCCCGCGCACCCCGCGCAGGAACTTGACGTTGTCGCAGACCTTTTCCGCCATCGCAGGGTCCACCACATGAGGCACCATGACCCCTGCCAGTCCCAGATCAAGCAGTGGCGGAATCCAGTCAAGGGATGCGCCCCAGCGCCGGGTCAGCAAGGGCATCCCGCAGGCCCGTGCCGCAAGGGCGAGCTTATCCATGTCCGCCAGATCAATGGGAGCATGTTCCTGATCGGCCACCGCAAAATCCAGCCCCGCCAAGCCCAGTATCTCCACAATCTGGGTGGCGGGCGTCTTGATGAAGGTGCCAATCAGCAGTTCACCCGCGCGAATGCGGGCACGCAATCCTGCGCTCATGCCAGATCCCCTGTCCTGCAGTTTTCGATGACAAGGGCGATGCCCTGACCGCCGCCGATGCACATGGTCACAAGCCCGTATCGTCCACGCATGCGCTCCAGCTCATACAGGGCCTTCACGGTCAGGATCGCGCCTGTGGCACCCAGTGGATGGCCCAGCGCAATGGCCCCGCCATTCGGGTTCACCTTTTCCAAAGGCAGTTCCAACTGGCGATTGACGGCAATGGCCTGTGCGGCGAAGGCTTCGTTTGATTCAATCAGGTCAATCTGGTCGAGGCTCAACCCGGCGCGGCTCAGGGCGAGAGGCACGGCCGCAACCGGGCCAATGCCCATGATCTCTGGCGGTACGCCGGCAACAGCCCAAGACAGCAGCCGGCCACGCGGGGCAAGCTTGCGGGCGCGCACCTCATCCGCACTGGCAAGAACCACAATCGCCGCGCCATCATTGATGCCGCTTGCATTCCCGGCAGTGACAGAACCATTCTTGCGGAAGGTGGGCCTGAGGCCAGCCAGCCCCTCTGCTGTCGTGCCGGGGTGCGGGTGTTCATCCTGATCGACGATCATATCACCTTTGCGACCTTTCAGCGTGACAGGCGCAATCTGGTTTCGGAAACGACCCGCAGCAATGGCGGCTGCGGCCTTTTGCTGGCTGTGAAGCGCGAATTCATCCTGCTCGGCGCGACTGATACCGTATTTTTCGGCGATATTTTCTGCGGTTTCGCCCATGCCGCCATGCCCGAACGGGTCCGTCAGCGCATTCAAAAGCCAATCCTGCACGTGTCCGTGCCCCAGCTTGCGCCCTTCACGCAAGCCATCCACGGAAAAGGGCGCGCGGCTCATCACCTCGCTTCCGCCGGCTATCGCCAGCCGACTTTCTCCAGCCCGGATCATTGATGCCGCCAGCACAATGGCCTGCGCACCGGAACCGCAGAGCCGGTTCACCGTCAACGCCTGACTGGAAGCGGGCAAGCCGCTTTCAAGGCCGATAACGCGGCTCAGATACAGGTCTCGTGCCTCAGTTGGAATGACATTGCCGGTGATGCAATTGTCTATATCCCCAGCCGCTATGCCCGCATCCGCAATGGCCTTTGTCGCGGCCGCGACGCCAAGCTGGACAGGTGTTGTGGTGCCGAGAGCGCCGCCAAAAGCTCCGATTGCGGTGCGTGCGCCATCCAGAATGAAGATGTCTTCTGTCATCAGCTCTGCCTTTTCAAATGGAGTGACCGGCCCCCGATGGGCGGGAGCCGGAAGGCTTATGGGTGCGGATCAAAACATCTTCATCAGCCGGATTTGCCCGACCAGATCATATTCAAAACCACCCTCGACATAGATATCGCGTGCCAGCATGCCCTGAATCTGGAAGTCCTTGGTCAGGAAGGTACTGGCATAGAGCCGAAGCTGATCTCGCCGGATCTTCATGCCGGTCTCGACGCCATCCATTTTCTGTTCTCCGCCAAACTGCCCGGAATAGCCAATGGCCACAGAACTTGTCGGGGTCAGTTGCTTCCGCAGCATTGTCTGCAACTGATAGGAGTTTTCACGGGATACGGAGATTCCATTCTCGGTATGATCCGTATAGAATGCGGCATCTGCTATGGCTTCAAAGAAAAAGCCGTTTCCAAGACCCTGAATCAGCCCGGCCTGCGGAGTAAAGGACCAGGTGCCCTCGCCGATCCCGATATCATCCATGTCATACTTGCCGGTGGGCGTCGTGACAAAGAGAGACAGGCCAAGGGTTGTTCCGGTTTCCGGGTTGGAAGGTTTTATTGGCCAGTAGCTGACGCCCAGGGTCAAGTCACCGAACCCGTTGGATACGGATTGTCCGGAGCCTGAGATATTTGCAGTGGGCAAATGGGCAAATGGAAGGACAAACTGGAAGAGAAGTGTTTCCTCACCAAAGCCCACATAACTCAGCCCACGCAGCAAGCCAACATTGCCACGAAAACTCGAGTTTGGCACATCTGCACCTTTAATCGTGAGCGTTTCAGAGCTCAGATACTGGTAATATAAAAGACCCAGATTTGTGCCGGCTGGCATATAGGTATAATCCGCCGGGCCAACATCAATGGCCTTTGCCGGAGTCAGCGCCAGAACGGAAAGTAATGAAAGCAAAAATGAAGCAATCTTGTTCTTCATTTTGTCCTGCCCTTGAAGAAGTGCTGTGTGAAACCCGGCAGTATTCCGGCCGGGCTGGTTTTCTTCACGTCGCGCCAAGCTGGGGATGGGGGTGCGCCACCGAATAAGCCCCGCGGTGGAAGAGCAGGGGCGCTCTTTCCGAGGCTTCAAAATCATGGACCCGGCCAATGATGATCCAGTGGTCTCCACCATCGACAATCTGATGCGTTTCGCATTGCATGACCGCGCAGACATCCGGCAAGATCAGGCATTGCCCCAGCCCTTCGCGCACCTGAATTCCGCAGAACTTGTCATGGTTCCGGCGCGCAAAATTCTGGGATATGGCGATCTGGTCAGCCGCAAGTATATTCACGGCGAAATGACTGGCCGCCTCGAAAGCTGAAAAGCTGGATGAGCTTTTCACAATGCTCCACAATATCAGCGGAGGGTCCAGTGAGAGGGAGCTGAAGCTGTTTGCTGTCACGCCCACACGCACACCATTCGCGCTGGCAGTCATGACTGTCACGCCCGTGGCAAAATGACCAAGAACATTCCGTAAGACATGCGGATCTACCGCCGGACGCTCTGCGAGCGTGGATGATGATGCAGGCATGACGCTCTCGTTTGTTCTGTCTGGAAGGTGAAGCGCTGTTTCAGAACAGTGACGGGTCCGGCTCCAGCCCCATCACCGCACGCCCCAGAATCTGGGCCGCGATGTCATAATCGGTATAGGCATGGGCCCCGGTCATGTGGCTGTCGCGGAACAGGCGCTGCATCTCGTTGTCATCAAACCAGGCAGAACCACCCGCTGCCGCGAACAGCCGATCCACCGCCGCGATGAACATCTGGATGGCGTAAGCCTGATTGGTGCGCCAGAACGCCATTTTCTCAGCATCAGGATAGACACGATCATGGGCATGGACGCGCATGTCTTCCCATGTCTTTTCCAGAAAGGCGCGCCCGGCGGCCACCTGATGGGTGGATTCCGCAAGCCGCATGAGGGCCGGTATGCTGGTGCCAACCTGTGCGCCGGTATAAGCGCGTACGCGACTTTGGGTCTTCTCCCGAAAGACGTCCAGCATCCGCTCTGCCACGCCAAGGCTGACAGAAGAAAAGCAGCTGGCGAAAACATAGATAAAGGGCGTGAAATACACCTTGCTGTCAGGATAGAGATTGGCCCCGGCAGATTTCATCTGCATCAGGTCAGCCGCATCCTCAATCCGGTGATTGGGGACAAACACATTCTCCACCACGATTGTTCTTGAGCCGCTGCCACGCATGCCTTTTGAAAACCATGTGTCACGGATCTGGTAGTCCTTGCGCGGCAGCACCGCAAAGCAACGTCCCTTGCCACCACCGTGAAGTTCTCTCATAAAGCCGAGAATGGCCCAGTCTGCATGGTCACAACCACTGCTCCAGCTCAGTTCACCACTGAACATCACGCCGCCTTCCACTTCCTTCACCTTGCCGAAGGGGGCGATACTGCTGCTGGCCAGTGCATCTGGATTCTCACCCCAGATTTCATCCTGAAGGGTGCTTGAATAGATGGCGAGCTGATGACTGTGCTGGGCAAGCAGGGAAAAGACCCATGCAGTGCTGGCGCAGGCAGTGGCAATGGCCGCAACACATTGCTCAAATTCGGGAAGTGCCATTTCCATGCCGCCATAAGCCTTTGGCTGGAAGGCACGATGCAGGCCCGTGGATTTCAGCAGTGCGAGATTTTCTGGCGGCACCATGCGCTCATTTTCAGCCTGCGCGGCACGTGCCGCAATCTGGGGGAGAATGGCGGAGATGCGCTCAAGCATTGTGGTGCTATTGTCGCAAGACATTTGGCGTTCCTCTCGGGTAATTTTTATTTTGGTTATCTTGTGTTTGACTGAGTTTCTATTTGAAATTCAATTCAGGTTGGGCAGACAAATAATCTATGACCGCCTCTCGAAAGCGCATGTCAGAGGCAAGACTGATATGTGTCGCATCTTCGATTTCGAGATATTCCGCATTGGGCAAGGCATTGCGCAGTCTGCCATCGGGCATGGCCACCGCATCATCCCTGCTGTTCACCAGCAGTATTTTACTGCGAATGGCAGCCAGGCGTTGCGGTGTAATCTGCGGGTTGGGAGGTCGCTCCAGAATAGCCGCAAGACATTCCGGATCACTGTCGCTCTTTCGGGAATAGGCAATCAGCGCCTGCACTCCGGCCGGGGCATGCTCAAGCGGCACCTCGCCTCGCAAGGCACGAACAAGCTGTGCTGTCTGCGCCTCTGGTGCGAAAATATTGTCGCCAATGCCGCCAAGAACCAGCCGCCCAAAACGGCCGGGCTGGCGAATTTCCAGCTCCAGCAACAGCTTGGTGCCAAGAGAAAAGCCGACACATGCCCAAACCCCTTCCGGCAGAAGGGCATCAAGACCAGAAGCAAGGTCGGCATAGTCGGCCGGGTTGTGCGATCCACCCGATGGGCCGTGGCCCGGCAGATCTATGGCGAAGGGTGTGAGGCCCGCCTGCTGCAAGGCCTCTTCCCAGCCATGCGCACGATAGGTGGCATCATAGGAGCCGCCCCAACCATGCACCAAAGCGACAAGGCGGGTCATGGTTCAGTTCCCGCGCTTTTGGAACCGGCCTTTTCCAGAACTGGTGCGTCCTTTCCGGCGAAGATCAGTCGGCCTTCCACCCGTTCCAGTAACCACTCTCCTTCTGCACTGCGTACACAGTAGAAAAGGAAATCGCACAATGATGATGGCGTCCCGAGTTCCAGTGGAGTGGCACCATATCCAGAGAACACTGTTATGGTGGTCTGCACATGGAGCCTTCCCGGCTCCATGCTGATGATGCGCGGGTTGGTTGCGAGATGACGGGTTCTGCGTTGTGATGCCGCTGACTTTTCCCGGCGGTTTACAAAATATTGCGCCAGTTCATCCCGGCCATTTGCTCGGAAAGCTTCAATGCGCATGTCTCCATCTGGCGTGAAAAAGCTTTCTCCGGGGCGGGAGATCGTTTCATCCACACAAGCCCAGAAATTGAAAATCAGGTCCTGAACACTCAGGTAATCTTCAGATATTATGGACATTCATATACTCCCGCCGCATATGCTCACAGAGAGTTGCTCTATTCAGCTGCCAGTGGTCATGAATGTCTCGGCCATTTCATAGCCCCAGCCATTCATCACATCCGCCATCTGCTCGGGTTTGATGCTGATATCGAGCGGGGTCGCGTCATCCGGAAACTGCTCCATGCCCGAGCTGAATTCATTTCTGTTTCCGAATGGATCAAAAGCATAGGCATAGTTGTTTGTGGCAAATCCTGTGGATTTACCAAGTCCACCATTGTGGCGACCGGGACCAAACTCCCAGCGATGTCCTGTATCCATCAGACGATCAGAAAGACGGAAGTAATGATTTCCATCCTGTACAGCGAATGCGACATGATGCAGACGATGCTTCGGGTTTATGGCGCGCATATAGGCAATATCATGATCATAGGATGATCCACGCAGCCAAACGCCACCAACCTCACCATTCACGGCAATATTTGCAGATGACTTGAAGCCGATTTTCATCAGGAAATCACGCATGACAAGCGGATCGACTTCACCCAGAAGGTTGATATGGTCCATGTCTGTCGGCGCATGGGTGCCATCAGATTCAAAGTCGCATATTCCGGCCTGACGAGAGGACTTTCCAACGCTCAGTCGCATGCGATGGCCTGAGGGAAGGGTGAATTCCAGCGTTTCGCCCTCACCCGGACGGCTGTCGCCCGAATGGCGGCTGTGGCTGACATTCTCAGCAGAAAGAATGCTGGCCACGCGGTCCAGATCATCCTTGTCATCTACGCCGAAGGTGAAATTGTCTATGCTGCACAGACCTTTGACAAGCGTCAGGTCGGCGGCGTCCCCACGGCAGGCAAGATGCACGTGGTCATCGCCGCGAGACAGCACCTTGAGGCTGAGAACATCCTCATACCAGCTCAGGGCCTTGCCCAGATCCTGAACATACAGTGATGCGTGGTCGATGCGATTGATACCCATGGTTCTTTCCTTTGAAATGGGCATGCGGGGGCGTTCCGCATGTCATCGGTTTTTGGGGGATGATGGCGCGCAAGGGGGTAAACGGATGCGGCACAGGGCCAACAGCCGTCATCACCCCTAAAGGGTCTGCCCAAGCGCTATTTTTCCGCGTTCCGGACGCGGGGCAGCCGTCTTCGAACCTGTTGCGGCATGAATCCGCGCAGGTGCGTCAATGGCTCAGTTTTCAGGAAAATGATCTGTCCGTGGAGGCCGTGGACACACGCGTCCACCACCAGTCCGCATCAGAACATGGGGCGGTGCGCGGCAATGCAATATCTGCGCGCGCAGACCATCAGCCCATGATGAGTCATGTGCATTTTTAATCCTCCCTGTCCGGCTTGGCGGCCGAAGCTCCCTTTACGGTGCAGTTCTTTGAGCTGCTTTATAGAGCTATATTAGGACAGAATATCAAAATGACAATACGTCAAATTCGGTTTTTGACGAAAATTTCCACCCTGATCCCGCTCCTGGGGTGGCGGGATGTAGAGGTTCTATCCATCTGAAATATATGTCATATTTCATTATAATGGATAAGGTTGACATGAATCATGGCATCCACTCCCGTGTTATCGGCACATGCTCGCTTATATGGATGGCGGACCGCTCCGGCGTCCTGCGCAGGATATGGACTTTAGAATCATGAGCCGAATTTCCATTTCGAATCATGCGAAGAGAGATGGGTCATGCCGTGCCCTGTTTGCCTGCTCTGGCCAATCGTGCCCGGCCAGCGTAACTAGGCGGAGTTCGCCCGAAGCCCAAAGCTGAAGTCCTCAGGTTCCCAATTATGACCAAGCCTGCCCAAACCCGATCGAGCGCAAGCCGAAGCGTCAATCTTGAACGGAGGGCCGAGATTGGAGCTGAACGTCGCGCGCGCTCTCGCAGCGCTATTTTTGTGTCTGCCTTCAAGCTGTTGGGGACAGAGGAAGGCGGCAGCGCCCGGATTGAGGACATCTGCCGGGAAGCAGGGGTGGCGCGGGGAACCTTCTATAATCATTTCCGGGATCTGGAAGAGTTGCGGTTCGAGCTGCTTGAGGAACTCACGCGCGAGTTCGATCAGGCTGTGCATCTCACCTTCAGCCAGTTTGACGGCCCGGTAGAGCAGGCCGCCGCTGCGGTGCGCTATTATCTGCATGCCGCACGCAAAAATCAGGCCTGGGGCTGGGCCATGATCAATTCCGGTATCCGGGGGCATATTTTCGGCAAGACAGTGTGGAACAACTCCCTGCGGACCATCCGGGATGGCATGGATGCGGGACATTTCCGCCTGAAAAGCGCCGAGACAGGCCGTGATATCCTGATGGGCGTGGTCATGGCGGCAACAATTTCCATTGTGCAGAATGTGACAGCCCCTTCCTATCCTGAAGATATGGCCGAGCATGTCATGCTTGCATTCGGTCTGGATGCAGAACGCGCGCGGGCCTCCATCCGCAAGCCCCTGCCGGAACTGCCTCCGATTGCGCATGAGATCATCGTCATTGCAAGCATGCCAGCGCTTGGGGGCGCGGGGATACAGGCAGAAGACGCCTGATAGTGGTTCGCTCACGGGTCTGATGCCAAGTCAGGTCTGCCATGTTGGCTCCCGGCATGACTTCGGTTACAGCGCGCCTTCAGAAGAATTGCGCGTGGGCGTCTTGTATCTTTCTTTTGCCAGAGGCACACCTTTTCTGCTTCATCTTCTGGCACCCCGGCATGTATCTGCCATGCCCCAGATAGTGTGATGTTGAGTGGTTTCCATTCACTCTTCCAGCTATCCGCATAATCTATAGAGGCCAACATCAATTGCGCCCGAGCGGAAGCCGCCTTCACAATAGCTCAGATAGTAGGTCCATAGACGGCAGAAATCAGCATTGAAGCCGAGCCGCTCCATCTCCGGCTGGGCAGCCAGAAAGCGTGTGCGCCATGCCGCAAGGGTTTGGGCATAGCTCTGCCCAAAGCATTCCTGCTCCACCAGTTCCAGTCCCGCGTGGCGGGCATATTCTGCGTTGAACACTGGCGGGGCATGATGATCCGCGCTATGCGGACTTGCGCCTGCAATGGGGGAATGATCCACCCCGCCGCATGTTCCGGTTCTTGCAGGCACAGGCGCTGGCAGGATTTGTGCTGGTGATTGCCGTGGCCTGCGCTGCCCATCAGCCGCAGCAGGGCTTGCGGCTTGCGGATCTGGCCGGGGTGATGCTGTTTCTTGCCGCCTTGTGCGGGGCCGGTATTGCGCTTCAGTCTTGTACGCATGTCGCTGGTGAATGGATCACGCCAATTCCGGAGATGAGCCTGACTGTCCCTGTTCTGGCGCACGTCCGGGCAAAAGCCCGTCCGACCCGCACTGCTGGACAAGCCGGGACAGGACATTTGTGTCCGTGCCTTATGCCGCATCAAGACCAATATCGAGAACAGGTGCGGAGTGGGTGAGCCAGCCCACGGAAATCAGGTCCACGCCGGATGCGGCAATCGCCGGTGCGGTCTCGATATTCACCCGGCCGGAGGCTTCGGTGAGAAGGCGCCCCGAGACCCGCTCAACCGCCTGTTTCAGCATGTCCGGGCTCATATTGTCGAGCAGGACAGCATCAATGCCGAGATCGAGCAGTGCATCGAGCTGGTCCAGCGTGTCCACCTCCACCTCGATCTTGACCATGTGGCCGGCATGGGCGCGGACCCGGGCCACCGCCTCACGGACCGAACCGGCGATGGCGATGTGATTGTCCTTGACCAGAACCGCGTCATCAAGGCCGAAGCGGTGGTTCGATCCACCCCCCGCCCGCACGGCATATTTCTCTAGCGCCCGCAGGCCCGGCGTGGTCTTGCGGGTGCACACGATCCGCGCCTTGTGGCCCGCCACCGCCCTCACCAGACCGCTCGTTGCGGTGGCGATGCCGGACAGGCGGCACAGGAGGTTCAGCGCCGTGCGCTCCGCCGTCAGGAGTCCTCGGCCCGGCCCCTCCACGCAGGCAAGCACCGTGCCCGGCTCCACCAATGTGCCATCGGCCAGCAGGGGATGGAACACAAGGGCCGGGTCCATCAGGCGAAAGGCGAGGCGGGCGCAATCAAGGCCCGCCACCACCCCATGCTGGCGCGCAATGAGCTGCATGCGTGCGCTGAAGCCCGCAGGCACCACAGCATCGGTCGTGATGTCGCCCGCGCGGCCGAGGTCTTCAAGAAGAGACGCGCGGATAACGGGTTCCAGCATCACATCCGGCAAGGAGATCAGGGGCATCGGGTCCATCCCTCAGTTGGTCTGGTCAAGGGGGCGCTCATGTGCCGCAAGCGCACGCGCGGCGGTGAATGCGGCATGGAGGGTGAGGCGCGAGCGGCGTGCTTCACCGGGAAGGGGAAAATCGGTGCGGAAATGCCCGCCACGGCTTTCCATACGCCGCAAGGCACTCACCGCCATCATCAACCCGGCAAGGGCCGGATCGCTGGCGGGGCCGGGCGTTTCGGCCAATGGCAGAAGGGCGCGCACAGCTGTGCCCAGCCCGGTCGCATCGCGCAGCACGCCGAGATGGCGGGACAGGATAGCGCGGACGGGGGCGACATCGGGCGGCGGCGTCATTTCGCCCAGCACACGTCCGGCAGGTGCGGGGGTCTGGCTTCCAGAGATGTCCTGCGCCACCCAGCGCCCGCATACCACGGCTTCCACCATCGAATTGCTGGCAAGGCGGTTGGCACCGTGCAGGCCGGTGGAGGCCACCTCGCCACAGGCCCAAAGCCCGGGAACTGTGGAACGTCCCTGCCTGTCTACGGCGATACCACCCATATGGTAATGAGCTGCGGTGCGCACCGGAATGAGATCATGAACCGGGTCGATACCTGCTGTCCGGCAAACTGCGGTGATGCCCGGGAAGCGTGTGGCAAAGCGTGGCCCAAGGCAGGCGCGGGCATCCAGAAACACCTTCTCGCCCTGCTCGATCTGCGCCCGGACCGCCCGCGCCACAATATCACGCGGGGCCAGTTCAGCGCCGGGCGTGTGGGCAAGGAAGCGCTCTCCTGCACCGTTAACCAGCACCGCGCCTTCTCCGCGCACCGCCTCGCTGATGAGCGGTGTGCGCACATCCTGCGCGCCGGGCAGGGCCAATGCCGTGGGGTGAAACTGCATGAATTCGAGATCGGCCAGCTCGGCCCCCGCCCGGGCAGCCAGCGCCAGCCCAAGGCCGAATGAGGAGGCGGGATTGGTGGTGTGGGCAAACAGCGCGCCTGCACCACCAGTGGCCAGCACCACGCGGCGCGTGCGCAGGATCGCACCGCCCGCATGGCCTGCAACCATCACGCCGCAGACCGCGCCATCCGCCACCAGCAGACGGCGCACCGCCACATGTTCCAGCACCGTGATGGAGGGACAGGCCCGCACGGCGGCGGTGAGTGCGCGCATAGCCTCGCGCCCGGTTCCGTCACCATCGGCATGGACAATGCGATGACGCGAATGCGCTGCTTCCAGCCCCAGCGCCAGTGTACCGGTTTCAGTGCGGTCGAACAGGGTACCGATGCGCGCCAGCGCCTCGATCGCCTCCGGGGCAGCGGCCAGAATGTGCCGGGCCATGTCCCGGTCGCACAGGCCGGCACCGGCGGCAAGTGTATCGGCCAGATGCAGGTCGAGACTGTCATCCGCCCCAAGGCTTGCGGCCATGCCCCCCTGCGCCAGCGGGCTGGAGCCATCCATCCCCAGCGCCCCGCCCGTGATGAGCACCACCGGCTGCGGCGCGAGGAACAGCGCGGCAGATAAACCCGCCAGCCCGGCACCGACAATGACCGGCTGGCCCTCCAGTGGTGCGAGGAGGGGTGTCATACCGCCAGCATCCGTTCGACGGACAGACGCGCCTTCTCCGCCGTGTGCGGGTCCAGCAGTACCTCATGGGTGTTGTTTTCCAGTGCGGCGCGGATGTTGGAGAGGGTGATCTTCTTCATGTGCGGGCACAGGTTGCACGGGCGCACGAAGTCAAGCTCGGGATACTTCACGGCGATATTGTCGCTCATGGAGCATTCGGTCAGCAGAACGACGCGGCTCGGGCGCTTTTCACTCACATAGGTGGCGATTGCGGCGGTGGATCCGGCAAAGTCGCTGGCGGCCACCACTTCCGGCGTGCATTCGGGATGGGCCAGAACCGTCACCCCCGGATGCGCCTCACGCAGTTCTTCGACATCCCGCGCGGTGAACAGCTCATGCACCTCGCACTGGCCGGCCCATGTCAGGATCTCGACACTGGTTTCAGCCGCGACATTCTTCGCCAGATACTGGTCCGGCAGCATGATGACCTTGGGCGCGTTGAGGCTGTTCACCACGTTTACGGCATTGCCGGAGGTGCAGCAGATGTCCACCTCGGCCTTCACGGCGGCAGAGGTGTTCACATAGGCGATCACCGGCACGCCGGGATTGGCCGCGCGCATCAGGCGCACATCCTCCGCCGTGATGGAATCGGCCAGCGAGCAGCCCGCCGCAGCATCGGGGATCAGCACCGTCTTGGACGGGTTCAGCAGCTTGGCGGTCTCGGCCATGAAGTAGACGCCGGCGAGAACGATGACATCGGCGTCCACCGTCATCGCCTCACGGGCAAGGGCGAGACTGTCGCCAACAATATCGGAGACGCAGTGGAAGATTTCCGGCGTCTGGTAATTGTGGGCGAGAATGACAGCATTGCGCTCACGCTTCAGCCGCAGGATGGCTTCCACGTCATCAGCAAACAGGGCCCAGTCTGCGGGTGGAATGACCCGGCGCACCCGCTCATAGAGGGCGGCGGTGCGGGTGAAGGCATCCGGCATGACGGGCGTAACAGGCGCTTCCAGAAGATCAATATGCATATCTTTATACTCACTCTGAGCATATCTTTTTTATATACTCATTTTGAGCATTGCTTCTGTCAAGTCCGTTCAAGCGGCAATTTCGTTCCCGTGAGCGCGCGCTCGGCCATCACTGCGTGACGGAAGCGGAAGAGTTTTGCTGGCCTGCCAATGGTTTCGGAGGTGCTCTCGCCAGTTTCCTCCACCAGTTCCTGCGCCTCCATAAGCCTGCGAAAATTTTGCTTGTGAACGGTGAGACCGGCCAGCGCTTCCACGCAGCGTTGCAATTGCAGCAGGGTGAAGGTGGGCGGCATCAGTTCGAACACCACCGGGCGGTATTTGATCTTGGCGCGCAGGCGGGCGATTCCCGTGGCGAGAATCCGGCGGTGATCGGCGATCATGTCCAGCCCGGCAACGGGCGCGAACCGCGCTGCCCTGCCGGGGAGAGTGGGGGCTGCACCATGGCTGTTCCGTGTGCCGCCATCCTCCACGCCACCCTCATGCCGCAGGCTTTCGGGCACGAGGCGGGCCTCATACAGCAGTTCGTAGCGCTGGAGGGTCAATTCCTCATTCCAGGGGCACTCACCCAGACCGAAGGTCACCCCGGCGCGCTGGCGGCGGGCCTCGCGGGTGGCCAGGCTGCGGGGGGCTTTCACCCACTCCCCCAGTGCCGGTGCGATGACCGTTCCGATCAGTTCCGGGGTTCCGGTGCGATGGTCTTCCCATGGAAAATAATCATACCAGCTTCGCCAGCCCGCCTCCCTGTCATCAAGGGCGCGGGTCAGGCCGAGATAGCTGATGGAGATGGTGCGCTGCTGGCCCAGATCGCCGGCGCGGTCCTTGTCCGCAAAGGTATAGAGCTGCTCCACATAGCCCAGCGGATGATTGGTTTTCTGCTCCACCCATGCCCGCAGGCCGGATTGCAGCGAGCGATGTTCCAGCCCGAACGGGCCGGAGGGCAGGGCCCGGCCTTCCTTGAGGGTCATCACCCGTGGTGTGCCGGCCGTCACAGCAGCCAGCACAGCAATGAGATCCACGGAGACGGAATGGGCGGGCCGCTGGGGGGTGGACATCATGCTCCTTCGCGAAATATGGCGCGGCCCGTTTCCGGTCCGCACGGGCACTTGCGCCTCTATATGGGATTTTCAGACAAAACAGGCATGAATATGCCATCCGGGCAGCTCAGGATGAGCCGCGCATCTGCCCACGCAGATAATCAATGAAAACGCGCACCTTGGGTGGCACGAGGCTGCCGCTCTTGTAGGCGGCGAATATCGGCATCGCGTCGGGTGTCTCGAAGTCCTCAAGCAGCCGCACCAGATGGCCGGCATTGATGTCATCCAGCACCCGCAGGTCCGTCATGCGGCCAATGCCGAGGCCAGCGATGACGGCTTCATAATTGCCATGCCCGCCATTCACCACAAAGTTGCCGGAGACGCGGATGGTTGTTGGCCGCCCATTGACGCTGAACACCCATTCATTGGCGACAAGGCCCAGCCGGCTCATCATCAGGCAATTGTGATGCAGCAGGTCCTCAGGATGGGCAGGTGTGCCATGGCGCTCCAGATAGGATGGTGCGGCACATAAAATCTGCCGGCTTTCCGCCACGCGGGTGATGCGCAATGCGGAGGACTTCTGCTCGCCCCAGCGCAGGGCCACATCATTTTCCGCCAATGCCGGATCAATCACATCATCGGAGAGGTCCAGCTGGATGCGGATCTGCTGATAGCGGGCGCTGAAGTCCGGCAGCAGGGGAATGAGCTTGTGCAGGCCGATCATCACCGGGCTGGTGATGCGCAATATGCCGCGCGGTTCATCCCCGAACTCGCTCACCAGAAGCTCGGTCTGCGCCACTTCCGCCAGAATGTGGGTGCCATGCCGGTAAAGGGTTTCCCCGGCATCGGTCAGGCTCAGGCGGCGGGTGGTGCGGTCCAGCAGACGCACGCCCAGCCGGCGTTCCAGCCCGTCGATGCGCCGGCACACGGCTGAACGGGTCACGCCCAGCACCTTGGCGGCAGCGGAGAAGCTGCCCCGGTCTGCCACATGCGTGAAGACTCGCAGTTCGTCGAAGCTGCTCATGGGTGCCCGTATGAGGTCTTCATTGTTGAGCGTAATGCAACATTATGTATCGTGCCGGTGGAGTTCCACGCAAGGAGAAGTTTGCCTACGCTTCCCCTGCGCCACTTCAAGAGCGCCAAGATAAACACAGGGTGGAAACGAACGGGAATGCGGCACGCGCCATGCGTGCCGGCCCTCTGCCGTGCCTGCTCTGTTGATGATGCACAGGACGCATGCGGGGAGCCATGGACCAAGTCACCACACGAAAGACAGCCCTTGTGCTTGGCGCAACCGGTGTCTCCGGCCGGGCGCTGATCGAGCATCTCACCGCAGTGCCGGGCTGGGATGTGATCGCGGCCTCGCGCAAGCCGCCCTATTTCGAAACCAGCGCCCGTTTCGTGGCCGTGGACCTGATGGATGCAGAGAACAGCCGCAGCGTGCTCGGCAGCCTGCATGAGGTCACCCACGTCTTCTACACCGCCTATCTCGATCGCCCGACGGTTGTGGAAACGCGTGCGCCCAATACCGCCATGTTCGCCCATGCCCTTGCGGGGCTGGAGCAGTTGCCGAACCTTGAGCATGTCTGCCTGCTTCAGGGCACCAAATATTATGGCCAGTATCTCGGCCCCTTCAAAACCCCGGCCAAGGAACGCGATGGCCGCATCGCGGTGCCCCATTTCTATTATGATCAGGAAGACCTGCTCATCATTTCAAGCGAGCGGTCGGGCTTTGGCTGGTCGGCGGTGCGTCCGCATATCATCTGCGGCATTTCCATCGGCAATCCGCTGAACATGGTGAGCACGATTGCCGCCTATGCGGCGATCCGCCGGGAGCTGGGGCTGCCGCTGACCTTCCCCGGAAAGCCGGGGGCGTTCAGCGCGCTCTATCAGGCCACGGATGCCGGCCTGCTGGCACGCGCCATGACATGGATGGCCACAACACCGGCCTGTGCGGGTGAGGCCTTCAACATCACCAATGGCGATTTCTTCCGCTACGAAAACCTGTGGCCGCATTTTGCCGCCCATTTCGGCATGGAGGCCGGAGGGGTGGAGACACAGGATCTGGTGGCCGAGATGGCCCCGCGTGCGGACATGTGGCGGAGCATGGGCGAGAAGTACGGCCTGCGGGACATACCCCTCGACCAGCTCGCCGGCTGGCGCTTCGCCAATTACGCCTTCGCCAATGACTGGGATGTGATGAGCGACACCACCAAGTGTCGCAAGTTCGGCTTCCATGAATTCATCGACAGCGAGGAGATGTTCCTCGGCTATTTCCGCCAGCTCCGGGACATGAAGGTCATTCCCTGAACGCTGGCGCATCCCTTCCCTTTCACGATCCAAGAAAGGTCACGCATGCCTGCCCAGACCATTCCCACGCCGGACCCCGGCCTTTCGCCGGAACTGAAGGCCGAGTTCCAGCAGAACGCTTTCAACCCCTGTGTCGGCCAGTCCCTGCTCTCGGAGACAGAGAAGGTGCGGGTCTGGCATATCCGCATCGCGCCCGGCGAGCGGGTGGGCTTCCACCGCCATGTACTCGACTATTTCTGGACCGCGCTTTGCGCCGGCACCGCCCGCTCGCACATCAATGGCGGCCTCGCCCAGAACGCCAGCTACAGCGCGGGCCAAACCAGCCACTTGAGTTTCGCAGCCGGTGAATTCCTGCTGCACGACCTTGAAAATACCGGTACGACGCCGCTCGAATTCGTCACTGTCGAATTTCTGGACAGCGCCAATGCCCCCCTGCCTCTGCCCGCCCATGTGAAAGCGGGCCCCCTCAATGCCGGAGTGCTTTCCGCGTGAACCAGATGCTGCCTGTTGAAATGCCACATGTGTTTGCACCCGACATCTTTGCGGGTCGCAGCTTTATTGTCACCGGCGCGGGCCGCGGTATCGGCAAGCTGCTGGCCGAAAGGCTGGCCGAGCTTGGCGGGCAGGTCGCGGTCTGCGATCTTGTCGGCGATCGTGCCGGTGAAACCGTCCGCACGATTGAGGCTGCCGGCGGGCGCGCCATCTCCATCACCGCCGACGTCTCCCGCGAGGAAGATGTGCGCGCCATGGTGGAGGCCGCGATGTCCCGCTTCGGCCGGATTGACGTGCTCGTGAACATGGCCGGAAGCTATGGCGCAGCCTACCGGGTGACGCATGAAACCCCGGTGGAGGAATGGGACAATGTGTTTGCCTCCAATGTGCGCGGCAGCTTCCTGTGCGCCAAGGCCGTGTTGCCGCACATGATGGCGGCCGGTGGCGGACGCATCATCAATTTCGCGTCCAATGCCGGGCGTTCGGTCAGCCCCCTGCTCGGTTGCTCTTACACGGCGGCCAAGACGGCGGTGATTGGCATGACCCGCCATCTCTCGCGCGAATATGCCCGCTACGGCGTTCTGGTGAACACCATCGCCCCCGGTCCTGTCGCCGGTGAGCGTGTGAGCGGCCTTCTGGGCGGCCCACAGGATGGAGAGGCGCTGAATGCCCAGATCCCCATCGGCCGGCTGGCTGAGGCGGCGGATATCGTCGATGTGGTGCTGTTCATGGCATCCGATGCCTCCCGCTACATGTCCGGCTCGATCCTTGATGTCTCCGGCGGCCTGATCCTCGCCTGAACAATGCTTCGAACAAATAGCCTTTCGCACGAATGAAAAGGCTTCTGGAGGAAACCCCATGACCATCTCGCGCAGAACATTTCTCGCCACAACCGCCGCAGCCGTCACGACCTTCTCGGTCATCCGCCCGGCTTTCGCCGCCACCTACAAGATGGCGAGCAATCTGCAGGCCTCGCACCCCATGCTGGTGCGCCTTCAGGATGCCGTGACGAAGATCAAGGAAGACACCAACGGCGCGGTCGATATCCGCCTGTTCCCCAACAGCCAGCTGGGCGGGGATATCGAGGTGCTGTCCCAGCTCCGCTCGGGTGCCATCCAGTTCTATCCGCTGGCCGGGGCGCAGCTCTCCAACCTTGTGCCCATCGCATCCATCAATGGTGTCGGCTTCGCCTTCAACGACATGGCGCAGGTATGGGCGGCGATGGATGGCAAGGTGGGTGAACTGGTGCGCACCGCGCTGACCGGATCGGGCCTGTTTGTCTACCCCCACATGTTCGACAACGGCTTCCGCCAGATCACCACCAGCTCCAAGCCCATTGAGGCGCCGGCGGACCTTGAGGGGCTGCATATCCGCGTGCCGCCAAGCCCCATGTCCACTTCCCTGTTCAAGGCGTTCGGGGCCGCCCCGCAGTCCATCAATTTCGGTGAGGTCTACACGGCGCTGCAAACCAAGCTGGTGGATGCGCAGGAAAACCCGCTGCCGCTGATCGACACCAGCAAGTTCTATGAAGTGCAGAAATATGTGAGCATGACCTCGCACATGTGGGACGGATTCTGGGTGCTGGGCAACCAGCGCTTTGTGCAGAAACTGCCGCAGGATGTGCAGGAGATCATCGCCCGCCGTTTCCGTGAGGCCGTGATGGGCGAGCGCGAGGATATTGTCGCCCTCAATGCCAGCATTGTCGAAAAGCTGAAGGCTGCCGGCATGATCTTTGTTACCCCGGACCGGGAGAAGTTCCGCGCAGCCCTTTCCGCCACCTCCTTCTACAAGGACTGGAAGGGCAAGTTCGGCGATGAGGCCTGGTCCACCCTTGAACTCTACACCGGCAAGCTGGCGTGAGCGCGATGGAGATGGCCAAAGTGAGCAGCACAGCTCCACCCCTCTCCTCCGGCGCAACCGCACCGGCGATCCCGGTTCTGGATGCCCTGGAACGCAACCTTGGGCGGATCGTCGATTTCGTTGCCGCGACGCTCCTTCTTGTCGAGATCGGCCTTCTGGGCTGGGCTGTCACGACACGCTATCTCCTTCACATGCCGGTGACATGGATCGAAGAGCTGGCCACGCTTCTCTTCCTGTGGTTCGGCATGCTTGGCGTCGCGAGCGCATTGCGGCGCGGCGTCCATATGCGGCTGTCCTTCTTCATCAACCGGGCTGCTCCAAGGACGCAGCAGACGGGTGAGGTTGTCACCTCCGGCATTCTGCTGGTGTTCCTGTTCAAGCTGATGGGACCGGCGATCGAACTGATCGAGCTGAACCATCCGCTGACCTCGCCCAATCTGGGCATTCCGGGTTCGGTTGCCCCGCTTGCCACCGCGACCAGTATCGCGCTGATGGTCGTGTTCCTGCTGCTGCGCCTGCGCCGGATGCTGCCGACAGGGCTGTTTCTCACCTGTGTGGTGGCCGCTGCCGGGGTTGCCACGGTACTCTCCTACACCCCGCCCTTCATGATGGATCTGGGCAATCTCAACCTTCTGCTGTTCTTCGGCGTGGGTGTGATCGGCCTCATCATGATGGGACTGCCGATCGCCTTCTCTTTTGGCACGGCCACCCTGCTTTACTTCCTGCTGACGACAGACCTGCCGGTCAGCGTCATTGTGGGGCGCATCAATGAAGGCATGTCGCACTTCATCCTGCTCACCATTCCGCTGTTCATCTTCCTTGGCCTGCAAATCCAGTACACGGGCATGGCGAAGAGCATGGTGGACTTCGTGGCGGCCCTTATCGGCAATGCACGCGGCGGGCTGAGCTATGTGATGCTGTGCGCCATGTATCTGGTCTCCGGCATTTCCGGGGCCAAGGCGGCAGATATGGCAGCTATCGGCCCCATCATCTCCCCCGCCATGAAGGAGCGCGGCACCAGTGAGGGAGACATCGTGGCGTTGCTGGCCGTCTCGGCGGCCGCAGCGGAAACGATCCCGCCCAGTCTGGTGCTCATCATCATCGGGTCGGTCACGGGCATTTCCATCGCCGCGCTGTTTGTCAGCGGCCTGCTGCCGGCTCTGGTCTGCATGATGGCTCTGGCATTTGTCGCCTATCTGCGCTCACGCTCGGAAGCACAGGGCACGACCGAGCGCTCGATGCGGCTCATCGCCCGCACATTCCTTCTCGCCATTCCGGCTCTCGCCTTGCCTCTCATCATCCGCGCGGCGGTGCTGGAAGGCGTGGCGACGGCAACCGAGGTGGCGGTGATCGGCATCGTTTATGTGGCGGTGGTCGGGTTTGTGGCGATGCGTGGCATCTCCATGACGAAGATGGCCAACATGCTGGTGGAAACAGTGGCGATTTCCGGTGCGGTGATGATCATCATCTCGCTGGCGGGCGCCATGTCATGGGCGCTCACCCAATCCGGGTTTGCCCAGACGCTGGTGGAGATCATGACCAATCTTCCGGGCGGCAAGGCCGGATTCCTGGCGGTTTCCATCATCGTCTTCATCGTGTTCGGCTCGATCCTTGAGGGCATTCCCGCCATCGTGCTGTTCGGCCCGCTGCTGGTGCCGGCGGCGGAAGCCATCGGCGTGCATCCGGTGCAGTATGCGATGGTGGTGCTGCTTTCCATGGGGCTTGGCCTGTTCACCCCGCCCTTCGGCTATGGCTATTACACCGCCTGTGCCGTGGCCGATGTCTCCCCCGATGCGGCGATGCGGAACATGCTGCCTTATCTGGCCGCCCTGCTCTGCGCCATCATCATCATTGCCGCCGTGCCCTGGCTCAGTCTCGGCTTCCTGTAATCTGCCCCGCGAAGACGATGACGGGGCCTCTCTCCGGAGGGGCCCCGTTGTTTTTGAAGGAATGATCCTGCATTGCCAGACGGCACTGCTGTTCAAGAGCCGCCCCATAAAACGGCATGCCCGCTATCTGGCCATTCTGCTGTTGGTCTGGTGTGGCGTTTTGTTTATCGATGTCGTCCGACCCACAGTCCGCGTGTATCGATGAGTGTGACTGATCCGTCCATCGGGACGGGGATGACCTTGAATGCGTCATGATCGACGAGGAGGATGGCGATGTCGGTGTTCCCGAATGCCTTGTCCTCCGGGACCAGTGTGGCCTTGCCCTCGAAGGTGTCTGGCAGTTCCCTGATGAAGGGTTCGACAACACTGACCTGCCCAGGATAGCAGTTCACGAGGCTGCGGGCGATGGACAGGGCGGGGCTTTCGCGTAGGTCATCAATATTTGGCTTGAAGGACAGGCCGAAGCAGGTGATGCGGGGTGGCATTCCCTTTTCGGCGATGTGCCCGGCGACGGCCTGATGGACCTTTGCGAGGACCCATTCGGGCTTTGCGTCATTGATCTCGCGTGCGGTTCGGATGATGCGGGCCTCTTTTGGGGCCTGGCTGACAATGAACCATGGATCCACGGCAATGCAGTGTCCGCCAACGCCGGGTCCGGGTTGCAGGATATTGACGCGGGGATGGCGGTTTGCGAGGCGGATCAGTTCCCACACATTGATGTCCAGCCGGTCGCAGATGAGGGAGAGCTCATTGGCAAAGGCAATGTTCACATCGCGGAAGCTGTTTTCGGTGAGCTTGGCCATTTCTGCGGTGCGGCTTGTTGTTTCGATGCAGTCCCCCTCGACGACCAGCTTGTAGAGCTGGCGTGCGCGGGTGGCGCAGGCCTCTGTCATGCCGCCAATGATGCGGTCATTCCTGACGAGTTCCACGAGCGCGTGACCGGGCAGGATCCGTTCCGGGCAATGGGCCACGCGGATATCGGATTTAGGGCCATGGGTCTGGGGGAAGGTGAGGTCGGGGCGCTCCTGCGCGAGCCACTCGGCCATCTGTTCGGTGGAACCGACAGGGCTTGTGGACTCCAGAACGACCAGATCCCCCTTTTTGAGGACGGGGGCAATGGATCGGCTGGCGGCCTCGACGAAGCGCATGTCCGGCTCATGGCGGTCGCCGGTGGCAAGGAAGGGTGTTGGAACCGCAATTAGGAAGGCGTCTGCAGGTTCCGGCACGGCTGTTGCGCGCAGATGGCCGGCTGCAACCGTGCGCTGGAGGGCCTCCTGAAGGCCGGGCTCGGCAATGGGGGCCTGCCCGCGATTGATGGCATTCACGGCCTTCTGGTTGACGTCGAGCCCGACGACATTGATGCCGCGCAGGGCAAAGACCACGGCTGTTGGCAGGCCGATATAGCCCAGCCCCACGAGGCAGACCGCACCAAAGGGGTGAGTGAAAGGCCTGTTCACCGGGCTGTGTTCCACTGTACCAGCGCATCCAGAATGCGGGCAACGGCCTTGCCATCGCCATAGGGATTGTGGGCGTAGCTCATCTCGTCATAGGCGGACTGGTCGGTGAGCAGGCGTGTGGTCCACTCGACAATCCTGTCGGTATCGGTCCCGACGAGGCGCACGGTTCCGGCGGAAACGGCCTCGGGCCGCTCGGTTGTTTCGCGCATCACCAGCACGGGCTTGCCGAGGGAGGGAGCCTCTTCCTGCACGCCGCCTGAATCGGTGACGATGACATGGGCGCGGCTCATCAGCCAGACGAAGGGCAGATAGTCCTGCGGCTCGATCAGGTGGATGTTGGAGGCCTCGCCCAGAATGCGCTGTACCGGCTCGCGCACATTGGGGTTCATGTGCATGGGGTAGACGACGTCGACATCACTGAAGCGGTCGGAAATCTGGCGCAGGGCCTGACAGATGCGCTCGAAGCCTCCCCCGAAGCTCTCGCGCCTGTGGCCGGTGACCAGCACCATGCGCCGTCCGGCGGTGAGGAAGCTGAAGCGGGCCTCCATTCCGGCATTGAAGGCCTGATCCGAGCGGGTGCGCTCGACGACATTCAGCAGGGCGTCAATGACGGTGTTGCCGGTGACGACGATGTTTTCATCCGGCACGTTTTCGCGCAGGAGGGCCTGTCTGGAGGTCTGGGTGGGCGCAAAGTGCAGGGCCGCAAGCGCGCCTGTCACGCGCCGGCTGCCTTCCTCGGGCCATGGCGAGTAGAGGTTTCCGGTGCGCAGCCCGGCCTCCACATGCCCGACCGGGATGCGGGCATAATAGGATGCGAGTGTTGCGGCGAGCGTTGTTGCTGTGTCGCCATGGACCAGAACCATGTCCGGGCGGGCTGTTTCCAGAACGGGCTTGAGGCCGTTGAGAATGGCCGTTGTGACCCCGTACAGGTCTTGTCCTGCGGTCATCACATTGAGATCGAAATCGGGTGTGATGCCGAACAGGTCGATGACCTGATCGAGCATCTGGCGGTGCTGTGCCGTGATGCAAACCAGACTTTCAAATCTTGGATCAGCCGCAAGTCCGAGAACGAGGGGGGCCATTTTGATGGCTTCCGGGCGGGTTCCAAAAACAGTCAGAATTCGCATGTTTTGCATCTTCACGGGCTATGAAAGGGGGGGAGTGCGTGCGCCGGGGTCCAATAGCAGAGTGCAGTGACGTTTCCGATACGTTTATGGCGCAGGCCTGATGTGTCATATATCCGGGGTCTTTGGCAGGAGCGGGGCTGGCCCGTCACTTTCTCTTGCGGGCGGGGCGGCCTTCGGCAGCGCCATGCAGCAGATAGTGCAATGCCGGGTCCATGCCGGCATCGACAACATCCCTGTTCTGGGCCCGGTACCATTCGGGGTCCACGACATTGTGCCTGACCAGCAGGTTGACATGATCCTTTTCGGTTATGCCCTTGCGCCACAATGTCCTGTTTTCCTCCCTGAAGATTGCGCTGACAACCTTGCCAACCTCGAGCGCGATCTCGTTTTCCAGATTGAGTCTTGAGCTTTGCCGGGTCCGGTCCAGCTCGCGGCTGAAATGCTCGGTAATCGCGGCAATGTCATTGATGCGTTCCTGAAGCTGCTCTTTTGCAGCGTCCAGTTCCCTGTCCTTGAGGGCGAGCTGTTCCTGCAACCCGTTTGGCAGGGGCTCTTGTTCTGCTGCCTTTTCCCCGTCCGTGGCGGTCCACCGGGCGGGGGCACTGTCCAGCGCCTCAATCCGGGCCAATGCCACATTCAGGGCGGTCTCGGACTTTTCAAGATGCATCCGGAGGCGTCTCATCTCCTGATGGAGGTTCTCGCTCTCGTGGTTTTTGTCGGACAGGGCGTGCTTGTGGCGGTCCAGTTCCTTGTGGAGGGTCTCGCACTCATCACGCGCTGCGGCCTGACGTGCCCCGGAGTCCTGCAGTCCTTTTTTCAGGCTGGCGATCTCGTCCTGCCGGACGGCATCATCCCGGACCCTGTCCTGCAATGAGCTCAGGGCCTGATCGCGCTGATGGACCAGCTCCCGTGCGCGCTGGGTCTCCTCCAGCCCCTGTCCCAGCCGGTTGAAAACCATGCGGGCCGCCAGATAGGCCGGATGCCCCTGCCGCAGGGAGGCGAGGGCCTGAAGGCGCTCGGGCTGGCTGGCGCCATGGAGGATGACATCGAGCCGGGAGCCGCCAAGGGATACGGGGCCGCTGATGACGCTCTGGCCCGGCTTTTGGTCAAGGGCCTTGCGCAAGCGCTCGTTCAGCAGGATGCGGCCCGGCTCGCAGATGAGAATAACGGCGCGTTCGGACAGTAGCGGCAACCACTCGTCCACGAGCCGGTCCATGTCCGCATCGTCCAGCACATCATGCAGGACCAGCAGGTCGATGGTGTCCTGCACATAATGAATGCAGCTGTCCAGCCCGTCCCGGATCAGGATGGAGAAGTCGGTATATTGCTCATCATGCTGCTGGCGCAGCCTGTCATGGAACTGGCTGTCGCGGGTTTCGAGCCCGAGGCAGGAGGCATGCAGGTTCAGGCGCTCGACGGCCTGACACAGGGACATGTAGACCACACCGTCTGCGGTGCCCACCTGCACCACGGATGTGGGGCGGATGGATTCCATGAGCCAGAAAATGAATGGGATCTGCCCCAGAAGCGGGGAGGTCTCCATATGCCTGGGGCGCCAGTATATGGCCTGGCTGGAGAGGGGGATGCGCAGGTCCTGCGCGGCCTTGTCGAACACGGTCTCGATCGAGGTATCGCGTTTTGTGATGCTGCCAGCCTGCAGGATCAGGTCCGCCGCATGCGGCGTTGTCTCGCCATCTGTCATCCTGTTGCTCCTACATGTCTGAAACAGGCCCGTACACTGTCCGCGTTGTGCCTGCCGCACTGATAAATCCCGGGACCTGTTCCGTCAACACTATTTGCGGTTTTCGGGCAGGCGCGATGCGGGGCATGCCGGTATCTGCCGGCCTGTTGCCGCCTTGCCCTGTGCAAACAGCTCAGTCCTGCACCTTGATACGGCCATCCATGAGCAGGTCGATGATGCTTGTTCCCTCGGCAGAGGTGATCTCCATCCTGCCGGTCTGTGTCGGCTCCGCGCCGGGCAGCAGGCGTATTGTTGCCTGCCTTGCAGCCTGTCCAAAAGCGAAGCTTGTGAGGAAGGTGAGGTCACGGCCATGGACCCGGCTGCCGAGCAGGGTTGCCGGCTCCATCTGGTACATCTTGCGTCCGGCCAGATGAGGGGCTGCCTGTTCCGTCTGTTCCGTCATGATCGCGATGGTGTCACAGGCCAGATGCTGCACAAGGCGGAAATGTCCGTCATTGTCCTCGATGACACCATCGCGCGTCATGTTCGGGACAAGCCCTGCACCCAGAAACCAGCGTTGCTCGAAGGCATGCGGCTGGTCGGCGGTGATCCTGTCAAAAACGATCATGACCTGCGGGGCAAAGCCGATGAGGAAGCTGCGCTGGTGGCGCACGCCGGCCCAGGGGGTGGTTTCCAGTGTAAAAACCTGCCACCGGGATGAAATGCTCTGGTCTGTCAGATGGGTCGTGCAGCCGCGGAAGCGCAGTTTCTCTCCAAAGGGCACAACGCAGTTATGGGCCTCTGCCAGCCGCAGGAAGGTGCGGTTGTCATCATCCGTGTATCCGTGAAACCCGCCATCCCGCAGGATCTCGCGTCCATTGGCGCAATAGCTGATCGACATGTGGTCATTATGGCCATGCACGATGCGGGGCGGGCCAAAGCGGATTGCATAGGCACTTTCATCGGCAAAGGCGCGTGATGTGCCCCATCCGCTGCGCCCGAAGATGTAGCCTGCGGCATAAACCCGGACGGTGTCCTGCGGCACGGGTCCACGGGCACCTTGTGTTGCCGCATATTCAGCCACGGTGCCGGGGATCGGGTTGGCCGGTTGCCAGGGGGTGTCGCCAATCTCGAACCAGGTGCCGTCAGGTCGCGTGGCATGGGCGAGGAACGCCGGCATCAGGGCCTGCCGGGTGGCGATCTCGTCAAGCAGGGGGTCTTTCACGCCCTCGGCTGCGAGCAGGGACAGGCATTTTGAGACCTGTTGGTAATTGTAGTTCTGGTAATGTATGGCCTGCTCAAGCGTGACCCCCTCGACATCCACGAGGGCCGCAAGCGCCTCGCGCAGGCGCCTCACGCCTGTCGAGCGGTGGGTGGCGTTGTCCAGATAGGCGGCCAGCCGTATCAGGGCGCGGGCCTGATCCACACCGTGGTTCCAGTTGCCCTGGAAGTTTGCCGGATCGGCAAGAAACTCCATCTGCTCCTGAAGGCAGGGGCGCAGCCATGCTGCATCAGCGCAACGTTGCGCAATCTCGATGAAAACCTCGCTGCGCAGGGCCACGGCGTGGCCATCCCACGACCGGCCCAGGGCTGGCGTGTCGGGAGGGTTTTGTGTGCGCCAGTCGGTGATGATGAAGCGGCAGCAGGTCTCGTCCTCGCTCGACATCTGTTTGGAGGTGCAGACCAGCTGGAGGATGCCAAGGCAGGCGAGCCACCACTTGAAACTCTCGGGGTATTTTTCAAGGCTGGCATAATCCACGCCATCGGCCCAGAAAATCTCGGGGACACCGAACTTTGCGGGCGGTACCAAATAGCCCTCCCGGAAGCGGGCTCTCATGGTTGCGCGCATGACCACTCCAACACTCTCGTTTTATTCTTTTATGACAAGAATATTATCATTGTCCCAATGGTTGTCCATCATCAGGCCAGCCGGTCCGGAAAACATAAGCCGGCGGTTTCATGAATTTTGCCTGTGGTGCCTGTCCGCTTTACTCCCTGCCTGATGCCATATGCTGCTTTTGCATTGGTGGACAGATCCGCAGGACAGGCCCGCCCCGGCGCCCTGTTTCAACGGGTGCGGTTTTATCCATCATACCCGTTAAAAGTGCATGGGTGCCCGACAGGTCAACCTGTCAGGGCAGGGTCATTGCTGCCCTGACAGGTCAGTCTTTCAAAAGGGAGAGGCCGGTTTTCGGGCGCTCACAGTCTCAGGTCGCTGTCGCCTCGGGGGAAAAGGCTTTTCAGATCGCAGAACACATGATTTGCAGTGCCGTGCAGGCGCAGGGCCGCAACCCCCTGTTCGCGATACTGTGTGTGCGCAACGGCCAGAACAATCCCGTCATAGGCGGCCATGTCCGGCTCGCGGACCAGATCAAGACCATATTCATGACGTGCCTCGTCCGCATCCACCCATGGATCATGGACATCAACCACAATGCCGTAGTCGCCCAGTTCGGATATGACATCAATCACGCGCGTGTTGCGAAGATCGGGGCAGTTTTCCTTGAAGGTCAGGCCAAGCAGGAGCACCCGGGCACCTTCAACCTGGATCCGGCGCTTGAGCATGGCCTTGACCATCTGCCCGGCGACATAGGCCCCCATCCCGTCATTGATCCGCCGTCCGGCCAGGATCACCTGGGGATGATAGCCGATCGATTTGCCTTGTGGGTCAGGTAGTAGGGGTCAACCCCGATGCAATGGCCGCCGACCAGACCGGGGCGGAAGGGCAGGAAGTTCCATTTGGTGCCTGCGGCCTGCAAAACGGCCTCGGTATCGATCCCCATCCGGTTGAAGATGATCGCAAGCTCATTGACCAGCGCGATATTGAGGTCGCGCTGCGTGTTCTCGATCACCTTGGCGGCTTCCGCGACCTTGATGCTCTCTGTCTTGTAGGTGCCGGCTGTAATGATGGAGCGATAGAGGGCATCAACGGTTTCGGCGACATCCGGCGTCGAGCCGGAGGTGACCTTGCGGATCGTTGTCAGGCGATGTGACTTGTCACCGGGATTGATGCGCTCTGGGCTGTAGCCTGCAAAAAAGTCCACATTGAATGTCAGGCCCGAGACACGCTCAAGAACTGGCACACAGTCTTCTTCGGTGGCACCGGGATAGACTGTGGATTTATAAATAACGATATCGCCTTTTTTCAGCACTTTCCCCAGCAGTTCTGAGGCTTTGACCAGAGGCGTCAGGTCGGGGCGCTTGTGGGCATCGATCGGGGTCGGAACGGTCACAATATATATTGTTGCTGCCTTCAGCTCATCAGGGCTGGAGGTGAAGGACAGGTGCCGTGCCTCCTCCAGCTCGTCTGGTGAGGTCTCCAGAGTATTGTCGATACCCCGGCGCAGTTGTTCAATACGACTTTCCTTGATATCGAAGCCAATCACCGGACGGTGTTTGCCGAATTCAACCGCTAATGGCAGACCGACATAACCAAGGCCAATGACAGCAATCGTGGTATGATCCTGAATCTTCATCTTGCTATCTTCACTTCAATATCTGTCGTGTCGCGATCCGGGGCATTTTTGCCCCATGAAAGTCACACGGGTCGAGGGCCATGGCCCCGGTGTCGGTCTTTGTATGATCTGGACCCGTGATCCGTTCCGGCACGTCCCCCGTTTATACCGGGGACGCTTCGGGTTGATAGTGTTTGGTTCTGTATTGGGCAAGAGTGTCATTGGGCAAGAGTGTCGCTCGTGGAAGACCCCCACATTGTCCGCCCACCCGATGTACTTCAACTTTATGCCTTGATCTTAAGTCGACTCCAGATATCGGACCCGGGCAGGTTCATTCCATCAGGAACCCGTTTGCAGATTATATTCTCTCTACATTCAGTGCCCGTGTCTGTTCTGGATATCGCAAAATGGGGTGGGCAGCGCGTTTAGCGGCCCCCCCGGCGCTTGCCGGCATGCGGGAAAGAGCCAGACCTGAGGGCCGAAAAGCGTTTCATGGTCACACAATCTTTGGGATCGTCTTTTAGATGAGCGCGATCATCATGGTGGCATCAGCTTTCAGTTCCGGCCACGGCTTAAGAATATGTACAAATATTTTAGGCCCGGTTTGTACTCTGGATTTTGCGGTGGCATAAGGCCGGACGGTCAGCTGTGATCAACCGCACGGCCCCGGAAATCGAGGTAGAGATCATGTCTTCGAGCGAATCGAGTCAGGCGCTCGCTCTGCAGCGCAGCGGCAATTTTGTCTCGGCATTTGAAATATATGCGCATTATTTGGCAAAAAGCAAAAATTCGAGCTATCCGGCGGCCCATGGAGCAGGGTACTGCAAGCGCGCCTTGCGTGATTTTGAGGCTGCAAGCTATTACTTTCAGGAAGCTGCACGGATCGCGCCCGATCGTTTCGAACCGCTTCTCGAGATTGCAAATATCCAGTATCGCCTGAGGGAGTATAAAAAGGCCCTCATCAGCATTGATGCAGCCCTTGCACATACAAAAGAGACGGAGAAGATAAAGCTTCTTCGCATCCGCATGTTGAACGGGCTGGGTGAATACGGCCAAAGACGATCAGAATTTGCAATGATGTCGAGACCAGCGAGCTGACAAGGCAGCAGCGCTACGCCTGGAAGCTGCGCCTGATCCGCGCCCATTTCATGATGGGGAACCTCGATACGGCGGCAGAGCTTGCCCAGATCGTGAAAGTTGCCGATCAAAGCGAATATTCCCGATGGTCCGGGCGCGATGCCCTGCGGGAAAAGCCGGTGATCGATGTTCTCCTGAACAACTACCAGCGCCCGGATCTGTCCGCTTCCAAAGATGGTGG
>JAUCBY010000004.1:0-127635 GCA_034676585.1 Xanthobacter sp. | reverse complement strand
GCCCTCGGCTGCGAGCAGGGACAGGCATTTTGAGACCTGTTGGTAATTGTAGTTCTGGTAATGTATGGCCTGCTCAAGCGTGACCCCCTCGACATCCACGAGGGCCGCAAGCGCCTCGCGCAGGCGCCTCACGCCTGTCGAGCGGTGGGTGGCGTTGTCCAGATAGGCGGCCAGCCGTATCAGGGCGCGGGCCTGATCCACACCGTGGTTCCAGTTGCCCTGGAAGTTTGCCGGATCGGCAAGAAACTCCATCTGCTCCTGAAGGCAGGGGCGCAGCCATGCTGCATCAGCGCAACGTTGCGCAATCTCGATGAAAACCTCGCTGCGCAGGGCCACGGCGTGGCCATCCCACGACCCGCCCAGGGCTGGCGTGTCGGGAGGGTTTTGTGTGCGCCAGTCGGTGATGATGAAGCGGCAGCAGGTCTCGTCCTCGCTCGACATCTGTTTGGAGGTGCAGACCAGCTGGAGGATGCCAAGGCAGGCGAGCCACCACTTGAAACTCTCGGGGTATTTTTCAAGGCTGGCATAATCCACGCCATCAGCCCAGAAAATCTCGGGGACACCGAACTTTGCGGGCGGTACCAAATAGCCCTCCCGGAAGCGGGCTCTCATGGTTGCGCGCATGACCACTCCAACACTCTCGTTTTATTCTTTTATGACAAGAATATTATCATTGTCCCAATGGTTGTCCATCATCAGGCCAGCCGGTCCGGAAAACATAAGCCGGCGGTTTCATGAATTTTGCCTGTGGTGCCTGTCCGCTTTACTCCCTGCCTGATGCCATATGCTGCTTTTGCATTGGTGGACAGATCCGCAGGACAGGCCCGCCCCGGCGCCCTGTTTCAACGGGTGCGGTTTTATCCATCATACCCGTTAAAAGTGCATGGGTGCCCGACAGGTCAACCTGTCAGGGCAGGGTCATTGCTGCCCTGACAGGTGCGTCTTTCAAAAGGGAGAGGCCGGTTTTCGGGCGCTCACAGTCTCAGGTCGCTGTCGCCTCGGGGAAAAAGGCTTTTCAGATCGCAGAACACATGATTTGCAGTGCCGTGCAGGCGCAGGGCCGCAACCCCCTGTTCGCGATACTGTGTGTGCGCAACGGCCAGAACAATCCCGTCATAGGCGGCCATGTCCGGCTCGCGGACCAGATCAAGACCATATTCATGACGTGCCTCGTCCGCATCCACCCATGGATCATGGACATCAACCACAATGCCGTAGTCGCCCAGTTCGGATATGACATCAATCACGCGCGTGTTGCGAAGATCGGGGCAGTTTTCCTTGAAGGTCAGGCCAAGCAGGAGCACCCGGGCACCTTCAACCTGGATCCGGCGCTTGAGCATGGCCTTGACCATCTGCCCGGCGACATAGGCCCCCATCCCGTCATTGATCCGCCGTCCGGCCAGGATCACCTGGGGATGATAGCCGATCGATTCTGCCTTGTGGGTCAGGTAGTAGGGGTCAACCCCGATGCAATGGCCGCCGACCAGACCGGGGCGGAAGGGCAGGAAGTTCCATTTGGTGCCTGCGGCCTGCAAAACGGCCTCGGTATCGATCCCCATCCGGTTGAAGATGATCGCAAGCTCATTGACCAGCGCGATATTGAGGTCGCGCTGCGTGTTCTCGATCACCTTGGCGGCTTCCGCGACCTTGATGCTCTCTGTCTTGTAGGTGCCGGCTGTAATGATGGAGCGATAGAGGGCATCAACGGTTTCGGCGACATCCGGCGTCGAGCCGGAGGTGACCTTGCGGATCGTTGTCAGGCGATGTGACTTGTCACCGGGATTGATGCGCTCTGGGCTGTAGCCTGCAAAAAAGTCCACATTGAATGTCAGGCCCGAGACACGCTCAAGAACTGGCACACAGTCTTCTTCGGTGGCACCGGGATAGACTGTGGATTCATAAATAACGATATCGCCTTTTTTCAGCACTTTCCCCAGCAGTTCTGAGGCTTTGACCAGAGGCGTCAGGTCGGGGCGCTTGTGGGCATCGATCGGGGTCGGAACGGTCACAATATATATTGTTGCTGCCTTCAGCTCATCAGGGCTGGAGGTGAAGGACAGGTGCCGTGCCTCCTCCAGCTCGTCTGGTGAGGTCTCCAGAGTATTGTCGATACCCCGGCGCAGTTGTTCAATACGACTTTCCTTGATATCGAAGCCAATCACCGGACGGTGTTTGCCGAATTCAACCGCTAATGGCAGACCGACATAACCAAGGCCAATGACAGCAATCGTGGTATGATCCTGAATCTTCATCTTGCTATCTTCACTTCAATATCTGTCGTGTCGCGATCCGGGGCATTTTTGCCCCATGAAAGTCACACGGGTCGAGGGCCATGGCCCCGGTGTCGGTCTTTGTATGATCTGGACCCGTGATCCGTTCCGGCACGTCCCCCGTTTATACCGGGGACGCTTCGGGTTGATAGTGTTTGGTTCTGTATTGGGCAAGAGTGTCATTGGGCAAGAGTGTCGCTCGTGGAAGACCCCCACATTGTCCGCCCACCCGATGTACTTCAACTTTATGCCTTGATCTTAAGTCGACTCCAGATATCGGACCCGGGCAGGTTCATTCCATCAGGAACCCGTTTGCAGATTATATTCTCTCTACATTCAGTGCCCGTGTCTGTTCTGGATATCGCAAAATGGGGTGGGCAGCGCGTTTAGCGGCCCCCCCGGCGCTTGCCGGCATGCGGGAAAGAGCCAGACCTGAGGGCCGAAAAGCGTTTCATGGTCACACAATCTTTGGGATCGTCTTTTAGATGAGCGCGATCATCATGGTGGCATCAGCTTTCAGTTCCGGCCACGGCTTAAGAATATGTACAAATATTTTAGGCCCGGTTTGTACTCTGGATTCTGCGGTGGCATAAGGCCGGACGGTCAGCTGTGATCAACCGCACGGCCCCGGAAATCGAGGTAGAGATCATGTCTTCGAGCGAATTGAGTCAGGCGCTCGCTCTGCAGCGCAGCGGGAATTTTGTCTCGGCATTTGAAATATATGCGCATTATTTGGCAAAAAGCAAAAATTCCAGCTATCCGGCGGCCCATGGAGCAGGGTACTGCAAGCGCGCCTTGCGTGATTTTGAGGCTGCAAGCTATTACTTTCAGGAAGCTGCACGGATCGCGCCCGATCGTTTCGAACCGCTTCTCGAGATTGCAAATATCCAGTATCGCCTGAGGGAGTATAAAAAGGCCCTCATCAGCATTGATGCAGCCCTTGCACATACAAAAGAGACGGAGAAGATAAAGCTTCTTCGCATCCGCATGTTGAACGGGCTGGGTGAATACGGCCAGATTATTAGAATCTGCAATGATGTCGAGACCAGCGAGCTGACAAGGCAGCAGCGCTACGCCTGGAAGCTGCGCCTGATCCGCGCCCATTTCATGATGGGGAACCTCGATACGGCGGCAGAGCTTGCCCAGATCGTGAAAGTTGCCGATCAAAGCGAATATTCCCGATGGTCCGGGCGCGATGCCCTGCGGGAAAAGCCGGTGATCGATGTTCTCCTGAACAACTACCAGCGCCCGGATTCCGTCCGCTTCCAAAGATGGTGGCTCGATTTCCAGTCCATACCGGTGAACCGTGTTCTCGTTTGGAACAATTATGGCGGGGAGGATGTGAAGCAGGTGCCCCTGCCGCGTTCTGAAAACGCCATCAATGACGTGAACCATATGTTCTACGGGCGCTTTGCCTTCGCCATGATGTCCCAGGCCGAGTTTCTGGCAGCCTTTGATGACGACACCATTCCGGGCACCCATTGGCTGCGCAACTGTGTTGATGCCTTCCGCGACCGGCCGGCCCTGCTTGGCTCCATCGGCGTCACGATGGAACAAAGTGACCGCTACGCCCCCAATACACGCACAGGATGGATCGGTGAGGGGCAGGAGCAAAATCAGGAGGTTGACCTTGCCGGTCACGCCTGGTTCCTGCCCCGCGATTGGCTGCGCTATTTCTGGTATGAAAAACCCTCGACCTTCCTGACAGGGGAGGACATGCACATGTCATTCAGCTTCCAGAAGCATCTGGGGGTGCCCACTGTCATTCCAGCCCACCCGGCAGATTGCCCGGCCGCATGGGGCAGCTCCTTGGGTGAGGAACTGGGCATGGATATTTCCGCCTCGTCCAACCAGAAGGGGATGGGCCACTACACAGAACGCGACAAATGCGTTCAGGACCTTGTTTCGCGTGGCTGGAGTCTGAAGAATGCTTGATGAAAACGTTGTCTTCACACGCAATGGTCGCATCTATGACATTGCAAGCCATTCTTCGGATGATCTCGTTCTGGGAAAAATCAGGGATTCAGGCAACTTCCATGATTTCAGCCTTCTGGATGCGATCTCCTGCCTGCCATTTGCAGACGGGATGTTTCTGGATGTTGGGGCCGCCATAGGAAACAGCAGCCTGTATTTTGCCGGAGAGCTGAACAGGAACGTCATGTCATTCGAAATGGATGACATGAACTTCAGGGCTCTCCAGCGCAATGTTGTTCGCAACACATTGACCGATCGCATCCGCTGCTTCCATACCGCAATCGGGGATCGGGCAGGCTATGCCTGTTTCCGCAGGCAAGCCGGCAACAGCGACGGCACAACACAGGTTTCATTCTCCCAGCAGCATGACGGGAAGATCGCCCAGATCTGTCTGGATGAAATACAGTTCACCGAATCTGTCAGCTGCATCAGGATTGATGTGGGCGGACGGGAGGATGCCATCGTCCGCGGAGCGCTGAAGACCATCTCCCTCTTCAAGCCCATCCTGATCATCAAGGTTGAGGACGGGGCCGGTTTCAATGCAATCTGGCGCTTTCTGAAGGATTATGAATACCACCCGGTCATGGTCTCCTCCTTGCCAGACACCTTCGTGTTCTGTCACCGGGCCATGGTGCAAAAGTGCAATGACGTCATGGGGCTGTATTACAGCCGGGACTTCCAGCTCAAGCTGGGTGCAGGCGTTTCCGGCGATGCGCTGATGCTGTCCCGGGAAATCTCCCGGATCAAGTCCCTCATGACCGAAATGGTCAAGACCAATTATGCGCTGCGCAAGGAACTCCAGCAGACCCGCACCATGCTGGACCAGACCCGCCGTGCCGAGGGCATGTGGGAAAGCACCGCGAGCGATATTTCCGCCAAATATAATCAGGTCATTGAGGGCAACAGCAAACACAAGCCGTTCCGGATTACGGCCGCCCGCAGCAAGATAAAGGCGGATCTGGCTCTGGAAATGGCCCGGCCCGTCGCCGCCCGGCCTGTGGGGACCTATTTTGCCAAGGAGTGGCCAGAGGCAAGCGGCCCGGTGCATCTCTATGTTCTGGTGGACACGCTCGACCAGTCCCTCGTCGATGAGGTCAATCTGGTCTTCCGCACGCATATATTTGATGTTCAGGTCACCTATCTGTGCTTCGAGCAGGTTCCCGAAGGCCGTGATGATGCCCGGCTGATGTCGGGCCGGCTGGAGGCCCTGCGCCATATTGCCCGGCAGCCCCCGGGGCAGGCCATTGCAATCGCGGACTGTAGCCAGCCGCTGAAACTCCAGCATTTCAGGTCCCGCGTTTATTCCGTGCTCAACGGCATGTCACAGGGCGGGATTTTCGTGGATTCCGGCTTCATGCTGGAAGGCGGACAGGTGCTTCCCGTGCGCCAGACCACGGACCCGTGGTCCACCGTCCCCGTCAGCGGAAGCCTCAACCTGACACTGACCGCGCCAAACGGGATCAATGATCTCAGTGAGGTTCTGGACGAGCCGGGGATGGAAAGCCTGCCTCCCGAGACCGCGCTGGCGCTGGCCGCCCATCGCTCGCAGATCCAGATGACGCAGATGCGCGGCAGTCAGGACAGCGCTGCCCGCGTCAGCCCCGAACGCATGAGAATGCATGGTGCCGCCCTGATGGAGGTTGGGCTTTCCGCCCCCTTCGTCGCGCAGGAGCATCAGGTGGATGTCGCGATCATCGGACGCCTGGCCCCCGAGCGGTGGCAGCGTGGCGGCATCTACCACTCCAACCGGAGCTATGTCGAAATCTGCGAAAAGGCCGGGATCAGCCATATTGCGCTCGAGATCGATCAGGACATCCGCGCGCTGGCCCGTGCGGCAAGGGGCGCCCGGCTGGTCTTCATCTATGTCGGGGATCAGGGCGCGCAGGACTATTTCAACGTCGAGCCTCTGGTGCGTCATCTGGATGAGCGGGGACATACCGTCATCGTCAATCTCTCCTATGACAGCCACCCCGAACGCAACCAGCAAATCGTGCGCATGCTGGGGGAAACCTCCGACCGGGTCCGCCTGATGGTCTTCAGTTCCGCTGTGGGCAATGACCCGGCCATCGCGCCATACCGCCATCGTCTGACCGTCATCCCCAAGACCATCCGTGCTGTCCATCCGCGCCAGCTCTCCTTCCCCGAGAGCCGGGGCGTGTTTATGGGAGATCTGGGCAAGTTCCTCAATGCACGCATCACCGGCGATGCAGAAGGGATCTATCGTGCCGTGCAGGCCGCATTGCCGGATGAGCCGATCCTGTTCGTCTCACAATATAAACACTCACACGGCGTGCCGGAGTGGATGAGCGGATACAAGCTGCATGATTACGACCCGAACCTGCTCGATCACCTGTGCGGGGCAAGGGTCTATCTGCATGCACAAAACTACTGCACCTTCGAGATGCTGCCTGTCGAGGCCATGCTGGCAGGTGTTCCCGTGCTCCATATCGATATGCCGCAATCCCTCAATGACTATATCGGAAATGCAGGCGTGCGGTTTGCAACCGCAAATGATGTGCCCGGAGCCCTGAAAAGCCTCTACCATCAGGAAAAGGTCTGGACCCTGTTTTCAGAAATGGGCCGCGCACGCAGCCATGACTTTTCTGAAAAGGCAACATCCGCATTGCTCGAATGCGCACTCCTCCCGTTCCTGGAAAAAAACCGCTGATCCAGACAAAACCATCTGGCCGGGCACCAACAAAAACCAAAAGCCCGGCCAGAAACAGATGAAAAATAATGCGGTTGGTGTGAACCGGAGCAGACGGCATTATGGCCCTACGGACTGGGCTGTTTGCCGGATATATCAGGATGTCTTCCGGCGATCGAAGAGGTTTTGGCGGCAGGGTAGCTTGCTCATCCTGAGGCAGGTCCGGAAGCTCTGTCGTCAGCCTGCCTTCCATGGATGATGAGGGCCATCAATGCCCCGATGTGGTTGCGAGGACGCCTTGCAGCATGGCTGGTGGAATTGAGGGCCGGTGTTTATGTGTGTGTGGATTTTCGGCACAGGCTTGATGAGGGTGCTACTGTCATGGTCTGGAAAGCCCCGCGAGATCAGGGCTATGAGTTTTAACCTCTGGCCATAACCGCCGGATGCCGGTTGATTTTGACGGCCTGAAGCTTGTGAACTTGTTTCCACCTGCTCAAGCTGATTGACTTCCCAAAAAGTTGGTGCGCTTTTTGAAAGGTAAATTTCTCATATGGATCAAATACGTATGAGAAGTCTGTTCCCCGCGCATGCGGGGATGAGTTAGGGTCTGTTGACATAAGTTGACATCCATAGCTTTGTGGCTGCGAGGTCCAGAAATCCAAGGAACGAGACAGCGGTTTTGTCGTATCGTGTGGCGATGCGCCGGAACTGCTTGAGGCGGTTCAACATTCGCTCGACCCGATTGCGGTCCTTGTAGGCGCGGACCTCGTCGCTGTTATAGCCCTTGTCCGCCAACATCAGGCGGGGTCTGGCGATCAGCTCATCGACGGCTTTGTAGTCAGAAGCTTCGCCGCCGGTGAGGACAAAGCCGAGAGGGCGTCCCTGACCGTCTGCACGGGCGTGGATTTTGCTCGTAAAGCCGCCGCGGCTTCTACCAAAACCCTCCTTATGAGTCCCCCTTTAGCGCCCGCGGCCTGAGAGTGGCCGCGTACTGTGGTGCTGTCGATCATGTGCTGCCAGTCATCGGTGAGCCCCAGCTCAACCAGTGTTTCCAGTAACGCGTCCCAAACGCCTTGCTCGGCCCAGCGCCGAAACCGGACATAAACCGAGTTCCACTTGCCGTACCGTTCGTGCATGTCGCGCCACGGGCAGCCGACCCGCAGCACATAAAGCATGAGCTGCTGCCGGTTTTGTGGACACATCGATAAGATCGTGTCCTGGAACCGGAGAGCAGATAATGACGAGACGGACCTACAGCCGTGAGTTCAAAACCGAGGCCGTGAAGCTGATCACGGAACGTGGCTTTGGCGTTGCCCAGGCCAGTCGTGATCTGGACGTTGGAGATAAGCGTTCTGCGCCGCTGGGTGCGGGAGCAGGCGGCGGCGCCAGCAACGGCTTTTCCCGGCCATGGCCAGCTGCGGGGCGATGCGGCTGAAGTTGCAGCTCTGAAGAAGGAGGTGGCCCGCCTCAAGGCCGAGCGCGATATCCTCAAGAGGGCTGCCGCTTTTTTCGCGCGCGAGGCGATATGAGGTTCGCCTTTATCGCCAGACACCGCCACATCTGGCCGCTCACTTGGCTGTGCAGGGCGCTGGAGGTGTCCCGCTCAGGCTTTCATGCCTGGCTCAATCGTTCGCACAGCGCCCGAAAGCTTCATGATACTCGGCTCGCGGCAGCGATCTCGGTAAGCTTCAGCTCGTCTGATCGCACCTATGGCGCACGGCGGGTCTGGCGTGATGTTCTGGCACAAGGCCTCTCCTGCGGGCTTCACCGGATTGAGCGTCTCATGCGCGAAAATGCCATGAAGGCTCGCCCCAGACGGCGGGGAAAGCCCCGGGATGATGGTGCCCGGGCAGTCATTGCCGACAACATCCTTGAGCGGAATTCCCAGGCCGATCTGCCAAACCGAAAATGGCTGGCTGATTTTACTTATGTGTGGACCGCCGAGGGTTGGCTGTATGTCGCAGCCGTTCTGGATCTTTTTTCACGGCGCATCGTGGGCTGGTCAATGAAGGCAGAGCGGGATGCCGCGCTGGTGATGGATGCGCTGATGATGGCGCTGTGGCGGCGCGGGCGGGCCACCACCCTGCTGCATCATTCCGACCAGGGCTCTCAAGGCGGATTCAACCGGTCGTCGCAACACCTGATAGCAGGAGGTGTTGATGGCTACGGGAAGACGAAAATCGCAGCGCTCCACGCGAGGTAAAATGACCTCTCCAGGGCGACCGCCAGTGTGGCAGCGTGAGAACCTGTGCCGGTTCTGGCGCGCAGTTGCAGAAGGTCTATCCAGTGAGGAGGCTGCCACCGTAGCCGGTGTCTCCGGTCCCGTGGGTGTCCGGTGGTTTCGGAGTTCTGGCGGAATGCCTCCTACACATCTGTCGCCTGCAGCAGCGCCAGTCACAAGCCGCTATCTGACGTTCCAGGAACGTGAGGACATAGCTTTGGAATGCGCCAGGGGCACTGGAATACGTGCGATCGCGCGCAAGCTGGGGCGATCGCCCAGCACAATCTCCCGCGAGATCAGGCGCAACTCGGCAATGGCCCAGCATGCGCAACTGCATATCGACACAGGTCTCGAGATCTACTTCTGCGACCCTCAAAGCCCCTGGCAGCGCGGAAGCAACGAAAACACCAACGGCTTGCTGCGCCAGTACTTTGCGAAAGGCACGGATATCAGCCAGCATGGGGCCGATGAACTCAATGCGGTAGCGCATGCTCTCAATACCAGACCCCGCAAAACTCTGGGCTGGCGCTCGCCGGCAGAGGCCCTCGACGCCTTGCTCAGGCAAGATATAATCAAAGGTGTTGCGACGACCGGTTGAATCCACCCAATATACAAGCGAGCAGTTCCAGCAGCTTTTGGGCGACAACGGCATCACCTGTTCCATGAGCCGGGCTGGCAATGTCTGGGACAATGCGGCGATGGAGAGCTTTTTCTCATCGCTGAAAACAGAGAGAACAGCCCGCAAAGTCTACCGCACCCGCGATGAGGCTCGCTCTGATGTGTTCGATTATATCAAGCGCTTTTACAATCCGCATCGCAGGCACTCAAAACTGGGCTATATCAGCCCAATGGAGTTCGAAGCACGCGCCACGCGGGCTTAATGAAATGTCCACCAAATCGGCAGCAGCTCAGCATCCCGTTGAGAAAACGGCGATTATCCTGTGCTGGACGCGCCCATCGACCACGTTCGGACGGCAACAGTGTCCCAATCAGCGCCCATTCCTTGTCCGTAAGATCGCCCTGAGCCAAAACAGCCTCCCCCGAAAGGGGTCTTGAATCAGTCAAAGAGCGATTTGGGAATCCCTTTTGTCAACACTGCCTAGGGTTTTCCGACCAGTCTGGTGTTGACGAGATTTTTTGTTTTATCAATGTAACCAAAGAGATAGATCTTCTCCCGGTGCCTCATGTTCATCCCGCACAGTTGCTGCCGAGCTGGTCCACGCCCGTCTGAACCAGAGTGGACCGATCATCATCCATGAAAAACCGGCCTGCCACACCAGCACTGGAACTATGCGAGATGGTTCAGGTCTATCGCCGTCGGCAGGTATCCCAGATTATATCTGGACTATGGATGTCCGAGCAGGGGCCGTTACGGAGATTCTGACGCGGGAGCAGTCCCTCTGTACGTGATGGGAACGGCTGGTCACACGCGCCATCCACGACGAGGTGGTATGCTCGGGACACCTTGAAACAGATGGAAAGGGTCATGCAAATCCGCCTTGCAAGTCGCAATAGCGAAACGTGAAAATTGTAGAGAACAAAAAGGGGAATGTTTTTTCAAAGAGAACAATCTAGCTCTTTGATTTAAATGGCGCACCGGGGAAGATTCGAACTCCCGACCCCCAGATTCGTAGTCTGGTGCTCTATCCAGCTGAGCTACCGGTGCATCCACCTGAATGCTTCTTTCGAAGCTGAGGTTTCCCTCTCAGGCCGCCTGCGCGTTTCCGCCGGCGAGGTCCGTTTGCTACCGGGTTTCTGCGTGTCATGCAAGGGTCATTTTTATCCTGCTGCCAAGTTTTACCGGATCTGTGGACAAGTGGCTGTCAGGCAGAACGAGATTGCTGGTCATTTCCAGAGGCGTGCTGCTGGTCGGGCAGGAAAATCCGGAAAGTTGTCCCCGCGCCCATATCGGCCAAGGTGATGTCGCCGCCATGGGCGCGCACCAGTTCTTCGACAATGGGAAGGCCAAGGCCAGCGCCGCCGCGCTTTGCCGAGGTCACGAAGGGTTCGAACAGATAGGCCTTTTGTTCCATGCTGATACCGGGGCCTGTATCGCTGAACAGGATCTCGCTTCCGTTCTCCAGCCTTTGGGCGCGAATATGAATCTGGTCCCTGTCCGGGTTCAGCGGGCCTCGCGCCTCCAGTGCCTCGATGGCATTGCGCGACAAATTGAGAAAGACGCGATAGAGCTGGTCCGGGTCCGCATAAATCTGCATGTCCGGTTTTACATCCGCAAACCAGGCGATGCCCTTGGACAGCCGAATGGCGAGGGTCTCGCGGACGTCGTTCAGTAATGATGCCAGCGCCATTTCACGCGGGCGGGGCGGGGCCTCCATGGCCCGGCCATAGGCAAGGGTCTGTTCGCAATAGGTAATGGCCCGGTCCAGAGACGCCAGAAGCTTGGGCGCAAAGCGCTGGACTGTTGGGTCTGGCACCAGCACCAGCCGGTCTGACAACAGTTGTGCGGATGTCAGCAGATTGCGCAGATCATGATTGATCTTGGCGACAGCCAGCCCCACCGAGGCCAGATGGCTTTTTTGCTGAAGGGTTTGTGCAAGGCCGCGTTGCAGGTCTTCCAGCGTTTCCTCAACCAGCCCGATTTCATCCGTGCGCCCGCTGGGCACCATGATGCGTGAAGCATCTTCCGGGTTCTTGCGAAAGGCTTCCATGCGTTCGGCCACCAGACGCATGGGGCGCACGAACATCAGGTTGAAGCTGATATAGACAATTGCACCAGCCAGAAAAGCGAGCATCAGGGAAATGGAAAGCGCCAGCGCGGCAAACTGTTGAACAGCATGACGCAGCGGCGTGCCGGACATGACGATTTCAACAAATTCATCCTTTGCATCCGGCGGGTCGCCCACCACGCGCAGAATGCGTCCATCATGGGAGATCAGCGTATCAATGGCGCCGCGCACGGCCCCCCATATGGTGATGGAGCGAATATCTATATGCACATCCACCCGCACAGGCGCGTCTGTCATCGCCAGCAGGCGTCGTGTGTCCGCTGTCTGGACTACAATGACCTGCGCGCCAACGCTGCCCAGCAAATCCCGTGTCAGTTGGGGCGGAATGGCTGAATCCGGGGCTGCATCCAGCACCATGGCGGCTGTGCGTGCCGCAGAAAGCCGGTCAGCCAGCCAGTCTATACGGTAGCTGGCAATGGTGGGCACAAGCAGGCCCAGTTGCACCGCAATGACCACAAGAGCCGTCATCAGCACAAGCTTGAACGACAGGCCGAAGCGCCAACGCTTCCCCTGCGCCCTTTCCTGTGAGGGCGGCGGACTGGATGCACCGGTCATGGCCATGCGCAGCGGTTGTCCTTCCTCCTGTGCGTCTTCCCGCAATATTCTGCGGGAGGAAGATGTTCACCTTCCATGCCAGTCGCACATCTGCGTGTTTCCGCAGTTTTTACCCTTGTGCAAGTCATTCTATCATGGAATCGCCTGTCCGGCGGTGCAAGAAAGCCTTCACCGGCAGTTGAGGGTCAGGGCAGCCCAGCGGCCAAAAGCCTATTCCTCTTCGCCAAACCTGTTGGCGACAAGATCCGAGAGCGCCAGGATCGCCGCTTCAGCTTCCGGTCCCTCCGCGCTGACAGTCACGCTGGTGCCGGTTGATGCTGCCAGCATCATCAGGCCCATGATGGATGTGCCGCAGACTTCCTCGCCATTGCGGCAGACGCAGATGCGCGCGTCAAAACGCTCAACGGTCTGCACGAATTTGGCCGAGGCGCGGGCGTGAAGGCCGCGCTTGTTGACGATGGGCAGTTCCCGAACCAGACGGTCCTGTACATCATGAGGCATCATCGGGTTCGCTACCCTATTTGCCAGCGAGGACACGGCTTGCGACATTGATATATTTCCTGCCCGCTTCCTGCGCCAGATCCACGGCTTCTGCCAGAGGCAGTTCACCGCGCACCTTGGCGAGCTTGACCAGCATGGGCAGGTTGATCCCGGCCACGACCTCCACATCCGGCGTATTCATGACCGAGATGGCAAGATTCGATGGCGTGCCGCCGAACATGTCTGTGAGGATCACCACGCCGTTGCCGGAGCGCACCTGCTCCACCGCGTCAATGATATCCTGACGCCGCCGTTCCATATTGTCCTCCGGACCAATGGTAACGGTTGCGAGCTGGGATTGTGGACCCATGACATGCTCAAGCGCCGAACAGAATTCGTCGGCGAGGCGACCATGTGTGACGAGGACAAGACCGATCATGCTTCCTCCGCCCCCACAGACTGGTGAAGGCCACCCAACAGGGGACACACATATTCAGAGCGGCTCAAAAATTAAGCAAGGGGTGCAGCGCACAAAAACACACTCAAACGCCGTAATCTGCACTTGAAAGCGCCGCCGCCAGCATCAATGTGGCCTGTTCCGGGGTGGGAGAGGTGATGCGTGGCAATTGGATACCGTCAACCACAATGTGGCGGGTCTGCTCATCGGGCAGGCGCGGGCCATCCAGCCCGAGATCCACGACATGGGTGAGGACAATTTCAGGCTGAAAGGGCAAACGGCGCAGCCCCAGCCCCCGCACTTCGATCAGTCCTGCCAGAAGATCCGGCGCGCGGGCCACGAGGGCTGATCCACCCCTGCGCAGCAGTACACGGTCATCCGCCACCAGCCTTGCCAGCGGCAGGCACCGGGGCGCATCCAGAACCAGCCGCAGGGCCAGAGTAGACTTGCCCGAGCCAGAGGGGCCGCGGATCAGGATGCCAGCCGTGCCGATGGCCACGCAACTGGCATGAATGCTGGGCGCAACCTGCTCATCTGCCATGGCATCCACTTTCAGCTTGCGGGCAGGCGCACAATGAAGCGTGCGCCATCCACCTCGTCATCCCCGTCCTCATCCTTGATGATGCGGTTTTCGGCCCAGATGCGTCCACCATGCGCTTCCACAATCTGGCGCGAGATGGACAGGCCAAGGCCGGAATTCTGGCCGAAGCCCTGATGAGGCCGGTCTGTATAAAAGCGTTCGAAAATGCGCTGGAGGGCATCCTCGCGAATGCCGGGGCCCTGATCGTCCACCGTGATCTCGACCTCAGTCTTCATCCGCTTGCAGGTCACGGTCACAGTGCAGCCATCGGGCGAGAAGGAGCGGGCATTGGAGACCAGATTATCCACCACCTGACCCAGACGCGTGGCATGGCCGGAGATCATGTAGCTTGCTGGCGCACCCGGTCCGCGCTCGAACTTCAGCGCGACTTTCACCCCGTCATCCGTGCGCACATCCTGCGCAAGGCCCACCACCATTTCCAGAAGCTGCTTCAGGTCCACCACCGCGGCCTCCTGGCGCTGGAGTTCGGCATCCAGACGAGAGGCATCGGAAATGTCGGAAATCAGCCGGTCGAGGCGTTTTACATCGTGCTGGATGACCTCCATCAGCCGGTCACGGGAATTGTCCGTCTTGGCCAGCGGCAGGGTCTCCACCGCGCTGCGCAGCGATGTGAGCGGGTTTTTCAGCTCGTGCGAGACATCGGCGGCGAAACTCTCGATCGCCTCGATGCGGTTATAGAGCGCGCCGGTCATGTCGCGCAGGGCACCGGAAAGATGGCCGATCTCATCCGAGCGGTTGGTGAAATCGGGAATTTCCACGCGGGTCTTGATGCGGCGGCGCACGCGCTCTGCGGCATCGGCCAGCTTGCGCACCGGGTCTGCAATGGTGCCGGCCAGCAGAACGGAGAGCAGCACCATCACCACCGCCGCGACCAGAAACACCCGCACGATGACAAACCGCTCGGCCCGCACCGCCTCGTCAATCTCGCCGCCCTGTGTGGAAAGCATCAGCTCGCCCAGAATGGCGCGGAAGCGCTGGATGGGCACGGCAACCGAGACGACCACCCGGCCGCGGTCATCCACCCGCACCTCACTGGCTTTTCCGCCCAGAGCGGCAATTGCCACCTCGGGATATTCCTTACCCGCCTGCGGGCCATGTTCCTTGTAGAGCGGCAGGTCTCCGCGCCCTAGCCACAACTGAACGCCCTGCCACATCCGCTCGGCGAGACCGGGGCGGGGGGCATTGGGAGAGGGCAGGTCAAAGCGCAGAATCTCACCCCGCGAATAGAGCGAGCGGGAGTCCAGCAAAAGCTGTCCATCCCGGTCATAGATGCGGGCGCGGGTGCGGGTGGGGCCAATCAGGCGGCGCAGCACCGGGGCCACCCGTTCAGGGTTGATGGGGAACTCCAGCGGGGAGAAGCTGTCCTCCCCCGGCCCGTAGGTCTCGCCCGCCTGCAATTCCAGCAGGCGCTCGGGGTCCACGGTGATGGAGTTGGTTTCCACCTGCGCGGAAGAGGCAATGGCAGCGGCAATAATCTCGCCCTGCACCATCAGGCTCTGCACGCGCGCATCAATCAGCCCGGCGCGAAACTCCGACAGATACAAAATGCCGGAGACCAGCGCGCACAGGCCCGCCAGATTGAGCAGCACGATGCGCTGGGTGAGCGAGGAAAAGCTGCGGAACACCACAAAGCGGCGCACCCAGCGCCAGCCAGCCGCAAGGCCCCAGAGCGCGCCTCTTTCGGGGCGCGCGGTTTCCGGGCCTTCCGGTTCAGCCGGCTGGACGTCGCTGTGTGCTGTCATCTCGACACAAATCCGTTACGGCAGCCGGCTCACTCCTTGAAGCGGTAGCCGACGCCGTAGAGCGTCTCGATCATCTCGAAATTGTCGTCCACCACCTTGAACTTCTTGCGCAGGCGCTTGATGTGGCTGTCGATGGTGCGGTCATCCACATAGACCTGATCGTCATAGGCCGCATCCATCAGCGCATTCCGGCTTTTCACCACGCCGGGGCGCTGGGCCAGCGCCTGAAGGATGAGGAATTCGGTGACGGTGAGGGTCACCGGCGCATTGTTCCAGGTGCAGGTGTGGCGTTCCGGGTCCATGCGCAAGCTGCCGCGTTCCAGCACCTTGGCGCTGTCGGTCTCGCGCACGGGCACGGTGCCGTCCCGCACGCCGGAGCGGCGCAGCACGGCCTTGACCCGCTCCACCAGCAGGCGCTGGGAGAAGGGCTTCTTGATGAAATCGTCCGCACCCATCTTCAGGCCGAACAGTTCATCAATCTCCTCATCCTTGGAGGTGAGGAAGATGACCGGCATGTCGGTTTTCTGGCGCACGCGGCGCAGCAGTTCCATGCCATCCATGCGCGGCATCTTGATGTCGAAGATGGCCATGTCGGGCGGATTGGTCTTGAACCCCTCCAGCGCGGATGCGCCATCGGTATAGGTCTCGATGCGATAGCCTTCCGCCTCCAGCGCAATGGAGACCGAGGTGAGAATATTGCGATCGTCGTCGACGAGAGCGATGGTGGGCATGACACCTCTTTCAGGCCAATAATCAACCAGCGGGCAGGCGAACTGCCAGCGCACTTCACGGTCAGGTGCCCGGTGAAGCCGTTTCGCGTGGCCGAAATGTGACACACAAGCACGAAGCATGTCAGAATAGCGGGATTTTCCACGAACTCCACACTGCACACGGTGTTTTTACCCGTCCTGCACCGCCTTCTGCGGCCCGAATGGCGGTGCAGACGACTTGAACTGTTCCAACCTGCATCCGTGCGCCCGTCTTCGCCTTGCGCAGGATGCGCACGAGCGGCATCTTCCCTCGCGAATAGAGGAGGTCTCCATGCCCAAGAATGCCGCCACCGTGCGCCGCCTGATCCGTGAAGCCCGTTTTGGTTCGCTTGCGACACTGGATGAGACTGGCGCGCCCTACGCCTCTCTGGTGGCGGTGGCGACCGACCCGGCAGGACAGCCCAGCCTGCTGATCTCGAAGCTGGCCCTGCACACCCAGTTCATCGCCCGCGATCCGCGCGTGACGCTGCTGGTTTCCACCCGTCTGGGAGCAGACCCGATGAACTCGGCCCGCGCCAGCCTGCGCGGTCGCGTTGAACTGGCGCAGGACCCGCAGACGCGCCAGCGCTTTTTGGCCCGCCACACGGATGCCAGCGGCTATGTCGATTTCCCGGATTTCTCCTTTTATCGCGTCATCATTGACAGCGTGCATCTGGTGGAGGGTTTCGGCCGCATCGTCGATGTGCCCGGTTCGGCCCTGTTGACCGACTGGACAGATGCCGAAGAGCTGGACAAGGCGGCTGAAGGCATCATCACCCACATGAATGAAGACCATAGCGATGCTGTGGCGCTCTATGCCACCCGCCTTGCCGGGGCAGGGGAGGGCGCGTGGCGCATGATCGGGATTGATCCCGAGGGGATCGAGATTGCGGCGGGCGCTGATGTGCGTCGCCTCCACTTTCCGGCCCGCGTCACCACGGCCATGTCCGCCCGCAAGGCGCTGGTCGCGCTGGTGGAAGAGGCCCGCAAGACGGATGCGGCCTGAACATAGCTTATAAAAAATTAGGGGGCGGTGTTTTCGGGCACCGCCCTTTTTGTTTGCCGTTTTTTCGCTGTGGAAGTCTTTCCCTTCCTGACCCAAGGGAAAAGAGAAGGCTTATCGTCATCATGAAATGATGCTAAAGCGCATTTTGGAAAAGAAAAATAAGTGAGCGCAACGCCTCGAAACACTTTCCATAAGGTGGTCAGCCGGAAGGTGTTTCTGTCCTGGCACGACAGGGTGCTTGCTTCGACAAAAACAGGTTTGTTTGCATTGCCAATAACCTCGGCTCAACCCGGGGAGGCTCTTTCGGGTTGCAGGTATGTCGGGTCGCATGTGGAGACGGATCTGGATCTTTGTCGCTGCCGGCATTGTGATGGCTGCAAGTAGTGGCGCATATCTGTCGTATCTTGACCGGGTTTTTGCCGAGCGGGAAAAGCAGGCCATTGAGAGTGCGGAAGTTTCGGCCGCACAGCTCGCCTATGCCATGGCGGAGCATACATCCGCCACCATCCGCCAGATCGACTTTGTCCTGCGGGGACTGACCCGGAAATATATGGATGACCCGGCAGATTTCCCGGCATCCGTGCAGTCCGCTATCGACAGTTTTCCGGCCCTTGTGAATGTGCAGGTCACGGTGGTGGGGGCAGACGGAACCGTGCTGTATTCCTCCCACCCCAACTGGAAGTCGGTTTCGGCTGCAGACCGTGAGTATTTCACCCATTTGCGGGATGGCGTGGATACTCTCTTCGTTGGTCATCCGGTGGTCGGCAAGTTCAGCGGGCAATGGTATCTTCAGTTTGCACGCCGAGCGGAGCGGAACAGCGCATTTGCCGGCGTTGTCGTCATGAGCGTCGATCCCGAATATATCTCGCAAATTCTGGGCAGCCTGATTCAGGGGTCGGATGACAGCGCCGGGCTGGTGCTGGTTTCGGATGGCTCCTATCTCGCGCGCAATCGAGATATTCGTGAGCTGCTTGGCAAGAAGGTCAAGCCCAGCCGGGGGTATCTGAGCCTTGATGCCGGTGACAGCGGCGTTTTCATTGATTCTGCAACCTATGAGCCTGTTCGCCGTGTCTATGTCTGGCGACGGCTGCAGAATTTGCCACTGGTGGTTTTCTTCGGGCTTTCAGAGAAGGACATTCTCCAGCCGATCAAAAATGCCCGGTTCAACAGCTTCGTGCAGAATGGCATTTTGCTGGGCATTCTTGTGCCAGCCGGCTTTGCGCTCATCTATCTGGGCATGCGGGTCACATCCGCCCGCCAGCGCCTTGCGGAAAGCGAGGCGCTCTATCGCCATCTGTTCGAACGCAATGTCGCGATCAAGATGCTGGTGGACCCATCAGACGGGTCCATTGTCGAGGTCAATCCGGCCGCCTGCAAGTTCTACGGTTACAGCCGGCAGGAATTGCTCCACATGAACATCTCGCAGATCAACTGCCAGCCGCGCAGCGAGATCATGCTGAGTATGGGGCGGGCCAAAAACGGGGAGTGCGGCCACTTCCTGTTTCCCCACCGTCTGGCTTCCGGTGAGGTGCGGCGGGTGGAAGTCTATTCCGGCAATGTCACGATTGATGGGCGTCACCTGCTCTATTCGATCATTCATGACATCACCGAGCAGGAAACGCTGGCCAAGCGCCTGAAAGACAGCGAAACCCGTTACCGCATGCTGTTCACCGCCATGCCGGATGGCCTGATCGTGACGCAAGAGGATGGCACGATTGTCGAATGGAATGCGGCGGCCCTGTCCATTCTTCATGTCAATGAAGAGGGGTTGAAGGAGCGCACGCCCCTGTTCCTGCCAACGGGCGAATCCCTGCCAAAGGACCAGTACCCGACCCGCCGTGCCCTTGTGCATGAGGAAACCAGCGATCTCTATGCGGTGGAGACCCCATCCGGCGAGCGGCGCTGGATTTACATCAACAGCCGCCGGCTGCCCCCCATGGGCGAGACGGGTGAGGTGAGCGCGGTTGCTGTCCTGTCTGACATGACCCATGTGATCGCGCTGGAGGAATCCGCGCTTATCAGCCAGTCTGTCTTTGATGTGGCAAGCGAGGCACTGCTTGTCACAAGGCCGGATTTCAGCATCATTCTGGTTAATCCGGCTTTTTGTGAACTCACCGGCCATACCCGTGGCGACATTCTGGACCACAAGTTGTGGGAGATGAATCCGCTGCTGTTTCCTGCGGACATGGAGTCCGCGATTGCAGAAGACCTGCGGGTCCGTCGCAGCTGGTCCGGTGATCTCACGCTCTATCGCAAGAATGGCTCGCCCTTCACGGCGGCCTTGCGCGTGGCGGCTGTCTATAGCCATGATGACCGGCTGTTGCGTTATGTGGCGCTGTTTTCCGATGTGACGCAGAAAAAGCAGCAGGAAAAGGAGATGTGGCAGCAGGCCAATTTCGATGCCCTGACCGGCCTGCCCAACCGCACCCTGCTGTATGACCGCATCCGGCAGGCTCTGGCACAGACACGGCGTCAGCATCAGTCAATCGGCATTCTCTTCATTGATCTCGACCGCTTCAAGCCGGTGAATGATACATATGGCCATGCTGCGGGCGATATTCTCTTGAAGCAGGTGGCCCAGCGCATTCTGGACTGTGTGCGCGCCGGAGATACGGTTGCCCGCGTCGGTGGGGATGAGTTTGTCATCCTCCTGCCTATGGTCGAGTTCACACGCACCCCCCATGTCATTGCCGAGCGGATACTGGAGGCCATCAATCGCCCGTTCCATGTTGGTGATGCCACCGTGATGATTTCCGCCAGCATCGGGATCACGCTGTCCCATGATGCCGATCACATTGACGGGCTGCTGAAGCGCGCGGATGATGCCATGTATCAGGCGAAGAAATCCGGAAACGGGAATATTCTGACTTCGGCCTGAGATCATTCCGGAACCGGAAGGGCTGGAGTGGTGGTACCTCCGGCCCGTATTGTTCTGTCGGCTCTTGCATCGCCCTGTGTTCTGTCCGACAAGGAGAGATGACCATAGGGAATGATGGGCCACCCAACCGGAAGGCGGAGCCGCAAGCGGCGCGCGCGGATGGGCAGGTTTCCTCCTCAGATCATATGCCGGCAGCTCAAGCTCCGGCCTTGCCGTCGCCCGGTACGCCTCCTGCGCCGGTGCGCTCAGAAGAGGCATCGCCCCCGGTCGCCGCCATGCCCGCCCGCGATTCGGCGCATGCTCCAGCCCCTGCGCCCGAAGGCCCGGTCGAGGAGGCACGGGCCCATGAGGCAGAGCGCGAAGCCACTATCCGCGCTGCGCTCAACCGCGTGCTGGCCTCATCCGATTTGCGCGGTTCACCGCGTCTGGGCACCTTCCTGCGCTTCGTGGTGGAGGCAACGCTGGCCGGGCGTGCCGAGCAGATCAAGGGCTATACCATTGCGGTTGAGGCGCTGGGGCGTCCGCCGACATTCGATCCCCAGGCCGACCCGATCGTGCGGGTTGAGGCCACGCGCCTGCGCCGGGCGCTGCAAAGCTATTATGGGCATGAGGGCGCGGACGATCCGCTGCGTATCCATATTCCCAAAGGCGGTTATGTTCCGGTGTTCGAGATGCGGGCGCAGCCAGAGACTGCCCCGTCTTCAGCGCAGACCGGAAGCAGCGGTGAGAGCGAGACGATCCCGGCTGGAGGGGCTGATGCAGCCCTGCCGGATGCCGGGCATGTCCCTGTCTCGCATGTACCTGTCGGGCGTGTACCTGCCGCCTTTGAGCCGCAAGCTTTGGAAGGCAAGGTGGATGACAGGCCGAGGCCTGATCTCCCCCCCGTGGTTTCGACTGAATCCGGCCATGCTCCTCGCTCCGGTGCGCGTGTGGCTTTTGCCGCTGCGGCCGCTGTGGTCTTGTCGGTCGTGGTGGCTCTTCTCGCCTTGCCTCTGGTGTCTGAGGCATTCAGGGGCACAACGGCCCGCAATACGGACAAGGTGCTGCTGCCGCTGGTGGAGGTGGGGCAACTGGGCGGAGACAGCCCGCAGGGGCTGGATTTGCGGCGTCTGGAAGAACGCATGCGTGATGCTTTCGCCCTGTTCGATTTTGTGGATGTGCGCGCGGATGCCGCTGGTGATGAGGATTGGGTGCGGCAGGAATGTATCGGCCCCGGTGCGCGTTCTGTTTTCAGCCTCAATGGCCTGTCGGTGATGGGGCAGGATGGCTCTGCCGATCTGATGCTGCATCTGAAGGACCGCTGCGCAGGTGTTATCATCTGGTCGCACACGGTTGAGGGTGTGGGTGGGCATGAGGGCCCCGGCAGCGAGACACGGATTGTGAATGCCGTCTCCATGGCCTTGATGGAGAGTTATGGGGTCATTCCCGTGCGGGCGCGCTCGCGCGCACTGGCGCAGGCCCCGCACTCCGGTTTCGGCTGCATTGCCGAGGCGTTTGCCGTGCTGCGCGGAGATGGCTCGGCTACAGCGGATGTGCCGCGTCTGTGTCTGGCGGAGTTGACCACGCGGGACCGTGAGTTTGCGCTTGGCCATGCGGTGCAGGCCGCCGCCTTGCTGGATGCTGCTGTCCGCAGCCCCGCTCCGGTTTCGGAGCAGAATGCCGCACTGATGCTGCGCGAGGCGGAACTGGCGGGAGATCTTGCGCCTTCCAGTGCTTTCGCCGCGCGCACATTGGCCCTGACCCAGATGTTTCTGGGCGAGACCCAGGCCGCACTGGTTTCAGCCGAGCGGGCCTTGCGTCTCAATCCGCTGGATCTGGATGTGGCCGCCGCCGCCGGGCAGATTTTCATTGCGGCGGGAGAGGTGGAGAGGGGTGAGGCCCTGCTGACAGAAGCGCGGGCACAGGGGGCTGCGCGCGCCCCGCTTCAGGAAACATATCTGGCCTTTGCCGCCTTCCTGCGGCGCGATGCATTCGCCGTGCAGGCACTGGTGCCGCAACTCAGCCTGCATCCCAGCCCGCAGAACCGCATCGCGCTGGTGCTGGCGCTCCAGATGCTGGGGCGTGGGCAGGATGCCCGCGCGCTGGTGCAGACCCTGACACAGGAGGAAGCCGGCAGCCCGGATGCCGTGCGCCGGCTGGTGCAGCATCTTCTGCCCGCGCGCGATGTTTACCAAAAAGTGTTGGCAGCACTGGAAAGTGCCGGTCTGGATCTGGGGCGTGAAGAGAAAAGCTCACCGCGCGGATAGGTTTGATGGTGCGGTTGCAAGCAGCCGGATTTTCTATAGCATAACAAATTACCACTGATTATGTGCTTTCCCTGCTTTGCCTGAGTCTTGATGTCTGCCAGCACTTCATCCGAGAAGTTACGTGTGCTGCTCTGCGATCCGGAGAATGGATTGCGTCGGCAGTTGCGCATCGCCATCCGGCAGCAGGGTATGCTTGAGGTGATGGAAGCCGGGAGTATCACGCTCGCCTGTGCGCAGGCCTTTCAGGCAGATGTGGCTTTTGTCGCGCTTGATCCGGGTGAGGAAAACCGTCTGGCGGACCTGCAGGATGCCGGTTTGCGGGGGGGCATCCTTGCCGCCTTGAATCAGGGGTCGGTCGGCGGTGCGGTTGCCGCCATGCGGGCTGGTGCGCTTGATGTGGTGCTGAAGCCCGTGCGCGTTGAGGACGTGGCATCACGGCTGCTGGAACTGGGCATGGCCGGTACGCCCCGTTTTCGCCAGAGCCGCCTCAGGAGTGATGCCGGCGTCCGGGGTGCGCCGATGGCCGGGGCCGATTTTTGCGGCTTTCTGGGGCGCTCCCCCGCCATGCAGAAGGTGTATGAGCATATTCACCGCATTGCCTCATCGCACGCGCCGGTGTTCGTGACGGGAGAAAGCGGCACCGGCAAGGAGCTGGCCGCCTCCGCCGTTCATGCGCGTTCGGCCCGCCATGCCGCAGCGTTTCATGCACTCAATTGCAGCGCCATTCCGCGTGACCTGATGGAGAGTGAAATCTTCGGCCATGCGCGCGGTGCCTTCACCGGCGCGCATGCGGACCGGGCCGGTGCGGCTGAACTGGCCGATGGCGGCACGCTGTTTCTGGATGAGATTGGCGAGATGGATCTGGCCTTGCAGGCCAAGCTGCTGCGCTTTTTGCAGGATGGAAAGGTGCGCCGCATTGGCGAGGGGTTTGAGCGGCAGGTGGATGTGCGCATTGTCTGCGCCACCAATCGTGACCCCGTGGCGGAAGTGAAAGCCGGGCGGCTGCGTGAGGATCTGTTCTATCGCCTGCATGTGCTGCATCTGCATCTGCCGCCACTGCGCGAGCGCGCGGATGACTTGCTGCTGCTGGCCGGGGCTTTTCTGGCACGTTTTGCCGGTGAGGAAGGCCGCCCCCTGCCGCGTCTGGAGCCGGAGGCCTGGGCGATCTTGAAGCACCGCCACTGGCGCGGAAATGTGCGCGAATTGCAAAACCTGATGCGGCGGGCCGTGGTGTTGAGCGAGGGGGGCGTTGTGCCACCCGCTTTGCTCATGGATGAGGCGCTGGTGCCGGATGAGGTGTTGTCCCGGCAGCCGGATACTGCCTTGCCACTGGTTTCGCCCGCACGGATTGAACCCTTTGCGGTGACCGAGCGGCGCATCATAGAAGAGGCCATTGCCCTGTGCGGAGGCAATATGGTGCAGGCTGCCGCAGCCCTGAACCTGGCCCCCTCCACCTTGTATCGCAAGAAACAGGGCTGGCAGTAGACAGGGCCGCTTGTTGCACGAAAGGCAGGCGGGAGAGTTGCCCCCCAAAACCTTGCCCCAAAAGGGGCAATTATATCCTGCCCAGCCCCTTCAGCCTGTAAAGCGCTTCCAGTGCCTCGCGGGGGGTGAGATTGTCGGGGTCAATGTTTTCCAGTGCATCCAGCACCGGGGAGGGGCGCACCGGGGCTGCTGTTGCCGCTGGCGCCGGGGGGCGGGCGGCAATGGAAAACAGCGGCAGGTCATCCACCAGCTTTTGTGCGGGGGAGGCCCGCTCTGCTGCTTCCAGCTCGGCCAGAACGGCCTGTGCGCGAGTAATCACCGCTTCCGGCAGACCGGCAAGCTTGGCCACCTGAATGCCATAGGAGCGATCCGCCGCGCCGGGCACCACCTCATGCAGGAAGATGACCTCGCCATCCCACTCCGTCACCTTCACCGTGGCGTTGGAGAGGCGGGCGCAGCGCTGGCTGAGGGCTGTCAGCTCATGGAAATGGGTGGCAAACAGCGCGCGGCAGCGGTTCATTTCATGCAGATGCTCAAGGCTTGCCCACGCAATGGACATGCCGTCAAAAGTGGCAGTGCCCCGGCCGATCTCATCCAGAATGACCAGTGAGCGATGGGTGGCCTGATTGAGAATGGCGGCGGTTTCCACCATTTCCACCATGAAGGTGGAGCGCCCGCGCGCCAGATCATCCGCCGCGCCCACGCGCGAGAACAGCCGGTCCACAATGCCGATGCGGGCGGCGCGGGCGGGTACAAAGGCCCCGGCCTGCGCCAGCACCGCAATCAGCGCATTCTGGCGCAGGAAGGTGGATTTACCGGCCATGTTCGGCCCGGTCACCAGAACAATGCGGCCATCCTTGTGGCCCTCCGGCGGGGACAGGTCGCAGTCATTCGGCACAAAGGGGCCGCCATCGCGCGAAAGAGCTTGCTCCACCACCGGGTGGCGGCCACCCTCAATCTGGAAGGCGCAGCCCTCTTCCATATGCGGGCGCACATGGCGCTCCACGCTGGCCAGCTCTGCAAGGGAAGAGAGCACATCCAGCTCCGCCAGTGCATCGGCAGCCATGCGGATGGTGTCCGCCTCGCCCACAATGGCAGTGGCGAGGCGCTCGAATGCCGCCTGTTCCAGCCCCATGGCCCGCTCGCCAGCGCTGGAGATGCGGCTTTCCAGCTCTCCCAGTTCAATGGAGGAAAAGCGCATGGCCCCGGCCATGGTCTGGCGATGCACGAACAGGGCATCAAAGGGTGCTTCCTGAAGGCGCGCTGCATTCTGCGCCGTCACCTCCACGAAATAGCCCAGAACCGCATTATGACGGATCTTCAGGGATTTGACGCCGGTTTCCTCGGCATAGCGCTTCTCCAGCGCGGCCACCACGCGCCGGCTTTCATCGCGCAGGGCGCGGGTGTCATCCAGTTCGCGCTCATAGCCCGCGCGAATGAAACCGCCATCGCGGCGGTGGACGGGCAGTTCATCGGCCAGTGCTGCGGCCAGCTCCTGCGCCAGCGGGGCGGAGACTTCGGACAGATCATCGAGCGCGCGGGCAATATCTGTTGGCGGTGTGGTCGTGAACAGGTGGCGCAGGGCCAGAGCCCCGCCCAAACCATCGCGCACCGCTGCCAGATCTCGCGGGCCACCGCGATTGAGCGCAAGGCGTGTGAGGGCGCGGGCCATGTCCGGCGCGCTGGCAAGGCGGCTGCGCAGTTCCGCGCGCAGGGCATTGTCTTCCAGCAGATAGTCCAGCGCATCATGACGGGCGCGGATGGCGGACAGGGAGGTGAGAGGTTCAGCAATGCGCCGGGCCAGAAGCCGGGCACCGGCAGCTGTCACCGTGCGGTCCACTGCCGCCAGCAGCGAACCCTTGCGCTCGCCAGAAGTGGTGCGCACCAGTTCCAGATTGGCTCTGGTGCCGGCATCAATCACCATGATGTCGCTGGCCGCTTCCTTCACCGGGCGGCGCAGGACCGGGCGCGCGCCATGCTGGGTGCGCTCCACATAGGAGACGACGGCGGCGGCCGCGATCAACTCCACCCGGCTGAAGGCGCCAAAGGCATCAAGCGCGGCAACGCCATAAAAATCCGCCAGCCGCCGCTCGGCCCCCGCACCCTCAAAATGCTGGCGGGGCAAGGGGGTGACGGCGGGCCATTCGCGCAGCAGGATTTTCAGCTCGGCATCATCCAGCAGCGCATCGGAGACAAGGATTTCCGCCGGATTGATACGGGCAAGGTCTCCCGCCAGATCTTCCTGCGAGGTCTCGGCCACCCGGAAACTGCCGGTGGACATATCTGTAAAGGCCAGCGCGAAAGTGAAGGCATCCGCACCGGCACGGGTACGGGCAAGGGCGGCCAGCACATTCTCGCGCCGCGCATCCAGCAGCGTGTCCTCGGTGATGGTGCCGGGGGTGACAAGGCGGGTGACGCCGCGCTTCACCACAGACTTGTTGCCGCGCTTTTTCGCCTCCGCCGGGTCTTCCATCTGCTCGCACACCGAGACGCGGAACCCCATGGCGATGAGCTTGTTGAGATATTCCTCCGCCCGGTCCACCGGCACGCCGCACATGGGAATGTCATGGCCCTGATGCTTGCCGCGCTTGGTGAGCACAATGCCCAGCGCGCGCGAGGCCATTTCGGCATCAGTGAAGAACAGCTCGTAGAAATCGCCCATCCGGTAGAACAGGAGGCTGTCCGGATTGGCGGCCTTGATCTCCAGAAACTGCGCCATCATCGGCGTGACCTTGGCTTCCGCCATAACGGGCGGGGCCTCTGCATCAATATCAGCGGGCGAGGCGGTCTGGGCGGTGGCGGGTTTTCTGCTCATGGCGGCCAAGCTAGCCAGAGCAGGGCCGTCTGTCAGCGGTGGACCTGTGGATGAGCACGGGATTCGCGTGGAAACGCAAATGCCGGAGGCGACCTGTGCCTCCGGCGTCATCCATGGCAGGCCCTAGAAGCCGTCCAGTACGATCTTGCCGCGCGCCTTGCCGCTTTCAATCAGCACATGGGCGCGGCGCAGGTTCTCGGCATTGATTCGCCCAAAGCTTTCGGTGGCGGTGGTGCGAATGCGTCCGGCATCCACCAGTGCCGCAACCTCGTTCAGCAGGCGGCCCTGTTCGCCCATGTCCGCCAGCTTCCAGAAGGGGCGGGCGAACATCCATTCCCAATGCACGCCAACGCATTTGCGCTTGAGGGGGCGGATGTCGAGTTCTGTCGGGTCATCAATCAGCCCGAAACGGCCTGTCGGGGCGATGAGTTTGGCGATCTCTTCAAGATGCACATCGCTCTGCGTGGTGCCGAACACCCAGCCGGGCGCGCCAAGGCCCAGCGCCTCCACCTGTGCGGCCAGAGGCTGGCTGTGGTCCACCACATGATGCGCACCCAGCGCTTTCACCCACTCCCGTGTTTCCGGGCGGGAGGCGGTGGCGATGACGGTGAGGTCTGTCAGCGCACGCAAAAGCTGGATGGCGATGGAACCAACCCCGCCCGCACCGCCAATCACCAGTACGGCAGGGGCCGCGCTCGCCACCGGGCGGCGCACCTCCAGCCGGTCAAACAGCATTTCCCATGCGGTGATGGTGGTCAGCGGCAGGGCGGCGGCTTCCGCGAAGGGCAGGGAGGACGGCTTTTTGCCGACAATGCGCTCATCCACCAGATGAAGTTCGCTGTTGGTGCCGGGCCGGTCGATCGTGCCCGCATACCAGACCTCATCTCCGGGCTGGAACAGGGTCACATCCGGCCCCACCGCCTTCACCACGCCGGAGGCATCATAGCCCAGCACCTTGAAGCCGCCTTCCGGGGCCGGCACACCATTGCGCACCTTGGTATCCACCGGATTGACCGAGACGGCGCGCACCTCCACCAACAGGTCATGGCCTTCCGGCACGGGGGCGGGCAGGTCGATGTCAAGCAGGGCATCCGCACGGTCAATTGGGCCGGGGGTATTGTAGGCAACGGCTTTCATCGCACTCTCCAGTTCCAGATGAGGAGAGGATAGCCTAAGTTTCAGATGTGCCAATACGCACAAGATGCGCCCATACTGTCAAAAAGGATACTGTAATGGCCAAGCGTCCCCACACCCGTTTCGATTGCAGTCCGGGCTGTGCGGTGGAGGCGGCGATCAGCCTGATTGATGGCAAGTGGAAGAGCGTCATCCTCTGGCATCTGCTGAATGAGGGTACGCTGCGCTTCAATGAGCTGGGCCGGCGTGCCCGCAGCGCCACCGCCCGCATGCTCACCAACCAGTTGCGGGAGCTGGAGCAGGACGGGTTGGTGCACCGGCAGGTTTATGCGCAGGTGCCGCCAAAGGTGGAATATTCCCTCACCGAGCGCGGGCGCGGCCTTGAGCCGGTGCTGATCGCCCTCAAGGCATGGGGTGATGAGCATATGGAGCTGTTCACCGCAGCGGAGGAAGTGAAGACGCGGGGCTGAGGAGGGCCTTTGCCCCGCGCCCCGCGCCCCGCGCCGGAGCAATGGGTTACTTGTTCTTCTCGCGATAGGTGCGCAGCGCCTCAACCACTTCCGCGCGGGCCTTGTCGGCATCCTCGAACCCGCCAAGCTCCACTTTCTTGGAGCCTTCCGGCAGTTGCTTGTAGACCCGGAAGAAGGCCTCCAGACGCGCGCGCTCCATTTCCGGCAGGTCGTTGATCGACTTGATGTTGTCATAGGTCGGGTCAACGTCGGAAGTCGGCACGGCGATGATCTTGTCATCGCTTTCCTCGCCATCCACCATCTTGAGCACGCCAATGGCGCGCACCTTCACCAGTGCGCCCGGCATGATCGGTGCGCGGGTGAATACGAGCGCATCCAGCGGGTCGCCATCGCCGGCCAGTGAGCTGGGAATGGAACCGTAATTGGCCGGGTAGACCATGGGCATGGAGAGGAAGCGGTCCACGAAGACATGGCCGGTCCTGGCATCCACCTCATATTTGGTGGAGCTGCCCGCCGGAATTTCAACCAGCGTGTAGAACTCGGCAGGGTCTTCCGGCTGGGGGAAGGCGAAGGGGTTTACATAATCCCCGGCCATGGCGGCTCCCGCTCCAATGACAAGGCCGGTGATGGCCCCTGCAATTGTCCTGATCATCACATGCTCCCGGCTCGGTTGGGTGGAACCTGCATGACCAATGGCGCAGGGTTCCCTCAGGGCCTGAGGCATAGGATGTTCGTCTTTCACCCATGTGACGGAGAGGGAGAGGAGGCCCAGCCGCATCCGGCCTGTATCATCGGTCCCGGTCTTCGGCGGGCATTGATGGGGGTGGGCATGGGGGATGAAGTGCCGCTCTCACTATCCCCACGGGCCACGGCGTTTGGGTGTGCTGCCCTGTCCCGCCGGGCCTGAACCGCCCCATGGGCCGGAAGAGGTGCCGGGTGAGGGAGGCTGTGCCGTGCCGCCGCCTGTCCAGTTCCCTTGCGGCCGGGAAGGTACCCCGCCCCCGCTCCCGCCGCCACGCATCTGTCCGGCAATATCGCGCAGGGCGGCAATGCGGTTTTCCGTGGCGGGATGGGTGGAAAAGAGATTGTCCATCCGTGCGCCGGAAAGCGGATTGATGATGAACATGTGTGCGGTGGCGGGGTTGGCCTCCGCCTCATTATTGTGAACCTGATGGGTTGCCCCCGAAATGCGCGACAGTGCCGAGGCCAACGCCATGGGCTGGCCGCAGATTTCGGCTCCGCCCCGGTCCGCCTCATATTCGCGCGAGCGGGAAATGGCCATCTGCACCACCATCGCGGCCATGGGGGCAAAGATCATCATGGCAATGGTGGCGATGGGGCCGGGGCCATTGTTGTTGCGGTTGTGGGAGAACATGAAAGCGAAATTCGCCAGCATGGAAATGGCGCCGGCAAGTGTCGCCGTAATGGTCATGGTCAGGGTGTCATAATGCTTGATGTGCGCCAGCTCGTGCGCCATCACGCCCGCCACTTCCTCATAGCTCAGGGAGTTGAGCAGGCCGGTGGTGGCGGCCACCGCCGCATTTTGCGGGTTGCGCCCGGTGGCAAAGGCATTGGGCTGCGGATTGTCCATGATGAAGACGCGCGGCATGGGCAGCTCTGCCCGGCGCGCCAGCTCGCGCACCATGCCCACCAGCTCGGGGGCGGTGGTGTCATCCACCTCGCGCGCGCCATACATGCGCAGCACCATCTTATCCGAGTTCCAGTAGCTGAAGATATTCATGGCGCAGGCGATGACAAAGGCGATCATCATGCCCTGCGTGCCGCCAATCGCGCCACCCACCACCATGAAGATGGCCGTCATGCCGGCAAGAAGGATCACCGTCTTCAGATGGTTCATGCCAGTACTCCGTGCATCAGCAGCATGGGACTTGTCCTCATGCCTCAAGAATGGGGATGGCGTTGTCCTTACGCAAGAGAAGGCCCCCTTCACAACCCTGTATGCATGGACAAGGGCTTATGGCTTCCACGCCACCAGAATCGCACCCGCGGCAATAAAGGCAACGCCCGCCCAGTTGATGGCCGAGAGCTTTTCGCCAAGGAACATGACGGCGAAAACCGCGACAAACACGACGCTAAGCTTGTCGATGGGGGCAACCTGTGCCGCGTTTCCAAGCTGCAGCGCCCGGAAATAGCAGATCCACGATGCGCCTGTCGCAAGGCCTGACAGGATCAGGAAGACCATCGAGCGCCGCGAGACGCTGCCAGGGCTTTGCCAGCCATCCGTTAGGGTGAGGATGGCCCCCAGCGCCAGCAGGATGACAATGGTGCGGATGAAGGTCGCAAAGTCGGAGCCGATATTCTCGACCCCGACCTTGGCGAAAATGGCGGTGAGCGCGGCAAAGACCGCAGACAGAATGGCCCAGAACGGCCACATGGAGACCAGGAGCTTCATCTGTCTGCCTTATCACGCATATGGATTTCAGGTGGCCTTTCAGGCGGTCTTGTCGATCAGCCGGCCCACCTTCTCCACCATCTCGCCAATCTGGGCTTCGGAGACGATCAGCGGTGGAGCCAGAACCAGCGTGTCGCCCGAGGAGCGCAGCATCAGCCCTTCCTCATGGAAGGCTTTCTCCAGCGCCTCAAAGCCCCGCTTGCCCGGTGTGCCTGCATGCGGTTCCAGATCAAAGGCTGCGGTGAGGCCCACGGTGCGGATATCCAGCACGCCGGGCCTGTCGCGAAGGCTCATGGCGGCATCCGCCATCACCGGCTCCAGCGCACGGGCCCGCTCGAACAGGCCCTCCTCGGCATAGAGGTCGAGCGTGGCAAGGCCGGCGGCGCAGGCCAGCGGATGGGCGGAGTAGGTGTAGCCGTGGAACAGCTCGATCGCGTGGGGAGGCCCCTTCATGAAGGCATCATGGATGGGGGCACGCACCAGCACCCCGCCCATGGGCACAGCCCCGGCCGTGATGCCCTTGGCGAAGGTGATCATATCCGGCACCACGCCATAACGCTCCGCCGCAAAGGCAAAACCCAGACGGCCAAAACCGGTGATGACCTCATCGAAAACGAGCAGGATGCCGTGCCGGTCGCAAATCTCGCGCAGGCGCTTGAGATAACCCTTCGGGGAAGGCAGCACGCCGGTAGAGCCGCTCATCGGTTCCACAATCACGGCCGCAATGGTGGAGGCATCATGCAGGCCCACAATGCGTTCCAGCTCATCGGCGAAATGCGCACCATAATCCGGCTCGCCACGGGTGAAGGCCTGCCGGGCACGATCATAGGTGGCGGGCAGGTGATCTGTGCCGGTCAGCAGCGGGCCGAAGGCGCGGCGGTTGGGCACCATACCGCCCACCGAAATGCCGCCAAAGCCCACACCGTGATAGCCGCGCTCACGCCCGATGAGCCGGGTGCGCGCGCCCTGTCCGCTGATATTGTGATAGGCGAGGGCGATCTTCAGCGCCGTATCCACCGCCTCGGAGCCGGAATTGCAGAAGAACACATGGTCCAGATCGCCGGGCGCGAGGGCCGCCACGCGGCTGGCCAGCCGGAAGGCATCCGGGTGGCCATACTGGAAGGTGGGGCCAAAATCGAGTGTAAGGGCAGCGGAACGAATCGCCTCGACAATGGGCGGGCGGTTATGGCCGGGGTTCACGCACCACAGCCCGGCGCAGCCATCCAGAATGGCGCGGCCTTCGGGGGTGTAATAGTGCATGTCCTGCGCGCGGGCGACCAGTCGCGGACGGGCCTTGAAGGCGCGGTTGGCCGTAAAGGGCATCCAGAACGCGTCCAGATCATTGGGGGCGTGGGGTGCCGCGTCATTCACACTCATGTCAGCCTCATCTGTGGGCGCAATGCACCGGGGCGCTTCTGCCACGGCCGGATCAGCCTGTACTGTGCAGGCCGGATCGCATCGCGATCAAACGGAATTGCCTGATCGGGACGGGAATTACAGAATATCCACCACCCGCCCCTGCCGGTCCACCGCTCGCACCCGGCAGCCGGGATTGGCCTGCGCCGTGGACTTCATGGCGATCAGGATATTGGGAGCAAGGTTCTGCACCACCATGACCGTGGTCCAGTTGCCGGTCTTGTTCTGATACTGGATTTCAACCTGATCCATCGGGTGGTTTCCCCAGATGTGCTACCGTGCCAGCAGTGCAAGCAAGCGCGCTACCGCGCCAGAAGCGCAAGAATGCCGGTGAGCAATGCGGTGGGCGTAGGCGGGCAGCCGGAAATGCGCAGATCCACCGGCACCACATCGGCCACACCCTTGTGGCAGGCATAGGTGCCGCCGAACGGGCCGCCGGTGCAGGCGCAGTCTCCCGCTGCAATCACCCATTTCGGGTTGGGAATGGCATCATGGGTGCGCTTCAGCGCCTCGGCCATGTTTTTTGTCACCGGCCCGGTCACCAGCAGCACATCGGCATGGCGCGGGGAGGCGACAAAATGCACGCCGAAGCGCTCAATGTCATAATAGGCATTGTTGAGGGCGTGGATTTCCAGCTCGCACGCATTGCAGGAGCCGGCATCCACCATCCGGATGGCAAGGCTGCCCCCCAGCTTCTCCCGCACCGCCCCGCGCACCTGCGCGCCAATTGCGGCAAGGGCGGCATCTTCCGGGCCGGGTTCGGTCAATGGGGCCTTCAGCAGCCCGTCCAGCAGCAGCCTGTTCATTGCGCGGCCTTAAAGGTCATGCCCCGAATAGGAGCAGTTGAAGGATTTGTTGCAGAGCGGGAAATCCGCCACGATATTGCCCTCGATCGCCGCTTCCAGCAGCGGCCACTGGAACCATGAGGCATCGCGGAAGTGGGCGCGGGCCATGCGCCCCTCGCCATCCAGCCGCACGAAAGCCAGCAGATCCCCCCGGAAGCTTTCCACCAGCGCCACGCCTTCCGCGCCCTCGGGCGGGGCTGGGGGCAGTTCGGTCTCAACGGGGCCTTGCGGCAGGTTTTCCAGCAGGCGGGTGATAAGGGCGAGGCTCTCATCCACCTCCAGCACGCGGATGCGCAGGCGGGCATCCACATCGCCCTCCTCCAGAACCGGCACCTCGAACGGAAGCTGGTCATAAGGGGCATAGGGCAGGGCACGGCGGGCATCGAAGGCACGGCCGGATGCGCGGCCGACAAAGCCGCCCGCCCCGAACTTGCGCACCAGTGCCGTTTTCACATGGCCGGTGGTGACGGTGCGATCCTGTATGGAACTGGTATTGCGATAGAGCGCCACCAGTGCCGGGAAGGTCTCACGCGCCATGCGCACCAAATCCCGCAGGATGACGATGCCTTCATCTGACAGATCCGAGCGCACTCCGCCGGGCTTGATGCGATCCATCATCAGGCGGTGGTGGAAGCAGGCATCGGCGGCGCGCAGCACCTTTTCGCGCAGTACCCCGCAATGGGCGAGCATGATGGCAAAGGCGGCATCATTACAAATGGCACCGACATCGCCGAAATGATTGGCAAGGCGCTCCAGCTCTGCCATCAGCGCGCGCAGCCACACCGCGCGGGCGGGCACTTCAACCCCAAGGGCAGATTCCACCGCCTGCGAGAAAGCGAGTGACGCGGCAACCGTGCTGTCTCCCGAAAGGCGACCGGCAAGGCGGGCGGCCTTTTCCGGCAACGCGCCCTTCATGCGGGCCTCAATGCCCTTGTGCACATAGCCCAGCCGTTCTTCCAGCCGCACCACGGTTTCGCCATGGGCATGGAAGCGGAAATGCCCCGGCTCGATAATGCCGGCATGCACCGGGCCAACCGGAATCTGGTGCAGGTGCGCGCCCTCTGCCGTAAGAAAGGCATAGGGCTCACCTGCCGTGGGGCCGGGCGTTGCAGCGCCCAGCGGCGCGCGGATGCCCCAGCGGCCATGATCCAGCCAGGGGCGCTCATCGGCATTGTCTTTTGCGGTGAAGAGGGCTTTCAGGCCAAACAGGTCATGCACCGTGCGTTCCAGCCGCGCGGCAGGCAGATGCACCTGTGCGACAGAGGGAAACGTGCCATCCGGGCACAGGCAGGTGGCGATACCGGCGCGGCTCTCTTCCTCATCGAAGATGGCCATATGCACCGCGCCCTCATCGCCCCACAGGCCGAGCAGGGTGAAGCGGTCCTGCACCAGATGGGCGGCCAGCGCTGACCATTGCTGCGGGGTGAGAATGGCGCGTGGCCATGGGTGGCAGGCAGGCACCGGGGTGCCGGCTTCCAGCAGTTCCATGAGGCTTTGCATGTGCGCCTCCTAACCCAGCATGCCGGCCACCTGCTGGAACCAGAGCACCAGCGGGGTGGGCAGATACAGCCCTGCAATCAGGACCAGAACGAGATGCGCCACCATGGGCAGCCATGAGGCGCGGAAGGGCGTTGTCGGCAGGTTCGGCTCACCAAAGGCCATGGAGGAAAGCTTCATCACCAGCGCACCAAAGGCCAGCAGAATGCCCAGCACCAGCGGCAGGGCCAGAAAGGCCATCCATCCCGGTGTGGCGATGGTGGAGGTGACGAGCAGGAACTCACTCATGAACACCCCGGCGGGCGGCATGCCGGCAATGGCCAGCACCCCCACCACCAGCCCCCAGCCCAGCATGGGGTGAGATGTGGTGAGGCCGCGAATGGCGCTGATCTTCTGCGTGCCCGCAAGCTGGGTGATATGGCCCACGGCAAAGAAAATGGCGGATTTGGTGAGCGAGTGCATCACCATGTGCAGCAGCCCGGCAAAATTGGCGAGCGGCCCGCCAATGCCAAAGGCAAATATCATGATGCCCATATGCTCGATGGAGGAGTAGCCGAACAGGCGCTTGATATCGTGCCGGCGATACAGCATTACCCCGGACAGCAGCAGCGAGAGCAGCCCCATGGCCATGAACAGCGTGCCGGGCGACATCGCCCCCGCATTGGCATCCATCAGCATCTTGAAGCGCAGCAGGGCATAGAGCGCCACATTCAGCAGCAGGCCGGAGAGCACGGCGGCAATGGGGGTCGGCCCCTCGGCATGGGCATCCGGCAGCCAGGCATTGAGCGGGGAAAGCCCGGCCTTGGTGCCATAGCCCAGCAGCAGGAACACAAAGGCAAGGTTCAGCAGGGCCGGATCAAAGCGCGACACATGCTGGATGAGCACGCTCCACACCATGCCGTTCTGCCCCTCACCCACCACGGGCTGGGCCGCCATATAGACAAGAATGGTGCCGAACAGCGCCAGCGCGATGCCAACCGAGCCAAGCATGAAATATTTCCACGCCGCCTCAATGGCTTCCGGCGTGCGATACAGCCCCACCATCAGCACGGTGGACAGGGTCGCCAGTTCGATCGCCACCCACATCACCCCCAGATTGTTGGAGATGAGGCCCAGATTCATGGAGAAAACCAGCATCTGGAACATGGCGTGATAGATGCGCAGGCGGTGCGGCGTGAAGCGGCCGCTCTCCACCTCATGGCGCACATAGGTGGCGCTGTAGAGCGCGGTGGTGAAGGCCACAAAGCCATTCACCACAATGAAGATGATGTTGAGATCATCGGCCAGAATATAGGAGCCGGTTTCCGGCCGCACCACCAGCAGCGAGAGCGCGGCAAGGAAGGTGAGAAAGCTGGCCAGCACATTGAGCGCGCAGGCCGCGCGCCATGCCGGCACCAGCGCCAGAAGGCCAGCGGCGGCGACCGGCAGCACCAGCAGCCAGAATGCACCCGCGCCGGGCACGGCGGTGAGAAGCGCGCTCATGAGCGGCCTCCGCGGAACTGGTCGAGGGCGTCCACGTCAATCGTGTCGAAGCTTTCGCGGATGCGCGAGAGCACCACGCCGATGACAATAAAGGCGATGAGCACCGAGAAGGCGACCGAAATCTCCACCACCAGCGGCATGCCGCTGGCCCCGGCCGCAGCCAGAATGAGGCCGTTTTCCATCGACATGAAGCCGATGATCTGGCTCACGGCATTGCGCCGGGTCACCATCATCAAAAAGCCCAGCAGCACAACGGAGAGGGCGAAGGCGAGATCCTCGCGCGCCAGCGGGTTGGAGCCGACGGTAACAGGCAGCATCACCACCAGCGAGAGCGCCACAAGACCAATGCCCACCAGCATGGTGGGGCCAAGCGAGAGCGATGTTTCCACCTGCCGGTGCAGGCCAAGCCGCGTCACCATCTGGTGCAGGGCATAGGGAATGATGAGCACCTTGAAGATGAAGGCCACCGCCGCCGTCACATAAAGATGGCCAGAGCCCTGAATATGCGCCTGCCACCCCACGCTGAGGGCCAGCGCCACAGCCTGCAGGGCAAACACGGTGATGAGCGCATTCAGCCGCCCCTGATAGAGCATCAGGAAGGAGATGAGCACCATGCCGCCCGCCAGCAGATGAGCGATATCGAACGAGAGCTGGCCAATTTCCATCCCGCCCATCACAGCCCCCTTGAGACGAACAGCAGCAGCGTGCCCAGCAGCCCCAGCATCAAGGCCGCGCCCATGAAGTCCGGCACCTTGAACACTCGCATCTTGGCAATGGAGACCTCATATGCGGCCAGCAGGCCCGCGCCCACGCACAGCTTTGCGCCATAGGCCACAATGCCAACCAGTGCCGCCACCAGCCCCGCCTGTGCCGGTGCCAGCCCCCATGGCACGAACAGGCAGGCGATGAGCGAGATATAAAGCAGCAGCTTGAGCTGGGCGGAAAGCTCGATCAGCGCAAGGTGGCGGCCGGAATATTCCAGCACCATCGCCTCATGCACCATGGTGAGTTCGAGATGGGTGGAAGGGTTGTCCACCGGGATGCGGGCATTTTCCGCCAGTGCCACGATCATCAGCGCGATCAGCGCCAGCGCGAGGGTGATGCGCAGGCCCACGCCATCCAGCATCACGCCCGCCATGGTGGACAACTGGGTGGAGCCTGCCACCAGCGCCAGCGCGAACACGATCATGATCATCGCCGGTTCTGCCAGCGAGGCGATCATCACCTCACGGCTGGAGCCAAGCCCGCCAAAGCTGGTGCCGATATCCATGCCCGCCAGCGTGAGGAAAAAGCGCGAGGCCGCCAGCAGCGAGGCAATGGCGATGAGATCTGCCGACCATGAGAACAAAAGCCCGGTGGCGAAGGTGGGCACCAGCGCCGCCGCCACCCATGTGGCCGCAAAGATGAGATAGGGCGCGGCGCGGAACAACCATGAGGCCCCTTCCGCCACCACCGCCTCCTTGCGGCACAGGCGGATGAGATCCCGATAGGGCTGGAAGATGGAGGCCCCGCGCTTGCGCATGAGCCGCGCCTTGATCTTGCGCACCACGCCGGTGAGCAGGGGGGCCAGTGCCAGCACCAGCAGCATCTGGCTGGCCTGAATGAGGAGAGCTTCGATCAGGGCCATATCGCCAGCACCCCCAGCAGAAGCACAAGCAGCACGAACACCACGGCCAGATACTGGCGAATGGTGAGGAATGGCAGGCGGTTGGATCGCTCCACCACCCATGTCACCCGGCGCACCAGAGGGTCATAAAGCCAGACCCATGCCGGATCATTCCCGGTGAGGGTGATGCGGGCCGGGCGCAATTCGCCGGGGCGGGGCATGTCCACCTGTTCGCGCGCGGCAAACAGGGGCGCACCGAATACCCGCCGCAGCGGCTGGGCAAAGCTGGCGGCAGTATATTGGGTGGCGGGGTCTGCATTCGGGAAGCCGCAATCCCATGGCGGGGCACGGCGCAGGGCGCGCGAGGCAAAGCGGTGGATGAGCATCACCGCCAGCCCCATCGCAATTGCCATGAAGATGAACACCAGCAGGCCGTTATAGGAGCTGCGGCTCTCGCCGATCGGGATAATGGAAAGCCATGAGACCGAGCTTTGCACCGGCATGCGTGCCCCGGCCAGCGGGCCAACGGCATTCTGCAACGCATCCATCACCGGGCCGGGCAGAATGCCGATGAGCAGGCACAAGGCCGCCAGCACAACCATGGCGGTGCGCGACCACAGGTCCACCTCATGCGCCTCGCGCGCTTTATCCGTGCGCGCCCGCCCAAGAAAGGCGATGCCATAGAGCCGCACGAAACAGGCCAGCGCCAGCGCGGCTGCCAGCGCCACCAGCGCGCCCACGGCTGGCACCAGCAGCTTCAGCCCCCAAGAGGGCAGGGCCGGGCTGAGCAGGATCGCCTGAAAGGTGAGCCATTCGGAAACAAAGCCGTTCAGCGGTGGCAGGGCGGAAATGGCCGCCGCGCCCACCAGCATCACAAAGGCGGTGACAGGCATGCGGTGGATGAGGCCACCCAGCTTTTCCAGATCCTTCGTGCCGGTTGCGGTGAGCACCGCGCCTGCCCCGAAGAACAGAAGATTCTTGAACACGGCATGGTTCAGCACATGCAGCAGGGCGGCGGTGAGGGCGAGAGCGGCGGCGGCGGGCATCTGCGCCGCCTCAAACGCCAGCGCCAGCCCAAGGCCAACAAAGATGATGCCGATATTCTCGATGGTGCTGTAGGCGAGCACGCGCTTCATATCCGCCTGCATCATGGCATAGAGAATGCCGAGTGCCGCAGAGATACCCCCTGCCGCCAGCACCGGAATGCCCCACCACCACGCCGGATCACCCGCAAGATCAAACACGATGCGGATGAAGCCATAGACCGCCACCTTGGTCATCACGCCGCTCATGAGGGCGGAGACATGGCTGGGTGCAGCCGGATGCGCCAGCGGCAGCCACACATGCAGCGGCACCAGCCCCGCCTTGGAGCCAGCCCCCAGCAGGGCCAGAAACAGCACGATGCCGGTGGTGAGCGCGCCCATCTCGTGGCCCCGCATGGCCTCGAAGCTGTAGCCGCCGCCCGCGCCTGCCATCAGGCCAAAGGCCAGCATCAGCGCCAGCGTGCCGAACGAGGCCATGATGAGATAGACCAGACCGGCGCGCACATTCTCGGCAGACCTGTCCTGCGAGATCACCAGCGCCCATGAGGCCAGTGACATGAACTCCCACGCCAGCAGGAAGCTGTAGGCATCTGCCGCCAGCAGCACCAGATTCATGCCGGCAAGGAAGGCCGGGTAGAAAGGCAGAACGCGCGTGGGGGCATGCTCATACCGGCCATAGCCCATGCCATAAATGCTGGCCGCAGCCCCGCCCAGATTGATGACTGTGATGAAAAAGGCTGTGAGCGCATCAATCCGCAGATGAATGCCGATCCACGGAAGACCCAGCGGCAGCACCAGCGCCGAAGGCTCGCCGAGAAGGGCGCAGACCCCCGTGGCAAGCGCAAGGGCCGTGGCAAGGAATGAGAGCAGATAGACGAAGGGACGCGCGACAGCCTGCCGCGCCAGCACCACAGCCCCGGCAGAGGCGATGAGCAACCCGGCAATGGAAACCAGCATGAGGAGGACAGACGTGCCGCTTCCCGCCGCTATCGCGGTTTGGGCCGTGGCAACCTCCCAGAACGGGGCAAGGCTCGCCGTGCTCATGCGCGCTCCCTTGCTTCCGGCGGAGGCGACATCACGGCCTTGAGACGCACCCCGCGCCCTCCGCTTTCACTCACACTGCCTTCATTGATAAGGCTGATGCCAGCCTGATCCAGTGCGGCGGTGAGCTTCATCAGGGAGTCAACATTGCCGCGAATGACCCCCTCGCTCCCCTCCATGCGCTGGATGGTGGGCACGGAAAGGCCCGCCATCGCGGCAAGAGAGCGCTGGTCCAGCCCGAGAAGCGCACGGGCAGCGCGAAGCTGGGCGGCGGTAATCATACGCACGCACCTTCATGAGAAGCTGTTGTCGCCTTAAGGCTATACCTGCACTTTTATGATCTCAAGCGCCATTTGTAATGTTTGGGGCATCATTTATGCCAATCTACCCCGAAAATCTGACGCAAACCCTCCTGGCTTTCTTCCCGCGTGATGATACGGAAGCGGGAAAGATGGGGCAGGCGTACCAGCGCGCCGCCCCTGAACATGGCATGTGCTCCGGAAACATTGCCCCAGCCGACAGGAACGGACACAGCCTTTTCTGCCCCAAGCATGCGGAACATGGCATCAAAAGCCTCATGTCCCGTGCAGATGATGAGGCGTGGTGATGCGCGCTGAAGCACTGTCTTCCAGATATCCGCACCAAACCGGAGCGCTGCCTGTCGATGCGGAAGCTCTGCCCAGCTGGGCGAGCGGAAAGGCACAAGATTGCCTGTCAGCACGGATTCCGGCGTCACGCGCAAGTGGCTGAACAGGGCGCGCACCTGCTTTTGCAGCAGGCTTTCTCCCGGTGCATGGCCGGCCCAGCTCTCCTCAACATAGGCGCTGCCAGAAGCGGGGGCAAAATCGGGATGGTCCGGCGGGCGTACCCGTCCGCCCGGATGAAGCCCGATAAAGGCGATTTGCGCCCCGTTCAGCACCTCGGCTGGGCTGGCCAGCAGTCGCCAGCCCAGAGCATAGCCATGGGCCTGTTCGAAAGTTTCAATCTGCTGGCGCAGCTGCGAAGAGAATGCGGTGAGATCTTCCAAGCTTCCCTCTCCCGGATGAGGAGGAAACTATGCCTCCCCCTCCATGGCCCCCACAAGCACAAACCAGTCATCCTCGCTGATGACCTCAACCCCAAGGCTCTGCGCCTTTTCCAGCTTGGAACCGGCGCCGGGGCCGGCCACCACAAGGCTGGTCTTGGCGGAAACAGAGCCGGAAACCTTGGCGCCCAGCCGCTCGGCCATGGCCTTGGCCTCATCGCGGGTCATTTTTTCAAGCGATCCGGTGAACACCACCGTCTTGCCGGAAACCGGACTCTCACTGGCCACCGCCTCCATGGGGTCTGGTGTGACATGGGCCAGGAGCGCGGCCACCACATCGCGGTTTTTCGGCTCCTGAAAGAAATCCACCACGCCTTCGGCCACCACAGCGCCGATGCCGTCAATATTGGTCATTTCCTGCCACGCCTCATTGCCCTTGAAGCGCTTGGGGCGAGCGGTCTCCATCAGGTCCAGCAGCAGCGGGGCCGCGCTTTCACCCGCCTGCGCCGCAAGCTGCTCCTGCGCGGGCGTGACTGCTGAAAGTGCCGCCTGCTCCAGTGCTTCCACAGTGCCGTAATGGCGCATCAGGCGCTTGGCGTTGGTTTCTCCCACATGGCGAATGCCGAGTGCAAACATGAAGCGGTCCACCGCCACAGTGCGCCGCCCCTCAATGGCGGCAAACAGCTTCTTCACCGAGGTCTTGCCCCAGCCCTCACGGTTTTCCAGCCGCTGGAGCGAGGTGTTGTTCTTTTCTTCCAGCGTGAAAATATCGGCGGGCGAGGTGATCTGTCCCCAGTCAAACAGGGCCCGCACCTGCTTTTCGCCCAGCCCCTCAATATCGAAGGCATTGCGGGAGACGAAGTGGCGCAGCCGCTCCACCATCTGCGCCGGGCAGATGAGGCCGCCAGTGCAGCGGCGCACCGCATCCAGCTTGCCGGTTTTCGGGTCTTCCTCGCGCACGGCGTGGGAGCCGCAGGCGGGGCAGATGGTGGGGAACGCGAAGGCCGTCGTGCCTTCCGGGCGTTTGTCCTCCAGCACGCGCACCACCTGCGGAATCACATCTCCCGCGCGCTGCACCACCACCGTATCACCCACGCGAATATCCTTGCGGGCGATTTCATCCTCATTGTGCAGCGTGGCAGAGGAAACAACCACGCCGCCCACCGTGATGGGAGTGAGCTTCGCCACAGGCGTGAGCGCGCCGGTGCGGCCCACCTGAATATCAATGCCTTCCACAATGGTGATGGCCTGCTCGGCCGGAAACTTGTGGGCGATGGCCCAGCGCGGGGAACGCGAGACAAAACCGAGGCGGCGCTGCAGGTCCAGCCGGTTCACCTTGCACACCACGCCGTCAATGTCATAGCCAAGGCGGGCGCGCTGTTCCTCGATGCGGTGGAAATGCGCCGTCAGTTCCTCGGCAGAACGGGCGATGATGGTGAGCGGATTGGTGGAAAAGCCCCAGCTTTTGAAGGCTTCTACCATGCCAAACTGGGTCTGGGCCGGCAGTTCTGATGCCTCGCCCCAAGCATAGGCGAAAAACTTCAGCGGGCGCGCGGCCGTCACTTTTGCATCAAGCTGGCGCAGGGAGCCGGCGGCGGCATTGCGCGGATTGGCGAAAACCTTCTCGTCTGCTGCCTCCTGCCGGGCATTCAGCGCCTCGAAATCCGCCCCGGCCATATACACCTCGCCGCGCACCTCGATGATATCCGGCACATCTGCGCCGGCCAGCTTCTGCGGAATATCGGTGATGGTACGCACATTGGCGGTCACATCCTCACCCTGTGCCCCATCGCCGCGCGTGGCAGCCACCGTGAGGCGGCCCTTCTCATAGCGCAGCGAGCAGGACAGGCCGTCAATCTTCGGCTCGGAGGTGAAGTCTAACTCTTCATGGTTCAATGCCAGAAAGCGCTTCACCCGGCCGACAAACTCGGCAATGTCCTCATCCGAAAAGGCATTGGAGAGGGAGAGCATGGGCACCGCATGGGTGACCTTGCGAAACTTTTCCACCGGAGCGGAGCCAACAGTGTTGGAAAGGCTCCCGCTGCCCTTCAGTTCGGGGAAGCGGGCCTCGATCTGCTCATAGCGGCGGCGCAGGGCGTCATATTCGCCATCGGAAACGGCGGGAGCATCATCCTGATAATAGGCATCATCGAGTGCGCGGATTTCGCTTGTGAGCGTAGCATGCTCGCTTGCGGCATCGCTTGCGGACAGTTCACTCACGGGCAAGGCGCGCAGCGCATCCGGGGCGGTTGTTCTGGGGGCGGTCATGCTGTGTCCTCTGCGCCCGCGGGAGGGGCCATCTTCACCTTATGGCTATAGAGGCAGGGGTAGCGGCCCGGTTAATACAGGCCTCATGTCGCACGAAAAAAGGCTGATATTGGCCTGTGTCATTTGTAAGATGTCCAGACCAAGGGTATGAGCAGCACACAAGCCGTGCATCGGCAGGCCCATGCTGGGGGATATGATGCGGACGATTTTGAAGAATGCAGGACTTGCGGTTGCACTTTCCGGCGCCGTTTTCGCAGCTGGTTCCGCGCTGGCGGATGAAACCGGCAAGGCTGCCTATATTGATCGCGCCGAGAAGCTGATCGTCGAAACCTGCGATGGCTGCGACAAGGACAAGGGTGCGGACACGCTGGCGCAGAATCTCGTCCGTGGTGTCGCTTCCGTGGTTTCGGTCACCTCGCCTGAGCCTTATGACCTGATCTATGTGCTGCTGGTGGGCGCGCCTGCCCATGGCGATGTGCCGGCCGTGCCCGCTTTCGCCGGTCGCCTGAATGACCAGCAGATTGCCGATCTCGCCAATTACCTGCGCGGTGCCCTGAGCGCGAACGCCCTGCCGCTGATTACGGCGGAAATGGTGGGCACGCTGCGTTCCGCCCGCAATGTGCCGGATTATGGCTCGCAGGCCTCGGCTGAATTTGATTGCCCGGTGGTGGGCGGCGAGCCCGGCTCCTATGGCGCGCCGGACCCGAAAGCCGTGGCGAACCTCTCCTCCATGCTGGCGGGTGGCGAGCGCTCCATTCCGGTGCTGGTGGATGCCTATCGCAATGATGACCCCAAGGCCGGCCCGGCCGTGGTGGTGGATGCGCTGGCGGCAGCCTATTGCCCCGTCGTGGCCAAGAGCGATGCGCCTTACTACAACCGCGTGGGTGAACTGCGCCGCTTTATCCTTCAGGCGGCAGATGACGTGTTCCCGCGCACCCTGCGCGGCAAGGTGAGCACGCAGCCTATCGTGTGGGCGGTTTCCACCGGTGATTCCCTGGTGCAGCGCCAGCCGGCCAGCGAGGGCGGTCCGCTCGTCTGCCCCTCCAGTGTTGCAGCCGGCATTCCGCAGGACCTGTCTGACGCTGGCGTGAAGATTCTCGGCACGCCGGCCAAGCTGCCGGTGGATGGCGATGCCGCCGCCATGCTGGCCCAGACCTTCATGACCGATGTGCCGAACGCGAATCTGGCCCTTGCCGCCAATTCCCTCATCTCGGCCTATTGCATCGTCGTCTCGGCCGATGCGGCGCTGGAATCCCCGCAGCAGAAGGAGTTTGTGAACGCCTTCGGTTCGCAGGTCATCCAGACCCTCCAGATGGAACAGGCGCGTCTGGCTGCTGCTGCCAAGTGAGTGCCGGGTGAGCCGGGCGGTCATTGTACCGCTTGTGCACTTGAATAAAGAAAGGCCGGTCGGGACCTCCCGCCGGCCTTTCTGTTTCCCGGAGCCTTGCATTGCGCAAGACGCCGCAGTGTTTCATCTCATTCCACGGCGACGAGAACGTCAGATGCCTTGACGATGGCGGTGGCTTCACCGCCCACCTGCAGGTTCAGGTCGTCCACCGCCTCATTGGTGATGGAGGCCGTTACTCTCAGGCCCTTCACATCCAGAACCACATGGGCCGTGGTGGCGCCCTTCTTGATTTCGAGGATCTTGCCGGGGAAGGCGTTGCGTGCAGAAACCTTCATGATGGTCGTATCCTTTTTCATGCGGCTGATTGCAGGCTATCTGTTCCAGACCAGCCTGCATCATGCTGAGCATCCTCATCATATATATTTTTATATATACCATCAAATGGTATCGCGCCTGTCGGGCCCGCAGCATCCGCACGCTCCCCGGAAAAGGCATGAGGTCAGCAAGGCTGACATTTTCTGGTTTCCATGCGGCGCTGAAACATTCTAAAGCTTGAACGAAATGCCAGACCGGTTCTGCTGCGGCCTAGAGTCCAGACATGGGCTGTATTGTGGACCGCCAAAGGCATTGAATGACAGGGCAAGCGCCCCAAGGGCGCACATGTTTATTGGAGGAGCCGACCATGCCGCTTTATGCTCTTGATGGTGTTGAACCCCAGCTGCCCGCTTCCGGCAATTACTGGATTGCGCCGACGGCCGTTCTCATCGGCAATGTCATCATCAGGGAAGGGGCGAGCATCTGGTTTGGTGCCGTGCTGCGCGGCGATAATGACCCGCTGATCGTGGGCGAGGGCACCAATGTGCAGGACAACAGCGTGCTGCACACCGACCTTGGCATTCCCATGACTCTGGGGCGCAATGTCACCGTGGGCCACAAGGTGATGCTGCATGGTTGCCTGATTGGCGATAACACGCTGATTGGCATGGGTTCCACCATTCTGAACGGCGCCAGTATCGGCTCCAACAGCATTGTGGGCGCGAATGCACTCGTGACAGAGAACAAGAGCTTTGAGGGCGGTTCCCTCATCGTTGGTTCACCTGCGCGGGCTGTGCGGGCGCTGGATGAAGACACCATTCGCCGCCTCACCCTGAGTGCGGAAAGCTATCAGCGCAATGCAGAGCGTTTCGCCAAGGGCCTGAAGCGGATTGACTGATTACGGGCCAGAACAGGGCCGGTCATTTTGACAGCAGAAGCGGTGCATCAGTCTTCGGGCTGATGAAACCGCTTCTGCTTTTGTTTCTGCCTTGATGAAAACGGGAGATGTCTTGTGTCCTCATTGTACGATCGTATCGCGACTTTGAATGGTGATCGGCCATGGGGCACAATGCTGGATGCGGGCACGGGGCGCAGTTCCATGCGCTGGATGCTGGGGCTGAAAACAGAGCGCTGGACCGCTGTGACCGGCGCATCATCCATGGCGGAGCAAACCCGGCTGGAGCTTGGCGAGCAGGTGCGGGCGGATGACCGCATCGTCATCGGCAACTGGTCCGACCCTGCCTTTCTGGCTGAAGAGCATTATGACACCGTACTAGCGGACTATCTGCTGGGGGCCATAGAAGGTTTTTCGCCCTATTGGCAGGACCAGCTGTTTTCAAGGCTGCGGCCCATGGTGCGCGGCCGGTTATATGTGATTGGGCTGGAGCCTTATGTGCATCGCTGGCCTTCGGATGTGGATGGGCAACTGGTCAGCACGATCGGGCGGCTGCGTGATGCCTGCCTGCTGATGGCGAACTCTCAACCCTATCGCGAATATCCGATGGACTGGACCATGCGCCATCTGGAGCAGGCCCGGTTCCGCATTGTGGATGCAGAGAAAATCGCCATTCGCTATGGCGAGCGTTTCGTGAACGGGCAGCTGGACATGTGCGTGCGCAATGCCGGTCGATTTCAGGATCGAAAGCTGGCTGTCGCCATGCTGGCGCATGTGGAGGAGTTGCGCCATCGCGCTTTGGCTCATGTGCAGCAAAATGGCGGTATTCGCCATGGGCACGATTATATTGTTGTTGCTGAACCCGCGTAGCGGCTGTGAGAGTTGGCGACATCCAATAAAAAAGCCCCGGCGAAACCGGGGCTTTTTCTTTTCACATAAAAGCGCTTCAGCCGCCTGCAACAGGAACCGGAATGGGAGCCGGGCCAAGCGCCACGCGGCGCGAGCGGCTCTGTTCGGCCAGCCGGTCCGCATATGGCAGCTCCAGCCGCTCCCACACATCGGTGAGCGCCCGCACCAGATGGGCAATCAGCGCATCATCATGGAAGGGCGTGGGGGTAATGCGCAGCCGCTCCGTGCCGCGTGGCACGGTGGGGTAGTTGATGGGCTGGATATAGATGCCATATTCCGCCAGCAGCAAATCGGTTGCCATCTTGCAGGCCTTGGCATCACCCACCATCAGGGGAATGATGTGGGTGTCCGTGTTCATCTGCGGCAAGCCGGCAGCCGCGAAGGCGGCCTTCACCTTGGCCACCTGTGCGCGCTGGCCCTCACGCTCCACCTGCGATTCCTTCAGGTGGCGCACGGAAGCGGCAGCCGCCGCCGAAATGGCCGGAGGCAGTGCGGTGGTGAAGATGAAGCCCGGCGCGTAGGAGCGCACGGCATCAATGATGACACGCTTGCCGGTGATGTAACCGCCGATGACGCCAAAGGCCTTGCCCAGCGTGCCTTCAATCACGTCCACACGGTGCATCACGCCATCGCGCTCGGCAACGCCGCCGCCCCGCTCGCCATACATGCCAACGGCATGCACTTCATCCAGATAGGTCATCGCGCCATAGCGCTCGGCCAGATCACAGATTTCGGTGATGGGGGCGATATCGCCATCCATGGAATAGACGCTCTCGAAGGCAACCAGCTTGGGGCGGTCCCCGGCAGCAATCAGCAGCTCTTCAAGATGCTCAAGGTCGTTATGGCGGAAGATGGCCTTCTGCCGCCCACCCTGACGCACGCCCTCGATCATCGAGTTGTGGTTCAGCTCATCCGAGATCACCACGCAATCGGGAATGAGCTTCACGATGGTGGAGATGCCGGTGGCATTGGAAATATAGCCGGAGGTGAAGACGAGGCCGGATTCCTTGCCATGCAGGTCCGCCAGCTCGCGCTCCAGATTCACGATCTCATGGCTGTTGCCGGAGATGTTGCGCGTGCCGCCAGCGCCCGCACCGCGTGCCTGCGCGGTCTCGCACATGGCATTCACCACCTTGGGGTGCGCGCCCATGCCCAGATAGTCATTGGAGCACCACACCACGATCTCGCGCGGGCCACCGGGAGAATGCCACACGGCGCGCGGGAACTGGCTCGCATCGCGCTCGATTTCGGCGAAGGTCCGGTAGCGGCGCTCCTTGCGCAGGGCGTCAATGGCTTCAATGAAGAAATGATCGTAGTTCATTCCAGTCCCTGCAGGCGGCGGGGGTCGGGGCTTATTGTCCCGACTTCTTCTAATCCTAGTATGGCGCACATTGCGCCCTGATCTTCTTCTAATCAAGACCTTGAAGGGGGAGCGCGGCGATCCGGCGCGCCCCCCTGCTCCACATTTTGGCGTGTGGTGCCGGATGCCGTGCAAATGGGCAGGATTCTGGCGGAAATTTTATCATCTGCCTCTTGCATTGCCAGGGCGAATCTCTTACATCCGCCCTTGCCCAAATTCGCACGTGCCTGTGGTTACGTGTCGGTCGGTAGGATCTCCGGACAAGAGGCCGGAAAGCTGCCAGGACGATCGACAAGCTGGAGGGAACCAGCCCACCCCGCTCCTCAATGCGGGGGACGTGACTTGAAGCAACGACGTAAGGGCTTTTTTGGTCTCAGTCGCCCCTCCACAGGGTGATGTTACTGAAGAGGCGCTACATCTTGCCGGCCGTGCGGAGCGGGAATCCCTCTCCAAACGCGCAGATTCATTGCCCGGTTTCGGCCGTGCGGTGTGAACTGCTGTCGGTGCTATGATGCGGCCGGTTGAAAAGACCGGCGAAGCGGGCATGGTTCGTGGCTTCGTAGGCGTGTCCACATCGCCGGGAAGCACGGATGCATGCCCCGGATGGGTCAACTGCCGCCGGGATGGCGCGGTGTCTCATTCGTTCCTGTCGGCGCGCGGGCCCCACCGCGCATCACGAGGCTTCTGGTCACTGGGAGGATACCATGACCGATCGCATCCGCGAGTTCCTGCGCAACCGACGTGAAGACGGTCCTTGCGTAGTTGTTGATCTCGACGTTGTTCGTTCCAACTATCGTGCTTTCGCCCGTGCGCTGCCGGACACCCGCGTGTTCTATGCAGTGAAGGCGAATCCCGATGCTTCCATTCTGAAGGCACTTCAGGAGCTTGGCTCCTGCTTTGACTGTGCCTCTGTCAACGAGATCCTGATGGTGTTGGCCACTGGTGCCACTGCCGACCAGATCTCCTTTGGCAATACCATCAAGAAGGAACGCGACATCGAGCGCGCCTTCAAGCTGGGCGTGCGCCTGTTCGCTGTCGACTCCTATGAGGAAGTCGAGAAGGTCGCCCGCGTGGCGCCCGGTTCCAAGGTGTTCTGCCGCATCCTGTGCGATGGCGCGGGCGCTGAATGGCCGCTGTCGCGCAAGTTTGGCTGTGAGCCGGAGCTGGCCGTGGATGTGCTGGAGCACGCCCACCGTCTCGGCCTTGCCGCCTATGGCGTGTCGTTCCATGTCGGTTCGCAGCAGAAGAATGTCGATGCATGGGACGGGGCTCTGGCCTCTGCCGCCGGCATCTTCCGCGAATGCGCCGAGCGGGGCATTGCGCTTTCCATGGTGAATCTGGGCGGCGGGTTCCCGACCCGCTACCTGCAGGACGTGCCTGCTGCACAGGCTTATGGCGAAGCCATCTTCTCCGCCCTGCGCAAGCATTTCGGCAACCGCATTCCGGAAACCATCATGGAGCCGGGCCGCGGCATGGTTGGCAATGCCGGCCTGATCGAGACCGAAGTGGTGCTGATCTCTCGCAAGTCCGAGGGTGAGGCGCTGCGCTGGGTGTATCTCGACATCGGCAAGTTCGGTGGTCTGGCCGAGACGATGGACGAGTCCATCCGTTATCCGCTGCGCACCCCGCGTGACGGTGATGACACCGCCCCGTGCGTGCTCGCTGGCCCGACCTGCGATTCGGCTGACGTCATGTATGAAAAGACGCCGGTTGAGCTGCCCCTGTCCCTCGCGATCGGTGACAAGATCCTGATCGAGGCCTGCGGGGCCTACACCACCACCTATTCGGCGGTGGCATTCAACGGCTTCCCGCCGCTGAAGTCCTACGTCATCTGATGCGAAAGGGAGCGCGGTGCGCTCCCGGAACGCCAGTGCAGCATTGACCCGCCCCGAGGGGCGGGAGGGCTGGTGCATGGGCACGGGTTGAGGCCGGGCGCGCAGCATTTTCGCACGACGAAAATGCGACCACTCACAAGGTGGGGGCGTCCGGTGTGGACCTTCGCCCGTCGCCCATGCTCGCCTGTCCTGCTGCGTGACGTGTTTCCCCCCGGTACCGGCCCTGCCGTCCGGAGGCATGAGGAGGGGGCCAACCCCCTCGTCTTCCGCAGCCATCTTCATGCCTGAGCCTTTCAGGTCTGGTCGCACATGTGGCCGGGGTGGCGTTCTTCACGTCTCGGTTATGGCTCAGGAGATGCCGGTGACTGACATTGTGCTTGAATCCGTGGAAGATGTGGCCGCTCGCGATGCCCTGCTCGATCTGTGCATGGGTGAAGGCTGGCGGGCCAAGGCTTCCGAGCGTTTGCGCGAAGGGCGTTTGCCGTCCGAAGGGCTGGCCTTTGCCGCCCATGGGCCGGATGGTCGCGTCGCCGGTTCTGTGCGTCTGTGGGATGTGTCCGCTGGTGTGAACTGCCCGGCGCTGCTGCTGGGGCCGCTGGCCGTTCACCCATGGTTCCGCACCCGCGGGCTGGGCGGGGCGCTGATGCGCACCGCGCTGGATGCCGCGCGCAAGCTGGGCCATGGCGCCGTGCTGCTGGTGGGTGATGCCGCCTATTATGAGCGCTTCGGTTTTTCAAATGCCCAGACCGGCGCCTTGTGGATGCCGGGTGCGTTTGATCGCAACCGCCTGCTGGGGCTGGAACTGCGTGCCGGTGCGCTGGCCGGTGCGCGCGGTCTCATCAACCCCACCGGGCGTGAACTGGCCCGTCCCTCGCTGGATGATCTCATCGCTGTGGAACTGCGCCAGTCGGCCTGATCGCCCCTGTTTGGAAGATTGCCTTTTGCGCCCGGTCCTCTTGCCGGATGCAGAAGGCATCTCCCGCGATGGAGCCTGCGCCAAAGGCGCGCTGAAGCTCCGTTCCGCGGCGCATGACAGGCGGGTGTTATCCGGCGCGCTTTGAGGGCGTGCAATGCGCCCTGAATCTTTTGTCGCGCCGGTCCATCCCGGCCTGTCACATCAGTGTCCGCTCCATCGCGTGAACTGCCGTCGTGTGCATTCAGCATGCGGCGGCAGTTCTGTTTTTGCAGCCGGGCGCTCTTTCATCCCGTGCTTCAGGAATGCAAGACTGTGACATCCAGAACGGAAGGCGGGCAAAATGGGCAACGGGCCGGTGCATGCGCAAATAGACGGACCAATTGTGATGATTGGTTTCGGTTCCATCGGCCGTGGCGCGCTGGCGCTGATTGAGCGCCATTTCAGCTTTGACCGTGCCCGCATGGTGGTGATTGATCCGCTCCCCACCCACGCCGCCCGCCTTGAGGCCGCAGGCATCCGCTTCATTCAGGCCGAGGTCACCGCCGAGAATTATCGTGATCTGCTGACCCCGCTGCTGACCAATGGGCCGGGGCAGGGCTTCTGCGTCAATCTCTCGGTGGATGTGTCCTCCATCGCCATGATGGAGCTGTGCCGGGAGATTGGCGCGCTTTATATTGATACGGTGATCGAGCCGTGGAAGGGCTTCTATTTTGATGAGAGCCTGGGGCCAGCCGGGCGCACCAATTATGTGCTGCGCGAAAGCCTGCTGGATGCGCGCCGCCGCAACCCCGGTGGCAGTACGGCGGTTTCCACCTGCGGGGCGAATCCCGGCATGGTGTCATGGTTCGTGAAACAGGCTCTGCTGAATCTTGCGGCAGATACGGGCCTTGCCCATGATCTGCCCACCTCCCGCACAGCATGGGCGAAACTGGCGCAAGCGCTTGGGGTGAAGGGCATTCACATTGCCGAGCGGGACACCCAGCGCGCCCGCCGTCCGAAAGCCATGGGGGAGTTCGTCAATACATGGTCCGTGGAAGGCTTTGTGGCTGAAGGGCTGCAGCCGGCGGAACTGGGCTGGGGCACGCATGAAAAGACCCTGCCCGCCGATGCGCGCACGCATGAGGGCGGCTGTGGCGCGGGCATTTATCTGCTGCGGCCCGGCGCGGATACCCGCGTGCGCTCATGGACACCAACCGCGCAGGCCCAGCATGCCTTGCTGGTGACGCACAATGAGGCGATCTCGATCGCCGATTATCTGAGCGTGCGGGAGGAGGGGCGCATCATTTATCGCCCCACCTGCCATTATGCCTATCATCCCTGCGATGACGCCATTCTCTCGGTGCGCGAGATGTTCGGCAATGGCGGCCAGTTTCAGGGGCAATGGCGCATTCTGGAAGAGCAGGACATTCTGGACGGGCGCGATGAGCTGGGCGTGCTGCTCTATGGCCATGCGCGCAATGCCTACTGGTTCGGCTCGCAACTTTCGATTGAGGAAACGCGCGAACTGGCACCGGGGCAGAATGCCACCGGCCTTCAGGTCACCTCCGCCGTGCTGGCGGGCATGGTGTGGGCGCTGGAAAATCCGCATGCGGGCATTGTCGAGGCAGATGATATGGATTTCGCCCGCTGCCTTGAGGTGCAAAAGCCCTATCTTGGCCCGCTCTTGGGCACCTATACCGACTGGACGCCTCTGAGTGGCCGCCAGACCCTGTTCCCGGAAGAGATTGACCGGGAGGACCCGTGGCAGTTCCGCAATATATTGGTGCCGTAACGGGTGCGCATGAAAAAAGCCCCCGGTGAAGGCCGGGGGCTGGTTCTATGGGGAGCCGGGGAGGCTCACTTTTGCCCTTCAGGGCGGTTCTGCTCATCTGAAGTGCGGCTGTGCTCTTCCGTGCGCAGGCCGGTATCATTGGTTTCGTGGGAGAGGTGATGCACGTCATGCACGACAATGCCGATGTCGCTGGACGGCATTTTCAGCCAGTCGCGCTGGCGCAGGGTCTTGACGGTGTCCTCATAGCCGGTCTTCCAATGGTCGCGCATGGATACGGTTGAGAACTCATAGTCCTTGTATTCGCGCTCATACGCCTTTTCCTGATAGATCAGGTGGCAGATATTGACCGGGCCGGAAGCGGCATACTCTTCCATCAGGTCGCGGTCCTCGTCTGTCAGCTGATCCTCGGGAACGCGCTGAAGCGCCCTGTAGAACTTGCTGCGCAGGTCCTGCACCCGGCGGAACACATCCGTGGTGTAGCGGGTGCGGCTGGAATAGCTGATGTCCTTCTGCCGTTCGGCGACATCATAAAGGTCGCGCGGCAGCGGCCCGCGGGCACTGAACAGGTCCACCTGAAACACCAGCGCGCTGGGGTGGTCCGGCTGGTCCAGCAGGAACTGCAACGGGGTGTTGGAGACCACGCCGCCATCCCAGTACAGCTCGCCGTCAATCTTCACGGCGGGGAAGCCGGGCGGCAGCGCGCCGGAGGCCATGATGTGCTCCGGCGTGATGACATCGACCTTGTTGTCGAAATAGATAAAGTTGCCGGTGCGCACATTCACCGCACCAACCGAGAAGCGCTTCTCGCCGGAATTGATGCGGTCAAAATCCACCAGCTTCAGCAGCGTGTCACGCAGCGGCTCGGTGTCATAGAAAGAGGTGGCTCCGACAGCGCCGGCCGGCTGGAACATCGGGCTTGGAATGCGTGGCTTGAAGAAGCCCGGCTGGCCCCGCATGATGGTCATGGTTGCGCTGAGCTGGTTGCGCCACTGGCGGAAGATGTCGCCATCCGGGTTCCACAGCGCGAGCTTGCCATGGGAAATGGTTTCCCAGAATTCGCGCAGGCGCGGCACCCGCAACTCTGGCGGGTTGCCGGCAATGATGGCGGAGTTGATCGCGCCGATGGAGACGCCCGAGATCCAGTTCGGGTCTGCTCCCGCCTCGGCCAGCGCCTCATACACACCGGCCTGATAGGCCCCGAGCGCCCCGCCACCCTGAAACACCAGGGCAAGCCGCTGATATTCGTTCACGATATCGCACAGATCGGACGGAAGCTGTTCCTTGGTGCTCAGGACCATAACGTTCATCTCACTTGTGGAAGGGCTGGGAAGGGGATGGAAAAAGGCGGGAGACACAGCTTTGCGCCTCCCGCCAGCCGGATCACTTCTGTTCGTCAGCCAGATAGTCGTAGACCACCTTGCCCATGCCGAGCGTGAGGTCTGCCTTCAGATGCACGGCGGAAAGCACTTCCAGAACCGGAAGCTGCGAGACGGTGCACAGCGCATGGGGGAACAGGCCAAGGGCGGAAGGCCCGGTCCAGCATTCCTTCAGCACCACGTCTTCGGCGGCATACTGCACAAGTTCGCAGATGCGCGGCGTGCCATCCACATGGGGGATGATTTTCAGCAGGAAGGCCGGTTCCACCAGTGATTTCATCACGGCATTACGGTCTGCGGCCACATGCTTGTAGCCCATGGTGGCGGAGGCGCAGAGCACGCTGCCATAATGGAGTGTGCCGACCAGCGTGTCCTTTTCCACTTCCAGTGTCGGGTTGGCGTATTTCTTGGGGAAGCCCCACAGTTCACGCCCGCCGGCAATGGGGGACTCGTCGTTCAGATACATATCAAGGACATAGCCGCCCTTGACCCCGTTGAACGTGACCGGAATGACCTGCCCGGTTTCGGTGTAATCCCCGAAGCCGGTGGAGTCCGGCATGCGGATGAACTCGTATTTGACGATGGGTTCGTCGAACTGCAACGGTTCTGGCACCACCTTGGCGAGTTCCGCCGGGTCCGTGCGATAGGTGATGGTCAGGAACTCGCGATCAGTGAAGCGATAAGGACCTCTGGGGAAGGAGGGGCTGGTGAGCGGCATGGAATAGGCCACGCGGCGAACATCGTCGATCTTCATGATCCGGCGTCTCCAATCTGGTCGGTGCAGACAGGTAAGATGCCAGCTATAACCCGTGAAGCGGCAGGATGACACCCCTGCCGCCCGGAAATTTATCCAGTGTAATCATAATCTTACCTCCCACAATCAGAAGGCGAGTATCCCGGCGCTGCCTTTTGTCGTGGCAAAGGTCAGTGTGCCGCCCGGTGTATTCCAGGCCATGGCGCCGACGGGTTCGCCATTCGGGGCATGCAAGAGAATCTCGGCACCATCAGAAATGCGGGCCATCATCACCATGCCATCGTCATAACCCATGACGACAACCGGATCTGTGGGATGCGGGGCCACGACAGTCACGCGGGCGGAGGGCGAGGGTGCCAGCATGGCGGGCTGCTTGCCCATGGGGCCGTCCTTCGCCTGAAAAGGCCAGAGGATACATTCGCCTGAACCGGAGGAAGCCAGCCATTTGCCATCTGTCGTGAAGGCGAAGGAGCGCACGCGGGAGGGATAGCCTGTCATGCGCATGTGCGCGCCATCGGCCACCCGCCAGCCATGCAGGGCAGGTTCCTGCATGGTGGAGACGATGAAGCGGCCATCCGGCGAGAACAGCACGCCGAGATGCGAGCCTTTCCATTCCAGCTTTTCCGGCTTGGTGCCAGCGGCATTCGGAAACCACAATGTGACCCCGCCATAATGGGCGATGGCAAGGCGCATGCCCTTGGGGGCAAAGGCCAGCCCGCCAACGGTGGAGGGGGCATCAAAGCTTTTGATCTCGCCCTTGGCATCGCGCACATAAGCTGTTTTGCCGGCAGACCATGCCACAGCACCATTTGGGCCCAGAGCCACCCGGTCAATCCATCGGCCCTTGTGCTCGGAAAGGGTGTGAGGCGTGCCATCGGCCCGCATTTCCACCACCTTGCCATCATCGCCGCCAGTGATGATGCGGTCCTTGTCGGCCGTGGCACACAGGGTCACGCCATCATGCAGGCGCACGCGGCGCATTTCGGTGCCGGCCAGAATCAGCTCGCCCTCGGCCGTGACATAGGCCGGTGTCGCGCCCAGAAAGGCGGCGGCGATGATCTCGGCATTCAGGGTGAGGGGCTGAACCTTGTCGGTGAGGCTGGAAGGGGCGGAGGACATCGCGTTGCTGATTCCCGCTGAATGAACAATTGCCCCTGTTTTAAGCTGTTGCGCGCAAAAGCGAAACCATGCCGCCGCAGAACAGGGTGAAAAGAGGTGGACTGGAATGGTTCCCATACAGCGGCGAAGTGTTTTAAGAGCAGGGCAGATTCACCACGCGGCCTTTCATGTTCGATACGTCCTTGCCCATTGATGTGATTTTGCCGCAGCTGCGCACCACCCTGGCTGCGCACACGGGGGCCGTGCTGGTGGCACCGCCCGGTGCGGGCAAGACCACGCGCGTGCCGCTGGCCTTGCTGGATGAGCCATGGGTTGCGGGGCGTCGCATTCTGGTGCTGGAGCCGCGCCGTCTGGCTGCGCGTGCCGCCGCCTTGCGCATGGCGCAAACACTGGGCGAACAGGTGGGTGAGCGGGTGGGCTATCGCGTGCGCTTGCGCGCCGAGGTCTCCCGCCGCACCCGCATCGAGGTGGTGACGGAAGGCGTCTTCACCCGCATGGTGCTGGATGATCCTGAGCTGGAAGGCATTGCCGCCGTTCTGTTTGATGAGTTCCACGAGCGCAGTCTGGATGCGGATCTGGGCCTTGCTCTCGCTCTCGATACCCAGCGCGGATTGCGGGAGGACCTGCGCCTGCTGGCGATGTCGGCCACGCTGGATGGCGCGCGGGTCGCCGCCCTGATGGGGGAGGGGGATGAGAGCGCCTCCGTTCCTGTTCTGGTGAGCGAGGGCCGCGCCTTTCCGGTGGAAACGCATTATCTGGGCCGCGATGCGCGCGCGCCCATTGCCCCGCAGGTCGCGTCTGCCGTGATGCAGGCGCTGGAGCGGGAAGAGGGTTCGGTGCTGGCCTTTCTGCCGGGTGCGGGTGAAATCCGCCGGACGCAGGAGATCATCAGCGCGAATCTGCGCGACTCTTCCATAGATTGCGTGGCGCTGTTTGGCGCGCTGGATCAGGCCGAGCAGGATCGCGCCGTTCTGCCTGCCCCGTCTGGCCACCGCAAGGTGGTGCTGGCCACCTCCATTGCTGAAACATCCCTCACGATTGAAGGGGTGCGGGTGGTGGTGGATTGCGGCCTTGCCCGCGTGCCGCGCTTTGAGCCGGATGTGGGCATGACCCGGCTGGAGACCGTGCGCGTCTCGCGTGCCAGTGCAGACCAGCGCCGGGGCCGCGCGGGCCGAACCGAACCGGGCGTGTGCTACCGGCTCTGGAATGCGGGCGAAACGGCCAGCCTGCCGCCCTTCGCCACCCCGGAAATCTTGAGCGCGGACCTCACCGGGCTGGTGCTGGATCTGGCGCGGGTGGGGGTGCGGGACCCTTCGAGCCTGCCCTTCCTTGATCCACCGCCTGCCCCGGCGGTGACAGAAGCACGCGCCTTGCTGGAACTGCTGGGCGCGCTGGATGACACCGGCGCGGTGACCCCGCTGGGACAGGCCATGGCGCGCCTGCCCTTGCCCCCTCGCCTAGCCCATATGGTGGTGAAGGGCGCGCAACTGGGATGCGGACGGCTGGCGGCAGAGATTGCCGCAATCCTCACTGAGCGCGGACTGGGCGGGGATGATGTGGACCTGCTGCATCGCCTTGACGGGTTCCGCAGGGACCGCTCCCGCCGCGCGGAGGACGCACGCAAGCTGGCGGCCCGCTGGACGGAACTGGCGGCGCGTGATGTGCAGCGGCTTGCGGGCGAAGCTCCTGAACCGGCGGCCCTGCTGGCTCTGGCCTTCCCGGACCGGGTGGCCAAGGCGCGCGGGGATGGCACGCGCTTTGTGCTGGCCAATGGGCGCGGCGGCGTGATGGACCCGGCCAGAACCCTTGCCCGCGCGCCCTTTCTGGCGGTGGCGGAGATTTCCGGCAAGGCGGATGCCGCGCGCATCTCGCTGGCTGCGGCACTTGGTGCCGATGAGGTGGATGAGATGTTCGCCGGCCAGATCACCGCCGGGCGCGAGACTGTGTTTGATAAAACCGCTCTTGCGGTGCGCGGGCGCGAGGTGCGCCGGCTGGGTGCGCTGCAACTGGCCAGCCGCCCCTGCAAGGTGGAGGCGAACACTGAAACCGCCCGCCTTCTGGCCGGGGGCATCGCATCCGTGGGGCTGGACAAGCTGCGCTGGAGCGCGGCCCTGAACCAGTGGCGCGAGCGGGTGATGTTCCTGCGTGCGGCGGAGGGTGAGCCATGGCCGGATCTCTCCGATGAAACCCTGACAGCGACACTGGAAGACTGGCTTGCCCCTTTTATTGCGGGTGAAACGGCGCTTTCGGGTATCGGAGCCGATCAACTCTCCAATGCGCTGCATGCCCTGCTGCCCTATGGGCTTTCCCAGCGGCTGGAGGCTGAGGCTCCCACCCACTTCACCGCACCAACAACATCACGCCTGCCAATAGATTATGGTGCGGAAGGCGGGCCGCAGGTGAGCGTAAGGGTGCAGGAACTGTTCGGCCTGAAGGTGCATCCGGCCATGGCGGGAGGGCGAGTGCCGCTGACATTGGCACTGCTCTCTCCGGCACATCGTCCGATACAGGTGACAAAAGACCTGCCGCAATTCTGGCGCGGTTCATGGCGCGATGTGCGCGCGGAAATGCGGGGGCGCTACCCCAAACATCCCTGGCCGGAAGACCCCTCCGAAGCACCGCCCACCACCCGCGCCAAGCCGCGCGGAAGCTGATTTCCGGCGGCATGCCCGCATGCCCGGCCGCAACCAGAAGGCCGGTTTATCCGGGACGGCGTAAAAGGGCATTGTGAAGTTGTGGCCTCACAATGCCGGATCGCGCATCTGTCCTCAGGCTCCTTCAGGCGGCAGCGGGCAGGCATGGCCATCCCGGTCTACCGCAACGCAGGTGAAAACGGCCTGCGTCACCTTTACGGCCTCGCTGGTGGCCCGGTCCCTGCGCCATGCCGCCACATCAATACGGATGGAAGAGCGGCCGACCTTCACAATATCGGCAAACAGGCTGACCTCATCTCCGACATAGACCGGGGAAATGAAGCTGATGGCTTCTATGGCCGCAGTGACTGTGCGGCCTTTGGCCCGACGCGCGGCGACATTGCCGGCGGCAAGGTCCATCTGCGCCATCAGCCATCCACCGAAAATATCGCCAGCGGCATTTGTGTCCGCCGGCATGGCAATGGTGCGGATGGCGGGGGCACCATCTGGCATCTGGTCGGTGTCACTCATGAAAGGGGTCTCCGGAAAGGCGGCTGCAGCATGCAGGAATGCGCGGCAGCAATGAGAGGTACCAAAATAGTATATGGGGCGATGATGTCATTCGACATACAGCAGAATTATCTTTTTACCCGCTCCGCCCGTTGCCCTTTTTGCCGGCGCATGTGGGAAGCCGGCGCAGGGCGACAACAGGCCTTGTCTATTGTTCATGCTCCGCTTGCTCAGGCAGAGTTGAACCCGTGGGAGATGATGAAAAGAATGTGGCAAAATATGAAAGTGAGAGTTGAATTTGATTCATCTCAGTGATTTTCGGCCTCTTTTCTGCTTTAAAAAGCCATCCATGTCTTCTCGGGGCAGACAGGGCATGGATAACCGGCTCCGTCTGGCTGTGTGGACGGAGCCGGTGCATACCCGGCACTTGCGCCAGATCGTCCTGTGCCGCCTTGCCCCGCCTTCTTCATTCATTTCCATGATGCTGTTTGTATGGAATGGCAGCAATGCGCGCAGGCTTGGCTGATATGCCGTGCAGCAAATGCCCATGAAAAGCTCCATGGCGCGAAGGGCTTGCCAGATTTCGACTAAAATATGGCAGATTTTCCCATGCTGTTTCTTCCCGCAGCAGCTGTCATTTGTCTCTTCTCGTCTTTCCCCAACCGGCGAAAAAGGCTAAGGAGAGACCATAACATATGGCTCTCTTTTCAGGATGGGGCGACAGATGGTGCGCGTGACATCCTTTGCATCGGTGTGAGCCGAGAGAGTATGTCAGGCCATGATGCGCTCTGGTCCTGCTCCTGAAAGATTGGCCGGAACCATGCGTCGCAGGAACATGTCAGCCTTGAAAACGCGGTTTGCTACACTTCTGGCTCTGGCAGCCCTTACCGGCCTTGCGCCCGTGGCTGCGCAGGCCAACCCCATTCTGCTGGTTGAGGCGGATACAGGCCGCGTGGTGGAGGAGAAGGATGCCGGAAAGCCGTGGTATCCGGCCTCTGTCACCAAGCTGATGACCGTCTATGTGGCGCTGCATGCGGTGAAGTCCGGGCGGCTGACCATGGAGACCCCGATCACGGTTTCCACCCGTGCAGCGGCGCAGAAGCCTTCCAAAATGGGGTTTGCGCCCGGTACCAAAATCACGCTGGGTGATGCCCTGCGGATGCTGATGGTGAAATCTGCCAATGATGTCGCGGTGACCGTGGCGGAAGGCGTTGGCGGTTCCGAGCCGACATTTGTGGGCGAGATGAACGCCATTGCCCAGCATCTGGGCATGAGCGGCACGCATTTCGAGAATCCGCACGGCCTGCCCAATCCCGGCCAGATCACGACCGCCCGCGACATGGCCATTCTCGCCCGTGCGCTGATCTACCATTTCCCGGAACATGAATCCCTGTTCCGCATTCCCGCCATTCGCATGGGTAAAACGGTCTATCGCAATTATAACCGGCTGATTGACCGCTATCCGGGTGCGGATGGCATGAAGACGGGCTTTATCTGCGATTCCGGCTTTAATCTGGTGGCTTCCGCGGAGCGCGGCGGGCGTCGGCTGATCGCGGTGGTGCTTGGTGCGCGCTCGGCTGTGGCGCGTAATGAAGATGCTGCACTGCTGCTGGAGAAGGGTTTTCGCTCCCAGCCCAGCCTTGGCCTGTTTGGTGGTGGCGCGCAGACCTTGTCCTCATTGTCGAACTCCGGTGGCACACCGGTGAGCATGCGCACGCAGGTGTGCGGTGCCAATCGTGGTGTGACCGCTGCTGAAAATGAGGACGAGCGCCCCGGCGGGCGCTTGCAGGGCGGCATGCTCTCCTTTGGGGATGCAGGATTGCCGGCCTCTGGTGCAGAGCTGTTGCAGACCTTGCCGCCCTCCATGCCGCCAGTGCAGGTTTCTGCCGATACGAGCGGCGTTCAGGTGCGGGCAGCAACCAAAAGCGATGGCAAGAAGCAGCAGGCGGGCAAGTCTGCCGCGTCGGGCAAACCTTCCGCGTCTGGCAAGCCTTCGGGGCAGGCGGCTTCCAAGCCCAAGCCGCAACAAGCCAAGCCTCAGCCCAAGCCGCAGAACCATTCGGCGACTCCCGGCAGCAGCACGCCCAAGCCATCTGCACGGCCGGCAACCTGAAGACGGTTGTTCCGGGCGTTGCATGGGTGCGCCGGAGTGATCCGGTCACTTTGGGGCCGGCTTGTGTGATGGGCAATCCGTTCTGGATCGCTCAAAACCGGTTGTGATGATCCAATGAGAATGCGCGGGTGGAAACACCGGCGCATTTTTTGTGGAGTTGCAATGGCACGCTATGCCATGTGCCTCCGCACCCTGCCATTTCTTCCCTTCAGGTCCGCAAAATTAAACCGCATGGCCGGTTCAGCCATGCGGTTTGTGTCTTGCTCAGATCAGTTGGTGCTTGTGGCCGGAGGCGGCTCGAAAGCATTGCTGGAGGGCGGTGGGCCAAAGCCACCGCTGGACGTGCCGGAGGAGGGGGGTGGGCCAAAAGTGTCGCTTGGCGGTGCGCTGGAGGTCATCGGCGCGGGCTTGGGAGCCGTGGCCGCTTCTGGTGCAGCGGTTTCTGCCGGACGCGGGCGCGATACAGCGGGGCGCTGCTGCTGGCGCTGTGCCGGGCGCGCGCGGGTCTGGGGCTTTTGCCCCTGCGCATCATAGCCGACATAGATGACATACCGGTCCATCTCGCCGGGCGAACCCTTGAGCGGGAAGGAGATCTGGTCTTCCACCACAGTGAATGGGGCCTGATTCTCGCCGGCGGGAACATCCACAGCCACATTGAACAGCTTGGTGGTGACCGTGCGCGGGGAGGGGCCCTCTTCCACGACAGCGACGCGAATAGGCACATTCACGGTGCCCGGCGCGCCCGCCTCACCCAGCATCACGCGTCCTTCAATGCCCACCTTGGCGGTCATCTGGTCGCCAACAATGGCACATTCGCGGGCAAGCTGGCCAATATTGGCCTGATACCGCAGGCGGCCCTGCCCATCCTTGGACTGGAAGGTGGAAGCACCCGTGCGCACTGTCACGGTCGGGCATTCAAAGGTCTGGGCATTGGGGCCGGTGCCAACCGTCATGGCGGTGGCGGGCTGGGTGTTCTGGACACCGCCGACAGCACCGGCGATGCCGCCGCCCTGGGCGCCATCCAGCGCATCTCCGCCCGCACAGCCGGCAAGGGCCATGGCACCGCAGAGCAAGGCTCCGTACATCAGCGTTTTACGGCGATGTGAGGTTAGAGACTGCGCAGGAACAAACCTGCCAACTTGTCCGGCTTCACTCTCGCCATGTGCGGCTTCATGTGCACGAGCCATTTCGCTCAACTCCATGGGTTATCCCGTTTGGGGCTGATTTATAGCAAAGAGCGCACAGACTCCGAACTCCCCCTGAACAGGAATCACCGACTCAGGGGGAACTCATGTCAAATATGGTGAATCGCATCCCACTTTTGCAGGGATACGCTCCTGCCCTATTTCTTCTGTGCCTCAAGCCCTTCCGGCTTGCCTACCACAACCACCAGAGCATCCCTCGCGCTGGAGAGACGATCGGCAGCCCGCTTGATGTCTTCGCGTGTCACCGCATCAACCAGCGCATTGCGACGGTCGATATAGTCCATGCCGAGGTCATCAAGCTGGATCTGCAACAACTGCCCGGCCACCTTGGAGGAGGTATCGAAGCGCAGGGCATAGCTGCCGGTCAGGTAGCTCTTGGCTTCCTTCAGCTCATCGTCCGTCGGACCATCTGCAAGAATGCGCCGGAAATTGTCAGAGATGAGGCGGGTAGCCTCGCCCGCGCTCTCATTCTTGGTGGCGGTGCTGGCAAACCACAGGCCGGCATGATCCAGCGGCGCAAAGTGGGAATAGACCGAATAGGCCAACCCGCGCTCCTCGCGCACTTCCTTGAACAGGCGCGAGGAAAAGGCGCTGCCGCCCAGAATGTGGTCAATCACGAAGGCGGGGATGAAGTCCGGGTCATCCCGGTTCAGCCCTTCCGTGCCGATGATGACGACAGACTGCGGCACATCCAGCGCCACCACATCCAGCTCACCCAGCTTCTGCGGCTTCACATCCGCCACCGGGGTCAGGGTGGCCTTTTCCGGCAGCTTGCCGAAAACCTCATCCAGCCGCTGGCCCAGTTCCTCCGGGGTGATGTCACCCACCGCTGCCACATGCAGATTATCCCGCGCCAGTGTGCGGCGGGCGAAGGCCACAATGTCCTCGCGGGTCAGTTCCGGCACGCTCTCCAGCGAACCGTTGCCCGGCTGGCCATAGGGGTGGCCAGGGAAGGCCAACTCGAACCAGCGGCGGCTGGCGATGGAGTTGGGGTCGGTCGAGGCGCGGCGCAGGCCGGCCAGAATGGCGGCGCGGATGCGTTCCACCGCCTCGGCATCAAAGCGCGGATCATTCACGGCAAGGCGCAGCAGATCAAATGCCTTGTCCTTGTTTTCGGACAAGGTGCGCAGGGAGCCACGCATTTCATCGCGGCTGGCATCAAAGCTGATGTCCACCGCACTGTCGGCCAGCGCCTGCTGGAAGGCGGCGGCGTTCATCTCGCCTGCGCCCTCATCCAGCAGGGAGGCGGTGAGATTGGCAAGACCGGCCTTGCCGGCTCCATCCTGCGCCGAGCCGCCCCGGAAGGCGAACTCCAGCGCGATCAGCGGCAGGGTGGTGTCCTTCACCAGCCAGGCCTTGATGCCGCCGGGGCTGACCACTTCAATGATGCGGCTGTTCTGGGCCGTGCTGGCAGCAGCAGGCGGGGTCTTGTCATCGGCCCGGGCGGGGGTCATCGGGGAAAGGGCCATCGTCACCATCATGCAGAAGAGCGCGCCACTGTGCAGCAATGTGCGGCGGGAACGCTTGGAAACAGAAAGAATAGGGGCGGAAAAGGATGTGCCGTTCATGGGCGCCCCTCCGTCTGTTCCGCCGGGGCAGGCGCTTCAGCGGCCTTCAGATGGCCGGTCACGGCGCGGCTGTGGACCAGATAGCGCTTTGCGGCATCCTGCACCTGCTGTGCGGTAACTTCTTTCACCCGCTCCGGCCAGTTGCGCACGGCATCCGCATCAATGCCGGTGGCCCATGCCGCACCATAGATGCGGGCGAGGGTGGCCTGATTGTCCTGCGCATAGATCATGTCTGCGGTGAGCTGGGTCTTGGCGCGCTTCAGCTCTTCCTCGGAAACGCCCTTTTCCGCCAGTTCGGTGATGACGGCATCCATTGCCGCTTCCAGATCCTCAAGCGGAACATCACCGCGCGGGGAGGCATAGACCACGAAACGGGTATCATCATGCGAGACGCCCTGATACCAGGCCCCCGCACCAGCGGCCACGCCCTTTTCCGCGGCCAGCGTGGTGTAGAGGCGGCTGGTCTGCCCGCCTCCAAGAATCTGCGCCAGCACGTCAAGCGCTGCTGCCTCGCCATCCTGCGCGGTGCGCTCGGACGGCACCAGATAAGAGCGCTGGATGCTGGGCTGGGCCACGCGCGGGTCTGCCAGTGCCACACGGCGATGGGCCTGCGGCGGCGGCTCCTGCGGGCGGGCACGCGGCGGGGTATCTGCCGGCTTCACCTGCCCATAGGTCTTTTCGGCCAGCGCCTTCACATCCTCCGGCTTCACATCGCCCGCCACCACCAGCAGCGCATTGTTGGGCGCATAGAAGCGCTTGTAGAAGGCCAGCGCATCCTCGCGGTTGAGCTGCTTGATTTCATGCTCCCAGCCGATGATGGGATGCTGGTAGGGGTGGTTCACATAGGTGGTGGCCTGCATGATCTCGCCCAGCCGGGCACCCGGCTCGCTGTCGGTGCGCATGCGGCGCTCTTCCAGCACCACGTCCCGCTCGGGCAGCACCACCTCGTCGGAGAGCTTGAGGCCGGTCATGCGGTCGGCCTCGAAGCCCATCACCTTTTCAAGATGTTCCTTGGCCACGCGCTGGAAATAGGCGGTGTAGTCCTGCGAGGTGAAGGCATTTTCCTGCCCGCCGAGGCGCGCCACCTCTGCCGAGAACTCACCCTGCTTGTGCTTCTCGGTGCCCTTGAACATGAGATGCTCAAGGAAATGGGCGATGCCGGACTTGCCGGGCTGCTCATCAGCCGAGCCAACCTTGTACCACACCATATGGGTGACAACGGGGGTGCGGTGGTCTGGAATGACCATGACCTGCATGCCATTGTCGAGCTTGAATTCGGTAATGTCCGGCCCGGCGGCGGAGGCGATGCGCGGGGCAAGGGCGGCGCCGGCTGCTGTGCCGGCTGCGAGAATGGCGACCATGGCGAAACGGCTCATCTGCACGTGAGAGATCTTCCCTTTTGATGCGCCGGTGGGCGCATATGTGTCCATGCGGGACAGGGCAATGAAGGCATGGCGGGCAGGTTTACAAACCTGCTCTCGCCTCTATCTTTTAAAAGTGCGGTTCAGAACCGCGAGAGGAGCAACCGGCGCGGCATCCGGCCTGCATCAGTTGTTCGGGGTTTGCTTGCGGAACAGCTGTCCCAGCCCCTTCTCGGATGGCTTGTCTTCCACCACCCCATAGGGGGCATTGGGGGAGGGGGTCAGATAACCGGGGGGCGGCTGGGTCAGGTTGCGGCGCTCCGGTTCGCCGGTAAAGGCGACAGGCTCTTCCTTTTTCGGGTTGAGCCACCCGCCAAAGCCGAGCTGGCCGGGTGCCATGCGGCGCGGATTGTCGGGGTCTTCAAGCGTGCCGGCCTGCCCGCCACTGCCATTGAAGATGCCGCTCAAAATGCCGCCCTGCTTGCGCCCCTTGTTCAGTTCCGAGGGCAGAAGATGCCGGCCTGGATCATCACGCTTGATCGGCTTGTTGGCTTCCGCAGCCTCACGGGCGCGGCGGGCCACGTCCGGGTCTTTCGGCCATGCAGGGTTCTGCCGGTGTGCGCTTTCCTGCGGTGAGGGCAGGTTCTCAAGCGAGTTGGGCGGAACCACCAGCGGGGCACGCTCGCGATAATCAATCTCCGGCTTGGGCTCGTCATTGGACAGCCCGAGAAGATCCATCACGCTACGCATGGGATTCGTGTTGAATTCATCGGCGTGTGCGGGCTGGGCAGCTGCAAGCACAAGGCACAGAGCGCCAGTGGAACCGGCCAGAATGCGGGAGGCGACAGCCTTGCGGGCTGGAGCCTTGGGCAGTTCTGCGGCTTCCATCTCCCGCCCGGACCGCTGCATCAGCGCGGTTTCGCGCGAAAATGGGGACTTGGCGCGCATGGGGGCTCCCTCTCTACGGCTTGCGCTCGATTTCAGGTGTGGACTCCATTCGGGTGTCCGAGGGCGGCAATTTTGAGGCATCACCGCGAAAAGCGTCAATAAGAAGCAATATCACACCAATAACGACGGCAATATCGGCAACATTGAACACATACCAGCGATAGCCGAAGGCGTGCAGCGAGATAAAATCGAACACCGCGCCATAAATCACCCGGTCAATCGCATTGCCGATGGCCCCGCCAATCAGCAGGCCTAGCGCCAGCGCCTCCAGCCGGCGATGGGCGCGGGTGAGCCAGATGGAAAAGGCGAGCACCGCCACCACCTTCACGCCCACCAGAACCCAGCGCCCGGTATCACCCTGCTGGAACAGGCCATAGCTGATGCCGTAGTTCCACAGCGCCACGAAGTCCATGAAGGGGGTGACGGGCCATGCCATCCCCCCTCTTTCGCCCATGGCGGCGAGCGCCCACACCTTGGTGGCCTGATCCAGAACCAGACTCACCACAGCGCTCAGGATGCCGAGGCGGACAAGGGAGGCGCGCGCTGCCATCAGGCGTTCTCTTGGGCTTGGAACTCGCGCAGTGCCGCCGCATCACGTGCCGACACATCCGGGAATTCCGGGTCCGCGCCAACATCGGGGGAGATTTTCCACGAGCGGGCACATTTGCGCCCCTGCGCCCGGCCCGGCACCACGGCCACACCCGGCACATCATTCAGGCGGAAGGCCTCTTCCGGCCCCTCGGAGGTGAGAAGGCGGGCATCGCTGGTGATGCAGATTTCCGCCAGATCCAGCCCCTCAAAGGCTGTGGCCAGAGCGGGGTCTGTCACATACACCTGCGGGGCGGCCTCCAGCGAGGAACCCATGCGCTTGGCGGTGCGCTCGATCTCGATCGCGCCCAGCACCACACGCCGCACCTGACGCACCTTGCGCCACTGGTCGGCCAGCACATCATCGCGCCAGCTTTCCGGGGTGGCCGGGAAGGTGAGCAGATGCACGGACCCTTCCTCATTGCCGGTACGGGCCAGCCATGCCTCTTCAGTAGTGAAGGGCATGATGGGGGCGAGCCATGTGACGAGGCGATCAAACACTTCATCCAGCACGGTGAGGCTGGCGCGCCGCACGGTGGAGGAGAGCGGATCGCAATAGAGCGAATCCTTGCGCACATCAAAATAGAAGGCGGACAGGTCCGAGGTCATGAATGCGGTGAGCAGCGCATGCACCTTCTTGTAATCGAAGGCGCGATAGGCGGCGCGGATCTCGCCATCCAGCTCGGCAAGGCGATGCAGGATGAAGCGTTCCAGCGATGGCATCTGTTCGAATGCCACCTTCTCTTCCGGGCGGAAGTGGTGCAGCGAGCCGAGCAGCCAGCGCACCGTGTTGCGCAGCTTGCGGTAGGTATCCGCCGTGGTCTTCAGGATTTCCGGGCCGATGCGCAGATCGTCCGAATAGTCCGAGGCGCACACCCACAGGCGCAATATATCGGCACCCGACTGCTTGATGACATCCTGCGGCGAGGTAACATTGCCCAGAGACTTGGACATCTTGCGCCCGGTCTCGTCCAGCACGAAGCCGTGGGTCAGCACCACGTCATAGGGCGGGCGGCCGCGCGTGCCGCAGCTTTCCAGCAGGGAGGAGTGGAACCAGCCGCGATGCTGGTCCGAGCCTTCCAGATACATCACCTTGTCCGGCCCGTTCGGGGCGCGGTTGGTGTGCAGTTCCGGGCGCGGTTCCAGCGTGAAGGCGTGGGTGGAGCCGGAATCGAACCACACGTCGAGCACGTCATCGACCTTGGCCCAGCCCTCGCTTGCGCGTTCGCCAAGGAAGCGCGCGCGCGCCCCTTCCTTGTACCATGCGTCCGCGCCCTCAGCCTCGAAGGCCTCGGCGATGCGGGCATTCACGGCCTCATCCTGAAGAATTTCGACCGAGCCGTCACCGACTTCCTTCACGAAAACGGTGATCGGAACGCCCCATGCACGCTGGCGCGAGACCACCCAGTCCGGCCGGTTGGCGATCATGCCGGTGATGCGGTTTTCACCGGCCGCCGGCACCCATTCCACGGTCTTGATGCCATCCAGCGCCCGGGCGCGCAGGGTATCGCCAGTGTTGGAAGCAACGCTGCCAGCTGCGCCCACCGCCTTGGCAGAAGCGCCGGCAATCACCTTGTCCATCGCAATGAACCACTGCGGCGTATTGCGGAAGATGACCGGCTTCTTGGAGCGCCAGGAATGCGGATACTGATGCTTCACCCGCCCGCGTGAGAGCAGGTTGCCCGCCGCAATCAGCGCATCAATCACCGCGCCATTGGCATCACCCTTCTCGCCCTTGGCGGTGATGACGCGCTTGCCCTCGAAGCCGGGAGCATGGGCGGTGTAGAGGCTGTCCTCATCCACCGGATAGGGAATGGCGGGGTTGATGCCGCGCTCTTCCAGCAGGTTGCGGCTGGAGGTCCAGATCTCAAAGTCCTCGCGACCATGGCTGGGCGCGGTGTGGACGAAGCCGGTGCCGGCATCATCGGTGACATGCTCGCCATCCAGCAGCGGCACCTTGAAATCATACCCCATACCGGCCAGCGGATGGGCGCAGGTGAGGGTGGAAAGCTCCTGCGCGGAAACCTCCCGCACCCGGCTGTAAGAGGTGGCGCGCGCCTGCCCCAGCACATCGGCGGCAAGGTTGTCAGCAAGGATCAGCTGGTCGCCGGTGCGGGTCCAGTTGTCCTCGGGTGCATCCGTCACCTCATAAAGGCCATAGGTGATCTTCGAGGAGAAGGAGATGGCGCGGTTGCCGGGGAGGGTCCAGGGCGTGGTGGTCCAGATGACCACGCGCGCGGATTTCAGGTCATCCGCACCGTCCAGAACCGGGAACTTCACCCACACCGTATCGGAGGTGAAATCCTGATACTCCACCTCGGCCTCGGCCAGAGCGGTCTTTTCCACCACGGACCACATCACCGGCTTGGAGCCGCGATAGAGCAGGCCGTTCTCGGCGAATTTCATGATCTCGCGGGCAATCTGCGCTTCAGCCGCAAAGGCCATGGTGGTGTAGGGGCGGTCCCAGTCGCCCTCCACGCCAAGGCGCTTGAATTCCTCGCGCTGCACATCCAGCCAGTGCTGGGCATAGGCGCGGCATTCCTGACGGAAGGCGACCATGGCGGCGGAGTCCGTAAAGTCAGGCTTTTCCTTGCCCTTCTTGCGGTAGTTCTCTTCCTCGATCTTCCATTCGATGGGCAGGCCGTGGCAGTCCCAGCCGGGCACATAGTTGGAATCGTGGCCCAGCATCTGCTGCGAGCGGGTCACCACATCCTTCAGGATCTTGTTGAGCGCATGGCCGATATGGATGTTGCCGTTGGCATAGGGCGGGCCATCATGCAGCACGAAACGCGGGCGGCCGCGGCCCTCTTCACGCAGGCGGGCGAACAGCTCAAGCCGCTTCCAGCGCTCCAGCAGCTCCGGCTCTTTTTTCGGCAGGCCGCCGCGCATGGGAAACTCGGTCTGCGGCAGAAGCAGGGTCTTGGAGTAATCCACGGTTTCGGCGAGTGTCTCGGCGGTCTTGTCGGTCATGGCATGCAACTCGAATAAGGGGGCGGTCGGCGAAGCGACGCAATCAGGCGGGCGAACATATCCCGGCAACCCCTGCGCGCTCAAAAACGCTGCGGGAGCGCCGGGCTGGTAATTCGCGCCATGGGGCCGGGCGGCGGGCGCAATCCAGCCGGAAGAAAAGAGGGCATGCTTGTTCCAAAGTCTGAATGGCGGCTTTTAGCAGGCGGCGCGGGCCGGGGAAAGCCTCCATATGGCGAGGATGCGCCCTCATGACGTTGCGGCATGAAAAAACCCCGGCCTGAAGCCGGGGTTCTTGCAGTGCGGTGGTGAAAGCGGCGGGGACCGCCTTCGCTGTTCTCAGCTGTGGTAGGCGCGTTCGCCATGCTCGTTGATGTCGAGGCCCTCGCGTTCCACATCAGGGCTGACCCGCAGGCCGACCAGCATGTTGATGATGTAGAAGATGATGGCAGACATGACGCCGGACCACACCACGGTGATGACGGTTGCCACCAGCTGGACCCACACCTGGTGACCCATGGAGTACCCCTCCACGCCTACGCCACCGAGGAAGGGGGCCACCACGACGCCGGTGCCGATGGCGCCGACAATGCCGCCCACACCATGCACGCCGAACACATCCAGCGCGTCATCATAGCCAAACGCGTTCTTTACGGCGGTGCAGAAGAAGAAGCAGACCACACCTGCGAAGGCACCGAGGACAATCGCGCCCATCGGCCCGGCAGCACCGGCAGCCGGCGTGATGGCAACCAGACCTGCAATGGCACCGGAAGCCGCGCCCAGCATGGAGGCCTTGCCATGGGTGAGCCATTCCACCACGAGCCAGCCAATGACAGCGCCAGCCGTTGCAAGGAAGGTGTTGAGCATCACGAGCGAGGCGAAGCTGTTGGCCTCAAGACCCGAGCCGACATTGAAGCCGAACCAGCCCACCCACAGAAGGGAGGCACCAACCATGGTGAGTGCGAGGGAGTGGGGCGGAAGCTGCTCCTTGCCATAACCAATGCGCTTGCCGACGATGATTGCACCCACAAGGGCGGCCACGCCGGAATTGATGTGTACGACGGTGCCGCCAGCATAATCCAGCGCGCCCATGTCAAACAGGTAACCGCCGTCGAACCACACCATGTGCGCCACGGGCAGATACACGAAGGTGCCCCACAGGATGGCGAACAGGATGACGGCCGAGAACTTCATGCGCTCGGCAAATGCGCCGATGGCAAGCGCCGGGGTGAGGGCCGCAAAGGTCATCTGGAAGGAGATGAAAGTGAATTCCGGGATCTTGACGCCTTCGGAGAAGGTATCGGCCAGGCTGTCCACGGTCACGCCGGACAGGAACGCCTTGGAGAAACCGCCGATAAAGGCATTGCCTTCGGTAAAGGCGAGGGAATAGCCGTAGAAGACCCAGATCAGCATCATGATGGATGCAACCGTCAGCACCTGCATCAGCACGGAAAGCATGTTCTTGGCGCGCACAAGGCCGCCATAGAACAGCGCAAGGCCGGGCACGATCATGAGCAGGACGAGGATGGTGGAGGTCATCATCCACGCCACGTCACCCTTGTTCACGGTGGCGACGGCAGCCTCGGCAGCGGGAGAGACCGCCGCCGGAGCCATGTCTGGCTGGGCCAGTGCCGGCAGGCTGAAGGCCGCCGTAGCGATGAGCGCGGGAAGGCCCGCACGGGTCCACATCTTGAGGTTCATCGAGTAAGGCTCCGGTAAATCAGGGGGCTCAAAGGGCGTCAGCGTCGGTTTCGCCAGTGCGGATGCGCACTGCCTGATCGATGGCGAGAACGAAAATCTTGCCGTCGCCGATCTGGCCGGTCTTTGCGGAAGCGGTAATGGTCTCAACCACCTTGGGGGCAATCTCGGCAGAGACAGCCACCTCGATCTTCAGCTTCGGCAGGAAGCTCACGGCATATTCCGCGCCGCGATAGATCTCGGTATGGCCTTTTTGACGCCCATAGCCCTTCACCTCGGTGACGGTGAGGCCATGAACCCCGATATTGGTGAGGGCATCGCGCACCTCTTCCAGCTTGAATGGCTTGATGATGGCCATGACGATCTTCATGGATCGGTTCCTGTCCCTTCTGCGGTGCCCCCCTTGGAGTGCAGCCGGTGCTTCGCCGAAAGCCTTGCCGAACCGGGTGAAAAATTCCGGGTGGCGGGCAAGTCTTGCAGAAGGGATAATCAAGGACCGTGCCAAGTGAGGCCGGGACCTGACTTTTTGTTGGAATTGCAGTGCAAATCACCTTCCGGAAGGTGTTGCCTATTTTCTCGTCATGCGGCGGTGCACCAAAATCCTGCCCCGATCATGCCACTTTTTTCGCCGCACCTTTCATCTTGATGCCTCTTATTGTGGCATATCCGGTGTGCGGTGCAATGTAGACCTATCCTTCAGGCGACATGACAGGCCCTGAACATGGCCGGGAGAAGCCCCGGCCATGCGGCATCATTTCAGCCCCGCGGAACCACGGGCCGCATCAGCCCTTCCTGTGCGGTACTGGCCACCAGAACACCATCACGCGTGAACAGCTCCCCGCGTGAGAAGCCGCGCTGGGCACCGGCGCTGGGCGTATCCTGAGCGTAGAGCAGCCATTCATCGGCGCGGAACGGGCGGTGGAACCACAGGGCATGGTCCAGACTGGCGACCTGCAGGGTGCCATCAAAAACAGAACGGCCATGCGGCAGCAGGGCACCCTGAATCAGGGTCAGGTCCGAGGCATAGGCGACCACGGCCTGATGTGTTGGCAGGTCATCGGGCAGGCGCGCGGTGGTGCGCAGCCATATGGCGCTTCGTCCGCTGGATTTGGTGCCCAGATAGGGCATGTCACCCACCGGACGTACTTCCAGTGGGCGCAGCGCCATCCAGCCGCGCCCGGCCGCTGCGGGGAAGTGCTCCAGAAGTTTTTCACGCCACACCGAATCCGGGGGCAGGTCTTCCGGCATTGGCACATCCGGCATGGTGGACTGGTGCTCCAGCCCCTCACCGAAGGTCTGGAACGAGGCGGCCATGGAGAAGATGGCCTCGCCCCGCTGGATGGCAACCACCCGCCGCGTGGTGAAGGAGCCGCCATCGCGGATGCGCTCCACATCATAAATGATGGGGATAGTGGGGTCCCCCGGCAGCAGGAAATAGCCGTGAAGTGAGTGGGCGAGCCGCTGCTCCTTCACCGTGCGGCGGGCCGCCACAAGCGCTTGCGCGATGACCTGACCGCCAAACACCCGGTTATTGGCCTGCCCTGCGGTGCGACCACGGAACAGGTTGATCTCGAGCGGTTCCAGATCAAGGATGGACAAAAGCGCTTCAATGTTGGATTCCGCTGGAGATGACATGCCGGGCTGCTCTCGCTTGGTGCGCGATGGCGCTGGGTGGGGTTGAGGCAGGCGTACCGTGGCGTGATGCCACGGTGCAAGTGCGTTGATGGCTGCATGCGGGAGCTTGTCATTTGAACGGTGATTCCGGCAAGCTGCGGAAATGCCTGTGCGGCACACGCACATGCGTGAGGAGATGAGACGATGAACAGCCCCTTCGAGTCTGCTGCGCCGTTCGCGAGCCATGCGCCGGAGCGTCTGGACATTGCCATTGTCGGCGGGGGTCTTGCAGGGGCGAGCCTTGCCCTGGCGCTGCGTCGCGCGCTGGGCGAGGATGCGGCCATCACCATTTTTGATCCGGCGATCAACCGTCCGGCGGCTGGCGATGAGCGCTGGTCTGCCATTGCTGCGGGTGCGCGCCGCCTGCTCACCACCATCGGCGTGTGGGATGAGGTCGCGTCTTCGGCCGAGCCGATGCGCTCCATGGTTGTCACGGACAGCCGGCTGAAGGATGTTGCCCGGCCCTCCTTTCTCTCCTTTGATGGTGATGTGGAGCCGGGTGAGCCTTTCGCCTACATGATGTCCAATGGCGTGTTGCAGCGGGCGCTGGTGGAAGCCGCCCGCGCTGCCGGCGTGGACATGCGCGCGGAAGCCGTGGAGAGCTTTACGGCTCATGAGCGGCATATGGATATCACCACCGGCAGCGGGCAGACCCTGCGCACCCAGCTTCTGGTGGCCTGTGATGGTGCCCGCTCGCGGCTGCGCTCCCTGGCCGGGATTGAAACCGTGAAATGGGCCTATGACCAGAGCGCCATCACCTTTGCGGTGGAACATGAGCGCCCGCATGAAGGTTGCGCCGTCGAGCATTTCCTGCCCGGAGGCCCCTTCGCCAGCCTGCCCATGCCGGAGAACCGCTCTTTCATTGTGTGGAGCGAGCGCACGACGGATGCCGAGCGGCTGCTGGCCATGCCCTCCTTCCTGTTTCAGGAGGAACTGGAGCAGCGCTTTGGCCACAAGCTGGGCGTGGTGAAGGTGGTGACAAAGCCGCGCGCCTATCCGCTGGGCTTCTCCATCGCCCGCAGCTTCATCGCCCCGCGCTTTGCGCTGGTGGGAGATGCCGCCCATCTCATCCACCCCATCGCCGGGCAGGGGCTGAACATGGGGCTGCGCGATGTGGCGGCGCTGGCCGAGGTGATTACCGATGCCGCCCGCGTGGGGCTGGACTTTGCCGCACCCACCACACTGGAGCGTTACCAGCGCTGGCGGCGTTTCGACACGGTGGCCATGGGCGTGGCGACGGATGGTCTCAACCGCCTGTTCTCCAACCACTCCGATGCCCTGCGTGCGGTGCGCGACATTGGCCTTGGCATTGTGGACCGCATGCCGCGCCTCAAGAACATGTTCATCAAGGATGCGGCGGGGCTTTCCGGCAATGTGCCGCGCCTGCTGAAGGGCGAGGCGCTCTGACAGGCGGCTTCCGGCATTCCTGAATAAAGGGCTGCCTGAATAAAGGACTGCCAGAATGAAAAAAGCGCTGGTCCGGTATGGGCCAGCGCTTTTCCTTTTGGCAGGTCTCACCCGGTTGGGGTGGGTCAGCGCAGGTCGATCTCGAACTTCGCCGCAGTCTTTTCCTTCACCTCATCCAGCGAGACGCCGGGGGCCAGTTCCTTCAGAACTAGCGTGCCGCCACGCTTGGTGAATTCAAACACCGCAAGGTCAGTAATGACGAAATCGGTCACCTGCGCGCCGGTGAGCGGCAGGGTGCAGCGTTCCACCAGCTTGGGCGCGCCGGATTTCTCCACATGCTCCATGAGCACGATCACCTCACGTGCGCCGGCCACAAGGTCCATCGCGCCGCCCATGCCCTTCACCATCTTGCCGGGCACCATCCAGTTGGCGATGTCGCCGTGCTCGGATACCTGCATGGAGCCGAGGATGGACAGGTCCATATGCCCGCCACGGATCATACCGAAGCTGTCGGAGCTGGAGAAATAGGCGGTTTCCGCCACTTCCGTCACGGTCTGCTTGCCGGCATTGATGAGGTCGGCATCCTCCTCACCCTCATAGGGGAAGGGGCCGATGCCGAGCATGCCGTTCTCGCTCTGGAAGGTCACGTCCATGCCTTCGGGCAAGGCGTTGGCCACGAGGGTGGGAATGCCGATGCCGAGATTGACATAGAAGCCATCGCGGATCTGCTGGGCGGCGCGGGCCGCCATCTGGTCGCGGGTCCAGGCCATCTCACTTCACCTCTTCAGAACGCGGACGGGTGGTGACTTTTTCAATGCGCTTTTCCGCACCCTGGCTCAGCACGATGCGGTCCACATAAATGCCGGGGGTGTGGATGTTGTCCGGGTCGAGCTGCCCGGTTTCCACCACCTCTTCCACCTCAACCACGGTGAACTTGCCGGCGGTGGCCATCATCGGGTTAAAGTTGCGGGCGGTCTTGCGATAGACGAGATTGCCCGCCTTGTCGGCCTTCCATGCCTTGATGATGGAAATGTCCGCCTTCAGTGCGGTTTCCAGCACATAATTGTGGCCATCGAAAACGGCTGTGGGCTTGCCCTCGGCAATCACCGTGCCGTAGCCGGTCTTGGTGTAGAAGGCGGCAATGCCTGAGCCACCGGCGCGGATACGCTCTGCCAGCGTGCCCTGCGGGTTGAACTCCAGCTCCAGCTCGCCGCTCAGATAGAGCTTCTCGAAAAGCTTGTTCTCACCCACATAGGAGGAGATCATCTGCTTGATCTGCCCATTGGCCAGCAGGATGCCGAGGCCGAAATCATCAATGCCGCAATTGTTGGAAATCACGGTGAGATGCTTGGGGCCAAGATCGCGGATGGCCGCGATGAGATTCTCGGGAATGCCGCACAGGCCGAAGCCGCCAGCCATGATGGTCATGCCGTCCGAGATCACGCCCTCAAGGGCGCTTTTCGCATCGGCGAAAACCTTGTTACGCATGAATGCCACTCTCCCTGGAGCCGGTTTCATCCCTGTTCTGGCAGCCTTGCCGGCGCAGGCCACCTTGCGCCGCCTGCTTTTCCGATCTGGATGCGCGGGCGCATAAGGGTCGGGAAGCAAGTGTCCGCTTATCTTTTCGTAGTCTGCCACAGTCATAATGCCAAGGGCTGATGGTGGATCTTGTTCAAAACCATCGACAGGCCGCGCGCCGGAGGGCATAGGCGGGGCATGTCACTGCGCACCCGCACGTCCATTGTTTCCGTGGCAACGCTCGGCTCCCGCATTTTGGGCTTCGTGCGCGATGCCGCAATTGCGGCTGTGCTGGGTGTGGGGCCGGTGGCCGATGCACTGGCCGCGGCGCTGGCCCTGCCCTTGCTGGCGCGCCGCCTGCTGGCGGAGGGGGCGTTCAATCTCGCCTTTATTCCGGCCCTTGCCCGTGAGACGGGGGCGGGTGCGGCACATCGCCTGTCTCTGGCCACGGGCGGGTTGCTGGTGGGGCTGTTGCTGGCGCTGAGTGGTGTGGCAGCCCTGTTCATGCCGGCCCTGATTGCGCTGCTAGCGCCCGGTTTCGAGAGCATGGGCGCGCGGGCGGAACTGGCCATTTTGTGCGGGCGTATTGCGGTGTTCTATCTGCCGCTGGCGGGCCTTGCCGCAATTTATGGCGGCATTGCCAATGCGGAACAGCGCGTGCTGCTTCCGGCTCTGGCTCCGGTTGCGGCAAACCTCACCGTTCTGGCCGTGTTGATTGTGCTGGTATGGCAGGGGCTGCTGGCAAGTGACATTGCGGCTCTAGCCATTGCAGGGGCAACGGTTGTGGCTGGGGTCAGCCAGCTTGTGCTGATGTTGTACGCCGCGCGCGGATGTGCAGCGGCTTCCGGCCGGGAGCGGTTTTCTCTTTCCCTGCCCTGGCGCAAGGCCACACATGTGCTGAGGCAGGCCGTGCCTGCACTGCTGTTTGCCGGCCTCAGCCAGTTCCGGTTCATGATTGCCCTTGCGCTTGTTTCGGGCACGGATGGCGCGGTGGCGGCCCTGAATTATGCCCAGCGCCTGATGGATTTGCCGCTGGGGCTGGTGGGGGCCAGTGCGGGCGCGGTTCTGCTGCCCCTGTTGGTGCACAAGGGGCGGGAACAGGGACATGATGCGGCCCATGCGATGCTGGCGGCGCTGGCCTTTGCCTGCCCGGCTGCCATCGGCCTGTTTGTTCTGGCAGAGCCGGTGGTGCAGGTGCTGTTCCAGCGCGGCAGTTTTGATGGCGAGGATGTGCGCCAGACCGCAGCCCTGCTTGGCATTCTTGCGCTTTCCCTGCCGTTTCAGGGGCTGGAACGGGTGTTGAGCGCCATTGCCTCCGCCGCCGGGGTGATCCGCGCGGGTGAGAAGATCGCCCTTGCCTCGCTGCTGGTGTGCCTGCTAGCGGGGCTGGCTCTGGGTGTGCAGGGTGAGGCCGTGCCGGTGGCGGGGGCTGTGGCGCTGTCTGCGCTCGCCTCTGTTGGTGCGATGTGCGTGTTGCTGGTGCGGGGTGGCCATCTGGCACTGGGGGCGGTTTTGTTGCCCATGCTGGGCGTGCTGGTCGCCGGCCTGTTGATGGGGAGCGCCGTCTGGCTGCTGGAGAGCGGCTCAAGGCTCTGGCTGGTTGAGGCTTCGGGCTGGCAGGCGGCTGTGCGGCTGTTGCTTCTGGTGGGGGCTGGGGTGCTGGTTTATGGCCTTGCCCTGCTGGGGCTTGCGGGCTTGCGCCGTGTCCTGTGCATGCCGCGCAGCCTTTAAGCCAAAAGCCCGGCAGCATCACGTCATCCTTGTTCTATCCGCACAGGGCAGGCATTTGTTCAGCCTTGAGACCATATTGCCGGAATGCCGGATGATGACAAAAAAGCCGCCGGACCTTGAGGCGCGGCGGCTTCATCATCTTGCACATGGTCCGCTTTTCAGCCGCGGACCATGCCAACAATATCCTTCACATCGCGGATGGTCTGGTCGGCAATCACCCGCGCGCGGTCTGCGCCGTCTTTCAGGATCGCATCAATGGAGGCCGGGTCGCTCATCAGGCGCTGCATTTCGCCGCCAATGGGGCCGAGCTTGCTGACGGAAAGCTCCACCAGCGCTGCCTTGAAGGCCGAGAACTGCGCACCGCCAAAATCGCGCAGCACATCTTCCTTGGTGCTGTCGGAAAGCGCGGCGAAGATGCCCAGCAGATTGTCCGCCTCCGGACGGCCCTTCAGCCCTTCCAGTTCGGAAGGCAGTGGCTCTGGGTCGGTCTTGGCGCGGCGCACCTTGTTGGCGATGGCATCGGCATCATCGGTGAGATTGATGCGGGAGAAATCGGAAGGCTCCGATTTCGACATCTTCTTTGAACCATCGCGCAGGCTCATCACCCGCGTGGCCGGGCCGGCAATGAGCGGCTCTGTCAGCGGGAAATAGCCTTCGCCATGCCCGTGGGTGGCGATGGAGGGGGCAAAATCGGTGTTGAACTTCTGCGCGATGTCACGCGTGAGTTCGAGATGCTGCTTCTGGTCCTCGCCCACCGGCACATGGGTGGCGCGATAGAGCAGGATGTCGGCCGCCATCAGGGTGGGATAGGTGAACAGTCCCACCGAGACATTCTCGCGGTCCTTGCCAGCCTTTTCCTTGAACTGGGTCATGCGGTTGAGCCAGCCCATCCGCGCCACGCAATTCAGAATCCAGCCCAGTTCGGCATGGCCGGAAACCTGGCTCTGGTTGAAGACCACATGGGCCTTGGGGTCGATACCGCAGGCAATGAAGGCGGCTGTCACCTCACGGGTGTGGCGCTTCAGCTCTTCCGGGTCCTGCCACACGGTGATGGCGTGCAGGTCCACCACGCAATAAATGCATTCGTGGCTGTCCTGAAGGGACACGAAGCGCTTGATGGCGCCGAGATAATTGCCAAGGTGCAGATTGCCCGTAGGCTGCACGCCGGAAAAAACACGTTCCGCGACCGCCGCCATGGCGACCCTCCTAAGGGCGGCGAACCGCCCGGCCTGATCTGGCCCGCACCGCGCCTGCGGCCCGCGCCAGCTTGTATCATATGGATGAACCATCATGACCGTGCAGGACATGACGCTGGTTCATCCGGCTCATCTGTGGTTCGGAAAAGGCGTGAGGCTGTTCAAGGCCAATCCTGCCCGAGCCATCGGGTGAGAGGCGACCGCATGGTCGCGCGCCCCGAAAGAAGTCGCCGGGTCATGCCACCGCACAGGACATGATGCAAGTGCGTGTTTCAGATGCGTGATACGCACGGGCGGTATGGAGGTGGGAAATCCGGGCCTGATGGCACATGCCGTTTGCGCGGTGCGCCCGGCAAGGCTGAGGCTCCGGGGCTTGCAGGAGCGGTTGCGGACATGGAACAGCCCGCAACCGGATGACAGATGGCAGAAATGCCGCGCTTATCAGGCCGGGTTCTGCTTTGCCCTGGCCTCACTGTTGAGCTGGCCGAGAGACTTGCCCGCTGCCAGTTCCACCCGCCAGACCTTCTCGCGGGCCTCATCGGCAATGCCGCGGTCAATCAGGCTGTCGAGGGAGGTGGTGTCTGCCCCCAGCCGCAACACGCCATTGGCATCACCAAACAGCAGGTCGCCTGTGGAGATGACCGTGCCACCAATGGTGACAGGGCCGAACAACTCGCCACCCGGCTGCTCCATCATGCGCGCGGTGATGACATTGGTGCCGCGTGCATAGATCGGCATGCCGATCTCCCGCAGTTCCTCAATATCGGTCACCACCCCGTCAGCGATGATGCCTGCGGCACCGGCATGATAGGCCGCCCGCGCCACCATCTCGCCCACGCAGGCAATATGGTGGTCACCCTGACGGTCAATCACCAGAATGTCGCCGGGGCGCAGCGCCTCAAGCGCCTTGAACACCGGCAGGCTGTCTGGCAGCGGCTGGCGTACGGTGAGCGCACGGCCCACCATCCGCGTCACGGGAACCATGGCGCAGATTTCGGGAGACAGCGCACCGCCCGCCACATGATGGCCGAGAGTGGCGGGCTGGATCTGGACCAGCCGGGAGAAAAGCGTGGCATCATCCGTTGCCGCCGGGCGGGGATGGACAATCATGCCTGTGCGCTCCGCAGAAGAGTGGCGATGGTGTTGGCCTGCTCACAACCCTTGTGAATGAAGGCCATGTCGTTACCCACCAGCAGCATTTCAGCGCCTTCAGCGATGAGGGCGGAGGCATGCTCCGGCTCCACCGGGAAGCAGGGCAGCATCACCTTGATGCCGCGCGGGCGACATTTGGCGATGAGTTCGCGCATGGCGGCCCACACTTCCGGCTGGCGCATGGAGTAATCCACCGGGAGACCGCGCGAGAGGGTGTAGTCTGCCGGGCCGAAATGCACCGCATCAATGCCCGGAACATCCAGAATGGCGTCGATCTCATCGAAGAACTCGAAGCTCTCGGCCATCGGGATAATCAGGGTCTCGCTGTTTTCACGCGCGGTATAGGCGGGCCAGTCAAAGCCCGGTCCACCATAACCTGCCGCGCGCACCGAGCTGTCTCCGCCCCGTCGTCCGAGCGGTGGAAACTTGGTGGCCTGAATGATGCCGCGCATCTGCTCGGCATTATGGACCTGCGGAATGATGACGCCCGCCGCCCCACATTCCAGCGTCTTGCGCAGGCCCGTGGGATTGCTGTCAGCAACGCGCACAAGCGGGGCAATGCCGGCAACGCGCGCTGCCAGCACCATGCGCTCCATGGTCAGGTCTGTGCCCAGCAGCGTGTGCTCGGCATCAATGAAGACGAAGTCCAGACCCCGTCGTCCGGCGATTTCAACAACCGCCGGTGCGCCGGAATAGACATTCATCCCGAAGGTCAGCCGGTTTGCGGCCAGTTTCTGTCTAAGGCTTTCCATGATGCGCCTACCGGACAACGGACGGCATGGCGCAGACGCGGTAATCCTGCGGGCGACGGTCCCGGAAGGGGTGGACCTCATACACGCCCGGATCGCGGATGATGGATTTCACCCGTGCGCTTTCCAGATCCACATCCACGGTGAAGATGCCATCTTCCATGCCGGCATTGATGATTTCGCGGCCATTGGGGTCAATCACATGGCTGTTGCCCATGAAGCCCATGCCGTCATCCACATCATTGCGGTTGGAGGCGAGCAGGAACACGAAATTCTCCGCCGCCCGCACGGTGGTGAAAATATCCGGCAGAATGCGCGCGGCTTCCGGCCATGCCGCCGGCAGAACGATCAGGTCCGCCCCTTCAAGCGCCAGCGTGCGCGCCACTTCCGGGAAGCGGATTTCATAGCAGATGGCAAGGCCGATCTTGCCGATGGGGGTCTCGAACAGGGAGGTCTTGGTGCCTTCCGGAATATCGACGAAACGGTCGCCGATCATGAAAGGCAGGTGCATCTTGTGGTGCAGGCCAATAATGCCCTCGGCGCCGATCAGGGCAGCCGTGTTGTAGGCGGCATCGCCCTTGACCTGATAGAAGCCGACCACAATCAGAATGCCGGTATCACGGGCTGCCGCCAGAATTGGCTCCAGATCCCCGCGCTCAATGTCGATGGATACCTTCTTCAGGCTCTCGCGATCATCAAACGAACCACCGGTGAGAAAGCATTCCGGGAACACGATGAGACGCGAGCCGGATGCGGCTGCCTCACGGGCCTTTTCCGCAACAAGCCGGGTGGTGGCAGCGGTATCGCCATGGATCGGTGAAAACTGGGCGAAGGATATTTTCATGATGGGTTTCCGGAACAACGGTTCAGAGCGCTTTGCGGTCATCCGAAGGGGTGACGGCAAAGCGCTCCTGTCTGGAGATTCAGGGTGTGGACCAGCCCCTGTGGGCCAGAACGGACATATGCCGCGCAGGATGATCCTGCGCGGCGAAAGGGGTCACTCCGGCTTGTAGCCAACAGCATCAAAGACAGTCTTGGTCATTTCGGGATCAAAAGTCTTGGAGTACTTCTCGATCACCGGCTTCACGGCGGTCTTCATCTTGTCCAGCTCTTCGGGGGAGATCGGGGTCACGACATTGCCTGCCGCGCGGATCTTGTCGAGAGAGGTCTTCTGGGCTTCGCGGGAAATCTTGCGCTGCTCAATGGCAGTTTCACGCGCCACTTCGATAAACATCTTCTTCTCGTCATCGCTCAGCTTGTCCCAGAAGGGCTTGCTGATGAGAACGATCTGCGGGTTGTAGTTGTGCTTCGTCTCGGAAATATATTTCTGAACTTCGTAATATTTGGAGCCGAGCATGAAGGGGGCGGTGGTTTCCTGCCCGTCTACAGCGCCGGTCTCAAGGGCGGAATACAGTTCCGTGATCGCCATGGCCGTGGGGTTTGCACCAAGAGCGGTCCACATGTCCACCAGCAGCGGGTTCTGCTGCACGCGGATCTTGAGGCCGGAGATATCCTCAAGGTTCTTCACTTCACGCTTGTTGTTGGACAGGTGGCGGAAGCCCTGCTCCCAAAAGGCCAGACCCACCACATTATGGGCTGGCAGCTTGGAGATCAGCTTGTCACCAACCTCACCATCCAGCAACTGGTCCATGACGGCTGCATCCTGATAGATGAAGGGCAGGTCCAGAATACCGAAATCCTGCTCCTGGGTGATCATGTTGCCGGCATTCCACACCATCATCTCGATGACGCCGCCCTGCAGGGAGGAGAGCACCTGAACGTCTCCACCAAGAACGCCATTGGAAAAGACGCGGGTCTTGAGCTTGCCGCCGCTGCGCTCGGCCAGCTTTTCAGCAAAGATTTCCATGCCCTGCACAGGCGGCGTGCCAGCCTGCCCGGTGGCCGCAAACTTGATCATGCGGTTGGAAATATCCTGTGCATGCGCAACGCCGCCCATCAGAGCGAGAGAGACCAGAATTCCAAGAGCTCTTTTCATTTTTCTCTTCCTGTTTCTTGTTGTCTTGAGAACAGCCGCGAAATCAGCGCGAAAGCCACTGGGCGGGTACAGTGATCAGTTCCGGGAAAATGACCATCAGGAGCAGAACGACAAGCTGGGCAAGGAAGAAGGGCATGGTTCCCTTCAAAAGCTCATCATAATCCATCTTCCCGACAGCACACACGACATTGAGAACTGTTCCTACAGGGGGCGTTATCAACCCGATTGCACCATTGATCATGAACACAACGCCGAAATAGATCGGATCAACACCGGCCTGGGTCACAACCGGCACCAGAATGGGGCCAAGCAGCAGGATGGTGGGGGTCAGGTCCAGCGCCGTTCCAACCACAATGATGATGAGCATCAGCACGAAAACCAGCATACGCGGGCTTTCCATGAACGGCCCGATCATGGACACGATCTGGCCGGGAATATCGGCGATGGCGATCATCCAGGCCGGGATGGCGGCCGCACCCACAAGGAACATCACGCCTGCGGAAACCTTGCCGGCCCGCAGGGCAATGTCTGCAAGGTCAGATACCTTCAGTTCCTTGTAGACAAACAGCGAGACGAACAGGGCATAGACGGCGGCCACTGCTGCGGCCTCTGTGGGCGTGAACACGCCAAAGCGCAGGCCGGCGACAATGATGACCGGCAGCATCAGAGCCCACAGGCTGTTGACGAAAGCGGTCATGCGCTCACTGGCCGAAGCCTTGGGCGTGGGCTGCACGTTTTCCTTACGCGCCACAAAATACCAGGTAACGGCCAGCGCGGCAGCAATCATCAGGCCCGGAGCAATACCGGCAAGAAAGAGCTTGCTGATCGACAGGTTGGTGGCAACACCAAACACGATGAAGCCAATGCTGGGCGGAATGATCGCGCCGATGATCGAGGATGACGCAATCAGGCCACCCGCGCGCCCCCTGTTGTGACCTGCAACAATCATCATCGGCAGCAGGAGGGCAGAGAGCGAGGCGGCATCCGCCAGAGCCGAACCGGACAGGCTGGACAGCAGGACGCCGGCAAAGATCGCCACATAGCCAAGGCCGCCGCGACGGTGACCGACCAAAGTTTGCGCCAGGGCAATGATGCGGCGGGACAAGCCGCCCGCATTCATCAGTTCACCGGCAAGAATAAACAGCGGGACAGCAATCATCGCAAAGCTGTCAACCGAATTGAGAATGTTCTGGGCCAGGATCTGGCCGTCAAACAGCCCGATCTGCCACATCAGCGCTGCGCCGGTCAGGATCAGCGCATAGGCGATGGGGGCACCAATGCCGATGGTGACGAGAAGGGTGACGGTAAAGAGTGCAACGGTCATTTCGTGGACGCCTTTGCAACGTCCATCTGGACTTCGTGGGCCTTGAGTTCTTCAGCGATGCGTTCGGCTTCGGCTTCATCCTCGCCAACGCTCACCACCAGCGCATGGTCATCCAGCTTGCCCGCCAGCATCAGGGCGAGCTGGGAGATGAGGAACAGGCCGCTTGCGATGGAAAACACGACCCCGGCGCCATAGAGTACAGCGATGGGCAGGCGCGTTGCCGGGGAGTAAACATACAGATTGATGAGCATCTGCTTCCAGCTGCCTTCCAGCAGCAGCCATGTGGCGTAGATCATGAGCACATGGGTCACCACAAAGCATATGCGCCGGACTTGCAGGGGCAGGCGGCGCACCAGCATGTCAACGCCGATATGTCCGCGATCGTACAGGACCAGAATAGCCCCGATGAATGTCATCCATGCAAAGAGGAGCCCGGAGATTCCATCTGAAAGGAATATGCCGGAATTAAACACATACCGAAGGAATACATTGGCTGAAATAAGAAAGAGCGTACTGAGAATGGCGATGATGACCATCCACTCAAGTATGCCGATATAAATTCTTTTCAGTACGCGCATGATGCTCCACCCTTGGGGTAACACAGAGGCACGCGACATCATCAGGTGGAACGAACTGTCCGCCGCACTTTGTGCATGGCACCACCGCTCTCCAAAACCTGAACGCCCCGTTTCTCGGGATCTTTTCCGGCAACGCCTTCCGCCCACAGGAAAGCTAATTTAGTTGTATGATAACTGTCAACATATAATATCTAAACTCACAGGCCCATAATATGAGCCTTGAGGGCCTATAATATGGGCGAAGGTGCAGGGGAGGTGCGCAAGTCGCTCCTGCATGGGCTTTCTGAGGCTTTCCCATAAGCACAAAAAGCGGGCCAGAGGCCCGCTTTCCGTTTTTCACAATCCTGTCATTCAGCCGGGTGGCTGAGACTACCGGGCTTCAGAAAAATCCTCAGGCAGCAAGTCTGCCGGGATGTTCTGATAGCTCACAGGGCGCAGGAAGCGGCGAATGGACATGGTGCCAACGCTGGTTGCCCCGAAATTGGTGCTGGCTGGATATGGGCCGCCATGCACCATCGAATCCACAACCTCTACCCCGGTGGGGAAGCCGTTGGCCATCACGCGGCCGGCCTTGCGCTCCAGAATGGGCAGAAGCTTGCGTGCCTCTTCCGTATCGCCCTTGTCCATGTGCAGGGTGGTCGTGAGCTGGCCTTCAAACTGTTTGGCGATGGCGAGCATATCTGCGCTTGATGCCACGCGAACGACAACGCCAAGCGGCCCGAAAACCTCTTCGCCGAGATGATGATCGGCGAGGAATTCCGCACCCGAAACCTCATAGAGATTCGGGGCGGCCTGCCGGTCCGCGCTCTCCGTATTCAGAAGGGCCCTGACGGCCTTGTGATTCTGGAAGAAAGCGTTCCCGTCCCGATAGGCTTTTGCGATCCCGTCGGTGAGCATGGTCTGGGCGGCGGTGGCCTCCAGCGTATCACGGGTGGCCTTGATGAAGGCGTCTGCATCCGGGCCATCAATGACAATGGCAATGCCGGGATTGGTGCAGAATTGCCCAGCACCCATGGTGAGGGACTTGGCCCAGCCATCACCCAGTGCCGCCGCGCGCGCCTTGAGGGCTTCCGGCAGCAGGAACATGGGGTTAACGGAACCAAGCTCACCGAAGAAGGGGATGGGTTCCGGGCGGCGGGCACACAGGTCGAACAGGGCGCGACCGCCGGCCAGAGAGCCGGTAAAACCAACGGCCTTGATATGGGGATTTTGCACAAGCGCTTCCCCAACCGCCCGGTTGCCGCCCTGAATCAGGCTGAAGACGCCCTTGGGCATGCCGGTCTTTTCAATGGCGGCCAAGATCGCCTCGGCAATGATCTCGCCGGTTCCCGGATGCGCGGAATGTCCCTTCACAACCACGGGACAGCCTGCTGCAAGGGCGGCTGCGGTGTCGCCACCGGCGGTCGAGAAGGCGAGCGGGAAGTTGGAGGCCCCAAAGACCGCAACCGGACCAACCGGGCGCTGAATCAGGCGGATTTCCGGGCGCGGCAGCGGCTGGCGCTCCGGCAGGGCGCCGTCTGTGCGGCGATCCAGATAGTCACCCTTTCGGATATGCTCGGCGAACAGGCGCAACTGGCCAACCGTACGCCCGCGCTCGCCTTCAAGACGCCCGGCTGGAAGGCCGGTTTCCTGCGTGCCGATTTCAGTAATGGCAGGGCCGCGCGCGTCGATTTCGGCGGCGATGGCGTCCAGAAACTCCGCACGCTTGGCGCGGGACATGTAACCATATGTCCAGAAAGCCTCTTCCGCGGCTTCACATGCGCGCTCGACCAGATCGACAGAGCCGACGGAGAAGTCATGCGCGGGGCCTGTTGCGGGGGAAGAGGCGAAAGTCGTCTTGCTTGCAACCCATTCACCGGCGATCAGGTGAGATCCGCGTGGCTTAAAAGTCATTTCAGGCTATCCTCCGACGTGCATCATTGCTGCGACGGTCAAATGACCGTACAGCCATTCCATGCCGCGCTGACATATCGGATTCATCATATATGTTGATGCCTGAAGGTCAACATTTCAGATGACTTTCGAAACTTGACTTATGAGCATAGGAGCGGCTTTCTCGATTCAGGGAAGCTCTTCCGTGAAAGGCGAGACGTGGTCTCTAAACCCGAGAAAAGAAGTTCACGGCCCTCTGGCAACCTGGTTGTGCAGGTGAGTGGTGATCTGAGGCAGTCGATCCAGTCTGGTGAATTCAAGCCCGGAGCGAAGCTGCCGAGCGAAGCCAGGCTTACCGAGGCTTTTGGCGTCAGCCGCACGGTGGTCCGTGAGGCCATTGCCGCCCTGCGCGCGGATGGGTTGGTGGAGGCCCGGCAGGGGGCCGGGGTGTTCGTGCTGGATGCTCCTGCGCGGGACATGTCGCCGTTTCAGGATCTGGACTACCAGCGCATTTCATCGGTGATTGAACTGCTGGAGCTGCGCACGGGGGTGGAGATTGAGGCGGCGGCCCTTGCGGCCCTGCGCCATTCCGCGCAGCAGGAAGAAACCATCATCAATGCCCATCGTGAAATCATGGCATGCCTTGAGGCTGGCAAGTCAACTGCCGAGGCGGACTTCGCGCTGCATCTGGCGATAGCAGATGCCACGAACAATCCCCGGTTCAGCGAGTTTCTGAAGATGGTCGGCAGCGGGATCATCCCCCGTTTCGCCCTGCAAGCCTCGGGAGAGGCCAACTCCAGCGCCTATATTACCCATTTGCATGACGAGCATGCCCGGATCATCGCGGCCATTTCCAATCGCGATGAAGAGGGCGCGCGCGCTGCAATGCGTGATCATCTCCGGGGCAGCCAGATGCGGTATCGCTCGCTGCTGCGGCGGGGTGTCGGAAACTTATAATATGAGATTGGATAAATCATACGATAACTGATTGACTCCTCTCCGTCAGGTGGGCTAGCCTGCATGTGAACTTTCAAAAAAGGGTCACCTGATGGAACCGCAACAGATCAAGCAGAAGCTCGGCGCAGGACTTCTTTCTTTCCCCGTCACCCATTTCGATGCCGAAGGGCGCTTTGCCCCGGAGAGCTACAAGGCTCATGTCGAATGGCTGTCGGGCTTTGATGCGCCTGTTCTTTTTGCTGCTGGCGGCACGGGTGAGTTCTTCTCCCTGCTCCCGGGGGAAATTCCGGCGATTGTCTCCGCAGCCAAGGAAGCGGTTGGCAAGAATGATACGGCGATTGTCTCCGGTTGCGGCTATGGCACGGATATGGCCATTGAAATCGCACGCTCTGCTGAAAAGGCCGGGGCCGATGGCATCCTTCTTCTGCCGCATTACCTGATTGATGCGCCGCAGGAAGGCCTTTATGAGCATGTCAAGAAGATCTGCCAGTCTATCGGCATCGGCGTTATGGTTTACAACCGTGACAATGCTGTGCTTCAGGCCGATACTCTTGCCCGCCTGTGTGATGCCTGCCCGAACCTTATCGGCTTCAAGGATGGTGTGGGCGATATCGCTCTTGTTCGCCAGATTTCGGCCAAGATGGGTGACCGCCTGACCTATCTGGGTGGCATGCCCACAGCTGAATTGTTTGCCGAAGCTTATCTCGCGGCCGGTTTCACCACTTATTCTTCCGCGGTCTTCAATTTCGTGCCCGGCCTTGCCGTGGAGTTCTACCGCGCCCTGCGCGCCGGTGAGCGCGCCACCTGCGAGCGGATTTTGAACGACTTCTTCTACCCCTTCATGGCCATTCGCAGCCGTCGCAAGGGTTATGCGGTTGCTGCCGTCAAGGCTGGCGTGCGCCTGCAGGGCTTCAATGCCGGCAAGGTGCGTTCGCCCCTTTCAGACCTGACGGCAGAAGAAGAAGATATGCTCGCCGCGCTGATCGGCGAGCACCGCCGCAAGTAAGGCGTCTGGATTTTCCAGTCCCTTACGGCTCTGTTCATGGTTGACTGCGCGGGTCAGAACCCTGTTCTGGCCCGCGTTTTTTTGGCTCTGTTTCCCTGTCCGGTAGATGCGCCCGCCTTGGGTTCAGGAGGACTTGTCCTTTTCCGAACTCTGGCGCACCGGAACTGGAAGGACCGGATTTTTCTGGTCTGCAAACAGGGACCACACCGCAACGAACAGTGCGGCGATAAGCGGGCCGATGACAAAGCCGTTCATGCCAATGAGCGACAACCCGCCAATCGTGGAAATCAGAACGGCATAATCCGGCAGCAGCGTGCCGCGCCCCACCAGCGGCGGGCGCAGGAAGTTGTCGATGGTGCTGATGACGAAAAAGCCGACGCCGAGCAGAACGCCGCCGCGCACATAATCGCCTGTCAGCAGCAGATAGAGCGCTGCCGGCCCCCAGATCAGGGCCGAGCCAATGGCGGGCAGCAGCGAGAGAATGGCCATCAGCACCCCCCACAGCAGGGCGGCCTGAATGTTGAGAATCCAGAAGGTCAGGCCGCCAATGGTGCCTTGCACGATGGCGATGATGATGTTGCCCTTCACAGTGGCTTTCACCACGGATGTGAATTTTTCCAGCAGTTCTTCTGTCTGGCGCAGGCCCAGCGGGCTGGCCCGACGGATACGGCTGGTGAGCTGCTCTCCGTCGCGGAACAGGAAAAACAGCAGATACAGCATGATGCCTGTACCGATGATGAAGGATGCAGCATTCTGCCCAATGCTCAGCGCCTGTGCGGCAATGGTCTGGCTGGCTTGCAGGAAGAAGGATGTCAGGCGCGCCTGTATTTCCGCAATATTGCCAAGATGGAGCGCATCCAGTGCATTGCGGGCAAATTCCGGGAGCACATTCTGAAGCTGGATCAGCGCAATGCCCGGATCAAACTCGCGGCTGCTGATGCGTTCATACAGCCCGGTGGCCTCACGGGCGATGGAGGCTGTGATCAGGGCTGCGGGAATGACCACGATGCAGATGCAGGCCAGAACGCTCAGTGCGGCAGCAAGTGTTCGCCGCCCGCCGGTGATCTGCTCCAGTCTGTTCTGAAGGGGCTTGAACAGAATGGCGAGGATGATGGCCCACAAAATGGCCCCGTAATAGGGCAGGAGAAGCCAGATGAAAGCCACCGTGATGAGCACAATGGTGGTGAGAAAGCCAATCTCCTGAATCTTTCTGCGCGTCATCGGAGCCTCGTCCCTCATGGTGAAGCGCAGATGTATCACGGAAGACGGGTTTCAAGGAATCCGGGATGCAAGCCCCGGATTCCTGTTGTTTCCGCCTCAGGGGGTCATGGCATCAGCAGCAGTTCAGACACTGGCCGCCCATGCGTGAGGGAGGAGACGAGGCGCACAATCGAGGCGGTATCCAGCCCGTAATGCCTGTAGAGATCGGCCACGCGCCCGGTCTGTCCGAAATGCTCCACGCCGAGTGATATGATGCGGTGCCCCTGCACACCACCCAGCCAGGCGAGCGTTGCGGGGTGGCCGTCAATTGCAGTGACCAGCGTGCAGTGGGCAGGCAGGCGGGAAAGCAGCCGGTCGGCATGGGAGAGGGCATGGGTCTTGCCCTGCGCACGCAGGCGCTGGGCGGCCGTCCAGCCGGCATTCAGCCGGTCTGATGAGGTGACGGCCAGCACGCCGATATCACGCCGGTTTTCCGAAAGCAGGGCCGCCGCACGGATAACCTCCGGGGCGATGCAGCCCTGATAGACCAGCACCACTTCCGCATTCGGCCCCGGCTCGCGCAGCCAGTAGGCGCCATCAATCACATCCTGCCGGAAGGTGGGGCTATCGCGCCATGCCGGCTGCTCCAGCGGGCGGGTGGTGAGGCGCAGATAGACCGAGCCGCCGGTTTCATCGCGCAGCCAGTTGCGTTCATCCGGCATGCCCGAGCCATCGCGCTGGAGATAGTCGAACGACCAGTCCATCAAAACCGACAGTTCATCCAGGAAGGCCGGTTCGAAGCTCGCCAATCCATCCTGACTGATGCCGATAAGCGGTGTGCCAATAGACTGGTGCGCGCCGCCTTCCGGTGCCAGCGTCACACCCGAGGGGGTGCCGACAATGATGAAGCGTGCATCCTGATAACAGGCATAGTTCAGCGCATCGAGACCGCGGGCAATGAAGGGGTCATACACCGTGCCGATCGGCAGCAGGCGCTCGCCGAAGAGAGAGTGGGACAGGCCCGCCGCCGCCAGCAGCAGAAACAGGTTCATCTCGGCAATGCCCAGCTCTATATGCTGGCCTTCCGGCGAGAAGTGCCACTTTTGCGCCGAGGGAATGCGCTCCTCGCGGAAGGTGTCGCTCTGCACATCGCGCGCAAACAGGCCGCGATGGTTGACCCATGTGCCGAGATTGGTCGAGACGGTCACATCCGGGGCGGTGGTCACAATCCGGTCCGCCAGCGGGTGGCCGGATTTGGCCATGGCATCCAGAATCTTGCCAAAGCCCGCCTGTGTGGAGAGCACCTTGTCGTCAAGCCTCACCGGGCCGGGGGTGGATACAAGCGGGCTGGTGTGGCGGCGTGTGCCGGCCTCGAAGAAGGGCACATGGGCCAGAAAATCGCGCATGTGCGGGTCTTCACCTGCCACGCCCAGCGGAGACCATTCCTGCCCCTGCGGCACACCAAAACCGGTGCTGAACTGCTGCATCTGGTTCGGTGTCATCAGGCCGGAATGGTTGTCCTTGTGCCCGGCCAGCGGCGTGCCCCAGCCCTTGATGGTATAGGCGAGGAACACGGTGGGGCGATCATGCGTAATGGTATCGAACGCATCGGTGAGCGATGAGAGGCAATGTCCGCCGAGATTGTTCATCAGCTCGGACAGTTCTTCATCGCTGCGACGGTTGATGAGCGCGCTGAAGGCGGCCTGATCGCCCATGTCATCCAGCAACCGCTTGCGCCATGCCGCGCCGCCCTGATAGGTGAGGGCGGAGTAGAGCGTGTTGGGGCAGTTGTCGATCCACTCCTTCAGCTTTTCGCCGCCGGTTTCCTCAAAGGCTGCGCGTTGCAGCGCGCCATATTTGAGCACCACCACATCCCAGCCGAACGCGCGGAAAATTTCCGAAATGCGCTGCCACAGGGTTTCACGCACCACACCGTCCAGACTCTGGCGGTTATAGTCGATGATCCACCATGTATTGCGCAAGTCGTGCTTCCAGCCTTCCTGAAGGCACTCATAAATATTGCCTTCATCCAGCTCGGCATCGCCCACTAGGGCGATCATGCGGCCTTCCGGAGCAGGCTTGGCCCAGGCCTTGGCGCGCACATAATCCTGCACCATGGAGGCAAAGGCCGTCACCGCAACGCCAAGGCCGACAGAGCCGGTGGAGAAGTCCACATCGTCCGTGTCCTTGGTGCGGCTGGGATAGGACTGCACGCCACCAAAGCCGCGGAAATTCTTCATCTTTTCCAGCGTCTGGTTGCCCATCATATATTGCATGGCGTGAAAGACAGGCCCGGCATGGGGCTTCACGGCCACGCGATCCTGCGGGCGCAGGGCATGGAAATAGAGTGCGGTCATGATCGAAACCATGGAGGCACAGGAGGCCTGATGGCCGCCGACCTTTACCTCATCCTTCTCGCGTACATGGTTCGCATGATGAATCATGTAGCAGGAGAGCCAAAGCAGTTGTCGCTCAATACGCTTCAGCAAGGTATTTTCAGTCGGTGTGCTCATGGTTTTGGACCTGTCGCTGCAAGATGATGCAAGAGGCCGGACAGTATGTCCGGCCTCTGTTCCGGGTCAGCCGTTGCGGAAAGCGTAGCCGTAGCCGTTGAGGGCCGGTGCGCCGCCGAGATGTGCATAAAGCACCTTGGAACCTTCGGGGAAGTAACCCTTCTTCACCAGATCAATCATGCCCTGCATGGACTTGCCTTCATAGACAGGGTCCGTGATCATGGCTTCAAGACGACCGACGAGGCGGATAGCTTCCTTGGTTTCCTCGGAAGGAACGCCGTAATAGGGGTAGGCGTAGTCTTCGACGAGAACCACGTCATCTTCCGTGATCTCGCGGCCAAGCTTGACGAGATCTGCGGTGCGCTTCGCGATTTCAAGAACCTGGGACTTGGTCTGCTCCGGGGTGCCGGAAGCATCAATGCCGATGACATTGCGTGAACGGCCGTCCTTGGCAAAGCCAACGGTCATGCCGGCATGGGTGGAGCCGGTGACGGTGCACACCACGATATAATCGAACTTGAAGCCCAGCTCTTCTTCCTGCTGGCGGACTTCCTCGGCGAAGCCGACATAGCCCAGCCCACCCTTGGGGTGCACGGAAGCGCCGGCCGGAATGGGGTAAGGCTTGCCGCCCTTGGCTTCCACATCCGCAATCGCATCTTCCCAGCTCTTGCGGATACCGATGTCGAAGCCGTCTTCCACGCAGCGCACATCTGCGCCCATGATGCGCGAGAGCATGATATTGCCAACGCGGTCATACACCGCATCCTCATGCGGTACCCATGCTTCCTGCACGAGGCGGCACTTGAAGCCGATCTTCGCGGCCACGGCCGCAATCATGCGGGTGTGGTTGGACTGCACGCCGCCGATGGAAACGAGCGTATCCGCGCCGGAAGCGATGGCATCAGGAATGATATATTCCAGCTTGCGCAGCTTGTTGCCGCCATAGGCAAGGCCGGAATTGCAGTCTTCACGCTTGGCATAGAGTTCCACCTTGCCGCCGAGATGGTCGGTCAGGCGCTGGAGCTTCTCGATGGGCGTGGTGCCGAAAGTGAGGGGGTAGCGTTCGAATTCGGAAAGCATGTTGAGCCTCGGGAAAAGCGTGTCGGGATAACGGGTTCAGAAGCTCATGCTAACGCCATGTTTGATGAAATGTCCTCTCTAATTTCACTTTGAAATTTCTTAAAAGAACAACTATTATTCATAAATGTGAAATGAAAGATCCATTTATGTCGGGACAGGTGAAAGATTCTTCCGAACCGGAAATGGTGGACCGGATTGACCTCAAAATCCTGCGTTTGCTGCAACAGAATGGTCGCCTTACCAATGCCGAACTGGCGGAAAAAGTGGCTGTCAGCCCCGCCACATGCCATCGCCGCACACAGGCGCTGATGCAAAAAGGCTATCTGGGCGGATTTCGTGCGCTGGTCGCGCCGGACAAGGTTGGTCGCGGGGCGCTGGTGATGGTGGGGGTGGTGCTTGATCACTCAACGCCGGAGAGTTTTGCTGCATTTGAGGCTGCAGTGGCGGGGCTGAGTTTTGTGCTCGACTGCCATCTGGTGGCAGGAGACTTTGATTACTTCCTGAAGATTCGGGCCAGCGACATGGCCGATTTCAACCGCATCCACGGCAGCAGGCTGATTGCCCTGCCCGGTGTGCGCCAGACCCGGACTTTCTTTGTCATGAAAGAGGTTCTGGATAATCGTCCTCTGGACTTCTGAAAACCTTGAGCATTGTGAAGCACAAGGGAAGATGAATCGACATAAAGAAAAGCAGGGTATTTGCGGATCAGGTTTGATCGGCAAATACCCTGCGTGAAGTCATGCACTCTTTGGGGGAGGATATTGCGTTCAGCCGAGGCGGCAGAGGGTTGCAGCCAGCGCCTGCGTGCGTGCCACCATGGTATCAAGCCGGCAGAACTCGCCTTCGGTATGGGCCTTGCCACCCACCGGGCCAAGCCCGCACAGGGTGGGCACGCCCAGTGATGCTGAAAAGCCGGCATCCGAACAGCCGCCGGTGAATTCGCCATCCACCGTGAACCCGACTCTTTGCGCGGCATCACGATACAGGGCAAACAGGCCGGCAGAGTGCTTTTCTTCCATGGGCAGGAAGGTGAGCGTGGGGGCAAGCGTCGCGGACGTGCCGGGCACTTCCTGATCTTCGACAATGCGCTTGATCTGTGCCGTCAGCATCTCATGCTGTTCCAGCGTGATGAAGCGCACATCCAGTTCGGCACTGGCATAAGCGGGCACAGTATTGTGGGTTGTGCCGCCTTCTATCACGCCAATATTGGTGGTGATGCCGGCCTCATAATCCGTCAGCGCCTGAAGCTTCACCACCTTGTGGGCCAGAGCGGCAATGGCATTGGCGCCATCGGCATGGTTCACACCGGAGTGGGCCGCCTTGCCCTGCACCGTGATGTGGAAGCCGCACCCGCCCTTGCGTCCGGTCACGATATTGCCGCTGATGCGCCCCGGCTCGGTATTGAACACGGCCCGCGCCTCGCGTGAGGCGGCCTCAATATGGGGGCGGCTGCCGGGAGAGCCGATTTCCTCATCACCTGTAAACAGGCCCACCACGGGGAAGGGCAGGCCGCCCATGGCCTTGATGGCACGCAACACGAAGATATTGGTGACAAGCCCGGCCTTCATGTCACATACCCCCGGCCCGAAGGCGAGATCGCCCGTGCGCGAATAGGGGCGTGTGGTCACTGTGCCGGTTTCGAACACCGTATCCCTGTGGCCCAGCAAAAGGGCCGGGGGGGGCGTGACGCTTGCCGGTGCCGGACACCTCGGCGCGAAAAATGTCGCCATAGGTGGACAGGCTGGTGCGGTGGATGGCGATGCCATCTTCGGCCAGAATACCGGCAATGATGTCGCCGACCGCATCCACGCCGCGCTTGTCATGGCTGCTGGAATCGATGTTGACGAGGCGCTGGAGCAGCGCCTCCATCTCGTCGAAACGGGGGGCGAGCCAGGCCATCACCTGAGTGGATGGATCGGCGTTCATCATGCTGCCCGGGCCTTGATGATGGCGCTGCCGTCCTCACCAAGATCATAGAACAACCCGGCCATGAGTTCGAGCGCCTCCCGCGCGACCGAGGCCAGAATATGCTCGTTCGGGGCATGCTGGGAACAGGCCGGGTAGGAGTGCGGCACCCATACGGTTGGCATATCCAGAATGATGGCAAACACATCATTGGGCAGGGATCCGCCCAGATTGGGCAGCAGGGCCGGGACTTTGCCGGTGGTGCGGGAAATGGAGTCCAGTGTCCACTGCACCCATGGGTCTTGCGGGTCCAGCCGTGTGGCCTGAAAGGCAGCGGCGGAACGGGCGGGGCGCGCCTGTACCTGTGAGAAGCCGTGGGCCTCCAGATGCGCCTGTACGAGCGGCACCACTGTTTCCGGGTCCATGCCCACGACAAAGCGCAGTTGCAGCGTGGCGCGGGCTGTGGGGGGCACCGCATTGGCCGGTGAATCGGGCGCGCCGGTCTGGAAGGCGAGAACCTCCAGTGTGTTCCATGCATAGATTTTTTCGGCGGGGGTGAGGCCCGGCTCGCCCCATTCGGGGTCAATGTCCGGGTCGCCCATGCCCTGTTCCAGCGAGATGCCGGCCAGAGCCTCGCGCACGGAGGCGGGAATTTCCTTGGGCGTCAGTCCGTCCACGAGAATGCGCCCCTTTGCATCCACCAGCGAGGCGATGGCGTGCGCGAGCACCGTGCCGGCATTGGCGAGCACGCCCCCCCAATTGCCGGAATGATGGCCGCCTTCCCGCAGGTTCACATCCAGTTCAAAGGTGATGCCCCCGCGTGAGCCGAGAAACACTGTTGGCCGCAGGGCCGACAGGCGCGGGCCATCCGAACCGATAAACACATCGGCAGAGAGGGCCTCGCGCTCCTGCCGGGCCAGTTCGCGCAGCCCGGGAGAGCCTGCTTCCTCACCCATCTCGATCAGCATCTTGCAATTGAAGCCGAGCTTGCCCCCGCGGGTTTGCAGCACCTGCTCCAGCGCGGCGATATTGATGGTGTGCTGGCCCTTGTTGTCGGCAGTGCCGCGGCCATACCAGCGGTCTCCCTCCTCCACCAGCGTCCAGGGCTTGAGGCCCTCACGCCAGCCGGCATCCTGCCCGAACACCACATCGCCATGGCCATAGGTGAGCACGGTGGGCAGGTCATCGCCCTCATGCCGGGTGGCGATGAGGAAGGGGCTGAGACCCGCAATCGGATTATCTGCCACGCGGCAGGTAAAGCCCAGCTTTTCAAGGCAGGGGATGAGCTCTTCGGTCAGATAGGCCCTCAGTTCATCAACGCTTTTCCCGATCTGGAAAACGGTGGGCATGGCGACACGGCGGGCGAGATCCTTGCGGAAGTCGCCACGGTCGAAATAGTCGCGTGCGCGGTTGACAGCATCCTGTCGGCTCATGGTGGCTCCTCACCTTCTGAGATCGTTTGTCTTTTGACGTCAGGCGACAGCGGGCAACTCTGCCTGACCGGCGAAATGGCAGGTGGAAAAGCCGTCCGGCAGATGCACGGCTTGCGGGGCAATGGCCTTGCAGATGTCGCGGGCGCTGGGGCATCGCGGATGGAAGGCGCAGCCCGGCGTCAGGCTCAGCGGATTGGGGAAGACCGCGCCCAGATGCGTATCCGGCACACCCAGATCCGGGTCCGGTGTCAGCACGGATTCCAGCAGAACCTGACTATAGGGATGCTCCGGCTTGCCAAACAGGCCCGCGCGGCTGCGCTCTTCCACGAAACGGCCGAGATACATCACCGCCACCCGGTCAGCCAGATGCTCCACCACCGCCAGATTATGGCTGATGAAGAAGTAGGTGAGGTTGAACTCGCGTTTCAGTTCCAGCAGCAGGTTCAGGATCTGCGCCTGCACCGACACGTCCAGTGCGGAGGTCGGCTCATCGCAAATGACCACTTCCGGGCGCATGATGAGCGCGCGGGCAATGGCCACACGCTGGCGCTGGCCACCGGAAAGCTGGCTGGGGCCGGAATTGTAGAGGCGGCTGGGCAGGCCCACCACATCCATCATTTCCAGAACCTTGCGATGACGCTCTTCTGCCGTGCCAATGCCATGCACCACCAGTGGCAGGGCAATAAGCTGGGCGATGGACTTGCGCGGATTGAGCGAGGAATAGGGGTCCTGAAAAATCGGCTGGATGCGACGGGCCACAGCGCGCCGGTCCGTTGCGGCAATGGGCTTGCCCTCAATCAGGATTTCACCGGAAGAGGGCGGCAGAAGCCCCAGCAGCATCTTGGCGAGGGTGGACTTGCCAGAGCCGCTTTCTCCCACTAGCGCATAGACCTCGCCCCGCTTCACCTGAAGCGAAACACCGGCCACGGCGGTGAGGGTTGCCGGGGCGCGGAACATGCCCTGGGACACCTTGAAGGTGCGGGTCACATCTTTGAGTTCAAGAACGATCTCGCTCATGCTACGGCCTCCAGCGCGCCGGTGCGCACGCAGCGCACGTCATGGGCAGGTTCGGGGTGAACAAGGGCGATATCGGCCATGCATTCGGCGGTGGCGAAATCGCAGCGGTTGCGGAAGGCGCAGCCTTCCAGCTTGCCGATCAGATTGGGCACCTGCCCGCGAATGGCGCCAAGCGGCTCGCCCGGAACGGTGCGCCCCGGAATGGGGATGCAGTCCAGCAGGCCGCGTGTATAGGGATGGAAGGGGTGCTTGAACACGGCGCGCGCGGCACCCGTTTCCACCAGCTTGCCCGCATACATCACCCCCACCGTATTGGCGACGCGCGCCACCACGCCCAGATCATGGGTGATGAGAATGACCGCCATGCCAAACTCCTTCTGGAGATCGGCCAGCAGATGGAGGATCTGCGCCTGAATGGTCACATCCAGTGCGGTGGTGGGCTCATCGGCAATGATGAGGTCCGGCCCGCACATCAGGGCCATGGCAATCATCACACGCTGGCGCAGGCCACCGGAGAGCTGGTGCGGATATTGCGACAGGCGCTTGTCCGCAGCCGTGATACCCACTTTCTCCAGCAGATAGATGGCCCGGTCCCTTGCCTCCCTTGCGCTCACCTTGCTGTGGCAGGTGAGCGCTTCCATCAGCTGGTTGCCGATGGTGTAGGCGGGGTTGAGAGAGGTCATCGGCTCCTGAAAGATCATCGCCATCCGGTTGCCGCGCAGCTTGCGCATGCCGGAGGAGGAGATGTTCATCAGGTCCTGTCCGTCAAAGCTGAGCTTTGCGGCCCGCCGCTGGATGCGCTTTGGCAACAGATCCATGATGGCGAGCGAGGTGAGGGATTTTCCCGAGCCGCTTTCTCCAACAATGGCAAGGGTTTCTCCCCGCTCAAGCGAGAAGGAGACGCCGCTTACCGCATGCAGCATGCCGCTGGCCATGGGGATGTCGAGCACAAGGTCTTTCACTTCAAGAAGGGCCATGGCGTCAGTTCCTGTTCTCAGGCGCGGTGAGGTCACGCAGACCGTCGCCCACAAGGTTGATGGCCAGAACCAGAAGCACGAGGGCGGTGGCCGGAATGGCGATGACCCACGGGCTGAAGAACATGTATTGCTTGCCTTCCGCGATCATGAGGCCCCAGGACGGCAGCGGCGGCTGCACACCAAGACCCAGGAAGGAGAGTGCGGCTTCCAGCAAAATCGCATGTGCCATTTCCAGCGTTGCCACCACAATCAGCGGATTGAGAATGTTGGGCAGCACTTCGGACAGGATGATGCGCGGGGTGGAGCAGCCAATGGCCTGCGCTGCCGCCACATAATCCGATGCCACGATCTGCTGGGTTGCCGAGCGGGTGACGACCGCGAAGCGATCCCACAACAACAGCCCCAGCACGATGATGACGCCGTGAAGCGAAGAGCCGACCAGAGCTGCGGAGGCCAAAGCCACCAGCACCACGGGCAGGGCCAGACGGGTGGTGACGATGTAGCTCAGCGCCGCATCCACACGTCCGCCGAAATAACCGGCGCACACGCCCAGAATGGTGCCGATGGTGCCGGAAATGAGCACCGTGACCGAACCGATGATGAGCGAGATCTGCGCGCCATAGAGCAGGCGGCTCAGATAATCGCGGCCCAGCTTGTCGGTGCCCAGAATGTGCTCCCAGGTGCCCTTGTCATGCCAGATTGGCGGCACAAGGCGGCGCGCCAGATTCTGCGCATAGGGGTCATGCGGGGAGATCAGCGGCGCGGCCAAAGCCATGCAGATGATGACCAGCAGGATGAGCGCGCCGATTGTGAAACCGCCATGCTTGAGGCTGCGGGAGAAGAAGGAGAGCAACTGGGCGCGCCGCGCCGGGGGTTGCAGGGAGGGTTTTGGCTCTACGGCCGCGGAGGAGAGTGTCATGGTCATGCAACGCGCATCCGTGGGTCAAGCATGGCATTGATCACGTCCGCCGCGAAGGTGAGCGTGATGTAGATGATGGCAAGGACAAGAACGACCGCCTGCACGACAGGGAAATCGTTACGGGCGATGGCTTCCCATGCGAGATGGCCGACGCCATGCATGGAGAACACCGCTTCCACCACGATGGACCCGCCCAGCATGAAGCCGAACTGCACCGCCGCCAGCGCAACCACCGGAATGATGGCATTGCGCAAGGCATGCTTCAGGATGACCTTGAGGGGGGAAAGGCCCTTGGCGCGGGCCGTACGGATATAATCCTGCGAGAGGACTTCAAGCATGCCATTGCGCGAGAGGCGCATGACGGCAGGCACGGCGTACCAGCCCAGTGCAATGGAGGGCAGGACATAATTCTGCCAGTGTGCATTGCCGGATGTGGGCAGCCAGCGCAGGTTGACCGCAAACACGATAATCAGCCCCAACCCCAGACAGAAGGTGGGAATGGCCTGCCCCAGCACGCAGAAGGTGAGGGCGAAACGGTCAATCAGCGTGCCGCGATAAACAGCAGCCAGAACGCCGAGCGGCACCGCAATCACCAGCGAGATCAGCAGCGCGATCGCCCCAAGGGTGAGGGTGACGGGAATACGTTCCGCGATCAGTGAAACAACACTTTCCCGGAAGTAGAAAGAGGTGCCGAAATCAAGGTGCAGGGCACCCCATAGCCAGCCTGAATATTGAACAATAAGTGGCTGGTCCAGACCGTACTGCTTGCGCACTTCTTCCACCTGTGCGGGGGATGCTTCCGGCCCGGCAATCGCAATGGCCAGATCGCCAGAAAGGTGCAGCAGCGTGAAGGCGATGACAGAAACGGTGAACGCCACCAGAAGCGCGACGATGAGGCGTCGAATGGTGAAAGCGAGCATCGGGCTTTCCTCAACGGGTCCCAACCCGGACAACAGCGGGGTCTGGCGCTGCTGCCATGGTGGGGCGCTGGAAGAATGGAGGCGGGAGGAGGCCCGCCTGATGGTCTCCGGCTGCGCGACATGTCGGGAGCCATGTCGCGCAGGTTCCCGCTGCCCGCGCCGCGTGGGGCTGCGAGGGCTGGTGCGCATGAATGCGCAACCGGTGCGGGTTCGGGATCAGGCGAGAGGACGGCCCGCAGGCTGCGCCCTCTCGCGAGTGACTACTTCCAGGATGCCTTGAAGAAACGCGGAAGCTCATCCGGCTGTGCGGTGAAGTTCAGGTCGCTCGTAAAGGCGTAATTGGTGGAGTAGGAGAACATGGGGACAAGATAAGCCTGTTCCGCAATCAGCTTCAGCGCCTGTGAATACAAGGCCTGCCGGTTTGCCTCTTCCACCGTGCCGTCTGCCTTTTTCAGCAGGTCGGTCAGTTCCTGATTGCGGCTGAGGTCGTCCTCATCGCCCTTGAACCACACCCCGGTAAAGGCAGAGGCATCTGCCACCGAGTATGAACCCCAGGTCTGGAAGAAGATTGGCACCTTGCCGGAGCGGGAAAGATCGCGCAGTGCGGCATATTTCAGGATGTTCAGCTTGGCCTTGATGCCGACAGCGGCCAGATAGCCAACAACGGCCTCTGCATATTCACGCTCGCGATAGGCGTACAGATCAATGGAAAAGCCATTGGGGAAACCGGCTTCTGCCAGAAGCTGCTTGGCCTTTTCCGGGTTGTAGTCATAGCGCGGCACGCCATCATCCGTGCAGCCAACCTGATCAATGAAGCAGGCGGAGTGCATGACGCGGGCACCGCCGCGTACCAGATTGTCTACAATCGCATTACGATCAATGGCATAGGAGATGGCCTGCCGTACGCGGGCATCCTTGAGCGGTGCTGAACCGGGAGAGCGTCCAGTGGCATCCAGTTGCAGGAAGCCGACGCGCATGGTTTCAGCCGCAAGCACATCAATATTGGGCACGGCGCTCATCTGTCCGGCCTGATCGGCTTGCACACGCCAGATCCAGTCCACACCACCGGTGATCAGTTCGGCCACCTGGGTTTCAGGGTCAGGAATGATGCGGAATTCCAGCTTGCCGATCTGGGGCTTGCCCAGCGGGCTGCCTTCCCAGTAATTCTCGTTCTTCTCCATCTTCACGCCCTTGCCGGGCATGACGGAGGTGATCTTGTAGGGGCCGGAGCCAACAGGCTCGCGAGAGAAACCGTCAAGACCCACTTTCTTGAAATAGGCCTCAGGATAGATCACGACCGGGCCAGCCAGATATTCGATGGCTGCCGGGAAGGGTGCAACAAGGTGAATGCGAACCTGATCCTCGCCGATTTTCTCGGCGCTCTTGATCCAGCTGACATTCTGCTTGGTGACGACCTTTGCCTCGGGGGAGACGACATAATTGAGGGTGAAGACCACATCATCGGCGCTCAGTGGGTCGCCATTATGAAAGGTCACGCCCTTGCGGATGGTCACATCCAGTGTTTGGGGGTCGGCCCAGTTCCAGCTGGTTGCAAGCTGGGGCTCATATTTCCCGGTTTCGGTGTTGCGGGCGATCAGGCTGTCAAAGACATGCCGCGCCACGATGACACCTTCACGCAGGTTGCCGTGATAGGGGCTGATCGTCTCTGGCTCAGAATCTGAAGCATAAACGAGTGTGTCATTTGCCTTGTCGGCATAGCCGGCGGTGGAACTCAACGTAATTGCCGCAGTCGCAAGCAGAATACGAGATATTTGAGACCGGAGATAAGCCATATTCTCCTACCCTTTTCTGAATATGTTTGATTATTGGATGATATATTTCCTTTCTGTACAACGTTATTTCTTATTTTCTCTGCTGAAATTTAGGACCAATACATGGTTCAATTTTCGGCATGTGCCCTTTTGGATAGCTTTCATTTCACTCCCCGCTGAATTCTATTTTTATGTGGGTCGAACGCCCAAAACTCAGACAAAGGTAGATTATTGAAGTTTGGAAGTATCGCAATTAGAATATTTAGTCGGTTTCATTGCCAAAACGGCAATCGTGTGTGTCGGAGGGGTTTGGCGTGCACAATGCAGCATTGCGCTATTTCCTTGAGGTGGTGCGCACCGGGTCGATTACCGAGACATCGGCGCGGCTTAATATTGCGGCATCGGCGATCAGCCGGCAGATCGCAAAGCTGGAGAGCGAGCTGGATACCCAGCTGTTTGAACGGCGTTCACGGCGCATGGTGCTGAGTGAGGCGGGGGAACTGCTTGCCCAGCATGCACGGCGCACCTTTCTCAGCGAAGAGCATGTGATGGCTGAGATTCGCCGCTTCAAGGGCCTTCAGCGCGGGCTGGTGCGCATTGGCTGTACGGAAGGGTTTGGCACGGAATTCGTGCCGCGGGCTGTGGGCCTGTTCCGCAAGACATATCCCGGCATTGCTTTCGAGATCCACGTTGCGGCACCGCGTGAGGTGGCGCGCATGGTGTGTGAGGGGGCGGTGGATGTCGGCCTGTCCTTCGGCTTTGCCCCGGATGTCAGCGTCCGGGTGGAACTGGCGGGCCGCGCGCCACTGGTCGCGATTATGGCGCTGGATCATCCGCTGGCGGGCCAGCCGGAAATCACATTGTCGGATATTGCCGCCTATCCTGTCGGGCTGCCCGGAAAGGAGACGACGGCGCGCCAGTTGTTTGACATGATTTGCGGGGTGGAGGGGGTGCTCATCGAGCCGGTGGTCACCACAAACTATATGGCCAGCCTGTGGAGCTTTGCCGAAGCCGGGGATGGCATTCTGATGACAGGGCGCATCACGGCGCTGTCTCGGGTCTCACGGTTTCGCATTGCTGTTGTCCCGCTGAGGACCCGTGCCGCCAATGAGCGGCGCTACGAGGTGCAGACCATGATGGGGCGTGTGCTGCCAGAGGCTGTGAGCATTTTTGTCGCCCAGATCAAGCGTCAGCTGCGGGAACTGGACCCGGACCTGAACGGGGAATCCGAATCGGGCGATGCCTGAAAAACAGGCATCTGCCTCAGGTGACGGATGCGCCCGAAATGCAAACGGCCGACCCAGAGGGGCCGGCCGCTTTTTTGTGCAGGATGTGTTCCGGTTCAGTGACCGAATGCCTTCACGATTTCCTCGGTCACCTTCTTGGCATCACCGAAGAGCATCATCGTGTTGTCCTTGAAGAACAGCTCGTTCTCCACGCCGGCATAACCGGCCGCCATGCCGCGTTTGATGAAGAGCACGGTCTTGGCCTTCTCCACATCCAGAATCGGCATGCCATAGATGGCCGAGGTCGGGTCGGTCTTGGCCGCCGGGTTGGTCACGTCATTGGCGCCGATGACGAAGGCGACATCCGCCTGCGCGAACTCGGAGTTGATGTCCTCCAGCTCGAACACGTCATCGTAGGGCACCTGCGCTTCGGCCAGCAGCACGTTCATGTGCCCCGGCATGCGGCCCGCCACCGGATGGATGGCGAACTTCACTTCCACGCCCTCATCCTTGAGCATGTCGGTCATTTCACGCAGGGCATGCTGCGCCTGCGCCACCGCCATGCCATAGCCGGGAACGATGATGACCTTCTCGGCATTCTTCATGATGTAGGCTGCGTCATCCGCCGAGCCCTGCTTCACAGGGCGGGCCTCGCCGCCGCCAGCCGCGCTGGCCGCAGCGGCATCGCCACCGAAGCCGCCGAGAATGACGGAGATGAAGGAGCGGTTCATGCCCTTGCACATGATGTAGGACAGGATCGCGCCCGAGGACCCCACCAGCGCGCCGGTGATGATGAGCGCGGTGTTGCCCAGCGTGAAGCCGATGCCAGCCGCAGCCCAGCCCGAATAGGAGTTCAGCATCGACACCACGACAGGCATGTCCGCGCCGCCAATGGGGATGATGAGCAGCCCGCCGAGCACCAGCGAGAGAATGGTGATGATCCAGAACAGCGTGATCGAGCCGGTCATCACGAAGGCGATGACGAGAATGATCAGCAGCAGGGCCAGACCGGCATTGATGAGATGGCGCATGGGCAGCATGATCGGCTTGCCGCTCATGTTGCCATTGAGCTTGGCGAAGGCGATCAGCGAGCCGGTGAAGGTGATGGCACCAATGGCCACACCCAGCGACATCTCGATGAGGCTGGCGGCCGGCAGATGGCCGGGATCACCAATGCCGAAGGCGCGTGGCGCATAGAGCGCGGCAGCGGCCACCAGCACGGCGGCAAGACCTACCAGCGAATGGAAGGCGGCCACAAGCTGGGGCATGGCCGTCATGGCGATGCGCTTGGCCACCACGGCACCGATGCCGCCACCGATGCCGATACCGGCAATCACCAGCACCCAGCCGAGCGCGTCAGACGGGGGCTGAAGCGCGAGCGTGGTGAGCACGGCGATGCCCATGCCCACCATGCCGAACAGGTTGCCCTGCCGCGAGGTGGTGGGGTGCGAGAGGCCGCGCAGGGCGAGGATGAAGAGCACCCCTGCGATGAGGTAGAAAAAGGCTGCGAGATTGACGCTCATGTCCCGCGCCTCACTTCTTCTTCGAGTACATGGCGAGCATGCGGCTGGTCACCATGAACCCGCCGAAAATGTTCACCGATGCAAGGATAAGGGCGATGAAGCCGAAAATGCGGGCCCACCAGGCATGTTCCGTATCGACAATGGTGGGCACGCCCACGGCCAGCAGCGCGCCAACCACGATGACGGAGGAGATGGCGTTGGTCACGCTCATCAGCGGGGTATGCAGGGCAGGCGTCACCGACCACACCACATAATAGCCGACAAACACCGCCAGCACGAAGATGGACAGGCGGAACACGAACGGGTCAATCGCCCCGCCGGTCGCCGCATGGGCAGCCGCGCCAAGGGCGGAGGCCGCCTGATCGGCATAGACTTGAGCGGCATCGGCAGCCTGTCGGGCCACTTCGGCCGCAACACGCGCCTGTTCTGCGGCATGGTGCGCCGCGGGGGTAGCTGAAGCTGGATTCATTGGGCAGCTCCCTCGGTCTTCGGAGCAAAGTTGGGATGCACGATGGTGCCATCACGGGTGAGCAGCGTGGCTTTCACCAGCTCATCATCCCATTTCACGGCAAGAGCCTTGGCAGACTTGTCCACCATGGTCTCGAAGAAGTTGTAGAGGTTCTTCGCATAGAGCGGCGAGGCGGAGGCGGCGATGCGGCCGGGCATGTTGAGATGGCCGACAATCTTCACGCCGTTCACATCCACCACTTCACCGGCCAGCGAACCTTCCACATTGCCGCCGCGTTCCACCGCCAGATCGACGATGACAGAGCCGGGACGCATGGAGGCCACCATTTCGGCGGTCAACAGGCGCGGGGCCTGACGACCGGGAATGAGCGCGGTGGTGATGACGATGTCCTGCTTCTTCAGGTGGTCGGCCACGAGGGCCGCCTGCTTGGCCTGATATTCGGCAGACATCGGCTTGGCATAGCCAGCGGCGGTTTCCGCCTGCTTGAACTCCTCGTCCTCCACCGCGACGAACTTCGCGCCCAGCGAGGCGACCTGTTCCTTGGCGGCGGGGCGCACATCGGTTGCGGTCACGATCGCGCCGAGGCGGCGGGCGGTGGCGATGGCCTGAAGGCCCGCAACACCTGCACCCATGATGAAGATGCGTGCGGCGGGCACAGTGCCGGCTGCCGTCATCATCTGCGGCAAGGCGCGGCCGAACTCGTAGGAGGCATCCAGCACGGCGCGATAACCGGCAAGGTTGGCCTGCGAGGAGAGCACGTCCATCACCTGCGCACGGGTGATGCGCGGCATCAGCTCCATGGCGAAGCTGGCAACGCCTGCACGCGCCATGGCTTCCAGTGCGGCATCATTGCCGTAGGGGTCCATGATGGCGAGCACGAGCGTGCCGGGCTTGTACAACGAAAGTTCATCTTCCGTTGGGCGGCGAACCTTGAGTACGACTTCAGCGCCGGAAAGAGCTTCGGCTGCGGAGGTCGCAATCGTGGCACCTGCAGCGGTGTAATCCGTATCCAGAATGCCGGATTTGAGACCCGCACCGGTCTCGATCACCACTTCGGCGCCGAGACCTGTCAAACGCTTCACCGTATCCGGAGTTGCGCCGACTCGCGGCTCGCCGAGATCAACCTCGGCGGGGACAGCGATTTTCATCAGATATGTCTCCAGTGCTCCAGAGTCCCGCAGGACTTAGAGGAGGAAGATCGGTTCGTGGGTGAGAACGATGGCTGCCTTGGCGCGTGCGCTCAGGGCCGGCACATGGCGGGGCATATATTTGCCTTGGGCACGGGTCTGCCCTTTAGTGCAGATGCCTGCGAACATGACAGAAGTGCCCATTGTTTCCCCCATGCCACCTAGCTCTCCTCTTCGGGCATAGCTGACGGTCTGGGGTCTGGCAACAGGTGCGACCTTCCAAACTGGGCATTTTTAAGACATGAAGGAAGAAACGCCAGCTATGGCCCATCTTTCCATGGCGGTGATGGTGCATATCCGGCCAGTTGGGGGGGGGCGGATTGGTGCTGGTGCGCCTCTTCTGCTCTACTGCCCGGCAAGGCAGGGGCGCAGGCAGGCCAGCTTCCCTCTGTGCTGGCGCTCCGCCGCATGATGCCGGGTATGAGGATGACGATGAAACTCCGTTTGGCCCGTGTGTATGTGGCGCTGGTGTGTGCATTGTGCGCAGGCCTTCTTGTGGGCAAGGGCCATGCGGCGGATCTTCAGGCCGCGCCTCCTGCATCCCCGGCTTCTGTCAATGACTGGCAGTATCAGCTGACCCTTTATGGCTGGGCCACCTCTCTGGCAGGTGATGTGGGTGTCCGTCATCTGCCAACGACATCCATTGACCTGCCCTTTTCCCAGGTGTTGAAGAATCTGGATGGCGCGCTTATGGGGTCCGTCTTCGCACGGAACGGGGACTGGCTGCTTCTGGCAGACCTAGTTTTCGCGAAGCTTTCGCATCAATGGCCCTTGCAGGCTCTGGGCGGCAGTGGCCTTGGGGTCGGCATCAACCAGACCGTCGCCAGCGGAGCGGTTGGCTATATGCTGCCGACCGGCCGGTCTGACATGGATTTCGCCGTGACTGCGGGTCTGCGCTACATGAGCGTGAAGGGGGCCTTGTCCTTTGAAACCCATGCCCCATTGCCGTCCCTTTCGGCCAGCCAGCGGCAGTGGTGGCTTGACCCCACCATCGGTTTTTTCGCGCACTGGGATGTGAACGATAAATGGTTCATCAATGCCATCGCCGATATTGGCGGCTTTGGTGCGGGGTCAAAACTGTCGAGCACGGGTTATCTGGGTGCCGGCTATATGTGGACGAAGAGTTTTTCGACTGCGCTGGGCTATCGCTATCTTTATGAGGATTATGAGGGTTCTGGCGCACGCACGGGAACCTTCCGCTACAACACCACCATGCATGGGCCGGTTGTTGCGGCGGCATGGCGGTTTTGATGCAACCCTTCAGCCCCGCCTCCAATATGGAAAGGCGGGGCTTTCAGGCTCATACCGTTTCAGCCCCGACCCTTATGACCCTGATATTATTGGTTGATCCTGCATGCCCGAAGGGGATGCCGGCGACAACGACGGCGAGTTCCCCGGGTTTGGCGAGGCCCTCGGCCAGCAGGGCATGGGCAGCGCTGTCCACCATTTCCTCATAGGCGTGCAGTTCTGGCGAGCGGATAGAGTGAGCCCCCCACAGCAGGTTGCACCGCCGCGCCACCGCAAGGTTTGGTGTCATCGCCAGAATAGGCAGGCCGGTACGCTTGCGGGCAATACGTGCTGCCGTGGTGCCGCGCGAGGTGAAGCCCACAATCGCCGCCGCCCCGATGCTCTCGGCAAGGCTGGCGGCAGCCGCCGCAACTGCATGAGGGGCGGAATCCTCATCGCCCGGCGCGGAGGAGGCAATGATGGAGCGATACAGCTTGTGCTGCTCGGTGGAATGGATGATGCGGTCCATCATCGCCACCGTCTCCAGCGGATATTGCCCGGTGGCGGATTCGGCTGACAGCATCACCGCATCAGCCCCATCATAGATGGCGGTCGCCACATCCGACACCTCGGCCCGGGTCGGGGTGGGGGAGGCGACCATGGAATCCAGCATCTGGGTGGCGACGATCACCGGCTTGGCCGCAAGCCGGCAGGCCCGCACCAGCTCCTTCTGGCGGCCGGGCACATCCTCATTGGGGATTTCCACCCCCAGATCCCCGCGCGCCACCATGATCGCGTCCGACAGGGCGATGATGTCGTCGATATGGTCGAGCGCGGAGGGCTTCTCGATCTTGGCCAGAAGACCGGCCCGGTCGCCGATCAGGGCGCGCGCCTCGATCACATCGCTCGGGCGCTGGACGAAGGACAGTGCCACCCAGTCCATGCCAAGCTCAAGGCCGAAGGCCAGATCGGCCCGGTCCTTGGCGGTGAGGGGGGAGAGGTCCAGCACCGTGCCGGGCAGGTTCACGCCCTTGCGGTTGGAGATGATGCCCCCGACAATCACCTCTGCATCAATAGTATCGCCGCCCACTCCGGTGGCGCGCACGCGCACGCGGCCATCATCAATCAGCAAGTCCTGTCCCGGTGCGATGGCGGCGAAGATCTCTGGGTGCGGCAGGGGAATGGCATCCGGCCCACCCTCGGCACCTTCCATGACAAAGCGCAGCCTGTCGCCTGCGGTCACGATAATGCGGCCATCCTGTATGGTGCCAACGCGGATCTTCGGGCCTTGCAGATCCTGCAAGATGCCGATGGGCCGTCCGGTCTCGCCCTCCAGTGCGCGCAGGGCGGCGTGGACCTTTGCGTGGTCTTCATGCACGCCATGGCTGAAGTTCATGCGGAAGGTATCGACACCAGCCAGATAGAGGGCTTTCAGCATGTCCGGGCTGGAGCTGGCCGGGCCGATGGTTGCGACAATCTTGGTGCGACGGTGACGCAGCATGGTTCCTCCTGCGGGCAGAGCCGCTGTGTTCAGGCGATCAGGATGGCGCGGATGTCATTCACATTGGTCAGAGTTGGTCCGGTGTGGACCAGATCGTGAAGCGTCTTGAACAGGGTGTAGCTGTCATGACCCGCAAGGTGCGTGCGGGCATCAAGGCCGGAAGCCTGTGCGCGGGCAAGGGTATCGGGCGTGACAAGCGCACCGGCGGCATCCTCGGTGCCGTCAATGCCGTCACTGTCCCCGGCCAGCGCCCAGATGCCCTCCGCCCCCTGAAGGGCAACGGCCAGCGCCAGCAGAAACTCGGTATTGCGCCCGCCCTTGCCATAGCCCTCAGGGCCGATGGTAACGGTTGTCTCGCCGCCCGACAGCAGAAGGGCCGGGGCTTTCACCGGGTGGCCATGGGTGCGCACGGAGCGAGAAATACCGGCCATGACGGTGCCCAGCTCGCGCGATTCCCCTTCCAGCGCATCACCCAGAATGAGCGGTGTGACGCCATGGGCGCGGGCCACTTCTGCCGCCGCTTCCAGCGAGAGGGAGGGGGCGGCAATGATGCGCACATCCGCCTCGAAGGCGGGGCGCTCTTCGGGCGCGCTGTCGAGCACGGCCTGTGCGGCGTCGGGCAGCTCCAGCTTCAGGCGGCGCACCAGATCGCGCGCCTGCTGGCGCGTGCCATGGTCTGCAATGGTGGGGCCGGAGGCGATGATGGCGGGATCATCGCCCGGCACATCGGAGATGACCAGAGTCACCACCTGTGCGGGCAGGGCAGCCTGCGCCAGCCGCCCGCCCTTGATGGCGGATAGCTGCTTGCGCAGCAGGTTCATCTGGGAAATGGTGGCCCCGCTCCGCAGAAGGGCGGAATTGACGGCCTGCTTGTCGGCAAGGGTCATGTCGCCGGCGGGCAGGCATAGCAGGGCCGAGCCGCCCCCCGAGATGAGGGCCAGCACCAGATCATCCGGCCCCAGCCCCGCCACCGCCTCAAGAATGGCCTTTGAGGCATGGATGCCAGCCTCATCCGGCACCGGGTGGGAGGCTTCCAGAATCCTGATGCGCCCGGCATCCACCGCATGGCCATAGCGGGTAACGACCACGCCGCTCACATCCACATCCGGCCATGCGGCATCCACGGCTGCGGCCATGGCGGCAGAGGCCTTGCCGGCGCCCACCACCACACACCGCCCTTTGGGGCGTGGCGGGAGATGCCGGACAACAGCCTCCCCGGCTGCTGCCCGCAAAACAGCAGCATCAAAGACAGCCCGCAACATGGTGCGCGCTTCGGTATCACTCCATTTGGGTGACATGCGTTTCCTCTCCTGCCCTGCTTTTATGCGTGGTCTCGATCACAGCTGAATGTCTGTTGCCGGCACAGGCCGTGCGGCGTGCATTGTCCGTGACCGGACATGTTCATGGAATATGGTCCATTCTTGTCGATAAGATCAAAGCCGTAAACGCCCTATGCGCTTGAAACGGAAACAAAATGCAGGCGCATCGCGGATCGGCTATAAGAAGGGATAACCGCTGGCCGGTGAGGTTGGCGGTCTTTCATGTTCCATCACCGGGAAGGCACAACATGCAGACCATCGGTTATGCCGCGCAAAATGACAGCGCACCTCTGGCCCCCTTCAGTTTTGAGCGCCGCACCCCGCGCGGCAATGATGTGGTGATGGAGATTCTCTATTGCGGCGTCTGCCACTCGGATCTTCACTGGGCCCATAATGACTGGGGCTGGACCACCTTTCCCGCCGTGCCGGGGCATGAGATTGTCGGCCGGGTGATCGAGACCGGGCCGGATGTGACAAAATACAAGGTGGGCGACCATGTGGCCGTGGGCTGCATGGTGGACAGCTGCCAGCATTGCGACCAGTGCGAGAAGGGCGAGGAGCAGCTCTGTCGCGAGGGCAATACCGGCACCTATGGCGGGTTTGACCGCATCACAAAAGAGCTGACCTTCGGCGGCTATTCCAAGCATCTTGTGGTGCGCGAGGAGTTTGCGCTGCGGGTGCCGGATGGGCTGGACTTGTCCAGGGCCGCCCCGCTTTTGTGCGCGGGCATCACCACATGGTCGCCCCTGCGCACATGGAATGTGGGGCCGGGCAGCCGGGTTGGGGTCATTGGTCTTGGCGGGCTGGGCCATATGGCGGTGAAACTGGCCGTGGGGCTGGGTGCGCATGTCACCGTCATCAGCCGCAGTGCAGACAAGGCGAATGACGCGAAGGAACTGGGCGCAAACGCGCTGCTGGTTTCAACCGACCCTGAAGCCATGACTGTCGCCGCCAATGGCTTTGATCTCATCATTGATACGGTTCCGGTCAAGCATGATCTGAACCCCTATATGCCGCTGCTGGATGTGGATGGCACGCTGGTCATTGTCGGCCAGATCGGCCCTGTGGCGGAGACGAGCACCGTGCCGCTGGTGCTGGGGCGCCGGCGGATTGCCGGTTCGCCCATTGGCGGCATTCGCGAGACGCAGGAGATGCTGGATTTCTGCGCGGAGAAGAACATTCTGCCGGAATGCGAGATGATCCGCATGGATGAGATCAACCATGCCTTTGAGCGCATGGTGAAATCTGACGTGCGCTATCGTTTCGTCATCGACATGGCCTCGCTTGAGGCCTGATGTCTTGCAGGGCGGCGGCACAGATCAGGTCTGCCGCCCGTTTTTCACACTGGAGATCTGGCATGGACATCACGCGCAACGGAACGTCTCCCTCCATAGCCGGTCCGGCAGAGTGGTTCACCGGGCAGGTGCGGCTGGATACGCCTTTCAAGGCCACCGTTCCGGCCCGCACGGGTGGAGCAATCGTGACCTTTGAGCCGGGTGCGCGCACCGCATGGCACACCCATCCACTGGGCCAGCTTGTGATTGTTACGGCAGGTCTGGGTCTTGCCCAGCGCGAGGGCGGCCCGGTGGAGGAAATCCGCCCCGGTGATGTGGTCTGGTTCGCTCCGGGCGAGAAACACTGGCATGGGGCAGGACCCCATACCGCCATGACCCATATTGCCATTGCCGAAAGCAGCGAGGGCAGGTCGGTCGACTGGCTGGAACATGTCAGCGACGGGGAATACAACGCCGCGCGGGCGTGAAACGAGGTTTCCGCATGCTGGACACAGAACATCTGGAATGATTCCAGATGTTCTGTGTAGCTGTTCCAATATATGTTCCCTGCATTGATTTGCGGGCGCCATCTCCTTTACATATGCGCATCACGAGAGCGCTTTGCGGACTGGCGGTATCGTCGGGTTGCCCGGAACTTGCTCCACCCTGAAGAAAAACAGCGTGTTTCCTGAATCGTCCAGACCAGAAAACGCCCTGAATACTGCCTGAACTGAACAGATCTCCAGATGCGCACCAAGGATGGTTTGCGGACACTGTTTGATGCGGAACATATGTCGGTGCGGAAATACTTTCGGCGCATGACCGGTTCTGCCAGCGTGGCCGAAGATCTCACACAGGAAACGTTCCTGCGGCTGGCTGCGGCAGATGTTGCTACGCTGCACAGCCCGGCTGCCTATCTGCGCCGTATCTCGCTCAATCTCATCGCGGACATGAAGCGCGCCAACCGCCGCAGCAGGCTGTCCAGCGCGACGGTGGAGGAGATTCTGGATGTGCCAGACCCTACCGGAGACCCGGAGGCGCACCTGATCGCCAAGGACCGCATGGAGCGGATGCAGGCGGCGCTGGATGAACTGCCACCCCGCCGCCGCGCCATTTTGCTGGCCGCCCGGCTGGAGGGCGTGCCCCATCGCGTGCTGGCGCAGACCCATGGGGTGAGCATCCGCACTATCGAGATCGAAATCCGCAAGGCGCTTGAGTATTGCGCAAGGTCATTGCTGGATTGAGCAATTCCAGTCAGGTTCCGTTTCCTTGCAGAAATATTCCATATAAGAACTGCACGATTCACCCGGAACGGCATCTCTCAGGCACGATGGCTTCACAACACCAGACATCCAGCGAGACTGACCGCGCGCAGGAGCTTGACCCTGTGCAGCGCGAGGCTGTTGGCTGGGTGGTGCGTTTGACATCTGGCACGGCGACGCAGGAGGATGCGGAGCAACTCGCCATCTGGCGCGCGCGCAGTGTGAGGCATGAAGAGGCCTTTCGGTTGGCCAGCCTCACATGGCGGCAAAGTGCGGGCGCAAGGGTGGCGCAGCGCCCTGCGGTTCTTACCCGTCGCCTGTTTCTGGCCGGTGCAGGCACCGGGGTGGCTCTGGCGGCAAGCTGGGCAGGCGTGTCGCTCGGCATGTTGCCGGGTCCGGCACAACTCCTGTCGGATTATGCGACCGGAGTGGGCGAGCAAGCGCATTTCCGTTTGCCTGATGGTTCCATGGTGGATCTGGATGGCGCAAGCGCGCTGGATGTGAGGGTGAGCGCACAAACCCGCACGGCGCGGCTGGTGAACGGGGCCGCTGCCTTTGATATTTCTGCGGATTCCCGCCTGTTTCAGGTGTCATCCGGTACCTGCGATGTCCGCGCCCATGATGCCGCCTTTGCACTGACCTCCAGCGCCGGGGTCACGCGCATCGAATGTACGCGCGGCCTGCTGGAGGTTGCCGATACCGGCCGTAGTCCGGTGCGGATGCAGGCTGGTGAGCGGTTGATGCTGGTGCATGGACAACCGGCCTTGCCCGAGGCGATGGACCCGGAAAGTGCGGCGCCATGGCGTCGCGGTCTGCTCATCTTTGAGGATCGCCCCTTTGCCGAGGTGGTGGAGGATATCAATCGCCATCGGCGCGGGCGCGTGGTGCTGGCCCGCCCCGGCCTCGGGGAACGGCGGGTGGACGGGGTGTTTCATCTGGACCGCCCGGACGAGATCGTCACCAATCTGGCCGCGCTTCTGCGCTTGCGCGAAACCCGGTTGCCCGGTGGAATTGTGGTTCTGACCTGAAATTATTTTGCGTGGGGGATTCGGGTTTCGCCTGCTGCGTCGTCTTGAACACATAAGGGCCATGTTGCGCCCTGGGGTTGGCAAGACGGGATAGCTGGACATGACGGCGAAGTGGAATGGCGCACGCATCAATGGGGCGCGGTCCGGAATGGCGGCAGGGCTGCTGACGGGGTGCGCGCTGATGGCGCTTGGCGTGGCCACGGGGCTGTCTGCTGCGCCGGCGCAGGCGCAAGGCACGCAGACAACCGTTTTCGCTATTCCCGCAGGCCCGGTTTCATCCGCGCTTGCAGCCTTCGGCACCGCCAGCGGCGTGCAGATTGTGTATGATACGCAGCTTGCCCGTGGCCTGCGTTCTCCCGGCGTGCGCGGTTCTCGCACACCCGAGCAGGCATTGGGCGCATTGCTCTCCGGCACGGGGCTGACATGGCGCTTCACCTCCGCGCGTTCTGTCACCATCGAGGCCCCGCGCGAGGCGGCCGCCAGTCTTCCCATTGGCGGGCCTGTGACTGGCGAGGACATGATCCAGCTTGCCCCCATTACCGTGACGGGTGAGAAGCTGGAGCGGGATCTGGCCAGTGTCTATGCCAGCGTGGGCATTGTCACCGGCCAGCAGTTCTTTGACTATGCCATTGAGGAACTGGGCGGCGGCTTGAACAAGCTGGCCAATACGCGTGTTTCAGGTGCCAATCAGGGCAATAGCGGCATTGTCATCCGTGGTGTGTCTTCCGATGGCCTGACCCAGCCCTCCAATTCCTCTCCTGCCGTGGCGCTGATTGTGGATGGGGCCTCCCAGAATGGTGAGGGCATCCGTCGCGGCAATCGCGGCACATGGGATGTGGCGAATGTGGAGGTGTTGCGCGGCCCGCAATCCACGCTTCAGGGCCGCAATGCCATGGGTGGCGCGGTAATCGTCAACACCAATGACCCGACCTGGCATTGGGAAATGGCGGGCGAGGGTGATTTCTCCACATCCTCAAAATCCGGAGATTTCGGCAGCGGGGCGTTCATGCTTTCCGGCCCGGTGGCGGAAAACCAGCTCGCTTTCCGTGTATCCGGTCAATATATGGAAGATACCAATGGTATCTCCTATGCCGATCCGCTGAATGAAAAGCTGGGGCGTGGCGTTCTGGGCCAGATGCGGGCAAAGGTTCTGGTGACACCGGATGCGCTTGAAGGTTTCGAGGCGCTCTTCACCTTCAGCCATACGCGGGACCGTCCCTCTGTTGCCGCGGTTTCCGGCCCGGACTATTTCGCGCGGCGCTTTTCGGCCAATGTATCCGCCGTAGAGCTGCGTGAAACCCATGTCACCAATCTTGTCTCCAACCTCTCCCAGCAGGTTGGAGAGGGGATGCGGGTGCGTTCCATCACCGCCTTCATCAAGACAGAGGCGGACATCAACAGCCCGCCCGGCTCCACCGCTTTTGTGCGTGATGAAATCCGCAATGGTGAGGATTTCACGCAGGATCTGCGCCTCGAAATGGATGAGGGCGTGCGTCCCATCAGCGGTGTTCTCGGGCTGAATTTCGGCCATTTCAGCAACCGGCCGGATTCTTCCATCAATATCAGCGTTCCGGCTTACGGGCTGTTTGATGTGCCCTATCAGCGCCTCAAGGGCGAGAATGTCCTCACCTCCTATGCCGCCTATGCCGACATGCGCTACGCGCTGACCGATAAATGGTCTGTGCTGTTTGGTGGGCGTCTGGGTTATGAGAGCGTGCAGAACAAGCTGAGTGGCGAGGTGCTGAACCTCAACACCTTCTCCTATGATGATATCAGCCAGAACCCGAAAACCAATTATCTGGTCGCCCTGCCCAAGATTGGTGTTGCCTACAGGATCACCGACAGACAGACCCTTGCCTTCACCGCAAGCGAGGGTTTCCGTGCCGGTTTCGGGGCTGTGGACTTTGCCGGCACAGCCTATGAGGTGGACCCGGAGCGCTTGTGGGCCTTTGAGGTGGCGTATCGTTCCAAATGGCTGGATGACCGTCTCGAATTCAATGTGAACGGTTTTTATTATGACTTCGACAATCTCCAGATTGATGTTGATGATCCCAACCCGTTTTCTCCGCAAACCATCACCGCCAATATCGGCAAGGCGCATGCCTATGGTGCCGAGTTTGAACTGCGCGCGCGCCTGACCAATGAGCTCACCGGCTTTGCCTCGCTCGGCCTGCTGAAAACGAAGTTTGACAGTGCCCAGTCCGCCATGGGGAATTTTGAAGGCAACAGCTTCCCGGAAGCGCCAGCCGCCACCGTGAATGTCGGTGGTGTGTATCGTCACGAAAGCGGGTTCTTCGCCTCGGCTGATCTGTCCTATACTGGCAGTTACTATTCGGTTGGCAATATTTCGAACCGTGCCGTCGAGAAGGTGGATGGCTTTACCATCGTCAATGCCGCGCTGGGCTATGAGGCCAGGCACTGGTCCTTGACGCTGTATGCCAAGAACCTGTTCGATGAGCAGTATCTCACCGGCCTTTCTGTGTCGAACCTGGATTCGGAAGCCAATATTGGCGATGGCCGTGCTTTTGGCGTGCGCGCCCGCGCCACCTTCTGAACAGGTATTTGATCAGCATGATGGAGCCACGCGTCATCACAGGCGATCGGGAGGCGGAGGCGGCGCGCAGGCTGGGCGTCGCTTTTGGCACGCTGGCGCGCAACTGGCACCAGCCACAGGTGGATATCGGGCCGCTGGCATCTGGATTCATGCCGCTTCCGGCGCTGTTTTCGGCTGAATCCTTCATCTCTGCCATGCTGGCGCGTCAGCAGGCGGCAACACCGGGGCTGGATGAAAAGGGGGCGGCTGCCTTCTTCATTGCCGAATATGCAAGCCTGCTCGGCATTGTGGTGGCGGTGCCCTATCTTGCCCATGCCCTTGTGCCGGATCTGTCGCCGCACAATTGTGCGCTGCTGCTTGCCATGTCGGAACAGGGACAGCCGCAGGTGCGCCTGCGGTTTTTGTCCGCGACCTGCCATGTGCTGGGTGATGGGGCCTTGAGTGATGACCCGCGCCATCTGGTCCACCGCGAAAGCCGCACCGCCTTGCGCCATTCGCTGGCAGATGGGCTGGCGCTGCACATGTCGCCACTGGTTGAACATCTGGTGCAGCGCACGGGCCTTCCGGCGCAGGCCATGTGGCGTTTGGTGGCGGATGCGGTGGCAGGGCGTTTTCTGGATGCCGGTTGCAAGCTGGATCTGGAGGAGGTTTCCAAAACCGAGGCACTGGCGGTGCTGAACACGCAAGGCTCCCCGCTTGCCAACCCGCAACTGCATTTTCTGGATATCACCATTCATGATGATGCCGTGCCGGGCCGGGTGCTGGCCCGCCGCAGCTTTCGGGCGCGTGGCGGCTGCTGCCGCTACTATACCGCACCGGGCGGCTTCTATTGCTCCTCATGCGTGTTGCTGGGTCCTGCCGGACAGCGGCAGCGGCTTGAGGCGGGCCTGCGGCGCAAGCTGGGCCTGCCGGCGCACGATGAGGCCCCGGAAAATACGCTGAATACCGTAAGGAGCGCCGCACCATGATGCATGTGTTGAAGTGCGCCCTTGTTGCGCTTGGCCTGTTGGTGGGCGCTGTTCCCGCCTCTGCCGCCTGTGATGGTCGCCTGCTGGACGACCCGGATGTGCTGTATGCGCCGGTATGCGTGCCACAGCATCCGCAGCGCATTGTCGTGCTGGACCCCACCTTCAGCCTTGGCATGGGGCTGGAGCTGGGCCTGCCGGTGATTGGCGCGCCTCTCACCCTCATGAGCGACACCGCGTTGCAGGAGAAGGCTGCCAAGGCTGGTGTGGCCGATCTGGGCAGTTTTCTGGAACCGAGCCTTGAACGGGTGGCGGCCCTGAAGCCGGACCTCATCATTGGCAGTGCCATGGCGCAGAGCGCTTATCCGCTGCTATCGCGCCTTGCGCCTACGGTTCTGGTTTCGGCCGAGGACTGGAAAACCTATCTCGTCCTTCTCGCGCGGGCTGGCGGGCAGGAGCAAAAGGCGCAGGAATTGCTGGCGGCCTATGATGCGCGGGTGGCGGCCCTGCGCCCGCTTTTACCTTCCACCGCAATTTCGGTGGTGCGTATCACGCCGTGGGATTTTCAGGTCTATCTCGACAGCCCGCGCGCCTATGGCCCGTTTGCTGTCCTGCGCGATCTTGGAATCCGCCGCAGCGCCTATGAGACGACGGACAGCGCGGAAACCCTGAAACGGCCGGACTGGGAGGAACTGGCTGCGCTGGATGGCGATGTCCTGCTCTATATTGTGGGCGGGGCCAACAGCTCTGCCACCAGCGGCCGCCATGAAGAGGTGCTGGCCAACCCGCTCTGGAAGATGCTTCCGGCGGTGCAGGCCGGGCGGGTTCACCGTCTGGATGCCGGCACATGGATGGAGTTCAGCGGCCTGTCCTCGGCCCATCGCGTGCTGGATAATGTGGAGCGTTACGTCGTGTCACCGCAATGAGGGGTGCAGATACAGGGACAGGCGGCCGGCATGCCCCGGGCTTGCGCCGTGCCGGGTTGCTTCTGGTTTGTATCGGGCTGGTGCCGCCGGTGGCCCTGTGGGCCATGAGTGTGGGCAGTACGCCGCTCTCTTTGCCGCAGATGGCGGAAGCCCTGTTCTCGTTTGATGGATCGCGTGCGCATATCGTCATCATGGATGTACGCCTGCCGCGCATTCTTGCCGGCTTGATGGTGGGTGCGCAGCTTGCGGTGGCGGGGGCCATCATGCAGGCTGTCACCGGCAATCCGCTGGCCTCTCCCGGCCTGCTTGGCGTGAATGCCGGGGCAGCCTTTGCCGTGGTGATGGCGCTGTCTTTCTTCGGCTTGGATGCTCCTGCCGCGCTCATCTGGTGTGCCTTTGTGGGGGCTGCCGTGGCGGCGCTTTGCGTTTATGTCACCGGGGCGATGGGGCGGGGCGGGGCAACCCCGCTGAAGCTGGCACTGGCCGGGGTCATCATCAGCGCCTTTCTGGCCTCACTCACCGCAGCCCTTTTGATGCTGGACCAGAATACGCTGGATCAGGCGCGGCTATGGTCTGTCGGCAGTCTCAGTGGCCGCACGCTGGAGAGTGTGCACTCTGTTGCGCCCTACGGGCTGGCCGGGCTGGTGGCAACCGCTCTTTCAGGCCGCCACATCATGACCCTGAGCCTTGGAACAGAGCTAGCCGGCACGGTTGGGCAGAATCTGGCGGTGTGGCGACTGGCCAGTGCAATGCTGGTGGTGCTTCTGGCGGGTTCTGCCGTGGCGCTCGCCGGGCCGGTGGGGTTTGTGGGGCTGGTGGTGCCCCATGCCGCGCGCCTGCTCGCAGGGCAGGATTATCGCTGGATCATTGCACTGAGCGCACCCATGGGTGCGCTTCTGGTGGTGATCGCGGATGCGGGCATGCGGCAGGTCGTGGGCATGGATATGCCGGTTGGCATTGCCATGGCGCTTGTGGGCGCGCCGGTCTTCATTGTGCTGGCGCGTCGTCAGGGTTGGGCCATGCGATGAGGCCAATTGCGGGCGTGCTTCTGGCGCTGGTGCTGCTTATGGCCCTGCTGTCCCTCTCCATGGGTGATGAAGGCTTCGCGCCTGCGGATCTTCTGGCCGCCTTGCGGGGAGAGGCATTTGCCGCCCTGATTGTGGGCGAAATCCGCGCACCGCGTGTGGCGCTGGCGCTTCTTGCGGGAGGGTGCCTGGGGGTGGCAGGGGCCATCACACAGGCCGTGATGCGCAATCCTCTGGCCGAGCCGGGGCTGTTGGGCATCAATGGCGGGGCCAGTCTGGCGGTGGCCGCGCTGCTGATTGGCATGAAAGGGCCGGTGAACGCCCTGTTGCCCGTGGCGGGTTTTGCGGGCGCAGCGCTTTCTGTCGGGGCGATCTATGCGCTTTCATGGCGTGGCGGCACCTCTTCCATTCGCCTCATCCTTGTCGGCATCGGCATTGCCGCGCTGACCGGGGCGGCCACGGCCTTTCTCACAGCCTTTGGTGATGTGCGGGATGTGCAGCGCGCGCTCGCATGGATGGCGGGCAGCCTTTACAATGCAGACTGGCCACGCCTTCACGCCCTGTTGCTGTGGAGCCTGCCGGTACTGGCCGCAACATGGCTTCTGGCGCGTGATCTGGATGTCCTCGGGCTGGATGAGGATTGCAGCCGCAGCCTTGGCCTTTCACTGCATCTCACCCATGGGGTGATGATCGGGCTGTGTACCCTTCTGGCCGGGGCGGTGGTGGCCGCGACAGGACCAATTGGCTTTCTGGGGCTGATCGCACCTCATCTTGCCCGCCAGACCTGCCCGCGCCACGCCAGCCTTCTGCCTCTGGCTGCCCTGTGGGGGGCATTGCTGCTGCTGGTGGCGGATCTTGCCGGGCGTATGGGCGGCCTTCCCGCCGGATTGCTGACACCGCTCATTGGCGTGCCATTTCTTGGTTTCGTGCTGTGGAGAGGGCGCAATGCCTGAACTGTCATCCCCTGTTCTGCAAGCCCGCCGCATTCATGTGCGCCATGGGCCGCGGGAGGTGATCCACGATCTCTCGCTGGATATTGCCCCACGGGGGCTGACCGCCATTCTGGGTGCCAATGGCTGTGGCAAATCCACCTTGCTGCGTGCGCTGGGGGGGCTGATCCCACCTTTCTCCGGTGAGGTGCTGCTGGATGGCCAGCCTGTTGGTACGCTTGCGAAGAAGTCGCTTGCCCGCCGCCTGAGCCTGTTGCCACAAACGCCGCGTGCGCCCGAAGACATGAAAGTGCAGGATCTGGTGGAACAGGGCCGCTATCCGCATCGCGGCCTGTTTGACCGCTGGTCTTCCACCGACAGGGAGGCCTGTGCGGAGGCTCTGACCCTGACAGACATGGGCGCGCTGGCGGACCGGCCCCTGAACGCCCTGTCTGGCGGACAGCGCCAGCGGGCCTGGATTGCGATGACACTGGCGCAGGCGGCAGACATTCTGCTGCTGGATGAGCCGACCACCTATCTGGATCTTTCCCACCAGCTGGAATTGCTGGCCTTGCTGCATCAGCTGGTTCGCGTGCAGGGAAAGACCATTGTGAGTGTTCTGCATGACATCAATCAGGCCGCGCAGTTCGCGGATAAAATCGTCATGATGAAAGACGGCATCATCACCGCCTCCGGTCCGCCCGATCAGGTCATGACAGCGCCTATGCTGCACGATGTATTTGGCGTAAAGGGGCTTGTGATGAGACATCCCCTCACCGGAAAGCCGCTCTTTCTTTCCGCGTGAAAGCGGCATCACAATGCACTGGCCCCGCCGCCACCTGCGGCGAGGGGCAATGGATCGGGCGCGAGCAAAGTGGCGTGGTTAGGTGTTCAGTCCCGGCATCTGGTGGATCGGGTTTAGGATGAATCTGTCGGGCTCTGATGTCCAGATCTTGCAGATGTATTCGTATGGGGTGAGACCGCCGAGGGTCTTGAGCCTGCGCGCGAAGTTGTAGGCCGCCAAGAAGTCGGTGAGGTGCGTTCGCAGCTGGTCGTGACTGTCGTAATGGAAGCGTTTGACGGTGGCCTCCTTGATCGTGCGGTTCATTCGTTCGACCTGGCCGTTGGTCCAGGGGTGGTTGGGCTTGGTCAGCCTGTGCTCGATCCTGTTTGCCTCGCAGATCATGTCGAAGCGCATCGGCCGGGAGGTGATCGTGTTCCTGTTCCGCGGCTGCTCTGCGAACTGAATGCCGTTGTCTGTGAGAATGGTGTGAACCTGGTAGGGCACGGCTTCGAGCATGTGCTGCAAGAATTCCCAGGCCGTCTTCCTGTCGGCTTTGTCGACGAGCCGGGTCACGGCGAACTTGCTCGTGCGGTCGATGCCAACGAATAAATACAGCTTGCCTTCAGCGGTCTGAACCTCGGCAATGTCGATGTGGAAGAACCCTATAGGGTAGCGTTTGAACTTCGAGCGTTTCGGCTTGTCGCCTTCCACGTCGGGCAAGCGAGAGATGCCATGCCGCTGCAAGCACCTGTGCAACGTTGATCGTGTCAGGTGCGGGATGGATGGCTGCAAGGCATAGAGACAGTCGTCCAGCGGCAGAAGCGTATGCTTGCGGAAAGCGACGATCATTGCTTCCTCCGCTTCGGACAGAACCGTCGAGCGTGGGTCCGTGGGACCCGTCTTTATATCCTCGACCGTCGCGCGCTTGCGCCACTTCGCGACCGTCTTCGGATTGATGCCCAGCTCCCGGCTCAACTGCGCGAGCGAAGTTTGCGATCGCTGTATTGCTGCTCGCACCGCGTGCGTCGTCGTGGCGCTTCCGTGACGAACTTGTCCCATAAGGCATCCTTCCATTCCAAAGAAAGGATCGCACCATCAAACCCTGGGATCAAACACATTAGCAACGAACAAGCCGGGGCACTTTTGTGCGCCTCTTCTTCAGCTTTCTGCATATGCGGTCAGGCCAGCATGCGCGTATCGCCGCAAACGGAAACGGCCTGGCCAGAAATCGTCTTGCCCGTGGTGCCCGCAAGGAACAGCACCTGTGCGGCAATCTGCTCCGGCTCTACATATTCCTTGATGGAAGTGTAAGAGAAAGCCTCTTGCTCCACATTGGCAAAGCTTTTGCCAAGTCGTTGCGCTTTGGCTTCAAGCACACGGCGTTGGCGCTCCCCCGCCACAAGCCCTGGTAAAATGGCATTGACACGGATGCCCGCTTCTCCCAGCTCAATCGCCAGCGATTTGGTGAGGCCAATCACCCCCCATTTGGCGGCGGCATAAGGGGTGCGCAGCGCAAAGCCCACGCGTCCGGCCACCGACGAGAGATTGATAATAGAAGGATTGTCGCTCTCCCGCAGGGCCGGCACAGCGCGCCCAACCGTGAGAAACTGGCTGGTGAGCACAATGCGCAGGCAACGCTCCCAATCTGCCAGATCAATTTCCTCCACCCGCCCGGTTGGCCCGGCGATACCGGCATTGTTGACAAGACAATCCAGCCCGCCCAGCCCCGCGATGGAAGCATCAACAAAATGGGTCAGCGCCTGTTCATCCGACACATCAACATGAGAGGCAAGAACCCCTTCAGGCAGGGTGGCGAGTGCCTGTTCATCAATATCGCAGACCGCAACCCTGGCCCCTTCAGCCAGAAAGCCATCCACGATCGCGCGGCCTATCCCGCCGGCCCCGGCCGTCACAATAACGCGAGCACCCTTCAGCCCAAGGTCCATGTCATTCCTCCCCATTTTTTATATTGAGCCTGTTTTCCAGGATGAATTTAAAGGTGCCTCGAATATCGCGCTCCACGGCATCGGCTGCGGCCTGCGGGTCACCATTGCGCAGGCCCTCCATCATGCCGCGGTGGGCTGATACCGAAAGAGCATTGCGCTGGCGGCGCGAGGGCAGGCCCAGATCCAGATTGATCATAGGGCCAGCTTTCAGCCAGTTTATGCTGGTGAGGTGAAGCAAGGTTGGAGAGCCTGCCATTTCATAAATGTTGAAATGGAACTGCTTGTTCAGCTGTACGGCATCCGGCACAGATGGGTCAGACATCGCATGCTCGAAACGGGCATGAATGTCCTCAATAGTCGCGAGTGCCTCGGGCGTGACGCGCTGCACGGCCTTGTACACAACTTCGCGCTCCAACAGAACACGGGTTTCAGTCAGATCACGAAACTCTTCCGCCGAGAGCAGCTTGACGGTGATCGCCCGGTTACGCTCCACCACCAGCGCGCCTTGTGCCACCAGCCGGCTCACCGCATCACGCACAGGCATGGCGGATACGCCCAGCCGTTCAGCCAGATCACGAATGGATGTGCGGTCCAGCGGGCGCATGCTGCCGCCCAGCAGCATTTCGCAAAGCGCATCATGCACCTGCTCTGTAAGGGAACGGTCTCGGACCGGCATTTTTGAAATAGCGGTCTTATTCATGACCAACTCCGACTCAAGCGATTGACAGGCGTCTTCTCGACGATAGTATGATCTGAGATCACAGTACAGATCTGGCACCCATAAAGGGGCCTAATAAATTGATAAAAATATATAATTGGGAGGAAGCGAGAGATGGCGAATTCCATCAGTCGTCGGACATTCCTTGGCACCAGCGCTCTGGCGATGGGCGCTCTGGCCATGCCCGGAGTATTGCGTGCGCAGTCTGGCCCCATCATCGTTGGGCATTTGACACCCCGGACCGGCTTTCTTGGGCCAATGGGCGAATATGCCGTGATGGCGGCAGACCTTGCCGTTGAGGAAATCAATGCGGCGGGCGGTATTCTTGGCCGCCAGATCCAGCTTGTGAAGGAAGATTCCATCAACCCGCAGACCGCAACCACCAAGGCGGAGCGCATGGTGGAACGCGACAAGGTGGTGGCTATTCTTGGCGAGATCTCATCCGCCTCTGCCCTCAGCATCGGGCAGATCGCCCAGCGTACGAATCGCTTGTTCATCAATACTGGCGCCAACTCCGATACGCTGCGCGGCTCGGACTGCAAGCGCAACATGTTCCATACTGAAGCCCAGAATATCATGTATGTGAACGGAGAAGGTGAATACCTTCTGGCCAATGATCTTGTGAAAGGCAAGACATGGTACATGCTGAGCGCTGACTATGCCTTTGGCCATGATCTGCGCAAGGCGGCCCTTTCCTTCCTTGAGCGCAACGGCGGCAAGCTTGCAGGTGATGAACTTGTACCCACCGATGCCGGCGATTTTTCTTCCTACCTGCTGAAAATCCGCGCGGCCAAGCCGGATGTGGTCATCCTGAACCTTGCCGGCACCCAGCAGGCGGGCTTCTTCAAGCAGTATGGCGAGTTTGGCCTTGATTTCCCGCTGGGCGGGTTTGACTTCAACACCTCCATGGCATGGGCCGCCGGTGCGGAAAACTTCCGTGGCACATGGCCCTGCGTGTGGACCCATCAGGTGGATACGCCGGAGTCCCAGCGCTTCACCAAGGCTTTCATGGACAAATATGGTCGCCCGCCGGAAAATCAGGCCTGGAGCGATTATGTTGCCGTAAAGGTTCTGGCACAGGCGATCAAGGAAACAGGTGGCACCAAGACCGAAGATCTGGTCGCCTATCTGGAATCCGGTGCGGAGTTTGACATTCTGAAGCAGCGCAAGGGCACCTTCAAGAAAGATACACATCAGCTTCTTCAGGAAATCTACGCCGTTACGGCACTTCCTCCAAAAGACGTGAAGAACAAGTGGGATATCTTCACGACATCCGGCCCTATCCCCGCCGGAGACAAGCCCCTGAACATTCTGACTGAAGGTCAGGTGGGCGGAACCTGCACGTTCGGCTGATGTAACGGACGCCATCTTCTTACACAGACACAGAACAGCGTCACCCCAATGGTGACGCTGACTGGTCCCGCATGCCTGAAAGATGACCTCCCATGGCGGCAATGCTTTTTATCTCACAACTTCTGAACGGGTTACTGGACGGGTTTTACTACCTGCTCATTGCGCTCGGCCTGTCCCTGATCTTCTCACTGGGCGGCATCGTTAATCTTGCGCACGGCGCTTTCTTTGCCATTGGCGCGTATCTGGCGCTTGTGCTCACACCGCATCTCGGCTTCTTCGGCGCGTTGATTGTTGCGCCGCTGATCGTTGCAGCAATGGCTGTCGTGGTGGAGCGGTTCCTGTTCACCCGCTTCTACAGGGCGGACCCGCTGTATTCATTGCTTCTGACCTTTGGTCTGGCCATGGTTATCGAGCAGGCCCTGCGCTGGATCTTCGGCGCATCTCCACAAGCCTATTCCATGCCGGAAGCATTGCGCGGTCAGGTCTTCATTGGAGACTTTATCTATTCGCGCTACCGCCTGTTCCTGATCGGCGTGGCCATTGCCGCTGTTGCAGCCCTGTGGCTGCTGCTTAACCGCACTGCCTTCGGGCGCATTGTGCGCGCAGGCATTCAGAACCCGGATATTCTGGGTACGCTCGGCATCTCCCTGCGCCCCTACCTGTCTGCGGTTGCGGCCATTGCCATTGGCCTTGCGGGTCTTGCCGGCATGCTGCTGGCGCCCATTCACCCCGTTCACCCCATGATGGGTGCGGAAGTGATTGTCGCTGCGTTTGTTGTCGTGGTCATCGGCGGTCTGGGCTCGTTCTGGGGGGTGGTGATTGCCGCGCTTCTGGTGGGGCTCGTGAAGGGCACGATGATCGGTATCGGCCTGTCGCAGTTCTCCATGCTCGCCATCTATCTGCTCATGTTCATCGTCCTGCTGGTACGCCCGCGCGGACTGATGGGCGAGCGCATCACGCGCTTTGAATGAGGCGGAGACTCATCATGAAAAAGAATCTTCCGCTTGTTGTGGCCGCACTTGGCCTGCTTGTTCTGCCCTTCCTTCTGGAGCTTCTCGGGCTGGGCGCAAACTCGGCGACAGAAGTTGTCATCTTTGCCCTTGCCGCACTTGGGCTGAATATTCTGGCCGGATATACGGGCCTTGTGTCCTTCGGCCATGGCGCCTGGTTTGGTCTGGGTGCCTATGTGGCCGGGCTTACCGCACTGGCCCTGCCGGGACATCACTTCGTGCTGCCGCTGGTGGTGGCCATTGTGGTGGTGGCGGCTGTTTCCGCCATCTTCGGATTCTTCATGCTGCGTCGGCGCGGCGTGTACTTCTCCCTGATGACGCTGGCCCTCAGCGCCATGTGCTTCCAGCTGGCCTATCGCTGGACAGAAGTGACGGGTGGCGAAAATGGTCTTGGCGGCATTGAGCGCCCGGTGTGGGGCAGCTTTGACCTGAATAACAACTGGAACTACTATATCGTTGTTGCAGTTATTGTGTTCGCTCTCACTGTCCTGGTGTGGCGTTTCCTGCACTCTCCGGTCGGCACGGTTCTGGTGTCCATCCGCGAGAATGAAGGCCGTGCCATTGCGCTGGGCTACCGTGTGGGGCGCTACAAGCTGGCGGCATTCATGGTTTCGGCCACGGTCACCTCGCTTGCAGGCGCGCTGCTGCTGTACAAGAACCGCCTCACCTCGGCAGAGCCGATGTCCGTGCTGTTTTCGGGTGAGTTGCTGGCGATGGTGGTCATTGGCGGCATGCGCGGTTTCATGGGGCCGGCGCTCGGCGCGCTGTTCTTCATCATCTTCCGCGAATACCTCTCGATGTACACCGAGAACTGGTTGATCTGGTTCGGCATTGTCTTTGTGGCATTCGTCCTGTTCGCAAAGGAAGGCCTCATTGGTATCGGCGCGCAGTTGAAGCAGCGCTTCTTCCCCGGCCCCTCTCTGGCTGCGGCCATGGCCGGGCGTTCCACCCAGAAGCAGCCGCTGCCCGCCTCCCTTCAGGCACGCAAGGATGGCATCGACAATGTGCTGGTGGCCGATGGCATCAGCAAGAAGTTCGGCGGCTTCCTTGCCGTGGATGGTGTCTCGCTCGGTGTGAAGGACCGCACCCTGCATGCCTTGATCGGGCCGAATGGCGCGGGCAAGACCACCGCCTTCAACCTGCTCACCGGCGTGCTGCCACCCACCTCCGGCACGGTGACGCTGTGCGGCAATGATGTTTCGGGCAAAAGCG
>JAUCBY010000003.1:0-237446 GCA_034676585.1 Xanthobacter sp. | reverse complement strand
TCAAACTGGCCGATGCTCGCCGCCTTCTCATCATCACCTGGGACAATGGCGATGTATCTCGCCTCTCCGCTCCTGAGTTGCGTCGTCACAGCCGTTCTGCCACCGCGATCCGCGCACGGCTGGACCAGCCGGACGCGCCTGAACATGCAGGGCAGGATGACGGGCTGTGCGTGACCGGCATCGAGCCCATTGGCGGCTATGCGGTGCGTCTGCATTTTTCTGATGGACATGACCGGGGCATCTACCCGTGGGCACATCTGCGCGCCATTGCGGACGGCCGCGCCGAAACGGCAGCGTGAGGATATGAGGATGGATGAAATCCGTGATGGCGTCTCGCAGGTGGATTGCGATGTGCTGGTGATTGGCGGCGGCACGGCCGGCCCCATGGCGGCGCTGAAAGTGCGCCAGAACAACCCGCAGGCCCGCGTCATTCTGCTGGAAAAGGCGAATGTGAAGCGCTCCGGCGCAATTTCCATGGGCATGGACGGGCTGAACAATGCCGTCATCCCCGGCTATGCGACGCCGGAGCAGTACACCAAGGAAATCACCATCGCCAATGACGGGATTGTCGATCAGGCCCCCGTCTTCAAATATGCCCAGCGCTGCTATGACATCATTCAGGAGCTGGACAGTTTCGGCATCCGTTTCCAGAAAAACGGCAATGGCGATTATGATGTGAAGAAGGTGCACCATATGGGCACCTATGTGCTGCCCATGCCGAATGGCGAGACCGTGAAAAAGGCGCTTTATCGCCAGCTTCGTCGCCAGCAGGTGCTGATTTCCAACCGCTATATGGCCACGCGTATCCTGAAAGGACGCGATGGACAGGCTGCGGGCGCGATTGCAGTGAACACGCGCAACGCCGAGGTGCTGGTTATCCGCGCCAAGGCGGTGATTTTATGCCTGGGTGCGGCCGGGCGGCTGGGCCTGCCCCATTCCGGCTATCTGTGGGGCACCTATGAAAACGCCGCGAATTCCGGCGATGGTTATGCGCTGGCCTATCATGCAGGCGCAGCACTGGCGAACCTTGAGTGCTATCAGATCAACCCGCTCATCAAGGATTATAACGGCCCGGCCTGCGCCTATGTTGCCGGTCCATTTGGTGCATACACCGCCAATTCCGAGGGTAACCGTTTTATTGAAAGCGATTACTGGTCTGGCCAGATGATGCAGGAGTTTTACAACGAGCTGCAATCTGGCAAGGGGCCGGTTTTCCTCAAGCTCAGCCATCTGCACCCCGATACGGTGGGCGAGATCGAGGAAATATTGCACAAGGTGGAACGGCCCACGCGCGGGCGCTTCCATGAAACGCGCGGCACCGATTACCGCACCAAGATGATCGAGATGCACATCTCGGAAATCGGCTTCTGCTCCGGCCACAGCGCCTCGGGCGTGTTTGTGGATGCCGATGCGCGCACCACGGTGGATGGTCTCTACGCTGCCGGCGATATGGCAAGCGTGCCGCACAATTACATGCTGGGTGCCTTCACCAATGGCGCTGTGGCGGGTGAGCACGCGGCCGGTTATGTCGCGGAAACTGATCTGGCTGAATTTGATGCCGGACAGGTGGAGGAAGAGCGCGAGCGAGTGCTGGCTCCAACCCGGCGCACCGATGGCATTCCTCCCAACCAGATCGAGTACAAGACCCGCCGCTTCGTGAACGACTATCTCCAGCCGCCGAAGGTTTCGGCGCGCATGAGGATCGGGCAGGAGCGCTTTGCCGAAATCCGCGAGGACATGAACACCGCCATGGTGGCGCGCGATGCCCATGAGCTGATGCGGGCGCTGGAGACGGCCTCCATTCTCGATTGTGCGGATATGGCAGCCCATGCCTCGCTGTTCCGCACCGAGAGCCGCTGGGGCCTGTATCACAACCGTGTCGAATATCCTGAAAAGGATGACGAAAACTGGTTCTGCCACACGCTTTTGTCCAAGCGTGACGGGCGGATGGTGTCCGAGAAACGCGCCATTGAACCCTATATTGTGCCTGTCGAGGATGACGAGCGCGGCGCTTATGACCAGTTGCGCGTGCGCAAGCAGGCCTGAGGATATCACCATGCCCCTCGCATCAAACCCCTCCACCGTGCCTGTCGTGATCGATGAGGCCAAATGCATCGCCGACAAGGGTTGCACCGTGTGTGTCGAGGTGTGCCCGCTGGATGTGCTGCGCATCAGCGATCTCACCGGCAAGGCTTTCATGAAATATGACGAGTGCTGGTACTGCATGCCCTGCGAGGCCGATTGCCCCACAGGCGCGGTGACCGTCAACATTCCCTATCTCTTGCGGTGAGGCTGGCTGTGCTGTTCGAGCCTTTCGAGGAATTTGGCGATGTGGACGCCATTGCCGCCCGCCTGAATGATGCAGACGCTGCCGTGCGCCGCCTTGCCGTGCTGGAGCTGGCGGAGACCGTCAATGCCGATGCGGTGGCACCGGTGCTTTCTGTGGTGGATGATCCGGATGCCGGTGTGCGCCTTCAGGTTGCGCTGGCGCTGGGTGAGTTTGTGGAAGAGGCACAGGCGGGTGCGGTGACACGTGCGCTGGTGCATCTGGTGCAGGATGAGGTGAGCGATGTGGCGCAAGCCGCCGCCGCCAGCCTTGCCGAGCAAAAGGCCCCGACTGCTGGCCCGCCTCTGCTGGCGCTGGCTGGCGATCCGCGCCCCTTTGTGCGTGCGGCCATTCTGCATGGCCTGCGTGGCCTGCGCCTGCCCGAGGCGCTGGGCCCTGCCCTGCTCGCCTTGCAGGACCAGAGCGCCGCGGTGCGGGTGGAGGCGATTGGTGTGATCGCCTATCTCAAACGCGAGGATGCCCTGCCCTCACTCATTGCCGCCTCGCGGGATGAGGATGTGCAGGTGCGCGCGACTGCCATTCAGGCACTGGCCTTCACAAGACAGGATGGCGCGGCGCTGGCCATTGGCGAGGCCTTGCAGGATGCCGACTGGCAGGTGCGGGCCACAGCGGCGGAAACGCTGGGGCGCATTGGTCTGGCCTCAGCCATTCCGGCTCTCACGGCCGCGCTGGAAGATCCGTTCTGGCAGGTGCGGCAGAAGGCGTTGCCAAGCCTTGGCGCTCTGCGGGCGAAAGGGGCGGTCGCCACCATCATTCCGCTGCTGGGCCATGATGTGGCTCTGGTGCGCAAGGAGGCCGCTGCCGCGCTGGGCGAGATTGCCGAACCTGTGGCGCAGGATGCGCTGGCCGAATGCAGCAATGATGTGGACCCGGAAGTGCGCAAGACCGTGCGCTGGGCACTGGGCCGCATTGCCGCCTGAGAGAACGGGGCACTGGATGGAAACAGCCGGTTCCACTGGGCCGGCTGTTTTTTGCGCGTATGTCTGCTGGATCAGATTTCCTTTGAAACCAGATCCAGCAGCAGGTCCGGCCGGTCTATCCGCACATGACGCGGGGTGACAGAGACAACGCCGTCATTGTGAAAGCGCTTCAGCATCATGGTCACCCACTGGCGGGTGGAGCCGACCATGGCGGCGATCTGGTCATGGGTGATGCGCCGGTTGATGACGATGGCGCGCCCCTCCGCCTCGCCATACAGCTCACCCAGATTCAGCAGAAGCTGCGCCAGCCGCTCGATGACAGAGCGTGTGCCCAGCATCTGCGCCATGGCGGAATAGCTTTTGCCCTTGGCCACCAGCCCCTCGATCAGGCACAGCGCGAAATTGGGCACCTGCGTAATCAGCGTATGAAGGGCCGCGCTGGGAATGAGGGTCATCCGGCAGGAATCCAGTGCCTCGCCAGACCAGATATGCGTGCCGCGTCCGGTAATTTCCGGCCCGCCGCAAAAGTGCCCCGGTGTCCAGTAGGCCAGGGTGATCTCACGCCCGGAAGGCGCGGTGTAGAAAACACGCACACGGCCCTCCTCAATGATGAAAATACCGGAATGCGCCTCGCCCTGCGTGAAAATGGGATCACCAGCCTGCAACTGGATCTGCCGCCCGAGCTGGCGGATGCGGGCGCGTTCTTCCGCTGTGAGGTTATGCAGAAAATGCGCGCCTTCATTCAACCCATCCACGCCTTCGCTCAGAAACAGAGCGTGCTCGCCTGGTAAAATCGCTGCAGGCAGGGGGGCTTCACTCTCCGGGCGGCGGGTGCGGCGAGGAGAGGTGCCGCTGCTCTTCACATCATGTTCCAACAGCATCTGCGTCTCCTGAAACCGGCATAACACTGAAGCAGGATGCCGGAAGAGTCTGAACCACACCGCACGTGTGGGGCTGCACGCCTTGCAGTGCGGGTTATTAAATCAAGTTATTTTATTGATTTAATAAGAACAAGTAAAATTCGCCTGTCCATGCGCTGTACGGCTAAATGATGCAAAGCGGCAACATGCTGCATTCATTGCAATTTATTGCTTCATGGTGTGGCGATGTCATGTAACCACATTAAGCAAGCGGGGATATCCTAATCCACATTAAATATGTGGCATCGCGGAGTGCCGACCCGCCTCACAGATTCATGAGGACTGACATGCGGATTCGCACGACACTTGCTGCCGCGCTTCTGGCGGCCACCAGCCTGATTTCGGCGGCGCAAGCCGAAACCATTCGCGTTGCCATCGGCACACAGGACCCCACCATCAATACCGCTACCGGCGGCCTGCTGGTGCGCGAACTCGGCCTGCTGGACAAGTATCTGCCCAAGGATGGCAAATACAAGGATGCGACCTATGACGTGGTGTGGAAGAACTTCACCACGGGTGCGCCCATTACCAATGAACAGGTGGCGGGCAAGCTTGATTTTGGCATTATGGCAGACTTTCCCGGCGCGCTGAACCGTGTGGCGCACCAGAAGGCCGGCAAGGAAAGTATCTTCATTGCGGTGCTGGCGGGCAATGTGAACGGCTCCGGCAACGGCATCGTGGTGCCGGCTGTCTCGCAGGTGCAGTCACTGGACGAGCTGAAGGGCAAGACCATTTCCGTGCCCTTTGCCTCCACGGCCCATGGCCTGCTGCTGCGTGCCGTGGAAGCGCAGGGCTGGGACCCGGAAAAGGATGTGCGCATTATCACGCAGGCCCCCGAAGTGGCAGGCTCCGCCCTACGCTCCAACCAGATTGATGCGCACGCCGATTTCGTGCCCTTCGCCGAACTGTTCCCGTGGCGCGGTTTTGCCCGCAAGATTTATGATGGCTCGCAGGCCAAGGGCGCAACCTTCCATGGCGTGCTGGCTGATGGGGCCTATGCGGAAAAATATCCGGAAGTTGTCGCCGCCTATCTTCAGGCCGTGAACGAGGCGGATCGTCTCGTGAGCGAGGAGCCGGAGAAATATTCCGAGCTGATCGCCAAGCATTCCGGCGTGGAACCCGAAGTGGTCTACCTGTTCCATGGCCCGCTGGGACTGCAAACCCGCGGTACGGACTGGAAGCCGGAATACAAACAGGCGGTTGCCACCTCTCTGGAAACGCTGAAATTGCTCAAGCGTGCCGATCAGGATGTGAACCTCGACAGCTTCGTCAATGACAGCTACGCCCGCGCTGCCGCTAAACAGGATGGGCAGGATTATGAGACCGCGCTCAAAAACTATGCGCAAAGCCCCCTCAATGCCAAGGATGCCCTGACCGGCGAAGACATCACCGACCCGAAGCGCGTGGCGCAGATCTGGGTGCAGGATGAACCGAAGGTGCGCCACTACGCCTCCGCTGAAAACGCCTTCAAGGCCCTGAAAACGCTGGAGACCGAGGAAAAGGTGGTGCGCGCCGTCTATGCACAGGACAGGCAGAGCGGCATCAAGCTGCTGGCACCGCAGGCGTGGTTCGTGGTGGATGACAAGGGCGCCGTCAGCGCCTTCCTGCTCAAACAGGATGCGGAAGGCTGGGCGAAGGACAATGGTGGCAAAGTGCTGGACTTCCCGGGTGTGAAGTCTGTCCAGCTCGCCAGCAAGTGATGGTGGCCGCGCGCATGGCTCATCTTTCCTCCGCCACTCCTGCCCAGCCCATACCCGCCCGGCAGGCGGGCGCGGGGCGCAGTTTCCGTAAAAGCGGACGCTGGCTGCTGCGCGCGGCTTCTCTCGCCCTGTGCATCCTTCTGTGGCAGTTCTTTTCATGGCTGCCGCTGGATCTGGGTTTCATTACCTTCCGTAATGTGCCGCCACCCACTGAGGTGGCGGAAGCTGCCCTGCATCTGTACAACTCTCCCAAGCTGTTCAACCATGTCTCCAGCAGCCTGTGGCGTGTGCTGTGCGGCTATGGGCTGGCAGCGATGGCAGGCATTGCACTGGGCCTGCTGGTGGGGCGCTCGCGCCTTGCCGGAAATGTGCTGATGCCGCCGCTGGAACTGCTGCGGCCTATTCCTGCCGTGGCGTGGATTCCGCTGGCCATCCTGATGTTTGCGTCATCGGAACTGTCGATGATCTTCATCACCTTCACCGGCGCACTGTTTCCCATTCTTCTCGGCACCATTCACGGGGTGGAGAGTGTGGACCCGCGCCTTGTCGCCTCTGCCCGCAGCCTTGGGGCCGGTCCGCGCGCCATTCTGCTGGAAGTGGTGTTGCCTGCCGCCGCGCCCGGCATCGTCACCGGCCTTGCCATCGGCATGGGCACATCATGGTTCTGCCTTGTGACGGCAGAGATGATCTCCGGCCAATATGGCATCGGCTACTATACTTGGGAATCCTATACGCTCCAGAACTACCCGGACATTGTGGTGGGCATGATCCTGATCGGCCTGCTGGGCATGGGCAGCAGTGCGCTGCTCCGCTTTGCCGGAGTGCGCCTCATGCCATGGCACAGCAATGGGGAGGCTAGCCGATGAATGCCCCCGCACCCATCCCCCCCACACCGGGGCGGATTGATGCCTCTCACCTCTTCATCCGTCTTGGTGAAGGGGGGCAGGCCTTTGAGGCCGTTCGCGATATCAGCTTTAGCGTGCCGGGCGGGCAGTTTGTCTGCATTCTAGGACCATCAGGCTGCGGAAAATCCACCCTGCTTGGGGCGCTGGCAGGGCATATCCCGGTTTCGGAAGGTGCGCTACTGGTGGATGGCGCACCTGTTTCCGGACCACATCCGGAACGGGGGATCGTGTTCCAGCATCACACCCTGTTTCCATGGAAAAGCGTGCTGGAGAATGTCGCTTTTGGCCCCAAAATGCGGGGCCTTCCCAAAGATGCACGACACAAACAGGCCCGCGATATTCTGGAATCTGTTGGTCTGGAAGACTTTTCCAGCCGCTATCCGCGCCAGCTTTCGGGCGGCATGCAGCAGCGGGTGGAGATCGCCCGCGTGCTGGTGAACAATCCCCGCCTGCTGCTGATGGATGAGCCCTTCGGCGCGCTGGATGCGCTGACACGCATGATGATGCAGGAACTGTTGTTGGAGATCTGGAGCCGGGTGCGCACCACCATCATCTTCGTGACGCACGATATTGATGAAGCGCTTTTCCTTGCAGACCGCGTGCTGGTGATGAGCCCGCGCCCGGGACGAATTATCGAGGACATTACGGTCCCCTTCCCCCGCCCACGCCAGAGCGGAATTGTCTCCGAGCCGGAGTTTGGCCGCCTCAAGCGCCATTGTCTGGAACTGCTGCGCCCCGCCGTCCCGCGTGAGCCCCTGCCCCGCCTCAGCCCCATCGGCAATGGGCTTCCGGGGTGAGCGTCCATCCTGCTCCCAACATCAGAACCATCATGCGCACAGATGCAACCGGCATGACACAGCCTCGCTCCGTTGAGGCTGCCGTCCTCTCCCGCATTACCGAAGAGACATGGCTACATCTGGCCTGCGAACCTGTTCCAGCCGATGGCTGGATGCGGCCCCGGCCTGACGACATGGGCTTCACCCACAGCCATGTCCGCTTCGCCGGCAGCCTGTCACGCGAGATGCCGTTGACGCCGGATGTGGGCCGAAAGGGACAGTGATGACATCGGCTGAGACAACATGGTCCACCCTGTCATCCGGTTTCGCCACTATGCGAACGGCGCTGGAGCGGGGAGCGGACCCCGTGGCACTCGCGGTGGAAAGCCACCGGCGGGCGGAGGCCACGGAAGGGGTGTTCACCGCCCTTGTGCCAGCTGAAACCGTGATTGAAGCTGCGCGCGCGGCGCAGGCAAAGGCCCGCGCAGGCGTACCACAGCCCTTGCTGGGGCTCACCTTCTCGGTGAAGGACAATCTCCATGTCGCCGGCATGGTGACCACATCAAACTGCCCCGCCCTTGCGCTGCACCCGCAGGAGAGTGCGCAGGTGATTGCCCGTGTGCAGGCGGCCGGGGCGGTCCTCATCGGCAAGAACACGATGGACCAGTTCGCCACCGGGCTGAATGGCACCCGCATGCCGGAACCCCTGTGCCGCAATGCGATTGATGGCGCCTATATTCCCGGCGGCTCCAGTTCCGGCTCGGCGGTGGCCGTGGCACGCCATGTCGTATCCTTCGCGCTGGGCAGTGATACCGGTGGCTCGGGCCGGGTGCCGGCCGCCTGCAATGGCATTGTGGGACTCAAGCCCACCATCGGGCTGGTGAGCACACGCGGCCTGCTTTTCAACAGTCGCTTGCTGGATTGCGTGCCGGTCTTTGCCCACACTCTGGTGGATGCGCAGGAGGTGTTGCGCCTCATCGCCGGTTATGACCCCCACGACCCTTGGAGCCGGCGCGATGCGGACAGCATCGACCTCGATGCCCGCCCCTATCCCGGCGCACCACTGGCTGTGCCACAGGCCGGGCAGGTGCATTTTTTTGGTGATGAACTGGCCGCGCAGGCCCATGCGGCGAACCTCGCCCTGCTGCGCCATCTGGGTCACCGGCTGGAGGAGGTGGACTTCGCCCCGTTTGAGGAAGCCGGTCGCCTTGTCTTCCAGTCTGCCATGGTCGCCGAACGGTTGGTGGATTATGGCGATATTGTCCGCCAGCAGCCGCGGGCCATCCACCCCGCCGTGCGTGCCGCCATTGAGCCGGGGCAGGATTATGGGGCGGAAGAGGCTTTCCGCGCCCTGTACCGGATGCGGGAACTGAAACGCCACGCTGAAATTGCGCTGGGTGATGTGGCCGCGCTCATTGTGCCCACCGTGCCCACGCTCTTCACCATCAGCGAGATGCTGGCGGAGCCGATGGCGCGCAACACCATTATGGGTACCTACAGCTATTTCGTGAATCCCATGGATTTGTGCGCGGTCTCTGTGCCCGGCATTCCCCGTGCCGATGGCCTGCCCTCCGCGCTCAGCTTTGTGGGCCTTGCCGGGGCGGATGGGATGATTGCTGCTCTGGCACAGGCTTTTGAGGCGGCTGTCCAGAACCGCAGGGCCTGAAGCGCCCCACCTCGCCACCGCCGCAATGAAATATGCGCCCCGGCAATTAGTTTCATGACGCACAGGCAGAAGCACAGTTAACAATATTTCAATGGAAATTGTTCTGTTTCACAGAGTGGAATTGCATTATGGCCGCTGCCCTGCCCCATAACCCTGCCAGCCTGCATGAACTGACGGCAGATGAGCTGGCCGCCCTGTATCGGGCGCGCAGCCTCTCGCCGGTTGAGGTTGTCACCGCCCTTCTGGCACGGATCAACCGGCTGGAGCCGCATGTGAACGCGTTTGCCCTGCTGGACCCGGAACGGGCACTGGCGGATGCGCGCGCCTCGGAACAGCGCTGGGTGGAGGGACGACCGCTTGGCCCGGTGGATGGTGTGCCCGCCGCCATCAAGGATTTGCTGCTGGCCCAAGGCTGGCCCACCTTGCGCGGCAGCCGGGCTATTGACCCGCAACAGGCATGGGATGAGGACGCCCCCGCCGTGGCTCGCCTGCGGGAGCAGGGCGCGGTGCTTCTGGGCAAGACCACAACCTCAGAATTCGGCTGGAAAGGGCTGGCTGACAGCCCGCTGACCGGCGTGACCCGCAACCCATGGAACCTGAGGCACACGCCCGGCGGCAGCAGTGGTGGCTCTGCGGTGGCGGCGGCTCTGGGCTTTGGCCCGTTGCAGGTGGCGACGGATGGCGGTGGCTCCACGCGCCTGCCGGCAGCCTTTTCCGGCGTGTTCGGCTTCAAGCCCACATTTGGCCGGGTGCCGGGCTATCCCTCCGCCCATACGGGCACCCTGTTTCATGTGGCCCCGCTCACCCGCACGGTCAGAGATGCCGCCACCCTGCTGGATGTGATTGCCCGCCCGGATGCGCGCGACTGGCACGCCTTGCCGCCCGCTGAAACAGACTGGCGCGGCGTGCTGGAAAAGGGCGTGCAGGGGCTGCGTGTCGCCTTCAGTCCCCGGCTGGGTTATGCCGAGGTGGACCCGTACGTCGCTGCCCGCGTGGCTGCCGCAGTTTCCGTGCTGGAACAGGCGGGGGCGATTGTCGAGGAGGTGGACCCCGGCATTGAAGATCCTTTCCCGGTGTTTCGCACCCTGTGGTTTGCTGCCGCCGCGCGCCTCGTGGCCAACCTGCCGGAGCACCGCCGCGCACTGGTGGAGCCCGGCCTTGCGGAAGTGGCGGCACAGGGGGCCTCTCTCAGCGTGGTGGAATATCTGGGTGCGCTTGAGGCGCGCGAGGCGCTGGGGCGCAAGCTGGCCCTGTTCCATCAGAGACATGATCTGCTCATCACCCCCACCACAGCGCGCACCGCACCACTGGCGGATGACGATGCCGGCCTTGTGGCCCGGCCCATTCCCTCGCCCTTCACCTACCCGTTCAACCTCACCCAGCAGCCGGCAGCGTCGGTACCGGTGGGGCTGACGCCAGAAGGGCTGCCGGTGGGGCTGCAACTCATCGCCGCCAAATATCGTGATGACCTGGTGCTGCGCGCCGCACGGGTACTGGAAACCGCCCTGCCCTTTGCTCGCGCGCCAGACCCGGCGTGATGCCAGCCCAGTCCTATCCCCTTTTTCTGACCCTGAAGCCCCGAGACAGAAAGAGACCTTTCATGCCACGCACACGCCCCTCCTCCCGCTCTCCATGGTTGCGCACCCTGCTGGCCTCTGTCGCCATGCTGGGCATGGCCGGCACCTTCACGCCCGCACAGGCCGAGGACATCACTATTGGTGAGGGCTTCGCGCTGGGCTGGGGCCAGTTCTTTGTCGCCGACAAGGAAAAGACCTGGCAGGCCGAAGGGCTGACGCCGAAGGTGGTGACCTTCGCCAGCGGCCGCCTTGCGCTGGATGCCCTGGTGGGCGGGAGCATCGCCATTGCCACGGCGGCAGAAACCCCGGTGGTGTTTGCCAATATCAACGGCCTGCCGGTGCGCATCATTGGCACGTTGAACCACCATGAACCTTTTGATCTGGTCGCCAGCAAGGAGATCAAGACCCCGGCCGACATCAAGGGCAAGCGTATTGGCTATGCGCAGGGCACCAATGCTCATTACTATCTCGCCCGCCTGCTGGCCGAGAATGGCCTGACCCTTGCCGACATCACCGCCGTCAATCTCAGCCCCGGTGATTTCGTCACCAGCCTCATCAATGGCTCGCTCGATGCCTTCATCTGGACAGAGCCGCACCTGTCACAGGCGGTGGCGCAGGGAGGAGACAAGGTGCATGTCATCCATATTCCTAAACTGTACGAAACCTATTCCAGCATCATCACGCTGCAATCCACCATTGATGAAAAGCCGGAACTGCTGGTGAAGGCGCTGAAAGCGCTGATTGCCGCCGATGCCTACATCAAGGCCAACCCGCAGGCCTCCATTGATGTGGTGGCCGAGCGCATCAAGCTGGACCCGAAGATTGTCTCCGCCTTCTGGAACCGCACGAAATTTGACCTGACACTGGACAAGCCGGCTGTTGTGAAGCTGCTGGAAGAACAGGCCAAATGGGCCGTGGAGAACAAGCTGACCCGCCCTGATGCCACGATCCCGGACTTCAGCAAGGTGGTCGTCACCGACATCTATGAGAAGGCCATCGGGAAGTGAGGCATATGGAGGCCGATATCTGGCACGCCCCTCTCCCGCAGGTGCCGCCTGCATCTGCGGGAGAGGGTTTTATCGAGATTGACCGGGTGGGCCATATCTACAACTCCACCCGCGGCGGGATGCATGTGGCGCTGCAGGAACTTTCCTTCTCCATTCCGCGCGGAGAGTTTCTCTGCCTGCTGGGCCCCAGCGGCTGCGGCAAGACTACACTGCTGAACATGCTGGCCGGCTTCCTGCGTCCCAGCCATGGGCAGGTGCGGGTAGATGGTGAGCAGGTTCTGGCCCCGAGCCCCCGACGCGGTGTGGTGTTTCAGGATTACTCCCTGTTCACCTGGCTGACAGCGCTGGGCAATGTGGAGTTCAGCCTGCGCATGGCGGGCGTGCCCAAACGCGAGCGGCGGGAGCGGGCGCTGGAAGGCCTGCGGGCTGTGGGCCTTGAGACCATGCGCGAGCGCTATCCGTTTGAGTTGTCCGGCGGCATGAAGCAGCGCGTGGCCATTGCCCGTGCACTGGCCGCCCGCCCGCCGCTGCTGCTGGCGGATGAGCCCTTTGCCGCGCTGGATGCCATGACCCGCGGCACCCTGCAGGCCCTGCTGCTGGATATTCAGCAGCAGGCTGGCACCACTGTTGTGTTCGTCACCCACAATATTGCCGAGGCCATTTTTCTCGGCACCCGCATTCTGGTGATGTCGGCCCATCCCGGACGTGTGGTGGAGGATGTGCGGGTGGACCTGCCCCGCCCGCGCAGCCGGACCACCGCGCAATTCAATGCCCTTTATGCCCGTCTCGCGCGCGCGATTGGCGGGGAAGGTGTGGAGTAAGCCATGACCCATCGCCTGCATCCGGCCCTGCTGGGGCTACTTGGCACCGTGGCCTTTTTCATCGGTTGGGAAGCCCTGAGCCGAAGTGGCCTTGTGAACCCGGTGATGCTGCCGGCCCCCACCACCGTGCTTCAGGCCGGCCACGAACTTATGGTGAGCGGGGAGCTGTGGCGCCATATGCTGGCCAGCCTGTGGCGGGCCGCGCTGGGGTTTGCCTGCGGAGCGGGGCTGGGCATTCTTCTTGGCATCATCATGGCCCGCAGCAATGGACTGAATGCAACGCTGAATCCGCTGATGCAGATGTTTCGCGCCATTCCCTCGCTCGCCTTTGTGCCCATCGCCATTTTCTGGTTCGGCATTGGCGAGACATCGAAGGTGTTTCTCATTGCATGGGGCGTTTTCTTCCCCGTTTGGGTCAACACCTATATTGGTGTGCGCGATACCGCCCCGCTGCTGTTGCGCGCCGGCATGAGCCTTGGGGCCTCTGGCTGGAGACTGCTGGTTTTTGTGGTTCTGCCAGCAGCCCTGCCTCTCATTCTGGCCGGCCTGCGAGTGGGCCTGTCCATTGCGCTGGTGGTGCTGGTGGCGGCAGAGCTGGCAGGCGCTGCCTTTGGTGTGGGCTATCTGATCCAGATGTCACAGACCGTATTCCGGGTAGACCAGATGTTTGTTGGCCTCGTGCTACTGGGAGCCATGGGCTATGCGGCGGACCTGCTGTTTGAACGCATTATACGCTTCTTCTGGCCATGGTATAGCGCACAGCAGGATAGCAGCATCCGTTAGGTGTTCGCCTTTGTGATTAGTCCCGGCATTTGATGGTGCATTATTCTCGCCTTATGGAGGGGTGCGCTATGGGCCAGGTTCTACATGGGAGCGCCCGAACGACAGGGGCAGCCCGTCGAGCGATACAACATGAGCAAGAGAGCTTGAGGACGCTTGCCAAGTGAAAGAAGCGGACCGCGACACAGGATTTGCCGACCGGACCGAAAGATCTGCGTTCAAGTGTGCCTATAGGCGAAGATGAGACGATCATTGTCGCCTCCGCAGGCGCACGCTGCTGCCGCTTGATGACGGCCTCTATGCCTTGCAGGCCACGTCCCACATTTGGTGCGCTCCTGCCTGCAGCATCACGGGGGCAGCCGGTTGCCGGAGGTAACGGGCGACAAGCCGTCGAAACAAAAATTCAAGACCTATCCGAATTGGCGACTTCCACCCCGCCATGCCAATGGCCCCACGGCGACCTGCATGACGCACATGTTCGTCATGCGCTGAAAACGGGGTCGAGCACAGGCTCACCAAAATCAGACATCTATGGACCAGCAGTCAGGTCGAGATGAGGAACCGAAACATCAAATGCCGGGACTAAACAACTAAACCAAAGGAGAGCGCTCAGGTGACATGTACAAATTGTGGTGTTATGGTACGAAAAATATCTACATCTATTGATTGAGAATGCGCTTAGCCCACAGAATGCGTCGAACCATAGATCATTCGGGAGTACAGATTTGCCTCTCATCGAAATTGAGCTTCCCTTGGCTCTGAAGAAGGCACTCGATGACGAGGCCGCGCGGAGCAACGAAAGCACGCAGTCCCTGATCGTCAAAATCTTGTCCCAGAATATGGATGTCAAACTCCATACAGTGTTCCAGGTTTCGACCTCGGGAGCGCTCGTTGCCGGGGTGTATGATAAGGAAGTGACGGTCGGCGCCCTGCTGGAGCATGGTAATTTCGGGCTCGGGACCTTTGCCGGTCTGGATGGCGAGATGGTTGTCCTTGATGGGCGGGTCTATCAGGCCCACGGCTCAGGCAAGGTGACGGAAGCCGGAGCCGAGGTTGGCGCGCCTTTCGCCGTCGTGACGGAGTTCACTCCCGATAAGACTGGGAATGTCGAGGCCGTGGCGAGTTTCGATGATCTTGGAGCAAAGTGCGACTGCTTCCGGGGCTCCAACAACATTTTCCACGCCCTGCGCCTTCACGGCCGTTACAAGCGGATCAAGGCGCGCGCGGTGACCCCTCCAGAGCCGGGCACCAGCCTGGTCGATGCTGCCAAGGCTCAAAGCGAATTCGTCTTCAACGATGTGACCGGCACGCTGGTCGGGATCTGGTCTCCGGCCTTCTCATCCCAGTTCAGCGTTGAGGGCTACCATTTTCACTTCATTTCCGATGACCACACGCAGGGCGGCCATGTTCTCGATGTGGAGGCAGATTTTCTCGATCTGCAGGTCGAAACCCTGAATGATTTCCGCCTCATCCTTCCGGAAAGCGAAAAATTCCTGAAGGCGGATCTCAGCAAGGACATCGCGGCTGAGCTCAATTCCGCTGAACGATCCCATTGAGCCGCTTTTGAGTCTTTCCGGCGAGTTCTGGTTTGTCGGAAAGGCTCCTGATCCCTGATTTCACGCATTTTCTTCATGTGAGCCGGAATCCACTTCGCACGAAAACGCTTAAGCTGGAGCCTCAAAATGTCCGAACAAAACCGCCCTTCGCAGATCGGTGCCGATCTCGTGGTCCGTTCGCTCGAACAGCATGGCGTAAGCCATGTCTTCGGTATTCCCGGCGCCAAGATCGATGCGGTTTTCAACGCGCTGAGCCTGTCAAAAGTCAAGACCGTCGTCTGCCGGCACGAGCAGAATGCGGCATTCATTGCCGGTGGTATCGGCCGCATGACCGGAAAGGCCGGTGTCTGCATCGCGACTTCCGGCCCCGGCGTCTCCAATCTTGTCACCGGGCTGGCCACGGCCAACTCTGAAGGTGACCCTGTTCTCGCGCTTGGCGGTGCGGTGGCCGTGGCCGAAGCTGACAAGCATCTACACCAGACCATGGATGCGGTTTCCATCGTCAAGCCGGTGACCAAGTTTGCGGTGAGTGTGGGTTCCACGGAGCAGATCGCGGAAGTCATGGGCAATGCCTTCCGCGCTGCGGAAGGTGGTCGCTCGGGGGCAGCCTATGTCAATCTGCCGCTCGACGTGATGGCGGCCAAGGCACCCCAGTCCCCGGTTGATTTGCCGAAGTTTGCCGGACAGGGTCCGGCGGATCCTGTCGGCATCAAGGAGGCAGCGGCGCTGATCAGCAAGGCGGCCAATCCGGTCGTGCTGCTTGGTATGCTGGCCAGCCGTCCGGCGGCGGCCGCCGCATTGCAGCCTTTCCTTACAAAGGGCAATCTGCCCGTCGTCGGCACCTTCCAGTCTGCCGGGGCCGTTGGCGCGCTCCTGTTTGATAATTTCGGCGGGCGGGTCGGTCAGCTGAACAACCAGCCCGGTGACCGGCTGCTTGATTCCGCTGATCTGGTGATTACCGTGGGCTATGATCCGGTCGAGTACTGGCCGCCGGAATGGAACCTCGGCAAGAGCCGCAAGATCATTCATATCGATGTCGTCCCCTGCACGATCGACGCGAACTACCAGCCTTATATCGAGCTGGTGGGAGATATTGCACAGACGCTGAATGCACTCACCCCGCAATTGAATCGCAAGGGCCGTTCCGCATTGTCCGCTTCGATGCTGGAGACGATCCAGAACGAACGCAAACTGCTGAATGATGCGGCGGCTGCGAAGAATGGCACGCCGATCCACCCCCTACGCCTCGTGCATGCGTTGCAGGAGTTTCTCAGCGACGATGTCACGGTTTGCCTCGACATGGGGTCATTCCATCTTTGGATCGCCCGTCATCTGTACAGCTTCAGGCCGCGGCAGGTGCTGATCACCAATGGCCAGCAGACGCTTGGCGTCGCTCTGCCATGGGGCATTTCTGCCTCGCTGGTGCGCCCGAGCGAAAAGGTGCTTTCTATCTCCGGCGATGGCGGTTTCCTGTTCTCGGCGATGGAACTTGAAACTGCTGTTCGCCTCGGCACCAACCTCGTGCACATGGTCTGGATCGATGGCACCTACAACATGGTGAAGGTGCAGGAGGAGCTGAAATATGGCGGCCGCAACTCGGGCATCGAGTTCGGACCAATCGATTACGTCAAATATGCCGAAGCCTTCGGAGCGAAGGGCATGATGATCAATACCCCCGAAGACATACTTCCGGTATTGAAAAATGCTTTCGATACGCAAGGTCCCGTGATCATCGGTGTGCATGTTGACTATAGCGACAACGCCAAGCTTTTCGAGAGCGTTTCCGAAAATGCATTCCATTGACGCGCTGTCTATTCATGGCGAGGACAGCCAAGACCGTGACAATATTTTAGAGGCTCTAAAATCGTTCTGGTATGGCTATCCTTGGCTGCATTACAGGCAACACGTCAATCATCCGTCATGCTGCGCGCACCCGGCGCGCGCGGCAGGTTCCAGCCGCGATAGATAGCCATCACGCGGAGGAAGAAACACAGCGCGGCACCTGGCAGCAATGTCATCGCTACCGGCACGTTGAATTGATGGCCGATTACGACAAGTACCGCGCCTGAAAGCGCGGCAAGCGCGTAGATCTCCTTACGCAATACGCCGGGCACCTGTGCCGTAAGCACATCGCGGACCACGCCACCGCCGATACCCGTGAGCATGCCGAGTACCGGGGCCATAAGGGGAGAGATACCGAACTCAAGTGCCTTCTGCGTACCGGTGACGGCAAATATGCCGAGGCCCGCAGCATCGAACAATTGTACCGGTGAACGCAGGCGTTCAACAAACCCCGGAAAGAGGAATGCGAACAGTCCTGCACCAATTGCCAGCGCTGCCGAATGCCAGTCGCTTATCGATGCCGGTGGAATTGCGCCAATGAGCAGGTCCCGTAGTATCCCGCCCGCGACCGCCGTCACGAAGGCGAGAACCAGCACGCCAAACAGGTCCATATTTCGCCGCACGCCGACTATCGCGCCGCTGAATGCGAAGACCACAATGCCAGCGAGGTTCAACATTTCTATGAGGAAACTATCGGTCATCCCAGCATCAAGCTCCCGGCGCGGTGACGGTGTATAGATCTGTGTCGGATGCCATGACTATGGCACCCGTTACAATTGATACCCAGCAGTCTTCTTGTCGATCTTATAAAGAAGCGCTGAGCTCTGGCGGAAGGGCAAGATGCGAAGCCCAATGAACTTCGGAAGAGCCGAGAGGTTCTAAAGCAGGGGTGTGTACATATGGACACACCCCCACATCATCTTCCAGATATCGCGATCACGCAGCCCGCAGGGCGTCCGTTACATCACCAGCTTTGCTGGTGAGACGGTCAAGCGGGATGACACGGGGCGCATCCAGACCAGACAGCGATGCAAGATCAATGCTGATATAGTTGAGGCCACTATAATCGCGAACATAAAATTGTTTGCGGTCAAGGTCGCTCATGATGGTCCAGCAGGTGAACTCCGTCTGGTAAGGAGCATCATTGTCCCCAAGGCCCTCGACCTCAATGCCGCAGGTATCCACGCCGGGAAGGTCGATGGTCACGCCGCGCGGACGATCGAAATTGTTCATGACATGCGACAATGTGCGTACCGCCTCGTCCGGGCTGGCGGACTTTTCGGTAAATTGCACGTAATAGACGGCACGGATAAAACGCCCGACCGAGGTATTTGAGGAGGGCAGACCCGCAGTGGCGATGCCCGAATCCGGCTGGCTGACCTGCAGGGAGCCGAATGTCGCGCTTGAACGATCAACATTGCTGAGGAAGGTGTAGTTGCCGAGATTGGTCAGATGCCAGTCGAACCCCGGACCATTGGTCATCACTCCAACCGGATTGTCGAACAGGTGCATGACGCCCTTGTGGAACTCGATCACCAGCCCCGCGCCTGACGGATCATGCGCAACGTAGTGAAATGGCGACACGGTTCCACCCAGAACCTTCATTGGATCCAGAAGCACCGGCTGTTTCTCGAGGGCGGCCCGGACCTCGGCAACCGTGGCGAAACTGCCAAGAATCCAGGCTCCCAGATCGGATGCGGCAACAACGGCGCGGGTCATCTCCGATGTCTGGGCCCCAGCGGCTGCAGGGTAAGCCAGCAGGCTGAAGGTCAGTCCCGCATCGTTCAGGCCCTCAACAACCTTCAACTCGTCCGGCTTTATCTGGTCCGTCGCCGTTGGTAACCGGTCCGGCATGGTGATGGCGATGACGTTGTGAAGACGCTGGTAGACAAACTCCGGGTGACCCTCCATGCGGGATGAGCACTGCGCTCCCTTCGGGAGCAGGGCAAGCTGGTATGGCAAAGTTACGGTCAGCTCCATGGTCCGTCCGAAATAAGCCTTGCCAGCGGCATCCTTGTAGAGAAGTGACGTGCACATACCTGTATTTCTCCTGGGCAAATTAAATTATGGGTCAACGCTGCGGCGGCACCATGCCCACATAAGTTAAGCAGGTACGCGAGTAGTTGGCAAAAGGACAGAGTGTTTCAGCCTTGGCCAGATTATATGTCCCCAATCGACAACCCATCATGAAGGTTCGTTACGAAGGTTCATGGCCCGTGCATTCCGCATGATGAATGGTTCTGCCCGGTGGTGGGACCCGAGAATAGCTGCGTGGTGGCTGAGAGGAAAGTATGGGCGCATTCTTCCACCGCAGGCCATGCTTGATGACAGAGATGATGCCACTGACGACCCGATGATCGTCAACCCGGGGAAACCCATGGGACCACGGAAAGAGCGGGGAGGTCCGCGCCTTTGGGGGGCGCTCAGAAAAAACAAATCACCCATCACACCCTCCTCTGCGGAGACTGTGAATCAAGGCTTATATGAAACTAACAGGTGGGTGTCTCAAACCGGCGGATGAAGGGTGTCGATGGCGCAGGAGGCGTTATTGTCCTCCGTCTTGTCCAGCAACAGGGCCGGGCGGCCTTCAGTATCACGCAGATTCATATCATTGCCGAGGGTCACATCCTGCACATCGTCCCGGCTGTTCACGGCCAGAACGATTTCCGGCTCGGGATTGTTCCAGCCGGAATTGGGGCGCAGGCCCACATCCGCGCGTGGCTGAATAGCCGGCATCCGGCCTGAGGTCGATTTCCAGATATTGTGACCGTACCCCCCTTGATGAACGCATCCTTCACCTTGGCCGTGGCGGGCGAGCTAGTTTCAAGATTGTGCAGGCTGTCGCCAATCAGGGCGGTGCTGTGGGCGCGGATTGCTTCGGCATGAGCGGCGTCACCTCCGGTGTGCCCTCGATCACGCGCTCCAGCATGGAGCGGGCAATGGTGGCACCGCACGGCTTGATGGCCTGTAGGTCTGACGGGCGATGTCTTCTGCCGTTCTGGTTTCCAGCAGGGCCTCCAGCGCCACCATCTGGCGCCCGCACGTGAGGCGGGTGCGCCATGGAACAAGAGCGGGGCAAAAGCCGAGGTTCGGGGCACGTGGCCCCGCCACTCAGTGGTTCAGGATCTGCGCAAGAAAAGCCTTGGCGCGCGGAGCCTGCGGGTTGGAGAAGAACTGGTCTGGCGGGGCGGTTTCAATGATCTCGCCACCATCCATGAAGATGACGCGATGGGCCACTGCACGGGCAAAGCCCATTTCATGGGTCACGCAGATCATGGTGATGCCATCTTCTGCAAGGGAGATCATGGTATCGAGCACTTCCTTCACCATTTCCGGGTCAAGCGCGGAGGTTGGCTCATCAAACAGCATGATCTTGGGGCCCATGCACAAGGCGCGGGCAATGGCGACACGCTGTTGCTGACCACCTGAAAGCTGGGCCGGATATTTGTGCGCCTGCTCGGCAATGCGTACCCGCTCCAGAAAGCGCATGGCCGTGTCGCGCGCCTCGGCAATGGGCACTTTCTTCACCCGGCGCGGGGCAAGCATGCAGTTCTCAAGAACGGTCATATGCGGAAACAGGTTGAACTGCTGGAACACCATGCCAACATCACGGCGGATATGGTCTGAATTCTTTCCGTTCAGCCCCAGCTCCGTATTGTTAACGGTGATTTTGCCGCCCTGAATCTCTTCAAGATGATTGATGCAGCGAATAAGCGTGGACTTGCCTGAACCGGAGGGACCGCACAGGACGATATGCTCGCCATCTTCAACATCAAGGCTGACAGATTTCAGAACATGATGGGACCCGTACCACTTGTCGACGTCCTTCATCTCAATAGACTTGGTGCCCATAGCGTATCCCTCTGGTGATCTTTAAATCAGGCCGCCACATGTTCTTGTGGTTTTTGGACGGCCTGAACTCTATGTGTTATTCAGGTGCGGATGGTTCCGCTTCAGTTCTGTGGGTTCGGCAGGTCGAACTTCACGCCCTTCACGTCATCCGGGAAGGTATTGAAGGGAAAGGCACTGCCGAAATGTTCCTTATGCAGCTTGTCGAGCGTTCCATCATCGCGAAGGCGCACCATGAGATCACGGATCTTGGCCTTCAGCTCGGGAGACTGCTTGCTAACAGCATAGCTGAGGGGGGAAACAACCACCTCGATCTTGGGCTCATACTTGCCGGGAGCAGAGGCATCGACTGCCTTGAACAGATGGTTGTAAGAGCCCAGCAGGTCTGCCTGTCCGGTGAGGAAAGCCTGCACGGAAGAGGCGGCATCCTCATAGCGCAGGATGGTCGCGCCCTTGGGAGCCAGAGTGGAAATATCCGTATCCACCGAGCTGCCGCGCTCCACCGCAATCGTGTGGCCCACCAGATCTTCCGGCTTTTCAATCTTCTGGCCCTTGGGGCCATAGATGGAAGCGGTAATGGTCGCATAAGGGGCAATATAGTCCACCACTTCCGCGCGATCCGGGAAGATGCCGAAGGCCATGGCCAGCACATCAATACGGTTGGTTACAAGCTGGGGAATGCGGTTGGCGCTGGTGATGGTGACATAACGCGGCTTCACGCCAAGATCTTCAGCAATGATCTTCGTCAGGTCGATGTCATAGCCCTTGTTCTGGCCATTGCCATCAATATAGCTGAAGGGCGGCTGATCGGTAATGATGCCGAAGGTGACGACACCCTTCTTCTTGATATCTTCAGGGGTCGCGGCCTGTGCAGGTGCGGCCGCAAGGGCTGCAAAGGCACCGACAAGGCAGGCAGAAGCAATCCGGGTACAGGTCTTGGCAAGAGAGAACGTGTTCACTTTTATTTCCTCCGTTAATATTGTTATTTTTATTGTTTTTGTCAGCGGCCAGAGGCCAGTTTAGCTTCCAGCTTCTCGCTCATATAGGAGAGCGGGTAGCAGAGGCAGAAATAGAGTGCACCAACAATTCCAAACACGATCAGGGGTTGGAAGGTATTGTTGGAGACAATTTGTCCGGCACGCGTCAGTTCAGTGAAGCCGATAATCGCCACAAGCGAGGTGCCCTTGATGAGCGCCACAAGAAAGCCGACCGTATTGGGTAGCGAAATCTTGAAGGCCTGTGGCAGCACCACATCCAGCATCCGGTAGTGGTAAGGAATGCCCAGTGCCCGCGCCGCTTCTGTCTGCCCCACACGCACCGCCTGAATGCCACCGCGCCAGATCTCGCCCAGATAGGCACTGGCATGGGCAATAAGGCCGAGCGCACCTGCGGCAACCGCATTCACATCCACCCCGATCAACGGCAGGCCGTAATAGAATACAAACAGTTGCAGCAGAATGGGCGTGCCCTGAAAGACCTCGATATAGGCATAGGAAATGCCAACCAGAATGCGCGACTTGCTGGTGCGCATGAGGGCCACAAGGACACCGATGACAGCCCCACCCACAAAGGCGATGAGGGACAGAAACACCGTCCATTTCAGGCCACCGGCAATGAGCCACAGATCGTGAATGCTGATCTCTCTGATCATCGCGGTTCCCTCACTTTTCCGGATAAGAGAAGTACATGCGGCCAAACAGGCGCAGCATGGACGAGAAGGTGAGCGACATGATCAGATAGATACAGGTCACAACAAGGAATATTTCGATGCTGCGGAAATTGCGGGATTCAATATACAGGGCTGAATAGGTGAGTTCCGGAGCAGAAATGGTGGAAACAATACTGGTCATGAGCAGAAGCAATATAAATTGCCCACACAGGCCGGGATAAACCGCACGCAGGGAGGGTTTGAGCACGACATCAAAGAAGATGTGGGTGCGGTTCAGCCCCAGCGCCTTGGCGGCCTCAACCTGCCCTTTCGGCAGGGCCTCCACGCCACCACGCAGGATTTCCGCAAGATAGGCTGCAACATTGACGGACAGCGCCGAAATGGCTGCCGTTTCAATGGAGAGCCGGATGCCGATGGAGGGCAGGCCGAAATAGATGAAGAAGAGCTGCACCAGAAACGGCGTGTTGCGGAACGCCTCGATAAAGGTGCGCGCTACCAACCGCAAGGGCGTGATGCTGCTCATGCGTGCCAGCATGATGACAACAGCAAGAACAAGGCCAATGGCAATGGAAACCAGCGTGAAATAGATGGTATTCAGTGTCCCGTCGAGCAGGACCGGCCACCATTTCCAGACGGCGTTGAAGTCAAATTGATATCCCATACTGAGCGATCACTTCTCTGTTTCGGCATGTCCAGTGCGGGTGGGAACCTCAGCCCCGTCGCTTGTCCTGCCTGTGGGATTCCCCTGTTCTCCTGAGTGGAGACGTTTTATTTCGGAACGAAATCGAGTCCGGCCTCAAGATGACGATTCATGTGATACATGAAGTCTATTTTTTCACCGCGTCTCAAGGCATCAATAATTGCGGAGTGCTCTTCTGTCGAAGCATCAATAACCTTGCGCTGCGCCTTTCCGGTTTCCATCAGCTTGCGGATGACCGGCTTGAGCATTCCGTAAATCTCGGTCAGCGTGCGGTTGCCCGCTGCCTCCACCATGGTCTGGTGAAACTGGTAGTCATATTCCGAGGCCATGATCGGATCGGTCTGGACCGACATCAGCGCATTGATGCGCTCCATCTTCACCAGTGTTTCTTCCGGGATGCGGCCGATCAGCCGGTCTCCCAGATTCATTTCTGTCAGTCGGCGGAAACCCTGAATGTCCTTGAAGACATCCGTTGAAATTTCCATGGCGAAGGAGAACAGGTCGCGCACGGCGGCAATGCGCCAATCCGTCAACACGGCTCCCACCTTCTGGCGGGATTCTACCAGCCCATAAGCCTTGAGTGTCCGCACCGCCTCACGAATGGTGTTGCGGCCTGCGCCAAACATCACCGCCAGTTCGGCCTCGGAGGGCAGCACATCGCCCGCCACCAGTCCGCGTTCGCGGATCAGGTCGCGGATCTGCGCCACGACATGGTCCACCGCCGACGCTTTCTCGGTTGCGGGGCTGTGTTCGATGCTCTGCACACGCGTCTCCTCGGGGCTTGCCATGCATCTTTCATAATCGGCACCTGCGGCCTGCGCAACCCTATTGTTGGGATATATGAGAGAATATGTCCCACAATTGCGCGTATATCGGGATAATGAGCTTGAAATTCGAGCTTTCCTGTTTATTTTGTCCCACTATTGAGCGGAGGAAAGCGCATGTTGCAAAGTTGGCGGTGGTTTGGGCCACAGGATCCTGTATCGTTATCGGATGCGCGGCAGGCAGGTGTGCATGGCATCGTTACGGCGCTCCATCATATTTATGATGGCCGGGCCTGGACGCCTGAGGACATTGAAAAGCATCACAAACTGATCCGCGAAGCCGGCATGGTCTGGTCTGTCTGCGAATCGATTCCGGTCCATCCCGCCATCAAGTTGCGCAATGGGGATTGCCGGAAATTTACCGATGCGTGGAAGGATTCCCTCGCCAATCTGGGCCGCGCCGGTGTGCCGGTTGTGTGCTACAATTTCATGCCTGTGGTGGACTGGACGCGCACCAATCTGCGCTTCCCCACCCGCACAGGCGGCTTTGCCCTGCGCTTCGACATGATTGATTTCGTGGCTTATGACGTGTTCGTGCTCAAGCGCACGGGTGCGGCCGACAATTACACGCCGGAGCAGGTGGCACAGGCCGAGAAGCGCTTTGCAGCCATGACGCCGGAGCAGGTTGAAGGCCTGGAGCACAACATCATTGTTGGCCTGCCCGGTGGTGAAGAAAGCCATACGCGCGAGGGCATCCGTGCCGAGATCGCCAAATATGACGCGCTTGACGCTGAGGACATGCGCCAGATTCTGGTGGATTTTCAGCGGGAGATGGTGCCCGTGGCCAAGGAATTTGGCGTGAAGCTGGCCATCCACCCGGATGATCCGCCCTTCTCCCTGTTTGGCCTGCCCCGCGTTGTTTCCACGGCAGAAGATGTGCGCTACCTGCTGAAGAGCGTGGATGATGAAGCCAATGGCATCACCTTCTGTGTCGGCTCCTATTCTTCGCGTGCGGATAATGATGTTCTGGCGATGATTCGCGAGTTTGCCCCCCGTATCCACTTCGCTCATCTGCGCAATGTTTCGCGTACGCCGGATGGTTCCTTTATGGAGTCGGAGCATCTGGATGGTGATACCGATATGGTGGATGCGGTTATTGCGCTGATGCAGGAAGAAAAGCGTCGCCGTGATGCGGGACAGGCTGATGCCATCATTCCCATGCGACCTGACCACGGCCATTTGCTGATTGATGACGCCCACAAGAAGGTGAACCCCGGCTATAGCTGCATTGGCCGCCTGAAAGGGCTGGCCGAGCTGCGCGGCGTGATGGCAACTGCCGACAAGCTGCTGAATCTGGGGCTGAACCCGCTCAAGGCCCCGCCGAGTGCGGGTTGATGCAGGGCGCGGTCTGGCCTGCCGGAACCGCGCCTGCCAATTGTCCCTCTAATCCTCCTCCCCTTGTGTTTTCCGGCAGGGTGCGTTTTGCCGCCACCGCGCTGCGCCCTGCCGGAGCACGTGCATGAAGGGCATCAAGATGACTGCGCCCACTGGCCGTCTTGCCGGAAAGAAAGTGATTGTCACCGCTGCCGCGCAAGGCATTGGCCGCGCCATTGCCGAGCGTTTTGTGCAGGAAGGCGCGCAGGTCCATGGCTGCGATATCAATGAGGCCGAACTGGCCAAGGCCGCTGCTGCCGGCATTCATACCCATTTGCTGGATTGCAGCGACGGTGCGGCTGTTGCCGCCACTTTCGCGCAGATTGGCCCTGTGGATGTGCTGGCCCATGCAGTGGGCTGGGTGTGCCACGGCTCTGTGCTGGAAACCGCTCCCGAAGACTGGAACCGCTCTTTCCGCCTGAATGTGGACAGCATGTATCACGCTGTGCGCGCTGTTCTGCCGGGCATGGTGAAAGCGCAAAACGGTTCGATCATTGCGATTTCCTCTATTGTGTCCTCGCTCAAGGGCTTCCCCAACCGGGCGGCTTACGGGGCCACCAAGGCGGCGGTACTGGGGCTGACCAAATCCATCGCTGCCGATTTTGTGGGTCAGGGCATTCGTTGCAATGCCATATGCCCCGGCACGGTCGAGAGCCCCTCGCTTCAGGCGCGCATCAATGCCTTTGATGACCCCGTGGCCGCGCGGGCGGCCTTTATCGCCCGCCAGCCCATGGGGCGCCTTGGGACGCCTGAGGAAATTGCCGCGCTTGCGCTTTATCTGGCATCGGATGAAAGCGCCTATATGTCTGGAACAGCCGCCATTATTGATGGTTGCGCCACCAACTGAAGGATCGTTGGTTATGAAGCTGCTGCGTTTTGGAGAACTGGGCCGCGAGCGTCCGGGTGTGCTGGATGCCTCTGGCGCGATTCGCGATTTGTCATCCGTGGTTTCGGATATCACGCCCGCCACGCTGCCGGATCTGCCGGCCCGCCTCGCCAGTGTGAAGGTGGAAAACCTGCCTCTGGTGGAAGGCAATCCGCGCATTGGTGCATGCGTTGGCCTGCCGGGCAAGGTGGTGTGCGTGGGACTCAACTTTGCCGATCACGCGGCTGAAGCTGGTCTGGCTGTACCCACCGAGCCTATCCTGTTCATGAAGGCTACAACCGCCGTGTGCGGGCCCAATGACGATATTCTTATTCCTCCCGGCTCTGAAAAGACAGATTGGGAAGTGGAACTGGGGGTCGTGATTGGCAAGACCGCCCGTCATGTCAGCGAGGCGGATGCTGCGGAATATATTGCGGGCTATTGCGTCATCAATGATGTGAGCGAGCGCGAATACCAGATCGAGCGCGGCGGCCAGTGGGACAAGGGCAAGGGCTACGACAGTTTTGGCCCACTCGGCCCATGGCTGGTAACGCCGGATGAGGCGGGCGATATTGATGCGTTGGACATGTGGCTGGAGGTGGACGGCAAGCGCTACCAGAATGGCAGCACCAGCACCATGATTTTCCGTGTGCCACAACTTGTCAGCTATATCAGCCAGTTTATGACGCTTGCGCCGGGCGATATCATTTCCACCGGCACGCCTCCGGGTGTGGGACTGGGGCAGAAGCCTCCAGTATATCTGCGCGCTGGTCAGGAAGTGACGCTGGGCATTTCCGGTCTCGGTACCCAGCGCCAGAAGGTGCGTCCATCTCCCTTTGGTGGATGAGACGGTTTCGGGCGAGGGGAAGTCTCTCGCCCGAAGATTTTACTCAACCTTCCTGCGATATGTGACGGCTTCAGCTCACGCGCTCAGGGCGTGGACTATTGAGATTATTTGTACAGCATCAGATTTGAGTTATTCTCATTTATGAGAAAAACATTCTTATGATTTGTGCACTTGCAAAATAAATCAATTTTGTTGATCAAATCAAACATCTTTAATCTGCTATTGTCTCCGCCCAGCCATAATAGTGTTGTTGATCCGGACGGTGTTTTTGCTCGCAGACCGTATCTTGTATGGCTCCCATTCTCATCATGTGATTTCTTGACAAGAAAAATGGAAGCTATCATTAAAATGAATGACAGGATATAATAGTACCCGGATGTAGAGTAGTATATTACAAAATATAATGTTACAACGCTTGATATAAATAGGACGAGTGAAAGTATCTCGTAGATTATGGATTTTCTTGAGTGCTCATTCTTGGATGTAATGTCAAATGACGTTACATTATAGATAACAGATATATATCCGCCGCTATCTATCAAAACTCTGTCTATTTCTGATTTTTCTATCATTTAAATCCCCATCTTAATGAAATTATTAACAATGAGAATTAATCGGTGAACGCTAAAATTGATCATTCAGAAGATTGTTCAACTTTGGTATTCACCTCTTTCGTCAGCGCGAGAATGTAAGCGGAGAGAATAGAACCTCACTCCGCCGCACTGACTGAATCATGATCTGTCGTTGCCAGACTCCGAACGGGGAGGTTGGACAGAACCGCATCTCTTTTGTTACGCAGATGCTTGAAAAGAATGGATGACAATTCATCTCCGGCACGGCGTCTCAAGGCATCCAGAATCTGTTCATGCTCTCGAACAGCCTCGCTCCAGCGTTCTCCACGATCATCCAGATTGGCCGCAAAACGAACGCGACGAATACGCCCCATGAGCATCCGCGCGTTTAGTGTCAAGGCATGGTTTGATGCAGCATCCAGAATATGTTCATGGATCAGCTGGTTGCATCGGAAATATTCATTCCGCTCACCACGAAGATAATATCCATACATTTCGTGGTGCAGGCTCTCTATTTCTGCAAGTTCCTCAGCCGTGATCCTCTCGCAAGCGAGACGTCCGGCAAGAGCCTCCAGCCCTCCCATCAGATCAAAAAGTTCGCTGATATCCTGAGGGCTCAATGTTTTGACCCTCGCCCCGCGATTGGGCAACAGCTCAATGAGCCCTTCAGAGGCCAGAACCTTCAATGCCTCACGCAGTGGCGTGCGCGAGATGCCCAGCATTTCACACAACAGTTTTTCCGGTACGCGGCCGCCATCGGGAATATTCCCCTCAACCACATAGTCGCGCACGCGGGAGAGGATCTCGCCATGCAAGGTGGAGCCGATACGTTGCGGTATCATATTATTGTTATCGCTGCCCATAGCTCCGCCCAAAGGATAATCTGCCTTTAATATAAGGGCAGGTCCGGCAGAAATGAAGCTAAAAGCCTTGCGCTTGCGCATGTCCGCGAGATGAAAAACGATCATGGGTCACATGACTCACTCTCTAGACCTGTGAGCATGGTCGCAGCGGGGTGCCGCCGCAGCCAGCGTCTTGGGTCCGGTTCGGCTCTTCAAACCCAGGTAGCCACATTTCTTTCAACGGCTATTTCAAGTGCCGCATTGGCAACGGCAAGGTCCTGCAAGCCAACGCCGGTTCCATCAAAAATGGTGATCTCATCTTCTGCCTGTCGGCCAGCATGCTCACCATTAATAACCAGCCCCAGAGGGGTGATCTCATCTTCAGAGATGAGCCCCGCAGCATAGGCATGCTGGCACTCACCAATGCTGATGGCTTGCGAAAGCTCATCCGTGAACAGTTTTGACATGGCAACAAGCGCGGTATCAACCTCCTGCTTGCCGCGGGTGTCGGTTCCCATACAGGCGATATGGGTGCCGGGCCGAATCTGTGCGGCTGCGAGAACCGGCGCAAAGGAAGACAGGATGGTCACAATCACATCCGATTGAGCTCCCATCTGCTCCAGTGAGACAGCCTCGAAAGGCAGGCCATATTCATCGGCTACAGCCGCAAGCTTGATCAGCTTTGAAGGATCGCGGTTCCACCCCACCACGCGGCGGAAACTGCGTTGCTCCAGCGCGGCGCGGAGTTGGAAGGTGGATTGATGCCCTGCCCCGATGATGCCGAAAACCTCGGAATCCTGTCGCGCCAGATGCTGGATGGATACGGCACTGGCCGCAGCCGTGCGCAAGGCTGTCAGCAGATTTGCCCCGATTACGGCCTTGACCTGCCCTGTATCCGCATCAAACAGAAAAATTGTAGACTGGTGATTGGTCAGCCCCTTGGCCGCATTGCCCGGCCAGAAGCCTCCGGACTTCAGCCCCAGCGCCAGAGACTCGCGATCAAAACCCGATTTGAACCCATAAAGTGCATCCGCGTGGCCAATGGCTTCACGGATGACAGGAAAATTGCGTGCTGTGCCGCGCGACATTGAGGCGAAAACGGCTTGCACCGCCTGAAAGCAGTCTTCGCGTGTCATCAGTCCGGGAATTTCGGATTCAGGAATGATATGCATCGTCGTTCTCCTTGCGCTCAAGGCTGCGGGGGGCCGTTTCCTGCCCCCCGCCACAGGCTTGCCTCAGTAGGCGTATCCGCGTGCTGAGATCGGCCACACCACCTCAACCTTGCCGTTACGCACACCAACATACCAGTCATGAACATTGCAGGTCGGGTCACAATGGCCGGGCACCAGACGAAGCTTGTCATTGGGCTTCAGCACGGCATCCGGATCATCAATCACGCCATGTTCATCCGAGCACTTGATATATTTCACATCAGTCCGGCCGAAGATGAAGGGAAGGCCACTATCTACCGATTGCGCCTTGAGGCCAGCATCTACCACGGCCTTGTCAGGCTTGGCGTGGCTCATGACGCTGGTCAGCAGGAACAGGGAGTTCTTCCACTCACCCTGATCGATGCGGTTGCCATCCTTGTCACGGATGCGGCCATAATCGGCATCCATGAAGGCATAGGAACCGCACTGCAATTCATTGTAGACGCTGGAGTTGCTCTCGAAATAGTAGGAGCCGGTGCCGCCGCCCGAAACCAGATCAGGCTTCAGGCCAACCGCTGCCAGACCTGCGATAGCATCCTCGACCATGGCGATGGCGGCATCGAGCTTGGCACGACGCTCCTCATAGCTTTCAATATGCTGCATGGCCCCCTGATAAGCCTGCAGGCCCTTGAAGTTCAGGCCGGGAGCAGCATCAATCGCCTGAGCAATCGCCACCACATCGGCTGTGGTTGTCACCCCGCAGCGACCCGCGCCGCAGTCGATCTCGACAAAGCAGTCCAGCGTGGTGCCATGCTTTTGCGCGGCGGCAGACAGGTCCGGCACATTGTTGATGTCATCCACGCAGACAATCACGCTCGCGCCCAGCTTCGGTATGCGGGCCAGACGGTCGATTTTGGCCAGATCCCGCACCTCGTTGGAAACAAGGATGTCCTTGATCCCGCCGCGTGCAAAGACCTCAGCCTCGGAAACCTTCTGGCAGCACACGCCAATGGCATTGCCGATCCGCATTTGCAGCTTCGCCACATCAACGGACTTGTGCATCTTGCCGTGAACGCGCAGACGCATGCCGTGGTCACGGGCATAGTCGCCCATCTTGCGCAGGTTTGCTTCCAGAGCATCCAGATCGAGGATCAGACAGGGGGTCTGAATATCCTTCTCATCCATTCCCGGCACAGCAGGAACGTTGTAACCCACGTCCAGATCGATGATTTTCTCTTCGCTGTTCATCTCGTTCCCCTTTACCAAGGCAGTTTTTTCAGGTCGACGTTTCCGCCGGTGAGGATGATCCCGACGCGCTGGCCGGCAAACAGGTCGCGGTTCTTCAAAACCGCCGCAAAAGGCACCGCACTTGACGGCTCCATCACGATTTTCATCCGCTTCCAGATCAGTTCCATTGCAGCAATGATCTCGGCTTCGGACACAGTCAGAATGTCGTTCACATGGTTGCGAACGAAATGCCAGGTCAGCTCTTTCAGGGGCACTTTCAGCCCGTCCGCAATGGTTTCGGGGGCATCATCGGCGATGATATGGCCAGCCCGGAAGCTGCGGGCCGCATCGTCAGCCTGTTCCGGCTCGGCGGCATAGATGCGGATATGAGGTGCAATGGTGGACAGGGTCAGGCAGGTTCCCGAAACCATTCCCCCGCCGCCGATGGGCGCAATCACGGCATCCAGGTCTTTCACCTGCCCAACCAGTTCCAGAGCGCAGGTGCCCTGCCCCGCAATAACGCGCGGGTCATTGTAGGGATGCACAAACTCGGCACCACTTTCAGCCACGACTTCGGCAAAAACCGCCTCGCGGGAGGAGGTTGACGGCTCGCATTCCACCACGCGGCCACCATAGCCCATCACCGCATCTTTCTTGGCCTGCGGTGCGGTGCGGGGCATGACAACCGTGCAGGGAATGCCCCGCTGGCCCGCGGCATAGGACAGGCAGGTGCCATGATTGCCGCTGGAGTGGGTTGCCACACCGCGCGCGGCCTGTTCATCGCTCAGCCCGAAAACCGCATTCGATGCACCGCGTGCCTTGAATGCCCCCGCTTTCTGCAGGTTCTCGCACTTGAAGAAGAGTTGCGCGCCAGACAGTTCGTTCAGCATGCGCGAGGTCAGGACAGGGGTCTGATGCACATAATTCCGGATACGGTCGCGAGCGGCCAAAACATCATCGAATGTCGGGATGTTGTCTGGTGTCTCGTCTTTCATGATCTCCTCCTCCCTTATATGTGTTGGCGTCAGGCTGCCTGCTTCAAGGCGGCGGGAACCGTTGTGCGGTACACTTCCTGCGCTGCGGCAACACCGCTGCCCAGACGGACCGGAAGGCCGAGGTCTGCCATGCACATTTCCAGAACGGCCAGACCTGAGAGGGCCGTCATGTCGCTCATTTGGCCGAGATGGCCAAAGCGGAAGACCTTGCCCGCCAGTTCCCCAAGACCCGTGCCAAAGGCTGTGCTGTATACACGGGCGGCATGGTTGACGATCTCGGTGGCATTGAACCCGGCCGGAGTGCGAATGGCACTGACCGTCTGCGAGTAAAGATCCGGAGAAACGGCGCAGAGTGGCATGCCCCAGGCATTCACGGCTGCCCGCACGCCGGTTGCTATCCGCTTGTGGCGTGCAAAAACATTGTCCAGCCCTTCAGCCAGCAGAGCATCTGTTGCTGTTTTCAGGCCGTTGATGAGGCCAACAGGTGGCGTATAGGGATAAAGACCCGAGGCATTACTGCGTTCCATATCGCGAATATCAAAGAAGCATCGCGGGAGCAGTGCGGTTTCTGCGGCACGCATGGCGCGCGCAGAAAAGGCAAGGATGGCCAGCCCCGGTGGGAGCATGAATCCTTTTTGGGAGCCGGTAACAGCAATATCGACGCCCCATTCGTCAAACCGGAAATCCATGGACCCGATCGAGCTGACACCATCCACCAGCAAAAGTGCGGGATGGCCGGCGGCATCCAGCGCGCGACGCACAGCGGCGATATCGGAAACGACACCTGTTGCGGTTTCGTTATGGGTGGCCAGTACGGCCTTGATTTGATGTTCGCGATCTGCCGTCAGCACCTCTTCATAGCGCTCTGCCGGCAAGCCTGCTCCCCATGGGGCGTCGATGATCCCCACGTCCAGCCCATGGCGCTGGCACATATCAATCCAGCGCTGGCTGAACATGCCATAGCGTGCCGCAAGGACGCGATCACCGGGCGATAATGTATTGGTGATTGCGGTTTCCCAACCGCCCGTGCCTGTTGAGGGGAACAGGAACACCCCGGCTGAAGCTGATTTGAGGACCTGCCGTACACCTGTGATTGCAGGAGACAGAAGCTCGGCAAATGCAGCAGAGCGGTGATCCATCGTCGGCACGTCCACCGCCTTGCGCAGGAATTCCGGCATATTGGTGGGGCCTGGAATAAAGACGGGATTGGACATGCTTGCTCCTTCTCAATCCGCGATGAGATGAAGCTAACAGGGTCTTCCAACGAATGAAATTTTTTTGAAAAACGATTTCTTTTGATGAAAAAGTCTGTTTTTCCAAAATATAATCAATGGATTGGAATTTTTCATTGAGTGAATATGATTTTCAAATATATAAATATTCCAGAAAATTCTGCTGAAGGAAGGGGCTGGCATGTCTTCGACACCCACGCGCAGGGGGCGCCCAAAAGCGATGTTTCCCGCTGAAGGGGCCAGCACGATACAGGCGCTTGATCGGGCGCTGGAAGTGATCCAGCTTCTGTCCACGCGCGATGGCATGACATTGACGGAAATATCTGTCGCACTGGATCAGTCCGTTGCGACCATGCATCGGGTGCTGGCCACGCTGGAGGCGCGGGAGTTCGTTGAACTCTCACCCGAGCAGCATGACTGGCATATTGGTCCGGGTGCATTCCGGGTTGGTTCGGCCTTTTTGCGGCGGACCAATGTTGTGGAGCGATCACGGCCTGAGATGCACCAACTTATGGCAAAAACGGGCGAAACGTCCAATCTCGGAGTGGAGTGGAAGGGGCAGGTCCTGTTTCTCAGTCAGGTTGAAACGCATGAAATCATTCGTGCTTTTTTCCCCCCTGGCATGGTTTCGGCAAAGCACGCCTCCGGCATCGGCAAGGCTTTGCTCAGCCGTTATTCACCGGACCGGCTGCAGGCTTTTCTGGATGGCCCGCCTTTACAGCGTTTTACACCACACACCGTGACCGAGCCGGATGCCCTGCGCGAGCAACTCAGTCGTGCGCGGGCGCTGGGTTATGCGGTTGATGATGAAGAGCGCACACTTGGAATGCGCTGTGTTGCCGCTCCCATCCTCAACTCTCATGGTGAGGCCTTGGCTGGCATCTCGGTTTCTGGCCCCACCCAGCGTCTCAGTGATGAGCGGATTGCAACGATAGGTACAATGGTCGCAAAGGCGGCACAGCGGATCAGCCGCAAGATTGGCGCGGCATCCGTAAAAAGCTGAGGATGGACTCTGGTAGAGTGTGCCATTCTGCAAGTATGCAGCCCGGCCGGTGACTCAGGGGCGCTGTATGCAGCATGGTTCAGCTCTATCGCCATGGTCGCTGGGTCGTCATCTGGCCAGCGCCCCGAATTGTCAGGGTTAGGTGCGCGATGATCCCGGGCGCAATTTTTGCGCACTGCATCATGTGCCTGCAACCATCCGATACCCGATCCAAACATAATAATGCATTCATTAGTCATTTTTTGGCTTGAAAATTTGCATCCATTATTTCTACAAATAGGCACCCTGAAAAACCCGGGGCTGTAGAAGGCGGGTGAACGCATGACATGCGCAGCGCACGGATCTGCGTTTGGCTTGCCTATTGTCGCGGTGAGGCGTGGTGTCGCTTGGTCTGGCCATGAGTGGTCGCTGAATCAAGCCAATATAATGCCTTGCGAATTGAAGTCATAAAATAACAGAGACCATTTCAAGGGTAAAAGGCCGCATAACTACAGGCCAAAAATGGTGTTTGTATTATGTCAGGACGGGAGGCCGGGCATGGATAGCCATATTATCGCAATATGCTTACTTGTTTTAATGTTTATAACTGCAACTGCACTGCCTATAAATATTGGTGTCCTTGCTTTTGTCGGTGCATTTGGCGTGGGCGTTATTCTTGCGGGCCAGACAGCCAAGGAGATCATGAGCGGCTTTCCAAATGGCCTGTTCCTGACACTTGTGGGTATTACCTGGCTGTTTGCTCTGGCGCAGAACAACGGGACGATTGACTGGCTGGTGCGCTCGGCCGTTCGGGCTGTTCGTGGCCGGATCGCCCTGATTCCGTGGATCATGTTTCTGATTGCGGCGGGTCTGACATCCATTGGTGCCGTAACGCCCGGTGCCGTGGCCATTGTTGCGCCAATCGCGTTGAGCTTTGCATTCCGCTACCACATCTCGCCCCTGCTTATGGGCATGATGGTTGCGCAGGGCGCTTCAGCCGGTGCGTTTTCTCCTATCGGTATCTTCGGGGGCATCACCAATGGTGTTGTCATGCGCGCGGGTCTGCCGATCAGCGAAATGACTACCTTTTTCGCGAGCTTCCTGTGCAATCTCGCCTGCGTGACTGTCCTGTTCTTCATTCTGGGTGGCCGCAAGCTGATGCAGACCCGCATCACGGCGACGGGTGAAGTCAACATTCCCCATATCGAGATCACAAAGCCCGCGACCGGTCCTCAGATTTTTGGCGACAGCGAGGCAGAAGCCCTCAGCGCCCAGATTGGCCGCGAGGCTGGCGGGGATTCAAACCGTCTGGTGGCGGACACGCCCGAGGTTGATGAGCCTGAAGGAAACTGGGTACAGGTTCTGACGGCTGCCGGGCTGGCCGCGGTTGCCATTCTGGTGCTGCTCTTCAAGATGGATATCGGCTTTGTGTCGATGACAGTCGGGCTGGGGCTTTCCCTGATGCAGCCGACACTGCAAAAGCGTTCGATGGCGCAGGTTGCATGGCCTGAAATCATGCTGATTACCGGCGTTGGCACCTATATTGCCGTGCTGGAAGGCATGGGAACCATCGACTTCATCGGAAACAGCGTTGCCTCAATGGCATCACCAATGCTGGCAGCACTGGTGCTGTTCTATATTGGCGCGATTGTTTCTGCCTTTGCGTCCTCCACCGCCCTTCTGGGGGCGTTGATCCCGCTCGCTGTTCCCTTCCTTCAGTCTGGAACCGGTGTTGGCCCTATCGGCTTCATCGCCGGCATGGCTGTGGCATCGACCATTGTTGATGTCAGTCCCTTCTCAACCAGTGGTGCGCTGGTTCTGGCCAATGCCCAGGGGGTGGACAAGCAGGTGTTCTACAAACAGCTCATGGGATATGGGGCGATCGTGACGCTTGCTGCTCCGCCTATTCTCTGGCTGATCTATGTGGTCATGTTTGGCTGGTGACCTGAATGGGTAAACAACCGGAGAGGGCATCTGAATCTCTCTCCGGTATTCTGGAACATCACATCAAGGAGGCTCACATGGAGCTGACGCTGGAAATCGCTGATGAAATCGCAAGAGACTGTCTGGCGCATGCCCGGGAGCTGGGGCTGAAGCCGCTGACGGTTGCCGTTGTTGATTCTGCGGCACAATTGAAGGTGCTGCTCCGTCAGGATGGCACGAGCCTGATGCGGCCTGAAATTGCTCAGGGCAAGGCGAAGGGGGCCGTGAATATGGGGCTTGGCTCTCGCGCCCTGTACAAGCGGGCGCAGGAGCAGCCCTATTTCATCCAGTCCATGAATGTGATTGCGGGGGGCGCTCTGGTTCCGGTTCCGGGTGGGGTTCTGATCCGGCACAAGGGCAAGATCATTGGCGCTGTTGGTATTACGGGTGACAGCTCAGACAATGATGAGGCCTGCGCAGTACATGCCATTTCTGCACATGGCTTCACAGCCGATCCGGGTTGATGGCTGACGCCTGCATTTTCTCCAGTAGTCTGGTAATCGAAACTCAAAATCCCGACTGGACATTCGGCCAGTCGGGATTTTGAGTTTTTACGCAGAATGCAGTCCCGAATCTGTTCTGCTTCAGGCTGAAAGCATTGCCCGGAATATTATGCATCAGGCCCAAAGGCCTGTGTAACCGGGTGGTGATTCTAGGGCTTGTCGTCACACTGCTCGTCGATCCATTCGCAAACGGTTACCATCTTGTTTTCAAGATGTTTCTTGAGAATGGATGAGAGTGCTTCCCCGTCACGTTCCGACAGGGCCTGCATAATCTGCTCATGCTCGGATGTGGCCTGCTTCCAGCGTGCGGCTGTCATGTTTGCCATATAGCGCCCGCGCCGCATGCGTGCGGCCAGAGTGCGGTACTGGGCGGTCAACGTGGCATTCCGGGCAGCGGTCAGAATCGCCTCGTGGATCTGCTCATTGATCGCAAAATATTCCTTGAGGCTGCCAGAATGATAATAGGAGACCATCTGGTCGTGGAGGCGTTGCAGCGCCTCAATCTCGGCATCATTGATATTGCGGCAGGCCAACTCTCCGGCCAGCGCCTCAAGGGCACCCATGACCGGGAAAACCTCTTCAAGGTCCTGCCGGGTAATTGGAGTGATGCGGGCACCGCGATTGGCTTCCAGCGTTACCAGCCCGTCTATGGCAAGCACTTTCAGGGCTTCGCGCAGCGGTGTGCGTGAAACACCGAAATGATCGCACAGTTCTTTCTCGGGAATTTTGCTGCCGGGCAGCAGTTGCCCGCTCACAATCATTTCCCTGACCATAATGGTCAGATCCTCATGCAGTGTCCTGCGCCTGATCGGGCCGCCCTGCATGGTGCCCGGATGCGCCATGGATACGGTTGCGCGGGAGGAATCCTGTGTTTCCAGACAGGTTTCACTGTCTGGAAGCCCCTCTGATGAGCGGGGGTCATGATTCAACGCATCTCTCCTTGACTCGAGGCCAACCACTTAACCTATCGCAAGCTGTCCCCACAACGCTTTCCGCAACCGGATGCGGTACAAATGCATTTTGAATGCACATTTAGTGACTTCATGCTTGACATGGAAGCACATAAAGTGAATTCATTATTCAAAGAGGGTACGTCTTCAAGGAGAACAAAATGACACATCGCTCTGGTCGCCATTTTCTTCAGATCCCAGGCCCCAGCCCAGTTCCGGATCGCGTGCTGCGCGCCATATCGGCCCAGACCATTGACCATCGTGGCCCTGAGTTTGCCGATGTTGGCAAGAAGGCCCTTGCCGGCATGAAGACCATTTTCAAGACCGAGCAGAATGTGGTGATCTATCCTGCCTCAGGCACTGGTGCATGGGAAGGCGCGCTGGTCAATGTCCTGTCTGAGGGTGACAAGGTCCTGATGTATGAAACCGGCCATTTCGCCACGCTGTGGAAGAAAATGGCGAGCAAGCTGGGTCTGGATGCGGAGTTTATCGAGGGCGACTGGCGTGGCGGTGCCGACGCTGAAGCCATTGAGGAGCGTCTGCGCGCGGACAAGGGCCATGAGATCAAGGCCGTCTGCGTTGTACATAATGAAACCTCGACCGGTTCCGTGTCCCCGATCGCAGAAGTCCGCAAGGCGATTGATGCTGCCGGTCATCCGGCACTGCTGATGGTCAATTCCATCTCCGGTCTGGCCTCGATTGACTTCCGTTTTGACGAATGGGGCGTGGATGTCTGCGTGTCCGGTTCGCAAAAGGGCCTGATGCTGCCGCCCGGCCTGTCGTTCAATGCGTTCAGCGACCGCGCCTATGAGCATTCCCGCACAGGCGGTTCACGCCGTTCCTACTGGGACTGGCGTGAGATGGTCGACATGAACAAGACCGGCTACTTCCCCTATACGCCGGCCACCAACATGCTGTTTGGCCTGAACGAGGCGATTGAGCTGTTGCACTCCGAGGGGCTGGACAATGTCTTTGCCCGTCATCAGCGTCATGCGGCCGCCACGCGCGCTGCGGTGCGCCACTGGGGTCTTGAGGTGCTCTGCAACAAGCAGGGGCAGGAAAGTGGTGTTCTCACCGCTGTCGTCATGCCGGAAGGTCACAGCGCAGATGCGCTGCGTGCCTTGGCCCTGCGTCACTACGACATCTCCCTTGGCAGCGGGCTGTCGAAGGTTGCAGACAAGGTGTTCCGTATTGGCCATCTGGGTGATTTCAATGACCTGACCCTGGCCGCGACCCTGTCGGGCGTCGAGTTGGCCCTGCGCAAGTCTGGCGTTCCGCATCAGTCGGGCGGGGTGGATGTCGCCCTCGACCATCTGGAAAAGACGCCATACGATCAAGCCCCGGCCAAGTGATCTCATGACTGCTCCGGTTGCAATGCTTCCGGAGCAGTTCTTATCGGAGTGGTTGAGATGCGCCCTGTTCGTATCGCGATCAACGGGTTTGGTCGCATAGGCCGTACAATCTTTCGCATTCTGGTTCGTGGCGGCTATCCGGGAATAGAGCTGGTCGCGGTCAATGATCTGGCCCCCCTCAGCAGCTGCGCCTATCTTTTTGAATTTGACAGCACCTTTGGCCCCTATCCCGGACGGGTGGATTTTGGCATGGGCTGGATCTCCGTGGATGGTGTGCGGTTTCCGTTCCATGCGGAGCCGGACCTGCGGAATCTTGATCTGTCGGGGGTTGATGTCGTGCTGGAATGCACGGGACAGACCGCGCGTGCCATGATCTGTCGCGGGCTGGAAGCGGGAGCACGCTCTGTTCTGGTTTCCGGCCCCGCCGATGAGGCGGATGCAACGCGGGTCATCGGCGTGAATGAGTGCCTTGGGGAGCATGAACGCATCATCTCGAATGCCTCATGCACCACAAATGCAATGGCCCCTTTACTGCGCGCGCTGGATGACGCGTTCGGCATCACGGCGGCACAGGCAACAACGGTGCATTGCTATACTGGCAGCCAGCCAACGGTTGATCGCCCCGGCGGGGACCCTGCCCGCAGCCGGGCGGCAGCCCTGTCAATGGTGCCGACAACAACCAGTGCAGGCCGGCAGATTGAGGTGGTTCTGCCGCAACTGGCTGGCAAGATTGCCGCACGGGCCATCCGGGTACCAACCGCCAGCGTATCCTGTATCGACCTGAGCTTTGTCTCAAGCCGGTCGATCTCCTTGGCGGATATGATGGAATTTTTGCACAATCTTACTGCAAAATCTGCTGTTATCGGCATAACCAATCGACCACTGGTATCCTGTGATTTGCGAAGCAGGCCGGAATCACTGGTGGTCGCATCGGCAGAAACCTCGGTTGTGGGACCGCTGGCTAGGGTTTTTGGTTGGTATGACAATGAATGGGGCTTCTCCTGCAGAATGCTGGAGATGGCTGAACGAATGGGACAGCGGAGCGAGAAGAGGGGAGCCTAATGCCTAAGGACGAACAGGACCAGCCGAGTAAGAAACAGGAAGCACTGGATTATCACGAGTTTCCCCGGCCCGGAAAGCTGGAGATCCGCGCCACCAAACCGATGGCCACGGCGCGCGATCTTTCAAACGCATACTCCCCCGGAGTTGCCGACGCCTGCCTTGAAATTGAAAAGACCCCCTCGGACTCCTTCCGTTACACGGCGCGGCGCAATCTGGTTGCCGTGGTTTCAAACGGAACCGCTGTTCTGGGCCTTGGCAATATCGGCGCGACGGCCTCAAAGCCCGTGATGGAGGGCAAGGCTGTCCTCTTCAAGAAATTCGCCAATGTTGACTGCTTCGACATTGAGGTTGACGAGCTGGACCCTGAAAAGCTGGCCGAGATTGTCATCAAGCTTGAGCCAACATTTGGCGCGATCAATCTTGAGGATATCAAGGCCCCGGACTGCTTCATCGTTGAGCGTATTTGCCGCGAGCGCATGAATATTCCGGTGTTTCATGATGACCAGCACGGCACGGCCATTGTTGCTGCCGCCGGCATGCTGAATGCTGTTCAGGTTGCCGGTAAAAAGCTTGAGGATATCCGTCTTGTGGCTCTTGGTGCCGGCGCTGCCGGTATCGCGTGTCTCAGGATGTTGCTGTCTCTGGGCGTCAAGGCCGAGCATATCACCATGCTGGACAGCAAGGGTGTGGTTCATGCCGGGCGCAATGATCTGACCGCAGAGAAGAAGGAGTTCGCCCGCGTCACCGATCTGCGTACGGCAGAAGAGGCGATGAAGGGGGCGGATGCTTTCCTTGGTGTTTCCGGCCCCGGCCTGCTCACCCGTGAGATGGTTGCGGCAATGGCACCGCGTCCGATCATTTTCGCACTGGCCAATCCGGTTCCGGAAATCATGCCGGAAGAGGCCCGCGCCGCATCCCCCGATGCGCTGATTGCGACAGGCCGGTCCGATTATCCAAACCAGGTCAATAATGTCCTGTGTTTCCCGTTTATCTTCCGTGGGGCACTGGACGCTGGTGCAACCGAAATCAATGAGGCAATGAAGGTTGCCTGCGTTGAGGCTATCGCCCAGCTGGCGCGGGAAACCGCCTCGGCCGAAGTCGGTGCGGTCTATCGCGGTGAGCGGCTGGAGTTTGGTCCCGAATATCTGATTCCCAAGCCTTTCGACCCCCGCCTGCTGCCGACCATTGCCGTGGCTGTTGCAAAAGCCGCGATTGAATCCGGTGTTGCAACACGGGAAATGGACCTTGAGGAATATCGGGCGCATCTGAAAAGCCGGGTGTTCCGCTCGCATTCGATCATGCGCCGGGTCTTTGATTCAGCGCGGACTTCCGAACGCCGCATCGTCTTTGCCGAGGGCGAGGATGAGCGCGTTCTGCGCGCGGCTCAGGCGATCATGGAGGACACCAACCATCAGCCCATCCTGATCGGGCGCCCTGATGTGGTGAAGGCCAGGATTGAGCGTGAGGGGCTGAAAATTCAGGAGGGCCGCGATTTCCAGATCGTCAACCCTGAAGATGACCCGCGCTATCGCGACTATTGCGACACCTATTACAAGCTGATGCGCCGCCGCGGTGTTTCACCGGATCTGGCCCGCGCCGTGATGCGCACCAATACAACAGCAATTGCTGCGGTAATGGTGCAGCGCGGCGAGGCCGACAGCATGATCTGCGGCACTGTTGGTGAGTATCGCTGGCATCTGAATTATGTTGACCAGATCCTGTCGCGGGATCATTTGCATCCGCAAGGCGCATTGTCGCTGATGATCCTTGATCGTGGCCCGCTGTTTGTGGCCGACAGTCAGGTGCATCTGGACCCCACGCCGGAACAGATCGCCGAATCCACAATCGCCGCCGCGCGCCATGTGCGCCGGTTTGGGCTGACCCCACGCATTGCCCTGTGCTCCAACTCGCAGTTCGGCAATCTGGACAATCAGGCCAGCCGCAATTTGCGGGCTGCTCTGGCCATTCTGGACTCGCAATCGCTCGACTTCGAATATGAGGGCGAGATGCAGACAGATGTCGCGCTGGATACAGCCTTGCGTGAAAGGCTGTTTCCTGAGGGCCGGCTGACCGGGGCTGCAAATGTTCTCATTTACAGCAATGCGGAAACTGCAGGCGCGGTGCGCAACGTTCTGAAGGCCGTGGGTGAAGGCATCGAGGTTGGGCCTATCCTCATGGGCATGGGCAACCGTGTTCAGATCGTGACGCCGACAGTCAGCGTCCGTGGGCTGCTGAATATTGCCGCCCTTGCCGGTGCCGGGGTTGCGCCCTAGCCCCGGTTCGTGAGTTTTACTCTCGAAACGTTAAAATGAATATTGTATTCATTATACGGATGTGTCAGGGTTGGATATCTGGGCTGGAGGGCCCGGGTCTCCAGCCCTGACAGGTTTGCCATTGCTGCCGGTCAGGAGGCCTCCCCCCTGCCCGTTTAAGCAAAATAAGGCAGACGCACATGAATGCTCCGCACAAGCATGCAGCACCGCCAGCCGCCAGGGGAGAAGCGCAGCGGCGGGCCTTTGAGGCCGCCCTGAAGAAGGCGATGGAGGGGGAAAGCCGTTTCGACGGTTTCAACCGCGCCCGCTATGCCACGGATGCCTCGATCTACCAGATCACGCCGCTGGCCGTGGCCTTTCCAAAACATGAGGCGGATATTGCCGCAGCCCTTCAGGTGGCTGCCGCCCATGATGTTCCCGTCATCGCACGCGGTGGCGGCACATCCCAGAATGGCCAGCCAATCGGGCGCGGCCTGATTTTGGACATGACCCGCAATTTCGGTGGCGTTACCGATTATGATCCGGCCGCGCGTACCGTGCGCGTCAAGCCCGGCACCGTGCTGAACACCCTGAATGGCCAGTTGGGCAAGGATGGACTGTTCTTCCCGGTTGAGCCTTCCACCGCCTCGCGCTGCACGCTTGGCGGCATGTGTGGCAACAACTCATCCGGCGCGCGCTCCCTCCGCTTTGGCAAGACTGTCGATAATGTGCTGGCCATTGACGGCATGTTCCATGATGGCGAGACCTTCTCACTTTCAGATGCTCCGCTGGACGCCACAGGCTCGGCACGCGCCCAGGCCGTGCTGCAACGCCTGACTGCCCTTGCCCGCGAGCATCGGACCGACATTGAAACGATTTTCCCCAAGGTGCAGCGCCGTGTCGGCGGCTATAATCTTGATGAACTTCTGCCGGAAGTGCCGAACTATTCCCATCTTCTGGTCGGCTCCGAAGGCACTCTGGCACTCTCCACCGGCATCACGCTGAAGCTGTCCAACCTGCCCAAGCACCGCGTGATGGGGGTCTGTCATTTCCCCAGCTTCCGCGATGCGATGGAAACCACCCAGCATCTGGTGGCGCTGGGGCCGGTTGCTGTGGAGCTGGTGGACAATAACGTTCTGGTTCTGGGTGCCGATATTCCGATGTTCGTCAAGACGCTTGGCGATATCACCAAAGGCAAGCCCAACTGCCTGCTGCTGGTCGAGTTTGCCGGCGACAATCTCGACGCCCTGAAGCAGGACCTGAAGCGGCTGGACCAGTGCATGGCCGATTACGGCTTCCACGATGCCGTGGTTGAGGTTGTCGAGCCGGCACGCCAGAAACCGGTCTGGGAAGTGCGCGAGGCGTGCCTGAACATCATGATGTCGATGAAGGGTGACGGCAAGCCGATCTCCTTCATCGAGGATTGCGCAGTTCCGCTTGAGAGTTTGGCTGACTACACCGATGCGGTGACAGAGGTGTTCTCCAAATATGGCACCGTTGGCACATGGTATGCGCATGCGTCTGTCGGCTGCCTGCATGTGCGCCCGATTCTGAACATGAAAACAGAAGAGGGCGTGAAAAACATGCGCGCGATCGCCGAGGAAACGGCGGATCTCGTGCGCAAATACAAGGGGAGCTATTCGGGCGAGCATGGAGATGGCATCTCCCGTTCGGAATATATCGAACCCATGTTCGGCTCAAAGCTGACCCGGGCCTTCGAGACGGTGAAAGACGAGTTTGATCCGCAAAACCGGCTGAATCCCGGCAAGATCGTGCGTCCGCTGAAGATGGATGACCGCAGCCTGATGCGCTTCAAGCCCGGCTATCTCACAGGCCTGCCCGACAAGCCGGCTCTTGACTGGTCCGAGTTCGGCACATTCGGCGGCGCGGTCGAGATGTGCAACAATAATGGCACCTGCCGGAAACTGGCTGGCGGCACCATGTGCCCCTCCTATCGCGCGACAAAGGATGAAACCCATCTCACCCGCGGGCGGGCCAATACGCTGCGGCAGGCCATCTCCGGCCAGCTTGGGCCGGATGCCTTCACCTCGCCCGAGATGAAGGAAACGATGAATCTTTGCGTCTCCTGCAAGGGGTGCAAGCGTGACTGCCCCACCGGCGTGGACATGGCACGCATGAAGATCGAGTTCCTGCATCATTACCACAAGAAGAACGGCCTGCCCTGGCGTGAATGGCTGATCGCCAACATGGCCCGCTATGCGCCCTATGCCTCCAAGATCGCGCCATTGCTGAATTTGCGTGACCAGATTCCGGGACTTGCAAAGCTCTCGGAAAAGATGCTCGGCTTTTCCGCAAAGCGCACACTGCCGAAATGGCGCAAGCCCTGGAAGGAGAGCGGCGGTCTGGCCCAGCCTTCGGATGTGAAGGGTGACGGGCTGGATCTGGTGCTGTTTGGCGATACATTCAATCGCTATTTCGAGCGTGAGAACCTTGAGGCTGCCGAACGCGTGCTCAAGAGCGCGGGCTATCGCCTGCATCATGTGAAGGGGGCGGGCAGCTCAAGGCCCCTGTGCTGCGGACGCACCTATCTGGCCTCGGGCCAGACCGATCAGGCCCGCGAGGAGGCCCGCCGTTCACTCGATGCTCTGCGCCCGTTTGTCGAGCGGGGGGCAAGGGTGGTCGGGCTGGAGCCATCCTGCATCTTCAGTTTCCGTGATGAGATGAAAGTGCTGCTGCCCAAGGAGGAAACAGACTTCATCAATGGCAAGGCCCTTATTTTTGAGGAGCTTCTCGCCGCCGATCTAAAATCCGGGCTGATTAATTTGCCCTTGGCGGACCAGAATGGTCGGGTGGCTCACGTTCATGGGCATTGCCATCAGAAGGCGTTTGAAGCCATGGGTGCGGTTGAGACCGTTTTGCGTGCGGTGCCGGGCCTTAAGGTGAACATGATTGAAAGCTCGTGCTGCGGCATGTCGGGCGCTTTTGGTTATGCTGCCGAGAACCTTGAGGTCTCCATGAAAATGGCAGAGCTGTCGCTTCTGCCAGCCGTGCGCAAGGCTGCACCGGAGGATCTGGTGATTGCGGATGGCACAAGCTGTCGGCATCAGATCCATGACGGGGCGGGACGAGATGCCGTTCATGTCGCGATCGTGCTGGATCAGGCGATGGCAAGCAGCCATTGATCTTGTCCCTTCGGGACTTGCTCTCGCACGGCTTTGGAAGGTATGGGTGGCCGGTTCATCAGCAGTAAGCAGATGTAATCAGGGCCATCCCCCTTGTCTCAAGGTCCGGCCGCACCACGCCATGCCGGGTTCAGCGGACCCCTCTCGCGGCAGGGGCCGCAAGGCATAAAACCAAAAGCCCGCCTTGTTCTGCAAGGCGGGCTTTTCCTTTGAAGGTCTAGATGGCAAGTCCTAGATGGGCAGCGCGAACAGCTCGCCATTCTCCCGGCGCATCACTTCCATGGGCACGCCATAGATATTGGCTAGCATGTCAGGATTCAGCAGCTCCTCCGGTGCGCCCCGCGCGATCAGCCTGCCCGAATGCAGCGCGAACAGCTTATCGCAGAAACGGGCGGCCATGTTCACATCGTGCAGCACGATGATGACGCCAATCCCCTTTTCGTGACACAGCCGCCGCACAAGGCGCAGCACCTCAAGCTGATGGCCAATATCCAGCGCGGATGTCGGCTCATCCAGAAGCAGGCATGGGGCGTCCTGCGCCACCAGCATGGCCAGCCACACCCGCTGGCGCTCTCCGCCTGAAAGCGTATCCACAAGACGCCCTGAAAGAGGCAGGGTATCGGTCAGCGCCATCGCTTCCTCCACCCTTGTCCGGTCCTGTGCAGTAATGCGCCCCAGTGCGCCATGCCAGGGGTAGCGCCCCAGCGCCACCAGCTCGCGCACATTCAGCCCGCCGGTTGCGGGCGGGGTCTGGGGCAGATAGGCCACCTCGCGCGCAAAGGCCCGGCTGTTCCATGAGGAGACCGGCATGCCGCCCAGCAACACCCGCCCGCCCGAAGGGGTAAGTTGGCCTGCAAGCACCTTCACCAGCGTGGATTTTCCAGAGCCGTTATGACCGATCAGCCCCACCATACGTCCACGCGGCAGCACAAGGTCCAGCGGGTGAAGCAGCGTGCGCCCCTCCACCGCAACATGCACCCCCTCAAGGGTGAAAAGCGCCTCTGCGTTCCCCACCTCAGCGCTCCAGTGCAAAGGCAAGGCGGATGGCATGATTCATCATCGCCGGCAGCACCGACATATGCGTCTCACCCGGCAGGAACACATAGTCCGAGGTCAGGCCGGGTATCCGCGAGAGGCGTTCCGCCATGTCGCGGGTGTAGTCCACCATGCGGCTGTCTTCAAAGTTGGCGCTGCGCTTTTCCTCATCGCTTGCGCCCTTCTGAAAGGGGGCAAGCTTTTGCTCATACTCACCCACAAGTGAGAGGATGTGTCCGGGGCAGGCTGTGCCCGCAGCGATAAACTCTTCCGCCGCCTTCACAATGCCAGCGCCTTCCCACCACACGGCAGGGCTGCCGGCTATCCAGCTTGAGAACGCCTGCGGTTTGCGGAACAGGGTGTGCAGCACGAACAGGCCGCCAAAAGAGTGCCCCAGAATAGCCTGACGCGCGGGATTGATCTTCACCATCTGCGCGATATGCGGCTTCAGCTCATCCTCGATAAAGGCGAGGAAATCATCCGCCCCACCCGTGCGCACCTCCGGTCCATCCGGCGTGAAAGGCGGGTAGGACTGACCGGGCGGCGGGCCAAGATCCCATGAACGGCGCAGCGGGTCATAAGCCCCTTCCACCGGATAACCGATGCCGACCATCACGCCCGGCCCGATGCCGGTGCCCAGCGGCCATGCGGCCTGCACGCGCATAATATCTGCCGCCGTGCCGGCCATGGCATTGGCATCCGTATAATAAAGAACGGGCCAGCCATCCTCCGGAGCTTCACCCTGCGGCTGATAGAGGAATATGCGCCATGGTGCGCCACCCTTGGCCGGGGCAAGGTCAAATATGACTGTATCAGGGATATGTGCGGCAGTGGGTGCAGTCATCATGAAGCAGCCTGTTTGCGCGAGAGAAGCCAAAGGAATGCGGGGGCGCCAATCATGGCGGCTACCAGTCCGGCCGGAAGTTGCCAGGGAAAGGCCAGTGCGCGGCCGGAAAAGTCTGCCCCCACCATCACCAGAGCGCCCAGCAGGGCCGCGCCATAAAGCTCGGTCAGCGGCCTGCGAAAGCCTAGAAGACGGGCCAGATGCGGGGCAAACAGGCCAACGAAGGAGAGTGGTCCGATCAGCAGGGTCGCAACGGCCGTTGCAATCGCACACAACACCAGAAGCAGGGTGCCGCTCAGGTTCGTAGACAGGCCCAGTGCCCGTGCAGCACCCGTGCCCAGCGGCAGAATATCCAGCCAGCGGGCAATCAGCGGCAGCAGTGCCATCAGCACCAGTGCGGCACACAGGCTGATGACGGCAGGCTCCATCTGCATGCCATAGGTAGAACCGGTCATCCAGTTGAACAGCAGCACGGCGCGCGGGTCACCGCTCGCCATCAATATGCTCACCAGCGCATCCAGCAGCGCGCCTACCGCAATGCCCACCAGAATGACCCGCTCCGGGCTGCCCTGACTGCTGCGACCCAGAAACAGGATGATGAGCAGGGCCACACATGCCCCCAGCGAGGCCGCAACGGCCTGCTCGGTGGTGCCAAACTGTGAGGCCAGAAGCAGCAGCACCGCAAGGCCGCAGGCTGCCCCGGCGCTGACGCCCAGTACCTCGGGGCTGGCCAGCGGGTTTCCGGTCATGCGTTGCAGCACGCAGCCGGCAATGGCCAGCAAGGCTCCGCCAGCCAGTGCCGCCAGTGCGCGCGGCAGGCGCAAGGGCCAGAAGGTTGTGGCATCTCCTGCCCAGCCAAATGTCCAGCCCTCCGGCCCCGGCCCGGTCATGCAGGAGAACAGAACGGCCATCACCAGCAGCACCACCAGCGCAGCCAATACCGCAACCGGGTGCCCCATGCGTCGCCCTGTTGCGCGGATCAGGCCCGTGGATACGGCAGGTGGCAGTCTCAGGCGCGGGATCATCCACAACAGCAGCGGTGCACCCAGCATGGCGGTAACAGCACCTGTCGGCAGCGTATCAGTGAAGGCCCCGGAGATGAGCTGGACCGATTGATCGGTCAGCAGCAGCAGTCCTGCTCCAAATAATGTGGCGGCCAGCAGGCGCATGCCCACACGTCGCACCCCGATGAGGCGCGCCAGAACGGGTGCGGCAAGGCCGATAAAGCCGATGCTGCCCACGCTTGCCACCACAAAGGCCGCCAGTGCAATCGCCACCGCAAGAGCCGCCAGCCGCGCGACCATGAGCGAGAGGCCAAGACTGCGGGCGCTGGCATCATCCAGCCCCAGAAGGGTGAGCGCGCGCACCAGCAGCATTGCTGCCAGCGCCGCCAGCGCCACGCGCGGGGCCAGAAAGGCCGCGCCAGACCAGCCGTTCTGGCTGAGGGACCCCGCCCCCCAAAGGAACAGCCCGGTGAGATAATGCGTGTTCAGCAAGGTGAGCAAAGCTGCAAGCGCCGCACAGAAAAGGCTTGTGACCATGCCGGACAGCACCACCACCAGCGGCGAGAACCGGCTGCGCCAAGACAGCAGCATCACCATGGCGACAGACAGCACACCGCCGCCCAGCGCCACCCATTCGCGCCCGAAGGCCAGCACGCCCGGCATCCAGACCAGCGCGACAGACAGCGCCAGATTGGCCCCGGCCTCAATACCCAGTGTGGTAGGCGAGGCAATGGGGTTGCGCAGCACCTGTTGCAGCAATGCGCCGGAAAGGCCCAGCGCCGCCCCCGCCAGCAGGCTCACGGCAAGACGCGGGGCAAGGCTGTAGGCCATGATGATCTGCTGCGGCGTGCGCTCTTCCGGCATCACCAGCGCACCCCACCAGTCCTCAAGCGGTACATGGGCGGAGAAGTTCCAGCCCACGCAGCCAAGGCCAATGGCCCACAGCACCGCCAGAAACAGGGCGGGATGGATGCGCGGCAGGGCAAGTGTGCGGGTGGGCGCGTGCATGGGGGAGCGAGCTTGTTCAGCCATCTATGCGCCCGCTTCCCGGCTTGCCGGTTCCTGTCTCGCCGCCGGCCAGATGCAGCACCAGCTGGCGGGCAAAACGCATCGCCGCCGGCAACATGCCGAACATCAGCACAGGCGGCAGCACCTGCACATTTCCCTTGCGCACCGCTGGCAGGCTGTTCCACAGCGGGCTTGCCGCCAGTTCTGCCTTGGTATCCGCCGAAATCGGTTCCAGACACAAAAGCCGGGTGGTGGTGAGGGGCGCAAGCTGTTCCATGCCGATGGTGTTGAAACCCCAGTAATTGCTTGTTTCCGGCCAGCCATTGATGAGGCCGCAGCGGTTCATCACATCGCCAAACAGGCTGCCCGCGCCATAGACGCGTACATGGCGGGCATCGAAAAAGGTGAGGGTCAGCAGCGGTGTATTGTTCACACCCGCTTCCGCCAGTTTCTGGCGCGCCCGGACCATTTCGGCTTCCGCGCGCGCAATCAGCGCCTCGCCAGCCTCTTCCGCGCCGATGTCCTTTGCCAGTGCGCGGGTTGCCTGAATACTTGCCTCATAAGGCTGGCCGCCGGGTGGTGCATAAATGGTGAAGGAGCGCACAGGCGCAAAGCGCTCCAGCATGGGGCGCAGACCTTCCAGATAGGGCGAGGAAACAATCAACTCCGGCTTGAGCCGCGCCATCAGTTCCAGATTTGGCTCACGGTCCGTGCCCAGATTGATGATATCCGGCGGCAGGGGCGGCTCCACCACCCATGTGGCCCATGCATCGGGGTTTGGCACGGCGATGGGGGGAATACCCATCTCGATCAGCGTCTCGGCCAGACCAAAATCCATGGACACGATACGGCGCAACGGACCGGGCAGCGGGCTGGACAAAGACCCGGCCGCACTTGCCCCGGAGCGCATCAGCGCCGGCAATGCAAGACCCGCCAGCCCGCCGCGCAACAGCGCCCGGCGGGACAGGTGAGGCATCAGCTTCACCATTTATATTTCAGCCCACCCAGAATGGTGCGCGGCGTGCCCTTGTAGCAATAGCCGGCATCGCAGGTGACATACTGGTCATCCAGCAGGTTTTGTGCATTCACCTGCCCGCTCCAGCCCTTCAGGCGCGGGTCCATGCGCTCGAAGTCATAGCTCAGCTTGGCATCCACCAGCGTATAGCCACTGTTCTGGAAAGTATTGAGCGAATTGCCCCAGCTTGCGCCCGTATAGCGCACGCCCGCACCCACCCCGAGGCCCGCCAGTTGCGTGCCTTCCTGGAACTGGTAATCCGCCCAGAATGTGAAGGTGTGATAGGGCTGGCCGGAGACAGACAAGCCAAGGGTCGCGGGGGCTCCAGACACGTTTTTCATGTCGAGATAGGTGTAGGCCCCGCGCAGTTGCCAGCCCGCGCCCACATTTGCGACCGCAGAAAGCTCAAGCCCGCGCGCCCGCACCTCGCCACGCTGCACCTGAAACAGCGGGTCAGCCGGATCTGCAACAAGACCATTGTCCTGATTGATCTGGAAGACCGAGGCGGTGAAATAGCCATCAAAGCCCGGCGGCACATATTTCACACCACCCTCAACCTGTCGTGCCGTGGTGGGTGAAAAGGGGTTGCCACTTTTGTCCACGCCCAGATTGGGGACGAAGGAGGTGGCAAAGCTGACATAGGGCGCGATACCGTTTTCGAACAGGTAGGTCAGGCCCGTGCGGTAGGTGAAGCTGGTGTCGCTGGCATCCTTTGTGGTGTAGTTCAGCGTGTCTTCGCTGTCTGTGTCCACCCAGTCATAACGGCCGGTCAGGGTCAGGATCCACTGCTCGTATTTCGCCTGTTCCTGCACATAGACGCCCACCTGGGTCTGGCGCTGCTTGTAGCCGGATGAGGTGCGTGCCGGGTCGGTTATCGGCCACAGTGGCATATTGAAAATCGGGCTGAAACCGCTTCCCGTGCCGAAACCATAGCCGCCATCCAGCCACAGATAGGAATAGTCCAGCCCCACCAGAACCATGTGCTCGACTGGCCCGGTGTTGAAATCAGCCTGAATCTGGTTATCGACAACGAAGGACTTCACCCTGTCATGAACATAGGTGGTCGAGCGGGCGGCAGTCAGGTTGGGAAGCAGTATCCCGTCAGAGATATTGTAGCGCACCTTGGTGTCGATCTCGCCATAACGCAGGTTCTGGCGGGCGGTGATGACCTCGTTGAACCGGTGCTCGGCACTGTAGCCCACACGATACTGGAACTGGTTCTGGCGATTGTAGTCGCGATAGGCGACATTGAAATTCGCGTTGTTCGGGCCGGACCACGCATAGTTGGGCAAGGCGGCGGGGGTTTCGGAATCCTGATATTCACCCAGCAGGGTGATGCGGGTGTCCTCGCTCGGCTGCCATGTCAGCGCGGGCGCGATGAAGTTCATATTGTTGACGCCGCTGCCATCAACATTGGGTGATCCGGCATCCCGCAACAGGCCGGTGACGCGGTAGAGCCACTTGCCGTCTGCATCCAGCTTGCCACCAATATCGGCCTGTCCCTGCCACAGGTCGTAATTGCCGGCCTGCACTTCCACTTCGCCAAACGGCTCGGCGACGGGGCGCTTGGAGATGACATCCACAAGGCCACCGGGAGAGCCAAGGCCATAGAGTGCGGAAACCGGGCCGCGCAGAACGGTCACGCTCTCCACGCCATAAGGCTCGATCTTGAACACGGACATGTTCGCGCCGGGCAGGCGCAGGCCGTCACGGTAGATGCCGGTATAGGTCATGTCGAACCCGCGCAGCGAAAAGGCATCATAGCGCGGGTCGTGGCCGGCCTTTCCGGTGCGCACACCGGGTGTGTAGTCCACCGCCTGCAGCAGGGTCTGCACATTACGGTTGTCGAGTTCAGCGCGCGTGACCACCGAGATGGACTGCGGTACCTCAATCAGCGGGGTATCGGTCTTGGTGCCTGCCACGGTCCGGGTGGCCACAAAGCCGACCGTGCCATCGGTTTCCACCGTGACCGGGGCGAGCGCAATGGCACCATCCGCACCCACATCACCGCCACCTGTCTGCGGTGCGCTGATGGTGACACGGTTGGGGCCGCTGAAATTGTAGGACAGGCCGGTGCCAGACAGCAGGCGGCCCAGAGCCTCGGACGGGCTCATGGTGCCGGATACGGCGCTGGATCGCATGCCGCGGAACCGGGCCGTATCAAACAGCACCCGCACACCCGCCTTCTGTGCGAAGGAGAGAATGGCGCTGTTGAGATCCTGCGCCGGAATATTGAAAGCAACCGCGCCCTGCTGGGCCAATGCGGGGGAAGACAGCGCCAGCGGGGCAGAGGCTACGCCCGCAAGCAGGGCCAGCATCAGTGCAGAACCTGCAACGCCACCCAGATCGTGCCGCCGCCGCTGCACCATGCTTTCAACTTCACCCGTCATGAACCCATTCCCTCATCCTGATGCCAGCCTGAGGGCATCCTCGATGTGCCGGCAAGACAGCCGGCCCTTGAAGGGAAGACAACCGGGAGGGCCAAACCCGTAAAAAAATCTGGCCGTATTTTGCATTTTTTCAGTAAAGCACTGTGACAAAAGGCGGAACAGATCGCGCCCTCACGCCCAGTTCTGCGGTGATGGTTTCAATGGCGTCCCCCAGCTCGGCGGCTGTGAACACGCCGCTCACCCTTCTGCTGGCCAGGGTGCTATCCAGAATGACAATGCGCCCGCGCCGGTAGCGGTTGAGGGTCTTCACCACATCCCCCAGCGGCATGTTGTCGAACACCAGCAGGCCACGCCGCCACGGTGCTGCATTGCTCACATCCCGCGCCTGCACGATGCCCAGCCCGCGCTCGGTTGCGTAACGCACTTCCTCGCCGGGGGAGAGCACAACGCCGGGGACCGCGCCAAGAGACACTTCCACCTGATGCTCAATGGCCAGCACCTGTGCGCCCTCATCCCTCAGCTCCACCACAAAGCGGGTGCCGAGCGCACGGGTTTGCCCGCCAGCGGCTTCGGCCACAAAGGGGCGCAGTTCTGCACCCTGTTTCGGGGCGGCGGTGAAATAGGCCTCGCCAGCCAGAAGGGCCACGCGCCGCTCCCGCGTGCTGTAGTCCAGCGCAAGGGCACTGGCGGGGCCAAGTTCCACTGTGCTGCCATCCGGCAATGTCACCGTGCGGATTTCCCCCGGCCCGGTGCGGTAATCGGATGCGAGCAGGACTCTTGGATCACCGATCTGGTTCCAGACAATGCCGCCCCCCACCAGAACCAGAAAACCGATGACCGCCCCGGCGCGCGCAGCCTTGCGGGTGACAGAGGCGCGCGGGGATGGAACCATGGCCTTGAGCGGACCGGGAGAGTGGCGCAGCGCGGCCAGTTGCCCCCATGTTGCACTGGCCTCCTCAAAGGCGGCCTGATGATCGCCATCCTCTTCCAGCCAGAGCCGGAAAGCGGTGCGTTCTGCCCCATCCAGAGGGCCGGCATCCAGCCGCGCAACCCATTGCGCCGCAATCAGCTCCGTCTCATCCGGCATTTTCCATTGTGCATCACTGGCCCGTTTCATTTGCCGGACATGACCTTATCTGGAGCAATCCCGTACCGTGGCGGGCGTTATCCGGGATGGACATGTCCCGGTTTATGAAGCGGTGGCCGTCATGATGCAAACCGATAGCCGCCGTGCCTGAAAATGCACGGTGCTTTTCCGGAGGCGCATTGGGATGGCTCAAAACGCGCTCTAGTGCCCGTGCAGGCGGCGGGTGAGATGTGCAATGGCCATGGCCAGATGCTTCTGCACCGTGCTTTCAGAAACACCCAGACGCTGTGCCACCTCGCTTTGTCGCAGGCCGCTCACCCGGCTCAGGACAAAAATATCCTGCGTGCGCTGTGGCATTTCCTGCACCACCAGCTGGAGCCGCTCAAGCTGAAGGCGCGCGTCCACAACATCTTCCGGGCTGGGCTGGTCGGCTGCGATGATGGCAAGGGTTTCAGGCGCAACCGGGTCTGTCTTGCGGCGCGCTTCCTGCTTGAGATGGTTGAGCAGCAGATTGCGGCCAATGGCGAACAGATAGGCGCGGAAATCCTGCACCGGGTTGTCCGGCCGCTCCAGCAGGTTCACGAATGTATCCTGCACGAGATCATTGGCCGTGTGGGAGTCACCGGTCCTGCGCTGCAAATAGCGTCTGAGTTGCGTCCCATGTGTCGTAAAGACAAGCGACAGGTCTGACGGCATGGAAAGGCGTCCGCACTCTACATCAAAAGTTCAAGTCTGGCTCCTCTAACATGGGGCTGCTGGGCAGGTAAGCTCTGCACCTGAACATTATAATCATTCCGAGATCATGACACCCCGGCCACAACCGGCCCGCATTTCACGGCGCAGCATTTTACGGGCCTGTATCTGGGGAGACTGATCCGCGCCTGTGCAGGCATGAACGGCAGCGAAACGGGCAACAGCCCAAAAGGGCCGTCACCACACTATCCCGCGCAGATGACATGGAAAAAGCTGCCTGAAACCAGCCCCACCTGATGCCCCGCAAGGCCCAGATCACGCCCCTCGGCATCGCTCACCAATGCGAAGGCCTGTTCGGGGGCGGCATCGGTTTCAACCACGCTGGCATAGTGGAACTCATGTCCCACAAGGCGGGTATGGGCCGGACCCAGCACACCATCCTGCGCCAGATGCGCGACCCGATAACCCAGATGAAGCTTGCGCCGTGCATAGCTGGTATCCACTGGCAGCAGGCCCGCCATGGCATGCTCTATGCCGTCCGCATCTGTGAGCGCGCGGCCCAGCACCATATATCCCCCGCACTCGCCATGCACCGGACGGGTTTGCGCAAAATGGCGCAGCCCTTCCAGAAAGTGTGTGGCGCGGGCCAGTTGCGCGGCGTGCAGCTCCGGGTAGCCGCCCGGCAGCCAGCAGGCGTCGCAATGGTCTGGCGGGGCTTCATTGGCCAGAGGCGAGAAGGGGAACACCTGCGCACCCTGCTGTCTCCAGCCTTCCAGAATATGGGCATAGATGAAGGAGAAGGCGCGGTCCTGTGCCAGTGCAATGCGCTGGCCCGGTGGTGGCAGCGGGGTGAGCGTGGGGGGCACATCCTCGGCCAGAGGATGATCCGGCAGAAGCTGGGCAATCAGCCCGCCCCGTTCTTCCACCGGCCTTGCGCTGGCCAGTGCCCGCAGGGCGGCAAGATCCAGCCCTGTGGCGCACACATTGGCCAGATGCTCCAGCCGTCCTTCCAGATTATCGGTCTCATTGGCCTGTACAAGGCCCAGATGCCGCTCCGGCAGCAGCAGGGAGGCATCACGCCGCATCACGCCCAGCACCGGCAGGCCGATGATTTTCAGTCCTTCCTCCACCAGCCGCTGGTGACGGTCACTCGCCACATTGTTGAGGATGACACCCGCCACGGTGATGCGCGGATCATAGGTGGCGCAGCCCAGCGCAACAGCGGCGGCAGATTGCGCTGCCCCTGCCACATCCACCACCAGAACCACTGGCCAGCCGAAAATGGCGGCGACATCTGCCGATGCGCCGGTGCGCCCGGCCTCGGCCCGCACGCCATCATACAGGCCCATGGAGCCTTCAGCGATGATGAGGTCTGTCTCGTTCCCAACCGCGCCCTGCACCAGTTCCGTCATCAGCGCCGGGGGCATGGCGAAGCTGTCCAGATTCAGCGAGGGGCGGCCCGTGGCGGCGGCATGAAAGGCGGTATCGATATAATCCGGCCCGCATTTGACGGCCTGTACCCGCACCCCTTGCCGGACCAGTGCGCGCTGGAGCCCGAGTGTCACCGTGCTCTTGCCGGAGCCGGAGCGGGGCGCGGCGATGAGAAGGCCGGGAGGCAAGGTCATGCGGTGTGATCCTGAAGCGTGAGACGGGTTGTGCTGATGCGGTTGCGCAGCAGGGCAATGGCACCAATAGCCACCACGCTGGGCGAGCTTATGGCGCCCTCTGCCGCGCGGGCCGGCAGTTCCGCCAGCGTGGTTTCCACCACCTGCTCGCCCGGTGTGGAAACGGCATGGACCGCCAGCGCCGGTGTTTCCGGCGCAAGGCCGCCTGCCATCAGCTCATCCACAATCGCGCGGATGCGGGAGACCGCCATATACAGCACCAGCGGTGCGCCGGTCTGCGCAAGGGCACGGAAATCAAGGCTCTGCCCCTCGGCCGGGTGGCCGGTGGCGAGAATGACAGCGTGGTTGGTATCGCGGCTGGTGGCGGGTACGCCATGCAGCGCCAGTCCGGCCAGCCCGCTGGAGACACCGGGCAGGATGCGGAAGAAAACGCCTGCCGCGCACAATGCCTCAGCCTCCTCGCAGCCGCGCCCGAAGATGAAGGGGTCCCCCCCCCTTCAGCCGCAGCACCCGCTTGCCGGACTGGGCCAGTGTGATGAGCCGCTCGGTAATGTCGCCCTGCGTGGCGGAGGGCTTGCCTCCGCGCTTGCCGGCAAATTCCAGCACCACACCGGGGGCCGCCAGCGCCAGAGTGCGCGCATCCACCAGCGCATCATGCACAATCACATCCGCGCTCTGAAGGGCATTGAGCACATGCAGGGTCAGCAAACCGGGGTCGCCCGGCCCCGCTCCTGCCAGCCACACCTCGCCGGGGGAAAAGGCAGGGGTAAGGCGGGCGAGCACGGCAGGTTCCGGCACGGCTATGGGTGTTGTAACGGGGGCAGAAGCATCATGCATCATGGGGTGTATCTGTATGGGGCAGGCTGTCTGCCGTGGGGATGCCATCTGCGGGCCGCAGAGGCTGGCCGTGCAGCAGCTCGCGGTTCCAGCCGGGGCGGAAGCGGCGGTCATAACCGGTGGAATAGAGCGCGCTCTCGCGCACATCCTTCACGCCAAGGGCGGGGCCGACAAAGATGATGGCGGAACGCTCCACCCCGCCTTCTGCCGCCACCGCCGCCACAAGGCCCGAGAGCGGGGCGCGGATGATTTTTTCCTCCGGCCATGTAGCGCGGAACACCACGGCTGCCGGGCAATCCGCCCCATAAAACGGGGCGAGTTCTGTCACCACCTTGTCCAGCACATGGATGGAGAGGTGAATGGCAAGGGTTGCCCCGCTTGCGCCAAAAGTGGCCAGAGTCTCGCGCGCGGGCATGGGGGTGGCGCGCCCCGAAGTGCGGGTGAGGATGAGAGACTGCGCCATTTCCGGCACGGTCAGCTCCTGCCCCAGCGCGGCTGCGGCCCCGGCGAAGGCGGGCACGCCGGGGATGATGGTGTAGGGCAGGCCCAGCGCATCCAGCCGCCGCATCTGCTCGCCTGCTGCACTCCAGATGGAGATGTCGCCCGAATGCAGCCGTGCCACCTCCACCCCGGCGGCATGAGCACGCTGCATATGGGCGATGATGGCATCCAGATCGAGCGGGGCGGTGTCGATAATCTCCGCCCCTTGCGGGCACCAGCGCAGCATTTCTGCCGAAACAACCGAGCCGGCAAACAGGCACATGCCGCAGCGCGCGATCAGGTCTCGCCCGCGCACGGTGACAAGGTCTGCCGCGCCCGGCCCTGCCCCGATGAAGTGGATGCTCATGCCGGCACCTGTTCTGTTGCGGCCAGTGCGCAGGTGGCAGAACAGCGCGCGGTTTGTGCCCGCTGGCGCGGGGCGATGATGCGCGCGCTTTCCCCGGCCACCAGCAGGGCCGCCGCCTCTGCCACCGAGCCGGTGCCAAACAGGCGCAGCACGCGTTCAGAGCGGGTGATGACGCGATCATCCACCCCGGACAAGTCTTCCTGCGCCACCGGATAAATGGGCAGACCAAGGTGCGCCGCTGCCGCCTTGCAGGCGGGCAGTTTCGCATGGTGGGCAAGGGTGGCAAGGCCGCTGATGGCGCGTGCCTCTACCCCTGCGGTTTGCAGTGTTGTGGTGAACAGGTCGAGCAGGATCTCCACGCTCACCTGCGTGGTCATGCCGAAGCCGGCAATGATGCGGGCATCACTCATGAGGCTGTCCTTTGGGGCTGTTCTGCAGAAGGTTTTGCCACGCGCCATTGCGTCACGGGCATGGCCGGCCGCCAGCCATGCAATGTGCCCACGGGCGAGAGGCGCTCAATGGAAAAGCGCCGCATCTGCCCGCCATGCTGGGCATGGAGCGCGGCAAGGCGTGCCTCGCTCTCCAGCGTCACCGCATTGGCTACCAGTCGCCCGCCCGCTGGTAGGGCGGCCCATGCGGCTTCAAACAGGCCCGGAACGGTGAGCCCGCCACCAATGAAAATGGCATCCGGCGCTGGCAGGCCGGCGAGCGCGGCGGGGGCCTTGCCCGTCACCAGCTCCACCCCCTCCGCCCCAAGGTTCAGCCGGTTGCGGGTGATGCGCGCGGCCCGCTCCGGCTGGGCTTCCACGGCCAAGGCGCGGTTGGAGGGATGACGCAGGCACCACTCAATGGAAACAGAGCCGGATCCCGCGCCAATATCCCACAGCAACTCCCCCGGCAGGGGCGCGAGGGCGGCAAGGGTGAGGGCGCGGATTTCCGCCTTGGTGATCTGCCCGTCATGGGCGAAGGCCTCATCGGCAAGGCCGGGTGTGAGCGGAATGGGGCGGGCATCCGGCCCGGCTACCACCTCCAGCGCGATGATGTTCAGCGGGTCGATGCCGGAGAGGGCAAAGCACTCGGCCTGCACCTTGCTCACCTTCTCGCGCGGGCCACCCAGCGCCTCCATCACTGTGAGGGTGGAGGGGCCAAAGCCACGCGCACGCAACAGGGCGGCGAGCTTCTCCGGCGTCGTGCCATCCCATGACAAGGCAAGGATGCGCCGGCGCGGGGCAAGCTGGGGAATGATGCGCTCCAGCATCCGGCCATGCAGGCTGATGGTGAGACAATCCTGCATCGCCCAGCCGAGACGGGCCGCCGCCAGCGAGAAGGCGGAAGGGTGCGGCAGGCAGCGCATCTCCTCCACCGGCACAAGGCGCGCCAGCAGGCTGCCGACACCGTGATGGAACGGGTCTCCGCTTGCCAGCACGCACACTTTCTGCCCGCGCCGGGCGAGAAGCGCGGGGAAGGCATCATGCATGGGGCTGGGCCATGCCAGCGCCTCTCCGGCAAAGGGGGCAGCAAGGGCAAGGTGGCGCGCCCCGCCCACCACCAGCACCGCCTCTTCCAGAGCCTGCAAGGCAGAGGCGGAAAGGCCCGCACGCCCCTCCTCCCCCATACCGATGACTGTGAGCCAAGGCGTGCAGGAGGTGGCGCAAGAGGTTGTGTTCAAGAGGCTCGACATCTCACCCGGCATGGGAGACAACCCCTTCATGACAGTGCTCATTCTGGGAGGCACCAGTGAGGCGGCCGCGCTGGCGCGGGGCTGTGCGCAGGCGGGCCTCGGCAATATTCTCATGTCGCTGGCCGGGCGCACCGCCGCACCCAAATCCCTGCCCGTGCCGGTGCGCATGGGCGGCTTTGGCGGGGTGGAGGGGCTTGTCGCCTTCATCCGTGACAATGCCATCACCGCGTTGGTGGATGCCACCCACCCTTTCGCCGCCCGCATCTCGGCCCATGCCGCGCAGGCGGCGCGCATGACCGGCATTCTCGCCCTTGCCTTGCACAGGGCTGGCTGGGACCGGCTGCTGGGAGACAACTGGCTGGAGGTGGCGGATCTGGAACAGGCGGTGGATGCACTGGGTGCCGTGCCGCGCCGGGTGTTCCTCACCATTGGCCGGCAGGGGCTGCATCCCTTTGCTCGCGCCCCGCAGCACCATTATCTGGCCCGCACCATAGAGCCGGTAGGCGATGCGCTGAGGGTGCCGCATCTTGTGGAACTCAACGCGCGTGGTCCGTTTGATGTGGAGGCCGAGACGGCGCTGATGGTGCGCGAACAGGTCGATGTTCTGGTCACCAAACATTCCGGCGGCGCCTCCACCTATAGCAAGGTGGAGGCGGCCCGCCGTCTCGGCCTGCCGGTGGTGATGATCCAGCGCCCCGCCTGCCCGGACATGCCGGCGACGCAAAATGTGGATGAGGCGCTGGCCTTTGTGCGCGCTCATGCCGGCCCCTCATCCAACCCCGGATGCGAACGCGGGGTGTAGAGATAGGCCCCGCCCGGCTTCTCAATGCGCCGTGTGGTGCTGGAGCCGATCAGCACGAGGGTGGACATGTCCGCCATATCGCCCCGCACCTCGCCAAGAGGCACAATGCGCAGGCTCTCATCCGCCCGGCCCACGGCACGCGCCAGCAGCACCGGCGTATGCGGGGCACGGATGGTGCGGGCCAGCGCGAAGGCCTCATCGAGCTGGTGCGGACGGGCTTTCGAGATGGGATTGTAGAGGGCGATGGCGAAATCCGCCTCCAGCGCCGCCCCCAGCCTTTTGGCCACCAGTGCCCAGGGTTTCAGATTGTCTGACAGCGACATGGCGCAGAAATCCCCGCCCAGCGGTGCGCCGGCCTTTGCCGCCGCCGCCAGCATGGCCGTGATGCCCGGCTCTACCGTGACGGGGATGGACCGCCAGTGGGCGGGGCCATGCTCCAGCGCCTCAAACACCGCTGCCGCCATGGCGAACACGCCGGGGTCTCCACCCGAGACCACCGCCACTTTCGCCCCGCTTGCCGCCAGTTGCAGCGCATGGCGCGAGCGGTCCAGTTCCACCCGGTTGTCGCTGGCATGGCGCTTCAGGCCGGGCCGCTCCGGCACGCGGGCCACATAGGGAATGTAGCCGACAAGATCGGTGGACGCATCCAGCGCCTCCTGTGCGGCGGGGGTGATATAGCGTGCATCGCCCGGCCCAAGGCCGATAATGCTCACGCTGCCGCCGGGCTTCAGGGCGCTTTCTTCCGTTTCCATGGCGCGTCCTGTCATGGCCTGCGTCCCTCGCCGGGCACGAGGATCATGGAGAAATAGGGCGCGTCATCGCCGGGCTTCTGCTGGAGAGGCATGATGGTCTCTTCCGCCATGCTGACCCGTTCGGCATAGATGGCGCGTTGCTCCAGCCCCGCCAATGCCAGCGCACGGCGCACCTTGGGCAGATGGCGGCCCAGTTTCATGATGACAGCTGCATCTGTCTGGTTCAGCCGTGCGGCCAGCACCTCTTCCGGGAGGGTGGCAGGCAGCACGGTGAGAATGTCATCACCCCATGTGATGGGCGCATCTGCATGGGTCCATGCCGCAGACATGCCGGAAATGGCAGGCACCACCTCGGTGGGGAAGTGTGGGGCCAGTCGCCGCCACAGATGCATGAAGGAGCCATAGAAGAAGGGGTCGCCCTCACACAAAACCCCCACGCGCTGCCCAAGGGCCAGCTTCTGCGCCAGCAGACCGGCAGCTTCCTCATAGAAATCGCGCAGGCGGGTGCGATATTCCGGATGCATGGGGGGCAACTCGGTGGTGAGTGGATAGGGCAAGGCCAGCTCACGCTCCGGCTGGAGGGGCAAAACGGCATCCACAATGCGCCGGGCATGGCCGCGCTCGCCCGCCTTGCAGAAATGCACCAGAAGATCGACCTCATCCAGCAGGCGGCGGGCCTTCAGGGTCATATAGTCCGGGTTTCCGGGGCCAAGACCGATGCCATAGAGCAGGGTTTCGGGCTGTTGCATGGCTCTCACTCCTGCGCGCTGGCCAGCGCATTGACCGCCGCCGCCGCCATGGCGCTGCCGCCGCGCCGTCCGCGTACAATGAGGAAGGGGACGCGAGCGTCCTCCGCCAGCGCATCCTTCGATTCCGCTGCCCCCACAAAACCGACAGGAATACCGATGACTGCTGCCGGTGCGGGGCAGCCCTCATCCAGCATTTCCAGCAGGCGGAACAGGGCGGTGGGTGCATTGCCCACCACCACCACGGCCCCGGAAAGTGTCTCGCCCCACAGGCTCATGGCGGCGGCTGTGCGGGTGGTGCCCTGTGCCTGCGCCAGAGCTGGCACGCGCGGGTCATTCAGGGTGCAGATGACCTCGTTTTGCGCCGGCAGGCGGGTGCGGGTAATGCCGTCCGCCACCATGCGGCAATCGCACAGAAGCGGCGCGCCGTTGCGCAGGGCCGTTTCTGCCTTCATAGCGAAATCATCGGCCATGGTGATGTCTGCGGGCAGGTCTGTCATGCCACAGGCATGGATCATGCGCACAGCCACCCGCTCGGCAATCGCCTGTCCCTGCCAGCGCGAGAGATCGGCCTCTGCCCGGATGATGGCGAAGGAGCGACGATAGATTTCCGCGCCGGATTTTTCATAGGTTTCGCGCGTTGCGGGTGGGGCGGTGTCACGCATGGTGGAAGAGGTTTCTTTCAAAAAGCGTCACGCAAGGCGCGGCCGGATGGAGAATGGGCAAGGCGGTGCAAAATCTGCGCAAAGGGCAGACGTAGCAAGGGGGTATCCAGCGGGCCACCATCAGGAATGACGGCAAACTCATCACCCGATGCCACCAGCGTAAGGGCAGATGCCTTGCGCCGCGCACAGCCCTTGGCGCAGGCAGAAAGGTGAATATCCTCATCTGCTCCCGCTTGCCTGGCATCTCCTGCGGGCAAATGCGCGGCAAGCTGGCTGGCGAGAACATGGCTGTTGCACAAGGCCCGCGCGCAGGCGGGCGCACCGGCGCAGGTGAGAATGCGCAGGCGGTTGTCATCCGCGCGGGTGATGAGACCGAGCGCAGACAGGCGTTTTTTCACATGCGGCACTTGTGCGGCTGCAAGACCCGGCAGCATCAGGCCGCGCAGGGGCGTGAGGCGGATTTCACCAAGGCCGGACTCTTCCGCCAGCCGGGCCACGCCCTCCAGCACATGGGTGGCCATCTGCCCGAAGGGGGGGGCAGCAAACAGCGCGAAGCGGCCATCTTTCAGAGGCACACGTCCGGCGCGTGGCGGCGGGGTGACCTTTTCCCTCTCGCCCCGGATATTGGTGCGGGGGCGCACCGCCACGCCCTGCCCCAGCCCGGCCTGTGCCAGAGCGGCACGGCGGGCATTGGCTGTCAGCAGCCGCACCCGGCGGCGGCCCGTGCATGCCAGAAGACGGGAAAGTTGCGCCAGCAGCAGGGGCAGCGCCTGTATCAGCGCCGCTGCATCCACGGGCGGGGTGGAGAGGGCTGGCTTGCCTGCAAGTTCTGCCCGCATTTGCCCCGGTGCGGTGGCCAGCAGGCGCAGGTCCGGTCGCAAATGGGTGAGGGGGAAGGCTCCGCCGGAATCCACCACAATCAGGAATTTGGGCGGCAGGGAGACCGCTCCCGCCATGGCTTCCACCTGCTGCGCCAGAGCGCGGCCATCCACATGTTCCGTACCATCCAGCCCACCGAGAGGCGAAAGCACGGTGGCGCGGAAGGGAGCCGGGCGGCCGTCATCATCCAGCCCCAGCGGGGCAAGGTGGGCGCGCAGGGCGGCATGGGTTTGTGCCCGCACACCGCGGATTTGCACATTGGCGTGGCTGGTGATGTCAACCAGCCCATTGCCATGGAGATGCGCAGCCTCGGCAATGGCGCGGGCCTGTGCGCAGGTGAGGCTGCCGAGGGGCGGATGCACGCGGGCCAAAAGACCATCCCCGCTCGCCATGGGGCGGGCAAGGCCGGGGCACCAGCCACGGGCAAGGGCTTCCACAGGGTGCAGTGTTTCCACGGGGGGGAGAATGCAGGAGGCATGCAGGGGCTGGGCGATGCTCATTCCGCCACCATATCCAGCATGGCAACAGAATTCAGCCGGCTGTGCCACAGACCACGCGCGCGCATATCCTGAAGCCGCGCACGAATGGCGGCCTCGGCTTGCGGGTTGGCGGTGCGCAGGGCCTCATTCACCGTCCTGTCCTCGATCCATGCGGTGAAGATGGAGTCAAAAGCGGCGGCGGGTACATCATTCGTGGTGGCAGCGAAGACGCACAGCGCATCCAGTCCCTGTGCCAGCTCTGCCGCGCCGCGCCAGCCATGGGCAAGCTGGGCGGAAATCCACGCCGGATTGGTGAGACGCGCCCGCACGATGCGCCCGATATCCTCACGCAGGGTGCGGCTTTGGGGCTGTTCTGGGCGGGAGGTGTCGAGGCTGTACAGGGCCGGGCTTGCTCCCAGCATCCGGGCTGCGGCAGCAAAACCGCCAAAACTGTCAGCGATGGAATCGCCATCCAGAATGTCGCGTTCGGCGACATCGGTGGCGTGTACGAAAGCCTGTGCGGTGCGGATGCGCGCGGCAAACGCATCACTGGCCTGCCCCTGTCCCTCACGCCCGCCAAAGGCGAAGCCGCTCTCGGCCAGATAGGTCTGGGCAAGGTCTGCCCCGTCCTCCCAAGCGCCATCCAGCGTCCGGCCGGCAACACCTGCCCCATAACGCCCCCACGCCGCGCCGAAAATGCGCTGGAGGCTTTCACCCTTGCGCCGGCTTTCAGCCAGCGTATTCCATTCCGCCGCCTCATCCAGCGCGGCGATGGCGTGGATGGCCTGATCCAGCAAGGCGATCTGGTCCGGGAAGGTATCGCGGAACGCGCCGGAAATGCGGATCGTCACATCAATACGCGGGCGGTCGAGCTTTGGCAGGGGGGTGATTTCAAAGCCGGTGACGCGGGTGGAGGCATCATCCCAGCGCGGGCGCGCGCCCATCAGGGCAAGGGCGTGGGCCATATCCTCACCCCCCGTGCGCAAGGTGGGCGAGGCCCACAGATCCATGACAATGTAGCGTGGCCAGTCGCCATGATCCTGCAAATGGCGACGCACCACTTCCTGTGCGGCGCGCTCGCCCAGAAGGGCGGCGGCGCGGGTGGGAATGGCGCGGGGGTCGAGAGTCGCAAGGTTGCGTCCGGTGGGCAGCACATCGCGCCGCCCGCGCAAGGGTGCGCCTGCCGGGCCGGGAATGACGAAGCGGCCGGAAAGGGCGCGCAGCAGCCCCTCGCGCTCGCCAGCCGAGCAATCCTCATAACCTTCCGGGGCAGCGGCGAAAATATGCAGGCCGGTGCGGACGCTGGCTTCGCCAATGTCACATAAATGCGCATCCAGCGCGCTGAGGGCATCACTCATGCTGGTCTCGGTGAGGGCCATATCCCGCGTCACACCGCATTCGGCGGCAAGGCCGCACAGTTCGGCGCGCTCCAGGATGTCGGCGGCGACAAGATCGGCGCGGCGCGGGTCCAGCACCTGTGCGCTGGCATATTCCTCCACCAGCGCACGCAGGGCCAATGCCTCGCCATGCAACCCCGCCTCACCCACCAGCGGGGTGAGATGCCCCAATGCCACAGCGCCAATGCGCCTTTTCGCGGGGGCCGCCTCGCCGGGGTCATCCACAATGAAGGGGTAGATGACAGGCAGGCCATTCAGCACAAGGCGCGGCCAGCAGACGGGTGAAAGCGCCACGGCCTTGCCGGGCAGCCATTCCAGCGTGCCATGGGTGCCGAGATGGATCAGCGCATCAAACTGCTGCGCCAAAGCGAGATGGAAGGCGAGATAAGCGTGGACGGGCAGCTCTTCCGGGTCATGATAAATGGCCTTGCGGTCCACCCCCCGGCTGCGGTCCGGCTGAAGCGCCACGAGCGCCTTGCCCGCGCGCAGGGCCGGAAAGCGGAAGGCGCCATTCATGCAGGCCGGGTCCTCTCCCGGTGCCCCCCAGCGCGCCAGCAATGCTGTGCGCGGGGCTGGCGGCAGGGTGGCGAGCCAGCTTTCATAATCCGCCAGAGGGATGGTGAAGTCCTCACCCGGCTGCGATCGGGTGAGGGTCGTCATCAGCGCCGGCCCATCCCATGTGCGGGCGGTGTCGTGACCAGCCTCATGCAGCAGATCGAGAATGGAGCAGGTGCTTTCCGGCGTATCCAGCCCCACGGCGAAACCGGCACGGCCGCCGCGTGCCGGATAATCCGGCAGCACAAGAGCGAGACGGCGCTCCTGCGGCGCTGTGCGGCGCAGGCACACCCAGCGCGCGGCCTGCCGGGCCAGCGCCTGAATGCCCTCTGCATATGGCACCTGCACCCGGCGAGTGAAGGCCAGCGCCGGGTCTTCCTCCAGCTCCTCGCGGAAGGAAACGGGATAGCCCGAGAGACGGCCATCAAATTCCGGCAGGGCCACCTGCATGGCGAGATCCGCCGCTGCCAGCCCGCGCCCGGAATCTTCCCATGCCGCACGGGTACTGCCCGCAGGGGTGGCCTGCACGATGGGGCAGTCCGCACCATCCAGCACAAAGCCCTCATTCTGCCGGGCAGAGAAAGCCGTGGTTGAAAGGATGATATCCGGCGGGCAGGCCTTGAGGTGGGCACGAAGTTGGGCCGCCACCTCGTCATCCTTCAGGCTGGTGAGGCCGCAGATGAGCGGGACCATGCCTTGCGCTTCAAGCGCCTGTGCCAGTTGTTCCAGCGGTGCGGTTTCTCCGGCAAGGATTGCGGAGCGATAGGCGATTATGAGGGCGCGGGGGCGCTGATCTATGCAGGAATGCTCCCCGCTTTTTACCGCAGCAGATGCGACCGGGCCATGGGGTTGCGATGGCTCTGTGGGCCGCTCGGCCGAGAGAGGCAACGCCCCGGAGGGTGTGACCGGGTCCAGCCGGGACGGATCGGCGCTGCTTTCGGTTCTGGAAGCGGTACCCGCCAGAGCGGTGATGCCGTGCGCGGCATTCCATGCAAACAGTTTTGGCGCGGGTTGCGGCTCCGGCACCTCTATCTTGCGACCCAGCACCTCGCGCGCCAGAAGACGCAGCAGCACGGCCATATTCTCCACGCCGCCCGCGCGGAAGCAGGCATCCAGCCGTGCGCGCAGATGTTTCGGCACGGTATCATGCGCGGCAAGGCGCGGGTCCTCGCGCTCATCACCCGGCAGAAAACACAGGGCAATGTTGCGGGCGCGGCAGAAGGCCGAGAGGGTTTCCACCCCATAGCGCCAGTAATCCAGCCCGCCAAGGCAGCGTACCACCACGGCCTTTGCGCCGGAAACGGTCTTCTCCGCGTGGAAATCCACCGAGAGCGGGTGACGCAGCTTTTTCAGACTGGCCAGACGCAGGGTGGGGGCGGCTGCCTCCCCCTTCTGCGCGAAGGCGCGGGAATGGGCCATGGCCAGCGCGGACAGATCGCTGTCGGCAAAGGAGAGCACCACCACATCACCGGGCGGCTGGGCAAGATCAATGGCGGCCTCGCCATCATCAAGGCTCACTGTGCTGACAGGCAGAAGATGCATGGCCGCCTACCCTGCCCTGCCGGGCAGATGTGCGCACACCCACCGGGCGCGGAGCGGGCGCGCCTTGGGGGAGATGGAGTGTGCCAGCCTGTTCTTCACCAATCACCTGTCCTGAAAGGAATGGAAACGGAGAAAGCCCCGTTTCCATTGTATGTGCGGGTTTCAGCCGGCCAGTGCGCGGGCCACAGCGTCCTTGTCGAAGTCCTTGAGGCCGATCACCACCAACTTGCCTTGGCGGGCCTCACCGGCGGCCCATGGGCGGTCATAATGGTGGGAGATGCGCTGGCCCACGCCCTGCACCACCAGACGCAACGGCTTGCCGGAGACAGGCACGAAGCCCTTGATGCGCAGCACGCCATCGGCCTCCGCCGCGCGGGCCACGCGCTGCACCAGCTCTTCCGGCGAGGCGGCTTCGGTTACCGGCAGGGCGATGCTTTCAAAGTCATCATGGTCGTGTGGCTCCTCGCCATCATGATGGGTCTTGCGTGCATCGAGATTATCTTCCACCGCAGCATTGAGGCCCAAAAGCAGGGCCGGTTCCACCACGCCATGGGCGGTTTCCACAATCTTCACCGCGCGGGGCAGATGTTCGGAAATCTCGGCCTTGGCCTGCTCCTTTGCAGTGGCATCCATCAGGTCCGCCTTGTTGAGCAGGATCAGGTCTGCACACAGGATCTGGTCTTCAAACACCTCTTCCAGCGGGTTGTCATGATCGACAGACTGGTCCTGCGCGCGCTGGGCGGCGAGAGCCTCCGTGTCATCGGCGAAGAAGCCAGCGGCGACAGCGGGGCCATCCACCACGGCAATCACGCCATCCACTGTCACACGGGAGCGGATCTGGGGCCAGTTGAAGGCCTGCACCAGCGGCTTGGGCAAGGCCAGGCCGGAGGTTTCAATCAGGATATGGTCGGGCGGGTTGTCGGAACCCAGTATCTTGTCCAGCGCGGGCACGAAATCATCGGCCACGGTGCAGCAGATGCAGCCATTGGGCAGTTCCACCACCTGCCCCTCCTCGCAGCCCTTGATGCCGCAACCCTCAAGGAAAGCGCCGTCAAAGCCGACATCACCAAACTCGTTCACCAGCACGGCAATGCGTGCGCCATTGGCATTTTCCAGCACATGGCGCACGAGCGTGGTCTTGCCCGCGCCGAGAAAGCCGGTGACGATGGTGCAGGGCACTTTTGCAAGGACGCTTTTTGCAGGGGCGCTCATCGTGCTGTCTCCACGCGCAGGACATGCGAATCTTGTGAAGGCGCACGGCGCGCATCAGCGCGAGCGGCAGGGAAAAGGCGCGGCATCATCGGCTCCGTCTTGTTCCGGCAGGTGCCGGTTTCTTCCACGGACGGAGCGGACAGGAGATGTCCGGCACAGCACCACCCGCCACCCCGGCGGAAGGGCCCATGGAAGCAGGGCGTGACGGCAGGTCTCCTGGCTCGCGAACCGTGCGCCGTGCCGCGCCTTCCCGGGCAAAAGCCCAGTGGCATGATGCGGCAGGCAAATTCGCCTACAGTTGCGGGGGCAGCCGCGGCATTTCCACCGCATTCCCTTTTCACCTCGAACTTCGAGGCACCGTCGCTTATAGGGTTAGCTCCCGGCGCTGCGCTGCGCAAGCGCGCTGCGTGTCGCGGGCCTATGGCCTGTGCATGGTGCCTGCCTCACCATGCCCCCGTCTTGCAGGAGAGATCCATGACCACACCCCAACCGGATGCGCTTGAAGCCGAACGCCATCGCCAGAAAATGCAAAAGCGCAAGGATGTGCAGGACAGGGAGGTGGCGGAAAAGACCATCGAGAAAGGCCTTCTCATGGTCCATACCGGGCCGGGCAAGGGCAAGTCCACCGCAGCCATGGGTCTGCTTCTACGCGCTCTCGGCCATGGCTGGAAGGTGGGCATCGTCCAGTTCATCAAGGGCGCGTGGGAAACCGGCGAGCGCACGGCGTTCGAGCGTTTTGGCGACCAGATCCGCTGGCACACCATGGGCGAGGGTTTCACCTGGGAAACGCAGGACAAGGCGCGCGATATTGCCGCTGCGCAGGCCGCCTTCGCCAAGGCACGCGAGCTGATGGCCGACCCTGACATTCGCCTGCTGGTGCTGGATGAGCTGAATATCGCCCTGCGCTATGATTATCTGCCGCTGGATGAGGTGATTTCCGCCCTCACCAACAGACGCGAAGACCTGACCATTGTGGTGACAGGCCGCAACGCCAAGCCGGAACTGATCGAGGCGGCGGATCTGGTGACAGAAATGACGCTGGTGAAGCACCACTTCAAGGCCGGGGTGAAGGCGCAGAAGGGCATCGAGTTCTGATGGCGCGCGCCCTCATGGTGCAGGGCACCGGCTCAAATGTGGGCAAGTCCCTGCTGGTGGCGGGGCTGTGCCGGGTGTTTGCACGCCGCGGCCTGAGGGTGCGCCCCTTCAAGCCGCAGAACATGTCCAACAATGCCGCGGTTACGGCGGATGGCGGCGAGATTGGCCGTGCGCAGGCCATGCAGGCGCGCGCAGCCGGTGTTGCGCCCAGCGTGCATATGAACCCGGTTCTGCTGAAGCCGCAAAGCGATGTGGGCGCGCAGATTGTGGTGCAGGGCAAGGTGTTCGGCACCGCCCGTGCGCGCGAATATCAGGGCCTGAAACCACGTTTGATGGCCTCGGTGCAGGAGAGCTTCGCGCTTTTGAAAGCCGAGGCTGATCTGGTGCTGGTGGAGGGGGCGGGCTCTGCGGCAGAGGTGAATTTGCGTGCGGCGGATATCGCCAATATGGGCTTTGCCCGTGCTACCAACACGCCGGTTGTGCTGGTGGGTGATATTGATCGCGGCGGTGTCATCGCCTCACTGGTCGGTACCAGGGCGGTGATTGCGCCGGATGATGCGGCGATGATCGCCGGTTTCATCGTCAACCGCTTCCGGGGTGATCCGGCCCTGTTTTCAGCCGGTATGGACTTTATCGCGGAATGCACCGGCTGGGCGGCGCTGGGGCTGGTGCCGCATTTTGATGAGGCCAGCCGCCTGCCGGCCGAGGATGCGCTGGGGCTGGCCAGCTCCCCTGCCCGCCCCGGCAAGCCGCTGGTGGTGGTGCCGGTGACGCCGCGCCTCTCCAATTTCGATGATCTTGACCCGCTGCGCGAGGAAGAGGGCGTGGAGGTGCGCTTTATCGCCCCCGGCACGCCTCTGCCGGCGGATGCGGCCCTTGTGCTGCTGGCTGGCTCCAAGGCGACGATTGCTGACCTTGAGTTCCTGAAGGCCGAGGGCTGGGATATCGACATCAAGGCCCATATGCGCCGTAGCGGCAGGGTGATGGGCCTGTGTGGCGGATACCAGATGCTGGGGCATGTGCTGGATGACAGCGCCGGTCTGGAAGGCTCTCCGCGCCGGGTGGAGGGGCTGGGCCTGCTGGATGTGGAAACCCGCATGGAGGCGGTCAAGAACCTGCAATTGGTGGAAGGCCGCCTTGCCGCCTGTGACGTGCCCGTTTCCGGCTATGAAATGCATATGGGCGTGACCACCGGGCCGGATACGGCCCGCCCCTTCGCCCTGCTGGCAGGTGGCCAGAGCGATGGCGCGTGCAGCCCAAACGGGCAGGTCTGCGGCACTTATCTGCACGGCCTGTTTGCGGGCGATGCCCTGCGCGCTCATGTGCTGGCGCAGCTTGGGGCCGCGCCTTCCGCCTTTTCCTATGATGCAATGGTGGATGGCGTGCTGGACCGCTTCGCCGACCATCTTGAAACCCATCTGGATTGTGATGCACTGCTGCGCCTTGCAGGCCCGGCAAGGGGGGCGTGATGCGCCATATCTTTGTTATCGGTATCGGCACCGGCAACCCGGACCATGTGACACAGGAAGCCATTGCCGCGCTGAACCGGGTGAATGTGTTCTTCATTCCCCGCAAGGGTGCGCAGAAAGAGGCTCTGGCCCATGTGCGAGAGGCCATCTGCAAGCGCTTCATCACGCATGAGAATTACCGCTTTGTGGATGTCGATATTCCCGCGCGCGCGGCACAGCCGGCCGATTACAGGGCCGTGGTGGCCGACTGGCACGGGCAGATTGAGCAGAACTACACAAGCGCCTTCCGCACCGAGCTGGGCGAGGATGAATGTGGTGCCATGCTGGTATGGGGTGACCCCGCCTTTTATGACAGCACGCTGCGTATTCTGGAGACCATGCAGGCACGCGAGGCGCTGGCTTTCAGCCATGAGGTGATACCCGGCCTGTCCAGCATTCAGGTTCTGGCGGCGCGTCACCGCATTCCGCTTAACCGCATTGGCGCGCCGGTGCTCATCACAACCGGGCGCAGGCTCATGCAGGGCTGGCCGGAAGGGGCGGACAGTGTGGTGGTGATGCTGGATGGCGAGCAGGCCTTCAGCCATATCGCGCCTGATGGGCTGGAGATTTTCTGGGGGGCCTATGTGGGCATGAAAGAGGAAATCCTCATCCATGGCCCGCTGGCAGAGGTGGCCGCGCGCATTTGCACCGCGCGTGAAGAAGCCCGCAGCCGCCATGGCTGGATCATGGACATCTATTTTCTGCGTCGCATGGGGTGAGGAGCGCCGTGCGGCACCATGTGCATTTGGGCGGCGGTGAGCCTTGCTAAGGCGGACGGGACACGCTAAAGGCCAGCTTGTCGGTTTCTGAATGGAATTAATAGGGAATCCGTGGCCATCCGGCCAACCGGAACTGCCCCCGCAACTGTAGATGGCGAGCGTGCCCGAATATGCCACTGGATGTGATGTCCGGGAAGGCCGGGTTTGCAATGAACCATCAGTCAGGAGACCTGCCGACGCACAGAACCACCGAGCGGGTCGGCTCGGGCGGGACCGCGCCGGCTTTCCTGCGTGTGTAACTGCCCTTCTGCCTGCCGGGATGCAACGGAAGGGAAGCATTGTGTTGAAACTGATGACGGCGATCCTCGCCACTTTCTCCCTCATGCCAATGGCGTTTGCAGGCACGCAATATCCATTGACGCTGAAAAGCTGCGGGCATGAGGTCACAATCGAGAAGGTGCCGGAAAGCGTTGTCAGTGTTGGCCAGAGCACCACAGAGATCCTGTACATGCTGGGCCTTGCCGACAAGGTGAAAGGCACGGCGCTGTGGATCAACCCTGTGCTTCCCGAATTTGCGGAAGCAGACAGCAAGGTCGAGCGGCTTGCTGACAATGCGCCCAGCTTTGAAAGCGTTCTGGCACGCAAGCCGGAACTGGTTGTGACCTCCTATGAATGGATGATCGGGCCGCAAGGTGCTGTTGGCACGCGCCAGATGTTTGATGATGCCAAAATCCCAAGCTGGGTCATGCCAACAGAGTGCGTGGGCAAGGACAATGTCCAGAGCATGGATGGGGCCCGTTCCAAGCCGTTTGATATTGCGCTGCTTTATCAGGGTATCTCGGAGCTTGCGGAAATCTTCGATGTTTCGGAGCGGGGCGAAAAGCTGATCTCTGAGCTGAAAGCGCGCGAGGCTGCTGCCGTTGAAACCGCCAGAGGTCTCAATCTGCCGGCAAATGTGTCCGCCGTGTTCTGGTATTCCTCCGCTGACCTTGAAATTGACCCCTATGTGGCGGGAGCCAATGGTGTGGCGGGCTGGATTCTCTCGCAGCTGGGCGTGAGGAATATCGTCAGCTCTCAGGAAGAGTGGCCAACTGTTGGCTGGGAAACCATCGCCAAGGCAAACCCGACCTTTATTGTCGCGGCGGAAATGAACCGTCGCCGTTTTCCAGCTGACGATATCGCGGTTAAGCGTGAGTTTCTGGCACAGGACCCTTTGGCCAGAGAGATGGAAGCGGTGAAGAAAGACCGGATCCTGACCATTGATGCCAATGCGATGGACCCTTCTGTGCGCTCCATCTTTGCACTGGAGAGGCTCTCGCGCGAACTGGCTGGCCTCAGGCTGGCACAGTGAAGGCTGGTGCCGCGCTGAGGTGGCTGGCGCCGGGTGGTGTGGCGCTGGTCATTCTTGTCGCAACGCTGCTGTTTGCAACCGCAGTGGGTGAAACGCGCATCCCGATTGCGACCGTTCTTGATGTCTTGGCGTTGAAGGCGGGCCTGTCGGATATTGCGGTCGATCCCATAGATGTCAGCGTCATCTGGCACTATCGCATGGCGCGTGCGATTGTGGCGGCTTGCGGTGGAGCCAGCCTTGCGCTTTCCGGCCTCATTCTTCAGGCCCTGCTGCGGAACCCGCTGGCGGAACCCTATCTGCTGGGTATTTCCGCTGGCGCATCGACAGGGGCCGTGGCGATTACCGTGGCCGGTTTCGGTGCCGGGCTGGTGAGCATGTCCATGGGGGCTTTTGCGGGTGGCATCACGGCCTTTGCCCTTGTGCTGCTTCTGGCGCAGGCGGCGGGTGGTGGTATTGGCACGCGCAGCGCTGGCATCATCATTCTTGCAGGCATTGCCGGCTCGCAAATGTTCAATGCGCTGACCGCGCTCATCATCGCCCAGTCTGCAAGCGCCGAGCAGGCCCGCGGCATCATGTTCTGGTTGCTGGGGAACCTTTCGGGCGTGCGCTGGCCGGATGCCTGGATTGCGCTGCCCATGGCGGCATTCGGCCTGCTTGTGACGCTCTGGCATGTGCGGACGCTGGATGCTTTCACCTTTGGTGCGGATAGTGCTGCCGCGCTGGGTATTCATGTCCATCTGGCGCAGCTGGTTCTTATTGGAACAGCCACGCTGATGACTGCCATCATGGTTTCCATTTCCGGGGCTATCGGATTTGTCGGGCTGGTTGTTCCGCACGCCATGCGCATTCTGGTGGGTGTGCGGCACAGCCGCCTTGTGCCGGCAACAGCACTGGCGGGCGCGGTTTTTCTCGTTATTTCCGATGTGGTTTCGCGTATTGCGCTGCCGGGGCAGGTTTTGCCGATCGGGGTGATTACGGCCCTTGTTGGAGCGCCTGTTTTTGCGATCATCCTGATCCGGGGACGGGCGCGATGACAGGTCATGTCCCCCTTGAAGCGCTGAATGTGGGCTGGAGCGTGAACGGACGTGCCATCGTTTCCGATGTCAGTATTTCGCTTCGGGGTGGTGAAATGATGGGTTTGATCGGGCCGAATGGCTCGGGAAAATCCACCTTGCTGAAAATGCTGGCCGGGTTGGCACGCCCGAAAACGGGAGAAGTGCGCCTGTTTGGCCAGCCCATGGCGCGGTTGCGGCGTTTGCAGATTGCACAGCATCTGGCCTTTGTGGCCCAGCAGGCCGAGACAAGTGACCGGATTTTGGTGCGTGATGCCGTGGAACTGGGGCGCACTCCATGGCTCAGTGCTTTCCGGCCATGGGGTGCGGAAGATGATGCAATTGTATCGCGGGCCCTAGATGCTGTCGATATGCAGGGGTTTGCGCAGCGCGAATGGTCTTCGCTTTCTGGCGGAGAACGCCAGCGTGTTCATATTGCACGAGCCTATGCCCAGACACCGCAAATCCTGCTTCTGGATGAGCCGACAAATCATCTCGATATTCATCACCAGCTCGGCATTCTCGATATGATTGAGGCCTTGCCGCTGACAACGGTGATTGCATTGCATGACCTGCAACACGCCTTGCGCTGTGACCGGCTTGCGGTGCTGAAAGAGGGGCGCTGCGTGGCGCTTGGCACACCTTCAGAGATTCTGACGCCAGCCCTGATCCGCGAGACATTCAATGTGAACGCCGAACTGATCCCGCATCCGGCTGGGGGGCAGCCGGTTTTTGCATTTCAAAGCTATTCCTGAAAGGACACCAGATGCTGTTGCGCGGCATATTTATGCTCTTGCTCATGACATTCCCTGCATTGGCTGAAACATATGAAGTCAAGATGTTAAACCGCAACGCCACCGGGCCAATGGTGTTTGAGCCGGATTATCTCGTGATCAAGCCGGGAGACAAGGTCAAGTTTCTGGCAACAGACCCCGGCCATAACGCTGCAACAATAGCGGACATGATCCCGGATGGTGGAAAGAAGTTTATCGGGAAAATCAACGAGGAAATTGAAGTCATTCTGGATGCGGAAGGTATATGGGGAATCAAATGCTCACCCCACTACACAATGGGTATGGTGATGCTGATTCAGGTTGGTGATAAAGCCGCAAATGTGGATGATTTGCCGAAGTCTCTTCCCGCATCTGTACATGAGAGAATGGTGGAAATCATCGGGCGCAAACCGTAACACATCCGCAATAGACAGGCGGATGTGTAACTGACCGGGTTATGGGAAAGCTCAACCTATAGAAGGTCAAGCATATATTCCATGCCGAAGCGGATCTGGTCCATGTTTGGCGCACCTGCATCCCGATTGGCACGGTGCAGGCCATAACGACCAAATACGACAAGCCCTTTGGCAAACCCTTCCTGCACCTTGTAACGGGCGAGAAGATCAAGCTCCCAGTGTTTTCCGTCACGGCCATAGTAATTATAATAAGGGCTGGAGGCAGGAACATTGGTTCCATTGATTCCGGTTCCGCGTGTAAATGCCGCTCCCAAAGTCAGACCCGGAAGGACAATATCGCTCATGTCCATCTCATAGCGCAGTTGCCATGAGAACTCTCCGGGACCATTGAAATCAGAAAGTTGAACGGAATTGGTTAGCCAGATGGACCCGTTGTTTACATAATCGAATGGCGTATCACCCGTGACCTTCTGCAGGCTGACAGCAAACAGGTGAGGGCCATGCACATAAGAGCCCATAATGCTGGCAGCTACAGTATCGATCTGCCCCGATCTTTCAGTGCCAGTACTGGTGTTTCGGTAGAGGTTCGCATTAATGGCGATGGCATGCTCATTAGCGAATATCGTTTTATAATCTCCACCAACATACCATGTATTCCAGTTGTCCTCGAAATTGGCGATATAAGTTGTAGCACTCAAGCCCTCAACTTTACCGCTCCATGTTCCGCCAATAAAGGAGAAGGATGGCCCTGTCATACCGGAATAAGTACCGCGCATGGGTGCATCATTGCTGATTCCGATACGATCTCCCCACCCGGTAAACCGCCCGCCCTGAATTGAAAATCCGGGAATATCAGATGTTGTGACCAGCCAGCCCCTGTTTGTTTCCGGGAGCAAGCGGCTATCGGAAGAACTGAGGACCGGCGTTTTGACCCGCATGTCTCCCAGTCGGAATTCTGTTTTTGAAATACGGAGTTTGCCCGCTGCACCTACCCTTGCATAATTGGTGCGTGGATCTCCGTTTTCGTCGGTCGCTAAATAACGCTGGCGCCCATTAAGCAATTCATCCTGTTGAAAATTAAGGGCTCCGTAGACAAAAGCATCAACGCCCATCCCCAACCAGCCGGGCGTATAACCGGACTTGAAATCAAGCATCAGGCCGTAACCGGACTCGAGGGTCTTGTCGTGGCGCATGCCAATCTTGGAAATGCGGAAGCTGTCCCCCTTCAGATAATTGAGGTGCTCCAGAACCAACCGGTTCATGATTTTCAGATCAGAATCAGAAATGAAATTTTCAAAATCAGATTTATCTGAGTTGACACTATTTGACTCCGAATATGCGGTTCCCGGAATGCTGAAAATCGAAATAAGAGAAAGAAATGATAGTGTCTTTGAATATATGAATTTTCTCATGGTGATTTTGCCGGAATTTTCAAAAATCAATTTTATGATATAATCATATATGTTCTCAGTAAATATCTGTATTCAGATTTATATGTTTGTCAGTATATCCACATGATAGATGGGCTTATAAACCAGATCTGACCTGAGTCCCAAGTCCTCCCAGTTTTACGAGCTGTCCTTGAGTTGATGTTTGGCCCTAAGGGGTCAGTTTTTCCAGTGCCTGAGTGCAGGCAAATTCACTAGCGCGAGATTGCGCAGTGAAGAGTGTGGCCTGTGGTGTTGTATTGGTCCTTCCATACACCGATCCGCAGCGTGGCTTTGGTCATTGATGTGAGCAGCATCTCATTAAGGGATTCATGAGGAGGCTGCCGTTGAAGCTCTCGATCAAACTGTTCTGCATGCGCTTTCCCGGCGCGATGTCGTGCCAGCCGATCTGCCGGTTCTGAGACCAGTGCAGGATCGCCATGTTGGTGAACTCTGTGCCGTTGTCACAGCCCACGGTGAACGACCTGCCCTTTGGTGCAATGATGATATCGCGCTCGCGCACCATAAGTCGTCCGCACAGCAAGGCATTCTTGGGTATGAGCTGCCGCATTCCATTTTGTGTTCGGGATCACTATTTTTATATAGATATACTTGAGTACGATTTATAAATCATGGCTTTTGCTAAGAACTTCTTGATGTGGGGCTCTCGTGTTACATCGTCCTCAGCCGCCGTGCGTCCGATACTTCCACTTGGCCTGCACGTGTAAAAGCGGATGCGTGCTTGCGACACAAGTCTGCCGTTCCCAGCCCAGATGCCTGTTCCTTCATTATAGCAACGGTCTGCTCTTTGTTGAACCAGCGGCACTTCAGGAGTCCGGCCTTTTGTACGGCGGACTCCACCAAAGTCTGGAGGAGATCTAGGGGCTCAGGTCACTCTGTAAAAGATGCCGGGGGCCGTGCCGGCATTCACGCCAGTTTTGATTGGGGGTGAGAAAGCGGGCTGTCTTTGATCTTAAGACATGAACAGGCCAATCAAGCTGCTGGCCGAGAGCAGGGCAATAATAAAATACTGGAATTTTCTGCCCTTTATAAACATTGCAATGGCAATAAGTGCCAGAGCAATGGAGTCGTAAAAGGCGTTTATCTTCGCTTCACTCCAGTCACCATTATATATTTCATTCATAATATCGCGGGCCATATCAATAGCGGCAAGAAAGAATATGACAGAAAACAGGAATATACGTCGTTCGAATAAGTATTTCTCGTAACTTCGATCTTCCCCCACATCATCCGGTGTCAGGGTGACACAGATGAAATAGAGGCCGAAGACATATAGAAGGTCAAATATATAAGCGGTTACATTGATAACACGCACCTGGGAGTTCATGAGATACTCCCACCAGAATGCTACCAGCCATAGCAGTATGACGATAATCCAGCCCGCATGTATGGGGGAGAATTTGTACTTTTTCGGGTTTTGTACAAATTTTGCTGCAAAAACCAAAAGACGTGAAAGGCATAGGCTGATGCCCATGCCATTGATGATGCGCATATGCGTGAAGGACTCAGCTGCGCTGATTGTGGAGCTGACTTCGGAAAGCAAGGTTCACCTCATCTTTGTGTGTTCTACCTTCCGCAACCCATATGCACATCGACGGGGAGAAGCTGTCCTTATAAGGACCCTCCCCCGGCAATGAAGATGAGCGCTGTTTTTCGCTATAGCACTCATAGGAGAATTGCATCCATAGGCTGGGATAAAACAAGACTTTGCAGAATCTGCCTGTTTATCGTCGGGGGCGGCTGGATCAGGTGGAATGCCGGTCCCGGAAGCAACCCATTGAATGCGCTTTTGGTATCATTGGAACGAGAAGCTTTTAGCCTATCTACCCCTCCCTTGCTTTTCCCCCAGGCCTTCACTTCGACACAGGATGACGGCGTGTTGAGCAGGACGACGAGTAGCTTTACCGTGATCCACTCGTGTTTACGCTGCTGGATTGGATAAAGAAGGCAAAACTAATTGCTGATAAGCGCGAGGCGTCGCGTGCGAGGCACCGAAAAGATGCAAGCTCTTGGACAAAGGACTGGAGCATCGGTGTACCAAAGCTGCATATCCAGCGAGTCTTTGCCGAGAATGCCGAGGTATGCAGCGTAGAGAGATGGGGTTGATCATCGTGAGGGTGGAATGTCCGACGTCGCATTGTTGGCTGTTGATTGACCTGGCCATCTATGACAAGCGGACCCGCAGCATACATCCTTATGAAACGGGTCTTTCCATGCCTAGTTGTTTAGTCCCGGCATTTGATGGATTGATGATGAATCGATCTGGCTGTGAAGTCCACTGTTTGCAGATGAACTCATAGGGCGTGAGGCCCTTCAGCGTTTTCAGTCTTCGGGCGAAGTTGCAGGCGTCGATGAAGTCCTGAAGGTGCCGACGCAACTGGTCGTGATCGTCGTAGTGGAAGCGTTTGACGGTCGCGTCTTTGATGGTGCGGTTCATGCGCTCGACCTGTCCGTTGGCCCATGGATGCTTAATCCTGGTGAGCCTATGCTCGATGCAGTTCTCGTCGCAGACCCGGTCGAAGATGTGATGAAAAGCGTATTCGTGACGGACCTGATTGGTGAACTGGATGCCGTTGTCAGTCAGCACCGTATGGATGGTATAGGGCACCGCTGCGATCAGGTTGCGCAGGAACTGGGCAGCATTCATTTTGCCGGCCTTGGTATAGAGCTCAACGAAGGCGAGTTTCGATGTTCAGTCTATGGCCACGAACAAATAGAGCTTGCCTTTGGCCGTCTGCACCTCTGCGATGTCGATGTCGATGTGGAAGTAGCCGATCGGATAGTTCTTGAACTTCTTCCTGGCTGGCTTGTCGCCTTCGACATCGGGCAGCCGGGAGATGCCATGGCGCTCAAGACACCGATGCAACGATGATCGCGGCAGACCGGTCGGTTTCGCCCTGACGCCCGGAAACATCGCCGACATCAAAATGGCCATCCCTTTGCTGGAGGTCGCCTGCCCAGCGCGCAGATTGCTCGCTGACAAGGCTTACGATGCTGACAGCTTGCGGAAATGGCTGGTAAAATCGAAGGTCGAGGCCGTGATTCCATCATCTGCCGCAAGAAGAACCCAATATCCTCTTGACCGAAAAGCATATCGAAGACGAAACGTCATCGAACGCCTCTTCTGCCGCCTTAAGAACTGGTACCGCATCGCAACACAATATGATCGACTGGCGACAAATTACCTGTCGGCCGTTGCTCTCGTCGCTGCTGTAATCGAATGGATATGAACGAGTCCCCATCCTAGCCCCGTATATGCGGGGCTCTCGGATTTCAATCATTCTCGCATAAGTCTATGCTTTGTTATGCAGTCTTCGTCATAGGCACTCTTGAACTGGAGCGGCATTGCTTGTGCTTGAAGAGAATGCATAGTGCTGGCTCTGCACCCATATACTCACTCGAAAACTCGTACGGCTCATCTTTTTCGGGCAAGCACCGAGTTCTAGGGTTTCACTTGCAACGTTGAACTGTAGGCTGGGAACAACGCCAAGAGGACGCCCAAAGGCGCAAGTGCATAATAACAGAAGGTAGGAAGGGTAGGTGGCCCCACTTCTGATGAACACATCTGCAAATTCCGGCCTTAATATCAGGTCAGTCCACCTGATGAGGCCCGTAGAACAGTCTCGTAATCACATTACATGTTCGGGCCAGTTACTCAGCCCTTCGCCATGCGCCTCGTTTTATATGCTCTTCCCAACTGCTCATTACAAAAGAGCGACGCCTGGTTCTAACGAGGAAGAGGCCGGTTGCCAGATGGCAACTACAGAAGTGACCATACATGTTAATATCCATTAACCTTAAAACCCTTGCCAAGCGCGGCGACTCGCCCCAAAGATGCCTACGACATTCAAGCGTAGACAGAAGAGTTTCTCGTAGTTATGCCGAAAGCTCGTAACCCCAATATCCTACAACAGGGCGACAAGCCCTCGATGACGGACATCATTGGTGCCGATGGGGCTGCACTGTCTGCCGAATTGCTGGCCATGCGTGAGGCCCTGTTTCCTCCGGTCTCCCAAAAAAGCCTGCGCCAGTTCTCCTCCGGGGAAGCGGCAAAGCTGATCGGCATTGCAGATGCCTATCTGCGCCAGCTTTCTCTTGGCGGAAAGGGACCTCAGCCCACAATAGGGGCAAGTGGCCGCCGCTCCTATACGCTGGAACAGATCAACGAACTACGTGCAACGCTTGAGGAAGGCTCCAAAGGCAAATCCTATGTTCCCCATCGTCGAGAGGGAGAACATTGTCAGGTTATGGCCGTGGTCAACTTCAAGGGCGGTAGTGGAAAGACAACCACAGCTGCTCATCTCGCGCAGTATCTGGCTCTGCATGGCTACAGGGTTCTGGCGGTGGATCTTGACCCCCAAGCATCGATGACCGCGCTTCATGGCTATCAGCCGGAATATGATATTCCGCCCAATGAAACCATGTATGGCGCCGTGCGCTACGATGATGAGCGACGGCCTTTAAGCGAAATCATTCGCCACACCTATTTCCCCGGCCTTGATCTTGTGCCGGGAAATCTGGAGCTGATGGAGTATGAGCACGATACCCCTCGTGCCCTTTCTGAGCGGGACGCAGAGCCGTTTTTTGGTCGCGTCGCAACCGCTCTTGGCTCTGTGGCAGACAATTATGATGTGATGGTTCTGGATTGTCCGCCGCAGCTCGGGTTCCTGACCCTTGGTGCCTTGTGCGCGGCGACCGGTCTGCTCATTACCGTTCATCCGCAAATGCTGGATGTGATGTCCATGTGCCAGTTCCTGCTCATGGCATCTGATATATTGAAAGTGGTGCAGGAATCCGGAGGCGATCTGGATTACGACTTTATCCGTTATGTCGTCACGCGCTTTGAGCCGGCGGATGCGCCGCAAACGCAGATGGTTGCTTTCATGCGCTCGCTGTTTCGTGAGCGTGTACTGAACAGCATGATGGTGAAATCAACGGCCATTTCTGATGCAGGCCTTTCCAAGCAGACCCTGTATGAAGTAGGGCGCGAGAACTTCACCAAGCAGACTTATGACCGGGCCATTGAATCCCTGGATTCCGTCAATGCCGAGCTCGCGAGACTGATCCGGCAAGCATGGGGGCGTGAGCCATGAGCCGCAAGGATACCCTGAAGGCAATGCTCTCTCGCAGAACTTCGGAGTTGCCACCTGACAACTCCGAGGTTGAGGCGGTAGAACCTGCGACCGTGGCTCATGTGCGCTCAGGAGCAGTTGGAGCGATGGGCCGTTCTCTTGGACAAATTGCCAGTGCTGCGGAACGGGCAAAAGCACTGGTGGCTTCTGGTGCGGCTGTGGTGGAAATTCCGGCAAACAAGCTGATCGGCTCATTTGCCCAGGATAGGCTGGATGATGAGGGAGAGGATTATCAGATCCTTTTCACCGCTATCCGCGATTCAGGTCAGAAGAGCCCTATTCTGGTGCGCCCGCACCCTGAGAAGGCGGATCTGTATCAGATTGCCTATGGGCACCGGCGGGCCAAGATTCTCTCCCGCCTGGGCCGTCCAGTGCGGGCTGTCGTCCAGAATCTGTCCGATGAAGACCTTGTCGTTATTCAGGGGCAGGAGAATTCTGCCCGCAAGGATCTCACTTATATTGAGCGGGCACTTTTTGCGCTCACTTTGGAAGAGCAGGGGTTTGCTCGGCCGGTCATCATGTCTGCGCTGAGCATGGAGAAGACCCAGCTTTCAAGACTGCTTGCCTTGGCACACTCCGTTCCTAAAGATCTGGTCTTCGCTATTGGCCCGGCACCCAAAGCCGGGCGCCCGCGCTGGACAGCTTTGGCGGAGCGTATCTCGGCTTCTAAGAACAAAGCCAAGCTTGAAAAGCTGCTGTCAGACCCAAAGTTCCGGGAGGCAGATACGGATCTGCGCTTCGCTCGTATTTTCAATGCACTTGCCCCGAGCAAGACAGCGCCTGCAGTTAGCCGAAGCATTGTGACGTCACAAGGTGGTTTGAAAATCGCAATGCTTGAGCGGGCAGGAGATGCCCTCTCAGTTATTGTTGCGGCTGATGATCATCCCGACTTTGCGGAGTTCATAGCGGCGCGATTACCCGAACTGTATCGTCAATATGAAGAGGGGAAAGACAAGGAAGACTGAGATAAGAGACAAGGTTGGCCGCAAAAGAAAAAGGCCCCCGAAACGAGTTCCGGAAGCCCTTCTCAGATCTTAAGCACATCGAGAATCGCACTTTCGGGAATTGTCGTCAAGCCCTGTGAGGCTTGTGCGTCGTTTTGGCGAGCAGATTTCTTTTGCCTGAATGAAGGTAAAAGAGATGGAACCATATATTTCAACGACGCCTTTCGGGCGGCGATCAATGACGCTTGGTGTCATTGCAAGTCAGGCTCGTGTACGGGCCATGCCCCAGGATGCCATTGTCCATAAATGGCAGGTCTTCCAGCATATCCGCGAAGCGCGCGATGCCGTGGGCGCGACAGATCGTGCCCTTTCAATCCTCAATGCCCTGCTGACCTTTCATCCCGAAACCGCATTGACCGGGGATGGTGAACTGGTGGTCTGGCCCTCGAACGAGGTTCTGATGGCGCGGGCCAATGGCATGTCGGCAACCACATTGCGCCGGCATCTGGCGGTTCTGGTGGAATGCGGTCTGATCATTCGCAGGGACAGCCCAAACGGCAAGCGCTATGTCCGCAAGGGCAGGGGCGGCGAGATTGAGCAGGCTTTCGGCTTTGATCTCTCGCCAATTGTTGCGCGTGCGGACGAATTCAAGGCCATGGCCGAAGAGGTACAGGCGCGCAAGCGAGAGCTGCGGGTTGCCCGCGAACGTCTGACACTCTTGCGCCGTGATATAGCGAAGCTGGTTGAGGCTGCGATTGCAGAGAATATACCCGGCCAGTGGGGGCAGGTGCAGCAGCAGTATCGCGCCATTCTCGACCAGCTTCCGCGCGGGGCTTGCCTTGAAACCATCACCCAAATTTGTGACGCGCTTCACACAATGTGGACAGATGTGCGTGAGACGTTGGAAACATTCGCTAAAAAGCAAAATATGAATGCCAATGAGTCCCATTTTGACGAGCACATACAGAATTCAAAACCATATGATCATTCAGAATCTGAAAATAGCATACCAGAAAATGAAGAGAGGGGCCAGATTGGTGCTGAACCTGACAACATCCGGGCACTGCCCAAAAAGGAGTTGCCACTTGCCATGGTTCTTGATGCCTGTCCCAGCTTCACTGATCTGGCCCAAGGTAGCGCTATCCGGCATTGGAGGGAGTTTCTTGCAACTGCAGAACTTGCACGCACCATGCTTGGCATCAGTCCCAGTGCATGGAAGGAAGCGGGGGCAGTTCTGGGTGAACGCGAAGCGGCCATCACACTTGCCGGAATTTATGAGCGTTCGGACCAGATCAAGAGTGCAGGGGCTTATCTGCGCAGCCTGACAGAGCGGGGCAAGGAGGCACAGTTTTCATCCTGGCCGATGATCATGGCGCTACTACGTGCCCGATTGGATGAGCAAAAGACAAAAAGGCCATCATCTTCTGTCTGGGGCGTGACATCCGGGCCGGTTCTAAGGGAGTAGGATCACCAAGTATTGTATGGAAGACATCTGCTGGGTCAGACGCAGGTCAATATCGGCTTCTCAGGGGGTTGCCAGATGCTAAGCACCCCTTAAGTGGGGGCAGCGCAAGCATTCCGCGCTTAGCCGAACAAGTCGTACTTTTCTGGGAGAAGTGCAGATCATGATGCAGTGTTGAGGTCTTCAACATGCTTTCCGGGAAGGCTCTTCCACCATTTCAATCGAGGTGGAGGAGGGCAAGGTGAAGTGCGTTATATCGAGAGAGAACCGTGAGGCATGGTTGATTGAATGTATATCCTTTTTGCGATATATATATATTCAAAAGGATATATATGATCAACCTGATAGTAAGAGCACAAGATTCTAACGCCTGCTATCCACTGTTGTCACGAGGAATAACAACATGGCCTTGTTCATCAGAGATCCTGAAGTTGATGACCTTGCTGCAAGATTGCAGCAGATCACACGTGCGCCAACAAAAACCGCTGCTGTCAGGGCCGCACTGGAACATGAGTTGAAGCGCCATACTCAGGTGCTGCCCCTTGAGGACCGGCTGAAGGACGTGCGCGCAAAGGCTGAAACCCTCGGCTTTCGTGAAGGCCAGAATATCAATTTCGATATGAAGGCGTTCAGCGATGAAATGTGGGGCGAGTGATGTTTATTGATGCTTCCGCGATCGTCTCTATCCTCACTTTTGAGGACGATCACGCCGTGTTATTACGCCGGCTGGATGCTGCAAAGACTCAGCGCTATGTCTCACCACTTGCCATCTTCGAGGCGGTCAGCGCCATTGCACGCAAAAGCTCAATCATTGCCGGTACTTCCGTCACACCCCAGATTATCGAAGCCACGCAGGAAATGGTGGCGGAATTCATAAATCAGATCGACGCAAAGGAAGTCATGGTCTCAGCTGATATTGGCCGTAAGGCTATCGCTGCGATGCAGGAGCATGGAAAGCTGATCGGTGCACCCGCTCAGCTCAATTTTGGAGATTGCTTCGCTTACGCCTGTGCCAAGGCTTACCGCGTTCCGCTGCTCTACAAGGGAAATGACTTCACCCATACGGATCTGGCCTGAACTCCAGATCAGGGTTCTTTTCCACTCTATTCAGCGGGAGAGTGTTTGGATGGTCTGGTCCATCTTTATTGCGATCCACCATGTGGTCATCGCTCCCACGGCACAGATGAGCATGACAAGCACAGGAGGCATCAAGCTGTTATCATGAAGAAGGGCGAGTATACCGCCAACGGTACCGGCAAATACATATTGCAACACACCGAAGAGCGATGATGCCAAACCGCTATTGCCTGGTGCGCTTTCCATCACCAATGCTGTGACATTACCAAAGATCAGGCTGAGATTGACAAGAGCAAGGAAGAGTAGCCCGCCCACAATCCATAAACTGTCAATACCAGAGAATATAACGGAGCAAAGTAAGGCTATAAATCCGGCATGTAGCACTAACCCGACAGGCAGGATCTGGCCCTCCCGCCATCTGTTCAGCAACCGGATATTGATGCAGCCGAAGACGATCTCCCCGAGAGCAATTCCGGCGAAAATCAAGCTATAGAGTAGAGGCGACAAGCCAAAATAATCTACAAAAACAAATGATGATGCGCCAATATAGACGAACATTCCCGCCATTGTGAAAGAGCCTGATAGGGCCAAATATAAAAATCTTCCTTGCTGCAAAAGAGCAGCATATCCTTTCAAGGCTGAGAATACGCCATCCTTGCGGCGTGCAGCAGGGGGCAGGGGTTCGGGGACAATGCGGAGTGTCGCCAGAGCCGCAAGGATAGCGATAATGGCGAGAACCCAGAAGATTGCCCGCCATCCAAACAGGCTGAGTAATAATCCGCCTACTGGAGGGGCGGCGATAGGGGCGACCATCATGACCTGCATGAGCATCGAGAAGACTTTGGCCCCGTCACGTGGGGTATAAAGATCAGCAACGATTGCCCGCGGAATGACAAGCCCAGCCGCACCACCAAGCCCCTGCATCAATCGCCCGACCATGAATGTGTTCACATCCTGTGCGAGCGCGACGATGATTGTTGCGACAATGAAGATTAAAATTCCGCTTATCAGGGGTGCTCGACGGCCAAATCTATCCGTTAGTGGACCATAAAAAAGCTGACCAACAGCAAGTCCAATCAGAAACACTGAAAGTGAAGATTGCAGTGTCCCTGAATCGGTTCTAAGTGATTGGCTGATTTCGCTAAAAGCCGGGAGATACATATCGATGGCCATGGCATCAAATGCTGTGACAATGCCAAGGATCAGGATCAAGGGCATGGATCCTGCAAAAGTGAGCTTTGTCTGCGGAGCGGATTTTAGTTCCACGGTATGACCTTTTATTTCCCGGATCAGAGGCTGACAAACTCTCCAGTGCGATCCAGAATCCTTGTTCTGTCACGCACCGGAGAATATGACTGTCCAGTCGGAAATTTATATATGACCAGTTGGTCGGAAATGAAAGGGCAGAGTTCCATGGCGCGTCACAAAGAGATAGACCGCGACCGCATTCTGGATGCGGCTGATGAGGTCATCCTCCAATTTGGCGGCAAGCTTTTCACGCTTAGCGCCGTTGCAGAGCGGGCAGGGATCAGCAAGGGGGGGCTTGTTTATAGTTTTCCGACCAAGGATGAACTGGTTGCCGCTGCACTTGGCCGAGAAATGGCGCGTTTCAGCAAAGCTGCGCGCCAACGCGCCGGTGCGAACTGTCACGATCCGGAAAAGCTGCTTCTTGCCCATGTTGAGGAAGCATTGGTGGAAGATGATTCATTGGCGCGTCAGGCCAGCTTCTTGATGGTGACACTTGTTCATGCCCCAGACATGACAGGACCTGCACGTGAGTTCTATTCGGGCCTGTTCAGGCTGTTTGATCCCATGACGGAGAGAGGTCGTGATGTCCGTCAGGCCATTCTGGCTGTCGAGGGGTTATTTCTTCTACGAGGTCTTGGCTTTATCGATGTTCAGGACGAAGAGTGGAACTCTGTTCTTGAGCATGCCGCGTTCACGATTGCGCGGGGATTATGATACCACAAGCCAGTTGCCACACGAGATCATCTCTGGTGGCAGATATGGCTTGGGTATACTCAGCCTTCCTTGTGACCGTGCAACACATAGGTGCAAATATTGATCGCGCATTTCGGCCTGAAATGAATATCTATGCATAATAGTTTGTCCCATATCAGGTAAACCCTGAAGGCAGGCAGCAGGGAAATGCCATCTGCGGGAAGGTTGGGTAGAGATACGGGGTGATAGGCTTGGCTCCAGTATCCTTATAGATTGCCCAAATTTTTATCTGCATTCTATCGTCAATTCAGATAAAATTATAATCATACATAATTATACTTCATATATATCCATGTTTTATATTTAGAATATGGATATAGAATTTTGAAACAATTGTACAATGCGAAGTAAATGATTTTATAAACTGCACATTCCCCCTTGCCAGACAGATAATCGCCCCTCACTGTGTCACAGGGCTTCCCGCTCCGGGAAGAGATCGCAGCTGGTGAAATGAGAATGCCCTTCGGGGCTGGAGCTGGGGAGAGCACATTGAAACGTCGGGATTTTCTGATCGGCGCTACTGCGTTTGGTGTTTCCACCGCCTTCCTGTCCAAGGCATCCATTTCTCCCCTTCATGCGCGTGAGGCGGCGCCAGCCGGGGCACGCATTGCGCGGGTGGCCATTTTCCCGGCTATCGGCTTTTCACGCGTAGGCAATTCCGGGGAATGGTTCCTCGCCCCGGAAGTGCCCGGCCTGCTGGATGAGCCGGAAGGCGGGTTCAAGGACGGAGGCGGAGAGCTCAAGCGTCAGGTGCAGCGTTTCCGCATCTATGGGTATGATGATCAGGGCCGCGTGGTACGTGAGATTGATGCCACGCAGGGGGTGCGCTGGCATGTGCATGTGGCCAACAGCAAGGGGGCCTGGTACGGCTTTTCCAATGCCATGGATCTTGGCACAGCCGCGCCCGGCATTCCCGGCGCCCAGCGCAATGCCTTCATTCCCGATGACCGGCGCGAGGATCTGCTCGTGATCAATCCGGGGGTCGTGGATATTTCCGGCGCTGCCAGCAATAGCAGCGGTACGGAGAGTGATTTCCGTATGACAGGCCGCTTCTGGGAAAAGCTGGAGGTCGAGCTGGGTCATCTGCGCACGGATGAAAAGGGCCGCCTGCTGGTGTTTCCCGCCACGGGTGTATCCCGCTCTGCCCTGCCGCAAAACCCGGTGAAAGACTTCACCAATAATGATGGCTGGCATGATGACTGGTGTGATGGCTGGGTGAAGGCCACGGTGGAAATCGATGGGGCAGATGTGGAGTGTGATCCGGCATGGATTGTGTGCTGCGGCCCCAAATTTGCCCCGCAACTGGAGCCGATTGTCACCCTTTATGATGCCGCGCGCGAAGCGATGAGTGCACTGGGACAGATAGATGCCCCGAAGGACAAGGTCTCTTTCCGGCGTGATGTGCTGCCCATTCTGCGCCGCACGGGTTCCATGCAATGGGTGGCGGCGTCATCCTTCCTGAGCGCGGCGTGGACCGACATTGGAGACCTTTCCGACCCGGCCAAACTGAAAGAGCTGGCAGACCCGGGCGTGGGGATGCAAGGACAGCGGCGCAGGGTGCTGGATGCCTTCCGTCGGCCGGGTGGGGAGGATTTGCGGATGGCCGCCATTCCCATCATGCTGGGCGATGGCGTGAATTATCCCCGCAGCACGGATGGCTGGCTGACCCTGACACCTACCCAGTATAAAATCATGGAATTGTGGGCTGCGGGCAGCTTCGTGAATGACTTTGAAGACCAGAAGGCCGATGCCATCTCCAGTCTGGATGACCTGCCGCTGGCGCTGCAGCCGGAGGCCATTACCCGTGCCGCGCTGGATGCCTGCTCGGGCGGGGCGTTCCATCCGGGGGTGGAAATCACCTGGCCTATCCGCCATCCGGAACTGTTCCGCGGGCGCAATGAAACGGCCCTGCCTTTCCGCATTGCGATTTCCACCCGCACCGGGCTCACCCAGAATGTGGGGCTGCAGCTCAACCCCGTCAATGTGTTTGCCGGTGATCCCGCCCGCCCGGATCAGGGCAAGCCTGTTGGTCCGCAGGCGCCGGGAGACCTGACACGCTGGATGGGTGTGCCATGGCAGGGGGATGCGTTCAGCTGTCAATCCGTCATGACAGCCGATGGCTTCCCCACTCCAGTATGGTGGCCAGCCCTGTTGCCGGTGGATGTGCTGCCCGAAGGCTTCTACGCACAGCTTATGCGGACTGATTTGTCCGATGCGGAGCGCGTGCGCTTTTATAACTCGCGCGTGGCATGGGCACGCGGGGCGGCAGGCATAGGCCTGCATGTGGAGGCAGGGTACACAGATGGCCTGCGCCGCATGATTGCCCTATGGACGCGCATGGGCGTGGTGGTACGTCGGCCCGGTCCCAAAGGCCTGCCGGGTGTGCCGGAAGAGGTGTATGTGGAAATGCAGCGCGGCTCCATGGATATTCCAGACCCGCTCCCACAACGCCAGAACTGAAGGCGACGCTTCGACAACAAGCGGCTGGATTGATGCGGTCCAGCCGGTGCCCTGCGCACATGCAGGCGCGCATTGGCCGCTTTTCTTTCAAGAGGCAAGGCGATGCAGATTGCTGTTCTTGGCAGCGGCGTGGCAGGCATGGCGGCGGCCCGCGCCTTAGTGCGTGCCGGGGTTTGGCCCTGCCTGATTGCACCGGAAGAAACTGTCAGGGCGCGCGGCGAAACCCTTTCTCCCCGCGCCTTGCCTTTTCTGGAAAAACTGGGCTGGTCAGATCTGCTGGATGACACCAATGCTGTTGCCGGAGAGGGCCGTTTTTCAATCTGGGGCAGTGCGCATCTGCGCCGGGGGATGGAGGAGGAGAGGGGCCTGCATCTGGACCGTTCCGCGCTGGAAGCCGCGATGGCCAGAACGTTGAATGGCCATGTGGAACGTATCGCGACATCTGTACAGGTGCTGGAGCACCATGCTGCCGGCGTGCAGTTGATACTGGAGAATGGTGTGCAGAGGCCGTTTGTAGCCGTGGTGGACTGTACCGGACGCACGGCCCTTTCCAGCGGGGCTGTGGCTGAAAGGCGGCGGCTGGACAAACTGGTGGCGACCTATGCCATTCTGCCCGTGCCGGATGATGTGCAAACCATCATGGCCACTCTGGTTGAGGCGGTGGAGATAGGCTGGTGGTATGCCGCGCCCATGCCCGGTCAGCGCATGATGGTGGGCCTTTTTTCCGATTCAGACTTGCTGCCGGCGCATCTGGCGCGGGATGGTACCTTATGGGCACGCATGGCGCAGGGCACATCTGCCATTGGTCCGCGCCTTGAAAGCCTTGGCCTGATGGAAGATATGGCAACCCATATCCCGCAGATGGCTCCTGCCTCCACCACATGCGCCACCCATCTTCTGGAAGGGCGCATTGTGCGGGCCGGCGATGCTGCTGCCGCGCTGGATCCGCTGGGGGCAAATGGCCTTGCCACCGCCTTGTGGAGTGGCATGCAGGCCGCCAATGCCTCTATCGCGCTGGTGCAGGGCGATGATGCCCCGGCGAGGGCCTACGAACAGGCCTATCTGGAGGGTATTTATCGCCACCTCTCCACCCAGCAGCAGTTGTATGCCAGCGAGCCGCGCTTTGCGGCAGCCCCCTTCTGGGCGCGCCGGCGCGTATCCGCACATCATTTCACAGGAGGATGATTCCATGAAGACGCAGCTTGCTCTTTGTTTCGCGCTGTCCTGCACCCTGTTTGCTGCCCCGCCAGCCTTGGCGGAAGAGAAAAGTGCGGTGCAAATCCTCCAGCCGCGAGAGGGCACCATTACGCCCAGCGGCACATGGAGCATTGGCGCACGCGCAGGAGATTTCGTGTTCATTGGCGGCATGCGCGGCGTGGAGCCTGCTACCGGCAAGCTGGTGGAAGGAGAGGAGGCGCGCGTGCGGCAAATGTTTGAGAACATGCTGTCTGCGGCAGCGGTTGCAGGGGCAACCAAGCATGATGCCGTGCGCCTGACAATCTTTGTCACGGATGTCGCCCGTTTGCGGCCTGTGGTGAACAAGGTGCAGAAGGACATCTGGGGTGATGGCCCCTATCCGCCCCGCACTGTGCTGGAGGTGCCAAAGCTCGATCAGGGCGATATTGCCGAAGTGGATGGCACATTCTACGCGCCGGTGCGTTAAGGGCGGGCACCTGCCAGAACAGGCCTGCCATTCTTTTCAGGATGGTGGGTCTGTTGTTTTCACTCAGTCATGAATTCAGATCAGTTTTGAGTGGAAAAATCTTGTTATTATCTGTTTCGGTTATATTACAAATATGACTATTATAATTTGTTTATAATCTTGTGTAGATAATGATGAAAATCATGCGCTCCATTTTCTATATAAAGTCCAGATTCATTTTTATCCCTGATCTCATGGGGCGGTAGACCAAACCTGTCCTTAAACAGTTTTGAGAAGCGCACATTCTCCGACAAGCCACAACGGTAGATGATTTCCTTTATTGAAAGTTCTCTGGCACCTTTTTCGACCAAGAGCCTGTATGCGAGATCAAGGCGTCTCTCACGAATGAACCTTGCAATGCCCCCATCTGCTTCAAATGCGCGATATAGATGGGATCTTGAAAGACGAAAGCGTGCCATGATCATGGGGGGACCCAGTGCAGGATCTGCGATATTGTAGTTTATGAAATCAATTATCCGCTGTCGCATGGGCGCTGTTGATGGCAATTCATCATACCATTGTGCAGTTCGCCCATTTATGGCGTTGGCCAGAAGGAGAAGAAGTGCCTCCTCGGCTGCCGGTGCCTCTTCTTCCTGAAGCTCAAGCAGTACACGGTCCAGTCCAAGAATATAATCTGCAACAAGACGTGTCGCGGGGGCCGCACCATCAAGCACGATGCCATGAAGACTGCGCCGAGAAACACGCCGCTGTAAATCCGAGCGATTGACAATGATCGCCAATCTTTCCCCGGCACTGACATGTGCAGCCATGACCTGTGTGAGATCATGGACAAGAATATCTCCGGGCTTCAGCTGTGTATCCTGCCCGTTATAATCTCCTTGAGCCACACCGGCGAGAACAAGCTGAATCACACAGAGTTCCCGGTCCGTGCGCACAACAAGCTGGCGGCTGCGACGGCATTCTTGATCGTTGAAAGTTGTATGCCCCACAACCATTGACCCAAACAGGCGCGAGCTTACCGTGCCGTGTAGCTCACGAATACCGTCCCGGTCCCACGGATCAACTTCATAGACGATGCGTGAGACATCTCTCCAGCACTCGTCCCGCTCATCTGGATCGACCATTCCAGTCGACAGGAACAGCTTTTGCTTCGGCATCATGAGTTTCAGAAATCCAGCTTGGTCAGCGCTATAATATACCGGAGTGGCAGCTCATGACACTCATGAACAGCCATATCATGATGGCATGTATCCGCTTCCATGCCACTCGCATACCTCATGGTCAAACCTGATGCATCCATGTGGATGATCCAAGCCCCTATTGTAGGATTTGTCTCATTTTTACAGGCCGTTTGTCCCAAACCGCCTTCGCACGGCACTGCACCCCTAGCATCTTGGAGGGCGGGAAGGCAGCATGCGCCCATACTAACAGATTAATGTCATTTGCTTTTGTAGAGCAGATTAGAAACATTCATCATGTCATGGGATATAGGTATATGGGCAGAATGAGGCTTGCCATTATTGCATGCACAGCGGTTGCTATACTTGGTACATATGCATCATCGGCTTATGCGCATCATTTCGGGGGTGGAGCGATTGCGGCAGGCATTATCGGCCTGGCTGTAGGCGCTGCGGTAGACAATGCCGTACACCGTGATGAATATGTCTATGGTCCGCCCCGGCCTGTCTACAGGGGTGGCGCGCCCTTCTCTCCTCACTTCAATGTCATGTGTTATCCGGCACAGCGCGCCTGCTACAATAATGGCGGCTACTATAACCCCAACTGGTCCTATCGGGTCTTTGCGAACTGAAAGGATCGTGGATATGAACTCTCGTAAATTCACCTGCGCGGCGTTTGCCATTTCCGCTTTCTGCATGCTCTCACCTTTCGCCTCGGCTCAGGAGACAGAAAGTGCAACGAGCGATAACAAGCGCATTGATGCGGCATGGGAGGATCTTCTTGAGACAGAAGGAAACCTGCTCAGCAATGCCCAGTTTGTAACCTTGACCAACCTTGCTTATCAGGCCGCCAGCGCCCGGGTCTGCGATAATCATGCGCTCGACAAGGACAAGATCGGGAAAGAGCTGGACAAGATCCTGACCGCTGTAAACCAGAAACTGACTTCAGACCAGAATGACGAGCGTATTGCCGCCATTCTCATTTCTTTTGGTGCCCGCTACGGCCTGTTCATTGCTGAAGGCCATGCAGACAAAAAAGACTTCTGCGAGAATGGCGATAAATTCGAGAGCTCTCACAGTACTCCTGTGCCCAAGCAGAAATAGTCTCCTGTAGGTCAGGGAAGAAGTGATGACGGTATGAGCCCCGCAGTGAAATGCCGTCATCACTTTCTGGCTTAACTTCATAGTATGAACAGGATGCTGAATGACATCATCGCTTCTATTCAGCTGATGTCTTCAGGTATATGCCGCGCAGATTGAGGCCCCGACAGAATCCGGGCCATTACATGCTGCAAATCCTGTGTCCTGCCAGGGCACGGCGCAAGAGAGAAAACACAGACAATGAACAGGTTGGCAATCGCTTGCTTTTCCCCGATTGCGGCTGGAGCGCTGCTTGTGACACTCCTGCTGCCGGCCTCTGCTCAGGAGCCTTCATCAACCCATGTGGGCACGCTGAAGATGGCACCGCAGCAGATTAATCCGGCCAAAGATTTTGTCGGCCGTATTGAGGCGAAAGAGCGGGTTGATATTCGTGCCCGTGTAACCGGTTTTCTGGACCAGATTCACTTTGATGACGGGCAGGCGATCAAGACCGGGGACCTTCTTTACATCATTGAACCTGCACCTTTTCAGGCAGATACCGCACGCATGCAGGGCGCACTCACACAGGCGCATGGGCAGGCAAGCTTTGCTGACCAGCAGTTGAACCGGGCTCAGGAGCTTCTGAAAACTGAAGCCGGTAGCGCCGCGATGCGAGACCAGCGGCTGGCCGAGCAACTCACTGCACAGGGCAATGTGCAGATTGCGGAAGCCAATCTGAAAACCTCACAGATCAATCTGGACTATACCAATATCAAGGCCCCCATTTCCGGTCTGATTGGCCGTACAGCCGTGACCAAGGGCAATGTTGTCGGGCCAGACCATGGTGTGCTGACAACAATCGTCAGTCAGGACCCGATGCATGTGCTTGTGCCGGTCAGTCAGCGTGAGTTTCTGACACTGAAGAAGTCCGATCGGGTTGAAGCCCGTAATGAGCTGGAAGCCATGATCCGCTTTTCAGACGGGTCAGCCTATGACCAGACAGGAAAGATTGATTTCATTGATGTTTCCGTTGATCGCAAAACCGACAGCATCACAATGCGTGCCGTGGTTCCAAATCCGGATGGTCGCCTGATCGACGGCCAGCTGGTTACAGTTTCGCTTGAGCTGGCAAAGCCGGTTGAAAAAATTCTGGTGCCCCAGTCCGCCCTGATAGCAGACCAGCAGGGTGTTTATGTTTTTGTGGCGCAAAAAGGCAAGGCAGAGGTTCGGCGGCTGAAGCTGGGTGAGGAACACGGTATCAGCATTGTTGTCGAGGGCGGCCTTTCTGCCGGAGATGAGGTGATTGTTGAAGGTGCCGCCACGTTACGCCCTGATGCGCCGGTCTCCACCTATCCTGCCGCAATCTTGTCGACTGAAGGTCAGAAATGATTTCCGCCCTGTTTGTTGACAGGCCACGCCTTGCCATCGTCATCGCCCTGATCACGACAATTGCTGGCATTTTATCCCTGCTCGCCATTCCGGTTGCACAGTATCCCGATATTGTTCCGCCGCAGGTTTCTGTGACCACATTTTATCCCGGTGCCTCTGCCTCGGTTGTCGAGCAAACGGTGGCGCAACCCCTTGAAAGCCAGATTGTCGGTATCGACAAATCGATCTACATGAAAAGCGTGAGCGGCAATGATGGCAGCTACACGCTCACCGTCTCGTTCGAATTGGGTTCTGATCCGGATATCAATGCGGTCAATGTCAACAACCGGGTTCAGGTTGCACTGTCCAAATTGCCTCAGGATGTACAACAACAAGGTGTGACGGTGACCAAGAAGTCATCCGCCTTGCTTGGGGTCATCTCCCTGACATCCCCGAAGGGCAGCCATGATGAGCTGTTCATCTCCAATTATGCCACCATCAATATTCTAGATGATATTCGCTCCACCAATGGCGTGGGTGAGGCCACCCTTTTTGGCCCGCAGGACTATGCCATGCGGGCATGGGTGCAGACGGACCGACTGACGGGCCTTGGACTGACGACGAGTGATATTGTTGAGGCGATCCGCAGCCAGAATGTTCAGGCCGCTGTTGGGCGCATTGGCGCGCGGCCCATTTCCGATGACCAGCAACTCCAGCTCAATATCCAGACCAAGGGCCGTCTGTCCTCAGTTGAGGATTTTAACCGGATCATTATCCGCACCAATGCGGATGGTTCGGTGCTGCGCCTGTCTGATGTTGCCCGTGTCGAGCTTGGCGCAGCTAATCTGGACCGCGCCACACGTCTCAATGGAAAGCCGGCAACGCTGATCGGTATTTATCAATCCCCCGGCGCGAATGCACTCACAACCCTTGCGGCGGTCAAGGCCAGGCTGGCGGATGCTGAAAAGCAGTTCCCGGACGACCTGAGCTGGAGCGTCACCTATGACCCCACCACATTCGTCAGTGCAACCATTGATGTTGTGCAGCACACGCTTTTTGAAGCCTTCGTGCTGGTTGTGCTTGTGGTGTTTCTGTTCCTTGGGAACCTGCGCGCAACGCTGATCCCGACCATTGCAGTGCCTGTCAGTCTCATCGGCACTTTCGCGGTGCTGAATGCCATTGGCTATTCAGCCAATACAGTGTCGCTTCTGGCGCTTGTCCTTGCCATCGGCATTGTGGTGGATGATGCGATTGTGGTTGTGGAGGCGGTTGAGGCGAAGATGGAGGCCGAGCCGCAGCTTTCTCCCGCTGCTGCCACAAAAGCGGCGATGGTTGAGATCACGGCGCCAATTGTCGGCATCACTCTGGTTCTGTTGTCTGTGTTTGTGCCGGTTGCCTTCATTCCCGGTATTACCGGCGAACTGTTTCGCCAGTTTGCGGTAACCGTCGCCGTTTCCATGCTTCTGTCCGCGATCAATGCGCTGACGCTTTCACCGGCCTTGTGCGCCCTGCTGCTGAGGCCGCGACATGGCCCGCGCACCGGCCCAATCGGGGCCCTCATGCGGGGCATAGACCATATTCGGGACCTTTTCGGAACCGCCGTCACGCGGCTGGTGCGGATTGCGATCGTTGGTCTTGTCATGGTTGCGGCTTCAGGTCTGGGCATTTATGCGCTGAACGGGGCAACGCCCACCGGCTTTCTCCCTGAAGAGGATCAGGGCGCTTTCTTCGTTGTGGTGCAGACACCGGATGGCGCATCGGTGGGGCGAACCAGTGCTGCCGTGGAGCAGGTGGAAGCCATTCTGAAGGATGAGCCGACGGTTGCCGACTATTCCTCCATCATCGGCTTCAATTTCATCGACGGTTACTCGCAGCCGAATTCCGCTTTCATCGTGGTGACGCTGAAGCCGTTTGACCAACGCACGCAGCCCGACCAATGGGCACCTGCCGTTATTGAGCGTCTGGGGCCGAAACTGGCGACCATTTCCGGTGGTCAGGCGCTTCCGCTTGCCCCGCCCCCGATTATCGGGCTGGGCACGGGTGGTGGCTTCAGCTATGTGCTGCGCGCTCTTTCCAACAATGACCCGACGGCTCTTGCCCAGGCTCTGCGCGGGCTGGTTGTGGCAGCCAATCAGGACCCAAGCCTAACCGGTGTGTTTTCCTCCTTCTCGGCTTCAAACCCATCCATCTTCCTCGATATTGACCGGGATAAAGCGGAAATTCTTGGCGTTGATATTTCCGCGATTTTCGCCGCCCTGCAAACGTCGCTCGGTGGTGCCTATGTCAATGACATGAACCTGTTTGGCAGAACCTGGCAGGTGCAGGTGGAAGCCGAAGAGCAGGATCGAAAGGCCATCAGCGATATCGACAGGATCAATGTGCGAAGCCGCAATGGCGACATGATCCCGCTGCGGAGTCTGGTCGAGGCACGCCTTGCGCTTGGGCCTCAGGCCTTGATCCGGTACGATAACAAGCTTGCGGTTACCGTGCAGGGCAGCCCAGCGCCCGGCGTGTCTTCCGGTCAGGCGCTGGCGGCAATGGAGAATGTGGCCGCCCATGTTCTGCCGGCCGGCTATGGCGGGGAATGGACCGATATCTCGTTTCAGGAAAAGCGGGCGGGCGGTCAGACCGGGATCATCCTAGGCTTTGCCATGCTGTTCGCATTTCTGTTTCTTGTTGCGCTTTACGAGAGCTGGACCATTCCCGTGCCGGTGCTGCTCTCGGTCTCCATTGCGGTGCTGGGTGCCTTCCTCGCCATTGTTGTGGGCGGAATGGCGCTTGATCTGTATGCGCAGATTGGCCTGATTGTCCTGATCGGTCTTGCGGCCAAGAATGCGATCCTGATTGTCGAGTTTGCGAAAGACCGGCGCGAGCAGGGCATGCCCCTGCTTCAGGCTGCGGTTGAAGGCGCAAGACAGCGTTTCCGCCCGGTAATGATGACATCCTTTGCCTTCATCATTGGTCTCGTTCCCCTCGTCTTTGGCACCGGGGCCGCCATGCTGGCGCGCCGGCATGTCTCGACACCTGTTTTCGGTGGCATGCTTGCCGCCTCGCTCATTGGCATCTTCGCAATCCCAATGCTTTATGTGCTGTTTCAGGCCTTGCGGGAACGGGTGAAAGGCCCCCGGCGACTGGATGGCGATCTTTCAGAACGGAAGCATTCCTAGGCTCAGGCCCGGCAGCTGGTAGATCGGATAGAGGATGAAACGAAAAAGCGCCGCGCCCTGAATTTGAAGAAGGGGCACGGCGCTGAGTGGGCGCGCTTTCCGGGCTGGAAAGGGGGAAGGGTCGCGCGCCGGGGAGACGTCCGCTGAAGAACTGCATCACATGGGGCGGGCTCACGCCGGGGCGAACCCGCCACAGGTCTTGATCCACCCGCCCTGTTCACAAGCCTTGCACCTGCTCATGACTGCATCGGGCGGGTTTTGCTCAGGATGCGAAATCCAGCACCACGCGGCCCTCGATCTTGCCGGCACGCATGCGGTCGAATACCGCGTTCACATTCTCCAGCTTGTCCGTGGAGACTGTGGCGTGAACCTTATCCTCCGCCGCGAACTCCAGAGACTCTTCCAGATCCAGCCGCGAGCCCACGATGGAGCCGCGCACGGTGACGCCATTCAGCACCATGCCGAAGATATTGAGCGGGAAATCGCCCGGAGGCAGGCCGTTCAGGGAAACAGTCCCGCCCCGGCGCACCATGCCCAGTGCCTGCTCAAACGCCTTGGGCGAAACCGCAGTTACCAGCGCCCCGTGCGCTCCGCCGATTTCCTTTTTCAGGAAGGCGGCAGGGTCCGTGTTGCGGGCATTCACGGTGACCGTCGCGCCAAGGCGGCGGGCGAGATCCAGCTTGGAGTCATCCACATCCACGGCCGCAACATTGCGGCCCATGGCCTTGGCATATTGCACAGCCATGTGACCAAGGCCGCCAATGCCGGAAATCACCACCCAGTCGCCCGGCTTGGTATCCGTCACCTTCAGGCCCTTATAAACGGTGACGCCCGCGCACAGGATCGGGGCAATCTCCACAAAGCCGACATTCTTGGGCAGGTGACCCACATAGTCTGCATTCGCCAGCGCATATTCGGCAAAGCCGCCATTCACGGAATAGCCGGTATTCTGCTGGTCCTCGCACAGGGTCTCCCAGCCGCCGAGGCAGTGGGTGCAATGGCCGCAGGCCGAATAGAGCCAGGGAACGCCAACCCGGTCGCCTTCTCTCACATGCTTCACGCCGGCGCCAACGGCCACCACATGGCCCACGCCCTCATGGCCGGGAATGAATGGCGGGTTCGGCTTCACCGGCCAGTCACCCTCGGCGGCGTGCAGATCGGTATGGCACACGCCGCAGGCCTCGATCTTCACCAGAATATCGCCCGCATTGGGGCGCGGCACCGGCACTTCCTCAATCGTCAGAGGCTGGCCGAATGCGCGCACAACGGCGGCCTTCATGGTCTTTTCCATGTCTTTCCTCCCACTTGATGATTGGCCCGGCACGTTGGGCAACTGCCCGCCGGGAAGAGACGGCAGGGCGTTGATCCGCCCTGCCGAAGCGTGGATCAGAAGAAGCCCAGAGCCTTGGGGCTGTAGCTCACCAGCAGGTTCTTGGTCTGCTGGTAGTGGTCCAGCATCATCTTGTGGTTCTCGCGCCCGATGCCGGACTGCTTGTAACCACCAAAGGCCGCATGGGCAGGATAGGCGTGGTAGCAGTTGGTCCACACGCGCCCGGCCTGAATATTGCGGCCCATACGGTAGGCGCGCGCGCCATCACGCGTCCACAAGCCGGCCCCAAGGCCGAACAGCGTGTCATTGGCGATGCTGAGTGCCTCTTCCTCGTCCTTGAAGGTGGTGACGGATACCACGGGGCCGAAGATTTCCTCCTGGAACACCCGCATGGAGTTATGGCCGCGGAACACGGTGGGCTTCACATAGAAGCCATCGGCCAGATCACCGTCCAGCACATTGCGCTCACCGCCGGTGAGCACTTCCGCGCCCTCGTTGCGCCCAATATCGAAATAACCGAGGATTTTCTTGAGTTGCTCTTCCGAAGCCTGCGCACCCACCTGTGTGGTGGGGTCCAGCGGCGAGCCCTGCTTTATGGCCTCAACCCGGCGGATGGCCTTCTCCATGAAGCGGTCATAGACCTTCTCCTGAATAAGCGCGCGGCTGGGGCAGGTGCACACCTCGCCCTGATTGAAGGCGAACATGACAAAGCCTTCAATTGCCTTGTCGAAATAGTCGTCATCTTCCAGCGCCACATCATTGAAGAAGATATTGGGAGACTTGCCGCCCAGTTCCAGCGTCACCGGAATAAGGTTCTGGCTGGCATAATTCATGATGAGCCGGCCCGTGCCGGTTTCTCCAGTGAAAGCAATCTTCGCAATGCGTTTGGAGGAGGCCAGCGGCTTGCCCGCCTCCAGCCCGAAGCCGTTGACGATATTGAGCACGCCGGGCGGCAGCAGATCGGCGATCAGTTCCGCGAACACGAGAATGGAGGCCGGGGTCTGCTCGGCTGGCTTCAGCACCACGCAATTGCCGGCAGCCAGAGCCGGAGCCAGCTTCCATGCCGCCATGAGCAGGGGGAAGTTCCACGGAATAATCTGCCCCACCACGCCCAGCGGCTCATGGAAATGATAGGCGATGGTGTCCGTGTCGATCTCGCTCAGCGCGCCTTCCTGCGCACGGATACAGGCGGCGAAATAGCGGAAATGGTCGATGGCGAGCGGCACATCGGCAGCGGTCGTCTCGCGGATGGGCTTGCCATTGTCCCATGTCTCGGCCAGCGCCAGCAGGTCGAGATTGTCCTGCATCCGGTCGGCGATGCGGTTGAGAATGAGCGCGCGCTCGGAGGCCGGGGTGCGGCCCCAGCTTTCGCGGGCGGCATGGGCGGCATCAAGCGCCTTCTCCACATCCTTCTCGTCCGAGCGGGCGACATCGCACACCACCTTGCCATTGATGGGGGAGGTATTCTCGAAATAGCGCCCCTCCACCGGCTCGACAAAAGCGCCGCCGATGAAGTTGCCATAGCGCGGCTTGAATGGCGCCTGGGCAGGATTGTTCAGGAATGCCGGCTTGTTCATGTGTTCCTCCCGATTATGCATTTGCCCCCTTCAACGCACCGGGCGTGCCAGATTTCCCGTCCCGCCCAGAAATTCGTCATTGCATTGCGGTAAGTGCCTGCCTTGCTATGACTTTGAGAAAGTTTGGAAAAGATGTGAAACAGGGCGACTGGACGCGCCCCGGAAAGCCGTGCGACACTGTTTGATAAAAGCAGCAACATGCTGCGACATCTGTCGCAATTTGCGACATATCTGTCGCAGGGGAGTGGAACGGAGCCCTCGAGCCGATGCCATCTGCCTTCCCCCCGCCGGCCCGTGCCGTGCCAACCGCACCAGAGCTGCAATCGGCCCGCCATCGCTTCTTCTCCGGCGCGGCGGTACCGGAAAATGCCGTGCCTGCCCCCATCCTGCGCTCATGGACCCGCTGCGTGGGGCGAGGGCAGCCTTCGCTCAGCCAGATCAGCGAAGGGCCGGTGACGGCTCATGAACTGCGTATTCTGCGCGAGCGGCATGAAGATCTGCGACACCGCTGCCGTCCGGAACTCGAAACATTACATGCCAGCGCGCGCAGCACCGGCTCCATCGTCATTCTCACAGACCCGGACGGGTTGGTGCTGGACACGGTGGGCAGCGCGGATTTCGCCGACAAGGCCGCCCGTGTCACCCTTCAGCCGGGGGCAGACTGGAGCGAGGCGGCGCGCGGCACCAATGCCATCGGCACCGCATTGCTGGAGCGCCGGGCGATTGAGGTGCATGGCGCAGAACATTTTGCCGAGCCGCATGGCATTTTAAGCTGTGCCGGTGCGCCCATTCTCAACCCGCGCGGGGAACTTGCAGGCTTGCTGGATCTTTCCGGCCCCGCCAGCATCAATCACCTGCATGCGCTGGCTCTTGTGCGCCTTGCGGTGACGCATGTGGAACATCGCATGTTCGAGAATGCCTATGCCGGGCATGACGTGGTGCGGGTGCATAGCGACCCGCATTTTCTGGGCACCCCGCGCGAGGGCGTTCTGGTGTTTGCCGATCACAGGCTGGTGGCGGCCAACCGCCCCGCTCTCGCCCTGCTGGGCTTGAGCTGGGATGCGCTGGACATGCAGCGCTTCTCGGATTTGTTCGAGGGCAGCCTGTCACGGACCGGTGAGGTGCGGCAGGTTCGCAGTTCTGCCGGCAACACCCTGCATATGCGGGTGGAGAGGAAGGCGGATGCCAGCATGGCCCGTGCCCCGGTCCGCCCCTGTCCGCCGCTCCACGCCCCGGCTTCTGCGGTGCCTGCCGAGAAGGCCCCGGCCGTGCACCATCCCGCCCCCCTGCCAGACGCTCCGGCCCCCTCTTTCGATGCACAAACCGCCAAAAGCCTGACCCGTGCGGTACGCCTTCTGGATGCCGGTGTACCTGTGCTGGTGCAGGGTGAAACCGGAACGGGCAAGGAGGTCTTCGCGCGCCATATGCACCGGGGCAGCACCCGCACCCATGCCCCTTTCGCCGCCGTCAACTGCGCCGCTTTACCGGAGGGGCTGATCGAGTCCGAACTGTTTGGCTATGAGGATGGTGCATTCACCGGAGCCCGGCGCTCCGGTTTCAAGGGCCTGCTGCGCGAGGCCGATGGCGGCGTGCTGTTCCTTGATGAAATCGGCGACATGCCGCTTGCGCTGCAAACCCGCCTGCTGCGCGTCTTGCAGGAACGTGAAGTGATGCCGCTGGGTGGCGCGCGTGCGGTGCCGGTGGATTTCCAGCTCATCTGCGCCTCTCACCGCGATCTTCAGGCGCTGGTGGAAAGCGGGGCCTTCCGGGCCGATCTTTATTTCCGCATCGCCCAATATACGGTCGCGCTGCCCGCCTTGCGGACCCTGCCGGATCGGGATGCTCTAGTGATGCGCTTTTGGGGGGAGATGGCCGGACATGACGCCACTGCTCCGCGCCTTTCCCCCGCCTGTCTGGCCCGGTTGGCAGCCTATGAATGGCCGGGTAATTTCCGCCAGTTCATCGGTACATTACGGGTGCTGCGCGCACTGGCAGAGCCGGGTGATGAACTGGATATCGACGCCCTGCCCAGCGATGTGCGTGGAGATTTCCAACCTCTCTCGCCCATGCGGGAAAGAGCCATCGGGGCGGATGCCTTACCTGCCTCCGCGCATATGACACAGGTTGCGCAAACAGCACCCTCAATCGCCTCTGAAACAGATCTTGGCACCATCACACGGGCTGCCATGACGGATGCGCTGGCAGCATGCCATGGCAACATCTCCCGCGCGGCCCGGCAGCTTGGCATTCATCGCAGTACATTGCATCGCCATCTGGCGGCCTCAGGGCTGAGGAACACATAGAGCGGACTGGAAGGGTATAGAATATCAGCACTCTGGAACCATTCCGCAAAGCACGAAGGCCATGTGTGACGGGTGACAAACGATCGGCTCTTCCCTACAAATGGCCTTACCAAGGGGAGTTCCGACAAGGGGCTGAGAAATCGCTGGCCATGCAGTGCGATGACCCTTTGCACCTGATCCGGATCATGCCGGCGAAGGGATGGGACATCTTCAGCCATTTCGGCTTGCTCCCGCCTCCTGCGCCGGCCTCACTTTGATGAGGAAGGAAGACCCATGAGCGCGCGCTTCACTGAAACCCTGCGGCAAGACAATGCGCAGATCTGGGCGCAGGCGGTTGACCATCGCTTTGTGGACGAGCTGCTGGACGGCACCATCGCCGATGATGTGATGGCCTCCTATCTCATTCAGGACCATCGCTTTCTCGACAGCTTCCTGACCCTTCTGGGCGCGGCCATTGCAACAGCCGACAGTTTCGAGGCACGCCTGACGTTCGGGCGTTTCGCGGGCATGGTTTCCAGTGATGAAAACACCTATTTCCTGCGCGCGTTCGAGGCGCTGGGTGTGAGCGAGACCACACGAGCACATGTGCCGGACACAGCACCCACAGCCGGTTTCAAGGCCATCATGCAGGAAGCCGCCGCCACCCGCTCCTATGCCGCGGCGCTTTCCGTCCTGAATGTTGCGGAAGGGCTGTATCTGGATTGGGCCGTGAAGGCGAAGCAGCCCTTGCCCGCCAGTTTTGTGCATGCCGAATGGATTACTCTGCATGACAATCCCGATTTTCGGGCTTTCGTCGCCTTCCTGCGTGAGGAACTTGACCGGGTTGGCCCGGCTGAAGCTGATGTGAGCCACGACTTTTTCCGCCGTGCCGTTCTGCTGGAGCGGGAGTTCTTTGATGCGGCCTATGCCGACAAGGCGTGATGCAGCCTTCTCATGTGCGCCATGCCATAGATGGCGCACACCTTCCCCCGGATTGCATGAGCGCGGACACGTTCCGGCTTCAGGCAAGTGAGTGCAGACCATGGACATTTTTGACCGGCTGAAAGCCGCTGCCGCCCCTGAGTGGGAAAGCTATGTGGCGCATGATTTCGTGCGCCAACTGGGAACAGGCACGCTGCCGCAGGCGGCTTTCCGCACCTATCTGGTGCAGGATTATCTTTTCCTCATCCAGTTTGCCCGTGCCTGGGCGCTGGCGGCCTACAAGAGCCGCACCATCACGGATATCCGCGCGGCGCAGGCTGGCCTTGCCGCCATTCTGGATGAGACCGAACTGCATGTGCGCCTGTGCGGGCGCTGGGGCCTCTCACCCGAAGCCATAGCCGCCGCGCCAGAACATCAGGCTACAGTTGCCTATACCCGCTATGTGCTGGATTGCGGTGCGGCGGGAGACCTGCTGGAACTGCATGTGGCGCTGGCACCCTGCGTCATCGGCTATGCGGAGATCGGCCGCGCCCTCACTCCTGACGGGATTGACGCCTTGCCGGCGGCCCATCCCTACCGCGAATGGATCAGCGAATATGCCGGCTCCGGCTATCAGGAGGTTGCCGCCGCTGCCCGCCTGCAGTTGGATGAACTCGCTGCCCGCACCATGACCAGCCAGCGTTTCGAGGAACTGGCAGCCATCTTCGCCAAGGCATCAAGGCTGGAAGCCGATTTCTGGCAGATGGGGATGGATGCGGCCTCAGCCTGACACATCAAGGCCATGGGCGATGAAACACTCCGGCTTATGAAACCACTGGCAACGGCTCCCAGCACCAGCGCCAGCAGCCCTCATGAGCGGGCATTGCCCATGCCATTCAGGCCGGGAAAGCCCCTCGCATGACATGTGCGGGGCTTTCGTTCCTCTGGCCATATCACATGCGTCCGTTCTCACGAGAACGGGCTAGATCAAGCCCCGGCGCAGGCAAGGCCGATGGGTGTCATCGAGATAGCGCGCTTGAGGACTGCACCAGAAGTGTGACAATCGCTCCCCGGAAGGCTCCTGAAGTGGGGGTGTGGCGGCTTTGCACAGCACGGTGCGCAGCGCAGACCTTGCCAGTGCTTTCAACCCGTCAGTCATGACGATCATACGCGCAGGAACAGCCCAGCGCCGCCAAGAATACAAATATCTGACGACATCAAAAATACGTCCCGATATTCAATATTGAGGTGCGGTCAAACCTGATCCATCGCAAAGAAACGGGCAACCACCTCTCGGCGGTTGCCCGTGAAATATCATGCTGCTCGTCTCATGAAGAGATCACGCGTGACGATTGTCCTCGATATGACCTGCCAGATAGTCCGCATCGTGCCATACACCCCAGATGAAGGGCGATGCACGGCGTGAAAGCCATGCCAGACCGAGGAAATACAGGCCCGGCTCGTCATTGGAGACGCCGCGATGGTGGTTCGGGCGTCCCTGATTGTCATAGGTTCCGGCCTTCAGCCAGCTGAAATCAAGCGCATAGCCCGTGGCCCAGATGATCGAGGTCACGCCGGCTTCCGCAAGGTTCAGCTCGCGCAGCGGGTTGGTGACGCATTCCGGGTCAGCACCGATGATGCGGGCTTCCGGCTCTTCCGGCAGGTCGAGGCCATTTTTCTCGATATAGGCATCTGCCGCGTCCAGAAGGGACAGATAATTGGCATCGCCAAGGGCGATATTCTCGGCCAGATCCGGTGCAAACTGCACGACGCCATTCTCATATGCGCCCGTGCGGCCCACCAGCGTGATGCCTTGCTCGGCCAGTCGGCGGAAATCCACCGTATAGCCGCCATTGGCACCGCTCACAGAAATGGTGACATGCTCCATGCCCGGCTGAATGGCCTCGGCATTCCACAGCCCAAGAGCGCCCAGCCACCACACAAAGTCACGCCCACGATAGGCGCGGGGCGGGCGGTCATGCGGGCCAACGGAAAGGAACACGGTGCGACCGGCCTTCGCCAGCTCTTCGGCAATCTGCACGCCCGAAGAACCTGCGCCGACAACAAGCACAGCGCCTTCCGGCAGCTGGGCAGGGTTGCGATAGGTGTTGGAATGGATCTGCTGGATACCGACATTGTCCGGCACCACGGTCGGGATGATCGGGCGCTGGAAGGGGCCAGTGGCGGCCACAACATTGCGGGCTTCGATCTCGCCTTCCGAGGTCAGCACGCGGAAGCCGGAACCATCCGCCTTCTTCTCAACGGACTTCACCTCAACCCCACAGCGGATGGGGGCGGAAATCTGCTTCGCATAGGCCTCGAAATACTCGACGATATTCTGGCGTGGCGCGAAAGCGTTTTCGTCAATGCCGGGAAAGGTCATGTTCGGAAAGCGATCATGCCAGGCCGGACCATTGGCAACGAGCGAATCCCACCGCTCCGAGCGCCAGCGCTCTGCAATGCGGTTACGCTCCAGCACCAGATGAGGCAGGCTGCGCCTGCCCAGATGCTCGCTCATCGCCACACCGGCCTGACCCGCGCCAATAACCAGCGTATCCACTTTCTCAACTGCCATATCGGCGTCCTTGTCCAATCCGGGAGACGTTCGGCCGATGCGGCCAAAGACTTTTGAAATGCTATGAGAGGCGCCTGAGGCTCGAAATAAGAGTTTCGTTCAGCGTTGCTTAGGCGCACCTGAAGAGGGACAGCAGATAAATGGAGGCATCCCGGCATTTCATTCTGCCGGCCCGGTCTTGTGTCGATCCTTGTATGCGGAAAGACTGACGGATGGCTCCGCTCAGTCCAACCCCCTCTCCAGTTCCGTGATGAGACGGGCGAGCATGGCATCGCACCGCTGCAACTGCTCAAGGCTCACAAACTCATCCGGCTTGTGGCCCTGATCCATATAGCCCGGCCCGCAAATGGCGGTGGACAGGCCCAGTTCCTGATCAAACAGGCCGCCTTCCGTGCCAAAGGCCACCTTCAGCGTCGGTTCATTCGTGCCAAGCACACGCTGTAGCAGGCGAATGGCCACCGCATCCGGGCGGGTGTTCAGGCCGGGATAGCCGGAGATGGTCTCGATCTCGATCCGGGCCTGCGGAAAGCGCTCCCGGTGGGGGGCGGCAACGGCCTCGGCGTCACGCTCAATGCCCGCCAGAATCGTCGCCGTGTCATCCTCGGCAATGTTGCGGATCTCGAAATCGATCTCGCACAGATTGGGCACAATATTCAGCGCGGTGCCGCCCCGCATCACACCGGCATGAATGGTGGAATAGGGAATGTCATAATCCATGTCGCGTGCGCCGCTCACACGCAGGGCTTCCTGCCGGGCCTGAAGCGCCTGAAGGAATCCTGCCCCCAGATGCAGGGCGTTGAGGGCATTGGGCGCAAGGGCGGAATGCCCCTCCTGCCCGTGGCAGCAGGCGCGCAAAGCCAGCTTGCCCTTGTGGCCGCTGGCAATGCGCATGCCGGTTGGCTCGCCCACAATGCACAGGTCCGGCTTGTGCGGGCGCGCAGCCAAGGCCTCGATCATGCTGCGCACACCAAGGCAGCCGATTTCCTCATCATAGGAAAAAGCCAGATGCAGTGGGGATTTTAGCGTCTTGCGGCCCGCATTCACTGCCGCATGCACGGCGGCCGCGACAAAGCCCTTCATGTCTGCCGTGCCGCGCCCATACAGGCGACCATCGCTCTCACGCAGCGTGAAAGGGTCGGAACTCCAGTCCTGCCCGTCTACCGGCACCACATCCGTATGGCCGGAGAGCACCACACCGCCTGGCCCTTCCGGCCCAATGGTTGCCCACAGATTGGCGCGGTTCCCGTCGGGGTGGGAAAAACGCTCGATGCGCGCACCCGCAGGGCGTAGCAGTGCCTCGACATCATCCAGCAAGGCCAGGTTCGAGCGGCGCGAGACGGTTGGCTGTGCGATGAGCCGGGCGAGAATATCTGTCGTGGAAAGAGTCATGAACCTGTCCGGTTTGTTCAGGTGCGATACAGAAAAAGGAGGGGGCGCAGGCCCCCTCCTTCACATCACAGGTCGCCGGGAACACCGTAGCTCGGGGCATTCGACGGGTTCAGCGCCCGTGTGACATAGGCATCCATTTCGGTACGCCAGCGCGCCCACAGCGCCGCACATTCCTCAACCGGATCATTTTCGGTCCAGTCGATGCGCAGGTCCGCGACATTCCACGACACCTTATCGACAAGGATCAGCCCGATGGAATGCACCGGGCCTTCCTCGCCACCCGCCGCAATGGCAGCTCGCATGCCAGCGATCAGGCGATCTCCCAGATGCTGGCCCTTGGAGGCTTCAAAGGTGGCCACCATCTTTGCGGGAATGTCGCGGGTTGTCAGCATATTGCCGGCGGCCACCACATTATCACCCTGTGCCGAGGCATAGGTGCCAAGGGTTTTCGCGCCGGAATAGGCTGCCGTACGGCCTTGCGCATCAATGAGGGCAAGCTGGCGGAACGCGATATGCGGTTCTTCCAGAACCAGCCGCTCCAGCGCCGCTTCTGCCGAAAGGCCCTGCGCCATCAGGTCCAGCCCCTTCGGGCCAAGTCGCGGGTCCGTCACATTCTGGGTGGACACCACACCCACGCCTGCCCGCGCATGGGCACAGCGTGCCGCAACGCAGGGTGAGGAGGAGGAAACGGCAACTCCGAACATGCCGGTTTCAGCACAGCGGCCCGAAATGGAAAAGGTCATCCCGTTCCCCGTCAGGCTTCGTCGGGGATGACGGCAGTGGCTTCAATCTCGACCAGCCATTCCGGGCGGGCAAGAGCGGAAACCACAAGGCCGGTGGAGACCGGGAATACACCCTGCAAATACTTGCCCATCTCCTGATACACCGCCTCGCGATAGCGGATGTCGATCAGATAGACCACCACACGGCAGATGTGGGAGAGATCGGAACCTGATTCCTCCAGCAGCATCTTGATGTTTTCCATGGCCTTGCGGGCCTGGGCGGCGGCATCGCCCACATGCAGGCTTTCGCGGGTATCGAGATCCTGCGAGATCTGGCCGCGCACGAACACCGTTGCGCCACGGGCGACAACCGCCTGGCACAGATCGTTGTTCAGCTTCTGCTCGGGATAGGTTTCCTTGGTGTTGAAGGGGCGGATGCGTTTATGGACAGGCATGTCTGCTTCCTTGATGCGCCCGATGGCGCGGATAAAAGCGCCCCCGCACGCAGCGGGGACGCAAGGGGCTCAAATCTGGCGGATCACTTCGGCTCGTAATTGCTCCACTTGCCGTCACGTACCGTCTTCAGTTCGATCTTGATCGGGGTTTCCGTCTGGCCATTCGCATCGAAGGTGATGGTTCCCGTTGCGCCATCATGCTTGATCTCGCGGATGGCGGTGGCGAGCTCGGACTTGTCCTTCACGCCCTTTTCATTGATGGCCTGAATGATGACATTGGCGGCATCAAAGGCATATTTGGTGTAGGGGCTGGCCGGCTCGGCGAACTTGCGGGCCTCATAGTCCGCATTCATCTTTTCCATCTTGGGCGTCACGGATGCCGCCGGGTAGGACACGATGGCGTTCTGCGCCGCATCACCCGCAACCGCGATGAATTCCGGGTCATACATGCCGGAAATGCCCAGCATCGGCTTGTCGAGGCCAAGCTCCTTCATCTGGCGTGCAACAATCCCGGCCTCGGTGATGACACCGCCGAAATAGATCGCATCCACATTCTTGGACTTCAGCGACGTGAGAATGGTGCGGAAATCGGTGGAGCCGACCGGCAGCAGATCGGTGGAAACAATCTCGCCGCCCGCCTCAGTGACGAACTGCTTCACCGATTCAGCGTTGGCCTTGCCGTAATCGGAGGTGTCGGCGATGATCGCGATGCGCTTGGCACCCAGATCCTTCACCGCCCATTCCGAAAGCGGCTTGTTCTCGGTCAGCAGGGTGGGTGTCACGCGGGTGACTTCCGGCAGGTTCTGCGCGGTGATGGCGGGCGAAATCGCGCCCCACACGATCAGCGGAGTCTGGAAACGGGCAAAAACCGGCATGGTGGCCAGCGCAACCGGAGAGTTCCAGTGGCCGGTCGCAGCCGCAACATTGGGGTCATTCACCAGCTTCATCGCGGCGGAAACGCCGGTCTGCGGGTCTGATGCGTCATCCAGCACAACGCCTTCAAACACATATTTGGAATCAGGATTGGCGTTGGCCTGCTCAATGGCAAGAAGGAAACCGTTCTTTGCGCCAAGGCCCTGCTGGGCGTTGCCGCCCGAGAGCGGCCCCAGAAAGCCGATCTTCACTGTGGGCTTGTCGGCATAGGCCGGGGCGGAAAAAGCGAAAGCCGAAAGCAGAAGCCCCGCAAGAGCGGTGCGGCGGCTGGTGCGAAAATGAGCCATATATGTCCCTCGTCATGAAAACGGGCGCGCAGGCGCGCGGATGCGGGCGAAAACCTCTCTGACATTTATGGATGCATGGCCCTTGTGGGCTTCAAGCGGCGGAGACACACTGGCTTTCTGTTTGGAAAGTCAGCCCTTTGAGCCCGCGCACCCGTGCATTCTTCTTGGTGTCGGCAACAGTATCATTGCCATGCACGGGACTTGAGAATTCGTTTTTGCTGAACCCGCGTTTCGGAAAAGGCTATGCGCAGGGGGCATGTTTCTAATTTACACTTCTGCCGACCTTACGCAACTTCCTGCTAGAAGAACCGAGATAAACAGGGTGGAAAGATATGGATAGCCTACTCGTTCAACACCTTATGAACTGGATAGTGCTAGGTAGTATATATACCCTGATTGCAATCGGCTTCAGCCTCTTGTTCGGGCTGCTCAATGTCATCCACTTCTCGCATGGAGATGTGTCGATGATTGGGCCGTTTATCGCACTGGCTGCATTACAGGCCCTGCTGGGTGCTGCGGGCAATGCCGGGCTACCGGCCATTCTTGCCGCCCTTGCCGTGGCCATTGTCGCCACCGGGCTGATCGGCATCGGGGCAGACCGCCTCGTTATCAGCCGGTTTCGAAAATCGCCGGCCATGATGGCGCTTGTCGCCACCGTCGCCCTTGGCACAGCCGTTCGCGAGATGATCCGCGGCTTCTACCCTCAGGGATCAAACCCCAAGGCTTTTCCTGCCATTGCCGATGGCTTCATCATGTTGGGCGATAACCGCCTGCCGATCCAGCCACTGGTGATCATTGGCTCTACTGTTCTGGTTGTTGTCCTGATCTATGCGCTCATGCAGCGTACGCCTATCGGTGTGCGCATTCGCGCCGTGGCCGAGGACCGGGATACGGCCCGCCTGATGGGTATTTATCCAGAGCGGATTTTCGCCTTCACCTTCTTTCTGGCTTCGGCCGTGGGTGCGCTTGGTGCGCTGTTCTTTGCCAGCCATGCCGGCGTGCTGCGGTTTGATTTCGGCGTGCAGCTTGGCCTCATTGGCTTTTCTGCGGCGGTGATTGGTGGGCTTGGCTCCATCTCCGGCGCAATTCTCGGCGCGCTCGCCATTGCAGGCATTGAGGCCATTGTGCAGGCCACTCTGGCCGATGGCGCGTCCTACCGGCTGGTCTTCGCCTTCCTGCTGGTTATCCTGATGTTGTGTCTGCGTCCCAGCGGTCTGCTGGGCAAGACCGTGGTGGAGAAGGTCTGATTCATGTCCGTGACGTCTGCCCCCGCTCCACAGTCCATGCTGTTTCCCCCCGCCCTCACTGTCATTCTGGCCGAACTCACCGGAGCAGCCCTGCTTTGGGGCCTGCTGACAGCAGATTCCACCCCCATGGTGCTCGCCCTGCTGGCGCTGATGGGTGCCGGTTTTGCCGTGGCGCAGGTGCGCCCGCAGATAGAGGATGCGATTGTCGGCGCTTTCCAGTCCCAGCGCCGTCTCGCCACTATGCTCGGCATCGTGCTGGTGCTGCTCTATCCGTTCGTGCTGAACGGCAACACCTATGCGCTGCATCTGGTGATCGTCGCCTTGCTCTATTCGGTGCTGGCGCTGGCGCTGAACTTCCAGCTCGGTTCTGCCAATATCCCGAACTTCGCCACTGGCGCGACCTATGGCATCGGTGCCTATACCTCGGCGCTGCTGGCCATCCATTTTGGCTTTTCGTTGTGGGCGACGCTGCCTGCCGCCGCGATCATGGCAACCGCATTCGGCTTCCTGCTCGGTATTCCCGCCATGCGGACGCGGGACAGCTATCTGGCACTGGTGACGATTGCGTTCGGCATCGTCATTCACCAGATGCTGAACAATCTGGACTGGACAGGCGGCCCCAACGGGTTGGTCGGCATTCCCGCCCCCTCGCTGTTCGGCCATTCCTTCATGCGGCCGATTGATATTTTCGGCGTCCGTCTCCCCTCGCAGGCGAACTTCTATTATCTGTCGGCGTCCCTGCTCGGGCTTGCTATCCTCTCGGCCAAGCGCCTGCATTCCAGCCGTATCGGCCTTGCCTGGAACGCCATCCGCGCCGATGAACTGGCGGCGCGCTGCCAGGGCATCAATGTGGCCTGGTACAAGATCCTCGCCTTTGCGGTGGATGCGTTTCTGGCGGCCTTTGCGGGCACCATCTACGCTTTCTATGTGTCCTACATCTCGCCGGACAACTTCACCTTCCTCGTCTCCGTCACCATCATGACCATGGTGATCGTGGGTGGCATGGACAACACCTTTGGCGTCATCGTCGGGGCGTTCCTGCTGACCCTGCTGCCGGAGAAACTGCGGATCTTCTCGGATTACCGCCTGCTGTTCGTGTCGGTTGTCGTGATCCTGTTTCTGATCCTGCGTCCCAAGGGCCTGTTCCCGCAGCGCCAGCGCCATTACGGAGGCCATTGATGTCCCAGTCGCTTCTGTCCCTGCGCGGGCTTGGCATCCGCTTTGGTGGTCTGGTGGCCGTTGACGATGTCAATTTCGAACTGGCACCGTCCCACATCACCTGCATTATCGGGCCGAACGGGGCTGGCAAGTCCACCCTGTTCAACCTCATCACCGGCATCTACAAGCCCACCTCCGGGCAGGTGATCTTTGAGGGTGAGGAAATCACCGGGCAGGCCGCGCACAAGATCGCGGCCAAGGGCATCGCCCGCACCTTCCAGTCATCGCGGCTGTTCGAGGACCTCTCCATCCTCGACAATGTGATGATCGGCATGCATTCGCGCACAAAAACCGGCGTGTTGACAGCCCTGCTGCTGCCCGGCCGCTCGAAGCGTGAGCTTGAGGCCTGTGCGGAAGAGGCGGAGCAGATCCTCAAGGGGCTCTCGAACGAGCTTTATGAGCGGCGCTATGAACCGGCCGGCATCCTGCCACAGGCGGACCGTCGCCGGCTGGAGATTGCCCGCGCGCTGGCCTCGCATCCGCGCCTCATTTTGCTGGACGAACCGTCCTCCGGCATGGATGACCGCGACACATCCGAGCTGATGGACGACATCCGCCGGGTGATGAAGGAAAATCCGGGTCTCTCCTTCCTCATTATCGAACATGACATGCGCCTTGTGGCCGAGCTGCCGGATGACGTGATCGTCATCGACTATGGCAAGAAGATCGCCGAGGGCAATTTTGCGGAGGTGCGTCTGCTGCCCCGCGTGCAGCAGGCCTATCTGGGGCAGAAGGCGGTGGAAGATGCTTGAACTGAATGACATCAGCACCTCCTATGGTCAGGTCTCCATGCTGCGCGGCGTCTCGCTCAATGTCCGCAAGGGTGAGCTGGTGTGCCTGCTGGGGCCGAATGGCGCGGGCAAGTCCACCACCTTCAAGGCGCTCTCCGGCCTGCTGCCGCTGGACGGAGGCAAGGCGCGGCTGATGGGGCAGGATGTGACCCAGCAGGGCACGGAAAAGCTCACGGCCCTCGGTGTGGGCTTCGTGCCGGAGGGCCGGCGTCTGTTTCCCTCCCTCACCGTGCGCGAGAACCTGAAGCTCGGCTATGATGCTTCCAGCTGCAAGGTCAGCTTCGATGAGCGGCTGGAACTGATCTATGATCTCTTTCCGCGCGTGAAGGAACGTATGGGCCAGCAGGCGCGCACCATGTCTGGTGGTGAGCAGGCCATGGTCGCGCTGGCGCGGGCGCTGATCGGCGACCCGGAACTGCTGGTGATGGACGAGCCTTCGCTCGGCCTGTCACCAAAGCTGATTGATGAGTATTTCGATACGGTTGCGCGCATCCATGCCGAGGGCAAGACCGTGCTGCTGATTGAGCAGAACGCCGAGAAGGCGCTCTCGATTTCAGATCGCGGCTATCTCATCGTGCGCGGGCAGATCATGGTTGAAGGTGCGCGTGCCGACATGCTTGCGGATGACACCATCAAGCACATGTATCTGTAAGCTTGTCCGCTCTTAAACATCTGTCGGGCGCGCGATAAAAAACAGCGCGTGCCCGACGATAGAACATACATTCAGAATTCGACCGGCCTCTGGCAAGTCGGATTGCCTATAAATACGGCACATGCTTCGGAAAGAGGCATGGATATGTTAGGCTAAAAGGCGCTGCCGCCTGTCTTCCAGAGCGGCGGGTGCGCCGACCACCACATCTCCGCATATCATCTCCATACAGAATTCGATAAAGCGCCGCACGGTCAGGGCTGTGCTGGTACCGCGCATGGAAATGATGCCCATCCGCATGGCGCGCAGATCCCCCGTGATCGGGACAAAGACCAGCTTGTGGCAGTCATCCGTCATGTTGGAGATGGGGCGGATATTGGCGATGGAATAGCCAAACTGGTTGGCAACCATCGCCCGCATCACCGCCATGTCACGCGTGCGCTCTACAATTTGCGGGGCATGTCCTTCCGCGCGGAACAGAGACATGAAATAGCTGGCACTATGGGGCAGATCGAGCAGGATCATGGGGTGGGGGGCGAGATCATGCACCGTCACGCTGCTGTGTCCGGCCAGCGGATGGCCCTGATAGAGCACCGCATGAGGCGGCAGAATCCCCAGTTCGTGGAACTCCATGTCTGATGGAATATCCAGATCATAACTCAGGGCAAGATCAAAGCGTGCCATGCGCAGACCTTCCAGAATGCGGGCATGGTCCCGCTCATACTGGAAGAACTCAACCTCGGAATAGGTGTCACAAAAAGCCCGGCGCACGGCGGGGATGACGGCCTGTGCGAAGGTGACAAGACAGGCCACATGTAGCGGGCCGCGCACTTGCCCTGTCAAATCATTGGAAAGTGTATTGAGCTTTGCGGCTTCCGCCAGAATCTGGCGCGCCTGATCCACAAAGCTGCGCCCGGCCTGTGTCAGTGAAAGCCCGTGCGCATGGCGGCGAATGAAAAGCGTGATGCCGAATTCGCGCTCCAGCTGGGATATGGCGGCCGAGACTGAAGGTGCCGAGACATTCACCCGTTCCGCAGCTTCGGTGACAGAGCCGTATTCTCCGACCGCCACAAGATATTCCAGTTGCCGAAGAGTGAAACGCAAGGCCATATAAGCATCCTTCTGAATGCCCCTATTCTAGGGACATTTCCGGTCATTGGAAAAGACTATCCATGACGAAAGGCCGGGTTGACAGGCAGAACGGGCGCTTTCAGTTCCCGTCCATTCCGCCGCCCCCTGCTTCAAGCATGAAACATGCCAGTGCTTATAGAGCGCTTTCCACCCGAACTGAATCGACAGGGGTTCTGTTCGGGCGCAGCTGTGAGTGGATTGTCCTGCTGGCGTCAGCTTGCTCTTGAACTGGCCCAATGATGGACTGGACGCACGGTTGGGATCCGCATGCGATCATGGCACCTGGGCACCTCAGTGACGGACTGAATGCCACACCCCCAGACCTGCTGGAGAGGTCTCCCGGCACTTGGCGTGAAGAAGCTGGAGAGGAGTTTCTTCAGCTATTCAACCCGTTACCCCGGCAGATCGTTGCAGGTGCGCAAGGGTGCGCGTAGGCGCGCGGCGCGCCTAGAACCGCCACTTGAAATTGGCCTGTACGGCATTCACCGTAACAGTTCCCGCATATTGACCAATATAGGACAAGCTGATCCGCGCCTGATCACTGATGCGCAGGCCTGAACCGATCTCAACCAGAGCCGTATTCTCGGCAAGCGGCACTCCGGCCACGGTGAAGTTTGCCCCCGGCATGCTCAGGAAGGACATTTGCGCATCGGGCGTGGTGTCTCCAAACGCATATTGCCAGCTTACCGAAGCATAAGGCTCAAATGCCATTGCTTCGGAGAACGCCATGGTTGTGGCCAGACGCAAGCCAAGCGAGGAGTAGCCAACACCCATTGAGCCGGATGTTCCTCTCAGGCCCGCAGAAGCACCGGTCTCGGTGAACCCGTCTGTGCGAGCCTTGATATAGGCAATGCTGGCGAAAGGCTCAATTGCAAGCTGCTGCATGGCGAGGCCATAGGCGACTTCCGCAAATATCTGCCCCGTGCCACCGTCATAATCGGCTTTCGCTTGCTGGAGAAAGCCGGGAGCGGCGATTGTGCGTTTGGCATCAATCTGGTTGAAGGCGTAAGCCCCTCCCAGCCGCAAGTTCCATGGGCCGGAACTGGTCCCGGCATAAAGCGCAAGGATCAGGCTATCAACATCGGAGGAACTGGCCAGTTCATTCACGGAAGCGCTGGAGTGTGAATAGCCGAGAGCCGCGCCAAGCAGCCAGTTGTCAAACTTCACATCCGCACCGGAAATAATGCCGCCGATGGAGGCATCAACATTTGCAGTGCCGGAATTGCCATCATAAGTGCTCCAGCCGCCAAATGCCTGCGCCCATATTGTGCCATTGAAGGCAGGCGCGGGCGTAAATGGCGTTGTGTCTGGTGCGACATAGGCAAGAGCCGGCCCGCCATAGCCCAGCGCAGCAGTTGTGCCGGTTGCACTGGCATAGGAGTTCTGGCGCAGGCGCGCGAGCAGGGCCTGGCGGCTGTAGAGGCTGTCTCCCACCAGAACGGAGTGCTGGCTGGCATAAGCCTCACCGGACAATGCCCCAAGCGCGCCGGGCAACTGGCTGGATGTCAGATTGTAAAGCGGGTCCAGCGCATCCGGGAGGGGCGTCAGCATCCCGCCCGTCGTGTGATTGATGACGCGATCAATGGCGGCACCAACAGCGCGCTGGTTCGTGGTGATGTTCGGCTGGCCGGCGAGATTGGCGGCCACGCTCATCGTTACCGTGGTCGGGGCATAATGGAGTTGAGCGGCGAACAATGCCGGCAGGCCCGCCGTGGCGAAGGTATCAAATGCCCCGCTCACCCCTTCTGTCGCGCCAAGAAGGGTATAGCTTTGGGCAAGGCTGGCTGTCTGGAAGGAGGCAGCCAGCGTGCCCGCCAGCCGCGCCGTGCCTGTCACCCCCAGTGCATCATTGCCGGCGTCAGTCATCCGCACGGCATAGGTGCCGGCTGAGGTCTGCACAAAGGTGCCGCTGATGAGGTGGGTGATCGGAACTCCGGTGCCGGTGACGCCGAGCCAGCCGCTGTTCTCGAAACGCTTCTGCGGCCCCGCCGTTGCGGCAATACGACCATTGATGATGCCGGTATTGACAATCACGGTGCCGAAGCTGTCGGGCGCGGTGCGCAAGGCATCGGCCACGGCGGCGGCTTGCAGGGTGCCGGAGTTCAGCAAGGTGCCATACAGGCCATGCATCTCCACCGCCGCGCCGACAAGGCCAGAGGCAGAGACAGTGCCTGAATTGTTCAGGACACCATAGGTTTCGCCGCGCATGCCAACGCCGCCCTTCCCGCTGACCTGAACAGTGCCGCTGTTGACGATATCATCACCCTTGCGACCGGAGAGGGCTGCGGAATTGTCGGCGGCAGATGTCAGCGTTCCGGTGTTGCGGATCGGATTGTACATGCCCGGAATGGTGGCAAGATAGCCATGGATGCCGGTATCATCGACATAAATGCCGACAACATTCTCGCCATAGGCGGAATTCGACGATACCACGGCGCCGGGAATGTCTATGTCATACCAGGTCACCCGGCCATCGGCAGCCAGATGCATCACGGCCGGATGCACGACACCATCAGCGCTCACCCAGTTGGTGACGAGATTATATTCCCCAGCCCGCCCGGCACTGGTGATGCCCTCAAAATGCGTGGCAACCGCACGGGGGTGGTCATAGGTTTTATAGGTGCCGGTTGCCTGATCATAGATATAGCCATGTTCCGCATGGAGCCCCCCGCCCACCATCACCTCGCCATAGCCGCCGGCAATCTTGTCGCCATAGATGCCATAGGCCGTGGTGCTGACAGCACCGGGGATGTTGTTGGTGGTGTAGGTGCCGTTTTCTATATTGTAGATAAAGGCGTTGCCGGTCGCGAGGCGGGTATCGTAATTGCCGACAACATGATTGCCGAACGTGCTGTGCGCGATGGTATAAAGCGTTTGCGTGCCCGGATAGATGAGGGTTGTGATCTGCTGTTCCGGCGGGCGGGCGCCATCATAGAGGTAGCTGCGGTCATATGGTGCCGAGTCTGCGGTCTGGTAACTGCCAACCACGCGAAGGACACCGCCGGGATTGCCAAAGCTTGGCCCATAGGGAGATGAACCGATGGCACCGGGGAAGTTCGCGCCATTCGCGGTGGCCTCCGGCATCGGCTGCCACGTCTGTGTTGTCATGTTATAATAAAGGCCGCCGGTCTCGCCCGCGCCCGGAATAGTATAGTTGCCGACAATATTATCGCCGCGAATACCTGTGAGGAACGTGTTGTTCGTTCCAAAATCCAGAGTCTGGTAAATGGTGGGCTTTGTGGGTAGTGGAGGCTCGGCCTGTGCGGCCTGCCCAAAGCCGCCAACACCAAGACCAACCCCGATAGCCAGAACCTTACGCGTCTTCGACACACCAAGAAAAACCGGCCCGATTTTCATGCTATTCACCGCAACACGAGTTGCAGAAAACCTAGAGGGAAGTTGAGCGGCTGGAAATAGGAATGATGCTTGGCGACCCCATTTTCAGACAGGACTGTCTTTCACGCATCACCATGCTGTTTTGAATGCCTGTGGGAGGTGCGCCATAGGGGCAAGTGCAGTTAGATCAGCACCCGCTCATGCGGCAGACAGGGTATGCCCCCCAAAAAAAGACCTTCAGGAAGCGGTCTGCGCTGCAAGATCGAGCACATGTTGAGTTTGCTCTTCATGTTATATGCGGGATCGACTACAGTGGTCACACAGCCAGTTTCCGCCTAGACCGCCCGGCAACTCATGTCGCGTGGTGATCGCGTGCATGAGGGCCAGATGGGTTTTCCAGATTTTTTCAGCAAGGTGCCTGACATCGTCCTGCGTGACCCGCTGGCTGATTTTCTGGGTGCGGCAACGGATGGCGTGATCAACTATTCCTATGCCGATGCGGTGCGTCTCGCCGGCCACTCATGCGGTGTCACCGCGACTGCGTGGCTGATGGTCCGTGCCGGGCTGGCCGCACTCTATGGTGACGAGCTGCCAGAGCGCGGCGGGATCACCGTGCAGTTCCGTGATGCCGCCGATCACGGCACGCTTGGCGTCACGGCTGCGATCATCCAGCTTGTCACCGGTGCCGCGGCTGACAGCGGTTTCAATGGCATCGGGTCTGGTCGGCGCTTCTCCCGGCGCGGCCTGATGGAGTTTGGAACCGGCATTGAGGGCATGGTTGGCCTGCGCCGTAATGATAATGGTCTGGGGGTGCTTGTGTCGGGCGACCAGCAGGTGGTGCCGATGACAGAAGAGCTCAAGGGCCTTTTTCCTCGGGCCGTGGAAGGCTCATTGGAAAAAGACGATTTGGCCCGGTTCGGTTTGCTATGGCAGGACCGTGTGCGCAGCATCCTGCTTGATCATCCTGACAAGGTGGTTTCGGTGAAGAACTGGCCCTGAGAAATGGACATTCGGATGAGCGATCTACCGGCTTGGCCCTCTGACGTGACGGCGTACAAGCGTACACCGGAATTCTCCGAAACCACGGTTCCCGCCGCTCTCTTGCGCGACCACGCTACAAAGAATGGGGTCTGGGCACGCCTGCATGTGCTCAGCGGGCGTCTTCGCTTTGTCGATCAAGAGGGTGCGGGCGAAATTATCCTTGATCCTGGCATACATGAAGTGATCTTCCCTGACCGTCTGCACCACGTCGCTCCCATCGGGCAGGTGCGATTTTTCGTGGAGTTCTGCCGCTTGTCGGAAGAGGTTACCGCCGATCCGGGTGCTGATGCCGGGGCAGGATTTCCGCATCGGTGAGCGTGGCCAGTCGTCGTAAAGACTGAGCGCAAAAGTCGCGGCCCACAAGGTGGCTGGCAGCAGGTGATATGGGCCGGGCATGGCCAAGACATCCAGCTGATCTCATGCCGAACCCAACTCGCCCCGCTATGGCAAGAACCGCGAGGACACCTTGCCTCATGGAGTGCCCAGCCATGCTGCATCGATCAGCCTGTCCAATCAGAGCTACGGCTTTCCCCTTATCGCAGAGGCAAAAAAGTCGATGACGATAATGGAATCCGGTGCTTCGTTGAGGGCGAATATGCTTGGGCAACTGTGAGGCGTTCATGATCGCCTAGTCAGGAATGGCTCATAACCGGCGTCAAGCTGACGTCGTTTCTTTCCATGGCCATCGCACCTCCCGATATGGTCGGGACTTTCTGCATCCCTCCCTCCATTCGCAATGCTCAAACCGGGACCGATCCTGATCTGGTATCTCTGGCTTTCCTGACATCGGCATCTGCATGGTGAGCTGTACTTATCAAGGGCCTCATTCAATCCAGTCGAGCAAGCTTTCGGGGCAAGGATTTAGCTGGTCACAGAACAATGTCATGGCTTCTGACTGCGCCCTGTGACCAGTCTTTGGAAAGGTGGGATGCTCGCCCACCTTTCCGGTCTTTAGTTCAGCCCTTGACGACGGGCTGGCGGGTCGCACGTAGTGAGGACATCAGAGGATCACCGATATCCAGATGGCCCTCAACCAGATGCTTGGGCGTCAATGCCAGCCAGTTGTTCAGTGAAATGTCCCGATACTCGCCGGTATGGAAGATGTTCAGAACACGAACGGGTTCATCGCCGATATTTTCAATATAGTGGGCCAGTGTTTTTGGCACATATCCAACATCACCGGCCACATAATCGAATGTACGGGCATTGTTCACGGCATCAAACACCGTCATCCGTGCTTTGCCAGAAATATAGTACTGGAGCTCATCGGCATCCGGATGCCAGTGAACTTCCCTCATTCCGCCGGGCTCAAGGTCAATGAAGAGCGCAGCGAGGTTTGTTACGCCAAAGTTTCTCGAGTCAACCAGAGTGGTTGCGCCGCCCGGATAGGCTGTCGGCTCCATCTTTGAAGCGCGGAACACATACTTGTCCGTGAACGTCACCGCACCCAGCTCGGCGCGTACCTGCTCCAGTGGCGGGGGGACCGGCTGACGGAAAATGTACTTTTCCTTGCTCGGGATACCGTCAAAGGCCTCAACAGGGACGCCGAAATTCTTCGCCAATACTTCGCGCGGCGTATGAGCAAACAGCTCGGTGACGAGCAGCGTCTGGTTCTCAGAAAAGTTACCGTCATTGAAAACGAGGATGAACTCCGTACCCTCTTCAAGTCCCTGAATGGCATGAGGGAAACCTGCAGGGGCGAGCCAGAGATCACCGGGTTCAAGGTCTTCGACCAGTGTTTGGCGCTGATCGTCGATCAGGTAAAACCGGACGCGTCCCTTGAGCACATAAGCCCACTCGGCTTCCTTATGCCAATGCATTTCACGCACCACCCCAGGCGGCAGGCGCATGTTCACAATGGCGAGCTCCTTGAGCGTACCCATTTCACGCTGTGTCACTTCGCGTGCCCAGCCGCCGTCTTCAAGACGGTTGTGGGACATGGCAAAAGGGAACTTCAGGTTAGGTATTCCGCCATTATCGGTTGCAGGTGGCAACAGAATATCAGGATTTTGCGCCTCGACTTCAGGATTGCGAGGGCCAACGATAGTCGCTCCCTTTGTGCCACGGATCGGCTGGATCAGATCGCTCATGGAATACAAGTCCTTGGTTCATGGGAAAAGACGTGCTGACGAACAGGTACATGCACCAAGGTACTCAAGTAAGAACGGGGGGCAACATTTTTGTGAAATATTCCCTCATAAATATCTTTATCCATTTTGAGTTGTGGTTCAGAAGAATATATATCATATTATGATAAATTTATATTAATGTATATATACGTTATATTCGTGTTACAATGATAATTATATTTAAGATATAAAATATAAATAAGAAATAATATGATTGTTTTTATTAATTTCTGAAATTCACTCTATTTCTTCGTCATAATCACCAGATTTAACCTCAGCGGAGCAGATCTGGAAAGACCTGCGACCAAGATGACTCTTCAACCGCGTCTTCGAAACCTGCGCCGATCGTCCGCCGATCATGGTATCATTCACAATGCAGTGTTGGATATGCATGGGTCATACATGAGGCTCAATCCTATAAGTGTCGAGACATAAAAATATCTGCAAAGAATGTAATCATCCTGCCAGCACATCCTGCAGTGGCGGGGTTGTGAAGTCAGCTTCTTTCTGCATCAGATTTTGTTTCTCCCTGAACACATCGCCAATGCCGATGATGACCGGATCATCATATCCAATCTGCGCAATGCCTTGCGGCAGAGCCGAGAGCGGGCCATGCCAACGGCGTTCGCTATGGCGGCTCACATTGGCCGCCACCACAACAGGCGTTGCGGCATCCATGCCTTCTGCCAGCAGCTTGCGTGAAATCTCTTCCGCCGTGCGCCCGCCCATATAGAAGATGGAGGTGGTGGATTTGTCTGCAATGGCCTTCCAGTCCAGCGTCTCCGGCAGCACGCCCTTGCGGGAGTGGCCGGTTACAAAACGCACCGCCTGTGCTTTATCCCGATGGGTCAGCGATGTGTTCAGCCCTGCCGCAAGCGCGCTGGCCGTGGAGATGCCCGGCACCACTCGCACCCGGATGCCGGCCGCCTCCAGAAACGCAATTTCCTCACCTGAACGGCCGAAGATGGAGGGATCGCCCGCCTTGAGGCGCACCACATTCTTGCCCTGCCGTGCAAAGCGCAGCATCAGGGCATTGATATCTTCCTGCCGGCAACTCTCGCGCCCGCCGCGCTTGCCCACCAGCATGCGCCTGGCTTCACGCCGGGCAAGTTCCAGCAGCTCAGCGGAGACCAGATCGTCGAACAGGATCACATCCGCCGCCTGAAGTGCTCGCATGCCTTTCAGGGTCAGGTGTTCGGGGTCCCCCGGCCCAGCTCCCACCAGCGTCACGCTGCCCTGTGCGGGCGTGCAGGGCGCGGTATCCAGAAGATTGTGCCAGCTGGTCTCATCCATGGGTGCATCGGGCATGCTCAGGGCGCGTTCGGCGAAACGGTCCCAGAAGCCACGTCGCGCATTGGCACTGTGCAGCCGCTCCGAAACCTTCTGGCGTATACGTGCAGCGAGCGCACCCCATGCCGCAATGTGGCGTGGCAAAAGCGTTTCAATGCGCCGACGAATGGCTTGCCCCAGCACCGGGGCCGCGCCATCGGTTGAAATCCCCACCACCACTGGTGAGCGGTTGACGATAGAACCGAACTGGAAGTCACACAAAGCCGGTTGATCGATAACATTCATACTCACTCCGGCCTTGCGGGCAGCGGCGGCGAAGGCTCGCGCCTCATCGCCTGCAAGATCCGCCACCGCTAGGGCATACCCCTCCAGCTGCGCCGAACGCCATGAGGCAGCATGATGGATGAGGCAGCCATCCCGTTCCTGACCATTCGCAACAAGCGCCGCCATCGTCTCGCCCATCTCCGGCGCATGGACATGCACCTGCGCACCCGCGGCATGGAGCAGTTCTGCCTTCCATGCCGCGGCATCCGTGCCCCCCGCCACAAGAACCTGTTTGCCTTTGAGTGGCAGGAAAACCGGCAAGACAGAGAGTGCCTCCACCCGTGCAGGAGGGCGTGCAGACGGGTGAGCAGGCACAACAGTTTCAGAAGCAGCACGGGTCATGGGCAACCTCCCGAATGGATTCCGGGAACACCGGAGATGCATTCATGAAAACGGGTTATCAGGTGGGCAAGGCGGCCCGAACAGATCGCGACCGAAGCCCTGTTGCATGCCTCCATTTCACTGGACTGGAGGCATGACTTGCCTGCTGAAGTGGGTGCCTATTCTGCACACGAAGCTGCGACCACTCCGCTCTTCATTTTTATTCCGCAGCGACCTGAAGCACGCCGGCAACAGCACCCAGATTCATCAGCAGCGTGCCGCCCTCATTGCGCACCGGAAGGGTCAGCACCTGCCCTTCATCTGCCCCCTGCGCGGCACCCGTTTCCAGCGAGATCACCCAGTTGTGCATCGGGCAAGTAACAGAATGGCCGTGCACGATGCCATCTGCCAGTGAGGCCTGCTTGTGCGGGCAGCGGTTTTCCAGTGCGAAGACACCACCATCCGCGGTGCGAAACACCGCGAACTTGCCCAGGGGCGTTTTCACACAGCGCGCACCGCGCACGGGGATCTGGTCAATATGGCCGATGACGATCCAGCCGGCCTCGGCGCTCTGCAAATCCGTATTCGTGATCAACATGGCGATATTCCTCACTCGGCAGCTTCGGCGATAACCGCCATCGGCTTGAACTCATGCTTGTCCTTGCCCGAAACGCGCTCCGACCACGGGTCCACCTGCGCGAATTTCTGGCTGAAGACGAAACGCTCGTAATAGGCGCGGCGACGGGCAGGGTCGGTCATGATCTGCGCGCGGATCTCTTCCGTGCCGATGCGCTTGGCCCATTTGTAGATGCGCTCAAGATAACGCGCCTGTTCGCGATACATCTGGGTGAGGGCGCAGACATGCTCCAGCACCTCATCCTCGGTCTTCACCTGCCCCAGAACTTCTGTGCCACGAATATCCAGCCCCGCCGCACCGGCAAAATGGATTTCGTAACCGGAATCCACGCAGATAATGCCGATGTCCTTGCAGGTTGCTTCTGCGCAATTGCGCGGACAGCCGGAGACAGCAAGCTTCAGCTTGGCCGGGGTCCATGAACCCCACATGAACCTCTCCAGCCGGATGCCGAGGCCTGTGGAATCTTGTGTGCCAAAGCGGCACCATTGGGAGCCCACACAGGTCTTCACCGTGCGCAGCCCCTTGGCATAGGCCTGACCGGAAACAAAACCCGCCTGTCCAAGATCCGCCCACACCGCCGGCAAGTCTTCCTTGTGAATGCCCAGCAAATCTATGCGCTGGCCGCCCGTGACCTTCACCATCGGGATTTCGAACTTGTCCACCACATCAGCGATCGCCCGCAGTTCAGCGGCAGAAGTGACGCCACCCCACATGCGCGGCACAACGGAATAGGTGCCGTCTTTCTGGATATTGGCGTGTACGCGCTCATTGATGAACCGGGACTGATAGTCATCCGCGTATTCATCCGGATAATCACAGACGAGATAGTAATTGAGAGCAGGCCGGCATTTGGCGCAGCCGCAGGATGTTTTCCATTCCAGCTCCTGCATCACGGCAGGAATAGTCTTCAGCCCCTTCGCCACAATCAGGCGGCGCACATCATCATGGCCAAGATCTGTGCAGCCACACATCGGTTCAACTGCGGCAGGCTTGTAGGTGTCGCCCAATGTCAGCGTCATCAACTGTTCCACCAGCCCGGTGCAGGCCCCGCAGGAAGCCGATGCCTTGGTGTGGGCGCGCACATCGGCAAGCGTGGTCAGCCCCCGGGTGGTGATAGTGGAAACGATCTTGCCCTTGCACACGCCATTACAGCCGCAGATTTCGGCATCATCCGCAAGCGCGGCAACCGCTGCGGCGGGGTCTGTCTGGCCGCCGCCCTGAAAGGACTGGCCATAGATCAGCGTCTCGCGCAATGCAGTCACATCCGTGCCGCGCTTGAGCATGTCGAAATACCATGGACCGTCGGTCACATCGCCATACATCACCGCACCGATGATGCGATTATCCTGCAAAACCAGCCGCTTGTAGATTCCGGATGCGGCATCGCGCAGCACGATTTCCTCGCGCCCCGGTGCTTCCGCGAAATCACCCGCGGAGAAGAGATTGACGCCCGTGACCTTCAGCTTGGTGGAGGTGACAGAGCCTTCATAGGCCGCATCTTCTCCCGCAAGCCGACAGGCCAGCACGCGCGCACTTTCATACAATGGCGCAACAAGGCCGTAGCACATGCCGCGATGTTCCATGCACTCGCCCAGCGCGTAAATGTCGGGATCGGATGTGGACATGCCATCATCCACCACGACACCGCGATTGGTCAGCAGGCCCGCCTCTTTCGCAAGCTGGGTGGACGGACGGATACCCACCGCCATCACCACCAGATCAGCCGGCAGGATACGGCCATCTTCCAGTTCCACCCCAACCGCACATGCATCACCGACAATCGCGCGGGTGTTGGCCTTGGTGACGATGGAAATATCACGCGCGGTGAGCGCTTTCTCCAGAAGATAGGCGGCAGCGGGATCAAGCTGGCGTTCCATCAGGGTGGGCATGAGATGCACCACGGTGACCTCCATGCCCTGCCGCTTCAGCCCATAGGCCGCCTCCAGCCCCAGAAGGCCACCGCCAATAACAACCGCCCGGCCTGCGCCATGCCCCCGGCTGCGCGCGACCTCCAGCATCGCGCTCACATCATCCAGATCGCGATAGGCGCGCACGCCCGGAAGATAAGCGCCCGGTACGGGAATGATGAAAGGCGCGGAACCGGTCGCGATCACCAGCTTGTCATAAGAAGCGGTGATGCCATTTTCGGCCGTCACGGTTTTCGCCGCGCGGTCAATCTGCGTCACCTTCGCACCCTTATGGAGGGTGATGGCATTTTGCACATAGAAATCATCATCATGGATGATGATGTCTTCGTAGGACTTTTCGCCGGATAAAACCGGAGAAAGCATGATGCGGTCATAATTGACGCGCGGCTCGGCATTGAAAATGGTGATGTCGTAGAGGCCGGGGGCCTTTTCGAACAACTCTTCCAGCATGCGCCCGGGGGCCATGCCATTGCCGATGATGACGAGCTTTTGTGGCTGTGTGGCGCTCATGGCGGTCACTCCGCTGCAAAGGTTGGGCGGCTGTTCTGGCGCGCAATGCGCTCCGCCCGCTTGTTCTGGATGGCGATGAGCTGCTCTGGATCAGGGGTGGCCCCGCCCTCATAAGCTTCAAGAAAATCGAGCAGCTCTTCCCGATAGGCGTAATAATCCGGGTGGGAGAGCAGCGCCTTGCGGCTGCGCGGGCGCGGCAGATCCACCTTCATGATGTTGCCGATGCGCGCATTGGGCCCGTTCGACATCATCACCACCCGGTCCGCGAGCAGGATCGCCTCATCCACATCATGGGTGACACAAATGGCGGTGACCTTGGTGCGCGCCCACACCTCCATCAGCACTTCCTGAAGCTCCCAGCGGGTCAGGCTGTCGAGCATGCCGAAGGGTTCATCCAGCAGCAGAAGCTTGGGCGAGAGAGCAAAGGCGCGGGCAATGCCGACCCGCTGCTTCATGCCATTGGAGAGATCCGCCGCCGGGCGGTGCATGGCCTCGCCCAGCCCAACCCGGTGGAGATAATATTCCACAATGTCGCGCCGCTCACCGGCGGTCGCATCGGGGTAAACCTTGTCCACCCCCAGCGCCACATTCTCCCGCGCGGTCAACCACGGCATGAGGGAGGGGGACTGAAACACCACGGCCCTATCCGGCCCCGCACCGGAAACCTCGCGCCCATCAAGAATGACGCCGCCTCCGGAGATGGAGGTAAGCCCCGCCGCCATGGACAGCACGGTGGACTTGCCGCAACCCGAATGGCCGATGATGGAGATGAACTCGCCCTTGTCGATCTTCAGGTCAAAACCATCCACCACTGTTAACGGACCCTTGGGGGTCGGGTAGATCTTGGTGATGCCGGAGAACTCCACATAGCGCCGCTCGATCGGCGAATGGGCGCGCTTTTCATAGGCGGCCGGCAGTTTCTTCTCCTGCACCTTCCGGGTGATGGGCACCACATTGGGCAGAATAATCTGCGCCTGCGTCTCCACACCGCGCTGCGCACCCATATCCAGCAGATATTCCGTTACCTCAGCGCGCAGGCGAATGAACTCAGCATTTGAATTCATGGCTCCACGCTCACGCGGGCGCGGCAGTTTCACATCCACTGCCCGGCCCAGCGTGGCATGGGGGCCAGGGGTCAGCGGCACGATGCGGTCTGCCAGAAGAATAGCCTCGTCCACATCATTGGTAATGAGGAGGATGGTCTTCCTTTCCTTCTCACAGATCAGCGCGAATTCATCCTGCAACTTGGAGCGGGTCAGTGCGTCCAGTGCGGAGAGCGGTTCATCCAGAAGCAGCACTTCCGGGCGCATGGAAAGCGCGCGGGCAACGGATACACGCTGGCGCATGCCGCCAGACAGTTCTGCTGGCTTGCGATCCTTCGCATGTGAGAGGCCCACCATGTCGATATAGGTGGATGCGATCTCGCGCCGCTCTGCCTTTGAGAGTTGCTCATGCACGGCATCCACCGCGAGCGCGACATTGGCTTCCACGGAGAGCCAGGGCATCAGTGCATAATTCTGGAACACCACGCCAATGCGCGGGGAGGGGCCTTCCACCGCAGAGCCATGAAACAGAACCTGCCCGGCATCCGGCTGCGCCAGACCGCACAGCAGGGAGATCAGCGTGGACTTGCCCGAGCCGGAAAACCCGACAATGGACACGAACTCACCCTCAAATATTTCAAGGTTGATCCCCTCCAGTACCGCATTGCGCGTATCGCCTGAGCCGAACCCCTTGGACACATCGCAGGCTGCAAGAATGGGAGAGGATGGCAGTGGTGATGTCATCGCGCAGCCCTCAGCGGTTGGAAGAGAAGGTGAAGGCGGACTGGAGCGCATACATCAGCCGGTCCAGCGCGAAGCCGATGATACCGATGGTGAAAACAGCCACCATGATGCGCGCCAGAGACGTGGATGAGCCGTTCTGGAACTCATCCCACACGAACTTTCCAAGGCCGGGATTTTGCGCCAGCATCTCGGCGGCGATCAGCACCATCCAGCCCACGCCCAGAGACAGACGCAGTCCGGTGAAGATCAGCGGCAGGGCAGATGGCAGAACCAGTTTGCGCAAGGTGGTGAAGGTGGAGAGCTGGAGCACCTTGCCCACGTTCATGAGGTCCTTGTCGATCGCCCCCACACCCAATGCAGTGTTGATGATGGTGGGCCACAGGGAGCACAGCGTGACCGTGACAGCCGACACCACAAGGGATTTGGGCAGCAGATCCGACGGGTTCAGATACACCGCCGACACCACCATGGTGACAATCGGCAACCAGGCCAGAGGTGACACCGGCTTGAAAATCTGGATCAGGGGATTGATCGCGCCACTGAAGGTTTGTGACAGACCGGATGCAATGCCGACCGGAATGGCGATGATGGTCGCGATGATGAAGCCGAGACCAACAGTAATCAGGGATGTGAAAATCTGATCAATATAAGTGGGTCTTCCTGTATAGGCGCGCTCGCGCACCTGCTCCGGCTTGCCTGCGGCAATGAAAGCTTCATTGCGTGCATCCTGTCGCGCATAAAAATCCGCCGCCTTCTGGCGCTCTGCGGCATGATCGGAGAGCAGTACTCCGGCCTGCTCCCACACCGCCACCGGGCCGGGAATGGCACCAAGAGAAGTCTGCACACGCGGTGCCAATGCCGCCCAGATGGCGAGAAACACAAGTATACCTGCCAGCGGCACCAGCAGCACACGCTTCAGTTCACGCAACTGCTCGGGCACATTATCGCCCGCCGCCATGCGCAAAAGCGGCACCACAAAACCAAGGCCCAGCACGTTCAGCCAGCCGGAAGCCCGGTTGATATGCTGGAACATGCGCTCCCGCCGCGCGGTCCTGTCGGCTATGCCATTGAGAGTATCGGAAATATTGGCCATGACTTCGGTCCTGTCCTGATCATCTGGGGAAGCCACCCGGCGCATTGTGTGCTTGCTTTACAGCGCACCGGGCCTGCCATGCACAGCGTGCAGCGGCGCAACTCACTTGTGCCTTGCCCTGCGGCCTCAACCGCCGGTGATATCCGCGCCTTCCACTTTCTGTTGACCTTTCAGGCCAATGGAGAGCGAGTCGATGTAAGTATTTGGAGTGCGCCCGTCATAGGTCAAGCCATCAATAAAATCAGACGTTGGGGCGCGATATCCATCTGATCCGAAGGGGACGTCTTCCTTCTTCACATGACCTTCTTCGACAAGAAGCTCGGCAGCCTTCATATATATTTCAGGCTTGTAGACAGACTTCGCAACATCCGCATACCAGCTGTCGGGCTTGCCCTCGGCAATCTGGCCCCAGCGCCGCATCTGGGTGAGATACCAGACCGCATCCGAATAATAGGGATAGGTCGCGTTGTAGCGGAAGAAGACATTGAAATCGGGGACTTCTCGCTTGTCACCCTTCTCATATTCGAAGGTTCCGGTCATGGAATTGGCAATGACCTTGGCATCCGCACCTACATATTCAGGGCGGGAGAGGATCTCCACTGCTTCAGCGCGATTGGCATTGTTGTTTTCATCCAGCCACTGGGCGGCCCGGATTAGCGCTTTGGTCAGTGCAATCGTTGTATTCGGGTTTTTCTCCGTGAATTCCTTGGTTAGACCAAAGACCTTCTCGGGATTATTCTTCCAGATCTCGTAATCTGTGACCACCGGCACGCCGATGCCCTTGAACACAGCCGCCTGGTTCCATGGTTCACCCACGCTGTAACCATCAATGGTTCCAGCCTCCAGCGTTGCGGGCATCTGGGGCGGAGGGGTTACGGAAAGCAGCGCCTCGGCCTTGATCTGGCCGGTTATGTCACTGGGCGAATAGTAACCGGGATTGATACCGCCCGCCGCAAGCCAGTAACGCAGTTCGTAATTATGGGTGGAGACCGGGAAGACCATGCCCATCTTGAAGGCCTTGCCCTGTCCGCGCAGATTTTCCACGACCGGCTTCAAGGCATCCGCCTTGATGGGATGCACCGGCCGACCATCCGCACCGTTTGGAATATGTGGCCGCATCTGCTCCCACACCGCATTTGAGACAGTGATGGCGTTGCCATTGAGATCCATTGACAGTGGGGTCACGATATCGGCTTTGGTACCGAACCCGATGGTGGCCGCAATCGGCTGGCCGGCCAGCATATGCGCACCATCCAGCTCGCCAGTAATCACGCGATCCAGTAGCACCTTCCAGTTTGCCTGCGGTTCCAGCGTGACATAAAGGCCTTCATCCTCGAAGAAGCCCTTCTCCTTCGCGATAGCCAGCGGTGCCATGTCGGTGAGCTTGATGAATCCGAGCTTCAATTCATCCTTCTCAACAGGCAGCGGTTCTGCATGAGCGGCAGATACCAGCCCCATCAGCATGGCGAGGGCCGGAAGAAAGAAGCGCTTTGATACGGCGTCTGTCATGGTGCCATCTTCTGTTTCACAGGTCTCTGTCTGCAGAAACCTGTTGGGGAGCGGAAAATGAAAACAAAAAAGCCGCAAAACCTTTGCCTGCTCCGAAAGGAGCTTGCGCGGTTTGGCGGCTTTGCCATGGTGCCCGCCATTGGGCACCGGAAATTGGGATGATTTAGAAAAACATACTCATTCTAAATCTGCAACAAGCATTGTTGTGCAATGCGTCATTTGCACTCTATTTGATACAGCTGCGCGAAAAAGAGACAGGGAAAGCTCAGTTTCTGGACAGATTGCCAGCTTGGGCACGGATGTAATCCTCGATCTGGTCTGGATCGAAGATCTGGCCATCGAAGAAACCATCCGGCCCCAGCAGCAGTGCAGAATTGACCGCGCCAACAGGGGTCGGCACCACCAGCGCGCCCTCCACCTTCAGGTTTGCCCCCGGCAATGGCGCACCCAGCGCCCGAAGCGCCCGGCGATAGAGATCCGGCCGGTAGGAGTCACGCGCGATGCGCACCTGTTCCGGCACATGGCCGCAATAGCCCCAGCGCACCATCTGGCTGTAGAACCACAGGGCATGGCTCTGCCACGGAAAGGTGGCGGCACGACCATCTGTGAGGAAAAAGTCATCCACCTGAAGGCGTTGTCCTTGGGCAATGTCCAACGCACCGGAAAGACCGGCCATGAGCAGTTGTGGTTCCACTCCAACACGGACAGACAGCAATTGCGCCAGTTCCGCATGGTTTGCAGCATCTGCGCACCACAGGGCAGCGCGATAAAGCGCGCGCAACAGCGCATCCAGTGCCTGCGGGTTCTGCTCCGCCCATGGCTGTGAAACGCCCAGAACCTTCTCCGGGCTGGAACGCCAGATATGCGCCTTCAGCGTTGCAATATGCCCGGCCCCGCGCTGCACGGCCGCACTGTTCCAAGGCTCCCCCGCGCAGAAACCATCTATCTGCCCTTCAGCCAGTGCCTGTGGCATCTGCGGTGGCGGCAGAACTACAATTTCAACATCCGCATCGGGATCTATGCCGCACGCGGCCAGCCAGTAGCGCAGTTCGAAATTGTGGCTGGAAAAGCTGTAAACCACGCCGAAGCGCAAAAGCGGCAGGCCCCGTTCCCGGCGCACCTCCACCACCTGATGCAAGGCGCGCCCCACCAGCCCGGCATCCAGCGTCTCACCGGCCCGCGCCTGTGCTAACTCCTGTGCAAGGGCGTTAGATACGGTCACCGCATTGCCACCCAGCCCCATGGCAATGGGGGCGATCAGGCTGGGGGAAAGCGGAAACAGACCGAGATTGGCGGCAATCGGCATGGGGGCCAGCATATGGGCGGCATCCAGGCTGCCCACGGCCAGCCGGTCACGCACGCTGCTCCAGGATGGTTCGCGGCTGAGCAGCACATTCAGCCCCTCCGCATGCGTGAAGCCCTTCTCCACCGCACTCACCAGAATGGCGCTGTCCAGCAGCGGCACGAAACCGATGCGAATGTCCGGCATCATGCTCATGGCTCGCCCTCCAGCAACCCGGCCGCCATGATGAGGCTCTGGGCAATATCACTGATCTTGCGGTTCTGCTTCATGGCCGTTGTGCGCAAAAGCCTGTAGGCCTCATCTTCCGAAAGACCGCGTGATTTCATGATGATGGCCTTTGCCCGGTCCACCAGCTTGCGGTTTTCAAGCGCGGTGCGCGCGGCCTCCAGCTCTTGCGTCATGCGGGAAAAGGCATTGAAGCGGCTGATCGCCATATCGACAATCGGCTTCACCCGCTCCTGCCGCAACCCGTCCACCACATAGGCGGACACGCCTGCCTCTACCGCCGCCTCGATGGATGCCCGATCGGAGCGATCGACAAACATCGCAATAGGCCGGCGCACGGAACGCGAGAGCAGGAACATGCTCTCCAGCATGTCACGATTGGGGTTTTCAAGGTCGATGACAATCACATCCGGCGCGATGCGCTCCACGATGCGCGCCACCCCCTGAATTTCATGCACGACAGTGACACGCTCATGCCCGGCCGCGCGCAGTCCTTCCTCGATGATCTGCGCGCGAATGGCGTTCTCGTCGATAACCAGAATGGAAAGGGCGGCGTCGTTCATTGTGCTTTGATGCCAGAGCAGCTTCACACATGCAATGCATACTGATGATGCAGACGGCTATACAGCATAGAGTACAATTCATCTGTATATTTTATATGCGTGTTTCTTGGGCATATGCCAAAGAAACGCCATCACCCATGCTCATGAAATAGCCGCCCCACCCAGGGCGCACGTCCTCATTGCAGGTCCCGCAACACTTTTGTGCGTGGCACAATGCTTGCTTGGAGGTGGAGGATTTACCCGATCATGCGTCCAATGGCGGACGCTCTCCACAGCAAGGCTGCTGATCTGAAACAGGCGCTCTTCTCCAAGAGCGCCGGCTTCAGTTCTCAGCCTTTTTTCGTTTGCTCTCAGGAAGCGGCCAGCCGATGAACGTGATGCACCCGGACCTGCACATCTCCAGAAACGCGAGCACCAGCGTCAAGGGCGCATGCCCCTATTGCGGCGTGGGGTGCGGCATTGTCATGCAGGTGCAGCAGGGGCGCATCACCAAGGTGAGCGGAGACAAGAGCCACCCGGCCAATGGCGGGCGCCTGTGCACCAAGGGGCAGACCTGCGCACAGGCCATATCCGGAGATGGACGTATGGAGCGCGCCTATCTGCGCCCCGCACGCACGCAGGCACAGATGCCGGTTTCCACAGAGGCCGCCATCAAGGAAACCGCCCGGCGTTTGCGCTCCATTCTGGAGACACACGGGCCGGACGCGATCTCCTTCTATCTCTCCGGCCAGATGACGCTGGAAGCGCAGTATCTGGCCACCAAACTCGCGAAAGGCTTCATTCGCACCCAGCATGTGGAGTCGAACTCACGCCTGTGCATGGCCAGCGCGGGTTCCGGCTATAAGCTCTCACTGGGTGCGGATGCCCCTCCCGGCTCCTATGAGGACTTCGACAAGGCGGATCTGTTCTTCGTCATTGGCGCGAACATGGCGGACTGCCACCCCATCCTGTTCCTGCGCATGATGGACCGGGTGAAGAAAGGCGCGCGGCTGATCGTGGTGGACCCACGCCGCAGCGCCACCGCTGACAAGGCCCATCTTTACCTGCCCATCCGCCCCGGCACGGATATGGCGCTGCTGAACGGCCTGCTGCATCTGCTGGTGAAAGCCGGGCATGCAGACCCGGCCTTCATTGCCGCCCACACCGAGGGCTGGGAGGAGATGGAGCCCTTTCTGGCCGATTACACGCCTTCGAAGGTGGCGGACATCACCGGCCTTGCTTGTGAAGACATCATCCGTGCTGCCGAATGGATGGGGGCGGCGGAAGACTTCATGACCTGCTGGACCATGGGCCTCAACCAGAGCACCCATGGCACATGGCACACCAATGCCATCTGCAACCTGCACCTCGCCACGGGCAAGATCTGCCGGCCCGGCAGCGGTCCTTTCTCACTCACCGGCCAGCCCAATGCCATGGGCGGGCGTGAGATGGGCTATATGGGCCCCGGCCTGCCGGGCCAGCGCAGCGCGATGGTGGAGGCAGACCGGCATTTCATCGAGGATCACTGGGCCATTCCCCGCGGCAGCCTGCGCGCGCAGGGCGGCAGCGGCACCATCGCCATGTTCGAGGCGATGAAGGCGGGGGAGATCCGCGCCTGCTGGGTCATCTGCACCAATCCGGTCGCGAGCGTTGCCAACAGGGACAATGTGATCGCGGGGCTAAAGGCGGCAGAACTCGTCATCACACAGGATGCGTTTCTGGATACGGAAACCAACATCTATGCCGATATTCTCCTGCCCGGTGCGCTCTGGGCCGAGGGGGACGGCGTGATGATCAATTCCGAACGCAACATGACCCTCACCCCAAAAACCATAGACCCGCCGGGCGAGGCATTGCCGGACTGGCTCATCATCGCCCGGGTGGCGCAGGAAATGGGTTTTGCAGACAGCTTCACCTATGCCAGCGCCGCCGAGGTGTTCGATGAAATACGCGCCTGCTGGAACCCGGCCACCGGCTACGACATTCGCGGGGCCAGCCATGCCCGCCTGCGCAAGGGCCCGTTGCAATGGCCTGTGGCACATATGGATGCCGAGGCCCGCAACCCAGTCCGCTATCTCAACACCGGCATCAGCCAAACCCTGCGCACTGCGGCCGATGGTTCGCGCCCCGCTCTCACCTTTCCCACCAAAAGCGGCAGGGCTGTCTTCCTCGCCCGCCCTTATCTGGCGCCCGCCGAAATGCCGGATGGAGATTTTCCGCTCATTCTCAATACAGGCCGGGTGCAGCACCAGTGGCACACGCTGACCAAGACCGGGCGTATCCCCACGCTGAACAAGCTGAACCCCGGCCCCTTCATCGAAATTCACCCGGAAGATGCTGCGGAACTCGACATCCGCGCACAAGACCTTGTGGAGGTGCGCTCCCGCCGTGGCAGCGCCATTCTGCCTGCTGTGGTGACAGACCGGGTCCGCCCCGGCACCTGCTTTGCACCGTTTCACTGGAATGACTCGTTTGGCGACAATCTCGCCATCAATGCCGTCACCAGCGATGCGGTGGACCCGCTCTCCTTCCAGCCGGAATTCAAATGCGCGGCGGTGGCGCTCGCGCTCAAGGAGAAAGCCACCATGCCTGCTGCACTTCTGGACCATGCACCCGCGCGTTCATCCGCGACGGCCCCCGTCCATGCGGAAAGCATCACGCCCATGGCCGTCACCCTTCCCGGCCTCGCCCCCGAAATCGCCGCGCTCACCACCCTGACCGGGGTTCAGCCGGCGCAGATGCCCGAACTGGCGCCTCAGGAAAAAGCCTATGTGCAAGGCTTCCTCACCGGGTTGAATGCAGCACTCGCTCAGGGTCCTGTCACCCTGCCTGTCCTGCCGGAGCATGCCCCGCTTTCTTCCGAGCGCCGGGTGATGCTGGATGGGTTGCTCGCTGGCCTGTTCTCGCGCGCCAAAGCAGGCGAACAGGCGGGGCCTGCATCGGCACAAACCGTTGTGGAGCAACCAGAAGACCCGCCGGTTCTGGTGCTGTGGGCCTCACAAACCGGAAATGCGGAAGCCGCCGCCGAAGACATGGCCAAACGGCTGGAAAGCGCGGGCCATGCTGTGCGCCTGTCTGCTCTGGATGCCGTTTCACCACAGGATCTGAATGCGGCGGAGCATTGCCTGTTTTTCGTCAGCACATTTGGAGATGGCGATGCACCCACATCCGCCGGGGATTTTCTGCCCCGTCTTGTGCAGCATGCGGGCACGGTGCTGGATACAACGGCTTATGCTGTCTGTGCATTTGGAGACAGCAATTACGACCAGTTTTGCGGTTTCGGTCGCGCGCTGGATGCTCGCCTTGAAGCGCTGGGCGCACGCCGTCTGTTGCCGCGCGCGGAATGCGAGCCGGACCATGAGGATGAGTTGGCGGCATGGTGCAAGCAGGCGCTGGCGCACATTCGTGAAAAGCAGCCCTCAAGAGCCTCTGCGACGCCATCGGTTATCATCGCGGAGCCGCCCCATTCCGGAGCCGCACGACCTTCACAGGGCGCATCCTTGCAGGAGCCACCCGCCGCATCTGGTTTCAGCCGCAAGCTTCCCTTTCCCGCCCGCCTCCTTGGCAACCACCTGCTCACCGCACCCGGCAGTGCCAAGGAAGTGCGCCAGTTCAGACTCGACCTGTCCGGTGGGCCTCTCACCTACAAGGCGGGCGATGCATTGGGCGTGTGGCCAACAAACTGCCCCGAACTGGTGCAGCACATGCTGTCCACTCTGGCGCTGAAAGGCGACGCGCCAGTTGATGTTTCAGGCCTTGGCACGCTGCCGCTGATGCAGGTGCTGACACGACATGTCGAGATCTGTGCGGTGAACACGGAGACACTGCGCTGGTGGGCGGGCCACTCCCGTTCTGGCGAGCTTGAAACCATAGTGGCACAGGAGCGCGCCGCACAGATGCGCTGGCTTCATGGCAAGCAACTGGCAGACCTCCTGCACATCGCGCCCGGCACCCTGTCTGCCCAGGATTTTGTGGATGGACTGAAGCGCTTGCAGCCACGTCTTTATTCCATCGCCTCCAGCCCGCTGCGCCATCCCGGCGAAGTGCATCTCACCGTTTCCGTGGTGCGATATGAGGGCACGCATGGGGCACGCAAGGGTGTTGCCTCCAGCTTCGTGGCAGATCGGGCGGGTGAAGATGATGTGCCTGTCTTCATCCAGCCCACACGGCATTTCCGTCCCCCATCCAACCCGGATATACCCGTCATCATGGTCGGCCCCGGCACCGGCATCGCTCCATTCCGCGCCTTTCTTCAGGAGCGGGAGGCGGGTGGTGCGCAGGGGCGCAACTGGCTGTTTTTTGGCGAGCAGAAACGCGCGACCGACTTCTATTATCGCGATGAACTGGAAGCCTGGCAGAAAAGCGGCCATCTCACGCGCCTTGATCTGGCCTTCTCGCGTGATGGCGATGAGAAAGTCTATGTGCAGCATCGCATGCAGGAGAATGGTCGGGAGCTGTGGAACTGGCTGAATGAGGGGGCGCATTTCTATATTTGCGGCGATGCACAGCGCATGGCAAAGGATGTCGAGGCGACACTTTCCGGCATTATCGCACAGCATGGCGAGATGTCGGCGGAAGATGCCCAAGCCTATATGAGGCAGATGATGCGAGACAGTCGATATGTGACAGATATATATTGATATATATTCAATATTAATAACTCAAGACCGGACCCAATAACGAGTTTTTCACGCCGTCCTGGGGTGTTGACCGATTCCCGGCTCTGCTGCGCGAGCGAAACTTGCAATCACTGTATTATGTTCTGACTGCGTGGGTCCAAACACCGGGGGACAGTTAAAATACCCTGATGCCGCTGCAGTGCGAACTTCATCAAAGAGCGATAAGCCAAATGCATCTCTCTTTGATATGAGTGCAGAAAGCCTGCCGCCCGTGCGGCAGGCAACCGGCACACAGCAATCGGCGGATCGGCCATGACTATCCAGTTCCAGATGACCAGACCCGCGCCCTCAGCGGGCGCATGCTCCATGTTTACACAAGACGCAGGCCGCGCGGCCCCGGCCGGCCTGTTCCGCCCCCTCTTTTTTCCTGTACCGGCCCTGTCTGATGCCATGCCAGCATCCCGCGAAGCGAGAGGCTGACCCATGGCCCCAGATGCAGTCTCCCATGCCGCAGAAGCTGCCGCTCATGGCGGTTTCAATCTCATGCCCATCGTGGTCCTGCTCGCAGCAGCGGTCATTGCCGTGCCCCTGTTCAAGCGGCTCGGGCTGGGGTCGGTCCTCGGCTATCTTGCCGCCGGCCTTGCCATAGGTCCCTTTGGCCTTGGCCTGTTCACAGATCCGCAATCCATTCTGCATGTCGCAGAACTTGGCGTCGTCATGTTCCTGTTCATCATCGGACTGGAGATGCGGCCCTCGCGCCTGTGGTCGATGCGTGGAGAAATCTTCGGCCTTGGCCTCGCGCAGGTCTCCCTCTGTATCGGTCTTCTCACCTGTGTCGGGCTGGCACTGGGCTTTCCGGTGGTGCAGAGCTTTGTGGCCGGCACCGGCTTTGTGCTGACCTCGACTGCCATCGTGATGCAGATGCTGGAAGAGCGCCGGGCGATGGCGCAACCCAAGGGGCGCAGGATCATCGCCATCCTGCTGCTGGAGGATCTGGCGATCGTGCCGCTGCTGGCGCTTGTCGTCTTCCTTGCGCCCGGTGGGGAGGATGCGACCCTCACTGATCGGCTGACCAGTGTTGCTATCGGCCTTGCCTCCATCGCCGGCCTGATCCTTGCGGGGCGCTATCTGCTGGACCCGCTGTTCCGCATTCTCGGCCGGGCCAAGACCCGGGAGGTGATGACGGCTGCCGCACTGCTGGTGGTGCTGGGCGCGGCGCTCGCCATGCAGCTTGGCGGGCTTTCCATGGCCATGGGCGCATTCCTTGCCGGGGTGCTGCTCTCGGAATCCTCCTTCCGCCATCAGCTTGAGGCGGATATCGAGCCGTTCCGCGGCATATTGCTGGGGCTGTTCTTCCTCGGTGTCGGCATGGCCCTTGATCTGGCGGTGATCGCGGCGAACTGGCGGCTGATCGCCCTTGCCGTTGCTGCCTATATGGTGCTGAAGCTGATCGGCATTTATGCCATCGCCCGCCTGTTTCGCGCCAGCAATCGCGAGGCCATCGAGCGGGCCGTGCTGATGGCGCAGGGGGGCGAGTTCGCCTTCGTGCTCTATGCGGCGGCGGCCTCGGCCGGCATCATCAAAGCCGATACCAATGCGATGCTGACGGCAACCATCATCGTCTCCATGGCGCTGACCCCGGTCATGATTATTCTGCATGACCGGCTGATGCCAAAAGCCAAGCCCTCAATGGAAGGCGTTGATGCCGCCGAGGATCTCTCCGCCAGCGTCCTGCTGATCGGGTTCGGGCGTTTTGGCCAGATTGTCAGCCAGCCCCTGCTGGCTTACGGCTGCTCCATCACCATCATCGAAACCGATACCGATGCCATCCGTCAGGCGCGGAAGTTCGGGTTCAAGATCCATTATGGTGATGGGGCGCGTCTGGATATCCTGCATGCAGCCGGTGCGCACAATGCCAGTCTGGTCATCGTCGCGATTGATGACCGCGAGGCCTGCCTCAAGATTGCCGAGCTCATCCGGGATGAGTTTCCGCTCGTCCCTGTTCTCGCCCGCGCCTATGACCGCGTGCATGCCACTGAACTCATTCATGCCGGTGTCGCCTACCAGATCCGCGAGACGCTGGAATCCGCCCTCGCTCTCAGTGAAAAGGCGCTGGAGCTGATGGATGTGGAGGAGGAGGAGCGTGTGCGTATTCTGGAAGAGGAGCGCCGCCGCGACAATGACCGCCTTGCCATTGAGATGACCGGCGGCATCTATGCTGGCCGCGATCTCATCCACGGCAATATGCCGGACAAGACGAATACAGGTGGCTCACAGGCCACCCATTGAAGCCCTGGAAAGGGCACATGGGGGCTGATTTCAATCATGAACCCGGCAGAGGACACTCTTCTGCCGGGTTCATGATGATGGGTCCAGGGCGTGTGAGGCTTACCGGCGCGGCGGCATTCCGGAAGCTGGATGAATGCCCCTTGAGATGTGAGCGTTATTGACAGCGTAGCGGGGCGAATATCTCGCGCACCCAATCCAGAAATACATCCAGCCGTCGCGGAACTGTTTTGTCACCGGCATGGATGGCATTCAGCGGCAGGGGCTCTGGTGGGTTATGTGGCAAGACCTCGACCAGAGAACCTGAAAGAAGATCGTCCTCGAACCTGTAGCGTGGGGCCTGAATCAGGCCAAAGCCCTGCAATGCCAGTGCCGCAGCCGTATCGGTATTGTCAGTTGAGACGCGCGCGGGAAGATCAAGTCTTCTGGTACCTTGAGGCATGCCAAACTCCAAAGGCATCACCTCGCCCGTGAGCGATGAAAGAAACCCAACCATGACATGGCCTTGCAGGTCATCAATGCTGTGCGGAGTTCCGTAGTGCGCAAGATATGCGGGGCTGGCACATGTGATTTCGGGGAGTTCACCCAGCTTGCGCATCCGCAGGCTGCTGTCTTTTGGCTGGCCGGCGCGCAAGGCACAATCCACGCCTTCACGAACGATATCGACCAGCCTGTCGCTTTGTGTGAAAGACACGCTCAGATCCGGATAGCGCGCGAAAAAATCCGGCAGGTGAGGCACCAGAAACCGGCGCGTCAACAATCCAGAAGCCGCAATACGCAAATGCCCTGAGGGGCTTTGCCCTGCAAAGCCGCCAAAAGCATCTTCAACGCTGGCCAGTATCTCTTTGGCCCGGCGGTAAAACTCCATTCCTTCGGGCGTTGGCGTCACATGACGGGTGGTGCGCGCCAGCAGGCGCACGCCCACCTCCTCCTCCAGTCGCCTGATCTCCTCGGTCGCGGTTGAACGCGCGATGCGCATTTCGGAGGCCGCACCTGCAAAACTGCCGCCTTCAACAATGCGGGTGAAAAGCGAAAGCCGGTCAAACCTGTCCATGCTGATTGTTCTTTGCAGGAGAATTATAATGTCGGAAATGTCAGGATTGTTCAGAAAATAGGTCGGGCGCATATCTCTTGCAAGCAGACAGGAGATTGCAGATGACTCAAATTGACAGGGTTGCAATCATTACCGGCGCCTCGCGCGGGATTGGTGCTGAAATTGCGCGCCAGCTTGCCGCCGATGGTGTTCAGGTGGTGGTGAACCACTCGAACAGCCGGGATGCTGCCGAGGCTCTGGTGGCAGAGATCACCGGGCAGGGTGGACATGCGATTGCGGTGCAGGCTGATATTACGCACCCCGAGGCTTCCGGTGTCCTGTTTCAGGCGGCGAAAGACGCCTTTGGGCATGTTGATATTCTGGTTAACAACGCCGGGATGATGAAACTGGCACCGGTCGCCGATATTGATGAGGCGATGATTGCCGCCCATGTCGCGCTCAACCTCGCCGCGCCGATCCGCCTGATGCGTGAAGCTGCGCGGACCCTGCCCGAGGGTGGACGGATTATCAATCTGTCCTCCTCGGTCGTCGGGCTCTATCAGCCCGGCTACGGGCTTTATGCTGCAACCAAGGCCGGAATTGAGGCGATCACCCACATCATGGCGAAAGAGATGGGCCCCAAAGGCATCACCGTCAATACGGTCGCCCCAGGCCCTGTCGCCACCGATTTTTTCATGACCGGCAAGAGCGAGGAACTGGTCGCGCAGATTAGGGGAATGAACCCTTTTGGCCGACTGGGCACGCCCGAAGACATTGCGCGTGTTGTGCGGTTTCTGTGTGCTCCAGAAGCCGGATGGGTGAGCGGCCAGACTTTGCGTGCCAATGGCGGCCAGATCTGACACCACATCTTTGTCAACCAAGGGAAAGCATCCCATGCCTTATGTGAATATCAAAACCCCTGAAGCAGCGCTGAGCAAGGCGCAAAAAGCCGAAATCGGCCATCGTATCACTGATCTTCTGGTCGAATATTTTTCTGAAGCTGCGCGGCCTCATACGATGGTGCTTATCGAGGAGGTGAAGGATGGCGGCTATTTCCGTGCTGATGAAACTTTCATTCTGCCGCCTGAATACCGTGCGAAATAGTTTGAGCTGACAGATTGGAACGGAGGAAGCGTGAGACGAACGCGTCCCACGCTTTCGCAGTCATCTCACGGGGGGCGGGCAGCATGCAGACCACCCGGTTTTCTGCGCATGGGCAGCCCTGCTGTTCTCAATCATCCCTTGTCGGCATCTTCATAAAACCGAATATTGCTCAATGGCCTCATGGCCTGACCTGCGCCCGATGACATCGGTTGTGCCGAACATCAGCTGTTGCGCCATCGGCCTGTCCATGAAGCGTGCCGGAAAAATCGGCTTCAGGGCACTTGCACGGTTCAGGCGCTCCAGTTGATCCCGGTAAAGACCACCGCAACTGCATCCAGATTGTCCTCGGCCTGTTGCAGCGTGCGCGCGCCCATCACCGGCGACCCGCGATTTTCTTGGCCGCGTTCAGGAGTGATGCACAGCATCGACGGGCCCGCAACACGGGTTTTGCGGGGTCCCATCAATGCCCGTATCAAGCCCGCTTTCAGGTCATGAAAAGCCTGACAACTATGCGTGCTGCGCAAGTGCGAGTGCGCGCTACAGTCCAGAGACAGGTGGCAACACATCTCAAATTCTCAAGGAGGCGTTCGGAAATCCGGTCGTTTCCCTTTCGCCCGGCCTTTCAGGTGCCGTCACTGCGGGCCTTTGCCATGGGCCGCAGGATCTCTTCAAAAGGGAACGGAAGACACTCATGAACCCTCATGATGCCCCGCAGAATGCACAATCCGGCACGGAAAATACCTTCTCGCAGCATGGAACTGCCTCCACCCCTCGTCCGGGTACCCTTTCCGCAATCGTCACCGGCTCCTCGCGTGGCATCGGCGCGGCCACGGCAAAACGGCTGGCGCAAGATGGCTACCGGGTGAGCGTGAACTGCGTTGAGAACCGCGATCTGGCCGCCGCAGTGGTGCGTGAGATTAAGGCCGCAGGCGGCACTGCAATCTGGGAGCAGGCCGATGTCAGTGATCCGGTTGCCGTGCGTCGGTTGTTTGATGTGCATCAGGCAGCGTATGGCCCGCCTGATGTGGTGGTTGCCAATGCGGGCATCCAGCGGCTTGGAACGTTCGCCCAAATGGAGGATGCCGATTTTGACCGGCTGATGGATGTGAATGTGAAGGGCGTTTTCAACACCCTGCGCGAAGCGTCCCGTCAGGTGCGTGATGGCGGGCGGATCATCGCCCTTGCATCTGGCACCACCATCCTGCGCCCGCCGACCTATGGTGCTTATGCCGCGAGCAAGGAAGCCGTGCAGCTTTATGTCAACATTCTCGCAAAAGAGCTGGGTGGCCGGCAGATCTCGGTCAATGCGGTGTCGCCGGGCACAACCAATACGCCGTTGTTCACCACTGGCAAGTCGCCCGAGCAAATCGTCGGTTTCGCGCAAAGAACCGCGCATCGTCGCCTGGGTGAGCCGGAAGATATCGCTGATGTGATCTCGGTTCTGTGCAGCCCGCGCGGCGCGTGGATCAACGGCCAGATCGTCAATGCGAATGGTGGGCTTGTCTGAGGACAGACACAGATCCAACATACCGAGGAATAGAGACATGTCAGAAAGTGACAGCAAAAACCCGATCGAAGGCACCCTTTCGCGCCGTAGGCTGTTGACCGCGGTAGCGATAGTGCCAGCAGTTGCGGCATTTGGCGTGGAAACGGGTGCGGCGCAAACCACCGAGACTGCGAACCGGAGCAATGGCAAGGTGGCGATTGTCACCGGCTCCTCACGCGGGATCGGTGCGGCCACCGCAAAACGCCTTGCGCAAGATGGCTACAGCGTTGTGGTCAACTGTGTCGTGAACCGTGATCTTGCCGCCGCAGTGGTGCGGGATATCGAGGCCGCTGGCGGCAAGGCGATATGGGAACAGGCCGATGTCAGCGATCCCGCCGCAGTCGCGCGGCTGTTTGATGCGACCGAGGCCGCCTTTGGCGGTGTCGATGTTGTTGTCAGCAATGCGGGCATCATGCCGCTGGCAACCTTTGCCGAGATGAGCGATGAGGATTTCGACCGCGTGATGGCGGTCAATGTCAAAGGCAGCTTCAACGTGCTGCGCGAGGCTTCGCGCCGGGTGCGCGATCATGGTCGTATCATTACGCTGTCGTCGAGCATCACCCAGCTCAGGTCGCCGACATATGGCCCCTATGCAGCATCGAAAGCGGTGCAGGAAACCTATGCGAACATCCTCGCCAAGGAACTCGCCGGCCGGATGATCTCGGTGAATGCCGTGGCGCCGGGTCTTGTGAACACCACGCTTTTCACGGATGGAAAAACCCCGGAGCAGATTGCGAGCTTTGCTAGCCGCACGCCGCATCGCCGCCTTGGCGAACCAGAGGATATCGCCCGGATCATCTCGGTCTTGTGCGGTGATGATGGCTGGTGGGTGAGCGGCCAGACCGTTTTTGCCAATGGCGGCATTATCTGAACCAAGGCAGGCAGGGGGATTGTGCCTGCAACCAACAGAGCCTCTCCCCTGACGGGTGGCAATGGCCGCTTTCCCGTAAACAACCCGATATGAATGCAGCCAAAACGGCTGTGCCGGGTGTTTCACCGCCTTTGTCTTTGAAACCCGAACGGAGGCAGTCGATGGACTTTCATCCCACAGGCTGCTCGGATCAGCTTGGCGATTATGGCCATCAGGGCCATCACGTGACCCGCGCCTTTGTTGTCCGGGTCACGTGATGGTTTCAGCCAGAAAATCAAGAAAGGCGCGCACCCGTGCCGACATCAGGCTTGGGCCGTGGTGATAGACGTAAAGTGGGAAGGTCTCCTCGGCCCACTCAGGCAACAACTGAACAAGACGTCCCTCGGCCAAGAGCGGCCGGGTGTAAATTTCAAGCGGCTGTGCAATGCCGTGCCCCGAAAGGCAGGCCGCCAGCAGCCCGCCGGTATCGGTGACGGTAATCTGCCCCGAAGGCTTGACCTCGATCGTCTCTCCCTTGCCGATAAAATCCCAGGAATAGGCTTTTCCGGTTGCGGGATCGCGCATCAGGATACATTGCCGTGTCTCGATTTCAGAGGGATGCACAGGCGCACCATGACGAGTCACGTAATCGGGCGCGGCACAGGTCAGGATCCGGGTTTCCAAAAGCAGCCGACAGGCCAGTGAGGAGGTTTCAGGTTCGCCGAAATGGATGCCGACATCGAAACCATCTGCAACCAGATCACCCATCCGGTCCCGGACATGCATCTCAAGCGCCAGATCGGGGTATCGCTCCAGAAAAACATGCAGCTTGGGGCCAAGGACATAATGGCCGAAACAGCCATCGACATTGATGCGCAACCGCCCGCGGACCTCTGCCCCCGATCCGGCAGCACGCACGGCCGCATCTTCAATGCTGTTCAGATGCGGGGCCACGCTGTCGTAAAACCGCCGCCCCTCATCCGTCAGACTGATCGAGCGGGCATTGCGGTGGAAGATGCGGATCCCCACCCGCTGCTCCAGCCGCGCAACCGAGCGGCTAACCGCGGATTGTGTCAGGCCAAGTGCCTCGCCCGCGCGCATGAAACTGCCCGCCTCGATCACCGCCGAGAGAACGCCAATCCCGTTCAGGAGCCTGCTGTCAAACGCCATATCCCGCTTTCTGCACAATGTGCGGCTTCCGGGCACGGCATGTATTCGGAAACCCAGAGTCTCCAACTTTGCGCGATATGAGGGGCCGAGGCAAATGCCTCATGCGCACCCTTATGCTACGGATTGCACCTGCTGAGGGGTGAGCTGTATGGCCCGGAACACTCCATGCGTGGCGGGGGAAGAGGCATTCGCCAGAATAGCTGCGGAAGCACAGCTTTATCTGTTGTCATCGCGGATGCATGTCCTTCCAGAAGGCGGGTTAGCGTTTCCGTTCTTCTGGACCCAACATATTGGCGGTAAAGCACACCTTGCGGCCCCTCACATCGCCGATCACCACGGGTTGTTTGTACAGACGGCTGAGATGTTCTGCTGTCAGCACCCCATCCACAGCGCCACTGGCCATCAATGTGCCATCCCGCAGCATTGCCACATGTGTGCCGATGGCGAAGACCTGATCGGGATGATGGGTCGAGAACATCACGCCCAGCCCTTCCGCCGCCAGTGAACCAAGCAGGTGCAGAACCTTGTCCTGATTGGAAAAATCAAGGCTGGCCGTGGGTTCATCCAGAATCAGCAGGCGCGGCTCCTGCGCCAGTGCGCGGGCAATCAGCACCATTTGTCGCTCGCCACCGCTGATTTCGGTGAAGGGACGATCGGCCAGAAAGGCTGCGCCAACCCGCTCCAGTGCCGCCATGGCAATGGCTTCATCTGCGGCAGAGGGGCCGGAGAACAGGCCATGGCGTGCAGCACGACCCATCAGCACCATATCCTTCACCGGAAAGGCGAAGGCGGAAGGGGCATTTTGCGGTACAAAGCCGATAATGCGCGCCTTGTGCGTTGCGCTCAGGCTGGCCAGTGGTTCACCTTCCAGCTCCACATGGCCGGACATCGCGGTTTTCAGCCCCACCAGTGTTTTCAGCAATGTGGTCTTGCCGCCGCCATTGGGGCCAAGCAGGCACAGCACCTGACCGGCATTCAGGGTGAGGTTGACCTCCCGGCCCACCCTTGTGTTGTCATAGCCAAAAGCCAGATCATGCGCGCACAGCAGCGCCGGGGCCTGTTCCATCATCATCCCCACCTGCGACGGGAGGAGGCCAGCAGCCAGAGGAAGACAGGGGTGCCCACCAGAGCTGTCAGCACACCCAGCGGAATTTCCACATCACTGGCCCCGCGCGCCACCGTATCCACCGCTAGCAGGAAGGTTGCCCCGCCAAGGGCTGCGGCTGGTGCGGCACGGGCAAAGGCTGGCCCCACCACCATGCGCGCCAGATGCGGCACCACCAGACCCACCCAGCCAATGATGCCGCTGATGGAAACCGCCGTAGCCGTGAGCAGGGTGGCCGCGATGATGACCAGCAGCCGCACGCGCCGCACATTCACGCCCAAGGCCCGCGCCTCTTCCTCGCCAAGGGTCATGATGTCGATGCGCCAGCGCAGCACCATCAGAACGCCCAGCCCCAGCACAAGCGCGGGCAGCAGCATGCCCAGTTCCTTGTGCCCCACCCCGGCCAGCGAGCCGAGCAGCCAGAAGGTGATGGCCGGCAACTGGTTATAGGGATCTGCCAGAACCTTCAAAATGGAAATGCCAGCCGAGAACAATGTGCCAATGACAATGCCGGCCAGCACCAGAACCAACAGCGTTTCATGGCCGCGCACCAGCCGGGCCACCAGAAACACCACAGCCACGGCCAGCAACCCGCCCGCAAAGGAGGCGGCCTCAACCCCTGCCACGGACAGCGAGAGAAAAATGCCGATCACCGCACCCAGTGCCGCACCGGAAGACACGCCCAGAATATCTGGCGACACCAGCGGATTGCGGAACAGGCTCTGATAGGCCGCCCCCGCCGTGGCCAGTGCTGCGCCGATACCCGCAGCCGCCACAATGCGCGGGCCGCGTATATTCTCGATCACCGTCACGGCGACGTCTGAAGGCGCATCCCCGAACCCCAGCCGCCACCAGACCCAGCCCAGAAGATCTGCCGTGCTGACAGGGTATGCGCCAATGGCGAAAGCAAGGGCTGCCAGTATCAGCAGCACGGCTAGGCTGGCCCCCCATGCCATAACAGGATGCTTCATTTGAAAGCCGCATTCTTGAGGAGCTGATCCAGCTGCGGCCCTGTCAGTTCATGATGATAAAAGAGCTGGTAGAATTCACGGGCAGCCGCGGGCACATCCAGTTGCATCTGCTCCGGGTGAAACAGCTGGGCCAGCCACAGCACCCCCATCACGCGATTGACGGAGGGTGGATAGTCCACCCAGGGAAACGGCAACTGGGGTGCCAGCACGGCGCGGCCGGTTTTCACCGCGCGCAGCTTCATCCAGAGCGGGTCTTTCTGCATGCGGGCGTAGAAGTCGGGATCCAGCACCACAATGACATCGGGGTCAAAGGTGAGAAGCTGTTCCATCGAGACGGTGACAAGACTGCCGCCGCCCATTGCCTCGCCCACCACATTTCGTCCACCTGCCAGCTCCACCGCCTCGACATTGATGGACCCCATGCGCGCACTTTCCAGCCCGGATGTGCCGCGCGCCAGATACACCTTCGGCCGGTCTTCCGATGCAATGGACGCGAGGCGTTCCTCCACCTTGTGCAGATGTGTTTCGATCCACTCTGCACGTGCATTTGCTGGGGCGGGTTTATTCAACACCTGTCCCAGCAGGCGATAGGTTGCAGGCAAGGCGGGGATGCGTCCATCCAGTAGTAAAACCGGAATATGGGTGGCCTGCTCAATGCGCTCGGCCAGAGAAATATAGGTGCCGTTGGTTGTGCCGATATCGACAACAAGATCCGGCTTCATGCGCAGAACGGCTTCAAAATTCGCCTCACCCCCGCGCCCGCCAACCCAGCCCAGCGTGGGCTTTGCGGCATCCGGCCCCAGAAATGAAAGGGCGGGTGCCGGTGGCTGCCGGGTCCAGCCAATCAGGCTTTGCGGGTCAAGGGAATACAGGATGAGACTGGCCGGGGGACCAGCCGGAAAGATACGGGTCACGCTCTCTGGCACCTGCACTTGCCGGTTTGCAGCATCGCGCAATTCGCGGGCAATCACCGGGGCAGTTGTGAGCGCGGGCGGCAGAAGACAGAGCGCGGCCAAGGCCAGAAGTTTCATATGCTTCGCGAGCATGGGCACAATGGCCTCCCTTGAGTCCACGCCGCACAGGCGCGGCCCGTCGATTCCCTGAGTTATATATTTCTGAATATACCTTCTGTCACCAGCAGCGGCTTTCGGCAGAAGCGAAGTGCATGGATAGACAGGCTGAAAAGGGTGGAGTTTCAGAAAATATATATAAAATTCAAATGATTATAAGAATTGCCTTCTTTTTGTCACATGAGTGTTGCTCCGGTTAAGACTCAGCTATATACAGTGGAATATAACTTAAGCCACATCATAACACCACTGAAGCGACGCGAAATGGATTCAGCCCAAGCCTCGTCGCCACCATCCGGGAGCACCAAAATGCCCATGCGGCTGTCGGCGGGACGCGCCTCTCTTCTTGCAACGGTTTCCACCGTTACGCTTCTTCTCGGCGCATCTGTTGCGCAGGCGCAGCAGGCGCAGGAAGAGGCCACGACGCAGGCTGCCTCTTCAACCGTGACCCGTGATGACTCCAATGTGTTCCATCTGGGCCAGCTCAATGTTGTGGCGCCCGGAGGTGGTGGTACATGGGGCAATAGTGGGCATGCCATTTCTGAATCCACGGTCAGCGCGGAGGAAATGTTCACCTTTGACCGCAACCGGCTGGATGATGCCCTGACCCTTGTGCCGGGCGTGACCATTTCCCAGGGCGGCTCGCGCAATGAGCCGCTGATCTCGGTGCGGGGTTTCACCCGCTTTCAGGTGCCGCTCTATATCGACGGCGTCCGTGTGTATCTGCCCTATGACAACCGCATTGATTTCGGTCGTTTCATCACGCCGGACCTTTCAGAAATACAGGTGCAGAAGGGTTATGTTTCCGTATTGAACGGACCGGGCGGCATGGGCGGCGCCATCAATCTGGTGACCCGCCGGCCAACCAAGGACGTTGAGGGTGAAATTCGCGCCGGCATTGAGCTGGGCAATACCGGCACCTATTCCAGCTTCAATACCATGGGTTCTATTGGTACCAAGCAGGACAAATATTATTTGCAGGCGGCTGGTTCTGTTCTCGATTCCAATGGCTGGTTTCTGCCCGGTGGTTTCCAGCCGGAAAACTATGCTGCACAAGGCACAGGATTGCGTGACTTTTCAGATACGCGCGACTGGCGTGTGAATCTGAAGGCCGGTTACACGCCAAATGAAACCGACGAATACACCATCAACTACACCGCCCAGCAGGGCAGCAAGAGTGCGCCTTACGATATTTATAATCGTGTGCGCACCCCCTGGGGTGTTATCGGGCCGAAGGATGGCTCTATCCAGCGCAACTGGAGCTGGCCGGTCTGGAACTATTCGAGCGTCTATTTCCTCTCCCGCACGGAGCTGAATGAGAAGGCCGCCGTTAATACGCGCTTCTACTACAACAATTTCAAGAACACGCTGTCATCCTATGACGATTCATCCTTCACCACCCAGACCTCGCGCGATGCGTTCAATTCGCTCTATGATGACAACAGCTATGGCGCTGACCTTGAACTGATCTACAAGATTGACCCGCGCGACACGATGAAGATTGCCTTCACCTATCGTCGCGATGACCACAAAAGCATGAATATCAACTCGCCTGGCCTGTTCACATCAACCTGGGATCCCGATGTGCGGGATAAGGAGGATGTGATGTCGCTCGGTTTTGAGAATACCGTGCATTTCACGCCCGATTTTGATTTCGTGGCGGGTGTTGCCTATGAATATCGCGATCTTGTGGAGGCGCAGGATTACTCTTCACGTGATGGGCTGTTCAGTCATCCGCTGACCACGGAAGGCGATATCAACTGGCAGTTTGCGGCCATTTATCGCCTGAGTGAAACCGGGCAGGTGAATGCCAGCGTTTCCAGCCGTACACGCTTCCCCACGTTGTTTGAGCGTTTCAGTTCGCGCTTTGGCCGTTCCATCGCCAATCCGGATTTGCAGTCTGAACGCGCGACCAATTATGAGCTGGGCTGGCGCGATACCTTCAATGACAATGTGGCGCTGAGTGCTTCGGTTTTTTACAGTCAGGTCACGAACCTTATTGAGAGTGCAAATACAAGGCAGTGGAATAACCAGTATAACCAGTGGGTTACCCAGAACCAGAATGTGGGTAACAGCGACAACTATGGTATTGAGCTGACTGCCGAATGGACCATTTCCGATACGCTGATGTTGGGCGGGAACTACAGCTTTGTGAAGGTGGATATCACTTCCCCCACAATTGAAAACATCAAGCCCGTGGCGCAGCCGGAACATTTGGCCTTTCTCTATGCCAAATGGCGAGCGCTGGACAAGCTGACCCTTATTCCCAGCCTTCAGCTCTCATCTTCGCGTTATACAAACATGAGCTCAGGTAATGTGGATTATGTCCAGACCAGCGGATTTGCGCTTGCGAGCATTTCTGCCGAATACCAGTTCAATCAGAACACCACATTGACCGCCGGGATAAAGAACGTCTTTGATACGCAGTATCAAACGGAATATCTTTTCCCGCAGGCCGGGCGCAGCTTCTTCCTGAATGGTCGTTTCGTCTTCTGAAGAAAACATGTAAAGAGCTGGAGGCATTATGAAAATTGCATATATCTGTTCCGGTGAAGAGCATATGACCGATGCTGTTCTGGCAGAGGCCTCCAGCATTGCAGCGCAAGACGGGCTCGCCCTCGCCGGGACCATACAGATGATTGATCCTGATCAGTTGCCCGGAAAATGCGATATTACACTCGGTCTGCTGCCGGATGGCGAACAGCGCAGTATCAGTGTTGATCTGGGACCGGGTGTATCAGGATGCAGGCTGGATCCGGGTGCGCTGGAAGATGTGGTCATGATTGTGCATCAACGGCTGCCGGCCGCACATGCCCTGATTGTCAACAAGTTTGGAAAGCAGGAAGCGGCCGGTCGCGGACTTGTTTCTGCCATTGGCGAGGCATGTGAGCGTGGTCTTCCCGTGCTCGTCGGTGTTTCGCCGGAGTGGCGAGAGGCATTCCTGCAATTTTCCGGAGGTGAGGCGCAGCACATTCTTTCCGATGCGCCATCTGCCGCAAAATGGCTGAAGGATGCGTGTGATACACTTGGCTGAGATTGTTGAATTCATTTATATATAAATACTCAGTTAGGGCATCTATATTTTCTTGATTAATGGGATGTGTAACACACTGGTACGATATCTCGGTTTTTTGGGAATGATTGTGGAAGTCGAGCATTTAGATGTGCTGCAGATTTGGTGGACATTTCATTAAACCCGCATGGCGCGTGCTTCGAACTCCATTCGGCTGATATAGCCCAGTTCGAGTGCCAGCGTGCGGGTTGTAAAAACGTTCGACTTAATCGAACACATCAGAGCGGGCCTTATTCGCGGGTGCGGTAGACTTTTCGGGCTGTTCTCTCCGTTTTCAGTGACGAGAAAAAGCTCTCCATAGCGGCATTGCCTCAGACATTGCCGGACCGGCTCGTGGAACAGGTGATGCTATTTTCACCCAGAAGCCGCCGGAATTGCTCGCTTGTGTGGTGGGCGGCTTCAATCGGGCGCCACAACACCGTTGATTATATCTTGCTTGAGCACCTTGTCGAAGCCCTCTGCCAGTACATTGCGCCAAACCCGCCGCGCGCCATAAGTGCAATCAGACGAGCTGAAGCTTGCCGCGATGGCCGTCACGAGCCGGGCATCATGACCCTTTCGGGTGCTGTGCGGACGATTGAGCCAGGCATGAAAGCCTGAGCGGGACACCTTCAGCGCCTTGCACAGCCATGTCAGGGGCCAGATGTGGCGGTGTCTGGCGATAAGGGGAACCTCATGTCGCCTCGCGAGCGGCCCTCTTGAGAATACCGCGTTCGGCCTTGAGGCGGGCCAGCTCCTTCCTCAGTGCGGCAACCTCAGCCGCATCGCCCCGAAGTTGGCCATGGCCGGGAAGGGCTGTTGCCGGCGCTGCAACCTGCTCCCGCACCCAGTGGCGCAGAACGTTTTCTCCAACATCCAGATCACGATCTTGTCGACGTGTCCATAAAACTGGCAGCAGCTCATTGGCGCATTAAAAAAGCGCGGCGATCATAAGATCACCGCGCCCAGTTTGGGAGCATTTACCGGTCAGGAGGGTCGGTAAATGCTGGTTTTTATGATGGAGCGCATTCCGGGCGCTCCATCATTTCCGTTTGAGTGGACAGCACTTTTAGACAGGCTGGCCAACCTCATGGGAACGCCGGCGCAGTTTTGCAATGCCATCGCTGATGGGACCCCAAAGCAAGAGCACGAAGGCCATGATGATCAGGGTGCTGACAAGTCCGTTTGCGAAGAAGACGCTGAGATCACCTTCCGAACCAATCAGTGCCTGACGTGCCGCATCCTCTGCACGATCTCCAAGAACCAGAGCCAGAACCAGCGGGGCCAGCGGGTAATCCAGTTTCTTGAAGATGTAGCCAACGACGCCAAAGCCCAGCATCAGCCAAATATCAAAGATGGAGTTGGAGATGGTGTAGGCGCCGATAGCACAGATAATGAGGATAATCGGGGCGACCAGCGCGAAAGGCACCCGCATGACTGCTGCGAACAGCGGCACGGTCACCAGAACGATAATTAGTCCGGCAACGTTGCCAAGATACATGGAGGCGATAAGACCCCAGACGAACTCCTTCTGCTCAATGAACAGCAATGGCCCCGGCTGAAGACCCCAGATCATGAGGCCACCCAGCAGCACGGCAGCCGTGGCTGAACCCGGGATGCCGAGCGCCAGCATGGGCAGCAGTGCGGCGGTGCCAGCAGCATGCGCAGCTGTTTCCGGTGCAAGAACGCCTTCAACTTCGCCCTTTCCAAAGTTCTTACCGTTCTTTGAAAAGCGCTTGGCCAAGCCGTAACCCATGAAGGAAGCCGCAATGGCGCCGCCGGGCGTTACACCCATCCACATGCCAATGAACGAGGAGCGGACCAGAGTGACCCAGTGACGTGGCATTTCCGCCCAAGTGCGCAACACGACCTTGAGATCAATCTTGGCGCGCTTGCCCTTGAAGTGCAGACCCTCTTCAACGGTGAGAAGGATCTCGCTGACACCGAACAGGCCAATGACAACAACGAGGAAGTCGAACCCACGCATCAGTTCCGTAATGCCATAGGTCATTCTCAGGTCGCCGGAAATCGTATCGAGACCGACAGCGGCGAGAAGGAAGCCGATGCAAAGTGTTGCGAAAATCTTTGCCTTGTTTTCCTTTCCCATGCCGATGAACGAGCAGAATGTCAGCAAAAACACTGCGAAGAATTCTGCCGGACCAAACCGAAGGGCGAATTTTGCCACCAGAGGCGCGACAAAGGTGATGAGTACGACACCGGAGATAGCACCAATAAAGGAGGCCGTGAATGCTGCCGTGAGCGCTTCTCCCGCCTTCCCCCTGACAGCCATCGGGTAGCCGTCAAATGTGGTGGCAACAGACCATGCCTCTCCCGGAATATTGAACAGGATAGACGTGATTGCGCCGCCGAACAAAGCGCCCCAATAGATTGATGACAGAAGGATAATGGCGGACGTTGGGTCCATACCAAAGGTCAGCGGCAACAGGATGGCGACACCGTTTGGGCCACCCAGACCGGGCAGCACCCCAACAATGATACCAAGCAGAACCCCCATAATCATGAAGGCTATGTTATGCCATGAGAGTGCAAGCTCGAAACCTGCAAGAAGTGATTGAAGGTTTTCCATCGAAGAGACCTCAATAACCAAGCAAGGCTTCGACCGGCCCCTTGGGCAGCGGCACAAGGAACTGGATTTCAAAAACCCAGAATGAAATAACGGGCACAAGCACGGCTGCCAGAATGATTGAAAGAGCGCTGCGCGATCCTGCAATCAGCATGAAGCCAATGATGAACAGGACAGAGGCCAGATAGAGTCCCAGAGGTTTGATCAGCGCGATAAAAATAACGAGCGGCACAAAAACCCGAAGGACTTGGGAAAGCTGCGTCCAGGTTACGAATATTTCCGGGGGGCGGCGAAATGCGCTGTACAGGATCACAAGGGATGCGGCGAGAAAAATCCAGCCGACGCGCGCAGGGAAGAAGCCATTCTCCGGGCCTGTGGTCCAGCCTGCACCACGCTCATAGGAATCCCACAGCACCAGACCGGCGAGAAGAATAAGGGTCAGGGCAACTGCAATTTCGGCCGTGCGGCGTGATATGCCGCGCTCCGGCACCTCACTCGCCTCATTTGGTAGGCTGGTTTCTGTCGAAACGGTCATGTCAGCATCCTCAGCTGTTGGCTTACGATGTTGGACCGGCAGACCGAAGGCTCGGTCCACCGGCTGATCGCAGACTTACTTGGAGGCGAGGAAGCCCGCCTTGCTGAGAAGTTCACGGTGGGTCTGCTCATCCGTTTTCAGGAATTCAACGAAGGCTTCGCCTTCGCGGAAGTCTGGCACCAGAGCATTACGGGCCAGATATTCCTTCCATTCATCGGTATTGGCCACCTTCTGGAAAAGCTGGACATAGAAGGCCTGCTGCTCGGGCGTGACATCGCCCGGCATGAAGATGCCGCGGAGCATTTCGTAGTTTACGTCCAGCCCCTTCTCCTTGCAGGTGGGGATATCACCCCAGGACATGTCACCAACGACCTTGGTGTCATAGGGCAGACGCTTGGTGGAAAAGATGCAGAGCGGACGGGTTGAGCCGCCACGCCAGTTGGCAATTTCCTCTGACGGGTTGTTGGTGTCTGCCGAGATGTGGTTGCCAGCCAGCTGCGTTGAGGCCGCACCGCCACCCGGATAGGGGATGTAGTTGAGCTTGACGTTGCCTTCCTTCTCCATCCCGATGACAAGCAACTGGTCTTCACGCTTCGAACCCGTGCCGCCCACCTTGAGCGCCGGCTTTGCCTCCTTGGCGGCTGCGATGAAGTCCGCCGGCTCCTTGTAGGGAGACTCTGCATTCACCCAGAGGCCGAAGGCGTCCTGTGCCATCATCACAACGGGTGTAAAGTCGGTCCAGGCCACCGGGAGCTTGGTCGTCATCGGTGTCAGGAAGATGCCGCTTGAGGTTGTGATCAGCTTGTGTGCATCACCCTTTGAGGCCTGAATGTCGAGCATGGCCTCACCGCCTGCAGCTGCAGGCTTGTTGACCACGATGACGGGCTGCGGCGTAAGATTGTTCTTTTGAATAATGCCCTGAATTGTACGGGCCATCTGGTCAGATGCCCCGCCCGCAGAAAAGGGCACAACAATTTCAATGGCCTTGGTTGGTTCCCACGCGAATGCTGCTGTCGTGCTCAGGCACAGGATGGCGCTGATAGAAAGAATGCTCTGTTTCATGGTCGCTCCTCCAAAAAGCGCTCTATGGCGCATTAGGGAGGAAGGTAGGCTCGTGTTATTTTGAATACAATTACAAATTCAAATTTTGAGTACATAATTATTGCTGCACTGCGACCCTCTCTCCCGCACCTGCAAAGTTGCTGCCATCCAAGATGCAATAAAAACAATAGCTTACAAATAAATACCCGAACCAGACAGCCGCTCTTTACACATCAGGCCAAGGTTAGGCGACCTGACCCTTTTCGGCGTATCCTTTGCAAAATCGGGGGTGAGTTGGCCGGGATGCGCTGGAGAGGGGCGGGATTCGAGGCTCAATCCCCCAGCCTCCCGGCGGTATGATGCGGCCACATTCGACTGGCCGAGCATGCATGACACCCTCAGGATATACTGCTTATCTGGCTCAAATGTTCTCTTTAGGTGCGACCATCTTGTCGCAACCTAAGGCTTTATGCAATAATTGCAGCAGGCTGAGAGGGGAATGAAAAGAACGCCCATGCCTGAGCGCGGCCTTATTGAGGTCTCCTTGTAATTATGAGTTCATATTTGAATCTCATATTTTATAAAATGAATTCATAATATAATTTTAGGGGTGCCTATTGCGTCTTCAGCCATGGAATGGTCGCTCAGCATCACGGCTGCCCAGATCCACTATCCCGCATATATTCAGTAGCAGGACAGCCCATCTATAGCGATTTTGGCAGAAATCTCTTTATCGAAGAAGGCTCTTCCACCGCATAGAGCATATACCTCCGGCAGGGCGCGTGAGGGATGATCAAGGTGCGGTCCTGGGTTCAAGCAGTGCTTCCTCGCCCGCTTGAGCAAGCCCTCGTCATGGCCATGAGGCCATAGATAGCGATACCGGCCCTCAAGGCCCCCTCGAAGTGGTCGAGGTCGCGCTTTCCTTGGCTGTCGTGTGCCTGCTCACACGTCCGGCACGCCTTGATGCACCTGCCGGTATTCGAAGGGGAGCATCTGGCAGGTCCGGGAGAATGTATTTGCGCTCCCCCTCTAAACCATGCTCACCCACCTCAAGCACTAAAACCCATCTCCATCCGGCACAACCGATGCCCGGTCGTCTACATTCGCCATCACTCAGGCCCAGAAGCCCGCGCCCCACTCTCACGCCAGAATGTCCGCCATCAGTGCTGATGACGGACATTCAAAGCCATATCACCGCAGACGCTCGCATAAATCAGTGCGAGCAGTCCTGCATTCACTTGGCCAGAGGTGGCGTGCTTACAGGTGGCTTCCGCAGATCATAGGCTTGCTCAAATGCGTAGGCATAAGACAGCAAGTCTTGCTCCGTATAATCCAGCCCGAGCAGTTCTGCGCCAATCGGAACCCCGATTGGAGCCGATGCTGTTGGCTTGGAAAAGCCACCCGGGAAGGTCACAGCGGGGAAGCCCGTTGCGTTCGAGAGCACACCATTCCGCTCTGGCTGGCTTGGCTGCCCGATCGGATATACCAGCACGCTTTGCATCGGATACAGAATGGCGTTCAGATCCATGGAGGCCATTTTTGCCGCAAGAGCAATCCGCAGCTTCTCACGGTTCATCCAGCGAATCCGGTATTCCTCGCTATTCATTCCATCCTCAATCGCGAGCTCCATCTCCAGTGTTTTCTGGATGTCCGGAGAGGCGGTCTTGGTTGCCACAAGATCTGCAAATGACTTTACCGGTGCATCTGTAGGCAAGGAGGCGAAATAAGTGGCAAAGGCAGGGCTTGCCTCATGGTTGTCTGTCGCCACCCGCTTGGTCAGTTCTGCCAGCTCCGGCATCTCGAACTCAACAACAGTTGCGCCGAGCTTGGTCATGGAGGCAGCAACATTTTTCATCGCCTCCGTGACTTCCTTATGGCGATCATCTGACCCGAGCAGGGTCGTCAGCAGGCCGATGCGCACACCTTTCAGGGAATTCTTGTTCAAGCCCGCAGCATAGCTCTCCGGTGCCTTGCCCACACCAAGGGCTGTGATCGGATCATTCGGATCGAAGCCGGTCATGACGTCGAGAAAAAGGGCCGCATCAGTGACGGTGCGCGCAAGAGGACCGATTTCATCCTGTGTGAAGCTGTTGGGAATAACACCAGCTCGGCTGACCAGCCCGCGCGTGGGACGGACCCCGACAAGGCTGTTTGCAGAACTTGGCGAACGAATGGACTGCCCGGTATCGCTGCCTGTGCCTACCAAGCCAAAATTGGCCGCCAGTGCGACACCCGTGCCGCCGCTGGAACCTCCCGGCGTCAGGCCCAGATCATACGGGTTAAGGGTTTGACCTCCCAGACTGCTGATACTCACCCCGCCTCTGGCGAACTCCTGAAGGTTGGATTTTGCCAGTATCAGCGCTCCGGCGTCGCGCATTCGGGCAACGCTGAAGGCATCCTTGCTCGGCTGGGAATCCTTCATGGCCACATTGCCGCTGCTGGTGGGCATGTCGGCTGTATCGAAATTGTCTTTCAAGATAACTGGAACGCAATGCAGGCTCCCCACTTTATCAGGGGACTTTGCATACAGTTCATCCAGAGCCTTCGCTTCTTCAACCGCCTTTGGATTCACCATGATAATGGCCTTCAGCTCAGGCCCTTTCTGGTCATAGGCAGCAATTCGGTCCAGATACCCCTGAGCAAGAGCCGCACAGGTCAGATCGCCTGACTTGAATGCGGCATGCACTTTGGCAATGGTTGCTTCCTCGATCTTGAATTCTGAAGCAATAGATGCCGAAGACACAAATGTCATGGCCGAGGCAAGCAACAGCAAGCGTATATTCATGAGTACTGACTCCAATAATGGCGAAAGAACACAAAAATCCAAGCAAAACACATGCCAGAAAGACCCGTTCGGATCGATGCTGGTTTCAGGACTGCTGGAGGATGAATATGGAGCGGAAAGGAAGTTCCGCCGCCTATTCCTTGTCAGATGTCATCTGATTAAGGACTATCTGGCAGACATAGGCCTTCCACTTCGCTGAATGCTATGCAGCGGGATGGGTGGTGAATGTCGCAAGAGGTGCGGCTTGCTGGCTGCTGCGCCAGAATAGGTGACTATACTTATAGAGTGACTGAAGCTCTTCATGGTCGCTCCTCCAAACGGCGCTCTCCGGCGCCTGAGAGAAACGATAGGCCATCGGTATTATGAATTCAAATTATAATTATACTTTTGTATAATATAAATCATTCTCCATTTTTATGTCTATTTTGCATATGCTTGTGCGGGGGTGACCCAGCGCAAGCGAGGCCGCAGAGCGGTGTTTTGCTCCTCCTGCGGCCCAGACACGATGAATGCCTGCTCGAGTGAGAGCACCGTCAAGTGCAGCTCCTTCGGCTCGGTCGGCAGATCCGCGAACAGAACTCGGCTTTTCCACCTGGAGCCCGACTTCTGTTTGATCCCGTAGCGCACCTGCAAAGCACGGGATCAAACAGTGCGTTCGCGAAAATCAGGCCATCCAGAGATACGACCTACTCTGCGGCCGGCGTGGCCGAGAGTTCCTGCCGAATAATCTGCGCGCCAGCAGAAAGGGCATGCAGCTTGCCACGCGCGACATTCCGGGAGAGAGGTGTCATGCCGCAGTTGGTGCAGGGATAGAGCTTGTCCGCATCCACGAACTGCAATGCCTTGCGTAAGGTATTGGCCACCTCCTCCGGGGTTTCGATCACGCTGGTCGCAACATCAATGGCCCCGACCATCACCTTCTTGCCGCGAAGAAGCTCAATCAATTCCATCGGAACATGCGAGTTCTGGCATTCCAGAGAAACCAGATCCACGCCTGATTTCCGGATGCCGGGGAAGATCTCTTCATATTGGCGCCACTCCGAACCGAGCGTCTTCTTCCAGTCAGTATTGGCCTTGATGCCATAGCCATAGCAGATATGAACGGCGGTCTCGCATTTCAGGCCTTCGATTGCCCTCTCCAGAGTGGCAATACCCCAATCATTCACCTCATCGAAGAACACGTTGAAGGCGGGTTCATCGAACTGGATGATATCAACCCCGGCAGCCTCAAGCTCGCGGGCTTCCTGATTGAGGATCGTGGCAAATTCCCAGGCGAGTTTCTCACGGCTCTTGTAATGGGCATCATAGAGCGTATCGATCATCGTCATCGGCCCCGGCAAGGCCCATTTGATCGGCTTGCTGGTCTGCGCGCGCAGGAATCTGGCATCCTCCACAAAAACCGGCTTCTGGCGAGACACGGCGCCGACAACCGTTGGCACGCTCGCATCATAACGATCGCGGATCCTGATGGTTTCCCGCTTCTCGAAATCAACGCCGTCCAGATGTTCGATGAATGTCGTGACAAAGTGCTGGCGGGTTTGTTCGCCGTCGCTGACAATATCAATCCCGGCACGCTCCTGCTCGGCCAGCGTCACAAGGAGAGCATCATGCTTGGCCGCAATCAGTTCCTCGCCTTCGAGTTTCCAGGGCGACCAGAGTTTCTCCGGCTCTGCAAGCCAGGAGGGTTTGGGCAGACTGCCGGCAGTGGACGTGGGGAGCAGCTTGGTCATGGGGCGTAACCTTATATATTGTGTGATCGTTCAGGCTGCGCATCGCGCGGACCATGCGTCCAGAATGTCCCGATACGGCCTGATGAAGTGTTCCTCGGCAAACTTTCCTTGCTGGACAGCCAGTTGACTGCGCTCTTCCCGGTCGTAGATGATCCGGGTCAGTGAGTGATCCTGATGCTGCAAGCTTGGCTCGAAACATTCACCAGCCACAGAATTGGCATTGTAGATCTCAGGTCTATAAATCTTCTGGAAAGTTTCCATCGTGGCTATGGAACCAATCAGCTCGAAATTGGTATAATCATTGAGCAAGTCCCCGAAGAAATAGAAGGCCAGCGGAGCTGCGCTGTTCGGGGGCAGGAAATAACGGACCTCCAGACCCATTTTCCTGAAATACTGCTCTGTCAGTGAGGTTTCATTCGGCAGATATTCAAAGCCAAGAACAGGGTGGTGATTTGTTGTCCGCCGATAGATCTTGTTGTGCGAGACACTCAGGCAGATCACCGGCAGCTTGCGGAAATGCGCCCTGTATGTGTCGGAGGACACGAAGCTTTTGAAAATATTGCCGTGAAGATCGCCAAAATCATCCGGAATGCTGAAACCGGAACGGTCCCGGTTGTGCTCCGGGAGCCGTACGCTGAAGTCATAATCGCGCACATAGGAGGAGAAATTGTTTCCGACAATCCCCTCAATGTGCTGGCCGCTCTTGCGATCAAGGATTGTTGTTTTCAGGATTTCTATGGCCGGAAAGGCATCACCCGTGCCGCCAATATCCAGATCGACGGAAACAATGTCCAGTTCCACACCGTAACGGTTGCCCTCTGGATTATCCCATTGCGCCAGGCTGTTGAAGCGATTGTCGATCATGCGCAGTGCATTGCGCAGGTTCTGCTGGCGGCTTTCACCTCGTGCCAGATTGGCAAAATTGGTGGTGAGCCGGGTGCTGTCGGCGGGGGTGTAATCCTCGTTGAAACGAAGGGTCTTGATTGTGAAGGTGAAGTCTCTGGTCATTGGGATCTGCTCTTTTGCTTCCGAGACAAAGCCCGAGGCCATTTTTCTTGTTCCGGTGGTGCCCGGATAGATTCAGGCTGGCTCAGTCAGTGACCGACCTCTGTCGGCGCGTGCTTCCCTTATGCCCAAGCATAAACATGAAAAAAAATGATATTATTTCAGAGTATTATGACTTCCTGTCATGACCCGTGCGGTCAATGTCGATCCTCATGGCACCTCAAAGAGTTTCATCCTGCCGCCAAGTGGCCGGAACAGCACGAAAAGACCCCGTACCCTGTAGGAACTTAGACCCGGACATTCCCGGCCAGACGGATGAATCCATCCAGATAGTTGGCGGACTGGCCGCTGCGATGACCCAGATGGATGGACTTCGCGATCCCATCTCCGAGCCGTATGCCCTTCACACCCTTGGCCTCGCGCAACAGCCAGTCGGGTGTCGCACTGACAGCGCGGCCCGAGGCCACCAACCGCAACATCAGATCGGTTGTTTCCACGGTGCGGTGACGGCGGGGCAAGGCATGGGCCGGAACCAGAAATCGGGTATAGATGTCCAGTCTTTCGCGGGAAACGGGATAGGTGATCAGCGTTTCGGTTGCCAGATCCTCGGGCTCAACCCGCCGCTTTTTGGCCAGGGGATGATTTTCCGCAACGGCCAGAACCATCTCGTAATCGAACACGGGCGTATATTCGAGCCCGGGACGCTCGACCGGATCGGGGGTAACGAGAATGTCGATCTCATGGCTCAAAAGCGCGGCCAAACCACCGAACTGGAACGCTGTGGTCACATCCAGATCGACATCAGGCCATTCCGCCAGAAACGGGTCCACCACCCGCATCAGCCAGTCCTGACAGGGGTGGCATTCCATCCCCACCCGGATCGCACCGCGCCGCCCGCGTGCATAATCTTCCAGAACCATCGCGCCATGTTCAAGCTGCGGCAGCACCCGCATCGCCAGCCCCAGAAGATACTCTCCCGTTAGCGTCAAACGCAGCTTATGCCCCTCACGCTCCCAGAGCTTGACACCATGACGCTCTTCAAACCGGCGGATCGCATGGCTGACCGCCGATTGGGTCAGGTTGAGCTGATCGGCCGCCTGTGTGAGGCTCCCTGTCCGGTCAATTTCACGCAGGATGGCCAGAGGCTGGATATCGATCATCGGGCATGACTCCTTGTCATATACCCTCGGTCTAATCCCCTTATGGCGTCAAGGCCAACCCTGACAAGCACCTTTCTGGAGAGAGGCTGCTCATGTGGCGTCAATGCGAGGACAGCAGACGTTCCATGATGCGCTCCACATCACTCATAAAGGCGCTCCATTCCCCATCCTCATCTATGCAAGCAATGGAGGCGCGGTTCATACTTTATCTGGATGGTCTGAGCCGCAAGATGGGGTGTCAGATGTGTCCGGCCTATATTGCCGGCCTGATTGGAGCTGGTGATCACAAGAGCATCCAGCCCATGGCCGTCCAATAGGATGAGATGCCCCTACCTCCATCATTTTATCGGGGCAGGTCTGCCTGCGTGTTTCCCGTGAGGTTGATGTCAGGTCTGTGATGTGGGTGTAGAGGGCGGGGCCAGAACAGGGTCCGCGGTCAGGACCGGGGCGGCATCGTCTTCTGCGCCCAACATGGTGACAATCCGCTCCAGTGAGGCGATCAGCATGAGCTGTTCCCACTCGGCCAGATTGGAGAAGGCCGCGTGGAAATTGGCGTGTGCTCCATCCGGGGCGATATCCAGCACGTTGCGCCCCTTGTCGGTGAGGCTGAGCCAGACCTGCCGACGGTCTGTTTCACCCTTGCGCCGTGCCACCATGCCCACCGCTTCCAACTTGTGAATGAGGGCGGTGGTCGTGGCCTGGGTGATGCCCATGCGCGCGGCCACCGCGCCTGCGGTGTGCTCGGCACCGTCATCCAGCATCTGCATGAAGATGAGTTGAGAGGGGGTGAGGCCCGTCTCACGCATCAGTGCCTTTGCATTCAGTTCGGTCTTGCGCAGGATTTTGCGCAGGGCGGAGAGCGCGGTCTTGGTGGGGGCTTGCACGTCTCGGCTCGGTTCCGGGGAGGTGTCTGGATGAGTGTTCTGCACCTGTCTTATCCCTGCTCGTTTCCAGACCTCAAACCCGATCTTCAAACACGGCCGCCATATTGTTTGCACTCCATAATTAATTAACTCAATCCGGCGGACGATCACAATAAAATTCGCATAATCTAAATTAATTTAATCCGTTGAAGAGTCGTAATGAATCAAATTCTAGAAGAATTTCAAACGGGTTTAGCGCCTCTCGCTCGTTTGACATTTAGTTTGATTGAGCTAAATAAATGGAACGCAGCAGCGGAGGAATTCCATGAGACTTGCACCAGCAGGCCCGGATGACCGCAGTGCTGAGACACTCCTTCCGGTCACGATTCGCAGGCCGGAGCGGGAAGATGGCGCTGCGGTCTGGCAACTGGTCGCGGACAGCGTGACCCTCGATACCAACTCGATGTATTGCAACCTTCTGCAATGCACGCATTTCTCGGCCACATGTGCGCTGGCTGAGATGAATGGCGAAATCGTCGGCTGGGTCTCCGGCCATGTTCTGCCGGAGCAGACGGATACATATTTTGTCTGGCAGGTCTGCACCGCCGAAAAGGTGCGCGGACAGGGGCTTGCCAAAAGGCTCATCACGTCCGTCCTGACGCGCCCGGCCTGTGCGGACGTCACCCGGCTTCAATCCACCATCACTGAAAATAATGCGCCCTCCTGGGCCCTGTTCCATGCGCTGGCCCGCAGCCTTGATGCCGAACTGGCCCGCGCGCCCCACTTCCAGTGCGATCTCCATCTGGCTGGTCGGCATGAGACGGAACACCTTGTGTCCATAGGCCCGTTCTCGCGCGTCACCCTGCCTGTGCGGCGCGTGGCCTGAGGCTGCCGCATATCGTGTGCGCCTGTGCGCACACAGCCGGCTGCATGAAGACATGTGGCTACCCAACACATTCTGCCGCCCCTAAGGAGGCACTGCTCCATGACGACAAAACTCACCCCCCTTGCCGCAAAAACCATCCGCATCAGCGAGAAGACGTTCGAGCGTCATGAAAGCCGGGTGCGCTCCTATTCCCGCAGTTTCCCCGCCCTGTTCGACAAGGCACAGGGCTCAACCATCTTTGGCCGCGACGGGCGCGCCTATACGGATTTTCTCTCCGGCTGCTCCTCGCTCAATTACGGGCACAATGACCCGGACATGAAAAGCGCGCTGGTGGAGTATGTGGCCGGTGACGGCATCACCCATGGCCTTGATATGTATACCGATGCCAAGGCCCGTTTCATTCAGGCCTATGAGGACATCATCCTCGCCCCGCGCGATATGGACTACCGGCTGATGTTCACCGGCCCCACCGGCACCAATGCGGTGGAGGCGGCGCTGAAGCTGGCGCGCAAGGTCACGGGCCGCACCAATGTCATCGCCTTCACCAATGGCTTCCATGGCATGTCCCTCGGTGCGCTGGCCGCGACAGGCAACAGTGGCAAGCGTGGTGGTGCCGGAGTGTCCCTCAATGATGTGCACCGCGCCGCCTATGACGGCTATTTCGGGCCGGATGTGGACACGGCCGACCTGCTGGACCAGATGCTGGATGACCCTTCCGGCGGTATCGATGCTCCCGCTGCCATTCTGGTGGAAACGGTTCAGGGGGAAGGCGGACTGAATGTCGCCTCTCCCGAATGGTTGCGGAAGATCGAGGCCATTGCCCGCAAGCAGGGTGCGCTCTTCATCATTGATGACATTCAGGCCGGTTGCGGGCGCATGGGCAGCTTCTTCTCCTTCGAGGAGCACGGTCTGAGCCCTGACATGATCACGCAGGCGAAATCCCTTTCCGGCATGGGCCTGCCCTTCGCCCTGCTGCTGCTGCGCCCAGAGCATGACATCTGGACGCCCGGCGAGCACAACGGCACCTTCCGCGGCAACAATATGGCCTTTGTCACCGCCCGTGTGGCGCTGGAGAAGTTCTGGCGTGATGATGCCTTCGCCCGTGAGGTACACGACAAGGCGGCGCATCTTCATACGCGCCTTTCCATCATCGCCGCCCGCTATGACCTGACCCTGCGCGGCAGGGGCATGATGCAGGGCATCAATACCGAAGACGGGGCCATGGCCGCCGAGATCTGCCGCCAGTGTTTCGAGGCCGGCCTCATCATCGAGACCTCCGGCGGGCGGGATGAGGTGGTGAAGGTGCTTTGCCCGCTCACCATTGACAGGGCGCAGCTGGATGCCGGGCTGGACATCATGGGCGAGGCCTTCGAGGCAGTCTTCACCCGCCATCTCTCCCGCGTCGCGGCGGAATGAACGGCACCCTTTCAGCACCATGACACAGGAGCAGGCAGCATGATCGTTCGGAATCTGGATGACGCCCGCAAGGATAAGCGGCTGGTGGTGGCGGACGGGTGGGATTCCACCCGCCTGCTGCTGGCGGGCGATAATATGGGCTTTTCATTCCACATCACCCGGATCAAGGCGGGCACCTCTCATATATTCCACTACAAGCACCATTTCGAGAGCGTCTATTGCATCTCGGGAGAGGGCGAGATCGAGGAACTGGCCAATGGGCAGGTTCACCAGATCAGCCCCGGCGTGATGTATGCGCTGGACCAGCATGACCATCACCGCCTCACCGCCCGTTCCGAACTGGTGCTGGCCTGCTGCTTCAATCCGCCGGTGACAGGCGCGGAAGTGCACCGGGCCGATGGCTCCTATGCCCCGGCGCAGGATCTCGCCAGAAGCGCATAGCGCGCTTCACCTCGTATCAGCACAGGGAGAAACGCCATGATGCGCTCTGCAAGAATCCCCCATAATGGACAGGCAGGCCGAACCGATCTCTATCCCACCCGTCTTGAGCGGGAGACATGGATGGAGCGCCAGGACCCGGTGGTGTGGGGCAAATGGAGCCCGCAGGCACCTTTGACCCGCACCCAGACGCAGGACTTCGAGACGAACGGCTTCCTTGTTCTGGAAAACGTGTTCTCAGCCGATGAGGTGGCGCTCTTCCAGCAGGAGTCGCACCGCCTGCGGACAGGCGAGGTGACGCTTCAGGCGGATAATGTGGTGCGCGAGCCGGACAGTGATGCCGTGCGCACCGTGTTCCGGCTGGATGAGGAGAGCAAGGTCTTCCATCGTCTTTCGCGGGATGCCCGCATTGCCGGAAAGATCCGTTTCCTGCTGGATGATGATCTGTATCTCCACCAGAGCCGGCTTAACTACAAGCCGGGCTTCACAGGCAAGGAGTTCTACTGGCATTCGGATTTCGAGACCTGGCACGCGGAAGACGGCATGCCCCGCATGCGCGCTATTTCAGCCTCTATCCTGCTGACAGACAATGATGCGATGAACGGCCCGCTGATGCTGATGCCGGGCTCGCACCGCAACTTCATCTCATGCGCGGGTGAAACGCCGCAGGAGAACCACCGTACCTCCCTGCGCCGGCAGGAGGTGGGGGTGCCCAGCCATGAGGCCCTGACAAGACTGGCGGAACGCTTTGGCCTGACTTATGCGGCGGGCAAGGCGGGCACCGTGGTGCTGTTTGACTGCAACACGATGCATGGTTCCAACGGCAATATCACGCCATTTCCGCGCTCCAATGCCTTCTTTGTCTATAATGCGTGGTCGAACCGCGTGGGCGCACCCTATGGCGCACCCAAGCCGCGCCCGCCCTTTCTTGCCAGCCGTGACCCGAAGGCCCCGCTGGAGATTATCGGCTGAAGGCCTGATGGAGCTTTCTGACAGTCCTGCTCCAGACAGGTTCATGCCAGAAGCTGGCACATGCACGCCGGCTTCCATTTTCTCCGGTTTTAGGTGTTTAGTCCCGCTGTGTGATGGACCCAGCTTAACTGGGTTCTCCCAGCGGGAGGAGCTATGGGCCAGTATTCCACGGCAGCGCCACGACTACGTACGTCGTCCGAGCGGCGATACAGCGATCGAAGGTTCCGTTCAAAGAGCTGGCAACTCATGACGCCAAGCTGGATGCAGCAGTCTTGAGGGCAGAAGCAGTCGGCGCGGAGCCAGCCCGCGCCACTGGGAGGACGCGCAATGTTGATTATTTCCATTGAGCGTGTTGTTTAGAATGAAAAAGACCCGGAGCGGCTGGACACTGACACTCCGGGTCCAATTCTGAATCTAAGCAAAAAGGGGGCGGGCGAAAGCCCGTTCCCCACTCCGATAATATAGCATCGGCCCCGCCCGAATTAAAGCGCCATGAACTGGCCACTTGCGGATCGACCGCAACCTCCCCGCAGCGAAAGGGGTGCTGCGCTACCCTCTCGCCTCTCTCTTGGAAGGCCCGCTCCGGCACTTCCAAGCGTACTTCATCTCATCAAGCATCGTGCAGGCCATGCGGGGATTGAAGGCGTTTAAGCACAGGCATAAACAGCAGGAAGATCAGAGCGGCTCCAAAACCGAGCATGGCTACCTTGAGATAGACGCTGGATGCCACTGCGGCATAAGTGGCCATATCCAGAACCTGTCCTTTCGGAACATGGACAAATGTACCGATCCAGCCCGCCGCATAGGCACCAAATGAGCTGGAAAGAAACCATGCACCGATCATCAACCCGGTCAGGTGCGGCGGTGCAAGCCTCGAAATCATGGAAACACCAACAGGCGATATTGACAGCTCTCCGCACGTCAAAAGGAAAATGGCGGCAATAGGCCAGATCATAGACGCCGCTATACCTGAAGTGGCTTCCTGTGCTGCGAGTGAGAACAGTATAAATGCTGATCCTGATAGAAGGAGCCCAAAAAGAAAACGGGCTCTTGTCGTAATGGCATGCCCACGTGATGCGAAACTCACCCATAAATGGGCGAAGACAGGTGAAAGAAGCAGAATGAAAAAGGGATTGATAGAGGTGAACATGGAGGCAGGAACTTCAAAGCCCATGATTGTACGATCAATCGTATGTTCGACAAGTAGTAGGACTGCTCCATCAATCTGTTTTTTTAGAGCCCAGAATACACTGGCAAAAAGGACATATATAAGAATAGATATAAGATGGCGTCGATATTTGCCTTCAGACGTACATGCTTTATAAAATACGTAAGAATAGGTCAATGAGCCGCCAATAAGCATAAACATTTTGGCATTATGTGGTGTTGCCAGAAGAAATGCGACGATGGGGATGGTCAGCAGGCTCAGGGCAACCACGGGTGCGATTAGGTGTGGCTTGGGACAGACCAAGGATTCAGGCTTGTAATAGCGTTTGCCATACCTGAAAATGGCCAGACCCAGCATCATACCAATACCAGCCAGGCTGAAACCGAGATGCCAGCTGATCTTTGCACCAATATAGCCCACAATAAGTGTGGCCAATAGTGCGCCAATATTGATTCCCATATAGAATAAGGTAAACCCACTATCTCTTCGCGGGTCCTCCTTGCTGTAGAGTTGTCCAACAATTGCTGCAACGGAAGACTTGAAGTACCCCGTTCCCAATACCACAATGGCCAGTCCAATAAACATGGGTGTTGTGCCATAGGGTATAGCTAGCACAAAGTGGCCGATAATGATCAGGACAGCACCAACAACAATGGTGTGATGGAAGCCCAGAAACCTGTCAGCCAAAGCTCCGCCTAGTAGTGGGGAGAGGAATACAAAGGCGACATATGCGCCATAGGTGAGACTGGCATGCGCCTCTGTAAATCCTAGTTTCTCTGTCAGGAAAAGGATAATGAGAGCCTGTATGCCGAAATAGCTGAAACGCTCCCACATTTCAGTCATAAATAGGAATTTCAAGCCGGGGGGCTGCTTGAATTCTTGCGCCTCTGGCATGCCGTCTATTGCCGTAACGCTCATGATAAATCCTGTTTTATACAAATGAGGTATTACGGTATTGGCTGACTTGAGAGTTCTGGCTGCCGCAATATCCATAGGAGCAAGGTGAAGACTGGGATGAGTTTAGAATGTCCGCATGATACGTAGGCCGCCTGATACGGTGTCTACCATGCCGCCATATGACTGGTTTTTGGATATAGCCAGATGCTGTGTATTCAGATTGTAACCGTAAGGCTGGCTTCCATCGACTTTTGAGTAAACAACCTCAGCTGCAATATCGACATTGCGCACGGGTGACCAGGTGGTGTTGAAACCCGCCTGCCAAAGATGGAAGTCAACAAATCCGTTCTGTGAGGCATATGCCGAATCTGGCGCGCTCACACTGGCATATCCAGCCAGAACGGCCGAGCGTAGAGAGGGGGTCCAGAAGTGACGGAACTGACCTGTAATGGACCATGCCTGAGTAGTATCCATGCCGCCGGTCAGATCATTATAGACGACATCAGAAAGCTGGTAGAAGGCACTGTTTCCACCTGCATTCACACGACCAAACTGGGTTGCCAGGTTGGGGCTTCCAAATGCTCCATTAAAGCCAACATAGTTCATGGCCCCATCTGCATAGGCCGTTGACACATAAAATGTGTCTCCATCGGCAATCTGAGGCAGGTTCAATTCCACAGTACCACCAATTGCCCAGCCCCATTGAGAGGAAGACGCATTCATGGTGCTGGCTTCCAAAGCAACTCGGGACTGGTGTGCTGCGAGTGATAGCTGTGCCATACCCCAGTTCTGCTTCAGATGAAGGGTACCGACAAAATCAGGCACCTCGCTTCCGCCGGCGACATTCGCATTATTTGCATTGGCTGCCGCGAGTGCCGAGCCTAACGCTTGGCTATTCAATACGCTATGGAAGCGGCCATCTTCAACGGAGACGGATGCAGACAATCCATTGCCAAGCTGGCTTGTGTAGCTGACGAGGTTCACCTTTCGATTCATTTGTGTCAAAGGCTTTGTCAATAAATACTCAAGATTAGGCCGAAATAGAGATGCGGTGTATCCAGTTGTCAGCCCGGCCCATTGAACCAAGGCATGTTGAAGATTGACAGCAGAATCCCCATTTGTCTTTTGCCAGCTATCCATGTTCGCACCAACGTCCACAAATGAGCGCAGGGTGCCGTATTCGGTATGGGTGCGTGCATCCAGCTGGACTATTCCGCGTGTGCGGCTGTTGTAAGTATTGGTCTGGGCATTATCATGCAAGCCAGTACCCAGGGATTGGTTTGAAATGTATGGGTTGAAGACAGCAGATGAATTAACCATGCCTGCGGTCCAGACATAACCACCCACTTTCAAGCATTGATCTGTACCGGGAATATAAAAAAATCCTGTACCGTAGCCCGAGCAGACGCGAACGCTTTCAATACCGGATTTGCCATTGGTTTTAATTTCTGCATTAACAGTATTTTAGTGTAGTAATGTTAGGGAGAGTGTTGCCAATATAAGGCCGTGACGCCTGAGGATGTGTTGTTTTGGCTCAGAGTTCGTCACGGCCTTATCTCCACTGCTATATATATTAATTCTAAATGTGGAATACAAAGCTGATTATACCTTAATTGTACATCCATGTTCAATCTGTTCCGGTTGAATACACAAGTGCCTTAGCCCCGCTCGAATTAAAGAGCCATGAGCTGGCCGCTTGCGGATCGACCGCAACCGTCCGGCTGCGAAAGAGGCGCTGCGCTACCCTCTCGCCTCTCCCCCGCGAAGCCGGCTCCGGCATATCCATACGGCAGCGCCCGGATTTCCCCTTCCCACAGGCTCGGACTCCCTTCAGCACCAGATGATAGGCGCGCTTCGGCCTTCGCCTGCAAGCCCTGCCCTGGTCGGGCAGGATGGAAAGCGAAAACCCGGTAGGGATCTGTTGCATTGTGTCGGGGACTGGAGGCTCTGCCTCCTATCCCCAGCAAGGGCGATGATGCCACCCCCCAACATTCGGCCTTCGGCCTGCCATGCCAGCGCTTCGCGCCGCCCTTCGGGTGGGTGGTCCCCCCCCCCCGTCATCATCCCCTTGCCCCCCCAATCCTCCGCTGCTCCGCGCGAACTCGGGAAGCAGGACGCAGCCTGCTTCCGCAGGACAATCAGGGGCACCCAGAATGACCGATACCGTTTCCTTTTTCACCGATAGCGATCTGTTCAACTGCTGGCCCAATGGCGAAAATCCAAGCCCTGAGGAAATCGCCATGTTCGATGCGCTGGAAGTGTGCGGCGTGCGGAACGCGGCAGACCCGGATGAGGACGGCACCGCAATGGAAGCGTGCGAGGACCGCCACGCCGAATTCTGGTCCGTCTATGGGCACTATCGCCCAACCAAAACCCAAGGCGGCGTCATCTGCATCACCGATGGACCGGAAGGCGACAAGGCGCGCGCATGGGAGATAGCCCGCCATCTGGGAAAGCTCTGGAACCTTCCGGTTGAGGCGGCATTCCCCGGATAATTCCTTAACCGGCTGGCATTAGGTGTACGGGATCAGTTTTGAGGGCAGAAGCAGCCGGCGCGGAGCCAGCCCGCGCCACCGGGAGGATGGGCCTTCCCGGCCGAGGCATCGGCCTTGCCTTCAAAATCGGAGGACGCGCAATGTGGATTATTCCATTGAGCGTGTCTCTTAGAATGAAAAAGACCCGGAGTGGCTGGACATTCCGTCTCCGGGTCTGGATCGCGTTCTAAGAGCACGGGGGCGGGCGAAAGCCCGTTTCCCACTCCGATAATATAACATCGCCCCTGCCCGAATTAAAGAGCCATGAGCTGGCCGCTTGCGGATCGACCGCAACCGCCCGGCTGCGAAAGGGGCGCTGCGCTACCCTCTCGCCTCTCCCCCGCAAGGCCGGCTCCGGCATATCCATATGGCAGCGCCCGGATTTCCCCTTCCCACAATCGTCATCTTCGATGAGCACAGCATCAAGCAGGCCGAAAAGCACCTGAAGAGGGGATCAAAGGTTCTTGCCGTAGGTGCGATGGAAACCCGCAAGTTCGAGAAGGACGGTCAGGATCATTACATGACGGAAATTGTTCTGCGTCCCTATGGTGGTGGCTCCTTGACACTGGTGGATGATGCACGGTCGGAAAACTGATCCGCTCATACGGATGGAGGGGCTGCCTCTCCATCCGCAACGGCCCAAAATGACAGCTTGCAGCAGGAGAGGGGCATGGAACAGGAGATTGATGCACTGGAGCGTGCAGCCGGTATCCAGACAGCAGCGCAGCGCGCCGTCTTCTGGCGTCAATTCGGCCACCTGTCTCCACCGGAAATGCTGGATAGAGGCTGGGAGGCGCTGTTGCAGATGGCGCCACCGAATGCCATACTGCCCCCGAAAGCGCTCACCTGCCCGAGCCGGTTAAGGCAAAACTCTCGCGCCCGCTCTGGCTGAAGACCCTGATATGGCCGTTCTGGATGACGTACAGGATTGTTCGCCAGATGGTGCTGTTCATCCTGATCTATGGCCTGCCGTTTGCCCTTGTGTGCCGCTTTACCGGGTTCATGGTCGCGTTGTTCGGGCTGTTTGCCCTAACCATGGTGATTGCGGAAAGCCGGATGCGATGCCTCTCTGGCAGGTTGGTCTGGTGTTCCTGGGCGCAGCCTTCATGTGGGGGATAGCGGCAGGTTGGCAGTGGCTCCTGAACCGGATGCTGCCTGAAGACGAGATCCTGATACAGCCCTACAACTGAGTGTCCTGAAAACCTTTCGGGCTGCCTGATGGCCGCCCTTTTTCGTGTCAGCAGACTTTTCCAGCCCGTAGGGCCGCACGGGCGCACCGTGCGCAGCGAAGGCCGAAGCGCGCCTGTCATCTGGCGCTGTAGCGAGGCTCGCTTGATCTGCATCTGAACATGCTGGACGGCAAGCAGGCGGGCGACCCGGAAAAGGTGGCCGCGCTAATCATTGAAGCATCCACGACTGCCGAGCCGCCGCTGCACTTGTTTGCGGGCAAGATCTCCAACACGCTGGCCGATGAGAAGATGCAAGCGGTGAAGATGGATCTCGACGCCTGGCTCGCCGCCTCGGAAGCTACCGACTTCGAGGACTGATCACTCTCCCGGGCGGGTTCTGCGGCCTGTCCGGGACCACCTCCAGTAAATGAGTCAATCATGACCGAACTGCACACCGGCATCATATTGGCCTATGATGCGTGTTCCCTATGGGATCAACAGCAGCGCGTCGGTTGGACTACCCTGAACCCGGCGCACCTAGAGTAATGTGCCCAAAATCCTGCCAGCTGTGGGAACGCACCGCTCGGGCGCATCGACACCTACGATCCCGCGAGGGTCTGGTTGGAGGCTTCTCGATCTCGTCAAGAAACGGCCGGGCTGGGCACGGGGTTATCAATCAATCCGGTCCGTCGCGCACGATCCAGAAGGTTCTTGACCGAGGAAGGTGCCCATTTCGAACCGCCGCGCGGCGTGCGCTCATGAAGCCGCTCGAGCTGGCCGGCGATCTCGCGCAGCGTCAGGTCCGGATTTGAGGCATGGATGCCCGCAACCAGCGTCATGAGCCGATCCTCCGGAATCCGGGGAGGAGACTTCTTGAGAAGGACCGGATCGGCCATGTGCTCGGCCACCATCCACTTTACGGCGCGACGCAGGCGTTCGGGCGTCCAGTCAAGGCCGCGCTGTTTCAGGACACGAGCGATGTCGTCCCAAGTATGATCCGGTCTCATTCGCCGCACTGTAGGTAGCCATTGGCCTGCGGTCGCCTGAACGCGATCGCCATAGGCTGCCCTCTGCGCTGCGGTCATCTTTGCCAGAGCCTCTGGACGGCGCTCGCGAATGCCCGGATTACCCGGAAGTTTTCCCCGCGCCTTTGCGGCCTGAATACCGGCTTTCGTCCGTTCAGAGATCAGCGCCCGCTCCAGCTGGGCCACAGCACCGAGAACCTGAAGTGAGAACATGCCCTGCGGCGTTGAGGTGTCAATCGGGTCGCGCAGCGAGCGGAAGTGAGCGCCCTTGGTGGCAAGATCCTCGATCACCTGAAGCAGATGGCTGACGGATCGCGCAAGGCGGTCAAGACGCACGACAATGAGTGTGTCACCAGCTCTGATCTCCTGCACCAACCTTGTGAGGGCGGGGCGGGCGCGGGAAGCCCCGGAGCCGTGCTCCTGAATGATTGCATCGCACCCCGCTGCCCGCAGCTCCATCTCCTGCGCTTGTGTCGCCTGCTCGTCCGTTGATACGCGCGCATAGCCGATCAGGCGGCCCTGTGGTCGGGTGGAGGCTCGTTTTTGTGTGTCAGTAGCCATCTGGAGCACGAGAGAGATCATAAGGAGGCGAAATTACAAATATAGAAGATACCAATAACCGATCATTTGTAAACGTCTCTTGTGGCTTTTCCGGGTCTTGCTACATGCCCAAAAGCCTATGAAATCAGGGCTCTTCACAGAGCAGGAGGCTTGGCCAATGGGCTGCTGTTCAATCCCGAAGGCCGTGGGAGCCTCTACTGTACGCACGCGATAAGAGATATACATATGACGGAAGTGAATGGCATGATAACTTCTGTATGGATACAAATGTGAATCTCTCGCAATGGCTTATGAAATCGGTGACCTGCCTCTCCAGACCCTGCTCCCGGCTATTGCGCGGGCGGAAGACCAGCTTGCGCGCCTTGATGAGATCGTGCGCCGTAGCCCGGTCGCAGAGGGCTTCATTGAGCGGGGGCATTTCTTCGATGCGGCTGCCTGCATGTGGCTTGCCGGCGAACTCGTCCATATCGAGGATCTGGTTCTTCATGATGCCCGTATGGATATCCGGGCACCCACCCATGAACTGACCATTGCGCATGCCATTTTGAGATCACGTCGCCGCATTGCCAGCGCCGAGCCGGGCTGGGCCCTCAGTGAAGCGGGTGTGACGTCGCTTGCCGGACCCTCTGTCATCAAGCCGGAGGACGATCCTGTCCCCGCAGAGTTCGAAGGGGAAGCGGATTTCGACCCGGAGGGGCCGGACGACGATCCGCTCTCCCGTGAACTTGCCCATATTGATGCCATTATCAATCGCTCGCGACGCGTTCTGGATGCAGTCGTCGATGGCCCGATGTCCAGCTCATCTGAGCGAGCGTCACTGGTCATTGGTGACCTGATCATCCGGGATTCCGATTGGGACGAGCGTGAACTGATGGCGCAATGGCGGGCGGTGCTGAAGAAAACGGAGGGCCTGCCGCCTGTGTTGTCTGCCGCGATCCTGTTCGATGCTTGGGAGACACTTGAGCCTCTGCAGCGACAGCACCCGCTGGGCGGGCAACTCATTGCCGCTCATTTGCGGTCGCGTGGCAAGGTCACGTCGCACCTGCCGGGTTTTCATGTCGGGCTGAAGGCCATTCTGCGCGAACGCCGGTGCGCGCAGGGGAAAACAACCCGTTTGCTCGCATTCCTCAATGCAATGTCGGCTGCTGCCGAGGCCGGAATGAAGGAGATCACCCGGCTCAGCCAAGCTCGCGAGCAGATGGAGCGGAAGGTGAGAGGGCGGCGGTCATCAAGCAGCCTGCCCGCGGTGATCGATCTGCTCATCTCGCGCCCGATCGTGTCGGCCTCCATGATTGCGAAGGCCGTTGAGGTCACGCCACGCGGTGCGCTCAACCTTATCGGGGAGCTTGGTGTGAGGGAAACGACCGGGCGGGGGCGCTATCGCGCGTGGGGGATCTTGTAGCGCTTCTTGGAGGTGCCCATCGTGAGACACTGGCGCGGTTGGCATGTTTATCGCCCAGCCCGACTGCAACATGCAGCCAGTCCTCGGCGGTCCAAGCATATGTGAAATCGATCAGAAACTTGTGGTTTCCAGATAGACCGGGAAGAGGACGTTGCTGAACAGGATACCGGGTCGCCGAAAATCCCACTCCAGTTCAGGCGGTGTCAGGGCTGGCGAATGCTGTCCAGATAAACAAGGTCGGTGATGCCCGGTTCCGCCTCGGCTGCACAGGGTTCATACACTACGTCGATGATGGTGCGATGGCCATGATGCCGGAAGCACATATGCCAGCGGTGCGGCACGACGGAATCAACCTCCAGATCTGTCATACGCTCACTAAAGCCGCTGGCCAGCCCGAGATTGCCGGTGAGAATGGCATGCCGCAGGTCCGTATCGAAGACCAGCGTGGAGGCTTCATTGATGAGCCTGTCCGCCATATGGCGTCCCTCCATGGTGCCAACTTCCGGCCAGAGGGCCTGAAAGCCGCGTGAGGCGACGAGGAGATGCATGCCATCAAAATCAAACAAGGCCCGCACCCCGGCCTGCCTTTGCACGAAGAGCTGCTCCAGAAGGAGTTCATCCCGGACGGATTTGGCCATCAGCGCTTGAATGCGTTTCATGCTGTCCGTTGAAGGCACATCACGCCCGCTCTCCCAGAAAGAGACCGCTGCCTGGGATACGCCCAGCATCTCAGCCAGGCTTGCCTGCTTGATGTTGTTCTGGCGGCGCCAGACCTTCAGTCCATAGGAAAAATCGCCCCTCTGACCTGACGGACTCTGACCCTGCTTGCTATTCCGGGACTTCATGTTTTGAGCTCACATATCTGTCATCATCACATTTTGCATCCGTCGCGGCGTCGATTGGCAGAAGGCTGGTTTCTCCTGAGGGTTGGGCGTCATTGAAGACACCAGAACGAGGCAGCTTACTGAACTGCCCCGGGGTTGCCAGCATGCGCTTTGGTTCAGGTTATGCGGCCAGAGCTGATGCGTCCAGCACAGTGTAACCGTGGGTTCCAACCGTTCCAGTGGGCAGGCTGTGCAGACCTGAGCGTCATCAGGCGGGCACCTCTCCACGGTTTCGGGTGGATCTCAATCTGCGTCTGTGGCCGTGGTGCTTCCATATAGCTGCCTTCCATTCATCAGAAAGGATTGCACCCGCAAGCCGTGGAACCTCAGGGCTGGAGAATACAGCGCTATGGAGTTGAGACGATTATATAATTACCTTATTTCAGAACTACCGCCCTTATGGGTTTCATCGCTCAGCCGTTCCAGACTGGCATTGAAACGAGCAATCAAAGCTTCATTCACATTCCATGCAGACCAGAAGGCATGCGGGTTGCGCGAAAGCATTGGCGCCTCGGCTTTTGCAGCCTCAAGCATGGCATAAGCTTCATCTCTTCGCCCCTTTTCTGCTGCGGTTACCGCCAGCATGGCCTTGCCAAGACCGCAGCAGAAACCCTGCCCACGTTTGGCTTCGTCATAGGCGAGATCAGGCGTATCACGATCCAGATAGGCAACTGCAAGCGTTGTATGATACCAGCTTGGAATGATCAGGCCGTGTTGGATCGCGCTCTGTAGCAGATGGATTGCCTCTTCAGATCGACCGCGCACAGCAAAGCGCCAGCCTAACTGGGCAAGGGACTCCGGGTTGTTCGGGTTCAGTTCAATAGCTCGTTTCTGCACGCGCTCGGCTTCGGCATAGTCACCCCGCATGAAGCGCACGGCTGCAAGTGCCTGAAGAGGACGCACCCGCTCTGGTCCCAACTCAACGCCCTGAAGCGCGGTGGCCAGCGCGGCATCCATTTCCGATTGAACCAGCTCGGGCGCAACGTGATGCAGACGCACGGCATCCAGATGCGCAAAGGCCAGCATGGTCCAGACATCCGCATATCCGGGGTCCTGCCTTGAGGCCCTCTCCAGACAGGCGCGCATAGAGGGATAAAGTTCGCTTGAAAAGGTGATACGGTATTGGAATGCCTTCTGGACACATTCATAGGCAAACATGCTTGTGGGGCGGCCCCGCGCAATCTGCTGCCCGGCATTATAGCTGATGAGGCCATAGGTCTGTGCCAGCTTGGAGGCTATATCTGCCGTTATCTCATCCTGAACATCCAGCATGGCAGCAACATCAATGGGGCGCAGGAAGCTGCGGCTCCAGATCACACGGCCTGTAGAATAGTCCAGAAGCCGGGCGGAGGTGCGCATATGCGTCTCACCGCGATCAACATTACCCGTGACCATGAAAACAGGCACCCCGGAAAGAAGGGTGGAAGAGTTCTGGCTCCACTCTTCGGGTGTCCGTCCATAGAACACCTGAAGTCCGTCAAAGCGCGTCAGGTCGGAAACGAGGGCATTGGTCAGGCCCGTCGCGATGGGGGCTCCGTCTTCATCGCTGGCCTTGAAATCCGTGACAATGACAACAGGCCCTGCCGCCTGCACCACCCCGGAAGACGGATGCTGTAGCAGCATGAGTCCCAGTACCGCACATATGACCACAGCCAGAGTTGCGCCCAGCAGGGTGAGGCGACGACGCAATGGCGCGCCTTTGGGCGGAGACAAAGGCTCATCCTTTGGGGGAGGATCTTCAGCCGGAGAGGGCATGGTATGAAAGACGGGTGCATAGCGGCCACGGGGGATCTCAATTCTTAGAGAATGTTGCGCCGCTGAAGCCTCATAATAGGCTTCCAGCTCTTTGCGGAGCTTGCTGACCTCAACCCGGATAATGGTGTTGGTCTGGGGGTCGAAAGTCTCATCGCGCCCCAGAACGGCGACGGCCAGCTCAAACCCCTTCAGCCGGGGGCCCTTGCCCTCCAGGGTTTGCTCAACAATGTAGCTGAGGATCTCCTTGCGCCGCGCGCTGATCTGAAAATGTGTATCGGCCAGAAGGGCAGACAGATGCTCCCGCACGGCATGTGCAAGGGTTGAGGAGGCAGGTTCACCCGACACGCCCGGATCTGCCACCGGTGGGGACAAGTCGCCCTTACCCATACCCTGACACCTTTTACTGGGCGTGAATTCACACGTTAACGTCCGCTTATACACCGTAAGCGCCTCCATTCCAGCGCCCGAACACCCTTACCCTTGCGCCAGCACGGTCTGTGCAGCCGGTGTTTGTTCACGGGTGTCGGGTTCTCACCTCGCCCCTTGTCGTGGCTGCCAGCTGCCGGGCTATCGGTTTAATCCAAGGGTGAAACGACATATGAACACACATCCGGTTTTGCATTCCGCTGCCTCCTGGCGTTCTGCGCTTCTGGCATCGGTTGCTGCATTGTCTTTGATGTCAGCACCCGTACAGGCCGATAGCCAGGGCACGGCCAATGCCATCAAGCAGGCCACCCTGACTCCCGCCCAAAGCACCGCTCTTGATGAGTGGACCTATAGCCTGGCGCTGCAGACGGCCAACTGGGGCGTGCCGCTGGTGACCATGTACAATCTGCGCCACAATGATGCCGTGGGGCCGGATGCCAAGGCAAAGCCCAACGAGATCTGGCGCATGGAAAATACCTCCACGCCGGAACTTGCGAAGGAATCGGGCTATGTCACCCCGAATGTGAACGTGGTCTATGGCTTCGGCTTTATGGACCTCGGCCCCGAGCCGGTCATCCTCAGCGTGCCGGATTCCGATGATCTCTACTACATGGTCGAGATCGTTGACATGTACACGAATGCCTTCGCCTATGTCGGCGGCAAGGCAACCGGATACAAGGGTGGCAAGTTCGCGCTGGTTGGCCCGGGCTGGAAGGGCGAGCTGCCGGAAGGCGTGACCCGGATTGATGCCCCCACGCGCTGGATTCTGCTCCAGCCGCGCGTGCATCTTTACAAGGATGGCGAGGTCGTGCTCGACACATCCCGCAAGATCATGAACGAGATTACCACAACCGGCCTTGCCCAGTTCAGGGGTGATGCGCCAGTGACGTTGCCAGCCTATGATTATGCCTCGCCCGTGGTGAACAACCCGAACCTGCCGGTCAGCGCGCTGGATTTCACGGACCCGCTTCAGTTTTGGGAACTGTTCTCCGCAGCAATGAACGAGAACCCGCCGCCGGCCTCACAGATCGAGGCCTTGCTGCCGAGCTTCAAGCCTCTGGGCCTTGAGCTGGGCAAGCAGTGGGACCGCAACCAGGTCTCTCCGCAGGTTCTGGAGTCCATGAAGAAGGCGGCGGCCAATATCGCGCCAATACTCGCGAACCTGCCGTTTGGCTCGAATTATCAGGGTGCGTTTATCCCTGCACCGACCATCGGCAACTCGCAGACCGACTATCTCACCCGCGCGGTTATTGCCCGCATCGGCCTCACCGCCAATACGCCGTATGAAGCGGTTTACTGGATGTACACGGTCGACAGCACTGCACAGCAGCTGACGGGCGAGAAGAAGTACACCATGACCTTCAAGGAAGAACTGCCCTATATCAAGCCGGGCTTCTGGTCTCTCACCATGTATGATGCCGAGAACAACTACACGGTTGAGAACCCCATCAACCGCTACATGCTTGGCAGCGATACGCCAGATCTGAAGAAGAATGCAGACGGCTCTTTCACGCTCTATATCCAGAACGAGAACCCCGGAAAGGACAAGGAGGCCAACTGGCTCCCCGCGCCCAAGGGGCCCTTCTATCTGATCCCGCGCTCTTATGCGCCGGCAGAAGCGACGGTCAATATTCTCACCGACCCCACCTCCTGGCCCGTGCCGGCTGCGGTTGAAGTGAAGAACTGACACGCTCAGGCAGCCGGGCCATACCCGGCTGCCGCTCCTTTTCTCGGGTTTTAGTGGGTACAAAGAGAAGCGGAATGGGTTTCACACTCGATATCTGGGACTATCTCGCACTGGGTTCCCTCTCCCTGATGGGCATCGCTTTCCTGTGCATCATCATTTTCATTCTTGGATTGCCGGGGCGGATTGCGATTGCCCGCCGGCATCCTGAGGCTGATGCCGTCCATACCATGGGCTGGCTGGGATTTCTGGGTGTGGTGCCGTGGATTCAGGCTTTCATCTGGGCTTTCAAGCCGACGGATGTGGTGGACCTGCGTTACATGCCGCGCGATGTGAAGCGTGAAACCGAAGAGATGATCAATCGTCTGAAGGGCAAGACTGTGGCTGCACCTGATGCCGCGGGCCCGGCAGGCCGGACACCACCCGAGGATGAGCGTGGTGCCCGGCCATGATGATCGGCTTTCTTGTTCTTGCAATCGCAACTCTTGCCTTCTGGCTGGTCTTTTTCAGATTGAAGTGGGTGCGCCTGACGCCGGGCTGGGTTTTTGCCTACAGCATGTTCGCCATTCATCTTGCGCTGATCTTTGTCATCGGCCTGCGATACGTCACGCCCTATTCCACCAATGCCACGGTGGTACAGCACACCATTCAGCTGATCCCGCGCCTCTCAGAGCCGACGATGATCAAGGAAGTGCTGGTGGAGGACAACAAGCTGGTGAAGGCGGGTGACCCGCTCTTCAAGTTTGATCGCACAATTTATGATGCGCGTGTCAAGCAACTGAAGGCGCAATTGGCTGCTGCCAAACAGAATGTCAAGGTTCTTCAAACGGATATCAAGACAAGTGATGACAAGGTGGAGCAGGCCAAGGCGACCCTTGCCTATTCCACCGCCCAGATGGATGCCTTCAACATATTGGCCAAGCAAGGTGCCATCCGTCTGGAACAGGCCGTGAAATGGCGCGATACGGTGCGGCAGGATACGGCGAACCTGCATGCGGCAGAATCCGAGGCACAGGTGGCACGCCTGAAATATGAGTCCAATATTGATGGTGTGCATACATCGGTTGCCAATCTGGAGGCAGACCTGAATCAGGCGCAGTATTATCTTGATAATACGGTCATGACGGCACCAGAAGATGGCCGTGTCGTCAATCTGCAAGTCCGTCCGGGCATGGTCTCCGGCATTTTCCGCATTGGTGGCATCGCCGTGCTGATCGCGGAGGATAACCGCTATGTACTGGCGACCTATTTTCAGGAAAACCTGAAATATGTGAAGCCCGGTCAATATGCGGAAATTGCTTTTGATCTTTATCCGGGCCAGATTTTCAAGGGGCATGTGGGCAGCATCTGGAAAGCCAATGGACAGGGCCAGTTCCTGCCTTCGGCTGAAATCCCCAATTTCAGGGCGGCTGACCCGAATGTGCCTCAGGGGCAATATGCGGTGAAGATCATTGTGGATGATCCCGACCAGTCGCAGTTTCCAATCGGGGCACAGGCTTCTGTCGCCATTTTTGTCGATGGCGATACCGGCAGCTGGGCAGCCTTGCGCAAGGTTGCCATTCGCATGCGCACATGGCTTTCGTGGTTCTATCCATTAAATGTATGATGCCTCGATCAGTTTGAAACTTGAATGCCCTTCTGACGTGACGGCCTGAGTGGAGGTGGATGTGGAAAAAATATCTCAATGGATTCTTGCGTCTTTTCTCCTTGTGATGTCCACAAGTCTGGCCGTTGCTGCCCCCCTTTCATGCTGGAATGACGGGGCATCGAAACAGGCGATTATCGACTTTGTTCAGCGGGTGAGTGATCCAGAAGGAAAAGACTTCGTTCCCCCGGCAGAGCGCATCGCCGTGTTCGACAATGACGGGACACTCTGGGTCGAGCAGCCTGTTTATACCCAACTGGCTTTTGCATTGGACAGGCTGAAGCAGCTTGCCCCGCAGCACCCGGAATGGGCGAACAATCCTGCCCTCAAGGCTGCACTGGATGGAGATCTGGAAGCCCTGACCCGGGATGGTCACAAGGGCCTGCTTGAGCTGGTGATGGCGACCCATGCGGGTATGACACCCGATGAGTTTCAGAAGGTTGTGATGGCTTGGCTGGCGACGGCTGAACATCCCCGCTTCAAGATGAAATATACGGATCTGGTCTACCAGCCAATGTTGGAACTTATGGCCTATCTGCGCGAGAATGGCTTCACCACCTATATTGTTTCAGGCGGAGGCATAGAATTCATGCGCCCCTGGACAGAGCAGGTCTATGGCATCTCACCGGCACAGGTGGTTGGGTCCAGTATCCAGACCAAGTTTGAAATAGTGGATGGAAAACCACAGCTTATCCGTCAGCCCCATCTCAATTTCATTGATGATAATGCAGGCAAGCCGGTTGGCATCAACCAGCATATTGGCCAACGCCCCATTGCGGCCTTCGGGAATTCCGATGGAGATTTGCAGATGTTGCAATGGACCACGGCAGGTGAGAAGCCGAGCCTTGGCCTGATTGTGCATCACACGGATGCTGAGCGTGAATACGCCTATGATCGGGAATCCACGATTGGTCGGCTCGACAAGGCGCTGGATGCCGCCCCCGGCGAGGGGTGGGTTGTGGTGGATATGAAGAATGACTGGAAAACAGTTTTCAAGCTGGCCGGTGATCTTTCATGTCACCTCCCGTGAACAGTACCGATGCTGGAGGTTCACGCTTTGGGGGGAAGCCAAACAAGAGCGGCGCAAAATCGTAGCCAGGCCGTGTTGAAAAATTCGGCCCTAACTTTATAGCGGCGAGACTGAGAGCCATTCAAACGAACAGATTATCCATCCATATTGCGTGGAGATGCTGCCGCTTACTATTCTTTCATCAAAATATTCGGATTGGTAATCTGAACCCGGATAGGCCTCAATTTCATCATGGAGCCTATCCGGATTTTATATCATCATTACATCTGGAATTGGATACGGTAGATTTGAAATCATTATTTGACTCTTTTTTGCATTATTTTATCAAGTTCAAGCTCTGGATACAGGGTTCCAACTATAGATACATCTTCATGAATACGGGCAATAATCCAGTTTCGCACCTCGGTGACGACCGGGCGAATGGGTTTGTCGCGTGCCCATACAAAATGGCAATGCCGGTCTGTCGTGACAAGATCATGGCTGGCAGGGACAAGGGTGCGATTACGTAACCAGTGACAGGCCACATTCAGCCAGCCCATGGCAACACCCTGGCCCAGAAGTGCCGCTTGCACCACAATCGCGTAGTCCGAAAAGATCATCGTGCTGATCTCTCCACCCGGTTCATCCGGGAAAAACAGGTGAGACCAGTCTGGTTGATTCTCGTTCATCTGCAATAGATTATCCACCATGCCCCGGAGCGAGCTGTGGTGACTTTCACGGTATGCAGGGCTGCAAATCGGCAGCAGGATTTCAGGCATGATGTAACAGGCCTCATGCCGATGATCCGGGCCGTTGACGAAGCGCATCCCCAGATCCACGTCTGCCACAGGGCCCGTGAGCGCTGACATGATGAGCTCAAACCGTAGCTCCACAGTTGGAAAAGCACGTTTCAGTTCCGCAATGTGAGGCATGATCCAGTGCGTGGTGAAGCCGGTGGAGACGGACAGGGTGACGGTTTCAAGGCCTGTTTTGCGATCCTCGATTTCACGAAGGGCATGTTCAATGCCTGAAAAGCCTCGTGAAATGGCTTCATAAAGAATGAGACCGGACTCCGTGAGGCTGACGCCTCCGGGCAGCCGGTTGAACAGGGCCGTTCCTAAATGTTGCTCCAGCCGACCAACCATCCGGCTGACAGCGGCAGGCGTCACATTCAGTTCCGCAGCAGCGCGGGCAAAGTTTCCACATCGTGCTGCGGATTCGAAGGTGAAGAAGCCATTCATGGATGGCAGGGCGAGCCGGATCTTGCGCATTTACATAATGTAATGTGAGCCGGATTTTTTTTCAATTGTAACCGAGCGCAATCATTGATCTTCTAAGATCCATAAACGGCTCAAAGAAGCCAATTAAGAATAGAAACAGGGGGAGACGTCATCGCGATCCACGGGGTTACCCGTGCGAGCGGAAGGGCAGTGTGTGCCTGCATGGCTCGATGCGATGTAACGTTGCCGCGTTGACCTTTCATGCGGGGCAAGATGACAGAGCTACTATCTCGAGATGCGGTCGGAGTCTCCATTCGGAACGCGGCCAAATATTACGATAAATTCTGTGCGCTTCGCGATGTGAATCTCGAAGTGGAGCCGGGTGAGTTCGTTTCCATTCTGGGGCCATCCGGCTCTGGCAAAACCACATTGCTTGGTATCCTTGGTGGCTTCGTCCAGCCTTCCTCAGGTGCCATCTTTCTGGGGGAGCGGGACATCACCTATGTCCCGCCGCACAAGCGGGATATCGGGATCGTATTTCAGAATTACGCCCTGTTCCCGCATATGAATGTTGCCGAGAACGTGACATTTCCGTTGCGGGCCCATCGCAGGCCCAGGTCCGAATGGCCGGCCCGGCTGAAGGCTGCACTGGAGATGGTTGAGCTTGGCGGCTATGATGATCGCAAGATCCATGAGCTTTCAGGAGGGCAACGCCAGCGTGTTGCCCTGGCGCGCGCCATGATCTTTGAGCCGCGTCTCATCCTCATGGACGAGCCGCTCTCGGCGCTCGACAAGCAGTTGCGCGAAACGATGCAGATCGAGCTGAAGCATCTGCATCACAAGCTCTCGGCAACCATTATTTATGTGACGCATGACCAGCGTGAAGCGCTGACAATGAGTGATCGCATTGCAATCATGAACAAGGGGCGCCTTGTTCAGGTGGATACACCCGAGATATTGCACGATTACCCGGTGGATTCATTTGTTGCAGGATTTATCGGTGAAGCAACGTTGTTCCCCGTCAATCGCATTGACAACAACTCTGTTGGTCTGGCCGGGAATCGTCTTGTGTCTTCCCGGCCTGTTCCAGAAAACCCGGATATTCTCCTTGCGGTGCATTCGGAAAAACTCACGGTTGCGCAGCCCGGAGACGGTGATGGACCAAACCTGCTGACAGGCGAGGTCATTGAAACCCTTTATCAGGGCGAAAGTGTCCGCATTTTCCTTGAACTTGCTGAAGGCGTTCGTCTCAGCCTGCGCCTGCCGAGCAATCATCAGGGCCGCTCCCTGCTCAAGGCACCGGGCGAACAGCTCACCGTTCGCCTGCATCCGGATGACACCATTGTGGTGCCGCAAGCCGCCTGATTACCCGCTTCCAATGAAGTGTCCCATGAAGGAAAAAGTATGATGAAGCTCTCCCAATTCAAGGTTCTGACCTTTGACGTGGTCGGCACGCTGATTGACTTTGAAACAGGCGTTCTGAACGCAGTGCGGACCCTTGGTGGACCAAAGGCGGCAGCAGCCAGCGATGATGACATCTTTGAGCCTTACAAGCGTGGCCGCGACAAGTTTTATGGTCGCTCCTCCTTTGCCATGAAGGATGTTTATCTCTCCCTGGCCAATGAGCAGGGCTTCAAGAGTGATGAGGCAACGGCAGAAGCCTTCCAGTTGGCCGTTCTGCGCTGGCCGGCATTTGCCGACTCTGTCGAGGCCCTGCGCCGCCTGCGCCAGAACTATCGGCTGGTCGCAATGACCAATGCGGATCGGACCGCCCTGTCTGCCTATGCGGCCACACTCGGTGACCCCTTCCACGACACGGTGACGTGTGACGAGACGGGCTGCGCAAAGCCCGATCCACGCTTCTTTGCTTTCAATCGCGGCCGACAGTCTGCTCTCGGCTTCCAGCAGTCAGAGATCCTGCATGTGGCGCAAAGCCAGCACCATGACATCGGCGTGGCGAAAGCCGAGGGATATACCACCTGCTGGATTGAGCGTCGCCAGGGTCTCAAGGGATTTGGCGGCACGCCGGACCCCAAGGTGCTGACCAAGCCGGACTTCCACTTCTCATCCCTGAAGCAGCTGGCGGATGCAGTAGACGCCGAGCTCGATAACGCCCGCTCCGCGGCCTGACAGGAAGGCAGAAAAGAATGGTCACCCCTGCGCCCTTGGCTGACGTCAGTTCCCTCTGGCAGGCGACCTCAATCGCACGGCCGGAATTTGGAAGCGTGGCGGGAGACCAGATCTTTGACATCGCAGTGATCGGTGGAGGCTATACCGGTCTTTCCACCGCTCACTATCTCGCGAAGGCCGGACTTTCGCCTGTTGTACTGGAGGCCAACCATATTGGCTGGGGTGCCAGCGGGCGGAATGGGGGGGTGGTTTCTGGCAAGTTCCGCCTCTCTTTCAAGGATATTGCAGCACGTCACGGTCTTGAGACCGCGCGCCGGATGCACGATCTGGGCCTTGAGGTGATCGAGCATGTCGGTCATCTTGTTGAGGAACTTGATATTCAGGGCGCAGACTATCGCCCATCCGGGTCTTTGCGCTGTGCCTATGACGCACAGACACTGGCGGCACTGAAGGCGGAAGCCTCATGGTTGCGAGACTCTCTGGGCGATACGGCCGTGTCCATCCTCAGTGCCGGAGAGATTGCAGAGGAAACAGGCTCTCACAGCTTTACTGGCGGAATGCTGAATACGCATGGGGGCATCATTCACCCCTTGAATTATGTGCTCGGTCTTGCGGGGGGCCTCAAGAAAAGGGGTGTCGCCATATATGAGAGATCCCCTGTAGCCCGCATGCGCCATGAGGGGCAGGGGGTGGTTCTGGAAACACCGGGCGGTAACATTTCGGCGCGGCAGGTGGTGATCGCAACCAATTCCTATTCTGATCTGATGCCGGCGACAGATGCTGTTCGCACATCCATCATTCCCTTTCGCTCCGCCATGATTGCAACGGAACCATTGGCGGGCTTGCCGGGGGCGGAGCTTCTGAAAACCGGACGCAGCTACACCGAAACGCGACGCATGATGCGCTGGTTTCGCAAGTCGGGGGATCAGCTTCTTTATGGTGGCCGTGGCGCATTTGGCAAAAGTGACAGTGAAAGTGCCTTCAATGCGCTTGAGCGGGCCATGGTGCAGCAGTTCCCCGAGCTGGCATCGGTCAGGGTCACACATCGCTGGTCCGGCCTTGTTGCCATGACGCTGGATAGCGTGCCTCATATTGGACGGGTGGATGACAGGGTTGTCTATTCCGTTGGGTATAACGGCACAGGGGTCGCGCTTGCTTCCGGGATCGGAAAACATGTGGCTTCACTGGTGATGAATCAGCCGGCAGACCTGGGTCTTGTTACCCGGCTCCCCCTTCGCCCCATTCCATTTTACCGGCTGCGGGAGCCTGCCGTTCGGCTGGTCGCAGGCTGGTATCAATTCCTCGATGCCATCGGCAAATGATGACGACAACCAGAACCACCAGAAGGAGAGACCGAAAATGCGCTTGAAACTATCGCTCTCGATGATGACTGCTGTGCTTGCGCTTTCAACTGTCACAGCTTCTGCAGAGCAGATCACTTTTGTCTCCCAGGGTGGTGCCTATCAGGAGGGGCAGACCAAGGCTATTTTGAACCCGGTTGCAAAACTGCTTGGCATGACCATCAATCAGGACAGCTCGCCGGATGCCTGGCCCGTCCTGAAGACGCAGACAGCAACCGGGCGTCCGATCTGGGATGTCATTGACACGCCAACAACCATCTGTATCCGCGGTGGCGAGCAGGGCATGGTCGAGAAACTCGATTTCTCCAGACTGCCCAATGCCGCTTCCATGCCGGAACAGTACAAGACTCCATATTCGGTTGCCTATGAATTCTATTCTTCAGTTCTAGCCTACAACAAGGATAAGTATAAGGATAACCCGCCAAAAACATGGGCGGATTTCTGGAATATACAGGCCTTCCCCGGCACGCGCGCCCTGCGCAACCACCCTCAGGCGACACTTGAGGCCGCGCTGATGGCTGACGGTGTGCCGGGTGACAAGCTTTATCCCCTTGATGTGGATCGTGCCTTCAAGAAGCTGGAGGAGATCAAGCCGCATATCATGGTGTGGTGGACCTCCGGCGCACAGTCCGCACAACTTCTTGCGGATGGCGAGGTAGATATGGAGATGGCCTGGAATGGTCGTGTCTCTGCCGTGATGCAGGAAGGTGCGCCGGTCACATTCACCTTCAATCAGGGCCTCTTGCAGGAAACCTCACTGTGCATCGTGAAGAATGCACCAAACATGGATGCATCCTACAAGTTCGTGAATGCGGCTATCCAGCCGGATATTCAGGACAATTTCCCGGCCTATCTTGATTATGGCCCGGGCAATCCGGCGGCTTACGACACCGGAAAAATCTCGCCTGAGCGCAAGATGCAGATGCCAAGTGCGCCGGAGAATGTGGCCATGCAGGTGCAGGTCTCACAAGCCTGGTGGGCATCGCCTGCTGGTGAAGATGCCATCAGGCGCTGGGCTGGTTTCATCCAGAGGTAAGCTTTTCACATTTGCTGGAGACCGCTCACATGGCATCGTCCCTCGATCCGTCGATCGCCTATCAAAGGCGAGAACGTCATCTTATCTTGCTGCTGCTTGCACCTGCGCTCGTCGTGGTCGGATGCCTGCTCATCGTGCCCTTGTGCTGGCTCGTCTGGCAATCCTTTCACCAGGATGATGTCTTCACCCTGGCGCATTATGCGCGGTTCTTCAGTGACAGCGTGTACATCACAACTTTCCTGCAAACGTTCCGCGTGGCGTTCATCGTCACTGCGGCAACAGTCCTTCTGGGCTATCCGGTCGCCTATGTGGCGGCCGGTGCATCGCGGCGATGGAGCATCTTCATTCTGGCCATGGTAATCCTGCCATTCTGGACCAGTGTGCTGGTGCGTGCCTATGCCTGGCTGGTGCTGCTGCAACGCCGTGGACTGGTGAATTCCACGCTGATGGACCTCGGGCTGATTCAGGAGCCGCTGGCTCTGGTCAACAACGAGCTTGGGACGATCATCGCAACCGTCCATATCCTGTTGCCCTTTATGGTTCTTCCGCTTTACGCCACCATGCAGAAAATTCCCGCGGAACTGACGATGGCTGGCTCAAGCCTTGGCGGTACGCCATTGCATGTCTTCCTGCGGGTTTTCCTGCCCCTGTCCATGCCGGGTGTGGTTGCGGGCATGGTTCTGGTCTTTGTGCTGACGCTGGGATTCTACATCACGCCGGAACTGCTGGGCGGCGGGCGGACCTACATGGTGTCCATGCTGGTTTCGCGCAATATCGAGGTCTACAACGAGTGGGGCGCTGCCTCGTCGATCAGTGTGGTCCTTGTCGTCTGCATCTTCTTCATCTTCCGCATGGCGAGCTTCATCATCCCGCTTGAGCGCATCATGGGGGCACGCTGATCATGTCCGTCTCCAAGGTTCTTTTATATACGCTGGTCGGCTTCATCCTCTTCTGGCTGATCGTACCGGTGGTCATCATCATTCCCATGTCCTTTTCGGGGACACGTTTTCTGGCCTTTCCGCCGCCATCATGGTCGCTGCGCTGGTATGAATCCTATCTCCAGAGTTCAGCCTGGATGCAGGCCACACGGGTCAGCCTGATCCTTGCAGTCACGAGTGCGGTGATTGCCACAACGCTTGGAACAGCGGCGGCCTATGCCTTGAACCTGAGTACCTCAAAGCTTGTTCGCAGGCTTCAGGTGGTGCTGCTCCTGCCTCTGGTCGTGCCCATCGTGATTACGGCTGTTGGTGTCTTCCTCGTCTATGCCAATGTCGGTTTGATCGCGACCATGACGGGGCTTGTTCTTGCCAATGTCATGCTTGGCCTGCCGTTCGTCATCATCTCTGTTCTGACCGGGCTGCGGAAATTTGATCCGGCACAGGAGATGGTGGCCCGCAGCCTTGGCATGAACCGCCTGCGCGCCTTCTTTGTTGTTACCTTGCCGCAAATCCGCCCAAGCGTCATTTCCGGCATGCTGTTTGCTTTCATCTCAGCGCTGGATGAAACCGTGGTCGCCATTTTTGTCTCGGGCGGTGAATACCAGACGTTGACAAAGCGCATGTTTACAGCACTGCGTGATGAGGTCGATCCCACCATTGCGGCGATTAGCACCCTGCTGACAGCCATTTCATTTCTCATGGTGTTTCTCATTGCGCTGAATGCTCGCACAGCACCACGAAGCCACAGCGCATAGCTGTTTTGCCTTTCAGGAGACAAGTCAATGAGCAGGCTGATTGCCTTCAATCTTGCCACTCCGGGTCAGCCCCGTGAGAGCAAGGCCGTTCCAGAACGCCTGATATCGGGTGATCCACATTACAAGACATGGGATATCGCCACAGAAGAGGGCAAGAATATCCGCAGCGGAATCTGGGAGGCGACCCCCGGTGTAACGCGCTCTATCAAGGGCGAGACGTGGGAATATTGCACAATCCTGTCTGGTGAGATTGTCCTGACAGAAGATGGTGGCCAGCCCCGTCGCTTTTCTGCTGGGGACACATTCGTCATGCGCCCCGGCTTTGTGGGGACATGGGAAACGGTTGAGACCGTACGCAAACTCTGGGTCATCGTGTCCTGATTGCAGGTCACTCAAGAAGGGAAGCTGAAAATGGCACTTCTCTATATGGCAGACCCGGATATGGGGGCGCACTGGCGAAATGTTCTGGCCGGGATGATGCCAGAGCTGGATGTGCGCCTCTTTCCCGATGTCGGCAATCCTGCAGATATACGCTGGGTCGTCGCGTGGGACTTTCGGCCGGATTTTATCTCCACACTCCCCAACCTGGAGATCATTTTCTCGACCGGTGCCGGCGCGGACCAGTTCGATTTTTCCCATATTCCCGCAGGGATTGATGTGGTGCGCATGATCGAGCCGGGGATCGTGGAGGGCATGGTCGAATATGCCGTCATGGGCGTCCTCGCGCTGCATCGCGATCTGCCGGCATATCTGGGCCAGCAGCGCCAGCATCTCTGGCATCCCATTTCTACCCGTCCGGCAGCAGCCCGCAATATCGGGGTCATGGGGCTGGGGTCTCTGGGGCAGGCCGTGCTGGAGAGGCTGGCGGGTTTCGGCTTTCCACTTGCCGGCTGGAGCCGTTCCTCGCGCGATCTGCCCGGCGTCGAAACCTTTGCAGGTCCGGATCATCTGCCTGCATTTCTGGAACGGACGGACATTCTGGTCTGCCTGCTGCCCTTGACCCCCGAAACCCGTGGCATCATCAACAGCAGGCTGCTGGGCATGCTGCGGCCGGGAGCCTCGGTTCTGAATGTCGGACGGGGCGGTCATCTGGTTGCGGACGATCTTGTCGCGGCCCTGGACTCAGGAGCGCTGTCCGCTGCCATGCTGGATGTGACAGAGCCGGAACCGCTGCCGCAAGATCATCCCTTATGGAGCCATCCGCGCATCTTGCTGACCCCTCACATCGCGAGCCAGACACGTCCGGAAACGGCCGTTCTTTCCCTGAGTGAAAATCTGCGCCGACAGGCTGCCGGCGAGGCACTGACCGGTCTGGTTACGCGGAACCGTGGATATTAAGGGCTGATCTCATGACTATTGGCACAGCACAGCGCATTCACCTGTCAGATCCCGACCTGCTCATCGAGGCAGCCTTCATTGCGGGCACATGGTGCCAGGCCGACAATGGCGCAACTCTTGCCGTTGAGAACCCGGCCACAGGGGACATTGTCGGCACCGTTCCGGCATGTGGAGTTGCAGAGACACGACGCGCGATTGAGGCGGCAAATCTGGCTTTCGCGACGTGGCGACAAATGCCGGCGGCGACGCGCACAGACCTGCTGGAACGTTGGCATGACCTCATCATCGCCAATAGTGCCGACCTGGCCCGTATCATGACCGCTGAACAAGGCAAGCCATTGGCCGAGGCAGAGGGCGAGGTGCGCTATGGCGCCTCATTCGTGAAGTGGTTTGCGGAGGAGGCGCGTCGCATCTATGGCCATACCATCCCCGCGCCAACACCGGACAGGCGCATTCTGGTTCTTGAGGAGCCGATTGGTGTAACCGCTGCCATCACACCGTGGAACTTCCCTATTGCCATGATTACCCGCAAATGTGCTCCGGCTTTGGCGGCCGGTTGCACCATGGTGATCAAGCCTTCAGAGCTGACGCCCTTCTCTGCGCTTGCCATTGTCAGGCTTGCAGAGCGGGCAGGTATTCCTGCCGGTGTCATCTCCGTGGTGACAGGACTGCCGGTGGAGATCGGGGATGAATTGACCTCCAGTCCCATCGTGCGCAAGATCTCGTTCACCGGGTCCACGCGGATCGGCGCGCATCTCATGCGCAATTCGGCTGGAACACTGAAGAAGCTCAGTCTGGAGCTGGGTGGGAATGCGCCTTTCATCGTTTTTGACGATGCTGACCTTGAGCTTGCCATTGAAGGTGCGATGGTTTCAAAATTCCGAAATGCTGGTCAGACCTGCGTGTGCGCTAACCGCATTCTGGTGCAGGCCGGGATTCATGATGCCTTCGTGGCCCGTCTTGGCGAAAGGATTGCCAGCCAGAAGGTGGGGTGGGGCATATGTGGGGATACCACAATTGGCCCGCTCATCAATGTGGCTGCCACCGCAAAAGTGCGCACGCATATCGCTGATGCTCTTGCCCGCGGTGCACGCTTGGAAGCACAGGCGCAGTGTGATCTGGACGAAAACCGCTTCATCGCCCCTGTCCTCCTGTCCGGCGTAACGACGGACATGCTGCTGGCAAACGAGGAGACTTTTGGTCCTGTCGCTCCGGTCTTCCGCTTTGAAACGGAAGATGAGGCCGTTGCGATAGCCAATGGTACGCCTTATGGCCTTGCCGCATATTTCTTCACGGAGGATCTCCACCGCGCCTGGCGTGTGGGAGAGGCTCTGGAGTTTGGAATGGTGGGCCTCAATACAGGCTCTGTCTCCATGGAGGTTGCCCCTTTCGGAGGCGTCAAGCAATCCGGGCTTGGCCGTGAAGGCGGGTCTCTCGGCATTGCCGAATATCTTGAGCCGAAGGCTTTCCACATGGGCGGGCTGAAGCGCGCCGCACCTTAATGATCCATCCCGCAGTTTATAGTCAGGAGTCATCCGAATGGTCGAAAGACGCTACCGCATCGCCGTCATTCCCGGCGACGGGATTGGCAAGGAAGTGATGCCGGAGGGCATCCGCGTTCTTGAGAAGGCAGCCTCTCTCTACGGCTTCACCCTTGAGCAGACATGGCATGAGTTCGCCAGTTGTGACTGGTATCAGCGCCATGGCGCGATGATGCCTGAGGACTGGAAGGAGCGCATTGGCACATCTGATGCCATTTTCTTCGGCGCAGTCGGCTGGCCTGATACGGTGCCGGACCATGTCTCGCTGTGGGGCTCACTGCTTCAGTTCAGGCGGGAGTTTGACCAGTATATCAATCTGCGCCCCGTACGCCTGATGCCGGGTGTGCCCTCACCTCTGGCCGGGCGTCAGCCGGGCGATATCGATTTCTGGGTGGTGCGCGAAAATACGGAGGGCGAATATACCTCCATCGGCGGACGCATGTATCCCGGCACCCCCCGCGAGATCGTGATCCAGGAAACCGTGATGTCACGCCATGGCGTGGACCGCGTTCTGAAATATGCCTTCGATCTGGCGATGAAGCGACCCGCCCGGCACCTGACCTCTGCCACCAAGTCCAATGGTGTGGCTATCACCATGCCCTATTGGGATGAGCGCGTGGAGGAGATGAGGGCGGCCTATCCCGAAGTGCGTACAGACAAGTATCATATCGACATTCTGACCGCACAGTTTGTCCTGAACCCGGACCGGTTTGACGTGGTGGTTGCCTCCAACCTGTTTGGCGACATCCTGTCAGATCTCGGCCCGGCCTGTACCGGCACCATTGGCATTGCACCCTCGGGCAATATCAATCCTGACCGTACCGCGCCTTCCCTGTTTGAGCCGGTGCATGGTTCCGCACCAGACATTGCAGGCAAGGGTATTGCCAATCCCATAGGCCAGATCTGGTCGGCAGCCATGATGCTGGATCATCTGGGTGAAGCGGAAGCAGCAGCTTCAATCATGCGCGCCATCGAGCGTGTTCTGAAGGAGCCGGCCACCCGCACGGGGGATATCGGTGGCAAGGCGAATACCCTGACCTGCGGCAAGGCCATTGCTGATGCACTCGACTGAGCCTTGCCCGCTCTGGCAACTTGCCCATTCTCGAATGGGGTGACGTGATGAAATGAGGCGCTTGCTGGTTCTGTGAATCAGAAAGCGCCTCATTTCGTATTCCACATGGCGTGTGCTGCGGTAAAAGGGTGCAAAAGCGGAACGCATATGGGCGGGCCTTGTATCTGAGGCCCGCCCATCGTGTTCAGGAAAGGTCAGCCAACGCGCTGAAGTGCTGCGCGCAGGGTTGAAACAATCTCGTCAATCTGTTCATGCGAGATGACCAGCGGAGGAGACAGGGCGATGATATCGCCCGTGACGCGGATCATCAGCCCCTTGCTGAAGCAGTCCAGAAACACGTCATGCGCACGCGCGCCAATCGCACCGGGCCGGGAAGACAGCTCAATACCGGCCACAAGTCCAATCGTGCGAAGATCTGTAACATGGGGCGAACCGCGCAGGGTGGAGATGGCCTCCTCCCATGCTGGTGCCAGATCTGCGGCCCGGGTCAGAAGGTTTTCACGCGCATAGATGTCGAGCGTGGCAATGCCGGCGGCACAGGCGACAGGGTGGCCTGAATAGGTATAGCCGTGGAACAGTTCAATCGCGGCTTCAGGTCCGCTCATCAGCGCATCATGGACCGCACGCTGCACAAATACCGCACCCATCGGAATGGTCCCGTTGGTGATCCCCTTTGCAGTTGTGATAATATCTGGTGTCACCCCGAAATAGTCTGCGGCAAAAGGTGCGCCAAGACGGCCAAAGCCTGTGATGACCTCATCGAAAATCAGGATGATGCCATGGCGGGTGGCAATCTCGCGCAAGCGTTCCAGATACCCCTTGGGCGGCAGAAGAACGCCGGTTGAACCAGCCACCGGCTCCACAATTACCGCCGCAATGGTTTCGGCACCATGGAGGGCAACAAGCCGCTCCAGGTCATCGGCCAGTTCTGCGCCATGCTCGGGCAGGCCGCCACGGGTGAATGCATTGCGCTCAAGGTCATGTGTATGGCGCAGATGATCGGAGCCGGGCAGTTGCGGAAAGACCCGCCGATTGTTCACAAGGCCGCCGACCGAGATGCCTCCGAAGCCAACGCCGTGATAGCCGCGCTCGCGACCAATCAAGCGGGTCCGTGTGCCCTGTCCGATCGCGCGCTGGTAGGCGATGGCAATTTTCAGGGCCGTATCAACGGATTCCGAACCGGAGCCGGTAAAAAATACGCGGTCAAGTTTCCCCTCAGGGCCACCGGGCGCAATGGCGGCAAGGCGCTCTGCAAATTCAAAGGCAATCGGGTGCCCCATCTGGAAGGAAGGCGCGTAATCAAGGGTCTCAAGCTGGCGCTCCACCGCAGAGCTGATCTCCCGCCGCCCATGTCCTGCATTGACGCACCACAGGCCGGACGTGCCATCCAGAACCTTGCGCCCATCATCGGCCGTATAGTGCATGCCCTCAGCCGCAACCAGAAGACGCGGTGCCTTCTTGAATTGCCGGTTGGCTGTGAAGGGCATCCAGTAGTTCTCAAGTGATGGGGCATTGCTGGGTTTCTGGCTTGTCATGGTGCGCTCCCTCGGATCAGTTCTGGCTGATGCGTGCAGACACTCTATTTCCGCCCCTGGATTACGAACAAGTCCTTTTCTGGTTTACTTTAACATATTGAGATATATGGTTTTAGATGTATGCTTGTTGCGATTTTTGCAACAACTGCAACAGCAATGCAGGAGTATCTGATGTCCGTTGACGATCTGGGTGCCCGGCTGCGTTATGTCCGCCAGCTTCACAAGCTGTCTCAGCGGGAACTCGCCAAGCGCGTTGGGGTGACGAATTCGACAATCTCATTGATCGAGTCCAACACAAGCAATCCCTCCGTCGGGGCGCTCAAGCGCATTCTGGATGGAATCCCGATGAGCCTTGCAGATTTTTTCAGCCTTCAGCCTGCTGCACCAAAACAGGCATTCTATCGGGATGAGGATATGGTCGAGATCGGGAAGGGACGGATCTCATATCGTCAGGTTGGCAACAATCTTTTTGGGCGTAACCTGCAAATGCTCAAGGAGAAATACCAGCCCGGTGCAGATACAGGGGTTGTTCCGCTGGTTCATGATGGGGAAGAAGGGGGTATCATCCTTTCGGGTCGACTGGAGGTCACTGTCGAGGGTGAGCGCAAGGTTCTGGGGCCGGGAGATGCCTATTACTTTGACAGTCGCCGGCCGCATCGTTTTCGATGTGTGGGACCGCATCCGTGTGAGGTTGTCAGCGCATGTACGCCGCCAACCTTCTGAAGGCTGAATGTGAACCCACTGGCGGGATGGGTCGATGGTTTTGAGCAGACCCCTGATGTTGAACCCGCCCCAAGCATCCGCACGCTTATAAAACATAAGTGGATGACATCTCTTGCAGATTGCCGGATCTGGATTGAAATGCAATTGCACACTTAAAACTATACTATCATGTATTCGGCCAGCATATCTGTGGAGCGGAACTGATGGGGTATCTAACCAGCACTCATGCCCGCAATCTGGCCGGGGCGGCTGCAACAGTGCTGCTCCTGATCGCCTGTACTGAAGACAACCAGTATGTGGAGCCTCCGCCAACAAGGGTCACGGTCGCCCGGCCCATCATCGCCTCTGTTCCGCTTTATGCCACGTTTACCGGCAATACCGCTGCATCCGCATCCGTGGATCTTGAAGCGCGGGTGCAGGGTTATCTGGCCGCGATAAACTATGCGGATGGCGCGGCCGTGAAAAAGGGCCGGGTGCTGTTCGAGATCGAGAAAGCACAATATCAGGCGCAGATAGAGCAGCGGCAAGCCGCTCTTGAATCGGCAAGGGCAACAGCGGCCAATGCCCGGCGTGAAAACGAGCGACAGGCCGAACTGGGCCAGAGACAGGTGGCCAGCCAGAGCAAGGTTGAGGAAGCCCAGACCACACTGGCGACCGCGAATGCAGATGTCACGGCCGCCGAGGCCGCGCTGAAGCTGGCGCAAACCTCACTCGACTACACCACCATCACCGCACCATTTGATGGCATCGTTTCCCGGCATCTGGTGGATATTGGCGCGCTTGTCGGCTCATCCGGCCCGACAAAGCTGGCGACCATTTTTCAGGTGAGCCCGATACAGGTTTATTTCAACATCAGCGAACAACAGCAGATCGCCTTGCGCGACACGCTGGCCACAACGGGCAAGACACTGCGCAGCCTGCGCGAGGAGGAGTTGTCCCTGCCCGTGGAGATCTCGCTTTCTTCCAGCAGTGCAGAACTCCATCATGGGCGGATCGACTATATCGCCCCCGCTGTGGATGCGCAGACCGGCACTCTGGAAATGCGGGCGCTCGTGCAGAACGAGAACATCTCTCTTGTGCCCGGCCTTTTCGTGCGGGTGCGCCTGCCGGTGGGGTATATCGAGAATGCCGTGCTTGTGAATGATACTGCGGTGCTTTCCAACCAGGTCGGAAGCTATGTGAAAGTGGTTGGCAAAACCAATGTGGTGGAGCTGCGGCAGGTGACAACAGGCCCGGTGGAGGGCCAGTTACGCGTCATCACAAAGGGGCTGGGCGCGGAGGACAGGGTGGTGATCGGGGCCATCCAGCGCGCAGTGAACGGCAATAGCGTGGAGCCGTTGAACGGCACCATGGCAGCCCTGCCGGAAGGCCTTGCCTCTTCAGCAAGCAGCCCTGAACCACAAACAGAACCGGCCGCCTCCACGCCTTGATGCAACTGGCAACCCTTGAAAGCGACGCCCATGTTCTCTCGCTTTTTTATTGAACGGCCGGTGTTGTCCAATACGCTGGCGCTGGTCATCGTCTTCGTGGGCGCGCTTTCGCTGCTCAGCCTGCCGGTTTCGCAATATCCCGATGTGGTCCCGCCGACGGTTCAGGTGTCCGCCACCTATCCCGGTGCCAGTGCCCGCACGGTGATGGATACGGTTGCCCTGCCGATCGAGCAGGAGGTGAACGGGGTGGAAGGCATGATCTATATGCGCTCCACCAGCGGCAGCGATGGCAGTTATGCGCTGATTGTCACCTTCGAGATTGGCACGGACCCGGATACGGCACAGATACTGGTGCAGAACCGCATATCTCTGGCCGAGGCGCAATTGCCGGCGGCAGTCTCCACGCAGGGGCTCACTGTCAAAAAGAAGTCCACCTCCATTCTCCAGTTCGTGAACCTGTATGCGGCCGATGGACGTTACGACAATCTCTTCCTCTCCAATTACGCCACCATCAGCCTGAAGAACGAACTGGCGCGCCTGCCGGGCGTTGGCGATGTGAGCGTTCTGGGCGCGGGGGACTATGCCATGCGCATCTGGCTGGACCCGGAGCGCATGCAGGCCTTCGGGCTGGTTCCCGGTGATGTCACCACAGCCATTTCCCAGCAGAGCACACAGGTCACCTCCGGCCTGATTGGCGCGCCGCCCTCCCCCGATGCCGCAAATTTCCAGTATGTGCTGAATGTGAATGGCCGCTTCAGTGAGGTGCCGGACTTCGAGAATATCGTGGTCAAGACAACAGAGGGCGGTGGCGGCAAAATAGTGCGGGTTCGCGATGTGGGCCGGGTGGAGCTTGGCGCGTCCAGCTATGGCACTACAGCGACGCTGGACGGCAAACCCTCTGCCGCCATCGCCATCTCCCAGCTTTCCGGGGCCAATGCGCTCACCGTGGCTGAAAGCGTGAATGCGCGCATGGCCGAACTGGCCAAAGCCTTCCCCGAGGGGTTGGATTACAAGGTCTCGTTCGACAGCACCCGGTTTGTCACTGCCTCTATTGATGAGGTGTATGAAACGCTGGTGATTGCCGCCATTCTCGTGCTCGCCGTCATCCTGCTGTTCCTTCAGGACTGGCGGGCGATGCTGGTGCCGGCAACCACCGTGCCTGTCACCATTATAGGCGCGTTCGCTGCCATGTGGGCCATGGGCTATTCGGTGAATACCACCAGCCTGTTCGCTCTCGTTCTGGCGATTGGCATTGTGGTGGATGATGCGATTGTCATTGTGGAAGGCGTGGCGCACCACATGGAGCGGGGGCTTTCCAGCCGGGAGGCATCCGTGAAGGCGATGTCTGAACTCACCGGCCCGATCATCGGCATTACACTGGTGCTGATGGCCGTGTTTCTGCCTGCGGCCATGATGTCCGGGCTGACAGGCAAGATGTACCAGCAGTTCGCGCTGGTGATTGCCGCAACGGCCCTGATTTCAGCGATAAACGCGGTGACACTGAAGCCTACCCAGTGCGCACTCTGGCTGCGCCCGGCAAAGCCGCCCGGGCAGCGCAATATCATCTATCGCACCTTCAATGCCGGCTATGGCCGGTGTGAGAAGCTCTATGTTGCCCTTGTGCGCCGGCTGGTGCGCCATGCAAGGCTGACCACTCTTGTGGGCCTCGTACTTATCGGCGTTGCCTTCTGGGGGCTGTCTCGCGTGCCCACCAGCTTCCTGCCGAATGAGGATCAGGGCTATTTCATCATCAATGTCCGCCTGCCAGACTCCGCCTCGGCCCAGCGCACGGCGCGAACAGTGGATGAGGCATCCGCACGCATTCGCAAGGTGGAAGGGGTTGAGACCGTCATCGGTGTGGCTGGAATCTCACCGGCGGATAATAATGCCACCCTCTACAATGCCGGCATGCTCTATGTGGTGCTGAAAAGCTGGGATGAGCGCACAAGCCCGGACATGAGCCTTGCTGCCATCAGCACGCGGGTTCAGGCTGAACTGGATGAAATCGACACCGCACTTGCGCAGGTGATGCTGCCGCCGCCCATTCAGGGCATCGGCAATTCATCCGGCTTCACCATGATGGTGGAAATGCGCGATGGATCATCCGACTTCACGGCCCTTCAGGAAACGGCAGACATGCTGGCGGAAAATGCAGCCACGCAAAGCAGCCTTTCCAACGTTGTCTCCACATTCCAGGGTGCTGTAAAGCAGATGCGCCTTGAGGTGGACCGGGTGAAGGCCGAGCGGCTGGGCGTGACGGTCAATAGCGTTTTTCAGGCGCTGGAGGCTTATGTCGGCTCCGCCTATGTCAACCAGTTCACCAGGTTCAATACCGTGTTTCAGGTCTATGTTCAGGCTGATGCCGCCTTCAGGCTGGAGCCGGCAGATATATTGGCGCTACAGGTGAAGGGGCAGGATGGGCAGATGGTGCCACTCGGCGCCGTGGCGCACATGGTGGATGAGATGGGACCGCCCCTTATCACCCTCTATAACCTGTATCCGGCAGCCACCCTCTTGGGTGCCACCGCCACCGGGCACAGCTCGGGCGAGGCCATGAGCCTGATGAACCAGATTGCCGCCCAGACCCTGCCATCCACCATGGGCACAGCATGGACAGACATGTCCTATCAGGAGCAGGCGGTTGGCAACCAGCTCTACTATGTCTTCGCCATTGCCCTGCTGCTGGTTTATTTCGTGTTGGCGGGCCAATATGAGAGCTGGGTGCAGCCACTGGCTGTCCTGCTCTCGGTGCCGCTGACGCTGCTGGGCACAGTGGCTGCCCTTCAGGGGCTGGGAATGCCGAATGATCTTTATACCCAGATCGGCATCGTGCTTCTCATCGCGCTTGCTGCCAAGAATGTCATTCTCATTGTTGAATATGCACGGGAAATGCGGGCTGAGGGGCTGGATGCAGGCACGGCGGCTGTGGAGGCTGCCCGGCTGCGCCTGCGGCCCATTCTCATGACATCCTTCGCCTTCATTCTTGGCATGCTGCCGCTGGCTCTGGCCTCCGGGGCGGGGGCCGGGGCACGGGTGTCGCTGGGCGTGGCGGTGGTCAGCGGCATGCTGGCCTCCACCGGGCTGGCGGTGCTGTTTGTGCCGGCATTTTTCACGACCCTCGAAGGGCTGCGATCCGGCCGGAAGACAAAAGAGGGACCGGAAGAAGACGGGCTACCCCGTTCGCATGGTGCATAGACCAGCATGGATGAGGCTGGCCCTTTTCACGGGCCCCATCATAAGCGCAGCAGATGCCCTCCCCCGCGCTGGACCAGTAATGGCGGCTTGCATCAGAAGGAAAGACGCCAGCTTGCGCTGATATTGTTCCAGGTTACAGCGTCGCCAAACTGTCCCGTATAGGCAAGGCTCAAAAGCGAGGACCCCAGATCAATCTCCAGAGCTGCCTCTGTGGCCAGTGCATTGTTCGCAACAGGGGTGCCGGTGACTGTAAAAGGGCTTGATCCGGTAAAGGCCTGCGTGGCCAGAGGCGTGAGGTCTCCGAAGGCATGACGCCAGCCGCCGCCTGCACTGATCCGGCCCGTGATGCCACCATACTGGATATTGGCTGAGCCCCGCAGGCCGATGGTCGTGAAAGCGGTATCCATGTTGGAGCATGTTGCAAACAGGGCACCCGCCCCGCCCGCTTCCTCAAAACCGTTGGTCTGAAGGTTGACATAAGCCAGACCGGCGAAAGGCTCCAGCACCCCGAAAGTGGTTTTCACCTGCCAGCCCAGTTCGCCAAAAGCCTGACCAAGACGGCCCGCATAGCCCGCTGTAAACCGGCTGCTTGCCGTTGGAAGAACCACAGCGCGAGAGGTCGATATGTCCTGCCATGTCATGGCCGCGCCGGTTCTCAGCACCATATCGCCCCACTGCCGGCCGGCATAGGCGCCGAGGTTCCAGTTGTCACTGGAACCGGAGGAGGCAAGTCTATCCAGACTGAACTGGGTGGAACTGTACCCAGCGGCAAGGCCGATGCGCCAATCCTCCAAGAGTACGGCATCAATACCCATGAGAAAGCCGCCCAGAGTGCCGGTCAGGCGCGTATCACCTGCGCTTCCATCCATGCGGTTCCACATAGCCAGACCCTTGGCCCAAAAAGAACTTCCGACGGAGTTGCGGCCCTCATCCAGCGCAGCCCGCACCGTTTGGGGCAGCGCACCGTCCTGCACCTGACGGAGCCTGTTGATCAATGTGTCTCGCACAACCGCGCTTTGCTCGATGAACATCCCCTTCATGGAAGCGTGCGCCTCCCCTGAAAGATATTCGAACGCGGTCCGGGCGGCGGCCTGCGTGGGCAAGAACATCAGGCGGCTCTGAAGCAGGCCGGGGGCAAGCGTATCCAGCGCATCTGCAACCGCACGCTGATTGCCGGATTGCGCCACAGTGGCAAATGGGCGGGCCTGCGCGAGGGTGAGCGCCACACTGTCATCACCGGCCACCAGCTGCCCGGAGAGGAATGGCAGGGCAGACATCACCCCTGCAAATGGGCCGGATACCCCATCATCGGCGGTCAAGACGGTATAAGTCGTGCCGAGCCGAAAGCTGTCATCACGTGGTAACAGGGCCAGCACTCCATCAAGACGCGCTTTTCCGGATACCTGCAAAAGATCGCCACCGGCACCATTGAATTCAAAGGCATATGTGCCAGTGTTATCCTGAACATAGTCTCCCGCAACCTTCAGGGTGCCAATGAAGGAACCGGGCGCGATCATCCCTCCGCGTCCAATCCGTGTTGTGCCAACAGTGCCACCGCCTGTGAGAATGCCGCCTTCCTCGGCAATGACCGCGCTGGTTACGATACCTTCCACCGCAAGGCTGCCATTGAGAACAAGACTTGCGCCCTGATAGCTGTTGTTTCCTGTCAGGGTCAGGGTGCCGACACCCTGCTTGATCAGCCCCGCGCCTCCCGAGATGTCATTGGAGAAGGTGGCATTATGGCCGCGCGTGTCCAGTATTGCGGTTTCAACGAACATCCCATAGCCACGCACCGCCTTCCCGGCATCCAGAAGGCCCCATCCATACACCTCGTCCACTCCCGGTTCGCCGAGGTCCGTGGCTGTGGTCAGAATGGCTTGCTGGAGGTTTTCAGCGGAGAACCACGGAAAGGCCTCCTTCACGAGCGCCGCTGTCCCGGCAACAACCGGAGAGGCCATCGAGGTCCCGGACTTTGATGCATAGCCTGAAGCATTATAACTATATGGTACAGTTGACCATATATAACGCCCGGGGGCAGAGATGCAGTACATCTTTGCCACACCGCACAAACTGCTGAAGAAGGATATGGTATTGTCTTCCTCAAGAGAGGCAACCGCAATCCAGTTGTTCTTCACTTCAGGAAACAGATAGGGCAGCGCTGCCATTTCTGTCGGGTCTGGTTCCAGAAGATTGCCGTTGGAGAAAACCATCAGGGTGTCGCGTGCAAGAATCCCCGGAATTTGTGCGATTGTTTTCGGAAAAAGTTCGGCAACTTCCGCGCGCGTATAACTGGTCACATTACACGGCTTCAGGTTTTTCTCACAGGGCGCGAGAGAGTAGGAGTTGTTGATGATCGAAAAGCCCTGTGCGACTGCATAGGACCAGGCCTGCGAGATCTCGTCATCGGTGGTATCCGCAACGCCCATCATCGCGATATCCGCGTTGAATGCGACGCCGTGCATCTCCACGCCATTGCGCCGGGCCGCAACAATGCCAGCCACATGCGTGCCGTGATAGCCATGTGAGAAATTCCCACCCTCGACAATGGGTTGGGAGGTGACAAAATCATACCCGTCCAAAAGCTTGCCGGCGAACTCCGGATGGGCTGCGTCAATGCCCGTATCAATGATACCGACCAGAACGCCCGCGCCCGTATAGCCCTGCTTATAAGCTTTCGCCGCATTGATCGACGGCAGAAAATTGCCTTTGAGATATTCAGGCGTTTCCCACTGCACGGCAGTTTGCGCACGTGCCGTGCAGATCATGGCAGATGATGTCAGGCCGATACATATAAAGAACGTCATTATATGCATTTGAGTGTCATTATATCTGTATGAATATGCGCTTGCTCTCAATCATATCATTCAAAATGAAAAGATGAGCCTTCTAATAAATTATTACCTTCCGGCCAACTGTGGTCCGTGATGTGAACGGCGCCTCGGTCAAGCATTCAGCGCCTGACCCTTGACCAAGAGATGCCTGATCCGGGATTTCTCGTCTTCCTGCCCCTGCTGCCTATGCCCGACGGATCTGTTCCGCCTTGATCCTGCACGCTTCATGCGCCCCTCCGAGGCTTTGAGTGCATAAATTATATAAAATCAGTAGATTTAATAAATTAAGTTGATAAAAGGAGCGGCCTGCTGCCCGGAACATCAGCCGGCATCAGGCCTGACACGGTGTGGGCAGGTGAATTGCGCGCTGAGGGAGCCACGAGACATGACGACACTGGCGATAAACGGAGATGCAGGAGCCTCCACCGGCTCCCGCCATTTCTGGCGGAAAGGGGCCCTTGCCATCTGGCTGATGGGGGTAACCCTTGGAGTGGCACCTGTTTCACCGTCGTTCGCCCAGTCCGGTGACAAGGTCATCACCATGGTGCTCGCCACCGAGCCGCCGACCCTTGTTCCTGTCACCAATGTGACGACCACCGCGCTCAGCGTGGGCGGCAAGGTGACAGAGGGGTTGCTGGAATATGACAATGACCTCAATCCACATCCGCTTCTCGCTACAGCCTGGGATGTGAGCCCGGATGGCCTCACCTACACCTTCAAACTCCGCGAGGGCGTGAAGTGGCATGATGGCAAGCCCTTCACGGCGGATGATGTGGCTTTCTCGCTTGATCTGCTGAAAAAGGTGCATCCACGCGGCAAGTCCACACTTGCCAATATCTCATCCATCGAGACGCCAGATGCGCACACCGTGGTTGTGCACCTGTCAAAGCCCGCCACCTATCTGCTAAAGGCGCTTGCGTCGGCGGAAACGCCCATCCTGCCCAAGCACATTTATGAAGGCACGGATGCGGCCTCCAACCCCAATGGCAATGCGCCCATTGGCACGGGCCCGTTCAGGTTCAAGGAATGGTCGCGCGGCAACTACATCACCTATGAGCGCAATGAGGACTATTGGGACAAGTCGAAGCCGAAGGTGGACCGGCTTATCGTGAAGTTCATTCCGGATGCGGCCGGACGCTCCATCGCCCTTGAATCCGGCAATGTGGATTTCGGGTATCGGACCCCGGTGGCGTTGTCTGATATTGAACGTCTGGGCAAGAACCCGAATTTGAAGATTGAAACACGGGGCTCAAATTATTCGCACAATGTCACGAAGCTTGAGTTCAATCTTGATAATCCATATTTCAAGGACAAGCGCGTGCGTGAGGCCGTGGCCAGGGCGCTGGATCGCGATGTGATCGTCAAGACGATTCACTACGGTCTGGCTGTGCCAACATCCTCACCGATTGCACCGGGTCTGAAGGAGTTTCACGACCCGACCCCGAGCCGCTATAGCTATGATCCGAAGGCTGCGGCCCGGATTCTGGATGATGCCGGCTATGCACCAAAAGACGGTCGCATCCGCTTTCGTGTCACGCTGGACTATAATCCCGTCATCAATGAAAGCCGCCGTCTTGCTGAATATGTCCGCGCCTCTCTCGGCCGGATCGGGATCGGTGTGGACCTGCGGGCGCTCGACATCTCTTCATTTATCAAACAGGTTTATACGGATCGGGATTTTGATTTCCTGATCAATGGCACCAGCAACCTGTTTGACCCGACTGTGGGCGTACAGCGCCATTACATCACCAGCAATTTCCAGAAGGGTGTGCCTTTCTCGAATGCAACCCACTATTCAAACCCGAAGGTGGATGAACTGCTGGAACAGGCGTCGATTGAAACGGACCCGGTCAAGCGCAGGGAGCTGTTCTTTCAGTTCCAGAAGATTGTTGGCGAGGATATTCCGGATCTCAACCTTGTTTCTCCCGTCTTTCTCACCGTCCATAGCACCCGCATCACCGGGCTGACGGATACGGCTGACGGTGCCGAAGGCACGCTCGGCAATGTTGACGTGAGCAAATAGCATCCACAATGGCAGGAGCCGGCAGCCCCAAGCCTGCTCCAGCCATCAGGGTTTGACATGAAAGGCCTATCCCGCACGGGTGCGCATATAGGCTTCACACAGCCCTCTCCAGTTTCTGGGGAACGGCAGGTACATACTTTCACAAGCCATATAGATAAGGGCTTACAGAGGGGAGTGTGGCTTGCCCTGCATGCGCGTCCTGTTCAGTCCTGCGTTCCGGCCTGCGCCATCAGCCGGGCATAGGCGTTACCTTGCGCGAGAAGGGCCGCAGGCGTGCCCTGTTCCACAATGCGTCCGTCCTCAAGAACCAGCACGCGATGCGCCGCGCGCATGATGGACGGGCGATGCGCGATGAGAAGCACCGTACGCTTGCCCCCGAGAGCCATCAGCAGATGGCGCAGCGCCTGCTCGTTTTCCATATCGAGGGCGGATGAGGCCTCATCCAGCAGCAGAAAGGGCGTATCCATCAGTAAAGCGCGGGCAATGGCGATGCGCTGGCGCTGGCCACCTGAAAGACACGCGCCACCCTCACCGCAGCCGCTGTCATACCCCTTCGGCAAGGCCCGGATGAAATCATCCGCCTGCGCCAGCCGCGCTGCCCCCTTCACCGTGTCCATGTCGGCATCCGGCCGACCCAGACGGATATTTTCCGTGATGGACATATCGAACAGATGCACATGTTGGGGCACCCAGGCCACCAGCCGCCGCAGTTCCGCCAATGGCAGGTCGCGTATATCCACGCCTCCAATGCAGATGGACCCGCCATCGACATCCCGCAGGCGCAGCAGAAGCTGCCCCAGCGCGCTTTTGCCCGCACCGGAGGCCCCCGCCAGCGCCACCACTTCGCCCGGATGCAGAGTGAAGTTCACATCCGCCAGCACCGGCGCACCGGGCGCATAGCTGAAGAGCACATGCTCAAGCCGCAGCGTCATGTCCTGCGGGGTGGGGCTGCCACCTGTATCTGCCACCTGTGCATGCGCGCCCATGAGGCTGGCAATGCGCCGTGCCCCCGCACGCAGTTCTCCCATTTTACGGGCGGTCTGGGTCACCTCGACAATGGGTGAGAGGGCTGCGCCTGTCAGAACCAGCACCAGCGGCAGAAGCGCGGTCTCAACGCCAGCCCCCAGCACAAGCACTGTCGCTACTGTCAGAACAGCAAGGGCGGAAAGGCCATCCACCAGCGCCAGTTCAAATCCGGCCCGCACACCATAACTCCACCGGGCAGAGGCCAGATAGGCCATCCGCCCCTGAATCCGCACAAGCATCTCCCGCCCCCGGCCAAAGGCGAGAATTTCACGCTGCCCACGGATCATCTCCACCGTCTCGGCATTCAGACGGCCCAGTTCGGCCATGACAGCACGGCCCTGCATATCGGCACGGCGCGCCCCAAAAAGGGGAATGCAGGCCACAAGAACGGGAAAGGGCAACAGCACCAGCCCTGCGATGGGTGAAAGTGCGAACAGACCCACAAGCGCCACAAGCGGCACCACCAGAGCGGTTACATAATCTGCCAGGGTGTGGGCGTAGAAATGCTCCATCAGTTCAGCATCAGCCGTGGCGATGGCAGCCAGCTCTCCCGTCCGCTGCCCATCAACAAGCCCCGGTGCGGCCCGCTCCAACCCGTCATAAATGCCCATTTGCAGGGTTTCGATCAGGGCGAAGGCCAGTTCATGCGAGACATGCGCCTGCCACCATCGCGCACCGGAGGCCAGCAGCACAAGGAGAGCCAGCCCCAGAAGGCCGGGCAGAATATCCGCAACAGATGCTTCCGTAAGAGCACGGCCAGCAAGCCATGCGCCCATCGCGGCCGTGGCCAGTGTTCCACCCTGCGCCAGAAGACCCGCAGCAAGAGTGCGTGCCATCAGGGACTTCTGCCCGCGCACCAGCAGGAATAAACCCGCCATGCCGGAGGGCGGGGAGAAATGTGCCTTGCTCATGCCGTTTCCCGCTCCGCAGCCAGAAGGCGGGCATAGAGCCCACCCGCGCGTGCAAGCTCATCATGCCGGCCCTGTGCAACCAGTCGGCCCTCATCAAAAACAAGAACCCGGTCTGCTTGTGCAAGGGTTGACAGCCGATGGGCGATAACAAGCACCGTGCACCGCCGGGCCAGTTGCTCCAGCGCGGTGCTGATGGCACGGGCACAGGCAGGGTCCATGCTTGCGGTTGCTTCATCCAGCACGAGAATAGGGGCATCTTTGAGCAGTGCGCGGGCAATGGCCAGACGCTGGCGTTGCCCACCGGAGAGTGAGGCTCCACCTTCCGCCAGCACCGTTTCAAGCCCGTGCGGCAGGCGGCTCACAAAACCCCATGCCTGCGCCATCTCCAACGCCTGCTGAAGGTCCGCAGGGGAAGCATCCGGGCGGGCCATGCGGAGGTTTTCGGCAATGGTGCCATGAAACAGAAACGTATCCTGCGCCACCAGACTCACCCGCGCGCGCACATCCTCCAGTCGCATTGCGCGCAGATCCACCCCGCCGAAGCGCACCGCGCCATGGTCGGGGTCGAAGATCCGCAGCAGCAGGGCCGCGATGGTTGATTTTCCCGCTCCCGAGGGGCCAGCCAGCGCCACCATTTCCCCTTTCCGCACATGGAAGGACACATCCTGCAGGACAGGCGCATCTCGCCCCTCATGGGTGAAGGACACATGCTCAAGGCAGATGTCGGCTTCCCGTGGGGCGGGCTGCGGGTGGGCCGGGTCTGTCACGGCCGGTGTGCGGGCCAGAAATGCCTCCACTGGCTCCATTGCGCCGCTGGCTGCCCAGGCGGTGTGAAACTCCCGCTCGAGCTGTTCCAGAGGCCGAAATGCCTCGCGAGCCAGAAACAGGGTGACCAGCAGCACCAGAGGTTCCAGCCCGCCATCTGCCACCCGCCACACATTCACCCCCAGCACCAGCGCCATGCCGGAAAGCGTGACCAGCCCGGTCATGCCGGTGCGCATCAGGGTGATGGAGAGTGTTTCCATAGACTGGTGGCGCAATTCCCGCGCGCGGGCCGCCAGCATTTGCCGTCGCGAGGCAGAGGCATTGAATGCCTTGAGGGTGGTCATGCCGGCCAAACTGTCCAGCAAGGCCGCACCAAAAGCGCCGAGCGCATCAAAAATACCAGAGACGCGGGGCATCTGCCATTGCAGCCAGAGTCTGTCCGCCACCGGCAGTAAGACGATGAACAGGCCCAGCAACAGCGCGCTCCACACATCCTGCCAGGCCAGAACGGCCAGCACCGCGCCACAACCGAAAAAGGCAGAGAGAAGGGCAGGAACATAGCGGCTGAAATAGCCTTCCAGCGCCTCCACTCCCCCCACAATGATCGCCTGTAGCTGACCTGCCGGCTGGCGCAGGGTTTCGGCAGGCCCCAGCCGCATAAGCTGCGCCATCAGGCGCTGGCGCAGGTCTTCCCTGACATGACGGCCAACAGACATCGCCGACAGTTCCCCCGCCCAGACCAAGAGGGCACGGAGCAGGATGATGCCGGCCAGCCCCGCCAGCATCGCCATTTCAATGGTTTGTGCGCCGCCCCCCATCAGCCCTGCCAGAATATGGGCCAGCAGCAGGGCCTGCATCACCCGGCACAGGGAGATGGCGGTGCTGAACCCGACACAGCCTGTGATGGCCCCCACCACCTGCCGCCGTGCGGGTGATGGCGGAAGCAGGGTGCGCGGCAACAGGTTCAGCCGCATGCCTGCCTCCACTGGTGGCCAGAGGCGGGCGCGAAAGCATGTATCGTCATGGACCATACATCTGGCGTGGCGCGTGGGCATCGGGGCCAGTCACAGACACGCTGCCCATGAACCCGGAAACCGGGTATGGGGCAAAAATCGTTGCGCCCCATCAGGCCAGCCCCGTCACGGTCACGAAGGCGTGCTCATCCGTCGCGCGGCCCACCTGCGCATGCACGCCATAAATGGTGCGCAGCAACTCCGGCGTCATCACCTCCAGCGGTGCACCGGAGGCGACTACCTGACCATCCTGCAAAAACACCACCTCATCCGCCCAGTTGGCCACCAGCGCCAGATCATGCAGCACCACCAGCACCATGCAGCCCGCCCGCGCCACATCGCGCAGGATCGACATGACCGCGATCTGGTGGCGCAGGTCCAGCGCGCTGGTGGGTTCATCCAGCAGCAGAATGCGCGGCTGGCGCACCAGGGATTGCGCAAGGCTCGCCAGTTGCCGCTGGCCGCCGGAAAGCCGGTTGAGCGGGCGCAGGGCGAAATCCACAATGCCCACCTGTTCCATCACCGCCAGCGCCTTTTCATGACAGGCGGCAAGTGGCAGGCCGGGGGAAAATACCTGGAGCGAGGCGATGATCGCATCCAGCACGGTGAGGCGGCTTGCCCCGTCAATGCCCTGCGGCATGAAGCCGAGAACATGCCCCCGCTCCCGCACGGAAAGGCGCATCAGGTCCTGTCCGGCAAAATGCGCCGTGCCTTTCGCCTTCACCATGCCGGAGATGGCGCGCAGCAGGGTGGACTTGCCCGCACCGTTTGGTCCGGCAAAGGCCGTTATGGCGCCAGCCTTCAGGGGCGGCAGATCCACCCCATCCAGAATGAGCGTCCCGCCACAGCGCACGCCAATGCCGCGCACATCCATGGTTTCAGCCGGTTTGTGGGCGCTCATCTCTGCGTCCTCCCCCACAGCAGCAGGGCCAGAAAGCAGGGCAGGCCCACCAGTGAGGTCACAATGCCGATGGGGAGCACCACGCCGGGCAGCACCAGCTTGGCCGCGATATTGGAGAAGGAGAGCAGTACCGCACCCGAGAGCAGCGCCGCAGGCAGGAAAAAGCGGTGATCCTCCCCCACCAGCAGGCGGGCCATATGCGGCCCCACCAGCCCCACAAAGCCGATGGTACCGGCAAAAGCCACCGCAACAGCCGCCAGAAGGCTTGCCCGCAGCAGGCAGCCAAAGCGCAGCACGGCGATATTCACGCCAAGGCTGCGCGCCCGTTCCTCACCCAGTGACAGCAAGGTGAGAAAATGCGCCGCACGCAGGGAAAAAGGCACCACCAGCACCAGCACCAGCGCCATGCCCAGCACGGATGTGCCATCCGCACTGCCAAGGCTGCCCATGGTCCAGAACACCAGATGCTGGAGGGAATCCGCTGGTGCAACAAACTGGAGCACCGCCACCAGAGCATTGAACCCGAAGACCAGCGCAATACCGAACAGCACCAGCGTGGTTGCCCCGCCAGCCCCGCCCCCCTGCATCGCCGCCACAAACTGGATGAGCAGCACCGCACCAAATGCGAAGATGAAGGCATTGGCCGGCACCGCCATCTGCGCCGGCACGAAGGGCAGGCTCACCCCCACCACAATAGCAAGTGCGGCTCCGAATGATGCCGCCGATGACACCCCCAGCGTGAACGGGCTGGCGAGCGGATTATGCAGAATGGTCTGCATCTCCGCTCCCGCAAGGCTCAGGCTCGCACCAATCAGCACGGCGAGCGCGGCGGTGGGCAGGCGGACCTGCCACATGATGATGGAGAGCGAGACATCGCCTTCCCCCATCAGGCCATCGCGGATCTGGGCAAGCGAAAGCCCGGCCGGGCCGGTCAGCAGGTCCAGCAGCATCCCGAAGACAAGCAGGGCAACAAGGCCCGCCAGCGCGCAGATGCGCCACAGGCGGGCCTTGCCGTGGGCGGAGACGATACGGGCATGGGCGTGAGGCGCACCTGTTCCGCTCGCTCCCGAGGCACCGGGGAGGCTCATTTCCCCGGTGCCTGTGCCGTCACGCGGAAGGTGCCTTCCAGCGGAAAGGCGAGAAAGCGCGCATTCATCTCTTCAGCGGTCTTGTCCGGGTCCACATCGGCAAAGGCTTCCGGGTGGAACATCTTGGCCAGTGCCTCCACACCCATGAAGAAGAGCGGATTATCAAAATAGAACAGCCAGATGCCGCCAGCCTGCCCACCCTTCACTGCGCGCAGGCTGGCAATGCCGGGGGTCTGCAACACGCCTGCAAAGGTCTCTTGTGCCAGTTCCGGCGTCACGCCCGGCCCGATGCGCAAGCCGGTGGGCGCAACCGTGGAGCCGCCCCCAGCCAGATAATAGTCAGGGTCCTCGGCCAGCACATATTCAAGGCTCAGCTTGCCAGCTGCACCGGGAATCTTGTCCTCACTGATATTCCTGCCCCCGGCAGCCGTGATGAAATCGCTCATGTTTCCGGGGCCGGATGAGAAGCAGCAGTCCTTGCCATTGGGGTTGAGGTGAAACAGCACTCGCGGCCGTGTGCCCGCCTTGGCCACCCGCGCGGCGACATCACCCATATGCTGCTCATAAAAGGCGATGAACTCCTCCGCCTCCTTCTCGCGCCCCAGAAGCTGGCCCAGCATGCGCATGGAAGGTACGGTCTTGAGCAAAGGCTTCTGGAAGAAATCGACAAACACATAGGGAATGCCGGCAGCGTCCAGCTTGTCCAGACCGGGCGGGGGCGGACCATACATGGTGAAGATGACCAGCTCCGGCTTTGCCGCAATCACCGCCTCCATGGAGAAGGAGCCGCCCGTGGTGCGCCCCACCACCGGAAGTGCATCTGCCTGCGGAAAGCGCGTGCGCAGGGACTCATAGGTGGCCGGGGAATAGCGCTGGAGATCATCGCCCCATGCGGCGATCCAGTGCAGTGGCTGCCTGTCCAGCAGACCGAGGGTGAAGATATGGCGGCTCTCGGAGAGCACGATTTTCTTTGCCGGGGCCGGCAGGGTGACGGTGCGGCCCATCATGTCCGTGACGGTGACAGGCCCGGATACAGGCGGCAGGGTGGTGGCCTGAGGTGCCGGAGCCGGAACCGCCGGGTTCTGTGCGGATGGAGCATGTTCTGCCTGCCCCCGCGCGGGCTGGACCTGCCCGGCCGGGGCCGGAGCGGAAGCCGGTTCCGCCCTCACCACACCACTCCACAAGGGCAAGACCAGCGTGGCGAGCATCAGCACACGAACTGGCAGCGATGCCAGCTCACGGAACCTGCTGCAAGGCGTGCCGGAGAAAATGGCCGATGGTGCAACCGGGTGAGGCCCAGCAGTGAAACTCTCTGCGGCAGGGGCAGCGTTCTGGATCATTGGCATGAGCTTTCCCTCGCTCACCAGCGATAGCTGAGCGTGGCGATGACCGAGCGATCAAAGCCGTAATTGCAGCTGCTGGCCGAACAGGTGGAGTAGTATTGCTTGTTGAACAGGTTGGTGGCGTTCACCGAGAGCTTCAGCCCCTCAAGTTCCGGCCGAAGCTGCCCGAATTCATAGCGAATGGCGGCATCTACCAGCGTGAAGGCGGGCACGGTGATGGTGTTGGATGTATCGGCGAAGGTTTCGCCCACATAACGCACACCCGCACCAAGCCCCCAGCCGGTGAAGGGGCCGCTTATGACCCGGTAATCCGCCCAGCCGGAGGCCATATGCTCCGGCATGCCGGTGGGCACCTTGCCCAACGCTCCCTGCACGGTGGTCTTCGTGGTGGACAGGTCCATATAGGTGTAGCTGGCACGCAGGTTGAAACTGGTGGTGACATTGGCCACCGCCGAAAGCTCCAGCCCGCGTGATGTGACCTGCCCGGTCTGCACGCTGTTCAGCGGGTTGTTCGGGTCCTGCGTGCGCACATTGTCCTGCTCCAGATTGTACCAGGCAATGGTGAACAGGCCATCGAAACTGGCGGGCTTGTATTTCAGGCCCACTTCCCACTGCTTGCCAGTGGTGGGCTTGTAGGGTTCACCATAGAAATCCGTACCCAGAACCGGAGCGAAGGATGTCGCATAGCTGGCATAGGGCGCGGCCCCGAAATCGGTCAGCAGGGTCAGGCCCGCGCGATAGGTGAAGTCATCATCATTCTGGCGGGTGGAGGTGTTCTTCAGCCGGTTGTCGGTATCCACCCTCACCCAGTCCTGCCGGGCGGAAAGATCCACCACCACACGCTTGGCCACCGTGATGGTATTGGCAGTGAAAATTCCGGTTTCCTCGGCGGTCTGGTAGGTCTTGGTGAAGGGTGTTGGGGCCGCAAAGGGGGCGTTATAGGTGGGGAAATAGATATTGACGGATTCCGCACGCCCGTAGTTCAGGTAATAATTCTCTGTTCCGTGGCGATATGAAACACCAAATACGCTGGTACCTTCCAGTGGGCCAGTGCTCCACTCTGCCTTCGCCATGTTGTTGGTGGAGAAGATATTGCCTTCAATCTCGAACTGGTAGGCGGTGCGGTTCAGCGTCTTCATGTCCGGGGCAAGGCCCATGCCCGAAAGCGTCTGCGTGAACAGGTTGGTGTGGGCAAAGCGGCTGGAGGACTGGACTGACCATATGTCATTGAAACGATGGTCAAAAATATAGGCGATATTGGCCTGCTCGACATAATTGTCGAGACCGGCACCATCCAGATAGGTGTTCCAGCGCAAGGGGCCGTTCGGATTGGGCAGCAAGGTGCCCTTGATTGGCACGAACGGACGCGGCGGGCCGAACTCGTCGCGGCTGATGGAAGCCAGCACGGTCAGGCTCGTATTGTCATTGGGGGCCCAGGTGAAGGAGGGGGCCAGATAGCCGGTATTGTCCGGTACATGTTTCATCTGGGTATCGGACTGACGCCCAACACCCACCAGCCGGAACAGCAGGCTCTTGTCCTCCTTCACCGGGCCGGAGAAGTCGAACTGGCCCTGCCAGCGGTCAAAACTGCCATACTGGACGGCGACCTCACGCTGCACCTCCTCGGTGGGGCGCTTGGAGATCATGTTCACCACACCGCCGGGCGAACCTGCGCCATACATGAAGCCGGAAGGCCCGCGCAAGATCTCGGTGCGCTCCATGCCATAGGGCTGGAAGCGCACATAGGACTGCGCCGTGGTTGAGCGCAGCCCATCCAGCAATGCGCCATTCAGCGTGGCATCAAACCCGCGGATGCTGAAATAGTCGAACCGCTGGGATGCCGTGCCATTTGAGGCAAAGATGCCGGGTGTGTACTGCACTGCCTGCGTCGTGGTCTGTACATTGCGCTGGGTCATCTCCTCACGTCCGACCACACTGACGGACTGGGGGATTTCCGCAATCGGCTGGCCTGTCATGCTGGCCGTGGTGCTGTAGTTGGCCACATAGCCATTCACGGGGCCGGTGCCGCGTTCGCCAAAAACCGTCACGGGGGCGAGGGAGATGGCCTCACCCGTCGCCTCTTCCTGCGACTGGGCCGCCGCCGCACGTTGCGCGGCCCTGCGGCTGGAGGCATTGGCCGGTGTTGTCTGCTGGGTGGTGCCTTGCGAGGAGGCAGCTTGCGCATGTGCCTTGTCCGCCATCGCAATCAGCCCAAGGCCCATTCCCACCCCACAGGCCAGCATCAGCGCAGGCAGACTGACAGCGCATGCCAGAACGGAACGGACTTGAGGGCTGTGGCGGCAAGCAGGCAACATGACAGGCATGTGAAATGGCCTCATTGAAACTGAGAATGACAATCAGTCTCTCGATGACACAGCCGGTCCCGGATGCTCAATGACATCGGCTTTAGCGTAAGCAACTCTTTCTTTCGATCCTCGTCATGCGAAATTCTCAAATCAAGTCAGATAATTAGACCAGCTCTAATCTTTCTCCGCATATTGCGAACCCTGTGCGGCGCAATTAGCATGAGGAACAGGTTCTGGCTGTGCCATGGCAAGGCACAGGGCGCGCCAGCAGACGCGCCAGGGATAGAAGCAGCACATAATGATGAGAGCAGCAGAGATGTCGGGCCCGCCCCCGGCCCTGGGCGCACATGAAGGCGAGGCCTTCTATGATGGCACCGTGGCACTGGCCAGCGGCACCATGGCGGTGACAAGCGATGCATGGCAGACCGAGCCTCTCACCAATGGCCTCAAGTTTGTGGTGGTGGAGAAAGGTGAGCTGATCTGCAAGCTGCCGAACCGCCCGTTTGACCGCATCACCGGTCCCTGCATCTGTGCCATCTGGAACAAGGGCGAGAATGAAGCCATCCAGTCTTTCCGTTCCGGCGGCCTGCTGCCCTTCACAAAAGTGGCGCTTTCCGCACCGGCCGTGGAACAGCGCCTGAGCGCGGATTTCGATCAGTTACGTCAGGTGTTCGGGCTGGAGAATACCTCCACGCCACATCTGTCGGTTGCGGCCATCACGCGGCCCGTGCGGGTTTTGTGTGCCCAGATCGCGACCTGCTCCATGACCGGAGCCGCGCGCACGCTCTATCTCTCGGGCAAGGCGCTGGAAATTGCGGCCCATGTGGTGAGCGCATTTGAGACTGTGCCCGTTTTGGCTGAACCGCGCCTGTCCACCAGCGATATGGAAAAGGTTCATCTGGCGCGCGATATTCTGGTTCAGCGACTGCAAAACGCGCCGGGTCTTGCAGAGCTGGGGCTGCTGGTGGGGCTGAATTCACGCAAGCTTCAGGCCGGCTTCCAGCGGGCCTTTGGCGAAAGCGTTTATGCCTATGTGCAGGCCCTGCGGCTGGAGGAGGCCCACCGCCTGCTGCTGGAGGGCGAGATGAGCGTATCCTCCATTGCCTATCATGTCGGATATAGCCCCGCGCATCTCTCGGTTGCCTTCCGCAAGAAATATGGCTTCTCTCCCCGGACCTTGCGGGAATAAGGCTTTTCAAGCCCAGCTGAACCGGCCCGGATGCAGGCACCTTCCGGAGTGTGGGCTTTTGTATGGCTTGACCTGACCTTGCGGGTCGGAACCTATATTCTGGGTTGTGCCATCATGCATCCCGACAGGCGAGGCAGGAGATGATCATGCGCAGGGTTGCAAGGGCAGGGGCCAGAACATCCTTAGTGTTTCTTGCCTTGTGCGCCGTCCCGGCTGCCGTTCATGCAGAAGGGGGTGGGCCTGATATACAACCGGCACATCAAGCTTCCGCACCCCCGAACATCATCCGTTGGGATCACAATGGCTCCATCATGCGGCTGGACAGGGCCGCAGGCACCATCACCTATGAGGAACCCAAACCCTCCATCAGCAAGACGATCGCCCCGGGCACGGTCCTGTTCCGGGGCACGCTGAAGGACGGCATGCTGACAGGCAAGGCGCATGTCTTCAAGAAAGGCTGTGACCCGGCACCCTACACTGTCACCGGCAGCTTTCAGCCGGAGCAGCACATGTTTGAGCTGAACGGTGCCGCACCACGCTGGAAGGGATGCAAGGTGGTGGGCACCAACCCGTCAAGCGCCAATTCCCGTCTGGTCTTCCGGTCACTGGGAGAACATGTGGATGGGCAGGGGCGCAGCATTACCAGTGTCTTTACGGAAGGCAGCGGAAAGCATTGCAAGGATCTCAGCGGCCCCGATGACGGCCAGAACATTGATTTTGCCCAATGGACCTGCACCGGCCCCATGGGGAAGCGGATCGATTATGACCACTATGATCTGCGCGAGAATGTGACCATCCAGAGCGCGAAGGGGAAAGATCATTTCCAGCCACCCATTGCCAACTTCAATGGGCTTTTGAATGGGGGGCGCATCGAATGGCGCTTGCGGGATGGAAAACCATTTGCGGCCATCTTTGATCAGGAGTTCCAGAGTGAATATCCCACACAAGTCGGGATCACGGTCGTCACCCGGGTGGATGATCTCGAAAGCTGTCGCATCGCCTATATCGACCGGAGCCTTCCAGATGCGCGACAGAGGGCGTTGGATGCGGCGGACAATGCCGCTGTTTTCCGCTGCGGTGTGGATGCGCCGATGCGGGTGGGTCATCTGGACCTGATGATGCTGCAATCGGAAGAGGGGGTTGACGAGAAAATCACCAGCGGAGATGCGCTCCATGCCGGGTATGGGCCACCCACAACATGGGATGAGCCGCCAGACTATCTGCCCGTTCATGCCAAGGAACCGGCGATGCGTATTTATGAAAAGAGCGGCTTGGGAACCGCTTCTGCTCTCGCCAAGGCAAGACTGACCCGAAAGGATGCAGAGGCGTGGTGCGAGCAATGGCGTCCGGATTCTGACCCCGCAACATGTGCATCCGAAGTGCAGGCTGAATTTGGGGGGCAGGAATTTATGGCCCGGGCGGATTGTGTGGTCGGGACCATCACGGCTGTTGATGGCGAAAACTATATTTATGCCGGTATCTGGCTGGGTGGAGATGGCAAGGGGCGCACCCGGTGGCGTCATGTTGGCCGCGGGGAAATTCTTGATACCAGCAACGCCGCAAACGGGCTGGGCATTTCAACGCAATGGGAAGCCCTGTGCCCCGGCATGCGCCGCCCTGCTCATCACAAGAGCGGCGAATGAATGAACCGATGCACGCATGATATGGAGCAGAAGGGAGTATGGGATAGGCTCACCCGTGCAGTTCAAACGGCAGCAGGATATATGAGCCGGGGAGCATTCATGAAGCCCGGGGCTGTTCATATGCAATACAACGGGCAGCCCATCATGGCATCTGTATCTCATCTCCTGATACACATGAGTTTAGGCGGTATTGACAAAATAACTCAAAGGAAAGGTCTGTCTTGTCGTAGTGTGTGGCGATGCTTGATTTTAGAACACAGGCGCTCTCCGGCTGGGCTTCTCATTGAGAATGCTTGGCGACTGGGCGCATAAATGTGGAGCATGTGCTGCTTTTCGACGATAGGGGTAGGGCTCAAACGTCATGCATGAAGGTTTATGGCTCGTGTCTGCCGGAGTTTGAGGCTTGCCGTAGGCTCTCAATGAGCAGGCCGACAAAAGCTGTGACCTTGGCAGGGCGATGCCGCGATGTGGGATAGACCACATGTACACCTCCTGATGGCAGGCTCCAGTCTGGCAGAATGCGGACAAGCTGCCCTTTCTGCATGGGCTCTGTAACCAGAAAGTCCGGCAGGATGGACAAGCCTCCGCTCGCAAGCGTCGCCGCCAGTATGGCAGGTGTTGTATTGGCGGAAAGAGTGGCATTCATGCGCACCGTGCGGTGTTCAAAATCACCTCGGGTCAGGTTCAGCACAAGCGGTTCCTTCAAGGCTCCGTTCGCGATGAAGGGTGCATTGGCCAGATTATCCGGCCCGGTAATGGAGCGTTCCGCCGCCCATTCTGGCGTCGCCACCAGAAACTGGTTGAACGTACCGATCCGCCGGGCATGCAGGCTTGAATCATCCAGCCAGCCCACGCGCACGGACAGATCAATCTGATGTTCCAGAAGATCCATCCGCATGTCTGACAAAACAAGTTCAACATGGCAGGCGGGATAGCGTCTCGTTAATGTTGCCGCCAAAGGCGCGAGTGTGAAGGCCCCATAATCATTGGGTGCTGCAATGCGCAACTGGCCACGCGGCTCGGTATTGGAGCGGGTAACCTCACTGAATGCCTGCTCTGCCTCCCGCAGGATCATCACACTGCGCGCATGCAATAGCCGCCCCGCCTCGGTGGGTTCCACCCGGCGCGTGGTGCGCATCAGCAGGGTTGTCTGCAACTCTTCTTCAAGCCGTGCCACCTGCTGGCTGACCACAGCCTTGGTGATGCCGAGACGTTCCGCAGCATGGGTGAAGGAGCCGGCATCCACCACTGCAACGAAATAGGTCAGTCGGTTGAGATTGATCGCATCCATGCCGGGCCACGCTGATATTGTATTCCATAGGCATACAGATTGTCATTTCTATCGTCATTTATCAAACAATCTGAGAGGCCTATAGTTCGACCAGTCGTCAGGAGGAGAGGCCATGCAGATCACCTGTTTCTTTGATCCGCCGTGCAGCTGGGTGCATCTCTCAATGGCAACCGGAGGCGAAACGTGAGCACCCCGTAATTCCCGGCTTGGGTGTATATCGCATGGCCACGATCTGTATTCTAAACAGTTTGTCCTGAATCCAGACACGAAACAGAAAGACATAACAGGCCGAAATCCATTTTCTGCTTCGGCCATATTGAGGAATGATCACAATGGCAAAAGTTGCTCTTATTGGCGCTTCGGGAAATGCCGGCTCTCGCATCCTGAAGGAACTGTCGGACCGTGGCCATACGGTGACCGGTATTGCACGCAACACTTCAAAAATCGCCAGCTTGCCCCATGTCACCGCGCACAAGGGCGATGTGTTTGACAAGGATGGTCTTGTCGCCTTGCTCAAGGGTCATGATGCGGTGATCAGCGCAGTCCATTTCACAGCCAGCGACCCTGATCTTCTGATCTCGGCCGTGCGTGAAGCCGGGGTGAAGCGTTATCTCGTTGTTGGCGGTGCAGGCAGCCTTGAGGTTGCGCCCGGCCAGCGCCTGATCGACCAGCCGGATTTCCCCGAAGCCTACCGGGAAGAGGCTTCCAGAGGCGCGCTATTTCTCGACAAGCTCAAGGGCATCGCGGATCTTGACTGGACCTTTCTGTCCCCCTCCGCGCTGTTTGTTCCCGGTACGCGCACAGGCACCTTCCGCCTTGGCAAGGACACGCTGTTAACCCATGAAAAGGGTTCCAGCATCTCGTTTGAAGACTATGCCATTGCTCTTGTTGATGAACTGGAGAAGCCGGCCCATATCTGCCAGCGTTTCACTGTCGGCTACTGAAGCCGCACCGGAGCCATATCCATGTTCCGTATGCTCGTTTCACCTGCCAGAACACTGTTTCTGGCAGGGAGCCTTCTGCTTGTTGCCGCACCAGTCCTCGCCCAGTCTGCCCCGGCCCCGGCAATAACACGTGACATGGCGCAGGAAGAGGCCAATCTGCAGCTGGTTCTTGATTTCTATGAGGGCTTCTTTAACCGGCATGAAACCGTTGATGCGGCCCAAAATGTTGCTGAAAACTATATTCAGCACAATCCTGAAGTGCCGGACGGCAAGGCGCCATTCGTGAATTACTTCACCGGCTTCTTCAAAGCCAACCCACAGTCGCGTGCCCGGATTATACGCAGCGCTGTCTCAGGAGATCTGGTCTGGCTGCATGTTCATGCCACAAATGGTGCAGCAGATGATCGGGGGCAGGCCGTGATTGATATCTTTCGCGTACAAGACGGAAAGATTGTTGAGCACTGGGATATTATCCAGAGTGTTCCGGGAACATCTGAAAATACAAACACGATGTTTTGAACCGGAAGGGTGCTTCCTTTCGGTTTAAAGCTATCAGGGGCAAGATAAGAAAGCCTTTCTTGCCCCTGATTCATGGTTGATTACTGCGGATCAATACGGGGAAAATTGCCGGCGGTTTCAGAAAGGAAGGTCTCGCCATAGCCCGCATCAACAAGCCCGCGCAGTGCGCCAAGCACGCCGCTTGCGGTGTTGTTCTGCGCTTTCACATCGCGCGCCATCTGCACATAATAGGACAGGTCCTTGTGCGCATTGGCTACAGCGAACTTCATGCGGGAGCCATCGCCTTCCAGCACATATGGCCCAACCCGGTCCAGCGCTGCACCATAGCCGCCACCCTTGCTGAGAACATCAACAAAGACCTCTGGCGAAATGCCGCCCTGTTTTGCGCAGGCCGCCGCCTCACCCATGAGGGTGACGAAGCCGAGCGACACAAAATTGTGCAGCAGTTTCAGCTTGTGGCCAGAACCTGCCTTGCCCGCATAGAAGATATTCTCGGAAAATGCCTCAAGCAGAGGTTTCATTTCCTCAAACAGCGCCTGCTCACCACCCACCAGCAGGTTCAAACGCCCCTGCTCGGCCTCCAGCGGGGTCCGGGTCATGGGGGAGTCCAGAAAACGCCCGCCTGCTTCCTGCGTGGCAACGAAAATGGATTCCGTTGAACTTGGAATGGCTGTTGAGCAATCAATAATAACCGTGCCGGGGCGAATGGCGGAGAGAAGACCATTCTCTCCCAGCAATACGGCCTCTACCTGCGGCGTGCCGCTCACGCACAAAATGATGACATCGCTTTCGCGCGCCAGCGTCTTGCTGTCCGTGTGGCTTGTCGCGCCAAGTGCCTTGAGATCATCGCAAGGCTGGTTGCCGGGATGATCCAGATAAGCCAGCGGCCAGCCTTTTGCGGCGATGTTGCGGGCGATACCATGGCCCATGAGGCCGACACCCACCATTCCGACTTTTGGTTTGGACATTGTTTCCTCCCAATGGGTTCAGCCAGATTCAGCCCAGCGCCTTGCACACGGCTTCAGCAACATCCGTGCAGCTTGCGGAACCACCCAGGTCATGCGGTACGGTTTCACCGGCAGACAGAACCTGACCCACGGCGCGTTCAATCCGGTCCCCGGCCTGCGTTAGTGTTGCGTCATTGCGGGTATCACCCAGCCAGCGCAGCATCATCACGGCTGAAAGGATGGTGGCGACCGGGCTTGCGATATTACGGCCGGCAATATCGGGAGCAGAACCATGCGCGCCCTGGAACAGCGCATGCTTGTCGCCAATTTCGCCCGAAGGTGAAATGCCCATGCCGCCAACCGTCGCCGCACCCAGATCAGAGATGATGTCGCCGAACATGTTCTCGGCCACGATCACATCATAGAAATCCGGACGCTTCACCATGTGTACGGTGATGGCATCGGCATAGGCGTAGTCAATTTCAACATCCTGATAGGCACCATGCACATCATCGCAAACCGCGCGGAAAAAGGCATAGCTGCGCAGGATGTTGGCCTTGTCACATACGGTGACGCGGGACTTGCCGTCACGCGGGGCACCATTGCGCTTGCGGGCCAGCTCAAAGGCGAAACGGGCAACCCGTTCCGTGCCTTTGCGCGTAATCACAAGGCTGTCGGATGCAAACTCGTCGCGCAGCAGCACGCCTGCACCACGGCTGGCATACAGGCCCTCGGTGTTTTCGCGGATAATGACATAATCAATGCCGCCACCCTCAAACGCCCTCAGGGGAGAGAGCACGCCGGGCAGAAGTTTTACCGGGCGCACATTGGCATAGAGGTCCAGCCGGAAGCGCAGGCGCAGATGCAGGTCATTGCCCACCTCCGTGCCATCCGGATACACCACGCCGGGAAGGCCGGCCGCACCATGCAGCACGGCATCCATATCGCGGCAGGCGGCGAAGGTCTCTTCCGGCAGCACCTCACCACTCTTCTGGTAGTGCCCGGCCCCGCCATTGAGCATCACGAAATCAAGAAGATCACTGCCGCATGCCTCGTTCAAGACGCGGATTGTGGCTTGGGTGACTTCCGGGCCGATACCATCACCCTCGATGGTCGCAATCTGATACTTGGCCATAATGCCATTCCTTTGCAGATGAGCTGTGATTACCAGTCGGTGGCGATGTATTTGGCTTCCATGAATTCCAGAATGCCGTGGTGGGCACCCTCACGCCCAAGGCCGCTCTGCTTCACGCCGCCAAAGGGGGCTGCCGGGTCTGAAACAAGGCCACGGTTCAGCGCCAGCATGCCGGCTTCCAGCTTTTCGGAAACCCGCAATCCGCGCGCCAGATCACCGGTGAAGACATAGGCGACAAGGCCATACTCCGTGTCATTGGCGCGGGTAATGGCCTCTTCCTCCGTGTCGAACACATAAAGGGGCGCGACAGGGCCGAAGATTTCCTCATGCGCCATCTGCGCATCTGCGGGGACATCAGCCAGAACGGTGGGCGGGTAGAAATGGCCGGGGCCATCACCGCGCTTGCCGCCACACAGCACCTTCGCGCCGCGCTGCACCGCATCCTCCACCAGTTCAGCCACCTTGTTGACCGCCTCGGCATTCACCAGCGGCCCGCATTCCGTGCCCTCTTCAGCGCCTGCACCCACCTTCATGGCACCCATGCGCGCGGCCAGACGCTGTGCAAAGTCCTGCGCCACACCGCGCTGGACATAAAGACGGTTGGCCGCCGTGCAGGCCTCGCCGCCATTGCGCATCTTGGCAACCATGGCGCCTTCAATCGCCTTGTCGAGATCGGCATCATCAAACACGATGAAGGGGGCATTTCCACCTAGTTCCATCGAGCAGTTGATGACCTGATCCGCCGCCTTGCGCAGCAGAATGCGCCCCACTTCCGTGCTGCCGGTGAAGGAGAGCTTGCGCACGCGCGGATCTTCCAGCATGGCATTCACCACCTTGGAGGTGGTGGAGGAGGTGAGCACATTCACCACCCCATCCGGCACCCCGGCCTCGGCCAGAATGGCGGCAACCGCATAGGCTGTCAGCGGTGTCTCTGTTGCCGGCTTCAGCACGCAGGTGCAGCCGGCAGCCAGTGCCGGTGCAATCTTGCGCGTGGCCATCGCCGCCGGGAAGTTCCATGGCGTAATCAGCAGGGAAACGCCGATAGGCTGATACTGCACCAGAATGCGGTTGGCCCCGGATGGCGCAATTGCCAGATCACCATTGATGCGCACAGCCTCTTCCGCGAACCAGCGGAAGAACTCTGCCGCATAGGCAACCTCACCGCGTGCATCGCGCAGCGCCTTGCCATTTTCCAGCGAAATCAGCCGTGCCAGCGCCTCGCCGTCACGCACCATCAGCTCAAAGCATTTGCGCAGAATCTCACCGCGCTGGCGGGCCGGGGTTGCGGCCCAGCCCTTTGCGGCGGCAGAGGCTGCATCCACAGCGGCAAGCGCATCTTCAGAAGAGGCATCCGCCACATGGTTCAGGGTTGAGCCATCCGAGGGGTTGAGAACGGCAATCCGGTTGTCACGGCTCGCCTTCGCCCACTTTCCACCAATGAAAAGATCCGTTTTGTCACTAAAGGGGACATTCATCTGTTGTTCCTTTCTCGCGTTCTTCATTCCGCCTGCATGGCAGCGTTCAGAATCTCGCGGATTGCAGCGGGGGTCAGCGCGCGCGGGTTGTTTTCAATCAGGCGGGCGGCGTTCATCGAGAGTTCGGATGCGTTTTCCAGCATCTCATCCTTCACACCAATGGCGCGCAGGCTGACTGGAATGCCAATGCGGGCAAACAATACGCGGATCGCGGCAATAGCAGCGCAAGATGCCTCTTCATCACTGGTTTCAGCACCTGCGGCACCAATGGCACGGCCGATTTCAGCATATTCCGCCAGTGCGGCGGAGCGGTTGAAATCCATCGTGTAGGGCAGCAGGATGCCCACCCCCAAACCATGCGCCGTATGGGTATCCGCCCCAATGGGATACTGGATAGCATGGGCCGCGGATGTGCCGCCACTGCCAAAGGCCAGACCTGCATAAGTGGATGCCAGCATCACACCATTGCGCGCCGCCAGATCCTCCCCATGCTGCACGGATTGCTCCAGATGAGCAAAGATGAGCTTGATGGCACTCAGCGCATAATGGTCGCTCAGGGTGTTCTTGCCCACGAAAACCCGGCTCATGGCCATTTCCGGGTCTGCCTTGCGGGTGACAGCGGCGAAGCATTCAACGGCATGCGCCAGTGCATCGGCCCCGGAAATGGCGGTCAGCCCCGCAGGACAGGTCAGCGTCAGTTCAGAATCGCAGATCGCGGTATGGGGGATGAGTTCCGGGCTGGAAATGCCCACCTTCATCACCCGCTCCGGGTCTGCCAGCACAGCAACGGGCGTGACTTCCGAACCTGTGCCTGAAGTTGTCGGCACCGCAATCAGCGGGCGGATAGGCCCCGGCACCTTGAACTCTCCATAATATTGCGAGAGCGGGCCGGGATAACTCAGGGACAGGCTGACAAGCTTGGCCAGATCCAGACAGGAGCCGCCGCCAAGGCCAATCACGACTTCAGGATCAAACGCGCGATATTGCTCCACGCAGGCATACACACCCTCCACGGGCAGTTCCGCCTCGGTTGCATCAAACACACGCGTTTCCACGCCATGGGCCTGCAAATCCTCAAGAATCTGCGCCATCACCTCAAGCCCTGCAAAGCGCTTGTCGGTGCAGATCAGTGCGCTTTTGCCGAGTGTCGCGGTGGCCCGGCCCAGAGCACGGCGCTGGCCCGGCCCGAAGATCAACCGCGCCGGTGCACGTGTAATGCCATAATCAGTGCGCATGGGAGGTCTCCTTCGTATCTGATGAGGTCTCCTCACCGGCCAGTTGCCGGATGCGCTGGAGCACATCGGCAGGCAGGTTGAGGCTGCCAGCCGCGCGAGTGGCGCGGCTGGCGCGGGCGCGTTCTCCGGGAATACGCACGGGCTGGGATGGATCAGCCGGCGCACTCTCACGCAACGCGTCCAGAAAGCGGGAAACGGTCTCGGCCATTCCGTTCATCGGCTCCAGCACAATGAACAGGTCGCCCTTGTTGCAGGGGGTGTTGTTGTCCAGCGTGCCGGTGACATCGCGGCCAATGGCAGCGCCCGTCAGGCTTGTAACCAGCACTTCAAAAGCAAGGGCAAGCGCATATCCCTTGGCCCCGCCAAAGGGCGCAATGGCCCCGGCCTTGGCGGCATGCGCATCTGTGGTGGGGTTGCCATCGGCATCCAGCGCCCACCCTTCCGGGATCGGCTGGTTGCGATTGGCATAATCATGCACGCGCCCCATGGAGACCAGACTGGTCGCCATGTCGAACACAAACGGTTCCGGGCTGGCGGGCACGCCAATGGCGATGGGGTTTGTGCCCAGCATGGCATGGCGCCCACCCCAGGGGGTGCACCAGAGCCTCGCTTACCGTGAAGGCAAGCAGGACCTGACCACGGGCGGCGATTTTCTCCGCATACCAGGCCAGCATGCCCAGATGATCGCAATTGCGAATGGCGGCAACTGCAAGGCCGGTTTCCCGTGCCCGCGTGCTGATCTGCTCAAGGGCTGCAAGCGCCACCACAGGCCCCAGCCCCTGCTCGCCATCCACCTGCAGGAAGGATTGGCCGCGCCATTCCCCCTTGCCGCTGGTGCGCGGATTGGTGACTCCGTTGGCAATCCGCTCAATCACGCGCGGCAGGCGTAACAGGCCGTGGGAGGCGACACCGGAAAGTTCTGCATCCAGAAGCAGGGAAAGCTGGGTTCGGGCATGGTCTGCGGGCACACCCGCCCGCTCCAACGCCCGCAATGCGGTCGTTGTCATTGTTTCAACTGTCATCATTATCTTGTCCTGCAATATGTGGGCAGCCCCGACGCACGCGCCGGGGCGCAAGGACTAGTTCGGCATCGACAGATCACGCAGCCAAAGTGAAATGGATGGCACATAGGTAATCAGCATCAGCGCCATGATCATCGTCACCACCGGGAAGACCAGAGGTTTGAACAGCGCCTGTACAGGAATGCGCGCCACCGATGCTGCGGCGAACAAGTTCACCCCAAGTGGCGGCGTGATCATGCCCATGGCAAGGTTCACGATCATGATGATGCCGAAATGCACCGGGTCTACCCCATAGGCGATGGCAACAGGTGCAAGGATAGGTGCAAGAACCAGAATGGCTGCCGATGTCTCCACAAACATGCCAATGACCAGCAGCAGGACGTTTGCGAACAGCAGGAAGGTGATCGCGCTTTCAAAGCTGCCCTGTGCCCAGTCTCCGATCAGGCGCGGCAGACCCGACAGGCTGACGATGAAGGAGAACAGGCCCGCTGCCGCAATAATCAGCATCACCGCACCTGTCGAAATGACAGATACACGGAAGATGGCTGGAAGATCACGAAGACGCAGCTCTTTATAGATGAACATGCCGACAACCAGAGCATAGATCACCGAAACCGCAGCAGCTTCTGTCGGCGTGAAGATGCCGCCATAAATGCCGCCAATAATGATAACAGGCAGAAGCAGGGCCCAGAAAGCGCTCAATGCGGCCTTCAGCACAGGGGCTCTTTCAGTCCCGTCATTGAGGCCATAGCCCTTCCAGCGGCACCACACCTGCACCATGATGAGCAGGGCGATCGACACCACGAAACCTGGCCCGATACCGGCAATGAAGAGCTGGGAAACAGAGGTTTCCGTCGCCACGGCATACAGGATCATCGGAATGGAGGGCGGGAAGATCACGCCCAGCTCTGCCGAGGAGGCCTGCACGGTCGCGGCCATCGGCACGGGATAACCGTGCTTCACCATGGCCGGAATGAGAATGGCGCCTACAGCAAAGGTTGTCGCCACCGATGAACCGGAAATGGCGGAGAAAATCATGCAGGTGATGACGCAGGAGCTGGCAAGCCCGCCCTGCATGCCGCCCACAAGCCCCTTGGCAAAATCAACAAGACGGCGCGAAACACCGCCATGCGTCATGATATTTCCCGCAAGAATAAACAGCGGGATGGCCAGAAGAGGAAAATGATCCAGACTGTTGAACATCTTCTGCGGCACGACCAGCAATGGCAGATTGCTGAACATGCTGATGCCGAAGACTGCGGACAACGCAATGGAAACGCCAACCGGGACAGACAGGGCAAACAGGACAAGAAGCGCGGAGACAAGAGCGATGTTCATTCTGGCAGCCCCCGGTCAAGCTCACGCGGTGCAAAGTGACCCAGCAGAACACCCGGAACGGCCAGTACAGCGCCAACAGGAATGGAGGCGTAGAACCAGCTCATGGGCACATTGAGCATGGCGATCTTCTGGCTGTTGACGCGGATCGCCATCATGGTGCCGTACCATGCAAGAACGAACAGAAAAACAAGCGTGAGAAGCAGAACAATGCGCATGACCCAGACCCGGACAGCGGGCGGGGAAACATCACGGATGAACTCCAGCGGAATCATCGCCGAAAAGCGAAAACCCGCCGCCATCACCATGAAGACCATCCAGATCACCAGACCGCGCGCGGCGATTTCTGTCCAGGCAATGGAATGCCCGAAGCCAAAGCGGGAGACGACCTGAACGAAAACCAGAAATGTTGCGATAGCCAGAAGTAATGCTGCGATATTATGCGTGAGCGAGACAAGCCGCTCGCTTGCGGATGCGAAAATGGCGCGCATCGCGTCTCCTCCCTTTGGGCAAATCAGGGAAACTGGAATGATGGGGCAAGGGAAAAGGTCCGGCGCGCACTGGGCACGCCGGACACTTGATCATTCCTGCGCTGCGCGGATGCGATCAAGCATCTCGCCACCATTCTTCGCGACATATTCCTTGTAAACAGGCTCCATGATTTCCACGAACGCCGCGCGATCGGGAACATCATTCACCTGCATGCCATTCTGCTTCAAAATGGCGATGCCACGCTCGTCATCATGGGTCACATAGGCCCGGTTGGCCTCAACGCCAGCCTTGGCGGCCTCACGCACCCAGCCCTGCTCTTCCGGCGACATCGCATCCCAATGGATCTTGGAGATCATGATGAGGGACGGGGAATAGACATGCCCGGTCAGCGAGGCATATTTCTGCACTTCCCAGATGCGGTTGGCGAGAAAGATCGACATCGGGGTTTCCTGCCCGTCAATCGTGCCCTGCTGAAGGGCGGTGATCACCTCGTTCCAGCTCATGGGGGTGGGTGCAGAACCGGCAGCCTTGAAGGACTTGAGATGGATGTCATTTTCCATCGTCCGGATCTTCATGCCACTGAGATCAGCAGGCTTTTCAATAGGCTTGCGTGAATTGGTGACATGGCGGAAACCGTTTTCCGCCCAGCCGAGGGCCACAATGCCAACCGGCTCAAAATCATTCAGCAGCTGCTGGCCAATCTCACCATCAAGAATGGTGCGGGCGCTTTTCGAATCCTTGAAGAGGAAAGGCAGGTCAAGCACATAAGTGGATGGCACAAAGCCGCCAACCGGACCTGTGGACGTGATGCCCATGTCCACAGAGCCAATCTGCATGCCTTCAATAATTTCACGCTCGCCGCCCAATACACCATTGGACTTGATGGAAACGGTGAGCTTGCCACCCGAGAGCTTTTCCAGCTGCTCCTTGAAAGCCTTGGCCGCTGCACCGTAATGCGACTCTTCCGGCGGCGTCATGGCGATGTTCAACTCGCGTGCCAGTGCAGGAGAGGCCAGAAGCGCCAGGCTGACAGCAGCCGCACCCAGAGTGCGCCCAAGATGGCGCATTGAATAATTGCTCATTGTTTCCTCCGTTTAAGGGCTCTTCGAGAGGCCATTTGGCCTGCCGTCTTTATGCGGCTGCAATCCCTTTACATCGTATATCATATACGATATTTAATTCGATATATGATTTAGCCCACATTGGTCAAGCCCAAACAAAGCCGCCAATATAACCCTGCGAGGATCGGACATGAGAAAGACTCGATCTCTACCCCTGCAAGGGGAAGTGTCCGCCGTGCGTCCCTTGCGGGCAGAGCGGCACTCGCTTGAGGATGATGTGTATGAAGCGCTGGTGTCGGACCTGATTGCCCTGCGTTTTCCGCCTGATGCGCGCCTTTCTGTTGATGCGCTGGCGCGGGATTTCAACGTTTCACAAACGCCTGTCCGGGCCGCGTTGATCCGCCTTGAATCTGAAGGGCTGGTCATCAAGCGTTTTAATTCCGGCTATTCTGTTGCACCACTTCCTTCCGGCACGCATTTTCGCGATGTTTACGCCACGCGCCTTTTGCTGGAGGCCGAAACGGCAGCTCTTGCCGCGCGCAATGTGAATGATGAAAGCCTCAAGACATTGCAGGCGCTCTGCAATGACATGTCGCGCCTTGCAGATGCAGATGGCGAATCCGGCTATGGTCGATTCGCAATTCTGGACGGGCAATTCCATGCCCTGATTTCAGAACTGGCCGGGAATGCTGTTATTACACAAACCCTGTTGCGCCTGTATTCTCATATGAACCTGTTCCGTCTGCGCTATCACTCCACAGTGACCAGTGAGGCCGTCAAGGAACATCTGGCTATTCTGTCTGCCATCGAGAAGCGCGACAGCGATGCCGCACGCGCCGCCATGGCCGCGCACATCACCTCATCCTGCGAAAGAATGGAGCCTTACTACAGGCACCTTGGCTGACGCATATGTACCAACACCCGTTGACGCAAGAAGCAACGGGCATCTCAGGGAGAGATAAATGAGCCTGAACGATATTCTCTGGTTCGATCCGACACAGATCTTCATTGGTGGAAGCTGGAGCGCCACCGAAGGCAACCAGCGTCTTGATGTTGAAAACCCTTCAACCGGAGAAGTCATCGGCAGTATTGGCCGGGGGACTGCGCAGGATGTGGGCCGGGCTGTTGCGGCTGCACGACAGGCCATGAACGGTGAATGGGGACGGCTGACCGCCACCCAGCGTGGTCGCATTCTGCAAAAAATGTCCCAGCTTGTGCTGGAGCGTGCAGAAGATCTGGCGATGATCGAGGCGCTGGATGTGGGCAAGCCCCTGCACCAGTCCCGCAACGATTCCATCGCGCTGGCGCGCTATCTGGAATTTTACGCGGGCGCGGCCGACAAGCTGATGGGGACCACCATTCCCTATCAGGAAGGCTTCACCGTGCTCACCCTGCGCGAGCCGCACGGGGTTGCCGGTATCATCATTCCCTGGAACTACCCGATGCAGATTCTGGGTCGCGGTGTTGGCGCAGCGCTTGCTGCCGGCAATGCCTGTGTGCTCAAGCCTGCTGAAGATGCCTCCCTGTCCTCCCTCGCCTTTGCTCGCATTGCTGAAGAAGCCGGCCTGCCGGCAGGCGCGCTGAATGTGGTGACGGGCCTTGGGGCAGAAGTCGGCGCGGCCCTGTCTTCTCACCCCGGCATCAACCACATCTCCTTCACCGGCTCTGTGGGTACGGGCGCACGCATTCAGGCGGCGGCCGCCCCCAATGCGGTGCCAGTGACACTGGAACTGGGTGGCAAGTCCCCGCACATCGTGTTTGATGATGTGGACCTTGAAATGGCCATGCCGGTTCTGGTTGGCGCGTGCATGCAGAATGCCGGGCAAACCTGTTCAGCCGCCTCTCGCGTTCTGGTTCAGCGCGGTATTTATGAAGAGGTCGCGCAGCGCATGGCGGAAATCTACCGCAAGCTGGAAGCCGGCCCGGCGGTTGGCGCCCATGCTCTCGGCCCGCTTGTCTCCAAGCGCCAGAAGTCCATCGTCAGCAGCTATATTGATATTGGCAAGGCCGAACTGACTGTCGCCGGCGAGGGCATCATTCGCGATGATGCGCCAGAGTCTGGCAATTATGTGAAGCCCACCTTGTTCCGCGATGTCTCACCAGACCACAAGCTGGCACAGGAAGAGATCTTCGGCCCGGTTCAGGTTCTTATTCCTTTTGAGGATGAGGCAGAAGCGCTGCGCATTGCCAATGGCACGGAATATGGCCTTGTTGCCGGTGTGTGGACCCGTGATGGCGGACGCCAGATGCGGCTTGCCCGCAAGCTTGAGGTTGGTCAGGTCTTCATCAACAATTATGGTGCGGGCGGCGGCATCGAACTGCCGTTTGGCGGGGTCGGCAAGTCCGGTCATGGCCGGGAAAAGGGCTTCGAGGCGCTCTATGGCTTCACCCATATCAAGACCGTAACCATCTCACACGGCTGATTTGTTCTGCGTAACCTGCATCCGGGTGCTCTCAACAAGACGCATCCAGCGCATGCCCCTGATGCAGGTTTCGTTTTTCTGGCGTTTTCAGGGAGGAAACAATGAAAATCGCGCTTCTTGGTGCGGGCGGCAAAATGGGCGTCCGTATTGGTAAGAACCTGTCCCGCTCCACGCACAATGTGCGCTATGTCGAAATCAGCCCCGCAGGACAGGAGCGGGTGCGCAATGAGATCGGCGTGGAAACAACGCTTCAGGAGCAGGCACTGGCCGGTGCGGATGTTGTGGTTCTGGCCGTGCCGGATACACTGATCGGCAAGGTCTCGTCCGCCATTGTGCCCACGCTTGCATCTGGCACGATGCTTGTCATTCTTGATCCTGCCGCACCTTATGCCGGCCATCTGCCGAAGCGGGACGATATCGCCTATTTCGTCACCCATCCCTGCCATCCGTCCATCTTCAACTCCGAGGACAGCGCAGAGGCGCGCAATGACAGGTTTGGCGGCATTGCAGCCCGGCAATCCATCGTCAATGCCCTGATGCAGGGCAAGGAAGAGGATTATGCCAAGGGTGATGAGGTTGCCCGCCTGATGTGGCATCCGGTTGAGACCTCACATCGCCTCACCGTGGAGCAGCTGGCCCTGCTGGAGCCGGCCCTGTCTGAAACACTCACCGCCTCCCTTCTCGAAATCATGCGCGAAGGCATTGACGAGGTGGTGCGTCGCGGTGTGCCGGAAGCCGCTGCGCGGGACTTCCTGCTGGGCCATCTGAACATTCTGGGTGCCGTCACCTTCGGGCACATTCCGGGCGTGTTTTCCGATGCCTGCAACAAGGCCGTGCAAAATGGCAAGCCGCGCCTGATGCGTGATGACTGGAAGGGCATTTTCGAGCCGGATGAGCTGGCTGAAAGCATCCGCCGCATCACCTGAAACTGAAAGCCCTGTCTGCCCCGAAAGGTCTTTCAGAATGCGGAGCCGGTGGACCCTCCCTCCCCCCCGTCTGCCGGCTCCGCTCCCATTTGGCCCTTCCCAAACCCGTGGACATGCACATGGATAGATTTCGCGCCACCTACGAGATCGAGTCCCCCAAAGGCGTTGCACATGCCGCAGAGGTGCTTGCGGGCGAACAGTCCAGCGGCACATTCACCCGGCTTGCGCTGGAAACCGATGCGTTGCGCGCGCGCTCTGGCGCACGGGTTGAAGCCGTGCAGGTCCTTGACCAGCGCCCGGCGCCATCCCTGCCGTGCCGCCTTCAGGGCACGTCTTATGAGCGCGGACGCATCGAGATCAGCTGGCCGGTGGATACAATCGGCCCTTCTGTTCCCAACCTTCTGGCCACGATTGCCGGAAACCTCTTCGAACTGGCAGAAATCTCGGCGTTGCGCCTGCTGGATCTGGAATTGCCCGCCATTTTCGCCACGGCCAACCCCGGCCCGGCCTTTGGGGTGCAGGGGACCCGAGCGCTGTCTGTCGCTGATGGCCCCGTCATCGGCAGTATCATCAAGCCAAGTGTGGGTCTCAACCCGGATGAAACCGCGGATCTTGTGCGCGTTCTGGCGCAGGCTGGCATTGATTTCATCAAGGATGATGAATTGCAGGCCAATGGCCCGCACTGCCCCCTGCCCGAGCGGGTGGAGAAGGTGATGCGCATTCTCAATGACCATGCCGACAAAACCGGCAAGAGGGTCATGTATGCATTCAACATTACCGATGAAGTTGACCAGATGTACCGCAATGCCGAGCTGGTGGAAAAAGCCGGCGGCACCTGCGTGATGGTCTCCCTGTTCCCGGTAGGCCTTTCCGGGCTGCGGGCCTTGCGCAACCGCTCTGCCCTGCCCATTCACGGGCACCGCGCAGGCTGGGGCATCTATTCCCGCTCACCTGATATCGGCATCTCCTTTGCCGTCTGGCAGAAGCTCTGGCGGCTGGCTGGGGCAGATCATCTGCACGTCAATGGCCTTGCCAACAAGTTCACGGAAAGTGATGCCGTGGTGGCGCAATCCGCCCGCTCTCTTGGCGCTCCTGTCGTCCGCGGTGGGCCGGCGCACGTGGCAATGCCGGTCTATTCCTCTGGCCAGACAGTTTGGCAAATGGCTGGCGCACGGAGCATTCTGGGCACTGATGATTTCATCTTCTGCTCTGGCGGCGGCATCATGAGCCATCCGGGTGGGCCGGGTGCGGGTATTGTTGCGCTGCGGCAGGCTTGTGAGGCGGCGAGGACCGGAATTGATATCCAGGATGCTGCCCGTCAGGCACCCGAACTGGCCGCAGCCCTGAAGGCCTTTCGCCAGCCAGATTCTGTCGATACCCGGAATGGGGAAAAGATGCCATGACAGCGCTCCCGGAAGGCCTGTTGCTGTGCTGGTATGGCGATGATTTCACTGGCTCTGCCGCCGTGATGGAAGTGCTGACCTTTTCCGGCATGCCCTCACTGTTGTTCCTTCAGCCGCCCACTGCGGAACAGCTCGCACGCCACCATGACATGCGCGCCATTGGTGTGGCCAGCACAGCGCGCACATATGCGCCAGCCCGCATGCGGGCTGAACTGCCGGCCGCGTTCAAGGCTCTGCATGATCTTCAGCCGGATATATTCCATTACAAGGTATGCTCAACGCTCGATTCCGCCGCGCATATCGGCTCCATCGGCTGCGCTGCGGAAATTGGCATGGAGCTGCATGGCACAGCCATGGCACCCGTCCTGATCGCGGCTCCAGCCATGGGGCGTTATCAGGCTTTTGGCTCTCTTTTTGTTGACTATTTTGGAGAGGTGTATCGGCTCGACCGCCACCCTTCCATGATGCATCATCCGGTGACGCCTATGCAGGAAGCGGATGTGGCGCGGCATATTGGAACCCAGACCGCCCTCAAAACCGCAACACTTCACCTGAACGAGCTGGATGCACCCTTGCCCGCCCTGCACAGGCTGGAAGCGGAGGGCGTTGGCCTGTTCACGCTTGATGCGGTTGATGAACACCACATGCGGGCCTGCGGTGAATTGTTATGGACGCAGAGACAGCGCTTTCCTTTTGTGATTGGCAGTCAGGGCATCGAGTTTGCGCTGGTGGAATACTGGCGTGCTCAAGGCTGGCTGGAGCGTAGCCCCGCCCCTCCTTCCCTTGGCCGGGTGCAAAGCATGGCGGCGGTGTCGGGTTCCGTATCGCGCAATACGGCCGCCCAGATTGACTGGGCGCAGGCACATGGATTCAAGGGTATTGCGCTGGATGCCGGTGCGCTTCTGGACGCCTCTTCAAAACAGGCCGGGGCAGATGCTGTCGAGAACGCCCTGAATGCTCTCTCAAATGGTTATGATCCCCTGATCTATACAGCACACGGGCCGGAAGATCCCGCTATTGCACGCTATCATGATGCTCTGTCCCGGCACGGTTTGGGTCAGGCTGAGGCGAATGAAAAGCTGGGACAGGCACTGGGTGAGATTCTTGAGAAAATCGTGCGGGTGGCTGGATTGAAGCGGGCCGTGATCTCGGGTGGAGACACCTCCGGCTTTGCAGCACAAGCTTTTGGAGCCTATGCCTTACAGGCACTTGCCCCCACCATTCCCGGCGCTTCCATTTGCGGGCTGTATACGGAAAATGTTCATGATGGCCTGCAACTTGCGCTAAAGGGCGGGCAAATGGGCAGCGCCGACTATTTTGGCTGGGTGAAAGATGGCGGGGGCCAACGCTTCCCGGATGCCTGACCTGGAGATTGAAGATGTGCCCTTTTTCAAGAAAGAAGGGCAATCCTTCCCGTGGTTAAGGGGATGCCGGTCCACGGCTTGAGCTTTCGTGACAAAAAATCGTTGGCGACAGCCAGCTCCTCGATCTTGGGTGCAGTGACCGGATCATCTCCTCATCCACCTCAGCAACAGGCTTTATGCCGTCACGCTTGAAGATATCCGCGGCCCCGTTGAGCCTTGCCTTCTTCCATTCATGGATCATCGTCGGATGCATACCGTATTCGACGGTCAGTTCCGAAACCGTGCGCTTGCCCTTCAAAGCTTCCAGCGCCACACGCGCCTTGAAGTCCGCATCATGGTTCCTGCGCTTCTTCATACTCTGATCTCCCCGTCCGTGGAGACCAGAAAACGTCAGATCGTAGCTTCCTTAACTGTCCGATTTCACGGCAGCAGCTCACATTTCAATATGTCCGGAAAGACTGTAATTATCCCGGCAATTTATTGCGCGAGTTTCCTGTCGCCTTCTGAAATTATGAAGAT
>JAUCBY010000002.1:0-649156 GCA_034676585.1 Xanthobacter sp. | reverse complement strand
CGTTAATCTAGGTTCGAATCCTAGTTCCCCAGCCAATTGATTTTCATAAACATTCAGATTTTAATCCGCAGAACCAACCCATTCGCTTTGCAGAATTTGTGCTTGGCTTGTGCTCTTTGAGGTTGGCCGCTGTCTCAAGTTTGAGAATTGCGGACGTGGCCATGCCTTGGTCCCGGCTGAGATAGTGCGCGTCCAATATAGCTGACACGTCCGGTCGGGCTGGCAAGTGCTGAACGACCACGCACTGGACATGTCATTGCCGTAACATGCTTCCGGCATATATGCTGGTTCGGACGTAGCACGTCTGAAACACAACCTGCGGGACTTGTCGTCCTGTGGTGACCCAGCGTAAGATTTGCACATGTGGCTTGATGATCTTCGCGCCCTGATCCTTGGCCCTCCCGGTGCTGACAGGCACTTGAGTGAGGATGCCTTCAGACCGTTCGGTCTGTCCCGTGTGCGGGTGGGGGATGGTGTTGCCGAAGTTCGGGAGTCCGTTGCGGCCACATTGCCTTTTGGTGTGTTGCGTACTTTCAGCCGGGTGGAACGCGCTCAAGATCGTCCGCAGCGCCGGGTTCTGGTGGTGGCTCCGATTGCCGGGGGCTACCCTTTCCTGATGCGTGATCTCGTGGTGGCCCTGCTTCGCATCGCCGATGAGGTGGGTATTACCGAATGGCCCAATGCCCGCCATGTTCCATTGAAGGCCGGCCCTTTCACCTTTGCCGATAATTGCATTGAAACCGCGCAGATGATGCGGGCCATGGCCGGTGCCTTTGCTGTGCCGCCACGGCAGGAGCCGTTGCATGTCGTGGGCATTTGCCAGGGGGCTGTGCCTTCCCTTGCCGCTGCCGCGCTGCTGGCGGAAGGGGGAATGCCACTGGCCAGCCTGAGCCTGATTGGTGGCCCCATTGACCCCTCCCGCAACCCCACCCGTTTGTGGTGTCTGCTTCAGAAGCGGGCGATGGACGAGGTGGAGGACAAGGTGCTGGAAACTGTACCCGCGGCTTTTGCCGGTGCCGGGCGACGGGTGTTTCCGGGGTGGCGGCAGACAGATACATTTGCCCTTTACCTGATGCGGCAGGGCATGAGCGGTGGGTCACTGCCGTTTCATCTGGCCTTTGATGATGGGGATGACCCGTGGCGATACCCTCTGGCGCGGCTATGCTGGACACTGATGGATGTGCCGGGGGAGTTCTTTTCCAGCAATGTGGCGACGATTTTTCGCGCCAATGCCCTGGCACAGGGCCTGCTGGAGATTGAGGGGCACCGGGTGCGGCCCCAGCTGTTGCGGCGCACGGCTCTGCTGACTGTGGAGGGGCAGGATGATGATATTTCTCCTCCCGCCCAAACCGAGATTGCTCATCATCTGTGCCCCAATGTGCCACGTCGCCTGCATCAACATGTGCTGGTGCCGCGCGCCGGACATTTCGCCCTTTTTTATGGTCGCACCATGCGGCAGGGCGTGCTGCCTGCTATCGCCCGAATCATGGCGCTGGGCGAGGCGGAGCATGCGGTTTGAGGCTGGGGCTTGAATAGCCCGCCTTCTCGATGAAACAAGCCATGCCATGGGTGGGACGATACAGACTGCACCCCCGCGCTTTTCAGCATGGGGGTGCAGGCGTTTTATTGGACGGATTTAGCCATGAACGGCGAGGCGCTCCTCTGCTTCCCGCGCGCTGTTGGCCCGCTTGGTGGCGATGGAGGCAATCAGAACCGCGACCGTCACCACGCTGATGAGAATGGTGCTCACTGCGTTGATTTCCGGCGTCACCCCAAGGCGCACCTGCGAATAGATGCGCATGGGCAGGGTGGTTGCGCCCGGCCCGGTGGTGAAGCTGGCAATCACCAGATCATCCATGGAGAGGGTGAAGGCCAGCATGAAGCCCGCCAGAACCCCCGGCAAAATCAGCGGCAAGGTGATGAGGAAGAAGGTCTTGAAGGGCGGGCAGCCTAGATCCTGCGCCGCTTCCTCAAGCGCTGTATCGAAGGTCACAAGGCGCGATTGCACCACCACGGCCACAAAGCACATGCCGAAGGTGATGTGGGCCAGCAGCACGGTGTAAAAGCCGCGATCAAAATTCACCGCCACGAACAGCAGCAGCAGCGACAGGCCGGTGATGACTTCCGGCATCACCAGCGGGGCGTAGATCATGCCGGAGAACAGCAGCCGCCCGCGAAAGCGCCCGTAGCGCACCAGCGCCAGCGCCGCCATGGTGCCCAGCACGGTGGCCACCAGCGAGGCGAAGAAGGCGACGCGTAGCGAGACCCATGCCGCATCCAGCAACTGCTCATTCTGCATCAGGGCGGAATACCAGCGCGTGGAAAAGCCACCCCACACCGTCACCAGCCGCGAGTCATTGAAGGAATAGATGACCAGCAACAGAATGGGGATGTAGAGAAAGGCAAAGCCCAGCACGATGGCCGTGACATTGAACCATGAGAGGCCGCGCTTCATTTCCCGGCCTCCAGCTGGCGTTGCTGCATGTTCTGGTAAATCACAATGGGGATGACCAGCACCAGCAGCAGCAGCACGGCCACTGCGGAAGAGACGGTCCACGAACGGTTCACGGTGAACTCGGTCCACAGCACCTTGCCGATCATCACCGTATCGGAACCGCCGAGCAGATCCGGGATGACGAACTCACCCACGGCCGGAATGAAGCAGAGCAGCGCGCCCGCCGCCACGCCCGGCAGGGAGAGCGGGAAGGTGATGGTCCAGAAGGCTTTCCATGGCGGGCAGCCGAGATCCTCAGCCGCCTCCAGCAGCGTGTCATCCATCTTTTCCAGCGCGCCATAAAGCGGCAGCACCATGAAGGGCAGGTAGGAATAGACGATGCCGATATAGACCGCGATATCGGTATTCAGGATTTCCAGCGGCTCATCAATCAGCCCTAGGCTGCGCAGGGCATGGTTCAGGAACCCCTCACGCGAGAGAATGGCGATCCACGCATAAACGCGGATGAGGAAGGAGGTCCAGAACGGCAAAATCACCAGCATCACCAGAGTGGGCTGGATGGAACGTGGGGCGCGCGCCATGGCATAGGCAATGGGGTAGCCCACCAGCAGCAGAAGCATGGTGGAGATGGAGGCGATGACCAGACTTGAGGCATAGGCCTCAATGAACTCGTTCTTGTAATCCAGCACATAGGCATAATTCTCGAACGACAGCTCCGAGAGAAAGGCCGTGAAGCCCGCCCAGCCTTCGGACAGATCCAGCAGCGGCTCGTATGGCGGCATGGCCAGTACGTCCTGCGAGAGCGAGATCTTGAACACGATGAGAAACGGCACCAGAAACAGCGCCGCCAGCCACGCATAGGGCAAGACGATCACCAGATAGCGCCCCAGCCCCTTTTCGCCCGCAAGAGCCATGTTCGTGCTCCTTCTAGCGGGTGAGGATGACGCCGGCATGGGGCGCGAATGTCACCCACACCTTGTCATCCCAGCTGATGGGCCGTTCCACCACGCGCGACATGTTCGGCTGCGAGACCTTGATGCGTGTGCCGCCGGGCAGTTCCACATGGTAGATGGAAAGATCACCCAGATAGCCGATATCCCAGATGGTGCCCTCAAAGCAGTTTTCATCGCTGTGGGCCGGCTCATCGAGATAGATGCGCATCTTTTCCGGGCGGATGGCGATGCAGCCGGCATCGCCGGGGTTGGCCTCCACGCCGGGCGAAACCAGCAGCGGGCGCGAGGTGAGCGGAGAGGCAAAGCGGGTCTGCTCTTCCGTGCTGCGCAGGATCTTGCCCTCGAAGATGTTCACATCGCCGATAAAGTCGGCCACATAGCGGCTGGCGGGCTGTTCATAGATTTCATAGGGCGGGGCGACCTGAATCAGCTCGCCATGGTTCATGACGGCGATCCGGTCCGCCACCGTCATCGCCTCTTCCTGATCGTGCGTGACGATGAGAAAGGTCATGCCGAGGTCCATTTGCAGGTCCATCAGCTCGAACTGGGTTTCCTCGCGCAGCTTCTTGTCCAGCGCGCCCAGCGGCTCATCCAGCAGCAGCACCTTGGGACGCTTGGCGAGCGAGCGGGCTAGGGCCACGCGCTGGCGCTGGCCACCGGAGAGCTGGTGCGGCTTGCGCCGTGCAAACTGCTCCAGCTTCACTAGCTTCAGCATTTCCTGCACGCGGGCCTCAATATCGCCCCTGGGCATCTTGTCCTGCTTCAGGCCGAAGGCGATGTTCTCCTCCACATTCATGTGCGGGAACAGCGCATAGGACTGGAACATCATGTTCACGGGCCGACGATAGGGCGGCACGCCACCCAGATCCTCATCGGCGAGCAGAACCCGGCCAGTGGTCGGTTCCTCGAACCCCGCGAGCATGCGCATCAGCGTGGTCTTGCCGCAGCCGGAAGGGCCGAGCAGGGCGAAGAACTCGCGTTCATAAATATCGAGGGTCACATTATTGAGGGCCGTGAAATCGCCAAAGCGCTTCACAACATTCTCGAATCGGATGAGGGGCTTCTTCTCCGGATCGGTCCATGGCGCGAAGGTGCGCCGCACGGCACCAATAATTGTTTTCTGAACCTTCTCCCCAGCCATGCCGGACCCCACACACACCATGATTGCATAAAGGGTTACAGGGGGATCACGAAAGCCTCAAGACACCAGCCTGTGCAAAATTCAGGCGGGAGGCGGAGATAGATTTCAACAGATTGCTTTGCCGATTTTGTTCATCACACTTGCGTCCTGTGATGCACTATGGCAGATGAAGCCACCTGATGACGTGTTGCTTCGTTGCGGGCGGCCAAAAGCCCCGGTGACAAGCAGGTTTAACGTTTCGCTGCGGTAGCTCAGTGGTAGAGCACTCCCTTGGTAAGGGAGAGGTCGAGAGTTCAATCCTCTCTCGCAGCACCAGTATATACAACGATCTTCTCAAAAGCCAAAAATCAGACCGGACAGATATCCGGACAGAATGACAAAAAAAGCCCCCACGCCGAAGCGCAGGGGCTGCTCTTATTTCTGCCGACTGTCGATCAAGGTTTCCCCGAGTGTCCGCTCCCAAGGCGACATTGTCCGTAACGCGGCATGCAGTCCTTGAGAGAGCGATGCGCCCTTCGTCACCTGCATCACAATTATGAGCGACTCTCAACGTGCGACCTATGTCCTGGCAGAGCAAACAGACTGTCGAAAGCTCGGGTGAACAGGTAAGTGTAGACCAGAAAGAAAACGAGTATGGCCGCTTCCAATTTGAAGGCTTCTATGAAGCCAACCCTATACCAGATCATATAGAGAGGGATCGTCAGGACGATCAGTCCAACCTCGAAGCTAACTGCATGGCATATACGAACCCTGACAGTTCTTTCCAGAATCTGGTTTCGCCGCTCCCATGCTTCGAAAAATGTATTGAAGACATAATTCCAGATAACCGCAATCAACGACACCGCAACTGCTACGGCGAAGGTGCCACTGGATTTATCTCCACTAAGAACAGCCAAAAGAATCGTGGAGAGGATGATGGCAAAAAATTCAAAGGACGCGACATAGACGACGCGACGTAGCCGCGGTGTGAGAACTAGCATTTCGGCTCCTGGCCATTATCTGGCCAATTCTAGAGCCGGTCCGCCCCGGTCTTTTCTCATCAACGCTTAAAGTAAGCTGCGGTTTCTGCCCACGGACCCCGCTTAACAGCGGCTTGATGTGAATGCAACAGAGTCAATAACTGAGCAGCCAACTCCAGCCTGTGTGGGAGAGGAGGCGCTTCGCTCAAATGCGGCAAATATATTCCGAAGGTATGGAGAGGGGAGGGCGGCGGGAATGATATTCAGTTGTTATATATATTAGATTGTATATCAAAAATTATAAGCGCATAATAAAGCGCATATTCAGAGACAAAATATGCCTTGTCCCGTGAGATAAGGTTTTAGTCTTTGGCGCTCGTTAAGGAGCTGCACTATACATGACTATAAAATACAATTCCGCTTTGGCCAATCGGGCACCACATCGTGATGCAGCTATCCATCTTTATGCTTTAGGGCAGCCCGTCTATCTAAAGGGGCCTCAGGCGCGGTTCTCTCGCACGCTTCGAGCTGATGGTGTCTATCATATCACCGCCACTCTCCCGCCCAAGGACGGGTATCCGCAATATCGGATACGAAGCGATAGCGAGAAACACGAACGCGTAACAACGCAAGATAATCTGGAACCCGTCCAAACTCTTCAAAAGAGCCCGGAACGCTCCCTGATTGATCAAACGTTTGGTCATATGTAGCGTAATTTAAAAATATTATTTCTCCTTGCTATAAACACATTCGTTCCGTACATTCTATTTCATCGGACTTGCTGACGAACTTTGTTGTTGCGCTAAAGCGCCTGAGCGATCTTCTCCCCTCAAATTCGAATATTCGAGCGTCTGACATTCAGTCAGGCGACGACCTTCCGTGTCGGTTTGAAAGGAATCGTCATGACTATCGGTATCGTCAAGTTTTTCAACACCACCAAGGGCTTTGGCTTCATTCAGCCGGATGATGGCACCCCTGATGTGTTCGTCCATATTTCTGCAGTTGAGCGTTCCGGCATGCCTTCTCTTTTTGAGGGGCAAAAGGTCAGCTTTGAAGCTGTGCAGGATCGTCGCAATGGCAAGACTGCTGCTGAAAATCTTCAGGCAGCGTGAGAATAAAGCACTTTTGACTTTTGACCACGGATGTACTGGCGTTAGTCTATGAAGTGTTTGCGGGAAGGTCGGGCTGGAGCCCGGCCTTTTTGCATTTTGAATGTCGCTTATCTCGCATCAGGCTTGCCGAGCGCCTTGATCCTCACCAGTGCAACCTCTGCAATGGTCATCCCAACAATGCCCAGCAGCGCTGAAACGATATTATCAACCTGAGGGTCAGGCAGATATCCATAGCCATGATGATCCACGATGGCTGATATCAGAGGTGTGCCCTGTACGGCTGCCACTGTACCCACAACCACACCAAGACATGACTTCACCCAGCCATGATGCCGAAGCAGGATGGCGCGCACCACCCTGCCACCGGCCCCGGCTGCCAGCGTAGAAACCTTGACGCCCCATATCGTGGAATCGGGGTCGAGCCACGCCATCACTTCCCCCTGGGAGCCTTGACCCCACATTCGCGCTCCAGCGCCTCATTATGAGCCACCAGCCGCGCAAGCTGGTCGCGATCCATCGCCTCGATCACTCTTTCGTTCAGCAGGATCGGATAGCGCCCCCGGCATTCAGCCTCCGGTGCCGTCCCCGTCATCGCGCACCCAGCGACGAGCGCGGCGGCGCAGATCATCGTCACTGGCCTGAATAGCGTCCTCATGGATACGCTCGCGTACGTCCGCCCGCTTGTCGGCATTGACCTGTTCCTTTTGCTTTTGGGATGCCGCGCCCTGCTGTCGTGCGCGCTGGTCGATAAAGAGGGCGGCAACAGATGCGCCGGTCATCAGCCCGGCCCGCAGGCTGAACCGCAATGTGATGAAAACGGCCAAGGCCCCGCCCACCAGAACGATGAGCGAGGGCCACCAGGTGAGAAGATCGCTCATGCAGGCCCCGCATCTTCACCGATCTGCACGGCCCGCACTCGCGCCCGCTCGACGTTGGTTGCCGCGTGCCAGAGCGCCACAGCCACGCCGACAGCCAGAACAGCCCAGACCCAGCCGGGCACATCGGACAACAGGCTGGTGAGGGGCGAGAGCATGCCTGTCGCTTCTACACCGGGAGCCGGTCTGGTGTGATTCGGTCTCTACAATGGATGCCGAACACCACATCCGGCTGGGTCGATTTGCAAAGCGACGTCATGCACCGGCGCGCGGCTGGGGACAGGGAGAGCAAGAAAAGAAAGCCGCCCCTCCGCATCCCGGCCCGCCTTCTTGGTCACATGCGTAGATGGCTCACCACTGACATGAAGTCAGAAACGCGCGTTGCCCACATTATCCACCTTTCAGGTCGGCCTGTGGATGAGCAACGACGATCCTGGGATGTTGCCCGAATCACTGCGGGGCTGGGTGCCGAGGTGACGCCTCACATTCTGAGACACACCTGCGCGACATGGATGATGCAAGCCGGAATCGACCAGTGGGATGCGGCCGGGTTTCTCGGCATGAGCCCGGACATGCTCTGGAAGGTTTACGGCCACCACCATCCGGACTTCCAGCGCAACTTGGCGGACAAGATCGGCAGGAGATAGATGTATCCGGACAGAAACCGGACAGAATGATGTGAACATATTCGGAACATAACTGTCCGAATGGAGGTAATTAATATTGAAAATAAACGATTATTTTCTCTGGCACTCCCTTGGTAAGGGAGAGGTCGAGAGTTCAATCTCTGCTCTCGCAGCACCAGTATATTTCATCAGCATTCATGTCAATCTTGAAAATCTAGCCTTTATCCTGCGATGGATAGAGAAAAGCCGATCCAGCAGCCCTTGCCGTCTCCGTGTGTTCAAGTGTGGTTCGCTGGTATTGGGCACGCTTTTTCCCGGCTGCTGTCGTCCTGGTTGCCAAAGACCGCTTGCGCCACGCGATGACAGGTTCAATTTTGAACAATATTCTGGTTTGAAGCGCATGGGGGGGACGTTGATTGTCGGGCCTTTTGCTGGAGCTTGCCCATACATTTGACGGGCGAAGATCGGGCGTCAGGCAAGCCCAAAATCCATAAGCTTGATGGTGGTGAAGAAGTTCGAGAAAAGCATTCTGCATCATTGGCCCAGCGCAATGTTGCGCCATTCGTCCACTCTGCTTCACATCATGTGGGCTTAACCCGGCACCCGTGATTGAGGCGTGATGTTTGATCGGCCCTGTCTGATTGTCAGAGGCTTTGGTTCGCGGTCTGTCCGTGATGCCTGTCTCCGCAATCATGGCTTTCCGGGTTCGTGCGATGTGTCTGAGTGCAGGTTTCTGCAAGTGTACGCTGAAGCAGGGCGGTCGCATTGGGTTTCACGCGAAAATATCCCCGCATATGACACATGCATTGAAAAAATCAGATCTTGATACTATTTTCCGGTTCGATAAATGGTGTATTTTATAGATGCATGAAAAAATTTCATACCGGGCAGATATTGATGGCATTCGCGCAATAGCTGTATTGGCCGTCGTGGCTTTTCATTTCGATGAAAAGTGGCTTCCGGGTGGCTTTGTTGGCGTTGATATTTTCTTTGTTGTCAGCGGGTTTCTTATTACGTCAATCATTATTAGTAATAAGAATCATGGTATTTTTTCATTTCTGGATTTCTACAGGCGTAGGATGCTGCGTATATTGCCCGCATCCTCTCTTGTTATTCTAGCGTCCTTGATTATCGGGCAGTTGGTTATGCTGCCAGAGGACTTCATGACGCTTTCCTATTCTGCGCTTGCGGCACAGCTCTGGTCCGCAAATATATATTTTACATTCTTCATGGATACAGGTTATTTCGCTGATGCGGCAATATTGAACCCGCTTTTGCACCTGTGGTCACTTGGTGCGGAGGAACAGTTTTATTTCATTTGGCCCGCAGTACTGGTTCTGGGCTTGGGGATGCGCCGGCAAAAGATATTCTGGGCCGGTGTCGGGGGTGCTATCGCTGCATCCTTCATTTTCGGCCAGCTTCTTGCTCCCGGTTATCCATCCTTTGCATATTATATGCTGCCTTCCCGTGCAGGGCAGTTTCTGGCGGGGGCGGCCATTTCGGCGCTGCTCTATCAGGGTTTGAAGCCGGGTGGCCGGCATGTGGCTCTGGCCGCCAGCATTGCAGGCCTTGCTCTGGTTGTCTGGAGCCTGCTTTATCTGGATAGCGCATCCTTGTATCCCGGCTTGAATGCGGTGCCGCCAACAGTTGGGGCGGCATTGCTGCTTTGGGCGGGGTCTTGCAGCAAGAATATTGCATCTGCACCGCTGCAACTGAAGCCGGTTCGGTATGTCGGGCTGATTTCCTATTCATTGTATTTGTGGCATTGGCCAGTGCTGTCGTTCTGGTGGTATCTGTTTGGAGAGCCAGGGCTTGGGGCGAAGGCTGGTCTTTTTGCACTGATGCTTTCGCTTTCAGTCTTGACCTATTTTCTTGTTGAACAACCCTTTCGATCTATGAAAATCGGATTCAGAAAGGTCTTCTGGCGTATTGCACTTGTACCCGCCTCTGTTGTCGCATTGATTATGGCTCTTGTACTCAGGACAGATGGAGCGGGCGCATATTATTACACCGATTATATGGATCAGGTTGCCAGGATCAAATCCAGCGCCTCCGGGGCATACGCATCGCCATATGTCTGCCAGCGCCATTTGGTGACAGAGCAAATGATGACAGATCCCCGATGTGTGGTTTCCCCGGAGAAAGAAAGCAGGGTGCTGCTGTGGGGGGATTCAAATGCAGCCCATTATGTCGGGGCTCTGCGGGAGGCTGCGGATGAGTTTCAGTTTGGATTCAGGAATATCTCCCACTCCAGCTGCCCACCTGTATTGGAAAATCCGGAGCGATTTGTATCGTCAAAGACTGTCGAGAACTGCCTGAATTCAAATAAGGTGATAAAAAACAACATTCTCAATTATGACAAGATAATGATTGCGGCTGCCTGGTCGTCATATCTCAAAAATCCGGGCTTTGGCGAAGCTCTGGCGGAGACGATTAAATATTTGTCAGATAATGGGAAGGACGTTTACGTTCTGGGTCAAATTCCAAGAATGCACTATTTTGACAGGAAGTGCGAAATAAAAAGAGTGAAAATTCCGGGTTTGGACTGTGAGTTCAAGTCATTTTCCTTAAAGAAAGACATTGATAGATTTAACGCTGTTATTAAATCTGTTTCGGAAAAATCCGGTGCGACGTATTTTGATATAAATGACGTTATTTGTGAGTCGGGGCGGTGTTCTGGATATTTGGGCGGTGATGGGCTGTATTATGATGCCGCGCACTGGAGTATTGGAGGCTCCGTCTTGATTGGAAAAAAGGCCCGTGCGCAAGGGCAGTTCCCATCTGTTTTGTCTGGCCTGAATAAGCGCAGGGAGCATTAGGCCTGCAAGGGTTATTGTGCATCATCCGTCGTTCTGAGGGTGACGCAACCGCCATAAGCGGTTAGGAGGCAGGGTGGAGGCGTTGCGGAGTGTGCTCAGGCTTTGCTTCATCGACATAGCTGACCCCAATCTCCCGGATGATTTACCAGCCCGTGCCTAGATTGGTCTAATGCCGGAATATCTGAAATGCAGCGTCTTTTGCATGCCCCAAGAAGTGAGAGTTCAATTCATATCCTGTCTTATCCTGTCAAGGCGGGGGCTCAATATTCCGTTACGCTGCAATTCCGGTCTGAAGAAAACAGGGGCGACACTGCTGATAAAGAAGCTGCCATACTCGTTTTCGGGTTTCAAGATATTGGCGGATCAACGGTCCGTGCGCCTGAAAGCCTGAAGCGAACAGATTCTGGTGATGCCTGTATTTATCTCGATGCGCGGCATTTGGCGGAGTTTGAACTCGACATCGATATTCCGGAGCAGGCTGTCGTGATGACGCTCGAGCTCAAGCCCTGTCAGCACCGGCAGTGTACGGTCAAGATTATAAACGTCACCCAAAAGAACCAAGGGCAAGGGCTTTCCCAGCCTCTTGTGGGTGAAGCAGGCTCAGCTATTCCGAATGCCCTTTCCGCCCGTTCCCTTCCCGGCAAGGGTCCGGCTGCTGGCATTGAGATGAATGTGGCGACCAGTCTGATGCTGGCGGCACAAGTTCTGTGCAGGCTCGGGCGGGAGCCTTCTGCGGCGGTCCTCATCAGGCATTGTCTGGAAGCGGTGCAGGATCTGTCAAAGATGCCTCCATTGCCTGCCAATGGTGCCCGGAATTTTACATCCCTTTTGGCATCGGTTGCGCTGGAGAGCCGTGATATTCAGCAGGTTCGCGCGTGGCTCGGCCTGCGGGACCCATCCGCAGTGCTTGCAGCGCGCGGATTTCGGGATGCGGAATTTCTGCTCTGGGCCGATATTAACCTGAATGTTGTTGATGGGTCTTCGGCCTGGATGGTCTCGATGGCGCGGATCCTTGGACGGATCGGCCCGACAGTGGTGCTGTCAAAAACCACGATCACCCGGCCGCAAGTTGTCGCTCCGCTTCTTGGAGACGAGCGGATTACCCTGCTGCAACCGGGTGATTTCGACGAATCCGGGCTTGGGCTTGATAATATCAGCGCCGCTCATGTGATCGCCGCAATTGATGACAGCAGCCCGCGCTTGCGTGCGGTTGTTGCCCGTGGCAGTGCCGCAGTTTCCGCGCTGACTGCGGACCGGAGATTCCAGCATCGGCTGATCCCCTACCTCACCGATATATATGAGCATGATGAAAACGGAGGCGTGCGCGTCCGGGACGGTGTTGTTGCCCGCGTGGACCCTGCGCTGCGACAATGCCGGCTGGCGCTGTACCAGACCCCGGTGCTCCGTGATTTCGTGCAGGATATGACAGGGCTGAAGCCGGACCATATCTTGCTGCCCCCGCCGCTGGGGGACATTGATATCAATGCCCTTGCTGAGGTTCCCGCTCCTGATGAGGTTATCCGCATCGGTTATGCGGGCAAGATCGCGCCGGACTGGGGGATTGATGAGTTGCTGGAGCAGACAGAGATCTGCATCGGCCGGGGCCTCAAAATAGAACTGCATGTGTATGGCGATAAAATCTCGACCGGGGGCTCGGCGAGCGAGAGTAACCTTTACCGGAGCGAGATGCTGAAGCGGCTGGACCGGCCATGGATTCACCGACACGGGGCATTGCCACGCGCGGAAGTGATGACGCAGATGGCCGCGATGGATTTCGCATGGTGCTGGCGTCCCGAGCATTTTGAGGGGGCGACGCTCGAACTCTCCTCAAAACTGGTGGAAGGTGTAGCGGCGGGCCAGCGCTGTATTTGCTGGCCATCAGCAACAAATCTGGCGCTTCTCGGTGCATCTTACCCCTTCTTGATGCGTGAGGCTGATGAACTGGCCACCATGCTGGCGAAGCGGCATATTGTACCGTCGCCAGATCTGGCGGTACAGATCCAGCAGGATTTTGCCATTGAGACGCTGGCTGATCGGCTGGCAAAGGCTCTTGGGCCGGTGCAGCCTGCGGGGAAATCCCTCGCCATTTTGACGCATGATCCCAAGTTTATTTTTCCGTGGTATTCCCGGTTGAAGGCCGAAGGAAAGCCGGTCGTGATGGACCGTGGCTGGGAGTGGGGGGCGCCGAAGGACACGGAACGCTCACAGCAGGTTCTGGCTGCAGCGGACGTGGTCTTCTGTGAATGGGGGCTCGGCAATGCTATCTGGGCCAGCGAGAATGTGCCGGAAGGAAAATCTCTGGTGGTCCGCCTGCATGCCCAGGAGGTTCGTCAGCCTGCGGCGCGTTTGGCAAAGGCGATCCGCAAGGAGAAGGTCAGCCGGTTTGTTTTCGTCTCTGAGCGGGTGAGGCGTGCGGCCATCTCGCAATATGGATGGGATGCGGAACGTTGCGTGGTGGTGCCAAACTATCTTCAGGATGATGAATATCCAGCACACATGCCGCATGAATCCTCCCGGCTGATACTGGGGATGGTTGGCATTGTGCCGCTGACCAAACGTCCGGACCGGGCTCTTGGTCTGCTGGCTGAATTGGTTGAGCGTGGCGTTGATGCCGAATTGCGGATCAAGGGGCCTCGCCCCGCAGACCTGCCCTTCATGCACGGGCCTTCACGGCGCGCGGAGCTTGCCCGCTATGAAGAGATTTTCGCGCATTTCGAAAGGAAGCCTGAGCTTGCCGGGCGTGTTCATTTCGAACCATGGGGTAATGATGTTGCGCGTTTCAATGCCGGTCTGGATGTGATCCTGTCACCCAGTGATTCCGAGAGCTTTCACTATGCACTGGCCGATGGGGTGCTGAGTGGCGCGTTTCCAGTGGTGTGGAACTGGCCCAGCGCTGAGGAGGTCTATCCTGCAGAATGGATTGTTTCCGAAGATCAGGCCGTTGCACGGGTTCTCGAATGGAGGAATATGGATATTGAAAGCCGTGCGGCCCTCTGTCTCAAAAATAGAGACTGGCTCTGTGAGAAATATGGCTATCGCGAAATCTATCCCCGGCTCTCAACTGCCGTGGGGCTTTTTGATTGACTGCCCGGTATCTGGACCTGCGGCTTCGATGAAGGCCGCAGTCATCCATGGGATATAGCCATTGCAAGTTCCCGTGGACGGGGTTTGCGCGGGTGCCTATTTAAGACAGGAGTTTCCCGGAAAGCCGGTATAACTCACCTCTGGACACAGGCAGGGCCGTATCGGGCGCGGGGTGAATGTCTACAAGGCTCCGCAGCCGATGGCACAGCCACGCCATGACTATCAGCGTCGGGTTTATCGCACATGCTGCCCAATACCAGCCTTTCCACAAACCGGGGCCTGCGGCTTTCGCTCATCATTCCCTGCTACAATGCCATGGGCAAGATTGGGCGTTGCCTCAATGCCTTGCGTCGGACAGGCCTGCCCGCCAGTGATTATGAAGTGATATTCGTCGATGATTGCTCAACAGACGGCACATATGAATTCCTTGCTGGCGAATGCGCATCTTTTAAAAACTGGAACCTGATAAAGACAGAAACAAACAGCGGCTCTCCTTCCGCGCCTCGTAATATGGGGCTGGATGTGGCGCGCGGAGAGTATGTTTTTTTTCTTGATTGCGATGACGAGATTTTTCCGGATACATTTTCATTTCATCTTCATCACGCCTATGAAACCCGTGCAGATATTGTTCGGGGGTATCTGATTGCAGAAGACCAGAACGGACGTCAGGAGATGAACCTGATCCGCGACTGGTCAACTGGCCTGCCGCGGCTAGAGCGCATTCGCCAGATCATGCGCGATCAGAGCACAACGGTTTGCAGCCTGATCCGAACGGATATTTTGCGGAAGAACAATATCCGGTGGCGTACCAATATCCGAATGGGTGAAGATACACTGTTCCTGATTGATGTTCTTCTGGCATCCGAGCATATTGAATATATTGATCACCCAACATTTATCTATGTTAAGAAATCCAGTATTACGCCCTCTTCTACCCAGATCTATGGGGATCGTGAGCTCAGGGAGAATCTTACGGTCTGGGGAGAGGCGATCGAGAGTCTGGCCCGGTGGGAGATCGACTATGTTTCCCTGCGCTTGCAGGTTGCTTTGGAAGCGGCATTGCGTGCGCTGGTTTTTGTCAACAAGGGCGATATTCGCGATAAGACCCTGCTTGAGTTCAGTGCATTTCTCAGAAAATATAATGCTTTAATCGAGGCTTTTGCATTCCGGCCCCGCATGGGGGAGTTGATCCGGATTGCCCTGAGTGGTGATCCGCAGGCATTTCGTGCCGCTTGCAGGCCGCGGTTGCTGATTGCAGGCTATGACCTGAAATTCATTAAACCCCATATTCCAGCGCTTGTAGAGTTTTACGATATTCGTCTCGATGAATGGCCGGGGCACGATGCACATGATGAGGCGGCAAGCCATGCGGCGCTGGATTGGGCCGAACTGATCTGGTGTGAATGGCTTTTGGGGAATGCCGTCTGGTATTCACGCAACAAGCATCCGGGTCAGATATTGATTGCGCGGATGCACCGTTTCGAACTTGGGCGCGACTTCTGGGAGCGGATGGAGGTTTCAAACGTTGATGCAGTTGCGGTTGTTTCAACGTTGTTTTTCGAGCGTGTGCTTGAAAGGTTCCCTTCAATCGGAAGGTCTAAGGTTCGCATTCTTTATAATGCCGTTGATGTTTCTGAATATATGCCGAGCGCGGATCTTGATCGCCGTTTCCGTCTGGGCATGATCGGCGTGCTGCCTGCGCGCAAGGGGCTGGACCGTGCGCTGACCATCCTGTCCCGTTTGCGACAGAAGGACCCGCGTTATACGCTGGATATTTATGGGAAGAATATAAAAGACCTGCCCTGGCTTGCCAGTGATCCTGCCGAAATGGCCTATTTTCAGGGCTGCGAGAACCGTATCCGGGATCTGGAACTGGAGGGCGCTGTTCACTTTCGCGGCCATGCCAACATTCATTCTGCACTGGCTGCGCATGGAACAGGAGTTATCCTGTCTCTGAGTGACTCTGTTCATGACCTTCCGTGTTTTGAAAGCTTTCATTTGGCCATTGCTGACGGGTTCGCAGGTGGGGGCGTCAGTCTGGTGCGTCATTGGGAGGGGGCCGAGTTCATCTGGCCAGAGCAGTTTATTCTGTCTTGTGAAGAGGATATTGTGGCGCGTATCCTGTCTTGGCGCGATAACCCCGATGCTTATCTGGCTGAGGCGGAGGCTGGGCGCAAGTTCCTTCAGGACAATTACACTGAAGAACAGTTTATAATAAACTTCAGGTCACTTTTCCGGCAGGCCCATAGGTGAGACACCTTGCTTGCGGGATTCTAGGTGGGCAGGCTCCGCTGTGTCCCTCTGTTCTCGAAGTGTTTCCTGATCTGGATAGATCAGGAAACACAGCGCGTGTCTTGCATCCAAGGCCGATGATGAGGGGCAAGCTTATTGGCCTGTGGAAGGTCGAAACCAGCCCCACCTCATGGGAAGTGCAGATGCTATTTTCCGTAATACTCTCTGTACCAGGAGATGAAGCGGGCAATTCCGTCACGGAAATCGGTTTGAGGACGGTAGCCGGTCAGTTGCTGTAGCAATTCGGCATTCGCCCATGTTGCGGGCACATCACCCTTTTGCATGGGCATGTAGTTGCGAACCGCTTTCTGGCCGATGCAGTCTTCAATCGCATCAACAAAGTCCAGCAACCGCACCTTGTCAGAATTGCCAATATTTACAACACGGAATGGCGCGACCGGGGACAGGCTGTCTCCCGGATTGATCTCCAGACGAGATGCAGGGCGGACAGGGGCCGCATCTATAAGCAGACGGATACCCCGGACCAGATCATCCACATAGGTGAAGTCGCGGTACATGTCGCCATGGTTGTAGATGTCTATCGGGCGGCCATTGAGAATATTCTCCACAAACTTGTAGAGTGCCAGATCCGGCCGGCCCCAGGGGCCATAAACGGTGAAGAAACGGAACATGGTTGTGGGCAGGTTCCACAGATGAGCATAGGCATGGCCCATGCTCTCTGTGGCTTTCTTGGTGGCCGCATAGATGGTGAGCTGGGTATCAGCCTTCTCGGTCTCGATAAACGGCATGTCTTCATTGGCCCCATACACGGATGAGGTGGAGGCCATGAGCAAGTGTTTGACCTGTAGCCTGCGTGCGGCTTCCATCACATTGAATGTGCCGATGACATTGCTGTCGAGATACGCCCTCGGGTTTTCAAGGCTATAGCGAACGCCAGCCTGTGCAGCCAGATGAATGATGATCTCGGGCTGGAAGTCGTCCGCCACCGTATCAAGCAGGGGCTGGTCCTCCAGCATGCCCTCGGTCGCGGTGAAGTCAGGGTTCTGAAGGAGCAGTTCATGGCGCTTTTTCTTCAGGCGGACATCATAATAGTCCGTCATGCCGTCATAGCCATGCACGCGGAAGCCTTCCGCCAACAGCAGCCGGGCCAGATGAAAGCCGATAAAACCGGCGGTGCCTGTAATCAGAACTTTGCGCATATCATCATTTCTTCAAATGGAAGCTGCTGGCATGGATGCCGAGCCTGAGGGCTGGATCATATCAGCTGGGCTGGAGAGTATCCCGCACATGTGAAGGACACTGAAAGGCATGTTTTCACATTTCAACGCGTCTGGTCTTGGTGTTCTCTTCCTTGGGAAGCAGATGCCGGTTCAAGATGAAACCATTCATACTGGATGGATACCGGATTTTCTGAGCTCTCGAAAGAGATGTGGCTTTATTTGCCAACCCTGCAACCTGTGAGCAACTGACAGGCGGGTAACGGTAAGCCCTGCGTTCTGCTCTTGGCTATTCACCCTTTTGCCAAGGGCCTGTGTGGGCGGGCTCATGTGAGGGGAGTTCAGGGGGCGGGGGCGCATACCACCCCCATCCACCCTTGCGCGCCTTTTTGATGCGGTAAAGGGCGGTGTCAGCACATTTCATCAGGTCATGCAGGGTGCAGCCATGTTGCGGGTAGAGGCTGACCCCGGCGCTGGCCCCCAGCGAAAAACTGTAGCCGGCCAGTTTGAATGGCTCTTGCATGGCATCTGTAATGCGCTGGCAAATATGTGCGGCCTGTTGCGGGTGCTCCAGATGCGGTAGCAGAATGGCGAATTCATCCCCGCCCAGCCGGCACACCACATCGTGCGCCCGGACACAACTGCGCAGACGCTGGGCCGTGACAACCAGCGTGTCATCCCCCACATCATGCCCAAAGCGGTCATTCACGCCCTTGAAACCATCCAGATCCAGCAGAAGAACGGCGATGAAAGGTGAGCGGTACATTTGTGCCGGTTCAATCTCATGCATCCACCGTTCCTGAAGCGCGCGGCGGTTGGCAAGGCCCGTCAGCGGATCTTCAAAGGCGATGCGGTTGAGCGCCTGCTCAACCTGTTTGTGGGCGGTGATGTCTTCAAATGAGGCAATAGCCACATTGATATCATGCAGCAGGATACCGCGATGCTGGATGGTGAGCAGTGTGCCATCCGCGCACCGGACCTCAACCTCTATGGGGGAAACCTCGGAAATCCCGCTCTGCTCTGCCAGCCACAGTTTCAGCCAGCGCGCGCGGGAAATGGCCTGTTGGCTCTCATGCACATAGGTCTGGCTGATCCAGTCATCAACCGTTTTGAACTGCCCTTCCGGGTAGCCGAATGTTTTCCTGAAAGCCCGGTTGGTGAAGCGGATTTCGCCCGATGGCATGGCCGCCCATGAAATGGGTGTGGGCAGTGCATCGAGAATGATATGCAGCTCTCTTCTCTGGAGGATCAGGTCCATATCAGCCCGATCAAATAATTCCTTCACCTGTTCCTCCACATGCCCCAGAGTTATATGCCGGCAGAAAGCAGTTTATCCTTCTTAAGTATATAGTGGGGCAGGAATGGCGCATAGGGGTCAGGCGCTGTGTTTGCGCCGCCATGCTGCCGGGGTCAGGCTGAAGGTGCGCCGGAATGTGCGGGTAAAATGTGCCTGGTCCGCAAAGCCTGCGGCGGCTGCAATGTCGATCAGCGGCATCTGCGTGCCCTGTAACATCTCCTGCACACGCTGCATCCGCACTTTCATGTGCCACTGGTGGGGCGGCATGCCGGTGGCTGCCTTGAAGGCGTGGCTGAAATAGGATTGCGAAAGGTCTGTCAGTTCGGCCAGTTCCTGCAGGCGAATGTTGCGCATGCAGTTTTCCTCGATGAAATTCTGGACACGCTTGAGCTGCCTTGAGGACAGGGCGGAGCGACGGGGCAGGGGGGTGCGCCCCAGTTTCATCAGGTCAATAAACAGCGCCAGCACCAGCCCGTCACCATACAGGTCATGCCGGCTGTCCGGTTCCATGCACTCTTGCGCGATCAGCCGGGCGAGGCCGTGGATGCGGCTGTCGGTAAAATCCAGCCGTGGGGTGGAAAGCCTGTCCGTGTCCAGTGTTTCTCCCAGCCGCTCAGAGAGGGTCGTGACATCGAAGTGCAGATCCAGATGACGCAGGCATCCGGGATTCTCGATGCGTGAGGACAGCGGCATGTCCGCCGGCACAAAGCTCATATGCGTGGGCGCGCGGCGTGTGGATGGGATATGGCCTTCGGGGCCGGCCAGATCCACCAGCGCGTCTCCCTCCACCTGATCCAGCACCACGAACAGGCGGGCATCGCGAGAAACATAGTCCCCGCACGCACCTGCCGCGCAGTGTACATGCCAGACATCCGCCACCACGCCATTCCAGCGCCGCCAGCGCAAATCCTCAAGGATTGTGATGCCCTCAATGGAGGAGGTCATGCGCGGTTGAAACGCCATTTCTCTCTTCTCTTGTCTTCATCATCCGGTCTTGCGGCGGGCACGGCTTGCCATTTCTGGAAAGATTCTGAACCGATGCATCTTGGGCACAGTGCCTGTTCAAATTCGGAATGCGATGCAATATCAGGCCATGAAAGGTCAAAGTGCAAGAGGAACAGACAATCCGCTTGCGGCTTCCATTGGTATGAGGACTTCAACCAAAGTCTGCAAGATCAGACACTTAGTTTTTAATTGTTCTCAATTGCGAAGCTGCATGCAGGTGGGTGGAATGGACAAGATTTATAACTCGAAAATCCGCTCTTTGCTGCTGTGTGGTGTCGCTGCCGGGGCTGTGCTTGTGCCGGGGGCAACGCCAGCCCTTGCGCAGGAGCGGGACCAGAATGGCAATGTGATCCAGCTTCAGCAGGTGGATGTCGAGGGGACGGGTGAAACGGCGACCGGGCCCGTTGATGGCTTTGTCGCTCGCATCACGCAGGCCGGTTCCAAAACCGATACGCCGCTGATTGAAATTCCGCAGTCCATTTCCGTCATCACGCGTGATCAGATGGAAGTGCGTGCCGTCCAGAATATCAGTCAGGCGCTGGATTATTCGGTGGGTGTGGTGGGTCATACCCTTGGCACGGACCCACGGTTCGACTCGCCTCTCATCAGGGGCTTTTCAGCCTCCAAGAGCATGTATCTCAATGGCCTGAAATTCATGCGGGATTTTGGAGCCGTTGCATTCGAGCCTTACGGCCTTGAGCGTATTGATGTTTTGCTCGGTCCGGCATCGGTGCTGTACGGGCAGGGCAACCCCGGCGGCCTGATTGATCTGGTTTCCAAGCGCGCCACCTTCACGAATTTTGGTGAGGTGCGCGGGGAAATCGGCAGCTTCGAGCGTTATGTCGGGGCGTTTGATATTGGCGGGCTGGTGTCGCCGGAATTCTCCTACCGTCTCACCGGTCTTGCCCGCTCCAGCGGCACGCAGACGAATGATGTGAGTGATAACCGCCTGTTCCTTGCGCCCACATTCACCTGGCGGCCGAATGACGAGACCTCTTTCACGGTGCTGGCGAGCATCCAGTATGATGAAGCCGGAACGCCGGTGGGCCTGCCGGTGGAATATACGGCCAAGCCGCTTCGGAACCTGCTTCCGCGCAGCATGTTTCTGGGGGATATCAACTATGACAGTTCCCGCCGCACCATGGGCACCATCGGCTATGAGTTCAGCCACAAGCTGAATGACAACTGGGAGGTGCGCCAGAATGCCCAGTATATGAAGCTGAACTGGGACTATAAGAACATCTATTACAGTTCCCTTGTGCCGGGTAACCCGACCGAGGTGGCGCGTGGAACCTCGCCCAACTATGAGAACCAGAACACGGTTTCCATTGATAACCAGCTTGAGGGCAAGTTTGACACCGGCCCGCTGTCCCACACCTTGCTGGCGGGTTTTGATTATCGCTACTTTGACCAGACCCGCACTGTTGAGTTTGGCTATGCGCCGAATATCAGCCTGCTGTTCCCGATCAACAATATGCCGATCAACCACCAGCCATGGTACTTGTCGCACCTGAGCGGCGACATGAGCCAGATGGGCCTGTATGTGCAGGATCAGGTGAAGCTTGATAAATGGCTGCTCACCGCCGGTTTGCGGCAGGACTGGGCCGAGATTGACACCTCCAATGTCACCAATTTCGGTGTCACCGATCAGGACCAGAATGATGAGGCGCTGACCGGGCGTCTGGGCCTGACCTATCTGTTTGATAATGGTCTTGCGCCCTATATCAGCTATTCCACCTCATTTGATCCGGTCATTGGCACCATGCCGGCGGTTCTGGGCGGTGCGCCGTTCCAGCCCTCCAAGGGTGAGCAGTGGGAGGCCGGCGTGAAATACCAGCCGGTGGGCTGGAATGGCTTCCTCACGGCAGCGGTCTATGACCTGCGACAGAAAAATGTGCTGACCACCCAGATGATTGGTGGGGTCGATTACCAGACCCAGATGGGTGAGGTGCGGGTACAGGGTGTGGAACTGGCCGCTACCGCCAGCCTTGCCGACGGGTTGGATCTCATCGCCAACTACACCTACATGAATGCCGAGATCATTGAGGGCCAGTATGCCGGAAACCGCCCCGGCGGCGTGCCCGAGAACATGGCCAATCTCTGGCTGAACTACACCTTCAGGAATGGCCCTCTCACCGGCTTCGCGCTGGGTGGTGGCATGCGTTATGTTGGCTCTCGCTATACGCTGGACAACAACAACCTGTTTCTGGGGGCCAATACGCTGTTTGATGCGATGCTCAGCTATGAGAAGGGTCCGTTCAAGGCCCAGCTGAATGTCAGCAATCTTGCAGATGAAACCTATGTCTCCGGCTGCGGCTCCTTTGGTTGCTATTATGGCGATGGCCGCAGCGTGATTGCGCAAGTGACCTATAAATGGTGAAGCAGGAAAAGGGCAGCGCAGTGCTGTGGGAGATGGAAGGGCTGTCCGTGCGCTTCGGCACGCGGGAGGTTCTTGCCCCGCTCACACTCTCGCTGGCGGCGGGGCAGGTGTATGGGCTGATTGGCCCCAACGGCTCCGGCAAGAGCACCCTGTTGAAAATCCTCGCCCGGCAGATTGTGCCGGGCGCAGGCCATGTGCGGTTTGAGGGCCGCGCGCTCATCGAATGGAGCGGGCGCGCCTTTTCGCGCAAGGTGGCCTATATGCCGCAATTCACCCCGCCCGCAGAGGCGATGAGCGTGCGCGAGCTGGTGGCGCTGGGGCGCTATCCGTGGCATGGCGCGCTCGGGCGCTATGGAGCGGATGACGAGGCGGCGGTGGATGCCGCCATCTCCCGCACCGGGCTCAAGGCTTATGAACATCGCATGGTGGACAGTCTTTCCGGCGGAGAGCGCCAGCGGGCATGGCTGGCGCTGATGCTGGCGCAGGGCACGCGCTGCCTGCTGCTGGATGAGCCGACCTCCGCACTGGATATTGCCCACCAGATGGATGTGCTCTCCATTGTGCGTGAACTGGCGCGTGATGGCGGCGACATGACCGTGCTGGTGGTGCTGCATGACATCAACCTTGCCGCCCGCACCTGTGATGCGTTGGTGGCGTTGCGGGCCAGCAAGCTGGTGGCGCATGGCCCCTCGCGCGAGATGATGACGCCGCAAACGCTGAAAGCCATCTATGGCATTGATATGGGCATTGTTCCCCATCCCGTAAGCGGCGACCCGATGGGGTTTGTCCTGTGATGAACCTTTCAAGGCGGGCCTTTGTGGCGGGTGGCGCAGCATTGCTTGCAAGTGTCAGCCTGGAGGCCGGGCAGGCGCGCGCCTCCACCCTGCCCATGCAGGATGGCTTCACCCTGCCGCGTGTGGCGACCATGGACTGGGGCCTGCTGGAAACGCTGCTGGCTATGGGGGTTATCCCTGTCGCCGCCCCGGAACTGGTGCTCTATCGTCAGGTGGTGGTGGAGCCACCCGTACCGCCGCAGGTGGCTGATATTGGCCTGCGCGGCACACCGAATTTCGAGGCGATGCTGCGCGCCCGTCCCAGCCTCATTTTCAATTCCAGCTATTATGTCGCGGCGGACCCCAATCTGCGCCTCATCGCGCCGGTGGAGACGATTTCCATCTATGTGAAAGGCACGCTGCCCTTCCTCATGGCGCAGCAGGCTGCCGTGAAGCTGGCGCAGGCGGTGGGCATGCCGGATGCCGCCCCGGCGCTGCTTGCCCGGACGGATGAGACGCTGGCGCAATGGCGCGAAAAGCTGGCCGGCCATGCCGCGCGCGAGGTGCTCATCATCAATCTGGGTGATGCCCGCCATTTCCGTGTGTTCGGGCCAGACAGCATGTTTGGCGAGGTGCTGGAGCGCATGGGTCTGCGCAATGCCTGGCAGCAGGGCACATCCTATTCCGCTTCCGCACCTGTGGGGCTGGAGGTGCTGGCCCGCTTTGCCGATGCCGATATCATCATCGTACCGCCCGTGCCGCCGGATGCCGCGCGCGTTCTGCCGCAGAGTGTCCTGTGGCGCGCCTTGCCGAATGTGCGGGCAAACCGGGTGCATGTGATTGGTGCGATGAACCCGTTCGGCGGTCTGCCCACGGCCATGCGCTGCGCGCGGCAGGTTGGCACCGCGCTGCTGGACGGGAAGGGGAGTGGGCTGTGAGTGAGATGACCCTTCTCCCGTCTCCGCGCCGCCTCAACAGCCTGTGGGTGGCGCTGGCCATTCTGGCGCTGGCGCTTTTTGTGACAGCACTGCTGCGCCAGCCGATAATTTCCTCCGGTGATGCAACCACCATAAAGGCGCTGGAAGAGGCGCTGCTGTGGCAGGGGCTGCTGCCGCGCATGGCTACGGCCATTCTGGCCGGTGCTGCGCTGGGGCTTGCAGGTGCGTTGTTGCAGCGGGTGCTGCGCAACCCGATTGCGGACCCATCCACACTCGGCATTGCCGCCGGTGCGCAACTGGCGCTGACCTCCGCACTGGCCTTTGCTCCCGCGCTGCTGGTGTGGTCCCGCGAGGGTGTGGCGCTGGCGGGTGGTGCGGCAGCCATGGCGCTGGTGCTGGTGATGAGCTGGCGGCGCAATCTGGACCCGGTCACGGTGGTGATTGCGGGCATGACCGTCTCCCTCATGGCAGCGGCGGCGAGTGCCGCCATTGTGCTGGCTCAGGGTGAATATATGCTCTCTGTCTTCATCTGGGGTGGCGGTTCGCTGCATCAGCAGAACTGGAGCAGCGCCATCACCATTGGCCTGCGCCTGCTGGTGTGCGCCATTGCCGCCGGCTTGCTGCTGCGTCCGCTCGCGATGCTGTCTCTGGATGATGCGGGCGCGCGTAGCCTTGGCGTGGCGTTGCTGGCCTTGCGGGCCGGAGTGCTGGCCATTGGCGTATGGCTGGCGGCCAGCGTGATTGCCGAGGTGGGTGTGATTGGCTTCATCGGCCTTGCCGCCCCTGCCTTCGCCCGCCTTTCCGGTGCCCGCACCCCGCGCGAATTGCTGGTGAAAGCTCCCGTCGTGGGGGCGATCCTGCTGGCGGTGACGGATGGGCTGGTGCAGCTCACATCCGGTGAGAGCGGAGACCTTGTGCCCACGGGGGCGATGGTGGGCCTTCTGGGTGGCCCCTTGCTGCTGTGGCTGCTGCCGCGCGTCAAATCCATTGCGCCGCCTGCGCCAGCCACCTCCGCCCCTTCGTATCGTCTGGAACGGCCATGGCGTGCCCTGATTGTGCTTGCGGTTGCCGGCTGTGTGCTGGGCTTCGTCACGCTCTCGTTGGGGGCCGGTCCGCAGGGCTGGACATTTGCGCTTGGAGATGAGCTGGCGCAACTCATGCCCTTCCGCGCCCCGCGCACGCTGGCTGCTGCTGCCGCAGGCGCATTGCTGGGTGTGGCGGGTGCCCTCATGCAGCGGCTTACCGGCAATCCGCTGGCCGGGCCTGAAGTGCTGGGTGTTGGCGCGGGCGCAGGTGTGGGTGTTGCGGCGGCGCTCATCCTGTTTGATATGCCCGATACTGGCACGCTGATGGCTGCGAGCGCGGTGGGGGCATTGGGCACCTTGCTGTTCATCCTCGCCATTTCCGCCCGCAGCGGGTTCGGGCCGCAGCGCATGCTGCTGGCGGGTGTGGCACTGGGATGCGTGTTTCTGGCCCTGCTGTCCGCCGTGTTTGCCGCAGGGGGCTGGAATACCTTTCTGCTGCTTGGCTGGCTGAGTGGCGCGACCGACCGGGTGACGGCGCCGGATGCGGTTTTGCTCACCCTCTGTGCTCTGGTTCTGCTTGCGCCCTTGCCGTGGCTGGGACGGTGGATTGATATTCTGCCGCTTGGCCCGGCGGTTGCCGGTGCGCTGGGCGTGCCGGTGCGCGAAAGCCGCATGGTGCTGTCCATTCTGGCGGCCCTGATGACGGCTGCTGCAACCCTGTTTGTCGGCCCCCTGAGCCTTGCCGGTTTGCTGGCCCCGCATATGGCCCGGCTGGCCGGCTTTGCGCGCGGCCCCGCTTTCCTGTTCGCCTCTGCCATTATCGGGGCAGACCTGCTGGTGCTGGCAGACTGGCTGGGGCGCACGGTGGCCTATCCCTACCAGATCCCCGTCGGCTTCTTTGCGGCGCTGGTGGGCGGTCCTTATCTCATCTGGCTTCTGCAACGGGGAGGAGCGGCGCGTGCCTGAACAACTGGAAGCGCGGGCCAGCGTGCCCATGGCTCAACCCGCCTCGATAATCGCGGCCCTGAACGGGCGTTTTGCCGATTATGCCGAGGTCTCGGCGCAGCATGAGGGTGCGCAGATTGCCCATGCCCGCTTTGGCCGCATTGCATTGCAGGCACAGGCGCAGTCTCTCGAACTGGTCTGCACCGCACCCACCTCCACCGCCCTGAGCCTTGGCAAGATGGCCATGGCGGAAGCATTGGCCGACCTGATGGGGGCGGATGCCCCGGCTTTTGTGTGGAGCGGTGCAGATGCTGGCGCGCGTGCCTTGCCCTTCTTCCGCGAGATGGAGGTGGTGCGGGCATGGAACATCACCCCGCTCATGCGTCGTGTGGTTTTAAGGGGCGATGCCGCGCATTTTTCCGGCCCCGGCCTGCATGTGCGCGTGCTCATTCCGCCCAAAGGCCGCGCGCCCGTGTGGCCCCATGCGGATGAAGGTGGGCGCATGGTGCTGCCAAAGGGGGCGGATGCGCTCATTGCCCGCATCTATACCGTGCGCGCGTTTGATCTGGAGCGCGGCGAGGTGATGATTGATGTGGCCCTGCATGAGGGCCACGCCACACCCGGCGCCACATGGGCGCGCGTGGCGCAAGCGGGAGATTGCGTGGGACTGCTTGGCCCCGGCGGTGGTGCGCCCGAGCCTGCACCCTGGCAGCTCTTTCTGGGTGATGAAACCGCACTTCCGGTGATCGCCCGTCTGCTGGAAACCCTGCCGGAAGAGGTCCATGCGGTGGTGCGCATCGAGGTGGCGAATGCGGCCGAGGAGCAACCCTTGCCAACCCGCGCGCGGCTGGACCTGAAATGGCTGCACCGTGCTGATGCTGAGGCGGGCACCACATCCTTGCTTGAAGATGCTATGCAACAGGTGCACTTCCCTCAGGATCTGGCCGGAGTCCGTCTTTTTGCAGGCTGTGAACAGGCTATCGCCCGCCGTCTGCGCAACCGTGCCATCAAGACCATCGGCATCGAAAAGAAGCACGCCTCCATTGCAGCCTATTGGCGTCTCGGCCATGAAGGCGTGGATGTAAAGGACTGACGAGTCAAGATATGCACATGCTAAAGCAGTTCTTTGCCTATTACACGCCTTACAAGGGGCTGTTCGTTCTGGACTTTTCCTGCGCCATTCTTGCAGGCCTGCTGGAACTTGGCTTTCCCATGGCCGTGGCGGTCTTTGTGGACCATCTGCTGCCGGCGCAGGACTGGAACTTTATCCTGCTGGCCTCACTCGGGCTGCTGGCCATCTATGCCCTCAACACCATCCTTATGGTGGTGGTGACCTATTGGGGCCACATGCTCGGCATCAATATTGAAACAGATATGCGCACCCGCGCTTTCGAGCATTTGCAGAAACTCTCTTTCTCCTTCTTCGACAATAACAAGACAGGCCATCTTGTGGCGCGTCTCACCAGTAATCTCGAAGAAATTGGCGAGATGGCGCACCATGGGCCGGAAGATGTGTTTCTGGCCGTGATGACCTTTCTCGGCGCTTTCGCGCTGATGCTCTACATCAATGTGCCGCTGGCGCTCATCACCTGTTTCATTGTGCCCGCCGTCGCCGGGATCACCGCCTATTACGGGAAGGCGATGATGCAGAACTTCCGCTCCATGTTCCAGCGTATCGGCGCCTTCAATGCGCGGATTGAGGAAAATGTGGGCGGCATCCGCGTGGTGCAGGCTTTCGCCAATGAAGAGCATGAGCGCAACCTGTTTGCCGCCGACAATGCCAATTATCGCCAGACCAAGCTGGAGGCCTACAAGCTGATGGCGGCCCATATGTCGCTGGGCTATATCGGCATGCGCTTCACGCAGGTGGTGGTGATGATTGCCGGCACATGGTTTGTCATCCGTGGCGAACTTTCAAATGGCGGATTTGTCAGCTTCCTGCTGCTGGTGGGCGTGTTTTTCCGCCCGCTGGAGAAGATTGCCGCGGTGGTGGAGATCTACCCCAAGGGGCTGGCCGGCTTTCGCTCCTATCTCGAATTCCTGAACACTGATCCGGATATTGCCGATCGTCCCGGTGCGTGCGTGCTGGGTGGGGAAGGCGGACATGTGCGCGGTGATATTTCCTATGAACATGTCAGCTTCGGCTATGCGGCAGACAAAACGGTGCTGCAAAACTTTTCTCTGCACATTGCGGCAGGAGAAACGGTGGCCTTTGTCGGCCCTTCCGGTGCGGGCAAGACAACCCTCTGCTCCTTGCTGCCCCGCTTCTATGATGCCTCATCTGGACGTGTCACCATTGATGGTCAGGATGTGCGCGATGTAACGCTCTCTTCCCTGCGTCAGGCGATAGGTATTGTGCAGCAGGATGTGTTTTTGTTCGCGGGTACCATTCGTGACAATATCGCCTATGGGCATCTGGGCGCGAGCGAGGAACAGATCCGGGCGGCCGCCCACCGCGCGCGGCTGGAGGACTTTATTGCCTCCCTGCCGATGGGGCTGGATACGGTGATTGGCGAGCGTGGGGTGAAACTCTCTGGCGGGCAGAAACAGCGCCTGTCTATTGCCCGCATGTTCCTGAAAGATCCGGCGATCCTCATTCTGGATGAAGCCACCTCCGCACTGGATGCGGCGACAGAGTGGGAGATCCAGCAGGCGCTGGCGGCTCTGGCCAAGGGGCGCACCACACTGGTTATCGCCCACCGCCTTTCAACCGTGCGCAGCGCGGACCGGATTGTGGTGGTGACACCGGAAGGCGTGGCCGAGCAGGGGGCGCATCAGGATCTGGTTTCGGCAGGCGGCCTTTATGCGCAGCTGGTGCAAACGCAACTGACCGCGTGAGGCTTTTGGGGCCTGTCGCGTCCAGGCGGTGCCAATCGGACATGGTCTGGCCACGGTGAATGGGCTGCGCAGAGCTGTTGCAAAGTCAAAACAAAAGAGCGCCGCTCTGTCCGCAGAGGGGCGCTCTTTTGTGTGGCCCGGCCTGTGTGCAAAAGCCAGTGCTTTCAAAACGGGAATGCCCCGCCCGCTGCTTTCTGACTCCTGTCCCCTTCGCCCCATGAGGCCGAAACCGCTCTCAGTGTGGCGGCGGCGGCGCGGTCTTGGGAAGTTGGCTGACAAGGGCTGCGATATCGACATCACCGCACTGTTCCGGGCGCAGGAAATGTTCGCCATAGCTTTCCCACAGGCGGGTTTCGAGGAAATAGCGCAGCAATAACGGGTCCAGATGTCCCTCCATCGCCATATTGGTCATGATGGAGAGAGAGGCCCCCAGCGGCTTGGCGGGCTTGTAGGGGCGGTCTGCGGCCGTCAGGGCCTCAAACACGTCTGTAATGGCCATCACGCGGTCTTCCAGCGTCAACCGGCTTGCATCCAGCCGCCGGGGATAGCCCGCCCCATCCATGCGCTCATGGTGGGTGGAGGCAATCTCCGGCACCCGGCGCAGATAGTCCGGCCAGGGCAGGGTGTTGAGCATGATGAAGGTTTGCACCACATGGTCATTCACCCGGAAGCGGTCTTCCGGTGACAGCGTGCCGCGGCGAATGGTGAGATTGTGCAACTCGCCCCGGTTCTCGCACAGCTCCGGCAGTTCCATGTCAAAGTTGAACCGGTTGGCCGGGTCATCCTTCTCTACCGGAGGGCGGTTCTCATCCCAGTCGAGCCTGTGTTCCGGCCGGTCTGCCAGCAGATGTTCGCGGGCAGGCAGCGGGGCTTCGGGAATGCCGTGCAGGCGCTCCTCCTCCTCGCGGGAAAGACCCAGCCTGTCACTGAAGTTGCGCTCCCATGTGCGACCGGAAATGGACATGAGCCGGGCAATATCCGCATCATCCATGAATTCGCCGCCAATATTGCAGCGGGCAATGAAGGCAAACTCATCCTTCAGCCCGGTTTGCGCCTTGTCCCGCCGGGCAAGGGAGATGTCCTCCTGCTCGCCAGCCTGCATCCGGCGCAGATGCGCAATCTCCTCATCGCGCCAGAGCACCTCGAACCGTGTGCGCACATCATGGATGCGGTTGTGGATGACCTCCAGCTTGGTGGCCTTGTCGATGATATGTTCTGGGCTTGTCACCTTGCCGCAATCATGCAGCCATGCGCCGAGGCGGAAGGCATAACGCTCCTGCTCGCTGAGATGATAGGGGCCATAAGGGCTGCGGCCCTCCTCGCTCATCTTGTTGACCATGGTGATGGCGAGTTCCGGCACGCGGCGGCAGTGCTTGCCGGTATAGGGGCTTTTGGCGTCGATCGCATCGGCGATGAGATGCACGAAACCGTTGAACAGGCGGCGCTGTGTTTCCACCAGATTGCGTGTTTCAATGGCGGCGGAAAGCGCACCGGAGATCTGGGTGGCAAAGGCGTGGAACTCCAACTGCCGGTGCTGTTTGCTGGAAGGGTAGTTCAGCAGCAGCAGGCCCAGCGGCTTGTTGTCCCGGTCGCTCAGCGGCACGGGCAACTGGGCAATGCCGCTCTTGCGCATGCCAATGAAGGGATGCGGAGGGGTCAACACATCCAGCGGCAGGCGAGGATGAGGAAACTGCGGGGGGGCATCCGGATCAATCCTGCCACGGGCAACCGCGCTCAGTTCCAGCGCATCATGCTGTTCATTGAGCAGATAAACCGCGCCAAAGGTGCAGCCTGAGGCCATCACAGTCTGGTGCAGCACCTTCTCCAGCATCACATCAAGGCGCGGTTCACTGCCCATGGTGTCGAGTGTGGTCAGGAAGGTGCGCACGGCATTGCTCATCTCGCCGAGCACATTGTTCATGTCCTGAAACTCGGCGATCCGGCTTGGCACTTGCGGGGGCGGGGAAAACTCGAAGCTGGACAGGCGCTGGGCATAGCCGGTGACACGACCAACACTGCCGCCCACCCGCTTGCCGATGAACCAGCTCGCAATCATCAGCAATAATGTGATGAGAACAGCGCTGACGGCCTGCTGGCGAAAGTCGTTCCGGATGGTGGAGGTCAGGTCCGCATCCGGTATGGCGATCAGCATGTTGAGCTGCCGGTTGCCGATGGAGGACAGGGGAATGCGGGTGCCGAACCATGCCACTCCATCCACTTCAAAGCGCACCACCCGGTTTGCGGGCAGTTTCTCGCGGGAGAAGGTGGAGATGGCTTTCAGGCTTGTTTTCGGGCTGTAATAATCAACCGTCCCCTGATAGTCGCTGTCCACTCGACCCGGCGGAGCTGTTCTGGCGATCAACCTGCCACTATCGGCAACAATCGCGAATTCAGCATGGGGGGTTGGACGCAGGTCGCGCAATTGGGAATCCAGGGCGGACAGGCTGACATCAATGCCGACCACCCTGTTTTCGAATGCGGCCTTCTCGCTCAGGGTCAGGCCAACTTCATCTCCGGTGAAAAAGGGATAGGGGGCGCTCAGATACTGGCCGGGCCTCGACATGGCCGTACGAAACCATTCACGCTCACGCGGGTCATAGTTGGTGGAAACGGCAGGATACTTTTCCAGAAACCTGATCTGTGAATCATAGAAATAGCGCTCGGTTGTCGGGGCGCCGAGGGAATCTTTTGTCTGCACCTCCAGCATGAAGGACGCTTTGGCGGGTGCATTATATGTCGCGCGATCCTGCTGGTTCTGGATTTCGCGCGCGATGATGAAATCGCCATTCTCATAGGCCGTGTAGACGGCCGAAACCATTGGCGTGCTGTGCAGGGCATTGATGAAGCCCAGCAGGCGCGAGGAGCGCTGCTCCAGCTCCGGCCCGATCCGGAGCGGGCTGTGCGCCAGACGGTGAACGGATGCGCTGGCAGAGAAGAGGAAGTGCCGCACCCTCTCGTCAGCAAGTTGCCCCATGCTCCGGGTCATGGCTTCGGCAGAGTGGATGAGGGCGCGGTGTGCCGCCTGCCAGCCCTGCCAGATCATCAGGGCGCTGGAGATGAACATGGCCGCGACCATGAGGCTGGCAAACAAAACCGGAAGGGAAACCTGCGTGTATTTGCCGGAAGGGGTAGGGCGTGGTTGTGCAGCCTCTGTCACGCGCGCTTCCTCTTCTCATTTTTGATCTGCCGCAAACCCGGACAGTTTAGAGGGAGCATTCCAGATATGAAATGGTAAACAACGCTTTTCGTGGCTCTTGTGTTCAGCAAAAACGCCTTTCTGGCAAAATAAAATGAAAACGGAGCAGCCATAACTTGCTGCTCCGTTCTAAAGGCAGAAAGTTGAGGCTGGCAGATCAGATCAGCGGTGGAATCGAGGGGGTGATCGGCACGGCGAGTACAGTCGGCCCCTGCCGCTTCAGCGCTTCAGCACAGGCCGTGCGTACGGCATCCAGTGTTTCCACGCGCTCGGCATGGCAGCCATAGCCACGCCCGAGTGCGGCAATATCCAGCCCCGGAATATCCAGACCGGGCACGCCGGGGGTTTCTTCCAGTATGGCGAAGGATTTGAGGATGCCATATTCACTGTTGCAGGGCACCACGAACAGAATGGGCAGCTTGTGCTGTGCCGCCGTGTACAGGCCCTGAACGGAATACTGGAAGGAGCCATCGCCAATAATGGCCAGCACCGGCCGGTTGCGTCCGCTCTCGCGCTCTGCCAGCGCAATGCCAAGGGCGGCGGGCAGGTTCCAGCCCAGACTGCCACTGGCGAAGGTGTAGAAGGAATCTTCCTGCTCCACCGGCCATGCCGTATGCAGATCACCCAGATTGGACGGGGACTCTTCCACCAGCACGGTATTTTGCGGCAGGGCTTCGCGCAGGGTCTGGAACAACTGGAGCGGGGTAATCGCCTCATCCGCCTTGACGGGCTGCGATGCCGGATGCGGCGCCATGCGGTGTGCCAGTTTGGTCTTGCTGTCGCCAGCGGCAGGGGGCGGGGAAGCAAGCCGGGTCAGTTCCTCAATCGCCAGCACGGCATCGCACAGCAGGCTGTCTCCCACCGGCGCGCGGCCCGCTTCTGCGGCATCATCGGTTATGTGCAGCAGGCGCAGCCCCTCCGGCACATAACGTCCCGGCACATAAGGATAATAGCGGAAAACCGGCGCGCCGATGACGAGGGCGAGGTCATAGCCCTCCAGCTTTTCGGCCAGCGGGCCGGTGGCGAAGGGCAGGCCGCCAATATAGAGCGGGTGCGTCTCGGGCATGGGTGGGCGCTCGCAGGCCGGGGCGGCCCACACATCCGCATTCAGCTTTTCCGCCAGCGCGATGGCCTGATTCCAGCCCTGACCCCGGGCAACCGAGCCGCCATAGATGAGAGCCGGGTTTTTCGCTGCGCCGAGGGCCTCGGCAAATTCGCGTATTCTCTGCGGGTCCGGCCCAATGCGGGTGGAGACACTGCGTACCACGGCGGGGCCACCTGAGGCGGGCTTCTCCCAGTCATCCAGCGGAATGGAGAGGAACACCGGGCCTGCGGGTGGCTGAAGCGCCATGGCATAGGCACGCATGAAAGCGGCTGGCACATCTTCCGCCCGCACCGGCTCATAGGCCCATTTGGCCCATGGCTCCGGCAGAAGGGCTGGCTTCACATTGGTGAGCCACGGTTCCATCAGCAGCATTTCGCGCGTTTGCTGGCCGGCGGTGATAATGAGCGGGGTCTTGTTCATGGCGGCGGTCAGAATACCGCTCATGGCATTGGAAAGGCCCGCCGAGGTATGGACATTCACCAGTGCCGGCTTGCGCGTGGCCTGCGCGTAGCCATCGGCCGCCGCAACGGCAGAGGCTTCCTGAAGGGTCAGGATATAGGTGAAATCCTCGGGAAAGTTCTTGAGGAAGGTTTCCTCGGTTGATCCCGGATTGCCAAAGATTGTGGTGAGCCCCAGCTCACGGAGCAACTGGAAGGTGACATCACGAATGGTCTGGCTGGCCATGATATGTCCTTGCAGGTCAGGCAATGGCAAGGACTATAGCGGGAATATCCTTTTCGGGTAGAGGGAGGGCGGGTGCGGGCCTCAACTGTTTTTCAGCCGTTCCTCTCGCGGCATGGCGGCAAGGCGCAGATAAAGTGTGGAGCGGGCAATGCCCAGATGGCGCGCCGCGCGTGAGAGATTGCCGTCACAGGCTGCAATGGCCTTGAGAATGGTGGTGTTTTCTACCGATTTCAGGTCTGTGCCGCCTTCTGTGGCGGGGCGGGGGCCACGGGTGCGGATTTCGGCGGGCAGGTCGTCCAGTTCAATACTGTCGGAATGGGTCATGGAGACCAGCATGTCGGCCACATTGCGCAGTTCGCGCACATTGCCGGGCCAGGGATAGGCCAGCACCGCATCTGCCGCCGCCGATGAGACATGCGGTGCGGCGCGGGACAGGCGGCGGGCAGCCTGAATGCAGTAATGCTCCATCAAAAGCAGCACATCCTCGCCCCGCTCCCGCAGGGCCGGAATACGCAGGCGCAGGGCGGCGATGCGGTAGAACAGATCCTTGCGGAACTGGCCTTGTGCCACGGCTTCCGCAAGATCGCGGTTGGTCATGGAAACAAGGCGCAGGTCAATCTTGCGCGCCACATGGCTGCCCACGCGATACACCACCCCGTCTTCCAGCACCCGCAGCAGGTAGGATTGCAGATCCAGCGGCATTTCGCCAATTTCATCAAGGCACAGCAGGCCATTGCCGGCCGCCTCCACCTTGCCGGCCCGCCCGGCGCTGTCTGCGCCCGTGAAGGCTCCCTTTTCATAGCCGAACAGTTCGCTGGCGATGAGATCGCGCGGCAGGCCGCCGCAGTTCACCGGCACAAAGGGCCCATGTGGTGCGCTGACTGCATGGATGGCGCGGGCGAACAGCTCCTTGCCCACGCCTGTTTCGCCCTCCAGCAGCACCGGCAGGCCGCTTTCGGCCATGCGGAATGCCTTGTCGCGGGTCTCGCGCATGATGGTACTGTCACCGATGATGTCACCGAATGAAAAAAGCGGTTCATCCGGGTTGTGCCCCGTGCGCACACTCTGGCGCTGGCGGCGCACATTGTTCAAAACAATGAGGCCGCCAATATTTTCCCCATCCTCGCTGACAATCTCAAGGCTGCTTCCGGGCAGCATGTCTGCCACCATGCGCGCCCATTCCGCCGGTTCCGCATTGCGCATGGGGGGCAGATAGCCATCTGCCACAAAGGCCCTGTTCCGCTGGTGCATTTCCCGCATGGCCTGATCGGTGGAATAGATCAGCGTTCCGGCCCGGCCAAAGGCAATGATCTCATCCGAATGCCACAGCGTGCGACGGTTCAGGAAATGGCGCAGCACCTGCTCATGTTCCAGCGCCATGCGCTTTTCCAGCGCGGCCTCGATCTGGTGGGCGAGGGCCACCGCATGGGCCAGATTTTGCGGGTTGAAGGTACTGGGCGAGCCGGAAACATCAACCGCGCCCAGAACCTCGCCATCGGCAGGGTCGCAGACAGGGGCGGCCGCGCAGGTCCAGCGATGGACCGCAGAGCAGAAATGCTCGGCGGCGTGAATCTGGATGGGTTTGCGGGCAGCCAGTGCGGTGCCGATGGCATTGGTGCCGATCTGTGCCTCTGCCCACACGCCGCCACGCTGAAGGCGTACATCCTGCCCGGTATCCACCGCACGGGCATCGCCCACTGCCTCCAATATGGTGCCATTGGCATCGGACAGGATCAGCATGGAGTTGGAATCCGCCAGCAGGTGGCGGGCATCGTTCATGGCATGGCGGGCCGCGCGCAGCAGGCGGGTGTTATGCTGGCGCAGGCGGTGAAACTCTCCCTCGCTGATAACAGGGGCCTGCGCGCGGGCAGCGGGAATGTCATGGGTACGGGAGCGATGCCATGAGGCGATGACGGGCGGGCGGATCGTCTCCGCGGCATGCCCGTCTTCCTGAAAGCCTTCCCAGGCGCGTTGCATCTCACGATAAGGCACTGGCACTGCCCTCCGGCCACATGCACGCTTCTTCCGGTCCACGGCTGGTGTGGAAGCGGATGCGTGCTGCGGACCATGAGCCAACATGCGGGATTGCCGGGAGGCGCACAGATAAAACGCGTGCGCGGTCCTGTTCCGGCTCGCCCGCCCGATGGCGGTTTCACTCCCAGATTGTCGTGTTCTGTACGCCCGCCTTGGCAGGCCAGCGCCGACCGACTTTAGGTGAATGATAGGCGCAGAGGGCTGGTAAAAACAAGTGCCGGGGGAGGTTTCAGGGTGCCATCGTCCTGTATCGCTTCAGGTCAGACAGACAGGCGTCCGAATATCGGACAGGTGGCACGGGGCCGTTTCTGTCTTCATTTTTCAAATGACTGAAAAGCCAATGTATTTTTCGATGCCCGGCAACTGGCACGCATTCTGCTCCTCCTGAAATGAACCGGCGCGGTCAAATGTCGCCGGTCACAAGGGAGGACAGACACGTGAACGTACCTGTCACAAAACTGCGCAGTGTTCAGGTGCTCGGCATTGATGCCGGTGGCACCATGACAGACACCTTCTTCGTGGATCAGGAAGGTGATTTCGTTGTCGGCAAGGCCCAGTCCACGCCGGAGAACGAATCCGTTGGCCTGATCGCGTCCAGTGTGGATGCGCTGGGTGCATGGGGCATGACCTTGCAGGACGGCCTGCGCCAGCTCCAGACCGGGGTGTATTCCGGCACCGCCATGCTCAACCGCGTGGTGCAGCGCAAGGGGCTGAAATGCGGCCTCATCGTCAATCGCGGTTGCGAGGATTTCCACCGCATGGGCCGCGCGGTGCAGAGCCATCTGGGCTATGCCTATGAGGACCGCATCCATCTCAACACCCACCGCTATGATCCGCCCCTCGTGCCCCGCCATTTGACGCGCGGCGTCATCGAGCGCACGGACATGATGGGAACGGAGGTCATCCCGCTGCGCGAGGACACCGCGCGGCAGGCGGCGAAAGACCTGATTGCGGAGGATGTCGAGGGCATCGTCATCTCGCTGCTGCATTCCTACAAGAATGCGGGAAATGAGCGGCGCGTGCGCGACATCGTGCTGGAGGAAATCGAAAAGAGCGGCAAGCAGATCCCGGTCTTTGCCTCGGTCGATTACTATCCGGTGCGCAAGGAAACCCACCGCACCAACACCACCATTCTGGAAGGCTATGCGGCGGAACCCTCCCGCCAGACGCTGAACAAGATCTCCACCGCCTTCAAGGATCAGGGCACCAAGTTCGATTTCCGCGTGATGGCCACCCATGGCGGCACCATCTCATGGAAGGCGAAGGAACTGGCGCGCACCATCGTTTCCGGCCCCATTGGCGGGGTGATCGGGGCGAAATATCTGGGCGAGGTGCTGGGCTACAAGAATATCGCCTGCTCGGATATTGGCGGCACCTCGTTTGACGTTGCGCTCATCACCCAGGGCGAACTCACCATTCGCAATGACCCGGACATGGCCCGCCTCGTGCTCTCGCTGCCGCTGGTGGCGATGGACTCGGTGGGGGCCGGTGCCGGTTCCTTCATCCGGCTCGACCCCTACACCAAGGCGATCAAGCTGGGGCCGGATTCGGCCGGCTATCGTGTCGGCGTGTGCTGGGCAGATAGCGGTATTGAAACCATCTCCATCTCGGATTGCCACGTGGTGCTGGGCTATCTCAACCCGGACAACTTCCTTGGCGGCGCGGTGAAGCTGGATCGCCAGCGGGCGGTGGATGCCATCAAGACCCAGCTGGCTGATCCGCTCGGTCTCTCGGTGGAAGATGCGGCCGCAGGCGTGATCGAACTGCTGGACAGCGACCTGCGCGATTATCTGCGGGCGATGATTTCCGGCAAGGGCTACTCCCCCGCCAGCTTCGTGTGCTTCTCCTATGGCGGGGCCGGGCCGGTGCACACCTATGGCTATACGGAAGGACTGGGCTTCGAGGATGTGATCGTGCCCGCATGGGCTGCAGGCTTCTCGGCCTTTGGCTGCGCGGCGGCGGATTTTGAATATCGCTACGACAAGTCGCTCGACATCAATATGGCGACGGAGTCCACGCCGGAGGAAGGCGAAAAGGCTGCAAAAACCCTTCAGGAAGCATGGGAGGAGCTGACCCATAACGTGCTTGAGGAGTTCAAGCTGAACGGCTATTCGGCCGATCAGGTCACTCTTCAGCCGGGCTACCGCATGCAGTATCGCGGCCAGCTCAATGACCTGGAAATTGAATCCCCCATCACCCATGCCGGTACGGCAGAAGACTGGGACAAGCTGACCGAAGCGTTCAACGATACCTATGGCCGGGTTTATGCGGCATCCGCCCGCTCGCCGGAACTGGGTTACTCGGTCACGGGGGCCATCATGCGGGGCATGGTGCCGATCCCCAAGCCGAAGATTCCGAAGGAAGAGGAAGCAGGTCCCACTCCGCCCAAGGAGGCCTTCCTGGGCACCCGCAAGTTCTACCGCAAGAAGCGGTGGGTGGATGCGCAGCTCTATCACATGGAGTCCCTGCGCCCCGGCAACCGCATCACAGGCCCGGCCATCATTGAATCGGACGCGACCACATTCGTGGTGCCGGACGGGTTCGAGACATGGCTGGACGGCCACCGCCTGTTCCATCTGCGCGAGGTGTGAGGCGCGCGGCATGAGAGCTCAAATGTGGGCCTGAAACAAATCTGAGGAAACGCAGTCATGAACGTCAACATCAAGAAGAGCACCCTTGATGGTGCGACCCGCGGCATTGTACGCGGTGGGCAAACGCTGAAAGAGCATCGCGACCAGATCATGGAGGCCACAAAGGCCACCAAGCGCTATGCCGGGCTTGAACGGCTGGAGCTGCGCGAGAGCGAGCCCATTCTCTACAACAAGCTGTTCTCCCGCCTGCGTGCCGGTGTGGTGGATGCGCGCGAAACCGCAAAGAAGATCGCGGCCTCTCCCATTGTGGAGCAGGAAGGCGAGCTGTGCTTCACGCTCTATAATGCGGCGGGCGACAGTCTTCTCACCTCCACCGGCATCATCATCCATGTCGGAACCATGGGCGCCGCGATCAAATACATGATCGAGAACAACTGGGAGGCCAATCCCGGTGTCAATGACAAGGACATTTTCTGCAACAACGACGCCCTCATCGGCAATGTGCATCCGTGCGACATCCACACCATCGTCCCCATTTTCTGGGAAGGGGAGCTGATCGGCTGGGTGGGTGGCGTGACCCACGTGATTGATACCGGCTCGGTGGGGCCGGGCTCGATGTCCACCGGGCAGGTGCAGCGCTTTGGCGATGGCTATTCGGTCACCTGCCGCAAGGTGGGCGCGAATGACGTGCTGTTCCGCGACTGGCTGCATGAAAGCCAGCGCATGGTGCGCACCACCCGCTACTGGATGCTGGATGAGCGCACCCGTGTCGCCGGCTGCCACATGATCCGCAAGCTGGTGGAAGAGGTGATCTCGGAAGAGGGCATCGACGCCTACTGGAAGTTTGCCTATGAGGCGGTGGAACACGGTCGCCTTGGTCTTCAGGCCCGTATCAAGGCCATGACCATTCCCGGCACCTACCGTCAGGTCGGCTTCGTGGATGTGCCCTACACCCATGAGGATGTGCGGGTGCCGTCGGACTTCGCCAAGGTCGACACCATCATGCATGCCCCCTGCGAGATGACCATTCGCAAGGATGGCACATGGCGGCTGGATTTCGAGGGCGCGAGCCGCTGGGGCTGGCACACCTATAATGCCCATCAGGTGAGCTTCACCTCCGGCATCTGGGTGATGATGACCCAGACGCTCATCCCCTCCGAAATGATCAATGACGGCGCGGCCTATGGCACCGAGTTCCGCCTGCCCAAGGGCACATGGATGAACCCGGATGACCGCCGCGTCGCCTTCTCCTATTCATGGCACTTCCTCGTTTCGGCCTGGACAGCGCTGTGGCGCGGCCTCTCGCGCTCCTATTTCGGGCGCGGCTATCTGGAGGAGGTGAATGCGGGCAACGCCAACACCTCCAACTGGCTACAGGGTGGCGGCTTCAACCAGTATGATGAAATCCATGCCGTGAACTCGTTCGAGTGCGCCGCCAATGGCACGGGGGCAACCGCCGTGCATGACGGCCTCTCCCACGCCGCCGCCATCTGGAACCCGGAAGGCGACATGGGCGACATGGAGATCTGGGAACTGGCCGAGCCGCTGATCTATCTCGGCCGGCAGATCAAGGCCTCTTCCGGCGGCTCCGGCAAGTATCGCGGCGGCTGCGGGTTTGAAAGCCTGCGCATGGTGTGGAACGCCAAGGACTGGACCATGTTCTTCATGGGCAACGGCCACATCTCCTCCGACTGGGGGCTGATGGGCGGTTATCCGGCAGCCTCCGGCTATCGCTTCGCCGCACACAAGACCAACCTCAAGGAACTGATCGCACAGGGCAAGGACATCCCGCTGGGTGGTGATACCGATCCAGAACATCCGGTGTGGGATTCCATGCTGCCGGATGCACAGATCAAGCGCGACAAGCAGGCCATCACTACCGAGGAGATGTTCTCCGATTATGACCTGTATCTGAACTACATGCGTGGCGGCCCCGGCTTTGGTGATCCGCTGGACCGTGAACCGCAGGCCGTGGCGGATGATCTCAACGGCGGTTACATCCTCGAACGTTTCGCCATTCAGGTTTATGGCGTGGTGGTGAGGAAGGGCGAGGGTGGCCACTATGAGGTGGATGCCCCCGCCACTGCGGAAACCCGCAAGCGCATTCGCAAGGAGCGCATCGCCAAGTCCGTGCCCACGCGCGAATGGATGAAGGGCGAGCGCGAGAAGATCCTCGCCAAGGATGCGGGCACGCAGGTGCTCCAGATGTTCGCCGCTTCCTTCAAGCTGGGTCCGAGGTTCGAGGAGCAGTTCCGCGCCTTCTGGGATATCCCGGAAAGCTGGGTGCTCACCGAAGAGGAAATCGGCATCCCCACCTATGGCTCGCGCTATTCCATGGACCTGTCCGAACTGCCGGATGTGACCACCGTGCAGTTCGTCGAGGAGTGATCCGGCCTTCGCATGAATAAAACTCTCCCTCACCAGATGAGGGGGAGTTCATCAGAACAATATCGGAGGAATTCCCAATGGCTTATACCCGCGCCAAGATCGCCGATCTGGTTGATGGCAAGATCGACAACGATACCCTGCACCAGATGCTGTCCACGCCGAAGGACCCGGAGCGCTTTTCCATCTATCTGGAGATTTTGCAGGACCGCATGCCGTGGGATGAAAAGATCATCCTGCCGCTTGGCCCCAAGCTGTATGTGGTGCAGCAGAAGGTCTCCAAGAAATGGACCATACGCTGCGAATGCGGGCACGATTTCTGCGACTGGAAAGACAACTGGAAACTGCATGCCAAGGTGCATGTGCGCGACAGCCAGCAGCAGATGGAGGAACTCTATCCCCGCCTGATGGCCCCCACCTCAAGCTGGCAGGTTATCCGCGAATATTTCTGCCCCGAGTGCGGCACGCTGCATGATGTGGAGGCCCCCACACCCTGGTATCCGGTCATCCATGATTTCGAGCCGGATATCGACGCCTTCTATACCGAATGGTTGGGCCTGCCGGTGCCCGAGCGCGCCGGAGCCTAAGCATTCCCGAACAGGAAAAGGCCGGCGGTGGTGTCCATCGCCGGCCTTGTTTCAGTGCGGGTTCACTGCGCCGCGACAGGCGGCACCACGGTGGCGACGATGGAGGCATCCAGCGCCTCGAAATCCTTCAGGCCAATGGTGTCGTAAAGCGCGGCGCGGGTCTGCATCTCGTCCACCATCGCCTTGGTGGACCCGTCACGCGCGATGGTCTGGTACAGCTTCTCCTGCGCCTTGTTGGCAACGCGAAGGGAGGATACCGGCCAGATGACCATGCGATAGCCCATCTGTTCAAACTCGGCAGCGGTGAAAAAGGGCGTGCGGCCGAACTCGGTCATGTTCGCCAGCAGCGGCACGCCGGGCATGCGGCGGGCAAACTCGCGGAACATCTCGGCGGTGTTCAGCGCCTCGGGGAAAATCGCATCGGCGCCTGCTTCCATATAGAGTTTGGCACGCGCCACAGCTCCATCCATGCCCTCGCTCGCGGCAGCATCCGTGCGGGCGATGAGATAGAGGTGGCGGCGGGCTTTCGCGGCAGCGGCAACCTTGGCCGCCATGTCATGCGCATCCGCCAGCTTCTTGTCGTTCAGGTGCCCGCATTTCTTGGGCAGAAGCTGGTCCTCGATATGCACCGCGCCTGCGCCTGCTTCCTCAAAGGTGCGCACCATGTGCATCACGTTCAGCGCCTCGCCATAGCCGGTGTCGCCATCCACCAGCAGCGGCAGGCCGCTTGAGCGGGCGATCTGGCGAATGAAGAAAGCCACTTCATCCACCGTGATGATGCCGAGATCCGGCAGGCCCATGGAGGCCGTCATCGCCGCACCGGAAAGATACAGCCCCCTGAAGCCGGCGGCGCGGGCCTGAAGCGCGGCCTGCCCGTTATGTGCGCCGGGAAGCTGCGCGATGCCGCCCTGTTCCACCAGCGTGCGAAAGCGCAGGCCAGCAGGTTCATTCGGCAGGTCGGCAGCGACGAGATAAGGCATCTGGGTCTCCTCGGGCATTGGGGCGAAAGGTCAGTTCAGACTTTAATCATGGAAAAGGAAGGTGGCGCCGGCTTGTGGGAACCGACGCCACCTGTGGCCAGCCGGAAACGGGCCGGGCCATTTGCGCACGAGCGGGGAGCCAATGGACGCGAAAAGCCTCTGCCGGTTCTGGCCAGACCTGTTTCAGCCAGCGCGATGGAGGTGAGCGCCAGCCTCACAAGCAGCCTGTCCGCGCGCTTCCAGTGGCACGAACACCTGATTTTCCGGGCCGATATAGTTGGCGGAAGGACGGATGATCTTGTTGTCCAGCCGCTGCTCGATGATGTGTGCGCTCCAGCCGGAGGTGCGGGCAATCACAAACAGCGGGGTGAACATGGCGGTGGGCACGCCCATCATGTGGTAGGAGACCGCGCTGAACCAGTCGAGGTTCGGGAACATGCTCTTGGCATCCCACATCACACTTTCGATGCGTTCGGCAATGTCATACATGCGGCTTGAGCGGGCTTCCTGCGAGAGCGCGCGCGACACCTTCTTGATGACCGCATTGCGCGGGTCCGCCACCGTATAAACCGGGTGGCCGAAGCCAATTACCACTTCCTTGTTGGCGACGCGGCGGCGAATATCGGCTTCCGCCTCGTCCGGGTGGGCGTAGCGCTTCTGGATTTCGAAGGCGACCTCATTCGCCCCGCCATGCTTCGGCCCGCGCAGCGCACCAATGGCACCCGTGATAGCCGAGTAGAAATCCGAACCCGTGCCGGCGATGGAGCGCGCGGTGAAGGTGGAGGCGTTGAACTCATGTTCCGCATAGAGGATCAGCGAGGTATCCATGGCCCGCACATGGCTCTCGCGCGGGGTAACGCCATGCAGCAGGTGCAGGAAATGGCCGCCCACGCTGTCATCATCGGTCTCCACCTCAATGCGCCGGCCATTCTGGGCATAGTGATGCCAGTACAGCAGCATGGAGCCGAGCGAGGCGATGAGCCGGTCTGCAATATCACGCGCGCCGGGGGTATTGTGGTCGAAGGCTTCCGGCAGCACGCAGCCAAGGGCGGAGACGCCGGAGCGCATCACATCCATCGGGTGGGCGGCGGCGGGCAGTTCCTCCAGCGTGCGGCGCACGGCGGCAGGCAGGCCGCGCAGGGTCTTCAGCTTGGCCTTGTAGGCGGCAAGCTCGGAAGGCGTTGGCAGGTCGCCATGAATGAGCAGATACGCCACTTCCTCGAAGGTGCAGGCCTCGGCCATATCGAGAATGTCATAGCCGCGATAATGCAAATCATTGCCGGTGCGGCCCACCGTGCACAGCGCGGTATTGCCCGCCACGACCCCGGAAAGGGCGACAGACTTCTTGGGCTTCTTCGTGGTTTCGGAACCCGGTACAGGGGCCGGGCTGGCAGCGGAGTGAGACATGGGAACCTCCCGGAACCGGGCCTCCGGTGAGTCCGGGGCCTTTCAAACATGATGAAACGGGGTGCGGCCGCCCGGCGGACCGGGCCGCCGGCAACTCAGCTGTTGACGACAGACAGGGCCGGTTTGGCCGCGCGCCAGTCGAAAATGCCGGTGGATGTCTGGCCAGCCAGCAGGGATGGATCGACCGAGAAGTTCAGGCCCAGCAGATCATCCGCCTTCAGCCTGGGCAGACGCTCCACGGTGCCGAGGAAACGGTCCTGCTCTGACTGGGTGATGACGCCTTCGGCCAGCGCGCGGAACTTGGCCACATACTGGGCGCGGGCAAACGGGCGTGCGCCAAGCGGGTGGGCATCGGCAATCGCCAGCTCATCCTCGATCACCTGACCGCTCTTGAGGGTGACCACCACACGGCCGCCGAACGCCTTTTCCTTCGGGTCGCGGCTGTGGTAGCGGCGGGTCCATTCCGCATCTTCCACGGTGGAGATCTTGTGCCACAGTGCCACCGTGCCGGGGCGGTTGGCGCGCTCGGGGGCATAGGAGCGGGCGTGGTGCCATGCGCCATCTTCCAGCGCGACCGCGAAGATATACATGATGGAATGGTCGAGCGTTTCGCGGCTCGCATTCGGGTCCATCTTCTGCGGGTCGTTCGCGCCGGTGCCGATCACATAATGGGTGTGATGGGAGGTGTGGATGACGATGCTCTGCACCTGTGCAAGGTCACCAATCTTTGGACCCATGCGGCGGGCAAGATCAATCAGCGCCTGACTCTGGTATTCGGCGGAATGTTCCTTGGTGTAGGTGTCCAGAATGGCGCGCTTGGCCTCGCCCTTCTCGGGCAGGGGCACAATATATTCCGCCTTCGGGCCGCCCAGCAGCCATGCGATGAAGCCGTCCTCGCCTTCCCATGCCGGGGAGGGAGCGCCTTCACCGCGCATCACGCGGTCCACGGCTTCCACCGCCATCTTGCCGGCAAAAGCGGGGGCATAGGCCTTCCAGCTCGAAATCTCGCCCTTGCGCGACTGGCGGGTGGTGGTGGTGACATGCAGCGCCTGCTGCACCGCCTGGAAGGTGACTTCCGTGGACAGGCCCAGCGCCGCGCTGATGCCCGCCGCTGCCGAGGGGCCGAGATGGGCGATATGGTCGATCTTGTGCTCGTGCAGGCAGATGCCCTTCACCAGATCCACCTGAATCTCATAGCCGGTGGCAAGGCCGCGAATGAGCGCCTGCCCATCCAGCCCGCAATGCTGGGCCACGGCCAGAATGGGGGGAATATTGTCGCCGGGGTGGGAATAGTCGGCGGCGAGGAAGGTATCGTGGAAATCCAGCTCGCGCACGGCCACGCCATTGGCCCATGCCGCCCATTCCGGCGAGATGCGGCGATGCTGGGACAGGCCGAACACCGTTGCGCCCGGCTGGAAGCTGTGGGCCAGAGCCTGCGCCCGTGCGCTGGCCACCGGACGGCGGGTGAGTGAGGCCGCAGCCACCGCCGCATTGTCGATGATGCGGTTACCGATCATCTCCACCACATCATCCTCCACCGCCACCGGATCGGTCGCGACTTCGGCAATCTTCCATGCAAGCTGGTCAGCGCGCGCAAGGTGCTCGGCAGATTTGTAGGTGCGGACGTGATGCTGCTTCACTGGGCTGTTTCCTCGGTTTGAGAAGAGGTTGCGGGTACGGGAACAGGCCGTCCGGCCGCATTCACCGCCACCATTTCAAAGGAGCCGCGCACCGCGAGGCGGCGCGTGCCGGAGATGAGTTCCTCAGCTGTCACCTCCACGGTCACTGTCATGGAGGTGCGTCCCACCCGCACCACCTGCGCCGCGAGTTCCACGATTTGCCCAACCTTGACGGGTACATGGAATTCGGTCTTGTCCGAACGGGCCATCACCACCGGGCAGCGGGCGCGGCGGGTGGCGGCGACAAAGGCCGCCTTGCCCATCATGCTGAGTGCATTGCCGCCGAACAGCGTGCCGTAATGGTTGGCCTGCTCGGGAAAAACCATCTCGACAAAGCAGGTGCGTTCCGGGCCGCCCTCCCTGTCCGGCGCGGGGGCTGGCAGGGAGGCGGGTAAGGAGGTGGTGTGCGGGTGGGCGCCCATGTCAGCCGGCCTCGGGGGCGGTGGCTTCGCGCACCAGCGGGATCATCTGGTCACCCCAGCTTCCCGCACCGTCATGGTGGCGGGACACGCGCACCAGCTCCACCGAGATGCCGGAGGACACAGCCCGCTGCACCGCCTCATTCATGCGATGCACCGCATCGGCGAGGCGATTGACGGCGCGGTCGCGGTCGGTGAGGTCCTGTGCGGGAACAGCCTTGAATTCCGTGCTCATGATGAACACTCCTGAAAATGGGGATGAAGGTTCAGCGCGGTTTGTTCACTCGGCCGCGAACTGGTTCATGGTGTTGGCATGGCCGCCCGCCTTCAGGGCACGCTCGCCGGCCACCATTTCCTTGAAGGTGTCGCCCAGATCCGAGCCGACCTCGTGCTGGTGCTTCACCGCCGAGACGTTGCGGCGGATTTCCTCGCGTTGCACGGTCGCGACATAGGCCAGCATCTTGTCCTCGCCGAAATAGCCGCGCGAGAGTTCGTCCACCGACTTTGCCGTGAGGTGGAAGGTGGGCAGGGTGATGAGATTGTGGAACACGCCGGCGCGGGCCGAGATGTCGGTCTGGAAGCGTTTGAGGCGGTCATCTGCCTCTCGGCCCAGTTCGGTGTCGTCGAAGGCCGCACCCATCAGGGCATTGTCGCCGGGATAGTCGCCATCCTTGATCTTGCCTTCCGCGATCCACTGGGCACGTACCTGCTTTCGCAGGTTCAGGGTCCAGTTGAAGGAGGGCGAGTTGTTGTAGGTGAGCTTGGCGTTCGGCACTGCCTTGCGGATCTCGCTCACCATGGAGGCGATCTCGTCCACATTCGGTGTGTCGGTCTCGATCCACAACAGGTCGGCCCCGCCAAGGGTGAGATTGGCGATGCAATCCTCGATCACGCGCGCCTTGCCGGTGCCCTCCTTGAAGGGGAACAGGCCATTGGGCAGGCGCACCGGGCGCACGAAGGTGCCGTTCTGGTAGAGCGCCAGCTCGCCATCGCGGATGGGGGTGTCATTGGTGATCGGCTCGGTCTTCAGCCACTTGATGTAATCGCTGGCGAGGTCTCCCGGATGTGCGCTCACCGGAACCTTCTGGGTGAGGCCCGCGCCGAGGCTATCGGTGCGCGCAACGATGACGCCGTCTTCCACACCCAGTTCCTCGAAGGCGAGGCGGCAGGCGCGCAGCTTCTCGATGAAGTCCTCGCGCGGCACCGTCACCTTGCCGTCCTGATGGCCGCATTGCTTGGCGTCTGACACCTGGTTCTCGATCTGGAGGCAGCAGGCCCCGGCCTTGATGAGCTCCTTGGCCAGCAGATAGGTGGCGTGCTCATTGCCGAAGCCCGCGTCAATGTCGGCAATGATCGGAACGACATGGGTTTCGAAGCTGTCGATGGCCGCGATGGCCTTGGCCTCGGCCACTGCATCACCCTTTTCTCGGGCGGTCTTCAGGTCCTTGAACAGGTCATTGATCGCCACTTCATCGGCCTGACGCAGGGAGACATAGATCTCCTCGATCAGGTCCGCGACAGCGGTCTTTTCGTGCATGGACTGGTCCGGCAGATGGCCGAAACGGTTGCGCAGACCGGCCACCATCCAGCCGGAGAGATAGACATAGCTGCCTTTGGTGGTGCCGCGCAGGCGCTTCACGGCCTTGATCATCTGCTGGGCATGGAAGCCGGACCAGCAGCCGAGCGACTGGGTGAACTTCGCGCTGTCGGCATCATAGGCCGCCATGTCGGCGCGCATCACGCTTGCCATGTCGCGGGCGATATCGAGATGGGTGTCGAAGCTGTTCTGGAGACGCAGCTGGATGATGTCATCCACGCTCACGCCACCCGGCGCGACACCTTGCGGAAACCGCTTCGCCAGTTCCACACGCAGTTCACTGTAGCTCTTGCGCTGCCCCATGAATTCCTCCCGTTGCGAACATTTCGCATCCCCCTCTGCCTGTTCATGTTGACAGGCCAGATGTGAAAAGGGCTTGCGATTGCCGTCTGATCCTCACAATATTCGCGAAGAATTTTTTGGGGAATGACTGAAAATGCGAGTGTTTGCGAGTAATTGTCTGCCATTTTGCAAATTTTGCGAATTCCTATGAAAAAGACATTTGTTGGCGTGCGGCTGAAAAGGCTGCGGGAGGAAAAGGGGCTGACCCAGGTGGCGCTCTCTCAGGCGCTGGGGCTGTCGCCGAGCTATCTGAACCAGATCGAGAAGAACCAGCGCCCGCTCACCGTGCCGGTTTTGTTGAAGATCAACGAGATCTTCGGCGTGGATGTGCAGCTCTTTTCGGAAGGCGATGAGGGGCGGCTGGTAGCCGACCTGCGCGAGGTGTTCGCCGACCCCGCCAATGGCGAGAGGGTGAGCCTTGCCGAGCTGAAGGAGGTGGCGGCCGCCATGCCGGCGCTGGGCCGCTCCATCGTGGCGCTGCACCGGCGCTGGCGGCACGCGGTGGAGCGGGCAGATGCGATGGCGGGCAAGCTGGGGCTAGGCTCCGGCGGCATGTCCAGCCACACCGCACCCATGCCCTATGAGCAGGTGCGCGATTTCTTCTATGCCCACCACAATCACTTCGCCGCGCTGGATGAGGCTGCCGAAGCGCTGGTGCTTTCAGCGGGGCTGATACCGGGTGAGATGGCAGAGGGGCTGGCCCAGTATCTGGATCAGCGGCATGGCGTGCGCATTACCTCTGCGCCGGATGAGATGACCCATCGGCGCTTTCGTCCAGCCGAGCGAGTGCTGCATTTGTCGCGGCGGCTGGAAAATGGCCAGCGCGCGTTCCAGATCGCAACCCAGCTTGCCTTTCTGGAACATGGCGAGCTGATTGAGCAACTGGCTGCGGAGGCGGCTGCCGGTGCGCCGGAAACCCATGCGCTGGCGCGGATCGGGTTGGCGAACTATTTCGCCGGGGCACTGCTGATGCCCTATGGCGCATTTCTGGCCGCTGCCGAGGCCGAGCGCTATGACATTGAAAAGCTGGGGCGACGCTTTGGTGTGGGCTTTGAAACCATCTGCCACCGGCTCAGTTCCATGCAGCGGCCGGGGGCGCTGGGTGTGCCCTTCTTCTTCATCCGTGTGGATCGGGCGGGCAATATCTCCAAGCGCCAGTCGGCAACAGATTTCCATTTCTCGCGCGTGGGCGGCACCTGCCCCTTGTGGAATGTGTATGAGGCTTTTGCCCAGCCCGGCCGCATCCTCACCCAGATGTCGCAGATGCCGGACGGGCGCACCTATTTGTGGATTGCCCGCACCGTGCGCCATGAGGCGGGCGGCTTTGGCGAGCCGGAAAAGACCTTCGCCATCGGGCTGGGCTGTGATGTGCGTTATGCCGGGCGGCTGATCTATTCACGTGGAATGGCGCTGGACGACCCGAAGGCCGCCATCCCGATCGGGGCCGGCTGCAAGGTGTGCGAGCGCCCCACCTGCCCTCAGCGCGCCTTCCCGCTGATTGGCCGTGCGCTGGTGGTGGATGAGAGCCGCAGCGGCTTCACCCCCTATGCCGCACACTGAGAATGGGGGTGGATAGAGATATAAATATGTCTTTATGTCACCTCCCCCTTGCGATGCCGTCCCCGCGCCCAAAGGGAAGGGCAAGGGCTATGGCTCTCCGGGTCACCCCCGGAGCGAAAAGGGAAGCTGGTGAAACGCCCGCATTGCCCCCGCAACTGTAAACGGTGAGTCCGCATCCGAAATCCCACTGGGCCTTGTGCATGGGAAGGCTGGATATGGGCGCGGGTGGATGATGGTTGGGGCTGGCATCTCATCCTTCTTCTGTTTCAGGGGCGTGTCTTCTGAAGCGCTGTGCGGCAGGTCTCAAGCCACTCATCCATGGGCATGTTGTCTCTGCATTCCGGAAGAGGGCAGGCTGGGGGCCTGCGAGGTCTTGGACTTTTTTCGAGAATCTTATTATCAGATGTCTGACAATGTAATTTTGATCCCTGTCGGACATGCCGAGGTCTGTCGTGCGGTTTTCAGCCTTCCGAAGATCGGGCTTTCCGTTTTCTGGCAGAAAGGGAGGTGCCTTGCGGAGCCTTGGTTTCAGTCCATACGACGGACAGGCGGTCTGCTGCACCAAGCAGGTGGTGACGCATGGCAAGGCGTGCGTCGTCCGCATTTTTCCGCTTGATGGCATCGAAGATCATTTCATGCTCCAGCACGGTCTGCTGTTCAATCTCCCGGCTCAAGGCCCATGTGAATGCCGTGTTGATGCTGGCGCTGATCTTTTGGGCAATGAAGCCGAGAAAAATCGGGAAGTAGGGATTGTGGGTGGCGACAGAAAGGGCGTGGTGGAAGGCGATATCCGCTTTTGTGCCGCCCTCGTCCCACTTGGTTGCCGCACGGATTCCAGCCAATGCCTCATTCAGCGCGGCAAGGTCCTCATCTGTGCGGTGAAGCGCGGCAAGGCCAGCGGCTTCAACCTCCAGCGGCAGACGGACCTGAAAGAAGCTGCGAAAGCCCTGCGGGGTGTTGAGATCCGCCAGCTCAATACGCAGGCTCATGCGTTTGTGCTGGTCCGTCACGAAAGCGCCGACACCCTGACGGGTTTCCACCAGCCCCTCATTCTTGAGCTGGGCAATCGCCTCCCGCACCACCGAACGACTGACCCCGAATGCCTGCCCCAGTTCATGCTCCGTGGGGATGCGCTCGCCAGCCCGCAACCGGCCATCCGCGATCCTCGATCCGAGGTCCTCGGCGATGCGGGTGGGCAGATGCTCGTTGCGGGGGATCGGTTTGAACTGCGATGGCATGTGCTGTCCCTGATGCAGGTTCCTGTCAGTGACCTCTTTTTGCGCAGAGATCAAGTGTCGCGTCGGTCCTGTGTCAATCAGGTCAGTCACAGGTTTGTTCAATGAAGAATATGTCAATCTGAATATATGTGAATACATGAATTTTGATTTTGTTTCTGAAAAAACCATCTGTTCTTCGTGTCAATAAAAGGTGTAGAATGACATTCTCTCCCCATGGAAAGCATCTCATCTCAGGTGAATGGGTTTCCGGTGCCGCAACCTTTGCCTCGGAGCCAGCCCATGGCACCGCCCATCATTTTTCTGTAGGTACACCGGAGCATGTGGAGCAGGCCTGCGCGGCAGCCCGGGCCTGCTTTGAGGAATATGCCGCAACAACGCGAGAGCAGCGGGCGGCTTTCCTGAACACCATTGCGGATGAAATCGAGGCACGGGCTGCCGAAATCACAAAAATCGGGACAGAGGAAACCGGCTTGCCCGAAGCGCGGCTGAATGGGGAGCGGGGGCGGACCTGTGGGCAGCTGCGCCTGTTTGCAGAGCATGTTCTCAAGGGCGATTATCTCGACCGGCGACATGATGCAGCCCTGCCTGACAGGCAGCCCGCACCGCGCACGGAGCTTTGGATGATGCAGCGCCCTGTTGGGCCGGTTGCTGTCTTCGGTGCCTCCAATTTCCCGCTCGCCTTTTCAACCGCTGGCGGAGATACCGCATCAGCACTGGCTGTTGGCTGTCCTGTCGTGGTCAAGGGACACTCAGCCCATCCGGGCACTGCGGAGATTGTGGCGGATGCGATTGATGCGGCACGCAGGGCCTGCAATATGCCTGCTGGCGTTTTCAGCCTGATTCAGGGTGGAAACCGGAAGGTCGGTGAAGCTCTGGTGACGCATCCAGCCATTAAGGCGGTTGGCTTCACCGGCTCATTGCAGGGAGGGCGGGCACTGTTTGACCTGTGCGCCGCACGGCCGGAACCCATTCCCTTCTTCGGCGAACTGGGCTCGGTCAATCCCATGTTTGTTCTGCCCGGGGCATTGCAGGCAAAAGGTGAGGAGATTGCACGCGGCTGGGCTGCATCACTCACCATGGGGGCGGGGCAGTTTTGCACCAATCCCGGCATCGCCATCCTCATTGCAGGTGCGCAGGTTGAGCAATTCGGCCAGCAGGTTGCCGCCGCTCTTGCGGCTGTCCAGCCTCAGGTGATGCTGACAGGGGGCATTGCATCCGCCTATCGCGCAGGTACTCGGAAAATGACCGATGCAGAGGGCGTTGATGCTCTCTTCACCGCAGCAAATGCGGCGCGTGAGGCTGCCCCTCAACTCTTCCATGTAACGGGTGCCGATCTGTTGAAGGACCCGGAACTGGCAGAGGAGGTGTTTGGCCCCCTTGGTCTTCTTGTCACCGTGAAGGATGAGGCCGAGCTGTTGCAGGTCGCGCGGGCTTTTCAGGGCCAGCTGACATGCACGCTCCATCTGGAAGACAGGGACGCCTCTCTCGCGCGCCAGCTGCTTTCCATTCTTGAGCACAAGGCGGGACGCATTCTCGTGAATGGCTATCCCACGGGTGTTGAAGTGGTGGACAGCATGGTTCATGGCGGGCCGTATCCGGCATCCACCAATTTTGGGGCAACCAGTGTGGGCACATTGGCTGTCCGTCGCTTCCTGCGCCCGGTTTGCTACCAGAACCTGCCGCACGCCCTTCTTCCGGCAGATCTTCAGGCGATGTTGCCTGCGGGAGCAGCCCAAGCCTGAAGGCCGGGAGGCTTTTCATTCACACCATCTGCCATTCGGGCGTGGGACCATTGCGGTGCCCACGCCCGAATATCCAGGCCGACAGGGTTTCCCCGTGGCGAGAGCAGCCGCAATCGTGATGTGTGGGGCTCAATGGGCATCAAGCCGGAGCTATTGAGCCAGAAGGGCCCGCGCCAGACCGGATGAGGATGACTTGCCAAGCAGGTTGCAGGTTTCCAGCCCCACACTCGCCAGTGCTTTCAGGTCAATGCCGGTTGAAACGCCAAGCCCTTCCAGCAGGAACACGACCTCTTCCGTCGCGACATTGCCTGTGGCGCCCTTCGCATAGGGGCAGCCGCCCAGCCCGCCAACTGAAGCATCAAAACTGCGCACGCCTATTTCATAGGCGGTGAGAATGCAGGCCAGCGCCTGTCCATAGGTGTTGTGCTCATGCAGGGCCAGGGCCTCCAGCGGCACAAGGCCGGAAAGTCCGTCAAACACGCGGCGCACCTTGCGCACCGTGCCGGTGCCGATGGTATCGGAAACCGCCACCTCATAGCAGCCGCGCTCATGCAGGGCTTTCGAGACGGAAACGACGGCCTCTGCCGCAATATCCCCCTCATAGGGGCAGCCAAACGCGCAGGAGACATAGCCGCGCAGCTTCACGCCATCTTGCGGGGCACGCTCGAAAATGGGTGCGAAACGCTCAAGGCTTTCGGCGATGGAGCAGTTGATATTCTTTTGCGAGAAACTCTCCGAGGCTGATGCAAAGACCGCAATCTCCTTTGCGCCGGCGGCAACAGCCGCCTCATAGCCCTTCAGGTTCGGCGCCAGCACGGGAAAGTCTATGCCCGCATGATGGGCAACAGCCTGCAACACGGCATCGGAACCCGCCATCTGCGGCACCCATTTGGGCGAGACAAAGCTGCCGACCTCGATGATCCGCACCCCGGCCCGGATCAGCCCTTCCACCATGTGAACGCGCTGTTCAACAGAAAGGGGGCTGGTCTCATTCTGGAGGCCATCGCGCGGGCCAACCTCGATAATGCGCACGGCGTCAGACATTCATGCTCCTGTTTGGCAAAGCGGCACGGTCTGCCGCAGGAATTCAATCAGAACCGGGTCTGCCCCATAGGCGACATTGATGCGCAGGCCCTGCGGCTTGTGCTCCGCCTTTTCGGGATAAAACACGCTGGAAGGGGCCAGAAAAATGCCCTGCTTGAGCGCGGCCGCATTCAGCGCGATTTCATTGGTCGTGTCCGGCAGGGGCAGCCAGACATAGAAACCGCGGCCACCGGGCACGCCGGGACTGAACCCGGCCTCGCTCAACGCTTTCAGGGAGGCCTGATGACCGGCACGCACGCGGGACATGAGTTTCTGGAGGTGGCGCGCATACTGCCCGCGCAGCACACAATCCAGCACCATCTGTTCCACCTGCCCGGAGGATGACACCATCGTCACCATCTTCAGGTTGACGAGATCATGCACCTGCCGGGCATCACCGCAGATATAGCCGCAGCGCAGGCTGGCCGAGAGGGTCTTGGAAAAGGAGCCGAGATAGAGCACCCGGTCGCGCAGGCCAAGTGCGGCAAGGCGGGGCAGGTTGCCGGGCAGGATGTCGGCGAAAACATCATTTTCCACCACAATGAAATCATGCGCCTCGGCCGCACGCATCAGCAAAAAGGCATTGGCGGCGCTCAGGCCCCCGCCGGTGGGATTGTGAGCCTGTGACTGCATGAAGAAGAGGCGTGGCGTCACGCGGGAAAGGGCTGCTTCCAGTTCGCCCATGTCCGGCCCCTGCGCCTTGCGCGCTATCGGCACCACATTCACCTGTGCCAGCGCCAGCTTGGCAAACAGCGGATAATAGCCGGGGCTTTCCACGAACACCGTGTCACCGGGTTTCAGATGCTGGCGGATGATGAGATCAAAGCCGTGATTGATGCCATGGGTCAGCATCACGCCATCAAGGCCGGTCTGGATTCCGCGCTCGGCCAGGCTGCGCATCAGCCATTCGCGCAAGGGGCGCAGGCCCCATGGCGAGCCATAGCCATGCTCATCCACAGCCCGCCCGGAACGGCCGCGCGCATTGGAGCGGCGCAGCTCCATTTCCTCCATCCATTCCGGTGGTGGGCGGCCATCTCCGGGGCGCAGCACATAGTTCTGGTCGAGCTGGGCGCGCAGGAGAGACATGATACTGATGGCTTCATCCACATGGGGCGCCTCCACCCGCTCCGGCGGCACGCGGTTGCCTGTGACATAAACGCCCGCACCACGGCGCGCCTCCACCAGCCCGCGGGCCGCAAGCTGCTCATAAACCTCGGATATGGTGTTCTTTGAAACGCCAAAAAGTTGCGCGGCCTCGCGGATGGACGGCAGGCGTGTGCCGGCATGGTAGCGCCCGGCCAAAATCTGCGCCTTCACTTCATCCGCAATGGTTTTTGCCCGGCTCACAGGCACTCCCGCGCTGATATATGGGACAGTTAGGGGCCTTAATTGGCCCAAACTGTCCCTTGTTTGGAGGTTGAATTTTAGGACAATTTGGGGGCAATGCAAGGGCATTAGAGAGAAACGCAGTGGAGGGAAACGTGCAGGTTGTGAATTCGCGCCTTGAGAACATGCGGAACCTTTCCCCGGCTGAGCGGCTGGAAAAGCTGGCTGAGGCCACCGGTATTGATGCGGCAACCGCCGCCCGTCTCGCCGGTGATGCGCTGCCGATCGACCTTGCCAATGGCATGATTGAGAATGTCATCGGCAAGTTCGAGCTGCCGCTGGGTGTGGCTACAAATTTCCAGATCAATGGCCGTGACTATCTGGTGCCGATGGCGGTGGAAGAGCCGTCTGTCGTGGCGGCGGCCTCCTTCATGGCCAAGCTGGTGCGCGAGTGCGGCGGTTTCCAGACCTCGACCACAGCGCCGATCATGCGCGCGCAGATCCAGATTCTCGGCCTGAGCGATCCCTATGGCGCACGCCTCCAGATCCTCGCCGGCAAGGATGAGCTGATCGCGGCCGCCAATGCCAAGGACGCTGTGCTGGTCGGCTTCGGCGGCGGGTGCAAGGATGTCGAGGTCCATGTGTTCCCCACCTCCAGCCGTGGCCCGATGGTTGTGGCCCACCTGCTGGTGGATGTGCGCGATGCCATGGGTGCGAACACCGTCAACACCATGGCCGAAACTGTCGCGCCGATGATCGAGGCGCTGACCGGCGGCACCGTGCGCCTGCGCATTCTGTCCAATCTGGCAGACCTGCGCATCGCCCGCGCCCGTGTGGAGCTGACCGAAGCCGTTCTCACCACCAAGGCCTATGAGGGCCGCCGGGTGATTGACGGTATTGTTGATGCCTATGAGTTCGCTGCCATCGACCCCTATCGCGCCGCGACCCATAACAAGGGCATCATGAACGGCATTGATCCGGTGGTGGTCGCCACCGGCAATGACTGGCGCGCGATTGAGGCCGGTGCCCATGCCTATGCCGCCCGCAATGGCCGCTATACCAGCCTCACCACTTGGGAAGTGAACACCGCCGGCAATCTCGTCGGCACCATCGAGATGCCGATGGCACTGGGCCTTGTGGGCGGCGCAACCAAGACCCATCCGGCTGCACAGGCCGCGCTGAAGGTTCTGGGCGTCACCTCTGCTACCGAACTGGCTGAAGTGACCGTGGCTGTTGGTCTTTCCCAGAACATGGCGGCCCTGCGCGCACTGGCGACCGAAGGCATCCAGCGTGGCCATATGGCCTTGCATGCCCGCAATATCGCCATTGGCGCGGGTGCAACCGGCCCCGAGATTGATGCCGTGGCGCGGGAACTGGCCGCCAACCACGATGTGCGCGCGGCGCGTGCCCAGGAAATTCTGGCCCGCCTGCGCGGCGAGGGCTGATCTCCAAACCTCCGGGAGGCCCGCATTCTGCACGGCTTCCCGGACGACAGCCCGGCGCGTTGATGCATCCTGCTGCTTCTGCAACATGGGCGCATCTGGCAGGCCTGTCGAACACCATCGCAAACGGGGGGGAGCAACGCCCCCCGAACAACGAAAAATTCATGGGAGGACTTGATGTCTCTTTCCGAAAAACCGCCGGCGAAGGCAACCGACCTTGCCGAAGTCTGGGGCGATATCATTTCGCGCCGCCAGCTTGCTTTCAGTCTCATCATTGGTGGCGTTGTCAGCCTTGCCTTTTATTTCATCGCCCTGCGCCTGCTGGCCGGGGCTGGTGCCACGCCTGCCATTGATCGCGCGCTGGCCATGCTGGTTGGCATTGTCGGCTGCATTGTGGGCGGGTTCATCTGTGCGCAACTCTTCAAGCCCAAGCGCCATCTGAATGAGGATGTCCATGGCTCCGACGCCTGGCGCATGGAAATCCTCCAGCAGATTGAAACCGAGGAAGGCGAGATCGGCGATGCCCGCGCGCTTCCCAAGGTGGTGCAGCAGGAAATGAAGGAAGTGGGGCTGTTCGACCTGTTCGACCAGTATCACCAGAACCAGATGAAGCAGAAGGCGCACTGAGATGGACGGGTTGATGTATGAAATCCTGATCGCAGTGGCCATGGGGCTTCTGGGATCAGTGCTGTTTTCGCTGATCGGGCTGGTTTCCGGCACGGATGAAACCACCACCATCGCGCCCATCACCCTGCTGGTGGTGCTGCTGGGCACGCCTCCTGCCGGTGTCTTCACCTTCTGGATGGCTGCGGCTATTTCCAAGCACATGACCCATGCGGTGCCAACTGCCCTGCTGGGTATTCCCGGAGATACGCTGGCCACACCGCTGCTTCAGCAGGCGACGGCCCTGCGCAATCTGGGTGCGCCGCATATTGCCCTGCGCAAGATGCTGGCCGGCGCTGTTATCTCGGCCTTTATCGCGGTGCCGATGGCGGTGCTATTTGCCGTGATCCTTGCGCCGTTTGGCAGCTACATCACGGCTGCCGCGCCGTGGATCTTTCTGGTTGCCGCCATTTTCATCGCCTTTTCCTCGGCTGGCCGCTGGGCTTCCGTGGTGGCGCTGATCCCGTTTGTCTTCATCATCCTTGCCATGCAGGCCTTTACGGGTGTGCATGATATGAAGCTGGCCATCTGCTACTTCCTCGGCATTGCCGTTGGCCCGCTGGTGGCGGAAATGATCTCGGTGCTGTCTCCGGTGGAAGCCAAGCGGATGGACCGCGATGCCTATCGCGAAACCACCATTGCACCGGACGTGAAAAGCTGGGGTGGCTATTTCCCCAATCCGTTCAAGGTTCTGGACCGCAGTCAGACAACCAAGGTGATGGCGGCCTCCGCAGCAACATCCGCAACCTTCGTGTTCTCGCCAGTGGCCATGACCGTGCTTGCAGGTGAGGTTGTGGGCGCGCGCGTGAAGCATGCCTATCACCGTCTCACCTCTGTGCTGGCAGTGAAGAACGGTGTGACGGAATCGACCTATATCGCTGAGGCGCTGATCCCGCTCATCGCTTTCGGCCTGCCGCTCAGCCCTGTGGCGGCTGGCCCTGCCGCCCCGCTGTTCAACGCTCCCCCGCGCTTTACGGTGGATGCGGCGTCCGGCACCGTGAACAACCTGCACAATCTTCTGAGCGTGCCGGAGTTCCTGATTTACGGCCTGCTCTCGGTGGTGATTGCGGCTGCGGTGGCTTACCCCTTCGCCATGAACTATGCGCGCACCGCTGCCGCTTTTGTGGCCCGCAAGATCAGCCATGAAGCCATTATCGGGACGTTCTTCGGTCTGGTGCTGGTTATCGGCCTGTGGGAAGGCGGCCTTGTGGGGCTGGCGGTCATCATGACCATAGGCCTTGTGGGCGGCCTGCTGTATCGCATCATCGGTTTCAACACCGGCGTGCAGTTCATGGGCTATTATGCCGCCGTGCTCTCCATGCCTGCGATTTTCAAGCTGCTGGGCTGATCCGGGGCATTGGCACTCTTCAAAACAGGGCGGTTCCGAAAGGGGCCGCCCTGTTTTCATTCCAGCCGCCTGCAGGGTGGCCGATTAGTGGATACGCTCTTGCAAAAGAGCGGCTTATCCTGTCCGTCATGCCCTCAAGGGTGGCATGCAGGGGAAGGCATATGGATTCGGCGGTTGCTCGCAAGTGGGTGCTCAATGCCAATGATGGCATCATCTCCACCACCGGCATCATTCAGGGGTTTGCCGGGGCGGGCGCGCACGAAAACATGGTGCTGTTTGCGGCACTCGCGGTGATGGTTTCGGGTGGACTTTCCCTTGGCGGGGCCGAGTTCGCCGAAGCTGCACAGGACCGGGCGGCGGAGCTTGAAATCATCGCGGAGGAGAAGCGCCAGCTTGCCCTCAGCCCGCAGGAACAGCATGCGGAACTGCGCCAGCATTATCTGGACCATGGCCTTGACCCGGATCTGGCCGAAAAAGTCGCCACCCAGCTGATGCAGCGCGACCCGCTCGCCGCCCAGCTGGAAACCGAATATGGCATGGTGGATGGCCCGACCCCGGTGACCGCACCGTGGGTGATGGCCTTTCGCGGGGTGTTCGGCTTCATTTCCGGGGCATTGCCGCTAACGCTGGCGGTGGTGTTCTCTCCCGATGAATGGCGCTTGCCGATTTCGCTGTGTGTGGTGATGCTTTCACTCACCGCAACGGGAATTGCATCTGCACAGGCCGGTTCGGGTGATCCGTTAAAGTCGGTCACGCGTTCGGTTTCCATCGGCCTGTTTATCGGGGTGCTCTCCTATCTTGCCGGTAATGTGTTTGATGTGCTGGACCAGTTCATCCCGCAGCTTGAAATTGATCCGCAGGAAATGCTGGATCAGGATGCGGCCGAGGCCGCCGAGGCCGCAAGGGCGGTTCCATCCGGGGCGTCAACACCGGCACATTGAGCGTGATAACGGGTTATTTCCGCGCCAACACAAATGCCCCGGACCCAAGGGTCACGGGGCATCCATGAAACGGACGGGGCGGGTGAGGCCCGGTTGGATCAGCGGCGCAACTGCTTCAGCAGGGCCACGTCAGGGTAGCCATCCGGCAGCAGGCCGGAGCGGGCCTGGAAGTCCTGAATGGCGGTGCGGGACTTGGTGCCCAAAATGCCGTCCAGTGCGCCAATATCATAACCGCGCTTGGTCAGGCGGCCCTGAATTTCCACCCGCTCGGAGCGCGAGAGGCCACGCTCTTCCTTCGGCCAGCTCTGCACAAAGGAGCCGCCGCCGCGCAGCCGGTCTGACAGATGGCTGATCGCCAGCGCATAGGCATCAGCCGGATTATATTTCAAGATGGCATCGAAGTTCTGGAGCATCAGGAAGGCCGGGCCTTTGGCACCAGCCGGCAGCAACAGATAGGCCTGATCGTTCCCGCGTGGAAAACCGTTCCCGTTCGGCCGGGTGATGCCCAGCGAGGCCCACTGGCCCAGAGACTGCTTGAAGCTGCGATTGGCGTAGCGGTAATCGAATTTCGCCGGGAGCTTGACCTCGTAGCCCCAGGTCTTGCCGAGGGTCCAGCCATCCAGCTTCAGGTTGTTGGCGGTCGAGGCGATGATGTCGGGGATGGAATTCACCACATCGCGCTTGCCGTCGCCATCGAAATCCACCGCGAACTGGTGGAAGGAGGTGGGCATGAACTGGGTGGGGCCGAAGGCACCGGCCCATGAGCCTTTCAGGTCCTCATACGGCACGTCGCCGCGCTGGAGAATCTGGAGGGTGGCGATGAATTCGGTGCGGAAATATTCCTGCCGGCGGCCAATGCAGGCCAGCGTGGCGGTGGAGGTCAGCACATGGCGGTTGCCGATGCCGGAGGGGTGGCCATAGGAGGATTCAATGCCCCAGATGGCTGCCACGGCGTAGCGATCCACCCCATAGGTGCGCTCGGCAGCATCGAAGATGGGCTTGTACTGGGCCAGAATTTCCCGGCCCTTCTTCACCCGGTAGCTGCTGACCAGCATGTTCACATAATCACCCACCGGCTTGGAAAACTCCGGCTGGCTTTCCATGAAGTCCATGATCTTCATGTCGGGCTGGAGATTGCGGGTGTAGTGTTCGAAGACCTGACGGGAAACGCCATTGGCCTGCGCCTGAGGCCAGAGCGAGGCAATGCACTGGTGAAAATTGGCGCGCGCCTGTGCAATCGCCTGCGGCGTCATCAGCGGATGGCTGCCATTGGCCATGCGCGTATTGGCTGCGGCGGGCAGTGAGCCGGTGGTTTGCGCCTGCGCATGGGCAGGTGCGATGAACGAAGCCGCAGTCAGCGCGAGGGTGGCACACCACATGCCCCTGAACCAAGCGCGCCCTGAAATCGTCTTTGTCATTGCCAAAACCCTGTGTCCGCGTTCAACACTCATGGCCGGTCCACCGGCCCCTCACGTGCTCCTATTGAAACCGCCATATGGTTGCGTGCGGGTTAACGTAACGCAACTCTGATATCCTGTGCAAAGCCAGACATATTAGGGCGGCAGCAACAAAGGGTTGTCAGAATTCAGCCTGTATTGCATTCCATGAGCTTCGGGGTGAAGTTCACATTCATGTTGTGGCAGAACAGGACGGACATCTTTCATGCCCAAACCCATTCGCAAGGCGATCCTTCCCGTTGCGGGCCTTGGCACGCGCTTTCTTCCCGCCACCAAGGCGGTGCCGAAGGAGATGCTGCCGGTGGTGGATCGGCCTGTGGTGCAGCATGTGGTGGATGAGGCGCTGGCCGCCGGCATCGAGCACATCGTGTTTGTCACCGGCCGCAACAAGGCGGTGATCGAGGACCATTTTGACCGCCAGTTCGAGCTGGAGCGCACCCTGCAGGAGCGCGGCAAGCAGAAGCTGCTGGAAGAGCTGGGCGATGATACCCCAAAGCCCGGCACCACCTCCTTCACCCGCCAGCAGCTTCCGCTCGGCCTTGGTCATGCGGTGTGGTGCGCGCGCGACATCATCGCCGATGAGCCCTTCGCCCTGCTGCTGCCGGATATGCTGCACTTCGACAATGGCAGCCAGGGCTGCCTCTCCTCCATGGTGGAAGCCTATGAGGAGACCGGCGGCAATCTGGTCTCGGTTTATGAGGTGCCGGACGACCAGACCAACCAGTATGGTATTGTCGGTGTTGAGGATCGCCCCGGAAAGGCCCGCCCCATCACGCAGATGGTGGAAAAGCCGGCCCGCGGCTCGGCCCCGTCCAACCTCGCCATTTCTGGCCGCTACATTCTCCAGCCCAGCATTTTTGACCTGCTGGAAAGGCAGGACCCGGGTGCTGGCGGTGAAATCCAGCTCACCGATGCCATGCTGCGGCTGAATGAGCGCGAGCGCTTCTTTGCCGTCACCTATGAAGGCTCGGTCTATGACTGCGGCTCGAAGATCGGCTTCCTCATGGCCAATGTGGCCTATGCCCTCTCGCGCCCGGATATTGAGCCCGAATTCCGCACCGAACTGCGCAAGCTGTTCTCGCTGGGGTCTGTGCAGGAGGATTGAAAAGCAGCGGCAGGTGCGGGGTGCGCCCCGAAACTGCCGAAGTCTGCGTCCATTCCGGCACGAGTGGGGTGAAGGTGATGCGGCGTCTCTTTTCAGTTTTCGCAATGGTGCTCGGTTTTGCGCTGGTCCTGCCGGGGCTGGCGCAGGCCCACCCGCATGTGTGGGTGGTGATGCGCAGTGCGCTCGTCTATGCGCCTGATGGCACGCTCACCGGCCTGAAACAGGAGTGGACCTTCGATGAGGCCTTCAGCGCCTTTGCCCTTCAGGGGCTGGCGAAGCAGGCGGATGGCTCCTATGGCGATGATGTGCTCAAGCCCTTGGCAGAGGTGAATATATCCTCGCTGAAGGAGTTTGATTATTTCGTCACGGCCAAGAATGCGGTCTCACGCCTGCGTCTGAAAGACCCTGTTGATTATTACCTGACCCATGAGGGTAATGCGCTGATCCTGCACTTCACCCTGCCGCTGGAGAAGCCTGCTCCAGCGCGCAATCAGGTTTCCATCGACATCTATGACCCCACGCTTTTCGTGGCCTTCGAGTTTGCCCCGAAAGATGCGGTGAAGCTGGAAGGTGCGCCCGAAGGCTGTACCGAGAAGGTGACCTCTCCGCAGCCCATGGATATGAGCAACCTGTCCGAGGATTTCTTTGAAAATCTCTCACAAACAAGCACATATGGTGCGCAGTTTGCCGATAAAATCGTGGTGAAATGTCCGTGAGGCGGTTGTGATGAAGCCGCGTCGCTTTCGCCTTTTGCCCATGCGCGCCCTCATGCGCCGGCCTTCTGCATCAGCCTTGGCTCTGCCTGGGTTTCAGCCTGCACGCTGGGGCATTGTGGCATTGTCGGGTCTGGGGCTTTTGGCTTTTGCGCTGTTGCTGGTGTTTTTGCTGTTTCCGGAACTCGCCTTTGCGCAGGGACTGGGGGGGATGGTGAAGCAGCAGGTGCAGGAGCCGCGCACCACGCCTTTTGGCATGGCGGGGTATGGCGCGCCGGCTGGCGGCATTGGCGGCTATATCATGGCCCAGCAGGCTGCCTTTTATCGTGCTCTGGTGGGGGCTGTGAAAGCGGCCCGCACGGATGGTTCCGCCGCATGGTTGCTGGTGGGCCTGTCTTTTGCCTATGGGGTTTTTCACGCGGCAGGCCCCGGCCATGGCAAGGCGGTGATTTCCTCCTATCTGCTGGCAGATGGCGGCACGTTGCGCCGTGGTGCCGTGCTGGCGCTGGCCTCCGGGCTGATGCAGGCGGTGGTGGCGGTGGTGTTTGTGGGGCTGCTTGCGGCCCTGCTGGGGGCAACGGCTGCCTCCATGGCGCAGGCCATGACGGTGATAGAGATCGCGGCCTATGGCGGCATTGCCCTGTTTGGCCTCTATCTGGCCTTCATCAAGGGCCGCTCGCTTGTTGCGGCCGTGCGCGGGTTGCCTGACCATACCCACGGCGATGATTGCGGCTGTGGTGATGCCCATATGCCCAGCCCGACAGTGCTGGACGGTGGCTGGAAGCGGGCGGCGATTGCCGTGGTTTCTGCTGGAGCGCGGCCTTGCTCCGGTGCCATTCTGGTGTTGACCTTCGCGCTGTCTCAGGGCGTCTTCCTGATTGGCGTGCTTTCGGCGCTGGCCATGGGGCTGGGAACGGCGCTGACCGTGACCGGCATCGCCGCGCTGGCTGTCTATGGCAAGCGCCTTGCCGTGCGTCTGGCCGGCCGGGAGGGGCGCGGGGCGACCATAGCCATGCGCCTGCTGGAGACGCTGGCCGCCATTCTGGTGATGCTGTTTGGCCTTGCCCTGCTCACCGGCTATCTGGAAAGCGAGCGGTTGCTGCCGGGATAGAAAAGGCAGCTGGAGTTTTGTCATGCGGCCTTTGGCGGGCCGCATGACTGATCAATGGTTATGGCGGGGCAGGTTGCGGGCAATGCCCCGGAAATCGGCTGCGCCTTCAATGACCGCACCATCTGACAACTGGGTCACACAGCGCCGATACATGCGCTGCCATGGCGTGGCATCTGGGGGAACAGGTGGAATGCCATCACCCTTGCGCCGCTCGATCTCATCATCCGGCACCAGCATGTCACAGCGCCCGCTGTTGAAATCAATGCGGATGATGTCGCCATCCCTCAACCAGGCCAGCCCCCCGCCGACGGCGCTTTCCGGGGCGGCATTGAGAATGGAGGGGCTGTCCGCCGTGCCGGACTGGCGGCCGTCACCAATCGTGGGCAGGCTGGTGATGCCACGTTTCAGCAATGCGTCCGGCGGCTGCATGTTGACGACTTCAGCCGAGCCGGGCCAGCCCACCGGGCCACTGCCACGGATGACAAGGATGGTGCGCTCGTCAATTCCAAGCTCAGGATCATTGATCCGGGCGTGATAATCCTCTGATCCGTCAAACACGACAGCCTTGCCTTCAAAAACCCCTTCATGACCGGGTTCGCAAAGATAGCGGGCGCGGAACTCATCGGAGACGACGCTCATCTTCATGATGGCGAAATCGAACAGGTTGCCCTTGAGCACGAGGAAGCCAGCCGAGGTCTTGAGTGGCGCACTGAAGGGACGAATCACCTCGCGATCATGTGCAGCGCGCCCGTCGAGATTATCAGCCATGCTCTGCCCGGTGACGGTTTTGCAGTGTCCGTCCAGCAGGTCATTCTGCAACAGCTCCCACATCACGGCCGGCACACCGCCAGCGCGGTGGAAACGCTCTCCCAGATAAGCCCCCGCCGGCTGCACATTTGCCAGCAGCGGAATATCAAACCCGTGAATCTGCCAGTCTTCCGGGTACAGTTCGACACCTGCATGCTTGGCCATGGCCGCCAGATGCGGCTGGGCATTGGTTGAGCCACCAAGGGCTGAATTGACCCGGATAGCATTCAGGAAGGCATCCCGCGTGAGGATGTCCGAGGGCTTGAGATCCTCCCAGACCAGCTCAACCGCGCGCCGCCCTGTCCGGTAAGCCATCTGTCCCCGCTCACGATACGCGGCGGGGATGGCAGCGCATCCGGTGAGCGAAAGCCCCAGAGCCTCTGCCATGGCGTTCATTGTGGAGGCGGTGCCCATTGTATTGCAGTGGCCAACGGAAGGGGCAGACTCCAGTGCCGCTTCCAGAAACTCCTCACGGCTGACTTCACCGGCCGCATATTTGCGCCTCATCCGCCAGATGACGGTGCCAGACCCGACAAGTTCATTGTCATGCCAGCCATCAAGCATCGGCCCGCCAGAGAGCACGATGGCAGGAATATCCACCGTGCTGGCTGCCATCACCGCCGATGGGGTGGTCTTGTCGCAGCCGGTTGTCAGCACAACGCCATCAATGGGGTAGCCATAGAGAATCTCGACCAGCCCCAGATAGGCAAGGTTCCGGTCGAGTGCGGCGGTGGGGCGTTTGCAGTTCTCGAAGATAGGGTGGGTGGGAAACACGATGGGAATGCCACCCGCATCACGAATGCCATCGCGCACCCGCTGGGCCAGTTCCACATGCACCCGGTTACAGGGCGTGAGATCACTGCCGGTTTGCGCAATGCCAATGACAGGCTTGCCGGATCTCAGCTCCTCCGGTGTGATGCCGTAATTCATGAAGCGCTCCAGATAGAGCGCGGTCATGTCCAGATGATCTGGATTGTCGAACCAGTCCTGCGAGCGCAGGCGGCGTGTGGGCTTCTGGGGCATGAGGCATCAGGCGTCCTTGTGCGCCGGTCTCTTGTTTTGTTCTTCCAGATGCAGCAGCAGGGCACTGTGATCTTTGGCGCCGCCTCCCGCGGCAACAAAATCGGCATATTGCTGGCGCACATTTTGCGTCAGGGGCAGGGACAGACCGAGCGTGTGCGCCAGCGCCATGACATTGTTGAGGTCCTTGAGCTGGATGCTGGATGGACCGCCCGGCTCAAAAGCACGTTCCACCATGCGCTTGCCATGCAGTTCCAGAATCCGGCTTTCTGCAAATCCCCCGCGTATGGCATCGCGGAAAGCCGCTGGAGAGGCCCCCGCTGCCTCCACCAGCAGCATCGCCTCCGCCACCGCGCCGATGGTCACGCCGACAATCTGCTGGTTGGCGAGCTTGCAGATTTGCCCCGCACCACTCGGCCCCACATGAACCACCCGGCCAAGGGGCGCAAATATCGGGGAAAGCCGCTCGATCAGATCCTTGTCACCCCCCGCCATGATGGCCAGTGTGCCATTTTGCGCCCCGACCACACCGCCCGAGACCGGGGCATCGATATGGTGGATGCCGGACTGGGCCAGTTGCGCGGCATGGCTGCGTGCGCAGGGGGGTGAGATGGAACTGCTGTCTATAATGACAGCGCCGGGCCTGAGTTGCTCGACCACACCCTGCTGGAACAGGACAGAATTGACTGCATCATCATTGGTCAGCATGGTGATGACAATATCGGCCTGCGCCGCCGCCTCTGCCGGGGTGGGCATCACCTGCGCGCCATCGGCTGCCAGTGCTTCGGCTTTCCGGTTATCGCGGTTCCATACAGAAAGCTGAAACCCGGCCGCCAGCAGGCGACGCGCCATGGGCGCGCCCATAAGCCCGGTGCCAAGAAAGGCAATTTTCACTGGGGTTTCCTCGATAGGGGTCATGACTGGCCTCTTGCGTTCTTTTGCCTGCTGCCAAATGAGAGTGGCATCAGATCAGCTTGCGTCGAGCCAGATTGTTCATCAAGGCGGTTATGCCAAAATGCCATTCAGGGCATTCATTCGACCGGGCAACAACATTCACCAGACGGCCCAGACGGGGAGATGAAATCTCCACACGGTCTCCCATCTCATGGGTGAAGCCGAGACCGGGGCCGTGCCTGTCCTGAACGGGAGCGAACAGGGTTCCAAGAAAGAACACGACGCCATCCGGGTATTGGTGATTGCGGTTCAGTAACTGGGATACAAGATCCTCCGGGGTGCGGCTGATGGCTGCCATCAGGCTCACGCCCTCCATGTGAAAGCCATCTTCTCCCTCAACCAGAAGGGAGACTTCCGCCTGCTTCACATCATCCAGTGTAAAGCCATGGTCAAAGAGACGAATAAAGGGACCGATGGCGCAGGATGCGTTGTTGTCCTTGGCCTTTGACAGCAAAAGAGCGGAGCGTCCCTCGAAATCACGCAGGTTCACATCATTCCCAAGCGTTGCACCAACAATTTCCCCGCGTGAGGTGACGGCCAGAACCACTTCCGGTTCTGGGTTATTCCATTCGGATTTGGGATGAAGGCCAATCTGTTCCCCGCAACCCACGCTGGAGAGCGGCTGGGCCTTGGTGAAGATTTCTGCATCAGGCCCGATACCAACTTCCAGATACTGGGACCATAACCCCATATCCTGCAACACTTTCTTGACCTCGGCAGCTTTTGGGGACCCGGCCTGAAGATCCTTGAGGCTATCGCCCAGAATGGGTGCAATTCGGCTGCGGATACTGGTGGCGCGCACAGGGTCGCCTTTGGCCTGCTCCTCAATCACACGTTCCAGCATGCTGCCGGCAAATGTCACGCCCGCAGCTTTTACAGCCTGAAGATCTGCTGGTGCCAGAAGCCGGCCAATTTCGCCTGAGAGAAAAGCATCAAGAGAACCAAGAGTCTGGAACCGCGCTGTGTCTCCCAGCTCTGTGACCAGATGCGGGCGCTCCAGCAACTGGGAGAGGGTGGGGGCGAGAGAGGAGAGGTCCAGCAGCTGATCTCCATCCACCAGAAAAGGGCAGGGACCATCCACGGCATTGACCCACACGCGCCCCACAAGCAAGGCAGACCCGGAATCTGTTGGCAGGATTGTTTGGCGTGTGATGGCGCTCACCATTGGATTTTTCCTTATGTCTTATTATCAGATGTCTGACAAATATATCTCGATTCTCGTGCCGATATCCAGAGTGGAGACAGGCTGAAACGATTTTGAGTGGTCTGGTTTTGCAAGCCTTGTTATGTGTTGATCATCTCTGGGTAGGCCCCGGGGCAAACAATCCATGGACACTCTGAAAGTCTCGCCTCTGCCCTTTGAAGTGAGGTTCTGGGAATTCTGGAGATGAATGGAAAAATCCGCTTGGGAGCAGGAAATGCCAAAATTTGCCGCCAATATTTCCATGATGTTTCAGGAGTTCCCGTTTCTTGATCGCTTTCAGGCTGCGGCAGATGCCGGGTTTGAGGCCGTGGAGTACCTGTTTCCTTATGACTATTCTCCAGATGAGATTGCCAGATGCCTGAGCCGTTCAGGTTTGAAACAGGCACTGTTCAATATGCCTCCCGGTGATTGGGAAAAGGGTGAGCGTGGCTTGGCGGCTCTTCCCGGACGGCAGCAGGAGTTTCTCGCCTCTGTCAGTGAGGCTATCGAATATGGCTCCATTATTGGAACTCCATGGTTGCATATGATGGCAGGTATTGCGCCCTCCTCATGTCAAGCTTCGGCGAGCGCCTATCATGATGCCTTGCAACGGGCTGCCGATATGACAGGAAAGGCGGGTATCGGTTTAGTGATAGAGCCAATCAATTCGCGTGATATGCCGGGATACTTCCTGAATGATTTTGATAAAGCGTTGGATATATTAAAAAATATTGGACGTTCAGATGTGAGGCTACAATTTGATATCTACCATCGCCAGATTATCCATGGAGACGTTATCATGGGGCTGCGTAATATGATGCCGTATATTGGGCATATACAAATTGCAGCAGTGCCGGAGCGACATGAACCCGGAACGGGTGAACTGGATGATGCAAGAATTTTCGCTGAACTCGACGTACTTGAATATACGGGATATGTCGGGTGCGAATATCGTCCTAAAGCTGGAACCGTGGAGGGGCTGGGCTGGATGATGGGGTAGGTGCTTTTTGTCCATAGTTCACAGCCGGAAGCTTACTCCGGCTGTGATTTTTTATTCATGTGCTTGAGCTGAATATTCCTATGTATATTCCAGATTCAGTTCAATGACGCTCTTTTTTTCAACATGCTGATAAGCAGCCTTGTCAAAGGACAGGAAATGCGGAGATGCCAAATGTGCATCAAATGCAGCTCTGTTCTCATAAATTTCATAGAGAACAATGCGGTCCGGGTCGTCCGTTCGGCACAACACATCGAAGACAAGACACCCGGGTTCATCTGCCTTTGATTTTTGTGCATTCTCCAGCATTAAGGGCATAAAATCTGATCTGTGACCCGGTTTCAGATCAAAATAAACAAGTATGATATATTTTTCTGAATCTATATTCATCATATTTCATCCAGAACAGCCTGAGTGATGGACTTTGTGCCATCTTTCCCGCCGAATTCATAAGGCGTGATACGCAGCGCATAAGCACGATCAACAGCAGCATCAAGCACTTCTGCGGCATCTTTAAGCTTCTGTAGCTTATGCCGTGTTCCCAGCCAGTCCAGCATCATGGATGTAGAGAGCAGCATTGCGGTAGGGTTGGCCTTACCTGTACCAATAATATCAGGCGCACTGCCGTGACTGGGCTGAAATAGCCCATGTTCATCACCAATCTCCGCACATGGTGCCAAACCCATGCCGCCAACAATTCCTCCGCCGACATCAGAAATGATATCGCCGAACATGTTCTCCATAACGAGAACATCAAACTCCCAAGGTTTCCGGATCAAATCCAGTGCTGTCGCATCAATATAAGCATGGTCAGCTATGAGGTTCGGAAACTTTCTGGCGCGTTCATCAAATATTTTTCGAAAGAAGGCCATTGCAACAAAGACATTTGACTTATCAACGCATGTCACGCGCCCTTTACCACCAGAGCGTTCCTTGCGACGTGTTGCCATCTGAAAAGCAAAATCAAATAGTTTTTCACTGGTTTTGCGAGTGATAACGAGTGTTTCTTTCGCAATCTCGTCATTTTCGATCGTTCCTTTCCCGCGTGAAAAAAACAGGCCTTCAGTTGATTCACGAATAATAACCAGATCAATATTCTCAGAACGTGGATCGGCTAAAAAGCTTGGAGTGCGGGGCAAACGGCGCACCGGGCGAACCCCCGCATAGAGGCCGAATTCCCGACGCATCTCGAGATGAGGGGCAATCTCGGTTCCATCAGGATATCGAACATCTGGAAGTCCCATGGCACCAAACAGAATTGCATCTGCTTTTCGTGCCAATTCAAAGCTTTCATCTGTAAGCGCTGTACCTGTTCTGCGATAGAGTTCTGCACCGCCTTCACTGGTTTCTTTTGAAAGACGAAATCCAAAACGCTTTTCAAGTTTTTTAAGAACCGTGATGGCACTATCCATGACCTCTGAGCCAATACCATCGCCCGGCATCACGGAAATATGCAAGTCATTCATGGTAATTATATCCTATAAATCTTATTCATAACTTATCTGAATATTTTGGTTCACACCGCTGGCCGCACATGCTCAAAGCGTGGGTTTGATTGGAAAACATCACGTCTGTATTCTCCGGAATGCAGTTCATTCCTAATCTTGGTTTCTATTTGTTTCAGACGTTCAGTATCTTCAATGATTTGAATAATGAATTTGGAAGGTATGACGACAACTCCGTCGCTATCTCCAAGCAAATAGTCTCCAGGCTGGATATGAACGTGGGAGTGAGATTGCCCGGGTAAGGAAACTCCTTCTCCTGCGGCAACCATGCGCCATCTACGTGAGCCGTTTAGCGGAGTAATTGTGCTTTGAATGCATTGAAGATCCAATTCTCGGATCTCATCGGCATCCCTGATAGCGCCATCTGTTACAATTGCAGTGCATCCCGCACGCATCAGGCTATAAGCAACAAAGCCACCCAGGATTGCGCCAGATTGAAATCCTCCAGTATCAATAACAATAACGGTACCATTATTTGTCATTTTCTCAAGTATATCTTGTGGTTGTGGCGCTGAGTGTGGTTTTGATTGAACAATCTGCTCTCCGCGGAGGCATGCCGCACGACCTGTAAAGCGTTTACCGGGGATGAGAGGGAAAAGCTTTGATGAAAGAGCATGGTTCGGTAAACCCGCCTCATCAAGAATATCACTGACTTGCCCTGTTTCAAGGTCGGATAATCTGCGCAAAATTGAATCGTCATTCATGATGCTATCCCTTCAGGATAGAGATAGGGTTCAGTCCAAGGCCAGAGGCGCTTGTGACAATATCATCGATAACGGACTTCTCAATTTTAATTCCTTCTGATCTCTGAGTGTTTTCTTTTCGATATTCAATTTCTCCGGGCATTAATATTTCTTCAAATCCGGGAGAAAGTTCAGATGCTTTCATCACCCGAATATATTCATCCATTCTGCTCTTGAATGCGGAGAGGTCGATGAATGATGAGATGTTGATAGCAATCACGAAGTGACCGTTGCGTTGCGGCGTATCGAGGTCGTCATAAAGATTGGTGAGCTCTTTACCAAAACTTCCGCCAGTCAAAAGACCAGACAGGATTTCACAAGCTAGAATTAGTCCCCAGCCCTTGTGTCCACCAATAGGAAGAATCCATCCCCCTTTTTTGATCCAGTTTGGATCATTTGTGGGGCGGCCCTTGTCATCAACCAGCCAGCCCTCAGGTAATGACAGTCCTTTTTCAGCGTAATACAGAATTTTACCACGAGATGACATACCTAGAGCTGCATCCAGTAGAATAGGCTGTTCCTGCCCTGTGGGTACACCAATTGAGATGGGTAATGGTCCTGTCAGCATGGTTTTCCCACCCCATACGGGCATGATTGGAGAACCATTTGTTGTTGCTATCCCGATCATATCCTGACTTATGGCTTGCTTCACATAATATGCATTCTCGCCATTATGATTTGAGTTGCGAATGCCAACTGCTGCGATGCCAGTTTGTTTTGCCTTTGAAATGGCAATGTTCATAGCATGGCTGGTCAGTACAGAACCAAGTCCTTCCTCTCCATCAATGAGCATTGTTCCCGCAGTTTCAGAAACGACAGTTCCTCTGGAGTTTGCTTTAAAACCGCCTTGCTGAAGGCGACGGATATAAACAGGAAGGCGCAGGACGCCGTGCGAATTCATTCCTCTCGCATCTGCCGAAATCAGTGAATCCGAGACTATAGAGGCGTCAGCTGCTGAGACCCCAACTTGCTCAAGCATCATGGAAGCCAATGTTTCAAGACGTTTGGCATCGACAATGTAAGAGCCGTCTTCAAGCGTTTTCATATGCAATTTCCTTATAAAGCCCAAAAGTCTTGTTTATTGAGCGCCAAGCACAAGGTTGGGCAGCCACAATGAAAGCTGGGGCAGAAGTGTAAGAGTGAGAACGACAACACATCCCGCCAAGAAGAATGGAAATGTCGCAACTGCCGCTCTCTCCAAGGTAATTCCGCCAATTTTTGCTGCGATTGCGAGAACAATTCCAACAGGAGGGGTCAGTAGTCCAAGGCAAAGATTAGAAGTGACAATGACACCAAAATGAACGGGATCTATTCCAAGTGTTTGGGATACAGGGAAGAGGATGGGAAGAACCATGATCTTCGCAGCGTTCACTTCCATAAATGTGCCCAGAATGAGAAGGACCACATTGACGAGCAAGAGAAAGGCCAGTGGCGTATCAGCAACTGATAGTATCCAGTGGGCAACTGCCTCCGGCATGCGTGTGTAGGCAAGAACCCAAGAAAACAAGGATGCCGCGCCAATAATGATCATCACAACGGCAGTTGACTCGATGGATGAACGGATCGCTTGAGCGAGCGTTTTCATGTTCATTTCACGATATATAATCGCGATGGATAGCGCATAAACAACGGCAATGGCGGCGGCTTCTGTCACAGTAAAGACACCCATGCGAATGCCAACCAGAATGAAAATTGGAAGGACAAGGGCAAAGGATGCGCCGCGTGCGGCTGTAAAGACTTCTTTTGCTGCTACTGGAGGCAGCTTGGGCATGTTTTCTCGATGTGCTTTCCAAATGACAACGAGAAGAAGAGAGATCGCCCACATGATGGCAGGAATAATCGCTGCCAGAAACAAGCGCATGATGGATGTATCAGTTAGGAACCCATAGAGAATCCAGGCAATTGAGGGGGGGATCATGGGAGACAGGGGGGCGGATGCCGCCGTAACACCGACCGAGAATGATGCCGTATAGCCAGAACGGATCATGGCTGGGATAAAGGTTCGTCCAAGTGCACTGGCATCTGCGACAGCAGATCCGGAGATTCCGCCAAACATAACGGATGCCAATACATTGGACATTGCCAGTCCGCCACGAAACCGCCCAACAAGGGCATTCGCAAAACGAACGAGGCGATCACTCAGGCCGCCAAGGCTTATCAACGCCCCGGTCAGAAGAAAGAAGGGAATGGCAAGCAGTGAGAAGCTGTCCATACCAGAAAATATTCTTTGGGGAATAATCAGCGGGTTGATATTTGCCCCAAAAAAGATGGCCATGGAGCTTGCCACAATAATGGCAAAACCGATTGGAAGGCCAATAACCATAAGGATTGTAAAGGAAAGGGCGAGTGTGATCAGCATGACGGTGACGCCGCTTTTGGCCCGGCAATCCGCCGTGCAACAAGATAAAAGGCAATAAGGACGGCGCCTACCGGGATTGCGGCATAAGCGTAGCTCATCTCCAGGTTCAGCCCGGTCGATGTCCTTCGTGTGCCGGAAAGTACCAGGCCATATCCGTAATAGGCCAATCCGCCCGCCATGATGACGGTTATCATATCGCGAATGAAACCCAGGGCGATTTGGAGTTTCTCTGGTAATATGTCAGCAAATACAGTGACGGCGACATGCCCGCCATGCTCCAGAGTATAGGCGCTGCCCAACATGGTTACCCAGACGATCAGAAAGCGTGCCAGTTCTTCCGACCAGACTGTGGGTGCGCCAAAGAAGTACCGGGCAACAACTTGCCAGACAATCGAGATGACCATCGCAGCGAACAGAGCGATCAGTATTTTATCTATAACAAAATCAACACATTGAAGTAGCTTATTCATAACCCAAACTCCGGTAGGGAATATGCTGCGCGATCCAGCCAGAGCCATGCTCTGTAGCTGAGACGGGTGAAGCGGTATTCAGTATTGGGTTGGATGCGGGTAGCGCAGTTAGGCGCTTTACCCGCTTATAAGCTTTTTATTGTTTGTTTTCAGTTCCTGCGTTCTGGAATCGTGTAATCCAGTCCTGAAAATCCTGAGGATAATTTGCCTTCATAGGCTCAAGCTTGACGCGAAAAGCTGCCACATCCGGCTCAATAATTGTGACGCCGTTTTTGGTCAGGGTCTCTTCATATGTTTTCAGCAACTCCTGAATCTGCTCACTTCCCCATTTCATGGCGCTTTCGCCTTCTTCAATGAGGATTGTTTGCACATTCTCGGGCAGGTTCTTGAAATATTCAGAGTCAAAAAGGAATGTATAGTATGCGTTCACATGCCCCGTCTTGATGACATATGGCACTGCCTCATAATACTTTGAGCGGATCTGGGCTTCCAGAGGGTTCTCTGCGCCATCAATAATGCCCTGCTGCATGCCGGTATAGACTTCAAGGCTTGGCATGGGCGTGGGACTTGCGCCCAGTGTTGACCAGGTGTCGCGGAAGACCTTCTGGTTCGGAACGCGCAGTTTGAGGCCGACAAGATCTTCCGGCTTTTCAACTTTCTTTCGGGTCGCCATTTCACGTGGCCCGCGGAAACCGGCCCCGATCAGCTTGAACCCTGTCCTTTTTTCCAGCTCATCATGATAGGAGCGGCCAATATCCGTATCTTCCATGACCAGCTTGAAGTGGTCATAGTCACGGATCAGATATGGATAGGACCCAAGCCCTGCCAAGGCATCATAGTTGTTGAGGTGGTTTGGCTCCTGAATCACAATATTCGTGGTGCCAAACTGCAAGGCTTCAATTGTTTCTTCAGCACTACCCAAAGTGCCTGAATAGGACATTTTTATCGAGACATCGCCGTTCGTGCGTTCAGCAACTTTCTCGGAAAACCTGTCCCCAACTTTTGCCCATATGTTATCCGGTGGTGCAATTGTTGCGGCCTGAAGGGTGATGGACTGTGAAAGCGCAGGTGAAGATACAAGAATGGCGATTGCGCTAACGATGCTCGCCAGCGCAGTGGAGTTGAATTTCATGGCGGTGCCTCCCTGATATTATATTCGTCCGGGACGACATAGGCCCCGGCTCATAGTAGTGATTATAGGCAACAGACGAATGTTAGCGTCTATCAAAAGGGCCTGTCAACCTGTTTGGAGCGAGACCTTGACGCATATGAGTAAGAAAAAACGCCAGCCCCGTATCGCATCCAAACAGGCGAGCATGGCAGACGTGGCGCAGGCTGCGGGCGTATCGGTCATCACGGTCTCACGCATGCTGCGGCAGCCGGATGTTGTTGCGGGGCCGACGCGCCGGAAAATTGAGGAGGCGATGGATGAGGTGGGTTATGTGCCCAACCTGATCGCTGGCGGTCTTGCGGCCACTCATACTCAGCTGGTTGCCGCCATTGTGCCCTATATTCAGCATGGTGTGTTTGCCGAAGCCGTGCAGGGTTTGTCTGATCAGTTGAGCGCGCAGGGATATTGTGTGCTGCTCGGCAATTCCGGCGGCTCGGCCGATGAGGAAGAGAGTATTGTGAGGACCCTGCTGGGGCATCGCCCGGCCGGTCTTGTCATTCAGGGCGGAAACCATACAGAGCAGACGCGCCGTTTGCTCATGCGGGCACAAATTCCCGTGGTGGAGATGGGAACGCTTCCCGAAAACCCCATTGATATGAGTGTCGGCTACTCAAATAGTGAGGCTGCGCGTGTTGTGGTCGAGTATTTTGTTGCGAGCGGGCGCAGGAGGATCGGCTTTATTGGCCATTCCTCAGAGAATAATGATCGCCACCAGCAGCGCCTGAAAGGATACCGCATGGCGCTGAAGCAGGGTGGCTTGAAGTTTGACCCCACGCTGCTGGCGGAAGCGGGCTTTACTATCGCGGCCGGTCGCGCGGCTTTCAATGAATTGCTGGCACGGGCGCCAGATCTCGATGCTGTCTTCTGCTCATCAGATTTGTGGGCGGCCGGCACGGTGTTTGAATGTCAGGCGCGCGGTATCCGCGTTCCCGAGGACATTGCTGTCAGCGGGTTTAACGGGCAGGAAATCGCCGCCCAGATGTTTCCGGGCCTGACCACCATTCAGGTGCGACGTGCAGAAATCGGCAGTATTGCAGCGGGCATGATTCTCGCGCGCATTGCCGGCGAGGACCCGCCTGAACCTCATGTGGATGTGGGCTTTGAGTTTGTTGTGCGCGGCAGCAGCTGAGACGCATGCGCGCCGGGGGCGTCAGGCACCCTCGGCAAACACCGCCTCTGCCTCATAGCCCACGCTGTCGCAATCGGGATAGGCTTCGGTCTTGCGGGATGAGACAATGGCGCGCAGCACACCCGCGCGGGTGCCGCACAGCGCCAGAATATCCTGCACCAGCGTTTCCTGAAGGTTGTAGTGGCGTTCGCGGAGCAGCGCCTGAATCCCTGTGCGCAGGAAATCATAATCCACAGTGGTGCGGATATCGTCATTCTGTGCGGCCATTGCTGGGTCCAGAATCAGCCGCACGCAGATCAGCACGCGCTGCGGGCGTGTCTTCTCATGGCTGTAGATGCCGATAGATGCATCGACTTCCAGATCCTTGAGGGAAATGCTGTGTTGCCGGATCACCATATTTGCCAACTGGTTGATGGGACGCACCGGCCCACGCCTTGCGGGGTGTGCGTCACAGGGGAATGAAGGCGACATCGCGCCCCGGATTGGTGAGAGACTGGCCACCATCAATCACGATGGTTTGCCCGGTCAGGGCAGGGGTCTCCAGAATGAAATGTACCGCCTGCGCCACCTGCTCCGGCGTACAGCCCTGATGGAGCGGATTGGCCCGGTGGGCCTTGTGAAACTCGTCAACGCTCTGCGCACCACTGGGCAGGGTGATGCCCGGTGCAATGCCGCAAACCCTCACCGTGGGGGCCAGCGCCAGTGCCAGCGTGCCCGTCACCGAGGCCAAGGCCAGCTTCGCGATTGTATAGGTGAAATAATCGGGATTCGGCGCGTTGATCTTGTTATCCAGCAGATTGATGATGCAGCCACCCTGCTGCCCCATCAGCGCCGCAGCACGCCGGCTCAGGAAAACGGGGCTGCGCAGGTTCACAGCCATATGGGCGTCAAACCCTTCTGCCGTCATGTCTTCCAGCGTGTCATAGCGGAAGAGGGAGGCATTATTGATAAGGGCAGCCAGACGGCATCCGCATCGTCGTGCCGCCTCGGCGGCCTGTTCTGCAAGATGGTCTCCTGCCGCCCGCTCTTGCAGGTCAGCCTGAACGGCATCCGCCTGCCCACCCTCGCTGCGGATGGTTTCCACCAGCGCCAGAGCGGAGGCATGCGAAAGATTGTAATGCACCACCACATGCCAGCCGGCCCGCGCAAGAGACAGCGCCAGCACCCGCCCGATACGCTCTGCGCCACCGGTGATGAGCACAGAGCGGTTCTGTAATGTCATGTCGCCATCATGCGCCAACGGTTCAGATCCTTGTGGCCAGCTCCGTGGTGTTCGGGTGGTCTTATCTTGCCGGGTATGAGGCGACAAGCAGCGCTTGGCATTTCCTGCATGGCAAGGCCTGTAACAAGCCCGTTTGGCGTGCCGGAACGCGCCTTGGTGCATGGAAAGGGATCTTATCAGCACTAATGAGACACTTTGCCGCATATGAGGGTGGTGTTGCAGGCCCGGAAGAGGAGGGCTGAAGACGAGAGAAGCCTTGCCGTCATCACATTTTCTTCTCATAACGCCGCAACACTCTGTGGGTCTGCGCGGTGCTCGTCGCAGGTCGCAATCTCAGGGCGCGCGTGTGCGCCGGTTCGGGGGCATGATGCGCGGGTTGGCATCAGACCGGGCGAAGCAGCAGGACGGGACCATCGTGAAGGTTTTCAAGGGCTTTGTGGCAGTGCTCGCACTGAGTGTTCTGGGCCTTGGTTCCGCAGTGGCGCAGGGTGGAGGGGGCGCTGCCTCCTCGTCATTTGCGGCACCACCTGCCGGGCCATCTGTTTTTGCGCCACCGCCCGCCGCAGCACCGGTTGCGACCACGCCTTCCGCAGCTCCTGCCGTTTCCGCGCCTGTCGCTCCGGTCACCACAGCGGCTCCCTTGAATGCCACGCCGGCGGCCAGCGCACCCAGGCCGGCAGCTTCCGCGCCTTCATCTTCCGGTCGCCGCGCCTATAATTCGGTGAATGTGAGTGAGCGCTATGTGGCCCTGACTTTCGACGATGGCCCGAACCCGGAAACCACCATCAAGCTGCTGGACATGCTGAAGGCGCGTGGTGTGAAGGCGACCTTCTTCGTGCTTGGCTCGCGCGCTTCACAGCATCCGGCCATTTTGAAGCGGATGATTGCAGAGGGGCACGAGGTGGCCAACCATTCGTGGAACCACCCCCAGTTGCCCAAGATTTCGCGTGCGGCTGCAGACAAGCAGGTTGCGGATACGAATGCGGCCATTGAGCGGGCCACAGGCCAGCGCCCGCGCTATATTCGTCCCCCCTATGGCGCAATGACACCAGCCTTGCGCAGCCATATTGAGAAGACCTACGATCTCACCTTCATCTACTGGTCGGTTGATCCGCTGGACTGGAAAAATCGCAACGCAAATACCGTGCGTGAGCGAATCCTGTCGAAGGTGCAGCCGGGCAGCATCATTTTGCTGCATGATATTCACCCCACAACGGTCGCGGCCATGCCGCAACTGCTGGATACGATGATCTCCCGTGGCTACAAGTTTGCCACCACATCGGAAATTCTGGCGATGGACAAGCCCGGTGCCCCGCGCGTTGCTGTTTCGCAACCTGCAACCCCGCGCACCCCGGCCCGCCAGAGTGCCAAACCGCGGGAACAGCGCCATCATGCCCCCGCTGCGGGCAGTATCGGCCTTTTCTGAGCAGGCCGTTTGCTCTTTTCTGTCGTGATGCCGGGCTTGACTTGAGAGTTGGCCCGGTGTCACTGCCCACCCCGATTTCACATGGAGCCGCCTCATGAGCGATGAAACCCGTTCCGGGTCGCAGACTGCCTTTGTATTTCCCGGTCAGGGGAGCCAGGCCGTTGGCATGGGTAAAACCCTCGCGGACAGTTTCCCCGTGGCGAAAGCGGTGTTTGATGAGGTGGATGCCGCACTTGGCGAAAATCTCACGCGGGTGATGTGGGATGGCCCGGCCGAAGAGCTGACGCTGACCGCCAATGCCCAGCCAGCCCTTATGGCGGTGTCTCTCGCCGCCATGCGCGTGCTGGAGAGCGAGGCGGGGGTGGATCTGGCGCGTGATGCCGCCTTTGTGGCAGGGCACTCGCTGGGGGAATATTCCGCGCTGGCAGCAGCCGGCTCCCTGTCTGTGGCTGATGCCGCGCGCCTGCTGCGCATTCGCGGACGTGCCATGCAGGATGCCGTGCCGGTGGGCGAGGGTGCCATGGCGGCCCTGCTGGGGCTGGATTACGACCAGGCCGTGGCCGTTGCTGCCGAAGCCGCGCAGGGTGAGGTGTGCGAGGCCGCCAATGATAATGCGCCGGGGCAGGTGGTTGTCTCCGGCTCGCGTGCTGCGGTGGAGCGCGCGATCGTGATCGCCAAGGAGAAGGGGGCCATGAAGGCCATTCTTCTGCCCGTGTCCGCTCCCTTCCATTGCCGCCTGATGGCCCCTGCCGCTGAGGCCATGGCCAGGGCACTGGCCGAAACGAAGGTGAAGGCTCCGGTTGTCCCGCTGGTGGCCAATGTGCGCGCCGCCCCCGTGACGGATGCGGCTGAAATCACCCGCCTTCTTGTGGAGCAGGTGACGGATACCGTGCGCTGGCGCGAGAGCCTCATCTATATGTCTGCAGCAGGTGTGAACCGCTTTGTGGAGGTTGGCGCAGGCAAGGTGCTTTCCGGCCTTGCACGGCGCGTAGACCGCAAGCTGGGCGTCGCCAATGTGGGTGCGGCGGAAGACATCGCCGCCTTTATTGCCGCGCGCGACAACGGTTGAGACTGGGCCTCTGCATTTTTGAATAAAGAAAATGCAGACAGGCCCTCTCATCGCACGCTACAGGCAGAACATGGCTTGTGCAGCCGCAGCTTGCGGGGGCGCAGGCTGATACCTCATGCCAGTGGACCGGAAACGGCAACTGGGCAGGAACTGGGAGTTTCCATGTTTGATCTGACCGGCAAGACCGCCCTTGTGACTGGCGCGACCGGCGGCATTGGCGGGGCTGTTGCCCGCGCCCTGCATGCGCGCGGTGCCCATGTGGCCATATCCGGCACTCGCCGCGAGGCGCTGGATGCGCTGGCCGGCGAGCTGGGCGGGGAGCGCGTTGTGGTGCTGCCCTGCAATCTCTCTTCCATGGAGGAAGTCGAGACGCTTGTTCCTTCCGCTGAAGAGGCGTTGGGTGGCCATATCGATATTCTGGTCAACAATGCGGGAATCACCCGCGACAATATTTTCATGCGCCTGAGCGATGAGGCGTGGGATGATGTCATCAGGGTGAATCTCACGGCGGTTTTCCGCCTGACGCGCGCTGCCGTGCGCACCATGATGCGTCGTCGTGCCGGCCGCATCATTTCCATCACCTCCATCGTCGGTGTTACCGGCAATGCGGGGCAGGGCAATTATGCCGCTGCCAAGGCTGGCATGATCGGCATGTCCAAGTCTCTTGCGCAGGAAGTCGCCTCGCGTGGGGTGACGGTAAACTGTGTCGCACCAGGCTTTATCGCCACGCCGATGACCGATGCGCTGAATGAAAAGCAGCGTGAGACCATTTTGAAGGCTGTGCCCGCTGCAAAGCTGGGGACGCCTGAGGATATAGCTGCCGCATGCGTCTATCTCGCATCGGATGAAGCCGGCTATGTGACGGGCCAGACCCTGCATGTGAATGGCGGCATGGCGATGATTTGAGGACGGCCGGTCTCGTAAGCCCCTTGTGCAGGACGCACTTTGCTGGTCATGTGGCTATGAGTATGGTAACGAGCCGCCTGACCAGTCTGGAATCGGCGTGTTGTGCAGATCCCGGCCAACGGTGGAAAACTAAAAAACCGCTTCCTTCCCTATCGCAAGGTGCGAGTTTTCCCCGGAAAATGGCCGCGTTCAGGTGGTGCAAACGAGAATACGGACGTGGGAACTGGCTCTGGGGGCTGGGCAGACCGCAAAAAAGGTTTTATGCCCACTCTGGAAAGCCGGATGGCAACGGGATTATCCGATCATAACGAGGGTTGTATCGATGAGTGACATCGCCGAGCGCGTGAAGAAGATTGTCGCGGAGCATCTGGGTGTGGAGCCTGAGAAGGTCACTGACGCCGCCTCCTTTATCGACGATCTCGGCGCGGACAGCCTCGACACCGTCGAGCTCGTGATGGCTTTCGAGGAAGCCTTTAACTGCGAGATCCCGGACGACGCGGCCGAGACCATCCTGACGGTGGGCGACGCGATCAAGTTCCTGGAAAAGAACGCGGCTTGAGCCTGATACCTGATGAAACAACGGTCGCGTGGCACAATGTGCCCGCGACCGTTGTCGCAAAAGGGCCCGATCTTTCTTCCGTGGCGCAAGGTTTCGCCAGCGGCATGACGGGTTATGCATTCCTGATCGCTTGCCGGAGTTTTAAGTCATGAGACGTGTCGTCGTCACCGGTCTCGGAATGGTGACCCCACTCGGGTGCGGGGTTGAGACCAGCTGGCGCCGGCTTCTGGCCGGTGAAAGTGGTGTCAAGAACATCACCGAATTTGATGTTTCCGATCTTGCCTGCAAGGTTGGCGCGCACATTCCGCGCGGCGACGGCACCAATGGCACCTACAATCCGGATGACTGGATGGAGCCAAAGGAGCAGCGCAAGGTTGATGAATTCATCGTCTATGCCATGGCAGCCGCCTCACAGGCACTGGATGATGCCGACTGGCACCCCACCAGCTATGAGGACCAGATCGCAAGCGGCGTTCTGATCGGCTCCGGTATTGGCGGTATCGAGGGCATTGCAGATTCGGCCTTTGTGCTGAAAGAGCGTGGCCCGCGGCGCATTTCTCCCTTTTTCATTCCCGGCCGCCTGATCAATCTGGCGGGTGGGTGTGTCTCCATCCAGCACGGCCTGAAGGGGCCGAATCATGCTGTGGTCACGGCCTGTTCCACAGGTGCGCATGCCATTGGCGATGCCGGACGGCTGATCGCGCTGGGTGATGCGGATGTCATGGTGGCTGGCGGTACCGAATTGCCGTTGAACCGCCTTGCCATTGCAGGCTTTGCCGCCTGCAAGGCGTTGTGCACAGCCTTCAATGATGAACCCACCCGCGCTTCGCGTCCTTATGATCGGGATCGTGACGGCTTCGTCATGGGCGAGGGTGCTGGCGTTGTGGTTCTTGAGGAACTGGAACACGCCAAGGCGCGCGGCGCGAAGATTTATGGCGAACTGGTGGGCTACGGTCTTTCCGGCGATGCCTATCACATCACCGCTCCGTCACCGGATGGGGATGGCGCCTATCGCTGCATGATGGCCGCGTTGAAGCGTGCGAACATGTCTCCCGGCGACATTGATTACATCAATGCCCATGGAACCTCCACCATGGCGGATGAGATCGAGCTGAAGGCCGTGGAGCGCATGCTGGGCAATGCTGCAGCTACGGCCTCCATGTCGTCCACCAAGTCGTCGATCGGTCATCTTCTGGGTGCCGCCGGCGCAGTGGAGGCCATTTTCTCGGTGCTTGCGATCCGTGATCAGATTGCTCCGGCAACGCTGAACCTTGAAAATCCATCTGTGGAGACACCGCTGGATCTGGTTCCGCTGAAGCCGCGGGAGCGCAAGATTGATACGGTCCTGTCCAATTCGTTCGGATTTGGCGGAACCAATGCGTCGCTGATTTTCCGGCGTTACACAGCCTGAGGGACGGCGGGAACTTCCCGCCGCTTCCCTCAAGTCTGCCGCAATAGGCGGCTAACCAACCCTACACGCAGTATGGTGGGAGGCCCTGAAATGGCGATACCCGAGAACGGCCCTTCTGAAAAGAAGCACACCCCGGAGACACCCGAGACCCCGATCGGGGAAGGGCACGGGGGTGATTCGGATGCGATGGAGACGAATGAAGTGGAAAACACTTCGCGGCGACGTCGAAACCGGCCTTCTCGCGCAGCGCGTCATCCGGCTATTGCTATTGGCAGCGGTATTTTCACATTCCTGCTTTTTCTGCTCGTTGGCGGCGGTGCAGGGGCCTGGTACGCACAGCGTGCCTTTACGGCTCCCGGTCCCCTGAAGGTTGAGAAGGTGGTGGAGATTCCGCGCGGCTATGGTGTGCGCGATATGGCCGAACTGCTGGAGCAGGAGGGGGTCATCAGCAACTGGGCCATGTTTGTGGGTGGCCAGAAGCTGGGTCGCAGCGGTGCGAATCTCAAGGCGGGTGAATATCTTTTCAAGCCGGGTCAGTCGGTGGCCAGCGTCATCGACACGATTGATTCCGGTAAGGTCGTTCTCCACCAGATCACCATTCCCGAAGGCCTGACGAGCGAGCAGATCGTGGCGCGGCTGATGGAAAATGACCTGTTGACGGGTCAGCCTTCCGTACCGCGTGAGGGCACATTGCTGCCGGAGACCTACCGCATCAATCGCGGCATGTCGCGCGAGGCGCTGCTGAAAGACATGGCACAGGCGCAGCAGAAGCTGGTGAGTTCCCTGTGGGAAAAAAGGCAGGACGGACTGCCCTTGCGTGGCCAGCAGGACATGGTGACGCTGGCGTCCATCGTGGAAAAGGAAACCGGGCAGGCCGATGAGCGTCCGGAAGTGGCTGCGGTCTTCATCAACCGCCTCAACAAAGGCATGCGGCTGCAGTCCGATCCGACCATCATTTATGGTATTGTGGGAGGGAGAGGCACTCTGGGGCGGCCCATCAGCCGCACGGATATTTCCACCCCAACCGCCTACAATACCTATGCTATCAACGGCTTGCCTCCGGGGCCGATCAGCAATCCGGGGCGCGAGGCGCTGGCGGCTGTTGTGAACCCGGCGAAAACATCGGCCATCTTTTTTGTCGCGGATGGAACGGGCGGCCATGCTTTTGCAGAAACACTTGCAGAGCATAACCGGAATGTCGCACGCTGGCGCGCCATTGAGGCCGCCCGTAAGGGTGGTGCGGCGCAACCGGCTTCTGAAAATTGAGGAGGCGGGCGGTTCTCTGTCCGTAGACCAGCATGAATGCGCCCGCGAACACCACACCCCTGCCTGCTACAGTGCTGGGCAGCATGACCGCTTTTGCGCGCGTTGCGGGCACGGTTGGCAACTGGTCCTTCACTTGGGAATTGCGCTCGGTGAATGGCAAGGGGCTTGATCTGCGCCTGCGTTTGCCCATCGGTTTTGATGATATGGAGCCGGAGGTCCGCAAGCGCGCTGCCAAGGTGCTGTCACGCGGATCTGTCACCGCAACGCTGACCGCCATCCGGCAGGGTGAGCAGATGGTGGCGCGGGTCAATGAGAATGCCCTCTCCTCCCTGCTTCAGGCGGTACAGGTCACAGCGCAGAATCTGGGTACGGCTGTGCCGACCATTGATACTCTGTTGACCATCAAGGGGATTGTCGAGGTCACCGAGGTGCGCGATAGCGAATCGGATCGCATCCATCAGGTCCAGTCATTCCTTGAGGCATTCGATGAAGCTCTCAAGAGCTTGCGGGCAATGCGCGCGCGCGAGGGGGCGGTTCTTGGTGTTGTGCTGACTGAACGCCTTGAGGATATGGCGGATCTTCTGCGTTCTGCTGAAGACCTGCGCGAACGCGGCATTGAATCCATAAAAGCGCGCCTGAGTTCCCAGGTGAAGCTGTTGCTGGATACTGCCGCGCAGCTTGACCCGATCCGTCTTCATCAGGAGGCGGTTCTGGCTGCAACCCGTGCCGATATTCGCGAGGAGCTGGACCGGCTTGGCGCACATGTCTCTGCGGCGCGGGAGCTGTTGTCGACAGGTGGTCCTGTCGGGCGCAAGCTCGATTTTCTGGCGCAGGAGTTTCACCGTGAGGCGAATACCCTGTGTTCCAAGTCCAACGCCGTGTCCCTGACCAAAATCGGCCTCGACCTGAAGGTGCTGGTGGATCAGTTTCGCGAGCAGGTTCAAAATCTTGAGTGAAGTGCTGGTCTGATGTCCTCTTCCCCGTCTTCTGCCGTATCGTTTGGTTCCGGGCAGCTTGCCCGCCGTGGTTTGATGCTGGTTTTGTCCTCGCCTTCCGGCGCGGGCAAAACCACATTGTCACGTCGCCTGCTGGCGAGTGATGATGAGATCACCATGTCTGTTTCCGTGACCACGCGTTCGCCCCGGCCGGGCGAGGTGGATGGGACGGATTATTTTTTCACAGATGTCGCATCGTTCGAGCGCATGCGCGACGAGGGTGAATTGCTGGAACACGCGACCGTGTTCAGCAATCTGTATGGCACCCCGCGTGGCGCGGTGGAGGCTGCACTTTCACGCGGCAAGGATGTGCTGTTTGATATTGACTGGCAGGGCACGCAGCAACTCAGCGAGAATGCGGCTCAGGATCTGGTGAAGGTGTTTATCCTGCCCCCGAGTGCGGGGGACCTTGAACAGCGCCTGCGCACCCGCGCGCAGGATAGCGATGAGGTGGTGCGCCAGCGCATGGCCAAGGCTTCGGACGAGATCAGCCATTATTTTGAGTATGACTACATCATCGTCAACCACGAGGTGGAAGACAGCCTGACCCGTTTGCAGGCGATTCTGGCGGCAGAACGCCAGAAGCGCGAGCGTGTCACGGGCCTCTCTCAGTTTGTGAACGGTCTGCGGGCCGCGCTCTGAACCGCTTGTTTGACGTGGGCATAGATGTCGCAACTCTGCCAGATTGATAATGTAGACAGAGCACCATGAAACAGCTTCTCAACATGTTCGGTGGCATTGCAGGGCTTGCGGTTGCGGGCCTTGTGGGGCTTGCGCTTTTCACCATTGTCGGTGGTTTGCTGATCGTGGGTGGCGTGGTGATTATGGCGCTGTTGGTTGGCGGCGGCATTTATGCCCTGGTGACAGGGCGCGGCCCGGCCAGTATGCAGTGGGGTCGCAAGGGCGGTGTTACTGTTTTCGATCTGCGCACCGGGCAGCCCTATAAGGATGGGCCGGTTGAGGGCGAAATGATTGATATTACCCCACCCAAAAGCCCAAAGGGCACGGGTTCTGACCGCGTTTGAAGACCCGGACTGGCAGAGTGCAGATTTGTCGGAATGTTTTGGGGACGCTCAGAAACACGGGATGATCAGGGGACATACAAACCCTGAACAAGACTGGCATGCCTATCCATTGTCGCCCCTGCCAACGGCATTTCGGTGTGCATTCAGGTTTTTGATCGGCCTGTCAGGAGAAGCGGGCCAGAATAGACCGGGCATGCTCCAGCCTTTTCCGTGTCTTTCGCTTCCGTAAAGAAAAAAGCCGGCGAGGTTATCGCCGGCTTTTCTGCATCAGATGTTTGAAGGATAGTTCGGGCTCTCGCGCGTGATGATCACATCATGCACATGGCTTTCACGCAGGCCAGCGGCCGAGATGCGCACGAACTGGGCCTTGTTGCGGAACTCCTCAAGGTTCGCGCCGCCCACATAACCCATGGCAGCGCGCAGGCCACCGGCAAGCTGGTGCAGCACAGCGCCAACAGGCCCCTTATAGGCCACCTGACCCTCAACGCCTTCCGGCACCAGCTTCAGCGTGTCACGCACTTCTGCCTGGAAGTAGCGGTCTGCCGAGCCGCGCGCCATGGCACCAACCGAGCCCATGCCGCGATAGGCCTTGTAGGAGCGGCCCTGATAGAGGAAGACCTCACCGGGGCTTTCCTCGGTACCGGCCAACAGCGAGCCAACCATGACGGCAGAAGCGCCGGCAGCCAGCGCCTTGGCCACATCGCCGGAATATTTGATGCCACCATCGGCGATGATCGGGGTGCCGGTGTCAGCGGCGGCTTCCACAGCATCCATCACGGCGGTGAGCTGGGGCACGCCAACACCGGCCACAATGCGGGTGGTGCAGATGGAGCCGGGACCAATGCCTACCTTCACCGCATCTGCGCCAGCATCAATCAGCGCGCGGGTGCCGTCATAGGTGGCGACATTGCCAGCCAGAATCTGGGTGAGGGGCGAGAGCACCTTGATGCGCCGCACCTGCTCCAGAACCTTGGAGGAGTGGCCATGGGCGGTATCCACCACCAGCAGGTCCACCCCGGCCTCAATCAGCTTCTCGGCGCGGGTGAAGCCATCCTCGCCCACCGTGGTGGCAGCGGCAACGCGCAGGCGGCCATGCTCATCCTTGGCGGCATTGGGGTAGGCCACGGCCTTTTCCATGTCCTTCACGGTGATGAGGCCGACGCAGCGCTCTGCCTCATCCACCACTAGCAGCTTTTCAATGCGATACTGGTGCAGAAGACGCTGGGCGTCTTCCTGGCTGACCTGACCCTTGCGCACGGTGATGAGCTTGTCCTTGGTCATCAACTCGGCCACGCGCTGGGACGGGTTGTGGGCAAAGCGCACATCGCGATTGGTGAGAATGCCCACCAGCTTGCCATCCACAGTGCCGGTTCCGCGTTCCACAACCGGAATGCCGGAAATGCCATGCTGCTTCATGACAGCAAGGGCTTCAGAAAGCGTGTTGTCCGGGTAGATGGTGACAGGGTTCACCACCATGCCGGATTCGTACTTCTTCACCTGCCGCACATGCTCGGCCTGTTCATCCAGCGCAAGGTTGCGGTGAATGACGCCAATGCCACCAGCCTGCGCCATGGCAATGGCAAGGCGTGCTTCCGTCACCGTATCCATGGCGGCGGAGATGATGGGCAGGTTGAGGGAGATGGTGCGGGTGAGGCGCGTGCCGAGTTCCACCTGACCGGGCATCACATCGGATGGGCCGGGCTGAAGCAGCACATCATCGAAGGTCAGGCCTTCACGAAACGGGGTGCGCGCCGAGGTGGGGGACGAGGAATTCGGGGCAGTCATTGCCAACTCCTGATTGCCCCGGAACGGGGCGCGGGAATGAGGCCGGAACGGGCCGTGGTGTGACACACCCCGCTTCGAGTTGGCAGTGGCAGTTACCACGCTTAAGCGACGAAAAGAAGACCTCTTGTGCTGTGTTTTCGTGCGTAGCGGCTATGCAGTGAGGGCATAAGCGGGCTTTGCTGCACTCTCATCAGCACAGATGCGGGCCTGAATGTCTTATCGGGTGATGCGAATGAGTGTGTTGCCCGGCCCGTGGTTTTGAACCAGCGCAAAGAGTTTGGCCGCATTGGAGGGGCTCAGGCGCACGCAGCCATGAGAGGCGGTTCGGCCCAGTGCGTGGGTGGCATTGCTGCCATGAATGGCATAGCCGCCCCGGAAAAAAATGGAGTGGGGCATGGGAGAGTTATAATATTTGCGCGAAAAATAGGTGCGGTGCATGCGCTGCGGACGATAGGTGCCGGTGGGAGTGATATATCCCTTGCGTCCGGTGGAGACGGGCCAGCTATAGCGCTGCACGCCATTGACCATCACCAGCATGCGCTGTTTTGTGAGATCGACCCGTGCCACCACGGCCGCCGCTTCTGCGCTTGCGGGCTTCAGGAGGGGGGAGAGTTCCGGCCAGAACGGCCATTACCAGAAGGGCTGAACGCAGGATCTTGCAGAGCCTGAAAATGACGGCTTCAGATCCGGTATTTCCGTGCATGGCCTGCCCCCCGTTGCCTTTATCCCGCCACAACTATGCCATGGCCGGTTCACGGGTACAAAGCCGCATTTCATGAATCATTTACGACGATTCACTGCACCACGGGCTGGTGCCTGAGCGTGCTCTGGCCTACCAATCAGGGCAGGGAACGGTCGGGGTACCCATGTACTACTGATGTGCAGCACCCCGGATCAACAAGGGAAGCAGAAGAGAATCATGTCCACTCAGGCACCTGTGCGCCGCATCACGGCACCGCAGATCCGGGCCCGCAAGGGCGGTGATCCCATTGTCTCGCTCACCTCCTATCATGCCCATACTGCCCGCCTGCTGGATTCTCATGTGGACTTCATTCTGGTGGGCGACAGTCTGGGCATGGTGATGCACGGCATGGACAGCACCGTGCCGGTAACCGTCGACATGATGATTGCGCACGGCCGCGCGGTGATGCGTGGCACGCAGCGTGCCCTGGTGGTGGTTGATCTTCCATTCGGCTCCTTTGAGGGCAGCCCGCTGGAAGCCTTCCACACCGCCGCCCGCATCCTGAAGGAAACCGGGGCCGGTGCGGTGAAGCTGGAAGGCGGCAAGCATATGGCGGAAACCGTGCGCTTTCTGGTGGATCGCGGTGTGCCTGTCATGGGCCATGTGGGCATGACACCACAGGCCATCAACACGCTCGGCTCGTTCAAGGCGCGCGGGCGTGATGAGGCAGAGGCTGATCTCATTCTGGAAGATGCCTGCGCGATTGCAGAGGCGGGGGCTTTTGCGCTTGTGGTGGAGGCGATTGCAGAGCCGCTGGCCCAGCGCATCACGCAGGAAGTGGCCATCCCCACTATCGGCATTGGTGGCTCCCCCTTGTGCGACGGGCAAATTCTGGTGCTGGAAGATATGCTGGGCCTGAGCGATCGCGTGCCGAAATTCGTCCGCAAATTTGCGGATCTGGGGCCGCAGATTGAAAAGGCCGTGGCGTCTTACGCGGATGAGGTGCGCAACCGCACCTTTCCGGGGCCGGAAAATGTCTATGGCGCGCCGGTGGAGAAGCGTGAGGGGTGATCTGCAGAGGCGTGATGGCCCGGACGTTGATCGCAGGCAGGTTCAAGCCGCATGACTTTGCGTCTAAAGTGGCTGCTGCGTTTTCTGTAGCGCACACATGAAAAAGCCCCTCGCAAGAGGGGCTTTTTTGTATCCGGCTCAGGCCGGGTCGTGACCGTGATCCGGCCGTGTTGCTGGCCGAAGGCTTTCAGGCTCATCCCGCCCGCCAATGAAGCGGCCGAAGATCCGCCCGAGAATGTGGCTCAGGTCATCCATCACTGTGAACATCGCCGGCACGAACACCAGTGAGAGCACGGTGGAGGCGATCAGCCCGCCGATAACCGCGATGGCCATGGGCGCGCGGAACGCCCCGCCTTCTCCCAGCGCCAGCGCTGAGGGCAGCATGCCGGCAGCCATGGCGATGGTGGTCATGATGATGGGCTGCGCACGCTTGCGGCCGGACTCCATCAGGGCCGTGGTGCGGTCCACACCCGCATGCATGGCCTCAATGGTGAAATCCACCAGCAAAATGGCGTTCTTGGTCACAATGCCCATCAGCATCAAAAAGCCGATGACCACGGGCAGCGAGAGCGAATGGCCGGTCAGCAGCAGGGCAATGAAGGCCCCGCCCACTGAAAGCGGCAGCGAGATGAGGATGGTGATGGGCTGCAACACATCATGAAACAGCAGCACCAGCACCGCCAGCATCAGCATCAGCCCCGCACCCATCGCCATGGCGAAGCCGGAGAAGACCTCGCCCATGATTTCCGCATCACCTGCCTCTTTCAGCGTGACGCCGGCAGGCAGGTTCTTGGCCGCAGGCAGGGCTTTCACCTGTTCCAGCGCAAGGCCCAGCGGGGTCGCCCCCACAAGGTCCGCCTCCACCGCAATGCGGCGTGAACGGTCATAGCGGTCGAGCGAGGTTGGCCCCTTGCCGAACTCGATATTGGCGACCGAAGACAGCGGCACCGCGCCGCCCTTGGCGGTTGGCACCTTCAAGGCGTCAAAGGTGGAGAGGCGCCGGCGGGCCTGCTCATCCAGTTGCACGCGAATGTCGATCTGCCGGTCTCCGGCGGAGTATTTGGCAAGATTGGCGGAGATGTCGCCAATGGTGGCAATGCGCACCGTTTCGGCAATGGCCTCCACCGAAACACCAAGCTCCGCAGCTTCATCCAGCTTGGGCACAATGCGGATTTCCGGCCGGTCGAGTGCGGCGGAGGAGACCACATTGGCAAGGATTGGAACCTGATCGCGGATCTCCTTCTCCAGCGCCAGCGCCGCCTGTTCCACAATCTCCCCGTTATCGCCGGAAACAATGAGCTGGAACCCGCGCTGGGTATTCTGCCCGTCCGAACTCCAGGTGAAGCGCATGTCGGGAATGGAAAGAAGCTGGTCGTTGATGGTCTTCTCGAAGCTCTTCTGGTCCAGTGCGCGTTCAGCGCGCGGCTTCAGGTTGATGATGATCTGCGCCTTGCGCACCTCACCGGCAGAAGCCGCAAGCCCTGTACTGCCGCCGGAACCTGCCGTGGCATAGATGCTGGAAACCTCGGGCCGCTCTTTCAGCAGAGTGGTGATGCGGTCTGACACGCGCTGGGTTTCGGCCAGCGTGGTGCCGGGCGGCAGTTCCACGGTCAGCATGGAGCGGGAGATATCGTTGTTGGGCAGGAAGTCTGACGGCAGCAGGGTGGAGAGGAAAATGGTGCCGATAAAGATGCCCAGCCCCATGGCAATGGTGGCGAGGCGGTTGCGGAGCGACCAGCCGAGAAGACGCACATAGGTGCGCATCACCCGCCCTTCGCGTCCATGCGGCTTGTGGCCATCCTTCATGAAATAGGCGGCCAGAAGCGGCGTGATGAGCCGCGCCACTGCCAGCGAGAACAGCACCGCAATCGCAACCGTGAGGCCGAACTGCTTGAAATACTGCCCGGCAATGCCGCCCATGAAGGAAACAGGGGCAAACACCGCCACAATGGTGAGCGTGGTCGCCACCACCGCAAGGCCGATTTCGTCCGCCGCCTCCATCGCCGCGCGATAGGGCGATTTGCCCTCGCGCATGTGGCGCACGATATTCTCGATCTCGACGATGGCGTCATCCACCAGAATGCCCGTCACCAGCGTGATGGCGAGCAGGCTCACGGCATTGAGCGAGAAGCCCAGCATATCCATCACCCAGAAGGTGGGCAGGATGGACAGCGGAATGGTGAGGGCGGTGATGATGGTGGCACGCCAGTCGCGCAGGAAGATGAACACCACCACCACGGCGAGGATCGCGCCTTCCACCAGCGTGTGCATGGCCGATGAATAGTCGGCCTTGGTATAGCGCACCGTGGTGTCGATCTCGGTAAAGGTCACATCGGGGTAATGGGTGCGCAGCCGCTCCACTTCCTCTGTAACAAGGTCATAGACCCCCACATCGGAAAAGCCCTTGGCGCGGGAGATGGCGAAGGTCACCACATCCTTGCCATTGAGGCGGGCGAACACGCGCTGTTCGGCGGCGGCATCGCTCACCGTGCCCAGATCCTTCAACCGCACATGGCGGCCATTGGAAAGCACGATGCGGGTCTCGGCCAGCTCATCCATATCATGCGCGCCGGCAAGGGTGCGGATGGATTGCTCCTGCGTGCCAACCTCGCCGCGCCCGCCGGCAATATCCAGATTGGTGGCGCGCAGCTGGCGGCTGACATCGGCCGCCGTGATGCCGAGCGACATCAGCCGGTCCGGGTCCAGCGCAATGCGGATCTCGCGATCCATGCCGCCCTGCCGGGTGACGCCGCCCACACCGCGAATGCCCTGAAGGGCGCGCGAGAGGGTGTCATCCACAAACCATGACAGCTCCGGCGGGGTCATGGAGGAGGTCGAGACCGCATAGGTCACGATCGGCATGCCTTCAATATCAACGCGCTGGATCAGCGGTTCATCAATGTTGCGCGGCAGGTCGGTGCGGATCTTGGTCACGGCGTCGCGGGTGTCGTTCACCGCCCGGTCCACATCGGTTTCCAGATGGAACTCGATTGTGGTGACGCTCGACCCCTCGGTGATGGAGGAGGTGATGTGCTTCACCCCGGCCACCCCGGCGATGGAGTTCTCGACCTTCTTGGTTACCTGCGTTTCCAGCTCGCTGGGCGCGGCCCCGTTCTGGGAGATGATGACGGTGACGATGGGTAGGTCGATATTCGGCATCTGCGTCACTGGCAGGGTGCGGAAAAACACGATGCCGAGCAGGGTGAGAATAACAAACAGCACAAGGGGAGGAACCGGGTTGCGGATCGACCATGCAGAGACATTGAGGGCCATCAGCGGGCCTCCCCGGCGGTGTTTCCGGCAGGAGCAGGAGCAGGTGCAGGAGCGACGGCAGGGGTCTGCTCATCCATGGGGCGCACCCGGTCTCCGCTGCGCAGGAAGCCACCGGCACGGGCCACCACCCGGTCCTTTGGCATCAGGCCCTGTGTCACCAGAACCTGCCCGCCGCTTTTCAGGCCGGGGGTAATGCGGCGTTCGGCAATCAGGTTGTCTTCCACCACCAGCACATAGGCACCATCGGCATCGAACATGACGGCAGATTGCGGCACCACCAGCCCGGCCTTTTCTCCCAGTGTCACATCAGCACGGGCATAGGTGCCCGGCTTCAGCCGTGTATCCGGGGGCAGGGCGATGCGGATGCGGCCAAGACGCGCGGCCTTGTCCACCTCAGCCGAGACAAGGCGCACATGGCCGGCAAGGGGGGCATCAAAGCCGGCTGGCGTCACACTGGCGGAAAGGCCCTGTGCCATGCGGGGCATGGCCATTTCCGGCACTTCCGCATCCAGATCAATATGGCCATCCTCGGCAATGCGGAACAAGGGCGTGGTGCGGGCGGAAAGGGCAATGGCCCCCACGCGCGCCTCTCGCGATAAAATGATGCCGGAGGCAGGCGCGCGCACATCCGTGCGCTTCAGGCGAATTTCGATTTCATCACGCTGGGCCTTCACGAACACCTCTTCCGCTTGTGCGGCGGTCAGGGTTTCGCGGGCGGCGGCCACCTGTGCGGTGGCGACTTTCACCGCGCGTTCGCGTTCATCCAGTGTTTCCTGCGAAACGGTGCCGGAGGCACGCAGCTTGCGGGCGCGGTCCACGGCGGCGGCGGCTTCGGTTTCCTGCGCCAGAGCCTGATCCAGCGCGGCGCGCTGCTGGGCAATGGCCGCGCGGGCCTTGGCGGCATTGGCGGTGTTCTGCGCCATTTGCGTGTCCAGCACATCGCGGGAGAGGCGGGCCAGAATCTGCCCCTTCTCCACATGGTCCCCGGCTTCCACCAGCACGCTTTCGAGCCGGTGGCCCTCAATTTCCGGCCCCACCTCTATTTCCTCACGCGGCAGCAGGGAGCCGGTGATGAGCAGCATTTCCGGCAACCGTTCCGCCTTTGGCGCAACCACTGAAACCGCAAGGGCGGAAGGGGCCGCGGGAGCAGCCTCCTGCGCCTTCGCGCCATGCGTCAGGGCCGGTGCAAGTGCCGCGACCATGCTCAGAGCCATTGCGTTGCGACAGGAGGGGCGCACACAGGAGGCAAATGCCCGGAGCAGGCTGGTGCTGGAATGGGGCATGGTGGGAGCTGTGTCCTGAATGAAGGAAGATGGGGTGAAAGGCCGAAGGGTGGGCATCAGGCTTCCCCTGCTGTTTTCGGCGTTTTTTCCAGTGTTCCGGCCTGGGGCTCGAACATCCGGTTCACGAACCGTGCAAAATCGGGCAGGCGCTCGGGCAGGTTCCATTCCGGGTGCAGCTGATGGTGCAGTACCGCGCCATCAGCCATGATCTGGAGCAGCATGACGACATCATCCAGCGCGAGGCCCGGGTCAATCTCCCCGCGCTCGGCCGCCATGGTCAGCGTGTCATGCAGCAGGCCGCGGGTGTTGTCTTCCTCAACCTCAAGGGTTTCGCGCAAGGCCGTGTTGCGGATGGCTTCAGCCATGATTTCCGGGCCGAGGCAGGTTGTCGGCAGGTTTGGCTCGCGCAGCAGTCTGGCGAGGGTTTCCACCAGCCCGGTGATGATGTTGGGCTGCTCGCGCACCGCCAGAAATACATTCAGCCGCTCGGTGCGCTCTTCCTGCACAATAGCGGCGATGATCGCCTCCTTGGAGGGAAAATAGCGATACAGCGCGCCGGGGCTCATGCCCGCCTCAGCACAGATTTTCTGCATGGAAGTGCCATGGAACCCGTCCCGCGCAAAGCAGAGCGCGGCGGCATTGAGGATGGCTTTCTGGCGGGCCGCGCGTTTCTCCGCCGCGCTGGTGGACGGGGGAGTGACAGGAGCGGCGGTTGGTGGCGGCGTGCGTTGTGGCAAAAGCCAGACCTTCCAAACTGAGAGCGAACGTTCATTCGCATTATCTCAAGTCCGTGTTGGCAGCAAGTGCAACATAAGCGCGACGCGGGTGATGCGGTGATGATGCAAGAGGCGTGGCCAATAGATGCAGGCTGGCCGGTTTGTGCCTCGCCTCACCGCTGTATGATGGGCAAAACCCTGTGATTTCAGGCTCCGCCCATGTGCCGGGCAGGCCTTCCATCAGGGCACTGATCTGGAATTGTTATCAAAAGTCCTTGCGGGAGTGGTATGCTGTTCCCATTCCGGCATGGGGCGAAACCCCTGTGCGCGGCGCATGGTCACATATTTCGGGGAAGCAGCTCATGACCGAAACCACTGTCTATCCACCTGCAGCGATCGCCTCAGGCTTCACCCGTGCCGATTTCGGGGATGCGCTTGTGAACAGCATTGCCGATGCCGTGGTGGCGAGTGATGCGCAGGGGCGCATTGTGCTGTGGAATGCTGGCGCAGAGCGCATTTTTGGCTTTTCCGGCGCAGAGGCGCTGGGCCAGTCGCTTGATATTATCATTCCCGAGCAGCTGCGGGCGCGGCACTGGTCCGGCTATGATGCGGCTCTTGCTTCCGGCCACAGCCATTATGGCGCAGGCGATTTGCTGGCCGTGCCGGGGCTGCACAAGGATGGACACCGCATCTCGCTGGAATTCACCATCACCATGCTGAAAGATGATGGCGGGCAGGTGCGGGCCCTGATCGCCGTGCTGCGGGATGTGACGAAGAAGTTCAATGAGATGAAGGCTCTGGGCGAAAAGCTCTCCGCCCATCTGAGCGCCTGATTGCGCAGGGGCAGGGGCGCACATTTGCGCCCCGCCTGCCGTTTCTCAGGCCGCGCGTTGCAGCACGCTGACGAAGAAGCCGTCCGTGCCTGTGCGGTGCGGGCTCATCAGCAGGCCCTCGGGGCTGGTGATGGCGCTCTGTGCCAGTTCCAGCCCGCGTTCGCCCAGCGCCAGCGCGGCCTCGGCCGGGGGCACGGGGGAGAAGTCCGGATGGTTTGAGAGCAGGGCGCGGATTTGTGCGCCATTTTCCTCATCCAGCAGCGAACAGGTGACATAAACCAGACGGCCACCGGGGCGGACAAATTGCACGGCATCGGCCAGGATCTTGGTCTGGTCCGCCATGCGCTGGGCCAGTGCGCCGGGGCGCATGCGCCATTTCGCATCCGGGTTGCGCCGCCATGTGCCGGTGCCGGTGCAGGGGGCATCCACCAGCACCAGATCCATCTTGCCTTTCAGGTCTTCCAGCACCTTTTCCGCCCCGCGCGGGCTGCGCACCTGCACATTGCGCACACCGGCGCGGGCAATGCGCTCATGCAGCGGCTTGAGGCGGCGGATGTCGGAATCATAGGCGTAGATCTGGCCGCTATTGTCCATCAGCGCCGCCAGTTCCAGTGTCTTGCCGCCGGCTCCCGCGCACAGGTCCAGCACCTGCGTGCCGGGCAGGGGGCGGGCGATGATGGCGGCGATCTGCGAGCCTTCATCCTGCACCTCCACCTCGCCCTTCAGGAAGGCGGGTTCTGCCGAAACCGGCGGGGCCTTGCCCTCCGAATCCAGCGTGATGCGCAGGGTGAGAGGCGAGAAGCGCCCCGTTGCGGGGGAAAGATGCGAAAGGGCAGCCTGCGCATCCTCAAGGCGGGCCTTGAGGCTGTTCACCCGCAAATCCAGCGGGGCACGGGCGGCCAGCGCCTGTCCTTCCGCCACCACATCATCGCCGAACACCTGACGCAGCGAGGCATGTAGCCATTGCGGATAATCTCCGCGCACAAAGGGGGCGGCATCTTCAAGAGAGCCATCGGCAAGGCGGGCCTGCTCATCGGCGGAAAGGGGGGCGGGGGCGAAGCGGGAGCCATCGGCCAGCGCGGAAACCTGCGCCGCATCAAGGCCACGCATCACCTTCAACATGCCCAGAACCAGCGCGCGCGGCTCTTCCGATCCCATCAGGGCGGCGGCCGAGGCCCGGCGGCGCAAGCTGTCATAGACCAGCCCGGCGATGGCGGCCCGGTCTCCCGAACCGGCAAAGCGGTGGGTCTGTCCCCAGTCCTTCAGTGCCTCGGCAGCAGGGCGGCGACGTTCGGCCATGCTGGCCAGAACCTCGATGGCAGCGGAAATGCGGGCGGCTGGGGTCATGCGTCTTGAGGCTCCGGCGTGGCTTTGGCGGCTATCAGCGGTGTTTTTGAATCAGCTTTCGGAGATCAGGCCATAGGTCTGTGTCTGCCCGAAAAACCGGTCCAGCGCCTCACCCAGCTTTTCATCAATGATGTGGAGATATTCGATCCAGTCTTCATAGCGTTCAAGCTCGCTATGTCCATCACTAATGCCGCGCAGCCCGATCAGCGGCAGGTTGAAGCGGCGGGCGGCGCGCAGGGTGGCGAAGGTTTCCATATCCACCATATCCTGCGCGATGTCCTCATAGGCCACACCGGAAACGACAGACCCGCCAGTCGCGAGGGAAGCGGAGGGGATGCCGGGAATGTGATAGGGCAGGGCGATCTCCGCCGGCTCTTCCACATTCGGAGTGCAGCCTTTTTCAAAGCCGAGGGCCGAGGCATCCATATCGCGATAGGCGACCCGCGCCACCTGATAAACCTGCGCATGATCCAGCGCGCGGGAACCGGCCGAGCCGAGCGAAAAGACAAGCTGCGGCAATTGCCCGGCTTGTTCCAGCAGGGTCAGTGCGCGGGTGGTTTCCACCGCGGCCTCCACCGGGCCAATGCCGGTAATGAGCGGGTTGATGCGCGCCTGAAGATGCGGCCCATATTCCTCGCGCGCGGCCATCAGAAACAGCACGCGCACGCCGCCGACGGAGAGAAGATGGCGGGTTGGATCAGACATGGAATCACCTGAAGGGAGGGGCAGGAAAAGGGGAGTCCTCCTTGCGGCCAGCATGTCTGTCAATGTTCGCCCGTGCAGAGGAGCCATGAAAGGGCGGATGGATTGTGATATGGAACGGCTCCAGATCAGGGGCTGCCCGCCCTGCCGCCAGCCCGGAATGCCCGTGACCTCACCTGCCCCTGTCGCCTCTTCCTATCCCTACAGCGCGAAACTGCTTGAATGGTATGATGTGCACCGCCGCACCCTGCCATGGCGGGCGCCGGCTGGAAGGCGGGCGGACCCTTACCATGTGTTTCTCTCCGAGATCATGCTTCAGCAGACCACGGTGAAGGCTGTCATTCCCTATTTCGGGGCATTTCTGTTGCGCTGGCCCACGGTGTCGCATCTGGCGGCAGCCCCGCTGGAAGAGGTGCTCTCGGCATGGGCGGGGCTTGGCTATTATGCCCGTGCCCGCAACCTGCACAAATGCGCGCAGGCGGTGGTGGAACATCATGACGGGGCCTTCCCCGCTGATGAGGCCGCCCTTCTGGAGCTGCCCGGCATTGGCCCCTACACGGCCGCCGCCATCTCCGCCATCGCCTTTGATCTGCCCGCAAGCCCGGTGGATGGAAATGTGGAGCGGGTGGTGACACGCCTGTTCGCGGTGGAAGAGGCGTTGCCCAAGGCCAAGCCCACCATTCGCAAGCTGGCGGCCGAGCTCACCTGCCATGCCCGCCCCGGAGACCATGTGCAGGCGATGATGGATCTGGGTGCAACCATCTGCACGCCCAAATCCCCGGCCTGCGCTTTGTGTCCCTTGTCTGAGCCTTGTGTGGCGTGGGCGCAGGGTACCATGCTGCGCTATCCGCTGAAGGCGAAGAAGGCGGCAAAGCCCGAGCGCAAGGCGCTGGCCTATCTGGTGGTGCGCGAGGATGGGGCGGCGCTGCTGCGCACCCGCCCGCAAAAGGGCCTTCTGGCGCATATGACAGAAGTGCCCTCCAGCCCGTGGTCCGCCTCGGAGGGGGAGATGCCGGCAAACCCTGCCGCCTTTGCCCCGCTGGCCAGCGAATGGCGCGCGCTGCCGGGCATGGTGCGCCATGTCTTCACCCATTTTGCGCTGGAACTGACCGTGTGGCGGGCCGATGTGGCAATGGATATAGCTGCGCCCGAAGGCATGCGCTTCGTGCTGCCGCGTGATTTCGATGCGGAGGCGCTGCCCTCCCTCATGCGCAAGGTGCTGGCGCATGGACGGGCCGACAAGCCGCCGATGCGTGGGTGCAAGCGCGCCTGAGGCGCAGAATCAACCCCTTGTGACTTGAGCCGGAGACCCTCATGGCGCTGACCCCGGATGCATTGCTGGCCCTTCTGGAGAGCCACGGCATTGCCGCGCAAACCTTTCACCATCCGCCGCTGCACACGGTGGAGGAATCCAAGGCGCTGCGGGGTGAAATCCCCGGCATGCAGACCAAGAATCTCTTCCTGCGGGATTCCAAGAAGAACTTCTATCTGGTGACACTGGCTGAGGATGCGGTGGTGAACCTGAAGGGGCTGCGTGGGCCGCTCGGCTCCCGCGGTTCGCTCTCTTTCGCCTCGGCAGAAATGCTGCTGGAGCATCTGGGTGTTGTGCCCGGCTCTGTCACGCTGCTGGCGCTGGCGAATGATACGGGGCATCAGGTGCGCGTGGCGATTGATGGGGCGCTGATGCAGGCCAACCTCATCGGCTGCCATCCGCTCACCAATGAGCGCACCACCGTGTTAAGCCCGGATGCCCTGCGCGCCTTTCTGGCTCTCACCGGCCATGAGCCGGTGTGGCTGGATATGGAGGCAGGTGAAGCGGATGTGGCCCATGGCTAGGCGCTGACCTTGCAGGCAACAAAAAGGGGCGCTTCCCCATCTGGAAAAGCGCCCTTGCAAGTTGCTCAGCAAAAGATGTGAAAGGCGGGCCTCAGTTCCCGCCATCCAGCAGGCGGCGGGCAATCACCTGCGCCTGAATTTCTGCCGCACCCTCAAAGATGTTGAGAATGCGCGCATCGCACAGGATGCGGGATACCGGATATTCCAGCGCGAAGCCATTGCCACCGTGGATCTGCAAGGCATTGTCGGCCGCAGCCCATGCGACGCGCGCGCCCAGCAGCTTGGCCATGCCGGCCTCAAGGTCGGTGCGGCGGCCCTCATCCTTGGCGCGGGCGGCAAAATAGGTGATCTGGCGGGCGATCATCGTCTCCACCGCCATCATCACGATCTTGTCGGCCACACGCGGGAAGGCGATCAGCGGCTTGCCGAACTGGATGCGCTCCTCGGCATATTTCAGGCCCACTTCCATGGCGGCCTGTGCCACGCCCACGGCGCGCGCTGCGGTCTGGATGCGGGCGCTCTCGAAGGTGGTCATGAGCTGCTTGAAGCCCTGCCCCTCCTCGCCGCCAAGCAGGTTCTTTGTGGGAACCTCGAAACCGTCAAAGCCGATTTCATATTCCTTCATGCCGCGATAGCCGAGAACCTCGATCTCGCCACCCGTCATGCCCTCGGCCGGGAAGGGGTTCTCATCGGTGCCGCGCGGCTTTTCCGCCAGCAGGATGGACAGGCCCTTGTAGCCGGGTTCCGCCGGATTGGTGCGCACCAGCAGGGTCATGATGTCTGCCCGCACCGGGTGGGTGATCCAGGTCTTGTTGCCGGAGACCTTGTAGACATCGCCTTCCTTCACCGCGCGGGTGCGCAGGGAGGCAAGGTCCGAACCCGTGTTCGGCTCGGTGAAGACGGCGGTGGGCAGCACCTCGCCGGAGGAAATGCGCGGCAGATAATCGGCCTTCTGCTCATCCGTGCCACCGGCCAGAATAAGTTCTGCGGCAATTTCCGAGCGGGTGCCGAGCGAGCCGACGCCGATATAGCCGCGCGAGAGTTCCTCGGTCACCACACACATGGCTTCCTTCGGCAGGCCAAGGCCGCCAAACTCTTCCGGGATGGTGAGGCCGAACACGCCCATCTCTGCAAGCTGGGTGATGATCTCCAGCGGGATATAATCGTTCTTCAGGTGCCATTCATGCGCGTGGGGGGCCACTTCCGCTTCCACGAAGCGGTGCATCTCGGTGCGCATGGCTTCCATGGTCTCATCAAGACCCGCTTCGCCAATGGTGCCGCTGGAATGGGTATCCCGGATGATCTGCGCCAGCGCCGCGCGGCTGTGCGCCGTGTTGGCATGGGTGGCGAGTTCCGCGATCGCGGCTTCCGCGCGCAGCGCATTTTCCGTTTCCGGCGGAAGGTAGAGATCAGCCAGACGCACGATCTCGCCCTGGCTCATGGGAATGCCGCCCAGAATCTGCGCCACATATTCCCCAAGGCCAATCTGGACGATGAGCTGTTCCAGCTTGCCGAACTTGCCCATCTCCCCCAGCCGGTCTGCATAATGCACCAGCTCCCGCACGGAGAAGACATAGGTGGCGAGCCATGCCAGCCCATGCACGGCGCGCTGCTCACGCTCCAGCAGGGCCGGGGAGAGGCGACCGTTTTCCAGAACCTGCGCCCGCACGGCAGAGGTGGCCTCAGCCAGCAGTTTTTCCAGCTTGTCGGTCGCGATTCGCCCTAAAGCAACCGCATCATGCGAAAGGCCTTCACCGGGGTGAGACGGAACAGAGCTGGACATGGCGCGTTTCCTCATATGTGCGTTGCACAAACTCTAGTCCCGCCTTTGAGGAATGCCAAGGCACTGTCATATGGCAATTGGTTGGACATGCGGCCTTGTGCGGTTGCGGAAACGGCCCCTCACCGGCCCTGCACAATCAGTGTTCAGGGTTGGATGTATCGGCAAGGCGGGTGGCAAGCTCCGCCAGATTATCGCGCACATGTGTGCAGGCCGAAATGGCGGCGAACAGCGATGTCAGGTCTGGTCCAGTTGCCGGGTCAAGCATGCCGGCGGCATTGAGTTCGGCGGCTCTGGTTTCCAGTTCGGAAACGCTGGCATGGGCCTTGAGGGCCGTCTCCTCATCCGCAACATGGCCTTCAAGCTGAAGCGCAATGGCCTCCATATAGGCGCACAAGTCATTCACGGCGCAGTTGAGGTGCGGTGCAATCTGTCCCTTCATGAAATCGGGCAGGGGATGCCCGGCGCTGCGCAGCAAAATGATGACGGAATGCCAGAGCCGGCGGCAACTGCGCACAACCGGAGCGGGGTCGATATGGTCCGCAAGGCGGCGCTCGGCGCGGGCTTCCTTCGCGAGCGTGTCTGCGGCCCGCAGGGCCTTGCGGATATTGACGCTATATGTGCCCAGAACCTCCGGGCCGAAGGGCCCGCCCAGCAGGCCATCGCGCCCCACCGCCAGCAGGGTGGCGCAGTGGCGCACGGCATCCGCACAGTTTGAGTGCAGCAGAAAAACCGCCCGTGCCGGCAGGATCAACAGGGCGCTGAGAACCCCCACAACACCGCCAAGGCCAATTTCCAGCAGCCGCATCAGGGCGGGCATGAGCGGGTCTGCATGGGTTGGCACAGCCAGCAGGACGATAGCGACCGTGACCGGTGCCAGCTTGAAGGCCGAGGAGCGCGCCGCCAGTGTGCTTGTCAGCAAAATGCCAAGGGCAAGGGCGACAAAATTGAGATGGGGAACGGGGATAACCAGCATGGCCCCGATGACCCCGACAATGCCGCCCACCAGCGTGCCCATGGAGCGTTCCAGCGCAATGGAAAGGCTGGCTCCAACGGTGGCCTGCACCACCAGAACAGCGGTGATGACCGCCCAGTAGCCATGTTCCAGACCAACGGCAAGGCCCAGCCCATAGGAGGCCAGCGCCGCCACGGCGGCCCTCACGCCCAGCCGGACATGGGCCATCGTGAATGATGTGAACAGGGAGGCGTTCAAAAGTGGCAATACAGACCCCGGAACCACTGGAGGGTGCAAGGCGCATGTGAAACGCCCCGCATTTTGTGACACAGTGAAGGGATGGATATGGCCAAAATAGAGGCGGGTTTCAGTTTTTGGATGCCGTTATTGTCTGCCCTGACTTGCCAATTCGCCCGTAAAAGCCGATTTGACATGTGCAAACCGGACAGGAGAGGCAATGCTGCGGCGCACCTATCATATCCTGATTGACGCGATCTGGGGTTTTTCCGCCGATGACGGGTGGGCGATCGCCAGCCATATTGCTCTTTCCGGGCTGATGTCGCTGTTTCCGTTCCTCATCTTCGTGACGGCGCTGGCAGGCTTCTTCAATCTCCAGGCGCTCTCCAGCGAGACCATTGCCCTGATGCTGGAATCCTGGCCCAAGCAGGTGGCGGACCCGATCGGGCAGGAAATCCACAATGTGGTGAGCCAGGTGCGCGCGGATGTGCTGACCTATGGTGTGGCGCTGGCCATCTACTTTTCCTCCAATGGGATCGAGAGCCTGCGCATCGGCCTGAACCGCGCCTATGGTGCGAAGGAAATGCGCGCCTGGTATTGGTTGCGGCTGGAGTCCATCGGTTATGTGCTGCTGGCGGCTGTCTCGTTTCTGGCGCTGTCGTTCCTTGTGGTGCTGGCACCGCTGTTCTGGCAAATGGCGCTGAACCATGTGCCGGGCATCAAGCCCTTTGGCGGGGTGGTGACACTGGCGCGCTTTGGCGTCACCTCTATCATTCTGGTGACAGCGCTGGTGGTGGCACATCTGTGGCTGCCCGGTGGGCGGCGCAGGTTCAGGGATATTGCGCCGGGTGTTGTCGTGACACTGGTGCTGTGGCTGGTGGGGGCAACCGTGTTCGGCATGTATCTGGCCGAGTTCGCCCGCAATTATGTCACCACCTATGCGGGCCTTGCCTCGGTGATGATTGCACTGGTGTTTTTGTACCTGACAGCGGTGATCTTCCTGTTTGGAGGGGAACTCAATGCCGCGATTGCGCGAGATCGCAAGGCGCGTGAGCCATATGATCCGCTGCCGCCGGAAATCACCCGCCTGCATTCCGGTTTCGAGAACTGAGCATGCCGGGCGATGAGGCCGCCGCGCAGGGGTGGATAGACGGTCGCCAGTCTGCCACGGCCCGCATGGTGCAGCGTGGGGTGCTGCGTCATTTCGGGGCGCTGGGGCTGGCCAGCCTGTGCGAGTTCTCCCTCGCCTCCGGTCGCCGCGCCGATATTCTGGCGCTGGATGCCAAGGGCGATGTGGTGATTGTGGAGATCAAATCCTCGGTGCAGGATTTCCGCTGCGATACCAAATGGCCGGAGTATCGCGCCTTTTGTGACCGGCTGCTGTTTGCTGTGCCGCTGGATTTTCCAATTGAAATCCTGCCCGAAGACGCAGGACTTCTGGTGGCCGATGCCTATGGCGCACAGATGCTGCGCGATGGCCCCCACCACAAGCTGGCCCCCGCCACCCGCAAGGCGCTGACCCTGCGCTTCGCCCGCACCGCTGCCATGCGCCTGTGTGGCGTGCTGGACCCCGACCTGATGCATTTTCTGCGCTGAGACAGAAAGGCCGGGGAGTCACGATGACGAATCAGGCTCCATCATAACTCATCTCCAGCAAAGACTTTGCTTTATCCAATGTTGCGCTGTCAGTGATGATCACCTCCAGATCGCCTGTCCCATAATGCCCAATCTGGCGGACATCTCTTGTAAAGCCTGTCTCCAGGGCGATGCTGTCTGGATCGATCTTCAGGTAGACCTTGATATGTTTGATCTGCGGTTTGACTTCAACGCAGGCAAAGTTTTTCAGCCGACGGAAGGCGACATAGTGGTCCAGTGTATTGAGCTGAATGTCATCACCAAGCGCCAGAAGAAAGGATTTAAGGGCTTCATAGAGATCGAGTAAAACCGGGTCCGCGTCTTCAATATACTGCGATATGGTTTTCGGGCGTGGGCGTGTACGGCTCGTGATCGTTTCTGCCCGCGAGGCTGGTGTCGCTGGCAATGTCTGGTTTGAGGCTTCTTTCGTAATGCGCTGGGATGCGGATGTCAGAAGTTCAAATAACAAAAGGTCTTCCCCAAACCTTCTGTAGCGGACCAATGCGATGTTGCGATTCATCTGGTTGACCGCGTGTGTATCAAACTTCGTGAAATCTCCCGCGATGCAGATAAGCCGTGGTGTCGTCCAGTCGACCTTCTTTGCCTCTTGCTCGCCAAAGCGTTCGAGCACCAGCCATTCAAAATCACGACGATGATCCATCAGCCAATCAAGATAAAACAGTCCCTGATTGATGACATTCTCATTGGTTGCGCGCTTGTATTCGAGGATGACCGGGGAACCATTCTCATCAATACCCAATGAGTCCATGCGCCCGCCATTGGTCGTGATGAACTCGGAAGCAAGAAATCTCACACCCAGAAACGCTTCCATATTGCGTTCGATGAGATTCTGAAGGGACTTCTCAAGAGCAACAGCACTGCCACGAAGTTCAGTCACATTCTGGTCTGCTGTGTGAAAAAGCTTGATATCGCTCATGAAAATGCCCGCGTTCCGGCTCTTGTCGGCAGAGCGTCTCTGTCAATTCTGAATGTTGGAATCCCATGCAGCGGCATGGTGCTCTCTAGTTCATATAAGGCGTTCCGCCGCGTGCCGGTAAGCCAGCTTGCGGGCGGAACAGCCAAATATGAAAGCACTCTCAGCGCGGCGCGCGCTTGGCAAGAATGCGCTGGAGTGTGCGGCGGTGCATGGAAAGACGCCGCGCCGTTTCCGAAACATTGCGCCCGCACAGTTCATAAACCCGCTGGATATGCTCCCAGCGCACCCGGTCGGCAGACATGGGGTTTTCGGGAGGGCTGGGCTTGTGGTCGGAATTGGCCATGAGGGCCGCGACCACATCATCGGCATCGGCGGGTTTGGCCAGATAATCGACCGCGCCCAGCTTCACCGCCGTCACTGCGGTGGTGATGTTGCCATAGCCGGTAAGAACAATGGCGCGCGCACCGGGGCGATGCTTTTTCAGGGCGGAAATCACATCCAGCCCGCTGCCATCTCCAAGGCGCATGTCCACGACAGCATAAGCGGGGGCACGCTCTTCCACGCGGGCGAGACCATCAGCGACACTCTCGGCGCTGGTCACCTCAAAACCACGGCTTTCCAGCGCCCGCGCCAGACGCTGAAGAAAAGAGCGGTCATCATCCACGAGCAGTACGGAGCGATCCTCACCAGCTTCAAGTGGCAGTGTATCTGTCATCTGTTCTTGCCCTCAAGGGTCTGTCTTGCAACGGGTCCGTACCTCACACCTGAGGGGGCGTGAACGGGCCCGGTGCACGCTGTGTGCGCGCAGTATCTTCCATTTCTATGGCCAAAGCACTGCGCGGCCAAGTGATCTTGATGCGCGCACCCGCCGCAGGGGCCGGCCTGTTCTCGAAAGAGAGGGTCGCCCCGGTGCGCTCCAGCAGCGTTTTGGCAATGAAGACGCCAAGGCCGAGACCGCTCTCCTCATCCGGCTCCTGATGGTCGCGCGCACGGGAGGTCACATAGGGCTGGCCGATGCGTGCGCGCACCTCCGGCGAGAAGCCCGGACCATCATCCTGCACAACAATCACAAGGCTTAATGGCGTCCACCCCGCGCTGATCTCGACCTTTTCAGTTGCGAAATCCACGGCATTCTCAACCAGATTGCCCAGCCCGTAAAGCAGGCCCGGATTGCGGGCAATGACCGGCCTGTCCGATTCTTCTGCCACATCAACGCCAATGGAAATTCCGAAATTGCGATGCGGCTCCACCACCTCTTCCAGCAGCAGGCGCACGGGCATGCGGTCAAACGGCGCATCCCCCGAGCGCAGGGAGGTCAGGGTCTGGAGAATATCGCGGCAGCGGCCCACCTGATCGCGCAGCAGGGCCACATCCTCGGCGTGAGGATCATCCGGCGTGATGGAGCGCTGCATTTCCTTCACCACCAGAGCGATGGTGGACAGTGGCGTGCCCAGTTCATGGGCGGCGGCGGCGGCAAGGCCATCGAGCGCGGAAATATGCTGCTCGCGCGCCAGCACCAGTTCGGTGGCGGCCAGCGCGTTTCCAAGGTCGCGCGCCTCTTCCGTCACCCGCCAGGAATAGATGCTGATGAAGCCGATGGCGACAATCACCGCCACCCATACACCCGCCAGATACAGGCTTGGCAACACAAGGGGCGTGCCATCATACCAGGGCAGGGGCTGCGCCCACAGCCCCACCGCGCCGGCGCACAATGCAACCAGAATGCCGAGCATGATGGTGGTGGTTCGCGCCAGTGCGGTGGCGGAAATCATGACCGGGGCAAGATAAAGCAGCACGAAGGGGTTTTTCAGCCCGCCGGTGAGATAGAGCAGGGCGGTGAGCTGGAGCACGTCATAGGCCAGCAGGGCACCGGCGGCATCGTCTCCCAGCCGCCGCGCCACCGGATATTTCATCCGCAGGCCCACATTCACCAGCGCCGAAAGCGCCACCAGCGCCAGACATGGTATAATAGGCACCTGAAAGCCCAGCGCGAAGTGTACAACCACCACGGCCACAAGCTGGCCCGCTACCGCCAGCCAGCGCAAGCGAATCAATGTATCGAGCCGCAAACCGGCAGAACGCCCCCGAAGCGGGGTGGCAAAGGCGGGGGTCATTCTGATTCACCTTCAGTCAAGGTTAGGCGCGTAATGATTTGTGCAGAAAGACGCGACATTGTGACATGTAGGTCCTTGTCGTAAGAGTGTCAGTTTTTTAACCTTTGTCCAAATTGACCAATGAGGGGTGATCGACTCACCCTGAATGGCCAAGCAACCCGCGAGGTTCAGATTATGGCCATTGGAGAGTTTACGGGTGCGGTGCAGATGCCGCCCAAGGCGAATGTGGCGCCCAGATCGCCCATCTACTGGCTCTATGAAATGAGCAACGCGGCGCTGAATCCGTCCCGCGCCATGGCGGATGCCAGCCGCCTCATGCTCAAGAGCCCGATCAATCCCGTTTCTCACACCACCCTTGGCAAATCCATGGCGGCAGCCTGCGAGCTGTTTGAGCGCACCACCCGCCGCTATGCCAAGCCGGACTGGAACCTGCCGTTCACAACCTATAATGGCCAGCGCGTCCCCGTGCATGTGAACACGGTGTGGAGCCGACCGTTCTGTAATCTGCTGCATTTCGAGCGCGCTTTCGAGAACCCGCCCAAGACCCCGCAGCCCAAGCTGCTGGTGGTGGCACCGGTTTCCGGCCATTATGCCACGCTTCTGCGCGGCACTGTAGAAGCGATGCTGCCTGACCATGACGTTTATGTCACGGACTGGGTGGATGCGAAAATGGTCCGCCTCGATCAGGGCCAGTTCGGCCTTTCGGACTATGTGGACTACCTCATCTCCATCTTCCATCGTCTGGGTGGTGATTGCCATGTGATGGCGGTGTGCCAGCCTGCCGTGCCGGTGCTGATGGCCATTGCCCGCATGGAGGAAGAGGAAGACCCGTTCGTGCCCAAGTCCATGACCCTCATGGGCGGGCCGATTGATACCCGCGAATCCCCCACCGCCGTGAACGCGCTGGCGCAGGACCGGGGCATCGACTGGTTCAAGCGCAATGTCATCACCCGCGTGCCGTGGCCGCATCCGGGCGCACTGCGCGAGGTGTATCCGGGCTTCCTTCAGCTCAACGGCTTCATGAGCATGAATCTGGACCGCCACCTGAAGGCCCACTGGGACCTGTTCGGGCATCTTGTGGACGGGGACGGCGACAGCGCGGAGAAGCATCGCGAGTTCTATGATGAATATCTTGCGGTGATGGACCTGACGGCCGAGTTCTATCTGCAGACGGTCGAGAATGTGTTCATCACCCACTCCCTGCCCAAGGGCGAGATTCTGCACCATGACAAGGTGGTGAAGACCCATGCTGTGAAGCGTGTGGCCCTGATGACGGTGGAAGGCGAGAAGGACGATATTTCCGGCATTGGCCAGACCAAGGCCGCGCATCGCCTGTGCCCGAATATTCCGGAAGAAAAGCGCGCCCATTATGAGCAGCCGGGCGTGGGCCATTATGGCGTGTTCAATGGCTCGCGGTTCCGTTCGGAAATTGCCCCGCGTATCCGCGACTTCATCCTTTCCAACGAGTTGCCGCAGGGAACCGTGCGGGAAAAGGTGGAAACTGAAGTGGTGGACCACGGACCGGAAGAGCCGGACGTGTTCGCCCTGCCGAAGAATATTTCGGACCAGTATCCGCGCAATCCTTCTGCCTGAGGACCGGGCTGCGCCCATAATGCGAAAGGCGCCCTGCGGGGCGCCTTTTTGTTGCAGGGAGGCATCCTTGGTGGTGGCCCCCCGCATCGTGCGGCAGATCGCTGACCACAGTTGATAAACAGGGACGATGAAAACGAATCCCCTTACATCCGGCCTCATGTCCTTTTTGCGCCGCCCGGTAAAGATACTCCAGCCTGCCGAAGAGGCAGGGCAGCTGGAGATGATGCTGGATGGTGTGCGTACGCCGGTCATCATTCGCCGCAATGCGCAGGCGCGCCGGCTGACGCTGCGGGTGCGTGCGGCCACGCGCGATGTGGTGCTGACAGCGCCACCCCATGTTTCCATCGCCAGCATCAGGGAATTCGCTGTCCGCCACCATGAATGGGTGCGGGTGCGGCTGGGGCGATTGCCGCAGACCGTGGCATTTGAAGACGGGGCGCTGATTCCCTTTCGCGGTGTGCCGCACCGCATTGTGCATGCGCCTCTGGCGCGTGGCACGGTGTGGCTCGGGGCAGGGGAGGAGAAAACACTGCATGTTTCCGGGGATGCGCCGCATCTGGCGCGCCGGGTGAGTGATTTTCTGAAGCGGGAGGCGCGTGGGGACCTCACCGGGGCAGTGCAGCGCCATGCCGCTGCGCTGGGGGTGCAGGTGAACCGCATTACCTTGCGCGATACCACCAGCCGATGGGGGTCCTGTTCCTCCAGAGGGGATTTGTCCTTCTCATGGCGCCTGATCCTCGCGCCGCCTTCGGTGCTGGATTATCTGGCCGCGCATGAGGTGGCTCACCGGCTGGAAATGAACCACAGCCCGCGTTTCTGGCAGGCTGTGGACCGTGTGTTTCCGGGCCGGGAGCGGGCTGAAAGCTGGCTGCGTGTGCATGGCGCAAGCCTGCATCGCTATGGGGGCTAGAGCGCCCGCGGCATCCTTTCAGCTTTTCGGCGGCACCCGGAACATCAGCCGCGCCACCAGAGGCAATGCGACGGTCAGGCCCGCGAAGCGGAACACATGGTGGGCGCTCATGTAAGCGGGGTCATAGCCCAGCGCGAAGCCCAGCGCGGCCATTGCCTCCAGCGCGCCGGGGGCATAGGCGGTGAGCACCTTGCCGAAATCATCTCCGGTCATCCACGCGGCCACAAGGGCAAAGGCGGCGGAGATGATGATGGAGACCACGAAGGCCCCCAGAGACACCCAGAAAAAGGTGATGATGGTGGAAAGCCGCGTGCCCACAAAGCGCGTGCCCACATTCACCCCGAGAAGTACGAAGGCGGGGAGCAGCAAAAAGGCCGGCATCTGCGCATGAGACCATTCGCCCAGATGCAGCGCACCGCTGACAACCAGTGCCCCCAGAATAAGCCCGCCCGGTATGCGTGCCCGTTCCGCCAGCAGGCCGCCAATGGTGGCAAGGGCCAGCAGCAGGCCCAGATCCATCAGGCCAGCAGGATCGGCAAGGGAAAGTGGTGCAGGTGCTGAACCATCTGCAGCCATCACGTTCAGGGGTGTTTCACGGGTTAGCCCGGCCGCACGCAGCACGCCGGGCAGGGCGGCAATGAGCAGAAACAGCCGCACAGCCTGTGCAAAAGCCACGCGGCGCAGGTCTGCCCCTGTATCATTTGCAAGGGCGATGACCGTGGAGAATGCGCCCGGCGCTGCGGCGAAGAAAGCTGTTGGCCCATCCCAGCGCGCAATGCGCCGCAAGAACAGCATCCCTCCGGCCATGGTGGCCGCAACCGAGAGGGCCAGCACTGCCATGGTTATTGGCCAGGCGGATGCGCGCGCCAGCATTTGCGGTGTGAGCGCGGCCCCCATGGAAACGCCAAGAATAATCAGGGCTGCCTGCCGCAAAGGCTCAGGAAAACGCAGCTCCACACCGCCCACTGCCAGCGCAATGGTGAACACCATGGCCCCGGAGAGCCAGGGGGCGGGCAAACCCATGGCCGTGAACAGGGCACCACCAGCCGTTCCGGCCAGAAGGGTCAGGATCACAAAGCCAATGTCATGCAGGCGCGTGCGCGCGGGTCCCTTCACGCCTTCGGGTGCTCCATGGGTTCAGGCTGGAACTGGAGAGTGATGCCCCTTCACATGCATGGATGCAACACATCATTGCATCTGCGCGTATTGTTCCGCCCCCATGCCGGGCCCTGTCTTGCAGAAGACAAGTTGAAGGCTCTGGCCGCACCCGTCATGGTGATCTTTTTGTCGGGGACAAGGCCGAGGGCGAGCCTCCGGCCTTCCGCAGCCCTCCGCTTCAGGAGGCTGTTTTATCCTTGCGGACTGTGCGGCTGGGCTGGATAGGGGCAGGTATCCGGCCTTGATGCGGCCAAGGCTGATGCCGCTTTCCGGTTGCAAAGGTAAAACGCAGTTTCATCGCTGCACCGGCGCATGGCGGACATGACAGGTTTTTTGATCGCCTATGTCTAGAAGAGGGCACAGCTTTTCTGGGCACTAACTCGCATCACTCTCATGCAGTTTCACAAGATTTATATGCATATTTGCATGGGTGACAGCGGGACACGTGACCAGTAAGGCCGCATGCCAAAGCCTGTGCCATGCGCAATGGCCCTTTCATCAGTGGGAGCCGCATATTTTTTGCTCCCCTCCCACGCCTCGCTCATGGCACCATGGGCCATTGTGCTGGCAAGATGCAGGCTCCGATGATCGCGACACGACAAAGCCATGAGCCGGGTCACCACCGGAAATTTCTGGTGGTGGTGGATGAAACGCCGGAATGTGACCGCGCTGTCTATTATGCCGGCCGTCGAGCGGCGCGCACGCAGGGGGCGCTGGTGCTGTTGGCGGTGCTGGAGCTGGATGGGGCCAATCAGCAATGGCTGGGCGTGGCAGACCTGATGCGTGCCGAGGCGGAGGATGAGGCACGCATGCGGCTCGACAAGTTCACCGCCCGTGCCCGACAGGTGGCCGATGTTTCCGCCGAGTGTGTCATTCGTACCGGCAACAAGGCCGATGCCATTGCCGCCCTCATCGCGGAAGATCGCGACATCGCCATTCTGGTGCTGGGCGCAGGCACAGGCAAGGAGGGGCCGGGGCCACTGGTGTCCCAGCTTGCAGGCAGCTATGCGGCGCGGTTTCCGGTTCCGGTCACCATCGTGCCCGGCAGTTTGAGCGATGAGGAACTGGATGCCGTGGCCTGAGGGCCTCCATCAGGAATGGACATGATGGCACCTCGTTCGCCGCTGCCCTTGCTGCTGGCAGATATTGGCGGCACCACAACAAGGCTGGCCTGTGCGGGGGCTGATGGTGTGCCGGTGCATGTGCGCATCGAGGCCAATGACCATCACGCCACGCTGGAAGACCTGCTGCTGGCCTATCTGCATGATATGGGCGAGCTGCGCCCACCTGTGGCCGTGCTGGCGCTCGCCTGCCCGGTGGAGGGGGAGGACCTGCGCCTGACCAACCGGGACTGGCGCATCTCCCGCCCGCGCCTCAAGGCGGCACTGGGTCTCTCCCGGCTGGAACTGGTGAATGATTTTGTCGCTCTGGCACATGGGGTGCCGGGGTTGGGTGCGGGGGATTATGAGTGTGTGGGCGTGCCGCCCGCCGGGGAAAGGCCACAAGGGGCTATTCTGGTCTGTGGTCCAGGTACGGGGCTGGGTGCGGCGCTCATTCTGCCGCGTGAAGGCCCTGAAGGGAGCCTCGCTTTCGAGGTGCTGCCCAGCGAGGCTGGCCATATGCGGTTTGGCGCAACCTCGGCAGAGGAGGCGCGGGTGCTGGCCCATCTGGAGCGGGATCTGGGGCCTGTTTGTGTGGAGCATGTGCTGTCCGGCCCCGGCCTTGGGCGCATCCATGCCATTTTATCCGGCGCGCAACTGTCCCCTCGTGCCATCATCGTGGCTGCGCTTGAGGAACAAGGGCAGGCCCTTGAATCCTGCCATCTGTTTCTGGGTATTTTCGGGCGGGTGCTAGGTGATCTGGCGCTGGCATTTGAAGCGCGCGGCGGGGTCTATATTGCCGGCGGCCTCGGGCAGGCGCTGGCGCCGCTTGCGGCACACAGCCCCTTGCGCGCAGCATTTGAGAGCCATCCCCCCTTTGAGGGCCGTCTGGCGCAGGTGCCGCTGCGCATTATCACCCACCCCACGCCGGGGCTGGCGGGTGCGGGCTATCTGGGGCGCGCACTGCTTCAGAACTTGTAGATTGCACTCAGCACCATGCCGTTTTCCAGCGGTGCATTGCGGGCAAAAACGGTGCTGACCATGCTGCCTTGCAAGGTAACGGTGGGCGTAAACTCCCACGCCGCCCCCACCTGCATCTTGTAATACTCATAGGAGCGGTTGAAATACGGCCCCTTGCCCGCGCCCTGCGAGACGACATTGAATGACTGGAGCAGAAGCTGCCAGCGCGGGGCGGTGCGTACGCCAAGGGTTGCATCCAGCCGGAACTCGTCTGGCGGATCGCCAAAGCGCAGGCGTTCGGCCACGGCCAGATCCAGATAGGAGGCGCGGCCAAACAGGTTGAAAGAGAAACCGGCCAGCAGGCGCAGGTCCAGCTCCGCATCCTCATTGCCAACCGCTGCCGCACTGCTGGAATGGCCGGTGCCGGAAATGCGCAGCACGCTTTGGGCTGAAAACACCCGGCTGTCATCCTGCCACAGCCGCACGCGCGCGCCGACATCGCTGTAGCCCGGCCCGGAATAGGTGGAACTGCCGGGCGCGCCGAGATGCACATACAGAAACTGCGGGGCGGCGATCAGGGTCAGCCAGTCATTCCATCCATATTCAAAGACGAGATTGACCTCGACCTTCTCGAACGGGCGGCTGGAATAAAGATCGGACTTCGGGCCAAAGCTCTGGCTGGAGGAGAGGGCGCTGCCTTGCAGAATCACCTGCCCCTTGCCTTCCGGCATGGTCCACGCACCAGCGTGCAGCGGCTGCCACATGCCGGGCGCCAGCCATGCCAGCATCAGCACCAGCGCTGTCAGCACCAGATGGGACAGGCCCTCAATACGCGGAATCATCAGCCCCCGGTCCCTTTCACAACCGCAGTGCTTATACGGGTTGTGCGCTGTGGGCAAAGCCATGCTTTGGCATGACCTTGCGTAAATTTCATATTCGTTTCACTTGCCGCGCTGCACGTTACCCCCCATATTGCAGGCAAGAACCAGCAGGTCCGGATCGGGCCTCGCCGACGGTTCGCAGAAGTTTAAAAGGGAACGACGATGTCCGATTATGATCGCAACGTCGCCGGCCGTTGGAATTCGTCGGTGACGCGCTCGCAGGCCGAAATCGACCAGGGCCTGCGTAGCTATATGCTGAGCGTGTACAACTATATGGCGCTTGGCCTTGCCATCACCGGCCTGTTTGCGCTGGGCGTGTACATGCTCTCTGTCACGAGCGATCCCTCGCAGGCCGTGGCGCGTGTGTCTGGCGACATCATGCTGACCCAGATCGGCTACACGCTGTTTGTCAGCCCGCTGAAGTGGGTGGTGATGCTGGCTCCGCTGGCTGCTGTCTTCTTCCTCAGCTTCCGTGTGGAGCGGATGAGCGTTTCTGCCGCGCAGATGACCTTCTGGGTTTATGCGGCTCTGGTCGGCGTTTCGCTGTCCACCATTTTCCTTGTCTACACGCATGAGAGCATCGTGCGCGTGTTCTTCATCACCGCCGCCTCGTTTGGTGCGCTGAGCCTGTATGGTTACACCACCAAGCGTGACCTTTCCGGCATGGGCTCCTTCCTGATGATGGGCCTGTTCGGCATCATCATCGCCTCGGTGGTCAACATCTTCCTCGGCTCCTCGCTGCTTCAGTTTGTGGTGTCCGTGGTTGGCGTGCTGGTGTTTGCGGGCCTCACCGCCTACGACACCCAGCGCATCAAGGAGATGTATTTCGTTGGTGATGACGCTGCGGCGATGGGCAAGAAGGCCATCATGGGCGCACTGGCCCTGTATCTGGACTTCATCAACATGTTCATGATGCTGCTCCAGCTGTTTGGCGGTCGCTCGAACAACTGATCTGCCGATTTGAGGCAGGTGTCTTGATGAAAGATGTGAAAGCCCCGGCCTTGCCGGGGCTTTTTGCATGAGGGTGACGGTGGAGGGGAAAGATGCAACTGCGCAGTGTTGAGGCACGGGATATGCCGCGCATCACCGCCATCTATGCGCATGCGGTTGCAACCGGCATGGCCAGTTTTGAGCTTGAGCCTCCGACCCTTGAGGAAATGGTGCGACGCCAGCAGGCGCTATGTGCGGAGGGTTCCCCTTTCCTTGTGGCAGAGCGTGAGGGATGCGTGTTGGGCTATGCTTATGCCAGCGCGTTCCGTCCCCGCGCCGCCTTCCGCTACACCCTTGAAAACTCGATTTATGTAGATGAGACGGCCCAACGCTGCGGCATGGGCCGGGCGTTGCTGGATGCTCTCATTCTTGAGTGTACGGCTCGTGGTTTCCGACAGATGGTCGCGGTGATTGGTGACAGCGCTAACGAAGCCTCTGTGGCCCTGCACCGCACCTGCGGCTTCACCATGGCGGGGATGCTTCCGGCAACGGGTTTCAAATTCGGACGCTGGATTGATACGGTTTTGATGCAGCGTGCGCTGGGCGATGGAGCGCAGACGCTGCCCTGAAGCTGTTCCTGTGGCCGCAATGCAGCGGCCTTTAGCGCCACGGCTTGCCTTGAGCGGCATCATGCCGGGGCGTGCAGTTCAGCATGAGGGCTTGTGTGCTTGCCTCACATGTTCCGGGCAAGGCGCAAGATGCGATCAGGCAAAAGAAAAGGCGCGTGCTCAGGCAAGCACGCGCCTTTCCCCAAATTGTATTGCAGCCTCACCCGTGGGTGATGAGCGTACCGGCACCGTGGTCTGTCAGCAGTTCCAGCAGCACGGAATGCGGGGCCTTGCCATCAATGATGACCACGCCTTCCACGCCCTTTTCCAGCGCATAGATGCAGGTTTCCACCTTCGGGATCATGCCGCCAGAAATGGTGCCATCGGCAATCAGTGCATGGGCCTCAGCAATGGTTAGCTGGGGGATCAGCTTCTTGTCCTTGTCCAGCACGCCGGGCACATCGGTCAGCAGCAGCAGACGCTTGGCCTTGAGCGCACCGGCGATAGCGCCAGCGAATGTGTCGGCATTCACATTATAGGTGCCGCCATCCTTGGCGGCGGCGACCGGAGCCAGAACCGGGATAATTTCGCGGCGCAGGATCTGGTCAAGGACGGTTGTGTCCACCTCGTCCGGTTCACCCACGAAGCCAAGGTCTACAACCTGCTCGATCTTGCTATCCGGGTCGGTCAGCACACGGCTTGCCTTTCGGGCGCGCACCATGTTGCCATCCTTGCCGCACAGGCCCACGGCCTTGCCACCGGCTTCATTGATATAGCCGACAATCTGCTTGTTGATGGAGCCGGCCAGCACCATCTCCACAATATCAATCGTGGCCTTGTCGGTGATGCGCAGGCCCGCCGCAAACTGCGACTTGATGCCCAGCTTTTCCAGCATCGCGCCAATCTGCGGACCACCGCCATGCACGACAACAGGATTCACGCCCGCCTGCTCCAGCAGCACGATATCGCGGGCGAAATGGCGCGCCAGTTCTTCATTGCCCATGGCGTGGCCGCCATATTTCACCACCACAATGGCATCGTCATAGCGCTGCATGTGGGGCAGGGCGCGGGCCAGAACAGCAGCCTGCAACTGGCCTTCATCGGCAGGGGAAAGGGTGTTTTCACTCATGAACAGGCTCGCTCGTCAGGGTCGGCCCAAGGTTGCCGCCCTCATAGCCCGTTCGCGCACGGGGGGGAAGGGCGGCGTTTTGTACATTGAGAAAAATGCGGCAATCCGCAACCGAAGACCTGCGCGCGATCTGTAAACAACGCGCAGGCCATGAGATCAGAAAGCGGACGGCACCCGGCCCACTGGCAGGCCGGAGAGATTCAGCCGCCCGTTCTTGAAGTTCAGGGGGAAGGAGACGCCGCGCCGTCCATCCACATCTGTCGGCTGCCCAACAAGAGCCAGCGCTCCAACCATGGGGGCAAGCCCTTCTGGAAGGATGCCGGCTGCGGCAAGCTGGCTGGCCAGTTGCTGTACGCCGGCAAAGCCCAGATTGAGATTTCCGTTCACCTGTCCCTGCGGGTCCAGCGAGAGAGTGCCGCGTGCGGTGACCGCAACGGAAGGGCTGGACAAAGTGAACTGGGTAAGGCGGGCCTCGCCCTGCGCGGCAGCCCATGCGCGCAGGCGCTGCTCCAGAGGCATGGGCTTGAGATCTGCGGCGGAGGTGACAACGCCGGTGAAGGAGAAATCCACAGGACCCTTTTCGCCGAAGAGAGCCAGAATCGGGCTTGAGCCACCCTTCAGCGTGGCGCTGTAGGCCACATCTTCAGGCCCGGTGTTTTTTGCGGCTACGAGATGCGATTCAAAATCGAGCTGGGCGAGAGCCGCGAGCGGCGAGGCATCCGTGTCATCCTCAATCTGGTTCACCCGCAGATCCGTGGCATGAAGGCCCAGACGCTGGGGCTGGCCAGATGTGTTGCCAACCCCGCTCATGCGCAGCACATCCCAGTTGGCCTCAAATGTCTCGCCCGTCTCCTTGTTTTCGATGCGCGCCGGGGAGGCAAATTCTGCATTGATCGTGTTCGGAGACCAGATTTGCGCAGTGGCACGGGCAGAGCTGGTTGTGATGTGCAGCTTGTCACCGGTGGTGGTGTCGAGGGTGGGCGTGGCGCAATTCAGCTCAAGGCGAAATGGAAAGCCGCCCAGCGAACGATTGGCACAAGCCCAGGCACGGCCTTCCTTTGCCTCGCGGGCAATCCAGGCATCCAGCTCCTTTTCCACGCGGTTGGCGGCATAAATCCATGCTCCGGCCCAGCCGACGGCGACAAGAACAACAAGCGCGATCAGGCTCAGCACCAGCCAGTTGCGGCGGCGGGAGGGGGAAACTTCAGATGCGGTCATGCGAGGCCTCGGCTTCGGTTCCGGTTTCCGGGCGCGGTTATGCCCTGCGGATGGCGTTTGGGCATCCACTCACGCGCGCCCACTTGCGGGGGACAGTTGCCCCTGTTAGGCGACGTAGACAAGACTGTGTCAATGGCGGACTGTGATTGCCCTAGCATGCCCGAAGATAATGCACTGAACCATGACCATTGGGTGTTCGCCTATGGGTCTTTGATGTGGAATCCGGGATTTGAGTATGCGGAACGCTGCGAGGCCCGGCTGATTGGCGCGCATCGGGCGCTGTGTGTGTTCTCCTATCATTATCGAGGCACGCCGGAGGCTCCGGGGCTGGTGCTGGGGCTTGAGGATGGTGGTGCCTGCCATGGCATCGCCTATCGAGTTCAGCCCCAGAACTGGGAGAGAACCTATGCCTATCTCACCGAGCGAGAGCAGGTTTCCGGTGTGTATTGCGAGGCTGTGAAGCAGATTCACATGCTGGATGGCAGTGCGCGAACTGCACCGGCCTTGGCCTATCTGGCGCATCGGGGCCATGCCCAATATGCCGGAAGTCTTTCACGGGAAGAGCAGTTGCGTTTGGTGCTGCGCTCTCGTGGCAGCGCCGGCCCAAATGCTGATTATGTGGTTTCCACAGTTGCGGCGCTGGAGAAGCTGGGCATTGATGAGCCGGACCTCGCCTGGATTACCCACCATCTGCGCACCTCACCCGCCGGATGGCGAGATGAGGACGAGGGGTGAAATGAGCATGCTGCCGGGCGATTGACAGATCAGGCAGCACGGCGGGCATGTGCGCTCACGCGCTCCATGGCAGGCTCTTGTTCTGTGCGCTCGGAGGGGCGCGGGGGTGCGAGCGGCCGGTTGGGGCGTGATGCGCGTTCCAGAAGGCGGCGCAGGGCAGGGGCTTCCTGCTCTCCCAGCACATGAATGTGGATTTCATCCCCGTCCAGCCGGCGGGCAGCCTGTTCTGCCGCAGGCCCGGAAGGGCCGGTCCACATGGCAATGGAACCGGCCGGGGTGCGCCGGGCGACGACGGCAATCGCGTCCGGGTAGCTGGGGGCGTCTTCAGGTCCGTAGACTGAAAACACATGTCGCATACCGTCCTCATCCCGCCAGAAGCGGTAGCGCGAACCAAGTGCGCTGGTCCGAAGACCATTGAGGCAACCGGCATCAACAAGAGGGATCAGGATCGAATCAGCGATGTTCATGTGAACGAAACTAGAACATCATTCCTGTGGGTTCAATGGTTTTCCACAGGGGTGGACAGTGTGGATGTTCTTGGCCTGTTCCTACTCTTCGTTCTGCAGCTGTGGAGCACGGGGGCCAAGTTCCTCAAGCCCTTGTTGCAGAAGGCGATTGCTGGCCGTTTCAATCTCTGTTTCCAGCCTTGTGGAAAACTCTGTGCGTGACAGTCCGGCAGGAAGGGGCGGCAGCAGTTCGACGCGGATGGTGCCGGGTCTGCGGGTGAAGGCGCGGCGCGGCCAGAACAGGCCGGAATTGAGCGCAACCGGCAGGCAGGGCGCTTTCAGTGCGGTATAAAGAAAGGAGACCCCCGGCTTGTAGGCGGGCGGGGCACCCGGTGCCCGGCGCGTGCCTTCCGGGAAAATAAGGATTTGCCGCCCCTCATCTGCCGCCGCTCGGGCGCGTTTTGTCATGTCGCGCAGGGCTGAGGGACCGGCGCTGCGGTCCACCGGAATCATGCCCAGCTTCTTCAGATACCAGCCGAAAACCGGAATATTCATCAACTCGCGCTTGAGGATGAAGGCCGGGTCTTTGAAAAGGGACAGCAAGGCCACCGTTTCCCATGCAGACTGATGCTTGGCAGCAATCAGCAGCGGTCCGTCTGGCACATTTTCATGCCCGGTGATGCGGGTATGGACGCCGCAGGTGATGCGCAGCAGCCAGTTCATGGTGCCCAGCCACCATTTCACACATGTGTTCCACAGGCCCTGACGTGAGATGAAGGGCAGGACGGGCAGAAAAGCCAGCATGAACAGGATGGTGGCAGTGTAAAAGCAAATCTGGAACAGCAGCGAGCGGATAACCGTCACCTTCAGGCTCCCCGGTGTTGAACCTTGGCGCGCGGCATGCGGCGCATGGAAAAGGCGCGCCAGCTCATTGCAGGCGCGCTCTGGCGGAAACCCTGATGCTCTAAACCATTTCAGCACGGCATAGAAGGCGGAAAGCCGTTACCTCAATTGGCGATGCTGCTTTGTTCTGTTCCCGCCTCGGGCACGTTCTGCGGCGGCAAGGGGGCCGGTTCTGGCGGCTGCTCCTTCATCACGGCCTGTGCCGGACGTATTTTAAGCTGCGCCATCAGATATTTGAGATATTCCTTGAACAGCAGGTTCAGCACATCAGGGTCTCGCCACCAGCGTTCAGCCTCCATGCGTGAGGTGACGACCGGATAGGCGATAAGTTCGACATCTGGCAAGGAGCGGTTCAACTCCACCAGCGCGCGCGGCATGTGCCATGTGGAGGTGACGACCACGAGGGAGCGAAAATTCATCGCCCGTGTCCATTCCGCAGCCTCAATGGCATTGCCGCGTGTGTTCAGCGCCTTGTGGCCCAGATCAATGCAGCAGGTGATGAGCTTTTCCCCATTCGGCAAGGCGCGGCGCAGTTCGCCCGGAGAAGTGGTGGGGTTGACGCCGGTAATGAGCAGGCGTTGCCCATAGCCTTTTGAAAGCAGGTTTACCGCATCCGTCACACGTGAGGCACCGCCGGTGAGAACGACAATGGCGTCCATCGGCTTGAGCTGTTTGGGTTCGCGTGTGGCAATCTGAGTGGTGAACGCCAGAAAGCCGGCCAGAATCCCGACAGCACTGAAGCCCAGCATGAGAACAAGCGCGATGAGCAGCCGCCGCCACCAGCGCCAGCGCTGCGGAGCAGGCTTGCCTGAGGCCGGCTGCATATCCTCACGGCCAGCCCCGGATGCAGAACTGTTGTGCCCGTTCTCGATCATGACTCAAGAATGCCGGGGGAATACGGCACAGGCGAGGACAGGATGGTGCATTTGTGATGCGGGACATGCACTCATTGAATGGTCCTCAAGGTGCGGTAGACGGTGACGCGTGATGTATAGGCTGTTGCCAGCGCCACCATCAGCACCACCAGCGCAATGCCAATGAAGCCAATAATACCAGGGTTCAGCCACACCAGAATGCTGGGGTTTTCCGGTTCATCCGAAACGCCGAGCCATGGCAGGGCCGAAATAACGGCGAACAGGGCCGCCGCAGAAAGGCCGCCGAGCAAACCGCCCTGCGTGCCAATTTTGAGAAAGTGACGCTGGAACTGGGCGGCAATGAAGCCATCCTTGGCACCCACAAAATGCAGAACCTCAACCACCGTGCGGTTGGTGGCGACAGCGGCGCGGGTGGCAAAGACCACGGTGAGCACCGTTGCTGACCCCACCAGCGCCAGCAGGCAAATACCCGCCAGTGTCACCCCTTCCGCCATGGAGCTGAGCCGGTGCGCCCACAGGCGATGGTCATCCAGCGTAGCGGTCGGGATCTGGTCGCTCAATGTGCGTTTCAGCGTGGCGAGATCGGCAGGGGTGGCATTGTTGAGGCGCACCACCACCATGCGTGGCACAGGCAATTCCTCCAGCTCCAGCCCGGAACCGAGCCAGGGTTCCAGCAGGCGGCCGGTTTCAGCAGCGGTAAGAATATGCGTATCGGCAACACCGGGCGTCTTGCGGGCGATCTCAGCGGCCTGCTGCACCTGTGCATCTGTGGTCTTGGGATCGCCTGCGCGAATCTGGATCGTGACTTCACGCGTCACATCCGAGCGCCACTGGCCTGCGGTGGAGCGCACGGCCAGCGCCGCGCCAATGGTGATGCTGGCGAGGAAGGTCATGATGGCCACCACCGCAATCAGTGCCCGCCCGGAAATGGTGGATCGCGGCACAATCGGGGTCATCGGGCGCTGCTTGGCCGTGGGCTGGGCCGCGGGCGTCACAACAGGGCCGGCCGAGGGCTTCTCCTCCGTCGAAATGGCATTGCCGGAGGCTGCACTGGCTGCGGCGCTGTCATCCGCTGGTGCCTCGCGCGCGGAGTCCTTCAGCGTGGAAGAGGCATCCTTGAGGGTGGGGGTTGCCTGTGTGCGAAACCCGGAGGCGGCGCGCGCGCCTCCTGCACCCGTGCTGCTGCCTGCACCGCGGATCGCGCCCTCAAAGGGAGTGGTGTCTTTTCCGGGCTGGTCAGTCATAGACGTAAAGCCGTCCATCGGCGATCACGAGGCGTCGGGCGTCATACTGGTCCATGAGGGCGATGTCATGGGTGGCCAGCAGAACGGATGTTCCGGTCTTGTTGAGTTCAATGAACAGTCGCAGCAGGCGTCGCGCAAGGGTGGGGTCCACATTGCCGGTCGGCTCATCAGCCAGCAGAAACTCGGGCCGGCTGATGAGCGCACGGGCAATGGCGGCGCGCTGCTTCTCGCCGCCGGAAAGCACAGGGGGCAGCACATCCTTGCGCTCACCCAGCCCCACCCAGCCCAGAAGCTCTGTCACCTCGGCGCGATAGCTGGCCTCCTCCTTGCCCGCCACGCGCAGGGGCAGGGAGACATTCTCATAAGTGGTGAGGTGGTCCAGCAGGCGAAAATCCTGAAACACGATACCGATGCGCTGGCGCATCGCCGCCACTTCATCGGGCGTGAGCGATGAGACATCGCGGCCAAAAAGGGTAATGAGCCCGCGTGTGGGCTTGAGCGAAAGAAACAGCAGGCGCAGCAAGGTGGTCTTGCCCGCACCCGAGGGGCCGGTGAGGAACTGGAACGATCTGGGTTCGATGCTGAAGGTGACATCCTTCAGCACTTCGGCCCCCATGCCGTATCTCAGGCCAACATTCTCGAACCGGACCAAATGCATCCCCTCTGAAACGTCCTGCCGAATCGCGTGATATCGTAACGAGCGACCATAAACCAAGCCTGCCGCCCCACGCCACGCTCTATGGCTGGCCGCGCCTGCGCACTGGTGGCGCGCTGTTGCGGCGGAAAGGCGGCGAAGCTCTCCTTATGCCCGCAATTCCCCTCCTGCACGGTAAATGAGGGGCAACAAAAGCCCCGGAATCCTGACTTTGGAGACCTGCCAGATGGATGCAGGTATCTGGCTTGTGCATTCTGCTTTTTGATAAGGTGGCGCTTGCGCCTCTCCTGCCGTAAGCTGACAGTGAAAATGTGCAGCTTGTGTGTGCGGGGACTGGCGAACCGGGCGCGGCGACGTACATAACACAAGGGGCCAAGTTGCGCGGCGCATTGCGCTGGTGCCATCTGGCCTTCTCAAGTCAACAGGTGCGCGGCTCCGGCCGGTGCGCCAAAGGCATGGCGAAGCAGTGTTCGATCTTACCACGATCATTTTTCTGGCTCTGGCCGTCTTCATCTTCTTCCGTCTGCGCGGGGTGCTCGGGCAGCGGACGGGTCGGGAACGCCCGCCTTATGACCCCTATTCCTCGAAGGAGCAGGCCAAGCCGCCCCGCCCGGAAGGGGACAATGTGGTGCAGTTGCCGGGTCGGGCCCCGCCGCCGCCTGCACCGGTGACCGCTTCTGTCGATGATGAGGACGAGACGCCTCCGGCCTATCGCTGGGAAGGCGTGGCCGCAGAAGGCAGCCCCTCTGCTGCCGCGCTGGACCAGATCGCCGCTGTTGAAAGCGATTTCGACGCCAAGCACTTCCTCTCCGGTGCGCGGGCCGCTTACGAGATGATCGTGACCGCCTTTGCCGAAGGCGACCGCAAGATGCTGAAGGAACTGCTGGCGAAGGATGTGTATGAAGGCTTTGCCGCTGCCATTACGGAGCGCGAAAGCCGGGGCGAGACTATGGAGTCCCGTTTCGTCGCCATCGAGAAGGCAGATCTGGAAGAGGCCGCCGTGCGTGGCCGCTCGGCCCAGCTCACGGTGCGCTTCATTTCCCAGCTCATTTCCGTGACGCGGGACAGCAGCGGCAATGTGGTGGATGGCAGCCCCGATACAGTGGGCGATGTGACCGATGTTTGGACCTTTGCGCGCGATATTGGCACGCAGGACCCGAACTGGAAGCTGGTGGCCACCGAAGCCGGGCAGTAGGCCTGCGGGCTGGCTCAGGCCAGCCGCACATATGGGCATCATGGGGGAGCGCGGATGTGTCCGCCGCTCCCCTTTTTATGCAGATGCCCCGGCACAAGACTGTGTGCGATGCAGCAAAGCCTGTGTCTTCCCTCGACAAATCCGGTTGGAAGCCTGCACATATAGGAAGCCGGAGCGGATTGCGCCCTGGCCCGTGAACCAGATGCCCCGATAGATGAAGCTGTTGCAGAACCTTATATACAGCCGCATTGTGCCGGACCTCTTCTCATGTGCGGCGGCAGGTTTGCGCGGGCTGTCCTTTCGTTTTCAGGCCGTGACGGCACTGGTGTTTCTGGCTCTGCCCCTGTTTTCAGATGGTGCCAGCGCACAGGAGAGGCGCGCCATGCCGGATAAGGACATTGCGGTGCCATCCGTGCCCGGTGCGCAGCTTGTGCCGCTTTCATTCCATGATTTGCGGGGTTGGCAGGACGATGACCATGTGGCGGCCTTCAGGGTGTTCCGCGCCAGTTGCCCCGCTGTTTCCGCACGGGCGGCAGATCCGCAGGTGGCATCATCAGCCATTCTGCGCAAAGGCCTGATAAGCGCCTGCAAGGGTGCCTCCGCGCTGGGGGCAAATCCGGGTTCGCAGGCTGCGCGCCGTTTCTTTGAAACCCGGTTCCAGCCTTTCCGTGTGGTGCCGAATGAGGGGGGAGCGGGCTTTTTCACCGGCTATTACGAGCCGGAGGTGGAAGGCTCCTTGACCCGCAGGCCGGGTTATGAGGTGCCGGTTTTCGGCAAGCCGAAGGATCTTGTCACAGACAGCAGGGGCGGTTGGCGCAGGGCAGGCGGGCGGCTCGTTCCCTATTATGACCGCGCGGAGATTGAAGAGGGCGCACTGGCCGGGCAGGGGCTGGAAGTGGCCTTTCTGAAAGACCCGATTGACCTGTTCTTCATGCAGATTCAAGGCTCTGGCCGTATGCGCCTGCCGGATGGCAAGGTGGTGCGGCTGAATTATGCTGCCAAGAATGGCTACCCCTACACGCCGGTTGGACGGTTTCTGATTGATCAGGGCATCGTGCCGCGCGAGGAGATGTCCATGGCGCGCATTCGCGCCTTTATGGAGCAACACCCGGAAGAGGGGCAGGCGTTGCGGCGGCAGAACCGCTCCTATGTGTTTTTCACCACGCGGGCGCTGGGGCGCGACAGCGGGCCGATGGGCGCGCAAGGCATTGCGCTCACCACAGGGCGTTCTCTGGCGGTGGACCGGCGCATCCATACATATGGCACGCCCGTTTTTGTGGAAACAGAGCTGCCGCTCTCCGGCCCCGGCGTTTCCGAGCCTTTCAACCGGCTGATGATTGCACAGGATACAGGCTCGGCCATTGTGGGGCCTGCGCGGGGAGATCTGTTCTTTGGTGCGGGCAGGCAGGCGGCTGAGGTGGCCGGGCGCATCCGCCATGCCGGGCAGTTTACCCTGCTGGTGCCCCGCCCATGAGCCGGCGCGGGCGCAAGCGGGATCTCAAGCCCGAGGAGCGCGCCTTGTGGGCGCATGTGGTGCTGCATGTCACGCCATTGCGCCCGCTGCCTGCGCCACAAGCTCCGGCATTGCCGGAACCCCCGCCACAAGAACCGCCGCAGATGAAGGAAGAGCCGGCCCCGGCTCTTGTCAGCCGTACGAAAAAGCCGGCTGCGCCGCCTCCATTGCCTCTGGTTTCTCTTGAGCCAAAGGCCCGCCGCCGCCTCACACGCGGGGCAGAGGTGGATGCTCGGCTGGATTTGCACGGAATGACACAGGCCGCCGCGCATTATCGCCTGCGCCTGTTTCTTCTTGAGGCGCAGAATATCGGCCATTCGGTGGTGCTGGTCATCACCGGCAAGGGCGGGGCGGAACGGGTGACGGGCGAGAGGGGCGGTTCTGCCATGTTTGGCGAGGAGCGCGGCGTTCTGCGTCGCACCGTGCCCCACTGGCTGGCTGCGCCAGACATGCGTGCCATTGTGGTGGGCTTTGAGGAGGCCAGCCGCCGGCATGGGGGCGAGGGCGCGCTCTATGTGCGTATCCGTCGCCGACGCTGAGGCTCTGCTTCTATCTGGCTGGCCGCACTCTTTGCCTGCCAGCAGGGGAGATGCCGGCAAAGGCGATTCGCCCGGAGGATGTGGGCGCAGATTGTGCCAGCCCCTGACAGGCCGCTGAAAAACCTCCGTGACAGGATGCCGTGCGCGGGGATGCCTGCCTTTCCATGGGTTTCCAGATGCACAGCCGGCGCAGGGCCGGGCCGGAAAAGCCAGTATTTGCGGTGGGTTCTGCATTTCCATCACGGTGAGAATGCAGACCGGCACATATGCGTGCCGCTTTTTAAGGCTGCATGATATGCGGGCAGTTTCCCCACTTTCTTGCTCTTTGCGCAGCGTGGCCCCTATAAGGCTTGCGAAGTCAACGATATCGGCTCGGGCGGCGCCGCCTTTGGGTGGGGCGCGGGGCCGGTCTTTAACCTGATGGTGGCACGGCAATGGCCGGACATTCACAATTCAAGAACATCATGCACCGCAAGGGGCGGCAGGACGCGATGCGTTCCAAGCTGTTTTCCAAGCTGGCCCGCGAAATCACGGTTGCCGCCAAGCTGGGCATGCCGGACCCGAGCATGAATGCGCGCCTGCGCGCTGCAATTCTGGCCGCACGCGGCGAGAATATGCCTAAGGACAATATCGAGCGCGCCATCAAGAAGGCTGCCGGTAGTGACGGGGATAATTACGAAGAGATCCGCTATGAGGGCTATGGTCCCGGTGGGGTTGCTGTCATCGTTGAGGCGCTGACGGACAACCGCAACCGTACCGCCTCCGAAGTGCGTTCCTATTTCACCAAGTCTGGCGGCAATCTGGCTGAAACCGGCGCAGTGTCCTTCATGTTCGACCGCGTGGGCGCGATCGAGTTCGAGGCGTCCCGGGCAGGCGGCGAAGCCATGATGGAGGCCGCGATTGAGGCTGGCGCTGAGGATGTGTCTTCGGATGAGGACGGCCACGAGGTGATTTGCGCAGCCGAGAATCTGGCCGAAGTGCAGCGCGCGCTGGAAGCCCTGTTTGGCGAACCGCGCAAGGCCGCTCTCATCTGGCGTCCGCAGAACACTGTGGCGGTGGATGATGAAACCGCCGAGAAGCTGCTGCGTCTGGTGGATAACCTTCAGGATAACGATGACGTGCAGAACGTCACCGGCAATTTCGAGCTGTCTGAAGCCATGCTGGCGAAGCTCAGCGCGGAGTGATCCGGCTCACTCATGTTTGAATATGAAAACGGCGGGCTCAGCCCGCCGTTTTCATTTGAAAATGCATCGGGCCTGAATGTCTCAGGCGCTCATGCCTTCAGCCAGAGACTTCAGTTCGCAGATGGCGGAGTCGATCTCGGCGCGCTGGCGCTCAAGCTGGGCCAGCTGCTTCAGGCAACGGTCACGGGTCAGGGCAAGGCCAGCATCTGCGGCTTCAGCCGCCGCAGCAGAGGATGCCGCAACGAGAGCGCGGATTTCCGCCAGGGTGAAGCCCAGATGCTTGCCCTTGAGGATGACACCCAGCCGCTCGCGATCCGCCGCCGTATAGAGGCGGGTCATGCCTTCGCGGCGGGGGGGAGAGCAGGCCCTTGTCTTCATAAAACCGCAGGGCCCGCAGGGTGGTGCTGAATTCACGCGCAAGGTCGCCAATCGTGAACAGTTCCTCGCCCTGTTCTGTGGCAGGGGCATGAGGCGGGGGGCTGAGCGGGAAGGCGCTGGCGTTCATCGGGCATCTCTCCCTGAGAGGGGCGTTGGCCTGTGTCCGGTACCAGTGCAGATCAGGAGATCCACTCTGGCTCATGGGCATCAGGCCTGTTCCTTGCAGCAGTGCTTCCCACCGCTGCCATATCGCTGCCTGATTCCTAGCTGGCCGCGCTCCGGACCGGGAGAGGTGACGCGCTACCCTAAGGGAAAGTAACAGTTACATTGAGTTGGGGAATCCTGATAAAATCAGGCTTTAACCAACTGTTTACCATGTTTGCCAAATGCTAGGTTTTCGCGAATCACTGCGATGCGGTCACCCGGTGCGCGAGGCCTTGAGCGCGCCAGTGACAAGGAGGCGGGCATGGAACGGACCGAGCAGACAAAGCGCACGTCCTGGGCAGGAAGCAGTGCATCCGGGATGACAGCGCGTTCTGCGCTGGAGATGCCGCCGGTTCTGCGCCGTGCTGCCCCTGTTCAGCCCGCGCCGGTCGCGACGGCACGTGATGGCGCGGCCCAGCAGGAACCGGCCCGCGCCATGCAGGGCATGCAGGCTGAGCTTGAGGCCCTGCGCGCCCGTCTGGCAGATGCCGCGCCGCGCCGTGCCGTGGTCGAAATGGACCGTGCCATTTCCGTCCTTCACCGTCAGGTGGCAGACCTCTCCGGCGTGCAGGATGCAGCCGGCCGGGCCGAGGCAGGCCTGCTCACCCGTGAACTTTCCGAATTGCGCGCAGCTCTGGATGATCTGCGTTCACCACAGCGTTTTCAGGCGCTGGCTGCGGGTCTTGATGTCCTGTCCCGGAAGATCGAACTGATGGACGCCAAGGCTGTCAGCCCGGTGGAAGTGGCGCGTCTTCAGGCGCAGTCTGACCAGTTGGCGGATCTGGTGCGTCGCTCCCTGTCCGGTGTCGGGGTTCAGGCTCTGGTGGAGCGGCTGGATGCCTGCTCTGCACAGGTTTCCCGCGCCGGTGAGGCGGCGGCCTGCAAGGTGGAAGCCGCGACTGTGGTGTTTGAGAGCAAGGCCCGCGAGCTGCTCTCCCGCATGGACAGGATGAAGCCCGGCGCGGATATGGCTGAAGGCGTGGCCCTGATCCATCAGCGGCTGGACAGGTTTGGTGCACAGCTGGATGATCTTTCTCCGGCCGATGGCAGGCTGGATGATCGTCTTGCGCATCTGTCCGCGCAGCTTGAAGCCTTAGCCACGAAGGAAAATGCTGCGGTAGAACCTGCTGCCGCGCCACTTGTCGCAGCCGTGGAACAGCATTTGCTGGCGCTTCATGACCGTTTTGATGACACCTCCGGGCATCTTGGACGACTGGATGCTATTGAGGCCGGTCTTCAGGATATTCTGAGCGAACTGCACCATGTGCGTCTCAGCTCTGCCGAGGCTACGGCGGAAGCCGTGCAGGCCGTGGCGCTGAAGGTTTCCGATGCTGCGGACGGCCCGGCTGTTGTGGGGCTGAAGCGGGGCCTCGCCGCGCTGGAGGCTCGCCAGAACGAGGTGGAGCGTCGCGCCAGTGAGTGGCTGGGAGAGCCTTTTCACGATGCCGCCCTCGTTCTCGGTCGCACCGATGATGGCGTTTGGGCACCCCATGCGGCAGATGTGAAGCCTGAGGCTGCACCTGTCCCTGAGCCGGTGGTTCCTGATGAGGACATCACGGCCGAACCGGTGATGGATGAGCCGCAGACGGGATGGAAGGCCAGCCCGCGCATGGAGCCGCGCTGGACACCCCGGCAGGAAACGCCTGCGGCACCCAAGGCGGATGCCGCGTCCGGTGATGCCGAGTTTGATACCGCTTTTGCGGAAGCCCTGAACGCAGGACGACCGGAGCCAGCCCCTGAGGCGACCGCGACCAGCCGTCGTGCAGGGCGTGTGACGGAACCGGCAACCGGCACTGCGAAGGCAGGGCCTTCCCGCCCGCGTGTCATGCGCGGCAATCGGGTGCGTCCTTCCCGCCCGCAGACGAACAATGTTTCATGGAAGGGAGTTGCGGTTTCCGTTCTCGCCGTGGCGCTGGTGTCTTCTGCCGGCCTTGTCTGGATGAAGCGCGATGCGTTGCAGGGGCAGGCCTCCGCTCTGGTGGCCTCAATGCGTGCCGCTGCTCCTGTCTCCGTGGCAGATCTTCCCGAGCCTGTTGGTCCGGCTGCCCTCCAGACTGCTGCGCGGACCGGTGATCGTGCAGCGGCCCATCAGGTGGGTTTGCGCTATGCCGAAGGGATGGGTGTGCCGACCAACCTTGATGCTGCCGTGAAGTGGCTGGGCTATGCGGTCAGTCAGGGCTCTCCACAGGCGGCGTTCAGTCTGGCCAGCCTGTATGAGAGCGGCGTGCCGAACCCGGCAGAGGCCGTGCGCTTTTACAAGTGGGCGGCAGAGCAGGGCCATGTGCAGGCCATGCATAATCTGGCTGCGCTGTATGCCAAGGGTGTGGATGGCAAGACGGCAGACTGGGCGCAGGCCATTCACTGGTTTCATGCCGCGGCTGGCTATGGGAAGCGTGATGCGCAGCACAATCTGGGTGTCATCTATGCCCGTGGCTTTGCAGGCCAGACAGACATGAAGGAAGCACTCACCTGGTTCTCGATCGCGGCAAATCAGGGCGATGCGGATAGCGCGCAAAAGCGCGATGAACTTGTCGCCAAGATGGATGCTCCGGAGGTTGACGAAGTGCGCCGTCATGCGGCGGCATTTCGTGCCCACCCGGTGAATGATGCCGTGAACATGCTCGCATCGCGGCCGGAATGGACCGACCCGGATGACAAGGGCAAGATGGCTGATACCTCAAGGCCCTATCCGTCGGAGCAGAATGCGGCGCTGGCACCGCACACCATATCTTCGCAGATGTTCTCATCACAGGCGATGAACGCCATGTCCGGGCAGATGGTCGCCAGCAACCGCTGAGGCCGCCTTTCCTCTCATGCGCGGATGGAGCACCCTGCCACCATGAGAACAAGTACGATTCGGATCATCGGTCTTGATCCCGGCCTGCGCCGCACCGGCTGGGGCGTGATTGAGCAAACCGGCACCCGTCTGTCCTACATTGCCAGCGGCACGGTGCTGCCACCTGAAAAGGCCCCGATGGGGGAGCGGCTGGCGCAGCTTCATCGACTGTTGTCTGCGGTGGTCACGCAGTTTGCGCCGGATGAGGCCGCAGTGGAGGAAACCTTCGTCAACATGAACCCCGCCTCCACGCTCAAGCTGGGGCAGGCGCGTGGCGTGGTGATGCTGGTGCCCGCCCAGCAGGGTCTGAGCGTGGCCGAATATGCCCCGCTTCTGGTGAAAAAAAGCGTTGTGGGGGCTGGCCGGGCCGAGAAGGCACAGGTGCGGATGATGGTGAAAGTGCTGCTGCCAAAGGCCGCGCCGGAGAGTGAGGATGAGGCGGATGCGCTGGCCATCGCCATTACCCATGCCCATCATCGTGGCGCTGTGGACCGGGCGCTAGGGGCAGGGCGCTAGGGTTTAGCTGCCAAGCCATGGCTTTTCAGAAAAACAGGCCAGCCTTGCCCGCGCATGATTGCGCACGGGGCATGACCAGGCTGGTGCAAGGGCGACGTTCAACATGATTGGCAAGCTGAAGGGCATTGTGGACGTGGTGCGTGAGGATCAGTTGATCCTTGATGTCCACGGGGTTGGCTATCTGGTGCACTGTTCTGCCCGCACGCTGGATGCGCTGCCACGCGGGGGGGAGACGGTGGCCCTGTTCATCGAGACCTTTGTGCGCGAGGACATGATCCGTCTCTATGGTTTTGCTTCGGAGAGTGAGCAGGAGTGGTTTCGTCTGCTTCAGGGGGTACAGGGCATTGGCGCGAAAACCGCGCTGGCAGTGCTTTCCACGCTTCGTCCAGCAGAACTGGCGCAGGCTGTGGCGCTGGGAGACAAGGTGGCGGTTGCCCGTGCGCCGGGTGTGGGGCCGCGTGTTGCCACCCGCATCATCACGGAACTGAAGGACAAGGCCCCTACGGGCGCGATTGGCGACTTCGTGCCGGCGGCAGCCGGGGCTGCGGGCGGCATTGCGGCAGAAGCCGGGGCAGCGGGTGATGCGATTTCTGCCCTCACCAATCTTGGCTATAGCCTGCCACAGGCCCATGCGGCTGTTGCGGCAGCATTGCGTTCTGCCGGGGAAGAGGCCAGTGCGGAAACGCTGATCCGCCTCGGCTTGAAGGAACTGGCGAAATAGGGCTGGTCTCCATGTTCTGCTTTCGTCCCGCTCTTGGGTGGGCTATTGCAGCAGGGCATGCATAAAATTGTTTCCGGCATGACAGGCAGTTTGATCTGATGAATACCCGTCTCATCTCGGGCGAGAAGCACGGCGAAGACGAAACCGATTCCACCCTGCGCCCCCAGCTTCTGGGGGAGTTTGTGGGGCAGGCGCAGGCGCGCGCGAATCTTGAGGTGTTCATCAAGGCCGCCCGTGCGCGGGGCGAAGCGCTGGACCATGTGCTGTTCGTGGGCCCGCCCGGGCTTGGCAAAACCACGCTGGCGCAGATCATGTCGCGCGAGATGGGGGTGGGCTTTCGCTCCACCTCCGGCCCGGTCATCGCCAAGGCGGGGGATCTGGCGGCCATTCTCACCAATCTGGAAGAGCGCGATGTGCTCTTCATTGATGAAATTCACCGGCTCTCTCCGGCGGTGGAGGAAATCCTCTATCCCGCCATGGAGGATTATGAGCTGGACCTGATGATTGGTGAGGGGCCGGCCGCGCGCTCGGTGAAAATCTCCCTGCCGAAATTCACGTTGGTGGGCGCCACAACCCGCTCCGGCCTGCTCACCACGCCGCTGCGCGATCGTTTCGGCATTCCGGTGCGTCTCCAGTTCTATACGGTGGAGGAGCTGGAAAAGATCGTCACCCGCGCGGCCAGGGTAATGGGCGTTGGCATTGCGCCGGATGGGGCGACCGAGATTGCCCGCCGTGCCCGTGGAACCCCCCGTATCGCCGGACGCCTCCTGCGCCGGGTGCGTGATTTCGCGCTGGTGGCTGGCAATGCCGCGATTGATCGGGCGATTGCAGACCGCGCCTTGCGGGCGCTTGAGGTGGATTCGCTGGGGCTGGATGCCATGGACCGGCGCTATCTCACTGTTATCGCAGAGTTTTATAATGGTGGCCCGGTGGGGGTGGATACCATCGCCGCGGCACTTTCCGAGCCGCGGGATGCGATCGAGGAGATTGTGGAGCCTTATCTGGTCCAGCAGGGCTTCATCCAGCGCACGCCGCGTGGACGCATGCTGACCGCGCTGGCCTTCCGCCATATGGGGCTGCCGGAGCCGAGGCGGGAGAATAGTGCAGGAAGCGCGGGCTCGGCCTTGCCATTGTTCGATGATGAGGGCTAGTTGTGCCGCTGAACAAGCCCTCATGGTGAGATGAGCAGGATACCGGCATGAAGATGGATGTGGCAGGCGAGCGGGCGGTGACGCAGGGCGAGCTGGAGGCATACCCCAATCTTTCCGGGCGTCTGGTGCCGGGCGGGCATTGCCTCGCCTTGCGTGTCTATTATGAGGACACGGACTTTTCCGGCATTGTGTATCACGCCAATTATCTGAAATTCATGGAGCGTGGCCGCTCGGACTATATGCGCCTGCTGGGCGTGGTGCAGGGCGAGCTGTTTGCGCAGGCGGCCGAAGAGGCCCCCGGCTTCCATTTTGTCGTGCGCGGCATGCAGATTGATTTCCTGCGTCCGGCGCGGATTGATGATGTGTTGCAGGTCTACACCCTCTCGCGCGAGGTGGCGGGGGCCTCCATCACCCTGTTGCAGCAGGTGCGGCGGGGCGATGAACTGCTCATCAATGCCACGGTGCGGGTCGCTTTTGTCTCGCAGGGCAAGGCCAGGCGCATTCCTGATGCGTTGCGGCAGGTGACCTCCGAACATGCGCGCGAGACCGAAAGCCTGGATATTCCCCGACGGTGAGGCAAAAGCCTCTGCATTATGTGCAGATGTGCCCTGCATTTAACGAATATCCGGCCTCGCTAACGCCGCGTTAAGCATGTTTATGCCTAGCTTTGCGGGAAGCTGTGGCGTTGTGTGCGTTGCAGCAGGAAGCGGTGCTTCCGTCAAAGTTTGGACAGAGTCACCTTGTGAAACAACAGGGAAATCTGGACGGATGCGGCGGGGGCTGTCCTGCGCGGCCCCGTGTCGCGCCCAGCGGAGCCGGGAATGGACCTTATGATCGGTAGAACTGGCGTGCGGCTGAACGGTAAAGCCGGCAGCACGGCCTTAGTCACCTGCGCAAACATGGCGGCATCTGTATCGCCAAAGGCCATACGCCTGCTGGCTGTTTGCGCGCTTGTGGCCTGTGTGGCGCTGATGGCAAACCTTGCACCGGCACTGGCGCAGGAGGTGGAAGCCTCTGCGGCCAACCATGCCCCGCCGCCGGACATGTCTTTCCTCTCGCTGTTCATGCAAGCCCACTTTGTTGTGAAGCTTGTGATGTTCGGGCTGATCGCCGCCTCCATCTGGGTGTGGGCCATCATTATCGACAAGACCATTCTCTATGGCCGCTACAAGCGGGAGATGGACCAGTTCGAGCAGGTGTTCTGGTCTGGCCAGAGCCTTGAGGAGCTGTATCGCTCGCTTTCGGGCCGTAACAATCAGGGCATGGCCGCCATTTTCATCGCCGCCATGCGCGAGTGGAAGCGCACCTATGAAGGGGGCACCCGCTCTCTGGCCGGGCTGAACCAGCGGCTCGACAAGGTGATGAATGTGACCATCTCGCGTGAGGTGGAGCGGCTGGAGAACCGGCTGCTGGTGCTGGCGACGGTCGGTTCCGCCGGCCCGTTCATCGGCCTGTTCGGTACGGTCTGGGGCATCATGAGCTCGTTCCAGTCGATCGCGGCTTCCAAGAATACCTCTCTGGCCGTGGTGGCACCGGGTATTGCAGAAGCCTTGTTCGCGACGGCGATTGGCCTCATTGCAGCCATTCCCGCGACCATTTTCTATAACAAGTTCATCTCTCAGGTCGGCCGTCAGGCCCAGCGCCTCGAAGGGTTTGCGGACGAGTTCTCCGCCATTCTCTCGCGGCAGATCGACGAGCGGGGCTGATATGGGCATGTCTGGAGGAGGGGGGGGCGGATGGCAAAGCCGTCGCTCGCGCCGGCGCGCACCACCCGTTATGGCCGAAATCAATGTGACGCCGATGGTGGACGTCATGCTGGTGCTGCTGATCATTTTCATGGTGGCAGCCCCCATGCTGTCTGTCGGCATCCCGATTGACCTGCCGCAGACACAGGCTTCCGGCGTCAATCAGGACAATGATCAGGAACCGATCACCCTTTCGGTGAACGGCAATGGCCAGATTTTCGTGGGCGAGAGCGAAATCGCCTATGACGAGCTGGTGCCCAAGCTTCAGGCCATCACCCAGGCCCGTGGCGGCATGGATGAGCGCATTTTCGTGCGTGGCGACAAGAGCGTGGATTACGGCACCGTCATGCGGGTCATGGGCCGCCTCTCCGGGGCGGGCTTCAAGCGCGTTGCGCTTGTGACGGAAGTGGAACAGGGAGGCTGAGGGCATCATGAAGGTCGGCCTCACGGCATCAACGATTCTGCATACGAGTGTGCTCGTATTTGCTCTGGTGTCTTTCACCGGAGCGGAGCCGTTTGAGCCCGTGCCTGAATCCATGCCCGTGGACATCATCTCCGCCTCGGACTTCACCAAGCTCACCAAGGGCGTGAAGAGTGGCGAGAAGACCGAAAAGCCGAAGCAGGTGGCCGAAAAGGTGGGCGACCCGACCCCGGTTGCCGACCATCGCCTGAAGGCGAGCGAGAAATCGCCGGTGGATGTCACCCAGCCGCCGCCGCCCTCGCAGCCACCCAAGCCGCCAGAACCCAAGCCGGTTGAAAAACCACCGGAGCCGAAGCCGCCCGAGCCCAAGCCTCCGGAGCCAAAACCCGTGGAGCCGAAGCCGGCTGAACCCCAGCCCAAGGCGGATGACGCGCCGAAGAGTGAGCCGAAGCCTGCCGAGGCCAAGCCGCCGCAGGAGGCCGCGCCCCAGCCGGCCCCCATGCCGCCGCGTCGCCCACCCGTGCCGCGCACCCCGCCGCGCCCGGTGGAGACCGATGCACCGGCGCGCGACTTCAATACGGATGAAATCAAGGAACTGCTCGACAAGCGCACGCCGAACCGGCAGGTCGCCAGCGGAAGCGAGGTGTCTGACACCTCATCGCTCGGCTCGCCGCAGGGCAATGCCGCGACCTTGAGCATGAGCGAGATCGACGCCTTCCGCGCCCGCATGCGCCAGTGCTGGAACACCACCGGCATTCCCAATGACCAGCCGGTTTATGTGGATGTGCGCGTGGACCTGAAGCCGGATGGCTCTCTGGCCGGGGAACCTGTGGTGACGCGGGGCACCGCGCCACCCTATGGCCCTGTGCTGGCCCGCACCGCCATTGCGGCACTTGTGCGTTGCCAGCCTTTCACCATGTTCCGCAAGGAAACCTATAACCAGTGGAAGAGTATGGACCTGACATTCCGTCCGCAGGAGTTTGACAGATAGGCCCGCCTTATCAGGGGGCTGAAACTGTGCTTGCCTTTTGGGTTGTGCTGAAAGGCTTGCGGACCAGTGCCGGAAACATGTTTTCCATGGAAAAGTCATCGCCGCGTTCCGTATAAACGCTAGAAATGACCCGCTCGGGGATTTGAGAATCGTGATGCAGCTTTTGAACCGCAACGCACTTGTGTTGAACCGCCGTCGCCTTCTGGCCGCGGGTGGCGCGCTTGCAGCCGGCACTGTGCTGCAAGCCTCCCCGGCAGCGGCCCAGCTCAAGCTGGATATCACCTCCGGTACGCCGCAGCCGATTCCAATCGCGCTGCCGGACCTGATGGGTGATCCCCAGCAGGCGCGCGCCATTACCGAGGTCATCTCGAACGATCTCAAGCGCTCTGGCCTGTTTGCACCGATCGACCCCAATGCCTTCATTGAGAAAATCAGCAACCCGGATGCCCCGCGCTTTCAGGACTGGCGGGTTATCAATGCCCAGGCGTTGATGACCGGCAGCGTGACCCGGCAGGCGGATGGCCGTTTTCAGGTGATGTTCCGCCTGTGGGATGTGTTTGCCGGCCAGCAGCTCACCGGCCAGCAGTTTGTGGCCCAGCCGGACAACTGGCGGCGTATCGCCCATATTATCGCCGATGCCATCTATGAACGGCTGACGGGCGAGAAGGGCTATTTCGATACGCGCATCGCCTTTGTGGATGAAAGCGGCCCCAAGCAGCAGCGCATCAAGCGCCTTGCGATCATGGATCAGGATGGCGCGAATGTGAGCTATCTCACCCGTGGCGATGAGCTGGTGATGACCCCGCGCTTCTCGCCCACCGCGCAGGAAATCGTCTATATGTCCTATTCGGGCAACGAGCCGCGCGTGTATCTGCTCAATATTGAAACCGGGCAGCGCGAGGTTGTGGGCCAGTTCCCCGGCATGAGCTTTGCCCCGCGCTTTGCGCCCGATGGCCAGCGCGTCATCATGAGCCTCGATCAAAATGGCAATGCCAATATTTTCGTGATGGACCTGCGTTCCAAGGCCACCACCCGCCTCACCAATACAGCCGCTATTGATACGGCACCCTGCTATTCGCCCGACGGGCGGCAGATCTGTTTCGAGAGTGATCGTGGTGGCTCTTCCCAGATCTATCTCATGAATGCGGATGGCTCCAACCAGCAGCGCATTTCCTTTGGCACGGCGCGTTATTCCACGCCGGTCTGGTCGCCGCGCGGGGACTGGATCGCCTTTACCCGTCAGGGTGACGGACGCTTTGCCATTGGCGTGATGAAGCCGGATGGCTCGGGCGAGCGTGTGCTTACCGAAGGCTATCATAATGAGGGGCCAAGCTTCTGCCCCAATGGCCGTGTGCTGGCCTTCTTCCGTGATCCGGGCGGCGGGTCTGGTCCGGCGCTCTACACGGTGAATGTCACCGGCTATAATGAGCTGCGCCTGCCCACGCCCTCTTATGCTTCTGACCCGGCATGGTCTCCGCTGCGGTCCTGACCCTGTCCTGAGGCGGCACGCTTCCTTTTCAGCCCCGCAATCTGTGACTTTTTGGTCACGGATGTGCGGGGTTTGTGCTTTCAGAAACACAGGTCATGGTGGCTGCACATCCTCGCCATGTTCCCGCCACGAGGCCGGGCCAGTGAAGATACATGCACTGCCGCAGACAGTATTACAGCGCGGTTGGCTCATCATCTGATGTTGGGCTGGAGCGCTGAAACGGGTGTCTGTCAGGTATTCGATCTGAATTTTAAGCAAATGGAAACCAAGGCCCGCACTTTCCGTGCCGGGTTCCAGGGTTTCAGTCAATGCGGGCTAACAAGCCCGGAAATGGAACGAACGCTTAACCGGCGACTTGCTAAGGCTGCACGACCGGGTTGCGTTGAGAATTGGAGACACCGGATGCGTTTTCATGGGCAGGCTCGCGGCTTCCGGTTCGCGGCGCTCTTCGGTATCGCGCTTGCACTGGGCGCGTGTGCCAATACACAGAATTCTGGAAACAATGCCGGCTTCGGCAGCCAGGGCGGCCCGCCCGGCTCTCCGCAGCAGTTTGTTGTGGCCGTTGGTGACCGCGTCTTCTTTGACAGCGACAGCACCGATCTGAACTCGCAGGCCCGCTCCACCCTGGACCGTCAGGCCCAGTGGTTGCAGCAGTACAACCGCTACACCTTCACCATTGAAGGCCATGCGGATGAGCGCGGCACCCGCGAATATAACGTTGCCCTCGGCGCCAAGCGTGCACAGTCCGTGCGCAACTATCTGGCGGCCCGTGGCATCGAGCAGTCGCGCATGCGCACCATCTCGTTCGGCAAGGAACGCCCGGTGGCGGTGTGCAACGACATCTCCTGCTGGTCGCAGAACCGCCGTGCGGTGACTGTGCTGAATGCGGGCGGCTGATTGTCCGCTTGCAGGTTTGAAGTTCAAGGGCCGGTGCATGTGCACCGGCTTTTTTTGTGCACGACACCGTGTTTTGCAAGAATGGCACCCGCCGGTGCACAATGGGGATGGCAGGAGGCAGGCCATAGTTTGGTCGCGTTCCATGCCTTATGCTGGCAACACCTTTCCTCAGGCATTTTTCAGGCTCCCGCAGGGTCTGTCAGGAGCCTATGGCTTTCTTGAGCACGCATCGCCCATGAAGATGATCCGCTCGCCGCTTGCCGGTGCTTTGGTTTTGACCTTGTTGTGCAGCCTCAGCCTGCCTGCTGCCGCACAGCAAGGCGGCAACCTGTTTGGCAATATTTTCAAGCCACCGGGCGCAGCGGAAGAAGCCGAGCGTGTCGCCAATGAAAATGTTGAAATTGTCGAACGACTGGCCCGGCTGGAGCATACGCTGCGCCAGCTCACCGGGCAGGTGGAAACCCTTCAGCACCGTAACCAGCAGCTTGAGGCGCAGGTGAGGATTCTGATGGAGTCCACTGGTGGACGTACGGCTGCGCGCGCCACGCCGCCTCCGGTTGTTGCGCCTGTGGTTCCGGATGCCGGCGGGGTTCCGGCCACTGCATCGGGGCGCCGGTCTGATGCGTTTGACCCCAAGGCCAGCCCGGAGGCTCCGGGCCTGCCGCATCCACTTGGTTCAACCGAGAGCGCTTCATCTGGCGTGATTTCTCCGGCTATAGGGGCTGTGTCTCCGGCTGAGGCATCAGGTGTTACCGGTGCAACATCTGCCCGCGCGCTGTATGATGCGGGTGCCGCGGCGCTCCAGAAGGGCCAGCATGAAGAGGCCGAGCGCAGTTTCCGCACCGTGATCGCAGATCATTCCTCAGACCGGCTGGTGCCGGACGCCACCTTCATGGTGGGTGAGACCCTGTTTTTGAGACAGGATTTCTCTGAAGCAGCGGCTTCCTTCCTTGAGGTCACCACCAAGTTTCCCAATTCGGTGAGGGCCCCGGAGGCTTTGCTGCGCCTCGGCCAGTCTCTTGCCGGGCTGGGCGAGAAGGAAACCGCCTGCGCCACCTTCATGGAAGTGGGACGCAAATATCCCCGTGCTCCATCCTCCATCCGTCAGGCGGTGGAGAAGGAGCAGCAGCGTGTCGGCTGCTGAAGACGAGGTGGTGCTTGGTGATGCCGAGTGCGACCGGGTTTTTGAGGCGTTTCGGCATTGCCGCCGTATCCTGATCGCGCTGTCTGGCGGGCCGGATTCAACGGCTCTGGCATGGCTCGCCATGCGCTGGCGGACTTCGCTCGCGGGCGATGGCCCGGAACTTATTGCCGCAACGGTGGATCACGGCCTGCGTCCTGATTCAAGGACGGAGGCGGAGAGTGTCGGGCGCTGGTGCGCACAGATTGGCCTGCCGCACCATATTCTGACCTGGCACGGCGAAAAGCCATCGCACGGGATTCAGGAGGCTGCCCGCTCCGCCCGCTATGAGGCCTTGCTGGGTTTGGCGCATGCGCAAATGGCGGATGCGCTGGCTGTGGCACACACACTGGATGATCAGGCCGAGACCGTACTGTTTCGCCTTTCGCGCGGTTCCGGCCTTTCCGGGTTGGCGGCAATGCGCAAGGCCAGCATGCGCAATGGCGTGATGCTTCTTCGCCCGTTTCTGGACGTGCCAAAGGCCCGGCTCATCGCCACCCTGAAGGCCGCGCAGGTTTCCTTTGTGCAAGACCCCTCCAATGCCAATCCGCGGTTCAGCCGGGTGCGTTTGCGGGCTCTGGCTCCGGTTCTGGAGGCGGAGGGGCTGGATGCCCGTCGCCTTTCCACCTTTGCTGCCCGCATGGCCCGTGCCGATGCCGCGCTTGAGGCTGCCGTGGATGACACCGCGCGGCAGCTGGAAGTGGTTGCATATAAAGACGGCGAAGCATTGCAGATGAGCGCTGCAACCTTCGCAACCCTGCCGGATGAAATTGCCCTGCGCCTTCTGGGGCGCGCCATCTCCAGCATGGGGCATGAGGGGCCGGTGGAACTGGGCAAGCTGGAAGAACTGGCTCAGGCGCTGCTGACTCGCGCAAGAGATTCCCGAAATGTGGACTCATCCCCCCTCAGCCGGACCCTTGCGGGGGCGCAGATTGTGATAAAAAAGGGGAATATGTGGATTTTTCCTGCTCCACCGCGACGTAAGGGCACGATACCGCCGAAATCTCCCCGCATATGACAGGTCTATCCTTGGCAAGGCCGGGGTGCGTACCTAGATTAGTCCGCAGACAGTGCGGGAGGTAAGACCGGGAGAGGTTGCGTGCAGGGTGTCAGTTTTTGCGGGGGAAACAACCGGGAGTTATTCCGGCACCCTGCCAATCGGGCGCGCTCAGTGAACCGCTGTTCGGAAGTGACCGCGTCCATGAGGGTTCAATGAACGCCAATTTACGCAATTTCGCCCTGTGGGTGATCATCGTTCTGCTGTTGCTGGCGCTGTTTTCGCTGTTCCAGAGCCCTGGCCAGCGCACAAACGCGAACGACATTTCCTTCTCTCAGCTGCTTGCAGACGTGGACACGGGCCGCGTGCGCGATGTGGTGATTGAAGGCCCGAATATTTCCGGCACATTCACGGATGGACGCCAGTTCCAGACCTATGCGCCGAATGACCCCAGCCTCGTGCAGCGCCTCTATGGCAAGGGTGTGCAGATCACCGCCCGCCCGCCATCGGACAGCGTGCCGTGGTTTGTGAGCATGCTGGTCTCCTGGCTGCCCTTCCTTGTGCTGATTGGCGTGTGGGTGTTTCTCTCCCGCCAGATGCAGGGTGGTGCCGGCAAGGCCATGGGCTTTGGCAAGAGCCGCGCCAAGCTGCTGACAGAAGCGCATGGCCGCGTGACCTTTGAGGATGTCGCCGGCATTGATGAAGCCAAGAGCGACCTGACCGAGATCGTGGACTTCCTGCGTGATCCGCAGAAGTTCCAGCGCCTTGGTGGCCGCATTCCGCGCGGCGTGCTGCTTGTCGGCCCGCCCGGCACGGGTAAGACGCTTCTTGCCCGCGCCATTGCGGGTGAGGCGAATGTGCCCTTCTTCACCATTTCCGGTTCGGACTTCGTGGAAATGTTCGTGGGCGTTGGCGCAAGCCGCGTGCGCGACATGTTCGAGCAGGCCAAGAAGAATGCGCCCTGCATCATCTTCATCGATGAAATCGACGCGGTGGGTCGCCATCGTGGTGCCGGTCTCGGCGGTGGCAATGATGAGCGTGAGCAGACCCTGAACCAGCTTCTGGTGGAGATGGATGGCTTCGAGGCCAATGAGGGCATCATCCTCATTGCCGCTACCAACCGTCCTGATGTTCTGGACCCGGCGCTGCTGCGTCCCGGCCGCTTCGACCGTCAGGTCGTGGTGCCGAACCCGGATGTGGTGGGCCGTGAGCAGATCCTGAAGGTGCATGCCCGCAAAATCCCGGTTGCGCCGGATGTGAACCTGAAGGTGGTTGCCCGCGGTACGCCCGGCTTCTCGGGTGCGGACCTTGCGAACCTGTGCAACGAGGCCGCCCTTATGGCCGCGCGTCGCAACAAGCGCATGGTCACCATGAGCGACTTCGAGGACGCCAAGGACAAGGTGATGATGGGTGCGGAACGCCGCTCGCTTGTCATGACCGAGGACGAGAAGGCACTCACCGCGTATCACGAGGGCGGCCACGCTCTGGTGGCGCTGAGCGTGCCGGCGACCGACCCGGTTCACAAGGCCACCATCATTCCGCGCGGACGTGCGCTGGGCATGGTGATGCAGTTGCCGGAGCGCGACAAGCTCTCCATGAGCTATGAGCAGATGACCTCCCGTCTTGCCATCATGATGGGCGGGCGTGTGGCGGAAGAACTGATCTTCGGCCACGACAAGGTGACTTCCGGTGCGTCTTCCGACATCGAGCAGGCAACCCGCCTTGCCAAGATGATGGTGACTCGCTGGGGCTTCTCGCCAGAGCTGGGCACGGTTGCCTATGGCGAGAACCAGGATGAGGTGTTCCTTGGCATGTCCATGGGGCGCCAGCAGAATGTGTCTGAAGCCACTGCCCAGACCATCGACCGCGAAGTGCGGCGTCTGGTGGATGAAGGCTATGTCGAGGCCAAGCGCATTCTGACCGAAAAGCGCGACGATCTTGAAACGCTGGCGCAGGGCCTCATTGAATATGAGACCCTCTCCGGTGACGAGATTGTGGATCTGCTGAACGGCAAGACGCCGAACCGCGAAAGCACGGTGGAACCGGCGAACCCGCGTGGTTCCGCCATTCCCACCTCGCGCAACCGTCCGCGTCCGGATGGGGCAGGTGGTTCGGTGGAGCCGCAGCCGCAGGCCTGATGTCTCTCTCTGGTTCTGCCGGAGTGTGAAATTGAGAAAGGCGCTCGTTTAACGGGCGCCTTTTTCTTTGAAAACCTGATGTTTTCGCCGATAGAGGCAGAGAAGGTGAGCTGATGCGAGGAGCCGGCTGCATGGATGCGCCATCCGGTTCGCATATTTTGAAAATGTGGTGTGCAGCATCTGAGCAAAGGCTGTGTGGGCTGGCATGAATGGGAATGATCTGTTGTGCCGATCACGTCTGGGGATGGACATGTCATGAATGCAGCGCCCATCTGGCACGGCGGAGATCTGGCCACGGCACGGGAGATGTTTCCGCATGCGCCGCAGCCATGGATTGATCTGTCCACCGGCATCAATCCCGTGCCCTATCCGCTTGCCCCGTTGCCCATGAGCGCCTTCCATCTGCTGCCCTCGCCGGATGATGTGCTGGCGCTGGAGGTGATTGCGGCGCGTGCCTACAGGGCGGATGCACATGCCCATGTGGTGGCTGCGCCGGGCACACAGGCTTTGCTGGAACTGTTGCCGCGCCTGCGCGTGCCGGGGCGGGTGGCCGTGCTGGGGCCGACCTATGCGGAGCATGCCATCTGCTGGCACAAGGCCGGACATGATGTGGGCCAGGTGAAGGCGCTTGATGAGATTGGCCAGCCGGATGTGCTGGTGGTGGTGAACCCCAATAACCCGGATGGCCGTCGCACATCTGCCGCAAGGCTTCAGGCGCTGGCGCAAGGTCTTGCGGTGCATGGCGGGCTGCTTGTGGTGGATGAGGCTTTCGCGGATTTCGAGCCGGAAAACAGCATTGTCCCTGATCTGCCGGAAAGTGCCGTGGTGCTGCGCTCTTTTGGCAAAGCTTATGGGCTGGCAGGCGTGCGGCTGGGCTTTCTCATCTGCGCGCCGCAACTGGCTGCTCAGGTGCGGAAGAGACTGGGGCCGTGGGCCGTTTCTGGCCCGGCGCTGGCAGCGGGAATGCAGGCGCTGGCGGATGAAAGCTGGCTGAATCTGGCTGGTGCGGCGCGGGCGCAAGATGCGGCACGGCTTGACCTGATGATGAAACCGGTGATGGGCGCGGCGATTGGCGGCACTTTTCTGTTCCGCAGCTTTCGTGCCCCGCATGCTCCGCAGATTTTTGAAAAGCTGGGGCAGGCGGGTATTTTCGTGCGCCGATTTTCTTATGATTCCAAACTGTTGCGGGTTGGTTTGCCGGGTGATGAGGCGCAGTGGGCGCGCCTTGAGCAGGCCATCAAGGGGCGGTCATAAGCGCGCAGATGGGCCTCATGGGCTGCACGGAGTTTTAATGACGCCGCAAAATGGTCTATGCAGCGCAGGACCTTCATTGCCGAGTTGCCGATATGTTTCCTCCTGAAGAACGTGCGCCCTTTGATGACATCCGCCACCTGATTGCCACCATGCCGGGGCCGAGCGATGGTGCGCGCGAGGCTGCGCAGGCGCGGCAGGAAAGGCTGGTAAAGCCGCATGGTGCGCTGGGGCGGCTTGAAACCATTGCCGCGCATTTGGCTGCCTGGCAGGGCAATTCGATGCCGACCGTCAACCGGCCGATGGTGGCGGTGTTCGCAGCCACTCATGGCATCGCGGATCGTGGCGTCTCGCCCTATCCCGGTGCGGTGACCAAGCAGATGATGACCACCTTCACGGCTGGCAAGGCGGCGGTCAACCAGATCTGCGCTACCTTTGATGCGGGCCTGCGGGTGTTTGATCTGGCGCTGGATCACCCAACCCCTGCCATTACGGATGAAGCCGCGATGGATGAGCGTGCCTGCGCGGCGACCATGGCTTTTGGCATGGAAGCGATTGCGGGCGGGTCCGATCTGCTGTGTCTGGGCGAAATGGGCATTGGCAACACCACCATTGCCGCCGCCATCTGCCACGGCCTTTATGGTGGCAATGCCGAGGACTGGGTGGGGCCGGGCACCGGCTCCACGGGCGCTGTGCTGGAGCGCAAGATTGCAGCGGTGCGCGATGCCGTGGCGCTGAATGAAGGTGAGCTGGGCGATCCGCTGGAAGTGCTGCGTCGCCTTGGCGGACGTGAGATTGCCGCTATCTCGGGTGCGATTCTCGCGGCCCGGCATGAAAAGATTCCGGTGGTGCTGGATGGCTATGTGGTGACCGCTGCTGCCGCCATTCTCCATGCGCTGGACCATACGGCGCTGGACCACTGCCTTGCCGGCCATGTCTCGGCAGAACCCGCCCACCGCGCCTTGCTGGATCGGCTGGGCCTTGAGCCGATTCTCGATCTTGACATGCGGCTGGGCGAAGGTTCCGGCGCAGCGCTGGCTGTGGGTGTGGTGAAGGCTGCCATCGCCTGCCATCGTGGCATGGCCACCTTTGATGAGGCTGGCGTTTCCGGAGAGGCGTGATTTCTGGAACAGGACCGGGCGGCAGGCAATGCGCTGTGCGTATGTGACGCCCGGTTTTTTGTGCGCACCTTGAGCCTCATTGCGGGGTCTTGACCAACACCACATGCCAGACGACTGGTGCCAGATGTGCAGACAGGCGCTGTTCAGTCGTCTTTTTTCGGCTTGTGCAGCCAGCCCAGCCACCCTTCAGCCGGGATTGTGGAATCATAGTTGAGCCAGCGGAATGCCGGATGCTCTCCCGGCATGAGCCGGCCAATGATTTCCGGCATGATCGTCATCGCGTTGGAGCCATTTGTCAGGACAACAACAGCGGACCGTCTGGCAGGTGAGCCTGTTGCGAAGGCCTTGAAGCCGCCATTGTCTCCCCAGTGGAAGAAGGTGCCCTGCTGTGGTTCAAGCCCCCAGCCCAGCCCCCAGGAGACCTGCTGATCGCTCTTTTCCGCGTTGGGGTTCACCCTTCACATAATCCGGCACATGTTCCCGGAGCTGTGTATCCAGCGACAATATCCCGGCATCGACAAGTCGTAAAACCGCGAAAGCAAAAACCGGTTTTGACAGCGAGGCGGCCTCGAAAACAGTATTTTGATCAACCCGTGCGCCGGTTGACCTGTCGCGGGTGCCATGAGCGCCAATCTCGGTGATTTTTCCATCCCGGATGACGGCGTAGGAAAGGCCGGGGACATGGCCTTTCTCAAGCAGGTCTTCCAGTTCCGCGGCCTGTCCCTCACCTGCAAGACTGACCCCGAGCCAGATGCAGGCATACAGCATGGCGGGCATGAAACGAATGCTCACAATCTCAATGCCCCCTTGGCGCACACCTGAAATCAAAGCCGCTTTCTGTGTGCGAAACACTATTCGGGCGATGGCTATCTCATTGCGGGCAGGCGGAAAAAAGGCCGGAAATGAGCTTGGGGGAGATCAGGCGATAGCCTGCCGGGGAGGAATTGGCAGATCCGGGCATATGGTGGCTGCCGGTTCGATAGTGGTCGCCATTGCGGTGAGGCGGCTGGCGGGAAGGTTGACGCGGGCCAGTGTGCCCCCGCCCGTGCGGCTGACCAGTGTTAACGCGCCGCCATGCAAATGTGTCAATCCGCGAACAATCGCCAGCCCGAGACCTGCACCGCGCCCGGTGGAGACATCAAGCCTGCTTTCACGGGGGTGGGGGCCTTCCAGCGGCAACTCACGGGTTGTGATGCCGGGGCCGGTATCTGCCACCGCCAGATAAGGCCGGGCATCGGCATCAATACCGGCCTGAAGCTCCACCTCTCCACCGGAAGGGGTGAATTTCACGGCATTCGCCAGAAGGTTGAGCATAATCTGCCGCAGGGCCCGCTCATCGCCCCAGATCTGTACGGCTTCAGTGCTCCGCGCCAGCCGAATATCGCGACGCAGGGCTTCCGGCTGCATCATGGCCAGACAGTCCTGCCCCAGATGATCCAGCCGCACCGGGGTTTCCTGCAGAATGCGATGGCCGCTTTCTATCCGCGCCAGATCCAGCAGGTCATCGGCAAGCGAGAGCAGGTGGCGGCCGGAGGCATGAATGTCACGCGCGTATCCGGCATAGGTTGGCACAAGATGTGGGCCCAGAACCTCCTGCGCCATCATCTCGGAAAAGCCCATTACAGTATTCAGCGGCGTGCGCAGTTCGTGGCTCATCTCGGCCATGAAACGGGATTTGGCGAGGTTTTCCTCCTCTGCCAGCGCCTGTGCGGCTTCGGCTCGCGCAGCGCGCTCCAGTGCCGCCTCCCGCGCGGTGTGCAGCGCGCGCATGTGCCGTGCGGCCATCAGCAGAACCACCACAAGGGTGGTGAGCGCAATAAATGCAAGCAGAAAGAAGGATGAAGGGCCGGGGATGGTCCCTTCCGCAGCCATGGCAGGAGCCGGGGCAAGCCATAGGCCGATAGAAAAGCTGGCAAAAAGAAAGGACTTTGTGGAATCCCCTGGCATGCCCCCGTCTGTGCGGGGGGAGAAGCCCTTGCGGCTGCATCCCCTGGCAGTGCCAGCCATATTCCACCTTCCACTGGCATGTCCGGCAGGCCCATGCAGGGCCGTATCACCGCAGATGCGTGAGGCTGACTCCTCTACCAATGGGGTTAATGGAGGGTTAACGAGCCGTGTGGGAAGAGCCGCTGAATACCATCAACACTTGGTTTGTTCGGGATCTGGCTTCAGCGGAGGGGGCAATAAAACTTCCGAGGGCATGTATCGCCAGTATGTTCACACACCCCAAAATAGATATGAGAAATATTGCAATTTTAGATTGCATGTGGTGCAAGTCGTCTGCCTTGCAGACTGGAGAAGTGATTTGCCCCAAAACACCGGAAAACCCGATCTCGTCGGCAGGCTAAGGCAGTGGCTGGGTTCAGTTCCGGCACGCGTGGGTGAGCCGGTGAAGGAGCAGGACAGCGGATTGGCCGAGCCCGAACCCAAAGAGGAGTCCGTTCCATTCCAGATGCCTGAATGGTCAGACCGGGCGAGTGAGGCGGATATCTACTGGTGCTTCCGGCTGCTGCTTGGCCGCCCGCCCCATGACGAGGAGTGGCCAAGCCACATGACACGTCTGGGTGCGGACCTCACCAGCGTTGTCAAATCATACCTTGGGTCGCTGGAATTTGCCCACCGGCAACTGCTGGACACCTCATCTTCTAAGGATATCCGTCTGGCATCCATCAATGGGGCATCCATCTATGCCTCGGCGCTTGATCCGGTTATTGGAAAAGCGGTGCTGTCAGGAGGATATGAGCCGGAAGTTGTGACTCTGTTTCACAAATACCTGAAGCCGGGCATGAGTGTTGTCGATATTGGCGCAAATATTGGATATTTCTCGATCCTGTCTGCCAGTCTTGTCGGGCCTGAAGGGCATGTGATCGCTGTTGAGCCGAATGCGGAGAATGTCCGCCTGCTTGAAATGAGCCGGCGCGCCAATGATTTCCAGAATCTTGAAATCATGTTGATGGCGGCCAGTGACAGGAATGGCCTTCTGGTTCTGAATGCGGGTGAATCCAATGGCACCACGGCATCCTTGAATGCGAACCCGGATTTGCTCAAAGGCGCAACTCTTGTGCCTTCTGTCCGGCTGGACAGCCTCATTCCGCGTGACCGGAAACTGGACTTTCTGAAAATCGACGTTGAGGGTGCCGAGCAGCTTGCCCTCAAGGGCGCTGCGGAAACATTGTCATTACATAAGCCGGTTATCGTGAGTGAATTCAGCCCCTATGCATTGCCTCATTTTTCAGGATGCACTGGGGAGGCGTATCTCGGTTTCATAACAGACCTTGGTTACTCGCTCTCGGTCCTTCTCCAGAATGGAGATCTTGTCGGTTATGGCCAGAATATTGAAGGCATCATGTCGGAGTTCCATTCCCGACAGAGTGACCATATTGATATTCTTGCAGAACCGGTTTGATGATGGTCTGGCGGGTGAAGAGGGGCTCTTGCATTCAGGCCGCCGTGGATCATTGAAGGACAACAGGCGGGGGCTCTTGTTGCATCTGCAGGCATGACGTGGTCTGTCTGCGGGATACAGATGCAGGAGCCTCAAAACATGAAGCTTTATGATTTCATCATGGCCCCCAATGCGCGTCGGGTCCGTATTTTCATCGCCGAAAAGCAGCTCGATATTCCGCGCGAGATGGTGGACCTGACAGTGGGTGCCCACCATGCCCCGGCATTTCTGCGTTTGAACCCGCGCGCCGAAGTGCCGGTGCTGGAGACGGATGAGGGCATTTGCATCTCTGAATCCAGCGCCATCTGTCGCTATCTTGAAGCCCTGTATCCTGAGCCAAACCTGATGGGGAGCACCCCGCTGGAAGTTGCACAGGTGGAAATGTGGCAGCGCCGGGTGGAGTTTGGCCTGTACCAGTCTGTGAGCGCCGTATTCCGCCATCTGAACCCCGCCATGGCGAAGGCCGAGGTGCCGCAGGTGTCTCAGTGGGGCGAGGCCAACCGGCCAAAGATTCTGGCGGGCCTTGAGTTTCTGGATCAGCAACTGGCGCAGGAAGCCTATCTTGCCGGGCCGCGCTTCACCTATGCCGATATTGTGGCCATCACCACGCTGGACTTCATGAAGGTGACGCAGACAGAGGTGCCGGAAAAGCTGGTGCATCTGCTGCGCTGGCGTGCAGAGGTTTCTGCGCGGCCCAGCATGGCGGCGTGATGGTGTTGCCTGCGGGTGAGGTGTGCCGATCCTCCGCACCCGGTGGTCTGGATGCCTTGCTGGCGCGTATCCGGGCTTGCCGTCGCTGTGTGGATGATCCCATTGGCACACCCTTGCCGCATGCCCCGCGTCCGGTTGTCCGGGCATCTTCCACCGCCCGTGTTTTGATTGCGGGGCAGGCACCGGGAACACGGGTGCATGCCAGCGGCCTGCCGTTTACAGACCCGTCAGGAGACCGGCTGCGTGCATGGATGGGGGTGGATAGCACCGTCTTCTATGATGAAAGCCGCATTGCAATCATCCCCATGGGGTTCTGCTTTCCGGGGCTGGATGCGAAGGGGGCGGACCTGCCGCCCCGCCGCGAATGCGCCCTCACATGGCATGATGACCTGTTCGCGGCCTTGCCGCCGTTTCGGCTGGTGCTGGCGGTGGGGCGGCCAGCGCAGGGCTATCACCTCAAGCGGTTGGGGTTGGGTGAATATCTGGCCCCCAGCCTGACGCAAACCGTGGCCAATTGGCAGGCCGTGCGGGCGGCCGGGCTGGCGCTTGCGGCTCCGGTCTGTGTGTATCCGCTGCCGCATCCCTCATGGCGCAATAGTGGCTGGCTGAAGCGGAACCCGTTTTTTGAAGATGAGGTGCTGCCCCAACTGCGTGAGGATCTCGCCCGTATTCTGGATGCGGCAGCACCTGTGCGCTGATGCCGCTGGACAGACCCTGTTGGTTCGCGCCGCAGCGTACTTATATGAAGGGTTCCAATATATTGGATAGTCGCATTTTCGCCCGCGCGAACCGGAACCTGCTTCGCCAGAAATGCCCTGTGTTCCTTTATGTTGGCGTGAATTGTGATCGATCCGCCCTCCAGGGATGACGCGTCATGCGAAGCAAGGGTATGTTCAAGAGATTCCAGAATGCTGCCTCGCGTCTGCTGGGGCGCGGCAATACGGATGTGCCCTCACGGCGCGGGAGCAAGAGCATGAGTGATGTGACAGAACAGATGGTGCGCAAGGCATTGGCGCAGGTGCGTACCCCGGAAGGTGTGGCGCTTTCGGTTTCGCCTGTTCTGTCCGGCATTACGGTGTCATCCGGCAAGGTGTATCTCACTCTGAATGTGGAGCAGGCCAAGGCGCGGGCATGGGAGCCGGTGCGGGCGGCGGCGGAAGAGGCGGTGCAGAATCTGCCGGGTGTTGCCTCCGCGCTGGTGATGCTGACGGCGGAGCGCCCGGCCGGTATTGCCACCCACAATTCCGCCCGCGCGACAGGAGCTGCTGCGGGGCATGCCGGCCATGCGCACGGGAAGCCACAGGGTGGCGCGGCTCCGCGCGGGGCGATGAGCATTCCCGGAGTGAAGTCCATTATTGCGGTGGCTTCCGGCAAGGGCGGTGTGGGCAAGTCCACCACCTCCATCAATCTGGCGCTGGGGCTGAAGGATCTGGGCCTGAAGGTGGGCCTGCTGGATGCCGATATTTACGGCCCCTCCGTGCCGCGCCTGACCGGCCTCACGCAGAAGCCGGAAGGCGAGGGCAAAAGCATCAAGCCGCTGGAGGCTTTCGGCCTGAAGGTGATGTCTATCGGCTTTCTGGTGGCCGAGGATACGGCCATGATCTGGCGCGGGCCGATGGTGATGTCTGCCATCACCCAGATGCTGCGGGATGTGACATGGGGTGAGCTGGATGTGCTGGTGGTGGATATGCCTCCCGGCACTGGCGATGCCCAGCTGACCATGGCCCAGCAGGTGCAGCTTGCAGGTGCTGTCATTGTCTCCACTCCGCAGGATCTGGCGCTGATTGATGCCCGGCGCGGCATTGCCATGTTCGAGAAGGTGAATGTGCCCATTCTCGGCGTGGTGGAGAATATGGCCTATTTCGTGTGCCCTCATTGCGGCGGTACATCCGAGGTCTTCGGCCATGGCGGGGCGCATGCGGAGGCCGATCGTCTGGGCGTGCCGTTCCTGGGTGAAATACCGCTGCATATGAGCATTCGCGAGTTTTCAGATGCCGGCCGCCCGGTGCTGGTGGCAGATCCGCAGGGGCCACAGGCTGCGCCTTACCGCCATGTGGCAGCAGGGGTGAAAGCCGCACTGGAAAGGGCCGGTGCGGAAGTGAAGGCACCGCCGCCTATTGTTATTGAATAGTCAGTATTGCTGACCTGTTTGCTGTTTGTTTGCTCCGGCATTTCCTGCCGTAGTAAATGAGGGCTTTTGCCCGCTTTTCCGGCATGAAAGCCTTTCTTCTGCTCTGCACTGTCTTTAGAACAGGGGGCAGATGATCTGGCGGCATGTATGCCGCTGGAATGAAGGGCAAATGCCCGCAGGCTGGAGATGGCCTGCGGGTGCAGGTTGAGGAGTGGGTTGATGAAACGCCGTGATTTTCTCACAGCCGCAGGGGCGGGCATTGCAGCTTCAACTGCGGTCGCCATGCCGGCCATCGCCCAGACCCGGCCGGACGTGCGCTGGCGCTGCACGGCCTCGTTCCAGAAGTCTCAGGATACGCTCTATGGCACGGTGGAGAATTTCGCCCGCCGCATGGCCGAGATGAGCGAGGGCAAGTTTCAGGTACAGGTGTTCGCCGCCGGTGAAATCGTGCCCGGCCTTCAGGCGCTGGATGCGGTGCAGAACAATGCCGTGGAGATGTGCTTCACCGCCTCCTATTATTATGTGGGCAAGGACCCGACCTTCGCTTTCGGCAGCACCATTCCCTTCGGCCTGAACACGCGCCAGTTTGATGCCTGGCTCTATTTCCAGGGCGGGCTGGAGTTGCTGAACGCGTTCTACAAGAAATATAACGTTCATATGCTGCCGGCTGGTAATACCGGCGCGCAGATGGGCGGCTGGTTCCGCAAGGAGATCAAGTCCCTTGATGACCTGAAGGGTCTCAAGATGCGCATTGCCGGCCTTGGCGGGCAGGTGCTCTCGCGCCTTGGCGTGGTGCCCCAGCAGCTTGCGGGCGCGGATATTTACCCCTCGCTGGAGCGTGGCACCATTGATGCCGCCGAGTGGGTTGGCCCCTATGATGACGAGAAGCTCGGCCTCTACAAGGTCGCGCCCTATTATTATTATCCCGGCTGGTGGGAAGGGTGCGCGGGCGTCAACTACTTCATCAATCAGGGTGAGTGGGAGAAGCTGCCGCGGGTTTACCAGTCCATGGTGGAGGCCGCCGCCAGCGAGGCGAATAATCTTCTGGTGGCCCGCTATGATGCGGAAAACCCGCCAGCCATCCAGCGTCTGGTGAAGCAGGGCGCGCTGTTGCGCCGCTTCCCCAATGACATGCTGGAAGCTGCCTACAAGTCCGCCAATGAGTTGTATGCCGAGATTTCCGAAACCAACCCGGATTTCCGCAAGGCGTGGGACCATCTCAAGCCGGTGCGCAACAGTTCCTATCTGTGGTGGCAGATCGGCGAGTTCTCCTATGATGACTTCATGGTGCGCGCCCGCGCCCGTGGCGGCTGAGTGTCCGCAGGGCGCTGTGTCAATATGAGCAAAAGCCCGTGCCGGAGAACAGCACGGGCTTTTTTCATGCGGGCAGGGGCTCAACCCCTGTTTGCGCTGTCATGTTCGCCTTGATCTCGAAGAGTTGAAAAACTACTGTCCCGGTGCCCTCTCCGGGTACTGTCCGTTGTCCCGCTTCTGTCCGGGCGGCTTTGCTTTTCGGCTTCCTTTTGAGGAGGCAGAACGCGCGATGCCCGTGCAGCGGTTCCATTGCCGCGAGTCTCCATGATCGACCCAGCCTTGCCCGCCCACATGCGGCCCGACCGTTCCTTTCAGGCCCTGCTGCTGACCCTTCAGCGCTTCTGGGCCGATCACGGCTGCGTCATCCTTCAGCCCTATGACATGGAAGTGGGCGCAGGCACCTTCCATCCCGCCACCACGCTGCGGGCGCTGGGGCCGAAACACTGGAAGGCCGCCTATGTGCAGCCCTCCCGCCGCCCCAAGGATGGCCGCTATGGCGAAAACCCCAATCGCTTGCAGCATTATTACCAGTTTCAGGTCATTCTGAAGCCCTCGCCCGAGAACCTTCAGGAGCTGTATCTGAAGTCTCTGGAAGCCATCGGCGTTGATCTCGGCCTGCATGATGTGCGTTTCGTGGAAGACGACTGGGAAAGCCCGACCCTTGGCGCATGGGGCCTTGGCTGGGAGTGCTGGTGCGATGGGATGGAAGTCTCGCAGTTCACCTATTTTCAGCAAGTGGCGGGCTTTGAGTGCGCGCCCGTGGCGGGCGAGCTGACCTATGGTCTGGAACGCCTCGCCATGTATGTGCAGGGCGTGGAAAATGTTTACGACCTGAACTTCAATGGCCGTGAGGGAGATGAAAAGATCTCCTATGGCGATGTGTTCCTTCAGGCCGAGCAGGAATATTCCCGCCACAACTTTGAACATGCCGACACGGACATGCTGCTGGAGCAGTTCCGCATGGCGGAGGCGGCCTGCAAGACATACATCACGGCCGGTGATGCGGGCGAGAAACACCTGATGGTGCTGCCGGCCTATGACCAGTGCATCAAGGCCTCCCACGTCTTCAACCTGCTGGATGCGCGCGGCGTCATCTCCGTCACCGAGCGCCAAAGCTATATTCTGCGTGTGCGTGAACTGGCCAAGGCCTGCGGCGCGGCATGGCTGAAGACGGATGCCGGTGGCGCGAACACCGGGAAGGATGCGGCATGAGCGGCGCAAAAACACTGGTTCAGCTCGCCGGGCTTCCGGCCCCCGCGCTGGATCTCGATTCATGCGTGCTGGTGCTGATTGACGCCCAGCGCGAATATGTGGACGGATTGCTGCCGCTGGATGGCGTACAGCCCGCGCTGGCCAATATCGGCAAGGTGCTGGACGTGGCCCGTGCCCGTGGTGTGCCTGTCATTCATGTGCAGCATCAGGCCCCGGCTGGCAGCGGCGCGCCGTTTGACCCGCAAGGGCAGGGCTATGCCTTTGCCGCGCCGGCCATTCCTGTGCCCGGCGAAGGCGTCGTACAGAAGACCAAACCCAGTTCATTCCATGAAACGGACCTGCTGGAACGCTTCCGCGCAACCGGGCGCTCCACCATGATCTTTGCCGGGTTCATGACCCATATGTGCGTGAGCACAACAGCCCGCGTGGCCTTCCACCTCGGCATTCCGGCCTTCGTGGTTGGAGATTGTGCCGCAACCCGCGCATTGCCCGATCCGCTGGGCGGCGAGGATATTTCGGCCACCACCCTGCATCGCTCCGCCCTGGCGGAAATCAATGATTGCTTCGCTGTCGTCATCTCGACGCGCGACATTGTCGAATAGAGCCCATGCCCGATCTTCTGCTCGAAATATTCTCCGAGGAAATCCCCGCCCGCATGCAGGCGCAGGCTGCGGATACGCTGAAAAAGCTTGTGACCGATGCGCTGGTGGAGCGCGGCCTGCTGTATGAAGGGGCGAAAGCCTTTGTCACCCCGCGCCGTCTGGCTCTGGTGGTGCACGGTTTGCCCGGCAAGCAGGCCGACCAGCACGAGGAAAAAAAAGGCCCGCGTGTGGGTGCCCCCGAGGCGGCACTGGCGGGCTTCCTGAAAAGCGCCGGCCTTGAGACGATTGAACAGGCGCATGTGCATAGCGATCCGAAGAAGGGCGATTTCTATGTCGCCCACATTCACCGTGCCGGTCGTCCCACCCCTGAGGTGATTGCGGACTTCATGCCGCAGATCATCCGCAATTTCCCATGGCCAAAATCCATGCGCTGGGGCAGCGGCAGCCTGCGCTGGGTGCGCCCGCTGCATTCCATCGTCTGCACCTTCGGGACGGATGTGGATGACCCGGAAGTGGTGCCGTTCGAGGTGGATGGCATCAAGGCATCCAACATCACCTATGGTCACCGCTTCCTTGCGCCCGAGGCCATCAGCGTGAAGCGTCTGGATGACTGGATGGCGAAGCTGGAGGCCGCAAAGGTTGTGGTGGACCGCGAGCGCCGCAAGGACATCATCCTGAATGACGCCAAGGATCTGGCCCTCGCGCGCGGGCTGGAGCTGGTGGAGGATGAGGGCCTGCTGGAAGAGGTGGCCGGCCTTGTGGAATGGCCCGTGGTGCTGATGGGTGAATTCGAGGAACGCTTCCTTGATATTCCCGATGAGGTCATCCGCGCCACCATCCGCGCCAACCAGAAGTGCTTTGTGCTGAAAGACCCGAAGACGGGCCGCCTCGCCAATCGCTTCATCCTCATTTCCAACCTTGTCGCCCATGATGGCGGCAAGGCGATTATCGCCGGCAATGGCCGCGTTATTCGCGCCCGCCTGTCGGATGCCAAGTTCTTCTGGGATACGGACCGCGCCAACGGGCTGGAAAAGAACCTGCCGAAATTCGCGCAGATCACCTTCCACGAGAAGCTGGGCAGTCAGAAGGCCCGCATTGAGCGCATCCGCGCGCTTGCGGTGAAGCTGGCTCCGCAGGTGGGGGCAGATGTAGCGCTGGCCGAGCAGGCCGCACTGCTGGCCAAGGCCGATCTGCTGACCGAGGTTGTGGGCGAGTTTCCCGAGCTTCAGGGCCTGATGGGGCGCTATTATGCGCTGGGTGAGGGCGTTGCGGCAGAAGTCGCGGCGGCCAGTGAGGAGCATTACAAGCCACAGGGACCGGGCGACCGGGTGCCGACCGCGCCGGTTTCCATCGCCGTGGCGCTGGCCGACAAGATGGACACGCTGGCCGGCTTCTGGGCGATTGATGAAAAGCCCACCGGCTCCAAGGACCCCTATGCCCTGCGCCGGGCTGCTCTCGGCATCATCCGTATTATTCTGGAAAATGGCGTGCGGGTGCGTCTGGGCGAGGTGATTGCCGAGGCTGGCAAGGCAGACGGGCTGCCCGCCAATGCGCCGGAAGGCTGGCAGGGGGACCTGCTCAACTTCTTCGCCGATCGCCTCAAGGTGCATCTGCGTGAACACGGCATGCGGTTTGATCTGGTGGATGCGGTGTTCGCGCTGGAAGGACAGGATGACCTGTTCCAACTCGTCAACCGCATGACCTCGCTCGCCCGCTTCCTGGAGACGGAAGACGGCAAGAACCTGCTGGCGGGCTATCGCCGTGCGGTGAACATTCTGCGCATTGAGGAGAAGAAGGACGGCAAGGCCTATGCCGGCCCCACCAATGCCACGCTGCTGAAGCTGGCGGAGGAGGAGAAACTCGCCTCCGCCATTGAGGATGTGAAGGACCGTGTGGCCCGCGCCGTGGCGGCTGAGGATTTCGAGACCGCCATGCGCGCACTGGCGGACCTGCGTGCGCCGGTGGATTCCTTCTTCGAGGCGGTGACGGTGAATGCACCTGAAGCTGAACTGCGCGAGAACCGGCTGAAGCTGCTGGATGAAATTCGTGCCGCCACCCGTGGCATTGCGGATTTTGACCGTATCGAAGGTTAAGCTTTGCGGGGTGAGAGGGCCTCTAAGGGCCTGATCTGACAGAAAAAGAGGCCCGGACATGTGCTGAAGCATGTTCCGGGCCTTTTCTTTTTGCTGGCCCGAACTCGCGCATTCAGCATCATTGTTTTACCAGCGGCGGTGATGGAGAGACTTTCAGGCGCACCTGCAAGCTGCCTTCCTGCGATACATACCATTCATGCACAAGTTAAAGATTTAATTCTGATGCCGTGGATTGTATTGGTGCTGTATGCATCATTACAAATCCGCATATATCCGGTTTTATATCTTATATTTATAAGTATATGCCATTTGAGTTTGAATTCATATTTTGTGTTTACCAAAATAAAAGGTTTAATTCACCTTCCATTAATAGAGGTAAACATCCAGCTTATTGTTTTCATTAGCAAAATGTTCATGGCCTTGGGTCATTTTGTGCCTGTGAATGAGTAGTCAACAGGTGGCGTAGAGATGACCGATGCCTGCCGGCCGAGGGTGAAATATGTGATCGGCCCAGATGGTGGCCCGCTCACCATTGCTGACCTGCCGCCTCCAGATACACGGCGATGGGTCATCCGTCGCAAGGCGGAAGTGGTGGCTGCCGTGCGTGGGGGGCTGCTTTCGCTGGATGAAGCATGCCGACGTTATACCCTGACGGTGGACGAGTTCCTGTCCTGGCAGGCCTCCATTGACCGTCATGGCCTGCCCGGCCTGCGTACAACGCGTATTCAGCACTACCGCCAGTAAGCTGGCGCTCACCTGCGCGGTGGGTGGTGGCGACAGGGTTTGCTGTCGTTCATCCCGGTGCGCCGGTTTTTCTGTAAAAATATCGGGCGGTGTCGGCATGGTCGGCCCGCCCTGTTTTTTGATGTGCAGAAGTGCAGTGAAACAGATCAGGGCCTGATCTGCAGCCCCCAGTCCATGCCTGCGACATGTTGAGCGCACAGGAGTTGGGGTCTTGGCTCTTTGGTGCTGTACTTCTTCCCTGATTTCCCGATTTCATTAAGCCCGGATTGACCCTCGCAGATGGCGGCGGCGCTTACTGTTACGCCTGCGCTGTAGTTGATGGGCGGATGTTTATTACGGACAGAGTACAGCTTGGCCTCTTTTAGACTTTCGTGTAGTTCTGTTTTCTTTTCTTGTAATAGCTCTAAAATACTGATATTGCATAGAATTGGGAGATGGCTATAACCTGCATCCGGGATGTTATCTTGCCCGTACTTTTGAGCGGCAAGAAAATAGGGGGATGCTATCATGGCAGAGAGACCAGATTCACCTAATTCACAAGGATCATCTGGAATTGCTCCAGTAAAACGCAATGCGTTCCTTGCCTATCTTGCCGTGATGGGCCCCGGTCTCGTGGTCATGCTGGCGGATACGGACGCCGGAAGCCTGATCACAGCCGCGCAGAGTGGCGCGCAGTGGGGCTATACTCTGCTCTCTGCACAGATCATTCTCATTCCTATTGTATATATGGTGCAGGAACTCACCATTCGTCTCGGCGTCGTCACCGGCAAGGGCCATGGCGAGCTGATCGAGCATCATTTCGGGCGAGGCTGGGCCTATCTTTCCGTTTCCACACTGCTGATCGCCTGTGTGGGCGCGATTGTGTGTGAAATGAGCGGTATCGCCGGCGTGGGGCTGATGTGGGGTATTCCCGCATGGGTTTCCTGTGGCGCCATGGCGGTGTTTCTTATTCTGGTGGCCGTGACCGGCTCCTATCGCCGGGTGGAGCATATTGCCATCGCGGTGGGCCTGTTCGAGCTGGTGTTCCTTGTCACCATGTTCATGTCCAGTCCGGACCCGCAGCAGGTGGCTGAAGGTCTGGCCAGCTTCCCCATTTCCAACCCCAACTACATGTTCCTTGTGGCGGCCAATATCGGTGCCGTGGTCATGCCGTGGATGATCTTCTACCAGCAGTCCGCCGTGGTGGATAAGGGTCTGAAGATCAAGGACATGGAAGATTCCCGCTGGGATACGGCCATCGGCTCCGTGGTGACGCAGCTGGTCATGATCGCCATGCTGGTGACGACCGCCGCGACCCTGTGGGCCAACAATGAAGGTGGCGTGGACCTGAACACCGTGGAGCAGATCTCGGACGCCATCACGCCGCATCTGGGTGAAACGGCTGGCCGCATCCTGTTCTCGCTTGGCATGGTGGGTGCAGCACTTGTGGCTGCCATCGTGGTGAGCCTCACGGCAGCCTGGGGTCTTGGTGAAGTCACCGGCTATCGCCGCAGCCTGGGTGATGGCCTGAAGACCGCACCCTGGTTCTATGTGGTGTATGTGCTGGTGCTGGCCATCGGCGCGTCTGTCGTGCTCTCGGGCGTCAACCTGATTGATGTGAACATCTTTGTTCAGGTTATCAATGCCCTGCTGCTGCCCATCGTTCTCGGCTTCCTTGTGGTTCTGTCCATGAAGGCCTTGCCGGAGAAGTACCGTCTCAAGGGCACCTATATGTGGGTGGTGATTGTGGTGTCTGTGCTGATGTGCGGTCTGGGCGTCTATTCCGGCATCATGGGTATCTTCATGAGCTGAATGGTCCGCATCTGTTGAACATGGCCGGCTGGGGCAACCTGGCCGGCTTTTTTGTGGGCTGAGTGCTGTTTAGGGGTCTGAAAACAGACGACGCCGGAGCGTGGGAACGCTCCGGCGTCGTGCTGATCGAAGGGCCGCGGTCATCCACATGACGGGCCGGTGCAGGCGAAGCTGAAACTCAAACCAGCCCCAGTAAAACTGCGCCAACGAAACCGAAGGCTGCACAAAACTGGACGATGGTGAGCAGATACTCCGCCATTACGGTGCACCTCTCGCTATCGATCATTGATAGTGATGATAGCTGAAGTTCTTCCGATGAAAAGAGCAAAAAGATGCTGCATTGCCGCTGGTTTATCTCCTGCATCGCAGCATTCCGGCGCTGTTCGGGTGAAGGAAAACCGTATCTTGTGGTTATTCGGGCAGAAATATAGTTTTGCAGTGCAGGATACGGGGCGATATTTTCTGCCACTCTTAAAAGACACACCCTTGCAAGGGCGGGTCCGCATCCTATGCAGGGCGGGGGCTGACATCATTTAACGCAGGCAGCGCCTGCATTTGTGTTTGCATCCGGCCTTCAGGTGCGGGCATACCCGAAGCATGAGGCGGCGGAATATTCTGCTGCACGATGCAGAAGAGCGGGCCGGATTTTTCATCATGACACGCCGCATGAACATTCTCTCCATCCAGTCCCATGTTGCATATGGGCATGTGGGCAATGCTGCTGCAGTGTTTCCGCTCCAGCGTCTTGGGGTGGAGGTGTGGCCGATTCATACCGTGCAGTTCTCGAACCACACCGGCTACGGTGCATGGCATGGGCAGGTGTTCGAGGCGGATATTATCGGTGATCTGGTTGAGGGCATTGCCGAGCGGGGCGTGCTGGGGCGCTGTGATGGCGTGCTTTCCGGCTATATGGGATCTGCCGATATTGGTGAGGCGATTCTGGCCGCCGTGGCGCGGGTGCGGGCAGAAAACCCCGATGCGGCCTATTGTTGTGATCCGGTGATTGGCGATGTCGGGCGCGGTGTGTTCGTGCGGCCGGGCATCCCGGAATTCATGCGTGATCTGGCCGTGCCTCAGGCCGATGTCATCACCCCCAACCAGTTCGAGCTGGAATATCTGGCGGACCACAAGGTGGAGAGCATGGCCGATGCGCTGCGCGCCTGTGATGTGCTGCATCAGCGGGGGCCGGCGGAAATTCTCGTCACCAGCCTGCATACGCATGAAACGCCGGAGGGCTATATTGATCTGCTCGCCTCTGGGCCGGAGGGGCGCTTTCTGGTGCGCACGCCGCGCCTGAATGTGGTGCCAAATGGCGCAGGGGATGCGATTGCAGCCCTGTTCTTTTTCCACTGGCGGCGCACCGGCAGTTCATCTGCGGCGCTGGGGGCGGCCGTGTCTTCCATTTTTGGCCTGCTGGAGCGTACCGAAAAGGCACACTCGCGCGAATTGCTGTTGGTGGAGGCGCAGGAGGAGTTTGTGAATCCCTCACGGGTCTTCACGCCCGTCGCAATTTAAGGCAGCCTGCGGCTCTGCCTTTTGTGTTCGGGTGGCTCTTGCCCGGATGCGGCTTCCTCTCATCCTTGAAGGAGAGCGCCATGCCGCGCCGCTTTGTGACGCTGGATGTGTTTACCCAACGGGCCTTTGGGGGCAATCCGCTGGCTGTGGTTCTGGATGCCGAGGGGCTGGATGAGGCCGCGATGCAGCAAATTGCCCGCGAGTTCAATCTCTCCGAGACCGTTTTTGTGTTTCCGCCGAAGCAGCCAGAGCGGCGCGCGCGCCTGCGTATTTTCACCATTGCCCATGAAATGCAGTTCGCCGGCCACCCCACTGTGGGCACGGCGGTGCTGTTGGCCATGGAGGCCCAGCGCAAGGGCGGGAAAATGGTGCTGGAGGAAGTGATCGGCCCGGTTTCCTGTGAGGTGACCTTGCAGGAGGAGCACCCGCGACGTGGCCATGCGGTCTTCACGGCACCGCGCCGCTGTGAACTGGGCACCGTGGATATTTCACGCGAGGCTTGCGCGCAGGCGCTCAATCTTCAGCCTGAGGATATTGGCTTTGATGCCCATCGCCCGGTTGTGGCCACGGCGGGCCTGTCCCTTCTCTGCGTGCCGGTTGCAAACCTGACCGCGCTGGCCCGCGCCCGCCCGGATGAGTCCGCCTCCCTCGCGACGCTCGGCGCCTTTGGCGAGACCGTTTATGTCTATACGCTGGATGAGGAGGGCGATGCGGATTACCGCGCCCGCATGTTCTCGCCCGGCCTTGGCATTATGGAAGATCCGGCCACAGGCTCTGCCGCTGCGGCGTTTCCCGCCCTGCTGCTGGATGCCGAAAACCGGGTGGATGGCCACCACAAGGTGCGGATTGATCAGGGCGTGGAAATGGGTCGGCCAAGCCGGATGGAGCTGGGCTTCAGCGTGCGGGATGGCGCATTGGTGGAAGGCTCGGTCACGGTTGGGGGGCATGCCATTATCGTGACGGAAGGCGTGCTTCATATCTGAGCCGGGCCTGTTGCCGCGCAAAATGGATGCATGGCTCATGTGAAAAAATGCGGTGGCTCCAGAAGCTCCGGCATTTTGCTTTGTCACATGAAGGGCGTATCCTTTCGGCGATGCACCGCTCCGCCTCCGCAAGGATACCTGACCATCCTGCTCTCATTCAGGCAGCAGGCGACCTGCGCTGCGGATTGCACACCCCTCTCCATGACCGGACAGGCAATATCCTGACACCGGGACGAAGCGAGATTTCCGCATGACCGTGCCCTCTTTGTTTGACAGCTACCGTCTGGGTTCCATGGCGCTGACGAACCGTATCGTCATGGCTCCGCTGACCCGCAACCGGGCGGATGCCAACAATGTGCCATCCGCGCTGGCGGTGGAATATTATGCCCAGCGTGCCAGCGCCGGCCTTCTCATCACCGAGGCATCGCCCATCTCCCAGCAGGGGCAGGGCTATCAGGATACTCCCGGTATCTGGAGTGACGCGCAGGTTGCGGCATGGCGCAGGGTGACGGATGCGGTGCATGCTGCCGGTGGGCATATTGTGATCCAGCTCTGGCATGTGGGCCGTATTTCGCACAGTTCGCTTCAGCCGGGCGGTGGTGCGCCTGTTGCGCCATCGGCTCTTCGTGCCGAAGCCAAAACCTATGTGAACAACAGCTTTGAGGATGTCTCCACGCCGCGCGCGCTGGAGATTGGCGAGATTGCCGGAATCATTGCTGATTATCGCAAGGCTGCGGCCAATGCGGTGAAGGCGGGCTTTGATGGTGTGGAGGTCCACGCTGCCAATGGCTATCTCATCGAGCAGTTTTTGAAGGACGGTGCCAACAGCCGCACGGATGCTTATGGCGGCTCCATCGTGAACCGCACGCGCTTCCTGCTGGAGGTGATGGATGCGGTGATTGCCGAGATTGGTGCAGAACGTACAGCCCTGCGCCTGTCCCCTGTTTCCCCGGCCAATGGCATCAGCGAGAGCAACCCGCAGGCCCTGTTCAACCATGTGCTTGAAGAGCTGGAAAAGCGCCACCCGCTCTATGTGCATGTGGTGGAGGGCGCAACAGGTGGCCCGCGCGATATTGCGCCGGACTTTTCCTTCGATGAACTGAGGCACCGTTTCACCGGCCCTTGGATGGTGAATAATGGCTACGACAAGGCTCTCGCCAGCAGCACGATTGCCGAGGGCAAGGCGGATCTGGTGGCTTTTGGCCGGCCTTTCATCTCCAACCCGGATCTGGTGGAGCGCTTGCGCCTTGATGCGCCCCTGAATGAGCTGGATCGCGGCACGCTCTATGGCGGCGGTGCCAAGGGATATGTGGACTATCCGACCCTCGACAAGGCCAAGGCGTGAGCGCAGCCCCAGCCTGGGATGAGCAGGAGGACCGGCGCATTGTGCCGGTCCATGCTCTGGATATGGTTCTGGAGGCAGGTGGGTGGCCGGAGCTGGAGCCGCACCGTGCTGAAATTGAAGCCTGTTTTGCGGAGCGGGTCGCGGCGAATCCACATCTGTGGAATGGGGCGATTCTGCTTCTTCGGCGCTCGAAACTGGAAAACGGGCTGCTGCGCGGCGCCTTTCGCCAGACAGATTTTGCATCTTTTCTGTGGTGGCAGGCGCAGGGCTGGCCCAATATGGGGCTGCGAAATGCCTTTGCGCTGAATGTGCTGGAAGGCTCTGATGGCGGTTTTGTGCTGGGCATCATGGCACCGCATACAGCTGTTGGCGGGCGGATTTATTTTCCCGGCGGCACGCCGGACCTGTCGGATGTGACCTGCGATGGGCGGGTGGATCTTGTGGCCTCATGTGTGCGGGAACTGGCCGAGGAAACCGGCCTGCACTCCGAAGATGTTGCGCAAGACCTTGGTTTCACAGCCGTTTATGATGGTCCTCGCCTTGCCTTGCTCCGGCGGCTGGTTTTTCCGGAGCCGGCGCATGAGTTGGCGCTGCGTATCCGTGCCTTTCTTGGACGGGAGGCCCTGCCGGAGTTCAGTGATGTTCTGGTGGTCCGTGATGAGCAGGATCTGGTGCCGGCCATCGTACCTTTTGCAGCGGATTATCTGCGCTCGCGCTGGGGTGTCCGCCGGCAGAAGCCATGACAACGAGATGAATGGGCGAATCCATTGACATGACGGCTGCGGCCCCTTATCACCCGAGCCAGATTCAACACAACAGTGTCGACGAGCCGCGCGGCATGCGCGCCGCGGTCGGCCGAAGGTCAATTGTCATGAAGATCCGTAATTCCCTGAAGGCGCTCCTCACCCGCCACCGTGACAACCGTCTGGTGCGTCGCAAAGGCCGCGTCTTCATCATCAACAAGACCCAGAAGCGCTACAAGGTGCGTCAGGGCTGATTGCCCTGCCACCCGCCTGCAAGCAGGTTGATGAGGGTGGTTCAGGGTCAAGGTAGTTGACGAACTGGGCGGAAGGTCCGACATTCTCTTCATGAATGTTGCGCCTCCGCCCTTTCGTTTGTCTGGCCCCCAAAAAGCCGGAGCCTGCAGGATGCGTCCGTATTCCTTGTCCGCGTTTTTTCTGTCCCGCAAGGCCATGCTCGCCCGTGTCACGGGCGGCGTCGCACTGGCTGTGCTGTTGTGCGGTTTTACCGGGCCGGATGAGGCGGGAGAGGGAGAGCTGGAGCAGGATATGCAGGAGCGCGAGGATGCCCGGCCGGGTAGCCGCGCCCCGGAGTTGCGGTTGTCACGCCCTATTGCCCCGGATGCTGACAGGGGGGCCTCAAGTGCCAAGGCTGATGAGCCTCATCCGGTGCCGCAGATAGATTCTCGCGGTCGGCTGGAAGCGCTGTTTGCGGCGCTTCAACTGGCACCGGATGCGGAAAGCGCGCAGATGATCGGTGATCGTCTGGATCTGCTGTTTGCACAAACCGGCAGCCCGGCCATAGATTTGCTGATGTCCCGTGCCACGGCAGCGCTGCATGCCAAGCAGCATGAACTGGCTCTGAACCTGCTGGATCAGGCGGTTGATATTGAGCCGGATGGTCTGGGCCTTCGCGCACGCCGCGCGACCCTGCATTATCTGCGCGATGATTTCGGCGCGGCCCTTGCCGATATTCGAGAAGTGCTGGCGCGTGAACCTCGTCACTTCACCATGCTCTATGCGCTAGCCCTGATTTTAAAGGATATGGGCGAGGACAAGCTGGCACTGGAGGCCATGCGCAAGGCTCTGGTGGTGAACCCCAAGTTTGAAAGCGCCCGGACGATGGAGCGCGAGCTGAGTGTGAGCGTGGAAGGCCGGGAAACCTGAGGCATCACCCGGTTCAGACCATGGGCATCTGCGCTTGATACGCTGATCTCTGGTGCGGCCCGGTATGTTCTGGCTGTTCGGGAGGCTGGCGCTGGCAACATGCCGGCAAGGTGACAACTGCCAAGTCTGACTCAGAAGTCTGACTCACTTTCCGTACCGGGTCTGGCGCTACCGCAACTACATGGGGCAGAACTCACAGGCGCAAACGGTCTCATCCCCCTGCACCGGGACCAGAGCTTGTGCGGAGTTGCCCTCTGCATGAGGGGTGGCAGGTGGTGATTTCCACTGTGCCGGAAATTTTCCGCAATGAAATATGCTTGAAAGCCGCTTGATTCCCCCGCGTTGCCATGCCCCTCTCCTGAAGTGACAGGGAGATGGTGATGGCGGGCGAGAGTGGACAGCGTGGTGAGGGAGATTTGTTGATCGGCGAGGAGCGTGCCTTGCATGCGCACCCGCTGCGCGCTGCCGTGCTGCGGGAACTGCATGCACGTCCCTTCGTGCCGATGGAAACACCGCGCCGGGTGTTGCATGTGGCCTTCCTGCTGGATGGGGCTGGCGTGCAGAAGGACCGGGAAGCGCTGACACGGCTGTGTCAGGCCCGGGGTGTACCAGTGCCCGCACCGGGGGCTCGCCATCATTATGTGACGTTTGGTGGGGCCAGCCTGCGCTGGGAAAGCCACGCGGAATTCTGCACCTATACGTGGGATCTGCCCTGCGCCCCATTGCAGCCGGGGGCGCTGCCCTTCCAGCCAACTGCCGCCAGCCTTGCCGGCCCCTTTGCCGAGGTGACGCAGCCCGGCCCCCTGCTGGTGGCCGTAGACCTGCATCTATTGCCGGATAATACCGAGGATTTCATGCTGGACCGGGTGTTTGATCCCGCCAGCCTTGCCCGCGCCGATGTGAGTGACGGGCTGGCCGAAATCGCGACGGATTTCCGCGCAGACCCTTCCGGCTATGTGCGGGTGCTGGTGAGAGACCGTGGCCTGAGTGCGGAATCTGCCGGCGCTCTGGTGCAGCGCCTGCTTGAAATCGAGACCTACCGCACCCTCGCGCTTCTGGGCCTGCCGGAAGCCCAGCGCCTTGCCCCCGCCATTGCGCGCATTGAGGCACGGCTGAATGAGGCTGCCAGCGCCATGACGCGCACGGCTGGCCTGAGTGACAACCACCGCCTGCTGGATGAACTGGTGGCCCTTGCCGCGGAACTGGAGGCAGACAGCGCGGGCAGCCTGTTCCGCTTCGGCGCAAGCCGGGCCTATATGGAAATTGTGGAACTGCGCCTTGCCACCATCCGCGAGGTGCAGTTGCCGGGCTGGCCCACATGGCAGCAGTTTCTCAACCGCCGTATTGCCCCGGCCATGCGCACCTGCATTTCCGTGGAAGAGCGGCAGGACAAGATTTCCCGCAAGCTGGCCAATGCCGCAGACCTGCTGCGCACGCGTGTGAATGTGGAGCTGGAACAGCAGAACCGAGACCTTCTCACTTCCATGAACGAGCGCACCCGCATGCAGTTGCGTTTGCAGCGCACGGTGGAGGGGCTTTCGGTTGCGGCCATTTCCTACTATGTGGTGAGCCTCATCCACTATCTCATCAAGGGGATGTATGAGGCGGGCGTGAACCAGACGCTGGGGCTTCATCTCAATGCGGGGCTTGTTTCCGCAGCCTTGGTGCCGGTAGTCGTGCTGGGCGTGTGGGGCGTGGTGCGCCGCATCCGCAATGCCCATGGCGATGACGAATGATAAACCGGGGCCCGGAGCCGCCGGAAAATGGAGAGTGCATGCAACCGCTTCAGATCGCCATTATCCCGGTGACGCCCTTCCAGCAGAACTGCTCCATTTTGTGGTGCACCAGAACCATGCAGGCCGCCATTGTGGACCCCGGCGGAGATGCGGACCGTATCCGCGCGGCCGTGGCTGAAACCGGCGCGAAGGTGGAAAAAATCCTTCTCACCCACGGCCATCTGGATCATGCGGGCGCGGCGGCCGAGTTGGCCGAGCATTATGGCGTGCCGGTGGAAGGCCCGACCGAGGCCGACCAGTTCCTGATGGACAAGCTGGACAAGGACTGGGCCGCCTATGGCGTGGAAGGCGCGCGCCCGGTGAAGCCGGATCTTTATCTGGCCGAGGGTGAGACCGTGCGTGTGGGCGAGCTGGAACTGGACATTCTGCATGTGCCGGGCCACACGCCGGGTCATCTGGTTTATGTCTACAAGCCCGCCAATCTTGCGCTGGTGGGTGATACGCTGTTCCGTGGCTCCGTGGGGCGCACGGATTTCCCTTATGGCAACTCTAAGCAGCTTCTGGAGGGCATCCGCTCCAAGCTGCTGCCGCTGGGCGATTCCATGGTCTGCCTGCCGGGTCATGGCCCGCTGACCAGCATTGGCGACGAGCGCGCACAGAACCCCTTCCTTCAGGGCTGAGGCTGCATGGGTTTTGACACTATGAAGAATAACCTTGCCCTGCTTGCCGCTGGCGGGGCAGGGCAGGGAGCCAGTATCCCGCGTTATGCGCTGTATTATGCGCCTCCGGCAGAAAGTGCCCTGTGGCGCTTTGGCTGTGATGTTCTGGGTTATGATGCTGAATGTGGTGCAGATACGCCGCCTTTGGCATTGCCGGGTCTGGAGCCGGGCCTTTGGCAGGAGATGCGGCGCAAGCCAGCCGGTTATGGTTTTCATGGCACCTTGAAAGCGCCGTTCCATCTTGCGCCGGAGTATGATGAGGCAGCTCTGGTGGCGGCTGTCACGGCCTTCGCCAATTCATGCCAGCCTTTTGAATTGCCGGCTCTGGAGTTGCGCGCGCTCGGCAGTTTTTTTGCGCTTGTGCCTTCAGCGCCTGTGCCGGACATGAACGCCCTTGCCCGCCGTGCTGTTCTGGATCTCGACCGGTTTCGCGCACCCCTGAGTGATGCTGACCGTGCCCGCCGCAATGTGCATCAGCTGACGCCACGCCAACGCGTGCTGCTGGAAGCCCATGGCTACCCCTTTGTACTGGAGGAGTTCCGCTTTCACATGACCCTGACCGGGGCCATGGATGCGGATGAAAGCGCACAGCTGTGCCACGCCTTGGCAGAGGCTTATGCCCGCAGCAGTGCATGTGCGCCTGTGAGGGTGCAGGATGTCGCCTTGTTTGTGCAGCATGCTCCGCAGACGCGCTTTCGCCTGATGCGTCGATTTGTTCTAGCGGACGCAACCTGCATGGTGGCGTGAAGGGCCTTTTGAGCGCTTCTTCTGCGTCTCCTCTCGGAGGCTCCCGATATGAAAAACTTTTTCGATCGCCTGCGCGCGGTTTTTTCCGATCCCTCTGCCACCGCGGCTACCATGGATGAAGAGCCCATACGCGCGTTTCATGATGCCGTACATATGGGGGACGTGGAGCAGGTGAGGGCCCTTCTTGCTGCGCATCCGTCTTTGGCCGCATCACTGGATGAATATCGCTTCCAGCCCGTTCATCTGATGGACATGTATTTTGAGGTCGAGATCCTTCACCTGCTGCTGCGCCATGGGGCGGATATCAATGCGCAGAATGATGAAGGCATCACTCTTCTGCACATCATCACCGAGCCGGAAGCCATTGCGCTTCTGGTGCGACATGGTGCTGATCTTGAGGCGCGCGATATCCGGGGCCTGACCCCCTTGCTGCTACAGGCTGGTGAACAGCAAAATGGCAGTGATGTGGTTGCCGCGCTGCTCGCCTGTGGCGCGGATGCAAATGCCGTGGGCCACAAGGGCGAAACCGCTCTTTCCATTGCAGGCGAGGCAGAGGATGAGCCCTTGGTTGAGCTGCTGCTCGCGCATGGGGCGCGTCCATAAACCCTTCAGGTCCTAAAGTGCTGCAGCCCACACATGGCCGGGATGTACGAGGGCAAGCCATGTCTTGAGCCGCTCACGCTCGGCAGTCCTCAGCTTTGGCAGGGCCATTGCAAAATCGTGCTCATCCTTCGGGCGCACATATTTCGCCTTCATCAGCAGAACGGCTTCCGGGCCAAGATAGGGCACACCTTCTGCGCTGAGATGCACCATTTGCGCTCGTGGATATGTAATGGCGGGGTGCCGCTTGCACACCCATATGTGCGGTGTGCCATGTTCCAGCATCATGTCCACCCGCCAGCACTTCTCTGCCGGGTCAAGGCACCAGAACTGTTCAATATGTGGAGCCGGACGATCCTGTGGGGGCAGGGGGGTGATGGTGCCATCATTCACGGCATGAATGGAAAGATGCCCCAGCTTCTGCCGGAAGGCGGGTAGATGGGGCGGCAGTACCGTAAACTCAATGTCTTCATGTGGACGGGTCTGGACACCATGCCACAGATCCAGCGCCCAGCCGCCGACAACACACCAGGGTAAGCCAATGCCGGTGAGTGCCTGCATCAGGTCCACCGGATGCCAGGGCTTCCAGTCCTGCTGTTTCATGGTTTTCTGGCCTGCTGTATGCGGAAATGAAAAGAGCGGCCCGGAGGCCGCTCTCTCAACAGATATGCTTCGTGCGAGACATGCCCGCAAGGGCATCACTCTGCGCTGTCACCCTCGGGGGCAGCAGCCTTGGCAGCTTCACGCTCGGCCTTTTCCTTGGCCTCAAGGTCTTCACCAGTAGCCTGATCCACCACCTTCATGGACAGGCGGGTCTTGCCACGGTCATCAAAGCCCAGCAGCTTCACCTTCACCTTGTCGCCTTCCTTCACCACGTCAGAAGGCTTGTTCACGCGTTCCTTCGCCATCTGCGAAACGTGGACAAGGCCATCCTTGGAGCCGAAGAAGTTCACGAAGGCGCCGAAATCGACAACCTTCACTACGGTGCCCTCATAGATCTGGCCCACTTCCGGCTCGGAAACGATGGACTTGATCCAGTTGATGGCAGCCTTGATGCTCTCGCCATTGGCGGAAGCGATCTTGACGGTGCCGTCGTCCTCGATGTTCACCTTCGCGCCGGTCTTTTCCACGATCTCGCGGATGACCTTGCCGCCGGAACCGATCACTTCGCGGATCTTGTCCACGGGGATCTGGAGCACCTCGATGCGCGGGGCGTGCTCGCCCAGTTCATCGCGGGCGGTGGAGAGCGCCTTGGACATTTCACCCAGAATGTGGGCGCGACCATCCTTCGCCTGTGCGAGGGCGACCTTCATGATCTCCTCGGTGATACCGGCGATCTTGATGTCCATCTGGAGGGAGGTGATGCCGTTCTCGGTACCAGCCACCTTGAAGTCCATGTCGCCGAGGTGATCCTCGTCGCCGAGAATATCGGTCAGCACCGCGAACTTCTCACCCTCAAGGATGAGGCCCATGGCGATACCCGCAACCGGACGACGCAGCGGCACGCCGGCATCCATCAGCGCCAGCGAGGTGCCGCAGACGGTGGCCATGGAGGACGAGCCGTTGGACTCGAGAATCTCCGACACCACGCGCAGGGTGTAGGGGAACTCGTGCTTGGCCGGCAGCATCGGGTGGATGGAGCGCCATGCCAGCTTGCCATGGCCGATCTCGCGGCGGCCGGGCGAACCCATGCGGCCGGTCTCGCCCACGGAGAAGGGCGGGAAGTTGTAGTGCAGCAGGAAGTGCTCCTTGTAGGTGCCCTCCAGGCTGTCGATGAACTGCTCGTCCTCGCCGGTGCCGAGAGTCGCAACCACAAGGGCCTGCGTCTCGCCACGGGTGAACAGGGCCGAACCATGGGCGCGCGGCAGAATGCCGGCTTCCGAAACGATCGGACGCACGGTCTTCACGTCGCGGCCGTCGATGCGGATGCCGTCGTCCAGAATGTTCCAGCGCACGATGCTGGCTTCCAGAGCCTTGAGCACATCGCCGACAATCTGGGCGGTGGGCACGGCAGCGCCGGTCAGGGCCAGCTCTTCATAGAAGCGCTTGACCTTGGCCTTGGCCTCGCCAACAGCCTTGTAGCGGTCCTGCTTCTTCTGGATCTTGTAGGCGGTGCGGAGGTCGGCCTCGGCGATTTCCTTCACCTTGGTCTCGACAGCAGAGACATCGAGCGGCTGGAAGTCGCGCGGCTCCTTGGCGGCCTTCTCGGCAAGGCTGATGATGGCCTCGATCACCGGCTGGAAATGGCGATGGCCAAACATCACCGCACCGAGCATGATCTCTTCCGGCAGTTCCTTGGCTTCGGACTCCACCATCAGAACGGCATCGGTCGTACCGGCCACCACGAGGTCGAGATCGCTCTCCTTCACCTCTTCAACGGTGGGGTTCAGCACATATTCGCCATCAATGAAGCCAACGCGCGCTGCGCCCACCGGGCCCATGAAGGGCACGCCGGAAAGGGTCAGGGCTGCGGAAGCGGCAACCATCGCGACGATGTCGGGATCGTTCTCAAGGTCATGCGCCAGAACGGTGAGCACCACCTGCGTGTCGCACTTGTAGCCAGCCGGGAACAGCGGTCGGATGGGGCGGTCGATGAGGCGGGAGACCAGCGTCTCCTTCTCGGACGGACGACCCTCGCGCTTGAAATAACCGCCGGGAATGCGGCCGGCTGCGTAGGTCTTTTCCTGATAGTTCACGGTCAGGGGGAAGAAGTCCTGGCCGGGCTTGGGCTCCTTGGCGGAAACCACAGTGGCCAGAACCTTGGTGTCGCCATAGGTGGCGAGCACGGAACCGTCGGCCTGGCGGGCCATCTTGCCGGTCTCGAGAGTAAGGGGCTGCCCACCCCAGTCCAGCGTCTCGCTGTGAATCTCGAACATGCGTTTTGTCTTTCTCTTGCTGGCGAAGAGAACGAGCCGGAAACTCCATGAGCCATGAGCAAGACGGCCGGGCGCATCATCAGTATGCGTGCGGGCCTGCCGTATTGCAGGCCGGGCATCACCTCGGGTTGGTGAGGGGTGCGCCCGGCGATCCTGCCATGACTCTCTTCCGCTCGTCTCTCACCCGGTCAGTTGCGGGCCGTGCGGCCCAGTTTTGCCCCAGCAGGGCGGGTGGTCATGCAAGACCGGGAAACGGCCCCGCCACCGAATGGCCGGCGGGGTCGGTTCCATGTGCCGGTTCCGGCTGCCGGAGCAGCCGGCCGTATCACGTCAGCGGCGCAGGCCGAGACGGCCGATCAGGGTCTTGTAGCGCCCCTCATCCTTCCGCTTCAGATAGTCGAGAAGGCTGCGGCGCTGCGACACGAGCTTGAGAAGCCCGCGACGGGAATGGTTGTCCTTGTGGTGGGACTTGAAGTGACCGGTGAGGTTCACAATCCGCTCGGTCAGAACGGCAACCTGCACTTCCGGCGAGCCGGTGTCAGCTTCCTTGATCCCGTATTCCTTGATGAGCTCTTGCTTGCGCTCGGCAGTGATCGACATCGGTATATCCTTTCAAAAGAGGGTCAAGAATGGCGGCTGCCTTTTGCTAGTGGCATGGGAAACCGCCTTGCGGCCGGGCCGGGATGTCGTCCAGCACGGTCGAAGCATTCGGGCAGCGGCAAGCCGCGCCCGTGCGCCGCGAACTATAGCGGCTTTTGCCTTTTGAACCAGCGGAATATTAGGACTATGCCGGTTCATCTGCGGCTCTTGCGGTTCAGTCCTGCCCATCCTTGCGGGCGGGCCTGAGGCCGCGCGGCGGGGGAGGGGCGCGCCGTGCCCAGTTGAAGACGCGGTGGGGGAAAATCTCGCCACCTTCCACATCGCCAATGGCAATGAGGCTTTCCTGGCAGAATACGGCCGCATGACCTTCCACGATGGGCGCATCGCGGCCACGCAGAATCACACTCTGGCCGCAGCGCATGCGGTGGGCATCCTGCGGGGAAATGGAGAGGTGCGGCAGTTCTTCCAGCGCGCAATCCACCGGTTCAAGAACCTCCATCAGAGCCTCTTCGCCGGTTTCGGCCCGCTCGCGCAGCTCATCCAGCGGCACCAGATCCTCTTCGAGGAAGGGGCCGACACTGGTGCGGCGCAGGGTTGCCACATGTCCACGCGCACCCAGCATCCGGCCAAGATCACGCGCAATGGCACGCACATAGGTGCCCTTGCCGCATTCCGCTTCCAGCACGGCGTGGTCTACATCCGGCCGTTCCACCATCACAAGGCTGTAGATGGTGACGGGGCGGGCTTCCAGCACCACGGTCTCGCCATCGCGGGCCAGATCATAGGCGCGCTCACCGGCAATCTTGAGGGCGGAGTAGGCGGGTGGAACCTGCATCACCTCACCCACAAAAGCGGGCAGGGCGGCCAGAATTTCCTCATCCGCAGGGCGCGTGTCCGATGTTTCTACCGGCTTGCCCTCGGCATCATCCGTATCGGTTTCAATGCCGAAGCGTACGGTGAAGCGATAGGTCTTGCGGCCATCCATCACATAGGGAACGGTTTTGGTGGCCTCGCCAAAGGCGATGGGCAGGCAGCCGGAAGCCAGTGGGTCCAGAGTGCCGGCATGTCCCGCCTTCTTGGCGCTGAACAGGCGCTTCGCTGCTCCCACAGCCTGCGTGGAGGTGATGCCAACCGGCTTGTCGAGCAGAATCCAGCCATCCAGATCGCGACGCGGCGCGCGGGGCTGGGCGTTCTGCTGGCGGCGGGGCTTGCCGCCTGTGCGGGGGGCCTCACCTGAAGCGGGTTCAGATGCAGCGGTCTCAGGGGCGGACACGTGGGGGGCAGATGAACCGTTGGTCATTCGGGTTGTGTCTCTTCATCATCGGCAGCAAGGTCACGCACCACCTGTGGCGAGCGCAGCAGGGCATCCATGCGGGCACCCTCATCAAATGAGGTATCCTTGCGGAAACGCAGCTCGGGTACGGATTTCAGTTCCACACGCCGGGCAACCTCATGGCGCAGGGGGCCCTTATTGGCTTCCAGCGCCTTGAGCACCGGGCTGATATCGCCACCACCCAGCGGCATGACATAGCAGGTGGCGATCTTCAGATCCGGCGACATGCGCACTTCCGGCACGGTGATGATGTGGCCGGAAAGAACGGGGTCGATATGGTCGCCGCGCGAAAGTGCATCGGCAAGGGCGTGGCGCACCAGTTCGCCAACACGCAACATGCGCTGCGAGGGGCCGCTGCCTGTACGGGCCTGGGGTTTCATTGATCTTAAGCCTCTTGGATACCGAAAACGGCATCATCTTTCTGAACAGGGAGGGGAGGCGGGTTTGGACCGCTCAGCTCCGGTTGAAACATGTGTGTGGCATTCTGGCTGCGTAAAGCGGCGGAATGCAGGCCCGAAAATCGGGTTTGGGAAAGAAATACCGGGCGGGGCATGGGCACCCGCCCGGTATGTCACTTTTCGCGAATCCGCGGGACGTGTTCAGCGCATCACAGGGAGCGCTGAACGGTCTCCACACGGTAGCATTCGATCACATCGCCCTCGCGCATGTCCTGATAATTCTCGAAGGACATACCGCACTCCTGACCGGAATGGACGGTGTTGACCGCATCCTTGAAGCGGTTGAGCGTGGAGAGCTTGCCCTCGTGAATCACCACATTGTCGCGGATGAGGCGGACGTGCTGGCCGCGTTCCACCACACCATCGGTGACAAGGCAGCCGGCCACCTTGCCGATCTTCGACACGGCGAAGATCTGGCGGATGGAGGCATTGCCCAGCATGGTCTCGCGGGTGATGGGTGCCAGAAGGCCGCTCATCGCCTGCTTCACGTCATCCACCAGATCGTAGATGATGTTGTAGTAGCGGATCTCGATGCCGGCACGGTCGGCCGCATCACGGGCTTCCTTGTTGGCACGCACGTTGAAGGCGATGATGGCCGCGCCGGAAGTTTCCGCCAGCGTCACGTCGCTCTCGTTGATGCCGCCAGCGCCGGAGTGGATGACGCGGGCCTGAACCTCTTCGTTCCCCAGCTTTTCCAGCGCGCCGATGATGGCTTCTACCGAACCCTGCACGTCACCCTTGATGATGAGCGGGAATTCCTTGCGACCACTGGAGGTCTTCACCTGGTTCATCATCTGCTCCAGGGAGCCGCGGATGGTGGCGGAACGGGCCGCTGCCTTCTCACGCTTCTGGCGCTGGCGATAATCGGTGATTTCACGGGCACGGGCTTCATTTTCAACAACGGCCAGACGGTCACCCGCCTCAGGCGTGCCATTGAAACCGAGCACCTCGACCGGCATGGAGGGACCCGCTACAGCAGTGTTCGCACCGGTATCAGTGATGAGGGCGCGCACGCGGCCCCACTCGGCACCAGCCACCACGATGTCGGACACATGCAGCGTGCCGCGCTGGATGAGAACGGTTGCGACAGGGCCGCGACCACGATCCAGCTTGGCTTCCACCACGGTGCCTTCTGCGGCGCGATCCGGGTTGGCTTCCAGATCCAGCATTTCCGCCTGAAGCGAGATGGCTTCCAGCAGCTTGTCCAGATTCAGGCGCTTCTTGGCGGAGATTTCCACCTCAAGCGTTTCACCGCCAAGGCTTTCCACCTGCACCTGATGCTGGAGCAGTTCGGTGCGCACGCGCTCGGGCTTGGCTTCCGGCTTGTCGATCTTGTTGATGGCAACAATGACCGGCGCACCAGCCGCGCGGGCATGGTTGATGGCTTCCACTGTCTGCGGCATCACGCCGTCATCGGCAGCCACTACCAGAACCACGATGTCCGTCACCTTTGCACCACGCGCACGCATGGCGGTGAAGGCGGCATGGCCGGGCGTATCAATGAAGGTGATCTTGCCACCGAGCGGCGAGGTCACCTGATAGGCGCCGATATGCTGGGTGATGCCACCGGCTTCACCTGAAACCACATTCGCTTCACGCAGGGCATCCAGCAGTGAGGTCTTGCCGTGATCGACGTGACCCATGATGGTGACGACCGGCGGACGGTCTTTCAGGGTTTCCGGCGCATCCGGCACATCGAACAGACCATCTTCCACGTCCGATTCCGAAACGCGATGCACGGTGTGCCCCATGTCGGTAGCGATCAGCTCGGCCGTATCGGCGTCGATCACATCGGTGATCTTGAGCATTTGCCCCTGCTTCATCAGCAGGCGGATCACATCCACGCCCCGCTCCGACATGCGGTTGGCGAGTTCCTGAATGGTGATGGTCTCGGGCAGGATCACCTCACGGGCGATCTTTTCCTTCTGCTCCTGATGGTTGCCCTTGCCACTCATGCGCTGGGTGCGGCGACGGAACGAGGCCACCGAACGCTGGCGCTCATCATCTCCGGAAAGCGCCTTCACGACAGTGAGGCGACCGCGCTGCTTTTCAGGGCCAGCCGGTGCACGCGGTGCCTTCACAGGAACAGCAGGACGTGCGCCAGGGCCACGACGCGGTGCGCGACGCTCTTCCTCGCTCTCGGCAGCGGTACGGCTTGCCGTGCCAGCCGGGCGCGGGCTGGCCGTGCTTGTGCGGTTGGCAGGGGCCGATTCGATCTTGGCCTCATCAGAGCCAAGCCGCTTGCGGGCTTCCTGCTCTGCCCGGCGCTTGTTCTCTTCTTCCTGGGCGCGGCGCTCGTCTTCCTCGCGCTTGCGAGCTTCGGCGGCTTCGCGTTCTGCACGCTCAATCCGCTCACGCTCGGCGCGACGACGGGCCTCTTCCTCGGCCACACGGCGCTCTTCCGCCATGCGCTGCTCTTCAACAGCACGGACGCGGGCGTCAGCCAGAGCAGAGGCGCGGGCATTGCGCTCTTCTTCAGTCAGCGTGCGCAGAACCACACCGGAACCACCCTGACGCTGGCCGGGGCGGCCACCTGCACCACCGGGGCCGCCAGTGCGGCGATCCTGCTGGCTGCCGGGGCGCTGCGGCTGGCCGGGGCGACCCGCACCACCAGCTGCACCACCGGCGCGCTGTGGCCCGGAACCCGGACGGTTCTGGGATTGCGCCCCACCCGTGCGATTATGACCGCCACCTTCCTGGGGACGGTTCCCGCGCGGAGCCTGTTCCTGCGTCCGCGGAGCCTGTGCTGCGGTGCGCACAGGTTCTGCTGCGGGCTTGGGGGCCTCGGCCTTGACAGGTTCAACCTTGGGCTGTTCTGCCTTCACAGGCTCGGCCTTGGCAGGTTCTGCCTTGCTTTCTGTTTCCGGCTTTTGTGGAGCCTTGATCTCAGCAGCGACAGGCGCTGGTGCAGCAGCCTGAGGTGCGCTGGCCTGAGGTGGTTCGGGGGCCTTCACAGGCTCGACAGGCTTGGCCGCTTCCTGAACCGGAGCGGTTTTGGCCACAGCCTCGACAGGAGGCTGTGCAGGAGCCGCCGGAGCCGGAGCTGCCTGAACCTCACTCACCACAGCCTGAGGCGCGGCAGGCTTGGCCGGCGTGGATGTGGGTGCAGGAGTCGCTGCCGGAGCAGCATCAGCAGGAGCGATGACGCGGCGCTTCACCTTCTCCACCACAACCTGCTTGGAGCGGCCGTGGCTGAAGCTTTGACGCACAGTCCCCTGTTCCACCGGGCGCTTGAGGGTCAGCGTCTTGCCAGTGGAGGAGGGAGTCGTCTTGTCGCCGGGAGTCTTCGTATCGTTCATTCCGTTTCCGTTCCTTGCATCCGGCCGGGCGCACGGCTGCACTCTTGTCCAATGCTTTCTCGGCGGGCCGGATCATCACCTGCATTCAGGTTCTGATCCAACCTGCGATCATGACCCTTCTCGTTCAGGTCATGGCCGCCAAATTCTGGACCATTGTGACCCTGACCACTGTGGTCTGGGTCAATTTTGCTTCCAAAACCCTGCTCATGGCCGCTGCGGGCCAGATCACGGTCTTCAGGATCATCGGGAAGCCGGTCATTGCGCGCGGCGCTTGCCTGCTCGCTTGCGTCGGTTTCCGTTCCGGTGCGCCAGCGCGCGAGCTTCCGGCAGCGCGAGAGGAATCTCGCTGTCGTCGGATGTACAAGCAGTGCTGCATGTACCACATTTGACCGCCCCAATGCCAAGTCCAAATCAATTCCGGGCAGGCAATCGACAAGGGCAGGGGCAGGGGCGCCAGCAGCGTGGATCTGGCGGGCCATGGCATTGAGCTTTCTCACGCCATCAGGACGGGCATCGGCGGCATGCAACAGCACGCGCACCTGTCCGGAGGCGAGAGCACTCTCAACCTTCATCGTGCCTGTCACAACTTTCCCGGCCTTGTTGGTCAGGGAAAGGGATGCACGGATATCTTGTTCAAGAAGCTGGTCAATCAGGCTGATGAGTTCGGGACCGGCAGTCCCCTTGCCCTTGAAGGCGCGCGCAAAAGCCTTGCGCTTGAGTGCTGTTTCCAGAGCACCGCGCGTGGCGCTGACCCATGCGCCACGACCGGGCAGCTTACGGGTGAGGTCCGGGACGATCTGGCCGTCCGGCCCCACCACGAAGCGCAACATGTCGTCCACCGGCGTTACCTCGCGAGAGGCAAGGCACAGGCGTGACACTGGCGCTTGCGCGGCAGCAATGCTGCGCGGCCCCATGTCCGTCTCTTCCTCGACCATTCTCGCGAGCACCAGGGGTCATCTCCTTATCTCAGACGTCGGCAGATGGGGCGGCATCTTCACCCTCATCGCTTTCGCCAACTGTACCAAGATCCAAATCCTCAGCCTCGATCCAGCCAGCAACAAAGCGTGCCTGCATGATGAGCTGTTCGGCATCATGGCGCGAGAACTCGAAGCCGCTGAGCGCGCCAGCATGTTCGATGGTCTCGCCATCCTTGCGCTCCTTCCAGCCGACGAGATCGTCGGTGGCGCAGCCCGCAAGGTCCTCGACATTCTTGATGTCATCCTCACCCAGAGCCACCAGCATGGGGCCAGTGATACCGGGAAGGGTCTTCAGTTCATCTGCAACACCCAGTTCCTTGCGGCGGGCATCAAGAGCAGCTTCTGCTTCAGCAAGATTCTTGAGGGCGCGGGCCTGAAGCTCGCCAGCGGTATCCTCGTCAAAGCCTTCGATGGATGAAAGCTCTGACAGCGGCACATATGCCACTTCCTCAACCGAGGTGAAGCCCTCAGAGGCCAGAAGCTGGCCAATCATCTCGTCCAGATCCAGAGCCAGCGAGAACATCTTGCTGCGCTCGGAGAATTCCTTCTGGCGCCGCTCGCTCTCTTCCTGCTCGGTCATGATGTCGATATGCCAGCCGGTGAGCTGGCTGGCGAGACGCACATTCTGGCCACGACGTCCAATGGCCAGCGAGAGCTGGGCATCCGGCACAACCACTTCGATGCGCTCGCGGTCCTCGTCGAGAACCACCTTCACCACTTCCGCCGGAGCCAGCGCATTCACGATGAAGGTCGCGATGTCGGGGTTCCACGGAATGATGTCGATCTTTTCGCCCTGCAGCTCGTTCACCACGGCCTGCACGCGCGAACCACGCATACCCACGCATGCGCCCACCGGATCAACCGAGGAATCACGCGAGATAACAGCGATCTTGGCGCGGGAGCCGGGGTCACGGGCAACGGCCTTGATCTCGACGATGTTGTCATAGATCTCGGGCACTTCCTGCGCGAACAGCTTGGCCATGAACTGGGGATGTGTGCGGGAGAGGAAAATCTGCGGGCCGCGCTGCTCGCGACGCACATCAAAGATGTAGGCGCGAACACGCTCGCCGGTCTTCACCGTTTCACGCGGAAGAAGCTCGTCGCGGCGCAAAATGCCTTCGCCACGGCCAAGGTCCACAACCACATTGCCATATTCGGCACGCTTCACAAGGCCGTTGACGACCTCGCCAATGCGGTCCTTGAACTCATCATACTGACGGTCACGCTCTGCCTCGCGCACCTTTTGCACGATGACCTGCTTGGCGCTCTGTGCGGCAATGCGGCCAAAATCGAAAGGCGGCAGGGTGTCAGAGATGGTGTCGCCCACCTGTGCCACGGGGTTGTGGCGGCGCGCGCTGTCCAGAGTGATCTCGGTCGCGGTGTTTTCCACCTCATCAACCACCAGAAGATGGCGCGCCAGACGCAGCTCGCCGGTCCGCGGGTTGATGTCGGCGTGAATATCCGTCTCCAGGCCGTAGCGCGAGCGCGCAGCCTTGGCGATGGCATCTTCCATGGCGGCAATCACGATACCACGATCAATGGACTTTTCCCGCGCGACCGCATCAGCGATCTGCAGAAGTTCCAGCCGGTTTGCGCTGACGGTTACCATCAGTGCGTCTCCTTCAGGGTGCTGGCGTTGCTGTTTGTGGTGTCAGAAACGGCAAGCAGGGGCGAGCGCTTGGCGTTGGACTTCGCCTTGCCCTTGGAACCGCTCTTGCCGCCACCGGTTTTCTTGTTCTGTCCCTTGGGCCGCCCAATCCGCACAGGGCGGAAGGTGGCAGGAGCCTCTTCGGTTCCGACATCCTGCTGCTTGGCGTCGTGGTCCTCAAGGAATGCCTCTTCATCCTCGTCCAGATCGCGGCCTGCGGCCTTGGCAGAGCGCAGGGCAACAGCGATGAGGGCATCGGTGAGCATCAGCTTGGCATCATGCACATCGCCCATGGGCAGGCGCACAACAGGGTCCTCACCGGCCGGAGCATCAGGGCGGCGCACGAGGGCATCATCGCCATCAACGCCGACAAGCTCACCACGGAAGCGCTTGCGGCCATTGACCGGAATGGTCATGTCCACCTTCACCTCATGGCCGGCCCAGCGCGCAAAGTCAGTGCGGCGCACGAGGGGGCGATCAATGCCGGGCGAGGACATTTCCATCCGGTAGGCACCGGAGATCGGGTCATCCACGTCCAGAACGGGTGAGAGGGCGCGCGAGGCGGTCTCGCAATCGTCGATGGACATGGTGCCATCCGGCCGCTCGGCCATGATTTGCACTGTGCCACCGTCGCGATTCGTCACCTTCACCCGCACAAGGCGGTAGCCCAGCGTGCCCAGCACGCCTTCGGCGATAGCAGCCACACGGGCAGCCACGCCGGATTCGGTGATGAGGCGCGGCTCGTTTTGTTCGTCGCGCACTGCGAGGGTCTCGGTCATGTCCCTCCGGGACGGGTATGCATTGGGGCCATGAAGCCACCATGCGGGTTGCGAATTCTCTTCCTCAGGAGCTAGTGAGTCGTCCAGCAGACGCCGGATAAACGAAAACAGAGCGGGCTCCGTTGGAACCCACTCTCATCACCTTCGACTACGATGGCTCTGAGGTATCCCTTGAATGGGATGACGCCAATATAAACACAAACGCCGTACACGCAAGAAAATGATGTGAAGAAGGTCTGAACGGGGACAGCTTTATCCGAACCTCTGGACGGCAGGGCCATTTCCGGTCCATTCTCACACCCCCGCTGTGAGGAAACATGTCTCTTCCCAATATCACTGTTCTCTATGACGAGAATCGCATCGCCGCCCGCAACCAGAGTCTGGCGACAGAGATTGCGGCCAGTGCGCCGCATCAGCTTCTGGCTGTGGCGGTGCTGAAGGGTTCCTTCATGTTCGCCGCAGATCTGCTGCGCGCCCTTCATGCCTCCGGTCTGGTGCCGGAAGTGGAGTTCATGCACCTGTCGTCCTACAAGAAGGGGATGATTTCCACCGGATATGTGGAAGTGCTGCGCGATGTGGAAAGCGATGTGCGCGGCCGCGATGTGCTGCTGATCGATGATATTCTCGAATCAGGCCGCACCCTTGCTTATGCGAAAGACCTGTTGATGGCGCGCGGTGCGCGGCGCGTGCTGGTGTGTGTGCTGCTGGAAAAACCCGGCAAGCGCGCGGTCAGCATCAAGGCGGATTTTGTCGGCTTCACCTGCCCGGATGTCTTTGTGGTGGGATATGGCATGGACATCGCCCATGCTTTCCGCCAGTTGCCCTTTATCGGGCGTGTGGACGGGCTGAAGTAAGCCGCCCACCGGCTGAGGCCGTTTCACAGTTGCGGCCCTTCATGCAAAAGGCCCCGGTTTTCACCGGGGCCTTTCTCATTTCAGGACATCTTCACTGCTTGATGACTTCCGCGGTCGGGCGCGGTGTCGTGGCTGTGGAGGGGGGCAGCACCGGAATGGTGGTGGTGGGTGCCTTGCCCGTCAGGGAATGCAGGAAGGAGACAATCTGCTTCACTTCCTGATCGTCCAGCTTCTCGCCCAGCTGTGATTCCGCCATGATGGACACGGCAGTCTCCAGACTCCACACCTTGCCGGAGTGGAAATAGGGGGCGGTCAGCGCCACATTGCGCAGCGGGGCGGCGCGGAACACATATTCATCATCCGCCGTTTCCGTCACGGCATAGCGGCCCTTGTCGTCAGGGGGCAGGATTTCCGCACCGGGTTTCTCGATCAGGCCAAAGGGATAATAGCCGTTACCGCCGACATTGACGCCGGAATGGCAGGCGGTGCAGCCCTTGTCGATGAACAGCGCAAGGCCCTTCTTCTGCTCTGAGGTCAGGGCATCATCATTGCCGTTCAGCCACGCATCAAAGGGTGAGGGCGTGAGCAGGGTCGCCTCATAGGCCTCAATCGCGCGGGCCATGTTGTCGAATGTCACCGGCTCCTTCTCATTGGGGAAGGATTCGTGGAAGGACTTCACATAGGCCGGAATGCTGCTCAGGGTCTTCACCACATTTTCCGGGGTGTTCGCCATTTCCACGCTGGCCTGAATCGGGCCCTTGGCCTGTTCCTTCAGGTCGGATGCGCGCCCGTCCCAGAACTGGGCTTCATTCAGCACAGAGTTGAACACGGTGGGCGAGTTGCGAGGACCACGCTGCCAGCCATGGCCAATGGATGTTTCCAGATTATCCGCGCCGCCAATCGCCAGATTGTGGCAGGAGTGGCAGCTGAAGACGCCGGAAGCAGACAGGCGCGGATCAAAGAACAGCTGCTTGCCCAGCTCGATCTTTTCATCCGTGATCTTGTTGTCCTTGAGTGCGGGAATAGTGGATGGCAGCGGCTTGAACAGTTCAAGCGCGGTCTCGCGCAGGTTTTCTGTTTCTGCCATTGCGGTGGCAGGCAGCACCAGTGCGCTGGCCATCAGCATTGCAAGAAATGTCTTCTTCATGTCGAAACCCCCATATTTCGCCTTCCCGCATGTTAGCGTACTGGTCAGCGCCTTGCCTTGATTTTGATTAATTCCAATCAAGGCAGTGAGAAAAGGTTGGGGACAGGGGTTGTGCGACCTTTGATGGCATGAAGCGGGAGATGTTTGGGGCGTAGTCCGGTGCGGTTTGTTATGGATGGCCTTCAGATGGCGCTGGTGCGTGGGTCCCGCGGGCCTTCGGGCTGGTCGGACAAAGTCGCATACAGGCTCTTGCGGGCCAGATTCGGGTTGTAATGCGGGTCCACCAGCCTTGAGGTGCCCCAGCACTCTTCCATCCGCGCCCGCTGGGCCTTCAGCCGCTCGCGATGGGCCTTGGAGCGCTTCTTCCCGCGTGAGACCGATTCATGGTGGATGAGGCCGGTATAGGGTGTGAACACCACATCAAAACCGGCATGGCGTGCCCGCAGGCACAGGTCGATATCGTTGCAGTCCTCTGCAAAACGTTCGGCATCCAGCGGGCCGGTGATGTTCCACACATCGCGGCGAATGAGCAGGCAGGCCCCGGTGACAGCAGAAAGATTTTGCCGCACCAGCAGCCGGTCCTCATAGCCGCCCGCTGCTTCCCCGGCATGGGCAAACCAGTGGCCGGCATAGCGGAATAGCCCGGCAATCACGCCAGCATGCTGCACGGTACGGTCGGGGTAGAGCAGCTTTGCACCCACCACGCCGGCGCGGGGCAGGGCGCTGAGTGCCACCATTTCCGAAAGCCAGCCGCCATCAATCACCTCAATGTCATTGTTCAGCAGCAAGATCAGTTCACCCTTGGCCTTATCGACACCGTTGTTGCAGATCCGCGGATAGTTGAAATCGCCATCATCACGCACAATCAAAGTGTGCGGCCATGCGGCCCTGATCTCGTCAAACAGGGCAAAGGTTTCAGCCTCCACGGACCCGTTATCGACAATGATGATCTCGAAGGCGCGATAGCCGGTTTTGTCGATCAGGGTGCGCAGGGCCATGCCGAGCAGGTCTGCACGGTCACGGGTTGGAATCACGATGGAGACCAGAGGCTGCGGGACGGGCAGGGGAAAGCGTGGACGCAGATGGCGGCCATCCGCGCTTTTCTCCACCGGCACGCCAAGTGCGCGTTCCAGCATGGCCGCTGCCGGCTGTTGTTCTGCCGGTTCAAAGCCGGGCTGCATGGGGCCGCTTGCACCATAGGCGATGCGTGGAATGTGCCGCACCTGTGCGGGATTGATCTTCGTGATATGGCGCAGCAGCACATCATAAAGGCATGCGGCTCCGGCCTCCAGGTCAAAGCCCAGCTGCACTGCGGCGGTGCGGGGCAGGGCAAAAAGATGGCCGATATAACCGCTTGCATAGAGCAGATGGGGGTTGAACGCGGGCTTGAAGATGCCGCGCACGGGCGCACCCATATTGTCCAGCTCTTCCTCATCCGTATAGGCCAGAGCGCAGTCTTTATGATGGGCGAATGTCTCGCGTAGCATGGCGACAGCATCGCGGGTCGGGCGGCCATTTGCGGCCAGCGGGCAGATGAGGCCACCCTGTGTTGCCACCAGCGCCGCCTGAAGCTGGGCGGGCAAGGCTGGTGTATGCGCATGCACAATCTGGAGCGGACAGGTGGCGAAGGCTGAAAAGGCCGGGCGCAAAAGCTTTGTAAGGTCACCCGCCTCATCCGCGCGCTCCGGCGGCAGGGCGATGATCCATTCAAAATGCGGATCACCTTGCCCCGCCAGAGCCTTGGCGCAGGCCAAAAGGCGGTCTGTCGGAATATCTGCTGCGGCACTGATGAAAGCGAGACGCGGGGCGCTTTCCGGTGCAGGGACGGGCGCAAAATCCTCCACGAACCGGGAGCGATAGTGCTGATACCGGGTAATGGAGCGGGTGGTGAGCCCGCCTGTTGTTTCCACCAGTGCGGTCAATGCGCCGCGCAGGGTGCGGGCTGCTGCCCCCGCCGCTTTCCAGCGGTGCACCACGGAGGATTCATCAAACTGGCCATGCAGAAAGGCATGAAGCTTCAGCCCGATCTTGCTGAAAGGGTAGTGGCCAAGGCGTGCTGTGCCGTTTCCCGTGCCGGTGACAACAAGATGATGTGTATCGGCAGGCACAAGAAAGGCGCATGGCTCCCCATCTTCCAGCCTTGTGCTGGCCAGAACGGTGCCGTCTTTTCCTACGGCGCTCAGTTGCGGGGCGGGGCCGGCCTGTGCCGCCACAAATATGCCCATCTGGGCATTACGCCGCAGTTTTGCGGGCAAGGGCAGGCGAAAGCTCCAGAGGGCGGAGGTCGCTCCTGCCGGGTTGGCCACGCCACGCAGCCAGCGGGGGGGAATATCTGTGGTCATCATGGCGGGCGGCCGCTTCCTTCGCAGTGCAGCGCACTTGAAGCACTCCTGCACCTGCAAAAGCAAGGCTCAAGCCTGCGGATGAGGGCTGCAATGCCAGCGCGGGTCTTGACGACACGGGGGAAGGTCCGTCAAGCCTTGCCATACAGCCCTTCAGGTACCCCCCTTGAGCCGGGTGCTGATTCCAGAGCGGAGAGTGTCTATGTCGCGCAAAGAGGTGGATCTGTTCGTCATCGGTGCAGGCTCTGGCGGGGTGCGCGCGGCGCGCATTGCCGCGCAGCACGGCGCACGCGTGATGATGGCCGAAGAGTTCCGCACCGGCGGCACCTGCGTCATCCGCGGCTGCGTGCCCAAGAAGCTGTTCGTCTATGCCTCGCGCTATGCCAATGAGCTGGAAGACATGGCCGGTTTTGGCTGGCAGGTGGGTGATGCCTCATTCGACTGGCCCACTCTGGTCGCCAACAAGGACAAGGAAATCACCCGCCTCGAAGGCATCTACAAGCGCAATGCGGACGCAGCCGGCGTGGAGCAGGTGGCCTCGCGCGCTGTGGTAACCGGACCCAACAGTGTGCGCATTGAAGCCACCGGCGAGGAGGTTTCAGCGCGTTATATCCTGATCGCCACCGGCGGCAGACCCTCGCTCGGGCCGGATATTCCGGGCCGTGAACTCGCCATCACCTCCAATGAGTTTTTTGATCTGTCGCGCTTCCCCAGGCGGGTGCTGATTTAGGGCACCGGCTATATCGGGCTGGAATTTGCCTGCCTGCTGCGCGGGCTGGGTGCGGAGGTTTATCTCGCCTCGCGCAGCGGCCATGTGCTGCGCGGCTTTGATGAGGAAGTGCGCGCCCATGTGCTGGGCGAGGTGGAAGCCTCCGGCATTCATATTGTGAAGGGTGTGACCTTCAACAGCATTGAGGCCATTGGCGAGGGCGCCAAGCGGGTCACCTTCTCGGATGACACCACGCTGGAGGTGGATGAGGTGCTCCTCGCCATCGGTCGCGCGCCCAACACCCAGAATCTTGGGCTGGAGGCGGCTGGTGTCGCGCTGGACAAGGTGGGCGCGGTGGTGGTGGATGAAAACTCCCGCTCTTCCGTGCCGTCCATCTATGCGGTGGGTGATGCCACCAACCGCGTGAACCTCACCCCTGTCGCCATCCGGGAGGGCCATGCCTTTGCCGATACGGTGTTTGGCAACAAGCCATGGGTGGTGGATCACAGCCTCATCGCCACTGCCGTCTTCTGCGAGCCGGAAGTGGGCACGGTGGGGCTTTCGGAAGAGGCGGCCCGCAAGAACGGGCATGAGGTGGACATCTACAAATCCGCCTTCCGCCCGCTGAAAGCCGCGCTTTCCGGTCGCCAGAGCCGCATGTTCATGAAGCTGGTGGTGGATGCGAAGACAGACCGTGTTCTGGGCTGCCACATCATTGGCGAGGCGGCAGGCGAGATGATCCAGCTTGCGGGCATCGCACTGGGCATGAAGGCCACCAAGGCGGATTTCGACCGCACTGTTGCGGTCCATCCCACAGCGGCAGAAGAACTGGTGACCATGCGCACCAAGGCCAACTGAGAGGGGCACAGGTGAAGATCCGGGGTGGGTGGCGCAGGCCACCCACTCTTTGAGGGCGGCCTGAACAGCCAGCCTTGTTGCTGGAGGGGTGATGGAGCAGGTGGTGAGAGCGGACGGGGCGGGCCGCGAGGTTGCGCTGGTCACAGGGTCCACCTCGGGCATTGGTGCCGCGATTGCGCGCCGGTTGGTGGATGAGGGCCTGTTCGTGATCCTGCATTCAAGAGGGTCTGCCGGGAAGGGTCAGGCACTGGCTGCCGAACTGGGGCACGCGGCCTATATCCAGGCTGATCTGGCGCAGGAGGCTGAGAGGGCAAGGCTCATGTCTGAGGCTATTGCCATGACCGGCAGGCTGGATGTGCTGGTCAATAATGCCGGCATCAGCGGCCTGATCCCGCATGGTGATCTGCCAGCGGCCAGCCCTGATATCTGGCGCGCCCTGTATGAGGTGAATGTCATCGCGCCATTCCAGCTTGTGGCCTTGGGCGAAAAATACCTGCGTGAATCGGCGCAACGCAAGGGCCGAGCCTGCATCATCAATATCAGTTCTCATGCCGGGGTGCGGCCAAAGGGCGGGTCTATCCCCTATGCGGCCACCAAGGCCGCGCTCAATCATGTCACCCGCCTTCTGGCCCGCGCTCTTGGGCCGGAGGTCAGGGTGAACGCGATCGCACCCGGCCTTGTGGATACGCCGCTCACTGCGGACTGGACCGAGGCGCAGGCCCTGTGGCAGGAGCGGGCTCCGATGAAGCGTGCCGCCCGCCCCGAAGACATCGCACAGGCCGTAATGCTGCTGCTCACCGCAGATTACATCACGGGAGAGGTTCTTCTTTCGGATGGTGGCCTGAACCTGACCTAGAAAACTGGCCGGTCAAACGTTTCCGCTTGACCGGCACTTGCTCAGTCCTGATGTCCGAACAGCTTGCCGCCCTCAGCCCACAATACGGCCAGCAGCGCCAGCACACTCAGCACCAGATAGGTGAGAGCGATAGGCAGTACAGTGCCATCCAGCATGCGCCCGGCCAGCAGGCCCAGAATGGCGGACATGAGCGTGGTGTAGCAGCCAATGAAAGACGAGGCCGTGCCAGCCACGGCACCCAGCGGTTCCATCGCCATGGAATTGAAGTTGGGCACGGTGAGCGAGAACAGGAATTGCGCCAGTGCCAGCAGGGCAATGAACAGCAGCAGCGGTGGAACACCGTTGTAAATCTCCGCCACCCCCACCATCACCGCTGAAACCAGCATGAAGCCCACCACGCCCCCATGGGAGAGGCGACGCATGCCGATGCGCCGTACCAGAATGGCATTGATGAAGGACGCCACGGCCATCACCCCCGCCACCGCGGCAAACACCAGCGGGAACCAGTGGCCGAGCTTGTACACCTCGGTTTCAAACACCTGCGATGATGTGCCCACATAGGTCATCAGCGCGCCGACCATGAGGCCGATGGCGGTGGCATAGCCAATGGCACGCCGGCTTTGCAGGGTGAGATGAATACCTGCCCCGATGCCGGATAGGGACAGCGGGCTGCGATATTGCGGGTGCAGCGTTTCCGGCATGCGCAGGGTGAACCACACCCACAACAGGGCGGCCAGCACCAGCATTGATACAAAAATGAGGTGCCACGGCCCGAACAGCAGCGCCAGCGAACCCATGGCGGGGGCCAGAATGGGCACCACCAGAAACACCATCATGGCAAACGACATGATCCGCGCCATGTCGCGCCCTTCATAACGATCCCGCACAATGGCAACCGAGAGCACGCGCGGGGAGGCCGCCCCGATGCCCTGAATGACGCGGGCGACAATCAGCCATGTGAAATCGCTCACAAACAGCGCCAGAACGCCACCTGCCATATAGATGGCCAGCCCGGCCGCCAGCAGCGGACGACGGCCGAACACATCGGAGAGCGGGCCATACACAATTTGCGCCGCGCCGAAGCCGATGAGATAGGCATAGATGGTCACCTGCACATCATTGGCGTGGCTCAGGCCAAAATGCTCGCTCATGGCCGGGAAGGCCGGCAGCAGGTTGTCGATGGAAAAGGCCGTGATACCCATCATCAGCGCGATGAGGGCAACAAATTCCGGGAAGGACAAAGGTGAACGCTCCTGCGCGGAAGGCAAGGAGGTGTCTTTTGGTGTAGCCATGGTTGCTCGATCGTGCGTGTCCCGCAACAGACACAGGCGGACAGACAGGGCCGGAAACGCTCTCAAGCGCCATGCATTTTGCGCGGAACCGGAGCGCGGAGCCGGACGCAGGCAGACATAAGCGAAGTGTGGCGCAAGGAGAAGGGCGCTTTGCGCATGGCTGCGCGCCTGACGCAAGGTCACGCTTCACGTCATTGAGACGGGATGCCGCTTTCTGGCGAGGTGCCGACACAAGAGGCAGGACTTGCCCAGCTTTGGTGTCTAGTTGTTCAGTCCCCGTGATAAAGCTGGCTCATGTCCCAGCCGGGAATTTCGGCGCCGAGCGTATGCTCAAACGAAACAATCTCCAGTCCATCCGGCGACGTCTTGCAGCGAAAAGACAGATGATACCAGCGCCCGGAGTTTCGCACGATCGCACCCGGAGCAAAGATTTCGGTGCCCTTCTTTTGTGGATCAGAAAAAGCGTAGGCAATGACCTTGTCCGGCCTGAAACCCGGATGGTGGCGGGTGACTTCACCACCGGCGCGCGCATCGCAGCGCTGCTCCATGCGGGTGCCGAGCTCAAGCTTCAGGAGAGTCCGGTTGCGCACATTGTCTGATGGCTCTGCGGCACTCGCGCCTCCAATGACGGCAAGGGCCAGCGCAAGGCCGGAAAAAACGGTTCTGATGTGGAGCATGGCGGGTTTTTGAAGGTGGAATGTGACGCGGGAATGGCAACAGGTGTGACGATGCCGGGGCCGCTCAGGCTTCATTGGCGGCCACTTCTGTTTTCTTTCCGGTGGAGGGTGGAAATTACAACCGCCGCACCCCAAATGTTGGAGGCGCATTGTTCTTCCGAAAGTGTTCACGTTCATGTATAAGCCGTTTTCCCGGCGCGCGAACACAAGAGGAACGCATTGCCGGAACACAAAACCGGGCAGCTATGGAGCTGTTCGTTTCAAGATTTGCATGATGGAGAGTCAAATGGTGACCCGCCCGCAGTCCGCACCCGTCCCTGGCGCCGAGGCTTCCCGCCGCGCCGAAGGCTGGCGTCCGGAGAGCTGGCGGCTTTATCCCGGCGTGCAGATGCCTGTTTATCCAGACAAGGCCGCACTTGCCGAGGTGGAGACCAAGCTTGGCTCCTATCCGCCGCTCGTTTTTGCAGGCGAGGCCCGCAAGCTGAAGGCCGAGCTGGCCCGCGTGGCGCGCGGCGATGCCTTCCTGCTTCAGGGCGGCGATTGCGCAGAGAGCTTCGACGAGCATAATGCAGACAATATCCGTGATTTCTTCCGGGTGTTCCTGCAAATGGCGGTGGTGCTGACCTTCGCCGGCTCTTCGCCGGTGGTGAAGGTTGGGCGCATTGCTGGCCAGTTCGCCAAGCCGCGTTCTGCTGATACCGAGACGGTGGACGGTGTGACCCTGCCGAGCTACCGCGGTGACAATATCAACGATATTGCCTTCACCGAGGACGCCCGCGTGCCGGACCCTCGCCGCCAGATCGAGTCCTATCGCCAGTCTGCGGCAACGCTGAACCTGCTGCGCGCTTTCGCCAATGGCGGTTACGCCAATCTTGGCAATGCCCACGCATGGATGCTGGGCTTCGTGAAGGATTCGCCCCAGTCCTCCCGTTATCAGGAACTGGCGAACCGCATCACCGAAGCGCTGGACTTCATGCGTGCCTGCGGGATTGACCCCAACAACCACCCGGAACTCAGCTCGACAGACTTCTTCACCAGCCATGAAGCCCTGCTGCTTGGCTATGAACAGGCCCTGACGCGCGTGGATTCCACCTCTGGCGACTGGTACGACACTTCCGGCCACATGCTGTGGATCGGTGACCGTACCCGCCAGCCGGACCATGCGCATGTTGAGTTCTTCCGCGGCATCCGCAACCCCATCGGCATCAAGTGCGGTCCCTCGCTCTCGCCGGATGGGCTGATCCGCCTGCTGGATATTCTCCAGCCGGACAATGAGGCTGGTCGTATCACCCTCATCGCCCGTTTCGGTGCGGACAAGGTGGGTGAGCATCTGCCCGCGCTGGTGCGTGCGGTGGAGAAGGAAGGGCGCACGGTGGTGTGGTCCTGTGACCCGATGCACGGCAACACGGTGAAGGCGGCTTCGGGTTACAAGACCCGTCCGTTCGATCAGGTGCAGAAGGAAATCCGCAGCTTCTTCGAGGTTCACGCGGCCGAGGGTACCATCCCCGGTGGTGTGCATCTGGAGATGACCGGCAAGGACGTGACCGAATGCACGGGCGGTGCCCGCGCCATCACCGACGAAGACCTGCGCGACCGTTACCACACCCAGTGTGATCCGCGCCTCAATGCCGAGCAGTCCATTGAAACTGCCTTCCTGGTGGCTGAACTGCTCAAGAAGGAGCGCACGTCCCGTGGGCGTGCCCAGCCGGTTGCGGCTGAGTGATCTGTCTGTGATGATGCCCTGAATAGAAACACCCCCGGCGCAAACCGGGGGTGTTTTGCATTCTGCTTAGAGCCGGCCTGGGATGCCGCCGGTCCATAATCGCAACCGGGGCAGGCAGATGTGAAAGCGATATTGGCCGCAGCATGTGAGGGTCTGCCTGCCAGCTTGATCCGGCTTTGCGCTGGTTCAGTCCCGCCCGGAAGGTGCGCGCGTGATGCGGTGTTTATGTTGGGTGGCCTGTGATGGCGCATTTTTCGCGCGGAACCATGCCCCTAGGCCCACGCCTGTGACGGCCCCGATTGCACCTGCAAGAAAGTCGCTGAATTTGGGCGTGCGACCGGGCGAATAGTGCTGGCCCAGTTCCATGATCCCGGCAAGGGCAACAAGCCCGGCCATGATGAGCAAGACATTGCGCCTTTGCGGAAAAACAAGGGCGAGCACGACGCCTGTGGCGTAATACGCGCAGAAATGGCCGATCCAGCCCGGAACATTCAGCCGCACCATGGCATTGTCTGGCATGAGTGAGAGCGCGATGATGATGAGCAGGCTGCAGCCTGCCCCGATGCGCAACAGGCGATGTCTGTTTAAGGGCACGTCAAAAACGTCTCCGGGCATGTGCAAGGGGCAGTGTCGCACATTCTAGCTGCGGGCGCTTTCCGGTTCCTGAAAAATCAGGCCAGCCCTGCCGCTATCAGCCCCGCTGCCGCAGACTCCCTTTCACATGATATGGGCAGCCATATGCGGCTAGCGGCGCCGGAACCCGACATATCCACCCTCTGCATCATAGAGCACATCAAAGCCATTCAGCAGGTGAAAGCTGGTGTTGACGAAGGGGCGGTCGGCCACATGCAGATGGATGGCGGAAGGCGCAAGGGGAGAGCCATCTCCCACGGTGAAGCTGTAAAGGTCAAAGCTGTCCCCGGCAGTCCCCACATGCACGGAAAGGCGCGTGCCGGGTGAAAGGGTTTCTGTCTGGCTCTGCGCCTGTGCTGCGGGCAGGGTGAGATACATGACCGAAACGCCGGTATCCACCAGCAGTGTGCCGTATGCAGCCGGCACAGCGCCATTGAGTGAGAGGGCGGCGGGCGTGGGTGCCCAGTCCGTATCATCGCGATTGCGTTCCAGCTTGAGAAAGCGGAAGTCGCCGCGCGTATTTTCCGCCGTCAAGCCGATATGCACGCCTTCAGGGGAAAGGATGTAGCCCTGCCGGCGCGGTCCTTCGCCACCAGCCACATGCAGCAGCGGGTTTTTGTCTGGTGTGCTCTGGCTTTGCAGGTCGCCCTCGCGGGCAAAGCCCACTCCAACCATGGCGATATGTTCCGGCATCTGGCGCGGTGTGCAGTCCCGCGCGCGTTCGAGGCACTGCACCTCGGTCACGGCCAGCACAGGCATGGGGGCGGTGGTGACGGATGCCCCTTCCTTGCCGGAAAGGGTGACGGGCGTGACCACCCACTGCCCCACCATCACGCGCCCCGAACTGGTATAGGTGAGCTTGCCCTCGCCCTGAGAGGGCAGGTTCTCGAAGCCGGGAAGATAGGCTGCTGCAACCACAATGCCGGTGGAACCGGAATCCAGTTCCGCCCGCAGCGGTTCACCAGTGCCAAAAGACAGGCCAATGCGCGGAACGGCGCTGATCTGCCCACCCGGTTCGGCATTCAGGTAACGCAGGAAGCGGCCTTCGCGATATGCCCCATAGTCCGGCCCATCCGCCGCCAGGGCGGGCGTGAAACCGGAAATCGTGGACGCAAGAGCACTCACCATCACCAGAGTTGTCACGCCGCGCATGAGGCATCCTCACATATTGGGGTAGTTCGGCCCGCCGCCGCCTTCCGGTGCGGTCCAGGTGATATTCTGGTTGGGGTCCTTGATATCACAGGTCTTGCAGTGGACACAGTTCTGCGCGTTGATCTGGAAACGCGGCCCGCTCTCTTCCTCCACCCACTCATAAACCCCGGCGGGGCAATAGCGATTGGAGGGGCCGGCAAAAATGTCGTGCTCGGATGCCTTTTGCAGCCCCATATCCTTCACCTGAAGGTGAACGAGCTGGTCTTCCTCATGATTGGTGTTGGAGATGAATACCGAGGAGAGCTTGTCGAAAGTCAGCACGCCATCCGGCTTGGGGTAGGCGATGGGCTTGCACTGGGCCGCCGGCTTCAGGCAGGCATAGTCTGCCTTGCCATGTTTCAGCGTGCCGAACAGTGAGAAGCCAAGCGTATTGGTCCACAGATCCAGCGCGCCCATCGGAATGCCGATATAGGTGCCCAGCTTCGACCAGAGCGGCTTCATGTTGCGGACCTTCTTCAGGTCATCCCCGATAGCGGAGCCGCGCCATGCCTCTTCATAGGTGGACAGCTCATCATGAGAGCGGTCAGCCCCCAGCGCGTCCAGCAGATGGTCGGCTGCCAGAATGCCGGAAAGCACCGCATTGTGGCTGCCCTTGATGCGCGGCACATTCACAAAGCCCGCTGCGCAGCCCACCAGCACACCGCCGGGGAAAGAGAGCTTCGGCACACTCTGCCATCCGCCTTCCGTGATGGCGCGTGCGCCGTAGGAAATGCGCTTGGCTCCTTCGAAGGTATCACGGAAAATGGGGTGGGTCTTGAAGCGCTGGAACTCGTCAAATGGCGAGAGATAAGGGTTCTGGTAGTTGAGATGGACCACAAAGCCCACCATCACCTGCTCATCTTCCATGTGATAGAGGAAGGCACCGCCACCGGTTTTTGAATCCAGCGGCCAGCCAAAGGCGTGTTGCACAAGGCCGGGCTTGTGCTTCTCTGGCTTCACCTTCCAGAGTTCCTTGAGGCCGATGCCGAATTTCTGCGGCTCGCGCCCTTCACCCAGGCCATATTTTGCAATGACCTGCTTGGTGAGCTGGCCGCGTGCGCCTTCTGCAAACACGGTGTAGCGCCCGCGCAATTCCATGCCGCGGGTGAATTCGGGCTTCATCCCGCCTTCGCGGTTGATGCCCATGTCTCCGGTCGCGATGCCGATGACCGCGCCCTTTTCGTCATAAAGCAGTTCCGAGGCGGCAAAGCCGGGATAGATTTCCACGCCCAGCTCTTCCGCCTTGGTGGCGAGGAAGCGGCAGACATTGCCGAGTGAGCCGACATAATTGCCGTGATTGCTCATCAGGGGCGGCATCAGGAAATTGGGCAGGCGTGCCCCGCCGCCCGGCCCCAGCAGAAAAAAGTGGTCTTCCTGAACGGCGGTGGGCAGGGGGTTGTCCGGGTCCTCGCGCCAGTTGGGCAGCAGCGCATCCAGACCCACAGGATCAACCACCGCGCCGGAGAGGATGTGCGCGCCGACTTCGGAGCCTTTTTCCACCACGACGACAGAAATGTCCGCGCCGCGTTCAGCGGCCTGCTGTTTCAGGCGGATGGCCGTGGCAAGGCCAGCGGGGCCAGCGCCCACCACCACCACGTCATAATGCATTCCCTCGCGTTCAGGCATGTCCGCCGCACTCATGCTTCCAGGCTCCCGTTTACGTCAGCCAATTTCCGTTGGAGTTGTTCCATGCTTGGCGGCTTGTGACAATTCACGACAGTGCCACCCCGGCAAAGAATGAGCCTATTTTTAGCATGTTCACTTTATGTTCTTTATCAAATCCTGAAAAATACCTTTGGCATGGAACTTTGGAAGGGGGGCAAACGGAAACGGGCTCCCTGCCAATGACAGGGAGCCCGCATGATCCGAGATTCGGGGACGATCAGAACTTGTAGTTCACGCCCGCCTTCAGGATGTTCATGTCCACGCCGGTCTTCATGGTCGAGCCATTGAGATAGGTGGTCTTGTGGTCGTTGAAGGAGGCGTAGAGATATTCACCCTTCACGGTCCAGTTGTTGGTCAGGGCGTATTCCATGCCTGCACCAACCGTCCAGCCCCACTTGGTGGCGCTCTCAGAGGTCCAGGTGTCGGAGTGCTTGAGGTTGGCCCATGCCGCACCAGCGGTGAAGTAGGGCAGGAAGCGGTCCATGGCATAACCGACGCGACCGCGAATGGTGCCGAAATAGTCCACCTTCTGGGAGATGACTGCGCCACCCAGCGGGCCGTTGAACAGGATGTTGCCCTTGTTGTTGATGTCGGCGAACTGGAAGTCAGCCTCGGCACCAATCACGAGGTTGTTGGCCATCTGGTAGTTGTAGCCAGCCTGGAAGCCGCCGAGGAAGCCGTTCGAGCTGCCCATGCTGTAGGAGACCAGCGGGCCGGCAAACATCTGATAGTCGAGCGAGTTGGAAGCCCAGCCCCAGCCCACGTTGCCGCCGAGATAGAAGCCGGTCCAGGAGAAAGTCTGCACCGGGATGATTTCAGCCTTCACCGGATAGCGATAGGCCAAATCCGCAGCCGATGCCGTGCCGGCGAGGAGAGCGAGGGCGGAAACACCCAGAATGGCGCGCTTCAACATAGCAAGTACCTTCTCTTCTACTTTTAACAGCGCCGCACGCTTTGGTGTGGGCTGGTCTGTTGGCTTGTATTTACATCCATGTGACCAGATCGTCTGTAGCGATCGTGTCACAGTGGAAAATTCAAAAGCGGCACAGAAGTGGCAAAATATGAACGGATATTTACAACTTCTGTTTTGATTGATGTCCTGATGGTCGAAATCACATTCCGAACACAATCAAGTTTGCGTTTTATAGTTTTGAATCGAGCCTTCAGTCGGCTTGAATGCTTGTTCGGAAGGGGCGAATGCTACGAGAGTATGGCCGCAATGCGGCGCATATGCCCTGTTCGTCCCTGCCGGCATTCTGCCTGCCGAAGTCTCCATTCGTTGATGCTGTGTGCAGCCCGCCGAAACGAGGGGCCTTGCCTCGGTGGTCTGTTCTGAGCGCGATCATGGCGGGCGAACCTTGCTGAATTCCTGCCAAACGCCATCGCCCGCAAGCATGATGAATAAAGAATGAATAGGTTAACCAATTGAAATATATATGTAATGCTTCAAATTCGCGATTTGGCTTCCGGTTCTGCCTGTGGATGGGGATGCACGGCGCGCGTGAACAGGGTGAAGAAAAGGTCAACAGCCGGTTCACCCTCCCTCTGGTTCTTGCGCCCTTCACTCCCTAAGTTGCGGGAATGAGCGCCAGACCCCCTTCCAGCATTCAGGACACCATTAAAATCCTCTCCGGCACCGTTCCCGCCGGCTCCCGCCATCCAAATGGGCCGGCGGAGGTTGGGGTTGCTGATGGCGGGCAGATTCTGCCCGGCCCTGCGCCGTCCGAGCCGAATCTGCTGGATGTCAGGCCGGAAGGGGAGGAGGGGGCAGGCCCGCTGGCCGATGGGCGTGCAGCCATTGTCCGGGCTGTGCGGCATGCACCTTCAGGGCCGGGCGTTTACCGCATGCTGGGCGTGGATGGCACGGTGCTTTATGTGGGCAAGGCCAAGAGCATCAAAAAGCGCGTGGCCAGCTATACGCGCCTTGTGGGGCACACCAATCGCATCTCGCGGATGATCTCTGCCACAGCCACTATGGAGTTCGTTTCCACCCGCACGGAAGCAGAGGCCCTGCTGCTGGAGGCGAACCTCATCAAGCAGCTCAAGCCGCGCTTCAATGTGCTGCTGCGCGATGACAAGTCCTTCCCCTATATCCTGATTTCCGCTGACCATGATGCGCCCCAGCTTGTGAAGCATCGCGGGGCGCGCAACCGGCCGGGGGATTATTATGGTCCCTTCGCCAGTATCTGGGCGGTGGACCGGACCTTGAATGTGCTGGAGCGGGCCTTTTTGCTGCGTTCCTGTTCCGACAGCTATTTCGAGAATCGCTCGCGTCCGTGCCTGCTGTTCCAGATCAAGCGCTGCTCCGGTCCCTGCACCGGGGAAATCAGCCATGAGGATTATGCCGCGCTGGTGCGGGAGGCGCGTGCCTTTCTCTCCGGCCGCTCGCGCGCCATCAAGGATGAACTGGCGCGCGAGATGGAGGCTGCAGCCGAGATTCTGGAGTTTGAGCGCGCCGCCCGCCTGCGCGATCGTCTGGCTGCGCTTTCGGCGATTCAGGGTACGCAGGGCATCAATCCCCGTTCGGTTGAGGAGGCGGATGTGTTCGCCTGCCATCAGGAGGGCGGGGCAACCTGCATCGAGGTGTTCTTTTTCCGCACCGGGCAGAACTGGGGCAACCGCGCCTATTATCCGCGTGCAGACCGCTCTCTGGATGAGGCAGAGGTGCTCGGTGCGTTCCTCTCGCAATTCTATGAGGACAAGCCGGTGCCCCGCCTCATCCTGCTCTCGCACAAGGTGGAAGAGCAGGCGCTGATTGCCGAGGCATTGTCTGAAAAATCCGGTTTCAAGGTGGAGATTGCCGCCCCCCAGCGGGGAGAAAAGCGCGATCTGGTGGACCATGCCATGCAGAACGCGAAGGAGGCGCTGGGCCGCACCCTGGCCGAGACGGCAACCCAGACCCGCCTGCTGGAAGGCGTGGCCAAGGCTTTTGATTTGCCTGCGTCTCCCAGCCGGATCGAGGTCTATGACAATTCCCACATCATGGGCACCAATGCGGTGGGCGGCATGATCGTTGCGGGGCCGGAGGGGTTTCGTAAAGCGCAGTACCGCAAGTTCAACATCAAATCCTCCGACATCACGCCGGGCGATGATTTCGGCATGATGCGTGAGGTGCTGCACCGCCGCTTTGCCCGCCTGCTGAAGGAGGCTCCCCTTGGTGAAGAGCCTGCGGGGGCAGATGGGCCGGCGGATGAGGAGAGGGCCGGGAGCGCGCCTCCCGCACCGGAGGCGGCAGACACTGCGGCTGGACCTGATACGGAAAGCCCCCTCCTGCCGGAAGAGGAAAACGATGAGTCGCTGCTTGATCTTCAGGCCGATGCAGAAGCCTCTCTCTGGCCGGATCTGGTGCTGATTGATGGCGGGCTGGGCCAGCTCAATGCGGCGCGTCTGGTTCTGGATGAACTGGGCATTACAAATGTGCCCTTGGTGGGGATTGCCAAGGGGCTGGACCGGGAGGCAGGGCGCGAGCAGTTTTTTGTGCCCGGCCGCACGCCCTTCCGCATGGAGCCGCGTGATCCGGTGCTTTATTTTATCCAGCGCCTGCGCGATGAGGCGCATCGCTTCGCCATTGGCTCCCACCGTGCGCGCCGCAAGAAAGACATGACAGAGGCCGGGCTTCAGACGATTCCCGGTGTCGGCCCCACCCGCAAACGCGCTCTTTTGCGCCATTTCGGCACGCTCAAGGCCATTGAGAGCGCTTCCCTTGCAGATCTGGAACAGGTCTCCGGTATCAATGCGGCAACGGCAAAGGCGGTGTATGACTACTTCCATGAACGACCTTCTTCCTGAGAAGGCTCGACCCCGCGTGCTTTCACAGGCATTGTGCGGGGCTGGAATCGGATCAACCCGGACGCTTTGCCGCGTCCTGCCCGCCTGAAGAGAAAACATGTCCGACGCAGCGACGCGCATCTCTCCAAATCCCGGGTCCCGCCGGACCAGAAAGGGACATGCTTTCTCCCTGCCCAATCTGCTGACCTATGCGCGCTGCATTGCCGTGCCGCTGGTGGCTGCCTGCCTGTTCTGGTCGGATATTCTGCAAGGGGGGCTGTGGCTGCGCTGGGTGGCGGTGGCCATTTATGTGATCGCTGCCGTGACAGACTTCTTCGATGGCTATCTGGCCCGCGCCTGGCAGCAGCAATCTGCCATTGGCCGCATGCTGGACCCTATCGCCGACAAGCTTCTGGTCTCCACCAGTCTGCTGATGCTGGCATCTGATGGCACCATTCGTGGCTGGTCCCTGTGGGCGGCTGTCGTCATTTTGTGCCGTGAAATTCTTGTGTCCGGCCTGCGGGAGTTTCTGGCGGAGTTGCGCGTGTCTGTTCCGGTGTCCCGTCTCGCCAAATGGAAGACGACGGTGCAACTGGTCGCGGTGGGCGTGTTGCTGACCGGGCAGGCGGGCGAGCAGCTTCTGCCGGGAATCAATCTGGCGGGAATCACCCTGCTGTGGATCGCGGCGGTTCTCACCCTTTATACGGGCTATGACTATTTCCGGGCAGGGGCCCGTCATCTGGTGGAAGACGAGACATGAAGGTTCTCTATTTCGCATGGCTGCGTGAGCGGGTGGGCTGCACGCAGGAGGAGGTCACGCCTCCGGCGGAGGTCGTGACCGTGGCGGATCTGGCGGGCTGGCTGGCCGGGCTGGACAAGGCCCATGCCCATGCTTTTGAGAAACCGCAGGTGGTGCGCGCCGCCATTGATCGCCGTCATGTCAAGCCGGATACAGCCATTGCCGGCGCACAGGAAATCGCCTTCTTTCCGCCCATGACGGGAGGTTGAGCATGAGCGAGCCTGCCTTCACGGTGCGCATACAGGCCGAGCCTTTTGATGTGGCTGCTGAAAGCGCGCGCCTCTCAGCCGGGCGGAGCGATGTGGGGGCGGTGGTGACATTCACGGGCCTGTGCCGTGCGGATGTCCGGGCCGATGGTGCGCCGCTGGCGGCTTTGGTGCTTGAGCACTATCCCGGCATGGCAGAAGAGGAAATGCAGCGTCATCTGGAAGAGGCGCGTCATCGCTGGCCGCTTCAAGGGGCAAGCATTATTCATCGCCATGGCCGCATCACGCCGGGTGAGCATATTGTGATGGTGGTGACAGTTTCTGCCCACCGCGAGGCCGCCTTTCAGGCCGCAGCCTTTCTGATGGACTGGCTGAAGACCCATGCGCCTTTCTGGAAAATGGAAGAGTATGGGGATGATGTGGCGTGGGTGGAAGCCAAATCCAGCGATGATGCTGCCACGGCGCGCTGGCTGTAGCGCCCCTTGGGCAAGGAACTAGCTGGGTTGCCGCAAAGTGCGATTCTGCAACAGGCTGACGATCCTCTGAACACATGTCAGGCTTCATGAAACTGGCTCATGAGCTTCGGTTGAAGGCCTTGCCATGCGTTGGTTGGCCTCTCCACTCAGGCCCTGTCCGCCGGGCCTGATGCAGGGCGCCTGGATTGTACTGTATCGCCATGAAGCGCCCCGTTAAGCGCCCCGTTTTTACCGGGTCATCTTCACCAATGCAAAAGGGCCGCCCGAAAGCGGCCCTTCTTGTTCATATGGTCTGAGGCACGTCGAGAGGCGTGTATCAGGTATATTTATACAGCCATTGCGGCAGATAATATTGCCGGCCGAAGAATGACAGGCCGAGCAGGGCACCATTGCTCTCCATGACAGTGTCTCGCACGTTCACGGCTGCCATCTTGCGGGTGCGCTCTGCATGAACAGAGATGATGTTGCCATCCGCAAGCTGGCTGAGGCGACGGTTGATCATCGATGAGCCGCGGGTGACCGAGCTGATGATGATGAAGTCAAACTCGTCCTTCAGCGTGTCCAGCATGCTCTGGCTTTCAGCAACAGGCAGACGCACGCTGAGGAGAGGTGACTGTTCCACTTCGGCCACCGACCATAGCAACTCCACGGGTGTGGGGGTAATGGCAAGGCCGCCGGTCACCTTCGTCGTGCCGGTATTGATGGGGTATGGGCTGGAAGAGCCCAAATCCATCACCAGTGTGCGCATCTTGCGCTGTACGGCAAACTCTTCCGCCAGCCGGTGAACGAACCAGGTCAGTGTGTCATCATTTTCTGCCGCGAGGAAATGGACCACGCGCAGGGGCTTGTCATCCACGCGGGTATCCAGAAGAAGCGTGGCGCAACTGCCAATGGCCTGATCGACCTTCTGGCTGCCAGCGCTTTCAGCGCCTTCATCCAGCGTGATGAGGTTTGGCAGGTCCAGCAGACGCTCGGCCTCATGGGGGACAATGAAGGTGGAGCGCAGCACGGATGCAACCGTACCTGCAGCTGCCCCGAACAACAGGCCACCAAACAGGCCCGCCACCAGCAACGGCAATGCCAGAGAGTGCTTGTTGACATCGGAACCGGCGGGCTGGATCAGGCGAACATTGGACTCACGGGTGCGTGATGCTGTTTCTTCCAGTTTGGCTGCCACGGCCCGGCGCAGATATTCGCGATAGCCTTCGCTCAGGGTTTCGCGGGCGCGCTGAAGCTCGATCAGCCGGGTCTCGGCAACACGCAATTCATTCAACCGGTCTGAAGCAGCCTTGCTTTGCGCTGCAAGCTCCTTCTTCTGGTTCGTGATGGAGTCACGCTCCACCCGCAGGTTCAGAACCAGATTCTCGGTGTAGTCGATTGCAGGGTTGCGTGAGGCGCGGTCGGTATAGAAGGGGTTCGCGCCGCGGTTCTTGATCATCGTGCGGACAGTGGCGATTTGCTTGTCAAGCTGCTGGATCAGCACGCTTTCGGGTGCATATTGGGCAACAAGCCGGTCACGCTCCACCAGCAGCTTGGTGAGCTGGTTTTCCGCATCATCAACATTCGAGGTATCCGCCTTCTGGGCGAAATCAAAAACAGACTGCGGCATGGCCTTGAGCTGCTTTTCAGCTTCGCCCAGCTGTGCCGTAAGAGCGGCCTCGCGCTCCTCCACCTGCCGGGTGCGCTGAAGAATGCTGTCAAGCTGGTTGGAAGCCAGAATGGCGTCATTCTGGAAGTCGATCACGCCGATCTTGTTTTTCAGGGCCTCAATATCAGCATCAACCTGCTTGAGATCACCCTGGAACCGCTCAACCTCAAGATTCAGGATCTGTGATGTGGGGTTCTCAAACACCTTGCGGCGCATGGTCAGGTAATTTTGCACCAGCGCATTGGTGGTTTCAACGGCGATTTCACGGTTGGGGTTGGAGAAGCTCACCTCAAGCACATTGGAATCAGCCAGCACGCCCGCCCGCAGATTGCGACGGAAGCGTTCTATGGCTTTGTCCATGATGTCATGATGGGAACTGAGCATGTTGGACATCCATGTCAGCGGATTGGATGGAAACAGTTTTTCCAAACCGATCTGCTCAATGGTTGCGCGCACAACCTCGGCGCTTTCCAGCATCTGGACTTCTGTTTCAACCTGCTTGAGGCCTTCAACCGTCAGCACGGAAGGGCCGCTGTTCGTCACGCCCTGTTCGTTGGAGACTTCCCGGCTGACAATCACCAGCAGCATCGAGCTGGCGGTATATTCAGTTTTGACAATCAGGGAGGCGACAATGCCAATAATCACCGGCAGGAGCGCGGCCAGTATCACGATGCGGATATGGTAGAAGGTGAAAATCAGGAAATCGCGCAATGTAAAGCTGGGGGCGGCCTCCATCTGGAGGGAGCCTGCCGAAGACATATCATTCAACTGGACAGCCCTGTTCGGCATCCGTACCCCCACGCCCTGTGTTTCGGGCATTTGCCATCTGATCCTTCATGCCGCGGCAAGCCCGGACCCTTGTGGACCCTTCGCTTGGCCTGTGCATGCCTTGGAGGGCAATTCTATCTGACAATTGTATACGCTTGGCTAATGTAGCTTCACGCACACATATCTGAAGCCTTGACATGATCCAGATAGTTGAGGGGTGTAAATTCTTGTGTTGATCCGATGTATTCGAAGAGTGTGTTATGTTTTTATGATAAACTCTCAAATTAGATCGAATGATATTTCAATATTTATTAACATTATGTAATAAAAATATACTAATAATGTATATTGTAGGTATAATAATAGTGATTATTATATTAAATAGTTGAATTTTGACCATATATAGAGGATGTATATTGGTTTTAGGTCGGTATTAGCTGTTATACTGTGCCCATCCTGATTGTATTTTCCCCTAATAGGCACGGGGCATCAGCCGGGTGACAGCAATTGTCGTGCCGATAGCCCCTTGAGCGATGATGATGGCTGTTGCGAGCGCCGCACCTGTCATACCGAACAGCGGAATGAGCAGCGCACACAGCAGGCAGCAACTGGCCAGCTGGGCCGCATTGAGCCAGCGCAGAACGCCGCCTTTTCCGGTCATGGCCAGCATCACGTCCTGGGTGGGCAGCAGGCAATTGATCAATTGGCCCGCACTCATGATGACAAGCGCGGTGGCTGCAATCTCGAAACCCGGACCAATGAGATGCAGCAGCCATTCCGGCACCAGCATCATGGTGATAACCGCAGGCGTGCCGATCAGGGCTATCACCCTGCGGGCCTTGCGATTTTGGGCGCGCAGGCTGTCCCAGTCCCCGCGCCGGTGGGCGGCAGCGAAGGAAGGCGCGGCAATGGTGGAAATGGCAATAATAATCACCCAGATCAGCACTGTAATCCGGTTGGCAACTGAAAACGCACCGACCAGTTGAGCGCTGGCAAAGGCAGCCAATACCAGCACCGGAATTGCATTGAGGGCCGCCTGTACCATTTCGACCATAGCCAGTGGCCATGCGGTGCGCCACAAGGCGGGCAGGGTTTCAACCGGATGGCTGGTGGATGGAACAGCTTTGAAGCGCCGCCGCTCCCGGAGCAGCAATACTCCGCCCAGTACCGCTCCAGCCAGATTTGAGACGGCAAACGCATAGAGAATGCCATCCAGTGAATGGATGCCGATGGCCAGAGCGCCAAGAGTCAGGACCGGCCACACACCATTCTGCACAAACTGCCCGGCCACGCCGCGCCCGAACCCGGTGAGGGCATGTGCCGTAAAAATGCAGAGCGTTTGCGGCAGGATAGATGCGGCCGCAATCATCAGGGGCCGCGTCAGGGCATGTTCGGTGAAGACATGGTTGGCCAGAGGTTCTGCAAACAGCAAGGTAAGGGCGCTGACAACAACCCCGCCGGCAAGAGTCCAGAGCGAGCCCAGAAACAGGGCGCGGCGCGCCTCCGGGCCATTACCCACGGCCAGTTCTGCGGCAATATGCCTCATAACTGCTTTTTCAAACCCTGCCCGTGCAATCGTGGAGCCAAGGCTGACCCATGTATTGCACAGAAAGAACAGGCCCGCCTCGAATACACCCAGAATGCGGGCGGCAAGCATATACAGGCCGAGTTTCCCCACCAGCTCTATGCCACGCACAACCATGGCGGCCATGAAGGTCCAGTGAGTCAGGAACAGTCCGGAGACAATCTGGAGTTTCCGCTTCATGGTGTTAGAAGTTCCGGCATCGTGGCATAATCACGGACAGGCCAAATGTGCAGCCAGTGAGGGAACATGGACGTGAGTGGACTGACGCAGGAGCCTTTGAAAAAAACAGCCTCATTGCCAGCCTCCGCCGCACAGGAAGGGGGCAGGAGCCTCCATATTTCGGGTCACATCAAGCATGGGTGTTCAGTCATCGCAAGAGAAGAACCTGCAAGCCCGGGAATATGGAGAGGCAGCCATTGCCTTGTTATTGCCCTTGGGCTGGCTCTTGGGGCGGGCATATTGGCCAGCAGCCCCGCTCTGGCGCAGATCGAGATGCGAGACCTGAACGATCTCCCGGATCAGCGCACCTTGCCGCCCTACCTGAAATATATCCCCACCGATCCGCATCTGGTCGTTCGTGATTATTTGCGCACCATACTGCCCGCAATGTGGTGGGGGCGGGAAATGGATTACGCGCCGGGCCGCATCACGGTGGAAATACATCCTGCCTTGAACTGGAAGGGCAATCCAACCGGCATGATGATCCGTTTTTGCCCGCCTTCCGACCATAATCTGTGGCGGCTCTACAGGCAGATCGAGCTGCGACCCTATTATGAGAAGAAATACTGGCCGAGCTATACCTGCCGGCGGATCTGAGCCCCGCCCAAAATCGCGCTGGAGCTTGTGAAGCGGTCCAGCGCGGGTGTTGGCGATTCTGGAGCCGGATTCGCCTCAGTCCGCCACTGGCTCAAGCGTGCGCCGCTCAAAGGCGGGTTGCGCTTGCTCCACTGTATATGTGGACTGTCGTGGTGTGCCAGAAACCAGAAGAATAACTGTAAAGCTGATGAAAATCAGCGTTGAACTGGTGCTGAGGGCGATCAGCATGCCTGTGGCAATGGAAAAGCCGGTTTCTGGAAAATGCAGGATCGACAGACCCACGCACAAGGCCAGCGCGGCAAGAAGAAGGCGTTGAATCGTCATTTCAGTGAATCCAGACAAAAAATCTTGGCCTGAGCCTAACACTGGAGCCTGCCTGTGGAAAGTGATGAGGCCCGCATGAGCCTTCACCTTTTGGGGCATGAACGGGTGCGCTCCGGGTTTCTGTCGAGATATGGATATTGTCGCAGGCTTGCCTCTTCGCGTAAGAGCAAGGTGCGCGGGCAGGGCGGGACCTTGCACTCTGCCCGGTAGATGTGAGGATTGATCGATGGCCCCCACTGCCCCCACCATCACCCTTCGCCGCCCGGATGACTGGCATCTTCATTTTCGGGATGGAAACATGATGAAGGCAGTGGTGGGAGAAACCGCCCGTCACTTCGCACGCGCCATCGTCATGCCGAATCTGGTGCCGCCCGTGGTGCGCGGGGCCGATGCCTCTGCCTATGCCGCGCGCATTCGTGAGGCCCTGCCTGCCGGTTCCAGCTTCACTCCGCTGATGACGCTTTATCTGACCGAGGAAACCGACCCGGCAGATGTGCGGGCCGCTGCCGAGGCTGGCATCATCACCGCCGTGAAGCTCTATCCGGCCGGGGCCACCACCAATTCCGCCTCAGGCGTGCGCGATTTCAAGAAAGTGCGCCCTGTGCTGGAAACCATGGCGCAGATTGGCCTGCCGCTCTGTATTCATGGCGAGGTAACAGACAAGGACGTGGACATCTTCGACCGCGAGGCTGTGTTCATTGATCGCACGCTGGACCCGCTGCGGCGTGAAATTCCTGAACTGCGCGTCATCATGGAGCACATCACAACGCGCGATGCAGTTGAGTATGTGCGCGCTGCCGATAAAAATCTGGGCGCAACCATCACCGTGCAGCACCTCATCATCAACCGTAACCATATGCTGGTTGGGGGCATCCGCCCGCATTATTACTGCCTGCCGGTGGCCAAGCGCGAAGAGCATCGCGTGGCTGTGCGCGGCGCTGCGGTTTCGGGCGATGCGCGCTTCTTCTTCGGCTCCGATAGCGCCCCGCATCTGGACCATGCAAAGGAAAGCGCCTGCGGCTGTGCCGGCTGCTTCAGTGCGACCAATGCGGTTTCTGCCGTGACCGAGGTGTTCGATCAGGATGGCGCGCTGGACAAGCTGGAGGCTTTCCTCTCCCTGAACGGCCCGGCCTATTATCGCCTGCCGCCGAATGAGGAGCGCATCACGCTGGTGAAGGGCGATCCGGTGGCTTATCCGGCCAAGATCCCGACCCCGGAAGGTGAGCTGACCGTGTTTGACCCCGGCTTCCCGCTGCACTGGCATGTGGTGGGCTGACAGCCCATCACGGATGGGGTGAAGAACCATAAGGTCCGTGGCGTGAAAGCGCGCGGGCCTTTTTCTGTTCTGGCCATGTGGGGATGATGTCGCCAGACCGGGCATGTGGTTTGCAGGTCGGCATGTGCCAAGCCGGCTTGTACAAAGGCGAGGGGCGAAGGGCGAAGGGCCGCTCCGGGATCGCGTTCAGGCCTTGCGCACCCAACGGCCGTTTTCATCCTGTTGCCAATAGGTCATCTCGTGCCCCTGTGCCTTGGTCTCGCGCCAGCGTTCACGCGCGGCCTGCACCTGTTCCTCGTCACGGCCATCAAAAAGATGGACGATCCGCACATAAGGGCTCGCATCCGCCAGCGGCACGCCATCCAGAAGAAAGCGGATATTTGCCCCGTTCGGGTTGTCTTGAGATGTGGCGAGCAGAACAGGCTGGCGCTCGGGTTGCGGCTGGGCCTCGGTGCCATGGGGCAGAAAGCTGGAGTCGGAATAGGTCCACAGATGGGTGTCCAGCGCATCCCGCCGCTCGGGAGAGGCACACTGCACCACGCACCGCCAGCCCCGCTCCAGTGATTTTTCCAGCAGGGTTGGCAGCACCGCTTCCAGCGGGCGACGCTCCAGATGATAGAACAGGATCTCGGTCATGATGTCTCCGGCTGGGTCATCCAGCATAAGCCGCCGGAGCGCGGAGCAACAGCTTTATGCTGCACAATGAAAAGCCCTGCGCATATTGGGTGCAGCCACCCCGGCGCGCCTGTCAGCTTGCGGCCAGACGAAAGGGGGCGCCCTCATAGGCATCCTCACCCCGTCCAATGGCCCGGATAGCGGCAACCATGCGCCCCTCGCGCTCCAGCGCGGCATCGGCCAGCGCCACAATGCGCGGGTTGGGCGTGGCGCTGGGGGAGGCCCTGCGCAGCATCAATGCCAGTTCCATCTCGTCACGGTGCGGTTGCAGGGCGCACAGGGTGGAATAGGCCGCCGCCGTGGAACGGGAGATGCCGGCATAGCAATGGATCACCAGTGGTGCCTCGCGTGGCCATGCCTGCACAAAGCCAAACAGGGCTTCAATATGTGCAGCTCCGGGTGCCACCATGCCCGCCTGCTCTTCGGCAATATCATTGAAGCCGAGAAAAAGATGGTTGTCCGCCTCCACGCTGGCGGGGCGGTTCACCAGCGTATCCGCAGTGATGAGCGTGATGATGTGGCGTGCCCCAGAGGCATCCACGGTTTCCTGAAGGCGGGAGAGGGGGCAGACATGGATCATGGCTGAAGCTCCTCAAAGCGGTGCAGAAAACGCGCTTTCGCCACCTGTGCGGTCCATGGCACAAGATAGTCCTGCTCTTCCGCCGGGGTGATGTCTTGCGGGCGGCCGAAAAAGCGCTGGGCTTCCTCGCCAGAAAAGCCGGCCAGATGGGTTGCCTCGAAATAGGCAGAGGCAAGGTCCGCCGCCTTGATTTTCTTCACCATCGCTTTCGGCCACTCTATCGGCAGGGAGAAGCGGATGGAGATGGCGCGCAGCAGGCGCGCCTCCACAGCCTTGTAATCATCTCCCAGCACGGTCTTGAAGGGGGAGATCATGTCCCCGATCACATATTCCGGCGCATCATGCAGCAGGGCGCAGAGCAGGGCGGTGCGATCCATTTCCGGGTAGGAGCGGCGGCACAGATGCTCTGTCAGCAGGGAGTGCTGGGCCACGGAGAAGATATTGTCGCCATGGGTCTGCCCGTTCCAGCGGGCAACACGGGCAAGACCATGGGCAATATCCTCGATCTCGACATCCAGCGCCGACGGGTCGAGCAGGTCCAGCCGGCGGCCGGAGAGCATGCGCTGCCATGCGCGCGGAGCGGTGGCGCGGCGCGGTTTGCGGGCGGTGTCTTCAGGTGCGGTGGGCCGGGTGTGGATGGTCATCGGTTTCGGTCTGTCTCGCTTGGAGGCGCTGGGCGGCCGCTGGAAAGGCGACAGCACTCGAATCGCGTAGCATGCGGTGGCGCGAGGGTAAGCTGCCGTCTTTCTGCGACAAGCCTTTCACAAGCCTCTTACAAGATCATCCACCAGAAGGATTCCCTGCATGAGCGGACCTGTTCGCCCTGTTCTGGCTGCCAGCATCGCTGTTTTTCGTGGCACAAAGGTGTTGCTGGCCCGCCGGGCGGCCGCGCCGGGTGCCGGGCTGTGGAGCCTGCCGGGCGGGCGGGTGGAGCCGGGGGAAACCGTGGCGCAGGCCGCCTTGCGGGAACTGGATGAGGAGGTTTGCGTTCGTGCCGAAATCCGGGGCCTTGCCGGGGTGCGGGATGTTATCCTGCGGGACGAGGCCGGGTTGCTCACAGCTCATTTTGTGGTTGTTGCCCATGCCGGTATCTGGCTGGACGGTGAGCCGCAGACCAGTGATGAGGCCGTGGAAGTTGGCTGGTTTGACCCTGCCGCAGTGGCCGGGCTGGAGGCAACAGACGGGCTGGTGCAGATGGTGCTGGCTGCCGCCCGTGTTCCGGGGGTGCTTCTGTAGGGGGTATTCCAGCCATTAACCTTTTGGTAAGAACCTCCACACAAGCGGCCCCTGATCGTGCTAATCATCACCTTATGCCGCTGCTGCGTGTCCGGAGGTTGAAACGTGACCACATTGTCGAACCCTGCCATTGACCTTCCCGATATCGCCGATATGGCAGCCGACGAACGACATGCAGCACTGACCTATCTGAACGACGCCTGGGTTGAGGCCGTGCGTGACGGGTTGGACGAGGACTGCCTTGTGCAGGCCGCGCTTTTCACCGCCCTGCGCAGCCTTGTCACCACCTATGGTGAAGAGCCGTGCGCGCAGTTTGTTTCCCGCCTTGTGGATCGGGTCCGCTCGGGTGACTACACCATGGTGGATCGTCGCCACTGACTTTTCAGAACATGTGAAGGCTGGCCCGCTTCCGGGGAAGCCCTACGGTTTGTGCGGAAAGTACAATCACTCATAAGGCTTTAGCCCGGATTGCTCGCAATTCCGGGTTTTTTGCCGTTGTAGAAGGTGCCTGTTCAGCGCCCCTCGCGCACCCATGCCGCCGTGAGCAGGCCCAGCAGGATGATGAGACCCGTCAACCCGGCAAAGACCGGATAGAGGCTGATGCCGCGCACCACGGAAACATTGCGCGTGGCAAGGCCCATCCAGTCACTGCCCGCCATGCGGTCTCCGCTGGAAAGCTGAACCAGACGCGGCGGCTGACCACCGCGCTCGGACAGGCGCCACACTCCGCCCCCTGTCGCGTTCATAAGCGGGGCTAGAATTTCCCGCGTGCTGGTGACTTCCGCAAACTCGCGCGGATTCAGCGGGCCGATATTGGCGAGCGCTGTCAGGTCTCCATTGGTCACATGCCACAGGCCGGGCAGGTCTGCCGGTGTTGTGGCGCGCCACAGGCCGGGGCTGGTCTCTTTCAGTTCCAGCGTGCGCTTTTCTCCGGTGGGGGTGGTGACCTCGGCAGGAGGGGCGGTATTTTCCATGGTCTGGCGCTCTACCACCAGATCAGGCCCCTGCACCCTGGCCTTCAACCGCTCCTCTTCCAGATCCGGCTCTTTCATCAGCCAGTGGGAGAGGCGGCGCAACAGGTCCACATGCGGCCCGCCGCCCTCATAGCCGCGTGCCCATAGCCAGATATGGTCAGACAGAAGCTGCCCCACACGCCCTTCGCCCACCTTGTCCACCAGCAGCACCGGCTTGTCTGCGGGGGCTTCCATCAGGGCGGTGCCGGAGCGGGCCTCCGTATCAATCACCCGGAAGAAGCGGCCCCAGTCCGGCGGCTCGCTCTGGCTGCCGGGCAAATCGCGGGTCACAGGGTGGCGCTTGCCGGCCTCACTCAGGCGGGCGTGGAAAGGCTCTTCCGTCACCGCGCCAGTGGGCACAGCGGGCAGCACATCTTCCAGCGGCGTGTTGTAGAGCGAGCCGAAGTCCACATAATCCAGCCCCGAAGAGACCAGAAGCGCACCGCCGCCCTGCACATAATTCACGATGTTTTCGAGATAGAGCTGCGGCAGCACGCCTTCCTGCGCGTAGCGATCGAAGATGATGAGATCGAAATCATTGATCTTCGTGTCGAACAGTTCATGGGTAGGGAAGGCGATGAGCGAAAGCTCGTCAATCGGCGTGCCATCCTGCTTGGCAGGCGGGCGCAGGATGGTGAAGTGGACGAGATCCACATTCGCATCGCTTTTCAGCAGGTTGCGCCATGTGCGCTCGCCGGATGTGGGTTCGCCTGAAACCAGCAGAACCTTGAGCTTGTCGCGCACGCCGTCAATGGAAAGGGCGGTGCGGTTGTTTACCAGTGTCAGCTCGCCTTCCACGGCGGGCACTTCCAGCTCAATGATATTCGGCCCGGCATGGGAGATGGCGACACGGACGGTACTGGTTTCGCCAGCCGTAACAGTGGGCGTGGCGATCTCCTCGCCATCGCGCCGCACGGTTACGGGCACGCGTGCCCCTGCGGGCAAGCCCTCATCCAGCACGCGGAAGGTGATGGTCTGCTCCTGCCCCACAATGCCGAAGCGCGGGGTTTTCTCCAGCGTGATCCGCCGGTCCTTTTCGCCTTCCTCACCGGTAATGAGGGCATGGAGCGGGGCGGTGAAGCCGAGTTCTGCCGTGCGGGCCGGCACATCATGCACGCGCCCGTCGGTAATCATGATGGCGCCGGCCAGCCGCTCGGGCGGCACATCGGCAAGGCTGGTGGTGAGGGCCGAGAAAAGCTGGGTGCCATCGGCATCGCTGCCGCGGCCATCCACGGCGATGGTGCGCACCTCCACGCCGGGCAGGGCGGCAAGGCTGGCCTCCAGCGCGGCACGGGCGGTTTCGGTTTGCGCACGGCGGTTGCCGAAGGTCTGGCTCGGGCTGTCATCCACCACCACGGCGACAACTGAGGTCAGCGGCTCGCGCTCCTCCTGTGTGAGTGAGGGGTTGGAAAGGGCGAGCAAACCGGCGGCCATGGCCAGCGTCCGCAGCATGCCGCCACGGGTGCGCCCGGCCAGCAAAAGGCCCGCAAGCACAAGCGTCACCACAACCAGCGCAATAAACACTGGCCATGACACGAAGGGGGAGAAGGTCAGGACGTAATTCATTGTCCCAGCCTTTCCAGCAGCGCCGGTACATGTACTTGATCGGCCTTGTAGTTCCCGGTCAGCACATACATGGCGATATTGGACCCGGCGCGGAACGCCATTTCCCGCTGGCGTGGCTCACCCGGTGTCAGCGGCAGAAGCGGTGCGCCGCTGTCACTCACCGCCCATGCCCCGGCCAGATCATTCGAGGTGATGATGATGGGCGAAACCCCGTCTCCCGCCCGCGCGGGGCGCTCTTCCGCCTCTTCCTCGGTTTCCGGCAGGGCTTCCACCCATGTGGTGCCGCCGGTGAAGCGACCGGGGAAATCACGCAGCAGATAAAAGGCCTTGGTGAGCACATGTTCGCGCGGAACAGGGCTGAGGGCCGGAATATCGAGATTGGCGAGAATATCGCGCAGGCGGATGCGGGCCGGGGTAAGGGGCGCGCCGGGTTCATCCGCGCCCTCAATGGCATCGCGCGTGTCGAAAATCACCGTGCCACCCTGCTTCATATAGGCATCCAGCCGGGCAAGGGCTTGTGCGGAAGGCATGGGTGCATCAACGGAAACGGGCCAATAGATGAGGGGGAAAAAGGCAAGCTCATCTGTCTCCAGATCAACTCCCATGGCATCACCGGGCAAAATGGCGGTGCGCTGGCGCAAAAACTGGCCCAGTGCATTCAGCCCCGCATTGGAGATGTTGTCTGTTTCCGCCTCACCCGTCTTCACATAGGCAAGGCGGGTCTGGCTTGTGGCCTGCACGGCAAAGGCATCGGCCTGCGGGCTGGTTTCTCTGGGTGGGGTGCTCTGTGCATGTGCCTCGCCATGTGGGAAAGCTGCGCTCAGCAGGATGGCCAAAAACAGGGCCGCCGCCGTGCCACGGGGCCGGAACAGGCGTGAGAAACCACCCGTTAGCCACAGCACCGCCAGCGCATCCAGCAGCAGAAGAAGAATTGCGCCCAGCAGAACAGGCCCGCGCAGGTCCTGCGGCGCACCTTCCTGTACAGGCTCAACCCGCGCGCCATAGGTGGAGAAGTCCAGCAGGGTGATTGTATCTGCGGGCATCAGGGCATTCACGGCCACAAGGCTTTCCGGCGGGCCATAAAAGCCGGGCGGGTGCGCGGCGCTGGAGCGGCCGGTGAAATCGGCAGGAATGGCGCGGGCCATGGGGCCGGGTGTGGTGAATGCGCCAAAGCCATCCAGCACCCGTGTGGGGGCAAGCGGCGGGGCGGTGCGCGCAGAGGAAGCTTCCGTGGCCTGCGCCATTGCAGCTTCAGCGCTTTGGGCACCGGGGTCAGAAAGGGCGATGACCTGCCGCAGCATCTCCACAAACGCACCGGAAAGCGGCAGGTTGGACCATGAGGTGTCTCCTGTCACATGAAACAGCACCAGCGCGCCCTTGCCCATGCGGGTGCCGGTGACAAGCGGTGTGCCATCGGCAAGGCTGGCCCATGTGCGCTCGCGCAGGGCCGCGTCCGGCTCGGCCAGAACCTGCCGGTTCACGGTTACATCATCCGGGGTTTTCAGCTCTCGGAAGGGGCCTTCGGGTGTCATCGCGCCCAGCTTCTGTGGGGTTTCCCATGAAAGCGAGCCGCCGAGCACGCGCCCGCCATGGCGCAGGCGCACGGGCAGCAGGTCATCACGCGTATTGGCCAGCCGTGCGCCGGAAAAACGCACCAGCACGCCGCCCTCTTCCACAAAGCGGGTGAGGCGCGCGCGGGTTTCTTCAGGAATGGTGCCGACATCGGTGAGGATCAGCACCGGCAGATGCTGGTCCAGAAAGCGGTTGATGTTGTCGGTTGCCGAGCCGGTTTCTGCCACGCGCAGATCTGCATAGGGGGCAAGGGCGCGGGTGATGTAATAGGTGGGGGCGAGCAGGGGCTGGCCTCGATCCGTGCTGGTGCCGGAAATGATGCCCACCGTGCGACGCCGCCAGTTCTTGTCCAGAAGTTGCACCGCACCGGCAGAACGCTCCGTGGCAATCTCCAGCCGGGCAATCTCGTTGCGGATGTCCACGGGCATGGTGAAGCGCGCCTCGGCTTCGCGCGCGTCCTCACCCAGAGTGAAGCGTGCCTCACCCAGCACAAGGCCGCGCATGTCCCGGGCTTCCACCACGCCGGAGCGGGGTGCGCCAGCCTGCGGACGCTGCACTTTCACGCTCAGGGCATCTGCCCCGTTCTGCGGCGTGGAAAGGGCGAGCGGCAAGGGCAGGCCGCCGCTGATAACCAGCGAGCGCTCATGTGCCAGCGGCGCAAGGGCGGCTGCAATGTCTTCATCGGCACCCGCATCCACACCATCGGAAATAAAGACGAGACTGGCGCCGGGCTGCTCTGCCAGCAGGGTCTGTGCGCGGGCCAGAGCCTCCTGCCGGGGTGGGGCATAAGGCACGGGGGCAAGGGAGCGCAGACGGTCCCGCGCCGCAGAGGGAGAAAGCAGGGTAATCTCGTTCGGCACATTGCCGGTGGGCAGCAGGGCAATGCCGCGCCCATTGGCTTCCGCCTCATCAATCAGCACATGGGCCGCGCTTGTGCGGGCAGACCAGTTTGAGGCCGCAGGCCAGCCCTGATCCATCACCAGCGCCAGCGGGCCGGTGGCGGAAGGCCCGCTGGCGGGCGGGTTCCAGATAGGCCCGGCGGCAGCCAGAATGAGCAGGGCCGCCAGCACCATGCGCAGCACGGTGAGCCACCATGGCGAGCGGGCGCTGGTCTCTTCCTTTGGCGTGATGTCCAGAAGCAGGCGTGTCGGTGGAAAACTGATATTGCGTGGCCGTGGCGGCACCACACGCAGCAGCACCCACAGCGCGGGCAACGCCAGCAGCGCAGCCAGAAGCATGGGAGCGGAAAAAGCGAGGGGCAGGCCGAACATCAGGCGAAAACTCCGGCCGGGGGGCGGGCAGGTAAGGCGGCAGGGCCGAGCAGGTAGGTGCTGTTTGCCACGCTTTTTATGCGTGGGTGAAAAAGGCTGCACGCCTGAGCCAGAGAAAGGGGCTGCAAACCGGCGCTGAATGGCGCGCGCCTTTCGCGAGCACTATCTTTGCTGCCCATTGAGGCCGGAAGATCCTTCGCTCTTCGGAATGGGGCGCTCTCACAAGCATATGCGCGGGCAGCATATGGGCCGGCCTGTTCCCGAAGGAGGCGATGTTTCGCGCTGCCGGATAGCAGCCTTGCGCATGGCTGGTGAAATGCCGCACCAGCAGAAGCTGCACCAGAAATATGTGCCGATTTATAAGGCACAGAAGAAAAGCCCGCATCCACGTGTGAAAGCGCGCTTCTTTTGAAGGGTGCAGCCAAACGGATCATGCCAGCGCACCCCGGCCGGTTACGCCTTGCCCCATGCGCGCATGCAGGGTGAGCAGCAGTTCGCTGGCGGGCCTGTCCGTGCGATGAATAAGGAAGCTCCAGCCTGCCCGCTGGGCCGCCTGACGCAGGGCAGCGCGATGCGTGGCCAGCTTGGCCTCATATGCCGCGCGCCAGCTTTCTGCCCGCCCGACAGTGACCTTGCCCGTGGTTTCCGGGTCTTCAAATACCACGCGGCCCGAGAAGGGAAAGCTTTCCTCGGAAGGGTCCACCACCTGCACCAGATGCCCGCGCGCGCCGGAGGCTGCCAGTTCATCCATGCGGGCGGCGGTTTCCTCTGCCGGGTTCCAGAAATCGCCCAGCAGCACGATTTCGGCGCGGGGGCCGGGAGAAAACGCAGGCGGCAGGCTTTCCGGCCTTGCGCCGCCCTGTGCCGCCAGCAGCACGGCTTGCGCCATGCGCTCGATAATGCGGCGGCTGGCGGTAGGGGCAAGAATGGCGGGGGAGCCGACCCGCTCACCCGCCTGCACCATGAGTTCCGCAAGCGCAAAGGCCAGCACGAGTGCGCGCTCGCTTTTGGGCATTTGCCCGCGTGCGGCATAATCCATGGAGAGGGAAAGATCCGGCCAGATCCATACAGTGTGGGCGGCCTCCCACTCACGCTCACGCACATAAAGCTGGTCATCACGGGCAGAGCGTCGCCAGTCCACTCGTGCGGCGGGTTCACCATCCATGAACTGGCGATATTGCCAGAAGGTCTCGCCACTGCCCGCGCGGCGGCGACCATGCAGGCCATGCTGCACGCTGGCGGCAATGCGTCCGGCTTCCATCACGAGACGGGGCATGGCGGCGGCCAGATGTTCGGCCCGCTGGGCAGCCGTGCGCACGGCCTGCTCCGGTGCGGGATAGCCGGCGGAGGGCACCTTTTCAGCCTTGGATGCGTGGGTTGCCAATGGCCTGAACCTTCCCGCAGCTTCAGCTGACGCGCGCTGCAAGGCGACGGATGATACCGGTGGCGGTTTCCCCTTCCGCCCGTGCGGCGAAGGTCAGCGCCATGCGGTGCTTCAAAATGGGCTCGGCCAGCGCGGCCACATCATCCAGCGAGGGAGCAAAGCGCCCGTCCAGCAGGGCGCGGGCGCGCACCGCCAGCATGAGAGACTGGCTGGCGCGCGGGCCGGGGCCCCATGCAATCAGCTTCTGCTCTGCCGTTTCATCACCCGGACGGGCCGCGCGGACCAGATCCAGAATGGCTTCCACAACCAATTCACCCACCGGCAGGCGGCGCACCAGTGCCTGTGCCTGCGCCAGTTCATCCACGCTCATGGCAGCCTGCGGTGTTTTTTCCACCGCGCCCGTGGTTTCAAACAGGATGCGACGCTCGGCATCGCGGTCCGGGTAATCCACATCCACCTGCATCAAAAAGCGGTCAAGCTGGGCTTCGGGCAAGGGATAGGTGCCTTCCTGTTCCAGCGGGTTTTGCGTCGCCAGAACATGGAACGGGCGGGGCAGGTCATGGCGCACGCCCGCCACTGTCACATGATATTCCTGCATGGCCTGAAGCAGGGCAGACTGGGTGCGGGGGGAGGCGCGGTTGATTTCATCGGCCATCAGCAGGCGGGTAAAAATCGGCCCCTGAATGAAGCGGAAATGGCGCTTGCCATCCACGCCCTCTTCCAGCACCTCCGCGCCCAGAATATCGGAGGGCATGAGATCCGGCGTGAACTGCACGCGGCGGTTATCCAGCCCCAGCACGATGCCGAGCGTTTCCACCAGCTTGGTCTTGGCCAGGCCGGGCACACCCACCAGCAGGGCATGGCCGCCGGACAGCAGCGTGACAAGCACCTGCTCCACCACTGTTTCCTGCCCGAAAATAATCTGGCCCACGGCATCGCGCGCCGCGCGCACATGGGCAGCAGAGGCTTCGGCATTGCGGATGATTGTCTGGTCAAGGTCCAGTGCGTCGCCAGCAAATGCCATCAGGCCATCTCCATCATGTCTCTCATACCCAAAGCGGGTGGCAGGCTTACTGCCAAAAGCGGCAATATCACGCCCCGTCCGGCTTCTGGCATGTTTTATCACGCAAAAGGGAAAATGGGCCGGGGGTCGCCTCTGCCGGCAAGAGCGCTTACGATGCAGTGCAAATGCGTCGAATCCCTTAAAGCGGGATGGAAAGAGGCCCGCTGTTGCGGGAAGTGTTGATGGCGGATGCTTCTTCCACACAAACACCGGCTGCGCCCGCCCGGCTGGAAAGCCTGATGGCGGCTGTGCAGGCCGCCGGCGGGCGCGGGCCTGCGCCGGTTCATTTGTGGAACCCGCCCGATTGCGGCGATATGGATCTGCGTATCGCGCGTGATGGAAGCTGGCACTATATGGGCAGCCCCATCACCCGCCCCGCACTGGTGCGCCTGTTTGCCTCTGTGCTGACGCGCGAGGGCGAGCGTTTCGTCCTGAAAACCCCGGCGGAAAAAATCGGCATCACGGTGGATGATGCGCCTTTTCTGGCCGTTGACCTGGCTGTGGAAGAGAGCGCAGACGGGCCGGTTGTGGTCTTCCGTACCAATCTGGATGAACTGGTGCGCTGCGGGCAGGGCCATGGCTTGCGCTTTGTTCCGGGGGATGCGCCGGGCAGTTTTACGCCCTATGTGGAGGTGCGCCCCGGCCTTGAAGCCCGGCTGACCCGTGCCACATATCTGGAGCTGATGGCATTTGGAAATGTCCGGGATGCGCCACAGGGAGCGATGTTCGGCATCGCTTCCGGTTCCAGCTTTTTCCCCATCATGCCGGCAGCGGAGCTTGATCTGCTGGCGGCCGGTCAGGATGCCTGATGAGTTTGTCTTCATGAGTTTGCCTTCCCCCGCATCTTCCGCCAGTGCCGAGGCCGGGGCGCTGGATATTCCCGCAGATTCCGCGCTGGAGGCCTTTGTGGCGCGTGCCCGTGCGCGGCTCTCGCCAACGCCGCCGCCGCCTTATTCAGCACAATCCTATGCACGGCTGAATGGCGACCATGCGATTTCCCCGGTGCCGGGGGAGGGCGCCCCAAAGCAGGAGCCGCGACGGGCCGCTGTTCTGGTGCCCATCATGGCGCGCCCGGAGCCGAGCGTGCTGTTGACCCTGCGCTCACCCCATCTCAACCATCATGCCGGACAGATCGCCTTTCCCGGCGGCCGCATGGACCCGGAAGACCGCGACGAACAGGATGCCGCCTTCCGTGAGGCGCGCGAGGAGGTGGGGCTGGATGCCCGCTTCATTCATCCTCTGGGCTATCTGGAAGGGTATCTGTCCGGCACGGGCTTCTGGATCGCGCCGGTGGTGGCACTGGTGGACCCGGCCTGTATGCTCACACCCAATCCCGGTGAGGTGGATGAGATTTTCGAGGTGCCGCTGCACTTCCTGATGACACCGGCCAACCACCAGCGTCAGTCGCGCGAGTGGAAGGGCACGCTGCGGCAGTTTTATGCCATGCCCTATGAAGGGCGTTATATCTGGGGCGCAACGGCAGGCATGCTGCGCAATCTCTATGAGAAGGTCTACGCCTGATGGTGCGCACGATCCTGATTGAGCTGGCGCTCTTTTTGACCCCCTTCATCCTTTATGGAGCGCTTCTGCTGGCCACCAAGGGTTCCGTGGTGCCCGAGCACTGGTCGCCACGCATTCTGGCGGTGCTGGGCGTGGTGGCGCTGGTGCTGATGGGCGCGGGGCTGGTGGTGTTTGAAGGCGGGCGTGGCGCGCCCGCAGGCACCCACTATATTCCGGCGGAAGTGCGTGATGGGGTGTTCATTCCCGGACGCTATGAATGATTGCGCCGGAGCTGAAAGGGGCGGACTTCTGGAGCCGCCCCGGCTTGCAGGCCGTTCTTGCGGCGCTGAACGGGCAAGGTGAAGAGGCCCGCGTGGTGGGCGGTGCGGTGCGCAATGCGCTTATGGGCGTGGCGGTGGGGGATGTGGATATTGCCACAACCGCCTTGCCGCAGGAGGTGAGCCGCCGGGCTCAGGCTGCGGGTCTGAAAGCCGTGCCGACCGGCCTTGAGCATGGCACGGTGACGGTGGTGTCCCACCATCAGCCTTATGAGGTCACCACCCTGCGCGAGGATGTTGCCACCGATGGCCGCCATGCGGTGGTGCGTTTCGGGCGGGACTGGGCGCGTGATGCGGCACGGCGGGATTTCACCATCAACGCCCTTTACGCCACGCCGGAAGGTGAGGTGATCGACCTTGTGGACGGGCTGGCCGATATTGCCCGCTGCCGGGTGCGCTTCATTGGTGATGCGGATGCGCGCATCCGCGAGGACTATCTGCGTATTCTCCGGCTGTTCCGCTTCCATGCCTTTTATGGCGCGGGGGCGCTGGAGGCCGAAGCCTTGCGGGCCTGCGAGCGTCAGCGTGCCGGGCTGGCCAGCCTCTCGCGCGAGCGGGTGGGGGCAGAAATGCGCAAGCTTCTGGTTGCCCCCGCCGCAGCCCCCACATGTGCCGTGATGAGCGACAGCGGCCTGCTTCAGCCTTTGCTGGCGGGCATTGGCGATGCGCCGCTGCTGGGGCGGCTGGTGGCCATTGAGCAGGAATTGGGCCTTGCGGGTGATGCCATGCGCCATCTTGCGGCTCTTGCTGTTCGCATCAGTGATGATGTGCCGCGTCTGCGGGAGCGCCTGCGTCTTTCCAATGAGGAAACGCGGTCTCTTGCGGCTCTGGTTCCACCTCTATCCGATGACCTCAATGATGCGGCAGGCCGTGCGCTGCTCTATCAATGCGGTGCGCAAACGGTGGAGGGCCGCATCCTTCTTGAGGCGGCGCACCGGCCCGCTCCAGCCCGCCTTGATGCCCTGTACCGGCTGGCTTCACAGGCTTCAGACTGGTGCCGCCCCCACTGGCCGGTGAGCGCAAAAGACTTCATTGCCCGTGGCCTGAAGCCGGGGCCAGCCCTTGGGGCGGCGCTGAGGCAGGCTGAAGCGGCATGGATTGCCACCGATTTTCCGGATGCGCCGGAGCAGATCGCCGCCATTGTGGATGAAGTTGCAAGCAAGGTGGCAGAGAAGGCCGCTGGCTCTTCAGAGCACGGGTGAGATTGCGCTCATCCGGTCATCCGCTCTGCAAGCCCAATTCCAGCATGATGTGGTGGGAAGTTGTGAACCGCTGCATCCACCAACTAGCCTGTATCGGCCATCAACACCCGTAATGATGGCGGCTTGAGGCCGATGGGCCGGAACCACGCTTTCAGCGGGGTCTGGTCGATATTTCCGGCCGCAGGAGCATGCGCTCTTCATGGATGCGCTTCTGCACCCGGCACAATAGAAAACGGGTGCTGCAACAGGTGAGCGGCGCAGTATCTGCCCCAATTCACCCCTCGCGCACCCGCATCATATTCAAAACTCAGATGAGAGGATCAATCCTCGTCAGAGTCTTCCTCGTCTTCATCCTCGTCCTCTTCAAACACCAGCAGATCCAGTGCTTCGAGGGCAATAGCGGGGATGGTCTCGGTGCGGAATTCCGGCACTTCGTCGGCGTACCAGATCACCTTCACGTCATCGCCTTTTTCCGACACGACAGTCAGAGCAGGGCTGCCGGACTTGAGCTGGACGATATCACCTGGTTCAAACGCCATCTTGGTCTCTCCCGAAGGGGGCGGATTCGCCCCGTTGGACCTTTTGGGAATCTAGGCGTGCTTCATGACGAAGTCATCACATGACTGGCACATCAAGGCCATTTGACCACAGGTGGCATGGAAGAGAGGATGGAATCCACATTGCCGCCGGTCTTCAGACCAAACACCGTGCCGCGATCATACAGCAGGTTGAATTCCACATAGCGGCCACGGCGGATGAGCTGTTCCTCGCGCTCCGCCTCGTTCCATGGCGTGTTCATGTTGGCGCGCACAAGGCTGGGGTAGATGTCTGCAAAGGCAAGGCCCACATCGCGGGTGAAGGCGAAATCGTCCTCCCAGCTGCCCTTCTCCTCACGCGCGCTGTCGAGATAGTCATAGAAAATGCCGCCAATGCCGCGCATCTCGTTGCGGTGCTTGAGGAAGAAATACTCATCGCACCATGTCTTGTAGCGCCCATAGTCGGCCACCTTGTGGGCCTCGCAGGCGGTGCGCATGGCGGCATGGAAGGCAAGGCTGTCTGCATCTTCCTGCGTGCGACGGGCGGACAGAACCGGGGTCAGGTCTGCCCCGCCGCCAAACCAGGCCTTGCTGGTCACCACAAAGCGGGTGTTCATGTGTACGGCTGGCACATGCGGGTTGCTCATATGGGCGATAAGCGAAATGCCGGAGGCCCAGAATCGCGGGTCCTCGCTCGCACCGGGAATATTGCCGCGAAACTCCGGGGCAAACTCGCCGAACACAGTGGAGGTGTGCACGCCCACCTTCTCGAACAGCCGCCCGCGCATCAGCGCCATGGTGCCGCCGCCGCCGGGAATGCCGGTGTGATCCTCGCGCTTCCATGGGGTGCGGGTGAAGGTTGAGGGCGCACCGGGATAAAGCGTATCGGACGCTTCGCGCTCCAGCGTCTCGAATGAGGAGATGATGCGCCCCTGTAGTTCCTCAAACCATGCACGGGCCTGCGCCTTGCGCGCTTCAAGAATGGAGCCGGCGGCGGAGGGATCGGAAACAGGCATGGTCAGCGTCTTCATCTTTCAGGAATGGGCTTTCGCCCTTCTTGTCTCGCGCCGGAGCCAGAAAGGCAAATCCGCACCGGTTCAGCCCGGAGCAGGAAAAGAGCGGGTCTGCCGAAGGGCCTCACCCACAGCCATCGCCGCACTCATCGCGATATTGAGCGAGCGCATGCCCTTGCGCATGGGAATGGTGAGGCGCTCATCGGCCAGATCATGCACATGGGGCGGAACACCGGCCGATTCCCTTCCGAACAGGAGGATATCGCCCGTTTTAAACTCAAAATCCGTATAGGCGCGAGAACTCGCCGTGGTGAAAAGTATCAGCCGGCGCCCCTCGCGGAGGCGAAATGTTTCAAAATCGGTAAAACTGTCGTGCCTGCGCCATTCCACCGCATCCAGATAATCCATGCCGGCCCGCCGGAACCCTGCATTGCCGACAGGAAACCCAGCAGGTTCAATGATATGCACCGGAATTCCAAGGCATGCACCCATGCGCAGGCAAGTTCCGGCATTCTGGGCAATATCGGGGCAATAGAGGGCGAGAAGCATGGTTTTATCCGGCAGAACGATACCGCAGGGCGGCATATAATCCAAAGTCTGTAGGCGAAATCACTGTATGCGGAACTGCCCTGATCTGGACAAGATGGGGAGAGGGTGCAATTAGAGGCCCTCGAAGGTGGCAGCTTGGCTTCATCAAGACGCCACATTCGCGCCTGTTTGGCCTCTTCGAAACATTCGTATTCGAATTCTGGCCTCTGGCGCGCTTGGGGCGGGTGACAAGATCAGGAATTAACGCCGTGGCACAAACGCAATCCTCGCAGACTCCGCAGACGACGCGCCGGGACTTCCTTTACATCGCGACGGGCGCAGTGGGCGCGGTCGGGGCGGCCGGGCTGATCTGGCCTTTCGTGTCGCAGATGCAGCCCGATGCCTCCGTGCTCGCGCTCGCTTCCACCGAGGTGGATCTGAGCCCGATCTCCGAAGGCCAGATGATCACTGTGATGTGGCGCAGCAAGCCGGTTTTCGTTTTCCATCGCTCCGCGAAGGAAATCGAGGAAGCCCGCAATGTGGATCTGGCCAAGCTGCCCGATCCGCAGTCTGACGCCGACCGCGTGAAGGAAGGCAAGGACCAGTGGCTGGTCGTGATTGGCATCTGCACCCATCTGGGCTGCGTGCCGCTTGGCCACCAAGGTGCCTATGGCGGCTGGTTCTGCCCTTGCCACGGCTCTGTTTACGATACGTCAGGACGTATTCGTCAGGGACCCGCGCCGCTCAATCTTGAGCTGCCGCCCTACAATTTCGCCTCTGACACCTCGATTTTGATCGGCTGACGCGCGCGTCGCCTCTTCAACAAAGGTTGGACCCATGGAAGGACACTCAACCTACCAGCCCAAGGGGAAGGTGGCGCAGTGGTTTGAAAGCCGCTTGCCGCTTGTGGGGTTGATTCACTCTTCGGCCATCGCCTACCCGGTGCCGAAGAATCTCAATTATCTGTGGACGTTTGGTGCCATTCTCAGCTTCATGCTGGTGTGCCAGATCGTCTCCGGCATCGTGCTGGCCATGCACTATGCGCCTTATGCGCCGATCGCCTTCGAGCGGGTCGAGCACATCATGCGCGATGTGAGCTATGGCTGGCTGCTGCGTTACATCCACGCCAATGGCGCCTCGATGTTCTTCATCGCGGTCTACATCCACATGTTCCGCGGCCTCTATTACGGGTCCTACAAGGCCCCGCGTGAAGTGCTGTGGATTCTCGGCGTGATCATCTACCTGCTGATGATGGCGACTGCCTTCATGGGCTATGTGCTGCCTTGGGGCCAGATGTCCTTCTGGGGTGCGACCGTGATCACCAACCTGTTCTCCGCCATTCCGGTGGTGGGCCCGGTGATCGTGGAATGGCTGTGGGGTGGCTATGCGGTGGGTGATCCCACGCTGAACCGCTTCTTTGCCCTGCATTATCTGGTGCCCTTCATGATTGCCGGCATTGTTGGCCTGCATATCTGGGCGCTGCATCATGTGGGCCAGAACAACCCGGATGGTCTTGAGATCAAGAGCGTGGCCAAGGACACCGTGCCCTTCACGCCCTATGCGACGATGAAGGACCTCTTCGCCATCGTCGTCTTCCTGATCTTCTTCTCCTGGTTCGTGTTCTATACGCCGAACTTCCTCGGCCACTCGGACAACTATATTCCGGCGAACCCGATGTCGACGCCGGCGCATATCGTGCCCGAATGGTACTTCCTGCCCTTCTACGCCATTCTGCGTGCGGTGCCGGACAAGCTGGGCGGCGTGCTGGCCATGTTTGCGGCCATCGCGGTGCTGGCCTTCCTGCCCTGGCTGGATACCTCGAAGGTGCGTTCGGCGCGCTATCGCCCGCTGTTCCGCATTTTCTTCTGGATTTTCGCTGTCGTGGCGGTGGGTCTGGGCTATCTGGGCGCCATGCCGGCCGATGGCATCTATGTGATCCTCTCCCGTATTTTCGCGGTCTACTACTTCATCCACTTCCTGGTGATCCTGCCGGCTCTGGGCTTCATTGAACGCCCCAAGCCGATGCCAGCCTCGATTGCGGATGCTGTACTCTCGCGGAGCAAGGGTGGGGCCGCCGTGGTCGCCGGGGCAGCCGCCCCGGAGACGAAGTGAGCCGGTGCGGAGAGAACGGACATGAATATTCGTAAAATTCTCTTCAGCATCACTGCTGCGGCCATGCTGGCCTCCACGCCCGCCCTCAGCACAAGTGCGCTGGCAGCCGGTGAATCCTCAACGCCCACGCGCATGCCGTGGTCCTTCTCCGGTCCGTTCGGAACCTATGACCGGGGGCAACTCCAGCGCGGGTTCAAGGTGTTCAAGGAGGTTTGCGCCTCCTGTCACTCCGCGAACTTCATGGCGTTCCGTAACCTGGCACAGCCGGGTGGGCCTGAGTTCACCGAAGATCAGGTGAAGCAGCTCGCCAGCGAGTATCAGGTGCAGGATGGGCCGGATAGCTCGGGCGACATGTTTGATCGTCCGGCGCGTCTGTCAGATCACTGGCCGTCCCCGTTCCCGAACGAGCAGGCGGCGCGTGCCTCCAATGGTGGCGCGTTCCCGCCAGACATGTCGGTGCTCGCCAAGGCACGCTCCTACCATGTCGGTTTCCCCGGCTTCATCACCGATGCCTTCATCCAGTATCAGGAATATGGCGTTGACTATATCAACGCCCTGATGACCGGCTATGAAGATGCACCGGAAGGTGTGACCGTCCAGTCCGGCCTGCATTACAACAAGTATTTCCCGGGCCATCAGATTGCGATGCCCAACCCGCTCAGCGATGAGCTGGTGGAATATACCGATGGTGCGCCGCAGACTGTGCGCCAGTATGCTGAAGACGTTTCAGCCTTCCTGATGTGGATGGCAGAACCGCATATGGAAACCCGCAAGCGCATCGGTTTCCAGGTGATGATCTTCCTGATCGTCTTCGCGGGCCTGCTCTACTTCACCAAGAAGAAGATCTGGAAAAACGTTGCGCACTGATAAAAACGGGGCAGCATGCCTTGGGTTTCAGTGCAAATGAATGAGAAGGGCCCGAAGGGGCCCTTTTCTTTTGTCTCGTCCAGATGAAAGACAGAAGGCGCAGCCTGTTGAGGGTTACCGGATTTTGATGCGTACAGGTTCAGTTGCGTTTGAACCGGCGTTTGCTGGTTGTTTATACGGTTGCGCCGAACACGGATTGCGATGAGCGTTCGCCCCAATCCTATGCCGAGCAGGGATATATCCAGATGACTGAAAATGAGTTTGCCGCCACAATCCGCAGCATTCAGGATTATCCCCGTCCGGGCATTTTGTTCCGTGACATCACGACCATGCTGGGTGATGCGCAGGCCTTCCGTCATGCGGTGGACAAGATCGTCCAGCCCTGGCTCGGGCGTAGAATTGACAAGGTCGTGGGTATCGAGGCCCGCGGTTTCATTCTGGGCGGTGCAGTTGCCCATCAGCTTTCAGCAGGTTTTGTGCCCATCCGCAAAAAGGGCAAGCTGCCTTATGAGACGGTGTGCATGCCTTATGGTCTCGAATATGGCGAAGATGAAATCGAGATCCACGTCGATGCTGTTGCACCCGGCGAGCGCGTGCTTCTGGTTGATGATCTGCTGGCCACCGGCGGCACGGCAGAAGGCGCGGTAAAGCTGCTGCGTGGTGAGGGGGCGCTCATCGAGGCCGCGAGTTTTGTCGTGAATCTGGGCGATTTGGGTGGAGAGGACAAGCTGCGTCAGTTGAATGTACCGATGCAGACCTTGCTGACCTTCCCGGGCCATTGAACCCGTGACCCGGAAAAGTCGGCAGTAAGGCAAAAAGATCAGGCGTTCAGTTCGCGCGCCTGCATCTTTCCAATCTGGAAGACGCGCTTGTAGCGTTCCACCTGATCTGCCGGCCCCATCGCCTTGGTGGGATTATCTGAAATCTTCACGGCCGGGCGACCATTGGCCTCAAGCACCTTGCAGACGATCGAAATCGGGTCCAGCGTTCCACCGGGCGCAAGGCCGCGGAAATCATTGGTCAGCAGCGTGCCCCAGCCAAAGCCCAGACGGATGCGCCCTTCAAATGCTTGCTGAATCCGTGCCACTTCATGCACGTCCAGTGCATCTGAGAAGATCAGCAGTTTCTGTTTGGGGTCCTGACCATGGCTCTGCCACCATGTAATGGCTTCCTCGCCACCTTCCAGCGGGTCCTTGCTGTCAATGCGCATACCCGTCCACTGGGCCGCCCATTCAGGGGCATGGGCCAGAAAGCCGGTGGTGCCATAGGTATCCGGCAGAATGATCTTCAGGTTGTCATCATAGTCTTTTTGCCAGTCTGCAAGCACCTGATACGGTGCCTTGAACAACTCCTCGTCATTGTTGGCGAGAGCGGCGTAGACCATTGGCAGTTCATGCGCATTGGTTCCGGTGGCCTCGACCTCGTGACGCATGGCAATCAGGCAGTTTGAAGTGCCGAGGAAGCCGGAGCCCAGCCCCTCAACCAGCGCCTGCACACACCAGTCCTGCCAGAGAAAACCATGGCGGCGGCGCGTGCCGAAATCGGCTATCTTCACTTCACCGAGGCTGCGCAGAAACTCCATTTTCTCCCACACCCGTGCCATGGCACGGGCATAGAGAATTTGCAGTTCAAACTTGCCAAGCCCCTTCAGCACGGCCCTTGAGCGCAACTCATTGATGATGGCGAGAGCCGGAATTTCCCACATTGTGGTTTCCAGCCATGGCCCCTCAAAGAGCAGTTCATACTGGCCATCGCGCTTTTCAAGATAATAGTCGGGGAAACGGAACTGCTCCAGCCAGGCCACATATTCCGGCGAGAACATCTGCCGTTTGCCGTTGAACATGTTGCCGCGCAGCCAGGTGGACTCCCCCCGGCTGAGAGAGAGCGTACGTACATGGTCCAGTTGTTCGCGCAACTCACCAATATCGACAATATCGGCGATCCGCACGCGGGATGAGCGATTGTGAATGCCGAATGTCACCCGCGTTTCACGATGGCGATGAAAGATCATTTGCCCCATGAGCAATTTGTAAAAATCGGTATCCAGCACGGACCGGACAATGGGGTCGATCTTCCAGGTGTGGTTGTAAACGCGCGTGGCGATATCGGTCATAAGTCCTCCCGGCCACCGGCTCGGAGTGTGTGCAACCTGCGCATTCTGCGGCGCAGGGCTGCCCGTCTGTGTGAAATCAGTGAGCCAGCCTCTTTGCTAGAGGCTGGAAAAGTCCTCTGGCTCCGCTTGTCTGCGAGGGCTCGCAAAGAAGCAGGGGGCATGCCAGATCTCTCCTTCTAGGCAGGTGCGGGGTGAGCCAACATGGCACTGGCGATCCATCCCGAAAAATAGTCGGCATAGAGTTCCGGGGCTTCGAGATTCATGGAATGGCCAATGCCGGGAACGGTGACGAGCCGACAATGGGGCATGAGGCGCACCATCTCCTGAAGGGCGCTTTCCTGTATCATCACATCCATCATGCCCCACACCACCAGGTGCGGGTGCTTGATCTGGCCCATGCGCGCCTTGAGAAAGCCGCTGCGGGCTTCCTGTGTGATGGCGTAGGGGGTGCCGAACCAGATACCATCAGAAACACTGAAGGCTTGCTCGGAGATGGTTTCAAACAGGTTCGCGCGGGCGCCAATATTGGGTTTGAACCGTGCTTGGCCGGTCTTCAGGCTTTCAGGCTCAAACAGGCTGGGGGCCGTCAAGGCCATGATTTGGCGCGTGAGAGCCTTGTTCATTTTCATCTGGCCAAAAAAGGCAGCTTTATCGGGCGGGAAGATGAAGCTTTGTGGCGCAACAGGGGAAAGGGAAAATACCTGCCCAAAGCGTTCGGGCTGTTTCACAAGCATATGCGTGGAAATAATGCCGCCGGTGGAGTGGGTGGCAAGATGGCAGAAGGAAATGCCAAGCGTGTCCAGTATGCCAAGCATGTCATCGGCATGGCGGGCAATGGAGTAGTTGGAAAAGTCGGGCAGCGGGGCAGGCTTGTCACTCTCCCCGCATCCGCGCCAGTCCACCGCAATGGTGCGCACACCGCGTGGGAAGTGGGGTGCCGCAAGGGAAATCCACTCCTTACTGGCAAGATTCCCGTGGATGAACAGAACTGTTGTTGGCCCTTCTCCCCATTCGCGCCAGGCAAACTCAAGCCCGTTCACTTTCACCCGGTTCATGTGTTCGCCTCTGCGTGGAATGTTCTGGGGCGGGGCTGTTGCCAGCAGGCCAGAAGAAGAGCTGATTTGCGGGGGCAGCTTATCCGGCAGGGGGAATTGGTGTCCACCTCCACATGCACCTTATGAATGTCGCGCAATTGTGCGGTGCAAATGGAATGCTGTGATGCAATATACGGGCAGATCTTTTGAAGGACAGAATATGGAACGCGAGACTGTGCTGGTAAACCTTGCTCTTCAAGGGGGCGGCTCTCACGGTGCCTTTAGCTGGGGTGTGCTGGATCGCCTGCTGGAAGAGACCTGGCTGGAGATTGAGGGGGTCTGCGGCACCTCGGCCGGTGCGATGAATGCTGCCGTCTTGGCTGATGGCTATGCCGCAGGCGGGCGTGAGGGCGCACGCAAGGCACTGGACAGTTATTGGCAGCATGTGTGTGAGGCAGCCCGCTACAGCCCTTTTCAACGCTCACCCATGGATCGCATGATGGGGAACTGGTCTCTGGATCAGTCCCCCGGCTATCTGTTCATGGATTTCATGACGCGGATGTATTCTCCCTATCAATACAATCCGATGGGGCAAAATGCACTGGCACCTATTCTGGATCGGCAGCTTGATTTTGACCGTCTGCGATCCTCACCCATCAAGCTGTTCATCACAGCCACAAATGTGCGCACCGGCCGCCCGCGCATTTTCCGCAATGATGAGATTACACCGGCTGTGCTGATGGCGTCCGCCTGTATTCCCGCGCTGTTTCAGGCGGTGGAGATTGATGGCGACCCGTACTGGGATGGTGGCTATTCCGGTAACCCGACCCTGACACCGCTGGTCACAGAGCTGGAATCTGATGATACCATTCTGGTTCCGGTGAACCCGCTGGAGCGCAAGGGCACTCCCCGTACACCGACAGAGATTCTGAACCGCCTGAATGAAGTCTCCTTCAACGCCGTTTTGGTGAAGGAGCTTTACATGATTGAGCTGCTGCAACAGCAGGCGGCTGGAGCGACGGGCGAGAATAATGAGGCGAGTGACTGGGCGCGCATGCGCATTCATGTGGTGCGCAACCCGGTGATGAACGGGCTGGATTTCTCTTCCAAGCTGAACGCCGAGTGGGACTTCATTTCCATGCTGAAGGCCGAGGGGCGAAAGTCCGCGGATCTGTTTCTTGCCGAACATGGTGCCCGTTTGGGCAAGTCCAGCAGTATTGGCTTTGAGCAGCTTCTGGCTGAGCTTTGAGAATGGAGGAGGGGCGCGGCTGGAAGGGATTGACCTTCGTTTGTTTCCGGCCTGACTGAAGATACAAAAAAGGCACCCGTAAGGGTGCCTTTTTCTTGAAGCGTGTCGCGCTCAGATGCGGCGTTCAACCATCATCTTCTTGACTTCGGCAATTGCCTTGGCCGGGTTCAGGCTCTTGGGGCAGGCCTGAGCGCAGTTCATGATGGTGTGGCAGCGATACAGCCGGAAGGGATCTTCCAGATTGTCGAGACGGTCGCCGGTGCGCTCGTCGCGGCTGTCCTTCAGCCAGCGTGTGGCCTGAAGAAGGGCGGCGGGGCCGAGATAGCGGTCACCATTCCACCAGTAACTGGGGCAGGAGGTGGAGCAGCAGGCGCACAAAATGCACTCATACAGTCCGTCCAGCTTTTCGCGATCTTCCTTGGACTGCCGCCATTCCTTCTCAGGTGCAGTGGTGTCTGTCTGAAGCCATGGCTCAATGGAGGCATGCTGCGCGTAGAAGCGGGTGAGATCCGGCACAAGGTCCTTCACCACCGGCATGTGCGGCAGCGGATAGACATTGACCGAGCCCTTCACCAGCACTTCATCCATGCCCTTGGTACAGGCCAGTGTGTTGGTGCCGCCAATATTCATGGCGCACGAACCACACACGCCCTCACGGCAGGAGCGGCGGAAGGTGAGGGTCGGGTCGATATGGTTCTTGATCCAGATCAGGCCATCAAGAACCATCGGCCCGCAGTCTTCGCGGTCCACATAATAGGTGTCAACGCGCGGGTTGCGCCCGTCATCCGGGTTCCAGCGATAGATGCGGAACTCCGTCAGCTTCTTGGTGTTGGCGGGCTTGGGCCACACCTTGCCGGCTGTGACCTGGGAATTTTTGGGAAGAGAGAGCTCAGCCATGGGTGAGGTCCTGAAACGCTGGAGCGGAGGCCGCCCGCAGGAATTCTGGCCATGACCGCGCGCCTGTGCGGCGCGCGGTCAATGGGAATGCTCAGTACACGCGCGCACGCGGCTCAATGTACTGGATGTCATCGGACAGGGTATAGGTATGCACCGGCCGATCATCGAGCCGAACCTTGCCTGTCGCGGTGTCAAAATACGCGAGAGTGTGCTTCATCCAGTTCACGTCATCGCGATTGGGGAAGTCTTCACGCGCATGTGCGCCACGGCTTTCCTGACGGTTGGCCGCGCTTTCCATGGTGACAACAGCCTGACCGATCAGGTTGTCGAACTCCATCGTCTCCATGAGATCGGAGTTCCAGATCAGCCCGCGATCCGTCACGCCCACATCGGCGGCGCTCTTGAACACGTCGTGAATGAGGCCGCGACCCTCTTCAAGCACTTCACCGGTACGGAACACGGCGCAGTTGCTCTGCATCACCTTCTGCATGGAGAGGCGAAGCTCGGCAGTTGGCGTGCCGCCCTTGGCGTAACGGAACTTGTCGAGACGCGAGAGAGCCAGCTCGGCGCTGTTTTCAGGCAGCGGCTCGTGCTTGGTGTCGGGCTTGACCAGTTCGGCGGCCCGAAGGCCAGCGGCACGACCAAACACAACAAGATCGATCAGCGAGTTGGAACCGAGGCGGTTTGCCCCATGCACCGAGACGCAGGCTGCCTCACCAAGAGCCATCAGGCCGGGCACAACGGTGTCCGGATTGCCCGAGCGCTTGTCCAGCACCTCACCGAAGTAATTGGTGGGAATGCCGCCCATGTTGTAGTGCACAGTCGGGATAACCGGGATCGGCTCACGGGTCAGGTCCACGCCAGCGAAGATTTTCGCGCTCTCCGAGATGCCGGGCAGGCGCTCGTGAAGAATGGCGGGGTCCAGATGGTCCAGATGCAGGAAGATGTGGTCCTTGTTCTTGCCAACGCCACGGCCTTCGCGGATTTCCATGGTCATGGAGCGCGAGACAACGTCACGGGAAGCAAGGTCCTTGGCCGAGGGGGCATAGCGCTCCATGAAGCGCTCACCCTCGGAGTTGGTCAGGTAACCACCCTCACCGCGTGCTCCCTCGGTGATGAGGCAGCCCGAGCCATAAATGCCGGTGGGGTGGAACTGCACGAATTCCATATCCTGCAAGGGCAGGCCAGCGCGCAGCACCATGCCGCCGCCATCACCCGTGCAGGTGTGGGCAGAGGTGGCGGAGAAGTAGGCGCGACCATAACCGCCCGTGGCGAGCATGGTGAGATGCGCGCGGAAGCGGTGCAGGGTACCATCGTCCAGCTTCAGGGCGATGACGCCGCGGCACTTGCCCTCATCGTCCATGATGAGGTCGATGGCGAAGTATTCGACAAAGAACTCGGCCTTGTGCTTCAGCGCCGCGCCATAAAGCGTGTGCAGCATGGCATGGCCGGTACGGTCAGCCGCCGCGCAGGTGCGCTGGGCGGTGCCCTTGCCGAAGTGAGTCGTCATGCCACCGAAGGGGCGCTGGTAGATCTTGCCATCTTCCGTACGGGAGAAGGGCACACCCCAGTGCTCCAGCTCATAAACGGCAGCCGGCGCGTTGCGCACCAGATATTCAATGGCATCCTGGTCGCCCAGCCAGTCCGACCCCTTGACGGTGTCGTACATGTGCCATTCCCACTTGTCGTCGCCCATATTGCCGAGCGAGGCGGCAACACCGCCCTGTGCCGCGACAGTGTGGGAGCGGGTGGGGAACACCTTGGTGATACAGGCGGTGCGCAGGCCCGCCTCCGAGCAGCCCACCACGGCGCGCAGACCTGCGCCACCAGCACCTACAACCAACACATCATAGGTATGGTCTTCGATGGGGTAGGCCGCGCCAAGCTTGGAGGGTGCAGCGGTTGCGTTTGCGGTATCGGCCATATCATCAGCCTCCCAGGCTGATCTTGAGCACGGCAAAGGCGCCGGCAAGGGCAATGACGGTGGTGAAGAAGGTGTTCAGAATAATGAAGAGCACCTTCAGCCCTTCCGTGTGCACATAGTCCTCAATCACGACCTGCATGCCGAGACGCATGTGGGTGCAGACAGAAAGGAGTGTGAGCAGGAGGACAATGGCCACCAGCGGCTGGCCAATAAACTCACGTGTTTCCGCATAGCCGGCACCGGCCAGACGGATCACGATGAAGATGAAGGCCACCATCAGCAGCAGATTGGCAAGGCCAGTTGCCCGCTGCAGGAAGAAGTGTTCAGTGCCCGAACCGGAGGCACCAAGACCGCGCACACGGCCAAGAGGCGTGCGCATCGGGGTGTGGGTGGGATTGCTCATGGCGAACTCCTCAACCCTTCAGGCCAAGGCCAATGGCCCAGACCACGATTGTCAGAATGATAGACCCGGCAAGGGTGAGCTTGGCGAGCAGGATGCGCTCATTCGGGCCAAAGCCGCGGATGAAATCCCAGATGAAATGGCGAATGCCACCAAAAGCGTGATGCAGCATGGCCCATGTGAAGCCAAACAGAATCAGCATGCCGATAATGGAGCCGGCAAGGCCCGTGAAAGTATCGAATGCAGAAACACTGGACGCTGCGGCAAGAAGCCACCAGACGAACAGCACCATCCCGAAATAAAGGGCGACGCCCGTCACACGATGCACGATGGACATGACCATCGTGAAAAGAGGACGATAGATCTGCAAATGAGGCGAAAGGGGGCGCGAGACGCGCGAAGGGCTGTCGGCCATGGGCCTCCTCCTAAAATTGATCGATCAGGTATCCCAACCGTGTCCAGTTCGCAACAATTCCAAAGGAGAAAACTGCGATTTCAGGCGTAAAATGTAACATTTTTGCAATTGCAGGCTGATTTAGGAGGGTGACGTACCGTCACTGGATGCTGCATTGCACTTGAGACGCTGTCCTGAGCCTGTCCAGTGCCGCTGCACCATGCGCCCGAGAGGGGGGCTTCGCAAGAGTCGCGTGCAAGGAGGGCGAGGAACACGCCTTGTCAGCTTTCCCTGCTGCGAAGCGAAAAGTGCGTGCCCAAACAAAAACAGCGCCGGAAGACCGGCGCTGTTCAACAGGATCAGGCCACGGGCCGGATCAGAAACGGTAGGTCACACCGCCGCCGATCAGCCACGGGTTCAGGTCTGCACGGCCGGTAACGGCTGCGCCGCCAACAATGGCGTCAAACTTGGGCTCGAGGAAGATCTTCTTCACGTCGAAGTTCAGGCCCCAGTGGCGGTCGATCATGTAGTCGAAGCCAGCCTGAAGGGCGAAGCCCCATGTGTTCTTGACCTTCAGGTCGGTTGCCGCACCGTTGGCGCTCTGGCTGTAGAAAATGGTGTAGTTCACACCGGCACCGACATAAGGCTTGAACGCGCCAAAATTGGTGAAGTGATACTGGAGGGTCAGGGTCGGGGGCAGGATCCAGGTCTTGCCGAGCTTGCCCAGGTTTTCGATAGTCCCTGCACCGTTCACGTTTGAACGGGTGGTGCCGAGGACGAGTTCGGCAGCGAAGTTGTTGGTGAAGTAATAGGTGATGTCCAGCTCAGGAATGAACGAGTCATCATACTTCAGGTCAGAACCGGGAATGCCATCCACGCGGCCCTTGTCCTCAACGATCACGCCAAGGGCGCGCACGCGGATCTGCCAGGGGCTGAGGGGGGCTTCCACCACCGGGGCCTTGTAGGCGGGCGCAGCGCTAAGGTCCGCTGCCGCAGCTTCACCGGCGACAAGTGCGCCAAAACCAGCAGCGATAATTGCGCTCCAACCGAACTTCTTCATGCCCCGAACTCCAGAAAAGGATATGATTCCAAATATGGTGAAGGTTTCGCGCCATGCCGCACTGTTGAGGTTGATCTGGATCAAGCTTCAACCGTGTGGGGTATTTCTGTTGCTGCAATGCCACATCTATGCCGCAGGCCTGCCTCATTCCTTATTTTGGAGATAAGGGCGAAATAGGCTTTGTTTTTTCAGGGTTGAGCGGGATTTCGAAGAGCATGTCAGGTCCAGTTGCAAAGAGGTTTCCAAATGCGGCGCGCACCTGGCGAATTCGGGAACAATTCCAATCTTGCCGCCTGTTGCAGTTTTGCTACATATTTTTAGGTATCATGATGCTCCCGTTTCTGGCTCCAGCACTGGTGCAGGCCGGTCAGTTGGAAGTCAGTGAACATGTCTTGAAGGTGGGAGAGGAGACCCGGTCCTATCTTATGGCGGTGCCGGAGGGCTCATCTGGTCCTCGCCCGGTGGTGATTGCATTGCATGGAGCCGGGCAGAGCAAGGAAGGGCTGCGCAGTTATTTCGGGCTGGATGCGGCAGCTCAGGCCAACAACTTCATTGCGGTCTATCCGCAAGGTGAGGGGCGGGTGTGGAATGATGGTCGCCCCGCTGCCATGCGTCTGAAAGCTGTGCTGCGCCCCGGTGATGATGTGCCTTTTCTGGTTTCACTGGCTCATCATCTGGTGATGCAGGGTATTGCAGACCCTTCCCGCATCTATCTGGCCGGAATTTCCAACGGCGGTTTCATGGTGGAGCGCATGGCCTGCGAGTTTCCGCATGTGTTTGCGGCCTATACCACCGTCATGGCAACGGCCCCGGCCAATTACCGCACCGAATGCAGGCCATCACGCCCGGTGCCGATCATGCTCATTCACGGCACCGCGGATTCTGTCATTGCCTATAACGGGTTCTGGACGCCAATGGGCGCAACACTGTCTGCACCAGACAGTGCCAAGATGTTTGCGGGCCTGAATGGATGCGGCACGCCAACCTCACGCGCCCTGCCGGACCTCGACAAGTGGGATGGCACATCTGTGACCGAGCAGAAGTGGAGCAACTGCCGCGATGGCAGTGCGGTGCGTTTCTTGACAGTGGAGCGGGGCGGGCACCAGTCACCGGCGCGGGTCGAGACCGATGCGCCGATCGGTGCCACATTTCTGGGGCTGCGCAATCGCGATATAGATGCGGCGGATGAGGCTTGGCGCTTTATGTCCGCTTTTTCATTGCCGGGATCGCGGACCGCCGAAGCGCCCAAAGAGGGCCGGAAGCAGCGCACATCTTCCAGCCGAAAGCCTGCGGTACCAGCGCAACCGGCCCCGCAAACCCCATCGGCCTACGCCCCTGACACATCTGCTCCAGCCCGTACCTCCGATCCGGTGGATCAGGACGGGGCTGGGCGCACAACGCTGTGGTAGGAGCAAGGATGCCTCTCTGGCCAGAATCATCCTTGCCCTTTTGAGGAGATGATCCCCGGACTAGCGGGGAATAAGCACCCAGTAATCGAGATCCAGAATCACGCTTGGATCATAGTCTTCGCCATGGCGGGCCGGGAAGGCATCTGTCGGCTGGTCCTTGGTGGCAATGGTGCGCACGCGCAGCGCGCCGACATCCTCACGGCCAGACAGGGGCTGGGCATCCAGAATCTCGCTCCAGGCAAAGACTGTATTGCCTGCAAAAAGCGGTGCAACGTGACGCCCGCCATTGATGGCGGCCACATGGAAGGCATTGGCGAGGCCATTGAAGGAGAGCGCACGCGCCAGTGAAATCACATGCCCGCCATAGATCAGCCGACGACCAAAGCGGCCCTGACCTTCCGTGAACTGGTTGAAATGCACCTTGGCAGTATTTTGATAGAGGCGGGTGGCGAGCATGTGCTCGGCCTCTTCCACCGTCATGCCATCCACATGGTCGATGCGCTCACCCACCTCATAATCGCCAAAGCGGGCTTCTGAACCGGAAAGGTCATAACGCCAGTTTTCGATGTCCAGCAGCGGGACAGCATCGCCCAGCGCATCCGGGGCGAGGGCAGAGGGGAGGGTGGGAATAACCGGTTCCGGGGTCGGCGCATTCACATTGCCCTTGCGCACCATCACCCAGCGCACATAGTCCAGCACCTCGGTTCCGTCCTGATTGAAGCCGGTGGAGCGCACATAAACCACGCCGCTGGTGCCGCTGGAGTTCTCGCGCAGGCCAATGACCTTCGATACCGCTGTCAGCGAATCACCGGGATACACCGGGGCCAGAAAGCGCCCGCCCGCATAACCAAGATTGGCGATCGCATTCAGCGAAATATCCGGCACGGTTTTGCCGAAAACGGTGTGAAACACCAGCAGGTCATCCACGGGTGCGCGGGGATAGCCGATGGCCTGCGCAAAGCTGTCTGCAGACTGAACGGCAAAGCGGGTACCATAAAGCGCGCTGTAAAGGCTGGCGTCCCCAACCGTCACCGTGCGTGGGGTGGCGTGGCGGATCACCTGACCAACGGTGAAGTCCTCGAAGAAGTTGCCCTTGTTGGTCTTGCTCATCATTCCTCCCCAAAAGCCCTGCGCGCCGTTTTGGCTGATCGCCCCATGTTGGCAGAGGGGCCATGTGCTGTGCAACATACCTAAAAGCCGTGTTTGGGACAGGGGCTTGCCGTGGAGTAGGAAAGGCTGGCAGGAGCAGCGCGGGCTGCAAGGCTGCGGCCTGAACAGATGAGGCGGGTGTGGACGAAACAGAGTGGCGGTTAACAGGGCAACCCGCGCCGGATGCGCTGTTACCCGGCCGAAGGCCATCTGCCATAATCATGCCCACGGTGCAGGCTTCCGCTCGCCTGTTTCGCATGTGGTGCAGCCAGCTTACAGGGCTGGCCTTGCCGCCAACCTGTGTCGCCTGTGGGCAGGTTGTGGGAGATGATGGTGGCCTATGCCCGCAATGCTGGCAGAAACTGCGTTTTATCACTCCGCCCATCTGTCTGCGTACAGGCGCGCCCTTGCAGCGGGTGGAGGGAGGAATGGAAGCCCAGCCCTTTCTCTCGCGACAGGCCGTGGTCAATCCTCCGGCCTTTGATCATGCCTGTGCCGCGGTTCGGTTCAATGATACCGCGCGCATTCTGGTTCATGGGCTGAAATATGCAGACAGGCTGGATATGGCGGCGGTTATGGCGCGGCTGATGGCGCAGGCCGGTCACGCCTTGCTGGCTGAGGCGGACATGATTGTGCCGGTACCCTTGCATATGGTGCGGCTGTGGCGGCGGCGGTTTAACCAGTCTGCGCTGCTGGCGCGTGATCTGCATGCCTTGCGGGCGCGGATGGGGCATCAGCTGCCCGTGCGCGTCGGCATTTTACACCGCATTCGCCGCACGCCATCGCAGACGCAACTCGACAGGGGGCTGCGCCGGGCCAATGTGGATGGGGCTTTCGCCCTTTCCCGTGCGGGTGAAGTGGAGGTGCGCGGGCGGGCTGTGCTGCTGGTGGATGATGTCTACACAACCGGCGCGACGCTGAATGCCTGCGCCACGGTTTTGCGCCGGGCAGGAGCCGCACGGGTGGATGTTGTGACCTTTGCACGGGTGGATGACCCACATGATGATGAAACCGCGATGACAGGGCCAGTCTGATCTGTCGATTTTGACAATCTCTTATGTTACGTCACTTCGATGACAGCCCGTCCCTTGTCTCACATAGTGGTGTAACCCGGCTCCATGAAACCGATTGTCATTTATACCAAGAACTTCTGCCCCTACTGCCATTCCGCCAAGGAACTGCTGCGCCGCAAGGGCTGGACCTTTACTGAAATTGACGTGACCATGGATTCGGAAGGCCAGAAGGAAATGGTGCGCCTTTCAGGCGGGCGGAAAACCGTGCCACAGATTTTTATTGGCGAAACCCATGTGGGCGGCTGTGATGACCTTTACGCGCTGGATCAGGCCGGAAAGCTGGATGCCCTGGTGACAGGGTAGGGCATTTGGGTGGATGCGGGCCGTCCGTCTCTCCGGGTTGCGCATGGCGGATTTTCATCTGCCTCCATGTCAGGCACAATGCGGATGAGGCGAATTTGGAACAGCAGGCTGGCCCCGCCCGATGAGGCAGGCTGAACCGGCGACAAGCGGGAGCAAGCGGATGCCATCATCAGATCATACCGGAACACTTGCCCCCTTGCGTGTTGGACTGGTGCAGATGCGCACCGGCCGCGATGCCAGCGCCAATCTGGATGTCACCCGCACGCTGGTCCGCGAAGCCGCGCAGGCTGGCGCGCGCTATGTGCAGACGCCGGAAATGACCAATATCATCGAGCATGGCCGCGCCGCCCTGTTTGATGCCATTACGGACGAGGGGCAGGACAAGACCCTTGCCGCGCTGCGCGAGTTGGCGCGCGATCTGCGCATTCATCTCCATATTGGTTCCCTCGCCCTCAAGGTCAGCGAGAACCGGGCCGCGAACCGGGCGTTTCTGATTGGACCGGATGGGGAGATTGCTGCCAGATATGACAAGATCCACATGTTCAATGTCGATCTGGGCAATGGCGAAACCTACAACGAATCTGCAGCCTATACGCCGGGAGAACGGGCCGTTCTGGCCAGTGTCGATGGTGTGAAGCTGGGTTTGACCATTTGCTATGATCTGCGTTTCCCGGCCCTGTTCCGGGCGCTGGCGGAAGCCGGGGCACAGGTGCTGACTGTTCCGGCAGCCTTCACCCGCCCCACGGGCGAGGCGCACTGGCATGTCCTTCTGCGCGCCCGCGCGATTGAGAATGGTGCTTTTGTGCTGGCTGCCGCTCAGGGCGGAACGCATGAAAATGGCCGCGAAACCTATGGCCATTCGCTGGTGGTGGACCCGTGGGGCCGGATACTGGCCGAAGGTGGCACAGAGCCGGGGGTGCTGATTGCCGATCTGGATCTGGGTGCCGTGGAAGCCGCACGCCGGCGTATTCCCTCCCTCTCCCATGGTCGCCGCTTTGAGGTGGAGGGACTGCCGCCGGAAAGCCACCTGCATGTGGTGGGGGAAGAAGCGTGATCCGATATGCACTGCAATGTGCGGCGGGCCACAGTTTTGAAAGCTGGTTTCCGTCCTCCTCCAGTTATGAGGAGCAGCGCACCCGCGGTTTCGTCTCATGCCCGCATTGCGGTTCCACGCAGGTGGAAAAGGCCATTATGGCCCCGGCTGTTGCCCGCACGGACGGTGTGGTGGTGCGTGCTGATGCGGCTGAGGCGGAGACTCAACCCGCCCCGGTGCCTGAACCGGATTCAAGCTCACTGACGACAGGCCCCGCGCAGGAATTGCGCGAGCTGATGCGCCGGGTGCGTGACCATGTGGTGCAGAATGCGGATTATGTGGGCGATGATTTCGCCCGCGTCGCCCGCCGTATTCATGAGGGTGAGGAAGAGCAGCGTTCCATTTACGGGGAAGCGACCCTTGAGGACGTGAATGCGCTGCAAGAGGATGACATTGATGTCCTCCCTCTTCCCGTCCTGCCGGATGACCGCAATTAGGCCCGTTCCGGTCAAGCAGAACCGGCTTTAATGTTGAGATGACAGAGCGGTTGCCGCTTCGGGCTTTCATGCCGCCTGCCCGAGGCGGTCGGGAACGCCCTGTTTATTGGGGCGTTACTGGACCGCTGTTGCACGCGGGCGTGTCTCTACCTCATGAAGCCGCTCCACCACCGCTTTCTGGACCTTCTCGAAAGCGCGGACCTCGATCTGGCGCACCCGCTCACGCGAGACGCCAAACTCACTGGCGAGTTCTTCCAGTGTCACCGGGTCATCGCTGAGACGGCGAGCCTCGAAGATGCGGCGCTCACGTTCATTCAGCACACCCAGCGCACCGGCCAGAGCGGTGCGGCGGTTGTTCAGCTCTTCATTCTCGGCGAAGCGCTCTTCCTGACTTTCCTGATCGTCAACCAGCCAGTCCTGCCACTCCCCGCCGCCATCTGCATCTTCACGCAGGGGCGCATTGAGGGAGGCATCGCCGGAGAGGCGGCGGTTCATGTCCACCACATCCTGCTCGGAAACGCCCAGCTTGGTGGCGATCTGGGACACCTGATCGGGGCGCAGGTCACCGTCTTCCAGCGCGGAAATCTGGCTTTTGGCCTTGCGCAGATTGAAGAACAGCTTCTTCTGCGCCGCCGTGGTGCCCATTTTCACGAGGCTCCACGAGCGCAGGATATATTCCTGAATGGAGGCCCTGATCCACCACATGGCATAGGTGGCGAGGCGGAAGCCCTTTTCCGGCTCAAACCGCTTCACCGCCTGCATCAGCCCCACATTGCCTTCGGAAATAACCTCGGCAATCGGCAGGCCATAGCCGCGATAGCCCATGGCAATCTTGGCAACCAGACGCAGATGGCTGGTCACCAGCCGGTGGGCCGCATCCCTGTCTCCATGCTCGCGCCAGCTTTTGGCGAGCATGTATTCCTCGTCCGGCGCCAGCATGGGGAATTTGCGGATCTCCTCGAGATACCGCGTCAGTCCACCTTCTGGAGAGGGAACGGGCACGCTCTTGGCCTGCGCCATGGATGGTCTCCTGTTCTTCCGGCCCCCGAAACGGGCAGCCAAACTCGCAACCGCAAATGCCAGTTGCCAAACTCAGTATATAGGAGAAGTGGAAAGGGGCACAGTTATGGCTGTGTCTTGTATCTGTGGCCCATGCGCGCGCTGTTCACACCTCTTCCTCACCGGACAGAACGGCGTGAAGGGTTTCCAGTTCCGGCGGCAGTTCGCTGTCAAAGGCCAGATGCTCCTTGCTGATGGGGTGCTCAAAGCCGAGGCGGGCCGCATGCAGGGCCTGCCGCTTCAGCCCTTCCAGCTGGGTGCGGGCCTCTTCCGGCAGGCGGGCAGCCTTGGTGCGGAAGCCCTGCCCGTAAACCTCATCTCCCAGAAGCGGATGGCCGATATGAGCCATATGGACGCGAATCTGGTGGGTGCGGCCGGTTTCAAGCTGGCATTCCACAAGGCTGGCCAGCGGCTCGCCATCTGCACCGGCATAGGTTTCCAGAAGCTGCCAGTGGGTAATTGCCTCACGCCCGCTCTTGCGCACGGCCATTTTCTGGCGGTGTGTGGGGTGGCGGTCAATGGGCGCGTCCACACTGCCGCGCGGCCGGGGCACGCCCCACACAAAGGCGAGATAGGCGCGTTCCAGCGGGCCGGTGCGGCCATGGTCGGCAAACTGGGCGGCAAGGCCCTTGTGCGCCTTGTCATGCTTGGCCACTACCAGCAGGCCGGAGGTGTCCTTGTCGATGCGGTGGACAATGCCGGGCCGCCGCACGCCGCCAATGCCGGAGAGGCTGTCTCCGCAATGATGCAGCAGCGCGTTCACCAGCGTGCCGGAGGAATGGCCGGGTGCGGGATGCACCACCATGCCTGCCGGCTTGTCGATGACAATCAGGTCATCATCCTCATAGGCAATGGTGAGGGGAATATCTTCTGCCACCGGCTCGGCGGCTTCCGGCTCGGGCAAAGCGAGGGTGTAGACATCCCCGGCATTGACCCGCCCGGCTGCGTCCACTACCACACGCCCGCCAAGCTGAACCTGTCCATCTGCCACAAGGCGCTGGATGCGGGTGCGGCTCAGGTCTGGAGCAAGGCGCGCAAGCACGCGGTCCAGCCGTTGGCCGGCGTCTTCCGCGCCGGCTGTTATGGTGAGGCAGGCGGACGGCGTGGCAGCATCTGCCGCATCCCCGCCCCAGTCCTCGAGGGTGTCTTCACCGGTGCCTTCGGTCATCATTCTTTTCGTCCGTCGTTCACCGGAGCCCCGGCCCGTTCATGATCATGCGCCCCAACCCTGCCGATGACACTCCCGAAACGCCCCTGACCCCGGAGCAGGAGCGTGTCCTGGTAAAGTTCCGCCGCTTTTCTTCCGCGTCCATGATCATCATGTTCGTGGGAATTATCGCCGTTCTGGGCGTTGTCAGCTATCGCATGTTGAAGCCCCAGCCGATTGGCACCGGGCAGGTTACCGCGATGTTGCCGGCCGGGGCAAAAGTGGTGTCCACCGCCGTTTCCGGCGATGTGCTGGTGGTGACGCTGGATGTCTCCGGCGCGCTGGAAGTGCGCACCTTTGATGTGCGCACCCTGGCCCCCGGAGCCACCCTGCGCTTTGCCACCCAGCCGGAAGGCGTGCGCTAGGGCGTTGGCCTTATTGCAGGGAACCTTCACCATCACCCGGCATGCGGGCCAGCATCATCTGGGTGATGGCAACCAGCATGTCCGCACGGGCCTTCAGGGTATCAGCTTCCAGCAATGCCTGCTTTTCCAGCGTGCCATAGGGTGACATGACAGACAGCGCATTCACCAGGGTTTCCGTACCGGCCTGCTGAATGCCTTCCCAGTCTGCCTCAAGCTGGTTGGCCTCAAGGAAGGCAGACAGCGCCTCGAACAGGGCCGGACGGTCAACCTCCGCCTCCTGCGCCTTGCCGGGCGTGAAGTCGGCCTCATAGGGCGCGGTGTCTATCCGGAACTGGCGATAGGGCGTGTTGCCATCCACCTCTTCCATAATCCGGAAGCGGCAGATGCCGGTCAGATGAATGTGATAGTGCCCGTCATCCGTCTCGCGAAACTGGGTGAGGCGGCCCAGACAGCCGACCGCGAACACGCCGGGGCCTTCCGGCACCTCTGCGGCGTTTTCATCCGGCTGCACAATGCCGATCAGGCGTGCCCCGCTGAGCGCATCATCCACCATTGCCAGATAGCGCGGTTCGAAGATGTTCAGCGGCAGTTCCGCACGCGGCAGCAGCAGGGCGCCAGAGAGCGGGAAAACTGGAATCACCGGCGGAACGTCCGCCGGTGACAGATAGGTACGGTTGGATGCCACGAATAATGTCCTCAGGCGAACAGGATCGCCGAAAGCTTGCGTCGGCCGGATTGGGTCAGCGGATCAGCTGAGCCCCAGGCCTCAAAAAACTGGATGATCTGCTTGCGCGCTGCATCTTCGTTCCAGCTGCGGTCACGCTGCACAATATCCAGAAGGTGGGTGAGCGCCTCTTCGCGCTGCCCGCGGGCATTGAGCGCGATGGCGAGTTCATAGCGCGCCTGATGGTCTTCCGGGTTCTGGTCAACCTTGCCGGCCAGCGCGCCGGCATCGCCAAGAGAGTTGGCCTGTTCGGCCAGTTCCAGTGCGGCGCGGGCAGTGCTGATGGCGGTATCAGTCTGTTTTTCAGGCGGAATGCTGTCAAGAATGGCCCGGGCTTCTTCCAGTGCGCCAGCCTTCACCTGCGTGCGCACAAGGCCGGAAATGGCGGTGAGATTCTCCGGCTCCACTTCAAGCACGGCGGCAAATACCTCAGCCGCACCAGCCAGATCACCTTCCGTCAGCGCTTCCTCGCCGGAGACCAGAACGTCGGCCAGATTGTCCTCTGCCTCGCCACCCGTCAGGCGGTCGATAAAGGACTTGATCTGCCCTTCCGGCAGCGCACCCATGAAGCCGTCCACCGGCTGGCCATTCACAAAGGCATAGACGGTGGGGATGGACTTGATGCCGAGCTGGCCGGCAACGGCTGGCTGCTCGTCAATATTCATCTTCACCATGCGCACCTTGCCCTTGGTGGCACCCACAACCTTTTCCAGCAGCGGGCCAAGGGTTTTGCACGGGCCACACCAGGGGGCCCAGAAGTCCACCAGCACCGGGCGGGTGCGTGATTCTTCCAGAACCTCTTTCATGAAGTTCTCGGTGGTCACATCAATGACGGGTTCTGCCCCTGCACTGGCGTTTCCTGCGCCATTGGCGCCCGGCTGGTTGAACAGCATGTGCTCTGGTCCTTCAGGGTGATCTCGGTTCCGGCAGATATGGGCATGCGGGCCGAGATTGCGACAGCTCTTTCGGCAACATAATCACCTTTCTGCAAAACGCGAACAGGCCGAAGCTGTTTAGAGTGTGCGAAAGGGTGGCAGATTCAGCCCCCGCGCTGGCAGCAGCCGGAATAGACAGTGCCATCCGGCCCGGTAAGGACCCCGTGAAAGGGAAAGCCGGTATCGCTCATGCCATCCGAGCAGGCATTTTGGGCGCGGAAGGCGGTGACCTGCCCCGGCGCATCATTCTTTTTCAGGCGGATGATGAAGGCATTCACGGCACCGCGTGCCCATTCCATCTGCCCTGCGGTCCATTCGCTCTGGCTTTCCGGCGTGGAAAACTGCGCCTTGCCATTCGCAATGGTGACATTCCAGAACGGTTCCGTGCCCATGCAGCGCACCGGGAAGCTGCTGTCTGTTTGTCCATCCGGGGCGAGATAGCGGGCATTCACCCAGCCCGTACCCTTGGGGGTGATGACCTGCCACCAGATGGCCTTGCCTGATTCGTTGCGTGTGCCAGCGATAATCACATTGCGTGCATCATGGGGCAGGGTTGTGATGATTTCGGCGGAGGCATCCGGCTGGGCGCGCACATTCAGCACATCACCCGTGGCGACATCGGTCACGATATAATGCTGGAGTGCATCAGGAGCGGGCAGGTCTGTTTCTGCTGCCTGAAGGGGCAGGGGAAGTGCAAGGCAGGCCGCAAATGTGGCGGCCATGCACAGGGCCTGCATGGCCGGCCGGGGTGTCTGGTGCCGGACGGTGAAAACACGGCTCATGTTGCTTCTCCCTGCGCCAGCGGATGGTCCGCTGTTATGGCGCAGGGAAAGCTCAGGAATCCAGCCAATGTGAGGCAGGCTTTCACTCTGGGGAAGGCTTTCAGGGGTCAATGTCATCCAGACTGGTGCCGGTCGTCTCCACCCGGAAGAACCAGGTGATGATCGCGCCGAGCAGGGATGCGCCGATCAGCAGGAACAACAGGGCCTGTGTCCCCATTTCATGGAGCAGAATGGGAAACAGGAAAGCGGTGAGCACCGCGCCGATTTTGGCAAAGCCCGCCGCAAAGCCTGCCCCGCGCGCCCGGATATGGACCGGAAACACCTCACCCGCCAGCAGGTAGGTCTGCGCGTTCGGGCCAAGATTGGTCATGAAGTTGAACAGCATGAAGCCGATAAAGATCAGCGTGATCTGCATGCTGCCGCTGGTATAGCCGGACATGGCGCTGATGAAGAGGCCTACCGCACAGCCGATGAAGCCGATGATCTGGAGCGGGATGCGCCCGATCTTGTCGGTGAGCATCACAGCGGCGAACACGCCAGCCACCAGCAGCAGGTCAATCAGCGCTGCGCCTTCTGCCGCTGCAATATCATCGGCGATGAGGCTGGTGATAGAGGTGGTGTGCGTGGCCGCATGGCCCAGCGCGGCGGCCAGAATGGTGGGCGTGAAAATGCCGATGCCATAGGTGCTCAGGTCCTGCAGGAACCACGGCACGCTGGCCAGAATGGTGGCGCGGCGGTTGCGCTTGTTAAACAGGGCCAGCGGGTGCTTGTCTGCCTTGGTCAGCTTCTTGTTGCGCCCCTTCAGCTTGATCCTGGTGGGATAGGCCGGGGTACGGCTCAGCAGTTTGGAGACCTCTTTCTCCGCTTCCTGCTCGCGCCCGTGAGCCATCAGCCAGGATGCGCTTTCAGTGACCGTGAAACGTCCCAGTGTAACGATGAGGGCGGGCAGGATGACCACCGCATACATATAGCGCCAGGCCGTCACATCCGGGAAAATCACCAGAATGATGTAGCCCAGAACCGTGCCCGCGAGCGCGCCCGCCGCCTGAAACCCAAAGGCCGAGATGACCAGCCGCCCGCGTGAGGAGGAGGGGATGCTCTCCGAAATCACCAGATGCGCGGTGGGGTAGTCACAGCCCAGCGCAAGGCCAACGCCAAACAGGAACAGGATGAGCCAGAAAAAGGAGGGGCTGAAAGCCAGCAGTACAAGGAAGACGATGAAAATCACCATCTCCAGAATGAACATGCTCTTGCGCCCGAATGTGTCGGACAGGGAGCCGAGGAAGAAGGCCCCCACAAGAATGCCGGCAAGGCTGGCCGCGCCCACCATGCCATGTTGCACGGAATCCAGCCCGAACTCTCGGGAAATCAGCGGCAGGGCAACGCCGGTGATGAACACCACCAAGCCTTCAAAGAATTTGCCGGCAGCAGCCAGACTCCAGATCCGCCACTGCATTTTTGTCATGGGGGTGGAGGGCACATGGGTGCCATCGCGCCAGACCGGGGTTTCGTCGATATAATCCTGAACAGACCGGCCCTGATCGGTCCCCTGCATGACGCTCTTGTCCATATCGCCCCACATCTTGTGCTTCGGGCGCAGAGAAAGCACCGCTGTGTGAACTGCAAGTGACGATTTCATCGGCATTTCACGACGCCGGGATTTGACGCAACCGGCATTGGCTGGCACATGCTTATTCATGATCCGTGCCACACTCATCCGCATGATACCATCAGGCTTTTTCAAAGCCTTGTGCGGGCCTGTGCGTCGTGAGATGCGATCTGCGTGACTGGCATGAAGTTTGACCGTTTGCGACTGATGGGCTTCAAGACTTTCGTCGAGCCATCAGACCTGTTGATTGAACCCGGTCTCACGGGCGTTGTCGGGCCAAACGGGTGCGGCAAGTCGAACCTCGTGGAAGCCCTGCGCTGGGTGATGGGTGAAAGCTCGTTCAAGGCCTTCCGCGCGCAGGATATGGATTCGGTCATTTTCGCGGGCACCACCGGCCGTCCCGCCCGCAATGTCGCGGAAGTCACCCTTCAGCTTGATAACCGTGAGCGCACCGCGCCGGCCGCCTTCAATGAGTGGGACCAGCTGGAGGTGGTGCGGCGCATCGAGCGCGGGCGCGGTTCTGCCTATAAGGTGAATGGCAAGGATGTGCGCGCGCGAGATGTGCATCTGCTGTTTGCGGATGCCTCCACCGGCTCGCGCTCGCCCGCTCTGGTGCGGCAGGGGCAGATCGGCGAGATTGTGGGGGCAAAGCCCGCCGCCCGCCGTCGCATTCTGGAAGAGGCGGCCGGTGTTGCCGGCCTGCACGCCCGCCGCCATGAGGCTGAAACCCGTCTGCGTGCGGCAGAGCAGAATCTGGCACGTCTGGAAGATGTTATCGGCCAGATGACAACCCAGACCGAGAGCCTGCGTCGCCAGTCCCGCCAGACCCAGCGCTACAAGGTGCTGGCGGCAGAGGTTCGCCGGTGCGAGGCCACCTTGCTGTGGTTGCGCTGGCTGGAACTGAGCGCCGCACTGGTGGAGGCCGAGCGAGCGCTGGCTGCCACCCGGCATGATGGCACAGAACTGGTGCGCGCTCAGGCCGAGGCCGCCCGGCTTCAGGCCCTTGCCGCCCATGCCTTGCCCCCTCTGCGCCAAGCCGAGGCAGAAACCGCTGCCGCCCTTCAGCGCCTCACCCATGCCCGCACCGAGTTGGACAAGGAGGAGGCGCGCCTTTCAGCCCGCAAGCAGGAGCTGGAACGCCGCATCATTCAGGTGGAGCAGGATCTGGAGCGCGAAAAGTCCCTCTCGGTGGATGCCGAGGAGGTTCTGGAGCGGCTGGTGACAGAGGCTGAAGACCTGCACATGGTGCAGGAAGAGGCCGCCGCACAGCAGCTTGTGGCCGATGAGCGCCGCGAGGAGGCCGCCCTTCTGCTGGAAGAGGCCGAGCAGGCGCTGGAAGAGAAAACAACCCATTTCGCGGATCTTGGTGCGCGCCGCACGGCGCTGGAGCAGGCGGCGAAAGACATTCGCGACAAGCTGCTGCGCAATGCGGCGGAACGGGCTTCCGTGGATGCGGAGGAGGTGCGCCTCAAGCGTGAGGCCGGCACGGACAATCTCGAATCAATCCGCATGGATGCCGAGATGACCCGCGAATCTCTTGCCGAAGCGGAGGAGCTGACTGCGGAGGCCGAATCTGCCCATGCCTCTGCCCGTCGCGTACTGGATGACCTGCGCCCGGCCCTGAACGAGGCGGAAAAGTGCTTCGGGCGGCTGGATGCCGAGGCGCGCACGCTCGCCAAACTGCTGCAGGCCACAGATCACCGTTTTCCTCCGGTGGCAGATTTGCTGCGGGTGGAAAAGGGCTATGAAACGGCGCTGGGAGCCGCGCTGGGGGATGATCTGGACCTGCCGGTTGATCCTGCCGCTCCCGCCCGCTGGGCCGGGGCCGGAGTTGCGGCGGTTGATCCGGCCTTGCCGCAGGGCGTGCAGGCACTGGCGCAATGTGTTTCGGGCGTTTCAGCTCTGGAGCGTCGTTTGCGGCAGGTGGGCCTTGTTGCGCAGGCGGATGGTGCGCGGATTGCGGCATCCCTTCTGCCCGGCCAGCGTCTGGTCTCGCGCGAGGGGGATTTGTGGCGCTGGGATGGGGTGATTGCTGCGGCCGATGCCCCCACTGCCGCAGCCCGTCGTCTCGCCGAGCGCAATCGTCTCGTGGATATTGAGTCGGAAGCGGAAGAGGCCCGCGCCATTGTCGAATCCCTGCGCGAGAAGCAGGAGGCATATGAGGGCGATCTGCGTACAGCTGCTGCTGCCGAGGTGCAGGCGCGTGAAGGTCGCCGCGTGGCCCAGCGCAAGGCTGAAACCGCCCGTGCAGCGCTTGAGGGGGCAGAGCGTCGTGCGGCCCAGCATCTGGCCCGTTTCTCCGCCCTCGCCGAAGCACGGAATCGCATTGCGGCGGCGCGCGCGGAAGGGGAGGCGAGCCTTGAAGAGGTGGGCGAGGCGATTGCCGCACTGGACGCGCCCCAGATTCTGGAAGCCGATCTTGCCCGTGCCCGTGCCGAGGCCAGTGAACGCCGTGCAGCATTGGCAGATGCGCGTGCGGCCAGCGAATCTCTCCGGCGAGACGGTGCTGCCCGAACCCGGCGTCTGGAAGCCATTGCGACGGAAGAACGCTCATGGCGTCAGCGCGCTGATGGGGCAGGGGAGCGACTCGCTGCCGTCACAGCCCGAGGCGAAGAGGCGCGCCTTGAGCTGGAAGAACTTGAAGAGGCACCGAATGCTTTTTTCCACCAGCGCAGGGCTTTGCTCTCGGCGCTGGAGGAGGCCGAATCTAGCCGGCGCGCCGCGGCAGACCGCTTGATGGAGGGTGAGGCAGCCCTTGCCAGCGCAGACAAGGCCGCACGGGATGCACTGGAGGCCATGTCTTCAGCCCGTGCAGAACATGCGCGTGCGGAAGAGCGTCTGGATGCCGCCCGTCAACGCTGCGACGATGTGTTGCGGGAGATCAGCGAAGCCCTTGAGGGGCCGCCGGAAACTGCGCGCATGGCCGCGGGTCTGGAGGTTGATTCTCCCTTGCCGGATGCGGATGAGACCGCCGCCACACTGGAAAAGGTGCGGCGTGACCGGGAGAGGCTCGGTGCTGTAAATTTGCGGGCCGATATTGAGCTTGAAGAGGCCGAGGCGCGCCTTGTTGAATTGACAGGTGAGCGGGATGATCTGGTTGAGGCGATCCGCCGTCTGCGCGGGGCAATCTCCAGCCTGAATCGTGAGGCGCGAGAACGGCTTCAGGCTTCCTTTGCGGTGGTGGACGGTCATTTCCGCCAGCTGTTCGATACCCTGTTTGGGGGAGGGGAGGCCCAGCTTGTGCTGACAGATGCGGAAGACCCGCTGGAGGCTGGGCTGGATATTATAGCCAAACCGCCCGGCAAGAAGCCGCAAAGCCTTTCCCTGCTTTCGGGCGGGGAGCAGGCATTGACCGCCATGGCGCTGATATTTGCCGTTTTCCTAACGAATCCCGCGCCTATCTGCGTGCTGGATGAGGTGGACGCGCCGCTGGATGACGCCAATGTGGAACGTTTCTGTGCATTGCTGGAAGAAATGCGTCGCCTGACGCAAACACGCTTCCTCACCATTACCCACAACCCGATCACCATGGCCCATATGGACCGGCTGTTCGGCGTAACCATGGCGGAACGCGGGGTCTCGCGGCTGGTGTCAGTGGACCTAAAGGCAGCTGAACAGCTGCGCGAGGCGGTATAGCTCTGCCCAAAAGTAGGGCATGCCACAATTTTTCATATGAATTTCATATGGATAGGGAAAACGTGCTTTGCCTTGACACCTAATTTTGACGCAACTATGGTGCGCCCGGTTTCAAGGGAAGGGCAGATGTCTTTCCCGAGGCCGGAGTCGAACCCATGACCGAGCCTGAATCTTCCCCGGAAGGGGAGCGACATGCGGGCACGCATGGTAAAGAGGCCCGCCCCAGTGATGCCGAGCTTTTTGATCGGCTGAACCGTCTTGACGCCTCGTTGAGCCGGATGCAGTCAAAAAAAAGCGGAAGAGGCATCGTCCGGGCGCAAGCGGGACACGTCGGCTCAATCGGGCGCTGCGCTGGCCTTTCGGCTGGGTGCGGAGTTCGTTTCAGGCACGCTGGTGGGGGCTCTCATCGGTTATGGTCTGGACCAGTTTTTCTCGATCAGCCCTTGGGGGTTGATCTTCTTCACGCTGGTCGGCTTTGCAGCCGGTGTGATGAACATGATGCGTGCGGCGGGTGAAGGTCCGTCGCGGGGGCAGAAAAAGCCATGAGGCGCGACATTGCGTTTGCGGCCTTTGGTGAAATGTCCCGTGGAAATCTTGCGGCATCCGCCGTTCGGATAATTGCGCGGCTTGCGCCGCAGTTTACTTCTCGCGGCGTAAGTCGCATGGCAGGGGGCGCGCTCGGATGATCGTTGATCCGATCCACCAGTTTGAGATCAAGCCGCTCGTAGATTTGTTCAATGTGGGTGGGGCGCAGTTCTCCTTCACGAACTCTGCGCTGTTCATGTGCATTGTCGTGGGCGTGATCTTCTTCTACCTCACCTACGCTACACGTGGTCGTACGCTGGTTCCCAGTCGTGCCCAGTCTGTAGCTGAAATGAGCTACGAGTTCATCGCGAAGATGGTGCGGGATTCCGCCGGTACGGAAGGCATGGTATTCTTCCCGCTGGTGTTCTCCATCTTCATGTTCATCCTGTTCGGCAACCTTGTCGGGCTTGTGCCGTACAGCTTCACCATCACGTCGCATCTGGTTGTGACGGCTGCGCTCTCGCTGCTGGTGATCTTCACGGTTATCATTTATGGCCTGATGCGCCATGGCACACACTTCCTTGGCCTCTTTGTGCCATCAGGTGTGCCGGCCTTCCTGCTGCCAATCCTTGTGGTGATTGAGGTTGTATCCTTCCTCTCGCGCCCCATCAGCCTTTCGCTGCGTCTGTTCGCCAACATGCTGGCCGGTCATATTGCGCTTAAGGTGTTCGCCTATTTTGTAGTGGGGCTGGCCTCGGCAGGTGTTGCCGGTGCATTCGGTGCCGTACTGCCTTTCTTCATGATTGTGGCGCTGACCGCCTTCGAGCTCATGGTCGCCGTGTTGCAGGCTTATGTGTTCGCGGTTCTGACCTCGATCTATCTGAATGATGCGATCCATCCTGGCCACTGAGTGGTTGTCTGGAAGTGTCAGTCTGAGTTTCACAGGTTATCTTAAATCCAAGGTTTTCTAAGGAGCACTCCAATGGAAATGGAAGCTGGTAAGTTCATCGGTGCTGGTCTCGCTTGCCTCGGCATGGGTCTGGCTGCTGTCGGCGTCGGTAACATCTTCGGCAACTTCCTGTCGGGCGCCCTGCGCAACCCGTCTGCTGCTGATGGCCAGTTCGCTCGCGCGTTCATCGGTGCGGCTCTTGCTGAAGGTCTGGGCATCTTCTCGCTGGTCGTTGCGCTGATCCTGCTCTTCGTGGCCTGATCCACGTTTGCGCATCTGGCCCCGGGTCCTTTGGACGCGGGGCTTCCCGGCCGTAAGGCCGAGTTCAAGTCAAGCGGGCGAGCCATGATGAAGCCATGGAAAATGACTGTCGCGCTGGCGATGGCGGGTGTTGGCCTTGGTGCCGCCCCTCTCGCCGCTGCACCTCTTGCGGTGGAAAGTGCTGCGGTTGAAGCCGGGTTCTTTTCGCCAGAGGCGAATAATTCATCCCGGACACTGATCCGGATTGCGCAGGCTGCGCCCGCTCAGGCTGAAACTGCTCCGTCGGCAGAGGCTCCGGCTGCACCGGCGGAACAGAATTCTGCACAGCCACAAGTGCAGGCTGCGCCTGCTCCGGCTGAAGCCGCTCCGTCGGCACAAGCACCGGTCGCACCGGTGGAACAGAATGCACCCCAGGAGCAGGCAGCACCTGCCGCTGCTGTGGAAGCAGTTGTTATCGAAGAAACCATTATCCAGGTGCAGGAAGTTCCTGCTGCTGCGGCTCATGGTTCTGAGAATATTGTCGATGAACATGCGGCACATTTCCCGCCCTTCGATGTCTCGACTTTCCCGTCTCAGCTTCTGTGGCTGGTCATCACCTTTGTTCTTCTCTACCTGCTGATGAGCCGGGTAACCCTGCCGCGTATTGGCCGGATCCTTGAAGAGCGTCGTGACCGGATTGCTGATGACCTTGATGAAGGCGTCAAGCTTAAGGCCGAAAGCGAAGCAGCTCAGGCTGCTTATGAAAAGGCCCTGAATGAGGCACGTGCCCGTGCAAACACCATTGCTGGTGAAACGCGCGCCAAGCTCACGGCTGAATCGGACGCAAACCGCAAGGCACTTGAGGCAGAGCTGAATGCAAAGCTTGAGGCCGCCGAGGCACGGATTGAAACGACCAAAGCTGACGCTATGGGACATGTCCGTGGGATTGCTGTTGATACAGCTCAGGCCATTGTGTCCTCGCTGATTGGTTCCAGTCCGTCATCTGCCGATGTTGAAAAGGCCGTTGATAATGCGCTGACCCAAAAGGTCGCAGCCTGATTTAAGAATCAAGTTCGGGGTAAGACTGATGAGCCTTACCCCGCTCAATAACGCCCAACGCGCCTGAAAAGGCTGCCATGCAGGGCTCGGACCGATCTGGGGACCGGACATGAACGAATCAAGTTGGGCAAATATCTGGGTTCTGGTTGCCTTCGTGGTGTTCGTCGCTGGGCTGCTCTATATGGGCGTTCACCGGATGCTTGCATCAGCCCTTGATGCGCGCAGCGCGCGTATTGCAAATGAGCTGGAAGAAGCACGACGCTTCAAGGAAGAGGCACAAAAGCTTGTTGCCGAATTCAAGCGCAAGCAGCGTGAGGCAGAGGCAGAGGCAGAGTCCATCGTGACGGCTGCAAAGGCTGAGGCCGAGCGTCTGGCCGCTGAAGCCAAGGTCAAGCTTGATGATTTTGTCGCGCGTCGGACCAAGCTTGCTGAGGATAAAATCGCTCAGGCTGAACAGCAGGCATTGTCTGATGTGAAGGCTGCCGCTGCTGATGCGGCGACCCGTGCAGCAGGCATTCTGGTGAGCCATGCTGCTCAAGGTGCTATTGCAGACAAGCTGGTTTCAAGCGCTATTTCAGAGGTTCAGTCCAAGCTGAACTGAGAAATTGAAAAGAGTTTCAAAAAGGCGGCTGGGGTTTCCACAGCCGCCTTTTTTGTGCCTAATCGGTCATGCGAAGCCTGTTTGGTGCCGCAAAAAACTGGAGACACTTTGGTCGTCTCCTTGTCTATCTCGCATGTGTTGGATCTGGATCAGAATTTACGGTTGATAGCCTAAAGGCTCTTCTCGCATCTCCTCTGTCGTCTTATGGTCTGCCCGCTTTTATATTCAGGGAGCACACCCATGGTTATTCGCCCCCGTCGTAGCGTTCTCTATATGCCCGGCTCCAATGTTCGCGCTCTTGAGAAAGCCCGGACATTGCCTGCTGATGGGGTCATTCTTGACCTTGAGGATTCAGTTGCGCCCGATGGCAAAGCGGAAGCGCGGGCTCAGGTCGTGGAAGCTGTAAAGGCAGGTGGTTTTGGCCCGCGTGAGGTCGTCATCCGCATTAATGGGCTCAATACGCCTTGGGGTGCGGAGGATCTGGATGCTGCTGCATCTGCTGCTCCCGATGCGATCCTGCTGCCAAAGGTTGAGCTTGTGGAACAGCTTGAAGCTGTTGGACGGCGCTTGCAAGAACTGGGTGTATCGCCGCATACACGAGTTTGGGCGATGATTGAAACGCCCCTTGCTATTCTGGATATTCGGACGATCGCGGCGGCATCTCAAAATCCGCTGACACGTCTTTCGGTCCTTATTCTGGGAACAAATGATCTGGCGAAAGAGACGCGTGCGGCTCTGGTCCCGGGGCGTTTGCCCATGTTGGGGTGGCTGAGCCAGTGCGTGGCTGCGGCGCGTGTCTATGACCTTGATGTGCTGGATGGGGTTTGGAACCAGTTCAAGGATATGGATGGATTTCAGGCTGAATGCGAACAGGGCGTGGCATTCGGGATGGATGGCAAGACGGTGATCCATCCGATGCAAATTGAGCCATGCAACATCGCCTTCTCTCCGCCGCCGGCTGAGGTTGAACGCGCAAGAGAAATAATTGCGGCCTTCGCTTTGCCAGAAAATGCTGGCAAGGGGGTTATCACCATTGATGGGCGCATGGTGGAACTGCTGCATGCGGAAATGGCCCACCGCACGGTTGCTTTGGCAGATGCCATTGCTGCACGGAACTGACATCTGACTGTGATGCCAGTTTCTGGCATCACTTTTTCAGCTGAGGATCTCGCCATGAAGCTTTATCGCTACCTGACCGGGCCAGATGATTCATCCTTCTGCAAGCGCGTGACAACAGCCCTGAACAAGGGGTGGCAGCTTTATGGCGCGCCAACTCTCACTTTTGATGTCACCGAAGGCCGCGTTATCTGTGGTCAGGTGGTGGTGAAGGACGTTGAGGGTGAGTGGTCTGAAGAGCTGAAGCTTTCGGATTATTGAGAGTGTCGCGGCAGAACGTGCCGTCGTATTTTGTGACTCCTGCATATGAAAAAGGGCCTGAAAACAGGCCCTTTTTCATATCTTCCTGTTGGTGCCTTACAGCCCGGAGCTTCCCTTCAACTCCAGAAAAACCAGTTCGCTTCCATCATACGGGCGGCGTTCAAGTTCCTCAAAGCTGTCCGGTGGGATGAAGGCACCTGTACGCTCCTCCACCACTATCAGGGCTTCCGGGGCAAGCCATTGCCCTGACAGGGCTGAGACAAGGGCGGCTTCAGCTAACCCCTTTCCATAGGGGGGATCGCAAAAGACAAGCGTATGCGCCGCCCCGTTATGTAGGCCAAGTTTTGTTGCATCACGCCTGAAAATACGGGTGCTGCCCGTAAGGCTCAATGCGTCAACATTCTCCCGAATGGTGGCGCGCGCCTGCGTTGCCTCTTCAACAAACAAGGCAAAACGGGCACCGCGTGAGACCGCCTCAAGTCCAAGCGCACCCGTACCTGCAAAAAGATCAAGCACAAGCGCGTCTTCGCAAGGGTTGCCATAGCCATGCGCAAGAACATTGAACAGGCTTTCCCTTAGCCTGTCCGATGTTGGTCGCGTTGTGCTGGAAGGGGGGCCTTTCAGTGTGCGCCCCTTCAGCTTTCCGCCTACAATCCGCATGGCAGAGACTTAGTCCTTACGACGCGGGCCGCCGGGGCGACTGCCGGGACCACGCCCGCCACCGCCTTTGAAGCCCCCGCCATTCTTGCTACCGCCAGAATGCTCACCAGACCTCTGGCCTCCAGAACGGGAGCCACCAGCGCCAGTGCGGCCTGACCCATAGCCCGGCTTGGCTCCGGAGGGTCGCTCAGAACGCTCTTTTCCACCATAGGGTTTGTCCCCGAAACTTCTGCCGCCACCACCGCGCTCATCACGCGGTCGGTCACGTCTGAAGTCTTCCCGTGCAGGACGTTCCTCGCGCGGGCCATTGAAGTTGCCGCGCGGCCGGTCATCACGCTGCCGGTCCGGGAAACGGCCCCGACCTTCCGCGCCTTCCGCATTGCGTCCACCACCGAAACGGGGGCGCTCGTCGAAACGGCGTGGACCACGTTCACCGCCACCGCGCTCATCACGCGGTCGGTCACGTCTGAAGTCTTCCCGTGCAGGACGTTCCTCGCGCGGGCCATTGAAGTTGCCGCGCGGCCGGTCATCACGCTGCCGGTCCGGGAAACGGCCCCGACCTTCCGCGCCTTCCGCATTGCGTCCACCACCGAAACGGGGGCGCTCGTCGAAACGGCGTGGGCCACGTTCACCGCCACCGCGCTCATCACGCGGTCGGTCGCGCCTGAAGTCTTCGCGTGCAGGGCGCTCCTCGCGTGGGCCATTGAAGTTGCCGCGTGGACGGTCATCACGCTGCCGATCCGGGAGACGGCCCCGGCCTTCCGTGCCTTCCGCATTGCGTCCACCGCCGAAACGGGGGCGCTCATCGAACCGGCGTGGGGTACGTTCACCGCCACCGCGCTCATCACGCGGTCGGTCACGTCTGAAGTCTTCCCGTGCAGGGCGATCCTCGCGTGGGCCATTGAAGTTGCCGCGTGGACGGTCATCACGCTGCCGGTCCGGGAAACGGCCCCGGCCTTCCGCGCCTTCGGCATTGCGTCCACCGCCGAAACGGGGGCGCTCATCGAACCGGCGTGGGGCACGTTCACCGCCGCCGCGCTCATCACGCGGTCGGTCACGCCTGAAGTCTTCGCGTGCAGGGCGCTCCTCGCGCGGGCCGCCAAAGCTGCGCTTTGGGCCACGCCGATCATCCTCAAAGCGGCCGGAATTGCGGCGCGGTCCATCTTCGCGCGAACCTGAACCCGGGCGCGCACCCCAAGGCGCATCCTGCCAGCCAGCCTGTTCCGAGCGTTCGCCCCGCCGAAAATCACGGGGTGGTGCATTGGGGTCGGACACCACACGCTCCACCTTTACGGTGCGGCCCTTGCGGTCGGCCACCGTGCCACGGCTTTCCAGCTCATTCGTCTCAGACATGCGACGGCGTTCACGCGGGCCGTTGCCGCGCGCACCTTCATCTTGTGCCTCATCCCGATTTCGCGCGCCACGCATGGGGCGCTCGGGCATGCGCACGGCAGGGCGTGGAGGAAGGGCTTCCAGTTCGCGCTCAACCAGAGGGCCAGCAAAATCAGCACCGGCTGCGGCAGCCAGATCATCACCAAGCTGGTCACGCAGAATGCGGGTGCGCACTTCCTCGATATTGCCTTCCGGCAGTTCATTGAGCTGGAACGGGCCATAGGAAATGCGGATGAGGCGGTTCACGACCAGCCCCAGTGCGCCCAGCACATTGCGCACTTCGCGGTTCTTGCCCTCGCGCAGCGAAACGGTGACCCAGGCGTTGGAGCCCTGCATCCGCTCCAGAGTTGCCTCGATGGGTCCGTACTCGACACCCTCAACCGTGATGCCCTTCATCAGCGTATCAAGCCGGGCCTGATCAATATCGCCATGAGCGCGTACGCGGTAGCGGCGCAGCCAGCCGGTTTCCGGCAGCTCCAGCACGCGGGAAAGGCCACCATCATTGGTCAGCAGCAGCAGTCCCTCGGAATTGAGGTCAAGCCGCCCCACGCTGACAAGGCGCGGCAGGCCAGTGGGTAGCAACTCGAAAAGGGTGGTGCGCCCTTCCGGGTCCTTGTTGGTGGTCACCACGCCGCGGGGCTTGTGGTAAAGGAACAGACGTGTGCGCTCACGCTCTGGCAGCGGTGCGCCATCCACGGTGATGACATCCGCAGCTGTCACGGTTACGGCAGGAGTTTCAAGAACAACGCCATTGACGGCAATGCGACCGGCAGTGATCCATTCCTCGATCTCGCGACGCGAGGCGAGGCCTGCGCGGGCGACGACCTTGGCGATGCGCTCTGCGTCTTTCTTGGGGGCGGCGGGGAGTTCGCGCTTTTGGCGTGGAACCCGGTTCTTGTCCTTGCGGGGCGGTAAATTTCGCGACATTCAAAGGTTTCAGCGAAGGGCAGACGGCTTCGCGGCAAGAGGGTAAACCAAACGCCCGGCATGCCATCTTGATTCTGCAAAGGGCAAGGGGGCCGGGTAAGTTGGCAATGCAGTAGCACACACGGCCCCATATCGCGAGTGCGCAGATTGGCGGGCAAGATTGCAGGAGGGCGAGGGCTTATGTCGGGTACCTTCATGCAGATGGCACTGAATGAGGCGCGCGCGGCTGCCGAGCGCGGTGAGGTGCCAGTGGGGGCGGTTCTGGTGCATGGCAGCAAGGTGCTGGCGCGTGCCGGCAACCGCACGCGCGAACTCAATGACCCCACCGCCCATGCCGAAATGCTGGTGCTGCGTGCGGGTGGGCAAATGCTGAATTCCGAGCGGCTGATCGGGTGCGACCTGTATGTGACGCTTGAACCGTGCGGCATGTGTGCCGCTGCCATTTCATTCGCCCGTATCCGGCGGCTCTATTATGGCGCGGCAGATCCCAAAAGCGGGGGGGTGGATAATGGCCCGCACTTTTTCAGCCAGCCCACCTGCCACCATGCGCCCGAGGTGTATGGCGGCATTGCCGAACGGCAGGCCGCCGACATTCTGCGCAGCTTTTTTCAGGCTCGACGGTAAGGGAGGGTGCGGGAGGGCTGTGTATATTAAACAAACCGTAAATGAGTCTCGCCAAGTCCTTGACCCGTTAGGGTGTGGGTGGGCAGAACGGCAGTGAACGGAAGTGATCACGCTCCGGATTGCGGGAGTCGGCGGGAATGACGCACTGGACCCATGGGCTCATCAATCGCCTCGTAATTCTTTGCGATGTGGTGATGTCGATCTGCGCGGCTGTCATCGTCGTGAAAATGCACTGGCAGTTCCTGTCCTGGGGCCAGATCACCATTCTGTGGGGCATTGGCACGCTCATTTTTGTGCAGGTCTTGCAGTGGGGCGGGGCTTACCGGGTTGAGCATTATGGCCATGTTGGCCGCCAGTTCATGCATTTGCTCGTGGGTGGAATACCGGCCGTTCTGGCTGTCGCGGTGTGTTACTATGCCTTCATTCCGGATGAGCATCTGGACTGGAGAGCCTTTTCTGTCTGGGCGATATTGGCGGCGCTGGCCTTTCTTGTGGGCCGCTACGGGGCTGTCAGTATCGGCATCAAACAGGTGTGGCAGAAAGAACTGCTGCGGCGCAAGGCCGTGGTTCTGGGCAGCCCGCAAAGGGCGCGGGAACTGATTGACCGCTATCGCGAGGTCAATGACGCAAAAAAGTCTCTCTTCATCTTTCAGGCCATCTTTTCCGATCAGGATGATGTGTTGGAGCATCCGCCTGAAGGTAGTGCCTATCCACCAGTTCTGGGCGGGCTGGCACAGCTTCTGGATTATGTGCAGGACCATCCGATTGATACGGTTATCGTCACCAAAAGCTGGGAGCATCCTGCCGCCATCAGCGCACTGGTCGATGAACTGTATCAGGTGGCCGCGGATGTGATTGTGGAGATGGACCCCAAGGGGTTCTCTCTCAACTATGCGCATCATACCGTGCTGGCCGGTGAGCCGGCCCTGCAGGTGCAGCAGCAGCCATTCAAGGGGTCTCTCGGTCTCATGAAATGGATCGAGGACTATGTTGTTGCAGGCCTTGCGCTGATCCTCGTTTCTCCCATCCTGCTGGCGGCTGCCATTGCCATCAAGCTGGAGTCACCGGGGCCGGTGCTGTTTCGCCAGCCGCGTGTGGGACGCAACAACAAGGTGTTCATGGTCTACAAACTGCGGACCATGACGGTGGACAACAGTGATGATGGTTCACGCGGCACCACGCGCGACAATCCGCGCATCACCCGTATCGGCCGCTTCCTGCGCTCCACCTCGATTGATGAATTGCCGCAGATCTTCAATGTGCTGAAGGGGGACATGTCTGTTGTCGGCCCGCGCCCGCATGTGCCGAACATGATCGTGGCCCCGAATGTGCATTATGAGGCGATCCAGCGTTATGTGGCGCGGTATCGGGTGAAGCCCGGCATTACCGGCTGGGCGCAGATCAATGGTTCGCGCGGGCCGGTGGAATCGGTGGAGAAGGCCGAGCGCCGTCTGGCTCTGGACCTGTATTATATCGAGAACTGGTCGATCTGGATGGATCTGCGCATCATGTTGCTCACCATTACCAAGGGCATGGTGGGGCCGCAGGCCTTCTGAGCGGAAGGAGGCGTGTCAGTTCTGGCGGCCCTCAACCGTATCCAGCAACTCTGCCAGCGCGCAGGTGATGTGATAGAGCGAACTGCCGGGGGCAGGCTGGATAACAAAACTGCCATCCGCATTGAGCACATCACGCCATGTGCCGGGTACAGGCATATCAAAATAGAGCTGCAAGCCCCGGAAAGCCCGGCGCGCTTCCTCTGCCTCCTCCGTGGTGCCGAGACGGCGCAGGCGGGCGAGGGCGATTTTCAGCCGCTCTGTCTGCGGCCACAGGCGTGCGGAGGATTTGTGAACAGCGCCGGAGAGGGTCACTTCATTGATCGCCACATCATGCGTGGGGCTGATGCCATATGTGCGGCCAAAGGCGGTGAGCCGGTCTGAAATGCTGATCGCATCCGACCAGCCCCATTGCGCCAGCTTCTCAAACAGCCATGCCCATTCAAAGCAGTGGCCCGGCTCCACAATCTGCCCCTCAATGCCGGGGGCGGGGGCAAGGTCTTCGGTGAAATACTCCCGCAGCGCCCCGGTTTCCGGGTCAATAAAAGAGTCGCGGCACAGGCGTGCCATCTCTTCCGCGCGCGCTTTCCATGCCTCTTGCCCGCTGATGTCATAGAGGGCGGAGAAGGCTTCGAAGAAGTGCATGTGCGGGTTTTGGTGGCGCAGAGGGCGGGGAATGTCTTTTTCGACAAACCCGCCAGATGGATGACGCCAGCCGGCATCCAGCGCCGCCATCAACTGCGTTGCCGCATCCAGAAGCTCCGGGCGCTGCAATGCGCGCGAGGCGTGACCAAGGCAGAACAGCATGAAAGCCTGATCGTACAGGTCCGCCCGCCCGTCATGAATCGCACCATCCGTGGTGAAGCTGTGAATGAACAGGCCATCAGCGCGGCGTCCATGGTTCAGCAGATAGTCCACGCTCTGGTTGCACAGGGCTTGCCAGGGGCCATCCCATCCCAGCCGTCCGATCTCGCCAAAGGCGTAGACATCGCGCGCCTGTACGAACAGGCGACGGGGAGCATCATCGCCCGCACCGTCCAGCGTCAGACGCTCCACAAACAGCCCCTTGTCCAGCCGCCCCGTGCCAGACCACAGGGGCGCGGCGACATCCAGCAGCCAGCCGCGTGCCTCGCCTGCAATATCGTGCAGGCTGGCAAGGGCGGCGGGTACATTTTCAGGAGCTGAATGCGACATGGAACGGACTTTCAGGTCAGATTCATGATCTGGCAGGAGTGATGCTGACCCGCAGGGTCAAGATGTTTGAAAGGGTGATGGCGGCAACATTGTTTGCATAAGAAGCTGGAACACTTCAGCGCACGCCAAAAACCCTTTTATTGACGCTCAGTTTCTTGCGGCAGAGGCAGGGTGGCGATGAATTCAGCCAGATTATCGCCAGTGAAGAGATAGGCTGCCGGAAGACCCGCGGCCTGTGCCGCGCCAATATCCGTTTCCCGATCACCAATCAGCAGGCTCTTGTCCTTGTTCACCGGCCAATGGGCCATCAGGTCCAGCAGCATGCCCGGTTCCGGCTTGCGCCAGGAGTGGGCGGCTGTGTAGGCCTCTACCTTGCCGCGCGGATGGTAGGGGCAATAGCGCCAGTCATCCACGGATGCACCTGCTGCGCGCAGTTCCTGCGTCATCCATTCATGCAGATGATGGATGGTCGGCTCATCATAAAGACCATGTGCCACGCCCGCCTGATTGGTGACGACAAACACATAGCAGCCCATATCATTAAACCGCTTTACGGCTGCCTTTGCCCCAGCCTTCCAGATGATGTCTTCCGGCTTGTGGGCATAGTTGGTGTCTTCATTCAGAACCCCGTCCCGGTCGAGGAAGATGGCAGGGCGACGACGGTGTGCGGGAACAGAGGTCTGCGCATCCTCATAGGTCTCGGGAATGCCGATATCGATGAAGAAGCCATCATAGGCGACACCTGAAAGCCGCCCTTCCTGTGCCAGCCGGGGCAGCAATGCGCCTTCGAGGGAAAAGGGGGCCTGCATGCCCTCAAGGCATGCGCGCTTCATCACATAGACGCCACCATTGATGAGCGCATGCTCCAGCCCCGCCTGCCTGGCACGAAACTCCGTGATCCGCGTGCCATTCAGCGCGATGGTTTCATAGCGGTCCGGCTTGTTCACCGCCCGCAGGGCCATGCCGCAGTCTGCCCCGGTTTCCAGCGTGGTAAGGGTCAGGTCCAGCCAGTTGAAATCGAACCAGGTATCGCCATTCAGCAGCAGGAAGGTCTCATCAAGCTGCGGAAGGGCATTGACCAGAGCACCACCGGTGCCAAGCGGTTCCGGTTCCACGCAAATCTCAACCGTGGCCTTGAAGCGCGCGGGCACATCCGTGCCTTCAATATAGTCGCGCACCACATCGGCCTTGTAGCCGGCCAGCAGCAGGAAGCGGTCAAATCCCCGGCGTCGGGCCTCACCGATCAGCACCTCAAGGAAAGGGACGCCGGAGACGGACAGCAGTGGTTTTGGCGTATCGGCCGTGAGCGCACCCAGACGCGTACCCAGCCCACCGAGAAGAATGACGCACTGCTTGACCACCTGTGACCTCTCTTTCGTCCGGGGTATTATTTCGCCCTCAGGCGCTGATGGGCCAGCCTTCGGCACCCTCAAAGGTGAACTTCACGGCGCTCGCCTGTCCGCCCGCTTCATTCAGGGCCTGAATCAGCTGGTAGCTGTTTTCAGGGTCGGTCAGGAACATCAGGAAGCCACCGCCACCCGCGCCGGAAACCTTGCCGGCCCATGCGCCAGCCGCCATGGCTGCATCATAGAGCGTATCGACATTTTCATTCGAGATGCCCGCCGCAGTGGCCTTCTTGGATGCCCAGCTGTGGCCGAGAATTTCCGCCGTGCGCCGGATATCTCCGCGCAGCAGCGCCAGTTTCATCTCGATAGCGTCCTTTTTCAGCTCGTGCATATGGGTGAGGGTGTTCTCATCCATCTTGTTCAGCCCGGCCACCTGCTCCTTGATGATGGTGTCAGAACGGCGGGACTGGCCGCTGAAGCAGATGACCAGAGAGGCCTCAAACTCGTTGAGATGCTCACGGCGGATGCGCAGCGGGTTCACGATTACCCGGTCATCGGGCAGGAATTCCAGAAAGTTCACGCCGCCAAAGGAAGCTGAATACTGGTCCTGCCGCCCCCCGGCGAGACCGAGATGCACACGCTCGATTTCAAAGGCCAGCCGTGCCACGTCATATGGGCCAAGCGGCAGATGCAGCGCGTATCGGAAAGCCTCGATCAGCGCCACCACCAGTGCGGAGGATGCACCAAGGCCGGAACCGGCGGGGACATCAATGGTGGTGGACATGGTGAGAGGCACCGCCACGCCATCGCAATAGGTGCGCATCATGTGGGTGTAGACCGCGCGATGGAGTATCAGGCCTTCGCGGATGGGATGGTCCAGGCTTGGCTCCAGAATCTCTTCCTGCCCCACATCCCGCGCGCGCATCACCAGCGCGCCAATGCGGTTGGCCCGCAGATGCGCATAGGCGAAGCGGTCAATGGTCGCATTGAGAACGTTGCCGCCATATTCGTTGCAATAGGGCGAGAGATCCGTTCCCCCACCTGCAAGGCCCAGCCGCAGGGGTGCCCGTGCCCGCACATTCAGCGCATCGCCGATGGCCATAAAAACGTTCCTTCCTTCATTCCGCCCTTACGGCCGAAGCTTTATAGCTTTACTTCCCGGCAGCCAGAAGGGTGCATGCACAAGTTTGGCGCATTCTTTTCAGGAGCCTGCGGGAGTGTCTCAAAGACCGAAACTCACGTCTTCACGCTGAGGAAGGGGTGGACGGCATCGACCAGAGCATCCGGTGCCTCCTCGCAGATGAAGTGACCTGCACCGGGCAGGGACATGCCGGTGATATCGGGGGCAAGCACCTTCCATGCATCCAGCGGGCTTGCCCCGCGTGCGGGAATGCCGCGCTCGCCCCAGATGGCGAGGGTGGGGCACAGCAGGGTGCGGGCAGAGGCGACGTCTGCCTCATCATGCCCAAGATCCACTGTCGCGCCGGCGCGATAGTCCTCGCACATGGCATGCAGCCGGTCTGGCGAAGAAAAGGCCGCGCGATAATGGGCAAGTGCGCGTGGGTCAAAGGCATCCAGCGTCTTGTCCGCCGCCCAGCTTGCCAGTGTCCAGTCCAGAAACCATGCGGGATTGGAGCCAATGAGCTTTTCCGGCAGAGGATAGGGCTGGGCAAGGAAGGACCAGTGATAGACCTGAAGCGCGCGGGCGCGGTCCATGCGATGCCACATCACATAAGTGGGCAAAATATCCAGCAGCACCAGCCTTGAGACCCGGCCGGGATGATCCAGCCCCAGACGATAGCCCACCCGCGCGCCGCGATCATGACCCATCAGGGCGAATCGGGCAAAGCCCAGCTTTTCCATCACCTCCACCATTACCCGCGCCATGTCGCGCTTGGCGTAGGGGGTATGGTCCGGGCCGCCTGCCGGCGCAACACTCCAGCCATAGCCGGGCAAGTCGGGAATGATGAGTGTATGGTTCTGCGCAAGGCGGGGGGCCACCTCATGCCACATCACATGGCTTTGGGGAAAGCCGTGCAACAGCAACAGGGGCGTGCCGGAGCCTCCCTGACGCACGAAAATCCGCCCCGCCTGCGTATCCACATGGTGGGATTCAAAACCGGGAAAAAGATCGGCCAGATCAGACATGGCGCACTCTCCATGGATGGTGTGGCGGATAGTCTAATCGGTTTTCCTCCACTGTGCTTCATTCTGCCTGCAACACGGTGATACAGGCCGGGGGCAGATCTGCCAGCGAGAGCTGGGGTCTTGGTTTGGGCGGGGTTTTTGGTGGCGGCTTTGGCTTGGGGTTCAGCACCTCATCAGAGAACCACCATGCCAGCTCCGCGCCGCATCCATCGCCCGGTGAGGGCGCTTCCTGTGGCCGACATTGCGGGCTGCCTGTGGGGCAGGCGAGGCGCACATGCATGTGATAATCATGCCCCCAATAGGGACGCACCTTGGACAGCCATGAGCGATCACCCCGCGCATCCCGGCACAGGGCTTTCTTGATGGCGGCATTCACCAGAACACGCTCCACACGCGGGTCTTGCGCGGCGGCGCGAATGACGCGCCAGTGGTCCGGTCGCCAGTTTTGAGGGTTAATGTCGCGGCGATCAGTGCGCACCATCATGGTGGCGGAAATCTTCTCCCGCTCCTGCCGGTCCAGTATGCGCGGCGCGCCCGGTGTGAGCCACACATCCACATCCAGACCGATCTGGTGCGAGGCATGGCCGCTGAGCATGGGGCCGCCGCGCGGTTGAGACATGTCTCCCACCAGAATGCCTGACCAGCCGGACACCTGCGGCACCTTTGCCGCGAAATCCTCAACGAAGGATACCAGTTCCGGGTGCCCGTAATTGCGGTTGCGAGACAGGCGCATGGCCTGCCACAGCGGCCCGCCGCCATTCGCCGCACCTTGTGGCCCCGTGACGGGCAGGGCCATGGCCCCCGAAACACAGCCCTTCGAGTAGAAACCAATGGCCTGCGGGGCAAGGGGAGCCGGCTCCTTCACCTTGCCGAAGAGATTGCGGGCAGGTGTATCGGCCAGATTCTGCGCCTGCACCCCATGGCTGGCCAGCACGGGCAGGGCCGTGATGAGGGTGATGCAGAAGGCGATGCGGGGAGCGGCAAGGCGCATGCCGGAAAACCATGACAACTGATGTCGGCTCAAGGAAACGGCAGGCATATGCGCTCCTTTCAGGAGAGGGTATCTGCAATCATGCTGCCAGAAACTTAATCCGAGATGTGCATGGGCGGCCTGTATGCCTCAGGCCGCCTCCACCTTCAGAATGGCACCATCAACAGCGATGACGCGAACCTCATGCCCGGCGACCAGATCTGGCCCCTCAACACGCCAGACCGTATCGCCAATATGGATGCGCCCAACGCCATCACGGATCGGCTCTTCCAGCCGGTATGTACGCCCGACATAGCCTTCTGCACGCCGGTTGAGAAAGGGCCGGTCCGAGGCTTCCTCGGCCCGTGGGGTGATGCGCCGTCCAATCAGCACGGTCAGGATGGCGACAGCTGCAAAAATGACCAGACTGATGGCGATCGGCAGCTCCAGGAATGAGGCGACGACCCCTGTGATGAAGGCGGCCAACCCCAGCCACAGCAGGAATGTGCCGGGGGCGAAAATCTCCGCCACCAGCAACACACCGCCGACGATGAACCAGGCCCAGGGGCTGATTTCCAAACCTGCCATGATTCAGCTCACTGAAGGAGGGGTTGCAGGGCCGGTGGGGCGTCGGGCTGGCGTGCCTGTTGAGGTTGCGCGCGCAGGGCGCGAGCCTTCACCACTAAAGGCGTCGCGCGCAATCTCGCCAATGCCGGCAAGGGTGGAAAGCAAGGCCGTCCCCTCATAGGGCATCAACACCACCTTCTGGTTTGGCGATGCGCCCATCACCTCGAAGGCCTTCACATATTTTTCGGCGATATAATAATTCAGCGCCGCCGGCTCACCATTCGCCACCGCCACAGAGAGCATCTGGGTGGCGCGGGCATCGGCCTCGGCCAGACGCTCGCGCGCTTCTGCATCGCGGAATGCGGCCTCGCGGCGGCCTTCGGCTTCCAGAATCTGGCTCTGCTTCTGGCCTTCCGCCTTCAGGATTTCAGACTGGCGCAGGCCTTCCGCCTCCAGAATCGCCGCGCGCTTTTCACGTTCCGCCTTCATTTGCCGGGCCATGGCATTGACCAGATCCGTCGGCGGCACGATGTCCTTGATCTCGATGCGGTTGATTTTCACGCCCCACGGCTCTGCCGCAGCATCCACCACGCGCAGCAGGCGCACATTGATTTCATCGCGGTGAGAGAGAAGCTGGTCCAGATCCATGGACCCCATGACGGTGCGGATATTGGTCATGGTCAGGGCCATGATGGCCGCATCCAGATGCGTCACCTCATAGGAGGCGCGGGCGGCGTCAAACACCTGAAAGAAGGTGACGCCATCTACCGAAACCGTGGCGTTATCCTTGGTGATGACCTCCTGCGTCGGCACATGCAGCACCTGCTCCATCACATTCACCTTGTTGCCGATACGGTCAATGAAGGGAATGATGATGTTGAGGCCGGGCATCAGGGTCTTGGTGTAGCGGCGGAAGCGCTCCACTGTGTACTGGTAGCCCTGCGGCACCGTCTTCACCCCGGCGAAGATGAGGGCGATGACCAGAATGACAAGGATGATCACGAAGAGATTCGGGCCAGTGGGCAGCATGGCGAACCTTTGATTGTTGCAAACGGTAATGAGAGGATGGAAGCGGGCACCATATAGCACGGATGCCATTTTCGCATGCGCCTGAGGAAAGTTGATGCTGTTCCAGTGTGGGGAAGAGGTGCGCTTCAGATCAGATTTGTGGTATTATTTTCAGGTTATGCTGATCATTCAGCCGGCTGATCTTGTCTTTTTTGATTGTTTTCCGGTTTCCAGAATAGAGAAGAACGCATTATCCTGTTGAGGCAGCAGCAAGACTGCACACTATGGGCAAGGGGATAGATATGCGCGTTCTTATGCTGGCCGTTGCGGCCTGTGCCATGGCGCTTTCAACCAGCGCTGTTCAGGCCCAACAGAATGATCTGGTCAAATATTGCAAGCCGGATATCGAGCGCCTCTGCAAAGGCGTATCCCCCGGTGGCGGGCGTATCATGAAATGCCTCAAGGCCAAGCCGAACGAGCTTTCGGTGGGCTGTGCCAAAGCCTTGCAGAAGATGAAGGGCTGATCCGCTTATCCTGATCGCTGAAGCATCATTGGCATCGCGGCCCTGTGGCTGCGCTGTCCATCCGCGCGTATGCTTTCAGGTGGTTTGTGCCGGCTGTGCGGGGTCTTTTTTGCCAATCAGAAGCCCGGCCATGAAGCCAAACCCAAGGCCAAGATGCCAGATTTTGAATGCGCCTGAAAAGAGGCTGAAGGTGCCAGCATTGCGGGAAACATAATAGCTGGCCACAAGCGCAATGAGGGCGATTCCCGTCATGGTAACGGTGGCGATCATGCCGCTTGATGCCTTTGCATCGGGGGCGGAAAACCGTTTGGCCTGCGTCATCACAATACCGCCTGCAATGGCGGCCAGCGCGTAGGAGAGAAAATAGAGACCCGCCGCCTGAAAGCTGTTTTCCAGCGCAATGATGAAGATGCCAACCGGCAGGAACATGATGGATACGGTCTCTATGGGGCGCATCATTTTCATGTCAGCAGAACTCTCTTCCGGTTTCGTGGCATCCGTGCAGGCCATACAGGAACGGAGCTGGCAAACCCTTCGGGACTTTTTCGGGACTGTTTGCGACGAGACGCCCGAAATGGCCCTTATTCCCGCCATGCCGATGCGGGCCTGATTTTGGCTTCGCACCATGCGGCTTATTGGAAAATCAGGAAAAACTGGTGCCGCGTGTCCGAATCGAACGGACGACCTACCGCTTACAAGGCGGTTGCTCTACCATCTGAGCTAACGCGGCTCCACACCGTGGCAGCATGTGCCATGGTGGCGATTGCTTAGCAGCGCTTCCCCTCGGGAATCAAGCGTTCAGATGCCTGTTTCGTGCAAAATCCGGGGAAGATTTGGGTCTCAGGCACTGCCATTGCGTTTGATGGCGCGCCGCGCCATGCCCAGAGACAGGGCTGCGGCATTTGAGACATTCAGGCTCTTGATCACGCCCGGCAAATCGATTCGCGCCAGAACATCACAGGTCTCCCGCGTGAGTTGACGCAGCCCCTTGCCTTCTGCCCCCAGCACCAGCGCCATAGGCGCGCGCATGGGAGTATCTTCCAGATCGGCCGTGCCTTCACTGTCGAGGCCGACGACCAGCATGCCGGCATCTTTCAGCTCATTGAGCGCGCGGGCGAGATTTGTAACTCGGCAGAAGGGCACATGCTCCAGTCCGCCCGAGGCGCTCTTGGCCAGAACGCCGGTTGCGACCGGGCTGTGACGCGCGGTGGTGACGATGGCTCCCACCCCGAATGCACAGGCCGAACGCACAATGGCACCGACATTATGCGGATCGGTAATCTGGTCGAGAACCAGCACCAGATCATGCTTTGCGGCCTTGGCAAGCGGCGGGGAGGGAAGGTGGTCCACCTCTGCCAGAAGTCCCTGATGGACTGCATCCGGCCCCAGAATCTTGTCGATCTCGTACGGCTTCACAATCTGGGGCTCAAGGGGAAGGGCCAGCCCTTCCTCCTCCAGCCGGCGCACGGCATTCTCCGTCGCCATCAGCTTGCGGAAACGGCGCTTGGGATTGGCAAGCGCCTCGGCCACCGTGTGCCAGCCATAGAGCAGGGCGATATCATCTTCCCCCTCCCAGCGCGGGGCGGGTCCACCTTTATTGCGGCGGGGCGGGAATGGGCCGCCCTTGCCGCCGCCTTTGGGGCCAAACGGACGGGATGAGCCGGGGCGGGCGGGTGCGCGGCGCGGATGATCGGAAGAAAGATCGGACATGTTCCTGCCTTTGTCAGAGCTGCCGCTCAAGTGCAAGTGAAAGCGCATTCAGGACTGAAAGCACATCTCTGGCAGCCATGTGCGAAGCCTGTTCATCCACAGAGCGGAAAAAAGTTGGCGCAGTCCAGTTGACTTGTCGCGCTGTGGCTCACATAAAGCCGCCCTCAACTGCGGCTTGGACATGCGCCGGTGGCGGTTGAGTGAAAAAACGACGGGCGTCGTATGGAGGAGTGCCCGAGTGGTTAAAGGGGACGGACTGTAAATCCGTTGGCTCAGCCTACGTTGGTTCAAATCCAACCTCCTCCACCACCCGTCGTTTTGTGGTAGAAACCGATGCAAGCATCGGTTTCACACCCGACGTGGTTTGCGGGTGTAGCTCAATGGTAGAGCAGCAGCCTTCCAAGCTGAATACGAGGGTTCGATTCCCTTCACCCGCTCCACATCCTTATTTTCCAGAAAAATTTGTCAAAATACGCTTGGGCGTGTATCGCAGTCATTCGTTCTGGCATGCAGCCCTTGCTGCTTGCCATTAGGTTAAGGGCATGTGCCGCGCGGCTCTTGCATCGGCCCGCGAAACGCCCTATCCCACGCAAGCTTTTTTGCGGCCCGTGCGGGCGCCTGATCGACTGAGAGAAAACGATGGCCAAAGAGAAGTTCAACCGTTCGAAGCCGCATTGCAACATCGGCACCATTGGTCACGTTGACCATGGCAAGACGTCGCTGACGGCTGCGATCACGAAGGTGCTTGCCGAGACGGGCGGCGCCTCGTTCACGGCATATGACCAGATTGACAAGGCGCCTGAAGAAAAGGCGCGTGGCATCACGATTTCCACGTCTCACGTGGAATATGAGACGCAGAACCGTCACTATGCCCACGTCGACTGCCCCGGCCATGCTGACTATGTGAAGAACATGATCACCGGCGCGGCGCAGATGGACGGCGCGATTCTGGTTGTCTCGGCTGCTGATGGCCCGATGCCGCAGACCCGCGAGCACATCCTGCTTGCCCGTCAGGTCGGTGTGCCGGCTCTGGTGGTGTTCCTGAACAAGTGCGACATGGTCGATGACTCCGAGCTGCTCGAGCTGGTGGAGCTTGAGGTTCGCGAGCTTCTGTCCAAGTACGACTTCCCCGGCGACGACATTCCGATCGTTCGCGGTTCCGCGCTTGTTGCGCTGGAAGACGGTGATGCCGCTCTGGGCCGTGACGCCATTCTGGAACTGATGACCCAGGTTGACGCCCACATTCCCCAGCCCGAGCGTCCGATTGACCAGACCTTCCTGATGCCGATCGAGGACGTGTTCTCGATCTCCGGCCGTGGCACCGTGGTGACCGGTCGCGTGGAGCGCGGCATTGTGAAGGTTGGTGAGGAAGTCGAGATCATCGGCATCCGTCCGACCCAGAAGACGACCGTGACCGGCGTTGAAATGTTCCGCAAGCTGCTGGATCAGGGTCAGGCTGGCGATAACGTTGGCGTGCTGCTGCGCGGCACCAAGCGTGAAGACGTCGAGCGTGGGCAGGTTGTCTGCAAGCCCGGTTCGGTGAAGCCGCACACGAAGTTCAAGGCTGAGGCCTACATCCTGACGAAGGAAGAGGGCGGTCGTCATACGCCGTTCTTCAACAACTATCGTCCGCAGTTCTACTTCCGTACAACGGACGTGACCGGCGTTGTGACGCTGCCGGAAGGCACCGAGATGGTGATGCCTGGCGATAACGTCTCGATGGATGTTGTTCTTATTGTGCCGATCGCCATGGAAGAGAAGCTGCGCTTCGCTATCCGTGAAGGTGGCCGTACCGTTGGCGCCGGCGTCGTCGCTGCCATCATCGAGTGATGTGTGGCCCGCGCATGCGCTGCGGGTGACATGATTTGAACGGGCGCCTTCGGGCGCCCGTTTTGTTTTATGCAGGCTGAACTGTGATTCGCGCATATGGCAGGGGAGGGGATATGCGAGACGATGGCGCGCGTTTTGTTGTGATTACCGGCGGGCCGGGTTCTGGCAAGAGCAGTCTTCTCGCGGAGCTTTCCCGGATGGGTTATGCCTGCGCGCCCGAAGGAGGGCGGGCGATTATCCGCGCTTCCATGGCCGTGGATGGCCCCGCACTGCCATGGCGAGAGCGCAGTCTCTTTGCCGAGCTTATGCTGATGTGGGACATTCGCTCGTATGAAGAGCATCAGCGGGGCAGTCCGGGAGCGGCTTTTTTCGATCGCGGTATCCCTGATGTGCTCGGCTATCTGAACTTGTGCGGTCTTGCCGTTCCACTGCACCTGCACAGGGCTTGCGACTTGTATCGCTATCATTCAACCGTCTTCATCGCACCGCCATGGCCGGACATCTATCAGGGTGATTCCGAGCGCAGGCAGGACTGGGGTGAAGCCAACCGCACTCATGATGTGATGCGTACGACTTATGAAGCATGTGGATATCACCTTGTGACCCTGCCAAAATCATCGGTCACAGAACGTGCAGCCTTTCTTCTCGAAGAGCTTTCGCGGAACTAAGGGTGAAGTCGGCTCCATTCCGGGTGGGAAGTTCACAGTCTGCCCTTTACAGATGCGCCGCTTGCCACTACACACAGCCAGCCGATGCGTTGGGGCTTCCCGGCGCGGCATAGTCTACCCTTGGATACAAAGTCTGAAGCTGGCTTTCAGTTTCGCTGGCAGAATTATTCAAGAGCCGACTTTAGGAGTGTAGCTCAATTTGGTTAGAGCACCGGTCTCCAAAACCGGGGGTTGGGGGTTCGAGTCCCTCCACTCCTGCCAGCGGCAGGATCAGGCTTTGCCCGCCTTGACGTAACGCGGCATAAGTTCGAGCAGGAACGGTGCCGACATCTGTCAGTGATACGTTTCAGCTCGTTTCAGCATGTTCCGCCGGTTTCTGACTGGGTGACGGGGCAAGCGAGATTTTCGGGTGCCGGTTTGTGCGTGAAACGCGCAGGCCCCCCATAATAAGAGGTGGTAGCCACCGGGGTCATCCCAAGGGGTTGCTGTGGTGCAAATGGCGAAGAACGGTCCGGTCGCGTTTTTTCAGCAGGTCCGCGCGGAAACGGCGAAGGTCACCTGGCCCACCCGTCGCGAGACGCTGATTACCACGGCAATGGTCTTCGTGATGGTGATCCTCGCGGCCATCTTCTTTCTCATCGTCGATCAGATCATTCGGTTCGGCGTGTCCACTCTCCTCACCCTTGGTCAGTGAGTTGGTCATGGCGAAGCGCTGGTATATCGTTCACGCATACTCGAACTTCGAAAAGAAGGTTGCCGACTCAATTCGCGAGCAGGCCGAGCAGCGTGGTGTGGAAGATCTGTTCGAGCAGATTCTTGTCCCGACCGAGAAGGTTGTGGAAGTGCGTCGTGGCCGGAAGGTCGATGCCGAGCGCAAGTTTTTCCCCGGCTATGTGCTGGTGAAGATGGAGCTGACGGACGAGGCCTTCCATCTCATCAAGAATACGCCGAAGGTTACGGGCTTCCTTGGGGCTGATAACAAGCCCATGCCGATTCCCGAATCCGAGGCTATGCGTATCCTGCATCAGGTGCAGGAAGGTATTGATCGTCCCAAGCCGTCTGTCTCGTTTGAGGTGGGTGAGACGGTCAAGGTTTCGGATGGTCCGTTTGCTTCCTTCAATGGTCTTGTTGAAGAGGTGGACGACACCCGTTCGCGTCTCAAGGTTGCCGTGTCCATCTTCGGGCGCGCAACCCCTGTTGAGCTTGAGTTCGGTCAGGTCGAAAAGGTCTGACTGTTTCCCCGCCTTGCAAGGGGCGGGTGGGCAGCTTGTGCTGTCCTGTTGTCGCGTGGGAGGGAAGGGGCGTCTCGCCAAACGCTCTCAAGTACCGCACCACGTATCCCAGCCATGATGGTCTAGCCCTTGTCGGGGAACCTCTGGCTTGTATGGGGAGTTGTTGAAATGGCGAAGAAAATTGCAGGTTATGTCAAGCTGCAGGTTCCGGCCGGCAGCGCCAATCCGGCGCCGCCAATTGGTCCGGCGCTTGGTCAGCGTGGTCTGAACATCATGGAGTTCTGCAAGGCGTTCAACGCGCAGACCGCCCAGATGGAAAAGGGCATGCCGATTCCGGTGGTCATCACCGCGTATCAGGATCGCTCCTTCACCTTCGTGATGAAGACCCCTCCGGTCTCCTATTTCATCAAGAAGGCTGCTGGTCTCGATACCAAGAAGAAGCCGGGCACGGGCTCCAAGGCTCCCGGCAAGGGCACCTTTGTCGGCAAGATTTCTCGCGCTCAGATGGTTGAGATTGCTGAGAAGAAGATGAACGATCTGAACTGCGACACTGTTGAGTCTGCAATCCAGATGATCGAAGGCTCCGCCCGCTCCATGGGCATCGAGGTTCAGGGGTAAGCGCCATGTCACAGCACGGAAAGCGTATTCGCGCCGCGCGCGAGGGCATTGACCGCGATCAGCTCTACAGCCTCGATGAGGCGCTGAAGCTGCTGAAAGAGCGGACCACTGCAAAGTTCGATGAAACCATCGAGCTGGCGATCAATCTTGGCGTTGATCCGCGTCATGCAGACCAGATGGTACGCGGCGTTTGCCTGCTGCCGAATGGTTCGGGCCGTACGGTTCGCGTGGCGGTGTTCGCCCGTGGAGCCAAGGCTGATGAGGCAAAAGCTGCTGGTGCAGACATCGTTGGTGCTGAAGACCTGCTGGAGACCATCCAGGGTGGCACCATCGATTTTGACCGCTGCATTGCCACTCCGGATCTGATGCCGCTGGTTGGCCGTCTTGGCAAGGTGCTTGGCCCGCGTGGCCTGATGCCGAACCCGAAGGTTGGCACTGTAACCATGGACGTCAAGGGCGCTGTTGAAGCTGCCAAGGGTGGTGCCGTGGAGTTCCGCGTCGAGAAGGCTGGTATCATCCATGCCGGCATCGGCAAGGCCTCTTTCGACAATGAAAAGCTGGCCGAAAATATTCGCGCATTTGCGGATGCTGTCGTGAAGGCCAAGCCTGCTGGTGCCAAGGGTACCTATGTGCAGCGTGTGGCGATTTCTTCCACCATGGGACCCGGTCTGAAGGTGGAGCCTTCCAGCGTGGTTACTGCCTGATTACAGGTGGTTTGATTTCACGTTAAAAACAAAATTTGTGGGTCGCAGCGCTGGTTGCGGCCCACTTCCATTTAAAATGGCATAAAAAATGCGTTGAGGGCGTGACAAGCTCCTTCAATGCCTATATAGGGTGTCGTTCCCGGAAGCGGGTTTAACGCTTTTTAGGGAATCATAACTTTCACCTTTGACCGGGTGAAGGGGGTCGGGAAGTTTATCTGTCCGGCCTTGTCGTCTATTTGCTCTACCTCTGGTGGATATGGTGGGCGACGGTCCTGTCCGAGACTGCAGGTGCTTCAGCATTCTGGTTGGAGCTTAATTCTCGTTATCCATCCTTTGGGTTGGATGCAGAGGGCCGGCATAGACGGGGAAAACCGGATTTCAGTGCGGAGGCGTGCCTTCGTATGTGTTTGAGGTCGGTTCGAACCAGTGCCTTGTGTTCCGTCCCGGATGTGTTCCGCGGTTTGGATCCGAGGGGGCAGGGCATGTAACGTCGCGCGGTGTGTCGGTGGCTGTCATGTGTCAGTTTCCTGCTTTATCGCGTGGCAAGGCGCAACAGGTGGGGCCTTTGGCTTCACCGCAGGCTTAAAGAGAGCCAGACGTGGATCGAGCGCAAAAACAAGAGCTCGTCACGACGCTTGCTGATGTGTTTCAGAACACATCCATCGTCGTGGTCGCCCACTATTCCGGTCTCACCGTGGCCCAGATGTCGACCTTGCGTCGGCAGATGAAGGCTGCCGGTGCGTCCGTGAAGGTGGCAAAAAACCGCCTCGTCAAGATCGCTCTGGAAGGCTCCGACGTTGTCCACATGGGTCCCCTTTTCAAGGGTCCCACGCTGATCGCCTATTCTGACGATCCTGTGGCTGCGCCGAAGGTGGCTGTCGAGTTTGCCAAGACGAACGACAAGTTCGTGATTCTTGGTGGCGCGATGGGCACCACGTCCCTGAATGTGGATGGTGTGAAGGCTATGGCCACCATGCCGTCTCTGGACGAACTGCGTGCGAAGATTGTCGGCCTGGTTCAGGCTCCGGCAACCAAGCTGGCGCAGCTCTCCACAGCACCTGCAGCGAAGCTCGCTCGTGTGTTCGGGGCGTATGCCAAGACGGACGAGGCCGCGTGAGGCGGTTGAATCTCGCGTATTTTTATTTCGAACCTATCTCCAGGAAGAAGAACAATGGCTGATCTGAACAAGATCGTTGACGATCTGTCCGCCCTTACCGTCCTCGAAGCTGCCGAACTGGCTAAGCTGCTCGAAGAGAAGTGGGGCGTTTCCGCCGCTGCCGCCGTTGCAGTTGCTGCTGCCCCGGCTGGCGCTGCTGCCGCTGCTGTTGAAGAGCAGACCGAATTCACTGTTGTTCTGGCTGCTGCCGGCGACAAGAAGATCGAAGTCATCAAGGAAGTCCGCGCCATCACCGGCCTGGGCCTCAAGGAAGCCAAGGATCTCGTCGAAGGCGCGCCCAAGCCTGTTAAGGAAGGCGTCGACAAGGACGAGGCCGAGAAGCTCAAGGCTCAGCTCGAAAAGGCTGGTGCCAAGGTCGAGCTTAAGTGAGCTTTTGAAAAAATGGCGCTCCGGGAAATCCCGGGGCGCTTTATCGCATGAGCCTAATGGCTCTTAATTTCGGGCGGTTCCCCCGACAGTCTGGATTTCAGGCTGTCGGGAGAGCCGTCATGGTGCTGGTAAGAGGTCCTCTTGGCGACCTCTTCGGCATGACGGCGGGCGGTTTAAATGTCGGCAAAGGCCAACCCGGATGGGGCCGACGCGAAGAACCCTGCACGGACGAGGATCGAGATGGCGCAAACGTTCACCGGTCGTAAGCGGATCCGCAAGTTTTTTGGAAAGATCAAGGAAGTGGCTGAGATGCCGAACCTCATTGAGGTTCAGAAGGCGTCCTATGACCAGTTTCTGCAGATTGCAGAGCCAAAAGGCGGACGTGATGACGACGGTCTGCAGGCGGTGTTCAAGTCGGTGTTCCCTATTTCCGACTTTGCTGGCGCCTCCATGCTGGAATTCGTGCGCTATGAGTTCGAGCCTCCAAAATATGATGTCGATGAGTGCCGCCAGCGCGGAATGACCTTTGCTGCACCGCTTAAGGTGACGCTGCGCCTCATCGTGTTTGATGTTGATCCGGATACCGGCGCAAAGTCCGTGAAAGATATCAAGGAGCAGGACGTCTATACGGGTGATATCCCGCTGATGACGATGAACGGTACCTTCATTGTGAACGGGACCGAGCGCGTTATTGTTTCTCAAATGCATCGCTCGCCCGGCGTGTTCTTCGATCACGATAAGGGTAAGACGCATTCTTCCGGCAAATTGCTGTTTGCTGCACGCATTATTCCTTACCGCGGGTCCTGGCTGGATATTGAGTTCGATGCCAAGGATATTGTGTTCGCGCGTATTGATCGGCGTCGTAAAATTCCGGTGACTAGCCTGCTCTATGCGCTGGGTCTGGATGCTGAAGAAATTCTGGGCACCTTCTACGAAACAATTCAGTTTGAGCGTGCCAAGGATGGTTGGCGTGTGCCTTTCGATCCCAAGCGGATGAAGGGGTTCAAGTCTGTACTTGATCTGGTTGATGCCGATACTGGAGAAATTGTTCTCGAGGCTGGCAAGAAGCTGACCGTACGTGCTGCGCGCCAGTTGGTCGAGAAGGGGCTGAAGGCTCTCAAAATCTCCGATGAGGAGATGATCGGGCAGTATATTGCAGAGGATTTGGTCGATCTCCAGACCGGTGAAATCCATGCCGAGGCAGGTGAGGAAATCACCGAAAAGACCCTGAAGATGTTCGAGGAGTCCGGCTATAATGAAGTGCCGATCCTTGACATCGACCATGTGAACACAGGGGCCTATATCCGCAATACGCTGGCCGCAGACAAGAACGCGACCCGCGAGGATGCGCTGTTCGATATCTACCGCGTGATGCGTCCGGGTGAGCCGCCGACCATCGATTCAGCGCAGGCGATGTTCTATTCGCTGTTCTTCGATCCGGAGCGCTATGATCTTTCTGCGGTTGGACGCGTGAAGATGAATATGCGTCTGGATCTGGATTGCCCGGATACAGTGCGTGTTCTGCGCCGCGAAGACATTCTGGAAGTGATCCGCACTTTGGTTGAGCTGCGCGATGGCAAGGGTGAAATCGATGATATCGATCACCTAGGAAACCGTCGTGTGCGCTCTGTCGGCGAACTGATGGAAAATCAGTATCGCGTTGGTCTGCTGCGCATGGAGCGCGCGATCAAGGAGCGGATGTCGTCTGTTGATGTCGATACGGTAATGCCGCAGGACCTGATCAACGCCAAGCCGGTTGCGGCTGCGGTGCGTGAGTTCTTCGGTTCGTCCCAGCTTTCGCAGTTTATGGACCAGACCAATCCGCTTTCCGAGATCACGCACAAGCGTCGTCTTTCGGCTCTTGGCCCGGGCGGTCTGACACGTGAGCGTGCCGGATTTGAAGTGCGCGACGTGCATCCGACCCATTATGGTCGTATCTGCCCTATTGAAACACCTGAAGGTCCGAATATCGGCCTTATCAATTCGCTGGCTACATTTGCCCGCGTGAACAAATATGGCTTCATTGAAGCGCCTTACCGTCGTGTGGTGGATTCAAAGGTCACTGATGAAGTGGTTTATCTCTCCGCCATGGAGGAGGGGAAGTATCATGTCGCGCAGGCCAATGTGCCGCTCGACATGGATGCGCGTTTTGAGGAAGATCTGGTTCTGTGCCGTCATGCAGGTGATGTCATGTTGGTCAGCCCTGATCGCGTTGACTTCATGGACGTGTCACCCAAGCAGCTTGTTTCGGTGGCAGCGGCACTTATTCCGTTCCTTGAGAACGATGACGCGAACCGCGCGCTCATGGGCTCGAACATGCAGCGTCAGGCTGTGCCTCTGGTGCGTTCACAGGCGCCGCTGGTTGGTACCGGTATGGAAGCTGTTGTGGCTCGGGATTCCGGTGCGGCGATTGCTGCGCGTCGGACCGGTGTAATTGATCAGGTGGATGCCACCCGTATCGTTATCCGCGCAACAGAAGAGGCAGATGCCTCCAAGTCTGGCGTTGATATTTACCGGTTGATGAAGTTCCAGCGCTCCAACCAGTCGACCTGCATCAACCAGCGTCCGCTTGTCCGGGTGGGTGATCAGGTCCGCAAGGGCGATATTATTGCTGACGGTCCTTCCACCGAGCTGGGGGATCTGGCTCTGGGGCGTAACGTGCTGGTCGCGTTCATGCCTTGGAACGGTTATAATTACGAAGACTCCATCCTGCTCTCGGAGAATATCGTCAAGGATGACGTGTTCACCTCTATCCATCTGGAAGAGTTCGAGTGCATGGCCCGCGATACCAAGCTGGGTCCAGAGGAAATCACCCGTGATATTCCCAATGTCTCTGAGGAGGCGTTGAAGAATCTTGACGAGGCGGGCATCGTTTATATCGGTGCGGAAGTAAACGCTGGCGATATTCTGGTGGGCAAGATCACGCCCAAGGGCGAAAGCCCGATGACGCCAGAAGAAAAGCTGCTGCGTGCCATCTTTGGTGAAAAGGCTGCTGACGTTCGCGATACGTCCCTGCGCCTGCCGCCCGGAACCAAGGGTACGATTGTTGAAGTGCGCGTGTTCAACCGTCATGGTGTGGACAAGGACGAGCGTGCTCTGGCGATCGAGCGCGAGGAAATCGAGCGTCTTGCAAAGGACCGTGACGACGAGCAGGCCATTCTGGACCGTAACGTTTATGGCCGTCTGGCTGAAACGCTGATCGGCAAAGTGGCGGTTGCCGGGCCGAAGGGCTTCAAGAAAGATAGCGACGTCACTCGTGAGGTCCTGGACGGGTATCCCCGGTCGCAGTGGTGGTTGTTTGCTGTGGCGGATGATGCCGTCATGAGCGAACTTGAGGCCATGCGTGCGCAGTATGACGAGTCCAAGAAGCGCCTTGAGCAGCGCTTCCTGGATAAGGTCGAGAAGCTGCAGCGCGGTGATGAACTGCCTCCTGGCGTGATGAAGATGGTGAAAGTCTTCGTTGCCGTGAAGCGCAAGATTCAGCCGGGCGACAAGATGGCCGGTCGTCATGGAAACAAGGGCGTTGTCTCTCGTATCGTGCCGGTGGAAGACATGCCGTTCCTTGAGGATGGCACGAATGTGGATATCGTGCTCAACCCTCTGGGTGTGCCGAGCCGCATGAATGTCGGCCAGATTCTTGAAACCCATCTGGGCTGGGCCTGTGCAGGTCTTGGCAAGCAGGTCGCTGCTGCGGTGGACTCCTATTACGCCACGCAGGACATCAAGCCTTTGCGTGATCGTCTCGAGACGATTTATGGCGTTGAGGAAATTGGTCAGCTTTCGGATGAGAATCTGCCGGAACTGGCTGAGAACGTTCGCAAGGGTGTGCCTATGGCGACCCCGGTGTTCGACGGTGCGCATGAGGATGATATTGAGAACCAGCTTGAACTGGCCGGTCTTGATCGTTCCGCACAGTCGACCCTTTATGACGGGCGCACGGGTGAGCCATTCGATCGTAAGGTGACCGTCGGCTACATCTATATGCTGAAGCTGCATCACCTTGTTGATGACAAGATTCATGCACGTTCCATTGGGCCTTATTCGCTTGTGACCCAGCAGCCGCTGGGCGGTAAGGCGCAATTTGGTGGCCAGCGCTTCGGCGAAATGGAAGTGTGGGCACTGGAAGCTTATGGCGCAGCCTATACGTTGCAGGAAATGCTTACGGTGAAGTCGGATGACGTGGCTGGCCGCACGAAGGTCTATGAGGCCATTGTACGTGGCGAAGACACGTTTGAGAGCGGCATTCCGGAAAGCTTCAACGTGCTTGTGAAGGAAATGCGTTCACTTGGCCTCAATGTAGACCTTGAGAACAGCTAGTTTCCCATTTGATATTTGCCACGAAAGTGGCCTTCCGCTCCGGCACCCCGGCCGGAGCGGCAAAGCGATTAAGCCGCCCACCTCGTTTGGGAGCACCAGATGAATCAGGAAGTCCAGAACGTCTTCAACCCGACGGTTCCGGCCCCGAACTTCAATCAGATCCGCATCACGATCGCCAGCCCGGAGAAGATCAAGTCTTGGTCTTTTGGCGAGATCAAGAAGCCGGAGACGATTAACTACCGCACCTTCAAGCCGGAGCGGGATGGCCTGTTCTGCGCGCGTATCTTTGGCCCCATCAAGGACTATGAGTGCTTGTGCGGCAAGTATAAGCGCATGAAGTACAAGGGCATTATCTGCGAGAAGTGCGGTGTTGAGGTGACCCTCTCACGCGTGCGCCGCGAGCGCATGGGCCATATCGAGCTGGCCGCACCTGTTGCACATATCTGGTTCCTGAAGTCTCTGCCGAGCCGCATTGGTTTGCTGCTTGACATGACTCTGAAGGATCTGGAGCGGATCCTGTATTTCGAGTATTTTGTGGTGACGGAGCCCGGCACCACGCCATTGAAGTATCGCCAGCTTCTTTCTGAAGAAGAATATCTGCGTGCGCAGGACGAGTTTGGCGAAACCAACTTCACGGCAATGATTGGCGCAGAGGCGATCCGTGAACTCCTTCAGACCATGGATCTGGAGAAGATTGCCATCAATCTTCGTCAGGAGATCGCCGAGGCTACAACCGAGCTGAAGCCCAAGAAGTTGGCCAAGCGTCTCAAGATTGTTGAGGCGTTCCAGCTTTCTGGCAATAAGCCGGAATGGATGATCCTGACGCATGTTCCGGTTATTCCGCCGGATCTGCGACCACTTGTGCCGCTGGACGGTGGACGCTTTGCGACGTCTGATCTGAATGATCTTTATCGCCGCGTCATCAACCGCAACAATCGTCTCAAGCGCCTCATTGAGCTGCGTGCGCCGGATATCATTATCCGCAATGAAAAGCGCATGCTTCAGGAGTCGGTTGACGCGCTGTTCGATAATGGTCGTCGCGGTCGTGTCATCACGGGTGCAAACAAGCGCCCGCTGAAGTCTCTTGCCGATATGCTCAAGGGCAAGCAGGGGCGGTTCCGCCAGAACCTGCTCGGCAAGCGTGTGGATTATTCCGGCCGTTCCGTGATTGTGGTGGGGCCGGAGCTGAAGCTGCATCAGTGCGGCTTGCCCAAGAAGATGGCGCTGGAGCTCTTCAAGCCCTTCATTTATTCGCGTCTTGATGCGAAGGGCCATTCTGCAACCGTGAAGCAGGCGAAAAAGCTCGTCGAGAAGGAGCGTCCCGAGGTTTGGGATATTCTCGATGAGGTGATCCGCGAGCATCCGGTGATGCTGAACCGCGCTCCGACTCTGCATCGTCTTGGCATTCAGGCGTTTGAACCGGTCCTTATCGAAGGCAAGGCTATCCAGCTTCACCCGCTGGTTTGCTCCGCCTTTAATGCCGACTTCGATGGCGACCAGATGGCCGTGCATGTTCCGCTCTCGCTGGAAGCCCAGCTTGAAGCGCGCGTGCTGATGATGTCCACGAATAACGTGCTGCATCCTGCCAACGGTCAGCCAATTATCGTGCCGTCTCAGGATATTGTGCTGGGGCTCTATTATCTCTCCATCATGCGGGAGCAGGAGCCCGGTGAGGGCATGGCCTTCGCGACCATGTCCGAGATTGATCTTGCGCTGAATGCCAAGGCGATCACGCTGCACACCAAGATCCGGGGCCGCTACGTTGGCCTGGATGCCAATGGCAATGAATATTCAAAGATCTATGAGACCACTCCCGGTCGCATGAAGATCGGTGAATTCCTGCCCAAGGACCCGAAGCTTTCCTACGACGTTGTCAACAAGCTGATGACGAAGAAGGAAATCTCCAACATGATCGACTCCGTCTACCGCCATTGCGGTCAGAAGGAGAGCGTGATCTTCTGTGATCGCATCATGTCCCTTGGTTTCTACAATGCCTTCCGTGCCGGCATCTCGTTCGGCAAGGATGACATGGTGGTGCCGGCGAAGAAGTGGGATCTTGTTGAAGAAACTCGCACGCTCACCAAGGAATATGAGCAGCAGTATAATGACGGCCTGATCACTCAGGGCGAAAAGTATAACAAGGTCGTGGATGCATGGGGCAAGTGCACGGACCGTATCGCCGAAGAGATGATGAAGGAAATCTCATCGGTTAAAAAGGACCCTGAAACCGGGCGAGACAAGCAGATCAATTCGATCTACATGATGTCTCACTCTGGTGCCCGTGGTTCGCCCGCACAGATGAAGCAGCTGGCCGGTATGCGCGGCCTGATGGCAAAGCCTTCTGGCGAGATTATCGAAAGCCCGATCATCTCGAACTTCAAAGAAGGCCTGACCGTGATGGAGTACTTCAACTCCACCCATGGTGCGCGTAAGGGCCTTGCCGATACCGCACTGAAAACCGCGAACTCCGGGTATCTCACCCGGCGTCTGGTTGACGTGGCGCAGGATTCCATCATTACCGAGCGCGATTGCGGTTCGGAAAACGGAATCCATATGCGCGCCATTGTGGATGCAGGGCAGATCGTTGCATCACTGGCCTCCCGCGTTCTGGGCCGTACAGCTGTTGAAGATGTTGTGAATCCTGCAACTGGTGAAGTCATCGTGCCGAAGGGCCAGATGATTGAAGAACCGGATGTGGAGCGCATCAGCAAGTCTCCGATCCAGGAGATCAAGATCCGTTCGGTGCTGACCTGCGAGACGCGCAACGGTGTGTGTGGCACATGCTATGGTCGTGACCTTGCGCGTGGTACGCCGGTGAATATGGGCGAGGCCGTGGGTGTTATCGCGGCGCAGTCTATCGGCGAACCTGGCACGCAGCTGACAATGCGTACCTTCCATATTGGTGGTGCGGCTACGCTGGCGGACTCCTCGTTTGTGGAGACCAACTTCGAAGGCGTGGTGCGGATTCGTAATCGCAATGTTGCGCGAAACTCCGATGGCGATCTGATCGTCATGGGCCGCAACTTGGCTGTCATTATTGTTGACCATGATGGAACCGAGCGCGCCGTGAACCGTGTGCAGTATGGTGCGCGCCTGAAGGTTGATGAAGGTGACACTATCAAGCGCGGCCAGCGCATGGCGGAGTGGGATCCCTATACCCGCCCCATTCTGACCGAGGTTGACGGCATCATCGCATTTGAGGACCTTCTTGAAGGGGCTTCGATGAACGAAACGGTGGACGAGTCCACCGGTATCGCAAAGCGTGTGGTGACAGATCCGCGGAGTGGTCGTGGACCGGAGCTGCGTCCGGCCATCCTCATCAAGGATGGTGACGGGAAAATTGTGAAGCTGCCGCGTGGTGGTGATGCGCGCTATTCGCTTCCTGTAGACGCCATTATCTCGGTTGATCCCAGCGGTCGTGTGCAGGCAGGTGATGCTGTGGCGCGTGTGCCGATGGAAGGGGCCAAGACACGTGACATTACAGGTGGTCTGCCGCGCGTCGCCGAACTGTTCGAAGCGCGTCGTCCCAAGGATGCGGCTATCATCGCTGAGGTGACGGGCACCATCCACTTCGGGCGGGACTACAAGAACAAGCGCCGCGTTTCGATCGAGCCGTCTGATGGTGGTGATACCGTTGAATATCTGATCCCCAAGGGGAAGCACATCCATCTCCAGGATGGCGACCTGATTGAAAAGGGTGATTTTATCGTCGACGGCAATCCTGCGCCGCATGACATTCTGGCGATCAAGGGCGTGGAAGAGCTTGCTGCCTTCCTTGTCAATGAGATCCAGGAAGTCTACCGGCTCCAGGGCGTGCACATCAATGACAAGCACATTGAGGTGATCGTTCGGAACATGCTGCAGAAAATCGAGATTGAGGATGCGGGTGAAACCGACTTCCTTGATAACGAGCAGGTGGACCGTCTGGAGTTCATCGAAGCGAACGAGAAGGCTCTGGAGGAAGGCAAGAAACCTGCGACCGGTCATCCGGTGCTGCTCGGCATCACCAAGGCCAGCTTGCAGACGCGCTCCTTCTTCTCTGCCGCTTCGTTCCAGGAGACGACCCGTGTTCTCACCGAGGCCGCTGTGAATGGCAAGGTGGACCCGCTGGAAGGCCTGAAGGAGAACGTCATTGTTGGGCGTTTGATCCCGGCGGGAACCGGTGCGCAAATGAGCAAGCTGCGTGTTGTGGCGAACTCTCGCGATGATCTGATTGTCGCAACCCGCGATGAGCGGACCGAGACACAGGTTCCTCGAATTGCAGGCCCGGTTGATCCGGCCGAATAATCAAAAGGCCGGTGGGAAAAACCCACCGGCCTTTTTTATTGCGAGATAGGCTTTCCCCAGCACAGGCCCCTGTAAGCTCTGGGGGAGGGGCCTCTGGATAATGGGTGTGTTTGAGTAGTCTCGGGCAAGCGGGTTTAGAGAAAACCGCCATGCCGGAGTTCTGGAAGATCAAATCGGCTACAAGAAGCTGACGGCTTTGGAGTTCAATAAGCTTGTGGCATCGACCGATCATCACACATTGCGCAGGGTGACTTCCATTCCACCTGACGCTGCCAGTTCGAAATCAAAATCTCCATAATCGAGAAAATGATCCAGCATTGAGCTGAACGGCTCAATCTCGATGCTTTGGGACTTGAGCCATTCATCATTGAAATAGGTGTCGTGGTAACGCTCGCCCGTGTCGCAAATGAGCGAGACCAGAGCTCCGGTTTTTCCAGCCTTCTTCATCGTGGCGGCAAGGCAGCACAGGGCCAGAAAGTTGGTGCCTGTTGAGCCGCCAACACGGCAGTTCAGGCGTCTTGACAGAACATGCATGGCAGCAAGGGAGCCCCTATCGGGAACCCGCATCATGCAATCAATGACATTCGGTTGGAAGGAGGGTTCCACACGGGGGCGTCCAATACCCTCAATCTGCGAGCCTGAGGGGGAGGTAAGGGTGCGTGAGCCTGTCAGATAGGCATCATAGAATACGGAATTCTCAACATCGGGAACACATAAACGGGTCTCAAGCCCCCGGTAGCGGATATAGCGACCAAGGGTTGCCGCTGTTCCACCCGTGCCCGCACTCATGACAATCCATGCCGGCACGGCATGCGGCTCGCTCTTCATCTGCCCAAAAATGCTTTCAGCGATATTGTTGTTGCCGCGCCAGTCCGTTGCACGCTCTGCATAGGTGAACTGGTCAAGATAATGCCCGTCAAGCTGCTGGGCGAGCCGCTGGGCTTCAGTGTAAATTGTGCTGCTGTCCGCAACCAGATGGCATTGCCCGCCAAACCTCTCAATGGCAGCAAGCTTGGTGCTGCTCGTGGATTTTGGCACAAGAGCAGTGAATGGAAGGCGCAGCAGGCGCGCATAATAGGCTTCACTGACGGCAGTAGAACCGGATGAGGCCTCGACCAGATGCGTATTCTCACGGATATAACCGTTACAAATACCATAGAGGATCAGGGAACGGGCGAGGCGATGCTTCAAGCTGCCTGTCGGATGCGTTGATTCATCCTTGAGATAGATGTCGATGCCATCAATGCCTGCGAAAAAGGGCTTGATGAGATGTGTGTCAGCGCTGCGGCGTGCATCCGCTTCCAGAGCTGCCACAGCATGGCGTGCCCATGCCCGACATGGGCTGTCCAGAACAGTTTCGAGCCGAGCTTCCAGCATGTCTGAAGAGTGCGGACTGTTCCGGGAAAGCATTGCTTCCAGTGCAGCTACAGGAGGGGATACCGAATGCGGTGCCATGACATCACCTTATGCTGCCGGGTAGCCGGAGGGTGTATCAAACCGCCAATACGCCATGGTGTTTGAAATCCATGCGCAGCCCGGACGCAGGCTCATTTCGACCCGTCTGGAGGAGACCACCAGACGGGGATTTGCAGGTGACTTGAACCTAGAGAGCTTCTGCCGATTTCTTGACAGTCTCGACATCGAAGCTGTTGAATTGCGGCACGAGGCTATTGGTGTAAAGCGTATTCACATCAATATTGTCGTCTTTGATCAGGCCGCCATCCTTGAGCACCGTTATGAAGTTTTTCCAGCCCTGTGCTGAATAGGCTCCATAGTCATGCTTTTCATCCGGCAGGAATTTGGAGAACTTGTCAGTGCGGGACTTCATGATCGTCAGGCCCGCCTGAAGCTTTTCTTCCTCGGTGCCGGCGGTTGGCTTCTGGGCTGGATAATGCTTCCAGAAGGTCTTGACGCAGTAGGCTGGGTTGACCTCGCACACCACCACACCCTTGGAGAAGGCGCGGCCGAATTTGCCGAGCAGTTCCGGTTCATCACGAATGGTGTCATCGTGGGCGATGAAGCCATTGGAGAACAGGCCCTGATATTTCTCGCCCATATCAAGCCGGCGGATCTTCACACCCTGGGCCTCAAGGGTGGCATGCTGCGCATCGAACAGGTTCAGTACGTCAACACTGCCATTTTTCAGGGCGAGAAAAGCGGGGCCACCAACACCAACCGGCACCATGCGGATGTCTGATCCAACCTTGATGCCATGTTCCGCAAGCAGTGCCGTGGTGATCGGAATATTACCCCATGTCAGGGCACCGACCCCCAGATTGGTTCCCTTCAGATCCTTGATCGTCTGGATCTTGCTGTCTTCCAGCACAACGAATTCCCAGCCGGATTCGCGCGTGACATTGTAGAAGAACTTCAGGGGCAGATAGTCCTTGCCCGGCTCGCGCGAGACAATCAGCGCATCCGGGTTCGGGTAGCCAATCAGCACCCGTTTGGCCACCATCTGGGGCACAAGCGTGCCGGTGCCCTTGAATTCGAGCACCTCCACATCCATGCCTTCCTCACGGAAATAGCCAAGCTCCTGCGCCGCAACCAGAGGGGCAAGGCTCAGTGTCATGTTTGTCACCTGACCCACGGAAACCTTCCGCAGGTCTTCTGCCCCGGCAGAGACCGTGGCTGCCATGACTGCGACGGATGTCGCGAGAAATGTCATTGCCGCTTTCATCTTCAATCCCTCTTATGCTCGATTGTTCGGCATAACTTCATTCTTTCGCCTGCCCGCCGGAGGCCGGAAAGGGCCTAGCCTGCCTTGGGCAGATAGGTGGCGCGACCAACAGCCAGAAGCGCGCCTTCCTCGGAGGTCACATCCACATCCACCACGGCCATGGCACGGCCCATGCGTCGCACGGTTGCCACGCCGATGAGATCTGTATTGATCGCAGGGCGAAGATAGTCGACGCGCATGTTCATGGTTGGCACGCCGCCGCCCACCATCATGCCCACGGCAAAATCACCGACAGTATCAATGAAGGCTGCAATTGCCCCACCATGAAACTGCCCGGTATTCCTGCCGCGCTCGACTTCCGGACGGCAGGGCATGCGTGCGGAGAAGGTCATGCTTTCATGGTTCACCGCCTCGGCCCTCATGCCAAGGAAGGAGATCATGGAAGACCGGTCGAAGATCGCCTGAATGGCTGCTACATCCAGCAGCTTCGGCGCTTCCGCCGTTTTGTTTTCGCTCATGTCAGCCTCTCTTTCCGCCGCTCAGGGCTTCACAATGACCTTGCCGAAAACCTTGCGGTTCTCGATCAGGTCAAATGCCTTCCCGGCTTCCCTGAGGCTGAAGATGGTATCGATCTGCGGCGAGAGTGTGCCTGCCGCCACCATATCCAGCAGGGTGTGAAGGTCTTCGCGCTGCCAGCCATTGGAACCCTTGATGTCCAGTTCATAGGTCCAGATGAAGCGCAGATCGGTGCGCGGGTCATATCCAGCGGTTGCGCCGCATGTCAGCACCCGGCCGCCGGGCTTCAGCGTGCGCAGGCAGCGTGCCCATGTGTCGCCGCCGGTGAAGTTCACCACGACATCCACGCCACCCATATCCGTCTTTTTGCGGTGCGGCTTGCCGTAGCGGGAGTAGATGGCCTTGGCGATGTCCTCTTCTGCATAGTTGATGGTGTCATCCGCGCCGAGTTCTTTCAGGCGGTCCATCTTTTCCTGGCTGCTGGCAAAGGCGATGACATGCGCGCCAACAGACTTGGCAAGTTGCACGCAGCAGGTGCCAACACCACCGGATGCGCCGAGGATCATCACCTTTTCGCCGGCCTTGATTGCGCCGCGGGTCATCATCATGCGGTAGGCCGTGCCATAGGCGACGGGCAAGGCTGCTGCCTGTTCAAAGCTGACCTTCTCGGGCACGCGCACCAGACTGTGAGCCTCGGCGCGGCAGTACTCCGCCAGCCCGCCATTGACCATCTCACCCAGAAGGCCACGCTTGCCTGCCCGGTCTACCGGGTCCACCAGCACGCGGTCTCCAACCGCCCAGTCGCTCACCTCCGGGCCGATTTCGGCAACCGTGCCCGCCACATCAATGCCCATGATGATCGGCATCGGAATGGTGATGCCGGGCATGCCATTGCGGGTGAAAATATCATGATAGTTCAGGGAGCAAGCCTCGACCTTGACGATCACCTCTCCGGGACCGGCAACGGGCGTCTCGAACGCTTCTTCATAGCGCAGGACGGCATTGGAGCCGTGTTCGTTAATGATGATGGCCTTCATGATGCGATGTGATCCCGAGTTGAGGTCCGATTAAAAGGTTCAGTCCTGGGTAAACATGATGTGCGCGCCCGCGGCGGCAGAGGGCGGGACATGTATCGAGCCATCTGCCGCTCTTGTATGAGGCACGCCATTGGCGGCCAGCACGGCCTGACAGGTCTCGATATTGCGAACACCGATTTCAAAGCCGGTGACGCAGGGGGCAGGGCCGGGCAGGCTCGCCTCCAGCCCCGCGCTGCTCTCCACTTGAATGGCTTGGTTCTGCTGCGGGGCGAAGGGGAACGCGCGGCTATAGAGGGCGCGGGTTTGCTCCACATCATCCGGGGCCACAGCAATCGTCACGCTGCGCAGGGATGTGGCTGTATTGGGATGTTCCAGTAGGTTGGGCTGCCAGAGCAGGTCCGGTGTCTGGTGTTCGATGGCGATGAAACGGGCCTGCGAGAAGTCCGGTCCATCAAAATAGATATTGCGGAAGCGCAGGACGTTTTCGTCATCCAGCCTGCGTTGCAGGGTAGACGGTGCGCGGGCAGGAATGCCCGTTGCCAGAAAACGGGCATGGGCCACTTCTGCATCCGGTGTGCGCAGGGCAACGATATGTGCGCCATGGTAGCGCTGAAGCAGATGTTTGACGCTGGAGTGCAGTTCTGCATCCACAAGCCCCAGCACTTCCACATAACCGCGTTCCAGCATGGCACAGTGGTTGCCAGAACCCCAGGGCACAACCGGCCCGCCAGGCTCCACAGAGCCGGAATGCATGCTGCGTGGTGTCAGCTGGAAGCCCAGTGCGGCATAGGTCTGGCGTCCGATCTCAAGATCCGGCACCGCAACGCCAACATGGTCCAGAGTGAGGTTGCTTCCGCTCATGCCGCTGTCTCGCTCAAAAATGCCTCGGTCTGCTTTTGCAGGGCCTTGCGGTCTATCTTGTTGGTGCCGGCCAGAGGCAGGGTCTCGACAAAGAAGAAGCGGCGGGGGTGCTGATAGGCCGGGCCATTGGCGAGGGAAAAGCGCTTGAGCTCATCTTCACTCACAGTGCCGGAGGTGACCACAAAGGCGACAGGCTTTTGCCCCTTCAGCTCATCCGGCACCGGCACAACGCAACTCTGGCGCACAAGGGGGTGGGTCTCGATCATCTGCTCCACATTTTCGGGATAGATGTTTTCCCCGCCACAGGTGAACATGTTGTCGTTGCGGCCAACAAAATAGAAAAAGCCGTTCTCGTCCCGCCGCACAAGATCAGAGGTATTGTACCAGCCCTCGCCATCAATGACTTCGGCGGTTTTTTCCGGGAGGTTGAGATAGCCGCGGGTGATGGCAGGGGTGCGGATTTCCAGAATGCCGCTGTCTCCGCCTCCGGCGATGCGCACATCCACCTCTCTGAGGGGATAGCCCAGTGCGGGCAGGGGGCGCGGCAGGCCATCCGGGTGGGGGCCGAAGGTGCAAGGCCCGCTTTCCGTGGTGCCATAGCCCAGATTGATGCGTGCATTTGGGAAAGCCGCCCGCGCTTCCTCCAGCAGCTTTTGGGTGACAGGTGCTGAACCCATGCCCAGAATCTGCACGCAGCTCAGGTCAGCTTTTTCCATGGCCTCATGTTCGCGCAGGGCGAGTGCGATCATGGTCGGGACTGATGTCACCAGACTGATCTTGTGGCGGGAGATGGCAGAGACAAACCCCGCAGCCGAAAACTCATTCATCAAAATGAAGCGCGCACCGCCAGCCAGTGCAACAGTCGCCGTGAACAGGGCATTCATATGATATAATGGAGCGGCGGCAATGACGCTCATGGATGCATAATCTGGCATGCCATCTATGCGCGTGCGTACGGCCCACAATTGTCCGGCATGGCTCAGGGGCACCCCCTTGGGCCGGCTGGTGGAACCGGATGTGTAAAGAATCATCGCATCTTCCTGCCCCGCGATCTCAGCCGCCTCGAACGGGCCGGGGTCAAGAAAATCACTCCATTGCGTGTCTAGGTCGATGGTGGGTACAGATGGCGGGCACAGATGGGCAAGGGCCCCGTCAATGAAGGCCATCCGGATATCGCTGTCGTGGAAAATCCAGGCGATGGTCTCGTGCCCCAGTTTCTGGTTGAGTGGCACGACCACATGACCCGCCTTCATGATTCCAAGAAAAGCGGCCAGATATTCCCAGCGGTTGCCGGAAAGGATGGCAATGCGAGTTCCCGGTGCAAAAGCCCGCTGAATCAGCCCTCTGGAGACTGCATTAACTTGATCGAAGAACTCGATTGTGGAAAGGCTGTGCTCAGATTCAGAGATCTCGATCAGGGCATCTGTCTGGTCGTGCGCTGGGCGCAAGTCTCCGAGATTGCTGATGCGTGAGAGGCGTGAATTCTCCGTGACTGACATCACTCTTTCCGGTCCCTGATCCTTGTATCCCTGCACAAAGATTACATGGCTGTGCTTAAAAAATGTCAAGGCCGCTATATTGAAATTTCCTCTTTCTTGTAAGACGCTGGTTTTAGCTCGAAGTGGTTTGAAGGGCAGGTTCTGCCATCTGCAATATATGTCGTTCGTGTGGTTCTTGCGCGGCACAACTGGAAGTGGGAAATAGAGGAATGGCAACATCTCTCACTGAGGTAGCTGGAAAATCGAACGCACAGAAAGCGGGTGCCGGATCTGTTCAGATCAGTGACCTGTCTGTGACATTTCACACGGCGCGCGGAATGACTGAGGCGGTCCGCCAACTGTCGGTTTCAGTGGAGCCGGGCCAGTTCGTTTCAGTGCTTGGCCCTTCGGGGTGCGGCAAGTCCACATTGTTGCGCATTGCGGCAGGCCTTTTGAAGCCCAGCAGTGGTTTCATGGCAATTGGCGGCGATGTTGTGACCGGCCCCCGGCGGGATGTGGGCATGGTTTTCCAGCAGCCCACCTTGTTGCCGTGGAAAAGCGTGCTGGGCAATGTGCTGTTGCCGGCAAAGGCGCTGGGCCTTGATATGGTGGAGGCGCGCAAGCGGGCCATGGATCTTCTGCGCATGGCCGGGCTGGAGGCCTTTGCGGACAGCTATCCCAATGAACTGTCTGGCGGCATGCAGCAGCGTGTCGGCATTGTCCGCGGCCTCATTCAGGACCCGACCGTGTTGCTGATGGATGAGCCCTTTTCAGCGCTGGATGCCATGACGCGCGAGCGGATGATGGATGAATTGCAGTCCATCTGGATGAAGGCCGCCAAGACCGTGCTCTTCATCACCCACTCCATTCCCGAGGCTGTCTATTTGTCAGACCGCGTGCTGGTGCTTTCGCCTCGCCCGGCACAACTGGTTGAGAACCTTGAAATTGATATCCCCCGGCCGCGCACGCTTGATACCATGAGCGAACCGGCCTTCACCTCCTACACCCGGCATCTGCGCGAGATTTTTGCGCGGCTGGAAGCATGAGGGGCCTGTGATGAAAGCGATCCTTTCCAATCTGCTGTATCCGGTCGTCACGGCTATTCTGGTCATAGCGGTGTGGCAGATTTCCATTGATGTGTTTGAGATTCCAAGTTTCGTTCTGCCAACGCCCCTGTCTGTGCTGAAGGCGCTGGAGCGGGCCTATATCGAGGGCCTGTTCTGGCAGCATCTGGCCTACAGCATGACCTCGACCATCATTGGCTATGTGGTGGGATGCGGTCTGGCGATCCTGGTCGGGGCAGTGGTGTCCGAGTGGCGGACGGCAGAAAAGCTGATCCACCCTCTGGTCATCGCCCTGCAATCCATGCCCAAGGTGGCTTTGGCCCCGCTTATTCTGGTGTGGTTCGGCTTTGACCTGAAATCGAAGGTCATCATGGTGGCGCTGGTGTGCTTTTTTCCCGTCTTCGTGAATACGGTGGTCGGGCTTAAACAGACCAATCCTGCCCTGATCGACATGGCGCGCGCTGTCTCTGCCAGCCGCTGGATGATCTTCTGGGAGATCAAGCTGCCATCTGCCGCAGGGCATATCTTTGCCGGTTTGCAGATTGCCGTTGTACTGAGCCTCATCGGAGCCGTGGTGGCCGAGTTCGTCTCATCCAGCCAGGGGCTTGGCTATCTTATCAACTCCTCGGCCGTGACCCTTGAGGTGAACATGATGTTTGCGGCTCTGGTCAGCCTTGCCGTGCTTGGCATCATCGGCACCCAACTGGTGCGCTATGCCCATCGCAAGCTGATCTTCTGGGAGGGCAGCCTGTCCTCCACGGTCAAGGAGTAGGGGGCCTCAGCGGACGGCGGGCCTCGGTGGGCATTATCCGATGGTGAGGGAGACATCCTGTATGGCACGGCTGGACAGAATGGCATCCATCACCATCTGCCGGGAGGACATGACCTCCTGTGCAGAGAGGCGGGCGGCCTCTTCCGGGTCATTGGCCACCAGCGCATCCACCAGCGCCTTGTGCTCATGCTGCATCTCGATGGTCCGGTTGCGCAGGCCAAGACCGACAAAAAGAATGCGGGTCATTTCATCAAGAATCTGGGACAGGGTGGCGGTGAGCTTGTGGTTGCCCGCTGTCTCCGCAAGGAACACATGAAAATTGCGGTTGGCTTCCAGATATTCAAGCCGACTCTGGACATTGCGGTGGTCATAGTCCCGCATGCAAATCATGTCGAGAAATGTGAGCCGCTCAATGTCAATCTTGCCCGCCGCCATGCGTGCAACATGAGGCTCAAGCAGGCTTCGCATCTCGAAAATATCGAGAACGCTTTTCAGCGTCACAGGCGCAACCAGATAACCCTTGCGGGGAATGGCCTTGACCAGTCCATCCTGCTCCAGTCGCGACAATGCGCTGCGTACAGGCGCAAGGCCGAGTTCCAGATTCTCAGCCAGTTGCCCAGCCGAAATCTCCCGCCCTGGCGCAAGCGTGCAGCGGAGAATGTCATGCTTGATCGCCATATAGGCGCGGCTGGCCATTTGGGGTTCAGCGGTCATATGAATATCTCAATGTCGCATCGTGACATTTCAATTATGAGAATTGATAATAACAGTACCTCTATATTGAGCAAGTCTGGAGCGGGCCATGAGTGATGCGGATGTTGCAGGTTGGCGACGGTATTTGCACGCCATACCGGAAACCGCTTTTGAGGAAGTGGAAACGGCCGCCTTTGTGGCGCAGCGCCTGAGCGAGTTTGGCCTGTCTTTCGAGAGCGGTATTGCCCGCACGGGTATTGTCGCCACGCTCAGGAAAGGCACCGGCACCCGTGCCATTGGCTTGCGTGCAGATCTGGATGCGCTGGATATTCAGGAAGCCAATGACTTTCCTCATGCCTCCCGCCGTCCGGGCAAGATGCATGCCTGTGGCCATGACGGGCATACCGCCATGCTGCTGGGTGCCGCAAGGGCACTGAAGGACCACGGGAATTTTGACGGCACCGTCTATTTCATCTTCCAGCCGGCGGAAGAAAACGAGGGTGGAGCGGCTGTTGCCATTGAGGAGGGGCTGTTTGAGCGCTTCCCCATGGATGCGGTGTTTGGCATGCATAACCGTCCGGGGTTGCCTGTCGGTCAGTTCGGTGTGTGTGCCGGTGGTGCCATGGCCTCGTTCGATGTGTTCGAGATTGTGGTGAAGGGCAAGGGCAGCCATGCCGCCCGTCCTCATCTGGCCGCAGATCCTATCGTGACAGCATCGCAGTGCGTGAACCTGTTGCAGTCCATCGTTTCCCGCAATGTGGACCCTCTCCTGTCGCTGGTGGTGAGCGTGACCCAAATTCATGCCGGCTCCACATGGAATGTTATTCCGGATGAAGCGGTGATCCGCGGTACGGTGCGCACGCTGGACCCGGTGACGCGGGATCTGGGCGAGAGGCGGGTGCGGGAGGTGGCCAGCTACACCGCCAGCCTGCATGGCTGCACTGCGCAGGTCACCTATTCCCGTCGCTATCCGCCCTTGTTCAATGATCCGGAAATGACCGCCTTCTCCGCCCGTGTCGCGCGGGAGTGTGTGGGCGTGGAGCAGGTGCATGATATCGCGCCCTCACTGGGTGCGGAGGATTTCGCTTTCATGCTTGAGAAAAAGCGCGGATCTTATGTTTGGATCGGCAACGGGCCGGTGGATGGCGACCGCATTCTTCACAACCCGCATTATGAGTTCAATGATGACGCCATTCCCCATGGCATCGCCTACTGGACCCGGTTGGTAGAGACGTTTCTGGCGCCGGAGAAGTAAGAATGGCCGGCGGACATGCGTGCGCGGATTTTGCCATCCCGGCTCCGGGAGAGGTGACCCCCATTGCCGATGGTGTGCTCTGGGCGCGCTTTGCCTTGCCTTTCCGGCTGAACCATGTGAACGCCTATTTTCTGCGTGATGGCAGAGGCTGGGCAGTGGTGGATACCGGGGTGAATGATGCCGCCACACGGGCCAGCTGGCAGCGGCTTCTCGAAGGGCCGCTGCGCGATGGGCTGACACGCATTATTGCAACCCATGCTCATCCCGATCATGTGGGCCTTGCCGCGTGGTTATGTGACACGCAGGATATTCCCCTTCATATCCATCCTGTGGAGCATGCAGCGGCTACGCACATGCGGACCCCCGCAGGGGCTGATATTCTGGCCGCACGCCGACAGTATCTGGAGCGGGAGGGCTTTTCACCAGCCGCATGCCTGAATGCGCTTCACGGCTCATCTCGCTATGCAGATCTGGTCGCGCCCTTGCCAGAGCTGTTTCAGCCACTGGATGAAAACGGCCTGATCCTTGATGCTGCCATGTGGGAAACCCGCTTTGCCGCAGGACACTCCCCGGCGCTGGCCATGCTGCTGGACCGTTCTCGCGGCCTGTTTCTGGCTGCCGATCAGGTTCTGGCCAGCATCTCTCCAAATGTCGGCATTTCAGTCTTCATGGATGAGGGCAATCCGCTGGCGGATTTCCTCTGTTCCCTGAAGCAGATTGAGGCCGACATTCCATCAGATGCCCTGGTCCTGCCGGGGCATGGGGTGCCTTTTTATGGGCTGCATCAAAGGACGCGCGCGTTGCGCGCGCACCATGAGGAACGCCTGAAGGATCTGGCGCTCTCTTGTTCGCAAAAGGGCATGAGCCGTCTTTCCGATCTGCTGCCAGTATTTTTTGAACGCGACATTCCACCCGAACAGACCAGTTTCGCGCTCACCGAATTGCGGGCGCATCTCTCATACCTCGCTCAGGGGGAATGTCTTGAGAGTGCATCGAAAGAACGGGTGTTGCGTGCAACAGGTTCACATCGCACGTGAAGGTGCCGGCAAGCAGACCTTGAAAAACCTGTATCCGGGCTATCTTTGAGAAAGCCGGTGCACCGGGGCCGAACACCAGAAAGCGCAAGGCCTTCTGGTGTGAATCATGTTGTGCCCGCTTTATTCAGCCATTGCTGATCTTGCGGGTATCGGGCGCGGCATCATTGCTCGCGGGCACCCACAGCCCGAACAGCCGCTCAGCTGCCAGACGCTGTGCTTGCAGTGCCATGCCCGCCATGCCCTGAAGATCTGCCGCCGCTTCGCGCGCCAGCGAGATCGCGGTCGGGAAGGGGGCCTTGAGCTGGGCAACGACTTCATCTGTATCGAAGGTGAGGTCGGCATCGAATTTACGCGCAATCTGCTGCATGCGGCGGTTATGCAGCAGGCAGTTCATGCACAGGGAGCGAATGCCGCGATTGCGCGCGACAAGGACGATATGCTCAAGAAGCACGGTTCCAAGCCCGTGGTTCTGAAAATCACGTTCCACGCTGAATGCCGCTTCTGCCTCACCGGGCAAAACATCTCCCAGCGGATAAAGCTCCGCAGCGGCGCGCAAGACGCCATCCACGAAATAGCCTTGCACGATTGCACCATTTCGGAATGCGCGTGATGTGTAGCGGTCAATGAACTCGGCAGATACGGCAGAACCGAATCTGAGGCGGCGGCTTTCCATATCAAGCCTGAGAAGGTGTTCGCGAAAGATCGCGGTTTCACCGGCCCACAGTTTGCGCATTGTTCCGGGTGTGACCTCTGTGGTCATTATGGCCTCCAGACCTGGCGTCGTGAAAGCCCCCTCGGTCCTCCAGCTCCGGAATTTAGGTGCAATGCAGCATGGGTCAAGGGCAAAGATCGGGCAAAAGGGCCGCTTCTGCGTGGGATGCCCTAAGGGGAAGTACGTAAGTATCAGAAAAGTGAAGTTAATATGACGCTATGCGTGGCGGGTATTTCTGTTGCGCTGCAAATGCATCCATACGCCATGTTCTTGCCGCTTTGTTGCATTGCACGGAGTTTCGTCAGCTTGGCTTCCGATGCATTTTTTACAGACAGGCGGGGGGGGGCTTCGGCCTGAACGGGCGTTCTTTGCAGGCCCGCTTGCGCTGTTGGGTCGGAAGAGTGCATCGCATCCGGGAACACGTTATATCCATGCCATGAAGAACAGACCGGATGTGCCTCCCCAGGTTTTTGATCGCGCTCTTGCCCGGCGTCGTATGGCGCGCGCATGGGCAATGGGACCAGAAGCTTTCCTGCTGGAACGTGTCGCCGAAGATATGATTGACCGGCTGGGTGCGGTCAAACGCCAGTTTGCCCGCGCTGCGGACATTGGAACACCGGCAGATCACCTGTCCCGCCTGCTTGTCGCGCAGCCGCAGATTGAGTCTGTGGTGACCCTGAGGCCCTTGATGGCCGGTGGGCAGGTTGACATCATTGCCGATGAGGAGGCTCTGCCCTTCGGGGTGGGGACCCTGGATCTGGTTGTGTCCGCCCTGGCTCTTCAGGGCGTGAATGACCTGCCGGGGGTTCTGGCCCAGATCCGGCAGGTCCTGCGGCCGGATGGTCTTTTTCTGGCGGGTTTTGTGGGTGGCTCCAGTCTGACTGAACTGCGCCAGAGTCTGGCTATTGCCGAGACGGAGATTACGGGCGGGCTTTCCCCGCGCATTGCGCCATTTGTGGATGTGCGGGATCTTGGTGGCTTGTTGCAGCGTGCCGGATTTGCCCTGCCGGTGACGGATGTGGACCGGATCACCGTGCGCTATGGTTCACCTTTCACCCTGCTGTCGGAATTGCGGCGCATGGGCGCAACGAATGTCCTCCATGAGCGGCGCAGGGTGCCGCTGCGCCGTGCCGTGCTGATGCGGGCAGCCGAGGTTTATGCAGAACAGTTTGCAGACCCGGATGGGCGGGTGCGCGCAACCTTTGATATTGTTTGGCTGTCTGGCTGGGTTCCGCATGAAAGCCAGCAGAAGCCCTTGCGCCCCGGTTCCGCCCGCATGCGTCTGGCTGATGCGTTAGGGGCCGCTGAGGTGTCCTTGTCAGCCACGGAAGAAACAGGAAGCCTTGAATGAGCGAGCAACAGTCCGCGCGCGAAGAGCCTTTGTCGATTGGCGCCTTCCCCTATCTGCATATGCTGACTACCCGCTGGAAAGACGTTGATGCCTATGGGCATGTCAACAATGTGGTTTACTATTCCTACTTCGATACAGCCGTGAATGCGCACCTGATCTCCCATGGCGTGCTGGACCCGCACAGCAGCCCGGTGATTGGTCTGGTGGTGGAAACGCGCTGTGTGTATTTCCGCAGCCTTCATTTCCCGGCAAATGTGCAGGCCGGTTTGCGCATTGTGCATATGGGCAAGTCTTCCGTGCGCTATCAGATCGGACTGTTTCAGGGGGAGGAAACTCTGGCCGCTGCGCAGGGGAACTTTGTGCATGTCTATGTGGATCGCAATACGCACCGTCCGATGCCGGTTCCACCCGCCATACGGGCTGTGATGGAGCAGATCCGGGTCTGACGGCCGGTCTTTCAACCATGAAAAAGCCGGTCGAGCGATTGCCCGACCGGCCTTTCAATCCGGGCTGGCCTGTCGAATCAGGTGATGTACTGCGCACCATTGATGGTGAGCGTGGAGCCTGTCACAAAGGACGCCCCATCAGAGGCCAGGAACACAACGCCACGGGCGATGTCGTCCGGCTCACCAAGGCGGCCAACAGGGATGGTTGCAACGATCTTGGCCAGAATATCAGCCGGAACAGCGCGAACCATTTCGGTGCCGATATAGCCGGGCGCGATGGCGTTGACAGTGATGCCATACTTCGCCGTTTCCTGCGCCAAGGCCTTCACGAAACCGATTTCGCCAGCCTTGGCTGCGGAATAGTTCGTCTGGCCAAACTGGCCCTTCTGGCCGTTGATCGAGGAAATGCAGATGATGCGGCCAAAGCCCCGCGCACGCATTCCGTCAATCACGTTCCGCGAGGTGTTGAACGCGCTTGAAAGATTGGTGTTGATCACCGCATTCCACTGCTCAAGGGTCATCTTGTGCAGGGGGGCATCGCGGGTGATGCCTGCATTGTTGACCATAATGTCAATCGGGCCGACCTCGGCCTCAACCTTGGCAATGCCTTCCTTGCAGGCCTCAAAGCTGGACACGTCCCACTTGAAAGCGGGGATGCCAGTCTTTTCGGTGAAGGCCTTTGCGGCCTCGTCATTGCCGGCATAGTTCGCCGCCACGGTGTAGCCAGCATCCTTCAGGGCAACCGAAATGGCCTCTCCGATACCGCGGGTACCCCCGGTGACCAATGCGACTCGCGCCATAGCTTCCTCCCTCGTCTTTCAGCCCGGTTGCAGATGCGCAATATCTGATCCATGGCCATTTGGGCTTCGCCAGGATCGCCCTTGAGATATTGCACCGTTTGAGATGGCCGGGCCGCGAAAACCCCGCGGCCCGGAAGCATGTCGAAAAGGCAGGTGCCGTACCGCAATCAGTCGCGTGCGACGCAGACCGCTACGCCCATGCCGCCGCCGATGCACAGCGTGGCAAGGCCCTTCTTCGCATCGCGCTTCACCATTTCATGCAGCAGCGTGACGAGAATACGCGCACCGGATGCACCAATGGGGTGGCCGATAGCGATGGCGCCACCGTTCACATTCACCTTGGAGGTATCCCAGCCCATGGTCTTGTTGACGGCAAGCGCCTGAGCCGCAAAAGCCTCATTGGCTTCGATCAGGTCGAGCTCATCCACGGTCCAGCCCGCACGCTCAAGCGCAAGCTTGGAGGCAGGAATAGGGCCGGTACCCATGATGGTGGGATCAACACCGGCTTCAGCCCAGGAGACGATGCGGGCCAGCGGGGTGAGACCCTCGGCCTTGGCACGCTCGGCGCTCATCAGAATCACAGCGGCAGCGCCATCATTGATGCCGGAAGCATTGCCGGCAGTGACGGTGCCATCCTTCACGAAGGCCGGCTTGAGCTTGGCCATGCCTTCTACGGTTGCGCCGTGACGAATATATTCGTCGCTGTCCACCACCACATCGCCCTTGCGGGTCTTGATGGTGACGGGGATGATCTCATCCTTGAACTTGCCAGCGTTCTGGGCGGCTTCGGCCTTGTTCTGCGAGGCAACGGCGAAAGCATCCTGCTCTTCGCGGGTCAGCTCGAACTGCTTGGCGACGTTCTCGGCCGTGATACCCATGTGGTAATCGTTGAACGCATCCCACAGGCCGTCCTTGATCATGGTATCGGCAAAGTTGGCATTGCCCATGCGCACGCCATTGCGCAGATGCGCGGCATGCTGCGCCTGGCTCATGGATTCCTGACCGCCGGCGATCACGACCTCACTGTCGCCGCTGGCAACAGCACGGGCACCAAGAGCAACGGTCCGCAGGCCGGAACCGCAAACCATGTTGATGGTCCATGCGGGGGTCGTGACGGGCAGGCCGGCATGAATGGCTGCCTGCCGGGTGGGGTTCTGCCCCTGACCGGCGGTGAGGACGTTGCCGAAGATCACTTCCTTGACAGCTTCGGGGGCAATGCCGGTGCGCTCCAGCAGACCCTTGATGACACCCGCGCCCAGTTCATGGGCGGAAAGGGGGGACAGCGAACCATTGAAAGAACCAACGGGGGTGCGACCAGCACCGACGATAACGACCTCGTCCTTCATGATCTTCTCCTGGAGCTTGCAGGTAGCCCTAAACGAGCAGGCGGTTGAAACTTAAAGGCAGGTACGGTTTTGGCACCGTTTTGGATGTTGCCACTATATCGCAATTTCAAACATCCATGTGTCAATGATCCAGATCAGTATTCAAGGACTCATTTTATTGTGGTTTTCCCACAGGATCTTTGATGTGGCAAAATGATTCCGATGATCCCTTAGGGGGGTGGCTATGGGGTGCGAAACCCCTTAACGTTGTTCCAACGCCAAGGATTCTGGATGACCGGATAATGGGAAAATCACAAGAACCAGTCACCATTAAGAAGTATGCCAATCGTCGCCTTTATAATACAGGCACGAGCACTTATGTCACTCTCGAAGATCTCGCCAATATGGTGAAGGATGGTGAAGACTTCGTCGTCTATGATGCCAAGAGTGGTGATGATATCACGCACTCTGTTCTGACCCAGATCATCTTTGAACAGGAGAACAAGGGTCAGAATCTTCTGCCGATTGCTTTCTTGCGCCAGATCATCCGCTTTTATGGCGACAGTATGCAGATGCTGGTGCCGCGCTATCTGGAGGCATCAATCAGCAGCTTCACCAAGGATCAGGAAAAGTTCCGTTCGCAGATGTCGAATACATTCACGGGAAAGACTTTCCCGGGGTTTGAAGATCATGTGCGCCGGAATATGGAGATGTTCGAGAAGGCGTTCCAGATATTCATTCCTGTCCCCAAGGGGGATGAGGCCGCCTCGAATATTGTGCAGGATACGCCTGTTTCCGGTGTCGCGACTGCGGATCGCAGTGAGCTGGACCAGCTGAAACAGCAAATGCTGGACATGCAAAAGCTTTTGAACCGGCTGGCTGCAGAGCCGGAAGCCGCACCAACGCAGCCTGAAGGCGGCCTGAAGGCCAAATCCTGAGGCGGGTTTTTGTAAGATGATTGTCCGTTGAAAAGGGCGCGCTTGACAGGAGCGCGCCCTTTTCAATTACGCCTTGTTATCTGCCTGTATGGAAGCTGGCGGCGGAACGGCAACTTCGGGCGCGCTGTTTTCAGGAGTTGCGCTGGCCGGTGGCGTTTGCTTTGGCTTGGCCTCTGGAGAGGGGCTTGCACTCTGCTCTGGCTGAGGCTCCACTTTGGGGGCAGGGGCAGGGGCAGGGGCAGGGGCAGGGGCAGGGGCAGGGGCAGGGGCAGGCGGGGTCGCCTTTGCTACCTTGGCAGCGCGTATGCGGCGTGGCGCGCGAATGGCGGCTGTGATGCCTGCCACAACATCCAGCAACATGATGCAGAGCAGCAGGGCAAAGGTTGATGTCCCCGCCTGAGGCACCAGCAGGAACTCGGCCAATGCAACCAGCATGATCAGTGCTGAAAGGGTGTGGTCCACGAAGGAGCGCGCATGCACGCGGGCAGATTTCAGAATCTCGAAGAGCAGGAAGAGCAGGCTAAAGGCGATGAAGGCCTTGGCTGCTGTGATGTCCCACACGGCGCCTGACGGGAGGCTCACATGCCAGAGAATCGACTTCCATTCGAGGCCCGGTGTTAGGAACGCGACAATATTATAAAGCGCGAATGGAATTATCAGCAGCGGAACTGGCGTCAGCATTGGGCCTCCTCAGACTGATCCGGGCCGGGTGCGGGAAGATGGGGCTGATGGGTGGCATATTGCGGAGCGAATGTCACCGCTCGCTTGCATCCGGGGCAGATCTGTCCCCGCAGCACACTGCGCATCACCGGGCCGGGCAAGAGCGCAATCTTTTGGGGGGCGCGCTTCAACTCCCTTGAAAAACAAGGATGAATGGCGAGCCAGGCGATATTGGAGCAGGGCGGTTTCTGCCATTAACCCTGAAAGCGGTCTATTGGCTTTCGAGGCTGCACACGCATGCTCCACATCGTTCTTCCAACTCGCCTGATGCGCGCACTGCACAAACGAAAAGGCGGCGAGGCACAGGGCCTGCCGCCTTGATCGCAATTGAATACCCCAAGCAGCACTGGAACCTGAAGTCAGGAGTGCTGATTCTGGGGGATGGCAGGAGAGCCGGGAGGCGTCCTGCCGAATGTCTGACTCAGGCTTCCGCCTTGGGGGTCAGAACCTGACGGCCCCGGTACATGCCGGTCTTCAGGTCAAGGTGATGCGGGCGACGCAGCTCGCCGGAATCCTTGTCTTCCACATAGGTGGGCTTCTTAAGCGCATCGGCCGAACGGCGCATGCCACGACGCGACGGCGAGGTTTTTCTCTTCGGGACTGCCATTGTCCAAACTCCTGCTGGCGTAACACCCGAGGGGGGCATCGTGCCCGCCACGTCTCTACCGCCAAATTGTGCGCTGGTTTCCCTCTTGCCTGCTTAGCCGGCTGGCCCAGACATGGTAAACCAGATTCCATGATCGAAGGCGCGCCTTATACAGCCTCTCGCGACGAAGCGGAAGCCCCGTGATGTGAAATCTCGTCTTCCCTGCCTCAAGAAAGCCTGCTTGCCACGGGAAGAGACTTGCGCAACTGTGCCTGTCACATCCGATATGCGCCATATCGGCACGCACCATCGTGGGCGTGTCGCGTCTATAAGCGAGGAAACCGGACCTATGAAGCGTTCCGCCCATAATGCCGTATTTGCGGCCGCTCTCGCCTCGTCTGTCGCGTTTGCATCCCTCGCCGTTCCGGCGCTCGCCCAGCCGGCTCCCGCTGTTGAGGACGTGGTTGTCGCCACCGTCAATGGCACCCCGATTCGCGCCAGCGAAGTGGTGATTGCGGTGGAAGATATCGGTCCGGGCCTGCCGCCGCAGGTTCAGGGGCCTGAGCGTGACGCCTATGTGCTCTCTTTCCTCACCGACATGACCCTTCTGGCACAGGCTGCCGAAGCCCAGAAGCTGGCCGATACAGACGCCTTCAAGCAGCGCATGAACTATGCGCGCAACAAGGTTCTGATGGAAACCCTGCTGGCGAATGCCGCCAAGGCTGCGGTGACCGATGAGGCCAAGCGCAAGACCTATGACGAGTTCGTCAAGTCTGCCGGGGAAGAGCAGGAAGTACATGCGCGCCACATTCTTGTGGAAGACGAGGCCAAGGCCAAGGAACTGGCCAAGCAGGCCAAGGGCGGCGCCGACTTCGCAAAGCTTGCCAGCGAAAACTCCCGTGATGGTGCCGGTAGCGGCGGTGACCTTGGCTATTTCACCAAGGAACAGATGGTTCCTGAGTTTGCCGAAGCCGCTTTCAAGCTGGACAAGGGGCAGGTTTCAGAGCCGGTGAAGACCCAGTTCGGCTGGCATGTCATCAAGGTTGAGGACAAGCGCGCCAAGCCTGTGCCGAAGTTCGAGGACGTGCAGGATCAGGTCACCGAATATCTGGTCCGCAAGGGTCAGGCTGATCTGGTGACGAAGCTGCGCGCTGATGCCAAGATTGAGAAGACTGCCGCACCGGCAGCCGCTTCCGAGGCTGACGAGAAGCCGGCAGGCAAGTGAGTCTCTGAGTTTTTGAGTCTCTGAGTTTTAAAGAATGGCGGTCCGGTGCATGTCGCACTGCCATTCCAGAATCGGGAAGGGGTGCGCCATGCGCGCCCCTTTTTGCTAAACAGGGGATGCCTTCCGCATTGTGTCGGGCTGTGCAGGCAGGGCAGCCATATGGCTGCTGCTCTTGTCAGCCTCTTCAAGGTGCGGCACAGGTGAAGCCTCATTGTCTTGGGTGTTTGTCATGTCTGCCACCATTTCTCCGCTTGCGCCTAAAAATGTCCCGGATGTGCCGCCGGTTGCCGGGGTGCGTTTTGCCACCGCCGAGGCGGGGATTCGCTACAAGGGGCGTACGGATGTGCTGCTGGTGGCGCTGGATGCCGGCACCACCGTTGCCGGTGTGACCACCCGTTCCAAATGCCCGTCTGCACCTGTTGAATGGTGCCGTGATCTGCTGAAAAAGGGCAAGGCGCGCGGGCTTGTGGTCAATTCCGGTAATGCCAATGCCTTCACGGGGCAGACCGGGCGCGAATCCACCCGTCACACGGCGGAAGTGGCTGCGGCGGCCCTTGGCTGCAAGCCGAATGAGGTTTTTCTAGCCTCCACCGGCGTGATCGGTGAACCGCTGGATGCCAGCAAGTTCGAGGGCGTGCTGGAGGATTGCAACACGCGCCTCGCCAATACGCCATGGCTGGATGCTGCCCGTGCCATCATGACCACGGATACCTTCCCCAAGCTGGCCACCGCACAGGTGCTGCTGGGTGATGTGCCGGTGACGATTGCAGGCATTGCCAAGGGTGCGGGCATGATCGCGCCGGATATGGCGACCATGCTCTCCTTCGTGTTCACCGATGCGCCGATTGCAGCAGATGTGTTGCAGATGCTGCTTTCCAAGGGTGTGAAGCGCAGCTTCAATGCCGTGACTGTGGATAGCGACACCTCCACATCCGATACGCTGCTGATGTTTGCCACAGGTGCAGCGGCAGGGCGTGATGCGCCGCGCATCAAGCAGCTGGATGACCCTCGCCTCAAGGCCTTCCGCCGGGCGCTGAATGAACTGCTGAATGATCTGGCCGAGCAGGTTGCGCGGGACGGTGAGGGCGCGCGCCATCTGGTGCGGGTGCATGTGAAGGGTGCGATGTCGCGCAAGTCTGCGCGTCGCATCGCCATGTCCATTGCCAATTCGCCGCTGGTGAAGACTGCGGTGGCGGGTGAGGATGCCAATTGGGGCCGTGTGGTGATGGCTGTGGGCAAGGCAGGTGAGCCGGCCGAGCGTGATCTGCTGACCATTTCCTTCGGCGATATCTGCGTTGCCCGCAAGGGCGCACGCGCGCCGGAATATGATGAGGCGCAAACCTCGGAATATATGAAGAGTGATGTTATCGACATCACCGTAGATATTGGCCTTGGCGAGGGTGAGGACCGGGTGCTGACCTGCGATCTCACCAAGGAATATGTGGCCATTAACGGGGATTACCGCTCGTGAAAATCGTGCTGGTGGCTGCCTGCGCGCTGGTGGACTCTGACAACCGGGTGCTGGTAGCCCAGCGCCCGCAGGGCAAGGCGCTGGCCGGGCTGTGGGAGTTTCCCGGTGGCAAGGTGGAAGCCGGGGAGCGCCCGGAGGAATGCCTCATTCGTGAGCTTGCCGAAGAGCTGGGCATTGCTGTGAAGGAGGAGTGCCTTGCGCCGCTCACCTTCGCCAGCCATGGCTATGAGGACTTTCACCTGCTGATGCCGCTGTGGATCTGCCGTCGCTGGGAGGGAACCGTCACGCGCAAGGAGCATGAGGCCCTGAAGTGGGTGCGTGCCGGCGCTCTGCGACAACTGGATATGCCACCGGCTGATGCGCCCCTCATTCCTCCGCTGGTAGACCTGCTGGGGGCCTGAGGGGGCCATGAGCATTTTCGAGCGAAGCGGTTCCCGGGTCGCGATTAAGAAAATGCGACAACATCATGGGTGGGCATTTTCGAGCGAAGCGGTTCCCGGTTCGGGTCAGGAAGATGCGAGCGTTCAGAAATGGGGTGCGCTTTTCTGATGCCCTGCAACAGAGAAGCGCTCCAGCTTGCAGAAGCTGCGGTTTTCGCCATTCCCCGAAAGGCGAAAATACCCTAAAGCAGAATGGCAGAAGGCTGTAAAAGGCTTCTGCCATCAAGATTCCATTCTTGCACATGGGCATGGGTGCGTGGCGGCTGATGAGGCTGCACATCATGTCGTCATGCTGCATTTCACCGGCCTGCGCATGGCATTTATCCGCGCGGGTTTCCTGTCTTGAGCATGAGCGGCTCCTGCCTCCGCCATGCCACCAGCCGGCCCGTCGGGTCGTTTTGCGAGGACGTTTACATGGCCACCCACAAGCTGCTCCTTCTCGCCGGTGACGGCATCGGCCCTGAGGTTATGGCCGAGATGAAGCGCGTTGTTTCCTGGATCGAAAAGGCAGGCCTTGCCTCTTTCTCGATTGAGGAAGATCTGGTGGGCGGTTGCGCCTATGACGCCCACAAGGTGGCGATCTCTGACGCCGCCATGGACCGCGCACAGGCTGCGGATGCGGTGTTTCTGGCTGCTGTTGGTGGTCCGAAGTGGATCGATGTGCCTTATGAGGCGCGCCCTGAGGCGGGTCTGCTGCGTTTGCGCAAGGATATGGACCTGTTCGCCAATCTGCGCCCCGCCATCTGCTATCCGGCGCTGGCGGATGCCTCCTCCCTGAAGCGCGAGCTGGTGGAGGGTCTCGATATCCTCATCGTGCGCGAACTGACGGGCGGCGTCTATTTCGGCGAGCCGAAGACCATCACCGATCTGGGCAATGGGCAGAAGCGCGCCATCGACACGCAGGTGTATGACACCTATGAAATCGACCGCATTGCGCGCGTGGCCTTTGAGCTGGCCCGCACCCGCCGCAACAAGGTGACCTCTTCCGAAAAGAACAATGTGATGCGCTCTGGCGTGTTGTGGAAGGAAGTGGTCACGGCCATCCACGCGCAGGACTACAAGGATGTGGAACTGGAGCACAATCTGGCCGACTCGCTGGCCATGCAGCTGGTGCGCCGTCCCAAGCAGTATGATGTGATTGTTACCGACAACCTGTTCGGCGACATTCTCTCTGATATTGCGGCCATGCTCACCGGCTCGCTCGGCATGCTGCCTTCCGCATCTCTGGGTGCGGCGGATGCGAACGGCAAGCGCAAGGCCATGTATGAGCCGGTGCACGGTTCCGCGCCGGATATTGCCGGGCAGGGCATTGCCAACCCCATCGCCATGATTGGTTCGCTGGCCATGGCCATGCGCTATTCCTTCAATCAGGGCGATGTGGCGGACCGGATCGATAACGCCATCTCCGCAGTTCTGGATGCTGGCAAGCGCACGGGCGATATCCGCACCGAAGGCTGTGACCTCGTGTCTACGCAGGGTATGGGTGACGCTATTCTTGCTGCGCTGGAAGCTGCAAAGAACTGAATGTAAGCTGATATGGCGGGCCAGAAGGCCCGCAAAATGGAAAGGCCGGCCCAGCGCCGGCCTTTTTCATGTTCAGGCCGGCTGGGGGCCGCGCTCCAGAAAGCTGGACAGAACAATATAGCTGCGCACGCCGCGCACGCCGTCAAACTGTTGCAGGTCCATCAAAAAGGCTTCCAGGGATTCGGTATCCCTGGCCCGGATCTTGATCATGACGCAGCCATCTCCCGCCACGGTGTGGATTTCCTCCACCTCCGGCCGTTCGGAAAGGGTCAGCAGGTCGCGCGTCGCGGCAAAGCCGCAGGTTTCGACAAGCACGAAGGTGAGAAGGCTCAGGCCCAGCTTGCAGCCATCGAGCTGGGCCACCGTGGCGCGGATCACCCCGTCACGCCTCAGGCGCTTGACCCGCTCATGCACGGCGGGAGCCGAAAGGTTCACCAGTGCCCCAAGCTGGGCGTAGCTGTGTGAGGCATCCACGGCCAGAATGCCTAACAATTTTCGGTCTGTATCATCAAGTTCTGCCGGGCCATGCTGGTTTCGCCGAACCATGTCTGTTTCTGCCATTGCCTGCCTCATTGATGCTGGAAGTCTTTATTTTGTTCGGTGTATTCGTGTTTTTACAAAATCTCATTCAAAATTATAGCGGACAGAGAAGGCTCCTCCATGCCATCTGCACTTTGGGCGCTGGTTATCGGCGCGTTCGGTATCGGCATGACCGAATTCACGATTGCCGGTATCCTTCCGGGTATTGCGACGGAGTTCGGCACCACCATTCCCCAGGCTGGCCTCATGGTCACGGTCTATGCGCTGGGGGTGTTTGTGGGCGCACCGGTCTTGACCATTCTGGGTGCAGGCATGCCGCGCAAGGCGCTGCTGCTTGCACTGGCCTGCATCTTCACCATCGGCAATCTTGTGACAGCGCTGGCACCCAGCCTGAGTATTGCCCTTGTTGGCCGCGTCATCACCTCTTTCAATCACGGCGCTTTTTTCGGGGTTGGCGCTCTGGTGGCCATGCTGCTGGTGCCGCCACACAAACGGGCGCAGGCCATTGCCTTCATGTTCAGTGGCTTGACGGTGGCAAACCTTGTCGGCGTGCCTCTGGGTACATGGCTGGCACATGTCACAAACTGGCGCGTGGTGTTTTTTGTGATCACCGGGATCGGCGTGGTGATGATTGCCAGCCTTGCCGTGCTGCTGCCGCATCTTGAGAAGGGCGCACGGCCACGCATCAGCACGGAACTGCGCGCCTTTGCCGATCCGCAGGTGCTGCTGGCCATGGGGATCACGGTGCTGGGGCCAGCCGGCTTCTTCACCGCCATTACCTATATCGCGCCGCTGGCAATCGAGGTTGCCGGCTATTCCGAACAGGGCGTGGCATTGCTGATGGTGCTGTTTGGGCTGGGGCTGGTTATTGGCAACTGGCTGGGCGGGCGTTTTGCAGACCGCAGCCTGTATATGACCCTTTATGTCTCATTGGCCCTGCAGGGTATTTCCCTGATCATCCTGTGGCTGTGGGCTGACAGTGCCATTATTCTGGGGCTGATGGTTTTTCTGATGGCGGCCTTTGGCTTTGCCACCGTCTCACCGATCCAGAAACTGGTGATGGACCGGGCCAATGCGGCGGGGGCATCCACGCTGGTGGCGTCGGTCAATATTGGCATGTTCAATCTGGGGAATGCATTGGGGGCATGGCTGGGGGGTGTCACCATCACGGCCGGATATGGCCTTGCCTCGCCGGGCTGGACCGGTGCCATCCTCTCTTTTGTCGCCCTTGGGCTGGCAGGGCTGTCAGCTCTGGCGGCACGACAGGATGCCCATGCGCGCGCAGCTGCAGGATAGGGGGCTGCGGCAGGCAAGAAAAATGTCCGCTGTCAAGTTTTTTGAGAAGCTAGGCAGTGGCGTGAAAGGTCTTTCTGGGCAATAGGTTAGGCCAGATCCCGACCATTGTTTGCCGCTGTTGCCTTTCGAACTAGGTGCCGCATAGGCGCTTCACAGCAGCGAACCCAAGGGCATTGCGTCGCGCAAGGTCACACCATCATAGCCTTGGCGCTTGCCCTGCGTGGCGGCTACACGTGCAGGTGTTTTTCCTTGCCCGTGGTCACCGCTGTACTCGCTAACAGACTGGCGGCAACACCAGACTGCCGCTGTCAGGAGCGATAGCGAGGGACAAAGGCGGAAGGCAAGACAAAAGGTCGCGGCACCGGGCCGCATCGAAAGCCAGTCTGCACGTGAGTGTGACGCGGCACAGCGCGGTTTCACCGCCGTGCCGCGTGGTGCGTAAAACCCGCGCCAACACAGGTCTGTCCGCGTGCTTCGCACGACCGACTACGCCAGATATCCCTGAAAGCTCAGTCATGACCAAATGACTTGGGCGGCGCGTGGCCAACAGCCGATGTGAAGCGGATTGGGACACGGCCTGCTATACAGATGGCAATGGCACAGCAGCCAGTGTTTCCATGCGAAGCCCCGGTTTCTCCGTGATGGCTTTGGCCGCAAAGTCCATCACGGCACGCACTGGCGCGGAACGGCGCAAATCGCGATGCACGACCAGCCAGATGTCGCGCAAGAACGTCGGGCCTTTGTGTTCCAGCCGAACCAAGCCGGAGTCTTCATCGCCAAGAAAACATGGCAGGCCGGCAACACCGGCTCCAGCACGTGCCGCCGCCAAGTGGCTGCTGATGTCGCTCAGTTCGCAGCCAACGTTTCGGTTGCCGGCAATCTCCAGCAGCCATTGTTGCTGGGGCATATCGGCGAACTGCGCGTCATAGGCGATAAAGGTCCAGTCTTCAGGAGGGCGTGTCGCCACGTACTCCGGGGCCGCATACAAGGCAAATAGCATTTGCCCGAGCTTGCGAACCACGCTGCTCGATTCATTGGGTCGCACCAGCCGCAGGGCAACATCTGCCTCGCGCCGACTGAGCGAAACCTGCTGCGCCTGTGCCGAAACGGAAAGCTGAATGCCGGGATACTCAGCACGGAACTCTACGAGCCGACCCGCCAGCAGGTGCGTCACCAGCACCGGCGGTGCACTGAGCGTCACTTTCCCTGCGAGGGGCTCCCGGCTGGCATGCACCAGCCGCTCCACGGCAAAGGCCGAGGCTTCCATGGCCTTAGCTTGCTCATAGATCTGTACGCCCATAGGGGTGAGTCGGCAGGAGCGAGGCAGGCGTTCAACCAGCGGAACTTGCAATTCCGTTTCCAGCGCCGTCAGGCGGCGACTCACGGTAGCGTGATCCACCTGCAACGACCGATCGGCACCCGACAGCGTGCCGATACGGGCGACCGCCAGAAAATGTCGGAGATTTTCCCAGTCAAACATCTGCGCGTTTTCTCCAGTATGGAGTGCATTTTAGAGAATTTACGCAGGCATGTCCTGCGCCTAGCATGCGAATCATCTGTTTCTATTGGGTGTTTCTCGTGTCTTCCTCATTTCCTTCCGCGCGGTACGCTGTTGGCGGCCGCGCTGGGTTTCGTGGTCGTTCTGCTGGACGTCAGCGTCGTCAATGTTGCTCTGGATGCCTTGCGTCAGGAGTTCGCCACCGACGTAGCTGGCCTGCAATGGGTCATCAATGCCTATACGCTGGTCTTTGCGGCATTGCTGCTGACCAGCGGTGCGCTCGGTGATCGCTTCGACGCACGGCGCGTCTTCCTTCTGGGCTTCGTCGTGTTTACGCTCGCATCGGCTGCATGCGGCTTGAGCGGCAGCCTGCCGATCCTGATTGCCGCCAGACTGATCCAGGGACTGGGGCTGCGCTGCTGGTGCCGAATTCCCTGGCCATGCTGCAGCACGCATTCCCGGATCGTGAGCAGCGCAGTCGTGCAGTGGGCTGGTGGGGCGCGTTTGGCGGTATATCGTTGGCAGCAGGCCCGGTGTTAGGCGGAATAATGGTGACGCACTTGGGCTGGCGCAGCATCTTCCTGATCAACCTTCCTATCGGTCTGATCGGGATCTACCTGGCGCTACGCTACGTGGCACCTCATGGCGGCAGCCATCGGCGCAGCCTTGACTGGGCCGGTCAGGGAGCGGTCATTCTGGCGCTGGCCGCGTTGACCATGGCATTAACCGAGGCCGCGCCGCTTGGCTGGGAGCATGGCTTGGTTCGCGGTGGTTTCCTGCTGGCTATGGATGCAACCATCGGTTTTATTTGGATCGAAGTACATAGCCAGTCGCCGATGTTGCCATTGGAACTATTCCGCATTCCGACGTTTGCTGCGGCCTCAGTTGCTGGTGTAGTGGTGAACTTCGCCTATTACGGGTTGATCTTCGTATTCAGCCTGTTTTTCCAGATTCAGCAGCAACTTTCGCCACAGTTGACGGGATTGGCCTTCCTTCCCATGACCGTCGTGCTGATGGCAGTCAATGTGTTGGCTGGGCGACTAATCACGCGTATGGGTGCTCGTCTGTTGATGGTCTTGGGGTTGACGCTGGCAGCCTTTGGGTACCTGCTGCTGATGCCAGTCAGAGTGGATGGCAGCTATTGGCTCTTGGTTGTTCCAATGCTGTTGGCGGCCAGCGGTACTGCGTTGATGGTGCCGACCATGACCAACGCCACTTTCATCGGTGGATGCATCGCGCGCAGGCATCGCGTCAGGGGTGCTCAACTCTGCACGCCAGATCGGCGGCATGCTTGGTGTGGCTGTCTTTGGCTATCTGGTCCGGGACACCGCGCCAGAGGTGTTCATGCGCGGCATGCATGTGTCGATCGGAATTTCCGTGTCACTTCTTCTGTTCGCTAGTGTCCTGTGCTGGCTAGGCATACAGCCGGATCGTACCAAGGCTTGACGAGGCAAAGGCATGGAATTTCGACACCTCCCATGCTTTCAGGCTGTGGCCGAAGAACTCCATTTTGCTCGCGCCGCTGAGCGACTGCATATCGAGCAATCGCCGCTGTCACGAGCGATCAAGGAACTGGAAGAAGAGTTGGGCGTTAGGCTGTTCATCCGCAACTCGTGAAGCACGCGCTTGTCGCGTGCCGGGCAAGTCTTCAAGGAGCATGTGCCACGCATTTTCACAGCCTTGCAACAGGCCCACGACGGAGCTAAAGCCGTTGCAGCTGGCTATGACGGTCAATTGCGCATTGCCTTATCCGACGGCATCACTCCGACGCACCTGAGCGCCTTCCTGGCGAAGTGCCGGGACGATGATCCAGAAGTCGGTATCCATTTGATTGAAGTCCCCTTGTCGCAGCAGATCAAGGGTCTTCTCGAAGACCTCTACGACGCAGGATTCGCACAGTCAGACGGCGTAGCCGATGGTTTGCTTGCTGTACCTGCTTGGTGTGATCCGCTTGTGGTCGCGGTTCTGGCCAAGCATCCACTGCTGACCCGTAAACGGATTCCACTGGAAGAAGTCTTGCGCTATCCCTTAGTAATGGGCGACCCGCATGTTTGCGAGAGCTATTGCCGACAGATTGCACGGGTGCTGCGCACGGTTGAAACCGAGCCGCTGGTAGCAGAAGAAGTGGCATCGCTTGATTTGATGTTGACCTTGGTTTCCGCCGGATATGCCTTGGCGCTGGTCGGGGCATCGCAAATTGCCGCTTGCCGCTCACCAGACGTGAGCAGCCGTCCGTTGGCGGGCATGTCGCCTGTTCTCACAACCTACCTTCTGCGGGCCGATACGGCCCTTTCCGAACCGCTCGCCCGCTTCATCGAGCGCGCCATTGCGGACGCTCCTGACTCATCTCGTTAACCGTGATTCCACGCATGCGATGCCTTGCTGCTCTGGCGCAGCTTGGCGTACCTTGGCGTAGGAAGCACACGGTCAAGCCAGTCGCCATGCAGCTTTGTGCTACCTGACGGCACGGTGCTGCAATATGGCACGTGCTGTGCCACCCCCATGTGCAGACAGGCTTTGCGCGCACCGTGGTGCCGCGCCCTTTAATCTTGCCTTCCGCGCCTCCAATCCCAGACGGCACGCGATTTCAATGCGGCGGTGGCGCGGCATAGCCTGTTGCCTGGACGTTGTACGGCTGTGCCGAGTGCAGTTCTGCGTGCAGAGCGAATGCATGAGCATCAACAGGACGAAAGCGCTTTGCAATGTATAGGGATGACTTCATCGCGTGCAGTGACAAAGCCAGCAACCTCGCATCCCTATAGCAGATCTTCAGGTACAGCCGCCCCTGTTTTGCACACGTTGATGTGTGCAAAACAAGCGCCGAAACCGGATCGAGCGCTGCTTCAATCGCCTCAAGCACTTCCGCCGCTTCGCGACGCGATACGACCGGCGAGCCATTCACTTCACCGGTTTCATTCACCTCACCGCAGCCATGATCTGGCTGCGGTGAATGTCGATCAGTCCTAGTGATTGATTTGCTGCGACTGCCGCCCATCGATCGATCCCTATAAACTCACACTTAGTGGCTCATCGCAGCCATCCACAGCGACTTAACACTGTGCAATTCAGTCGACCGACTTTTCACCCGTGGGACAAATCCGAAGATTCGCATCGAAAATTTCCAAGGATGATTCAAATGAAGGCAACGTTTCTCGCTCCACGTGGCAACTACACAGGCAATATTTTATGGCGTGAGGCCGAACTTTTTGGCAAAGAAAGCCTGCTCGAGCATTCGATATCGACAATCTGCGAACTCGGTTACTGGGCAAGTTGCTTCCCAGAGCGCGACGGTATCACATTCCAAGACGAACACGGCAAGAGATCTGCTCAACAGATGCTCATCGACTTCCAACGTTCGTTTCCCTGGCTGACTATAAGCTTGGGGACCCAAGGCAGTTCAAATCTTGAGCTAGCGGCCCTCGAATCTGAGGCCGAGTCCACACGGACCCTGACCTGCACAGTCATCGTTCCCGTTCTAAAGTTGCACTTCGAGTCGTCACTTGATCTTGGACCGTTCCGCTTAGTGTGTGCACGGGAATTTGACCCAGAGCCATATGAGCGTCTCGGAGACTGGGACGGAAGCTACCTCGAGTTCGATATTGAGCTCCCTTACACCGATCTGTTGCGTCTAAACCGACATATCAAGGATAACGACGTCGTCATCCTACAGTGCTTGGCAATGGCTGAGCATGTATTGGACCTAATTAGGTTCGGGTTCAGCTCCTTCAAGAGGCTGGAATTCACTCCTGATCCTGCTGGGCAACTTAAGAACGGATTCTACGCAGTTGAGATCATCCCCCTAGGCAGAACCCACTTGAAGCCAGTCAACCTCAATGGCATCTCTCGTCCTATGTCTGCCTCAAACAACTGGCTCGGACCGGAGATTGATGATCACCACTGGGACGCGCGTAAGTACCTCGAAAGTATCTTGTGCGGTCAATCTGATGAGCTCGCACTGGCCGTAAAAGGGGCGTTGCGGTTCATCCGCCAAGCGTTCTACTCGCTCGGAGATGAATCCAAATTCCTCACGCTCGTTTTCGCGCTCGATGGGTTGGCGCATCCGAAGAAAAATTGGACGTGGATGACGCATCACGCTTACATCGCCGCCCTTACCTCGCACGGTGACATCGACACCTTCAAGGCAGATCTCAAACGTTACGAAGAGCTATACACGCTCGTGCGAAATATGCTGGTTCACAATGGCAAGGATTTCTACCAGCTGCCATACGAACCGGCGATGTGTTGTGAGGATCTGTTTGGCTACCTGAAACGCTTAGTGACGTTGGTCGGCGATCTTGGCCTAACAACCGTTGCTGACCTACGAGCCCAAGCTATTGGTTGGCTCAACACCCCAGCATTTGCCGGCCACCTAGCTTCGGAAGTTGTTCGAATCAACGCTCGAGACGGCAAGACTCGCACCCTACAGCCGTGGTGATCAAGTCGAGAGCTCCGAAATATCAAGGAACTAAGCTCTTTGACACCAAGGTCAGGCTCTATGCCGCCCCCGTCGTTACCGAGCGGCACGGTTGGCCACGGGTGGCGGCTTTTTAAGAGAGAGGTCTTTCCATTTGCTGATCGCAAATGACTGGGTACAGGCTAAAGTGGTCAATTAAAAAATGCTGACCGACTGGTTGTGGCCGTAAGCAGCCATCATAGGCGATAAGTAACAAAAAGCACATTCATGTGCGGACCAAACTTAGTCGGTGGAACCTCCTTGTGCTGGTTTTCCCATCACTACCGTTTGGCGGCGCTTTGCAACCAACTCCGCAGCCTTACGCACCGGGTCATCTTCGGTGTGGACATAGCGCATGAACATCGCCACGGTTTTGTGCGCGGTCAGTGCCATGCAGACCTTCACAGGGATACCCGAATTGGTGATATCGGTCGTTGAGCGATGGCGGATGCCGTGCGTGCCAACGTGCGTTGCCCCTGCGGCCTTGAGAGCGCGGCTCCAGCCGCCGTAATACTCGCCTTCGGTGAGTGCCTTGGTGGGGTCGTTTGGCGACGGCAGCACGTAGGGGCAGTCGTCTTTACGTGGTGCGGTGGAAAGCAGCCTGTAGGCTTCTTCGCTCATGGGCTTGGACATGCCGCCGATCTTGCTGTCGGGCCAGACGATGCGGCGATTTTCCAGATCGACCCACTGCCATTGCAGCGAGATGATTTCCGAGCGGCGGGCCGCGAACTCGAATTGCAGGCGGATTGCCAGCGGGATGGTGTAGTGCTCCAGTCCTTCGGCTTCCATGCGCGCTAGGTGGCGGAACAGCTTGCCCATATCTTCGTCGCTGATGAGGTGGGTGGCTTTGCCATCCGGATACACCGGGACCTGGCGACAAGGGTTGGTGCCGTCGCGCCTGTAGCCCCACACCTCGGCCAAGTTGAACATGCGGCGCATGACGCTGAATGTACGGTTCGCATCGGCGGGCTTGTGGGCCATCTGCTTCATCGCTGCGGCCACGTCGGAACGCTTGACGTCCTGCACCTTCATGCGCCCCAACATCGGAATGATGTTGCGGTCAATGACGCTCTGATAGCCTTCCTGCGTGCTGGGCTTGTTGCGCAGCTTGGAGTAGTCCTCCATGAACTTCTCGCACAACTCCTTGACCATTGGGGCCTTGCGTGCCGCAGCCTTGTCGGCGGCGGGGTCGCCGCCTCGGCGCACTTGTGCCAGCCACTCCTGCGCCAGCGAGCGGGCCTGTTCGACGGTCAATTCCCCATACTGGCCCAAGGAAGGCTTGTGGCGCTCGCCCGCGTTCGTGCGGTACTGGAGCATGAACACCTTGCGACCCGCTGGGGTAATCTTGCACATGAAGCCGGGTACGACGGTATCCCGCAACTCGATGACCTGCGCCTGGGCTTGTGCCGCATCGACTGCGGACTTGGTGAGCTTGATTTTCGCCATGACGACTCCTCGGAACGGCCCGATTCCCGTGAGCCTCATAGGGGCCATCAGAGGGAAAGTCGGGTCAGGTTTCGGAAAGAATTGGCATATGTTGAACGCTCTTAACCTATTGATAAACATTATGTATATGGTCTAGGCGCGTACCAACGAAATGCGGCACTGGAGTCATGGTGAAATGAAAAAACCGGCCATCCCGCGGGGGATGGCCGGTTGATATCAGAATGCAGGATCAGCGCGCGGTGAACAGGCTGTCCAGCTTGCCGTCAGAAGCGAAGTGCTCCTTCTGCACATTCGGCCAGCCACCAAACACCTCTTCCACCTTCACGAGACGGATCTCGGGGAACTGGTCCTTGTACTTGGCTGCCACTTCCGGGTTTGCCACGCGGTGGAAGGACTTGGCCGCCACTTCCTGCCCCTCCGGGCTGTAGAGGAACTCAAGATAGGCGGTGGCCAGCTCACGCGAGCCGCGCTTGTCCACCACCTTGTCCACCACGGCCACCGGGAATTCGGCCAGCAGGCTGACGGAAGGCGTGACGGTTTCCAGCTTCTTGTCCTTGTACAGGTTCTTGATGGTCTGGGTTTCGGCCTCGAAGGTCACCAGCACATCGCCCGTGTCGCGCTCCACAAAAGTGGTGGTGGCGCCACGCCCCCCGGTGTCGAACACCGGCACATTGGCGAACAGTTTCTTCACGAACTCATCGGCCTTGGCGGTGTCGCCGTTGAACTTCTCAAGCGCATAGGCATAGGCGGCCAGATAGGTGTAGCGCGCATTGCCGGAGGTCTTGGGGTTGGGGAAGATGACCTTCACATCCTCACGCACCAGATCATCCCAGTCCTTGATGTTCTTGGGGTTGCCGTCACGCACGAGGAAGGAGGGGAAGGAGAAATAGGGCGAGGCGCTGTTCGGGAACTTCTTCTGCCAGTCCGGGTCCACAATGCCGGCCTTCACCAGCACATCAATATCCGGCACCTGATTGAAGGTGACGACATCTGCCTCCAGCCCTTCAATGATGGCGCGGGCCTGCTTGGAGGTGCCAGCGTGGCTCTGGTTCACCGTCACGGCTTGCCCGGTCTTGTTCTTCCATGCCGGTACGAAAATCTCGTTCTCGGCGGCGAACAGTTCGCGGGCGATGTCATAGGAAACATTCAGGATGCTGTCCGGGCCGGCGGCTGCGGCCTTTGCATCCTGCGCAAGGGCGGGGAGGGAACCAGTGGCAGAACCAAGCACCCCGGCAAGGGCGCCTGCAATGGCCGTGGCGATGACGGTGCGACGGGTGAACATGCGACGTCTCCTTTAGAAATTCACAAATAAAAACGTGTTTATTTACGTTGTCTCTTTCTAGCATGTGAAAATAGGATTGTGAACTCCCTTTCAGATGTTGTGAAAAACAAAAAAGCACACCAAAAAGCAGCGCCCCCGCAGCGGGAAACTGCGGAGGCGCTGAAAACGCTGTTGTTCTTTCAGGTGGCTATGGCCGGTCCTGATTCTCGCGGGCCAGATGGCGGAAGTGCCCCTTCATCTGCAACCATGCCAGAAGTGCCAGCCCGGGCAGGCCCGCAAGTGACGTGATGATGAAGAAGAGCGGCCAGCCCGTCGCCTCCGCCACAAAGCCACCGCCAGAGGCCAGCACAGTGCGACCGACAGCGGTGAGGGCAGTGAGAAGGGCATATTGGGTGGCGGTGTGGGCGCGCACGCCGCACAGGGCGGAGAGATAGGCCACGAAAATCACCGTGCCGATGGCTCCGGTGAAGTTCTCGACAATGATGGTGGCGGTGAGCGCAGCTGTATTCACCCCGATCATGGCCTGTGCGGTGAATGCCAGATTGGAGACGATTTGCAGAATGCCACCCAGCCACAGGCAGGCAGCCAGTGGCATGGCGCGGGCAATGAAGCCGCCTGCAAACCCGCCCGCCAGCGCTGCCGCAAGCCCCACCCCTTTCACAATGGCCGCATAGGTCGCCTTGTCAAAGCCAATCGAGATGACGAACGGGGCAGTCAGCACGCCTGCAAAGGCATCACAGAATTTGTACAGCAGAACGAACAGCAAAATGGCAAATGCCTGCTGGCGGCTCAAAAACTCGGTGAACGCGCCAATGGCGGTGGTGGCGACGCGCTTCATTGCGCCCACGCCTTCCTCGCGCACGGGGGCGGTGGGCTCGCGCGCCATGAAGGTGGCAGCCATGCCCACCAGCACACAGGCCGCTGCCGCCACATAACCCCAGAACCAGACATGCGCGCTTTCAAGGCCCGTGGATTCCAGATAGGCCACCAGCGCGATCACGCCCGCGCCGGAAACCAGCATGCCAATGCGGTAGGCTGCGACATAGCCCGCCATGCCGGCGGCCTGTTCGCTGGTATCCAGCCGCTCCACGCGGAAGGCATCCACCACAATGTCCTGTGTGGCCGAAAGTGTGGCCACCACAACCGCCCCGAGCGCCACCATGAAGGGCGAGGCAAGCGGGTTCTGGAAGCCGAGAAACACAATGCCAGCCATGAGTGCGAGCTGGGAGGCCAGCAGCCACCCGCGCCTGCGCCCCAGCCAGCGCGAGAGCACGGGCACATCCAGCGCATCCACCAGCGGCGCCCAGAGGAATTTCAGGGTGTAGGGCAGGCCGACCAGCGAAAACAGGCCGATGCTGGCCAGACTCACGCCGCTCTCGGTCATCCATACGGAAAGGGTCGTGCCTGTCAGCGCCAGCGGAAGGCCGGAGGAGAAGCCGAGCAGAATCACCACCAGCACGCTGGGGCGAAAATAGACGGTAATGGCCTCCCATGCCGAATGGCGAGGCGTTTCGGGCCGGGTCACATCAGGTGGGGAGGCGTGCACGCGGGGCTCCTGTCACGCCGGTCCGGTCTGCGCAGTGCAGGCCAGGCCATCGTGTCCCGGAGCATTTTCCTGCCAGACTGAGACAGGAAGGTGCCCCGATATGTTGAGTGGTCGCACTTTCCTGATGCGAACCGGGGTCCGCCTTGCGCGAAAATGCTTCGGGTCTCTCTTCTGCCGTCTATTATGGCCCGAGAAGATTGACCGAGCGTTTCACTGGCCTTCAGTCCCCGGAATGCAAAAAAGGCGCTGCGTAATGGGGCAGCGCCTTTTCATGTTTCAGGGATGGTCAGCTGCTCACGCAGACTGCTGGTTCCACAAGGTGGTATCAACCTTGGAAACGGCAATCACCGCCTGAGTGCGGCTTTCCACACCCAGCTTCTGGAGAATGGCGGAAACATGCGCCTTCACCGTGGCTTCAGAAACGCTCAACTCATAGGCGATCTGCTTGTTCAGCCGCCCTTCTGTCAGCATCATCAGCACGCGCACCTGCTGTGGGGTCAGCGTGCCCAGCCGGGCTATGATGTCTTCGCTTTCCACGTCGCCCGGTATGCTGAGGTCGATATCGGGCGGGGAGAAGGTGTCTCCCCCCAGCACCCGTGCAATCGCCTCACGCATGCGGGAGGTCTCCATGGTCTTGGGCATGAAGCCGGCGGCTCCCAGTTCCATGCAGCGGCGAATGACCATCGGGTCTTCATTGCCGGAAACCACAAGCACGGGCAGGGCGGCATACTGCGCCCGCAGATAGACAAGCCCGGAGAACCCGCGGGCACCGGGCATGGTCAGGTCCAGCAGGACCAGATCGTACTCATCATCCTGTTCCAACCGTCTGGTGAGGTCATCAAATGTGCCGACCTCCTCGATAGCGGTTGTTGCGTCATGTCCCAGCACCGCCTCACGCAAGGCGCCGCGAAACAACGGATGATCATCAGCGATGATCAGGCGGTGGCCGTCTTTCGCGTCTTCTGCCATGCATCCTCCCGTTTTGTGCCGGTCATTTCCTCCTGCCGGAGGTATGCCTGTCATTTGCACCATGTCATGATTTCAACCTGGCGATCTTTGAGGAATGGCAAAGATCGGACCGGCGGATCAACATAATTCTTTCGTCGCACCAATAAATGACAGAATCAACTCGCGGTGGTGGGGTCTGTCCCGGTGCTCCAGTAAGTATAAACCCTGCCATGTGCCCAGAGCCATGCGACCTGCGCAGACGGGGACAGACAGACTCACATCGCTCAGCAGGGTGCGCACATGGGCTGGCATGTCATCGGGGCCTTCATCATGGTGTGTCCATGGGAAGGTGCGCGGCGCAAGCCGGTCAAGGGCTGTGAGCAGGTCCTGCTGCACGGCCGGGTCCGCGTTCTCCTGAATCACCAGAGAGGCCGAGGTGTGCCGACAGAACAGGTTCAGCATGCCGGACTGCGCCCCACATTCCTTGAGAAAAGCCGATGCCTCACGCGTGATGTCAGTGAAGCCCTGTCCGCGGGTTTCCACAGAAAGAGTGCAACCGGCCATATGGGTGAGTGCAACCATGCTGGCGGGGCTGCGGATCAGTTGCGTCATCTTTCCTGCTCCATTTGAAGTGTATGGCTGTGCCGGTTAAGACCTGTAATCAGTGGCAAAGCCAGCCCTGCCGTGCATGCCGTGCCGGAAGACAGAACCGGGAGCCCCTCATGTCCAAGCTCATTCTCGACCCCGCCGTGTTTCATCCCGGTGCTGTGCCGACCGATGCGCGCATGGTGAATGATGCCATTATCAAGGCGCTGCGGGGCATGACGGGCCTGTGGGATATTCCGCTGCCGAAGATCCGCAGGGCGCGGCTGGAAAACAAGGGGACATTTCCCTTGCCCCCGGAAAGCCCCCGCGCACGGGTGGAGACGATTCCCGGCCCGCGCGGCCCTGTCTCCGTGCGCATTCTCATGCCGGATGAGGCACCGCGCGGGGTCTATCTGCACTTTCATGGCGGCGGGTGGACGCTGGGCACCGCACGCGAGAATGACCTGCTGACGGACCGGATCGCATCACGCTGTGGTCTGGCGGTGGTGTCGGTGGATTATGCGCTGGCTCCTGAAAACCCTTACCCCGCCGGTCCGGATGACTGTGAGGCCGCAGCACTGTGGCTGGTGAGGGAAGGGCCGGCGCGCTTTGGCACCAGCCGTTTTGCCATTGGTGGCGAATCAGCCGGTGCGACATTGGCCGCTGTCACCCTGATGCGCTTGCGGGACAGGCACGGCCTTGCGCCCTTTGCCGCCGCCAATCTGTGCGCCGGCTGTTATGATCTGCGGCTCACACCTTCCGTGCGCAACTGGGGTGAGGTGCCGCTGGTGCTGAACTCGCAGGATGTGAAGCGGTTTGTTGATTATTACATGACCGGCGGCGGGAATGTGGACGAGGCGGATGTCTCGCCCCTGCTGGGCAAGCTGCATGGCCTGCCGCCAGCCCTGTTCACTGTCGGGACACAGGACCCGCTGCTGGATGACACTCTGTTCATGGCCAATGCCTGGATGGCCGCAGGGAATGCCGCAGAGCTGGGCGTTTATCCCGGCGGATGCCATGTTTTCATTTCCTTCCCCGGCAGTCTGGCCGACCGGGCACTGAAGCGCATTGATGCTTTCCTGACAGACTTCTGATTGCAGGGGCAATGCCGCTACAGGCTTTCCTCGCCGGGAGGGGGCGGGGCATCCTTCATGACATTGCGCAGCCAGCGCAGAACCTTGTCTGCGTAGTCAAAGGCGGCATCCATACTCTGCTGGCTGGTGGAGGGAGAGCCGGTAGTGGGCGGTGTCTCAGGTATAGCCTGAGGGGCATTGTTACCCTGTGGCGCGGCATCCGGTGCGGTTAAATCCAGCTGCTGCTGAAGGGCTGCAAGGTCCTGCTTCAGCCGGACAATCTGCGCCTCATAGGCAATGCGGCTGTCTGGCACCAGCTTGCAGGCATAGCCTTGGGCATCACTGGAGCACAGGGAGACTGCGCCGGTCAGTGTGTCCAGCCTCAGCGCACCGCCTTCAACCGGAGCAAAGCTGTAGCGCTGGCCCTGAACTGGCGGGTTCGCGCGCTCAATGGCGCTTTCCGGTGCCGTGGGCTGGTTGTTCTGGGCCAGAGCGGGGCTGACCAGCACAACAAGTGCAAGGCCGGAAAGAGCCATGCAGGCCTGCATGCGGCAAGATGTGTGTTTGTGCGGGAGCATGTTCACATGGGCCATGAAATACCTCTTTCGCGCAAAACCATGTGCCGGAGGCCTATGCGGGCAAGCCCTCCGGCACTCTCTGGCCAGTGTAGCAGATCTGCCCCCATTCTCCGCGCAGAACAGGGCTACAGCGGGGCAGCAGGGATTGCTATCGGGAACCTTCCATCGGGGTTCCGGGTTGATAAGGATATGGCCGGCGTTCTTGACTCTCGGTGTTGGGCGCGCTCCATGCTGCATGGGAATGCGATCCGGGCACCGGCTGCGCGGGCGATGTGAGTTTGGGAGACGCGGATGAGCGATTTGGACACACTGGCACGCAACCTGCGCATTTTGCTACGTGCTGACATCATTATTGCGCAGCTTCATCTCCAGCGGCTGATGAAGAAGTCTGTCCTGTTTGCAATCGCTTTTGTTATTGGCGCTTTCGGCATCGTCATGCTGGGCATTGCCGGGTTTCTGGCGCTGGAAGATCTGTATGGCCGTGTGCTGGCGGCTTTCATCATGGGTGGTGTGGGCGTTGTGCTGGCGCTGGCATGCCTGTGGCTTGCAGGGCGGGTACGGACGGGCGATGACCTGAAGCTGGCGCAAGAGGTGCATGGCGCGGCACTCACTGCCGTGAGCCAGAACCTGAAGGATACCGGCGCGAACGTGACGCAGTTCGCGTCTCTTGCGAATAACCCCTTGCAGGCGATGCTTCCGGGGCTGGCGATGCAGCTTTTCAACCTTGTGCTGCGTCGTTTGCGCAGCCGCTGGCAAGCGCGCGGCAAGAACTGAATAAAAAGCCCCGCCATGTGCGGGGCTTTTTTCTGCACGAGGTCTTAGCCGCGCCCGGTTGCTGCGCGGGTGGGCAGGACCTGTCTTTCAATCCAGTTCCTGAGCTCCAGCGTGCGCATGGTCTTGTCGGTCACCGCGGCATCAATACCAAAGCGCCATGAGAGCGATTTATTGCCCGGCTCGCGTTCCAGATGCTCAAGGTCTGCAATGAATAGGTCCGCCTCGTCCTCATCCGGAAAAAAGCCTTCCGCGATAAGCTTGGGGCAATAACGGCGGAAGATGGCGGCCATTTCCCGGAAGGGATATTCAGGGTGGTACTGCACCGCCCAGCAGGTGCTGCGCCCCGCCACAAACTCTATGGCCTGCACCTGAGAGTGGTCGTTTGTCGCCAGAAGGCAGGCGCCGGGCGGCAGGGTTTCCACCTCATCCTGATGCACGGTCATGGCCTCGAATATTGCAGGCTTTCCGGCATAAAGCGGATGGACCAGCCCCGGTTCCGTTTGCCGGATGCGGCGGCCAAAGCCCACTTCCCGCCCGCGCGGGTTCAGCCGCACCACGCCGCCAGCCGCCACGGTAAGCAGTTGCAGGCCCCAGCAACTGCCAAACAGCGGCACGCCGGTTTCAAAAGCGGTGCGGATCAACGCAATCTGGCTCTCGACCTCGGGCGTGCGGGCATAAATATTGAGTGAGGAGCCGGTGATGGCGATTCCATCATAGCCGGCAAGGCCGTCACTATCCGGCAGATGCGCGCCTGCATCAGCCGGATAGCAGATCTCGGCACTCGCCTGTGGGCACAGTTCACGCAGGGTCTGGGCATAGCCTTCTCCGGCAGCCTGTCCACCAGAGCGAACCTGTGCCGCGCGATCCTTTGCGACATTGCCTTCAACAACAAGAAAACGGGGAGCGGACATATCACGCGGTCCGATAGGGATAAGGGAACGCGCAGCATAAAAATGATTTTGACAAAAGCGAGATGAAATCCCCGTTCCGGCCTGTCCATGGCCGAAACGGGCTGTATCGGGGGGCGGGAAAGACGTTCTCAGATGTCGTCGTCATCCGGTCCGTCAAGGTCGTCATCCGCGCCATCGTCCGCACTGTCCTGCGTGGCGTCATGGGTGCCGAGGCGGAGGGCAAGATTCTTCTCCACCTTGCGCAGCAGCTTGCGCAGGCGCTTGCGCTCCTTGCTGTCCAGACCGGCGGCGATCTCGGTCTCCATCAGTTCCCATATGCCGTCGATGGAGCGGGCGCGCTCTGCACCCGGCTCGGTGAGGAAAACGCGGACAATGCGTCCATCCCCATCACTGGTGCGCCGTTCCACCAGCCCCTGGGCGGTGAGGCGGGCAACGGTCTTGGAGGCGGTGGGCGGGCGCACGCGCAGGGCATTGGCCAAATCACCCATGGTCCGGCCATCTTCCTCCGACAGCAGCTTCAGAACCGTCTCCTGCCCCGGAAACAGCCCAAGATCCGACAACAGCCGCGCAGACAAGGCGCGCTGGAGGCGGGCCGTATGGTTGAGCCGGTAGCTGATGGTTTTCGCAAACGGGTCTTTCATCATGTCCCTCACAGCCCGATGATCCCTGATGGATCGGCCGGGCCCCGGCCGCACGGGTGAAAGGCAGAAGGGGCTGCGCAGAACACGCGATCCCTTTGCCGCGCGGAGTATCCACGCGCCGGCTTACATTTTTGCGAAGGTTAGAGAGATTTTACCAGACAGAATGCGCCATATGCGGATTTTCCTTGCTCCCAAAGGGTGGGAAGGCTCCGTTTGTCGCTTTTCAGGGGAATGAGCGGCCTTTGAATGCCCTCATCATGGGCAGCATCAAGAAAAAGCCGACTCAATCACAAGTATTGAGTCGGCTATTATTATCCGGTTTTGTATGTGGGCTTACTCGCCTGCCAAACCCAGCTCTGCCCGCAAGCGGGCCCGCAGCTCATCAATGGGGTGGCGGCGGCCTTCCTGTTCCACATGCCAGAAGGTCCAGCCATTACAGGCTTGCGCCCCTTGCGCCATGGCACCGACACGGTGGATGGAGCCGACTTTCTGCATGGCCGGTGCTTCCTCATGGGCAAGGGCAATGGTGCCATCTGCCCGCACCACGGCGCGATAACGCCCCTTGGCATCGGTCAACTCCGCACCGGGGGAGACAAGCCCGCGTTCCACCAGAGCGGAGAAGGCAACACGCGGTGCCTCCCGCGCGCTGGGAGGTGCCACAAGGGCGTGTTCCGGCAGGGCTTCCACGGCATCAATCCGCATGCGTGCGGCATCTGCATAAGTCTCATCCCGCTCAATACCAATGAAAGAGCGGCGCAGGCGCTTGGCTACGGCCCCGGTGGTGCCGGAACCGAAGAAGGGGTCCAGGACCACATCGCCCGGCTTGGAGGTGGAGAGCAGAATGCGCGCCAGCAGGGCTTCGGGCTTCTGGGTGGGGTGAACCTTGCGGCCCGCCTCGTCCTTCAGCCGCTCATGGCCGGTGCACAGGGGAATGAGCCAGTCCGAACGGACCTGCACATCCTCATTGCCACCTTTCAGGGCTTCATAATTGAAGGTGTAGTTCTTGGTATTGGCATCGCGCGCGGCCCAGATCATGGTTTCATGCGCATTGGTGAAGCGCCGGCCCCGGAAATTGGGCATGGGGTTGGACTTGCGCCAGATAATGTCATTCAGGATCCAGAAGCCCAGATCCTGCATCAGCGCGCCAACACGGAAAATGTTGTGATAGGAGCCGATGACGAAGATGGTCGCATTCGGCTTCATCACGCGGCGCACGGCCAGCAGCCATGCGCGGGTGAAGGCATCATAGGCCTGAAAGCTTTCGAACTGGTCCCAGGCATCGTCCACCGCATCCACGCGGCTTTCATCCGGGCGCTTCAGGTCGCCGCCAAGCTGGAGATTATAGGGCGGATCGGCAAACACCAAGTCAATGCTCTCTGCCGGAAGGGAAGAGAGATGCTCGATATTGTCGCCGACATAAATCTGGTTCACCGGCAAGGAAGGGGCCGCGCAGGGCTGTTCCTGTTTGCCATAATGGCGGGGTGCACGAACCGCCGAACTCTTGACCGCGCCACGCATGCCGAACCCTGCCCATCGCTTTGTGATGGGGTAACTTTGAGGGAAGGCGGTTAATTGCGGGTGAAGGCAAAACCGGAAGAACCAGTGAAAACAGGGGTTTCCGGTAAGGTTGGGTTAAGCTGTCCGTGCCATCGCACCGCTTCGATGCCCTGAAGGCTGCTAGCGTGTGGCGGCCCGCACAATCGCTTCGGCCATCAGTTCCGGCATGCAGATGGAACTGTTGCTGAGTTGCGTGCTCAGGCTCTCAAGCGTGTTGCTGGGTGCGCTCGCCGCCTTGTTGAGCAGATAGCGCGTGACATCATACTGGCTGACGACATTCATCTTGTCGCGCAGGGAGATGGCGTCGATCTGCTCCACCAGCCGATGATAGCGGATTTCGTTCGGCATATCCGGCACGAAGGGCGGGTCCACCAGAACGAGGTCAACATCGCGCCCCTCAATCCAGTCCGCCGCCTCCTCCAGCGTATCGGCAAAGTCTGCCGGGCTGGTTGCGGCAAGGGCATCACCCGTGCCGACCTGCCAAATGACCAGATCCGGGTCCACACTGTCGAGGATCGAGCGGATTTGCGCAAAATCGCTTTCCGCCCCACCGGGCAGGGGGCGGGCCTCAATGATGGTGAACATCACATCCGGCAAGCGGCGGGCAAGTTCCCGCTCCAGTGTCGGTGTATCCACGCTGCGCTTGGCAAAACGCTCCAGAGGAGGGTGGACTCTCAAAATCCGCACCGGCTTGGAGCGGTCCACCAGTTCCTCAACGCGCTTGAGTTCCGCATCAAAAGACAGAAGGGCATCGGGAACGCTGCACGCAAGTGACATGCCGGCCTGTGCCGGAGTTGCAACAGCAACCAGCATCAGGGCCGCCGCAGCCATCAGGGCGCGGCGAATCATGTCCGGGCGGGGGCGCCTGCACTGACTGCTGGAGAGGAGGCGATGCGCCCCGTTCCCGTCACAGTCTTTTTCTTGCGACCGCTCCGCTGCCATTCCAGCGTCCATGCGACCAACCATTGAATGGAGAAACCGACTGTCAAGATTACCAGATCAAATGCGAATGCGCCATCAAAACCGGGGCGCACAACCTGAGCCCCGAGGCTGAGGACCGTGCCGACGCAGAAGACGGGCAGGGAATGGCGGCCCATCAGGATCAGCGGCGAGGCGACAGCGGCTTTTCGCAGCCAGTTTTCCAGCGGCAGACGGGAGACGCAGTAGACCAGCGCCAGCACATGAAGCAGGCGCGGAAGGGAAAGGCTTGTCTTGTCAAAAGACCAGACAAAGGCCGGCAGCGGCCATACTTCCAGCGAGAAGGGAAAGCCGGCAAAAACCCAGGCACAGGCAAGGGCGAGATAGACCGGAGCGAGAATATCCAGCACCCGGTTGGCAACCAGAGGGCGGCCGGCATCAATGGATTTGCCAATGGCCAGACCACAGGCAAACAGCAGTTGCCATGTAAAGGGGTTGAAGAACCAGTTTCCGCTGTTCGGCCAGACCGGCAGGGTAAGAGACCAGATCTGGGCACTCAGATAGAGCATCAGGGATGCGCCAAGCCCCAGCACGGCATTGCGGCGCATCAGCACGATGAGGAGCGGAGCCATCACCAGAATGGCCACATAAAGCGGCAGAATATTCAGATAGGCAGGCTGGAAGGTCAGCATCACAATGCCCACCAGTGCTTCCAGCGGCACCTGAAGCAGCAGGTCCAGATGGTACAGGCTTAGAATGCGTGTATCGCCGGTCATCACGGCAAAGCCGCCAATGGTGGCGATGGCCACCAGAACCAGCGCAAGATGGGCGGCATACAGGCTGAAGGCCCGCAGCCACACCCTCCCGGTCACCATCAGCCGGTTCCCGGGTTCAAATCCGCGCAGATAGGCAAAAGCCGCAGAGACACCCGCCAGCAGCACGAACAGTTCCGCTGCATCCGACACGCCGAAATTGCGAAAGGTCCATGGCTCCAGAAACAGGCCGGGCACATGGTTGATGAAAATGGTGAGGAGGGCAAAGCCACGCCAGAAATCAATGCTGACAAGCCGCCCTGGATTCATCGTCACCATCCGAACTCCATTTTGCGGCGCTCAAGGGCACCATGCAACTTGCGGCCAGCAGGGGCTGCAAGGGCCAGGACAGGGCGGACTCTTCAGCTTGAATCCGGCGCAAATGAGTCCGTGCCCTAAAAGGATGCGGGGTCATCCATGTTTCCACACACTGCAAGTGGCATTATCCACCACGGCATTACGGGTCAACCCTGTGGCAACCTCCTGCGGCACTGGCGGGTTTTGGGGGCGGGCAATCGGCCAATATTGTTGTTAAGGCTGTTTCCAGTGTTTGCAGAGCGCTGCGCATACACTGCCTTTACGGCAGATGAGACCCGGAAAGTCTGTGCCCGGATTCAAGAATGTTGTGCATGGTGTGGCGGAGATCTGTACCGCTGGCCGGCTTTGACAAGCTGGCGCAGGCGTGGTCTGGAGCGCTCTTTCCCTGTGTGCATTTCCCCCCGCGTGCATTTGCCTTGAGGACATCCATGCCCCTGATTATCCCTGTCCTGGATGCGCAAGATCCGCAGATTGCCGCATATCGCGATGTGCGCGAGCGCGATCTCGTGGGCCGGCGGGGGCATTTCATGGCGGAAGGCGAGGTTGTTCTTCGCCTGCTGGCCGGACGTCTGGGGCCGGACGGGGAGAGGGGGAATGCGGTTGCGCATCGCCTTCGCTCTCTTCTTCTTTCCGAAGCACAGGCGGCCCGTCTTCAAGATGTGCTGGGCGCGTTTGCCGCGGATTTTCCGGTCTATGTCGCCGGACAAGGCGTGATGGATGAACTGGTCGGGTTCCATATCCATCGTGGCATTCTGGGAATTGGGGAGTCGAGCACACCAGTCCCGGCAGAAGACATGCTTGCGCGATTGGGGCCAAGGGCGCTGGTGGTGGGTGTGGTTGGTCTGGCCAATCACGATAATATGGGGGGCATCTTCCGTAATGCGGCGGCCTTTGGTGCAGATGCCGTGCTGCTGGATGCAGCCTGTTGTGATCCCCTTTACCGCAAGGCCATTCGTGTTTCAGTGGGAGCCAGCCTTGTTGTGCCATTCGCGCGGGTGAGCGGCGCGGAAGAGATGATTGCGCTGATGGAGGGCGCGGGGCTGGAGGTGATGTCCCTTTCCCCCTCCGGGCGCGAGCGTCTGTCGCACATGCCGCGTCCTGCCCGCGCCGGCGCCTTGTTTGGTACCGAGGGGCCGGGCCTGCCCGCGCATGTGCTGGCGCGCACCCGCACGGTGTCCATTCCCATGGCTGCGGGGTTTGACAGCCTGAATGTGGCCACCACCAGCGGCATTGTTCTGCACCATCTGGCAGGATAGCGGCGCTTCATTCACCTTCAGTCGTGCGTGGAGCTTTCCCATGTGGCGTGGGAAATGTCCGGATTGTTCGCCAGCTTTGTCGTGACGGCATCCAGTTCCTTCGGCTCAACAGATGTGCTGACCAGCTTGGCGACGAGTTCGGCCATATTGTTGTGGGTATGGTCGATAATGACATCGCTCACCGGATAGCTCGCGGCCTCAAGTTCGTCGATCAGGAAGTCACGAACCCGCGCTGCGGCCTCGGAGTTGCAGGAGAGACGGACCTCATAGCTCATTTCGGAGGTGCGCATGTTCAGCGGAATGCGGTCGATGGCGGCGGCGATGGGGCGCAGAAGCGTATTGCCGGCAATGATGATGAAGGTGAGAAGGGCCGCTTCCGCGATCATGTCCGTGCCCGCGCAGGAGCCGACAGCAGCAGAGCACCAGAGCGTGGCAGCCGTGTTCAGGCCGCGCACATTCATGCCTTCCTTCATGATAACGCCCGCACCGATGAAGCCGACACCGGTAATGATGTTGGCAACGACACGCATGGCATCGCTCGGGAAACCGAGGCGGGAGGCGAGGTCTGCAAAAGCGGCAGAACCGACAGCAACCAGCACATTGGTGCGCAGGCCTGCGGTGCGCTGGCGATATTGCCGCTCTGCGCCGATCAGCGTGCCAAGAACAAAGGCCGTGGCCAGACTCATGACCGTGTCAAGGAAATGCACCGGATCGAAGGTGGCAAGAAACTGCATGCGGGCGGGCTTCCGGGCGAAGGGAGGGGCAGGGGTTGTCCTGCCGTCTTGCATATAAAGTGGCAAGCGCCATATCGGGCGCAGATGACGCTTTCATGAAGTCGATGCACAATCTGTGAAGCTGATTGCCGTCGAAGCTTATAACTGGTAAAAAACAGAATGTTTCGTCCGTGCTCGACCTTTCCGCGCCTTGGGGTGATGGCTCACCGTGCTGTCGGTCCCTTCTTTGCGCGCACGACCATGGAATTTGCGGCGGTGCCAGACCATGTGCGCCTGCCGGGCCGGTTCTTTGGTCGCCTGACCACCACAGCCTCGGCCGTGGCGGGCGGCTGACCCGCATTCTTTTCCAGCTTTCCCAGATTCAGGTGGCGGGTGGTGCATCAAGCGCCGGCCCTGCCACAGAACAAGACCCCAGGAATATGCCATGACTGAAACTGTCGGCCCCCGCACCCTGTATGACAAGATCTTTGACGAGCACGTTGTGGCGCGTCAGGAAGACGGGACCTGCCTGCTCTATATTGACCGCCATCTGGTGCATGAGGTTACCAGCCCGCAGGCGTTTGAAGGGCTGCGCATGAGCGGGCGCAAGGTGCGCGTGCCGGAAAAGACACTGGCGGTTGTGGACCACAACGTGCCCACCACGGACCGCACCCTGCCGAACCCGGACCCGGAAAGCGTTGCCCAGATTGCCGCGCTGGCCGAGAATACCAAGGAATTCGGCATCGAATATTATGACGGCTTCGACAAGCGTCAGGGCGTGGTGCATGTGGTTGGCCCCGAGCAGGGCTTCACGCTGCCCGGCACCACCATTGTGTGCGGTGACAGCCACACCTCCACCCATGGCGCATTCGGCGCGCTGGCCCATGGTATCGGTACCTCCGAGGTGGAGCATGTGCTCGCCACCCAGACGCTGATCCAGAAGAAGGGCAAGAACATGCTTGTCCGCGTCGATGGCAAGCTGCCGGAAGGCGTGGGTGCGAAGGATGTCGCGCTGGCCATCATCGGCACCATCGGCACCGCGGGCGGCACCGGCTATGTGATGGAATATGCTGGCGACGTGATCCGCGACCTCTCGATTGAAGGCCGCATGACGGTTTGCAACATGTCGATCGAGGGTGGTGCGCGTGCGGGCCTCGTTGCGCCAGACCAGAAGACCTATGACTATTTCAAGGGTCGCCCGAAGTCGCCGACGGGTGAGGCATGGGAAGCTGCCGTACGCTACTGGGATACGCTGCGCACGGATGAAGGCGCGCATTTCGATGCCGAGGTGGTGCTGGATGGCGCATCCCTGCCGCCCATCGTCTCATGGGGTACCAGCCCTGAGGATGTGATCTCCGTTGAAGGCATTGTGCCGGACCCGGACCAGATTATTGATGATGTGAAGCGGGCCGCCAAGAAGCGTGCGCTGGCCTATATGGGCCTGACCGCCGGCACAAAGATCACCGATATCGGCATTGATCGCGTGTTCATCGGCTCCTGCACCAATGGCCGCATTGAAGACCTGCGCGCCGCTGCTGCTATCGCCGCCGGCCACAAGGTGAACCCCAATGTCTCCGCCATGGTGGTTCCCGGCTCCGGTCTGGTGAAGGAACAGGCCGAGGCGGAAGGTCTGGACAAGATCTTCCTTGCTGCGGGCTTTGAGTGGCGTGAGCCGGGCTGCTCCATGTGTCTGGCCATGAATGCCGACCGTCTGGCACCTGAAGAGCGTTGCGCTTCCACCTCGAACCGCAATTTTGAAGGCCGTCAGGGCTTCAAGGGCCGCACCCATCTGGTTTCGCCCAGCATGGCCGCTGCTGCCGCCATTGCCGGTCGCTTTGTGGATGTGCGCTCTTTCCCGCGGCAGGGTTGAGTGAGTGCGGCCTTGGGGCCGCGCAGGGTTATGAAGATATGAACAAGGCCCGGTTGCGAGACGCACCGGGCCTTGTTTCGTCAGGGGCAGGCAGGGCTGCTGCTTTGGACAGGTTGCATTCACATGCCGGAGCCAACAGGGAAGGCGCTGGCTTTAGCGCTCATGCCCACATCAGTAGATGGATGTGAATGTCACAGCCGCAGTTGCCATTGCTTCCGCTTCCTGCGGTGCAAAAAATGCCGCCACCCCGAAAATCGCCACCAGCGCACCGGTGACACACAGCTTGCGCATCATGGTCACTATCCTTCCTGGTTATCTGAGGGGACAACGCGGGAAAGGGTTAATGGTTCCTTAAAAATTTTCGGACTGTTGCAAACTTGGCTCAGTCCATATCCGCAAGGTAAGCCTGACATGTCCCGATCCGGGCGAATCATCCTTTAACAGGCTTCCGCGAAACAGGAGGCGAGCGAAATGTCCGTAACAGAATGGAGTGCGCGCGCCGCACCTTCCATCACCGATTTCGAGGTGCTGGCGCAGGAGGCTTATGACACTCTGCCGTCCGAGTTCCGTGCCCTGTGCGGAGAGGTTCTGATTCAGGTGGAGGACTTCCCCACTGATGAGGTGCTGGAAAGCATGGATCTGGAGAGCCCGTTTGATTTGCTGGGCCTGTTTCAGGGCATCGGGCTGGCGCAGGGCGGTGGGCTGACACAGACGGGGCAGATGCCGAACATGGTTTTCATCTATCGCCGCCCCATTCTGGACTATTGGGCCGAACATGAGGAAACCCTCGGCGCGGTGGTGAGCCATGTGCTGATCCATGAGATCGGCCACCATTTCGGCCTGTCGGATGAGGATATGGACGCGCTGGAGCAGGAGGCGGATTAAGCTGCCCCATCCAAACAAAACAGCCCGCTACAGGAGCGGGCTGTGTATTCTTCTGATCGGCTGATGAGGATGCGTTTCAGCGCTCCACCATCACCACACGGCTGCCTTCAATGGCGAGCGCCAGCCTGCCGGATTTCAGCGCAAGAGCACGTTCGCCAAACAGCTCACGCCTCCAGCCCTTCAGGGCTGGCACATCTGCCTCATCATCCACCGCAATGCGTTCCAGATCTTCAGTGGTGGCGATGACCTTGGCGGCCACATCATCCTGCTCGGCGGTCATGCGCAGCAGAACCTTCAGCAGTTCCACGGTTGCGCTGGCGCCATTGGGCAGGGGCTTGCCGCGCACAATACGGGGCAGGGTCTTGGGGTCTCGCGCACAGCCGCGCTTCACGGCTTCCAGAACAGCTTCTCCATAACGCGAGCGCTCAAACCCCTTGGGCAGGGAGCGCAGCTCGGCCAGTTTTTCCGGCGTTTGCGGCTGCTGGGTGGCGATTTCGCCCACCACGTCATCCTTGATAATGCGCCCGCGCGGCTGGTCCCGGCTCTGGGCCTCCTGCTCGCGCCATGCGGCAACTTCCATCAGCACAGCCAGCTCGCGCGGCTTGCGGGCGCGTGATTTCAGGCGCTCCCATGCATTTTCGGGGTGCTGCTCATAGGTGGCGGGAGATGTGAGGATATGCATTTCCTCGCCCACCCATTCCCCGCGCCCGCGCTCTTCAAGATCTGCGGTGAGCTTGGTGTAGATGTCTCGCAGATGGGTCACATCGGCCAGCGCATAATCCAGCTGTGCGGCGGAGAGAGGACGGCGGGACCAGTCTGTGAAGCGGGAGGACTTGTCGAGGCTCACACCGCAAATGCGCTGCACCAGCTGGTCATAGGAAATGCTTTCCCCATAGCCCAGCACCATGGCCGCCACCTGCGTGTCAAACACCGGGTGCGGAATGAGGCGGGCCAGATGCCAGACAATCTCGATATCCTGCCGTCCGGCATGGAACACTTTCATCACCCGCTCATCGCCCATCAGCCGGTAGAGGGGGGAAAGGTCCAGCCCATCGGCCAGTGCATCCACCAGAAAGGCATCTTCCGGCGAGGCCAGCTGCACAAGACAGAGTTTCGGCCAGAAGGTCGTTTCCCGGAGGAACTCCGTATCGACAGTCACAAAGGGGTGACGGGCGAGACGCTCGCAAGCTGTGGTGAGGGCTTCTGTGGTGGTGATCGGATCCATGAAAAGACCATATTCGTGCCGGGCGGCCAGCGGAAGCGGTTATCGCGCCAGAAGTGGCGGCTGTGCATATCAGGAATCTTGATTCGATGCCTGCAGTGGTATCAGGTTGTTGCTGCTCCGTCCTCCACCTGAGCACCTGATATGCCACGATCATGACTGGGCGGACATTATTCCATCGGCCAGTTTTTTGCACCGGGGTGCAGGGGCCGGAATGAGGGGGGCAAAAGCCCGGATACGCGCGCAGATGCTTGACAAGGGGCGGGCAGCATGCACCTTCCGCCCGGTCTGGTATGAGGCTCATTCCGGGGTGCATTTGCGCGCCGGGTCTGTGCCGGGCCTGTGTTGTTCTGCATGCCGCCTGTTGCGCGCCTTTGTGCTGCATGGGAGGCGGGAATGGTGTAGGCCACACGCAAAGCGTTCATGCCCCATCTCATTCAGCCTCGAAAGGGCAAGCCCGATGCACCGCTATCGCTCCCACACCTGCGGCGCGCTCACCTCCAGTGATATTGGTCAGGATGTGCGCCTCTCCGGCTGGTGCCATCGTATCCGAGACCATGGCGGCGTGCTGTTCATTGACCTGCGCGATCATTATGGCCTGACACAGGTGGTGGTGGACCCCGACAGCCCGGCTTTCAGCGCTGCTGAAAAGGTGCGCTCGGAATGGGTCGTCCGCATTGACGGCAAGGTGCGGGCGCGCCCCGAGGGCACCGAGAATGCAGACCTGCCTACAGGTGCCGTGGAAATCTATGCCAAGGATCTGGAAGTGCTGGGCGCGGCTGCCGAGCTTCCGCTGCCGGTCTTCGGTGATGTGGAGTATCCGGAAGAAACCCGCCTGAAATACCGCTTCCTCGACCTGCGCCGGGAGAAGCTGCACAAGAACATCATGACCCGCGGCGCGGTCATTGATTCCATGCGCCGCCGCATGAAGGATCAGGGCTTCTTTGAATTCCAGACGCCGATCCTCACTGCCTCCTCGCCGGAAGGTGCGCGAGATTTTCTGGTGCCTTCCCGCATCCACCCCGGCACCTTCTATGCGCTGCCGCAGGCCCCGCAGCAGTACAAGCAGCTTTTGATGATGAGCGGCTTTGACCGCTACTTCCAGATCGCCCCCTGCTTCCGTGATGAAGACCCGCGGGCAGACCGTCTGCCGGGTGAGTTCTACCAGCTCGATCTGGAAATGAGCTTCATCGAGCAGGAAGACGTGTTCGCGGCGATGGAGCCGGTCATCACCGGCATCTTCGAGGAGTTCGCCAACGGTAAGCCGGTGACGCAGAAGTGGCCGCGCATTCCTTATGCCGAAGCGCTGCGCAAATATGGATCGGACAAGCCGGACCTGCGCAACCCGCTGGTGATGCAGGAGGTTTCCGAACATTTCCGCGATTCCGGCTTCAAGGTGTTCGCCCGCCTGCTGGAAGTGGAAAAGAACGAAGTCTGGGCCATTCCCGCCCCCAAGGGCGGCTCGCGCGCCTTCTGTGACCGCATGAACAGCTGGGCGCAGGGCGAGGGCCAGCCGGGCCTTGGCTATATCATGTGGCGTGAGGGCAATGAGGGCGCAGGCCCGCTGGCCAAGAACATTGGCCCCGAGCGCACCGAGGCCATTCGCCAGCAGCTGGGCCTTGGCGCTGATGATGCCGCCTTCTTCGTGGCGGGTGACCCGTCCAAATTCGTGAAGTTTGCAGGCGCGGCACGCATCAAGGTGGGCGAGGACCTGAACCTTGTCGATACCGAGCGTTTCGAGTTGGCGTGGATTGTCGACTTCCCCTTCTATGAGTGGTCGGAAGACGAGAAGCGGGTCGATTTTTCCCACAACCCCTTCTCCATGCCGCAGGGCGGGCTGGATGCGCTGAACAATCAGGACCCGCTCACCATCAATGCCTTCCAGTATGACATCGCCTGCAATGGCTATGAGATCGCCTCTGGCGGCATCCGTAACCACAAGCCGGAAGCCATGGTGAAGGCGTTCGAGCTGGCCGGTTATGATGAGCAGACGGTGATTGACCGTTTCGGCGGCATGTATCGCGCCTTCCAGTATGGCGCCCCGCCCCATGGCGGCATGGCAGCGGGTGTGGACCGCATCGTGATGCTGCTGTGTGGCGTGACGAACCTGCGCGAGATTTCGCTGTTCCCGATGAACCAGCAGGCACAGGATCTGCTGATGGGTGCCCCTGCCGAGGCAACTCCGAAGCAGCTGCGGGAACTGAGCCTGCGTCTTGCTCCGCAGCAGAAGGCGTGATGTGCGGGTTTTGCCCTTCCGCTGATTGAGGGGCAAAACAGCCGAACAGTCTGTTTATGAAAAAGGCCGGTGCGCTCTCATGCACCGGCCTTTCTTGTTTTTGCTATTCAAGTGAACCCCATGCCGGAGCGCCTACCCGATGTTGTGAACAGGCAAGCGCTCCACACATTCATCCCCAAAGGGGGCTCGTGTCAGGGCGATGTCCTCGTATCAGGGCGATGTCTTGGCGCTGATGGTGAAGAATTGCGCGATGGCAGTGGGGTCCTCCTGATACATCAGCTCAATCAGGGGGGCGGTTGTCTTGGGGGTCGCCGTAAGAGTCAGGGTCTTGGGATTCTTGATGAAGCTGATGACAGCTTCCAGAACCTGTGCGGTTTCAGGCGCATCGCTGAGCGCGGGAACCAGCTCGGTCAACGTCTCAATGATCTGCTGACGATACGCGTCTTCACTGACCCCGGCATCCTTGGAGAGTTGCTGAAGGAGAATCTGGGCCAGCCCCTCATTGGTGAGCGCAACGGAAACAGGGCCGACCGTGATATTCATCAGGGCCTCTTCCATCGCCCCTTCCTCGGTGAAAATTTCCTTGGCCACATTATCCAGTTTCGCACCCACCTGAACTTTAAGAGCGCCATTCAGCGTGCTCTCAAACGGTGCGATAGAAAGGGTCTGGCTGGCCTGGTCATAATTGACCTTGACCGTTACCCCTGCATTGGCCCGCTTCATTCCAGTGCCAGCCAGAAGGCTGAAGGGCATGTCATCCTGTTCGGAAATCGGGCTGGAGAGGTCGGCAATGGTCAGTTCAAGCTGTGTGGGCGCATCACCCAGCAGCTCCCCCCAGGTCAGCGACATCTTGCCAAGAGTGATTTGCTCACCCTTTGTGCCGCTGGAAATGCTGTCTGGAACCGAGACATTCTCCATCTCGAACCCGGAGATGATGCGGAACAGCATAAGGGCCGCATCGGGAAGGGACTCATTGGCCATTTCGCTGAAATGGTTCAGGGCCGGCATGTCCAGCTTGTTGATCGCGAAGCGGCCGAAGCGGGTGAGCCCATCCTTGTCCTGGACCTGCGCATCCTTCATTTCCAGCTTGTTGAGAACGCCGTTGGAAATGTTTTCCAACACCAGCAGTCCGATACTGGAGGTTACGCCCTCTTCCTGTGTGAGATTGTCCTTGATCTCGACCTTGCCAATACTCACGGCCTCGATCAGCCCGGAGGTGAGGGCAAGGGCGCGCTGGGCATCCTCCAGCGAGGTGCTGGACGTGTTGAGATTGATGGCGCTGAGGGCTGCGACGCGCTCCGGCGCAAAGGCTTCGGGGCGGATGCCCAGTTTTTCGATACGGGTGGAGGCCGCCTTGCTGGTGGATTCCGGAAGGGTGATGGTATGTGGCCCGGTTTCCAGCAGACGGAAAACGGACTGGTAGGGCGCATCTGACTTGGGTGCATCTGACTTGGGCGCCGCTACGGGGGCTACCGCAGCCTTCTGGTCCTCATCCGCCGGATTGGTCGCCGCAAGCACCGGGGCGCTGTCGATGTCGTGAATCGCGATGTCCCTGATCTCACCAGAACCGGGCGCTGTCGGTCTTGCCTTGGTCTCTTCATCCTCGGCGGCTTCTGTGGCCGTCTTGTCGCCTTGTGGCGGTGGGGCAACCGGGGTGGTCTTAAACTGCGTCTGTGCAACAGAGAGCTTCTGCACCTTGCCGGCGTCGATCTTGTCGAGCGTGATGGTGCGGTATGTGACCTCGGTGCGGACCGCATCCGCCATGGCGGGGGCCGGGGTTACAAGAATGCTGGCCTGGGGGATGAGCACCTCATCCGCCTTCAGGGTCGCAAACTGGCGCAGGCCCAGACGAAGGGCAGCATAGGGACCGCCATGCTGGTCTGATGGCAGAAGGCTGACCGGCCCGTCATAGCCGCGCACTGTCATGTCCGGGATGGTGTAAACCATCTCGCCGCCACCGGCAGGCTCACCCTTCAGTGTCATGCGCACGCCTGAGAACGCCATGTCATCCGCCTGCATCCGCTCACTGGTGGGAGCGGAGCTGATTCGCAGGATGAGACGGTCGATATCGAGAACGGAGTCACCATTACCAGAAGCAATCCGCACGCCGGAAATGTTGACCTTGCGATCAAGCAGCGAAACATCCGTGCTGGTGAAGCGGGCATCAACACCACTGGCACGCAGTGCGGCAAAGCTTTGCTCTGTCTCGGTTTGCACCTTGTTCTTCAGCCATGCCTGAAAGCCGAAACCGCCCAAAGCGGCCAGCACCACCACAATGGCGGTACCCGTCACAATTCTTTTCATGAAAAAGCCTCAACCAGACTGTGGACGAAGCAATGCGCGCCCATTCCCTGCCATATATCTGAATCTTCATCCAAGACAGTGACATAAAGATCTGTGGCGGCTAGTTTCGATTGATTTTGCATGACCGTGCAAGAAAATCGCGCAGATGGGATCGCGCACATAAAGGAAGGTTGGCAAAGGCGATGGCGTCTAAAATCTCTGATGATCTGCGTTCTGGAGCGCTATATTACCACCGGTATCCGCGTCCGGGTAAGCTGGAAATTCAGGCGACCAAACCGCTCGGCAACCAGCGCGATCTGGCTCTGGCCTACTCGCCCGGCGTTGCTGTTGCCTGCGAGGCCATTGAAGCCGACCCGATGATGGCTGCGGAACTGACATCGCGCGCCAATCTTGTGGGCGTTGTCTCAAACGGCACCGCCGTGCTCGGTCTCGGCAATATCGGTCCGCTGGCCGGCAAGCCGGTGATGGAAGGCAAGGCGGTTCTGTTCAAGAAATTCGCCAATATCGACGTGTTTGACATCGAGATTGATGCCACCAGTGTCGAGCGCATGGTGGATGTCATCAGTGCGCTGGAGCCGACTTTCGGCGGTATCAATCTTGAGGATATCAAGTCCCCGGAATGTTTCGAGGTGGAGCGCCAACTCCGCGAGAAGATGAAGATTCCGGTCTTCCATGATGACCAGCACGGCACGGCCATCATTGTGAGCGCGGCTGTGCGCAACGCGCTGGAACTGGGCGGGCGCAAGATTGACGAGGTGAAAATTGTCACCTCGGGTGCGGGCGCTGCGGCTATGGCCTGCCTCAACCTGCTGGTGACGATCGGTGCCAAAAAGGAAAATATCTGGGTCTGTGACATTCATGGCCTGATCCATGAAGGGCGCAATGAGGGGATGGACCCCTACAAGGACAAGTTTGCCCAGAAGACCGACAAGCGCACGCTGGATGACGTGATTGACGGAGCGCATGTTTTCCTTGGCCTGTCAGCAGCCGGTGTGCTGGGTGCAGACATGGTCAAGAAGATGGCGCCAAACCCGCTCATTCTGGCACTGGCCAACCCGACACCGGAAATCATGCCGGAAGAAGTGCGTGAAGTGCGCCCGGATGCGCTGATCTGCACCGGCCGTTCGGATTATCCGAACCAGGTCAACAACGTCCTGTGCTTCCCCTATATCTTCCGTGGCGCGCTGGATGTTGGCGCAACCGACATCAACTCCGAGATGAAGATGGCGGCGGTTGAGGCGATTGCGGCTCTGGCCCGCGAAACGCCTTCCGATGTGGTGGCCCGTGCCTATGGTGGCGAGGCCCGCAGCTTCGGTGCTGAATCGCTCATTCCCTCGCCGTTCGATCCGCGTCTCATCATGCGCATCGCTCCGGCTGTGGCAAAGGCCGCGATGGAAACGGGTGTCGCCACCCGCCCGATTACCGACATGGATGCCTATGTCGCGAAGCTTGACGAGTTCATGTTCCGCTCGTCCTTCATCATGCGTCCCCTGTTCGCCCGCGCGAAGCAGGACAAGAAGCGCGTGATTTATGCCGAGGGTGAGGACGAGCGCGTGCTGCGTGCGGTGCAGGCCGTGGTGGAAGAGGGCATTGCGCATCCCATCATCGTTGCGCGCCCCAATGTGGTGGAAAACCGGATCAAGCGTTTCGGTCTCTCCATCCGTCCGGGTGAAGACTTCGAGGTCATCAATCCCGAGGATGATCCGCGCTACCGCCACTATGTGCGCACCTATCTGGAAGTTGCCGGCCGTCGCGGCATCACGCCGGATGCAGCGCGCACGCTGGTGCGGACCAACACCACCGTTATTGCAGCGCTTGCCCTGCAACGCGGTGAGGCGGATGCGATGCTGTGCGGCATCGAGGGGCGCTTTACCCGCCATATGCGCCATGTGCGTGATATTATTGGCCGCGCGCCGGGCGTCAACCAGTTGGCCGCCCTGTCTCTGCTCATCACGCAGAAGGGCAGCTTCTTCATCTGTGATACCCAGATCCAGTCCGAACCCTCGGCGGAAGATCTGGCGGAGATGACCATTCTGGCCTCCACCCATGTGCGTCGTCTGGGGCTTGAGCCGCGCGTGGCGCTGCTCTCCCACTCCAATTTCGGCAGCCATGAAACGGCATCGGCCAAGCGGATGCGCGAAGCGCTGCGCATTGTGCGAGACCGTGCTCCGGGCCTTGAAGTGGATGGCGAGATGCAGGCCGATGCCGCGCTTGTGGAAGAAATCCGCAGCCGTGCCTTGCCGGGGTCCTACCTCACCGGCGCTGCCAATGTGCTGGTGATGCCGGATCTCGATGCCGCAGATATTGCCTACAACATGCTGAAGGTGCTTGGAGATGCGCTGCCGGTTGGCCCCATTCTGATGGGTACGGCCAAGCCCGCGCATATTCTCAGCCCCACGACCACTGCGCGCGGTGTCGCCAACATGACGGCTGTGGCTGTGGTTGAGGCGCAGACCAGCCAGATTTGAGGCTTGGTCTGAGAGAGGGTTTTCCGGCCACGCTCCGGTGTGGCCGGGCACCCAAAAGGCGGTGAGAGCAATCTCTCACCGCCTTTTGTTTGGGCCGCATCACGTCTTGCCGGGAAAGCTTCAGCTTTTCCAGTTCAGCGGGCGGTAGAACGTATGCACGCCAATTCGATCGAGTTTGCGCATTTCGCTCACCCAGTTCGGATTGACCCAGTGTGCATGATAATGGGTGGCGCGTCCCACGCTTTCCAGCCACAGCTTGCCGTCTAGCATATCGGTGGCAATCTCGTTCGCCTGCACCCACATGGCCGGTTCGCGCACTACATCCTTTACATCATCACAGGCGAAGGTGAACTGGCAGGCCAGCTTGCGATTGGCATTCTGGTAAACCGTTCCGCAAATATCCGCTGGGTAATAACCGGAGAATACCCGGTTGATGACGACCTGCGCTACGGCAACCTGCCCACGCTTTGGTTCGCCCCGGCTTTCAAAATATACGGCTTCCGCCAGACATTTCTGCGCCTTCTCCAGCGTCGCGCCCTTCAGTTGCATGCGCTGGGCGGGGGAGGGCCAGATTCCTTCAGGCTCTTCGGTATGGGCGGGCGTCATCTTCAGCCTGGGGGCATCTGCCGGCTGTAAAAGGGGAAGGGGGACGATGCCCTGATCCGCCAGCCCCTGATATTCAAAGGCCATTGGGGGAAAGACATCCGGATTGGTGTTGAAGATCGCAACCGGATCATGATGAAGTGCGGGCTGCCCCGCAGCACCTTCACTCCATGTCATGCCCGAGGGCAGGCCACTGTTATCATCATCTATATCGGGCAAAATGCCGGTTGCGCTCTCCTCTTCCCCGGAAAAGGAGAGGGCGGAACCATAAGGCAGGCTGCCGCCCAGCCGTTCTGCCAGCGCGCCATATGTGGCGGCAAGGTCTGCACCATCGGCAGTGATGATGGGCAACTCAAGGACCAGATCAAATGCCAGATCGCGCAGGGCAGATGCGTCATCGCCCGCATGCGCGCTGCTTATGCCGATGGAGGGGCGAGAGGCGACGAACACCGAAGGTGCGGGCAGGGTGGCAAAACTCTCGTCCGTATCCGTTGCCGCCAGTCCATCAATAAAAGATGCGCCCGTGCCGGTACCAACCGGCTGGGGCAGGTCCAGCCGGGAGATTTGCAACATGCGCATGGAGCCGGAGAGCGGGGCCGGAAGTAGGGCACCTCCCGCCTCGCGTGGAGAACCGGTTGCGGTGGCTGTGCCGCCGGCAGGCTGCCCGGCGCCGGCCAGCGCGGGAATAGTCATTGCGCCCATGAGCGGTGAGGTCAGGGCGGCTGCGGCCATCAGTGTCCGCAACCCGCGCTGCCATTTTAGCGATACACTCATGACCGTCTGCCTTCTGCCACCCTCCCGGCGGGCTGTGGCTGGCCGGGAACAGGCAAGAGCATTGTCTGATCAGTCTTGATTGCTGGTTAATCGTGCTGCAAGTTCTGTTTCCCGTGTGAAGGGGCCGCCCTGTGGCAGGGCCATTTTACGCATGCGGGAAAGGCCATGGGTGCCGAAACGCACCTTGATGGCCTCCTCCACCCAGCGCGCCTCCTGCTCTGTCCTGCGGGCGGCGCGAATGCTGCGCCCCTCCACATGGGAAAGATGGCTTTGCACAGCCTCATCAAAGGCATCCAGCCCCTCGCCGGTGGTGGCCGAGAGCCGGATGACTGGCACTTTCCACCCCTGCGAGTGGCCTTCAGAGCCGCCTGAAAGGGAAATGGCCCCGGCCACTTCGGATGCGGCACGGCGGGCCACCTCCGCCATATCGGCCTTGGTGACGACAATAATATCCGGCAGTTCCATCACGCCGGCTTTCATGAACTGGAGACTGTCGCCGGAGGCCGGCTGGATGCACAGCACCACCGTATCGGCCACTAGCGAGATGTCCGCCTCGGATTGGCCGACGCCAACCGTTTCCACAATCACCAGATCATAAACCGCGCGCAACAGCACCACGGCCGCAATGGCATCATCGGAAAGGCCGCCCAGCCTGTCCCGCGCCGCCATGGAGCGCACGAAAATGCCGCGGTCTTCCGGGTCGGTCTGAATGCGGGCACGATCTCCCAGCAAGGCCCCGCCGGTGCGGCTGGAGGAGGGGTCCACAGCCAGAACGGCAATGGTTTGCCCCGCCTTGCGCGCGCGTTGCACCAGTGCATTGGTGAGCGTGGATTTGCCAACTCCGGGAGGGCCGGTCAGCCCCAGCACATGGGCGCGGGCGGCGCGGGCGGCCTCATCCAGCAGCGCGACCAATTCGCAACTGCCCCGTGCGGTTTCCACCGCAGCCAGCGCCCGGGCTACGGCCCGTTTGCCACCTGCGCGCAGCGTTTCCAGATCAAAAAGGGGGGGAGAAGAAGCGTGCGACATGGTGAGCTAGCCTAAAGCATTTTCGCGCAAAGTGGATACCGCTTTGCGTGACGGGATCTGCCATAATTTCTGTGATGATAAAGAGCAAGGGCGCTTGCCTGCCCCGGCGCACCACGCCAGACTCTGTATATAAACTGGCTGGTGGGTGGTTCCGTTGGAACAGGAAAATGCTGGGGTGCGGCAGGTGCGCGCCATGCGCGGGCAGGGTGGGCCGCTGGAGGTTTTTCTCGTTTTCCTGAAGCTGGGCTGTACGGCCTTTGGCGGGCCAGCAGCGCATATTGGCTATTTCCGTGAGGAGTTGGTGAACCGTCGGCGCTGGCTTTCCAATGCGGCCTATGCGGATATTGTGGTTCTGTGCCAGTTGATGCCGGGGCCGACGTCCAGTCAGGTTGGCATGGCGCTGGGGCTGTCGCGGGCCGGGTTTACCGGTCTTTTTCTCGCTTTTCTGGGCTTCACACTCCCCTCAGCCATATTGATGGTGGGCTTTGCCTATGGGCTGGTGCTGGGACAAGGTGTGCTGGATGGGGGCTGGCTGGCTGGTTTTCGTGCCGTTGCCGTGGCGGTGGTGGCCCATGCCGTGCTGGGCATGGCGCGGGATTTGTGCCCGGAGTGGCGCACCCGGATGATCGCGCTTGTGGCTGCGGCTTTTGCCTTCACATTCGGAGGGCTGACAGGCCAGTTTTCTGCCTTGGTCTTCGGGCTTTCTGCCAGCTTTCTGGTGCCTGTTTCATCTGCGGCCAGTGCCGGGCAGCATGATTTCCCGGTTCACATATCACGACAAACCGGAGCCGTGCTTCTGGCTGTGCTGGCTGGCTTGTTCGTTTTTCTGCCGCTCTTGGCGGAGCTGACGGGTTCAGATGCGTTGAGACTGGCCAGTTCCTTTTACCGCACCGGCGCACTGGTTTTTGGCGGCGGACATGTGGTGTTGCCTTTGCTGGATGCAGAAGTGGTGCAGGCGGGCCTTGTGCCGCGTGAGGCATTCATGGCCGGCTATGCCGCCGTGCAGGCTGTGCCGGGGCCGCTCTTCACTTTTGCCGGGTTCCTCGGTGCGGCGGCCTCGCGTCCGCCAGATGGATGGGCCGGGGCGGCTCTGGCGCTGGGGTTCATTTTCCTGCCGTCCCTGCTGATGGTGCCGGCGGTGCTGCCCTTCTGGGCCAGCGTGCGCGATGCAAGGCCCGTGCGGCGTGTCCTGTCCGGGGTCAATGCCGCTGTGGTGGGGTTGCTGGGTGCGGCGCTGATCGACCCGGTGCTGCCGGAGGGGGTGACATCTCTCATCAGCGCAGGCATTGCCGTGGCTGCATATCTTGCCCTGTCCCATGCGCGCCTGTCACCGGTTCTGGTGGTCTGCGCCTGCGCCTTGTCTGGTGCGCTGTTGCTGTGATGCCCTTGCGCCGACATGGGGGCTGGGGCACATTCAGCCCCTGTTTTCAAAGCCTCCCTGTTGTGAAAGTTGAAATGATGAGCCAGCAAAATCCCTTTGGAGGAACCATTATCCACCTCACTCCGGCACAGGTGCGTGAGGGGATGGAGAAGGGCGAGATTCTGCTCGTGGATGTGCGTGAGGCAGATGAAATCCGGGCGGCTCATATTCCCGGTGCCGTTGCTGCACCGCTGACGACTTTTGACCCACACGCCTTGCCAGCCCCCGAAGGCCGCCGCATCGTCTTCTCCTGCCGCTCCGGTCAGCGTTCCCAAAAGGCGGCAGCGGCTGCGCAGGCAGCCGGGCTGGCGCTGGAAGAACATATGGCAGGCGGCATTATCGCCTGGAACGATGCCGGCTTTCCTGTTGAACAGGGCTGATCTGCCTACATCTTTTGCTATTATGTTGCCCCCTGCCTCATCTTGGATGGGGACAGGGCGGCCTGTGTCATCTTTCCTCTGGAATAGGCCCTTATCTTTGAGAAGAATAGGTATTGGGCATGGCTTTCGCCGTGTCTGATCCGGCCGTGTGTCCGGCGGCTACTCTCAAGGGGGATGAAGGGATGCAGCACAGGTTTACAGCGCTGGCTCTGGGGCTTGGCGTGGGAGCCCTTCTGAGCAGCGCAGCGCTTGCTCCCGCCATGGCTCAGGAAAAAGTGGTCAATATCTTCAACTGGTCGGACTATATCGACCGGGAGGTGCTGGAAGCCTTTACCAAGGAAACCGGCATCAAGGTGCGTTATGATGTGTTTGACAGCAACGAGGCGCTGGAAACCAAGCTGCTTGCCGGAAAGACCGGTTATGATGTGGTTGCGCCTACCGGCTCTTTCATGCAAAGGCAAATCAAGGCCGGTGTGTTCCTGCCGCTGGACAATGCAAAGCTGCCAAACCTGAAATATATGTGGCCTGAAATTCAGGAACGCCTTGCTGTCTACGATCCGGGCAACAAATACTCTGTCAATTATATGTGGGGTACGACCGGTATCGGCTATAATGTTGACAAGGTGAAGGCCCGTCTGGGCGATATGCCCATGAATACATGGGACATTGTTTTCAAGCCGGACATTCTTGCAAAGCTGGCGGATTGCGGCGTCTATGTACCGGACAGCCCGGAAGAGCTGGTGCCCGCAGCCATGAAATATCTGGGGCTGGACCCGGATTCCAAGAATCCGGATGATATCCAGAAGGCGGGTGAGTTGCTGGCGACCATTCGCCCTTCCATCAAGAAGTTCGATTCATCCGGTTATATCAATGCACTGGCGCGCGGCGATATCTGTCTTGCCGTGGGCTGGTCGGGCGATGTGTTCCAGGCGAAGACCCGCGCGGAAGAAGCCGCGGAAAAGACGGGCAGCGAGGCTGTGAACATTGACTATGTGATCCCCAAGGAAGGGGCGCTCATGTGGTTTGATAACTTCGCCATTCCCCATGATGCTGCCCATGTGGATGAGGCACATGCCTTTATCAATTACATGATGCGGCCAGATGTGGCAGCCAAGAATGTGAACTATATTTCTTATGCCAGCGGCAATGAAGAGGCGAAGAAATATATCGAGAAGTCCATTCTTGATAATCCCGGCATTTACCCGGATCAGGAAACCTTTGATAAGCTGTTTCTTGTGACGACGAACGAGCCGAAAACCCAGCGCGTCATCACCCGCACATGGAACAATTTCAAGCGCGGCAAGTAGTTGAGAACCGGGCCAGTGGAAAGGGTTTCATCTGGCACGCTTCCGGAAGCCGCGTGAAACAGGAACGGGGTGAAGCTGTTGGCCTCACCCCGTTTAAACTTGCGCTTATGCCCGGCTCATGCCTGAAGGCATATCACTTTGCGTCAGCCTGCTGAATGAACTCGCCATCAAAACGAATGGTGACGTCATCACCCACATAGTTCTCAGCCTGGCCGAAATCCGAACGCTTGAATGTGCCCTCAGCCGCAAAGCCCACAGCCGGAACCTTCAGGAAGGGGTGGCTTGCAATTTCGCCAAGGAAGGTGGCCTTCAGCGTCACCGGCTTGGTGATGCCAAGGAAGGTCAGGTCGCCGGTTACATCTGCCGTGGTGGCGCTGGTCGGCTCAACCTTGGTGGAGGTGAAGGTGATCTTCGGGAACTTGTCCGCATTCAGGTAAGCCGGGTTGCGGCTGATGTCTTCCGCAAAGCTGCCATAGGTGCTTTCCTTGTGCATGGCTTTGTAATCGGCCGGGAAGGCGACCTGAACCGAGAGCGGGTCTGCTGTAAAGCTGATGGAGGACTGCGAAAGATTGGCAGGGTCCAACTTCAGTGTGGCAGATAGCTTTTCAAAGCGGCCGGTATAGTTGGAAATGCCATTATGCTTGAAAGACCAGAACAAGGCGGCATGGGTCGGATCCAGCGCATAAGTACCTGCCGGGGCAGAAACCGTAACGGCTGCATTCTGGGCCGGTGCTTCCGCAAGGGCGGGTGCAGTGAAGGCAATGCCAGAGAAAGTCGAAATGGTGCCCAGAAGGGCTGCGGCAGCAAAAAGACGTGCGCTCATCTTGTAAAATCCATCCTTTGCGATGTGCTGTATGGCGCAGATACTAAGCACACGACTTCATGACGACAAAGGGGCGAAGGTGCAAACGAACTCTGCATTTTTGCAAGATCATAAATGTTAGAGTTCCACCCGAACCGTGAGATAAGCAGGCGCAGCAGAAGCTGCCGGTTTGGAGGAAAAGCCCGGACAAGGCAGATCATCGGGAGGGGTGCATGGCCGTGCGCGGTCCGGTGCCCTCATTCCCAGTGCTTCATATGCAGCGCCCTGCGTTTTTGAGGGGGTTCAAGTTGACCGGCAAGAGCGAAGTTCGACATCTCCTGCGCATTTGCACAAAAGTGATGCTCCTCATCACATGGGGGAGTGTTGCAACTGTGATGCATGCAAATGCCGCGCAGCTGGAGCGGGCGGGTCATCTGCGTCTGGTTGATGATCTTGATCGCCCGCAGGATGGATATTGTCTGGATATTCTTGGCTCAGGCCCCTATGTCCGTTTCGATATGCCTTTGACTGCCCACAACTGTAAGCCGGGCTTGTATGAGGATGAGGCTGTGGTGCTGGAGCCGAGCGGCAGAATCCTGTTTCCGGCCTATGGGGTTTGCGCCACGGTTGCCGGTATCAACAAGCGGGCACTGGCAGGGGCGGCTGTAATGCCTCGCTCTTGTGGGGAGAAAACCCCTTTTCTTGACGCTGACAGCTTGCAACGCTTCCTGCATCGCACGGATGGCCGGATAGAACTGGCTGGCTCGGGCTTGTGCATGACGGTGGGGGATACCTCGGATTCAACCTTTGAAGCGACCCACCGCTGGCGCACTCTCTTCATGCAGAAATGCGATATCGCGCCCTTGTCACACTCCCGGTGGAAGTTTGTCATTCCTGACAGCTAGCGCTCCCTTTATGTGTGACGCCATTGAGGCTGGTCATCCCATGATCCGCCGCCTGAATGGCGTTGTTATAAATTCTGGTTTTCCCTTTCAATCAAACCCATTAATGGAGATATTCGGATGACGAATGCCTATCTCGATGCCATCAAGGTCCGTCGCAGCCAGTATGCACTGGGGAAGGAACTGCCCCTGTCGCAGCAGGAAGTGACCGCGCTGATTCAGGAAGCTGTCCGGCAGTCGCCGTCCTCCTTCAATTCGCAGAGCTCGCGCGCTGTGATCCTTTATGGTGCGCAGAGCGACAAGTTCTGGGGCTTCGTGAAGGACGAGCTGCGCAAGATTGTGCCTGCCGATGCTTTCCCCGCCACTGAGGGCAAGATCAACAGCTTCGCGGCTGGTGCAGGCACTGTCCTGTTCTATGAAGATCAGGACGTTGTGGCAGAGCTGCAGAAGCAGTTTGCCCTTTATGCCGACAATTTCCCTGTCTGGTCCGAGCAGTCCAGCGGCATGGCCCAGTTCTCCGTGTGGACCGCACTGGCCAATACAAACATTGGTGCCAGCCTTCAGCATTACAACCCGCTGCCTGACGCGGCCGTTGCTGCGGAATGGAACATTCCGGCAAGCTGGAAGCTGCGCGCGCAGATGCCTTTCGGTGCCAACAAGGGCAGCTTCGGCGAACGGCTGCATATGGATGACGAACTGCGTTTCCGCATTTTTGCATGAGTGAGGCCGTCTAAGGTGCATGGGCATAGCCCATGTGCGCCAGCCATAATGAAAACCCGCCAGAGATGGCGGGTTTTTTATTGTCTGAGTCTTAATTGGGAGAAGCCGCGAGCAAGGGGATTGAGTGCATGGGCAGAATTCAGGCACGAAACCTGCCTAAGCTGATCTGCAATCTGTCACTTTTGAGAGAAAAGTGGCTTACGCCTTGAAAGGGGCCATGCCTTCGCGTGCAAGTTCATCTGCCCGCTCATTTTCCGGGTGGCCGGCATGACCCTTGACCCAGTGCCATTCAATTTTATGGCGCTGGATGGCGCTATCCAGCGCTTCCCATAAGTCCTGGTTTTTCACGGGCTGCTTGCTGGCGGTGCGCCAGCCATTGCGCTTCCAGCCATGCATCCATTTGGTCACGCCATTGCGCAGATATTCGCTGTCTGTATGCAGATCGACGGCGCATGGCTCTTTCAGAGCCTCCAGCGCGCGGATGGCAGCGGTGAGTTCCATGCGGTTGTTGGTGGTTTCGCCCTCGCCGCCATTCAGGGGCTTTTCGTGCGCACCAAAGCGCAGCAGCGCACCCCAGCCACCGGGGCCGGGGTTACCGGAGCAGGCACCATCCGTGTAGATTTCAACCTGTTTCATGCGTTCAGGCCATAATCGCGTGCATGGTCCACTGCTTGATGAAAGCGCAGCTTGCGCAGATATTCCAGCGGGTCCTTCGGGCGCACGAGCGCACCGGGCGGTACATTCAGCCAGTCCACCAGTCGCGTCAGCAAGAAGCGCAGTGCTGCGCCACGGGCCAGCACAGGCAGGGCGGCTGCTTCTTCCATCGTGAGGGGACGCAGTTCCTGATAGGCTGCCAGAAGCGCGCGGCCCTTGGTGATGTTGAACGCGCCATCCGCCTCAAAACACCAGGCGTTCAGGCAGATTGCGACATCATAGGCCAGAAAATCGGTGCAGGCGAAATAGAAGTCGATAATGCCGGAGAGGTTATCGTTCAAAAAGAAGGCGTTGTCCGGGAAAAGATCCGCATGGATCACGCCTTCCGGCAACTCCTTGGGCCATTTCCGCTCCAGCAGGTTGAGATCTTGAGTCAGCGTTGCGGCGAGGCCGGGAGCGACATCATCCGCCTGTGCAAGCGTTGCCTCCACCAGCGGGCGCCAGCCGGAAACGGAAAGCGCATTGGCCCGGCGCATGCCGAAACCAGTCCCGGCCAGATGCAGTTGTGCCAGCCCGCGCCCCAGTTCCGCGCAATGGTGCGTGGTTGGGCGGCGCACGGAAAGGCCGGGCAGGAAGGTGACAATAGCTGCGGGCCGCCCCGCCAGTTCGCCCAGCGTTGCCCCGCTGCGGGTGGCCACCGGCTGCGGGCAGGAAATGCCATGCTGCGCCAGATGCTGCATCAGCCCCACAAAAAAGGGCAGGTCATTCCGCTCCACCCGCTTTTCATAAAGCGTGAGGATGAAGGTGGCCTGTGTGGTCTGAAGCAGGAAATTGGAGTTCTCCACCCCTTCCGCAATGCCATGGAAGGATGTGAGGGTGCCAACATCATAATTAGCGATGAAATCGGCAATCTGCGTGGCCGAAAGGTCGGTGTAAACGGCCAATGTCTTACTCCGCTGCGTCTGAGCGCAGGGCACGGGGCAGGGGGAAAAACACCTTTTCCTCTGCCGTTGTGGCAATTTCTACCACAGCGTCATAACGCTCGGAAAAGGCAGCGACAATTTCGTCCACCAGCACTTCTGGAGCGGAAGCGCCTGCCGTGACGCCAAGGGTGGTGATATTGGAGAAGACGGTCCAGTCAATCTCGCTGGCACGCTGCACCAGCACGGCGCGGTCACATCCCGCCCGTTCGGCGGCTTCCCGCAGGCGCTGGGAATTGGAAGAGTTGGGCGCGCCCACAACAATCATCGCATCCACCTGCGGGGCCACCTGCTTCACGGCCTCCTGCCGGTTGGTGGTGGCGTAGCAGATGTCTTCCTTGTGCGGGGCGCTGAGATTGGGAAAACGGGCGCGCAGAATTTCTACCATCTCGGCCGTATCATCCACGGAAAGGGTGGTCTGTGTCACATAGGCCAGATCATCGCATTCGGGCGGGTTCACGGTGCGGGCATCTTCCGGGGTTTCCACCAGTGTGATGGTGCCGGGAGGAAGCTGGCCCATGGTGCCCACCACTTCCGGGTGGCCATTATGGCCAATAAGCAGAAGGTGCCGGCCCTTGCGATGGTGAATCTCCGCCTCGCGATGCACCTTGGTGACGAGCGGGCAGGTGGCATCAATGGCGAACATGCGGCGTTCTGCTGCATCTGCCGGAACGGATTTGGGCACACCATGGGCCGAGAAAATCACCGGCGCATTGGTATCGGGAACCTCATCCAGTTCCTCAACGAAGATGGCACCCTTCTTTTTCAGGCTGTCCACCACGAATTTGTTATGCACGATCTCATGGCGCACATAAACGGGCGCGCCATAGCGGCGCAGCGCCTCTTCCACCGCATCAATGGCGCGCACCACGCCGGCGCAAAAGCCGCGAGGGGCGCACAGAAGAATGCGAAGAGGCGGTTTGGCGGCGTCCATGGCGCGGGTATCCGTTTGCGACATGAGGGCAAATGGCGCTGTCAGGCAGCCCATGTCAAGCGATGCCGGGACATAATGCCCGCTCTTGCGGGTGCATAAAAGGCCACAGGGGGCATTTGCATGTGAAGGCAAGGGTGATTATGCTGGTTCCATTCAGGACATCGCGATGATTTGCGCGGTCCGCTCTCCGGGGAGGGGGCGACGCTGCAAACCCGCACCCTATCCGCGACGCGTTGCGTCTCCATCTTCGCGCCTTAAGAGGCTGACATGTCGAATACACCCTTGATGCCGAAGGCCACCGCTGTCTGGCTGGTGGACAATACGGCGCTCACATTCGAGCAGATCGGCGATTTCTGCAAACTCCACCCGCTTGAGGTGAAGGGGATTGCAGACGGCGAGGTTGCGCAGGGAATCAAGGGGCTGGACCCCATTTCCTCCGGCCAGCTCTCGCGTGATGAAATTGACCGGGCGGAGAAAGACAGCAACCGCCACCTGAAGCTTCAGGAATCCAAGGTGCGCCTGCCGGAGACGAAAAAGCGTCGTGGCCCGCGCTATACTCCGGTTTCCCGCCGTCAGGACCGGCCAAATGCCATTTTGTGGCTGCTGCGCAGCCATCCCGAGCTGAAGGATGCACAGGTCATCCGCCTCGTGGGCACCACCAAGAACACCATCCAGTCCATCAAGGACCGGACCCACTGGAACTCGCCGCACCTGACCCCGATGGATCCGGTGACGCTGGGTCTGTGCAGCCAGATTGATCTGGATCTGGAAGTGCAGCGCTCGGCAAAGGATCGTCCGGCCGCGCTGGTGGAAGAGGATCGCGGCGGCACGCTGCTTTCCACGGATCTCACCACGGGTGCGGATCATGAGGATGAACGCCCGCATGGTCGCGCGTCCTCGCTGGATCTGGAGACCGTGTTCGCCAAGCTCGGTGGCTCGCGCAAGACGGAAGAGGAAGAGCAGGAAGACTGATCCTGCTTTCCGGTTTCCCGGCCAGAAACTGCAAGACCATAGCGGACGCCTTCGGGCGTCCGTTTCCATTTTTGCTCCTGTTTGCGCAGCTTTGTGTAGCCGGCATAAAGCGGCTGAAAGGCTTTTTCTGAAATTTGGCCTCGCAATCGCCGGGGTGATGCGCCATATATCTTTAGAACTGCCGTAGGGTCAGTATGACTCATATGGCGATATGTGGAGGAGTGGTATGGGACGCAGCAGGTGGTTTCTGGCGATGTTCGCCATTGTCAGCGCGGTAACTCTGGTCGCGGTGGATCAGGCGGAGGCGCGGCGTGGCGGCTCATTCGGAAGCCGTGGCTCGCGCACCTATCAGGCCCCGGCCTCCACGACGACAGCACCGCAGACAGCGCCGATCCAGCGCTCCACCACACCTCAGGCCCAGCCCGGCCAGCAGAATCGCGCGGCACAGGGTGCGCAGCAGCAGGCGCGGCCCTCCATGTTTGGTGGCGGTCTGGCCGGTGGCCTCATGCGTGGCCTGATGATCGGCGGCCTGATTGGCCTGCTCATGGGTAGCGGCTTTGGTGGCATGGCTGGCCTGCTTGGCCTGCTGGTGCAGGGCGCGCTGCTTGCGCTGGTGGTGTTCCTTGTCATCCGTTTCTTCCGTCGTCAGCAGCCTGCTGCTGCCGGTGGCCCGAACACGATGGGTCGCATGGGCGGCGGTTTCCCCGGTGCCGGCATGGGCGGGCCCATGGGTGGCGGGATGAATGGCGGCAACTCTGCGCCGAACCCTGCGCGCGCACCTGCACCTGCCTATGCTCCGGCGCCTTCCGCTGCTGCGGCCCCGCGCCGCTCCAGCAAGCCGGATGAAATCGGCCTTGCTGCTGAGGACTATGACAGCTTCGAGAAGCTGCTCTCCACCATTCTTGTTGCCTATGGGCGCGAGGATCAGGGCACGCTCAAGCAGCACACCACCAATGAGGTCTTCGCCTATTTCGCTGATGATCTGCGGACCAATGCAGAGCAGGGCGTACGTAATGAGGTGTCTGACGTGCAGATGCTTCAGGGCGATCTGGCCGAGGCATGGCGCGAGGGTGCGCAGGAATACGCCACAGTGGCTATTCGCTTCGCCAGCATGGACCGCAAGGTGGATCGCAACACCGGGCAGTATGTCTCGGGCGACCAGCAGCCGGGCGAGAGCACGGAACTGTGGACCTTTGTGCGTGACAATCGCGGCCCCTGGCAGCTCAGCGCCATTCAGGGCTCGTGATCCCGGCCTTGTAGGATATGGGAAAGCCCCTGCCAGCTGGCGGGGGCTTTTTCTTTTGTCGCCATCTCATGCGCGTGCGGGTTGAGAGGTCAAAAGGCGAGGTGGCTTTTGCCGAATGGCAAAAAGCGGTAAGCCTGCCTGCATGACTGATACTCCCTCCCCAGTGCAGGGCAACCTCCGTTCCACCGTGCCAGACTTGGCCATTGGCGCGTTGCCTGTCCTGTCCATCCGCAATCTCTCCAAGACCTACAAGACCGGCCACCACGCCCTGAAAGAGATCTCTCTCGATATTCACAAGGGAGAGATATTTGCGCTGCTGGGGCCGAATGGTGCGGGCAAGACCACACTTATCTCCGTGATCTGCGGGCTGGTGAATGCCACCAAGGGTACGGTGGTGGTCGCCGGGCATGATACGGTGGTGGATTTTCGCGCCGCCCGCCGCCTTATCGGTCTGGTTCCACAGGAACTGACAACGGATGCCTTCGAAACCGTGTGGGCGACCACATGCTTTTCGCGCGGCCTGTTCGGCAAGCCGGCCAACCCGGCCTATATCGAGAAGATCCTGCGCGCGCTCTCGTTATGGGAGAAGAAGGACGCGAAAATCCGCACGCTTTCTGGCGGCATGAAGCGGCGCGTGCTCATCGCCAAGGCGCTGGCGCATGAGCCGGAGGTGCTGTTTCTGGATGAGCCTTCCGCCGGCGTGGATGTGGAACTGCGCCGCGATATGTGGGAACTGGTGCGCCAGCTTCGCGAGGAGGGCACCACCATCATCCTCACCACCCATTATATTGAAGAGGCCGAGGAGATGGCCGACCGGGTGGGGGTGATAAGGCGCGGCGAGCTTATCCTTGTGGAAGACAAGGTGGAGCTGATGCGCAAGCTGGGCCAGAAACGGCTGACCATAGATCTTGCTGCCCCGCTCGCCACCCTTCCGCCCACCCTTGAGGCGCATGGCATGAAGCTGGAGGAGGGCGGGCAGGCCCTGACCTATGTGTATGACACCCGCATGGAGGATCAGTCTCCGGGCGCGGCCATAGCGGCTCTGCTGGCCACACTTTCCGCCGAAGGCATCATTTTTGATGACCTGCACACCGAGCAAAGCTCGCTCGAGGATATTTTCGTGAGTCTGGTGAGGCCTGCGTCGTGAATCTTCATGCCATTTACGCCATTTACCGTTTCGAGATGGCGCGCGCCCTGCGTACGGTGGGCCAGAGCATCATCTCGCCTGTTCTCTCCACGGCGCTCTATTTTGTAGTGTTTGGCTCGGCCATTGGCGGGCGCATGCAGGATATTGACGGTGTGCCTTACGGCTCTTTCATCGTGCCCGGCCTGATGATGATGACGCTGCTCACCCAGTCCATCGCCAATGCCTCGTTCGCCATTTATTTCCCGCGCTTTACCGGCACCATTTATGAGGTGCTCTCCGCGCCGGTCTCCTCTTTCGAGATCGTGGCCGGTTATGTGGGGGCGGCGGCGACCAAGTCTGTTGTGGTGGGGCTTATCATTCTGGGTACCGCCTCATTTTTTGTGCCGCTCCAGATCCTGCATCCGGTGTTCATGCTGGGTTTTCTGGTGCTCACCGCCATCACCTTCTCGCTCTTCGGTTTCATCCTCGGCATCTGGGCCGACGGGTTCGAGCGGTTGCAGATCGTGCCGATGCTGGTGGTGATGCCGCTCACCTTCCTTGGCGGCACCTTCTATTCCATTGATATGCTGCCGCCGGTGTGGCGCACCATCTCGCTGTTCAATCCGGTGGTGTATCTGGTCTCCGGTTTCCGCTGGAGCTTCTTTGGCACCTCGGACATCTCCATGGGTGTGAGCTTTGGGATGACGCTGCTGTTCCTCGTCATCTGCCTTGGCGTGGTGGCGTGGATCTTCCGCACCGGCTATCGTCTCAAAAGCTGAGGGCTGATCCCCATGCAGGAGAGTGACATGACGCAGAGCCTGTCCCGTCCCGGTTACAAGGCATTTGTTGATGGTGCGCCCGAGATTTATGCGGGCCTTTCGGCCCTGACACAGGCCGTGGACGCCTCCGGACTGGAAAAGGGGCTGACTGAACTGGTGAAACTGCGCGTGTCGCAGATCAATGCCTGCGCCTTCTGCCTGAAGTTCCATCTGGGGCTGGCCCGCAAATCCGGCGTGCCGCAGGAGAAACTGGACCTTCTGGCCGCATGGGCGGATGCAGGCGTCTTTACGGAACGTGAGCAGGCCGCACTGGCTTATGCCGAGGCGCTCACCATTCTGGATGGGGATGCTGCTTCCGACGAGTTGTGGGAGGGGCTGCGCGAGCAGTTTTCAGAAGAGGAGGCGGTGCACCTCACTGTGACGGTTGCCAGCATCAATGCATGGAACCGCATCGGCATCGCCCTGCGCTTCACGCCTCCGGTGTGAGTGTTTGCGCCCCGCCCGGTAACAGGACGGGGCGTTTTCTCTCAAGGCTTGCGCGCAACCAGATCCACCAGGGCAGACATGCCGCTATGGCCTTCACCCTCATCAATCTGCGCATCATGGCAGCGCAGTTCCTCGATGATGAAATCGGAGAAGGCTTCGCGCAGCAGGTCTTCGGTATAAAGATTTTCGATTTGTGATGGACCGCCGGTGCGGTATTCAAGCTGCTTGGGGCCATAGCCCTCCAGAATGAAGAGCCCGCCCGGACGCAAAGCCTTTTTTACGCCGGCAAACATGCGCGTGCGGGCATCCGGGGGCATGAACTGGATGAAAATACCCACCACCACATCATAGGCCGCCTCGGGCCATGCCCATTCCAGCAGGTTGGCCTGCTCGATTTCAAGCGTCACGCCATGCTTCGCGGCAAGGGCGCGGGCCTTGTCCTGCGCAATGGCGGAACTGTCAGTGGCGTGTACATCCAGCCCTTGCCGTGCAAGCCACACCCCGTTGCGCCCCTCGCCATCCGCAATCGAAAGCGCCCGCATGCCGCTTTTCAGCAGAGGTGCCTGCCGCGCCAGAAAAGCATTTGGCTCCTCGCCAAACAGATAGGCTTCGCGATTATAGCGGTCATCCCAGAACTGAGACATGGGTTCTCCGGGTGGGTTTGGTCAGCAGATTGCGTCATATCGCCTGTGGCGGATCATCTGTTGGCTTGATCGAGGTCAAGCTTTCTTTGTATTGGGACGATATATAGAATGATCTCAAACAGGAGTCGGACAATCATGTTTCAGATCTGGATGCTCGCATGGAGCATATTGTCGGTCACGTTCGCGGGCATGCTCATCATGGCCATTCTGATCGTGCCTGCACTGAACTCTTTGGACATGACCGCGATTCCGATCGCCGCGGCTATTGGCGCTGCGCTGGCCATCCCGGTTTCGTATTTCATTTCCAAGAAGGTCTATTCCATGACGGCGGGCCGCGAGATCAAGGGATCGCAGGACTGATTTGCCGGTGGCGCGCTGCTCAGTCAGAGAACTGATAGCGCAGCGCCAGACGCACTTCATGGGTGCCCAGCGTATCAATTCGCGCCGTCTCGAAAAAGCCTGGATAATCAGGTGAGCCGAGGCTGATATAGCGATAGCCGAGATCCACGCTCCAGCGTGAATTCACCGCATAGGACACGCCCGCTGCCAGAGACCAGGCAAAGCGGGTGTCGTTCCTTTGCGCCGGCAGCATCAGGCCGGTATCCAGCCGTGTTTCAGCAAAGCCAAGACCGCCACCCACATAAGGGGTGAGGCCATAGATGGTGGGCAGATCCAGATAGAGATTGGCCAGCGCTACGGTTGCGCTCGTCTCAAAGGCGGCGAAAGGCAGGCCGGAGCGGCCAAGCGCGAGATAGTCCAGGCTGGCTTCAATGCGCACCCAGTCTGAAAACCGGTATCCCAGACCACCGCCAACAGACCAGCCGGAAGAGCCTGCCCCCTTGGCGAGCGGGGTCTTCTCCGCAGTGAGGCGGTTGGCATGCGGGATGATATATCCTCCACCTGCACGCAGATACCATCCCTCTCTCACGTCCTCATCGCCAACTTCTGGTGGCGCAAGGGAGAAGTCGCCTTCCTTGCCCAACAGGTCTGGCATCTCCTCTTCTGCCAGCGCAGAGGCGGCAGGGAGAGTGAAAAAGATGGCTGTTGCCAGAATACTGGCCCTTATGCCGGTGGTGCGCCTCATCACGAACAGCCCGTGTCGTCATCATTCATTGGCCGGAATCGTGGCACGGGAAGGCTTAAAGGGCGCTTAACCCTGATGGACTGTTAAGCACAGGGCGCACTTTTCATGTCTCCTGAACCGTGTGGAGCGAAAAAGGATATCGCAGGGGCGCGCAATCTGCTTGCGTCATTGACGAAGCTGTTCCAGCAATCGCGCCTTGCGAGAGGATGATTCCATTGTCTTCATGCCGGGCCGGGCATCAGGAGTGGTGCCGCCTCAGGCTGCGCACAGAGAGATGTCATGCCTTTAGAGATATTCGCGCGCGTTGCATTCCTGATTGGCATCGCAGGGCTGGGTTATGGTGTCGGGCGTATCCTGAAGCTGGGTTCCAAGGACATCGCCGCCCTGCTGATTTATGTCATCGCGCCTGTCGTGATTTTCATTTCCATCATGCAGTCCCCGGCAGACTGGTCCTATTTTGCCTATACGGGCTGGGCTTTTCTGGCGTCCACCATTGCCGGCACGAGCGCCTATTTTCTGGCCCGCAAAGTGTGGAGTGATGGCCGCGCCAATGTGATTGGCTTTACGTGCGGCACAGGAAATACAGGATATTTTGGCCTTCCCCTGGTTTTTGCGCTGTTTGATGGGCAGCAGATTGCCATTGCCGTCTTTATTATCATCGGCGTGACGGTCTATGAATTCAGTGTGGGGTATTTCATTACAGCAAGAGGTGTGCTGAATACGCGTGAAAGCCTGAAGCGGGTGGCGCGGTTGCCATATCTTTATGCCGCCATTCTGGGCATGGTTCTGAAAACATTCGATGTGCAGCTTGGCCCCATCCTCACGTCCGGCCTTGAGAACTTCAAGGGGACCTACAGTGTGCTGGGCATGATGATGATTGGCATTACGCTCTCCATGTATCGCAAGCTGGAGATGGACTGGCCATTCCTTGCTTTTGCACTGGGCTGGAAGCACCTGCTCTGTCCGATCATCGGGATTGGGGTGTTCGGATACATCTTCCGTCTTCCGCCGGAGACGCTGGCCGTGGTGGCCCTGATGCTCTCCACCCCGCTTGCCGCCAATACGGTCGTGATCGCCAGCCATCTCGGGGTGCATCCTGAGAAGGCCGCAAGTGCCGTTATGTGCAGTACGCTGCTGGCCTGCATATCGGTGCCGCTTGCCGTGGCATGGCTGATCTGAACCGCCAGAGCGGGTTTCAAAAAAGAGGCGCGGGAGCAAGGCTCACCGCGCCATGGAGGTAACAGTATTATTCGCCCGGCAAAGGGGTCTGTTCCTACAGGGAGACCTTCTGCAGGGCTTCAATCACCTCATCAACCGCCAGCTCCACCAGATCACGGTCCTCGCCTTCACCCATCACGCGAATGACAGGTTCCGTGCCGGAGCGGCGGATCAGCAGGCGGCCATTATTCGCAAGACGGCTTTCCATCTCGGCAATGGTTTTCTGGACCTCTTCATTGTCCAGTGGCATGATGGCACCATAGCGCACATTTTTCAGAACCTGCGGCATCGGCTCAAAGCGATGGCAAACCTCTGAAACCGGCTTTTGCTGGCGGGCGACAACGGCCAGCACCTGAAGTGCGGCGACAAGGCCATCGCCCGTGGTGGAGAAGTCAGACAAGATGATGTGCCCGGACTGCTCACCGCCCACATTGAATCCACCGGATTTCATGCGTTCCAGAACATAGCGGTCACCCACCGCCGTGCGCTCCAGCCCGATGCCCTTGCGGGCGAGATGGCGTTCCAGTCCAAGGTTGGACATGACGGTGGCCACAATGCCCCCGCCAGACAGGCGGCCCTGTAGCTTGAAGCTCTCGGCCACAACGGCCATGAGCTGGTCGCCATCCACGATATGGCCCTTCTCATCCGTAAGGATCACGCGGTCTGCATCCCCATCAAGGGCAATGCCGATATCGGCCCGCACTTCGCGGACCTTCGCGCTGAGGGCTTCCGGCGAGGTGGAGCCGACCTTGTGGTTGATATTGGTGCCATCGGGGTCCACACCAATGGCCACAACATCGGCTCCAAGTTCCCAAAGGGCCGCAGGGGCAACGCGGTAGGCGGCGCCATGGGCGCAATCCAGAACAACCCGCATGCCTTCAAACGACTGATCACGCGGCAAGGTGCCCTTAGCATATTCAATATAGCGGGCATGCACGCCTTCCAGCCGCTTCACGCGCCCGATTTCGGAAGGGTTGGCCAGCTGGCGGGAGAGGTCCTGATCCACCAGCTCCTCAATCTCGCGCTCAACATCATCAGACAGCTTGGAGCCATCCGGGCCGAACAGCTTGATGCCGTTATCAGCATAGGGATTATGCGAGGCAGAGATCATCACGCCAAGATCCGCACGCATGGAGCGGGTCAGCATGGCAACGGCCGGTGTGGGCATTGGCCCCAGCAAGAGCACATCGAGCCCGATCGAGGTGAAACCTGCGACCAGTGCATTTTCGATCATATAGCCTGAAAGGCGCGTATCCTTGCCGATAACCACGCGATGACGGTGATCGCCCCGCTTGAAGGCAAGGCCCGCCGCCATACCGACACGCAGTGCGATATCTGCCGTCAGGGTGGAATTGGCGCGTCCGCGCACGCCATCGGTTCCGAAATATTTGCGCGTCATGCTTCCTCAGGTCTTGTCCATGGGGGTCTGCGACGAGGCCGGTTGCCTTGCTCAGGCCTTTAGCACTCCTTGCCGGGTCTGCGCGATCACTTCGCGTGACGTTCCTTCACAGAAATCCGGTTTTGCATTGGCAGCGTTGCATCAGGGCAGAAGAGCTTTTCAGGCTCAATCCCAAGCAGCCGTCGGCAGGAGAGACGCGCAGACCAGAGGATGAACAGCCGCTTTATAACCTGCATTTTGCCCATCTGTATGGAGCTGGCGGGCCGCCGGCCGGCAAAATCTTTCCAGAAGGTTAACAGGGCAAGGATTGCATCGGGCGCAAGGTCAATGGTACCGACACGGCAATGCTATCTGGAGACTGTCTCGTGTCCGCACCCAAACTTGATGTTCTGGCTATCGGCAATGCCATTGTGGACGTGCTTGCACGCGCCGAAGATGATTTTCTCGCCACCCATGGCATGAACAAGGGCGGCATGGCGCTGATTGACGAGGCGCGTGCGGAAGAGATTTACGCGGCCATGGGCTCGGGCACCGAGGTTTCCGGTGGCTCGGCGGCCAATACTGCTGTGGGCATTGCGGCGCTTGGCGCACGTGCGGGCTTTATCGGCAAGGTGAAGGACGATGGGCTGGGCAAAGTGTTCGGCCATGATATCCGCGCGGCTGGCGTTGCCTTTTCCACCCCGGCCGCGGCAGAAGGTGCGGCAACCGCCCGCTGCCTCATTCTGGTGACGCCGGATGGCGAGCGCACCATGAACACCTTCCTTGGTGCAGCGCAGGACCTGACCATTGGCGATATCGATGTCGCAACGGTTGAGAATGCCAGCGTCACCTATCTGGAAGGCTATCTGTGGGATCCACCAGCGGCGAAGGAGGCTTTTCTGGCCGCAGCCAAGGTGGCTCACAAGGCAAACCGCAAGGTGGCACTGACGCTGTCTGATTCCTTCTGTGTGGACCGCTACCGCGCGGAGTTCCACCAGCTCATCCGCTCCGGCACGGTGGATCTGGTGTTCTGCAATGAGGCGGAGTTGAAGTCCCTGTATGAAACCGCTGATTATGATACCGCGCTCACCCAGCTGAAGCAGGATGCCTGCGAGGCGGTGGTGACCCGCTCCGAGCAGGGCGCATCCTTCATCTCTGCGGAAGGCATTGTGCGCGTGCCGGCCTATCCGGTGCATAAGGTTGTTGATACGACAGGCGCGGGTGACCTGTTCGCCGCCGGCTTCCTTGCCGGCTACACCACCGGGCTGGAGCCGACAGAATGCCTGCGTCTGGGCGCAATGGCGGCGGGTGAGATCATCTCCCAGCTTGGTGCCCGCCCCCAGCGTAACCTGCTGGATCTGGCGCGTGAAGGCGGCCTGCTCTCGTGAGTAACAGCCAGCCACCTGTCATCATCGAAGGGGATGATGCCTCCGCCCGCGCCCTTGAGGCGATCAAGGCGCGTGCGCCCCTGCTGATGGTGTTGGGTGGTGCAGGCACGGGCAAGACCACCTTTTTGCAGAATCTACGTCGCAAGGGCGGGGGGCGTCAGGTCTTCCTCGCCCCCACCGGCGTTGCAGCCCTGCAGGTGGGTGGGCAAACCATCCATTCCTTTTTTGGCATTCCCCCGCGCCTGATGAACCCCGATGAGGTGCGCCCGCGCGTGCAGGTACGGCGTTTGCTGAAAAAGCTCGACCGGGTGGTGATTGACGAAATCTCCATGGTGCGGGCCGATCTGCTGGATGCGGTGGATATTTCCCTGCGCATCGCCCGCGAGAATCCGGCCCCCTTTGGCGGGGTGCAGATGGTGCTGGTGGGAGACTTCCTGCAACTGCCGCCGGTGGTGCCGCTGGCCGAGCAGGAAATGCTGGCCCGCATGGGCTATGAAGGCCCCTTCGCCTTCCATGCCAAGGTGCTGCGCAATGCCCTGCGCAGCGCGCTGGGCGATGAGGCCGGCATTGGCGTGCAGGAGTGGGACGGCGAACAGGCGAATATGGACAGCCTGCTGCCCATGCAGAATGTGCCGCTGACGCATGTGCCCTTCACCCATGTCCATCGCCAGAGCGACCATGCCTTCATTTTCACGCTGGATGCGATCCGGCGCGGGCGGGGCGTGCGTGAGGCGCTGGAGATGCTGAATGCCGCCTGCGTGCGGCCGCATCGCCCCGGTGTGCTCCCGGTACTGCTCACCCCCACCAATGCACGGGCCGATGCCTATAATGCCCGCGGGATTGCGGCGCTGGACGAAGGCGGACGTGCTTTTGACGGCAATCTGGAAGGCGAGTTTGGCCTTGAGGGGGATCGTCTCCCCGTGCCGGAAAAGCTGGTGCTCAAGCGCGGCGCGCGGGTGATGGCGCTGCGCAATGATCCGGCCCGGCGCTGGGTCAATGGCTCTGTGGGCACGGTGGTGGGCATGGATACCGACAGCGCCCGCGTGAAGCTGGATGATGGCCCCACCGTGGATATGGAATCCTTCACCTGGGAGCGGGTGCGCTATGGCTGGGATGAAAATACCGGGCGTATCGAGGCCAAGGTGGTCGGCACCTACACCCAGCTTCCGCTGGCCTATGCCTGGGCGCTGACCATGCACAAATCGCAGGGGCTGACGCTTGAGGATGTGCGGATCGACTTTGGCGAAGGTGCCTTTGCGCCGGGGCAGGCCTATGTGGCGCTTTCCCGCGCGCGCTCACTGGAAGGGCTTTCGCTGGTTCGCGCCATTCGCCCCAATGACATCCGGGTGGACCGGCGTGTGGCGGCATTCGTGAGTGCGTTTGAGGCGCAGGGCTGATTTCAGGCTGGACCCAATATGAAAAAAGCCGGTCGGGGCGCACCCGACCGGCTTTTTTAATTTCAGGCACCGCGCATGCAAGCACGGTTGGCCAGATCAGGCCGCCTGCTTCTTCGGCTGCACTTCCACCGCATAGGCATCCATGAGCTGGTGGGTGATGGCGCCGGGGGTGAAGGTCCAGTCGGCAATCGAACCAACCGGGGTCACTTCCGCAGCGGTGCCGGTCACGAAGCATTCGGTGAAGCCGGAAACCTCCTCCGGCAGAATGTGACGCTCGATCACCTCAATGCCCTGACGCTTGGCGAGTTCCACCACGGTCTGGCGGGTGATGCCATCGAGGAAGCAGTCCGGGGTAGGGGTGTGGATCGCGCCATCCTTCACGAAGAAGATGTTCGCGCCCGTGCATTCAGCCACATAGCCGCGATAATCCAGCATCATCGCATCCGCAAAGCCCTTGTTCTCGGCGCGGTGCTTGGAGATGGTGCAGATCATGTACAGGCCGGCAGCCTTGGCGCGGCAGGGAATGGTGGCCGGATCAGGACGGCGATACTCCGCCAGATCAAGCTTCAGGCCCTTGAGGCGCTGCTCGGGGTCGAAATAGCTCGGCCACTGCCACACGGCGATGGCCAGATGGATGGAGTTGCCCTGTGCCGCAACACCCATGGCCTCGCTACCACGCCATGCGATGGGGCGGATATAGGCGTCCACCAGATTGTTCTTCTCAAGCGTGGCCTGCTTAGCCGCGACAATCTCTTCCACCGTAAAGGGGATCTTGAAATCGAGATAGTCAGCGGATTTCAGCAGACGCTCGGCATGCTGCCGGGACTTGAAGATCTCGCCGCCATAAGCGCGTTCACCCTCAAACACGGAGCTGCCGTAATGCAGGCCATGAGAGAGCACGTGCAACTTGGCCTCCCGCCATGCCACGAACTCACCATCATACCAGATCCAGCCGTCACGCTGATCGAAGGGAAGTGCTGCTGCGCTCATAATTCCTAAACTCCGTTACAGGACCGCACGTGAAGTGCGGTACCCTGTCGCCAGCGCTTTCCTCGCAGGCGGCATGAGGCTATCTTCACGCCAGTATTTCAGGCTGGCAAGTTCGCGAAATGATGTGTCTCACATTTAGCTTGTGGCGACCGATCATTTCGTGAGCTTGGCTCTTTAGGTAACGTTCGCACTGAAAAAGTCAATATGGCTGACATAATTTCTGCCGTCACGACGGCACTGCCCGATGATGGTGAGTCTTTGGGGGAGGTGCGCGATGGCGTCCCTCTCGTGGATCTCGTTGAACTCCTGTTCTTTGCCTATCGCGATTTTGTGGGTGACCCGGACGAGATTCTCGCGCCCATCGGCTTTGGCCGGGCGCATCACCGGGTCATCCACTTCGTCAACCGCCACCCCGGCATGCGCGTGGCGGACCTGCTGGAGATTCTGCAAATCACCAAGCAGAGTCTGGGGCGGGTGCTGCGCGAACTGGTGAATGAGGGGTTCGTGGAAAGCCGGGCGGGGGAGGTGGATCGCCGCCAGCGCCTGCTTTATCCCACCTCGAAGGCACAACAGCTTGCCCGTGATTTTGTCGGTATCCAGAGCCGCCGCATTGCCCGTGCGCTGGATGCCTGCGGGCCGGGTGCGCAGGAAACGGTGCATCGCTTTCTTCTCACCATGATTGATCCCGATGATCGTGATGAAGTGGAGCGACTGATTCAAAAGGCGGACAAGAGCCGCCGGGCGTGTGAGGGGGCCGGAGAGACAAGATGAGGCTGTTGCATCCCACCCTTCTGAAAACGGTTTCAGCACATGGAGCTTTCCATGTCTGATGCTCCCCCGCGCAAGCCGGTCTTTCTGTCGGATGAGGCCTCGCATCTGCTGGTGGTGGATGATGACAACCGTATCCGCTCCCTGCTCTCACGGCTGCTGATCGAGAACGGTTATCGGGTCACGACCGCCGCTTCTGCCGCCGAGGCGCGCGGGCGGCTGGAAGGGCTGACCTTCGACCTGCTGGTGCTGGATGTGATGATGCCGGGCGAAAGCGGGCTGGAGCTGGCCCGTTCCCTGCGCGAGACCTCAAGCGTGCCCATTTTGATGCTGACGGCCCGCGCTGATACGGAGGACCGTATCAGCGGGCTTGAGGCCGGGGTAGATGATTATCTGGCCAAGCCGTTTGAGCCGCGTGAACTGTTGCTGCGCATCGGCTCCATTCTCAAGCGTGCTTTGCCTCCGCCGCAAAAAGCCATTGAAAGCGTGCGTTTTGGGGACTTCACCTTCCATCTGGAACGCGGAGAACTTTCCCGCGATGGTGAAATGGTGCGGCTGACAGAACGTGAGCGGGACATGCTGCGCACTCTGGCTGATGAGCCGGGAGAAACCGTGCCGCGCCTTGCGCTGGCCGGTGGCGCAGACGGGGCAACAAGTGAGCGGGCGGTGGATGTGCAGGTGAATCGCCTGCGTCGCAAGCTTGAGAAGGACCCGGCCAACCCGATCTATCTGCAAACCGTGCGGGGCATTGGCTATCGGCTTGTGGTGAGCCCTTGAGCGGCAACTCGCATTCATCCGGTTCTGCGCATACGGGCCTGCAACGGCTGTGGACGCGTCTTCAGCGGGCCAACAGCCATATCGGGGCCTGGTTCAACCGGGTGACCCCAAAGGGGCTGTATCCGCGCTCCCTGCTCATCATCATCACGCCCATGGTGCTGTTGCAGTCTGTGGTGGCCTTCGTGTTCATGGAGCGTCACTATAATGTGGTGACCCATCGCCTTTCAGCCGCGGTGGCGCAGGATATTGCAGCCATTGTGGAACTGTTCCCGCTCTTGCCCAAGCAGGATGATTATGAGGATTTGCGGCGGATTGCCTGGCAAAAGCTCCAGCTGAATGTTGCGGTTCTGCCCGCCGGTGCCTTGCCGCCTTCCGGTCCGAAACCGTTTTTCTCGGTTCTGGATACCGCTCTTTCGCGCGAAATCGGCAAACGGGTCAGCCAGCCCTTCTGGATTGATACGGTGGGGCGCTCCAACCTGATTGAGGTGCGGGTGCAGATGAAGGGGGCAGAGTTGCGCATCTTTGCACAGCGCAATATCGCCTATGCCTCAAACTCCCATATTTTCCTGCTGTGGATGGTGGGTACCTCTCTGGTGCTGCTCACGGTCGCCATTCTTTTCCTGCGCAACCAGATCCGGCCGATTGAAAATCTTGCTGATGCGGCCGAGGCCTTCGGCAAGGGCCGTGATGTGGAGAATTTCCGCCCGCGCGGGGCGCGTGAGGTGCGTCGGGCAGCGGTTGCCTTTCTGGAGATGAAACGGCGCATTGAGCGGCAGATGGAACAGCGCACCACCATGCTGGCCGGTGTTTCCCACGATATGCGCACCATTTTGACCCGCTTCAAGCTGGAGCTGGCCTTCCTGCCCGAAGGGGAGGAGACAGAAGCCCTCAAGCGGGATGTGGATGAGTTGCAGGGCATGCTGGAGGCCTATCTCGCCTTCGCACGCGGCGATACCGGGGAGCAGGTGGTCCTGACCGATATGGGGCAGGTGGTGGATGAACTGCGCCAGAATGCGGAACGTGATGGCGCAATCTCCCACGGCTCATTCATGGGGCCGCCGCTGGTGGAGGTGAAGGGCGAGCAGATCCGTCGCTGCCTCGCAAATCTGGTGAACAATGCGGTCCGCCACGCGCACAGGGTGGATATCTCCGGAGCACGCGATGCGCGCTGGCTCATCATCCATGTGGATGATGACGGGCCGGGAATCCCGGAGGATAAACGCGAGGATGTGTTCCGTCCTTTCCTGCGTCTGGATGATGCCCGCAATCAGGACAAGGGCGGTTCCGGTCTTGGCCTTTCCATCGCGCGCGATATTGCCCGCACGCATGGCGGGGATGTGTTGCTGGGGGAAAGTCCGCTGGGGGGGCTGCGTGCAACCTTGCGCATTCCGGTCTAGAGGATGAAGACACGATTTGTGCTGACAGTCCCGCCGGGGCGGGTACAGATTTCGGGCAAGGGAGAATTGCACCATGGGCCTGAAGCCACTGGTTGCGATGATTGGGGACAGAACTGAAAGCGGAGAACTGACGGAAGGCGGGGAACTGCCCGCTTTCGCGTTGGGTGAGAAATATGCACGTGCCGTGCATGACTTTTCCGGGTGCCTTCCGGTGCTGGCTCTGCCCGTGCTCGGTCGCGATGAACTGGATGCGCTGATTGACCGGATGGACGGGTTCGTTTTCTCCGGCAGCCCTTCAAATGTGCATCCGCGCCACTGGAGCGGGCCAGCAGACGCACCGGGGCCGTTTGATGAAAGCCGGGATGACTTTGCGCTGGCCATCATCCGGGAAGTGGTGGCACGACAGGTGCCGGCCCTGTTCATCTGCCGGGGGTATCAGGAACTGAATGTGGCGCTGGGTGGAACGCTGCATCCCCGGCTGGCACAGGTGCCGGGACGTATCGCGCATCATTCGCCGGAAGAGGCGCCCTATGAGCGGCGCTATGGCCCCGAACATGAAGTGCGCGTGCGTGCAGGCTCCCCGCTTGCCGATGTGTTCGGCGCACAGCATTTTGAGGTCAATTCGCTGCATTATCAGGGGCTGGATGTGATTGCGCCAGGTCTTTCCGTGGAAGTGGATGCACCGGACGGGACCCCGGAAGCGGTGATGTTGCGCGACCATCCTTTTGCGGTGGGGGTGCAGTGGCACCCGGAATACAGGCCGGATCTTTCTCCGCAGAGCGCGCGCCTTCTGGCCGCCTTTGGGGCCGCCGCCGCCCGAAGGGCCAATGCCCGCAAGGGACTGTAGTTCCGCTGCTCTGGCGCTTCCGGGCAGCTTCAGTTTGTGGCGTGCAAGGGTTCGCTTGAAGCCTCTTGCACGCCACCGTTCAAAGGTATCGAATTCGCAAGGTCGCGAGTTCGTCCCGCAACCGGTTCCGCACATTGTGCGGATTTTTCGGGAGAAGACCATGGATGCGCCATTCTGGATGAAAAAGCGGTCTGCTGGTTTGGCGAGAGGGTTCACCGGGCGGTTCCGTAATGGCTGGTCTTGCCTCGCGGTTGCAGCCGTCTTCGGCTGGTCCAGCACATTTACGCCTGCCATGGGCCAGACCCCAAGGTTGGGGCAAACCGAAAAGCCGGCCCTGATTGTCCCGCAGGACAAGGACGCGGCGGCTGAAGCGCCAGCCTCGGTTGTTCCAGCCGTCCCCGCGCCAGCCAATGCTGTTCTGGCATCGGAGGAGCGTGAACTGCCAAAGGTGCCGCAGGCGCAGGCCCCAGAGGTGGAGTTGTTCACTTTGGGTGAACTGGAATATCTGCTGGGCCCGGTTGCCCTGTATCCAGATCCGCTGCTGGCCGTGATGTTTCCGGCAACAGCTTTTCCCAGCCAGTTGCTTGAAGCTTTCAAATGGATTCAGGACAACCCTCAAGCTGTGAAGAAGCAGAACTTCAAGGCCGTGGATGACAAGCCATGGGAAGCTCCGGTGCAGGCGCTGACACGCTTTCCTGAAGTGGTGAAACTGCTGAGTGAGAATATTGAGTGGACCGAGGCACTGAACTTTGCCTTCCAGTCCCAGCCCGAGGATGTTTCGACCGCTATCCAGTTGCTGCGGGCCAAGGCCCAGAAGGTCGGCAACCTCAAGTCCACGCCACAGCAGAAGGTGACCACCCGGCAGAGCGAGGGGCGCGAAACCATCTATATCGCGCCAGCCAATCCCGAGCGGATTTATGTGCCGACCTACGACTCCTCCTCTGTTTTCAACACGCTGGCAGCCGGTGCTCTGGTTTTTGGAACCGCAGCACTAGTTGGTTCCTCCTGGAACAACCGCTGGGGCTGGAATAATCGACCATGGGGTTCGATGTGGGTGCCGCCGCCAATGTGGAACCGCCCGCCGCCGCCGCAATGGGGGCCGGGCTGGGGTGGAGGCTGGGGACCCGGTCCAAGGCCGGGACCGGGATGGGGACCTGGACCTGGACCCGGGTGGGGACCGGGGCCGGGCTGGGGACATGGGCGACCAAATCCTCCACCAAACTGGCGTCCGCCGGGACCTGCGCCGCTGCCGCCGGGCATGAGGCCGCCCCTGCGTCCGGGGCCAGCACCATTGCCTCCGGGTTTGCGCCCGCCGGGTGGTCCGGTGCGTCCTTTGCCCCCCGGTGTGATGCCTCCGGGCGGCGTGCGTCCGCGCCCTGACCTTCCGGGTCGTCCGGGCGTTATTCCGCCTCCGGGTGGTGTGCGTCCGCGTCCTGATTTTCCGGGCCGCCCGGGCGTTGTTCCGCCTCCGGGCGGTGTGCGTCCGCGTCCTGATTTTCCGGGTCGTCCGGGCGTTATTCCGCCTCCGGGCGGTGTGCGTCCGCGTCCTGATCTTCCGGGCCGTCCGGGCGTTGTTCCGCCTCCGGGTGGTGTGCGTCCGCGCCCTGATTTTCCGGGTCGTCCGGGCGTTGTTCCGCCTCCGGGTGGTGTGCGTCCGCGTCCTGACCTTCCGGGCCGTCCGGGCGTTGTGCCACCTCCGGGCGGTGTGCGTCCGCGCCCTGACCTTCCGGGTCGTCCGGGCGTTGTTCCGCCTCCGGGCGGTGTGCGTCCGCGTCCTGACCTTCCGGGCCGTCCGGGTGTTGTTCCGCCTCCGGGTGGTGTGCGTCCGCGCCCTGATCGTCCGGGTGGAGCGGGCATGCATCGACCGGTGCGTCCTCAGCGGCCTGAGTTGAACCGTCCACAGCGCCCGAACCCGGATGCACCGCGTCCGAACTTTCAGCGTCCACAGCCGCCGCGTCCGGGTGGCCCGCAAATGCGGCCGCAACCGAACCGGCCCGGCATTCAGCCCAATCGTCCGGGCGGCCAGCAGATGCGTCCGGGCCAGATGAACCGCCCAAATCCGCAACAGCAGCGGCAGTTCCAGCAACAGCGCCAGATGCACATGCAGCAAAGGCAGATGCAGCAGCATTCGCGCCCACAGCAGATGCATCAGCGCATGCAGGCGCGGCCACCACAAGGTGGACCCGGCCCGCAGCATCGCTCAAGGCCGAACTTCCCCCAAAGGTGAGATGTCAGGCGGGGTCATACCCCGCCTGACTGCTTCAGTCTGTCAGTGTAATTGCGGCAATCAGGCGGCCATAATCCGTTTCGCCCTGATGGGTCATGCGGCGGTAAGAGTAAAACAGGTCAGGGTTTGAGTAGGTATCCAGACCAAGATCTTCAATAAAACCAACGGCCGCCTGTTCCAGCCTGAATGCAATGAAGCCGGGCAGGTCAAACAGGGCATGTCCGGGCTTTTCTGTTTCTGCAAAGAAACGGGCAAACCCAGTGTCCTCCATCAGGAAGCGTGCCCGAAAATCATCGCTGACCTCATAGTTCGGCTGGCGAATGAGGGGGCCTATCACGGCGCGGATATTCTGCCGTTGCGCACCCTGCGCCTCCATCTGCGCCACGGTTGAGGCCAGAACGCCGCCAAATGCGCCTCTCCATCCGGCATGAGCCGCGCCCACAACCCGCGCCTCAGCATCTGCAAACAGAACCGGCCCGCAGTCCGCCATGGAAATCCCCGCCCCGAGACCGGGCACAGTGGTGACAATGGCATCAGCCTTTGGGGCATTCTCACGCTTCCATGGCGTTGTGGCCAGAATGACATCAGGCGAATGCACCTGCCAGCAGGCCAGCAAATGCTCTGGCTGGAGACCGAGGGATTGCGCCATGCGCGCGCGGTTCTCGCGCACGGCTTCGGGGGCATCATTGGAGCCGTGGCCGCCATTGAGGGTGCCATAAACACCGGTAGAAACGCCGCCTTGCCGGGTGAAAAAGGCATGGCGAATACCGGGCAGACCGGAGAGAGAGGGGGCTTCGATCTTCATCTGGCTGCTCATGTCCGCTCTATCCTTGGGTTCGGGGCCGGTTGCTCTTGCGGGTGAATCAGGCGGGAATGCGTTCTGTCGTGTCAAAGGCAGGCGGTGCGGCAAGGGCAGGGTGGGCCAGCACCAGAACCTTGAACAGCTTGCCCATATGCTCCTGGCCCGTGCCGGCTAGGCGCGTGGCTGCCGCAGCTATGGCTTCGCGTTCAGCTTCCTCCTTGCCCTTCATCAAGGCCTGTGTGCGCTGGCCAAGACCAAGCCGGATGAGAAACTCGCCTTGCCCCAAAAGGCCATATGGAATGAGCCCGGCTGCGGCACCAATCCGTGCCAGCAGGGCGAAATCCACATGCGCTGTCAGATCCACCATGCCGGGACTGGCCAAGGGTGAGACAAAGCTGTGATTGTGCAGGGCCTGAAGCGTATCTCCATAGCCTCCGCCATGGCCATAATCGACAATCAGGGCTGCTCCGCCCTGTTGCATCAGCCGGGTACATAGCGCGCGGGCCGGGCCCGGTTCCATGCGTTCGAGCACCGCATTTTCAGCAGGGGGCGGCAGATGGGCGGCAAAGGCCGCCGCAAGAGGTGAGGGCGCGGCATCCAGCCCGAAAACGAGCGCACCATCTTCATCCAGACCGATACGTTTTTCATGCCAGCCACTTGTGGTGAAGACATACTGATCCACGGGCAGGGCGTCGAAAAACTCATTGGCCAGCACAATGGCGGGCCCATCCGGCACATCCTCGATCCGGTCATGCCAACTGACTTCGGCACCGCAGCCCTTGAGCGCGCGACGCTGCGCCTTGCGCAAGACAGGGCTGGTTTCCACCATGTGAACTCTGGCCGCGGAGATGAAGGCAGGCATCAAGCGCGCTGCCCGCAGCGCGTCGGCCATCAGGGTTCCGCGTCCCGGCCCCAACTCAACCAGCCGGAAAGCGGATGGAGACCCCATCTGCTGCCACATGGCAACGGCCCACAGACCCAGCAGTTCGCCAAACATCTGGCTGATTTCCGGGGCTGTGGTGAAGTCGCCCTTTGCACCCAGCGGGTCACGGGTCACATAATATCCGTGGCGCGGATGCCCCAGACACAGGCCCATATACCGACTGACCGGCATTGGTCCTTCAGCCAGAATCTGGCTGCGGATTATCTTCAGAAGGGGAGTATTGTTTTCCGGAAGAGTGGTGCTCATGGCTCTGTCTTTCCGCTGACAGGTGCGCGGGAGAGGGCCGTGGCCAGAAAGGCGAGCCCGACCAGAATGAGAGGAACGGACAGCCACATGCCCATGGTTGTGCCAAAGGCCAGATAGCCAATCTGTGCATCCGGTTCGCGATAAAACTCCACAATGATGCGCGCAAGACCATAGCCAATAGCAAAAATGCCGGTCGCGAGTCCGGGGCGCCGCAAACCGCCCATGCGCACCAGCAGCATCATGATGGCAAACAGAAGAAGGCCTTCGAGAGCGGCTTCATAAAGCTGGCTGGGATGGCGCGGAATATTGCCCCCATTGGGGAACACAAATGCCCATGGCACATCTGTTGGCCGGCCCCAAAGCTCGGAATTGATGAAATTGGCAATGCGCCCGAACAACAGGCCCAGCGGTGCAACAACACCGGCCACATCAAGCATGGACAAAACAGGGATTTTGCGTGAGCGGGCAAACAGAACCAGCGCGATGATCGTTCCAGCCAGACCGCCATGGAAGGACATGCCACCATGCCATACGGCAATGATTTCTGCCGGATTTTCCAGAAAGAAGGGCAGGTTGTAGAACAGGACATAGCCGAACCGCCCGCCCAGTATGACGCCGAGCGTGGCCCAGAAGAGGGCGTCATCCAGATCCTGCGGTTTCATGGGGGATGTGCCCCCCCACAGGGCTGGCCGCGCCAGAAGTGTCCGGCCAAGAAGCCATCCGAGCACCAGCCCGGCAATATAGGCCAGCGCATACCAGCGGATAGCCAGTGGCCCGATCTGCACCAATACCGGATCAATCATGGGAAAGGGCAGGGCAAGGGCGGTCATGGTGTCCCCGAATGCGATCTTGTGAGTGAGGCCGTGTGCGATGAGGGCGCGGGCAGCTTAAACGCTGGAGGCAAGAGCCTGAATATCCCACCTATTCAGCAATGATCTTGACCTTCTCGCCATATTTCAGCTTCGCCCCAGGTTCCAAGCCATTGAGGATATAGAACAGTTCCTGCTGGCGGTCTGGCACCATCATGCGTGTGGCAAGTTTTTCCGGTGTATCACTGAAGCCGACTTTAACCATACGGATGCGCAGGGGCTTGACCGTTTGTGCCTCGCCTGAGGAGACGCGCCGAAATGTGCTGGCGGCTTCACGGAATGATTTGTCCAGCTCAGGTGTGAGCTCCCGCGCTGCAAAAATCAGCCTGTAAACATCCGAACCGAAGCGGATCGCAAACATGCGGAAGGACCACTGTTCCCCGCGTGCAACGGCTGTGGCTGCTGTGAAGCCGTTCACATTCAATGTTTCAACGGAATTGATCTCCACCCCGTCAATCCAGCCAGAAGCAAGATATTGGCCCAGAGACTGCTCTATGGGCACGCGCACGGCATCAAGCCGCATGGCTTCATTTCCAGACTGGCTGGCTCCCAGAACAGCTTGCGAGGTGTTCTCCAGAGAAAAGCCGGCAGGTGCAGTGAATGTGAAGCCGAGTTTTGGATGGAAGAACTTGTTTGCGCGGACAAATCCTTCCTTCGGGTCATCGCCGTAAGTCATGCCATCCAGAGCTGTCAGATAGGCATCCCTATCCCGCTCGCCAGCTTCCGGTTCGGCATAGTGGCGGGCATTGGCTGTGGCGATGGAAATACGCTCGGGCGTGGCCGGATGTGAGGATAGGAAGTCCATCTCCGGCTTTGTATTATTCGCACTGGTGAGTGATGAGGCGCGAAACTCCGCATAGCGTCCCATCTCGTTCAGGAAGCGGGAGGCACCATAAGGATCAAACCCGGCGCGCGCGGCAATGCCAACGCCAATGGCATCGGCCTCCAGTTCCTGCCCACGCGAGAAGGATGCAAGGGTGCGCTTGCTCTTCTGCATGGCCAGCGCTCCAAGATCGGGGTCATTCACCACATCGGAAATCACACGGCTGACAAGAACGGCCTGTTTGACCTGTCCTTCGCGGATGGTGGCGTGGCTGGCGATGACATGCGCCATTTCATGCGCCAGAACAGAGGAAAGCTCTGATGTGTCATTGGCCAGCGCCAGCAGACCGCGTGTGATGTAAAGCGACCCATCTGGCAAGGCAAACGCATTGATTGCGGGCGAATTGAGAACGGTGACCCTGTATTTCAGGTCGGGGCGCTCGGAGGCCGCAACGAGCCGCTCCACCATTTTCTGGATCAGCGCCTTGAGTTCCGGGTCATTATAGGCTCCCCCATAGCTTGCAACGAGCTTTTCATGCTCACGCCGCTGGGTGGGAGACATTTCCGCATAATCAGCAGAAGGCGCTGGCGTTGTGAGCGGAATACTGGCCTGATCGATGTCGAAGCCGGCACAGCTGGCCAGCAGCAGGGGCATGATGAAAGCAAACGCACGGGTGCGATCGCGCAGGCGCAGCATCCCGCGCCAGCGTGTCCATGCGATATGGACCAGCTCGCTCACCTTTCGTTTTGCTCCTCGTTCGCTCGCGTCACCCATGTAACATCTTCGGCCGTACGCGCGAAGATGGCCGGGCCTCCCTCTTCACGCACAACCCCACGCACACGCATCACAGTGCCCTGCAACATGGCAGGATCGAGACCATTTCCAAAGATGGGTACAAAATCGCGCGGGGCGACCAGAATTGTAAAATCCTCTGACCAGCGTGACCCAAAATTCAGATAAATCCATTCTCGGGTTGTTCCCGTAGCCGTAACCCTGCCTTCAACTACGGTATGCAGGCCTACATGGGCCGCCAGTGCGGTTTCATCTGTGGCCTTGATCACGGCGCCGGGCGTGGACCAGATGCCGCGTTTGGCCTGCCGCGCCTTCTCCTCCGCTTCCTTATACAATGAATTGCAAGAGAGGCTTGCCTTGTTTGACGGGCGCGTGCGAGAGCGCGGAGCTGGCAGGGTCTGTGCATAGCCGGCACCTTCACGCAAGAGCGCCAAAACCGCATCCTCTTGATTGTCGAGTATGGCGTGTCCGGTCAGATGCCCGTGCCGATCAAGGCTGGTTTGCGTAAGACGCAGGGCACTGTTTTCAAAAACCGAGGATATGGCTACACCGGATGCCCGAATCAACTCCGGCTCCGGATAAAGCCGGGATGGCAGAATGATGCCTTTTGGCATGAAGAGGCGACCATCCTCCAGCAACAAATGGCCTTCATTTGTTGGAGCCAGAACTCGAACTGGGACGGAAGCCTCCAGATCTCCGGCTGCATCACACGCCTGTGCCGAGAGCATGGTGCCTGCCCAAAACAGGACACAGGCCATGCTCCAAAGAACGTTGCGGATGCAAGCCTCCGTCACGCTTCGTAATGGGCCAAAGGTGTGGGAGGCGGACATCAGAACCATCTGCGATCAAGGACGCTCCCTTTAAGAACAAAAAAGGAACATAGTCAATCATCCGGCCAGATGCTCATAAAGGATCACTGATCCCAGAACACACAAAAACAGCCCGGCGCATACTTCCGCGACGGTTCCAAACCTGTTGCCAATCACCTTGCCGATGATCAGGCCGATGGTGGACAGGATGCAGGTGGCAAAACCAATCGCCAGAGAAATCCACAGAATTTCCGGTAATTCGACCCCCATGAAAGAGAGGGACATTCCGACCGCCGAGGCATCAATACTGGTGCCAAGCGCTGTTGCAACCAGCACGAGGAAAGAAGGCTTTATATTTTCGCCGGGCTTGTCTTCTTCTGGTTTGAAGGCTGAATAAACCATGCTCATGCCCACTGCGTTCAGCAGGATAAATGCGAGCCAATGATCGAACTGCGAGACCCAACCGGCAGCGGCCATACCCGCCAGCCAGCCGATAAATGGCGTAATGGCCTCAACGGTTCCAAAAATGATCCCGGTCTTCAAGGCTTCGCGGAAGTTTGTCCGGGTGAGAGCTGCGCCTCGGCCGACAGAAACGGCAAAAGCATCCGCAGACATGCTGAGGGACAGGAAAAACACAGCAATAGGTGACATGAACGGATGCTTTCAACCGAGATTGGCCGCGGTACATTTTGATCGTCCGTTGCCGATCCGATGTTGCCACGGCCTTGCCTGATCGCTGAACGACAGGTCGTTCCACGCCAAGGCGAGCATGTTGACATGCCCTCTCTATATGGTGGCTACTGCCACAGTGGCGGAAGAAATACGCAATAAGCAAAAATAGTCAACCACTGTATACATTTATTCGTTTTAGGAAGCAGTTGCATATTCTTGTTTTCATGAAATTATTGCATTAATTGTGAAGTTGTAATTTTAATTAAAATGAAATATACTGAACTTATATGCTGTAATTTTGTGTTATATTTATTTTATATGAATAGATATTACGGTGTTTAATTCTAATCAGCTATTCTCCATGTCTGTTCACGGGATTTATATGACCGAAGGCCAGTGAGGCCTCGGCAATTCCAGTCTGGATAAATGAGGAAATGGTAGGCCCGGAGGGACTCGAACCCCCAACCAGACCGTTATGAGCGGTCGGCTCTAACCGTTGAGCTACAGGCCCGTAGGACGTGCGTGTTTGGTACACGATTCCATCTACCCTGTGCTCTATCAACCTTATGCCTGTGGAACAACCGTTGAAGACTATTCAATCACAGCCTAGTCATGCCTTCACGCCCCATTGGTGCCGTGATCTCACTATGATGTGCCGGTTTCAAGTTCATGAGGAGGCCTTTATGCGCGTATTCCCGGTTCTGATGTCATCATCGCGTTTGCGTTCCCTGGCCGTGCTGGCGGGCCTTGGGCTTGCGGTCACAACTTTTGCGCCGGCTGTCGCGCAGGCTGCTACAGTAAAGGTTGTCGGTGCCGCCACGCTTTCGGCTACGCCGGATATGGCCTCCTTCACCACTGGCGTCGTGACAACAGCCAAGACCGCGGCAGAGGCTATCAAGGCAAACAGCCAGTCTGTGGCAGCTGTTATTGCTGCCGTGAAAGAGGCCGGTATTGAGGGGCGAGATATTTCCACGAGCAACTTCTCGGTGCAGCCCCAGTATGTTTATCCAAAAGCCGGTTCAAACGAGAGGCCACGCCTGACTGGTTTTGAGGTTCGCAATACTGTTCAGGTGCGTGTGCGTGACTTGTCTGTTCTGGGTGGCTTGTTGGACAAGATGGTTGGGGCTGGTGCCAATGAGGCGTCCGGGCTGACCTTTATGCTGTCTGACCGCTCCAAGCTGGAAGAGGATGCGCGCGTTGCTGCCGTGGAAAATGCGGTTGCCCAAGCCAAAAGGATTGCCGAGGCTGCCGGCCTGCGCCTGACGCGCGTTATCTCTGTGGAGCCGCGCGCGATGAATGATGGTGTCATCCGCCCTGTTGCGATGATGGCCCGCGCCGAAAGCGCCGACTCCTCCGTGCCGGTAGAGGCCGGTGAGGTAGATGTGAGCGCTCAGGCGGTACTGGTTTACGAAGCTGAGCCACGCTGAGCCATTTAACGGTGATATGGCGCAAAAGGGTATATTTTGCAGTGCGTGCGTCATGCTAAACAGGGCTTAAACGAATCTCCGGTGGCTTTGCCCACCGGAGTGGATTTGGGTCAGGCATGAGGTCGAGTCGAGATTAAGTGACAGATTCCAAAGGGACAGGTATGCAGGTGGAAGGCACGCAGGCTGGTCGGCGGATGCAGTATGCTGCATTGCCGTATCGCGTGCGGCAGGATGGCACTGTCCAGATTCGCCTGATCACCTCACGTGAGACACGGCGCTGGGTCATCCCCAAAGGCTGGCCGATGAAGGGGATGTCGCCCTCAAAGGCCGCGTCCGTAGAGGCTTATGAAGAGGCTGGCCTGATCGGGAATATCACCCGCGAACCTCTTGGCATGTACACTTATGAAAAGCGCCTGAGTGTGCGGTCCGTGACCTGTGATGTGCAGGTTTTCCCGCTGAAGGTTAAACGCAAGCTGCAGAGCTGGCCAGAGCGTTCGCAGCGGGTTGGTTTCTGGTTCACCATTGAAAGTGCGGCGGCCGCTGTAAATGAGGAAGACCTCAAGCAGCTGATCCTGTCTTTCGGGGAAGCCATGGCCCGCAAATGGGACGAGAAGCTTGCGGCCACACGCAGCAAGGCAAAAGCCAAAAAGAACGCGGCTCAGACAAAGGGCGAGTCTGCGGAAGCGCTGGATGTGCCTGCAGTGAACCCCGATCCGGGAGGGGAGGTGGCCTCTGAAGTCGCTCCGGCCCGCGATGCCGCTGTGAAGGGCAAAAGTGTAGCCTCTAAAAAGGCCCCTAAAGCCAACTGAATGCCGGGCTTGCGAACTGGCTTCCTGATTTCTGCCCGTGGAGAGTCAGACAACCTGCTTGGACTGGTTGATCGGCGACCAGATATTTTCAGGTTTCAGTGAGCCGAAAAGATGCGGCTTTCAGTTCATTTCCTGAACGGGCGCAGTCTCGCACAGGGCCATTGCTGATGGCTGTGAACCAGCTACGCTCAATTCTCCAAAAGCCCATGGATGTATGACCACGGGCCTTTGGTGTTTCAGGTTGCTCTACGGAGACAGGCCATCAGCAGAAAAGCCTGCCCTGAACGGACGGCTCCCGGAGCCTGCTCAGGATGCGCTTTTCTTGAGCGCTGGCGCATTCCAGTTTGTGTTTTGCAGCGGGCTGTTGGTGAGCATCTTGTTCTGAAGCAGTTCTGCCAGTTCCATCATCTCGGTGTTCCAGGCCAGTGTGGCCTGCTGGAGATAGGTCATTTCCTTGGTCAGGATATTGGCCGGGTTCTGTTCGCGCGAGAGGTCCGAAAGAAACTGCATCTGCTCCTGCGCGCGGCGGCCAAGAAACGACTGGAAGTGGGCCGCAATAGCGACCGGGCAGTCGAAATAGGCCATCTTGAAGCCATTGGTTGGCCATGTCGCAGATGACGGGCTGGTGCCCCACATGCGGGTCCACTGCTGAACAATTGGGGATTCTTCCATTGTCGCCTCTCCTCTTGCGCGGTTTGGATATTGCGCGCAATAAACATGCTTATGTTATATTTTGTGGAAGTATCAAAGAAAGTTCAGTGTAGAACTTTGCGCTATATCAAATCGCAATCGGCTCGGCGTTAATAATTTCACATCTATCCATATGCGTTGTAAGGTCTTATAATCTAAAAGACTTACGTATAAAGCCATATGCGCATTTTTACGTGGGATTGGATGAAATACAGCGCGGACCGGGAGTGTCCGCTGTGTCCGGGAGAAGAGAATGAGCCAGTTGCCGCGCGGCTTCTACAAGGTTCGTATGGAACTTGCCCGTGAGAAGGATTTTCCGGAAGGCTCTCGCGAATTCGGGTACATGTTCACGCTTCCGCTCAGGGACGATGGCAAAATCGATCCGGACCTGTGGCATGAGCATCGTGATACCTGCCGGGTGGTGAAGTTCCGTCCGGGTGACAAGGATGAAGTCGGCCATCTGGTGCGTCGTCCCGGTGGAAGCTGGGCTTTCCGCTATGATGTCTCTGGCGATGATGATGATGAGCCGGGCTATCGCTTTGGCGATGAATCCTTCGTGGTGGGAGAATATATCTCCGTGCGCGAGGATGAGGACATGCACACATATCGCATCGTCTCTGTCGAGCAGGGGTGAGCCCCTCGCAGCCTGTCGTTTGGGACGATGAGTGTTTTTGGGACGTTTCCCGGCTTTTTAATGAGGCCGCATTTCCTTGCGCCACAGTTTATGGCGCAAGGAAAGTGCTTGAAGTGCCGCCCTGTCGCCTCAACGGCAGGGCCGGAGGGCTTCAGCCTTCGTAATGGTCTGCCACGAACTGGTTGAGGAAGCGCACGCCCCAGCCTGATCCCCAGCTGCGATTGGTCTCGCTGGCGGGGGAGGACATAGCGGTGCCGGCAATATCGACATGCGCCCAAGGGGTTTCGCCGACATAGCGCTGGAGAAACTGGGCTGCGGTAATGGAACCGCCAAAGCGCCCGCCCGTATTCTTCATGTCTGCAAACTTGCTGTCGATCATCTTGTCATATGCCGGGGCCAGTGGCATGCGCCATACCTTCTCGTCGCTGGCGTTGCCAGCATCGAACAGGGCATTGGCCAGCGCATCATCATTGGAGAACAGGCCAGCATATTCCTGCCCCAGAGCCACCAGAATGGCCCCGGTGAGGGTGGCGAAATCGACCATCAGCTTGGGCTTGAAGGTCTCATTTGCATACCAGAGGATATCGGCCAGCACGAGGCGGCCTTCCGCATCGGTATTGATGATCTCGATGGTCTGGCCGGACATGGAGGTGACGATATCGCCGGGGCGTTGCGCTGCACCGTCCGGCATATTTTCCACCAGTCCAATCACGCCAATGGCGTTTACCTTGGCCTTGCGGGCCGCCAGCGCATAGAGCGTGCCGGTGACGCAGGCTGCGCCGCCCATATCGCCCTTCATGTCCTCCATGCCGGCACCGGGCTTGATGGAGATGCCGCCGGTATCAAAGGTGACGCCCTTGCCAATGAAGGCCAGCGGAGCCTCGTCCTTCTTGCCGCCATTCCAGCGCATGACCACGACGCGGCTTTCCTTGATCGACCCCTGACCAACAGCCAGCAGCGCCCGCATGCCAAGCGCTGCCAGAGCATCCTCGTCCAGCACCTCAACCTCAACGCCAACGGCAGAGAGGCGCGTATTGGCGCGACGGGCAAACTCTGCCGGGTCCAGCACATTGGGTGGCTCGTTGACCAGATCGCGCGCCAAAATCACGCCATCCGCTACAGCCTCGCGCGCCGCCCAGGCTGTGCGTGCAGTGGTTTCATCGCTGGAAAGCAGGTGGATATCGAGGCTTTCCCGGGCCGGTTCATCCGTCTTCTTGCTCTTGTAGCGGTCAAAGGCATAGCCGCGCAGGCGCAGGCCAAGGGCCAGTTCCGCCGCATCATCTGCCGAGAGCGGGCCGCCCGGCAGTTCCAGCAGGATGGAAGCCTCCTTCACATTGCCCGGGATGCGGCCAGCAATGACGCCGCCAAGCTTCACCCAGTCCGCACTCTTCAGCGTATCGACCTTGCCAACACTGACAACAACCAGCCGCGGAGCCGGAAGGTCGGCAGGTGCGAGCATGTCAACGCATGTGAACGCCTTGCCCTTGAAACGCTCGGCATCAAATGCGCGAGTGATGGCGGCATCGGCTGGCTTCAGGACCTTCTGGGTGGTGGAGCCAAAGGCCAGAGACTCGTCAGTGAGTACGATCAGTACCCCTTTGGGGGCAGCGGAAAGCTTGGCGAACGAGAAGTTCACAGTTTCGGACATACGAGGCTCCAGATCACTGAGGATGGGAAAAGCGGATGTATTCCCTGTTTTGGGCATGCTGTTTCAAAATGGCGGATATTAAGACATGTTTGGAATTTACAAGATGGGCAGAAATGAAACGCAGGGGAGGTTGAAACTATTCATGTATACATGTTTGCGTATACGCGGTTCCTTCCCTCTCCTTTTGCTTTGTAAAGCTGATGGTCAGCCTGTGCCATCAGGTCTGTAAATGTGGAGTCCGGGGACTCAGTGTAGGCGATTCCCACGCTTACGGTAAAATGTACCTCTGCATCGCCTGCCATTATATATTCACTCTCGACAGCCTGACGGATATGTTCAGCAATCTGTGCCGCCTGAAGGGGAGGCGTGTGGGCGATGATGGCGAGAAACTCCTCCCCGCCAATACGCGCCACAAAGTCATGCTCCCGCAGATGCCGGCTGATAATCTGACCGCACTGGTGAATGATATGGTCTCCCATGGCATGGCCGTGGGTATCGTTGATCTGCTTGAACTTGTCGATGTCGATGAGAAAGACGGCGCACCCGGCGAAACCGGACTTGAAGTTGCTCTTCAGCCTGTGCTCCAGTCCCAGCCGGTTGGGCAGGCCGGTCAGCACATCGCGCAATGCCATCTGTCGCAGTTCAAGCGTTCCCTGTTCATAGGCCATGGAAAGGGAGAATGCGCCCGAGGCGACAATATGAATGGCGGCTGCAAACAGGTGGATGTGCAGGAAAACATCAGCCGGCAACAGGCTGCTCATGCCCTGTTCCAGTATCCAGCCCTGCGCAATGCGAAGCGTTGAGGAGACAAGGATGATGGCATAGGCCGCAGCCAGCCCCCAGCGTGAGGGCAGGGGTTGCGAACGCTCTGAGATGAGGGTGTGTATGATGGCCAGAATCTGGAGCGCAATGGCAACATTGACACCGCCAAAAACAATGGCTGTCCCAAGAATGCTTTCCAGAGAAAGAAGGGCGAAGACCAGAATTGTCAGTAAAATGGGCAGAATATAGGATGGCTTGTGCTTGAAGAACACGCGGACAGCCTGCCAGCGCAACCCAAGGCCAATAACCAGAATGCAGTTTGGCAGAAGGAGGTCTGTATTGCTGGCGTTTATCCGCAGGGAGAACATGATGAACGCAATGGCAAACAGCACATTGGAAACAGACAGATTGGCCCAGTAGGTCCGGTTGCTCTGCCCGCACCAGGCAAACAGGTAGGTCACCGCAAATACGGATAAAGAGACAGCATTGACCATGAAGAGTGTGGAGGCGTCCAGATGGTTGGTGAACTCCATTGGTGCAGGCCCTGTTCTTCGCTGATCTGTTGATCCGCTACTCTGTCTGTATGGTAGAAGACATCATGGGGTTGGATAGCAGTGTGTTTTCAGTCGTGTTCTGTGTGCCTTGAGGCTTGCTTATGAAAAAGCCGCGGTGCATGCGCAACCGCGGCTGTCTCATTCCTGGGCCAGCCCGTCAGGGCCGGGAGGGATCACTCGGCAGAAGCGTCTTCAGCCGGAGCAGCAGCGGCAGCAGCCTTCTCGGCCTTTTCCTTCGCGCGCTCCTTGGCCTTGTCGCCGGGCTCACCCTTGTTCGGGTTGTTGCGGGCATCGCGCTTCAGCAGGCCAGCTGCATCGAGGAAACGAGCCACGCGGTCGGTCGGCTGTGCGCCCTTTTCGAGCCAGGACTTGGCCTTCTCAACGTCCAGAACAACGCGGTTCTCGGCGTCCTTGGCCAGCAGCGGGTTGAAGGAGCCGAGACGGTCGATGAAGCGGCCATCGCGCGGGGCGCGGGCATCAGCCACAACGATACGGTAGTAAGGACGCTTCTTGGAGCCACCGCGGGAAAGACGGATCTTCAGGGACATCGGATTTTTCCTTTGTTTCAATGTCTTGAATAAGAGGGTTTCGAAAAGCCGGCGAGACAGCCAGCCTTATTTTTTCTTTCCGGGGCCGCCCAGACCGGGGAAGCCCTTCGGCAGGCCCGGAAGGCCGCCTGGAAACTTGGAAGGAAGCCCACCGCCGGGCAGGCCGGGAAAGTTGGGGGGCAGGCCGCCACCGGGAGGCATGCCGCCGGGACCGCCCATTTTATCGGCCATGTCCTGCAACATTTCAGGCGAGGGCGCGCCGCCCTTGAAGCCCATCATATTGGCAAGGCCGGCCAGAGGCCCGCGCTTGCCCGCCTTGCCGCCCATGGCCTTCATCACATCCGCCATCTGGCGATGCATTTTCAGCAGGCGGTTGATTTCTTCCACCTTGGCGCCGGCACCGGCCGCAATGCGGCGCTTGCGCGAAGCATCCAGCAGCTTGGGGTTTGCACGCTCTTTCGGTGTCATGGAATTGATGACGGCGACCTGACGCTTGAACACCTTGTCATCAAGGTTTGCAGAGGCGATCTGGTTTTTCACCTTGGCCACACCCGGCAGCATGCCCATCAGCCCGCCAAGGCCACCCATTTTCTGCATCTGCAAAAGCTGGTCGCGCAGGTCTTCAAGATCGAATGCGCCCTTGCGCATCTTCTCGGCGGTGCGCTTGGCCTTTTCGATATCGAGATTTTCAGCGGCCTTCTCAACAAGGGCAACCACGTCGCCCATGCCAAGAATGCGACCGGCAACACGCTGGGGATCAAAATCCTCCAGCGCATCCATCTTTTCGCCGGTGCCGAGCAGCTTGATCGGCTTGCCGGTAACCGCACGCATGGAGAGAGCCGCACCGCCGCGCCCGTCACCATCTGCGCGGGTGAGCACAATGCCGGTGAGTCCAACGCGCTCATCGAACGCCTTGGCAGTGTTTACCGCATCCTGACCGGTGAGGCTGTCCGCCACCAGCAGCACTTCGTGCGGGCCGGCAACGGCCTTGACCTCGGCCACCTCGGCCATCAGCGCTTCATCAAGCGTGACGCGACCGGCCGTGTCGAGCATCACCACATCATAACCACCAAGGCGGGCGGCATCGAGCGCACGCTTGGCGATCTGCACCGCGCTCTGGCCCGCGATGATGGGCAGGGTGGCCACTTCCACCTGCTGGCCCAGCGTGGCGAGCTGCTCCATCGCCGCCGGACGACGGGTATCGAGCGAGGCCATCAGCACCTTGCGCTTGCCGCGTTCGGTCAGCCGCTTGGCAATCTTGGCCGTGGAGGTGGTTTTACCTGAACCCTGAAGGCCGACCATAAGGATGGGCAGCGGAGCAGGGGCGTTCAGGTCAATCGGCTGGGCATCGGAACCAAGAGTGGCGACCAGTTCGTCATGAACCAGCTTCACCACCATCTGGCCGGGTGTGACGGACTTGATGACCTCAACACCCACGGCGCGCTTGCGCAGCCGCTCGGTGAAGTCCCGCACCACGTCCAGCGCCACGTCGGCCTCAATGAGAGCCCGGCGCACCTCACGCATGGCTTCGCCAACGTCAGCCTCGGTAAGAGCGCCGCGCCGCTTCAGCTTGTCGAGTATGCCGCCAAGGCGGTCTGAAAGGGTATCGAACATGGCTGCCCGTCTGTTTCGGTTTCACGGAAGACGCACCATAACGCTTCGCACCAGCCGGAAGGCAACGCAAAACGCGCCCGAGGGCGCATGGCGCTGTCGGGCGGGAACCTCCGGGCTCTCGGCCCGGGCGGCGGAATCGGCATGGCCGTCCTGTGAAGGCGCGTTGCTTAACAGTTTTGTCGTGCGCTGGCAAATGGCGCTTCCATATCAACTCAGGCAGAGACGCCGGAACTGACTAGCGCAGCAGCCAGAATGCCCAGCCAGCAGGCCGCTGCGCGCCGCAGAACAGGAGGCAGGGAGGCATCCTTGCCCCGCCGCAGCATGGCGCCGCCCGCAGCCCAGATGGAGGCGACAGCAATGATGGAGGCGGCAAACAGCGCCACATGGAGGCTGAACACATTGAGGTTTTGCTGCGGCAGTAACGTTATGCCTATGATGAGGGCCTTGGGGTTGAGGAGCGTGGTGACAAAAATGCGGCGTGGCGTAACCGTACCTGCCACAGCGCCGGATGTATTCACCCGCCACAGTTTCACGGCCAGAAACGCGACCCATGCTGCGGCTGCAAACTTCACCAGTCGCGCCATCTCCGGCCATTGGGCCAGCAGTTCCGCGCCCGCCACAGCCAAAGGCACGGTGACGAGCAGATAGGCTGCAACCTCAGCCGGGATCAGTGGCAAGGAGCGTTTCAGCCCCACACCGGCACCCGAAAGGGCCAGCAGCGTATTCGTGGGGCCGGGCGTGAGCAGCAGCGCCCAAATGGCAAAGATGAATTCGTATGTGTTCAAGCGTGCGTCCCGTTCATGTGCTCTCCCGCAGGGCACAGGATCAATCTGGCTGGAGATGGTCTAGCGTGATGCCCCTGCACAGGAAAGGCCCGCCAATGTCGCAGGCGAAGGCAGGGCAGGTGAGCAACTTACCTGTCACGCGGGCTTCCATATCACGGAGAGGGCAGGAGGCCTGAGCCGGCGCACATTATAAACCCCCATATCTGCGAGGTTACATTGTGTTGAACGAAGCGGCCATGTTCTTCGGGGGCCTTCCCCTTTCACCTCCAAATGCTCTAGAGCATCTGGAGCGACGTGGATGCCGGTACGCGTGAAGATCATGCGTCCACTCAGGCAACTGGAGTGTTTCCCTGTTTTCAGTGCAGCAGGCAAACAGCCAGACCATGCCGGATACAGGAGATGGCTCATGGCCGAGAATAATCAGCTCACCCGCTTTTTTGGTGGCTCGCCGGCCTGGGTGCTGGTGCGCCTTATCGTACTTTCGGTTGTTGTGGGGGTTATTCTGGCCGCGTTGGGGCTGGACCCGATGAACATCTTCTCCAGCCTTGAGCGGCTGGTGCGCAGCCTGTTCTCCTTCGGGTTTGATGCTGTAGAGCGGCTGTGGAGCTACTTCCTGCTCGGTGCAGTGATTGTGCTTCCCCTGTGGCTCATTCTGCGCATTGCCAACGCCCGGCGTTGAAGTCTTCCGTGAATACGTTCGTGGGGGAGTCACACACCGCCGGGTGCTTGCTATCGCAGTGCCGATGACGCTGGCGCATCTGACGACCCCTCTGCTGGGCATCGCCAATGCCGCCGTGGTTGGTCGGCTGGGGGATGCCGCCTTGCTGGGTGGCGTAGCGCTGGCCGCTGTTGTTTTCGACATGCTGTTCTGGGTGTTCGGCTTTCTGCGCATGGGCACTGTGGGGCTGGTGGCGCAGGCCGTTGGGCGCAATGATGAGATGGAGCGGCGCGCGGTTTTGTTGCGCGCGCTCTTCATTGCCGCGAGTGCGGGCCTTGTCATGGTCGCCTTGCAGGTCCCCATTCTGCTGGTGGCGCTGAAGATGGCCGGAGGCAGTGCGGATGTGAACGCGGCTGTTGCCGATTATTTCCATATCCGCATTCTGGCTGCGCCCTTCAGCCTCGCAAATTACGTCATTCTGGGCTGGCTGACAGGGCAGGGGCGCACCGGACGCGCGCTTGCGCTGCAAGCCGGCATGAATGCGCTGAATATGGGGCTTTCGGCCTATCTGGTGCTGTGGGCGGGGTTCGGCGTTGCCGGTGCCGCTTTGGGGGCGCTGGTGGCGGAGACTATTGGCGCGCTTGTGGGCCTGCTGCTGTGTGCCCGGCTTGTCGGGTTTTCCTTCACGGTGCGAAGGGCCGCACTGCTGGATCGGGCGCGGCTGGCACAGGCCATGTTGCTGAATGGCGATATTCTCATTCGCTCGGCCGCCTTGATGTTCGCCCTCTTTTTCTTTGCCGCTCAGGGGGCTCGCTCTGGTGATGTGACATTGGCAGCCAATAGCCTGTTGCAGAATATGGGGCTGCTCGCTGTCTTTTTTCTGGATGGCTTTGCTACGGCTGTCGAGCAGATCTGTGGCTCTGCGGTGGGCGCGCGCCGCCGGGGGGATTTTGTGAAGGGGCTTCAGCTTGGCCTGCTTTGGGGCGCGGGCTGTGCGCTGGTTGCCTGCGCCCTTTATCTCGTCATTGGCCCCATCGTGATCGATTCCATGACCACCAGTGCGGAGATCCGTCTCATGGCGCGGGATTATCTGGTCTATGCAGCCATTTTGCCCGTGGCGGGGGTGGGAGCGTTTGTTTTTGATGGGGTTTTTATCGGCGCACTCTGGTCTCGGGATATGCGCAACATGATGCTGATTGCCGTGGCGCTTTATGTGGTGGCGTGGTGGCTTCTTCTGCCACTGGGTAATCATGGCCTCTGGCTGGCGCTGATCCTGCTGTTCTTCATGCGCGGCCTGCTGTTATTGTTGCGGTTGCCGGGTTTGATGCGCCGCACCTTTGCTGTTGGGAACTGAGATTGCTCAGTCCATGGGTGGGAAGAGGTGCAGCCCGTCTTCCGAGAGCGGTAAATCCTGAACCCAGCTCACCGCCGTCAGTTGCAGGGGGGCATAGAGGTGGGGAAACAGCGCGCCACCGCGTGATGGCTCCCATTTCAGCGCCTCACCCAATGCCGCAGCTTCTACCGCAACCAGCTTGAGATTTTTCTGGCCTGCAAAATGTTTTGCAGCCGTTTCACGCGCCTGTTCCGCCGTGGAAAAGTGGATATAGCCATCCGCATGATCGACCGGCGCACCTGCAAACACCCCTTCAGCCTGCGCCTGCGCCCATAGAGGCGTGGGGCAGATCTTGTAAATCAGGCGGGCAGGGGTGAATGGCGAATCTGGCATTGGAAGGCTCCATTTGGGCAGATGTCGCCTCTTTAAAGTGGGAGAGGCGTAAAATCCATGCTGGATGAATTGTATGGGACTAAAATCCTGTACAAGTGAGGATCATATTCTTATAAATGTGGCAAGATACAGGGTAGTGTACACAGGAGATGGCATGTCTACGCTGACCCACAGCCAGATCTGGCGTGCATTGGACCATCTGGCGCAGGAGCATGGCCTGTCTGTTTCCGCCCTTGCGCGGCAGGCGGGGCTGGACCCCACAACCTTCAACCGTTCCAAGCGCATGACTGCGGACGGTCGCCTGCGCTGGCCTTCTACGGAAAGCATCTCCAAGGTGCTTGCTGCTACCAATACCAGCGCAGAACGCTTCTTCACCCTGTTTCTGCCTTCAGCAGCATTGCATGATCATGACCCCGGCTTTTCCGGGGAGGGGCTTCCCATGCGGGGTGATTTGCCTGAGGGGCTGGTGGCTCACGCCATGCAGCGCCCCATTCCGCAAATTGGCTTTGCTCAGGCAGGCAGTGGCGGATTTTTTGATGATGCCGGCTTTCCTGCCGGTACGGGCTGGGATGAAGTCCACTTCCCGGATGTGGAAGATGAAAATGCCTACGCACTGGAAATTTCCGGTGACTCCATGTTGCCTGTGTTTCGAGATGGGGATGTGGTTGTCGTTTCCCCCTCCGCCTCCATTCGGCGCGGAGATCGCGTGGTGGTGAAAACCCGTGAAGGGGAGGTTCTGGCCAAGGAACTTGCGAGGAAGACGGCCAGACATGTGGAACTGCGTTCGCTCAATCCGGCTTATGAGGACCGACAGATCCCGCTGGACAAGCTGGAATGGATGGCACGCATCATCTGGGCCAGCCAGTAGGCATTGAGGGCTTGAGGCTGTGGTCCATACGGACATCGGGCCGCTGATCTCTGATATGCGGCATTGTGTGTGGTGACGTTCGGGTATTCCAGCCGAGAAGAGAATTTGAGAGCCGGCATCCACTGTTCAGAACTGTGGAGCCGTGTGGTCTTTTTCTTCCCGCTCTTCGGTGAGTTGAAAGCCTTATGAGACGTCTGAATGAGAGCAGCCAAAAAATAATCGCAAATGGGGAACCCGATGTGGGTCGGGGCGTTATCTACACAAGGCCACTACGGCCCGAAGCCAGAACAGCGGAGGGAAGCATGCCACATTCATCTTCTGAGACGACCGCGACCGGGGACAAGCCGCCTATGCAGGGCGAAGACAAACTGCAGGGCCTTTCCAGATGGGAGCGAGAGCGCATTCGCAGCCGGGCATTTGCCATGTGGCGCGATGCTGGCTTCCCCCATACGCAGCGGCGTGATCATTGGGGTCTTGCACAATTGCAGATGCTGAAGGGCTATCCCAACAGCTAGAGCATTTTCAACGAAGCGGCACCGGTTCGCACAAGGAAAATGCAACATGTAAAGATCAGGGCCTTTCAGGAATAAAACGCTGAAAGGCCCTGAACATTATAAAGTGCAAAAAAATGGGGCCTTCAGGCCCCATTCTTGTTTCAGCTTGCTTCTGCCAGCAGGGAAAGCTGGTGCTCACCGGCCGAGCAGGCCTTGTCTGTGAGTGGGGTCGGGTAATCACCCGTGAAGCAATGGTCCGTGAACTGCGGATGTACCGGATCGCGCCCTTCATAACCCATGGCGCGATACACGCCCTCCACGGTGAGGAAGGCCAGAGAGTCTGCCCCAATATAGCGCCGCATGCCTTCAAGGTCATGGGTAGCAGCCAGCAGCTTGTCCCGGTCCGGGGTGTCGATGCCGTAATAGTCCGGGTGCGTGATGGGCGGGGAGGCGATGCGGAAATGCACCTCCTTGGCCCCGGCCTCACGCATCATCTTCACAATCTTGACCGAGGTGGTGCCGCGCACAAGGCTGTCATCCACCAGCACAATGCTCTTGCCTTCCACCACCGAGCGGTTGGCAGAGTGCTTCATGCGCACGCCCTGATCCCGGATGGACTGGGTGGGCTGAATGAAGGTGCGGCCCACATAGTGGTTGCGGATGATGCCCAGCTCATAGGGAATTCCGGAATACTGGGAAAAGCCCAGCGCTGCCGGCACGCCGGAGTCTGGCACGGGTACGATCACATCGGCATTCGCCGGTGCTTCGCGCGCCAGCACCTCACCAAATTTCTTGCGCACCTGATAAACCGAGCGCCCGCCCACGACGGAATCCGGCCGGGCAAAATAGATATATTCGAAGATGCAGGGGCGCGGGGCCATTTCCGGGAATGGCTTGTAGGAGGTGACGCCATCCTCGTCGATCACCACCACCTCGCCATTTTCAATGTCACGCACATAGCGTGCACCGATAATGTCGAGCGCACAGGTCTCGGACGCCAGAATGGGGGTGTCATCATCCAGCATGCCCAGAACGAGCGGGCGGATGCCCAGCGGGTCACGCGCGCCGATCAGCTTCTTGTTGGTAAGCGCCACCAGAGAATAGGCACCTTCCAGCGAGCGGATGGCATCAATGAAACGGTCAATGAATCTCGGCTTCTTGGAGCGGGCCACCAGATGCAGGATCACTTCCGTATCGGTGGTGGACTGGGTAATGGCGCCATCGCGCACAAGCTGGCGGCGCAGGGACAGGCCATTGGTGAGATTGCCGTTGTGCCCAACGGCAAACCCGCCAGCATCCAGTTCCGCGAACAGGGGCTGCACATTACGCAGCAGCGTTTCGCCCGTGGTGGAATAGCGCACATGCCCCACGGCCATCTGGCCGGGCAGGCGGTCAATCACGTCCCCGTCCGAGAAGGCATCACCCACAAGGCCGAGGCGACGCTCGGAATGGAAGCGCTTGCCATCAAAGCTCACAATGCCTGCAGCTTCTTGCCCGCGATGCTGAAGCGCATGCAGGCCGATCGCTGTCAGGGCGGCGGCGTGAGGGTGGTTATAGATGCCGAACACGCCGCATTCTTCACGCAGGCGATCACCATCAAGGTCCAGATCAAGACTCTCGGCCACGTTGTTCCGTGTCATCATGCTCTCGCCTGCGTTGGGTTTGCCGCCTTCGCGTTCATTTTTCATCACGCATCTCCGTCCGGACGGCCTATTGGCCGGCGCCGCGCGTGCTTTCCAGAAGTTGGTTCAGGCCCTGCTGATCCGTACCGCGAGGAGTCTCGCTGCCCGGTGCCGGCGTTTGTCCCGCTGGTGCGCCATTCGCTTCGGGGGCTTCTGTCTCACCCAATGGAAGTGATGGCATCTTCAATTTATTCAAGATGGCGTTTTCAGGATCTTCCGGCAACTGGGCAATGAGCCAATCTCCAATGCTTTGCAGCGTGGGGCGTGATTTTGCATCAAGCACCCATACCGGCTGGGCCTTTACCGGAACCAGCCAGTTGAAGAACAGGAAGGCCACCACCATCAGCAACAGGCCGCGGGCAAGGCCGAAGGCAAAACCCATGGTGCGGTCTAGCGCGCCGATTCGGCTGTCCAGCACCAGATCAGAGATGCGGGCGGTGATGATGGAGGCAATGAGCAGGGTGCCCAGGAACAGAATGGCGACAGTCGCGGCTGTCGCAGCCATTTCCTGGGAGATATAGGTCTGCACGAGAGGCAGGGCCTGCTTGTAGAAATAGACGGTGACACCGGCCGCAGCGACCCATGACAGAATGCTGAGCACCTCCCGCAGAAACCCGCGCACCATGGCGAGAATTCCGGAAATCAGCATCACTGAGATCACAATGATGTCGAACAGAGTGATAGGCATCAGGGCAGGATTCCGTAGTCTGTGTGACGCGAGGCGCCGGGCAAGTGGGCAGGAGAAGGTGTCTGCTGGGCAGTCATATAGCTTGCCGGCCGGGTCACGTCATCCTTCCGTAGCGCCAGATATGGCGTTTGTGTGAATTGCGGGTGTGGGCAGGGGCGTGGCCGGCCTTGGGTGTGATGCTCTGCCAGGCCGGATATGCTTTTGAAAACAGGTCTAAAAAGAGGATTTTTGAAGCGTAGTCCCTGCGCAATGGCAACCCAGCTATGCGTCAGCATCATCCTGATCGGGCCGGGCATTGCCCGCATGGCCGATCTGCCGGGACTCACTGTCACGCGCTTTTGAACGGCGAGGTGCCTGCGCGGCGATGCTCGCCACCAGTTGGGCGAGGGATGAAACGGCATTCAGCTCCACCAGCCCGTCTGCCCCGTCATTGCTACCGGCGGGAATAACAGCGCGGGCAAAGCCCAGCTTGGCGGCTTCCTTCAGGCGGGCAGGGGTTTGGGAAACCGGGCGTACGGCCCCTGTCAGGCTGGCCTCGCCGAAATAGACGGCATCTGCCGGCAAGGGTGCGCCGGTGAGGGAGGAAACCAGCGCGGCTGCAACGGCAAGGTCTGCCGCCGGTTCGCCAATGCGCAGGCCGCCCGCCACATTGAGATAGACATCATGCCCACCCAGCCGCACCCCGCAGCGGGCATCCAGCACGGCGAGAACCATGGAAAGACGGGCCGGGTCCCAGCCCACCACCGCGCGACGCGGCGTGCCGAGGGTGGAGGGGGCCACCAGTGCCTGAATTTCCACCAGCACCGGGCGCGTGCCTTCCATGCCCGCAAATACGGCCGTACCGGGCGCACCCAGATCGCGATTCGAAAGAAACAGTTCGGAAGGGTTGGCGACCTCACGCAGGCCGCCGCCTGTCATCTCGAAAACGCCGATTTCATCGGTGGGGCCAAAGCGGTTCTTCTGCGCGCGCAGAATGCGGAACTGGTGGCCACCATCGCCCTCAAAAGAGAAAACGGCATCCACCATATGCTCCACCACGCGGGGGCCGGCAATTTGCCCATCCTTGGTGACATGGCCGACAAGAATGACGCAGGCTCCCGCCTGCTTGGCATAGCGCACCAGAAGCTGGGCGGAGGTACGCACCTGCGTCACGGTACCGGGGGCTGATTCTACACTGTCGGACCACATGGTCTGGATGGAATCGATCACCACGAACTGGACCGGCGGGCCGGAGGCAAGGGTGGCCAGAATATTTTCGGCATTGGTCTCGGCTGCCAGCCCGACATCAGCCTGTGCAAGGCCAAGGCGCTGGGCGCGCATGCGCACCTGATCCACCGCCTCTTCACCAGAAACATAGACTACGCGCTGCCCTCGCATGGCCAGTGCGGCGGAAGCCTGCACCAGAAGGGTGGATTTGCCGATGCCGGGGTCTCCACCAATTAGCAGGATGGAACCGGGTACAAAGCCGCCGCCGGCCACCCGGTCCAGCTCACCAATGCCGGAGATGAGCCGTGGTGCGGCCTCGCCAGATCCCTGAAGGCTTTGCAGGGCAACAGCGCGCCCCTTGCGGCTGGCGCGCTGGGCGGCAGGCACGGTTGAGACAACGGCGGTTTCCTCAGAAACCGTATTCCATGCGCCGCACGCGTCGCACTTGCCCTGCCAGCGGGAATAAACCGCGCCGCAGGATTGGCACACAAAACTATGATCACGCTTCGCCATGGTGCGATGTTGTTAAGGCTCGCACCTTTTGAAGGCAACTGCGCAGCGCATTCCAGAGCGAAATGGATGCTTCTGAATGAAACCGGAGAAGCAGGATTTTGCCCCGCTTCCTAATCTCTGGATATTCAGGCGCTGAGGCGGGCGATGGCGGTGCCGGTGGGCCGGGTGATCGGGGCCGAAACACTTTCCGCATTCTTGGGCGCAGTGAGTTCTGCCGCCAGCACCGCATGCAGGGCAGAAAGGCGGGCTGCACGTTCGCGCTCTTTTTCGCGTAACAGGGTCAGTGCTGCGGTGAGAACGGCATGGGGGCCATCATAACGCCCGGAAGAAACGAAGCTCTCCACAAGGTTCTGGTGCTCTGGCAAAAGAGCGGTCTGGTTCGCCATGGGGCTTCTCCGGGATGGGGCAGGGCCTGACGGAACGGGTCCGGCGCTCCAGCTTAGGCTCTGCTATCAAACGCATGAGGCTCAGGCTGCACCGGTTCTGGTTTCCAAAACCTTTATGCGTGCTCACTTTCTGCCGGAGTGCAGAAGCTTCAGGGCGCCAGATAACGCCGCTGGTAACGCATGCCCAAAGAAGTCAGAACCTCATAGCTGATGGTTCCCGCCTGACGCGCCAGATCATCCACACTGATGCCTGCGCCGAGGAAGACCGCACCCATGCCGCGCGCCACCTCATCTTCCGGCAGATCGGTGATGTCGATCGTGCCCAGATCCATTGAAATGCGCCCCACCAGCGGGCAGCGCTGGCCCGCCAGAACCACTTCGGCACCTTTGTGGGCATTGCTGGAGCCGGCCGCGCGCAACAGTCCATCCGCATAGCCGATATGAATCACCGCAAGGCGGCTGTCGCGCTTCAGGCGTTCAGCCGCCCCATAGCCAACGCTTTCCCCTTCCGCTGCCCTTCGGACCTGAATGACAGGCGCTTCCAGCCGCACCACCGGGCGCAGGGCCGGTTCGTCCTCAATGGCGCAGCCGCCATAAAGAAGAATGCCGGGGCGCACCAGATCGAAATGGTAGGTGCTGTCCAGCTGTGTACCGGCGGAGTTGGCCATGGAGGCCTTCACATCCGGGAACAGCCTTGCCACACTCTCAAACCGGCTGCGCTGAAGTGGGGTAAGCGGGTGGCCCGGCGTATCGGCACAGGCCAGATGGGTCATGATGAGGCTGGGTGTGAAGCGCAGGCCAGAGCGCTCCTGCGCGATATGGGCGGCTTCTTCCAGCGAAAGGCCAAGGCGGTTCATGCCGGTGTCTACATGCAAGGCGGCGGGCAAATCCGCCCCAATGCTGCGACACAGGGCGCTCCACTCGCCAATTTCCGGCAGTGAGCCAAGGACAGGGCGCAGATGATGCGCGGCAAACTGCCTGCCCATGCCCGGCAACAGGCCGTTGAGCACATGGATCACCGCCTGTGGCAGAAGGGTGCGCAGGGTGATGGCTTCTGCCAGATGGGCCACGAAGAATGTGCGTGCTCCAGCCTGCCACAAGGCGGGGGCAACCTGCTCAATGCCAAGGCCATAGGCATTGGCTTTCACCACCGCCGCACATTCGGCCGGGGACACACGGGCGGCAATGGTTTTCCAGTTCTCGACAATCGCGCCCAGATCAATGGTGAGCACGGTCTTGTCTTGGGCATTCTGCGCCGCAGTCATGGCTTCTCTCAAAGTGGAGGCGGATTGTCGCCCGCCGCCATGATGGCGGCACGTGTCTGTTTGCGGTGTTGTTATCTGCGGTCCGGTATGTGGTCATCCAGCGCCAGATTCGAGAAGCGGGTGAATTGCGGCTCGAAATGTACCTTCACCGTGCCGGTTGGGCCGTGGCGCTGCTTGCCGACAATGATTTCCGCCGTGTTCTCGGCGGCTTTCATGTCGGTTTCCCACTGGAACCACTCCTCCGTGCCGGGCTTTGGTTCGCGGCTCTTGAGGTAATATTCCTCACGATACACAAACATCACCACGTCGGCGTCCTGCTCGATGGAGCCGGATTCACGCAGGTCCGAGAGCTGGGGGCGCTTGTCATCACGCGATTCCACCTGACGCGAGAGCTGGGAGAGTGCCATGATGGGCACCTGCAACTCTTTCGCCAGCGCCTTCAGGCCGGTGGTGATCTCGGTGATTTCCTGCACGCGGTTTTGCGAGGAACTCTTGGACGAGCCGGACAGGAGCTGGAGATAGTCCACCACCATGAAGTCCAGCCCCCGCTGGCGCTTCAGCCGCCGGGCACGCGCCACAAGCTGGGCAATGGAGAGGCCGCCGGTATCATCGATATAGAGCGGGATGACAGACATGGTCTGCGCTGCCGCCGCAAGTTTCGAGAACTCGGTCTCGGAAATATCACCGCGCCGGATCTTGTAGGAGGCGATTTCGGCCTGCTCCGCCAGAATACGTGTGGCGAGCTGCTCGGCGCTCATTTCCAGCGAGAAGAAGCCGACAATGCCACCGGAGACGGTTTCCACAGTGCCGTCCGGCCGGGTATCACCGCGATAGGCCGCTGCAATATTGAAGGCGATGTTGGTGGCTAGCGAGGTTTTGCCCATGGCAGGGCGGCCGGCCAGAATGATGAGATCGGAAGGCTGGAGGCCACCCATCTGCTGGTCCAGATCATCCAGCGCCGTGGCGATGCCGGACAGGTGGCCGTCACGCTGGAAAGCCTTGGATGCCATATCGACAGACTGGCTCAGCGCATCGCCAAAACGCTGGAAACCACCATCATAGCGCCCGGTTTCGGCAATCTCGTACAGGCGCTTTTCGGCCTCCTCGATCTGCTTGTTGGGGGAGCTGTCAACCTCGGCATCATAGGCCTTGTTCACGATCTCCTCGCCGATCGTGATGAGATCACGCCGTACGGAGAGGTCGTAAATGATGCGCCCGTAATCCTGCGCATTGATGATGGTGGTGGCTTCGGCAGCAAGACGCGCCAGATATTGCGGCCCCGTGAGGCCCGCGACATCCAGGTCATCCGGCAAGAATGTTTTGAGAGTGACCGGTGTGGCGAGTTTTCCCGCCCGGACCAGAGCACTGACAAGCTCGAACAGGCGGGCGTGCAGCGCTTCATTGAAGTGTTCCGGCTTCAGAAAATCCGAAACCCGGTAAAACGCTTCATTGTTCACCAGAATGGCGCCGAGCAGGGCCTGCTCTGCCTCCATATTATTGGGAGCCTGGCGAAAATGGGGGTCAGTTGCCCCCCTGTCGGGAATATCGAGCATGGTGGCCGTGGGTCCATTGCCTTGAGGCGTTGTCCTCTAGCAAAAGGACCTTAATGAGCTGCTGCTGCTGTCGCCCCTGATTCCAGAAGCGCAAGGGCGCTGAATATTTCCCGGTGGATGAATTGTGGGGATAGCGGCGATAACCGGGCCATCAGAATCCGGTTATCGCCGTTTCTCGCCTTTCAGGCCAGAGCTTCCAGAATCCGGACCCAGCTGCGGGTGCCCTTGTGGAAACTGCTCATTTCATACTTCTCATTGGGCGAATGCACGCGGTCATCATCCAGCCCGAAGCCAATCAGCAGCGTATCCACCCCCAGCAGATTGCGGAATTGCCCGACAACGGGAATGGAGCCGCCAGAGCCCACTTTCACCGGCTCCACGCCCCATTCCTGTGTCAGCGCACGGCAGGCACGGGTCAGGTCCGGGCTGTCCGGGGCCACCATGAAGGCCCGTGCGCCATCGCCCTGCGAGAGGGTGAAACTGCAATCGGCGGGAATGCGCGCCTTCACAAAAGCCTCGAACCCGTCACGGATTTTCTCCGGGTCCTGATCGGCCACCAGACGGAAGGAAATCTTGGCGGTAGCGGTGGAGGGAATAACGGTTTTGGTGCCTTGCCCGGTATAGCCGCCAAACATCCCGTTCACCTCAAAGGTCGGGCGGGACTGGATGAGTTCAATCAGGAGCCGGTCCTGCTCGCCCGAAGGAATGGACAGGCCAACGGGGGCGAGAAACTTTTCCGCACTCAGGCCCAGCGCTTCCCATTGGGCGTGCTGCCCGGGAGAGGGTTCCACCACATCATCGTAAAGGCCGGGAATGGTGATGCGGCCGTTTTCATCATGTGCATCTGCGATGATTTTGGCGAGCACATGCAGCGGGTTGCGTGCTGCCCCACCAAACAGGCCGGAGTGCAGGTCACGGTCAGCCGCCGTGATGGTAAGCTCGGTATGCAGAATGCCGCGCAACGAGGTGGTGATGGCGGGGGTATCCGCATCCCACATGCCGGTGTCGCAGACCAGCGCAATATCCGCGCTTAGCTCCTCGGCATGGGCTGCAAGGAAAGCGGGCAGGCTGGGAGAGCCGCACTCCTCTTCACCTTCCAGCAATATGGTGACGTCCACCGGCAGGCGGCCCGTTGCGCTTTTCAGCGCCCGCAGGGCCTCGATGAAGGTCATCACCTGCCCCTTGTCGTCTGCGGCCCCGCGCCCGACGATGATGCGGCGCCCTGTTGCACTTTCTGTCAAACAGGGCTCGAAGGGCGGGGTCTGCCACAGGTCCAGCGGGTCTACAGGCTGCACATCATAATGGCCGTAGAACAGCACACGCCGCGCGGCTCCGGTATCCGTGCGTGCCACCACCACAGGGTGCCCCGGTGTGGCGTGAATCTTGGCAATAAAGCCCAGTTCCTCCAGCGCATGGGCTGCCCACGCCGCCGCATTCTGGCAGGGTTCGGCGAAAGAGGGGTCTGTGGAAATGGAGGGAATGCGCAGAAAATCAAACAGCCGCTCCAGCGCGGCATCCAGCCCATTATCCACGGCCTGCAATGCGGTTTCGATGGCAGGTGTGTCAGCGGCCTCGTGCGCGGTCATGGGGCATGTCTCCAGTGCAGCGACGTACAGATACGCCGACTCTTCTGCATGGTCGCGCTACGGTGCCCGGCTTTCAAGGGGGAGAAGGTCTTGAATAGGGGCAGAAATGACGTGCGGGCCGTTCTGCTCCGGCCCGCACGTCCATGTAATGCTCAATGCGATTGCTGTCGGGATCTGTTCATCCCGCCTTGCTCTGCCAGGGGCAGGGGAGAAGTGGCCCTTCTGGCCCGGCGTGTGAGCTGGAGAACGGAACCAATCCGTCGATATAGAATCCGCGGGGCTACGGGCATGCTCAAAGCTGCCTCATAGCCGCCTTGCGCGCAGGCACGCTCCAGATGCTGGGCGGGCAGGTCAACCACCAGAATGGCAGGCAGCCCTCCACCATCCCGATACGGATTTTCTGGAATCCGGTCTGCATCCTGTGCCTGAACAACCAGAAGATCTGCATTGTCTCGCAAGACCGGCGAGATCGCGGCATCAAGGCTGTCCGCTTCGAGAACCTGACCGATGCCGAATGCGACAAGAGCCTGCCGCGTGGTTTCGCGACGGTCATTTTGGGAATCAATCAGAAGAATACGGGAAACCGGCAACACCTTCATTGAGGCGCTCCATTGAAGCGCACATGTTGCGGTGCGATGGGCCGCACAACATGCGCAATATCTAACCGGCAGAAACCCGCATTTCCACCGGAACGGATGCATACAATAGAGCCGGTGCGCGCATCAGGCAACAGAACCAAGGTTGAACATGCTGCATGTGCGAAGCATTTTATGAATGGCGGGCGCTCAGGCCCGCCGCTTCTGCTCTTATTTGCGCATGGTGCCAAAAATGCCGCGCACAATGGCCTGGCTGATTTGCCGGCCCACCTGCGTGGCAACAGAACGCGCCACCTGACGAACCATGACCTCCGTGGTTGTCATGCGCGTGGAGGTACGCCCCTTGGTCGCGGTATTGGAACCCGTGCCCAGAACAGACCCCAGAACGGAATCAAGAAAGCCCCCGCCGCTCTCCTCCGGGGCTGGCTGGCTGGCCGCCGCCGCATTGTTTTGAGCCCGCGCCTGAAGCATCTCGAATGCGGATTCGCGATCCACGGCCGTATCATACTGGTGTCCCACCGGGCTGTTGGCCATGACAGCTGCGCGCTCCTGCGCGGTCACAGGTCCCACCCGCGCAGCCGGCGGGCGCACCAGTGTGCGCTGCACGATGGAGGGGACGCCATTGCCTTCCAGCGTGGAGATCAGCGCCTCACCCTTGCCCAGCTCGGTGATGACCTGAGCGGTGTTTAGTTCCGGGTTGGGCCGGAAGGTTTCCGCGGCCGCCCGCACGGCCTTCTGGTCGCGCGGGGTGAAGGCGCGCAAGGCATGCTGCACGCGGTTGCCAAGCTGGGCCAGCACACTGTCCGGCACATCCAGCGGGTTCTGGGTCACGAAATAGACGCCCACGCCCTTGGAGCGGATGAGACGGACCACCTGTTCCACCTTCTCCAGAAGCACCTTGGGGGCAGAATCAAACAGAAGATGCGCTTCATCAAAGAAGAAAACGATCTTCGGCTTTTCCGGGTCTCCCACTTCTGGCAGATGCTCAAACAGTTCCGAGAGCATCCACAGCAGCACGCAGGCATAAAGTTGCGGTGCGCCGATCAGCTTGTCTGCGGCGAGAATGGAAATTGTGCCATAGCCGGAGCGGTCCACCCGCATCAGGTCCAGAATATTCAGGGCCGGTTCGCCAAAGAACTTGTCACCACCCTGATTTTCCAGAACCAGCAAACGACGCTGGATGGCCCCCACGCTCTGGGCGGCCACATTGCCATATTGGGTGCCGATAGTGGCGGCATTTTCCGCCACATAGGTCAGCATGGCGCGCAGGTCTTTCAGGTCCAGCAACAGCAGGCCCTGCTCGTCTGCAACCCGGAAGACAATGTTCAGGACGCCTTCCTGTGTCTCGTTCAGGTCCAGCAGGCGGGAGATAAGCAGCGGCCCCATATCTGAAATGGTGGTGCGGATGGGGTGACCCTGCTCGCCAAAAACATCCCAGAAAATGACCGGGAAGCTGTCTGGCTGATAGGTGATGCCGACGTCCTCGGCCCGTTTGTGCAGGAAGTCCTTCGGCTCTCCCAGCGCGGCAATGCCGGACAGGTCGCCTTTGATATCTGCGGCGAAAACAGGCACGCCAGCGCGCGAGAAACCTTCCGCGAGCACCTGAAGCGTCACGGTTTTGCCGGTTCCGGTTGCGCCTGTCACCAGCCCGTGGCGGTTGGCAAGGCGCAAGGACAGATATTCTCCGGCCTCGGTGGCCTGCGCCTGCCCCTCTGCACCCGAAAGCGCGGCATCGGTGCGCCGACCGATGAAAATCCGGCCATCGGTATCAGGATCAGCGAGGGGGGCGGGAATGGGCATCTCATGCTCCTCGAAGCGACGGGACATAGTGGCGAATCCAATTTCCCCTGTTGTCGCGCGCTCCCCCTTTCCGGGCAAGGGGGCGTGTATTTTTTGGCGGGACAGGGCTTCTGTTTCCACGCATGTTGGGGCTTGCGCTGGCGCATCAGCGGCGGCAAGCTGTGCCCGCCTGCTCAATAGGATGCGGTGCGGAGGCCTCCATGGATGACCTGATCGCCCGCCTTGTGGCGCGACACAAGGTGAACGAAGAAACGGCCCGTGATCTGGTGGTGATCGTGCTTCAGTATCTTGAGCGCGAGGCCCCGCAGGACAAGCTAGCCCCCATTCTTGCCGCCCACCCATGGATACCGGAAGCCCTGGCCGCCGCCGGGCCGGAACGGGTGGCGACCCCGGCAGAGCGGCATTTCGGCGGCATGGGGCGGCTGATGGAAGTGGCAGACCGGATGATGGCGCACGGTCTCACCATGTCTGAAGTGCAGTCCACCGTGCGCGATACGGTGGACTTTGCCCGTGAGCATGCCGGCAATGACGCTGTGGATGCACTGGTGTGCTCTATTCCCGGCCTGAGGCAGGTGGTTTGACTGTATCCGCATCATGATGTGAAGACGGTACAGTGCATCATCTGCCCGGCGCTTTTCCTGAATTTATCCGAAGGGAAAGAACATGTCTTATCCGATCATCAATATTGAAGGCATTGGCCCTGTCTTTGCCGAAAAGCTGAAGACTGTGGGAATCACCACCACGCTCGCGCTGCTTGAAGCGGCAAAGGCCCCCAGAGGGCGGGCCGATCTGGCAGAGAAAACCGGCATTCCCGCAGGCAATATCCTCAAATGGGCCAATATGGCAGACCTGATGCGGATCAAGGGCGTGGGGGAGGAGTATTCAGAACTGCTGGAAGCCGCAGGTGTGGATACTGTCAAAGAGTTGAAGATGCGCAATGTGGCCAACCTCACCAAAGCCATGGCGGAGGTGAACGAAGCGCGTAAGCTGGTGCGCGCCCTGCCGGCGGAAAGTGTTGTGGCGCGCTGGGTTGAGGAAGCCAAAACCCTGCCGCCGATGCTGACCTATTGAGGTCTCCAGCCTGAGTGACGCGCCGCAATCGGCCCGTCACTCCTGTCAGTTGCGAGCCTTCATCCATGCCGGAATGGCAGGGTGAGGGAGAGTTTCACGGGAAAAACCACTCATCCTGAAAGGGGGCGCTTGAAAAACTGCGCCACTCCCCTTATGAGGAACCCGTGTGCCGCGATAGCTCAGCTGGTAGAGCAACGCATTCGTAATGCGTGGGTCGGGGGTTCGAATCCCTTTCGCGGCACCATCAGGCTTTTTTAAGCCTTTTCCATACATTCGTGGTTCAGGTCAGGCTCACTCCCATGTGAGGCCGCATGGCCGTGCTATCATGTTCGGCTTGGCGAAAAGCTGGCCGGACATCTTGAGGACAGGAGCAGGGCATGAAACTGGCCGAAGCACTTGCGATGCGCGCCGATAGCCAGAAGCGTCTGGAGCAACTCAAGGCCCGGATGTTGCGCAATGCGACCGTTCAGGAGGGGGAGGTCCCGGCCGAGGACCCAGCCACCCTGCTTGCAGAATATGAGGCAATCTCCGCTGATCTGGTTCGCCTCATCGCCCGCATCAACCAGACCAACTCTGCCACCCGGATTAATGACCAAACCATGACCGAGGCACTGGCGGAACGAGATGGGCTGAAGCAGAGGCAGGCGATGTATCGGGATCTGGCCGAGGCGGCAACAGTGTCTCAATCGGTTGTCACCCGCTCGGAAGTGCGTTTCAGGAGTGCGATTGATGTGCGGGCGATGCAGAAGCAGGCAGATGTGCTGGCCAAGGCCCTGCGGGAACTGGATGCGCGCATTCAGGAGGCGAACTGGCTGGTGAGCCTGCAAGACTGATCAAACCGCTGACTGACGATATGCCGGTAACGGAACAGCAAGGCGAGCGCGACCCTTTCCAGCGGGGCAAGGCTGGAATTCTGGTGGTGTCAGGGGCGGCACCTTGTGGTGATCCCACATACAATGCATGCCCAGCACTGTGACATCGGCACCAGTTATGGTGACAGGGTACAACCGTGCGCTGGTTGCTGTTCCGTGAGGGCGGGACAGGGGACATGATGCCGCTCAGGCATCAGGTATGTCGTTGGTTCAGTGTCTTTTCCAAAGGGCAGGTGGCTGGTGGGGCAGGTGGCCGGTTTCCGTACAGGCATATGGCGGCTCAACTGGCCAAAACTCATGCACCTGTCGCGTGAGGCATTCCTGAAGCGGGCGCATCACGAAAAGGTATTTCGTACAGCGCCCGTCCTTGTTTTTCAGTGCCCGTGACCTTCGCCATAAACGGCCTTGGGGTCGAAGCGCGGGGTATCTCCGGTGAAGCCAAGGCGGGTTTGTGCGCTGGCAGGGGCACCCAGTGGCACGGTGCGATAGAAACAGGAGCGTCGGCCGGTGTGGCAGGCCGCGCCCGTTCCGCCCATCTCCACCTTGATGACCACAGCATCCTGATCGCAATCAATGCGGATCTCGCTCACCTTCTGGGTGTGGCCGGAGGATTCGCCCTTCTTCCACAGCTTGCCGCGGGAGCGGCTGTAATAATGCGCTTCGCCCGTTTCCATGGTGAGGGAGAGTGCCTGCGCATTCATGTGCGCGAGCATCAGCACCTCACCGCTGGCCGCATCCACCGCGACGCAGGTGATGAGCCCGGCAGCATCAAAGCGCGGGCTGAGAATGGTGCCTTCCTCCAGCGCCTCGCCGGTTTGCGGGGCAGGGAAGGGAGTGTGGGAATCGCACATGGTGACAGGCCCTGCTGAAAGGGGAGCGCCCTCTTGGAAGAGGGTGCGGAATAGATGATGCCGGCTCTCAGCCCTTGGAACGCAGCATGGTCATGAAGCGCACCTGTTCGGCCGGGTTGTCACGGAATATGCCGGTGAACTGGGTGGTGAGGGTGGAAACCCCCGCCTTGGCCACGCCGCGCATGGTCATGCACATATGCTCCGCCTCGATCAGCACCGCCACGCCGCGCGGGCGCAGGCCCTCTTCCAGCGTGGTGGTGACTTGTGAGGTGAGATGCTCCTGCGTTTGCAGCCGCCTTGAGAAAATGTCCACGATCCGGGCAATCTTCGACAGGCCGACCACGCGCTCCACCGGGAAATAGGCCACATGCGCCTTGCCGAAGAACGGCACCATGTGATGTTCGCAGTGCGAGTGGAAGGGAATGTCTCGCACCAGTACGAAATCGTCGAAATTGCCGATCTCGCCAAAGGTGCGTTCCAGCAGTTCCCCGGCATCATCACGGTAGCCGGCAAACAGCTCGTCATAGGCCTTGACCACGCGCTTGGGCGTGTCCAGCAGGCCCTCTCGTGCCGGGTTTTCGCCAATATAGGCCAGAAGGGTGCGCACGGCCGCCTCTGCCGCCTCACGCGAGGGGCGCGGGGTTGCATGGCCTGTCACGCGGGCTGCCGCTGTCTTCTGTTCTGTGCTTTCGCTGTGTGTCTTGAGCACTTTAGTTCACCGCATCCATGGCGTACTTTTGTCGCCAACCCCGTTCGACCGCCTCAAGTGAAGCGGGAGTGTCACCGGTCGTCGGCCACGCCACGCGGGAAACCCGGTTTCGTGCCACTGGATGTGCCAGCGGTATGCCGTCGTCCTTATAGCCTGCTCTGACCCAAGCCGAACTTTCGTATGATGGGGACGATACAGCCCTTTCGCAAGTGCGAATGCCACAACCGGCATGATGCTTGCGAACAGGCCTTCATTGCGCCCACTGCTGCGCTATATAAGGCGATGAAACCAGACGGCAACTGTCGGGCCGCTTCTGGCACCATATAAAGGCCACCTTCCTGCCGGTGGAAAAGGCTGATGATCAACGACGTCTATAATGCGCGTATTCTGGCTCTGGCGGCAGAAATTCCGCGTCTGGGCCGTTTGCCGGCTCCCGATGCCAGTGCAAAAGCCCATTCTCGCCTGTGCGGGTCCACGGTCACGATTGATCTGCTGATGGATGGCGATGTGGTCTCCGATTTTGCACAGGAGGTGCGCGCCTGCGCTTTGGGGCAGGCTTCCTCCTCGCTGATGGCACGCCATATTGTCGGCATGCGTGCGGATGAGTTGCGCACCCTACGCGAGACGATGCGTCGCATGCTGAAGGAAGACGGGCCGCCGCCGGAAGGGCACTGGGCCGATTTTGCGGTGCTGGAGCCAGTGCGCGAATACAAGGCCCGCCATGCCTCCACCCTGTTGACCTTCGATGCGGTGGTGGATGCGCTGGACCAGATAGAGGCTGCCCGGACTCAGGCTGCATCTTCGGCAGACCGCACGACACCATGAGCAAGGCCGGGCCGGAGCGTGAAACGAAAAGCCCGCTTGCCGGCCTGCCATGGCCCGAAGCGCGCCGGGAAACCGTGATGGCTCGGGTCTGGCATTTTATCACCCATCTGCCACGTCTGGTTTTGCGGGTCCCGATCTGGGTCTATCGTTACAGCCTGTCGGCCTTCATGGGGCGCCAGTGCCGCTATTTGCCCAGTTGTTCCCAATATGGTGATGAGGCCATTGCCCGCCACGGTGCATGGGCCGGTTTGTTCATGACCACGGCGCGTATCTGCCGGTGCAACCCATGGGGCGGGCATGGTTATGACCCGGTGCCGCAATGCCTTCCGGCGCAGGCGCGCTGGTATGCGCCATGGCTTTACGGAATCTGGCGTATGCCGCCCGTTGAGGAAGCGCAGGAAACTGCGGGTGAACCGACCTCAACCGAGACAATGGCCAGTCGGCCGGAATAGGGAGACGCGCGCATGGCTCTGGTTGTCAGCGGAGGGGGAGATGCAACGGATGCGGCAGGCTGGGTCTCTCGTCTGTCCGGGGCAGATCTGTTCATTCTGGGGCCGCAGGCCGAGGGTGCGCCGGTTCTGGCCATGATCCGCGTTCCGGTCGTGGAGCCGTTTCAGATGGGGGCGGAGGGTGTCTTTGCGCTGGCTGGAGCATGGCTCGGCACAGTGCTTCGTCCGGGGCATGCCGAAAGCTTTCGCCTGAAGGCGCTGGAGGGGGATCTGGTCCTCACGGGTTCCATCTCGGCGGCTGGCGGTGGTGCAGACATGATTCTGGACCGGACCACGCTGGCATTTGGTGATCTCGTGACCCTAGGTTCCGGTCGGCTTGCCGCAGATGGGGACCGTGCCGCCAGAGGGCTGCGCCTGCAGCTTTCCGGTGCGGCCACGGCAGCGCAGCCAAAGGGCCAGCGCTTCAAGGTGCATTGGGACAGCTGGTATGAAAAGAAGACGGTGACCTATCCCGAGATCTTCTATCTCACCAATCTTCCGGCCTATGTCCACACGGTTTGCCTGTGCATCCTGCACCCGCAGTTTCGCTATATGGGCCTGAATGACAGCGTGTTTGAAACAACAGGCATGCAGTTTTACGGAAACGGCCACCAGTTGCGCAATGCGCTGGATGTGTTGCGTTTGCGCCAGCCTAAAATCCGCATTTCAATGGGTATCCAGCAGGGTGGCTCGCTCGGGTTCGAGCCTTATGACCCCAATGGCTGGGCGGGCATGAACAGCAATCATCTCGCATCCATCAAGCGTTTTGCCGATGATATGGGAATCCGCGAGATCAACGTTATCTGCGAGACGGTTTCATCTGTGATGGATGAGAAGATGCACTGCATCACAAAGCCGGATGGTGAGGTCTCCTGCCATACGGATGCCGAGCTGGTGCAGGTGATTGCGGCCTTCCGCGAGCGTTTTCCACGTCCGCATTACACGCTGGCTTTTGATGGCTACAACACCGGTGCCTATTTTGGCCCTTTTCGTCGCCAGAGGCCGCTGGGCTGGAACCATGGCTATGTCGCGGCGCTGGCGCGCGATTCACAAACGCGTGATGCGCTGGATGCGGTCAATATCATGTCGTTCGATGAACAGGCGGGTTACGATCCGGTGCGGGCGCTGGAGGCCTATAGCTACGCCTTTCCCAAGGCGGAGATTTATCTGGGGCTGCGCTCCGGCCCGCCATGGCATGGCACCAGAAACATGAGCCTGCTGGATTGTCTTGATTATATCAACGCCACCATTGGCCATGGCACGGCGGGAATCTGGCTCTACTCCCTGTTGTGGGATGTGGGGGAGTACAAGCCGCCCTATAGCGCCGCAAAGCCGGACAGCAACATGATGGCGCGCCTTGTGGCCGAGCGATTCCAGTTGCCAGAGGCGGACAGGCCCCTTGTGGCAGGGCTTTCCGACCAGCTTCCGCCAATGCCATGGTGGACGTGATGGGGCACCCTGCGGGATGGCCCATGTGATGACCTGTGCGCGAGGGCGTTGACGAATGGGGCCGTTCAGGCGCACATGCTGTCTGTAGAGATATTGAACAGGAGCTGGCTTCTGGCTGGCGGTTCAGGAAAATGATATGAGCGGCCCCGTTTGCGGGGGATCGCACAGTGAGGGTGGAACGACATGACGCTTGCTGCGCTGGCAACGGAAACAGGTGCGCATCAGGGTACACAAGGCGGGGCAATGGCTATCCGCACCATTGCTGTTGACCCCTCGCGCAAACGCTGGACCCGTGAGGAAGCCGCCGCCCTGTATCGCGCGCCCTTCAATGATCTGCTGTTCAAGGCGCAAACGGTGCATCGCGCCAATTTTGATCCCAATGCCGTTCAGGTGAGCCGCCTGCTCTCCATCAAGACCGGCGGCTGCGCCGAGGATTGCGGCTATTGCAGCCAGTCTGCCCGCAATGGGGCAGACCTGAAGGCCTCCAAGCTGATGGCCGTGGAAAAGGTTATCAACGAGGCGCGCAAGGCGCGTGAGGCCGGTTCCACCCGCTATTGCATGGGCGCGGCCTGGCGCAGCCCCAAGGAGCGGGACATGGACACCCTGCTCGCCATGGTGAAGGGCGTCAAGGAACTGGGCATGGAAACCTGCATGACGCTGGGTATGCTGAATGTGGATCAGGCCGTGCGCTTCAAGGAAGCCGGTCTCGATTATTACAACCACAATATTGATACATCCGAGAACCATTACTCCAATATCATCACCACCCGCACCTTCGCGGACCGGCTGGATACGCTCTCCAATGTGCGCGAGGCCGGGCTGAAGGTGTGCTGCGGCGGCATCATCGGCATGGGTGAGGGTGAGGTGGACCGGGTGGACATGCTGGTGACGCTGGCCAACCTGCCGGAGCCGCCGGACAGCGTGCCGATCAACATGCTCATCCCCATTCCCGGCACCCAGCTTGAGGATGCCGAGCCGGTGAACCCCATTGATTTCGTGCGCACCATCGCGCTTGCCCGCATCATGATGCCCAAGGCACATGTGCGTCTTTCCGCAGGGCGCACTGAAATGAGCGATGAGATGCAGGGCCTGTGTTTCTTCGCCGGTGCCAACTCCATCTTTGGCGGCGAAGTGCTGCTGACGGCCGATAATCCCGGCGAGGACAAGGACGAGGCCCTGTTTGCCCGTCTGGGTATCCGGCCGATGGAGTTCAGCGAGCTTTGAGCATGGGTGTGCCCAGCGATCATCCGGGCGCGCCCCCCTTGCGCCCGGAGGGGGCGGCGGAAAGTCCCCTGAAGCGGTTTGAGGTGACATTGCGCGGATTGGAGCGAAAGGCTCGCCTGCGCACTTTGGCCCCGCGCACGGGGCTGGATTTCGCCTCGAATGATTATATTGGCCTTGCCGGTTCCACCCGCATGGCCGATGCCGTGCGCCGTGCGCTCGACAATGGTACACCTGTCGGCGCTGGCGGTTCGCGCCTGTTGCGCGGCAATACGGTGGAGCATGAGGCGCTGGAAGATGCAGCAGCACGCTTCTTCGGATCTGAAAAGGCGCTGTTTCTCGGCGGTGGTTTCATTGCCAATTATGCGGTGCTGACGACCCTTCCGCAGAAGGGTGACCTGCTGGTGATGGATGAGATGATCCACGCCAGCGCCCATGAAGGCGCGCGGGCCGGGCGCGCCCATGTGGTGGAAGCAACGCATAATGATGTGAATGCCTTTGAGGACTGCATCCGCAAATGGCGGGCCAGCGGTGGTGTTGGCCGCATCTGGATGACGGTTGAGAGTGTCTACAGCATGGATGGCGACGCGGCCCCGCTGGCAGAGCTGGCCGCGTTGGCGGAGCGCCATGAGGCGTTTCTCTTTGTGGATGAGGCCCATGCGACCGGCGTATTCGGGCCGGGGGGACGTGGCCTTGCCGCACCTTTCGAGGGCCGGGAAAATGTGCTGGTGTTGCACACCTGCGGTAAGGCGCTGGGTGCTTCGGGTGCTTTGGTGGCCGGCGCAAGGGTCTTGTGCGATTTTCTGGTGAACCGCGCGCGCCCCTTTATTTATGCTACCGCACCTTCTCCGCTGGTGGCCGTTGCCACGCAGGAAGCGCTGGCCATGGTGCATGACGAGCCGGAGCGGCGTGAGAAACTGGCCGCTCTCATTGCCTTTGCCGCTCAGGAAATGGAGCGTACAGGGTTGCGCGCACGCGGTATTGAACTGAGCGGCACGCAGATCCAGCCGGTGATCGTGGGAGATAATGCCCGTGCGATGCAGCTTGCGGCAGCCCTTCAGGCGCGTGGGTTTGATGTGCGCGGCGTGCGCCCGCCCACCGTGCCCGAAGGCACAGCCCGCCTGCGCATCTCTATGAACCTGAATGTGGATGAAGCCGCCGTGACCGGCCTGTTTGATGCGCTGGCGGAAGAATGGGAAAGGCACGGGGCATAGGGCGGAGCATGGCCCGCTTGTGATCCGTGATTCAAACATGAGGGCATGTGAGCAGGCAGAGGCTTCTGCCCTGTCTTCTGTTTCGCGCCGTGGACTGGTCGTGACAGGGACCGACACCGGTATCGGCAAGACGGTTTTCAGCGCGGGCCTCACCGCTTTTCTGGATGGCTTCTATTGGAAGCCGGTTCAGTCGGGCCTTGATGAGGAAACCGATACGCAGGCTGTCGCCCGGCTTTCCGGCCTGCCGCAGGAGCGCTTTTTGCCAGAGGCATGGCGTTTGAACATGCCTGCATCGCCGCATCTTTCCGCAGCACTGGATGGGGTGGAGATTGAGCCGGACAAGCTGAACCCGCCTGAAACGGATCATCCGCTCATTATTGAGGGGGCGGGCGGGCTGATGGTGCCGCTGACGCAACAGGTGCTGTTCATAGATGTGTTCGCCCGCTGGCAACTGCCTGTGGTGCTGTGCGCGCGGGCAGGGCTTGGAACCATCAATCACACGCTTCTTTCGCTGGAAGCCTTGCGCACGCGGAATGTGCCCGTGCTGGGTGTGGCGCTGATTGGGGAGTATGAGGCCGAAAATGCCCGCATCATCGCGCAGATGGGAGCGGTGAAGGTGCTGGGTTGTCTCCCTCGCCTCGCATTGCCGGGACCAGATACCCTGAAGGCCGCGTTTGAAACCTGTTTCCAGCGTGCTGATTTTCTGAAGGCATAGGCATGAACATGCACAAGACACGCCCGGCCTCACCCATCTGGCATCCCTTCACCCAGCATGCCTTGCAGGGGGAAATGACCCCCATTGTGCGCGGGGAGGGAGCCTATCTCTACACGCCCGAGGGAACGCGCATTATTGATGCGATTTCCTCATGGTGGGTGGTGACGCATGGGCACCGTTATGCCCCCATTATCGACGCCATCAAGACGCAGGCGGATGCGCTCGATCAGGTGATTTTTGCCGGCTACACCCACCCGCCCGCCGAGGCGCTGGCCGCAGACCTTGTGGCCGTGACGCCTGATGGGCTGGACCATGTGTTTTTCTCGGATAGCGGTTCCACCTGTGTGGAAGTGGCGCTGAAAATGGCGCTGGGCTATTGGCGCAATATTGGCGCGCCGCGCAGCCGCCTTGTGGTGATGGAGGGCAGTTATCACGGCGATACCATCGGCACCATGTCTGTTGGCGCGCGTGGGGTGTTCAACGCCGCCTATGCGCCGCTGCTGTTTGATGTGGCGCAGGTGCCCTTTCCGGAAAAGGGGCGTGAGGATGAGACGCTGAAGGCGCTGGAAGCCCTGTGCGCCGAGGCTCCGGCCGCCTTCATTGTGGAGCCGCTCATTCTTGGCTCCGGCGGCATGAGGATGTATGGGCCGGATGTGCTCGCCGCCATGAAACGCATTTGCGAGGCCCATGGTGTGCTGTTCATTGCCGATGAGGTGATGACCGGGTGGGGGCGTACCGGCACGCTGTTCGCCTGCGACCAGGCCGGTGTGGTGCCGGATATTGCCTGCTATTCCAAGGGGCTAACGGGCGGCTCGCTACCACTGGCCGTGACCATGTGCTCACATGCCATTTTCGATGCGCATTATTCGCAGGACCGTACACGCACGTTTTATCATTCCTCTTCCTACACCGCGAACCCTATTGCCTGTGCTGCGGGCCATGCCAATCTTCAGGTCTGGCGCAATGAGCCGGTGCCAGAGCGGATCGCCACCTTGCAGGCACGGCAGGCGCAGCAGCTGGAGCGCTTCCGCGATGATGCGCGCTTTGGCGATGTGCGCCAGTGCGGCACCATAACCGCGCTGGACCTGAAGGTGGCGGATGCGGGTTATCTGGCCGATATTGGCCCCCGCCTGCGCACTTTCTTTGCAGGACAGAACCTGCTGTTACGCCCGTTAGGCAACACCATTTATGTGCTGCCGCCCTATTGTGTCAGCGATGAAGACCTTGATCAGATTTATGCGGCTATTGCTGCTGCGGCAGACATGATCTGCTGAGGTGATATAAGCGCTGCTGCCAATCTCATCGGTAACCACAGGCTTCCGCCCTGACGCGGCTGTGAGGGAAGACACGTTCATGAGTCTTGCGCGACATGGCCTGCGTGCCAGCCAGATTGCCGGCACAGGCCGCTATGCTCCGCAGCGGCGCGTGGAGAATGCAGAGCTTGAAGGCCGGCTGGGGCTGGAGCCGGGCTGGATTGAGCGGCGCACCGGCATTATCGCCCGCCGTTATGCGGCCGAGGATGAGGCGCTGACGGACATCGCCTTCCATGCCGCAGAGCAGGCCCTTCAGGCTGCCGGGATTGACCGGGCGGATGTGGCGCTGACCCTGCTTGCCACCTCAACGCCAGATCATCTCCTGCCGCCTTCCGGCCCGTTGCTGGCACATCGTCTGGGGCTGCCTCGTTCCGGTGCGGTGGATTTGGCCGGGGCCTGTGCCGGCTTTCTCTATGCGCTCACGCTCGGCGACAGTTTCGTGCGGACACAGGGGCGGCCTGTTCTGGTGGTGGCGGCAAATATTCTCAGCCGTCGTATCAATCCAGAAGACCGCTCCAGCGCCGTGCTGTTTGCAGATGCTGCGGGGGCTGTCGTGCTCGTGCCTTCAACGCTGCCGGGCACAGGAGTGCTGGGGGCGGATCTGGTTTCAGACGGGGAGTTTTATAACCTGATCCGCATTCCCGCTGGTGGAAGTCGTGTTCCTTTTGCCCCGGATCTGGCTCCAGAAAGCCTTTTGATGGAAATGCCGGATGGCAAAGCCGTCTTCACCAAGGCGGTGGAGATGATGACGGATTGCGCCCGTGTGGCCATGACACAGGCTGGTGTGAAGGCAGGCGAGATCACCCGCTTTGTGCCGCATCAGGCCAATACCCGGATTTTTGAACTGGTGCGCAAGGCGCTGGATGTGCCGGAACAGGCGCTGGTCTCCAGCATTGAGGAGTTCGGCAACTCTTCCGCTGCAACCATTCCCTTTTCCCTGGCTGCAAGCGTGGAGCAAAAGCCATTGCGCAGCGGCGAGAAAATTCTGATGACGGCCGTGGGCGCGGGGCTGACAGCGGGTGCTGTTGTTTATGGCATCCCGTAAGCAGCGGGCTCCATGCTTATGGGCCGGTTGATGAGCGGGACATTACGCGCAAGACAGCCGGTTCCGATCATCGCTGATGTATCAATTGGCTGGCGCAACCGGAGCGGGCCAAAAGCTCTGTGAGGATGGTGCCCGGCCCACGCAGGGAAAAGCGCGGGCCGGTATTCGGTTAACTCGCGCTGACATGCTCCGGCGCTTCGGTGGCCAGTTGTGAGGCGGGGGACTGGACCATCAGCAGATAACGCTCAAGCTGCACCAGAATGTCAGCGATGATCTGTTCGCGGGTCATGCCCATCACATCATATCCACGCGCCCCGTTTGAGAAATAGGTGCGCGCCTCAAAGCGGTAGTCCGGGTGCGCGGTTTCGAAGGGGGAGAGGCTGGCCAGCGGTTGCGAGGTTGTGGTCACGCCATAGATGAAGTCCCGGACTCCTTCTGCCGGGCAGTGGAGGGCGAGGCTGTCCTCTTCCTTTGTCACTTGTGCGGGCCGCCCGGTGCGGGTGAGCTCTTGCGCAACCTGCTCCATGGCAGACTTTACCTCATGGTCAATGAACCGCTTCACTTCCTTCTCGCTGGGCGAATGCAGGATCAGTGCGAGGCGTCTTTGCCATGTGAGGCCCGATGCCGGGGTCGCTGGCGGTGTCTGCGGCATTGCCGACTGGGCTTCCCGCTGCGCCAGATCCGCGCGCATGCCCTTGAACAGCGACCACAGCAAAATGAGCATGACACAGGTGAAGGGCAGGGCACTGGCAATGGTGGCAGATTGCAATGCCCCCAGCCCACCCGCCAGCAACAGACCGGCGGCAACAACACCGGACAGCGCACACCAGAAAACGCGCTGCACCAGCGATGTCTTGGTCTCACCTCCCGCCGCAATGGCATCCATCACCATGGAGCCGGAGTCGGCACTGGTGACAAAGAAAATGGCAACCAGAACAATGGCCAGAGAGCAGGTTACGGGTGCCAGCGGCAGATATTCAAAGAAGCGGAACAGCCCGACCGAGACATCATTCACCACATTGGCAGCAAGCTGGCCGTCGGCAATGGTTGTATCAATGAAAATAGCTGTATTGCCAAAGACCGTCATCCAGAAAAATGTAAAACCGGCTGGTATGAAAAGGACGGCCAGTACAAACTCCCTCACTGTGCGCCCGCGAGAGATGCGCGCAATGAACATGCCAACAAATGGTGACCATGAAATCCACCATGCCCAGTAGAACAGGGTCCAGCTGTCAATCCATGGGGTGGGTTCATAGGCATAGATGTTGAAGGTGCGCAGCAGAAGGCTATCCAGATAGGAGCCGATATTCTGCACAAAATCACGCAGCAGCAGGCTGGTGGGGCCAGTAATCAGCACAAACAGCATCAGGGCGATGGCGAGCAGCAGATTGGTTTCGGACAGGATGCGCACGCCCTTGTCCAGCCCGCTCAAAACGGAAAGGGTGGCGCAGGCGGTGATGACGGCAATCAGCGGAATCTGCACCATTGATCCCACAGGGGCGCCCAGCAGATAGGCCAGCCCGGCATTGATCTGCATGACGCCAAGCCCCAGCGATGTGGCAAGGCCGAACATGGTGCCCACCACGGCGAAAATATCCACCGCATGGCCAATAGGACCATTGATCCGATCTTTCAGCAGCGGATACAGGCCCGAGCGGATGGTAAGCGGCAGATTGTAGCGATAACCAAAATAGGCCAATGCCAGCCCGACAACCGCATAAGTCGCCCACGCATGAATGCCCCAATGGAAAAAGGTGATGGACATGGCCTCACGCATGGCCTCCACCGAGCGGCTTTCGGCAGCGGGCGGTTTCATGAAATGAGTAATCGGCTCACCAACCGCATAGTACATCAGGCCAATGCCCATGCCCGCAGCAAAGAGCATGGCGATCCATGATGTGAATTTGAAATCTGGCGTGGCATCATCCGGGCCAAGCTTCAGGCGGCCGAAGCGGCCGAGCGCCAGAATAAGTACACCGAAAAGAAATATACCTACGGAAAGAATATAAAACCAACCGAATAGTTCAATTATATTTTTGTGTATATGACTAAATATGTATCCTGATCTGTCTGGAAATAAAATCCCGATCATCAGAAACATAGCTATAATAATAACTGAACCAAAAAAGACCGGCGGGTTGATCGTGATTTTCCTGAACATGCCACCCCATGGGTTGGTGTGTGTCTAAATCAAGGCGATTAAAGCGCACTTGCCATGAAAATGCCACCCTTCAGGAAATTTACTCCTTAACTTCATGTGGTATCTGGATTTTTCTCTGCGGAAGGCATGGCGCTGCGGTGCTGTCCTGCGCCGCGCAGACCTTCCGGCATAATGCGGGGCCTGTCTCTGGCCGGGAAGTGTCACCGGCTTGCGGCCGTATGAAGGGATACTTCAGTCACCATGCAGCCGGGTCATGTCTGACAATACAGATGCAAGACCATTAGCCAGACTGACATGGAAACGGGCATCGTTCCGGATGGAAAGACCGTAGGTGTCAGGGCTGAAGAATGGCGCCAGAGAGACCGATATACTCAAATAGTGCAGGAGACGGGCAGGTGCCTGCAGGCATTCTTGCGGATTGGCCGGGCAAGGCGGATGCTGATGGCAACCGTCATCCGGCCCTGTGGCACATGCTGGATGTCGCGGCGGTGGCGTCGGAGCTTTGGCCTTGCGGCCCGCTCCGGGACCTACCAGAGCCTATACGAAATGCTCTGCTGTTCCTGATTGCGCTGCATGATCTTGGTAAAGTGTCCGAGACTTTCAGGCGTCAGATCGAGGGCAGACACGTTCCTCCGGTGAATGGACGGCATTGGCAGCTCACATTTCGTCATCTTCGGGATCATGTGCGCTTCTGGCTCTGCTTTGCGGAGGAAGTCGACCCGTTCGCACCATGTTGTACGGTGCGGTTGCAGGCCATTATGGCATCCCTGTTTCTGTTCTTGACGGCCATACCCTGCGGCGACAGGGGACGTTGCGGGGCCGCGCCTGCATCTGCTGACGCCTGCCCCGGATATGGTGAGGGATACGCGCTGGATTTTTGAACTCCAGCCTTCCGGTGGCTGGGTTTATCGGATCATTCAAGGTGAGGCTGGGTGAGGAAGCGCGGGATTTTCCACGTGCGCCCTTGGGCATCTGTTTTCTTTTTCCATTTAAAAAATTTACTCGGCATATGTCGATAATAGACGGAGAGATAAAAATGTTTCTGAGTGCTATAGTCAGTAAGGTATTTGACGAGTTTGCTACGCGGACATTTGGTATCGTACTTCGGAGTATTATGAACAAGAGGGCGGAGAGTGCTCGCGAGATCGCTCTTGAGGAAATTAGAAGTGGGAATGGTAATATAGTTCTAAATTCTCTGGATCAGGATGAGGCTGTAGCCATTCTTTGGCGCTATCTTCGGGCAGCAGAAGAGGGAGCCGCGCGAATTAATCTGCGTCTGATGGCATCAATAATGGCAGGGAATAAGACTGCACCTTTTATCCATGCGGATGAGTTCCTGATTTGGTCAGACTTGCTTACATCTCTGACAAAGACTGAGATCGTCCTTCTGGCCAACCTACACAAGGAGTGCTCTGCCCTGGATTGGTCGCAGAGAGATGAAGTAACCCGAAAAGCAATGATTCCCCAATATTTTCAAACTGAACACGAGTTTGAAATCGCCGCATTCGCGTTGATCCGAACTGGATTAATCGTTCAGATCGCGATCAGTGGTTGGGATGGTCCAGAAGGGAGGCTTGGAGGAGTGTTCAAGACATCCCCCCGAATGACGAAACTTGCACGGTTGGCAGATTTTGAAGGTGCTCTTAGTCGGGAGGCGAATGTGCCATAAATAGGTGCAAAGGTGGGTACGCAAAGCAGGGGAGCGAGCAGGTACGCACTGCATCTTCCATCTGCCCTATGTATATGAAAAATAATAAGAATCCAATTTTTTGAACGAACTGGTGGAGCCGAGGGGAATCGAACCCCTGACCTCTGCAGTGCGATTGCAGCGCTCTCCCATCTGAGCTACGGCCCCGTTTCCATGGGAGGCGTCATTTAGTGGGCGGAGGGCAATCCTGTCAAGCGGCCTTGGGGCTTGCAGCGCGCGTGTATCAGGCAGTTGTCCACCGCTTTCAGTTTGTATGCGGGGCGTATATCGTGTGAGCTTTCCATCTCTTCTATTTCATTGCCAGGCTTGCAGTGGTGATGGTTTGAGAACTTGAACCCAGTCATCCTGTGTCATGAATCGAAGTGAAGTCTTTCCAATCCAAAGGTGGCTTCGGGCTATCTCCCGCGATATAGGCAGGCATGCCCCGCAAGACTTTAAAGCCCACACCATCGCCAGAACCTTCCGCATCTGCCGGAAAGGTGCGCGCCAAAGCCCCTCGCAAGGCCAATGCGGATGCCGTGGAGAAGGCCCCCCGCCGCAACAAGGCGCTCGCGAATGCTGCTGCGGCCTCTTATGGTCGGGAACTGGCACAGGGCGCGGGGGAGTGGGGCGCGGCAGAGATTTTCGAAGCATTCAGCCGGTTTGAGAAACAGAACCCGGAGCCACAGGGCGAATTGGACCACAGTGATGCCTATACACTGCTGGTGGCGGTGGTTCTTTCTGCGCAGGCGACTGATGTAGGGGTGAACAAGGCCACCAAGGGTCTGTTTGCGGCCGCCTCAATTCCTGCCGCAATGGTGGCGCTGGGTGAGGAGCGGGTGGCGGATTATATTCGCACGCTGGGTCTGTTTCGCGGCAAGGCCAGGAATGTGGTGGAACTTTCGCGCCTGTTGCTGGAGCGGCATGGTGGGCAAGTGCCGTGTGATCGCACAGCGCTGGAAGCCCTGCCCGGTGTGGGGCGTAAAACCGCAAATGTGGTGCTGAATATCGCCTTTGGTGTGCCGACCATTGCCGTGGACACACATCTGTTCCGGTTGGCGAACCGCACCGGCCTTGCGCCCGGCGCAACGCCGCTCGCCGTGGAGGAGGGGCTGGAGGCGCGGGTGCCAGAGCGTTTCAAGCTCCATGCCCATCATTGGCTCATTCTGCATGGGCGCTATATCTGCAAGGCGCGCCAGCCGGAATGCGCGCGTTGCATTATTGAGGACCTGTGCCGCTGGCCAGACAAGCAGTTCTGAGAGCCTGATCCGCTTTCAGCCTGTAACGCCCTGAAGCAGCGCCTGCCACAGTCCGCGCACCTGCTTCTGCCGGCTGTCCAGTGCCGCTTCAATGGCATCACGGCGGGCCTGAAGCTGGGGGCTTTTCAGAAACAGAATCTGTCCCTGAATAAGACGGCTGCTTTCAAGCTCCAGTTCATTGATGGCCAGCATGAAGGGGTCCAGCGGGTCCGCTTCGGGCGGAATGACGGTGGCAGGACGAATGCTGCCATAAAGTGCATGGCCGAAGGCTGAAAGATCAATGGTGATGTCTTCCAGCGCATCCCCGGCAGGCGTTACGCGCGCGGGCAGCCAGGCTGCCTCCCATTGCATGGCCAGCATGGGCAGGGTGGGGTCAAACGTCCATGAGGTTGAGCGCGCCAGAAGCGAGACCAGTTCGGTTGCCCGGCAATATTCCGTATGCAGGATCATCTGGCCGCCATTCTGCACCGGCCCGGCAAGGGTCATGGCGAGGCGGCGGGCATTGGCGCCATGGGCAGATATCAGAAAAGCCGAAATACGGGTTTGCTGCGCGGGAAGCACCCGCCCGCTGTCATCCAGTTTCAGCATGGGCGGCGCTGAGGTTGTTGTATCTGGCATCATTGGCTCTCCGGCGGCACCGGCAAGGCGCGCAGATGGTCAAATCCGGCGGGGAAGGGGAGAAGCTCTCCCTCATTGCTTTCAGAGGCAATCCAGATGGAGCGGCCACCCACAAAGCTGCCGTCCTGCACCCGTTCAGCAAAGCGGCGCAGCAGATGGGCGGTGAGGGTCGGCTTTTCCAGCGTGAAGGCATGGTAGGCACGCGGAATGATGACCAGCGCGCTGTCTGGAATATGCACCCGCATCGTTTCATGCAGGGCGCGGGGCGTGAGGAAGTCGAATTCCCCGTTCAAGATCAGGGTTGGCACGCTGATGCGGGCAAGGCCCGGCGTCAGTGGAGTGAAGTCGATAAACGACTCCATCAGGTTCTGAAGCGCATAGACATCATTGGCCAGCCAGCCGGGGCGCTTGATGGCCCCCAGATTCTCCATCTGCGCCCCAAGCCACTCATTGGAAAGGTTCATCGGCAGCAGCAGGTCTTGAAGGTAACCAATGCCACCCAGCACCAGCCCGTTGCGCAGGGCGGCACCCAGCAGGCTGAGCTGGGGTGAAAGCTCGGCAAAGGTGCTCATCGGCACCAGTCCGGCCAGCGTTTCCGGGTAGGCGATGGCATAGCGCAGCGCAATGAGGCCGCCAAAGCTGATGCCAGCGAGATAGACCGGATTATCCTGACCCAGCGTGTCCACCAGCTTGCGGAGGACCGCGACCTGATCTTCCTGCGAGATGAACAGGGCTGGTTTGTCGGAATCGCCCTGGCCCAGCAGATCGAAGGTTGCCACGCGAAAGCCTGCCCCTGCGAGCGCCGTGACATAGGGCCGCCAGAGACTGGAATATTGGGTCAGGCCATTCACCAGTACAAAGACAGGCCCGCTCTCGGGGCCGTCAATCTCATAATGCGCGTGATAGTTGTTGTGGGATATGAATGGCATGTAAAATTCCAACCCTGTCAAAAGAGGGCTGCCAGGGTCATTTTGTGCGATTTAAAGACAAGACAGCACAAGAATCAACTGCAAACCGCACTCTGGAATGATGCTGGAAGTCATCAATATGTCAAAGACATCCCGCGCATTTCGAAATGCCATGCGTTTCGCATGGACTATGGTGCAATGGCCGCGAAGATAGATTTATCCTGAATGCCTTGCGGATGTGTTTTTTCCACCATGACTTCGTGTCGGGGGCTTCTCCTGTCGCTAAAACTCTGCTTCTAATTGCAGGGCGAATGATGAGGTTGTCATGGGGCGGGCACTTCTATTTCCGGGGCTGGTTTGCGCCTCTCCTGCAGGTGGGAAGGCGGGTCATCGGACTGTTTGAATCCCTTCATATGTTGCCGCCACATGCAACCGGAGCCGGCTTGCCGTTGCAGGAACAGCTTTTCTGCACGCCTGATGATCTCAAGAATTAAAATTTCAGAACAATCTGGAGGAGCGATATGCGGCATAAAATGATGTTGGCGACGCTGGTCATCCTGACCGCAAGCCCGGCTGTCGCGCGGGACGCCGCCAAGGATGTGGCAAAAGCGCCGCTGACCGCATTGTGCGCTCTGGAGCAACTCTGTCATCTCAAGCAATATTATGAGGTCCCCGAGTTTCGTCTCGGCGGAAAGTATGACCTGAACACCCCTGCCAAGTGGGAAAATGGCGGCGAGGGTGGCATTACGCTGGAATCCCTGAACGGCGACAAGTTGCGCACAGCCTATATTGCTGTCGGCACGCCCCAGCGCAATGAAGCGGGCGAGATTACCAACGCCGTCATCATCAATTCCTATTATTCGGGTGACGCCACCAACATGTACGCCCAGTGGGTGGAGGGGACGTCTCTTTCGGGCGGCCCGGTTATCGGCCCCAACCGGCAGCTGGATACCAACAAATACTATGTCGTGATGGTGGATGCGCTGGGCCTGTGGGGTGCCAGCAAGCCGTCTGACGGGCTGGGACAGAAGTTTCCGCAATACAGCTACATGGACATGGTGCAGGCCAATTACCGGATGCTGCGCGATCACCTGAAGATCAGCCGCGCAGCCTTGGTCAGCGGTGTGTCCATGGGTGGCACCCAGAGCTATGTCTGGGGCGTGATGCATCCGGACTTCATGAACGGCCTGATGCCGATCGGCGGCAGCACCCAGTCTGACGGCGAGGACCCGGTGGGCAACTGGACCTTCCAGCTGATGTCCTCGGCCATTGAGTTTGACCCCAACTGGCGCGCCACCAAGGGCGACTATTACAACCTGCCGAAGGACAAGCATCCCAATCAGGGCGTGGCCTTTGGCTGGTCTTTGCTGAACCTCACTGGCTTTGATTTCAGCTTCCGCTCCATGCAGGACTGGGCGAAGGTTGAGCCGGATGTGTTCTACTGGAACCCGCCGAACGAAAAGGCCGGCTCGGCCGTGGCCTCACTGGCGCTGAAGTTTGATGCGGTGGACCTGCTGTGGCGCAACCGCGTGGGTGAGCATTACAATATCAACAAGGATCTCGGTCGCATCACGGCCCGCACGCTGGTGATGCATATTGAAAATGACCAGTGGCTGATCTTTGATCTGGCCAAGCGCGCGGTGGAGCGCGTGCCGGGGGCGGAACTGGTTTCCGAGCCGAACCCGCTCGCCCATTATGGCGTGTTCTCCATCCTCAACAACAAGTCGTTTGACCCCACCGTCGTCCGTTTTCTGGATGATGTGTCGCGCACGACCCGCAATACGCAGTTTGTCGCAAAGAACTACCGTACACCGGGTGTTTCTGCCGATATCTCGCCCAAGAAGTCATTCTGGAATGACCATGTGACCTATCCCTTCCCGGTGAAGAAGACCACCGTGAAGGACTTCAGGGCATTGCCTGGGATATTGGCTATATCGACGAATATAACGGCACTGACCCCAACCCGGAAGTGCTGGTTATTGTGCATGGCAAGGGCGCGTTCGCCGGTCATTATGGCAATGTCATCCGCATTGCGCTGGAGCGTGGCCTTCGCGTGATTGCGCCGGACCTGCCGCATTATGGCATGTCTGCCCCCGGCAATCTCGACAAGCCCCGCGCCCGCACCATGCAGGACATGCGTGAAGTGGTGCATGGGCTGGTGGTGGAACAGCTTGGCGTGAAAAAGGCGGCCTATATGGGCCATTCGCTCGGCGGTCAGATTGTGATGGGCTATGCCCTGACATGGCCGGATGCCGTCTCCAAGCTGGTTCTGGAAGCCCCTGCCGGGCTTGAGGAATATCCGCGCGAGGTGGCGATTGGGCCGGACAAGAAGCTGGACCTGTTCAACCCGGAATTCGCCCGCAATTTCGACAAGTGGGCCGAGACATGGGACCAGCTTGGCATGCGCAAGGCCGAGCGTGAAAAGAGCGCCCAGCAGGTGGAAGACTTCTTCAACTTCCGCAAGCGTGATCCGGTTACAGGTGCAACCTCGCCCGCGCCCACTGGCTATTTTATCCGCGACAGTGAATATGCCCGCCTGCATACCGACCAGCGCGTCGGCATGATCAAGGGTAACCCGCGCGAGCTGGACCAGTGGGTGGATGTGTTCATCTTCGATGTCTACGGCATGGTGTCGGAACTTCAGGAGAGTGATCCGAAGAACCTCTATCAGCGCCTGACCGAGCTGAAGATGCCAATCTTCCTCTCGTTTGGTGACAAGGAGCCGTTCATTCCCGGCACGCCGCTGAATGGCAAGGTGGATCTGAGCCGCGAAATCATCCTGCCCTTCATGCGCCGCATGGATTCAGCCGGAAACGCCGTGCAGATGAAGCTCTATACTGATACCGGGCACTTCATCCACACCGACAATCCGATTGAGTTTGCCGAGGATGTGGTGGACTTCGTGGAAACCGGGCATGTGAACACCACCTCGCCAACTGTCGTTGATCGTTTGATCCATGGCGCACCGGCAGTGGGTGGTGGCGCAGCGGCGGCAGCGGCCCCGGCTTCCAAGCCGACCGGCCTGAACAAGTAGGAAAGGAGAGGCGCGGATGGCTCGTATCAAGGCAGGGAACATTTCCCTTGGCTGGCGCGAATGGGGCAAGGGTGATGTCACTGTCCTGTTCGTGCATGGCAATCTGGCCAACAAGGATTGGCTGGACCTCTCCGCGCCTTTCTTCCCTCCGGGCATCCGCACCATTGCGGTGGACTGGCGGGGCTGCGGAGAAAGCGACCGGCCGGTCGCGGACCCGGACTATGCCAATTACAGCATGCAGCAGCATGCCGAGGACATGATCGCGGCGCTGGATACGCTGGGGGTGGAGTTCTGCCATCTGGCGACCCATTCCACCGGCGGGATCATTGCCGCGCGCATGCTGCTGATGCAGCCGGAGCGTTTCGGCAAGGTGCTGCATCTGGACCCTGTATCGCCCGCCGGTATCGCTTTCGGGCCGGAGCAGGTGGCTGTGTTTGATGCCATGAGTCACAGTCGTGATATGACCCGTGCCGTCATGGCGACAGCGGCCTCCTCGCTCTTTGATACGGCATCGCTGGTGCCGGGGCAGATGCCGCGTTTTGTCAATCCGGTTGCTGATGTGAGCCGGGTCGCTTTTGACCGGATCATTGACCAGACCTTTGGTGTGGCCAATGGCATCTGGCTTGGCACGCCCATCAATCTGGACCGTGAGCACAGAAGCGGAGAACTGGCCGCGCGGATGAAGGATATTCCGCATGAGCAGCTCATCATGTGGGGGCAGCATGATGGCTGGATTTCACGCGCAGATCTGGAACGCATGGTGCAAGACATGCCGAACTGCCGGCTGGTGACGCTGCCGCGCGTGGGCCATTCGGCCAATATTGAGGCACCGCAGCTTTATGCCGGTTATTTCGGCGCATGGTTCGGCGGTCTGGAGCGCTGATGGCTTTGGCGCGCGCAACGGGCTTGTAAACAAAAGGCCGCAGTGGATGTCTCCGCTGCGGCCTTTTGCTTTTGGTGGAACACTCTTCAGCGCATTTCGGCGAGGAAGGCGCGTACCGCTTCCGGGTCCACATCCTTGGCCACATAGGCCTGCCCGATGCCGCGCACCAGAATGAAGGTGAGCGCCCCCCGGCTGACCTTCTTGTCCTGCGCAATCAGGGCCATCAGGCCATCGGTATCCGGCAGTTCGCCGGGCACGTCTGAGATTTTGGTGGGCAGGCCCACGGCCTCCAGATGGCGCAGCACGCGGGTCACATCCTGCCCCGGACACAGGCCGAGCCTGGCGGAAAAGGAAAAAGCCAGTGCCATGCCAATCGAAACCCCTTCACCATGCAGAAGGCGGCTGGAATAACCGGCACCGGCTTCCAGCGCATGGCCGAAGGTGTGGCCGAGATTGAGCAGGGCCCGGTCCCCGGTTTCTTTTTCGTCGCGCGCGACAATCGCAGCCTTGGCCCTGCAGCTTGCGGCCACGGCGGCGATGCGCTCCGGCCCGCCATTCAGCACACCGGCATAATCGCGCTCCAGCGTCTCGAACAGGTCAAGATCGCCCAGAAGCCCATACTTCACCACCTCTGCATAACCGGCGCGCACTTCGCGGGCGGGTAGGGTATCCAGCGCGGCTGTATCGGCCAGAACCAGAACAGGCTGATGGAATGCGCCCACCAGATTCTTGCCCTGTGGTGAGTTGATGCCGGTCTTGCCGCCAACAGACGAATCCACCTGAGAAAGCAGGGTGGTTGGGGCCTGCACCACATCCACGCCACGTCGCAGCACGGAGGCGGCAAAACCTGACAGGTCTCCCACCACGCCGCCACCCAGTGCCAGCACCAGATCTCGCCGTTCAATGCGAGCGGAGATCAGCCCTTCCACCACCTGCTGCAAACCGGCCCAGCACTTGGTCTTTTCACCCGGCTCCACCACAATGGCGGTATGCTCGATACCGGCCTGTGTGAGCGAGGTCTCCACCGTGGGGAGGTGGCGTTCGGCCACGTTCCTGTCGGTCACAATCGCCACCCGCGCTCCCGGACGCAGCGCCTTGATCTGCGCACCCGTTTCCGCCAGCAGGCCGGGGCCGATATGGATGTCATAGGGCCGCCCAGCCAAATCCACATGCACCGTGCTGCGCGCCAGAGTGGTGGTGGGAGCAGGGTTCAGCGACATGTCAGCGGCTTTCGGGGCAGGGGTGTGAGGCTGGCCGAGATAGTGGTCCAGCGCGAGAACGATTTCCTCCACCACCGTATCGTGGAGCACATCGCGCGAATCCACGACCACATTGGCGAGGGCATAAAAGGGGCCGCGCTGCTCCAGCAGGGTCGCCAACTTGGCGGCCGGGTCTCCTTGCGCCAGCAACGGGCGGTCATTGCGCTTCTTCACCCGTCGCAGCAGGGTGTGCAGATCGGCGCGCAGCCAAACGGAAAGACCGCTTTCAGCCACTGCGGAGCGTGTTTCCGCACTCATGAACGCGCCGCCGCCCGTGGCCAGCACCAAGGGGCCAGACTGAAGCAGGCGTGTCACCACGCGCTTTTCACCCTCGCGGAACTCGGCTTCACCGCGCTGGGCAAAAATCTCGGAAATATTCATCCCTGCCGCGCGTTCGATTTCCTCGTCCGCATCAATAAACGGCAGGTTCAGACGGCGAGCCAGACGGCGGCCGACGGATGACTTGCCCGCCCCCGGCATGCCCACCAGAACCAGCGCCCGCGCGCCGAGCCGCTCCAGCATCCGCACTTGCGGGGCAAGTGGAGAGGGCTCATCTGCTATGGTCTCTTGCGAAGGGGAGTTGTTCTTGTCGTTCTGCACCCGCAAATTCCCTGGCTCTGGCTTCCGGCTCCGGCGGCGTCACATATGGTGCGCCAGAGGCGTGGTGGCACCGGAGAATGGCGTCTACCATTGCGAACACTCTCCCGGCAATGGAGTTGAACCCGACCGGGACGCATGGCACCTCTTGCACGCTTCCATGGTGGCGTGATTCATCGGCAAAAGCACGCATGCACCTGCCATGGTGTGGAGAAAATCTGCTTATGAGCGAATCCGGCCCCCTCGCCTTGTTTCTGGATATGCAGGCTGTGGAGCGTGGTGCCAGCACCAACACGCTGGAGGCCTACCGCCGCGACCTGACAGATTTTGAAACCTTCCTCACCGGCAAGGGTAAAAAACTGGCAGAGGCGGATACGGATTCGATCCGCTTCTATCTGGCAGACCTGTCCGTGCGTGGCTTCAAGGGCGCAACTGTCGCACGGCGGCTGTCCGCTATCCGCCAGTTCTATCGTTTCCTGTTCTCGGAAGGGGAGCGCGATGATGACCCTTCCGCCGTGCTGGAGGGGCCAAAACGCGGTCGTCCCCTGCCCAAGGTACTGGGCGTGCATGAGGTGACACATCTGATTGAAACCGCCCATGCGCGCGTGTCCGAATGTCAGGTCCCGCCACCCGAGGGTGAGGCGGGGGTCAAGGGCATTGAGGTGCTGCGCCGCCTGCGCATGGCCTGCATGGTGGAGCTTCTCTATGCCAGCGGGTTGCGTATTTCAGAGCTTGTCGCACTGCCTTCCTCGGCGGCCCGCACACGGGGTGATGCCATTATGGTGATGGGCAAGGGCAGCAAGGAACGTCTGGTGCCGCTTTCCGGCCCGGCCCGCATCGCCATGGGGGCCTGGCTTGGGGCGTGCAAGGCTGCCGGCATGGAGGCATCACGCTGGCTGTTTCCCTCTGCCAGTGAAAGCGGGCATGTGACCCGCCAACAGGCGGCACGTGATTTGAAAGACTTGGCCGTTGCCGCCAATCTGGACCCGGCGCGTCTTTCCCCACATGTGCTGCGCCATGCTTTTGCCAGCCATCTGCTGGCCCATGGGGCGGATTTGCGGGTGGTGCAGACTTTGCTGGGTCATGCAGATGTCGCAACCACACAGATCTATACCCATGTGCTGGATGAGAGGCTGAAGAGCATGGTGCGTGATCTTCACCCGCTGGCAGATGAATGAGTGACCGGGAGCAATGAGCATGAGCGGGCAGAACGGCAAAATCGATAATATCGAATTCAATGTCACCGATATTGAGCGCAGCAAGGCTTTCTATGGTGCGGTGTTTGGCTGGGCTTTCACCGAATATGGCCCGACCTATACCGAGTTTACCGATGGTCGCCTGAAAGGTGGCTTCACAACAGGCGAGGCCGTGCGCCCCGGTGGGCCGCTGGTCATTCTCTATGCGGATGATCTGGAGGAAACCCAGCGCCGGGTTGAGGCGGCTGGGGCTTTTGTCTCGCGACCGGTGTTCGCGTTTCCCGGCGGGCGGCGCTTCCAGTTCATTGATCCGGATGGTTACGAGCTGGCGGTATGGACCACCGCCTGAAGCCAGAAGCGGTAGATGGATGGGGAAAGATGAGCTTTGTGCGTGAAGCCTCTTTCCTCCATCCGGCAGGATGCCTATATTCATTTTGCCGGAGCAATCCGGCTATGGCGATAAATGGATGTCGAAATAAGCCATTCGGACCCGGGGGCGGTACCCGGCGCCTCCACCAAAACCCATCACGCGGCTGTGCCTCGGCATTCGCGGGTTGGGTTCCGGCGGGGGCGAAATAGGATCGACGAGGGTGTAAAGGGCTCTCTTTCGCTCGGCATTGTACCACCGTTATCGGGCTAACCCTATAGTTGCGAATGACAACTATGCTCCTGTTGCTCAGGCCGCGTGAGCGGTTTGAAAGACGGAAATCAAGTCCTAATGGGTAGCTCCATCTAGGCGGGGTTCGGAGGCACCTGGCAACAGAAGCCTCCACTTTCCTCCGGTATGGCTGGAACGGGGGAAAACAGGCGGTTTTCCGCCCCGCTTCCACGCTGGCGCCGCCTGCCGGGGCTTTGCAGGAGCGGTTGGGCCAGCCAAGGTTTCTGGAAACAAGCGGGCTTCATGTCGGTCGATCACATCCGCTACGATCTTCTCGCGCAGGAGGCCCTGCGTTCCGTGGTCCGGCGCGTTCTCGCCGATGTAGGCCGTGATGGCCTGCCGGGAGACCACCATTTCTACATCTCCTTCGATACGCGCGCACCCGGCGTGAACCTGTCTCCACGTATGATGGAGAAGTATCCTGAGGAGATGACCATCGTTCTCCAGCATCAGTTCTGGGATCTGTTGGTCAGCGATACCCATTTCGAGGTCGGGCTGTCTTTCGGCGGTGTGCCGGAAAAGCTGGTCGTGCCTTTTGCCGCCCTGAAGGGCTTCTTTGATCCTTCCGTGAAGTTCGGTCTCCAGTTTGAGCTGGCGGCGGATGAGGACGAGGACGATGCTTTCGGCGATGATGATACGCCGGAGCAGGCAGGAAATGAGGGTACCACGCCCTTTCCCCGTGCAGCTTCCCTGCGTGCTTCCCGTGGTGCAGGCTCGGAGCCTGAGGTTGCGGGTGCAGCTGAGGAGCAGCCGGCATCAGAGCCGGCGGATGCAGACAAGAGCGAAACCGCTACGCCTGATGAAGGTGCAAAGGTGGTGCAGCTGGATGTCTTCCGGAACAAGAAATAATCCGCCCATTGGGTGGATGACGCAGATGGCATGTGGGGCTGGGAGACCGGCCCCATTTTTGTATTCTATAACCGGTTTGACGAGCATCTTGGGCGAAAGCCTCGGGGCGAACAGGAAAGGGTGATGCGATGAGTGCAGATGCACAGGACCCAAAGGCTGCTTCTGGCTTTTCCCTGCCGCTCGCCCTTGTGGTCGCCGTGGGTGAAAATGGCGTGATTGGTCGCGATGGCGATTTGCCCTGGCGTCTGCCTTCCGATCTCAAGCGTTTCAGGGAACTCACCTGGGGCAAGCCGCTGATTATGGGACGGCGCACCTTTGAATCCATCGGCAAGCCGTTGCCGGGGCGTGTGTCTGTCGTGTTGAGCAGCGATCCCGCCTTTTTGCCACCAGAGGGGGTGGTGAAGGTTGCCAGCCTTGATGAGGCGCGCACTGAGGCTGAAAAAGCTGCCGCCAGTATGGGGGCTGATGCGATCATGGTGATTGGCGGTTATCGCGTGTTCAGCGAAACGCTGCCTTTGGCGCAAACTCTCCACTTCACCCGTGTGCATCTGCACCCGGAGGGAGATGTGCATTTCCCCCCTTTCAATGCAGGGGACTGGGAGGAAACGGGCAGGGTTGGTCCTGTTCAGGGGCCGCGTGATGACGCCCCCTTCACCGAGTTGACCCTGACACGTCACCAGCCGGCCTGAGCTTTTGCAGGTCCTTGGCCATTGCGTGCGCTGACACCCGCGCGCAAGGTTCAATGCAGCCCGATTGAACCTTGCGGCGTAGAGTGGGTTTGCGGGGGCGGCAACAGCGGTTCAACGCTGTAGTTGGGCTGATAATTCGGCAGTGGTGCAGGCAATGGCTCTGCCCATGCTTGTCCCGGCGGGGGCAGGCTTTGCCGTTGAATACCACCTTCCAGAGACTGTGTTTGAGGTGGTGAGGCTGGCACAACCTGCCCGGAAGGTGCAGCAGCACGGGGGCGCGGTGCCGCTGGCTGTGCCGGGGCGGGGCGCACAGGCGGTGAGGGCTGCACAACAGCAGGCTGCCTGTCGCTATTTGGCTGAGATGTTGCGTTTGCGGGAGGTGCCTGTGTTCGCTCTCGCCGTTCTTTCTGCCGCCGCTCGCCTTCGGCACGCTCCTGCTCCAGTCGCTTCGTTTCCCTTTCAATCGTGCGCATGGAAAGGGCGCTGGCGAGTGGCACGGCGCTGACCCGGCGTTGCAGGGCTTCCAGCGGGCCATTCCAGACCACGCTTCCTCCGGCCATGCCATATGCCCCGACAGGCTTTTCAAAATCGAGTCGCGCATCCAGATCCAGATCGGTGAGATCAACAGTTCCGGAGAGAATCACGCGGGTTTCATCCACGCTGGCATGGGCTGGAGACAGGCGCACAATGCCGTTGCTGACCCCGAGGGTCGATGCGGCAGAAGGAATGACCAGCCTCCCGCGTGCCAGTGCTGCATCAAGAAGGCGTGCTGTTTCCGCCTCGCCCGGAGGGGCGTCCAGCTTCTCGGTCTGGTCCATCACTTCCGCAAGTGCGTCCGTCGTGACTGCTGGCACAATCAGCTTCTCCGCAGAAATTGTGCCTTGCCCGCCGAGGCTTTGCACCAGAGCGCTCAGGTTGCTCCCGCTCCCGGCCAGATCAACAGACAGGTTGATACGCCCTTCCGGCGTTGTGGCAGCACCGGAGGGTTTCGCCAGATCTGCCAGCGAAACGTGCTCCATCATCAGGCGGCCATCAGCTTCAAGGGCCTCATTTTTCTGGCGGATGCGCAAGCCTGCAGACAACCGCCCCTCGCCGAACGCACCGGTAAGGTCACGGATTTCCGTCACCCCATTGCCCACCTGAAGACGCAACTGTCCATCACTGGCGCTATAGGGAGGAAGCAGGGAAATTGTGCGGGCAGAAAGTTTCAGGTCCACATCCACGCTGCTCAGCCGGGCAGGGATGAAGGGGGTGGAGGGCCAGATTTGTTGATCGGGTGTTTCTGCAATATCAGCCGTAAACAGCGCCAGCAGATGTGGCACCGAGAGGGCATCCACTGCAAGCTGCCCGGCCAGATGCAGAATATCCCCCTGCGTAATATCCAGCGTGCCGGAAAAAGGCGCATTCGCCAGTGTGCCGGATATGTTTTCCAGCCGCCAGGAGGGCGCGATTGCGGCAAGGGTAAAGCGAAGGTCTGCCGGTAATGGCTTGCCGGTGATGACAGTCAGCGATGGAATAAGCCGACCCAGATCCTCGCCCTGTAGCTGCATGGAAAGCTGGGGTTTGAAGGTCTCACTCTCCCAGCGCCCGGTGCCTTCACCTTCAATCTTCAGTCCCGCTACCGTCAGGCTACCGGAAAGGTCTGCTGCATCCCGCGTTGTGGTTGCCAGCCTGAACGCCAGCTGTGCCGGGCCGGGAGAGAGGCTGATGGCAGGAATATGAAGGGCTTCCAGCAGGGGAGCGGCATTCGGCAGTTGTGCAGAGAGCGTGATGTCTGGCCGCTCCTGCCCGGTATCATGGGTGAAGGTGGCTTCGCCGGACATATCTCCCAGTTTGCCACTGAAGCGCGCCTCCCGGCCTTCCAGCCCATGCCAGACAAGGGTGGATTTGAGTTCGACCGGGGCTGCCTGTGGCTGCATGTGCTTCAGCACGGCTCCAGCCTGTGGGCCGGCCAGAATTTCTGCGATGGTGGGCAGTCCTGCGGCGCTCTTGCCCAGAATGGAAAGCTCGAATGTGCCGCGGGGCGGGGCAGAGGCCTGCTCCAGTGTGCCATGCCCCTCCACATGCAAGCCGCCCGGATCATCCAGTGTCAGGCGCGGAATGGAGAGGCCGCCCTCTTTTGCATGCGCCTCAAGCTGTAGATTGGCCACAGGTGCGCTGGCAAAAGTGAGGTTTTGCCCGGTGAGATGAAGAGTTGCCTCCACATGCCCGGCAAAGAGCGCGGCGCTTTGTGCAGCCGGAATGAGTGTATCCAGCGCGAACCCGTCCAGAGCGAGACTGGCGTTGAGATGGGGTGCGGAGGCCTGTGCCAGCGAGAGAGCCAGTTCTCCTGAAAGCCTTCCCGCATCCATCTCACCCTGAATCTTGTGCAGGGTGATCTTTTCGGATGATGTGGCAATTTGCGTTTCAAGACGGAAAGGGGCGGAGAGCGCCTGAATATAGGCTTGGGGGGCAGAAGGCGCGACCCAGCGCAGGAAGCTTGTCGGGTCCTTTGCCGCCAGCACCACGCGACCTTCCAGCAGTTCTGAATGTGTCCCGGCAGATCTGGCGGATGCGGTGAGGGTGGCCTCACCGGGCATGGCTGCCTCAAGTGTACTGAGATGCCAGCCTGCATCTGTACCCGCAATCTCAAGTTTTACGTCATGAACCAGAGAGCCGCCAAGTGAAAGCTGCCCGACATTCAGCCGGACCTGAGAGGAAGCATCGGGGGCGGGCAGGCCGGCAAGGGCAGGCACCATCTGCTGGACCAGCGCCACGGCACGCATGGCGGGCGAGGGCACCTCAACCGCCGCGCTACCAGAGGCAGGCTGGGGCGTGGACAGATGCAGCGCATCCAGATCAAAAGCTCGGGCACTGAGTTCGGCATCAAGCGAGATTCCGGGCTTCAGGCGCATATATCCTGTGCCGGTGAGCTGTGCCGTGGCGGCCAGTGCGCCAAAGCTGAGTTCTATGCCGGTGGCGTCAATTTGCGTTGTTGTGGCTGCAATTTCGCTGGTCGCCCGCCAGTCCACGCTGCCTTTTGCATCCCGTGCGGCAAGGTGAGCAAGGGTGGCCCGGCCATTGAAGGCGGGCAGGCCACCTGCCATCTGGAATGTACCATCCAGCAAAATATCATAAGGCTGGTTGCGGCCTTCCAGAGAAAAGCGCAGGCGACCGGCACCCTGACCATTCAACTCGCCAAGGCTGGAGCGCAGATTGAATTCACCGGCCTGTGTCGCCAGCGTGCCATCCAGACGGAACGGGCCAGACAGGGAGCGCGCTTCGCCGTTCAGATTCAGGTGGTTCAGGGTCAAGGTGGTGCCGGATGCCTCATCGCGCACATCCAGCGTGCCTTCCTGAATCTCCATGCGGGCAATACTGAGCTGAACCGCCTGCCCGCTGCTGCCGGGTGAAGTGATACGGCCGGACTGGTCCACCACAAGGCGCAGATGCGGACGCACAAGTGTGAGGCCGGTCGCCTGAATATCTCCACGCAATAGCGCTCCAAGGGAGAGTTCGGCATCCAGCTCCTGCATCGTGCCGCCGCTGGTGGGGTCTTGTCCGTTTGCCTTGCGCCCCAGCGTCACATCGCGCAGCACCATGCGGGGGGCGGGCAGCAGTTCGGCGTCAATCTGGCCGCGAATGGAAACGGGTATGCCGAGGGCTGCGCTGATTTCGCGCTCGAATGTGCCCCGCCAGTTGTTCCAGTCCACCACAAAAGGGGCAGCAAATGCACCCGCAATCATCACAATGATGGCTGTGGCGAGGCTGATGAGAATACCCTGCACGCGACTCTCCCCCACCTGTTCGCGTGGACTATGGCCCCTCAGCGCCCTTCGGAAAAGGTCTGTACGTGAAGATCAGAATGCGTTGCAGCATGAAGTGGTGGATCAGGGCGTATGTGCGCCCTGATCCTTGTTCTTCAAACCTCAGGCCGGAGGCTGGGATGGCGTGCGGTTGGCCGCCGGCTCATCTCCCCAGCAATGGAACTTGGAGGTTTGCCCGATGCCGGGGTTCATCGTGTTTGTGGGGTCCAGCTTGCGGTAGAACTGCGCCAGATCCGGCTTGGCGCAATACAGGTGCCCCACATTGTGCTCGGCCGGGTATTCCGCCCCGCGTGCATCCAGCAGGTCCCACATCTCATGCTCGATCTTGATCGGGTCATGGCCCTTGCGGACGATATAGTCCTGATGGAAGACGTGACAGAAGAAGTGCCCATAATAGAGCTTGGAGATGAGCTTGTCCTCAATGCTCTGGGGCAGCTTCTCGAACCACTCGTCATCATTGCGCCGCAGGGCAATATCCAGCGCCACAATGTCTTCCACCGTGCTGCGATGGGTATCACGATAGCGGATGGCGGCGCTGGCAATGGCGAAGCGGTGCAGGAAAGCCTTGCGCCCTTCATCCGCATCGCATTCGAAGAAGTCACCCTCATGGGTGGCAAAGAAGGACTTCAGGAAGGTGCGGGTTTCATCCGCACTGTCGATTGAAACCTTTACCAGCAGGTGATGCTCGTAGAGGTCACGATACTGCTTCATGCGCGGCGGCAAATGGCTGGGCAGCACGGAGCCTGCACCCTGCAACATCTTGTCTGTGAAACCGCGCATGCCGACACCTTCGAAGAAGGCATCGAACTTGCTCTTCATGGCGAAGGCGCGCGGCACATATTCAGTGCCCAGCTTGTCGATGACGAGGAACAGGTCCTTGCCATGGGTCTCGCCAATGTCAAAGGCATCGCGGTGGATATATTCGCCGGAAATCGGCAGCTTGTCGAAGGCGGTCAGCATGTGGCGACGCACGCCGGTGAGGCTGCGCGTGTCATTACTGCCGATATAGAAGACCTTGGCCTGCTCCATCGGGTAGGTATCAAGCCGCACCGCAAACAGAACCAGCTTGCCGGCAGACCCAGAGGCTTCAAACAGGCGCGAGGGATCGGCATTGAAGCGGGCCGGGGTGTCGGCATCCACCTGCCGCACATGTTCACCATAGCCGTGGTCCGAGGCGGCGCGGCTCTCGTCCGAGATGACATCCGCAGCTTTGTAATCGCCCTTCTCCAGCCGGGAGAGGATTTCCTCCGGCTCATTGCCCAGCTGCACGCCAAGATGATTGACGAGCCTCAGCTCGCCAGTTTCATCCACCTGCCCATAAAGGGCGAGCTGGGTGAAGGCCGGGCCGCGCCGCACCAGTGCGCCGCCAGAATTGTTGGACACGCCGCCCAGCACCGATGCGCCGATGCAGGAGGAGCCGATGACCGAATGCGGCTCACGCCCCAGCGGCTTCAGCGTCTTTTCAAGGGTGTCGAGGGTCGCGCCCGGCAGGCAGATGACCTGCCGGCCATCTTCCACCACCTGAATGCCCTTGAGGCGCAGCGTGTTGATGAGCACGATGTCGCGGTCATAATCATTGCCATCCGGGGTGGAGCCGCCGGTGAGGCCGGTATTGGCGGCCTGCATGATGATGATCTTGCCGGCTTTCACCGCCGCCTGCGCCACGCGCCACTGTTCCACCAGAGAGCCGGGCTGCACCACGGCTAGCACCTTGCCCTCGCCAAAGCGGTAGCCCTTGCGGAAGCGGCGGGTTTCGCGCGGGTCAGTCAGCATATTGGCCTTGCCGACAATACCGGTCAACTGCTGGAGCAGGGCCTGATCGTTCGTGTGGGCGGCGCTCATCATGCTTTCTCCGCAGAGATGGCGCGCACTTCTGCCGCCAGATTTTCAATGGCGAGCGAGTCGCGCGTGATCTCGGAAATGGATTTCTTGCTGGTCAGCGTCATCGCCACCCGCATTTCCTTCTTGAACAGGTCCAGCAGGTTGGCGACGCCGGCCTCACCCGCCGTTGCCAGCGCATAGACGAAGGCGCGGCCAATGAGAGTGGCATCCGCGCCCAGCGCAATCATGCGCACCACATCCAGCCCGTTGCGGATGCCGCCATCGACCAGAATCTTGATGTCACCCTTCACCGCATCGGCAATGGGCGGCAAGGCACGCACGGAGGAGAGCACACCATCCAGCTGGCGGCCGCCATGGTTGGAAACCACAATGCCATCTGCACCAAAGGCCACGGCATCGCGCGCATCCTGCGGGTCCAGAATGCCCTTGATGATGATCGGGCCTTCCCAGGAGTCACGAATCCACTCCAAATCCTTCCATGAGATGGAGGGGTCGAAATTCGCGCCCAGCCAGCCGATATAGTCCTTCAGCCCGGTGGCCTTGCCCAGATAGCGTGAGACATTGCCCAGATCATGCGGCTTGCCCATCACGCCCACATCCCATGCCCATGAGGGGTGCGTCATGGCCTGAAGCACGCGGCGGAATTCGCCATAAGGGCCGCTCATGCCGGAATGGGCATCGCGATAGCGCGCGCCCGGTGTCGGCATGTCCACGGTGAAGACCAGCGTTTTCACGCCCGCAGCCTTCGCCCGGTCCAGCGCGTTTTTCATGAAGCCGCGGTCACGCAACACATAAAGCTGGAACCACATGGGCCGCTTGATGGCGGGCGCGACCTCCTCGATGGGGCACACCGAAACCGTGGAAAGGGTGAAGGGAATGCCCCGGCTTTCGGCTGCCTTTGCCGCCTGCACCTCGCCCCGGCGAGCATACATGCCGGTGAGGCCGACAGGGGCGATGATGACCGGAATATCCAGCTCATCATCCCACAGCTTGGTGGCGGTGCTGAGGTCTGACATATCGCGCAGCACACGCTGGCGCAGGGCGATCTGCTCCAGATCCGATACGTTGTGGCGCAGCGTATATTCAGCGTAGGCACCGCCATCTGCATAATGAAACAGGAAGGGCGGTACCTTGCGGCGTGCAGCTTCGCGATAATCAGTCGATGCAGAAATAATCATGGCGTTGACACTTTTGCTGGAGGCAGACGGAAGGAGCGCGCCTTGCGGGCTTCATCCTCATCAATGGTCTTGAGGGAGGAGCGGACAAAATCGATATGGATCCCCGCCGCCTTGCGCGCCCGCTCCGGCTCGCCCGCAATGATGGCGTCCATCAGTTCGCGGTGCTGGTTGGAGAGCGGCTCAAAAACGCGGGGCAGGGTGTAAAGCTTTTCAAGATTATGGGAAATATTGGCCTGCAACAGGTCAAACAGCCCCCGCATGATCTGGAACAGCACCAGATTGTGGGAGGCTGCGGCAATGGCCAGATGAAAGGCGGCATCCGCACGGGCCTCATCCATCGGGTCTGCACTGCCATGAACGGCGATCATGGTCTCAAACCGTTCACGCAGATGGCGTCTGTCCTCATCCGTGGCGCGCATGGCGGCATGGTAGGCCGCCGCGCTTTCCAGCGCATCGCGGATTTCCAGAACATCGAAGCGATATTCCGGGTTGTCGCGGAACAGGGTTGCCAGCGGGTCCACAATGGCGCTTTCCGTCCAGCTTGTGGTGATGTCCTGCACATAGGTGCCGCCACCCGGACGGCTGAGAAGCAGGCCCTTGCTGGTCAATTGCTGGATGGCCTCGCGCAGGGATGAGCGGGAAACCTGCATGTCCAGCGCCAGCTTGCGCTCCGCAGGAAGGCGCTCGCCGGGCTTGATGCCACGGGTGTGGATCATCATTTCAAGCTGTTCAGCCAGTTCATCGGCCAGACGGACATTGCGCGGTTTCATACCGGGCGATCCATATGATGGCCAGACCAGCCGTGCAGGGGAAACAGAGCCGTACGCACCACCTTGCGGGCTTTCCAGCCATCGCCGGGCATGCCGTCATGCACCGGAGGGCGCGCGGATTTTATGTGTCTGCATAATGTCTTGGCCATGCCGGATATCGCAGTCAGGTTCCCTCTCCCTGTTTTGGTCTCGTTCCTTGTGTCTGCGTGATCTTGTTTGGGATCATTCTGGTCAGACCAAATGGACCTTTATGATAGACACAACCTAAAATGAAAGAGGAGTCAATACGCATCAGGTCGTTTGAAATTGGCTTTCCATATGGTGGACGCCCCGCACTTTATTGGTCGGACCGGAGCGCGTGGCCGAGTTTCGCGCCTCCCAAACGCAAAACGGCCCGCCTTCCGGGAAAGGCGGGCCGTTTTGAGATGAAGAGTTCAGCCGTGGTGGCGTTGGAGGGTGAGCGTGGCCCAGCCTTCAATGTGGCGGCGGCGGACCAGATGAAAACCCTGTGCGCGATAGGCGGCGAGAGCGGCTGGCTCCTGAGACACCAGAAGGCCCGACAGCACAATGGTGCCACCCGGTGCCAGCAGGCTGGCAAGCGGGCGGGCAAGGCGCTTGAGGGGTGGCAAGAGGATGTTGGCGAGGATCAGGTCATAAGGCCCGCCCTCGCGCAGCACATGTGCATCTGCCCCGGCAGCGTGATGGAAGCTCATATATGTGCCAGCCTGATTGGCAACCGCATTGGCGCGGGCCGTGCGCACGGCCACAATATCAATATCACTGGCCACCACATGCGTGCGGAAAAGCCGCGCCGCCGCAATGCCGAGAACGCCGGTGCCGGTGCCGATATCCAGAATGCGGCGCGGCTTGCCGAAGCGGGCAGCATCTGCAATGGCGGCAAGGCAGCCCTGCGTGGTGCCATGGTGCCCGGTGCCAAAGGCAAGAGCGGCTTCAATCTCGATGCCGATGATGGAAGGCGGCACCCGCGCACGGTCATGCGATCCATGCACCATGAAGGGGCCAACCTGCACCGGCTTCAGCCCATCAAGACTGGCGGCCACCCAGTCCTGCTGCTCAATGTCTTCAAAAACGATATTGGAGGCCACTTCCGCACCGGCGGCAACAGTCACCAGCTCGGCCAGCATGTCGGGATCAAAGGCGGAGCCGGCGAAGACTTCCACGACCCAGATATTCTCGTCTTCCGCACTTTCAAAATGTGTCACCGCCACATCTGCCGGATCGAAGGTCTCGGAGATGATGTCGGAGATGCGCGCGGCTTGAAGCTTGGAGGCGCTCACGCGCATCACATGGGCGGCATCATTTGGGGGGAGACCTTCGAGCATGGGCGGCGGGTCCTGAAACAGGCAGATATGGAAAATGGTGCGCAGCCGAACCAAAAAGGTTTCAATCCGCGCACTCTCTGGTGGCGCTTGTCCGCCAAGGGAGGTCTATTCGTCAAGCTTTCCGGCACATGCGGGGTGGAAACAGAGTGTGAGGCGTGCCTCACACCTTTTCGACAAAGGTTTCCAGCACTTTCTTTTCACCGGCCTTTTCAAACTGCACGGTCAGCTTGTTGCCATCAATGGCACTGACATGGCCATAGCCGAACTTGATATGAAACACCCGCTCTCCCATGGCATAGGCAGATTGAATGGCTGAGGAACGGGCAAGCACCGTGCCCTCAATCACCACCGGGCCAGCTTTGCGTCCGCTGCTTCCCGCATTGCGCCCCGAGGAAAAACTCTCTTCGCCGCTGTTGCGCTGCTTTTGTGCACGCTGCCAGCCGGGGGTGCTGTAGGAAGAGGAGGCGAAGGGTTCGGGCTTGTCGAACCGGCTTGCGCCATAGCTGCCGCCTCCGCCATAGGAGGAGCCACCCCAGCCAAAGCCGCCCTTGCTTTCTTCCACGCGCACATGGGCATTCGGCAATTCATCCAGAAAACGGCTGGGCACGGTGGAGTTCCACAGCCCGTGGATGCGCCGGTTGGAAGCCATATAAATCCGCGCCGAGGCCCGGGCGCGCGTGATGCCGACATAGGCGAGGCGGCGCTCTTCCTCCAGCCCGGCCTTGCCCTGCTCATCCAGTGCGCGCTGGTGGGGAAAAAGGCCTTCCTCCCAGCCGGGCAGGAACACGGTGTCAAACTCCAGTCCCTTGGCGGAGTGCAGGGTCATCATCTGCACGGCATCCTCACCGGGGCCGTTATCCGTATCCATCACAAGGGAGATATGTTCAAGGAAGCCGGTCAGGTTCTCGAACGGCTCCATGGAGCGCACCAGTTCCTTCAGGTTCTCCAGCCGCCCGGCAGCCTCGGCGGACCGGTCCTTCTGCCACATTTCAGTATAGCCGCTCTCGTCCAGAACGATTTCGGCAAGCTCCGTATGGGGCAGGGTGTGGGCCTGCTCGCGCCAGCGGGCAAAGGCATCGAGAAGGCCGCGCAGCGTGCCGCGCACCTTGGGTTTCAGTTCCTCACTCTCGGTCAAGGCCCGCGCGGCATCCTGAAGCGGCATGCCGGCAGCGCGCGCCACGTCATGAATCTGCTTCATCGTGGCATCGCCAATGCCGCGCTTGGGCACATTGATGATGCGCTCAAACGCCAGATCATCCGATGTGGAGGTGACGCTGCGCAGATAGGCCAGCGCATCGCGGATTTCCGCACGCTCATAAAAGCGCGGGCCGCCGATCACCTTGTAGGGCAGGCCAAGCGTGACGAAGCGGTCTTCAAACTCACGCATCTGGAAAGAGGCGCGCACCAGAATGGCAATTTGGGAGAGCTTGTGCCCGGCACGTTGCTGCGCCTCGATTTCATCACCAATGGCGCGGGCTTCCTCGCCGCTGTCCCATGCACCGGTGACAGTGACCTTCTCGCCCTCCTCGCCCTCGGAGAACAGGGTCTTGCCAAGGCGGCCATCATTATGGGTGATGAGGTGGGAGGCGGTGGCCAGAATATGCCCGGTGGAGCGGTAGTTGCGCTCCAGACGGATGACCTTCGCGCCGGGAAAATCACTCTCGAAGCGCAGGATATTGTCCACCTCCGCCCCGCGCCAGCCATAGATGGACTGGTCATCATCGCCCACGCAGCACACATTGCGTGAGCCTTGGGCCAGCAGGCGCAGCCACAGATACTGGGCGACGTTGGTGTCCTGATACTCATCCACCAGCAGATATTTGAAACGCTGGTGATATTCGGCCAGCACATCCGGGTTTTCTCGGAACAGGCGGATGCCTTCCAGCAGCAGATCGCCGAAATCCACCGCATTCAGCGCCTTGAGCCGGGCCTGATAGGCCACATAGAGCGCGCTGCCCTTGCCATTGGCAAACACGGCGCCCTCACCTGCAGGTACATCTTTCGGCGAAAGGCCGCGGTTCTTCCAGCCATCAATGATGGAGGCGAGCATGCGGGCGGGCCAGCGTTTCTCATCAATATTATCGGCAGCCAGCAGTTGCTTGAGCAGACGGATCTGGTCATCCGTATCCAGAATGGTGAAGCCGCTTTTCAGGCCCACCAGCTCATAATGCCGTCGCAGGATGCGCACGCCGATGGCATGGAAGGTGCCAAGCCAGGGCATGCCCTCTACCTGATCGCCCACCATCTTGTGGATGCGCTCCTTCATCTCGCGCGCAGCCTTGTTGGTGAAGGTCACGGCGAGAATCTGGGAAGGGTAGGCGCGTCCGGTGGAGAGAATATGGGCGATGCGGGTGGTGAGAACCCGCGTTTTGCCCGTGCCTGCCCCCGCCAGAACCAGCAGCGGCCCATCCAGCGTTTCCACTGCATCGCGCTGCTCCGGGTTGAGACCGGAGAGATAATCCGGCGCGGTTGCCATGCCAGATTGTCCGCGCAGGCGCGCGCTGATGCTGCCGGGGCGCGAGGCGGGCGCTTCGGGGGCTGGCTGGTGCGGGGACACAAGGTTTCGGCGCGGGTCTGCGGGAGTGTTCAAAACGGAAGTCTCTTCTTACCCCTGATTCTCTGGGGAGAACAAAATGGCACTCAATGATGAGAAAGGCGAGGGCAGGCGGGGAAAACCACTTCTGAAGGGCTGCGGGCCTGCGGCCTTATGGGGTGCGCTGCTCCGGTGGCTGCGCTGTTCCAAGCCCGGTCTTGGAGTGATGCACCCGCCCGGCGGCAATGCTGCCCGGCACCAGTGCGGGCTCCAGAACCGGCGCGAGCCGTGGACGGCGCACGGGCACGGGGCGATACATCTGTTTGGTGGCTTCCACCACAATCGCGCCAGAAAAGGGCAGGGAGAGCTTGCCGCCGATCCGCTCCAGCGCGACCGCCGTGCGCAGGAACCAGCGGCTGGGCGGGGCATAAAGCGCCTCATCCCAGCCAATGGGGGTGAAGAGTGCCTCGCGCATCAGGCTCACCAGTTGCCCGCGCGAGAAGGGCCTGCCATTGCCAAAAGGGGTGGAATCCAGCCGCGCCCATACCCCGCGCCGGTTCGGCACCACGGCCAGCAGGCGTCCACCGGGCGAGAGCACACGCCACACCTCGCGCAGCATCTCTTCCGCCTGCGAGGTCATTTCCAGCGCATGTACCACCACCACCCGGTCCATGCTGGCCGTGGGCAAGGGCAGCATCATCTCGTCCACCAGTGCGGTCTGTGGTCGCTCCCCCAGTGGCCAGTGCACCACGCCCTGCGCTGCCGGCATCATGGCGATGCAACGCTCCGCCTCATCGCGGAACACGCCGAGATAGGGCGTGGCATAGCCAAGGCCGAGCACTGAAAGGCCAGAAACATCATGGAACCGGCGTCGAATGGTGCGCCCCAGCAGGCGGCGGGTCATCACGCCAAGGGGCTGGGCGTAGAAATTGCGCAGGTCAACAACGTCCAGATACATGCACTCGCCTTTGGTGTTGACGCGCAAGGGTGCGTCACTTCACGGCCCGCCCGATCCAGATATGATAGACGAAGCTTGCGGCCCGGTCGCGCGCTTTTGCCAGCTTGATTTCGGGGAGAGAACCATGCCCGCCCAGATCCGTCTCGTGCCTTGCCTGAGCGACAATTATGCCGTGCTGCTGCATGATCCGCAGACACTTTCAACCGCTGTGATTGATGCGCCGCAAGCCACGCCCATCATTTCCGCGCTGGATGAGGAGGGCTGGAACCTCACCCATATTCTGCTGACGCATCATCATGCCGACCATGTACAGGCCATTCCCGAGCTGAAAGCGCGCTACAGGCCGCGTGTGGTGGGGCCACAGGTGGAGGGCACGCCCATTGCCGGTGTCGATCTTGTGGTGGAAGAGGGAAGCGAGGGCCCCGTGGGGGCGCTTACCGGGCATGTGCTGGCAACGCCCGGCCATACGCGAGACCATGTGGTCTATGTTTTCAATGAGGACAAGCTGCTGTTCGCCGGTGACACGCTCTTCAGCCTGGGGTGTGGTCGTGCCTTTGAATGCGATCCCGCCGTGCTGTGGAACTCGTTGCTGAAGCTGCGCGCGCTCCCGGATGATCTGCAACTGTATTGCGGGCACGAATATACGCTCTCCAATGCCCGTTTTGCGCTCTCTGTAGACCCGGAGAACACGGCCCTTCAGGCCCGTGCGGCAGAGGTGGAGCGCCTGCGCACGGCAGGCCGGCCAACCCTGCCCGTGCGGCTGGGAGAGGAAAAGCAGGCCAACCCCTTCCTGCGTGCAGATGACCCCGCTCTGGCTGCCCGCCTTGGCATGGCTGGCGCACCTGCTGCCGAGGTTTTCGCCGAATTGCGGAACCGCAAGAACAGTTTCAGGGGCTGAATAGCGATGGCAAAAACAGAACATGCCCCTTCTGGTGTGGATCATCTGACCGCAGATGAGGTGATCTCACTGCTCGGTCTTTTGCCTCATCCGGAAGGGGGCTTTTATCGCGAAACCTTTCGCGATGTGGCGGCAGGTGGCGGACGTGGTGCCTCCACCGCCATCTATTTCCTGCTGCGGGCGGGTGAGCGCTCTCACTGGCACCGGGTGGATGCGGTGGAGATGTGGCACTGGCACGCCGGAGCCCCGCTCAACCTCCATGTTGCCGAGGGTGAAAGAGGCGAGGATATGGTCCGGACCATTCGGCTGGGGTCGGCTCTGGAACAGGGGGAGCAGCCGCAAGGCATTGTGCCGCCCCATGCCTGGCAGGCGGCAGAAAGCCTTGGTGCATGGACTCTGGTGGGCTGCACTGTGGCGCCTGCGTTTGAGTTTTCAGGCTTCGAGCTGGCTCCTCCAGGCTGGGAGCCGGGCTGAACGCTCCGTTTTCGCGGTCAGTCTCCTCCGCCCGAAGTGCCTTGGGCAGTGGAAAGGGTGATGGCATCCGTGCCCACCACATCCGCCGCCTCATCCGCCCCCATCAGGGCGAGCAGCTTGGTGCGGGCGCGATTGACCCGGCTCTTGATGGTGCCAATAGCGCAATCGCACACATTTGCCGCCTCTTCATAAGAAAGCCCGGCAGCCCCCACCAGCAGAACGGCTTCGCGCTGGTCATCCGGCAGAAGAGTCATTGCCTCTTCCAGGGATTTCAGTGTGAGCGCCCATTCCTGCTCTGGTCCGGCATTGCTGTTCTGCTGGCCGAGCATGGAAAGCCCCTCGCTCTCCCGCTTCCGCTTGCGGATCTCGGTATAAAAACTGTTGCGCAAAATCGTGAAGAGCCAGGCGCGCAAATTGGTGCCCTGCTCGAACTTGTCGATATTGGAGAGAGCCTTGAGCAGGGTTTCCTGCACAAGGTCATCCGCTTCGGAGCGACCGCGGGTCAGGCCACGGGCAAAGGCACGCAAGGTGGGCAGCAGTGCCACCACCTGATTGCGCAGGTCCATGCCTTCATCACCTGCCTGATGTGTCTGAGGCTCGTGCGACATCTGTCCCCGGCTCTCCTTCATGCGTCCTGAACCCAGGCTCTGACACCACGAGAGCGCGCAATGAATTGGAATGCAAGCACGATTTGTTGGGGCAGAGCAACCGATCTGCGTCTTAAGGTTGATCTATGCCGGCGACAGGACAGGGGAACTCGCCCCGCACCACCTGTTCCAACCCCTCCTGCTGAAGATCAAGGCGGCCTCCAAGCTGGCTGGCAAAGCCATGGGCCAGATCTGACAAGGCTGCAACTGAGTGCCCGTCTGCAAGTGGTGTGCGGATATGAAGATGCAGCTGCCCCTCATTGGCCGCGCCCCCCAGCGTGATAAAAAGGGGGGAGGAAGAGCCGGTGCGCTGCAGGGACAGGCTGAGGATAACCTCTGCCACCATCAGGGCCAGCGGAACGGCCATATCGGTGGAGAGCGGGGCATCCTGTGCCTCAACCCGGACCCGCAGAGGCTGTTCGCCCGCACGCTCCAGTAAGCCGGCGAGTTCACGCAGCAGTTCATCAAGATGGACCTGTGAACCCTCTGCCACCTCATAAAGAATGCGATGAACGAGGGCGAGTGTGTTGACGCGCAGGCGCAACTGCTCAAAACGCTGCCGGTCCTCGCCCTTGTCCAGCCGCGCGCCATATAGGCTAAGCAGGCTGACGACGATTTGCAGGCTGTTCTTGATGCGGTGGTGGATCTCACGCACCAGTGCGGTTTTCTCGGCAAGGCTGGTGCGCAGGCGGGCATCGCGCAGGCGCACGGCAGAGGCCATGTCCTCCACCGCCTGACCCAGCACGCGGAACTCACTGGGCGCGCCCTTGAGCCGGTTAGGCCGGAAACGATAGTGCCCCTGCGCATAAACTGCCGTAACCCGGCGCAGATAGAGCAGCCAGCGCAGCACAATGCTATCCACCGCCAGCCACAGCGCAAGCAGGCTGAATGTGACAATCAGGGTGGGCAGGGCAAAGCCGGCGGCAAGAGTCAGCGCACTCCAGCGGAACAGGCTATTTTCCGGCATGGCAAAAGCCACGCGCAGGCCATCCCGCCCGATGGGTGCCAGTATGGAGATCCACGCTGCGTTTTTGCTATCGCGAAGCTCCAGCGGGCCCTGATCTTCGCTCTGGAGGGGCGGCGGTAGATTGACGAACAGATGCGCACTTTCCGCAGGTGCAGAGCTAGCCAATTGCTGCCCGTGCGGAGTGAACAGGGCTGTGATTGCGCTCTCGGGTGGTGTGCTGCCCTGCATGAGGCTGCCCAGCCCACCTAGTGGGATAGCCATGGCCAATGCCTGCCCAGCCTGCGCACTGGATTGCAGAGGCAGGGCGGCGATGATGCGGGGATCGTCCTGTTTGTTTTTCCCGTGTTGCAGGGTCAGTTGAAGGCCGGGGGCATGGTCCACAGTTCTGCCTCCGGTGCCCGCATGCAGGGGCTGGCTGTTTGGGAGGGGGAATGTTCCACTCGCCGGTTGCGTGCTGCATACAGGCTCTCCCCGCGCATCTCGCAGCGTGATATTTGCGGCAAAGGGCAGAGCGGCGGCTGCACCCCGAAGAAGCGCCGCACAGGAGGGGCTGCCTGCGCGGATCTCCTCCATTTCGGACAGCCGTTTCAGGGCCTGTTCCGTCTGCGCAAACATCTGCTCTACCCGTGCCGCAGCATCATGGGCACCACGCACCAGTTCCTGCTGGGCTTCACGCGTCTGCATGTTGATCTGCATGATGCCCTGCGCGAAACACAGGGCGGCAATCGGCATCAGTGCAAGGGCCAGAACCAGAATGAGGCGGCGGCGCACGCTGTCCAGCATATGGCGGGGATGGCCGGCAGCCGTTGCGAAAATGGCGCTGCGTTCATGGTGCCGCTCGGCCTTGTGGGCCTGTTCACCCGGGCCGGTGTGCGCAGCCTGCATGGGGTCCATTTACAACTCCACCTGCCTGTTCCCTGTTTATAATCATATTTGTGGCGGTGCGGTTCCCGGCTTTGAAAGATGATGTGGAACTTTTCTGTCGAGGCAGTGTTACATGGATGCCGGGTGATGTTTCCGGGCCGTTGTGGCAGGCTTTACGAGCCTGATGCACGGCGCGAAAAGGAGAGTGCATGCCTCATACGCCACTGGTGAAACAACTGCCGGCCCTGAGACGCTACGCTCGTGCGCTTCTGGGCGCGCAGGAGGCCGGGGATGGAGCCGTGCGTGAAACGCTTCATGCCATGATTGAGGGGCGTGTGGCGAGCGGGGCGGATACCTCGCCCCGTGTGGCGCTCTACCGGGCTTTCCATCAGGTGATCGGGCAGCGCCCAGCCGCTGCTGTTCCGGCGCTGCGGGCAGACCAGCGCCTGCAGGCGCTCGATGTATCCTCGCGCATGGCCTTCCTGCTGACCGCGATGGAGGGGTTTTCCTATGCGGAAACCTCACGCATTCTGGGGCTTGCTCTCGATCAGGTGGAAAAGCAGGTGGTGGCCGCCCAGTGCGATATTGACCGGCAGACCACCACGCGCGTGCTCATCATCGAGGATGAGTGGCTGATTGCTCTCGACCTGAAAACACTGGTGGAAGAACTGGGCCATGAGGTGGTGGGCGTTGCCCCAACCCGTTCACGTGCTGTGGATCTGGCAAAACAGGGTGGGTTTGGCCTTGTTCTGGCCGATATTCAACTTGCAGATGGGTCATCCGGTATTGATGCGGTCTCGGATATTCTGGTCGCATTCAATGTTCCGGTGATCTTTATCACAGCTTTTCCTGATCGCCTCTTGACGGGCGAGCGACCCGAACCAACCTATCTGATAGCCAAGCCGTTTCTGACCGAAACCGTGAAGGCGACCATCGCGCAGGCGCTGTTCTTCCATGAGGCAGGCCGTGCCCTGGGCGATGAGGGTACGCAAGAGGCGAGTTCGTTTTCAATTCCCGACAACAGTGGAGAAGAGACCCATGGCCGACAACTCTGAAAGCAAGGCGGGAGCAAATCTGGACGCGCTGCGCGTGGAACTCGATCAGATGCGCTCGGAACTTTCGAAGCTGCTTGAGAATGCGGGCGATACGGCACGCGCCAAGGTGAAGGAAGCCGCTGCCACCGCTGAAGACGTTGCGCATGAGGCATCTCGCGCTGCGGACAAGGGCTGTACCGTTCTGCGTGATACCGTGCGCGAACAGCCGGTGACCTCGCTGGCTGTTGCGGCTGGCCTTGGCTTCATCGCCAGCCTGCTTCTGCTGCGTCGCTGATACGCCCGTCGTTTCCGCCCCCGTGCCAGATATGGTGCGGGGGCTTTTTCTTTTCGGTGCCTCTCAGCTTTCCAGATCCTGCACCGCAAAGCCCATGCTGCTTAATGCGCCCAGAAGGCTTGCGCCATCATAGGGCTTGCCCAGCAGGGTGAGGGTATCAATCCCCTCAAGCTCCTGTTCCAGCTCATCCAGTGCATGGCCGCTGGCAATGATGATGGGTAGTGCTGGCAGCAGATCGCGCAATGTGCGTGCAACGGTGACGCCGGATATATCCGGCAGCCCTACATCCACCATGGCCAGCGCAAAGCCCGTGATTTTTGATGCAAGGGGCGCACGCACATGCCCCAGCGCGGTCTCTCCATTCGGGGCGACCGTCACGCTGAAGCCGTACTCTTCCAGAATCTGCCGGGCGACCAGTGCGACGATGGGGTCATCTTCCACCAGCAGCACTGCCCCCAGCCCCTGTGGTTCTTCTGACACCACCATCTTCCCCATAAATGAGATGAGTGTTGCACAGACAGGGCAATGCCTTGCCACAATCTCTCATGCCTTCTGCATCATGGCACAGTTGAGGGAGGCTGGGGAGCACTGATGAATGGGCGGGAAATGCAAAAGGGGCAGCCTTGAGGCCACCCCTTGCAATCATTTCAGCACGCAGAACGAGGTTTCAACGCCTCAGAGCATTGCGGGCAGGACCCGGTCTGGCGGGCGGTGACCATCCATGAAGGTCTTGATATTGACAATGACCTTCTCGCCCATATCCACGCGGCCTTCCAGCGTTGCGGAGCCAAGGTGCGGCAGCAGGACGACCTTGCCCTGACGGGCGAGGCGCACCAGCTTGGGGTTCACGGCAGGTTCCTGCTCGAACACATCCAGACCGGCACCGGCAATCTCGCCAGCCTCAAGCAGGCGGGCCAGTGCGGATTCGTCGATCACTTCACCACGTGCCGTATTGACCACATAGGCCTCCGGCTTCAGCAGCTTGAGACGGCGTGCGGAAAGCAGGTGGAAGGTGGCCGGCGTGTGCGGGCAGTTCACCGAGATGATGTCCATACGGGCCAGCATCTGGTCGAGGCTTTCCCAGTAGGTTGCATCCAGCGTCTCTTCCACGCCATGCGGCAGGCGGTGACGGTTGTGATAGTGGATCTGGAGACCGAAGGCCTTGGCGCGGCGCGCCACAGCCTGTCCGATCCGCCCCATGCCGATGATGCCGAGGCGCTTGCCCCAGATGCGACGGCCAAGCATCCATGTGGGAGACCAGCCCTGCCAGTCCTCTCCCTCATTGGTCATCACCTGCGCACCTTCCGCAATGCGGCGAGGCACGGCCAAAATGAGGCCCATTGTGAGGTCGGCAGTGTCTTCCGTCAGCACGCCGGGCGTGTTGGTGACGGTGATACCGCGCGCCAATGCCGTGGAGACATCAATATGGTCCACACCATTGGAGAAGGAGGCGATGAGGCGCAGATTCTCACCCGCCTGCGACAGCACAGCCGAATCAATCTGGTCTGTCACGGTCGGAACAAGGACGTCGGCGGTCTTCACGGCCTCCACGAGGGCGGCCTGATCCATGGGGGTGTCATCAACGTTCAACTGTGCGTCGAATAACTCGCGCATGCGGGTTTCGACAGACTCGGGCAGCTTGCGTGTGACGACAACCAGCGGTTTGCGGCGCACCATGAGCTCTTCCCCATTCCCCATTTCTTAACTGTTCGTTCCGTCTATCAGAGAGGCGGGGAAACACAAAGGCCCCCTCTCGCACGATGGTCTTGATACCGGACTGTGACAGGCGCACCCCCCGCACCGGAATTTTGGTGGGAAAGGAACGAAACGATGCTGCCGATGGCGCGACCTTTTGGCCTGCGAATCCTTGCCGTTATTGCACTTTCACTTGTAGCAACGGTTGCTGCAAACCTGCCGGTGCAGGCGCAGAGCGTGGATGGAACCGGCCTGCCGGTGCCACGCTTCGTTTCACTAAAGGCTGATAAGGTGAATGTGCGGCAGGGGCCGAACAGGAGCCATGATGTGGCCTGGGTGTTCTCGCGCGCTGGATTACCTGTGGAAGTTACGGCTGAATTTGAGACGTGGCGTCGTATCCGCGATTCTGATGGCGCAGAGGGCTGGGTTTACCACTCCATGCTCTCCGGCCGCCGCACGGCGCTGGTTGCCCCCTGGAAAAAGGAAGGCACTGTGGGGCTGCTGAGCGAGCCGCAGGAAGGCGCCAGGGTAAAGGCCCAGCTGGAACCCGGCGTGCTCGGGGCGGTGAAGGATTGTGATGGCAAGTTCTGCCGTCTGGATGGCGATGGTTTTGATGGCTTTGTGCCGCAGGCCGAGCTTTTCGGCATCTATCCCGGCGAAAAGGTGGAGTGAGGGGCGGAGCCTCCGCCTCTGCCCCATCTGCCAATAAGGCGCGGAAAAGGTGGCAGGCATGCCTGCATGTGTCCGCGCAAGGCTTGTTCCCGCCGTTCCCCTCGGGCATCGTGCCCTTCATCTGAAGATGGGCGCGCTGCCTTGGTGTGCCTGAAGTGGAACGCGCTCGTGAAGGCGCGTCATACTGGATTGCGTCATGGCCCCACATCCCCACCCCATCAAGCCCGGCGACCATGTGTTTCTGGTGGATGGCTCCTCCTTCGTGTTCCGGGCCTATTTCCAATCCATCAACCAGGACCGGAAATATAATTTCCGCTCCGATCGCCTGCCGACAGGGGCAGTGCGCCTGTTCTGCAACAAGCTGTTCCAGTTTGTGCGGGATGGTGCCATGGGCATGCGCCCGACCCATCTGGCGATCATCTTCGACAAGTCCGAGAATTCATTCCGCAAGGAACTCTACCCGGATTACAAGGGCAACCGCCCGCCGCCGCCGGAAGAGCTTGTGCCGCAGTTTCCCCTGATGCGGGAGGCCGTGCGCGCCTTCGGGCTCATTCCCGTGGAGCAGGCCCGCTATGAGGCCGATGACCTTATCGCCACCTATGCGCGCCATGCGGTGGAAGCCGGGGCAAATGTGCTGGTGGTTTCCGCCGACAAGGACCTGATGCAGATCATCGGCCCGAAAGTGTCGATGTATGACCCTGCCTCGGGTGAAAGCGGCCGGGCCGGAGCGCGGCCGGAGCGGCGCATTGGTGTGGCCGAGGTTGAGGACTATTTCGGCGTGCCACCGGAAAAGGTCACCGATGTGCAGGCGCTGGCCGGTGATTCCACCGATAATGTGCCCGGCGTGCCCGGCATCGGCATCAAGACAGCCGCCACTCTCATTACTGAATTCGGTGATCTGGAAACGCTGCTGGCCAAGGCCGAGACCATCAAGCAGCCCAAGCGTCGCCAGTCCCTGATGGAGAATGCCGGGGCCGCGCGCATCTCCAAGCAGCTTGTGACTCTGGTTCAGGATGTGGACGTTGAGGTGCCGCTGGAAGATCTGGTGCTGGCGAACCCAGACCCCAAGCGCCTGATCTCCTTCCTGAAGGCAATGGAGTTCACCTCCATCACCCGCCGTGCGGCGGAGGTTTATGGAATTGAGGCCGGCGCGATTGAGCCGGATGAAAAGCTGGCGCCGGCCGGAGAGCTATTCACCCCCGGCGGGAGAGAGGACAAGGCGGGCGCTGCTGCTGCGGGTACCGCACCCATGGCTGAGGGTGAAGAGGGCGTGACCCCCGGAGCTCTTGCGCGTTCACGGGCGCAGACGGCTCAATCCACGCCGGTAGACCGTAGCACCTATAAAACCATCACCACGGCAGATGAGCTCAAGGCATGGTGCGCCCGCGCGGTGGATCAGGGCCTTGTGGCGTTTGATACGGAAACAACCTCCGTCAATGCCATGTCGGCAGATCTGGTGGGCGTGTCGCTGGCCTTGTCGCCGGGAGAGGCTTGCTACATTCCCCTGCATCATACCGGGGGTGAAGACCTCTTCGGAGAGGGGCTTCTTCCGGGGCAAATCCCCATGGATGAGGCGCTGGCCATTTTGAAGCCGATGCTGGAAGAGCGCGGCACGCTCAAGGTCGGCCATAATGTCAAATATGACCAGCTCATCCTCTCGCGCCACGGCATCGAGGTGGCCCCGGTCGATTGCACCATGTGCATCTCTTATGATCTGGACGCGGGCCGCAATGGCCATGGCATGGATGAACTTTCCGTGCGCCACCTTGGCCATACGCCCATTTCTTTCACCGAGGTGGCGGGCAAGGGCAAGGCACAGGTGACCTTCAACAAGGTCGCCATTGATGCCGCCACCGCCTATGCCGCCGAGGATGCGGATGTGACCCTGCGCCTGTGGAATGTGCTCAAGCCCCGTCTGGTGGCTGAGGGCAAGACCACGGTTTATGAAACGCTGGAGCGTCCGCTTGTTCCCGTGCTGGTGCGGATGGAAGCGCGTGGCATTTCCATCGATAAGGCCATGCTGGCGCGCCTGTCCTCCGAGTTCGCCCAGAAGGCGGCGGGCATTGAGGATGAGATTTGCGAGCTGGCTGGCGAGAAGATCAATGTCGGCTCGCCGAAGCAGATCGGTGATATCCTGTTTGGCAAGCTGAACATGCCGGGCGGTACCAAAACCGCAACGGGCGCATGGTCCACCAAAGCGGATGTGCTGGAGGATCTGGCCGAGCAAGGGCACCCCTTGCCACAGAAGATTCTGGCATGGCGTCAGCTTTCCAAGCTGCGCTCCACCTATACGGATGCCCTGCCGAATTTCGTGAATGCGCAGACCGGGCGGGTCCACACCTCCTATGCGCTGGCGGCGACCACCACTGGGCGGCTGTCCTCATCAGACCCGAATTTGCAGAATATTCCCGTGCGGACGGAAGAGGGCCGGCGAATCCGCAAGGCGTTTGTGGCGAATGCGGGCAATGTGCTGCTTTCGGCAGACTATTCGCAGATTGAGCTGCGCCTACTGGCGGAGATCGCCAATATTCCGGTGCTGCGCCAAGCCTTTCAGGAGGGGCTGGATATTCATGCCATGACGGCCTCCGAGATTTTCGGGGTGCCAGTAGAGGGCATGCCGGGCGAGGTGCGCCGGCGCGCCAAGGCCATCAATTTCGGCATCATCTATGGCATTTCCGCCTTCGGCCTCGCCAACCAGCTTGGCATTCCGCGTGAGGAGGCCGGGCAATATATCAAACGCTATTTCGAGCGCTTCCCCGGCATCCGCGACTATATGGAGGAGACAAAGGCCTTCTGTCGCGAACATGGCTATGTGGAAACCCTGTTCGGGCGGCGGGCGCATTATCCGGATATTGCCGCCAAGAATCCCTCTGTCCGTGCCTTTAATGAGCGCGCCGCTATCAATGCCCGCTTGCAGGGCACGGCGGCAGACATCATCCGCCGCGCCATGGTTCGCATGGAACCGGCGCTGGATGCGGCACGGTTGAATGCACAGATGCTGCTTCAGGTGCATGACGAACTGGTGTTTGAGGTGCCGGAGAATGAGGCGGAGAAGACCATTCCCGTGGTGCAGAAGGTGATGGAAGCTGCTGCGGAACCTGCCGTGCAGCTTGTCGTGCCCTTGAAGGTGGATGCCCGCGCTGCGAAAAACTGGGATGAGGCCCATTAAGACGTATCAGGAATGTAGATTGATATAATCTCATTTTTGAGTGTTGAATTAGATGCGTTGCAGATTTAGAATGTGAATTAGGTGAGGTGAAGCCTTGCCGCCCTTTGCATTGTGGAGTTGCAACATGGCCCCGGCCAGCACCAACCTTTCTGCCCAGCTCCCGCGTGAAACACCACGTGGACGCATGGAGCCGCTGGCGCGCCTGCCCGTGTTCTTTGGCCTGAAGGGGCGGCGCGTGCTGGTGATGGGCGGCGGTGCGGCCTCGGCCTGGAAAGCGGAGTTGCTCTCCGCCGCCGGGGCGCATGTGGATGTGGTTGCGCAAGATATAGGCCCGGAACTGCGCCAGTTGGCCGAGGCACCGCCCGAAGGCGCGGTGGTGCTGCACGCCCGCCCATGGGTTGAGGCTGATTTTCAGGACGCAACGCTCGCCATTGGTGACAGCCCGGATGCGGATGAAGTGGCCCGCTTTGTGGCTGCGGCAAAAGCTGCGGGCGTGCCGGTCAACATGATCGACAATCCCGAGCCGAGTGATTTCACCTTCGGTGCCATCGTCAACCGCTCCCCGCTGGTGGTTGGCATTTCAACGGATGGCGGTGCGCCTGTTTTCGGGCAGACGGTGCGCGGGCGCATTGAGGCGCTGCTGCCGGCTGGCTTCCGCGGCTGGGCACAGGCCGCGAAGGAGTGGCGCGGTGCGGTGGCTGATCTGCCAAATCGCGCGCGTCGCAATTTCTGGGAGCGTTTCGCCCAGCGTGCCCTGCATATGCCGGAGCGCACCCCTTCGGCTGAAGACCGCGATGCTCTGTTGCATGGCGCAAGCGCACCTGCCACCGCCTCTGGCGGTTCCGTGGTACTGGTGGGAGCAGGGCCGGGAGATCCTGAACTGCTGACGCTCAAGGCCGTGCGCGCGCTGCAATCCGCTGATGTTGTGCTGTATGATGCGCTCGTCTCTGCCGAGGTGCTGGATTTCGCGCGGCGTGAGGCCAAAAAGATGCTGGTGGGCAAAACCGGCCATGGCCCTTCCTGCAAGCAGGATGACATCAACCGCCTGATGGTGGGGCTTGCCCGTGAAGGCCGCCGTGTTGTGCGGCTCAAGGGCGGTGAACCGATGATTTTTGGCAGGGCGGGCGAGGAAATTGCCGCCTGTCATAAAGCAGGTGTCCCGGTGGAATCCATTCCCGGCATTTCTGCGCCACAGGGAGCTGCAAACCGGCTTCTGGTTTCGCTCACCCACCGCGACCATGCCCGTCGCCTGCAATTCATCACGGCCCATGGGCGCGATGGCCAGTTGCCGAAAGATCTGGACTTCAAGGCGCTGAGTGATCCGGCCGCGACAACGGTGGTCTATATGCCCAAGCATACGCTTGGTGCGCTAATTGGGGAACTGGAGGGGGCAGGCGTTGACCTGTCTACACCCGCCCTCGCGATTTTTGGTGCGACACGGCCAGAAGAGACTGTCGTGTCCTCCACGCTTGGGGGGCTTGCCGCAGCCGTGGATGTTGCCATCCGCGATGGGGCCGCTGGACCATGCCTCGTGCTTTATGGACAGGCGATGGCCGAGGCGGCAGCTCTTGCCAATTCAGCCTATGGTGAGGCAGGGCAGGGGCAGGCTGTAATGGCCGGGTGAAGACGCTTCTGCGCTGCACCGGCTCTGGAAATGAAAAAACTCCGGCGGTGTGCCGGAGTTTTTGTTTCTGCATGCAGCTTGTGTGCGGGACCGGTGATGAATATCGGCCCACCCTTCAAAGCCATCAGGCCGGCATCTGGTAATCCAGCCACTTGCCCTGCGGCAGATCATACAGACGCCCGGTATTCTCCAAAGACGGCAGGCACAAGGGCAGAATCGCCTGTGCCGCAGCCTCTGCCGTGGGCAGAGTATCGGGGTCTTCACCGGGAAAGGCCTTGGCGCGCATGCGGGTGCGAGTGGGGCCGGGGTTGAACATGTTGACGCGCAAGGCACTTTTTATCGCCTCAGCGGCCCATGTGCGGCCCATCACCTCAAGCGCTGCCTTGGTGGCAGCATATGGCCCCCAATAGGCCTTGGCCTTGTGTGCGGCGCCAGAACCCACAATCACCGCCCGCCCATGCGGCGAAAGACGCAGCAGGGGGTCAAACGAGCGGATGCAGCGCCACTGGGCGGTAAAGTTGGCGGCCACCACATCATCCCAGTCCTTCGGCAGCATATGGCCGAGGGGAGAAAGCGGCCCCAGAACACCGGCATTGGCAACATAAACATCCAGCCGCCCATAACGCTCAAACAGTGCGCCGCCCAGCCGGTCTATGCCTTCACTATCCTTCAGATTGAGCGGCACCAGTGTGGACGAACTGCCAACAGCCTTGATGGCATCATCCAACTCTTCCAGCCCACCTTCCGTGCGGCCAACAGCCACCACATGCGCCCCGGCGCGCGCCAGCTCAACAGCTGTGGCGAAACCGATGCCGCGGGTCGCACCTGTGACAAGGGCAATCCTGTCAGCAAGGGGGCGGGTAGAATCAGCAGGTGCTGCGGCAGGCTGGGCGGTGGATTCAGTCATGGGCACTCTCATTCATGTTCGCGCCCGGCAAAAGAGCCGTAATAGGCGCCTGTGTCCAGTCTCACGATGCCGCGCCCTAAAGCCAGCCCCGCCATTTGAAGAAGACATAAGGCAGGATGCCGGAGAGGATCATGACGGAAACAGTGAGGGGGTAAGAATAGGTCCACTGCAATTCCGGCATATGGGCGAAGTTCATGCCGTAAATGGATGCAATCAGGGTTGGCGGCATCAGCACCACGGAGAGAACCGCGAAAATCTTGATGATGTTGTTCTGTTCCAGCCCCACAAGCCCAATGGTCGCATCCAGCATGAATTGCAGTTTGCCGCTGATGAATGCCGCATAATCCGACAGGCCGGAGACATCCCGGCTCATGGATTTCACGCTGGCTTTTGATTCCTTTGTGACAGACAACCCGCCCGTGTCTGCCCCCAGAAAGGAGACCAGCCTTTGCAGGGAGGCCAGACTCTCTCGCGTTGCGGAAACAAGACGTTCTTTCCGCCCGATCTCGGAGAGAATCGCACGGTGACGCTGGCTGGCATTTCCGCTTTTCTTGTCTGTTTTCTCATCGAAAACCCGACGGGAGAGGCGATCCACCTCAAGGCCAACCTGCTCCAGCATATCCGCGCTGCGATCAATCACGGCTTCGAGAATCTCGACCAGAATCATCTCGCCGGTGAGGTTGGGCGGGCAGGTGCGGGCAAGGTGGGTGGCCACCGCACCAAAGGCGCGCGGCTCGGTATAGCGCACGGTGATGAGGCGGTTGCGGGCCAGAATAAAGGTGACAGCGGCAGCTTCCGGGCTTTCATCACTGGCATGGCACAGCAGGGATGCGGTCATGAACCGTGCGCCATCCTCAATATAGAGGCGGCTGGACTGCTCAATCTCCACCATCTCTTCGCGGGTGGGAACGCCAATGCCTATGGCCTGCTCAACAAGGGCCTCTTCTTCTGCCGAGGGGCTGGACAGGTCGATCCAGACGGCATCCGGGGAAAGGGGTTGGCGCAGGTCCGGTTGCTCCACATGGAGGCGGCCGGTGGCAGGAATGTAGGAAACGATCAAGGCCAGCTTCTTCCGCAAAGCTTTGGGGGAACAGCGCGGCACTTTGGGACAAAGTGCGCGCGGACGGAAGAGGCTTGGCCGCAACTGGCTGGAAACAGTGCATCAGGCCATAAAAATACGGCCCCGCGGCGGAAAAACCGCAGCGAAGGCCGCCAGAACACCGTGACTCTTCAGGTGCGGAAAGCTGCACTCTCCGCCTCAAAAGAGCAAAAACCGTGGGGATCAGCTCACAACGTGATCAATATCCCGCAATGTGACAATCCGCTTGCCAAGGTGGGAGGGCGTGGTGGCGGCTGTGTTGGTCTTGAGCTCACTGGCCTGGCGGGCAGCTGCTGCAACGGCAGAAATGCCGATGTCACGCCACTGCTGGTCCTGCCCCTGGCGCTTGTGATCCGCTGCTGCGCGTACCTGTTGCGCCTGCGAGTGTTCGGTAGACATGTCCTGCTCCTTCGCGACGCCGTACCTTATTGCACGGCCTCTGCCTAAAGACGCTACAAAGATGGAGAACAACTGCGTCGAAACTATGCAGAAGGTCTGTCTTCTCTGGGGTCTAAAGATGAGAAAGCATGAGAATGCTTGAGAAAGTCCAAAACAACATGGTGAAAGATTGGTCACTGAGACATTTATGCAACTCCTTCCGAGAAGCGCAGGGCATAATGCTGCTAGGGCCTTCTAGCATGCCAAACATTAGGTTAATTCACGGGTTGAGGGAGGCTCGTTCCTCCTATTGAATGCCTGTGGAAGGGGCGGAAATGATGTGGCGGGCAGCCGGAGCGCTACTACTCGGATTGACACTTGGCGGGTGCATGAATGCGACGATGTCTCCGACACCGGACAGCGTGCTGAATTCGCGCGACAAACAGCTGCTGGCAAACGCGCCTTACGCAAAGGTAAAGCCGCAGAACCAGTATGCCCGGCACTTTGTGGACTATAAAACCACCAAGAAGCCCGGCACGATCGTTGTCGATACCCCGAACAAGTTCCTCTATCTCGTTCAGGATGACGGCAAGGCCGTACGTTATGGCGTGACGGTGGGTGAAGAGGCCCTCGCATTCAGCGGAAGCGCCAAGGTTGGCCGCAAGGCGGAGTGGCCGGGCTGGACCCCGACGCCGGCGATTCACTCGCGCATTCCCGGCCTGCCGGCCTATGTATCTCCCGGCCCCCACAATCCCATGGGCGCGCGTGGCCTGTATCTGTATCAGGGCGGACAGGACACCCTGTACCGCATCCACGGTACCAACCAGCCAGAACTGCTGGGGCAGGCGATTTCCTCCGGCTGCATCCGCATGCTGAATGAGGATGTGATCGACCTCTATAATCGCGTGCCAGTGGGTGCAGAGGTCGTGGTTCTCTGAGCCTGTTTCTGCCTTCTAGGTTCGTATGTTTTGAAAAGCGCCGCTTCTTGAGTGGCGCTTTTTCGTTCTATCCCTTATGGAAGAAGGCAGAGACATCAAGGCAAAACGCCACTCATGCCTATCTGGCACTCACTGTGGAATTGGGCCATGAGATGGCTCAAAAGCGTGCCTGAACGAATCGAAAAAACTTCCGCAACCGTGCCGTCGGGAGAGGAATCGCTTTCGGACCTGTGCTGACAGATGTGAATGCAGGGGCTGGTTACTGCTCTGCACTCTGTGCCGGAATATCCGGCCTCACAGGCGGGAGAGGTACACGGCTTGGGGTGCGCTGCGTCTTGTCTGATGGGGACGAGGTTTCGGGCTGCCCCATTTCAGTTGCGCTGGCGCGTACATATCGACGCTCCGGCGTTGTGCTGCCCGGCAAACGCCATCTGCACAGCTTGAACCCGTTGCGGCGCTGGGCCAGGTCCACATGAATATGCGTTTCATGATGCCCGTCTGACCCCGGCCCCAGCACGGTCGTGAAGCGGCGGCACGCGCTTTCTTTCATGGCAAGAGCGAAGGCATTTGGCATGCCGCGCGGGGCAATTGGGATGTCACGATCATTGCTCAGGACAAATCCGCCCACATCCATGGCATTCCCATAGCCATGCTCGCTGGTTCGCGCCCCAGCTTTCCGGTTGCGGCCACGACATGAGTAGGCTGATGCAACGCGAAGGGTTTTCAGCTTTGCACCCAACTGCTCAAGACTGGGTGCAAGGTCTTCGCGTGTCCAATTGGCCATCGCGATGACCATCTCGCAATTCATCACAGCGGCAGGTTTGAAGTCTACGGTTGTGCCATCGTCCAGATGCACCGCTGTTAGGCTAACAGGGTCTGGCAAAGCGCAAGGGCGTGGTATCTTGAGTTTCCCCACCTGAGAAACCGTGATGATTCCCGCATTGGCAAGAGCGGCGCAAGCCGCAGGCAGGTTATGGGGTGGAGATGCGGCCTCTTCAGCATGCGCTACGGTTTCGGAGGGCGCTTCAGCAGGAGGGGCAACTGAGAGATTGGCGGCGGGTTCTGAGTCCTGCTGTAATTCGAGAGGTCGCTCAGGTGGCAATGGAACCTGAGCAGCAAAGCCACTCTCAAGCATGCCAAGCAAAACGGCCAAGACAGCCACGCCGCGATACAGGGCGGAAGATCGACCGCAATATCGAGCCGGGGGAGTGGCGAGGGGGCTGTGAAATGGCATGCGCATGTGGAGAAATAGTAAGGTGCATCGCGCTGACGGTCGATCACATGATGCAAACAGAAGCCCTTTACCCAGAAAATGAGCACAGGTTATCAAGCGCCGTGGCATCTATGCCACGTTGTCTTCTGGATTGAGGCGGGGTGAGCCTTATCGTGTCAGGCGGTAGAGGCCTGTCATGGAAGGCGCGCCATCTGTAAAAACCTCCTGACGCTCCACCAGATGCTCGAGATGGGCCAGAACTGTCAGTGAGGCTGCATCCGTGAGCTTCGGGTCCAGACCAATATAGATTCGGCGCACCATATTGGAGATCGTTTCTGGAGAGCGGCTCAGGCTGCGCATGATGGCCGTTTCACGCGCCAGCCGGTGATCCAGATAATCACGCACAAAAGAAGGGGCATCCAAGACAGGCCCGCCATGGCCGGGAAGATAGAGCTTCTCTTCACGCGCCCCCAGAATTTCAAGAGACCGGATATAATCTCCCATGGCACCATCTGGCGGTGCGACGATGGATGTCGCCCATGCCATCACATGATCGCCAGAGAAGAGCAACTGGTCTTCAGGAAGAGCAAAGGCCAGATGGTTGGCTGTATGGCCGGGGGTGGCAATCGCCTGCAGGGTCCAGCCCGGGCCTGTGATTTTATCGCCATCTGCAAGAACAAGATCGGGATGGAAGTCGGTGTCAGCACTGGCGTCGAGCGGGTTGATCTCGCCCAAATATAAGGGGCGTGCCGGAATATGTGGGCCAGCACCAGCCGTAAGTGCGCCTGTTATTGCCTGAATGGGGGCGGACGCAGGTGTGTGATCGTGATGGGTATGGGTAGCAACGATATGCGTCACCTCTTCACCGCGCACCGCGTGGAGCAGCATTGAGATATGCGCTTCGATATTCGGACCGGGGTCAAGAATCGCGACCTTGCCGTGACCGATGATGTAGCTGCATGTCCCCGTATAGGTGAAGGGGGATGGGTTCGGCGCAACTATCCGGCGGACCAGAGGGGTAATCTGGTCAACGCGGCCTGAGGGTACATCAAAGTCACGCCTGAAAGGGATATCCGCACTCATAAGTGTAGATTAGAGCGATCTGGAATTTCTGCAAATTATAAGTGTTTGGCCCAAAAAGAAAAACCCGCTGCTTTCGCAACGGGTTTTCCCAATTAAGCCGATCTTGAAGATCAGAACTTGTAGTTCACACCAGCCTTGATGGTGTGGAACTTGTTGTCGTGCTCGACCGGGTTGGTCAGCAGGTTCACACCGGTCTGGGCCCAGTTGTTGTTGCTGGCAGAAGCCTCGCCGAGATCGACGTACAGGTATTCAGCCTTGAAGGTCCAGTTGTTGGTGATGGCATATTCAGCGCCTGCACCAACGGTCCAGCCCCAACGAGTGCTGGACTCGTCGCTGATGCCGTTCCAAATGTTGGTCGAGAACTTGGTCTTGCCGTAAGCGGCACCACCGGTGATGTACGGCAGGAAGCGGTCATAGGCATAGCCGAGACGGGCGCGGACGGTGCCGAAGTAGTCCAGCTTCACGCTTGCACGGTCATTGAATGCAGTCGTGCCGCTCAGGGGATTTTCCTGATACTTGGCTTCGATGTCGGACCACTGCAGGTCAGCCTCAAGGCCGACAACAACGTTGTTGGCGAGCTGGTAGTTGTAGCCGATCTGACCACCGACGAAGAAGCCGGAGCTGTTCAGGTCGATAGAACCGGAAAGCGGGTTGAAAGGAGCAAACTGGGTGATCTCAGTCTGACCGCCGCCGAAGCCGAAGTTGGCACCGATGTAGAAACCGGTCCAGGAGAACACGGGGGCCGGGATGGCCTTGACCGGGTACTTCACCGCCAGGTCGGCGGCAGCAGCCGGTGCAGAGAGCGCAGCCACAGCGACAGTGGCGAGAAGAATCCGCTTCATAGTAATCCCCTTGTTGGGTTAACCGATCGTAATCGGGTCCTTGATCGTGAACGTTGCCGCTGGGGCCCGTCCAGTGATTTGGTTGTAGCAGGGGTTGATCGGGCTGTCCGTAGCTTTCGTGCAACAGTGGAGCAAAATGAGAATGCTCAAATCCCCAAAAAGCCCATTATGATACCTCTTACCTTGAAATGCTTCTGCTGACCCATGATGAAGAGGGGGGGCTCGCCTCGTATTGAGTAAATGAAGTGTAAATATAAGCCGGTGGAAGTTGCCTCTTTCTCGCCATGATACGGTCAAGAACAGGGCTCGCCTTTGGAGAGGTGGATGATGAAGGTGATATACAGCTTTTATATCGTGAGATTCTGTCAGTCATTTCTTGTCATAATTGGAGCAGCCCTGAGCATTTTCGTGACTGACATAATGGTTAAAGGCGAGGCAGTTGCATCGGAAATGCCACTTTCTCTCTCGATGAGTTGCGATCAGACGGCAAAGCTTGTGGCAAATCGCGGCGCTATTGTCCTGAGGACTGGAGAAAACACGTTTGACCGCTATGTCCGTGACCTCCAGTTCTGTGATCTGGGAGATGCACTACGGCCGGAGTGGATTCCGACTCGCGATAGTCCTCAATGCTTTATCGGTTACACCTGCTATCTGCCCGACATTGAGAACAGGACAGATTGACCGGAAAGCGCATGAAAAAAGGCCCGCCATTGGCGGGCCTTTCCATTTCAGGGGCTTATGTGCGTTCAGCCGATTCCACGCTGCTTCAGCACAACCTCAATTTCTTCCAGCACAGTTGGGTCATCAATCGTTGCTGGAACGGACCATGAGTCGTGGTCCGCAATCTTTTTCATGGTGCCGCGCAGAATCTTGCCCGAGCGGGTCTTGGGCAGGCGATCTACCGTAACGGCAAGCTTGAAGGCTGCCACAGGGCCAATGCGCTCGCGCACAAGGCCAACCAGTTCCTTCTCGATAATATCAGTCGAGCGACGCTCCCCGGCCTTCAGCACCACAAAGCCGCAAGGCACTTCACCCTTGAGTGAGTCCTTCACGCCAATCACGGCACATTCCGCCACATCCGGGTGAGAGGCGATAACTTCCTCCATGCCGCCGGTGGAGAGGCGGTGGCCTGCCACATTGATGATGTCATCGGTGCGGCCCATCACGAAGATATAGCCATCCTCATCAATGAAGCCGGCATCGGCTGTTTTGTAATAGCCGGGATAATCCGCCAGATAGCTTTCCTTGAAGCGCTCATCCTGTTGCCACAGCGTGGGCAGGCAGCCGGGAGGTAGGGGCAGCTTGACGACGATGGACCCCATTTCGCCAGCAGCCATCGGCTTGCAAGCCTCGTCCACCACCTGCACATCATAACCCGGCATGGCCACGGTGGGGGAGCCAAGCTTGATGGGCAGGAGGCCAAGGCCAACAGGGTTGGCGGCAATCGCCCAGCCGGTTTCCGTCTGCCACCAGTGGTCAACCACCGGCACATTGAGCCGCTCTTCAGCCCATTTCACGGTGTCCGGGTCAGCGCGCTCGCCTGCAAGGAACAGGGTGCGCATGCTGGAGAGGTCGCGCCCCTCCTTATAAGTGCACTCCGGGTCTTCCTTCTTGATCGCGCGCAGTGCCGTGGGTGCGGTGAAGAGGGCAGTGACCTTGTGTTCTTCAATCACGCGCCAGAAGGCACCGGGATCAGGCGTGCCCACGGGCTTGCCTTCATAAACAAGGGTGGTGCCGCCCGACAGCAGTGGTCCGTAGACAATATAAGAGTGGCCCACCACCCAGCCAATGTCAGATGCCGCCCAGAAGACCTCGCCCGGCTTGATGCCGTAGAGGTTTTCCATGGTCCATGTGAGCGCCACCATATGGCCGCCGGTATCGCGCACCACGCCTTTCGGCTTGCCGGTCGTGCCGGAGGTATAAAGGATATAGAGTGGGTCAGTCGCCGCGACTTCCGCGCAATCGGCCCGCTTGCCAGCGGCCTTGGCGGCCGCGCATGCCTGTTCCCAGTCATGGTCACGGCCTTCGATGAGCGTGCCCGGACCCTGTTCGCGCTGCAACAGCAGGCAGGCTTCCGGCTTGACGGCAGACATTGAAATAGCCAGATCAAGCAAGGGCTTGTAGGGCACCACGCGGTTCGGCTCAATACCGCAGGATGCGGCAAGAATCACCTTTGGCTCTGCATCTTCAATGCGTGTGGCCAGCTCCTTGGCCGCAAAACCACCAAAAACGACCGAATGAATCGCGCCAATACGTGCGCAGGCTAGCATGCCGACAAGGGCTTCCGGTACCATCGGCATATATACAAGGACGCGATCGCCCTTGCTGACGCCGAGATCTTCCAGAACGGCAGCGAGCGCGCTCACATCATCCAGAAGCTGGTCATAGGTGAGGGTACGCTTGGTGTTGGTGACGGGGCTGTCGTGAATGATAGCCGCCTGCGCGCCTCGCCCGGCTGCGACATGGCGGTCCACTGCATTATAGCAGGTGTTGGCGGTGGCTCCCACAAACCAGCGGCCATACACTCCAGCGTCTGCATCAAAAACGGCTGTGGCCGGCTTGATCCAGTCTATCTTCTTGGCGGCTTCGCCCCAGAATTCAGACGGATTTGCACGCCAACTGGCGTAAGTCTGCCGGTAGCGGCTGGTCGAGGTCTCTTCCATTGGCGTTTTCCTTCCCCGTACGTGCGTTGATGTTCTTAGAGCCTTTCGCCATGGATTGGTGCAAGTACGCACTAGTGCGTAAGACCTTAGTATGCCATGGTATTGATCTAAATTATCATGCTGGCAGACTTCAACTATATAACTGATTGCAATGTCTTTTTGGGCTGGGTAATGTCGCGCTTCCGTAATGGTCATCGCGCTGCCTGAGACGAGAGGTCCGGGCGCTATGACAAGTTCATGCGATATTGAGGGGCATTATGGCAGGCAGCATCTATGATCTGTATCTTGATCGTAACGAGGCTAATCACCGGCCATTGACCCCGATCGGGTTTCTGGAGCGTTCCGCCAGCGTGTTTCCAGACCATACCGCCATTATTCATGGCAGCTTGCGTCGCAACTATCGTGATTTTTATACACGCAGCCGCCGTTTGGCCTCGGCCCTGAAAAAGCTGGGCATTGGCAAGGGCGACACGGTCGCCGTCATGCTTTCCAATGTGCCAGCCATGCTTGAGGCGCATTATGGTGTGCCGATGACCGGTGCGGTGCTGAACTCGCTCAATACGCGACTGGATGCGGCTATCCTCGCCTTTACGCTCGATCATGGCGAGGCAAAGGTGGTGATTACGGATCGCGAGTTTTCTCCGGTGATGAAAATCGCACTCGCCATGAGCGTGCGTAAGCCCATCGTCATTGATTATGACGACCCGGAATATACCGGGGCGGGCGACCTTATCGGGCGCATGGAATATGAGGCATTCCTTGAAACCGGAGATGCGGATTTCGAGCCCGTGGGTCCAGTTGACGAGTGGGATGCGATTGCGCTGAACTACACTTCCGGCACGACAGGTGACCCGAAAGGCGTGGTTTATCACCACCGCGGGGCACATCTGCTGGCGGTCGGCAATGTTGTGACCTGCTCATTGGGCAAGCATCCGGTTTATTTGTGGACGCTGCCCATGTTCCACTGCAATGGCTGGTGCTTCCCCTGGTCTATCACCCTGGTGGCGGGCACCCATGTCTGCATGCGGCAGGTGCGGGCCAAGGCCATGTATGATGCCATTGCCGATTATGGGGTGACGCATATGTGCGGCGCGCCCATCGTGATGTCCACCTTGCTGGGTGCTCCGGAGGCTGACAAGCGGGCGCTGCCGGGCAAGGTCGAGTTCATCACCGCTGCCGCTCCTCCGCCGGAAGCCGTGCTGGCCGCGATGCAGGACGCCGGCTTCAATGTGGTTCATGTCTATGGTCTCACAGAGGTTTATGGTCCCTCTGTGGTGAATGACTGGCATTCGGAATGGGATGCACTGCCGGCCAATGAGCGGGCCGTGAAGAAGGCCCGTCAGGGTGTGCGTTATGCCGCCATGGATGCGGTGGATGTGCTGGACCCCGAAACCATGGAAGCCGTACCCGCAGATGGCACCACGCTGGGCGAGGTGATGTTCCGCGGGAATGTGGTGATGAAGGGCTATCTCAAGAACCCGACAGCTACGGATACCGCTTTCGCGGGCGGCTGGTTCCATTCCGGTGATCTTGGTGTGAAACACCCCGATGGCTATATTCAGCTCAAGGATCGCTCAAAGGACATTATCATCTCTGGTGGTGAGAATATCTCGTCGATTGAGGTTGAGGATGCACTTTACAAGCACCCGGCCGTGAGTGCTGCCGCTGTTGTGGCCAAGCCGGATGACAAATGGGGGGAAACCCCGCTTGCCTTTGTGGAGTTGCGGGAAGGCGCGCAGGCCACGGCTGAGGAGCTGATCGCCCACTGCAAGCTGCATCTGGCGCACTATAAGTGCCCGCGCCACATTGTTTTCGAGGAAATCCCGAAGACTTCAACAGGCAAGATCCAGAAGTTCCGCCTACGCACTCTTGCCCAGGCGCTGTAGGGCAGGGCACGGATCTTTCCAATAGCAGGAAACAGGATAGCGCGGGGCCACAATAGGTGGTCTCGCGCTTTTCTATGCCATATGCATCCTGCGGAGACAGGCGCGTATGCCATAGCTCCTGAAGGGGTGGCCAGGATCTCCTTGTCCCTTGCGGTCAAGCGTCCCCCTCCGGTATGGGAATGGGAGTGCCGCAAGGTTTTTACCGCTCGCCAGATCAGGATCCGTCGTGACATCTCCTGCCTCCGGAACATCTGGTCAGATTAATGACCTGACCTATTACATCATCGCCGCTTGCGTGGGTGGGCTGACCGGGGTTCTGGGTTCGGCCTTCCATATGATTGTCGCGGGCTCTTATGCGTGGTCTCGCCACCTGCCGGATATTCTCGGGCTGGATGGTCCTGCGCTGTATGTGGTGATGGCCCTTTTTGTCGCGGCCATGGTGTGCGGTGCTGTGGCGCTTGTACGCAATTTTGCCCCTGAGGCCAGTGGCTCCGGCGTGCAGGAAATCGAGGGCGCGATGGAAGGCGCCCGCGAGGTGCGCTGGGCACATGTTCTGCCTGTGAAGTTTATCGGCGGCATTATGGCGCTTGGGTCAGGTCTGGTGGGTGGGCGAGAGGGGCCGACCATCCATATGGGGGCCTCGATTGCCAAGGCTTTCAGCTCATTTTTCACTATGGGTGTTCGTGAAATGCGCGCCCTTCTGGGGGCAGGTGGGGCGGCAGGGCTCACGGCCGCCTTCAATGCGCCCCTTGCCTCCATCATCTTTGTGATCGAGGAGGCGCGCAAGGAGTTCCCCTACAGTTTCCGCACCTATAGCGCGGTCATCATTGCTTGCACATGCAGTGCGCTTGTCACCACCATCATCACCGGCACCGTGCCTTATATGGCGCTGAGCGCAACACATATGCCGGCCTATTTCCTGCCGGTATTTCTTGTGCTGGGCCTCATTCTGGGTGTGGTAGGTGTTCTGTTCAATCATGCCGTCCTGATGGGACTGGAGTTTGCGCGGCAGGTCTCGCTGAAGGTGTCGCCCTATCTTCTGCCAGCACTGTTGGGCTGCGCCATTGGGCCACTGCTGGTGATCTTCCCGGCGGCGACAGGTGGCGGGGAGCCGCTGGCCGTAGCTATCGCGAATAATCCGCTGCCCATCGGCATTCTCGGGCTTGTGGTGCTCGCGCGCTTTTTCATGACGGCGGCCAGCTATTCTGTGGGTGCGCCTGCTGGAATCTTCGCTCCCATTCTGGCTTTGGCAACGACGACAGGTGTTTTTCTGGGCTGTCTGCTGGAATTTGTGGTGCCCTTGCCGGAAGGGGGCATCATTGCCTTTGCTGTGGCGGGCATGGCTGGCCTGTTTGCCAGCACCATTCGTGCCCCCTTGGTAGGGGTGGTGCTGGTGGTGGAACTGACGGGGGCCTATACGCTGGCTGTTCCTGCTCTGATTGCCTCTTTCAGCGCCAGCATCGTTGCTTCAGCGCTCGGCGGTCGCCCTATTTATGAGGTACTACTGGAGCGCACCCTGCGTCTGGCCGGGGAAAATCCGCCGCCATCTGGCACCCTGGAAGATGACGAGGCAGAAAAGAAAACGGATAAGGGAACCGCGGACCTGACAGCGCGTTAATCCTGCAGCGCGGTTGATCCCCTCCTCTTGAATCGCGCACAGGCGCGGCTGCCCGGAATGGCAGCCGCGCCGCCACCTTGGCTGCCATGCATTTGCGCGACATCAGATGTACGGACAGGGCGCTGCCATTGCGCTATCAATGCGGCAGCTGTCAGGAGCAACGGAAGGGGAGTGCGAATGATTCGCGATATTCTGGTCAATCTTTCCCAAGGTGTTGAGAAAGATGCGGCATGCGCGTTTGCAGCCAGTCTTGCCACGCATTTCGGCGCGCACCTGACAGGTGTTTCCATTTCCTATGAGATTGATGTGCCGCCCTTCTATATGGGCGCTTTGCCGACAGATTTTATCGAAGCCCAGATCAGGGAAAATGAAACCGCTGCGCAGAATGCGGAAGCACTCTTCCGCACGGTCGCCTCAGCCGCGAACCTGCCTTATGAGGTCCGCACCCTTTCAGCTTCCCTTGGTCTGGCGGCGCAGCAGTTTACTCATATGTCCCGCCTGTTTGATGTCACCGTTGTCTCCCAGCCAAATCCGGACAAGCCCGGGCCGGAAGAGGTGATTGCCGAGACGGTATTGCTGGATTCCGGTCGTGCGGTGCTGGTGGTGCCATACGCTTATGACAAGCCTTTCGCCACAGACCATGTGATGCTGGCCTGGGATGGGGGACGGGCGGCTGCACGGGCGCTGGCAGAGGCGCTGCCGCTTCTGCACCGGGCCAAGACCGTTGATATCATCCGCATCGGTGTGGAAGAGGGCGAGGATGTGGATGCGCTGGAAGTTGTGCGTCATCTTGCCCGCCACAGCCTGAAGACGGACGTGCGCAGCCTGCCATTAACCGCCGGCCAATCCGTTTCGGCCGTTCTTTTGAATGAAGTTCAGGAACGTGGCGCGGATCTGGTCGTGATGGGGGGGTATGGTCACTCCCGCTTGAAAGAGATGGTTCTGGGGGGCATGACCCGCGAAATCTTCTCGACCATGACAGTACCGGTTTTGATGGCGCATTAGGCCAGACCATCAAGGCGTGTGCATTCTTCTGTGACGTATCAATCAGGACAAATACTCCTGATTGATACGATCAGCGCCTTAAAGCATGTGCATTGCGCGGCTCCAGGGCAGAATGAAGGGCTGGCCATGGCGCTGGCCAGTTTCAACCTCGATGCCATAGATTGCGCGCAGCCGCTCTGGGGTCAGCACATCCTGGGGCGTGCCAATGGCGGCCAGATGGCCCCGGTGAGCCAGCGCCACATGGTGACAGAAACGCGCTGCCAGTGTCAGGTCATGCAGCACCACCACCACGGTAACGCCCGCCCGGGCCTGTGCAGCGAGAAGTTCCATGACATGGAGCTGGTGATAAGGGTCAAGTGCGGCCACTGGCTCATCCGCCAAAAGCACCTTGGCCTCTACAGCCAATGCACGGGCCAGCAGAACGCGCATGCGTTCGCCGCCTGAAAGGGTGCCCGTGGTGCGGCCCGCAAGCCCTGTCACTTCAGCAGCTTCCATGGCCTGTGCAATGGCCTGTGCGTCTTTTAGCGGATTGTTGTCATGCGGCAGCCGCCCAAGGCCAACCACATATTCCACTGTCATGGGCCAGTGGATATTGCCGCTCTGGGCCAGATAGGCCACCGTGCGGCCCAACTCCCGGCGCCCAATCTCACGCGCGGTACGCCCGTCATAGAGCACCTCGCCGCATGCAGGCTGTTCCAGTGCGCTGAGTGTGCGCAGAAGTGTGGTTTTTCCTGCACCATTTGGCCCCAGCAGCCCCAGCATTTCTCCGGGCCGGGCCGTGAGGCTCACCTGATCCAGCACCGGGCAGGAGCCGCGCAGAATTGTAATGTCTCGCGCCTCGATAATCATTCCGCCTCCCTCCGCAGATGCAGCAGCAGAGCCAGAAAGAAGGGCGCGCCGATAAGCGCTGTCACGACGCCGAGCTTCAGTTCTGGCCGGGTGGGGATGAGGCGCACCAATATATCAGCCCCAAGAACAAGGGCTGCTCCTGCAAGGCCACTGACAAGCAGCAGACGTCCCGGTTGATGACCAACGAGCGGGCGCATCAGATGTGGCACCACCAGCCCGACAAAACCAATGGTGCCCGAAACAGCAACCGCTGCCCCGACCGCCGCCGCCGTGCCGGCAATTACGAGCAGGCGGATATGATGCAGGGAAAAGCCAAGACTTGCCGCCGTGTCTTCCCCCAGTGTCAGCGCCTCCAGCCCCCGCCGTGTGGCCAGCACCAGGGTGGAGCCAATGACAATGAAAGGGAGGGCGAGCATGACATGATCAAGGCTGCGATCTGCCAGAGAGCCCATGAGCCAGAACACGATTTCCAGCGTGGCATAAGGGCTGGGCGAGAGGTTCAGCGCCAGCGCTGTCAGCGCGCCTGCAAGGCTGTTGATGGCGATGCCAGCCAGAATCAGGGCCGTGGTTGAGATACCGCGTTGCGCCAGCCCCAGTAATATGGCGGTTGAAATGCCCGCGCCCAAAAGGCCGCCCAAGGGTAGTGCCAGGGGAAACAGGGCTGCGGCACCAAAATAGAAGGCTCCCACCGCGCCCAGCGCCGCACTGCCCGAAACGCCGATAATGCCCGGATCTGCCAGCGGATTGCGGATCAGCCCCTGAAGTGCAGCGCCAGTGAGACCAAGGCTGAAGCCGACCAGAATGCCCAGCAATGCCCGTGGCAGGCGCAGTTGCAGGAAGATGAGGCTGGCCAGCCCCTCGCTTCCGGTGCGGATTTCATCTGCTGCCGCGTTCCAGTCCAGCGGTGCATAACCAATGGCAAGGGAGAGGCCAAACAGCACTATGACCAACAGGCACAACAGCCCGGTCAACACGCCCGGGCGTATGGTGTTTTGCAGATGCGCAGGGGGCGCGGTGCGGGCATGGCTCACGGGGTTCTGCCCTTTTGCATAGCTGCGGCGCGCGCAGCTTCTGCGCCGGCTGCAAGGCGTTGATATGCCTCAGCAAGCTGGGGGCCGACACAGGCCCACATGCGAGACGGAAGAGAAATCATCTGCGCCTCAATGGCCGCATGGGCAAGAACAGGGTGCTGCATGATGGCTCCGGCCATAGAGGGCGGCGCCTTTGGATCAGTATCCAGAATCAAGACCTGAGGACGGGCGTTCACAATCTCTTCCAGCGGCAACTGGCCCAGCCGGTCTGGAGAGAGGCGCGCCGCGACATTATCCAGACCGGCGCGGCGCATGAGGTCGTCCGCAAGCGTATCTCGTCCGGCCGTGAAGCCATTCGGGCGCACCACAATCGTACGGGGGGCATGGGGATTGAGCGGGGACTGAGGGGGAATGGCCGCCTGCAAGGTGGCAATCATCTCCTCACCCTTTTCCGGCACACCCAGCCTATGTGCCACATCGCGGATCTGCGCATAGGCTTCATCCAGTGATTTTGGCACGCCCAGATCCAGAACCTCTATGCCAAAGCGGCGCAGGGTCGAGACGGTGTTGCGCGTTGTAAAAGCCCCCGAGATCACCAGATCAGGTGCAAGGGGAATGATCTCTTCAGCAAGCCCGCGATTGGCAGGAATGCCCTGTGCCAGCTCCACCACATTGGAACTGGCCGGGTCCTGTGCCAGCGTGGTGAGTGAGGCGATGCGCTCTTTCGGTACAAGATGAAGCAACAACTCATCCGCACACAGATTCAGCGAAACAATGCGTTGCGGGCCTTGTGTCCGGCCCTCGTCTGTTGCGGTGGGAGAGGAGGGCGTATTTTCCTGCGCATTGACCGGAAAGGAAAACATGCTCAGGAAAATGCAGCTTATGGCAAGGCGCGCCACGGGCCGGCAAGGGGCAAGGCTCACGGAAATGGCCCCGCACCGGCTCCGCCCACGCCCTTGCTGTGCGCAGGGAAGGCGAAAGAAGCGTCGGGGCCATCTGTTCACGTTCGTGCGGTCCTCAGTAGGTCAGGCGCACACCGGCATAGGCTGTAAAGCCGGGTGCCAGCCAACCATTGGGATCTTCATAGGTTTCGTCAAACAAGTTGTTGATGCGGCCAAACACGGTCGCATTCTCGTTGACCTTGTAATTCGCTGAAATGTTCACAAGAGTGTATCCCGGCTGGCTATCAACCTTGGAACTGATGCGGCCAATATCCCACCAGTCGGAAACCCAGACCACTGTTGCCGTAAGGATCAGCGGATCAATCGGCTGCCAGTTGACGCCTACGGAGACCTTGTTGTCTGGGCGACGCAGCAGGTAGCAGGAGGTGACGTCCCGCTTGGCGCAGGTTGAGCTGTAGTTCTGGCCCAGTGCAAAATGGCCAACCGAGATGGTACGGGTATAGTCTGCCCGCACGGAGAACTGTTCACTCAGCTTTACTTCCGCGAAAACCTCAACGCCGTCGCTCGTGGCGCTGTCGATGTTCTCGTAGGTGTATTTTCCGGTCGTGCTGTTGTACTTTGTGTTTATAAGATTGGTGACATCATTATAGAAATAGGTCAGGCCGAAGCTGAACTTGCTGTCCCAAAGATATTGCTCAAAGCCGACATCCCAGCCTGTGCTCTCTTCAGGCTTCAGGTTGGTGTTGCCATAGGTCGGCTCATAAAGTTGATAAAGGGTCGGGGCATTGAAGCCCGTGCCATAGGTGAATTTCAGCTTGGTATTGGTTTCGGGAATCCACAATGCGGGCGCAATGCGCCAGGTGGTGTGGCCTCCCCACGTCTCATAATCATCATAGCGGACATTGGCTGCGATGAAGAGACGCTCCCAGAAAGAGGTTGAAAGCTGGGCATAGCCCGCCGTTTCATAGCTGTTGGCTTTCATCGCGCCATAAGCTGTCGTCGCGGTCATGTAGTCCTGCTTGCGCTCCACACCCACCAGCAGGTTCTGACCCGGCAGGAAGTCGTAGCTGGAGCGCCAGTAATAGGTCTGGCGGCTGCCATCATATTCACTGATATTGTTTTTGTACGGGCTGTTATTGTCGCGCACATAATTGGTTGCCGCGACACCGAAAGTGTTGACCAGCTTGTTATCCAGCATGCTCCAGAGGCCCTCACCCTTGGTGATGAAGGTTTTGGCGCGTGTGGTGTCCTGAAAGGGGGCCGGCTCACTGGTATAGGTCGCATTGTTCCAGAGGTCGGATGTGTAGTCCAGTCGCGCATCAATATAACGCGCGGTATAGTTGAGGGTGAAATTATCACTCACATCCAGATCGAAGCGCCCGGAAAGGGTGAGATTGTCGTTTGAGTTATCATTGTTCGGCGTGCCAAGGGGCACCAGATTTTGCGGCGTAACCGGAATATTGGTGCTGGCAAAATGGCCGATATTGATATTGTAGGACAGAACCTCTGCTGCACCCTTCAGGCTTGCGACCTGATTGAAGGTGCCAAGTCCACCAGCCTCCAGATACCCGGAGGCCTGAGCCGGACCACTGCCGCGCTCGGTGGTCATGGAGATCACGCCGCCAATAGCGTCCGAGCCATAGAGGCCGCTCTGCGGGCCGCGCAGCACTTCCATGCGGGCCATGTCATTGGTGGCCATATAGCCAAGGTCAAAGGTATTGCCAGGCGTGGACGGATCGGCAAGCTCGATGCCGTCCATCAGCATCTTGACCTGACTGGAACTGGTGCCGCGGATGAACACTGAGGTTGTGCTGCCGGGTCCACCCGTTTGCACCACATTCAGGCCGGGGACAGACTGGAGCGCATCTGGAACGGAACGTTCCTGACGCAGCTGGATTTCCTCACCCGTTACCACGGTGACAGAACTGGCGATTTCCCGTTCCGGTGTCGGAATGGTCGTGGCGCTGACCACCACGTCCGGCAGGGTGATCTGTTCCTGAATCTGGATTTCCTCGGCACCTGCCACCCCCGGCGTTTCGGAGGACTGGGCGAGGGCAGGGGTTGCCACAATCACGGCAAGAAGGCTGACGCAGACAGAAAGCTGAAAGTGAAGCCGCGTTGCACGCGGGGCAGGCGAAGACAGGGGGCTGAAAGGAACATGAGCCAGCATGGAAACCTCAGGCGGGACGTCTTGTGGACACGTCACCGCGAACGAGGAATTCCTGTCCTGCCGCCGGAGCATCGGGCATGACAAGTCTTTCCACCATCAGGCAACCCCGCCTGACAGGCTCGCGTGTGACCACGACTTGACGGCAGGTCTCCTGGCTTGCGGGTCGTCATCGTCCTTCGCCTTCCCAGGCTCCTGTTGCCCAGTGGCTGTGTGAAGAACGACTCACCGCTCACAGTTGCGGGGGCAGCCGCAGATTGGAACGGCCCAAAGGCTGCTCGCACTGCGTTCCCTTTTAATCCTTCTGGAAAAGGACACCGTCGCGGCTGAAACTAGGCGAGGTGCGCAGGCGGCGTCAATGCCACCTATGGTTCATGTGCAACAACCGTTGCCGGATTGTCACATTCGGACAACCCGGCCACATCTGTTTCTTGCCAGACTTGCCTGTTCTGGCGTGCGTCTTTCACCGATGGCGGAAGGTGGCCGGACGCTTTTCAGTGAAGGCGCGCATGCCTTCCTTCTGGTCCTCGGTGGAGAACAGGGCATGGAAGGTGCGCCGTTCAAACAGCACTCCTTCATTCAGGCCCAGCTCCAGCGCGCGGTTCACAGCTTCCTTCGCGGCAATGAGCGAGGGTTTGCCATAATTGGCAATGGTGCGTGCGGTCTCCAGCACCTCTTCCATATGCTTGTCTGCCGGTACAACGCGGGAAACCAGACCTGCACGCTCGGCCTCCTGCGCATCAATCATGCGCCCGGTCAGCACAAGGTCCATGGCTTTATACTTGCCAACAGCCTTGGTGAGGCGCTGTGAGCCGCCCATGCCGGGCATGATGCCCAGCTTGATTTCCGGCTGGCCAAAACGGGCTGTATCAGATGCAATGATGATGTCGCACATCATGGCCAGTTCGCAGCCGCCACCAAGGGCGAAACCGGAAACAGCGGCAATCATCGGGGTGCGGCAGTGGGCCACTGCATCCCAGCCGGCGAACCAGTCGCCCAGCAGCATTTCCACGCCGGTGCGCTCGGCCATTTCCTTGATGTCGGCTCCGGCCGCAAAGGCTTTCTCTGACCCGGTGATGACAATCGCACCCACTTCAACATCACGGTCAAGTGCGGTGATGGCCTTGCCCATCGCCGTCATCACCTCAAAATTCAGGGCATTCAGCGCCTTGGGGCGATTGAGACGGACAATGGCAACGCGGCCCTCCCGCTCCACAATGATGACGTCTTCGCTCGGGACCTGCGTTTCGGATGCGCTCGACATGGGGCTTCCTCTGGATGCTGGAATGGAGCATGGGCCATTCCTCTCATATGGGGCAGTAGTGCCAGCGCTGTGTAAAGGAAAGATTGCAGCACCTGCGGACGCTTGCGGATGCCGCATTGCGGGATGCAGTCTGTCCTCGTTATAATCACATCCCGCCATGAGGGCTGTGTGATGACATATTGCTGCGGATTACTGGTACGCGAAGGGCTTGTGCTTCTGGCGGATACCCGCACGAATGCTGGACTCGACAATATTTCCACCTTCCGCAAACTGCATGTGTTCGAGGAGCCGGGCCATCATGTCATCGGGCTTGCGACGGCGGGCAACCTCTCTGTCAGCCAGTCTGTGATCAGCCTGTTGCGCGAGGGGTTCTCGACGGAAGAGGGGGGCGAGGTTCACCAGTTGCGTGATTGCCACAGCATGTTCCAGGCGGCGCGTCTGGTGGGTGAGGCTATCCGCCATGTGAACAAGGTGAATGGTGCGCTGCGCGAGGAAAGCGGCGGCATCAATTTCGAGGTTTCATTTCTGATTGGCGGGCAGATTGTTGGCGGGCCGCCGCGCCTGTTCATGATTTACAGCGCCGGCAATTTTATTGAATGCACGCCGGATACGCCCTTCTTCCAGATTGGCGAGCATAAATATGGCAAGCCGATTCTGGACCGCGCCGTGCATTATGACATGCCGCTGGCCGATGCCCTGAAGATTGCACTCATTTCCATGGATTCCACCATGCGATCCAATCTTGGCGTGGGGCTGCCGCTGGATGTGATGGTGGTTTATGTGGACAAGTTGCAGGCGGAGCTGATCCATCGGATCGAGGCGGGTGATCCCTATTTCCACGATTTGAGAGAGCGCTGGAGTGCAGCTTTGCGTGCTGCGCACAGCTCTATTCCCCGCCCGCCTTATCTCAAGCAGATTCGCCCGGTCGTCATCCCGGATCATTCCGTATCGTGGGGTGAGGAAAACGGGGCAGAGTAGCCATTGCCGAGTCAAACGGAGGCTGTATCGAGCAAAAAAGCGCGCGGCCCTGAGATGCACCTGTCCAAAGAGATCAGGGCGTTTCACCGTTTCCTGAAAAGAGTGAAAGTCTCAGAATGTCAAAAAGGGCGCCGGATGAGGGCGCCCTTTCCTTTTTCACATCCGCCCCTGCGGGCGATCTGTTGACGCTCAGGCCTTGGGCTGGAGCTTGGCGGAGATGATCTGGTCGGGGTCCTTCACAGGCTCGCCGCGCTTGATCTGGTCCACATTCTCCATGCCGGAGACGACTTCGCCCCAAACGGTGTACTGGTTGTCCAGGAAGCGGGCATCAGCAAAGCAGATGAAGAACTGGCTGTCGCCGGAATCCGGGTTCTGGGCGCGGGCCATGGAAACCGTGCCGCGCTTGTGCGGAACGGCATTGAACTCGGCCTTCAGCTTCTTGCCAGAACCGCCCATGCCGGTGCCGGTCGGGTCGCCGGTCTGGGCCATGAAACCCTCGATGACGCGATGGAACGGCACGCCGTTATAGAAGCCATCTGCCACCAGTTCCTTGATGCGCGCGACATGGCTGGGTGCGACATCGGGGCGGAATGCGATGGTGACTGGACCCTTGGTGGTTTCCAGAACGAGCACTTCCTCACTCATATCGAAATCCTTGCGTGTGATGTGGGAAGGCGGTTGGCCTTCCCGGAGTTTTGGTGAGCGCATTTTCGCGCTGAAAATGCGATGCACTCACGCACAGTCCGCCCCATTTCCCGGCCCCGAAGGGCAGGAGCAGGCCGGAAATGAGGATCACTTGGCGTCTGCCGCCACCTGCATCTTCACGATGCGATCCGGGTTTGCCACCGAGCCATTCTGCGCGGAGGAGCCCTTCTTGATCTTGTCCACATTCTCCATGCCGGAAACCACTTCACCAATCACGGTGTACTGGCCGTTCAGGCTGGGGGTATTATCCAGCATGATGAAGAACTGGGAGTTCGCGCTGTTGGGGGAGGAGGAGCGGGCCATGCCCACCACGCCGCGCTTGAACGGTACATTGGAGAACTCTGCCGGCAGGTCAGCATATTTGGAGCCGCCGGTGCCATTGCCATATTGTCCATCACCCGTCTGGGCCATGAAGCCGTCAATCACGCGGTGGAACGGCACATTGTCATAATAGCCTTCACGCGCCAGCGTCTTGAGGCGCTCTGCATGCTGGGGGGCGAGATCCGGGCGCAGGGCTATCACAACGCGACCCTTGTTCGTATCCAGATAGAGTGTGTTCTGCGGATCAGGCTTGTCTTGCGCTGCTGCGGGCAGGGTAAAGGCAAGGGCAAGCAGCAGGCCGGCACACAGGCGGCCAAGTACGTGCATCATGAAGGTCTCCTCGCAATGGCCCGTCTCGGGCTGGGAAGTTCAGGCTTTCGCGTTTTATTTCGCGAATTTCGCAGTCAGCCGCGCCAGCACGGGAGCCGGCACAAAGGTGGAAACATCTCCACCCATGCCTGCTATCTGCCGCACCAGCGTGGCGGTGATGGGGCGCACCATGGGAGAGGCCGGCAGAAAAAACGGTCTGGATGCCGGGAGCCATGGCACCATTCATGCCCGCCATCTGCATCTCATAATCAAGGTCTGTCCCGTCACGCAGGCCGCGGATCAACAGCGTTGCACCGATGTCGCGGGCGGTCTCAATGATGAGACCGCTGAATGTGATGGCTTCAAGCCGGGTTTTTTCGGCATGGGCGATGGGGCCGCAGACATCCATCAGCATTGCCATGCGCTCATCCGCCGTGAAGACGGGGGTCTTGCCGGGGTGGATGCCAACCGCGAGCACCAGCCGGTCTGCCATACGGCAGGCGGAGCGCACCACATCAAGGTGCCCGTTGGTTGGCGGATCAAAGGAGCCACCATAAATGGCGGTGCGCAGTGTGGTTTCGCTCATGTGCAAAAGGGGTAACCGGGCCTGAGGCATGATGCAACGGCCAAGTGCATCAGCATGGCTTCCACCTGTGCACATGCATTTATCGGCAGAGTACCTTCCCCGTGCCGCTGAAGTGGTCCCGAAAGTGATATTTCCAGCGATAATGGGCGCACAGGCTTATGTGATAACGAATCTCATATAAGTAAGATCACTCGAATCTTTATTGTTGCGATGGGCGCGTCATGACAGCGGCCTGACACATATTGCTGTCATTTCAGTCGTGCCCCGCCTGGCTCGCGCCCCCATTCGGTACTGTCATGGAAACGATAACGACCGCCCTCGTTCTTCTGCTTGCCGTTGTTCTCAGCGGCTGGGTGACACGTGCATTGCCGATAGGCATTCCGATCCCCCTTGTGCAGATTGCCCTCGGTGCTCTCATCGCCATCAGCGCCGATCTGGCCGTTGAGCTGCGACCGGATATCTTTTTCCTGCTGTTTTTGCCGCCACTGCTGTTTCTGGATGCCTGGCACATTCCCAAAGAGGGATTGGTGAAGGACAAGACCATGATCCTGTCCATGGCATTCGGACTGGTGATCTTCACGGTGCTGGGGGTCGGCTATTTTGTGCACTGGATGATTCCCGCCATGCCGCTGGCGGTGGGTTTTGCGCTGGCCGCCATTCTCTCGCCAACCGATCCGATCGCCGTTTCCGCCATTTCCGAGCGTGTGGCGGTGCCCCGGCGGCTGATGAATGTGCTCTCCGGCGAAGCCCTGTTGAATGATGCTTCCGGCCTTGTGTGCATGAGCTTTGCGGTTACGGCTGTGCTGACGGGTGGGTTCTCCCTTCTGAATGCAACCGGCACATTTGTATGGCTGGTGGTGTGCGGTGTGTCGGTGGGCATCACCACCACCTTGGCCATCAGTTATGTAAAGCAGTGGATGAACCGTCGCTTTGGGGCTGAAAGCGGTTCTGAGGTTTTGATCAGTCTTCTGATTCCTTTCGGAGCCTATCTGGCAGCAGAGCATCTGGGCGGCTCGGGCATTCTGGCTGCGGTGGCTGCCGGCATTAGCATGAGTTATGCAGAACTGGGCGGCCATATTGTCGCCACGGCACGGGTGCGACGCAGCACGGTGTGGGATTTTGTCGGCTTTGCCGCCAATGGTGTCATCTTCGTACTGCTGGGAGAGCAACTCCCGCGTATTGTTGAAGGGGCGGCCTCTGCATTGCGAGAGGCAGGGCAGCATAACCCCTTGTGGCTGCTCATTTATGTGGTGGCAATCTATCTGGCGCTCATTCTGTTGCGGCTGGTATGGACATGGGTTTCCATGCGCCTGACCATGAAGGGGACCGGGCATCTTGAGGGGAAAACCAACTGGCGCCTGCTTTTGGTCATTTCCATTTCAGGCGTGCGGGGCACGGTAACCTTGGCAGGCGTGCTCTCTCTGCCGCTGTTCATGGATGATGGCTCGCTGTTTCCAGTGCGTGATCTGGCCATTTTCCTTGCGGCCGGGGTCATCATTCTGTCCTTGCTCGGGGCCAGTGCGGGGCTGCCTTTCATGCTGAAGGGGCTGCAACTGCCGCAAATGGAAACGAGTGTGAAGGAAGAGGGGCATGCCCGCGTTGCTGCGGCCGAGGCGGCCATCAGTGCCATTGAGCAGGCCCAGCATGTGTTGAGCGAGGGGCGGCCTGATGCAGACCTTTACGCTGAAGTCGGCTCACGGGTGATGGATCTGTATCGCCAGCGCATCAATGGGCGTTCCAGCACAGGCGAGGATGCAGAGCGGTATCGGGCATCGGAACGTATTGAACGCGAACTCCGACTGGCAGGCATTCGGGCAGAGCGGGAGGAATTCTATCGGCGCGGACGTCGTCTGGGGCTGTCAGATACTGTTGTTCGCAAGCTGGTGGCGGAGGTCGATCTGGCCGAGGCGCGCCTGACTTCTGAATAGAGAAGCCATCGCTTCTGTCCTGTCCGTCCGGCTCCGGGCCGGAACTGTTGGGCCGTTCAAGCCGTGTGCCGGTTGGGTCAGATGCCCATGACTGTTCTCATGGGCATCTGCTTCTGGTGTGGTTAGCCGAACCGGAAACCTGAATTGGCCTTGCCAAAGGTCTTGTCGGCAAAGACACGCTGGCCGATGTCGTCCCCGGCTGCTCCTGCTGCAACAAAGAGCGGAGCCAGATGCTCGCTGGTGGGATGGCACAATTGCGCACCGGGAGCTTGCGCCCATGCCGTGAGGCGTTCTGCCCGCCTGTTTACATCCGGCTCCTCGATCGCCGCGACTAGCCATTCATCGAAAGCCTGCGCACCCTGGGTAATGCGCTCATCGCCAGACCAGAAATAGCGCAGATTATGGAAGCTGAGGCCGCTGCCGACTATCAGCACATCCTCATCCCGCAGCGGCGCGAGCGCCCGTCCAATCTCCAGATGAGTCTTCGGGTCCAGCCCGGCTTTTAGCGAGAGCTGAACCAGCGGTACATCCGCATCCGGGTAAACCAGCATGAAGGGGATGAATGTGCCATGATCGAACCCGCGTTCGGCGTCTTCGGCACTGTCGATTCCGGCGGCTTTCAGCAGGTCGCGCGTGCGCGCTCCAAGGTCGGGGGAGCCGGGAGCCGGGTAGCTGAGCTGATAGGTGTGGGGCGGAAATCCGTAATAATCATATAACAGGCCGGGGTGAGGATGGGTCATCACCGTGGGTTTGGCTTCTTCCCAATGGCCGGAGATGACCAGCACGGCTCGCGGGCGACGGCCAATACTGGCATCAAGTCCGCGCAGATGCGCGGCGAGCGGTGCCCAAGGGTCAGCCTGTCCCGCAGGTGGCTTCAGGAAGGGCCATGGCCCACCACCATGGGGGATGAACAGGGTTGGCAGGCGTTCTGCCCGGCTTGCATTTTCGCTTGAAAGCGCATCGGTCATGAGACTGGTCCTGACTTGTGCGGAGCTGGTGAGCTCGGCTTCCCCAAGCATATGGTAGCCCTGCATCCGGGTGCGAGGGGCATCATATGGTTTGGGGTGTCAGGCAAGTGCCAGACAGGGTTTGTCGCCCTATAACTTGTTTTGATTTATTGTATTTTCAGGGTATTGCACGGTTCATCATCAGGCATTGCACGTTTGCAAGCTCACCGTGCTTGAGGCATGTGTGATGTGGCCGAGGGCCTGCACAACTGTGTTCATTCCCGCAATGAAGGGGGCGCAGTTTCTCGTCCCCTTCTGTCGTCTTGTCGGTTTACTGATGCATCAGCCGCGCATCAGTGCGCTGACATGGGCGGCAGCAGATGTGGCGAGAGAGTTGAGATCATACCCGCCCTCAAGCAGGGAAACGACACGCCCGCCGCATGTCTTGTCCGCAAGGCCCATCAGGCTCTGCGTCACCCATGTGAAGTCACTTTCCACCAGCCGGATGTCACCCAGCGGATCATCCTTGTGGGCATCGAAGCCGGCAGAGATAATGACCAGATCCGGGCGGAAGGCTTCCAGACGGGGCAGAATCCGGCTGTTCATGGCCTCGCGGAACACAGACCCGTCATCCCCGGCGCGCAGGGGGGCGTTCACAATGGTGTTCGCCTCACCGGTTTCGCTGAGTTCGCCGGTGCCGGGAAAAAGCGGCATCTCGTGCGTGGAGCAGTACATCACGCTCGGGTCATTCCAGAAGATGGCCTGCGTGCCATTGCCGTGGTGGACGTCAAAATCAATGATGGCGACCCGCTCCACGCCATATTTGGCCTGCGCATGGCGCGCGGCGATGGCAGCCTGATTGAGCAGGCAGAAGCCCATGGGCTTGCGGATTTCGCAATGGTGGCCCGGTGGGCGCATGGCCACAAAGGCATTCGCCACCTTGCGTTCCATCACTTCATCCACGGCAAAGCAGGCCCCGCCAACAGCGCGTAGAACCGCCTCCCAACTGCCGGGAGACATGATGGTGTCGTCATCAATCCGCACGATTCCCTCTGCGGGAACGGCTGCGCCCAGCGCATCCACAAAGTCTGCCGGGTGGACGCGGATAATGTCTTCGCGCTCACCAAGCGGGGCAAGGTCGCGCGCAAGCAGGGAGAATTTCTCCTGTTCCAGAATACGATCCAGCACGCGCAGGCGGTCTGCCCGTTCAGGATGACCTTCAGGGGTGAGATGTTTCAAACCTGCCGGATGGGTGACGAGCAATGTGGACATGAATGAGGGCGCCTCCCCGGGGCACTGATTTTCTTTGAATCATACCATATTCATATCGCCCATGCCTGAATTTGAGGCGGCTCAATTGGCTGGATAGTGCTTTCGTCCTGTCTTTCAGTTCACCAGGCGGCAGGTTGATTGAAGATTTCAGGTGTTTTCGGAAAGGTCTTCTTGCGGGCGCGGCGCGGCCGCGCGTCCCAGCCGGTCCGCAATCGCCTCACCCAGTCCGGTGCGGGGCAGGGGAACCACGGCGATGGCACTGGCACCAGACGCATCCAGCGTGCGCAGCGCCTCATAAAGGCGGGCCGCCGCTTGCGTGAGATCCCCGGCCGGGCTGAGGTCGAGTATGGTGGCCGCATGTTCGGTGCCGGGTGGAGTTGCGCCGCCAAAGGTCAGCAGGGCCTCGCCGGATTCAACACCGGAAATATCCAGCCGTACAGGGATGCGGGGAGCATAATGCGAGGCGAGACGGCCGGGTGATGCCGGACGCGCGGAATCATCGCTCTCTGCCGCAGCAATGGAGAAACCGAGTACGGCCTCAATCGCCTCACGCGTGATGCCGCCGGGGCGCAGCAGATGCGGAACGGGGCCGGTGGCATCAATGATGGTGGATTCCACACCCACTTCTGTCGGGCCGCCATCCAGCACGCCATCTATGCGCCCGGCCAGATCCTCCAGCACATGGGCGGCAGATGTGGGCGAGACATGGCCGGAGCGGTTGGCGCTGGGAGCCACAACGGGGAAGCCGCAGGCTTGCAGCAGGTCATGCGCAACAGGGTGGTTCGGCACCCGCAGTGCCACCGTATCCAGCCCCGCACGGGCCAGATCACAGATGTCACCACCAGCGAACGGCACCACCAGCGTCAATGGTCCCGGCCAGAAAGCGGATGCAAGCTTGCGGGCGGCATTGTTGAAAACGCCATTCTGCATTGCATCTTCCGCATGGGGGAAATGCGAAATCAGCGGGTTGAAGGCGGGTCGGCCCTTCGAGGCATAGAGGGCGGCGACGGCCTGAGGATTGGTCGCATCCGCGCCAAGGCCATAAACTGTCTCGGTTGGAAAGGCGAGAAGGCCTCCATCACGCAATAAAGCGGCTGCCATTTCTATGGCATCGTCTTGCTCTATGTGTAGATGTTGGGTCGGGCGATAGGAATTTGGCTGGGCCATGCTGGTTGCGTCATCTTGCAGCCCCCGTCATAAGAGCCTTCCGTAAACGGAAGGCGTGTCCCTGATGGGGCATGTTCAGGAACAGTCGGTATTTTGCCCAAGGTCATACGCGGGGGCACTTCCGGAAACGGGCCGACACCAGCGCTTAGAGCGCGGACGGCGGATTGGGTCAAGCCGCACGCATGGCGCGTGCATCGCAAGGAGAGAGTGATGGCGTATCGTGCTCCGGTGGAGGATATTTCCTTTTTCCTGAAGACCTGCACCGCTTTGCCGCGGCTTGCGGATGAAGGTCTGGTGGATTTGACCCTTGATGTGCTGGACCCGGTTCTTGAAGAGGCAGGCAAGTTCGCTTCTGCCGAGATTGAACCGCTGGACCGCAATGCCGATCAGCAGGGCTGCACGCTGAAGGATGGCGCTGTCACCACACCCAGAGGCTGGAAAGAGGCTTACAAAAACTGGGCAGATGCCGGATGGGGCGCGGTGGCAGCAGAAGAGCGCTTTGGTGGCCAGCATTTGCCCATCTCCGTCACGTCTGCGCTGACGGAATTCTGGAATACGGCCTCGCCCTCTTTCGGTATCGGCGGCGTGCTGACCATGGGGTCCATCGAGGCGATCACCGCCCACGGCTCCGAATATCTCCAGAACACCTATCTGGAAAAGCTGGTCTCCGGCGTTTGGAGCGGCACCATGAACCTGACGGAGCCGCAGGCCGGTTCCGATCTTGCCGCCCTGCGTGCCAAGGCTGTGAAGCAGGATGACGGCACCTACCGTATTTTCGGCACCAAGATCTTCATTACCTATGGTGAGCAGGATATTTCCGAAAATATCGTGCATCTGGTTCTGGCCCGTCTGCCGGATGCGCCTGCAGGCGTAAAGGGCATCTCGCTGTTTGTCGTGCCGAAATTCCTCGTGAATGAGGATGGCAGCCTTGGCGCGCGCAATGATGTGTGGTGCACCGGGCTGGAGCACAAGCTGGGCCTGCACGGCTCCCCCACCTGCACCATGACCTTCGGCGATACGGGCGAAGGGGCTATCGGCTGGCTGGTTGGCGAGGAAAACCGCGGTCTCGCCTGCATGTTCACCATGATGAACAATGCGCGTCTGGCTGTTGGCATTCAGGGCGTGGCAGTGGCGGAACGCGCTACCCAGCGCGCTTTCGCTTATGCAAGGGAGCGCCGTCAGGGCAAGGCTCCGGGGTGGACCGGCGAGGGCATGGCCCCCATCATTCTGCATGCGGATGTGCAGCGCATGCTGCTGACCATGCGTGCGGAAACCGATGCCGCCCGCGCCATCTGCCTGATGACGGCCGATGCGCTGGATCGTTTCCACCGCCTGCCGGATGCCGATGCCCGCGCTGCCGCCCATGCCGAGGCCAGCCTGCTGACGCCCGTGGCCAAGGCTTTCTCAACCGATATCGGTATTGAAGTGGCCTCGCTCGGTGTGCAGGTGCATGGCGGGGCGGGCTATATTGAGGAAACCGGCGCAGCCCAGCATTATCGCGATGCGCGGATTTTCGCGATTTATGAGGGCACGAATGGCATTCAGGCCATTGATCTGGTGGCCCGCAAGCTGCCGCTGGAAGGCGGGAGCGTGGTGGATACGCTGATCGCCTCTTATCGTGAGACAGCGCAGGAACTGAAGGCGCAGGATAGCGCGCTGTTTGGCCATGCCGGTGAGCGGCTTGCCGAGGCGGTGGATGCCCTTGCGCGAGCAACAGCGCAGCTTCAGGGCTGGCTTGGAGCGGATACGCAGAAGGCTCTGGCCGGGGCAACGCCTTATCTGCGGCTGTTCGCGCGTGCGGCAGGCGGGGCCTATCTGGCGCGCGCCGCGATTGCATCGGCACGCCTGATCAGTGAGGGAGACAGCGACCCGCGCCTTGCCGCCCGCATTGCCACAGCCCGCTTCTTTGCTGAGAATCTGTGCCCGCAAGCTCGGGGGCTGGAAGATGTCGTCATTGGCGGGCATCACAGCCTTGCCGGCGCATCCGCAGTTTTGAATCTGGAGTGATCCGCGCGCGGCAACCCGGTCTTGCCGCTCAAGCTTTCGCAAAAAGTAAAAAAGGCGGCCAAATGAGCCGCCTTTTTTCATAGGGAATGACAACTTATCAGGGAAACAGGCGAGTTGTACCCCATGCCGTTTCCGGGTTGTCGCGGCGGAAAACCACGCGATCATGCAGACGGAAGGGCCTGTCGTGCCAGAACTCGATGGAGACCGGCACAATGCGGAAGCCTGTCCAGTGGGGCGGACGCGGGACTGTGCCGATGGCGTATTTGGCCGTGGTTTTTGCCACGGCTGTTTCCAGCGCAAAGCGTCCTTCCAGCGGGGTGGACTGCTGGCTGGCCCATGCGCCAATCTGGGACAAACGCGGGCGGGACGCGAAATATTCGTCCGCCTCGGCATCCGTCACATTTTCCACTGGCCCGCGCACGCGCACCTGACGGCGCAGTGATTTCCAATGAAACACCAAAGCAGCCTTGGGGGTTGCGATCAGTTCGCGGCCCTTGGCGCTTCCCGTATTGGTGTAAAACACGAAACCCCGGTCATCCACGCCCTTGAGCAGCACCATACGGGCATCCGGCAAGCCGGATTCGTCCACAGTCGCCAGTGTCATGGCGTTGGGATCGTTAACCTCATTCTTCTCTGCATCGGCCAGCCACTGCGCAAAAAGACCAAAAGGGTCATGCGCCTGCGTGAAATCACCAGATGTTAAGGTCTCGCGGGCTTCCTTTGGTTTCTGTGTCGTCATGTGGGAGCCCCTTGTGCCTTGTCGATTCCCGACCGCGCCCGAATGGGAACGGACATCTTCTTATAGAAGTCCCGTCCGCTTTCGCGAAGGGCTTCGCGCTGGAGCCGGCGTGGTTTTGCTCGCGCTTGTTGCCGCATGTGCCGGTTGTTCCGGCATGAGCAGTGCTGTGGATGATGCTGATCTGGAAACAGGCTCCATCTCTGCCCGCCCTGTCTCTGAAATGCGAAACCTGCCTGAACCGCCTCAGGGCGTTGCCGTTGCCGATTGGCGCATGGCCACTCAGGCGCTGGATGAGGCGCTGGATTCATCAGAAGATGATGTTTCAATTGCCTGGCAGAATATGGAAACAGGCGCGCGTGGCACCGCAACGCCGATTGGCGCCGAACGCAGCGGAAAATGCCGGGATTTCATGATCGCCATACTGGTGGAACAGATGCCCGACCGCTGGGTGCGCGGCGAGGTTTGTCGCAAGGCTGGCCAGGTTGAGTTCTCTCAGGTGCGGGTGCTGGATCAGGTATAGAGAAGGATGGAAAAGACGGGTCCCGTCTTTTTTGCGATGATTTTGCCGGTTGCAGGGCAACGGGTGTTGCATTTTTAACGCTATAGCCCCACATGCTGCCTGCGGCCGGCTGTCTGGAAATGCTGGCCGGCGAGGTGATATTTCATGCGTGATCCATACGATGTCCTCGGCATTTCCAAGACTGCCGATGAAGCGGAGATCAAGCGCGCCTATCGACGGCTGGCGAAAAAGCTGCATCCCGATGCCAATACGTCTGATCCGAAGGCGCAAGACAAGTTCGCGGAGCTGAATACCGCCCACGAGATTCTGGCTGACAAGGAAAAGCGCGGCCAGTTTGATCGGGGCGAGATTGATGCGGAAGGCAAGCCGCGCGCGCCCGAGTTTTCCGGCTTTGGCGGGGGGCGCAGGCCGGGAGGGTTCTCCGGCTTTGATGGCGATACGATCTTCGAAAGCTTCTCGTTCGGGCAGGGCGGCTCCCGCCGCGGTGGTGCCGCACAGGGCGGCGGTTTTGAGGATATTGGCGATATTTTCGGCTTTGGTCGTCAGCGCCGTTCGGCCGGTGGGGGCTTCCAGCCATCGCCGGGCGCAGATGCCGAGCTTTCCCTCTCGGTGAGCTATGAAGATGCAACCGAGGGCACGAAGATCCGCGTCACCCTGCCGAACGGAAAGCAGATCGAGATCAAGATCGCTGCCGGAACGCGCGAAGGGCACCGCATGCGCCTGAAGGGGCAGGGGCACCCCAGCCAGATGGGTGGGCCTGCGGGTGATGCCTATGTCACCATCAATTATGCCGCTCATGATGTGTTTGAGCGTGATGGTGATGATCTGCACCAGAATGTGGATGTACCGCTGGCTGATGCTGTTCTGGGTGCGAAGGTGCGCGTGCGCACACTCTCCGGCGCGGTGGAGCTGAATGTTCCGGCCTGGACCTCGGGCGGGCGCACCTTCCGTTTGCGGGGCAAGGGTTTGCCCAAGGCCACGAGCGGCCATGGCGACATGAAGGTGCGGATCAATCTGGTTTTGCCAGATGAGAAGGATGAGGCTCTGGTGGAACTGGCCCGGAAATGGCACGGCGCGGCTTCATAGCCGCGCTTCGTGCCTATTTCTGCCGCGCGGTTTTGCCCGTCTGCTGCGATAGTTCAAGGCATTTCGCGTTTGAATGCGCTGCAAAACACCCTACAGTCCGCCATCTGACCAAAGAAGTCGGTGGTGGATCATGTTTCTTGAACTCCAGAATCTGTTTTTTGAAGATCTTTCGGTTGGGAGGACCGAGCGCATATCCAAGACGATTTCGTCTTCGGATATTGTCGGCTTTGCAGAACTGACGGGGGATCGTAACCCGATCCATCTGTCCCAGCATTTTGCAGCAAGAACCCCTTTTGGCGGGCGCATTGCCCACGGGCTTTATACGGCAGGCCTGATTTCTGCGGTTCTGGGCACACGTCTGCCGGGGCCGGGGGCGATCTATATTTCCCAGACCCTGAATTTCCGTGCCCCTGTACGTATTGATGACACGGTTGATGTGGTCGTCGAGGTGGTGGAGCTGATGCCGGCAAAGCATCGCGCCCGTCTCTCCTGCATCTGCTCTGTCAATGGAGAAGTGGTGCTGGATGGTGAGGCCTGGGTGAAGGTGCCATCAAGAGATACGATAAAGGCGACGACATAAGCCCTTGTTCCGCAGAAATTTCCCTTGCGATCTGGTTGTGAGCATGCACGTTGTTTAGTCGGGCGGCCGGGTCATGGTATCCGGCCGTATTCTTTCGTGCAGGGGGCAAGCTGGATGTTCGAGTCAGCCAAGGTGGTCCACACTCTCGACAAGGCCGCATACAAGGCGTTGGAGCCGGGCCTGCGAGAAGAGCTGCTCAATGTTCAGTTCCAGTTGATTGACCAGAACAGGCGCAGCCTTCTGGTGCTCATTCATGGCCCGGATGGTGCCGGTAAAGGCGCTGTGGTGAACCAGCTTTATAACTGGCTGGATATCCGCAAGCTCGATACGCTGACCTACAATACTGAAGACATCAGTCAGGATGACCGCAAGCATCCGGATATGTGGAAATACTGGCGTGGCCTGCCGCCTTTTGGTGATATCGGGCTGATGCTGGGTTCCTGGTACCACAAGCCGGTCAATAACTGGGTTCTGGGCCGCACGGATGATGACATGCTGATGCGTAGTCTGGACCGCATTCGCCGGTTTGAGGCCATGCTGGATGCCGAAGGCGTGAGCATTCTCAAGATCTGGCTGTATCTGGACCAGAAGGAGGCGCGTACACGTCTCAAGTCGCTGACAGATGGCAGCTATAAGCGCCCTGTTGTGCGCGAATGGAAAGAACTGGACAGCAAGAAGGCACGTGAGCGGCTGGCCATGATTTCCGAAGAGGTGGCGCGCACCACATCAACCGATTTTGCGCCCTGGCAGGTGGTTCCGGCCAGCAACTCCCTCTATCGCGATGCCACGATTGGTGGTGTTCTGCTGGAAAAGCTGCGCCGCATGACCGGACAGCCGAAGAGCGAGCCTGCCGCAACCCCAACGCCTGCACCAATGCCTGCCCCTGCACCAGCGCCTTCCATAACCACTGCTGCAACAGCTCCCACACTTGCCGAAGCACTGCCCCATTTTTCCATTCTCTCCACACTGGATCTGAGCCAGAAGCTGGAGAAGAGTGATTATGATGCCCAGCTTGCCCGTGAGCAGCATCGTATTACTGCGGCAACCACATCGGCTGCATTTGAGAAGAGCGGCCTTGTGCTGGCCTTTGAGGGGAGCGATGCGGCGGGGAAGGGTTCTGCCATCCGTCGTGTACGGCAGGCGCTGGACCCGCGCTATTTCCGTGTCTACCCCATCGCTGCGCCGACCGATGAAGAGCTGGCGCGCCCTTATCTGTGGCGCTTCTGGCGCTCTATTCCCTCGCTGGGACAGACCGCGATTTTCGACCGCTCATGGTATGGGCGCGTGCTGGTGGAGCGGGTGGAGGAGTTGTGTTCGCCATCAGACTGGGGGCGGGCTTATGCCGAAATCAATGATTTCGAGGCCGAGCTTTCGCGCTCCGGTCTGGTGGTGGTGAAATTCTGGCTGGCCATCAGTCAGGAAGAGCAGAAGCGCCGTTTTGAAGCGCGTGAGGTTGTTCCCTACAAGCGCTTCAAGCTGACACCGGAGGACTGGCGCAACCGTGCCAAATGGCCACTTTATGAGCAGGCCGTAACCGAAATGGTGGACCGCACCTCTACAGCCATTGCCCCATGGACGTTGGTGGAGGCCGAGGACAAGCGCTTTGCCCGGGTCAAAATCCTGCGCACAATAGCAAACCGGCTGGAGGAGGCGCTCTCCTGATCGGAGATGCCGGGTCGTTCAGCTTCCTTTTTTGATCTGGACGACCACCCAGCCCACGGCTCCAAGCACAAGCCCGCCAAGAACAAGTCCGGCCCCACCACCCCAGAGCAGCCCTTCGGTTCCTGCCAGCCAATGGCCGGATAACGCGCCAAAGACACCGAGGATAAGCGGGGCGAGGCAGCCAATGGCAATCATATGAGGCGGAGCTTTCAACCATATTTCAGGTGAGTCTCTATGTGCCAAGGGACAAGGCGCAGTGCAAGATGTCATGGTCATTGGTTGCGGAGGCTGCTGCCCTTCCCGGATAAAACCTGACAGGAGGTTTTGAAGGGGTTTTTGCAGGTCTCGTGCGCGGGGATGATCTGCTAATATGACGTCAGTTCATCTGGATTCGTTGAAGTGAGGGGAACGATGCGGATCTTGCAGAGTGTGATTTTTATCGTGGCGCTGATCGGGTGGGGTGCTTTTGTGTACGCCCTGTGCCTGGGTAATGCGGAAAAGGCATTTTCTTATGTGCTGTGGGCTTTGATGTTCACCACATTCTCGTGGCTGACTGTTCACGAGAGAGCCTGAGCTTTCAATAAAACCGGCGTGCCATAACCCCGCTTCAGCGGGGTTTTTGGTGCTTGGTCCATTGGCTTTCGAAGTGTTTTTTCTCGAAAGAAGATATTGTTTTAACAGGAAAAACTGGCTGGGGCGGGAGGGTTCGAACCTCCGAATGGCGGAATCAAAATCCGCTGCCTTACCACTTGGCTACGCCCCAATTCAGTGGCCGGAACATATATGTGGTGAGGTCATCTGCCAATACCAGCTTGTGGATGAACACCGAAGAATAGATGGCGTGAACAACCCAAAGTGTGATTTTGCCGCTTTAGGGGTATATCTCGGTTGTATTTTCAACGCTCGGGCACGCGGCAGCAAGGTGAAAGCCGGCGCGCACGCCCCGAATATATCCGCTCAATGTATGTGGCTTTCTCTGATCTGGTGAATGGAGAAAGCCACAAGGCACATCACCATAGGGAAGTACCATGCAGGGGTATCAGGGGCGGATTTGGAGCGCGGCAACTGTTTTGGGGGCTTGCCTGCTGTTTTGGCCTGTCGCAAGCATTGCAGCACCGCCAAGCCGAATGAAAATATGTGGCGATGAATGGTCCGCTGCCAAGGCTGCCGACAAGGTTCCGGCCGGGCAGACATGGAAGGACTTCTATAAAGTTTGCAGCACGCGGTTGAAGGCAGAAGAAAAGCCAGCGGCCCCTCATGCCGGCAAGAGTGAGGGTGAGAAAGGTGGGGCCGTGCGTGCAGTGTCCTCTCCAGCGCAGGGGCGTACAGTCCAGCAAGAAGGCCAGAAGGAGAAGGCGGCGCCAGCACATGATGGGCAGAAGGCTGCACGGACAAGGCAAAAGCAGTGCGGTGCAGAGTGGAAAAAACTGAAGGCGGCTGGCCAAGTGCCCGCTGGCCAGAAGTGGCCCCAGTTCTGGAGTGCCTGTAACGCGCGCCTGAAAAAGATCTGAGTGTATGGCTGATGATCGGCTCTTTCCTTATCGGGGAGCCGGTCAGGCTGTTCAGGTGCCTGAAAAGCGGGGGGCGCGCTTTTCAGTGAAGGCCTGTCGGCCCTCGCGGTAATCAGCACTTGAGTTGGCCTGAACTGTTGCATGCCGGGCTTCTGCAAGTACTGAATGCGGCGCCCCTTCTGCCGCCCGAATGGCGAGTTTAGCGGCTTTCAGGGTTAATGGCGCATTTTCACAAATACGTTGTGCCAGCTTGTCTGCATTCGCCTCGATCTGTGCGGCTTCGACCAGTGCATCAATTGCACCCAGTTCAAAAGCACGCTGCGCACTGAGGCGCTCTGCGGTGAAAAAGAGCGTGCGGGTGCCCTGGCTTCCAAAAGCGCGCAGCAGGCGTGGCATGCCGCGCGGGTCGTAGCCCAGACCAAGACGCGCCGCAGGGACTGCAAAGAAGGCGTCATCGGCCCCAATCCGCAGGTCACAGCTTGCTGCCAGTGCGGCTCCGGCTCCAACACAGGCCCCACGGATCAAAGCAAGAGTGGGGAAGGGCAGGGCTTCCACCGCCGCACAGGCTGCTTCCACCAGATCATCATAGGTCTGCGCACCGGAGGCATCAGCCCGCGCACCATTGAAGTCTGAAATATCAGCGCCGCCGGAAAATGCCTTTTCCCCCTCGCCACGCAGAATGGCAACGCGAATATCCCGTTTCTGCTTGGCGGAATTGGCAAAATCCGCGATCTGCTGCCACATGCCTGCGGAAATGGCATTGCGCCGCTCCGGATTGGAGAGGGCAAGACGGGCAATGCCGCTTTCGACGGAAATGGAGATGGTGCCAGCCACATGAGCCTCCCTGTCGAAACTGTCGCCGCGCGCATGAGCGACCATGATGAGGCCTGAACGCGATGTCGTTAGTGCCTCATCCGTTTCATATGCCTGAAAACCGTGAGCGTGACCACCACAACCATGGGGTATGGCTGCCTGACTGCACAAGGGATGACTGGGCGGCTAAAAGCGAAACGGGACAGTGCATCAGCACTGTCCCGTCCCAACGGGTGCCGGTCAGGGCTTGGCACCCGAAGCTCTTCGCTGAAAGTGCATGACAATTTCAAGCGCTTGCGCTGCTTCTCTTTGACCGCTGAAGACATGAACTGCAAGAGCCGGGGTGATGAAAAAGTGGATCTGACGCCAGTTCTGCTCGTTTTCGTGTATCGGGTGTGTGTTCAGCGGCTGAGGGCTGGAAAAGCCGAGTGCAAATCCATTGTCGGCTTTCTTTGCCGCACGTCATTCCTTTCGGAATACCACGCTACCTATGAAGCCAACCAGAAGGCTGCCAATTGCAACTATAACGCCATAAATAACACCGTGATTTTGCGCCATGGTTGCAATCTCCTGCTCAAAACCACTGCGCTGGACATCAAAACCACCCACAGCCTGGGCAATCACCTGCCCATCCCGGAGCAGTTTTGCTGTCACCTCATAGTGGCCCAGCGGCGCACGACCGGGAATCTTCACCTCGGCCCGAAATACGCCGGGCGCAATGAAGCGGACGCCTTCAGGATTTTCCTGATAAAAATGTTCGTTTTCCTGAATACGCAGAAAGGCTGCGCGAAACGGGTCGGTTGGTACAACATCGGCATAATCCGGCCCCACCCGTTGCAACAGCGTATTGCGGATCAGGCCAATCTGTTCCAGCCTCAGGATCTGAAGACTCGCCATTTCCTCCAGCGGGCGGCTGGCCTGCACACTCAGGAATGAAGGGGCCTCCACAAAGGTCCGGCTGTCCGTATTCACCCACAGCCCCAGCACCCGTGCCTTGCGCCATGTGACATAGCTGGCATTGGGGCCGCGCACTGTGATGACCACATCCGGATCCAGATCCAGCCCCTCTTCCTTTTCAGCAACGCCAAACAGCACCAGTTCTGCCCCGGTGAAGTTCGAGGTGATGCGCACCTCCGGTTGGGAAATGGAGAGGACCACCCGGTCACGCGGGCGGGATGGCATATCTGTCTGGGCTGCGCGAACAGGCGGTGCAAACAGCATGGCTGTCAGGCCGCAGAGCAGAACAAGCCGGAGCGCACGCATAATGCTCATCGCGGCGTCTCCACATGGGTCACCACATAGCGATCAGCAGGGGTGCGGACCAGTTCGGCTGCGACACGCAGGCCAACAGAGAGCACCAGAAGGGCCAGCAGCAGGCGCAGATAATCCGGGCGGATGGTTTGTCCCGTGCGGGCCCCGAACTGTGCGCCCATGGTGCCGCCCACCATCAGCACAAAAGCCAGCATCGCATCCACTGTGCCATTCGTGGCCGCATGCAGAATGGTGGCCGCAACCATGGTTGCGACGGTGAGCACGGAGGAGGTGCCAACAGCGGTTGTGGTGGGTACACGTAAAAGATAGATCAGCGCCGGCACCAGAATAAAACCGCCGCCCACACCCAGAACCGCACCCAGCAGGCCAATCATCCATCCCAGTACAACCACGGGAATCGTGGACACATAAATCCGCGCGCGACGGAAACGCATTTTCAGGGGCAGGCGCATCACCCAGCTATGGGTGCCGGGGCGGCGCACTTGCGCCTTGCCCCCCTTGCGGGTGCGGATGATGGCACGCACGCTTTCCAGCAGCATCATGAAGCCGATGCCACCCAGCAGCAGCGTGTAGGAGAGGCGGATGATGAGATCCACTTGCCCGATGCTGTTGAGCCATGTGAACAGGGCCACACCGCACACCGTGCCCACACCGCCCCCCGCCAGGAGGATACCCGCAAGGGGCAGGTCAACCATGCCTTTTCGCAGATAGGAGAGTGCGCCCGAGAAGGAGGAGGCGGCCATATAGGGCGAGGCGCTGGCCACGGCGACAGCCGGAGAGATGCCGGTGAAAATCAGCAGCGGCGTCATGAGGAAGCCGCCGCCCACGCCAAACATGCCTGAGATGAAGCCCACGGCGAGGCCCATGGCGAAGATGCTGAAAATCGCCACCGGCAGTTCGGCAATCGGCAGATAAATAGTCACTGCACCCACCCGTAGCAGATCAGGGGGACTTTATGGCGTTTACGCCATTGGCCTGAGGAATTGAAGAAGCCGCAGGCATAAAAGCCAAAATTGCAGGTTCAGAAGGACATACAGCCCCGTTTTCCAGCCCCAAGAACCACTCTTGCACCATGTGGGGCAGGCGGGGCGGTGCATCCGCCGGAAGCAGACCGGAATCGAGGTGAGGGTGGCAAGTCCTGAAACAGTCACGCGGCAGGAGGCCGTTTCTGTTTTGAAAAGCCTTTCGCACTCTCCTCGTCCACTCTGGATGTATCCGCCCCTATAGCCCGATCAGTCCGGCAATTTCTGCTGCTGCCATGGCAGGGGCCAATGTGCCAGCCGCGACAGCGCTTTCCAGAGCCGGCAGGCGCGCCTTGACTGCGGCATCACTGGTCACACGCTCTGTGAGGCGCTCATTCAGCAAGGTCCACATCCAGCGCACCTGCTGCGTCTGACGATTGGCAGCAAAATGGCCCGCCGCCTCACATTTCTGCCGGTGTAGTTCCACCTGCTCCCATACGGCATCCACGCCATCGCCTGTCAGGCCCGAATAGGTGAGGACAGGCGGAGACCAGTAGGACTGATGCGTGCCAAGCAGGTGCAACGCCGCGCGATACTCCCCGGCGGCTGCCCGCGCACGGCGAATATTGTCGCCATCGGCCTTGTTGACAGCAACAATGTCCGCCAGTTCCAGCACGCCCTTCTTGATGCCCTGAAGCTCATCTCCAGCGCCCGGCAGCATCAGCACCAGAAATGTATCGGTGAGTTCAGCCACCGTGGTTTCAGATTGGCCAACGCCCACCGTCTCCACCAGCACCACATCAAAACCGGCCGCTTCACACAGCAGCATGGTTTCGCGCGTTTTGGCCGCAATGCCGCCCAGTGTGCCGCCGGAAGGAGAGGGACGGATGAAGGCTTTCGGGTCCACAGCCAGTTGTGACATCCGGGTCTTGTCACCCAGAATGGAGCCGCCGGTACGGGTGGAGGAGGGGTCTACCGCCAGTACGGCAACACGGTGACCCCGTGCGGTGAGATGGCTGCCCAGCGTATCAATCGTGGTGGATTTGCCGACACCCGGAACGCCGGTAATCCCGACCCGGAAGGCTTTTCCGGTGTGGGGCAGCAGGGTCTGGAGCATGGCCTGTGCCCGCTGGCGGTGATCGCTGCGCCGTGATTCCACAAGGGTGATCGCGCGCGCCAGAGCAGCTCTCTCGCCCCTCAAGACACCTTCAGCAAGCTTTGCATCATCCACATGGTGCTGGCCCGTCATGCCCCTCGTCCCTCCCGCGCCATTTGCCGGCGCATGTTCCGATTGCACAGGTGGGAAATCGTCATGACCGGGCAGTAAAGTCCAGTCCTATTTCCGTCGCAGGCGCGTGTCGGCGCTCAGGCCGCCTCAAACTTCACGATCGCCGATTGATCAAGGGCCGCGAGCGCTGCATCTGCCCGGCGTCCCTGAATCGTGATGTCTGGCGCGATCTCAAGCAGGGGCACCAGCACGAAGGCCCGCTCCAGAATGCGCGGGTGCGGCAGTTCCAGATCCGGGTCAGTGCTCTCGACCCCCTCAAACAGCAGAATGTCGATATCAATCCGGCGTGGGCCATAGCGCAGTTCGCGCGCGCGATCCCGCCCTAGCGTGCGTTCCACGCGCAAGGCAAGGCTCAGCAAGGCGGGTGCGGATAATGTTGTGTGGGCTGCCACGACCTGATTGAGGTATGGCCCCTGCACAATCGGCCCCCAGGGCGGCGTTTCATATAGGGAGGAGCGCGTCGCGATCACAATGCCCGCCAGTTCCAGAAGCTCCAGAGCCTGTTGCAAGGTCTTCGACCGCTCGCCAACATTTGCACCAAGACAAAGATAGGTGAGGGCGGATGAGGCCTCCTGCATGGAGGATTCAGGGAGAAGGCGAGCATCTGCAATCATGCCAGCCCCCGAATGGCTTCAGTCACGCGCGCCGCTTGCACATGGGCTGCAACATCGTGTACGCGAATGATCTCCACGCCTGCCATTAACCCGATCACATTGGAGGCAATGGTGCCGGGCAGGCGCTCTGCCGGCGTGCTCTCCACCACCTTGCCAATGAAGGATTTGCGGGAGGTGCCGAGCAGTAGCGGCAGGCCCAGCACGCGCAGTTCGCCAAGCCGTCGCTGCGCCTCAAGATTTTGCCCGAAGGTTTTTCCAAAGCCAATGCCGGGGTCCAGCACCAGTTTGGTGCGGGGCAGGTCGGCAGCTTCTGCCCGTGCAATGGCGCGCTCGAAAAAGGCGATCATGTCCGCCACAATATCAATGGCCGGATCAATCTCCTCCCGATTGTGCATGACAATGGCGGCGGCCCCGAAATCTGCCACCACATGGGGCATTTCCGTGTCGCGGGCAAAGCCCCAGATGTCATTGATGATATGCGCACCATGTTCCAGTGCAAGGCGTGCAGTCCCGGCCTTGAAGGTATCAACCGACACCGGCAGACGGCTGTGATGTGGAAGGCCTGCCAGAACAGGGGCCAGACGGCTCCATTCCTCTTCTGCCGAAAGCGGGGTGTGGCCGGGGCGCGTGGATTCCGCACCAATGTCCAGTATGTCCGCACCCTCTGCCTCCAGCCGCGCGGCATGGGTCAGTGCATCATCAGTGGCAAGGCTGCGGCCGCCATCCGAGAACGAATCGGGCGTGACATTGATGATGCCCATGACCTGCGCGCGTGGCCCCAGCACAATGGCGCGATCCCGCGCCTGCAAGGTGATGCAGGTGCTTGCAGGGGAAAAAGGCGTGGATGATTCTGAAGCAGACATGACGTGCCGGAAGACCTGAAAGGGCGCACTCAACTCCGCACGGGCGCACATGGCAAGCGGTGACATGCAAATGCTTCAAATTTCAGTCTGGCTTGTATCGTCGGTCTGCCCTTGAGGCTTGGTGCGGACGCGCCTAGGTATAGGCTGCCTTCTGGAATGAGGACCGGCCCCATGTCCGCCATTCAATGTCCCGCCGTTTTGCTGACTGATCGCGTGCTTGCCCGTGCTGCGGGTTCAGATGCCGCGCATTTTCTCCATGGTGTGCTCACCTGTGATGTGGAGCATCTGGAAAATGGTGCATCCCGTTATGGTGCCTTGCTGACACCGCAAGGCAAGATCATCTCGGACTTTCTGCTGTATCGCGAAGGGGAAGAGAGCTTCCTGATTGATGCGCCGCAGGAGGTTGCTGCAGACCTGCTCAAGCGCCTCACCTTCCTGCGCCTGCGGGCCAAGGTTGTGCTGGAACGGCTGGATGAGGTGGCCGTGGCTGCCCTTCTGCCGGGGCAGGATTTGCCCGCAGATATTCAGGCATTTCCGGACCCGCGCTTGCCCGCTCTTGGGCACCGCCTCGTTCTGCCGCTTGAACAGGCGCAGGCGCTGTGTGGAGATGTGCAGGCTTATGAGACGGCGCGCATCGCTCTTGGCATTCCCAGGGGCGGGGTGGATTTTGCCTATAATGATGCCTTCCCCCATGAGGCTGATATGGATCAACTGGGCGGGGTGGACTTCCACAAGGGCTGTTATGTCGGGCAGGAGGTGGTGAGCCGTATGGAGCACCGCACCACCGCCCGTAATCGTCTGGTACAGGTCACTTTCCCGCAGGAGGCTATTGCCGGGGCGGAGATCATGGCCGCAGACAAGGCCGTGGGGCGCACGACTTCAGCTGCTGGACACCATGCCATCGCAACAGTGCGTCTGGATCGCACATCGGCGGCGCAGGCGGCTGGCACGCCCTTGCTGGTTGCCGGGGTTGAGGTGGAACTGCAACGCCCTGAATGGGCGCATTTCGAAATGGAATGGTCCCGGAAGGAAAGCCCGCTGGATCTGGTGGAAAAAGCCCTGAAAGGCGCATGAGCATGCGTTCGGATGTGTCCATCCTTCATGAAGATGGTGTGAGCCGGTGCCCGTGGTGCGGGACTGATCCGCTTTATGTGACCTATCACGACACGGAATGGGGGGTGCCGGAGCATGACAGCCGCGCCCTTTTTGAAAAGCTGTTGCTGGATGGGTTTCAGGCGGGCCTGTCGTGGATCACCATCTTGCGCAAGCGGGACAATTTCCGCCGTGCGTTTGACGGGTTCGACCCGGATATCATGGCCCGCTATGACGCCGAGAGGGTGGAAGCGTTGATGCAGGATGCGGGCATTGTGCGTAACCGGTCAAAAATTGAGGCTGCCGTGACGTCCGCAAGGGCCTATCTCGATTTGCGGGAGAAAGGCATCGCCTTTGCGGATGTGATGTGGGAAGCGGTGGATGGCGCGCCGTTGCTGAACCATCCGGCCCGCATCTCGGATGTGCCTGCCGAAACAGATCGTTCCCGTGCGCTTTCAAAACGGCTGAAGGGCTACGGCTTCAAGTTCGTCGGCCCCACCATTGTCTATGCCGCCATGCAGGCTTGCGGGCTGGTGGACGATCATCTGGCGGATTGCCATTGCGTGCAGGCGCGGTGATCTGTCACCGCGCCTGCTCTTGTATGGGTAATGCCCGGCTCAGAACCGGGTCACAATCTTTTCAAGGTCTGGCCGGGGGCGTTCTTCCAGAACCTGTGCGCGGGTGCCGATATAGATAAAGCCGGCGATGCGTTCATGCTCTGCAAGGCCAAGGGCCGCACGGGCGCGGGTATCAAAAGCCGGCCATTCCGTGAGCCATGTGGCTCCAAAACCCAGGGCGGCCGAAGCCACCAATGCATTCTGGCAGCAGGCCGCCGCCGACAGAAGCTGCTCCCATTCGGGAATCTTGGGGTGTGCCACCGGGCTTGTCACCACAGCCAGCACCAGAGGTGCGCGGGTGAAGCGCTCGCGTTCCTCATTCAGCCGCTTTTCATCTGCATCCGGGTGTTCTTCAGCATGGATGCGCGCCAGAGCCTCGCCTGCACGGTTGCGCCCCTCTCCCTCGAACAGCACAAAGCGCCACGGCACAAGGCGGCCATGGTCTGGCACGCGCGCGGCAATTGTCAGCAGGGTTTCAAGAGCTTCTCCGCTCGGGCCGGGCTCGACAAGGTCCATCAGACGGGAAGATCGGCGGGTACGCAGCACAGCGAGGGCATCGGTCATCACAAACACCTTATGTGAATATCAAGGAGCTGGTGCAGAGCTATAGAGCATTTTCACCCGCGGAGGGGACCGGGTTGGGTCAGGAAAATGCGGTAACTCAATAATTTGAAGCATTTTAGCATTATCATGCAGGGCACCTGCACAAGCGCATGGGAAATGGGCCTTGCAGGTGGCGGCCCACCGGATGGTGGACAGATGGTCGCGTCTTTTGAGAGTTTTGGCAGGATTGACTTGAATCCGCCTCGAATTTTGTGCACCTCAGGAACATGAGCAAAATGCGATGCGCACGGGTGGTTCGGCCATCCGGTGTGGTTGATACCTCGAATGCCTCACGTCGCCCGGCGGGACTTTATCGGGCGCTTGGGATCATGCTGGCCTCTGCACAACTTATGGTTATTCCATCGGCTTCCTTTGCGCAGACCATGCAATTTCTGGGTGTAACACCGCCCTCCCAGCAGGCCGGCCCATTTTCGGGAGAGGCCGGGCGTGTGTTGCAGTCCCCTTCCGGGAATGCGCGCCAGCCGCATGAGGTGCTGCCGCAGCCGCCGGAAGGCAAGGTGGCGCTGGGTGTTCATGCCGGTTATGGCGCTGGCAGCAATCCTATTGCGCGCGGCCTTGTGTGGCGTGTGTTCTCTGCCCAGCCAGATGCTGCAACCGGGGCTTTTCCTCTGGTGGCGGAGGAGGCAGAGGAGGCGATGCCCGTCTTCTTCCTGACGCCCGGAAAATATATCGTCCATGTCTCTTATGGCTTGGCCAGCCTTGCCAAAGAGATGACGCTTGAGCTGGTGTCCCAGCGTGAAACCTTCACGCTTCCGGCGGGTGGCTTGCGCTTGCAGGCGGATGTGGAAAAAACCGCGATAAACCCGCAAAGTGTGACCTTCGATATTTTTGAAGGCTCATTCCTGCAGGGGCGTGCTTCAAGCCAGCCCTATTACAAGGGGGCACCGGCCGGTGAAATGCTGCTGCTGCCCGAGGGCATCTATCATGTCGTTTCCACCTATGGCGATGCCAATGCGGTGGTGCGCGCGGATGTGAATGTGGCAACCGGCAAGCTGACGGATGCCACCATGCATCACCGTGCGGCTGAGGTGACCCTGAAGCTGGTGAGAACCAAGGGCGGGGAAATGGTGCCGGACACGCAGTGGACCGTCATCACGCCCGGCGGTGACACCATCAAGGAATCCATCGGGGCGCAGCCAACTCTGGTGCTTTCCGAAGGGGCCTATACCGCCATCGGGCGTAATAATGGCACCAATTACAGCATGGAATTCAAGGTCGAGCCCGGCCAGAACCAGAAACTGGACGTGCTGATCCGCTGACAGCACATGTTCTGATGGAATGAACAAGAAAAGGCCCGGGCAAGGATGCCCGGACCTTTGTCATGTCTGGTCGAGATTTCCAGCCTTCACCCACCCCGGCACAAGGCCGGGAGGGTGCTGCTCTGGATGTGCCATATTTGGTGGCACAATTCCGGGGATTCAGCCGTGTGCAGGCTTCATGTCCGGCGGTATGGCTTCATTCACCAGCGCCGCAATCACCTCATCCAAACCGCCACTGGTCTGGTCTTTCGAGCCAAGACGACGGATGGAGAGGGTCTGTTCGGCCGCTTCCTTCCGCCCCGCCACCAGCAGCACCGGCACCTTGGCCAGCGAATGCTCGCGCACCTTGAGATTGATCTTCTCGTTGCGCGTATCCACCTCGGCCCGAAGCCCGGCAGCGCGCAGCTTCGCAACCACGTCATAGGCATAGTCGTCGGCATCGGAGGTGATGGTCGCCACCACCACCTGCGTCGGTGCAAGCCATAGCGGGAAGTGGCCGGCGAAATGCTCGATGAGAATGCCGGTGAAGCGTTCCATGGAGCCGCAAATGGCGCGGTGAATCATCACCGGGGTCTTCTTCTGCCCGTCCGCATCCACATAGAAGGCGCCGAAGCGCTCCGGCAGGTTGAAGTCTACCTGTGTGGTGCCGCACTGCCATTCACGGCCGATGGCATCCTTCAGCGTGTATTCGAACTTCGGCCCGTAGAACGCACCTTCACCCGGAAGGATACCAGTGGTGATGCGGTCGCCATACTTCTCCTCAATCTGCTTCAGCACCTTCTGCATCACGTCTTCGGCGTGATCCCAGACAGCATCCGAACCCACGCGCTTCTCCGGGCGGGTGGAGAGCTTGACGATGATCTTGTCGAAGCCGAAATCGGCATAGGTGGAGAGGATGAGATCATTGATCTTCATGCACTCTTCCGCCATCTGCTCCTCGGTGCAGAAAACGTGGGCATCATCCTGCGTGAAGCCGCGCACGCGCATCAGGCCATGCAGCGCGCCGGAAGGCTCATAGCGATGCACCACGCCGAACTCGGCCAGACGCAGCGGCAGGTCGCGATAGCTTTTCAGGCCGTGCTTGAAAATCTGCACATGGCCGGGGCAGTTCATCGGCTTCAGGGCGAAGACGCGCTCATCACGCACCTCGTCACCGGCAGACTGCACCTTGAACATGTTCTCCTTGTACCAGCCCCAATGGCCGGAGGTTTCCCAGAGAACGGAGTCCATCACCTGCGGGGCGTTCACTTCCTTGTAGTCGGCCTTCAGGCGGCGGCGCATATAGGCCACCAGTTCCTGAAACAGCGTCCAGCCCTTGGGGTGCCAGAACACTGTGCCGGGTGCCTCCTCCTGAAAGTGGAACAGGTCCATCTCGCGGCCAAGGCGGCGATGGTCGCGCTTCTCGGCCTCTTCCAGACGATGCAGATAGGCGTCCAGTTCCTTCTGGTCATGCCAGGCGGTGCCATAGATGCGGGTCAGCATCGGGTTGTTGGAATCGCCGCGCCAATAGGCACCGGCCACCTTCATCAGCTTGAAGGCGGTGCCGATCTTGCCCGTGGAGGGCAGATGCGGGCCGCGGCACAGGTCAAACCATTCACCCTGCTTGTAGATCTTCACATCCTGATCTTCAGGAATGGCATCCACCAGTTGCACCTTGTAGGTCTCGCCCATCTGGGTGAAGACGCTCTTGGCCTCATCGCGGCCCCACACTTCCCTTGTGAAGGGACGATCGCGAGCAATGATCTCGCGCATCTTCTCTTCAATCAGCGGCAGGTCATCGGTGGTGAAGGGTTCGTTGCGGGCGAAATCGTAATAAAACCCGTTCTCGATCACCGGGCCGATGGTGACCTGCGTGCCGGGCCAGATGGACTGCACCGCCTCTGCCAGCACATGGGCGGCATCGTGGCGGATGAGCGTGACAGCGCGCGGATCATCACGGGTGACAATCTCAAGGCGGGCATCATGGTTGATCGGCCCACCAAGATCAGCCATCTCACCGTCGAGCGTGACGGCGACAGCCTTCTTGAGCAGGGATTTGGAAATCTGGGCAGCGATGTCTGCGCCGGAAATCCCCTTTGGATATTCGCGCACAGCGCCATCGGGGAACGTCAGAGCAATCATGTCTTCTCCTTTTGCCCACTCCTGCGCACCACGCAGGTAGGCTTGCCATTCATATAGGGCGGACCTTGTAAGGATGAAGGGCGGCGGCGTCCAGATGTCCGTTCCGCCTATGTACGGAAGGCAGGGGCAGGGCGAAATCCGCTTTCGGCCTGATTCCCCTTTCCCATTGGGAACGGGTCCGCTAATTCAGGAGGTGGGAAATATGCTGCCAGTGCAGGCGGCATAAGGGGCGGCTGGTGCCGGAGCCTTGCGGGTGAGATGCAAAAAGCATTTACCTGCCGCGCGTTAAGCGCGGATTAAGGTTGATCTGGTGAAACCATGACTTCCGAATGCGGGAGATGAGGCCGGAATGATGTCGAAACTCTTCAAGACCCTGGCCCTCGCCGCCGTGATTCAGGTGGGCGCAGCCGGCCTTGCAACGCAAAGTCAGGCGCAGATGCCGCCGCGCGGCGTGCCGGGCGCAACCCTCGATATTGGTGACCAGCCGGGATATGTGCCGCCGGAAGACGACACCGCTGTGCTGGAGCCGGCCTTCCGCCGCCAGCCGGTGTATTTCCGCACCAGTGAGGCACCGGGCACCATTATTATCCATACCAATGAGCGCTTCCTCTATCTCGTCGAGGGCAACAACCGCGCCATGCGTTATGGCATTGGCGTGGGCCGCGACGGGTTCCAGTGGAACGGCCTGAAGAAAATCGAGCGCAAGGCGGAATGGCCGGACTGGCGTCCGCCGACAGAGATGATCCAGCGTCAGCCTTATCTGCCGCGCTTCATGGCGGGTGGTCCGGGTAACCCCATGGGCGCGCGCGCGCTTTATATTGGCGGCACCGTGTACCGTATTCATGGCACCAACCAGCCGCAGACCATCGGTTATGCCGTGTCCTCGGGCTGCTTCCGCCTTGTGAACAGTGACATTATCGACCTCTACCAGCGCGTGCCGGTGGGTACCAAGGTCATCGTGCGCCAGCAGGCCACCCTGTGAGGGGTGGTCATCCGCTCAACTCACTCTTCACTTCAGCTCAATCGGGGGCATTTATGAAGAAGATCCTGGCCCTTCTGGCCGGCGCTGCAACCATCGCGGCCGCAGGTGTTTCCACCACAGCCGCTTCTGCGCAGACCCTCAAGGCCGTGCAGGAACGCGGTGAACTGGTGTGCGGCGTTTCCAAGGGCCTGCCGGGCTTCTCCGAAAAGGATGCCTCCGGCAAATGGACCGGCTTCGATGTGGACCTGTGCCGCGCCGTCGCTGCTGCCACGCTGGGCGATCCCGAGAAGGTGAAGTTCGTGCCCCTCAATGCCGAGGAGCGTTTCCCGGCCTTGCAGAAGGGCGAGATTGACCTGCTTTCGCGCAACTCCACATGGACGCTGGAGCGTGAGGGCGATCTGGGCCTGCTGTTTGCGGGCGTCTCCTATTATGACGGTCAGGGCTTCCTGATCCCCTATGCACGCAACCTGACCTCTGCTCTGGAACTGGGCAAGTCCAAGGTGTGCGTGCAGGCCGGCACCACGGCCGCCGTGAACACGCAGGACTATTTCAAGACCAATGGCATGGAACTGGAACTGGTGACCCTGCCGGATTCCGAAGCCCTGCTGACCGCTTATGCAGATGGCAAGTGCGATACCATCACCACCGATGTCTCCCAGCTTTATGCCCTGCGCCTGAAGATGGAAAAGCCGGCGGACCACATGGTGCTGCCCGATGTCATCTCCAAGGAGCCGCTTGGCCCCGTGGTGCGGCAGGGGGATGACCAGTGGTTCAACGCCGTGAAGTGGACCCTCTATGGCCTGCTGAATGCGGAAGAACTCGGCATCACCACCGCCAAGATGGATGAGGCACTGAAGTCTGAAAAACCTGTCGTCAAGCATCTGCTGGGCGTTGAGGGCAAGGCCGGTAAGTCACTTGGCCTGCCGAATGACTTCGTTGTTCTGGCGGTGAAGGCTGTCGGCAATTATGGCGAGAGCTTTGAGCGCAATGTGGGCACGGGCTCCAAGCTTGGCATTCCCCGTGGCATCAACCAGCTCTGGAATATGGGCGGCATCCAGTACGCACCGCCGGTGCAGTGAAAACAGGCGCATGTGATGTGCGCCAAACCATTCTGAAACAACGCCGCCCGCTGCAATGTGGGCGGCGTTTTTGTTTCTGGCTGGGGAACAGGGGAAAGATGTCTTTTCCTGCCGCAGCAGGACGTGCATTCTTGAAGCCTGAGTCATTCAGCTGTCAAAATGACATTGGGGCTGCCACATGGGAGGCCCGCGCACAGCATCGGAGAGTTTCATGGCAATGATGTCCCGCCGTTCGCTTTTGGTCGCCGCGACGGGGCTTGCCGGTGCAGGTCTTGTTCCGGGGGCAGCCTTTGCCTCTGCATCCTCTGCTGCACAGGCCCCGGCTGCAGCGGGCACCGCGCCGCAAAATGAGGCGCAGGCCCTGACCAGCGCCTATCGCTACAAGGTTGGTGACATCACTGTTACGGCAATTGCCGATGGCCTGCGGACCATGCCGCTGCCAGAGGGCTTTGTGCGCAATGCCACGCCCGAACAGGTGAATGCCGCGCTGGAGCAGGCCCTGCAAAAGCCCGGCGAGGTCTCGATTCCGTTCAATGTCCTGCTGCTGGATATTGGTGGCAAACGCATTCTGGTGGATGCAGGCAATGGTCCTTCAAAGGGCCCCGTGGGTCTTCTTGCCGGCTCTTTGAAGGCTCTGTCCATTGCGCCCGAGACGATTGATGAGGTCATCATCTCCCATTTCCACGGGGACCATATCAACGGCCTGCTGGATGAGCAGGGGCGTTCGGCCTTTCCCAAGGCGCGTGTGCGCGTGCCAGAGGCCGAATGGGCGTTCTGGATGGATGAAGCCGGGATGAGCCGCTCTCCAGACCAGCTCAAGGGCGTTTTCACCAATGCCCAGCGTGTATTCAAGCCTGTGTTGCCGCAGGTGGAGACCTATGGCTGGAACCGGGAACTGGCGAGCGGCCTGCTTGCCGTGGGCACTCCGGGCCACACCCCCGGCCATACCTCGTTTGAGCTGGCTTCGGGTGGAGACACCCTCTTTATCCAGTCGGACCTCACCAATATCCCGGCCCTGTTTGTTGCCAACCCTGACTGGCAGGTGATGTTTGACATGGATGGTGAGGCCGCCGCGCAGACCCGCAAGCGGGTTTATAACCGTCTGGCCCAAGAACGGATGAAGGTGGCGGGGTATCATTTCCCGTTTCCGGGTGCAGCTCATGTGGCTCGCGATGGTGATGGCTTCCGCTATGTGCCCAGCCTTTGGAACCCTGTGCTGTAAACTGGCTCAAAGAGCCGTTGTGTCTGTCACAGCGCGGCTGACCCATTCCAGATAGGCTGGAAGCCCGCCACTGACGGGCAGAACCACAATTGCAGGGACTTCAAAGGGATGAAGTGCGGTGAGGCGGGCAATCACTTCTGCTGTGCGGGTGGTGGTTGTTTTCAAAACCACCACCACCTCTTCGCCACGCTCCAGCGCACCATTCCATTCATAAACCGAAATCATGCCCGGCAGGATATTGGCGCAGGCCACCAGCCTTGCCGCCACCATCTCCCGCGCGGCGCTTTCCGCCGTCTCGATGGAAGGGAAGGTCGAGTAGATCAGATTGATGTTCTGGCTCATGGAATGCGCTCCCGTGGGGTGTGGCGGACATGTCATGATCACCTTGCCCTGACCGCTGCGGCAATGTCGTGACCTCGACAAGGGGAGGCAAGGCGTTTAGACGGGGAAGATAAATTCGTTTGGTGCCGCTCTGCATGTAGCCGGTGCCCCTGATGGTCTCCTTCATACCGCGCCAGAGGAAGCTTCGCCCGCAATGAATGACGTTCAGGACCTGAAAGTCACGACGGGTGATGAGCTTGGCGCGACAGGGCGCATTGCATTTGTCTCCAGCCAGACCCCTGAGGCCGAGGATGCGCGCGCGCGTCTTGAAGCCCGCTATGGCGGTGTGAGCGAGGATGATGCAGATGTGATCGTTGCCCTTGGGGGTGACGGATTGATGCTCCAGACCCTGCATCGCTTCCGCGATCGCGGTATCCCGATTTATGGCATGCACCGCGGCTCTGTCGGCTTCATGATGAATACCTATCGTGAAGACGCTCTGGTGGAGCGGCTGGCTGCTGCCCAGCATGTGAAGATCCATCCCCTTCTGATGGAGGCGATGGACAGCAATGGCATGCGCCACCGTGCGCCTGCCATCAATGAGGTTTCGCTCCTGCGCCAGTCCTATCAGGCTGCCAAGCTGCGCATTTCCATTGATGGACGCATGCGGCTGGAAGAGCTGATCTGTGATGGCGTGATTGTTGCGACCCCCGCCGGCTCCACGGCTTACAATCTTTCTGCCCATGGTCCCATTTTGCCATTGGGCACGGCGCTTCTGGCCGTTACTCCCATTTCCCCCTTCCGCCCGCGGCGCTGGCGTGGCGCGCTGGTGCCAGACAGGGTGAGGGTGGATATTGCGGTGCTGGAAGCAGACAAGCGGCCTGTCAGCGCAGTTGCAGATCATTACGAGGTGCGTAATATCGTTGCTGTGTCTGCGCGCCTGGATACATCCTCCGCAATTGATATGCTGTTCGATCCTGACCACGGGCTGGAAGAACGCATTCTGCGCGAACAATTTGTCTATTAAAGGCAAACGGCTTCAGCATGGTCTTTTCGTCTGTCACCTTCCTTTATTATTTCCTGCCGCTTTTCCTTGCATGTTATTTCATCATGCCGGGAACGCGCCTCAGGAATGTGGTCCTGCTTGTCTTCTCTCTGGTGTTCTACGCCTGGGGCGGGCTGGTTGATCTTCTTATTCTCTGCATTTCAATTGTCGCAAACTTCTTTCTGGCCCAGCTTATTGACCGGCAGCCGGACAGGACCCGCCTGCGTGCCCTGGCCTTTGCTGTCGCGATCAATCTGACCGGGTTGATCGTGTTCAAATATATCGGGTTCCTGACCACCAACCTGAATACGGCCCTTACCCCTCTTGGGCTGCATGTGCCTATTGTTCATGCGGAATTGCCTCTGGGTATTTCGTTTTTCACCTTCCACGCAATTTCCTATCTGGTGGACGTGTATCGCCGCAAGGCAGATGCCAATGGCCGGTTTGAGGAGATTGCGGTTTACATCACCATGTTCCCGCAATTGGTGGCGGGGCCGATTGTTCGCTATTCCACTATCTCGCATCGCATTCGCGAGCGCCGCACAACATTGGGGCGGGTTTCGGCAGGTTTGCGTATTTTCGTGATCGGTCTGTCATGGAAGGTGCTGATCGCGGATGAGGTCGCCCCGATTGTGGCCGTGGTTTACGACCAGACGGCGGCTCCCAATTTGTGGGAAGCCTGGATGGGTTTGAACGCCTATGCGATTCAGCTCTATTTTGATTTTGGCGGCTATTCGAACATGGCGATTGGCCTTGCCATCGCGATGGGCCTGAAGTTTCCGCGCAACTTCAATCTGCCCTACCGCTCCCTTTCCATTGGCGAGTTCTGGCGGCGCTGGCACATGAGCCTGTCGAGCTGGTTCCGCGACTATGTCTATATTCCCTTGGGTGGAAACAGGGCGACGCCTTCCCGCGCCCTTCTGAATTTGTGGGTCGTGTTTCTGCTTTGCGGCTTGTGGCATGGTGCAAGCTGGAATTATGTCATCTGGGGCATCCATCACGGCCTGTTTCTGGCGCTGGAGCGCACGGCATTCGGCACGCTGCTTGCCCGCGCGCCCGTGATCGTCTCGTTCCTCTATACCCAGTTTGTGTTGATGACGAGCTGGGCCTGGTTCCGCACTTCGGATCTGGATGGCGCTATGGCCATGTTCCGGGGCATGTTCGGGTTCAATGGCGTGGGGTCGCTCTCCCTTTCCCTGGTTACGGAATTGCAGTGGTTTACCATTGTGGTCATGATTTTGGCTTGGCCGCTTGCCATCTTCGGCTTGCCGCGTCCCGGTCTGCGTCAGTTATCCCAGAAGGCCCGTCTCGCCATTTATGGAGCAAGTGATACGATCATCATGCTGGTGCTATTTGTATTGTGCGCCCTTTCCGTTGGGGCGGCTGCCTATAGTCCGTTCCTGTATTTCCAGTTCTAGGTGGGAGGATTTGCAATGCCTCTGGTCATGAAATTCCGCCGGTACTGGGCCGTTTTTGTTTTTCTGGTGCTGCTTTTGCCGACAATCGGCTTTGTGATGCCGGATATGCCCGCTCCCCTGCGAACTGTTGTTGCGCCGGAAGAGCGCTGGTGGATGCGCGCCTCCCAACGGCTGGACCCTTACATCAACAACATGTTCGGCTTTCGTGGCGCTGTGCTCGCCGCTCACAATACCTATGGCCGCTGGCTGGGGGGCGGTGATAACGGGCGCGTTCTGAAGGGCAAGGATGGGGCGCTCTTCATCAAGGAAGACTGGGCGCTGGAGCAATCCGTGGGCCAGCTTGTGCGGCCGGAGGCTGTTGCAGCCATTGCAAGTGTTGCTGCCGAGCTGGACAGCACCATGAAGGCGAGTGGCGGGCGCATGGTGATGATCATGCCTCCGAATGCGCATACGGTGCATCCTGAGTTGTTGCCGGACTATGCCCGTGCCCTGCAACGCTCTCCGACAGAATATGATCTTCTGGCTCGGTCCCTCAAAGAAAAGGGCGTGAATTTTGTTGATCTGCGCCCCGTTCTTGAGGCTGCAAAGGCTGATGGTCCTGTTTATCGCCGGATTGACACGCACTGGAATACACGCAGCGCCGCGCTTGCCTTCAATGCTGTGATGGAGGCTGCAGGCCGCCCGGACCTCGGCTTTCCCGTTTCCGAGATTATTGGCGCACCTTCACCGCGCACAGATGGCGATTTGTTGCGGTTGCTGGGTGAGACTGTGCCGGACAAGCCGGATGTCGATTATGACCATAAGGGAGCGATGATCCCGAAAGACAAGCTCACGGTTCTTAAAGACCTCATGCCCCCTCCGGACCCGAAGAATCCCTTCCAGGTGCAGGCTTTTGCCACAGGTCACGATGGGCCGCGCATCATGGTGATTGGAGATTCATTTACCCAGGGGTTTTGGCCGGGTCTGCTGGCCGAGCGCAGTTCCGCTTATGTCTGGACGCATCATCGCAATTGCCGGTTTGACCGGAGCCTGATTGATCGCTTCAAGCCTGATATTCTGATTTATGCCGTCACCGAGCGCTCCTTGCCTTGCAAGTCCTGATTGCCGGTCAGGTTGCGTGTAGCTTGCCTGCTACGCAGCATTGCAGTGCGGCATGAATGGAGGGGAGGGCCGCCTCGGCTGCCGCGCGACCAATCTCCATGATCTCGTGGCCGCGGTGGAAGTCGAACAGGCCTGTATCCTGTAGAGCAGGTGTAATCAGCACTTCCGGCGGGTCTTCCGCCAGCCGCGAGCGGGTGATGCGGTCCTGTGTGATGTTCAGTGCATCCATGATGACGGTGGGCAGGCTGAGACCGCTACTCTTGTCATCGCCGGGAAAGAATTGCGCGCGCAGGCGCGCGGGGTTCAGCAGGTCCATGGGCGTCTGGATGCCGGGGCCGTTCTTGTCTGTCCGTGGAAGGTCATCTCTCTCCCCGCCATGATAATGTAAGGGCTGGGCCGAGGGGAATGCCGCACCGTTCAGGTCCACCGCGATGATGACATCGGCGCCACCCGCCCGCAGGGGCGCAACGGGAACCGGATTGACCAGCGCACCATCCATCAGCCATCGCTGACCCAGATGAACGGGTGTGAACAGGCCGGGCAGGGCATAGGATGCCCGCAGGGCGCTGACAAAATCCCCATGCGTGAGCCAGACCTCGCGTCCGGTATGGCATTCAGTTGCAACAGCTGTGAAGGGAACGGGCAGGGACTCAAGATACAGGTCGCCCACTTCATGACGCATCCGCGCTTTCAAGCGGCGTCCGGCGATGAGCCCCCCATTCAGAGTGAAGTCCATCAGGCCCAGCATGTCGCTGCGGCTGAGTTGCAGTGCCCATGCGCTGAGGGCATCAAGCTTGTTCGCTGCCCAAAGCCCTCCAATCACCGCACCAATGGAGGAGCCGGCGACGAGATGAGGGCGGATGCCATTGCGTTCCAGTACATCCAGAACCCCGATATGGGCGTATCCAAGCGCCGCCCCGCCGCCCAGGGCAAGGCCCAGTTTCACACCTGTAGAATGTGATGGGGCGGTGTGGTTGATGGCTTGGACACCTTGAGGGGCAGGATGCATGAAGACCTTCCATGGGTTATGAATGCGAGAGGCAAACCTAGCGGCGCAGAATGTCGGAACCATGTCTGCGCATGCCGGGCGCAGGGTCTGGGAAAAAGGAAACGAAAAAACCGGACAGGGCTGCTTGTTTATGGCAGACCATGCACCGTCTTTCATATCGTTGCGGAGGATGTGCTGTGACCGAAAAGAAAGCCGCGCGCCTGTTCACACGGATCTATTTTCCGGATGGGCGGCGGATTGGGCCGGGCAAGATTCTGCTGCTGGAAACCCTGCGTCAGGAAGGCTCCATTCTAGGGGCGGCCAAGGCCATCGGCATGAGTTATCGTCGCGCCTGGTTGCTGGCGGATGAGATGAACCGCATGTTTGAGGAGAGGGTGATTATCACCCACCCCGGCCGTCGCGGCGCGGGAACGGAGGTAACGGCCTTTGGTGAACGGCTGATCGCGCTTTATCGGGAGATGGAGGAGCGTTCGCTACAGGCGAACCGCTCCATTCTGGATGAACTGATGGCTGTTCTGGTGGAGGCTCCAGAGCCTGCCTCTCCGGCTGCGGAGCCGGGAGCGGCGGATTAAGCCCGGCCTATGTGCTGAAATGGGGTGAACGGCTGTCCACAGCCACGGCCTTGATCATTGCCCAGATGGGCATATCGGCTTTCAGGGCCAGCCTTTCCGCACTTTCTGCCGTAATCAGCGCATGTAGGCTGCGTCCCTTGGCTGTGATGTCATCTGCCTTGGGCAAGGCGATTTCCACATTCACATAAGGTCCTTCCTCGCGCCTTAACTCCACAATCCTGCCATGCAGATGATTGGTGATGGAGATGCCCTCAGGCTGGGTGAGGGATACCGCCACATCCCGCGCGCGGATACGCGCCCGCACGGGAGCACCTTCAGGCAGGTCCACCAGCGGTACGCGCAACTGCCCCTCCGGAAAAGTGATGGTGGAGAGGAACAGATCCGGCGCATGGGATGAGACGTGGCAATCAAACACGCTGCCCACATCAAAGCGTCCCAGCACGGGCAGGGCCTCAGGCCGGGTGAACACCTCACCCAGCGGCCCGCTGGCGACAACCTTGCCTTCATGGACTGCCGCCATTGTATCAGACAGGCGCACAACCTCTTCGATAGAGTGGCTGACATACAGAATGGGCAGGCGCAGATCATCGCGCAGCCGTTCCAGATAAGGCAGGATTTCGCGCTTGCGCATCTCGTCGAGCGAGGCCAGCGGCTCATCCATCAGGAGCAGGCGCGGCTGCGAGAGCAGGGCACGGCCAATGGCCACACGCTGTTTTTCACCACCCGAGAGCGTATGCGGCCTCCGCTTCAGCAGATGGCCAATACCGAGCAGTTCCACCACGGTTGAAAGATCAATGATCTCTTTGCGCCCATGCGCCCGGCGCAACCCATAGCGCAGATTGCTTTCCACCGACATGTGCGGAAACAGGCGGGAGTCCTGAAACACATACCCCACATGGCGCTTCTCAATCGGCAGATCAATACCGCGCGCCTTGTCGACGAAGACCTCGTCTCCCACGGTGATATGGCCTGTGTCTGGCGTCAGGGTCCCCGCCACCATCTGGATGATGGTGGTTTTGCCAGAGCCGGAGCGGCCAAACAGGGCCGTGATGCCCGTGCCAGGAACCGTGATATTGGCGGAAAGGGTGAAGCCCGTGGACCGCCGCAGGGTGACATCAATCTCTATCATACCCGACCCAGAGCCAGCTTGAGGCGACGATTGGCCATTTCCGCCAGCATCAGTGCGCCAAGGGCAAGAAGAATGGACACGATGGTGAGGCGCATGGCGCTTGCATCGCCATCCGGCATATGCGTGGCACTGTAGATGGCCAGCGGAATGGTGCGGGTTTGCCCTTCAACATTCGAGACAAAGGTAATGGTGGCCCCGAACTCGCCCAATGCCGATGCCAGTGAAATAAGGCAGCCGGAGAGAACGCCGGGCATCATCAGCGGCAGGGTGATGGTGAAAAACGCATCCAGCCGACTCGCGCCCAATGTGCGGGCTGCGGTTTCCATCCCCTGGTCAATGCCATCCACGGCAATGCGTATGGCATTCACAATCAGTGGGAAGCTGACAACAGCGGCGGCGACAGTTGCGCCGGCCGTGCTGAACATGAGATTGATACCGAACCAGTCATGCATGTACTGGCCCAGAAAGCCGCGGCTCCCCAGCGCCAGAAGCAGCAGATAGCCCACCACCACGCGCGGCAGCACCAGCGGCAGATGAACCAGCCCATCAAAAAGGCCCTTGCCGGGGAACTCTTTGCGCGCCAGCAGCCAGCCAACCACAATGGCGGGCGGCATGGTCCAGATGGTCGCCCAGAAGGCCACCCGAAGGCTGAGGCCGACAGCGACCCATTCCTCATATGTCAGCATGGGCATTCCCAAACAGGACGGAGCCGAACATGACGGCCTTTTGCATAACGTGATGCTTTTGCGTTTCAGGATGCAGAATGGAAATTGCGCCCGCATGTGAACAGGCGCAATTTCGCTGGAGGCGGAAGATCTATCGCATCAGGTGCCTACTGCACCGAGAAGCCGTATTTCTTGTAGATGTCCTTGGCCTCAGGGCTGAGGAGGAATTCGAAGAACGCCTTGGCTTCGGCCGTGTCATGCCCCTTCACCAGTGCGAAGGGATACTCCACTGGCGGGTGGCTGCCGGCCGGGAAGGTGCCAACCACTTTCACATTCTTGGAAACAGCGGCATCGGTGGCATAGACGATGCCAAAAGGTGCCTCGCCGCGCTCAACCAGAGAGAGGGCCGCGCGTACGCTGGCCGCGCCGACAATACGCGGGCGCGCCTGTTCCCACAGGCCCAGATTGGTCAGGGCGGTCTTGGTATAGATGCCCACGGGCACGCTGTCGGTCAGGCCGGTGACCAACTTGCCATTGGGGCCAAGCAGTTTGTCCAGATCCAGCGACTTGTCGATGGTGACATCCTTGATGTCTGCATTCGCCGGGGCAATCAGCACCAGTTCATTGCCGATGGGGGTGGCCCGGCTCGCTTCGATAATGAGGCCGCGTTGCTGGAGGTAGTCCATCCACTTCTGGTCAGCAGAGGCGAAGATGCTGGCTGGTGCTCCGGCTTCAATCTGGCGGGCAAGGTCTGAAGACGCGGCAAAAGAGAATTTGACCGGCGGGTTGCCCTTGGCCTCATAAGCCTTGCTGACATCCTGGAAGGCATTGGTCAGGCTTGCCGCTGCAAAAGTGGTAACCGTTGCCGAGCCGGCGCTTGTTGCCGCGGCAGGCTTTTCTGCGTGGGCGGAAAAGGAAAATGCAGATGCAAACAGAAGGCCGAGGACAAAGCCACGGCGAGGCCACTTGATACCAGTCATGAACCCAACTCCTCATTGATGTATCTTACAGTATACAGCTTTGAGGGTGCGGACAATGCCTGATGCAGCGGCTTGCCCAGATGCGGGAATGGATGTGCGTTTTAATGCAGCATCTTCAGCGCCATAGCGCCGGGGGCCAGCATGGCAAAAGCCCAGACAGCTGCACTGGAGACATTGGCGATCTGGAACTGGAGATGTCGCATTGCCAGAATGCCGGCGATCAGGGGCACAACGGCGCGAATGGGGCCAAAGAAGCGACCGATGGCAACAGCCCATATGCCAAAACGGGCAAACAGGTTTTCAGCGCGGGTCACCAGATCCGGGTGCTTGTTCAGCGGCCAGATCAGCTTGGCACGCTCCTTGTAGTGGAACCCGAACCAGTAGGAGACGGCATCGCCCAGAATGGCGCCTATTGTAGCGGCCAGCCACACCGGAAACAGGCTGAGTCCACTGGCTTCCACCAGCGCGCCAATGGCCAGCAGCAAAACCGTGGCAGGGATGAAAAAGGAAATTACGGCCAGGGACTCACCAAAGGCCAATGCAAACACAATCGCCGGGGCGAGGGACTGATTTTCCTTCACGAAGGTAGTGACTGGGTCCACTATGACCTGAAAATCAAACATGTCATCTCCGCCGTTTCCGGTATCGCCTGTGAGCCGGAATCCGTGTTTACGTTGCGTCGTGTGTACGATCACTACGGCAAAAAAACGAGAGATTGCGGTAATGCCTTGAAATTGTCGCCGTGATAGGCCATATGCGGCCCTGTAGCGCTCTGCTTGGTAAAGGCTTTGATACTTCAAGAAAAGCCGTTTTGAGCTTTTGAGCGCTCTCGGGCCGCGTAGTGGGGCCTGTCTGAACCCTTCTTTCAATGCTTGAAGGCGTCGCAGGCGGCTTTGCCCGATTATATTTTCAATGGACACCCCAGACCGCGCGGGATGTCAAAGATCCCGCAGACTGCATCTGCAGACGGGCATCCTGCATATCCCGCCTGGCGCACTGCCTTCATGGCTGTGTTACCGCGCGACTGTTTTATGCTGCGCCCTGAAGCTTGTCGTTGTCCTGCCATGAAAGACTGAGCTTGACTTCTTTTTCTACCCTCGGCCTTGCCGAGCCTGTGCTCCGCGCCCTGAACGACGCTGGTTACACGACCCCTACGCCGATTCAGGCGCAGGCCATTCCTCAAATTCTTGCTGGCCGTGATCTGATCGGCATTGCCCAGACCGGTACCGGCAAAACCGCCGCCTTCGCCCTGCCCATCATGGACTATCTGGTGCGTAACCCGCGCCAGTTGCAGCAGAAAAGCGTGCGCGTACTTGTGCTGTCTCCCACGCGGGAACTGTCCGGGCAGATTCAGGATAATTTTGAAACCTTCGGCCGTCACACCCAGCTGACTTCCGCGCTGGCCATTGGCGGCGTGCCCATGGGCCGGCAGGTGCGCAGCCTGTTCCGTGGCGTGGATGTTCTGGTTGCCACTCCCGGCCGCCTGCTGGATCTTGCGGATAACCATGCCGTGCGTCTGGATCAGGTGGAGGTGATCGTCCTCGACGAAGCCGACCAGATGCTGGACATGGGCTTTGTCCATGCCATCAAGGCTATTCTTCGCCGTCTGCCGCGCAAGCGCCACTCGCTGTTCTTCTCGGCCACCATGCCGAGTGCGATCGCGGAACTGGCGAACTCGATGCTGCACAATCCGGCACAGGTGGCTGTGACCCCGGTTTCCCGCACCGCCGACAAGGTGGAGCAGCGCGTGGTGCTGGTGGACAAGGCCAAAAAGGGCGATCTGCTGGCCGAAGTCCTGTCGCAGGAGCCGGTGGACCGCGCTCTTGTCTTCACCCGCACCAAGCATGGCGCGGACAAGGTGGTGCGCTCGCTGGCACGTGTTGGTATCGCCTCCGAAGCCATCCATGGCAACAAGTCCCAGAACCAGCGTGACCGTGTGCTGGCCGCCTTCCGTGAAGGCAAGGTGAAGGTTCTGGTGGCCACCGATATTGCGGCGCGTGGCATTGATGTCAGCGGCGTGAGCCATGTGGTGAACTACGACCTGCCAAATGTGCCGGAAAGCTATGTGCATCGCATTGGCCGCACAGCGCGTGCTGGGCGTGAAGGCATTGCCATCTCCTTCTGTGACCATGAAGAGCGGCCCTATCTGCGTTCCATTGAACGTCTGATCCGCATCCAGATTCCGTCCAGCGACCGTCGTGGTGCGCAGGCGTCATTTGATGTGCCGGCCGGTGTGCCGATCGTTGAGGATGAGTGGAGCGAGGATGCACCGCGCGCCCGTAATGGTCGTCGTCCGGGAGGTCCCGGTCAGGGCCAGCAGCGCCAACGCCCACGCGGTGACCGTCCGGCTGAGGCCGGTTCAGGTGAAGGTGCGCGCCGTGAAGGGCGTCGTCCGCCGCGCAATGGAACCGGAAACGGACCGCAGCAGGACAAGCGCCGCGACAATCACAATGAGCCGCGTACGGCTGAAGGCCGCCCGGATCATCGCAAGCCCGCACGTGCGGATGCCCGTCCAGAAGGTCGCGCCGAGAACCGCAATCCACGCGGGCCGCGTGGGCCGCGCCCTTCTGGCGAGATGGCCGGTGTTGGCTTCATGAAGGCTGGCCCGCGCCGAGGCGGCAACGCCAAGAGCACCAGCAACTGAACTGAAAATCATAGGCGGGGGCAGCTTCCATGCTGCTCCCGCAAGAGTCCTATGGGCTGAACCGCAATTTCGTGAGATAAGCCCGCCAGCATCGCCCCAGCGGGGCCCAGTGGAGAGACTATATGGCGAAGGAAGAGATGTTGGAGTTCGAGGGCACGGTGACTGAAGTGCTCCCCGACGGTAATTTTCGCGTGCGTCTGGATAACGACCATCAGATTCTGGCCTATGCGGCCGGCAAGATGAAGAAGAACCGCATCCGCACCATTGAAGGTGACCGTGTGGTGGTGGAAATGTCGCCTTACGATCTGGATCGTGGCCGCATCAATTTCCGTCACAAGGCCGAGGGCTCCGCCCCGCCCCCCGGTGCCCGTCGCCAGAATTTCCGCCGTCGTTGAGATGGCCTCCCATCCGGTGCGTCCTGCATGCTTGCAGGCCGCCGGGGTGTGATTCATGTGGTGTGAAGGCTTTCGGCCTTCCACCACATCTTTTTTGAACAGTGATGTCTGGCAGCCTCCAGAGTAAAAGCGCAAGCCATGCGCATATGGTGCGCGGCATGGGATGAGAGTGCCCGCGTCATCAGGCTTCAGTTTTTAGCTTTTTCAGCCACAAGCCTTGAAAAAGCCGGAATGCCTTCTTATCTCACATTCAACCCCAGCCAATGCGCGTTTGTTGAGATCTCCAGACGCATGCAGAAGACGGACGGATGTACTCCGGTTCTGCGCTGGCAAGGTTCCTCTCTTCTGTCAGTTATGTCAGTGCGGAAGGGGAGCGGGGTTTAAGCCCGGACTATGCTGGTCCGGGCTTTTTGTTTTTCAGGGCAGGCTGGAGACAAAATCAAGAAGCACGGCATTGAAGGCTTCCGGCGTTTCCAGAAAAGGCGCATGTCCTATACCTTCAAACATATGCAGCCGTGCGCCGGGAATGCTTGCTGCAATATGATGGGCCATAGCCGGTGCGACCACAATGTCCCGATCACCCTGCATTACAAGAACGGGCAGATCCAGCCGGGCCAGCATTTCGTCATACTCCGCAGGCCGTCCAAACAGGTGTGCGCGCACTTGCGGTGGCACAACCATGTTTGCCGCCAGTAACTGCGCAAAGACATCCGGATCCAGCATGATTTCAAAACAGTTGTTCAAAAAGGATCTGGTTCCGGCAATGTTGATGTCCAGATCAGGCGTGCACATTTGACGCATCAGCCGGTTGGATGTGCCATAATAATGGCGCTCATTGCGAGTGACAGCGTTAACGAAAGCAATGCCGCGCAGACAGTCTGGTCCATACAGGCTCAGATAATCGCAAATCACCCGACCGGCATAAGACCAGCCGACCAGAACCGGTTTGCGTAGCCCGGTTTGTGTGATGACAGCATGCAATTCATCCGCCCAGCGCTGCGCAGGCTGGTAATATTCTGCCTCCGCTGGCTTGTCAGATGCGCCATGGCCGCGAAAATCATAATCGACCATATGCAGATGGGCGAGTTCCGCAGCCTGAGTCTGCCGACGCCAACACAGGCCGGCTTGTGAAAAGCCGTGAATGAAGAGCAGTTCCTCCCCCTCATCATTCCCCCATGCGCGCGCCTGAATGTGCAACTGGTCCGGTGTTTTGACATCCAGATGGCGTGCATTTTGGCTGTTCAGCATGGCATTCCCTCAGCATTATTGTTCTGTCATGAAAATGAACGGTTCATCAGGCCATAGCAGACAATGCACAGCAATGGGCAGAGCGGGCAGGGTTCCGTGCCGTCAGCTTTCTGTAAGGAAGGCCGGATTAAGAGAATGAGAGAGCTGGCATAAAGATTGCCGGCCATAAAGGGCAGATGCAGGGGCGTGTGGTGGTGATGATGTCGAAATGGGTCTTGAAAGGGCTGGGTGCCCTTCTGCTTTCCGGCACACTTGTGACGCAGGTTTCGGCCGCCGCGCAGCAATATATGGCCGTTGGTCTGCCCTTCTTTCCGCCTTACCGGGTCGCGATTGCCAATCTTGAGGTTCAGGGCAATTCAGTAAAGGGGGCAATCACTCCGCCTGCCGGCGATCCACGAGGGGCATTGCCGCTCAGTGGCAGCATTGCCGATGGCGTGATGAAGCTTTCCATCAATCATGGAAATGAAGTGTATCAGGTGCATCTCAAGAAAGATGTGCGTGATGAGCAGCTGCTCTGGGTCGAAACCGGCATCATTCCCGGGCTGGAGGATGTGTTGTTTTTTCGCCCGGAAGGTGGCTTCTCACACACGGCCCTCTCTCTTCAGCGCAAGAATGAGGCCTGGTGCGGTCTTGTCCATGGCGGGCTGGCCGTAACCCTGCGCGCGAGTGATTTGCGGAACATGGCGCGTGCGCCGGGAGATCTGGCCGCACTCAATGTCGTGGTTGTGAGCGATAATGATGCCATCAAGACCGAAAAGCTGGAGACTATCTGGTCTCGCCTGAGGATGGCTGCGAAAAGCGGGCGCGATGTCACGTTCGATATTGCGGTGCCGGTGGGCAGTGAGGCTCCGGTGGCGGAAAAGATCCGTTCTCTGCCTGCTGTCTCGGGCGTTCATCTGCCCAATCTGTGCCGGGAGATGGCGCTGGTTGTGGTGCCATCTGCACGGGTGATGGCGAAGGGGCCGCTCGATGAAGACAAGTTCAAGGATTATGTCAGCGGTATCTTGCGCCGTCAGCTTGCGGGTCTTCCGCCTGCGGAGGGTGGAGCGGCAAGCCCGCATACATTCCAGCTTGATGATGTGAAGGTGACCCGCAAGGGCACCCTTCCGCCGCAGTTCAGCGCACATGTGACGGCCGATGCCGCCGTGACCCGTGGCGCAACCGGCTGGGACCGCTTCACCCTTGAAGTCACGCCTGTCATGACGGCGGCTGATGAGGGAGATACCATCTCCCTTCTGGTTGTTGCCAGGGATCTGGTGAGCGTGCGCAAATCCAGCGCCCAGATTCCCCCTGCCTCCGCGTTCCGGGACCAGCCGGATGAAGCCGAGGCGGAAATTGCCTATCGTCTGGTGACATGGCTTGCGGAAGCGGAAGATACACGCTGTGCCTTTATCACCACCACCGGTTTCAGCCAGCCGGAGGAGGGGTTCGCCTGCAATTCATTGATGCTGGATGATGTTGTGCCGGATACGGAGGGCTGATCCAGCTCTCCGCTTATGTGCCAATAAAAAGGGGAGGTTCGGCCATTCTGGCTAAACCTCCCCTGATTTTCCCCTGAGACGGCTATCAGGCCGTTGGCAGTTCGATCTGTCCGTTGGGGCTGAGCTTGTCGATGAGGCCCGGCAGATGCTGGGAGAGCAGCTCACCCACTGCTTCCGGTGGCAGGCCGACTGCACCCGCGACATGCGCCAGATGCTCCGGGCCAATCACGGAAACAAGCTGCTGCGCGGTGACCTGAAGGTTCTCGCCGCTGGAGAGCCAGCTTGTGACCTGATCGGCAAGGCCGTTTTCCTGAAGATAGGTGACAAGGCCGGCAAGGCTGCCGAACTCGGTCTTCGCAAGGGCGGAGTTCACCATGCCCGGAAGGGCGTCACCCAGACCACCGCCAAGGGCGCTGTTGAGCAGGCCACCCATCATGCCCGCGCCGCCAACCTTGCCCAGAACGCCACCCACCATCTGGTCGAACAGTCCCATTGTCTTATCCCCTGCAGGCTTGAGGCGCTGAAGGCCCCTGTGCCACCGAATCGCTGCGATCATACAGGGCGGGAGAGGGCATGAAATGCGCGTTTCGTCATTTCCCGGCCGGCTTGCCTCTGCCCCTACGGAAGCATGAGTGGCGCAAATGCGTGTTGCACCCTGCGGCCCCACGCCGCTGGCAGCGTTTCTGCTCTTTGCTTTAGAGCCATTAGAGGGTAACCGCTATGCCATGATCTCTGCCGCCCTTTTCATTGCCTTCATTATCATGACCGTGTTTGCGGTGTTGCTCGTGCTGTGGCCCCTGAGCCGCGCCCGTACGCTACACAGCGAGCGTGAGGCTGATCTTGCCGTGTATCGCGATCAGCTCGCTGAAATTGAACGTGACAAGGAAAGCGGTCGCCTGGCTCTTGCCGAAGCCGAGGCGGCGCGTGCTGAAGTGGCGCGTCGGCTGATTGCGGCAGATACTGCAAAGGGGCAGGCAGAAGTCTCTGAAGCGAAGGGGGCTTTGTTCCGCCGGCGGGCTGCGGCAGTTGTCGCCCTGTTTGTCGTGCCGCTGATGGGCGTGGGTGTTTATGTTGTGCTGGGTGCGCCGCATGTGCCGGGCGCGCCGCTGGCCGAACGCCTTGCAGCCCCACCGGACCGCGATGATATCGCCATCATGGTGCGCAAGGTTGAGGATCACCTCCAGCAAAACCCTGATGATGCTCAGGGCTATGCGCTGCTAGCCCCCATCTATCTGCGCCTCCAGCGGCCGGAAGATGCAGGCAAGGCCTATGCCCAGATTATTCGTATTCTTGGCCCTTCCGGTGAGCGACTCTCGGCGATGGGCGAGGCAATGGTGGCTGCCAATAGCGGCATTGTCTCCAATGAGGCGACCCGTATTTTCCGCGAAGCGGTGAAGATGGACCCGCAGGAAGTGCGGGCGCAATATTTCCTTGGCGTGGCTGCCGAGCAGGATGGTCGTCCGGCTGATGCGCTGGAGATATGGTCAGTTCTGGAGAAGTCTGCTGCGGCTGATGCGCCTTATCTGCCCATGCTGCGGCGGGCCATGGTGCGGGCACAGGCGGCGCAAGGCACGCCTGCAACGCCCGGTCCTTCGGCGGAAGATGTCGCCAATGCGGCGCAGATGTCGAATGACGACAGAAGCGCCATGATTCAGGGTATGGTGTCCCGGCTTGAGGATCGGCTGAATGATGAGCCGAACGATCTTGACGGCTGGCTGCGCCTTGCCCGCGCCTTTACCGTGATGGGTGAAAATGAAAGGGCAAAGGGCGCGCTGGAAAAGGCGCGCACCATCTTTGCCCAGGAACCGCAGGCTCTCGCGCGCATTCAAGATGCAGCGCAGGCCCTTGCACCGGGAGAATAGACATGACGCGCAAAGGTCGCCGCCTTGTTCTGATCAGTGCCGGCTTGTGTGTCGTGGCACTGGCCGCTGGGCTTATTCTTTCCGCACTGAATGACACGATTGTCTTCTTCCGTACCCCCACTGAGGTAGCGGAGCGGCAGATTAGTCCGGGTGAGCGGGTGCGTCTTGGCGGGCTGGTGGAAGATGGGTCGGTTGCCAAGAGCGGCACCACCACCACTTTCGCCATTACCGATGGCAATGCCACGGTGAAGGTGGCGTATACAGGTATTCTGCCGGACCTGTTCCGTGAAGGGCAGGGCGTGGTGACCGAGGGCGCGCTGCGCCCCGATGGCATGTTTGTCGCCGATACGGTGCTGGCCAAGCATGATGAAAACTATATGCCGCGCGAAGTGGCAGATGCGCTGAAAGCACAGGGCCTGTGGCAGCATGGCGGTGAGGGTGCGCCGGACGCATCATCCGCCTCTGGCAAGCCTTCGGGGAGTTGAGAGCGTGATTGCTGAACTTGGCCAGTATGCCCTTGCTCTCGCCTTTGCCCTTGCCTTTGTGCAGGTGGTGTTGCCCGCATGGGGGGCATGGCGTGGTGATGCGGTGCTGATGGGCACCGCCAGCCCTATTGCCATTGGGCAGTTCGCCTTTGTGTTTTTCTCGTTTGCAGTGCTGGTCCAGCTCTATGTCACCTCCGATTTTACGGTGGTGAACGTGGTGGAGAATTCGCACTCGCGCATGCCGCTCATCTACAAGATCACCAGCACATGGGGAAACCATGAAGGCTCCATGCTGCTGTGGGTGTTTGTGCTGGCGCTGTTCGGGGCGCTGGTGGCGGTCTTTGGCACCAATCTGCCAGATCGCCTGAAGGCTTATGTGCTGGCGGTGCAGGGTAGCATCGCGGCGGCCTTTCTCTCTTTTATCCTGTTCACCTCCAATCCCTTTATCCGCATGGTGCCAGCACCGGCCGAGGGACGTGACCTGAACCCGATCCTTCAGGATCTGGGCCTCGCGATCCATCCTCCGCTGCTGTATCTCGGCTATGTGGGGCTTTCCATTTCCTTCGCTTTTGCCATTGCGGCCTTGCTTGAGGGGCGGATTGATGCGGCTTGGGCGCGCTGGGTGCGGCCGTGGACTCTGGCTGCATGGGTGTTCCTTACGCTCGGCATCGCCATGGGGTCCTACTGGGCCTATTATGAGCTGGGCTGGGGTGGTTACTGGTTCTGGGACCCGGTGGAAAATGCCTCGCTGATGCCTTGGCTTGCGGCCACGGCCTTGCTGCATTCCGCTGTGGTGATGGAAAAGCGTGATGCGCTGAAGGTGTGGACCATCTTCCTTGCCATTCTCGCCTTCTCGCTGTCGCTGCTGGGGGCCTTCCTTGTGCGCTCGGGTGTGCTGACCTCGGTGCATTCATTCGCCTCGGACCCTGAGCGCGGCGTCTTTATTCTCGCCATTCTGGTGTTCTTCATTGCGGGCGCTCTGGCGCTGTTTGCCCTGCGCGCCTCCGATTTGCGACAGGGTGGGCTGTTTGCCCCTGTTTCGCGTGAAGGCGCGCTGGTGCTGAACAACCTGTTCCTCACGGCAGCAACGGCTGCGGTGCTGGTGGGCACGCTTTATCCCTTGGCGCTGGAAGCTGCGACAGGAGCGAAGATCACGGTTGGGCCACCCTATTTCAACCTGACTTTTGGCGGGCTGATGCTGCCCCTGCTGTTCGCGATGCCGTTCGGCTCCCTTCTGGCATGGAAGCGGGGAGATTTGCTGGGCGTGGCGCAGCGGCTGATATGGGCGCTTGGACTTGGCGTGGTCGCGGCTGTGGTGACGGCTGCGGCAACCATTGGCGGCCCGGTGATGGCCCCTGTGGGCGTGAGCCTTGCCGTCTTTGTGATGATTGGCTCCCTGATGGATCTATGGGAGCGTTCTGCGGTGACCCGCGTTGGGGTCAAGGTGGCATGGTCGCGCCTGCGCGGGCTGCCGCGTTCAGCCTATGGCACGGCGCTGGCGCATTTCGGGCTGGGTGTCACCCTGCTTGGCATTGTGAGTGCCTCTACATGGGGACTGGAAACCATCGCTGCCGTGAAGCCGGGCGATCAGGTGACCGTTGGTTCGCGGACCCTGACGCTGGACAAGCTGGTGGACCGCGCCGGGCCGAACTTTGATGCGCGCGTGGCTGTGTTCTCCATCCTGAATGACGGCGTGCCGGAAGGACGCATTGAGGCGTCGCGCCGCATGTTCGAGGCGCGCCAGATGGCTACCGCCGAGGCCGGTATCCGCACCTTTGGCTTCAGCCAGCTTTATGTGAGCGTGAGCGAGGAGCAGGAGGTGGATGGCGGCGTGGCTGTACGGGTCGCCTTCAAGCCGTTGGTGACGCTGATCTGGCTCGGTGCTGTGGTGATGTCATTCGGTGGCGTGCTTTCCCTGCTGGATCGTCGCCTGCGCGTGGGTGCGCCCAAGCCTTCGCGCAAGCGTCTGGCTATGGCCCCGGCAGAATAGGAGGCGGGCATGCGTGCAGGATTGAAGCCTCTTTCCCGCCTGCTGATGGCAGGAGCACTCAGCCTTGCCATGGCTGGACCATCCTTCGCGGTGAAGCCGGATGAAATTCTGGCAGACCCGGCTCTGGAGCAGCGCGCGCGGGATCTCTCGCTGGAGCTGCGCTGCCTTGTTTGCCAGAACCAGTCGATTGATGATTCTGATGCACCGCTCGCCCGCGACCTGCGCTTGCTGGTGCGCGAGCGGCTGAAGGCGGGCGACAGCAACGGCGATGTGCTGAACTATATGGTGGAGCGTTACGGCGAGTTTGTGCTGTTGCGCCCGCGCTTTACGGCCCGCAATGCCCTGTTGTGGGCAACCCCTGTGCTGGTTCTTGTGCTGGGTGGGGGTGTCATGGTCCTGCTGGCGCGCCGCCGTAATGTGCCAACTGCCCCTCCGCTCTCTCCGGCGGAAGAAGAACAGCTCAACAGGCTGCTGAAGGAAGACAAGCCTTCCGCCTAAGTGTCCGGCTCGGTTAAAAACCTGCGCCCGATGGCCCACATTACCGAACTGTCATCTGCCGGCCAGAGAACTGTAAGATTCGCCTCGCTAAATTCACTCTCGAACCTGCCGGACCGTCGCGTGAATACGCCCCCGGCCAATGAGAGAGATGAGACCTTCATGACCCGCTCCGACAAGACCTCTTTCCTGACGAAGCGCCGTTCTGCTCTGCTGGCTGGCGTTGTCGGCTTTGCGCTTGCCGGTGTCGTGGCCGGTGCTCTTACTCCGGTTGCCACCACACCGGCCTTCGCGCAGATCACCACCAATGAGCCGGCCAACACCTTCTCCTTTGCCGATATTGTCGAGAAGGTTTCCCCGGCTGTTGTCTCGGTGAAGGTGAAGAAGGATGTGGATGCGGCGGGCCCCGGCCCCGGTGGCATGGGCGGCGGCATGGGTGGCCATATCCCCCCGCAAATTGAAGAGTTCATGAAGCGCTTTGGCTTCGGTGAAGGCCCCGGTGCGCCCGGCCAGATGGGTCCACGTGGTCCGCGCGGCCCGCGTGGTGGAGAGCGTCCCGTGGTGGGGCAGGGCTCCGGCTTCTTCATCTCTGCTGATGGTTATGTCGTCACCAACAATCACGTTGTGGATGGCGCCGACGAGGTGGAAGTGACCGCGACCGATGGCAAGGAATATACCGCCAAGGTTATAGGGACTGATCCGCGCACCGACATTGCCCTGCTGAAGATTGATAATGTTACGAACCTGCCGTGGGTGAAGCTGGCTGAAGCCGCGCCACGCGTGGGTGACTGGGTGATCGCCGTTGGTAACCCCTTCGGTCTTGGCGGCACGGTGACTGCCGGTATCGTTTCGGCCCGTGGTCGTGACATCGGCTCCGGCCCCTATGATGACTTCCTGCAGATTGATGCCCCCATCAACCGGGGTAACTCTGGTGGCCCGACCTTCAGCCTCAGCGGTGAGGTGATTGGTGTGAACACTGCCATTGTCTCTCCCTCGGGCGGGAATGTGGGTATCGCCTTCGCCATTCCGTCCGAAACGGTGGCCACAGTTGTCCAGCAGCTGCGTGAGAGCGGCAAGGTTTCCCGCGGTTATATTGGCGTGCAGATCCAGCCGCTGACCGAGGAACTGGCCTCCGGCCTCGGTATCAAGCAGACCGAGGGCGCTCTGGTGGCTCAGGTGCAGCCCGGTGCGCCGGGTGAAAAGGCCGGCCTGAAGGCCAGCGATGTTATCGTGAAGGTGAATGGAGAGGCCATCAAGGATGCCCGTGAACTCACCCGCAAGATCGGCATGCTCAAGCCCGGCGTGAAGGTTGATCTGGAACTGATCCGCGACGGCAAGACCATCAATGTGCCGCTGACGCTCGACCAGTTGCCCGGTGACATTGATGCCAAGGCAGGCCAGAGCGAGGATACCACGGCGGATGCCAAGGGCCTGCCGCGTCTGGGCCTGCAACTTGCCCCGGCCAAGAGCGTCGATGGCGCTGGCAATGAGGGTGCTGTTGTAACCGGGGTGGACCCGAACGGCCTTGCTGCCGAACAGGGCCTGCGCACCGGCGATATCATCCTGAAGGTCGGCGACAAGGAGATTGTTGCGCCCAAGGATGTCCGCGAAGGGCTGGAAGCGGCCAAGGCCGCCAACCGCAAGGCTGTGCTGTTGCAGGTAAAGAACCGTCAGGGTGTGCGCTTTGTCGCCATCAGCCTGGAAGACACCAGCAAGAAGTGATCCGCGTTTCACCCGCGCCTTTCTCCTGAGGGGCGCGGGTTACGGAACGGTATCAGAGCGGTTCGTCTCGCCCCCCCTGAACCAACCGCTTTGATCCCGATGGCGCGGGAGGCCCGCACTGGCTTCCCGCGCCGGCCCTTTCTTTTCAATCATTGCACAGGCTTTTGCCTGCGGCAGCCGCTTTGCGCACAGTTTGCGCCACGGTGACGGCTGCCTGCATGGACCCCTGACGTGAAGCTGGGATAGAGTATGACGAATTCGAATCTCGATCCGGGCTCCCTCAACACCATGCGTATCCTCCTTGTCGAGGACGACCGCGACGCTGCCGAATATCTGCGCAAGGCTTTCCGTGAAGCCGGCCATGTGGTGGACCACGCGGCCGACGGTGAAGAGGGCCTGACCTTGGCGCTGGATGGCAAGTATGACGTGCTGGTCGTCGATCGCATGCTGCCCCTGCGCGATGGCCTCTCTGTGGTGGCTGAATTGCGCGGGCGCGGCTATGCAACGCCTGTTCTGATCCTCTCTGCCCTTGGGCAGGTGGATGACCGTGTGCAGGGCCTGCGTGCGGGGGGTGATGACTATTTGCCCAAACCCTATGCCTTCACCGAATTGCTGGCGCGGGTTGAGGCGCTCTCACGCCGGGGTGGTCCACAGGCCTCCGACTCCACCTACAAGGTGGGCGAGCTGGAGCTGGACCGTCTGGCCCATCGGGTGACCCGCAGTGGCAAGGAAATCATCCTTCAGCCCCGCGAGTTTCGCCTGCTGGAATTCCTCATGCGTCATGCCGGACAGGTGGTGACCCGCACCATGCTGCTTGAAAATGTGTGGGACTATCATTTTGATCCGCAAACGAATGTGATCGACGTTCATGTCTCGCGCCTGCGCTCGAAGGTGGACAAGGGCTTTGACGAGCCGTTGATCCATACGGTGCGGGGGGCCGGTTACATGGTGCGGGCCGGAGTTGCCTGAACATGACGCGCGCGGCGGCTGGCACGCTATCCCTGCCCATGAAGGTGCTGCGCTATTTTTCCCGTCTGCTGCGCACCACGGCATTCAAGCTGCTTGCGGCCTATCTGTTCGTGTTCGCCATCTTTGCTGTCAGTGTCATCAGCTACACGGCATGGCATACGCGTGAACTGATCCAGTCACAGGTGGCCAGTGACCTTGAGCGTGAGGTGCGCTTTCTTTCCGAGCAATACAGGATTGGTGGCATCCAGCGCCTTGTGAATGTGATGGACAGGCGCGCGCGGCGGCCTGGCTCCTCCATTTTCATGCTGACGAATTTTCAGGGCGAGGTGTTGGCCACCAATGTGGCAGATCTCTCCCTTGGCCTGCTGGACAAGCCGGGCACACGTTTTGCCACTTATGAGCGGGTGGATGACGGGGGCAGTGGCACCACAAGCCGCAGCCATGTGGCCTATATCCGTGTTTCGCTTCTGCCGGGCGGCTATCGCCTGCTGGTCGGGCGAGACATTGAGGAACGCGATACCATGCGCGATATGGTGGCGCGTCCGGCACAATGGGCGGTGCTGCTGATTGTGGTGCTGGGCCTTGCCGGCAGCATATTTGTCACCCGGCGCGTGATGAAGCGTATTGATGCGATGACAGCCACCAGCGCCACCATCATGGCGGGAGACCTTTCGGGGCGTCTGGCGGTGGATGGCACGGGTGATGAGTTTGACCGGCTCGCCCTTTCCCTGAATGCCATGCTGGAGCGCATAGAGGCGCTGATGCTGGGGCTGAAGGAAGTGTCCGACAATATCGCCCATGATTTGAAAACACCGCTCACCCGCCTGCGCAATGGTGCGGAAGAGGCTCTGCGCTCCGGGCGTGCGGAAGAGGATTACCGAAATGCCCTCATCACCACGATTGAGGAAAGTGACGGGCTGATCCGCACCTTCGACGCCTTGCTGATGATTGCCCGCGCCGAGGCCGGACAGGCACGCTCCATGATGAGCGATGTGGATCTGGCCGATATCGCGGAGAATGTCTCCGAGCTTTATGAGCCGCTGGCTGATGAGCAGGGGCTGGACCTCACGGTTGATGCCGAGCCCATGTTTGTGCATGGCGTGCGGGAACTGCTGGCGCAGGCTCTTTCCAATCTGGTGGATAACGCCATCAAATATGGCCGCACCAGTGAGGACACACGCGGACATATTGCGGTGACCCTGAAACGGGTTGGGCATGAGGCGGTGCTGAGTGTGGCCGATAGTGGCTCCGGCATCAGCGAGGCAGACAGAAGCCGTGTGACAGACCGTTTTGTGCGGCTTGAGGCCAGCCGCACCTTGCCGGGTTCGGGCCTTGGGCTGGCGCTTGTGGCCGCTGTGGCGCGCCTGCATGATGGGCGTCTGGAGCTGGGAGATAACGCACCCGGCCTTATTGTGCGGCTGCATCTGCCTGCAAAACGTGCCGAGGTGGCTTGAAGCATGGGGCCGGGTGGGCCTAACTGTACATCCTGAGGTTCCCCTTGGGGAATCAGCATCGTTCGCCATGGCAGGCCTGCGGAGAGGCGCAGGGCCGTCTCCCCATCCACTTGAGCGTTGGTGTGGAGCCAGTGCTCGTGTCTTCAGGTTGATTCATGCACGCGCCAATGTCGGCTCTTCCGCATACAGCCCTCCCGCTCGCAGCCCGCCTGCGCGAGGGGCCTGTCATCGGGGATGTTGCGTCAGCACGGTTGCGGCTGGACCATTCTGTCGAGCGCCTCAGTGGTGAGGATATCGCCCGCCTGCATGCCTTGCTGGATGAGTATCCTGTTGCCCTTCAGGTGAGCCTTGGGGTGATGGAAGGCTCTTCCTTCCTGACAGATCTCATTCGCGCCGAGCCGGAGCGGCTGTTGCGCTCTCTGGCCAATGATCCGCGCACCCGGCTGGATGAGCTGATTGCCGAATGCACCGCCATTGCCATCACTTCCGAAAGTGAGGCTCCGGTTATGCGTGCCTTGCGTCGTATGCGGGCCGAGGCCGCGCTGTTGCTGGCTCTGTGCGATATTGGTGGTGCGAGTGACCTGATCGAGGTGACCGCCGGCCTGAGCGATGTGGCGGATGCTGCCGTACGGGCTGCCCTGACCTTCCTTCTGGCAGAGGCTGCACGCGCAGGCCGCTTTCTGCCGCCAGATGCCAGCGATCCCATGGGCGGGTGCGGCCTTGGCATCATCGCCATGGGCAAGCATGGCGCGCGGGAACTGAACTATTCCAGCGATATCGACCTTATCGTCGTTTATGATCGCGATGTGGCTCCATTGCGTGATGGGGTGGAGCCCTCTCCATTTTTTGTGAAAATCACCCAGCGCCTTGTGCGGATGCTTCAGGAGCGTACGGGGGATGGCTATGTGGTGCGTGTGGACCTGCGCCTGCGGCCAGATCCCGGTTCCACGCAGGTGGCGCTCTCTGTTGCGGCGGCGCTGGCCTATTATGAGCGCGAGGGCGCCACATGGGAGCGTGCGGCCTATATCAAGGCGCGTCCGGTTGCCGGCGATATGGGGGTGGGGCACAGCTTCCTGTCAGACCTTTCGCCATTTGTGTGGCGTCGCGTGCTGGATTTCCGCGCCATTGCCGATGTTCATGCCATGAAGCGCGAGATTCATGCCTTTCGTGGGCATGATGTGCTGGCAGTGGAAGGGCACAATGTGAAGCTCGGGCGCGGCGGTATCCGCGAGGTCGAGTTCTTTGTGCAAACCCAGCAGCTCATCGCCGGTGGGCGCGATACCATGCTGCGCACCCCGCGCACGCTGGAGGCCCTGAAGGCGTTGACAGAACATCGCTGGATTGCCCCGGCGGTGCGCGATGAACTGACAGAAGCCTATCTTTTCCTGCGCCGGGTGGAACACCGCATCCAGATGATGGCGGATGCCCAGACCCATGAATTGCCTGAGGGGCAGGAGGCGATGGAAGCCTTCTCCCACTTTATGGGTTACGAGAACCGGGACAGTTTCGCAGCCGCGCTGGTGGAGCGGATGCGCCGTGTGCAGGGCCATTACGCCAATCTGTTTGAGGATATGCCTTCCGCCACACCGGATGGCGGGCTGGAGTTTCCCGAGAGCGGAAATGACCGGCAGACTTTGGCCGCCCTGGCGCAGATGGGGTTCAAGGAGCCCGCTGCCGCCAGCAATATCGTGCGGGATTGGCTTGTGGGCAAGCACCGCGCCATGAAGGGAGAAACCGCGCGCCAGCATATTGGCCGTGTGGTGCCCCTGCTGCTGCAATCCCTCGCCCGTGGTGGTGACCCGGATGGGGCGCTGATTGCGGCAGACCGCTTCTTCACCGATTTGCCCGGCCCCAACCTGCTGGCGGCACTGGACCGACACCCTGACCTTGTACGCCTTCTGGCGACCATTCTGACTGCTGCGCCCCGCCTTGGTGAAACGCTGGCGCGCCAGCCCTCACTTACGGATGCATTGCTGGACCCGGCCTTCTTTGATGTGCTGCCGGATGAGGAGAGTCTGAAGGCGCATCTCGATCATCTGCTGGATACAGCCGAGACCGAGGAAGAGGAATTCGACCGTGCCCGCCGCTTCCGGCAGGAACAGCATGTGCTTATCGGGGTGCGTATTGCCTCGGGCACCTTGCCGGCCGCCCGTGCAGGCGAGGCTTATGCGCGGCTGGCGGAGGTGATTATTCGTGCGCTGCATCAGCGCGTCTGGATGCGCTTTCAGGACATGCATGGTTCCATTGCCGGGGCGACGACTGCGGTGGTTGCCATGGGCAAGCTGGGTGGGCGCGAGATGACGGCCGGGTCTGATCTCGACCTGATCGTGCTTTATGACTTTGATGCGGATGCCGATCCCAATTCTGACGGTGCAAGGCCGCTGATAGGCGCGCAATATTTCGCCCGCTTCACCCAGCGCCTCATCAGCGCACTGACGGCGCTTACCAATGCCGGCAAACTCTATGATGTGGATCTGCGCCTGCGACCCTCTGGGCGCTCTGGTCCGCTGGCCACCCGCCTGTCCTCCTTCGCCCTCTATCAAAAGGAAGAGGCGTGGACATGGGAGCATATGGCGCTGACCCGCGCCCGCGTGATTGCGGCAGGGGAGGTTTTCCAGAAGCGGGTGGAAGAGGTGATCCACACGGTCATGTCCCAGTCACGAGATCCGCGCAGTCTGGCCGGGGATATTCTGGACATGCGGCAGGCCATTGCCGCCGAAAAGGGCGAGGATGACCGCTGGAACCTGAAGCATGCGGCTGGCGGGCAGGTGGATGTGGAGTTCATCGCCCAGTATCTGGTGCTGGCTCATGCGTCCCGCCATCCTGAAATTGTCAGTGCGGCAACAGCCCGCGTGCTGACCCAGGCTGGCAAGCTGGGGCTTCTGGAGGCGGAGGATGCGCATGTGCTTATCAGCGCCTGCCGTCTCTATCAGAACCTGACAGAAGTGTTGCGTCTTGCTGTGGATGCCCATGTGGTTCCGGCAGATGCCAGCCCGGCTTTGCGCGCGCTGCTGGCGCGTGCTGGCGAGATGCCGGATTTCCAGAGCCTGAGCGCACATCTGGTTGAAACGCAGGAGCGGGTGCGCGCCATTTTCGAGCGTATTCTGGAGAGTGTTGCGCGCTGAGATGACAGGGAGAGGGTGCCCAGCCAGCCGGCGGATTTTCGGCGAGCGCCCACGGTTCGCCTACAGATGATGTAAGGGAACCGCTATGGTTGAACCGGCTCACACATGTGCGGAGCAGTTTTCTGGAGCTGGTTGTAGGCAGCACGTCCAAATCCATATTGGCGGGCGTGGACTGCGATGTGTTGCTTATTCCCTTGCGGGGATGAGTGAAGTTGAGGCTTCGGTTCCGTTTTCAGGCGGTAGCACAGGCCGGGTCAGTGCGAGGCCGGTTTAGTGCATCGAGACCCTCTGCGGCGGGTCAAGCGGCAATGCCGAGGGGCATTCTACGGGCAGGCGCACCACAACAGCCGTACCTTCATTTTCCTCTGAACGAATGCGCATGGTGCCACCGTGCAGCTCCACAAGTGATTTTGCAATCGCAAGGCCAAGCCCTGAACCCTTATGGGTTTTGGTGAACTGGCTTTCCACCTGCTCGAATGGCCGCCCCAGTCGCGCCAGAGCATCCCTTGCAATGCCGATGCCGCTATCGACAATGGCAATCACAGCGGTATCGCCACGTATGCGCGCCTTCACCGAAATTGTCCCGCCTTCGGGCGTGAACTTGACCGCATTGGAAAGCAGGTTCAGCAAAATCTGCTTCAGGGCGCGCTTGTCTCCGCGAATGTTGATCGCGTGATCTGCATCATCCGCCATCGAGATGCTTTTTGCATTCGCATTCACTGCGGTCACACGCATGGCATCGGCAATGATGTCATTCAGTGCGACGTCTTCAATCTCAAGCTGCATACGGCCAGCTTCGATCTTGGACATGTCAAGAATATCATTGATGACATCGAGCAGATACTTGCCTGAACCCTTGATGTCAGAGCAATATTCCGAATATTTCGCAGAGCCGAGCGGGCCGAACATGCCGCTTTCCATAATTTCGGAAAAGCCGATAATGGCATTGAGCGGTGTCCGCAGCTCATGGGACATGTTGGCGAGGAATTCGCTTTTGGCGCGGTTGGCGCTTTCTGCGCGGTCGGCCATGTCGACGAGTTGCTGGGTATGGTAGGCCAGTTCCTGCGTCTGCTGCTTCAGGGTTTCTTCTGAACTGCGCAGCTCGGATACCAACCCCAGAAGGCGGGTCTCGTTAGAGAGCAGGCGATCGGCCTGACGTTTCATGGTGGTGATGTCCGTACCGACGGACACATAGCTGCCATCCTTGGTCCGGCGTTCCGCAATCTTCAGCCATCGCCCGTTTGAAAGCTGGGCCTCAAAGGCGCGGGTGCCTTCTTCCGGCTTGTCTTCCTGAAGAGGCTTTCTTTCTTCCGGGTGCTTCCCGAGTTCAGAGATGGTTTCAAAAGGCGTGCCGGGCTGAATGGCTTCATCCGGCAGCTCATGCAGGCTCTGGAACTTGGAATTGCACAGGACCAGACGGTTGTTGCTGTCCCACAGCACGAAGGATTCAGAGATGCTTTCAATCGCATCGCGCAGGCGCATGTCGGCTGTGTTGGTTCGCTCCACCATATGCTGTGCTTCGGTCACATCCATGGCGATGCCAATGAGGTGCGGGCCATCCTCTCCTGCCTGCTGGGCGACTTCGGCGCGCATGCGCAGCCATACATAGTTGCCCTTGGTGGTGCGCATGCGGAAAACGCGATCCACTGTCGAGCCGGGGCGTTCAGCCAGTTCCTGCGCCAGTTCGTACAGGTCACCATCATCCGGATGCACGAGCTTGCGGATTTCACCGAAGGAGATCAGGTCGTCCTTCCGTTCAAGCCCGAGGATTTCGTACATGGTGTCAGACCAGTACATGCGCCCGCGCGCCATGTCCCAGTCCCACATGCCGCAGCGGCCGCGGTTGAGGGCGGTGTCGATACGACGACGCACCGTATCATAGATGTGATCTGCCTCCCGCGCCCGGCGTGCCTGCCAGTGGAAGGAAAAGCCCAGAATGAGCAGAACCGCACCCGTGGTGGTAAAAAGAGTGACGGTGAGGGTTGTCGTATCAGACCAGACGGACAGCGCGCGCTGCATGGGCTGGAGATAGACAAGCTGGCCCAGAGGCGCATTCAGGTTGCGTACGGTTGCCAGCATGGTCTGGCCGCCGACATTGATTTCAAGCACGCCGGCATGCTCGGCAAAGACGAGCAGGGGCTGGGCGGGGTCCATAATTTCGGCAAGCTTCTCGGGGGTGTTTTCACCGCGTAGAGCGGCCGCGACGATGCGCCCCTCAGGGTCAGTCACATAGATGCGGCGTCCCATTTCGCTTGCACGCGGGGGAAGGGCTGCCACAAGAAATTCGTTCACATTCTCCAGGCTGGAGCCAATGCGGTGCGAAAGGCTTTCACCTGTGGCGAGAGCGAGCAGGGAGAGTTCGTCCTTGGCGTTATCGAGTGCTGCATTGCGCTGGGTGTGTACCTGCACAAGTCCGCCCACTCCGAGCACCACCAGAAAGGTGATGATCAGAGCCGGAACAATTCGGCGCAGAAGGGGTTCTGCATCGAGCAGTCGCTGATACGCAGGGCGTGCAATTGAGCGCGCCAAGCCATGTATGGCCGGATCGCGCGCACTTGCGCCCGCCGCGTTGGCGCGTGCCATCGCCGGTCTCCTCAGGGGTCCTTCGGAGGTATTGGACGGCCTAAGTCCTCTACCCCCACGTCCTTGATATGGAGGGACGTGCCGCATCTCTCCGAATCAGTGCCATTGGAATCGAATCGGGGGTGATTTGTCTACCTTCAGGGCCTGTCAAGAGGTCAAAAAAAGGGGCGATTCGCGGCAACACCATGCGAGGCGTGGAAACCGCGTTAACCATCTTTTGGAAAGCCTGTGGATGAGGGGGAAAAGCTTCACAAACCCTGTCGCCGGCTTACTTTTCATCTGTGGATTGCGTCTCGGACGAGTGCGGGGCGCATGTGTTTGAAATGATAGCGGAACAGCTCCTCCTGTCAGGGAGGTGCTGTTCCGGCTTCTCTTCAGGCCAGAGAGCGGATGGCGATATCCGCGACATCTGCTGAAAGGCCATCTGTGTCCGCCACGCGGCGCAGGGCGGCTTCAGCCTTGGCCCGCCGGGAAGGTTCAAGCTGCCGCCAGCTGCGGAAAGAGGACAGCAGGCGTGAGGCGACCTGAGGGTTCTTCTTGTCCAGATCCAGCACCACGTCCGCCACAAAAGCGTAACCTTCACCATCGGGGCGGTTGAACTGGGTCGGGTTGCCTTGAGCAAAGGCCCCGATCAGAGCGCGCACCCGGTTTGGGTTGCCGATTGAGAAGGCAGGATGATCCATGAGCGCGCGCACCCGCTCCAGCGTATCTGGCGCGGCGATCATCGCCTGAAGGGTGAACCACTTGTCTATAACCAGCGCATCATCATGGAACTGGTCATAGAAGGCTGTCAGGGCGTTTTCACGTTCCGGTACATCATGCTGGCTAAGAACGGACAGAGCCGCAAAACGGTCTGTCATATTGTCGGCGACCCGGAACTGGGCGAGCGCACGCGTGACGCACTCATGCGCTGCAGAAACGACAAGATAGTCCAGTGCAAGATTATGCAAGGCGCGCCGCCCGGCAGAGGCCGCATCCGGCTTGAACGGGCCTTGGGATGTCATCTCCGCATAGGCCTCGCGCAGGTCGCTTTCCAGTTCATGTCCAATGGTCTGGCGCAAGGCAAGGCGCGCAGTGTGGATGGCGTCGGGGTCTACATCCTGGGCCAGTTCGCGCGCGATTTCACCTTCACCCGGAAGGGACAGAGCCTGCGCCTTGAAGGCGGGGTCCAGCGCATGGTCCTTCAGCAGGCGACGAAAGGCCGTGACAAGCGCATCACTCTCGGCGGGCTGGCCTGTGCGTGCAGCGTTTTTCAGCAGATCAAGAGCGAGGGCCTGAACGGCATCAAAGCGGTTGAATGGGTCTGAATCATGCGCCGCCAGGAAGACCCGGTCTTTCTGACCCAGATTGCTCTCTATATTCACAGGAGCTGAAAAGCCGCGATTGAGAGATGGCACAGGGTGGGCCGGAATGCCGGTGAATGTGAAGCTCTGCTCTGCCCCTGTGATTTCAAGCACGCCATTTTCAAGAGGCACATTGCCGAGCACCAGCGGCAAGTCCTTCCCGTCTGTTCCCAGCAGGCCAATGGCCAGTGGAATAACCATGGGCAGTTTTGCCGGTTGATCCGGTGTTGGGGGAATGGACTGGGACACATCCAGCTTGTAGGTGCCAGCCGCTTCGTCATAGCTGCCGTGGATTTTCAGGCGTGGTGTGCCTGCCTGCTCATACCAGAGGGCAAATTGCGAGAGATCGCGCCCACTCGCTTCGGCGAAAGAACCGAGGAACTCCTCAATCGTGGCCGCCTCGCCATCATGGTTCTGGAAATAGAGATCCATCCCCGCGCGGAAACCGGCCGGTCCCAGCAGGGTCTTCAGCATCCGCACCACCTCTGCACCTTTCTGGTAGACGGTGGAGGTGTAGAAGTTGTTGATTTCGCGGTAGGTTTGCGGACGCACCGGATGGGCGAGGGGGCCAGCATCCTCGGTAAACTGGGCTGCCTTCAGCACGCGCACATCTGAAATGCGCTTGACCGGACGGGAGCGCTCATCCGCCGAGAATTCCTGATCGCGGAAAACGGTCAGCCCTTCCTTCAGGCAAAGCTGGAACCAGTCGCGGCAGGTGATGCGGTTGCCGGTCCAGTTATGGAAATATTCGTGGGCAATCACGCCCTCAATGCCGGCATAATCGGTATCGGTCGCAGTTTGCGGAGTTGCGAGCACATATTTGTCGTTGAAGACATTGAGCCCCTTGTTCTCCATCGCGCCCATGTTGAAATCCGACACGGCGACAATGTTGAACACGTCCAGATCATATTCGCGGCCAAATACCTCCTCATCCCAGCGCATTGAGCGCTTGAGGGCATCCATGGCATATCCGGCCCGGTTTTCCTTGCCTTCCTCCACATAGATGCCAAGTTCCACCGGCTTGCCGGAGCGGGTGACGAAATGGTCCGCCACACGGGCCAGCTTTCCCCCCACCAGCGCAAACAGATAGGACGGCTTTGGCCACGGGTCATGCCACACCGCATAATGACGGTCGGGGTTGCCCTCCACCGGGCCATTCTTCTCCAGATTGCCGTTGGAGAGCAGGACAGGGGCCTCGGCACGGTCTGCCTCAACCCGAACAGTATAGATGGACAGTACGTCTGGCCTGTCAGGGAAGTAGGTGATGCGGCGGAAGCCTTCTGGCTCGCATTGGGTGCAGTAGTTGCCGGAGGAGCGGTACAGTCCCATCAGTTGCGTGTTGGCCGTGGGATCTACCCGCGTTTCAATTTCAAGCGTGAAGCTGTCTGCCGGTGGATGGGGCAGGGTGAAGCGCTCTGGCGTTGCCTGAAAGGAAGAGCCTGCAACGGGGGCATCATTGATAGCCACGCGCACAAGGGTCAGTTCATCCCCATCCAGAACCACCGGCGCGCCAGCCGTACCCTTTGGGTTGCGCCGCAAGGCGAGGCGAGAGATGACACGGGCTTGTGTCGGGTGCAGCACCACATCCAGATGGACTGTATCCACCAGCCATTCCGGCGGCTGATAGTCGGCAAGGCGAATGCTCTGGGGTTCAGGGTCACGCAGCATGAAAAAACTCCTGGCGGGCATCATGCAGGCGCTTGTGGCATCTATGCCGACTGAGTCCACATGAGACGGTGGAGACTAGAGCGCTGAGGTGGCGCAGAAAAGCCGCTCTGTGGAGAAGGTGCGCAGAATGGTCTTGATGCATGGTGCATCTGAACCATGATGATCTGGTCAAGCCGCGCGCTCTTCGCTAGAAGGCAGTCCATGCAGAAGGGCCGCGCGTGGCGCGCACAAAGCCGCCATGTCTTCTTTGTGGCGGGATACCACCCCATGGCAGTGGACGGGCATTTCCGGGTCTTTACCCGTGAAATGCATCGGTTTGCTTCCAATTGGGCTTTCAGGACGCATGTGCGTGAGGAACAGCCCGAACAGACGATAACCGGCGCGCTCTGGCACGTTGAGGCTGAAGGGCCGGACTGGACCACCCAAACCACCTTTGAAGTGCTGGCATGGGATGATCTGGTCCGCGCAGATATGAAGCGTTCGGTCTGGTCTCATGTGAAAGGGTCCGTGCGGGCGCTGGTGGATATGCTCACCAGCGGCACCCTGCGGGGCTATTTCGGACTCAGCCGGCGCTATGCCCTGTTTTTTCTACTGACCTATCTCGTGCTGTTCCTCATTTGGATGGCGGCAGCGGGGATTGGTTTTGCCATCGGATATTGGCTCGCGCCGCATCTGGGCGGTATGCTGGCGACCCTGTTGGGGGGGCTTGGTGGGGTCCTCTGTGGGCTGGGCCTGATGCGCTGGCCGGGGCGACGCCTGCGGTTGCAGCAGTCACTTGATCTGGCCGAGTTCTCTGTGGATTACGCGCAGGAGCGACACCCGGACGTGGATGCGCGTGTGCGCGCGTTCGGGCAACGGCTGGTGGATATCGAGCGTGCGGGCGAAATAGACGAGATTGTCATTGCCGGCCATAGCCTTGGCGCCATGCATGTGGTGAGCGCTGTTGCCGCAGCATTGAAGATTGATCCGGATTTCGGCCGAAAAATACCTGTGCGGTTGCTCACACTGGGCAGCACAACGGTCAAGTTCGCCCTGAATCCGGCCGGAGTGCGTTTGCGGGCTGCGGCAGACGAGGTGGCGGCGGCAAGCTGGATTGGCTGGCTGGAAGTCCAGTCCCGCGATGATATTGTCAGCTTTTACAAGGTCAATCCGGTTACCCTGTCAGTGGCAGAGATTGCCGACACCAATACTGTGCCCGGTGATTTTTCCGCCCGTCCCCTCATTCGGCATGCTGCAATTGCCGATATGCTGTCTGCGGAAGCGTATCATCGCTTTCGGCTTGATATTATGCGCCTGCACTGCCAGTGCTTCCTTGCGAGTGACAAGCGTGCCTGCCATGATTTCAACGCCTATGCTTATGGCCCGGTGCTGTTTGAACAGTTGGCAGCCAAAACAAGTGGGTTGATGGATTTCGTCACCGAGGATGGTGCATTGCGCCCACGCAGGGTTTCTCCTGAAGAGGAGGAATGAGTTGGGGTTGCATCTGTTGGCCATCCCCTTTTATTGCTTCCGCAGCGTTAATCGATGAAACGGGCCTGTGCGCCCGCCCTATGCCTGTTTTCATGTTCAAGGACTTTCAATGAGCCTTCTCGCCATTTCCAAAATCGCCTGGGCTATAGGCGTGATGGCCTGGTATGTGATGCGCATTCCCTTTCAGCGCAAAGCACGGCGGCAAAGCGTGAAGGATGCACGCCACCGTAATCTGCGGGATATGACGCTGCTGACCGTTTCCACACTCGGGCTTGGCGTGGTGCCGGCTATCTATGCCGCTACAGGTTGGCCGGCGGGCGCCTCTTATTCCATCTCCACGGTGCAGGTGGCGCTTGGCATCCTTGTCTTTATCTGCGCGCTGTGGCTGTTCTGGGCCACGCACAAGGCCATTGGCCGGGACTGGTCCGTGACGCTTGAAATCAAGGAACAGCACAAGCTGGTGACAGACGGCATATATGGGCAGGTGCGCCACCCCATGTATTCCGCCTTTTTCCTGTGGGCGTTGGCCCAGCTTCTGCTGCTGCCGAATTATGTGGCAGGCCCTGCGGGTCTGATCGGCTTTGGCATTCTGTTTTTCTTCCGCGTCGGGCGCGAGGAGCAGATGATGCGGGAGGCCTTCGGCGCTGAGTATGATGCCTATATGCGCCGCACCAAGCGCGTCATTCCGGGTATCTACTGACGCTTACAGAATAAAAGGCACGGCCATCAGGTTTTCGATTCGGCCGTGCCCTGTTCTGTTTTGTGCCGCCCCACCCCAGCAGTGCGGGGAGAAGGGCAGGGCCTGTTTGGGCCCCTCCCGTGGTCCTGTTCCGGGCACTTGGGGTGGACATTCCGCCTGCCCTGCATTGAGACAGGGCAGGGCATTTTCAGTCTTGCGGATCAAGAGGGGCTGTTCCGGCGGGCGTGCCATCTGCACCGCGCGTGATGGTTTCCACGCGGGCTTCCGCCGCCCTTAACAGGGTTTCGCAACGGGCCTTGAGGGCTTCTCCGCGCTCATAAATGGAGATGGACTGTTCCAGCGGCACATTGCCTGCCTCAAGGCTGGCCACAATGGTTTCCAGTTCATCCAGCGCCTGCTCGAAACTCAGGGTCTTCACATCAATGCTTTTAGCCTTGGCCTTTGCACTGGTTTGAGCAGCGCCTGTCTCGAAATCGGCCATCTCTTCCTCCGGCTGGTTTGGCGCATAGCATAGACGAGCAAGGCGCTGGCATTAAGCCCGTGGCTGTGGAGAGCGTGTCAATTCACGCTGAATGCCGCAGAAAGTGTCTGCGGGGTGGCCCAAAGCGGCTGGCTTTGCTAGAAGCTGAACGCAAAATCCCCATGGAAGATGAAGCCATGAATGCCGCGGCACCCGCGCCTGCTCTCTCGCACGACCCTCACCTTCTGGAAGAAGCGCTGATTGCGCGCTTTGATGTGGCGGGGTTTACGCGCGTCCATCCACCGGTGCTTCAGCCTGCAGACGTGTTTCTGGACCTGTCCGGCGAATCTATCCGCCGCCGCATGTTCTTCACCACCGATGCGGAAGGGCGCGAATTGTGCTTGCGGCCAGACCTGACCATTCCTGTTGCGCGCACGGTGCTGGAGCACAAGATGCCGTTGCCGGCGATGGTGAGCTATCTCGGCTCCGTATTCCGCTTTCGTGGCGAGGGGCAGGGGGAATTCCGGCAGGCTGGCGTCGAATCTTTTGGCCGCACGGATCTTCAGGCGGCAGATGCGGAAATGATCGCGCTCGGCCTTGAGGTCTGCGCAATCTATGGCCTGCCGTCTCCGGATATTCGCCTTGGGGATGTGGGGCTGTTTGCAGCCCTGCTGGAAGCCCTGCCACTGGCACCCGCCCAGCGCCGCCGCCTGATGAAGGATTTCGGGCAGGGGCGGATCGAGCCGGATTTTGGTCGCAGCAAGATGGAAGACAAGGGCGAGGCCCGCCATGCCGGTGTGCTGGCTGCGCTGAATGGGGCAGACCCGGATGCCGCCCGCGCCCTGATTTCAGATCTGCTGTCCATTGCCGGAATTTCCACTGTGGGCGGTCGCTCGGTTACGGAAATTGCCGAGCGCTTTCTGGAACAGGCAGAGCTGGATGCCGGCGGCGTTTCAGATGAGGCCGCTGATATTCTTTCGCGTTATCTCACCATTTCCGGTGTGCCGGATGAGGCATCCGCGCAGGTGCGTGAACTGGCGCAGGAGGCAGGCATTGATCTTTCCAATGCACTGGATGCCTTTGACCAGCGCTCCGGTTTCCTCACCGCGCTGGGGGTGGATCTGGCGCATGTCCAGTTCTCTACAGCCTTTGGCCGCTCTCTGGATTATTACAGCGGCGTGGTGTTTGAGTTGCATGATCCGCAGGCGCGGATGCACGGCCCGCTGGTGGCTGGCGGACGCTATGACAAGCTGCTGACGCGCCTTGGGGCACCGGGCGCTATTCCGGGCATTGGTCTTTCTGCCTGGCTGGAGCGCCTCGCCTCTGTGAACACGCCCAAGATGGATGCCGCACAATGAGCAAAGAGCCGTTGATTTTGGCCGTGCCGTCCAAGGGGCGGTTGCAGGAAAATGTACACGCCTATTTCTCCCGTGCGGGTATGCCGCTGAAGCAATCGCGTGGTGCCCGCGAATATCGTGGCGCGCTGGATGGCGTGGAGAATGTGGAGGTTGCCTATCTGTCAGCTTCCGAGATCGCCGGGGCGCTGGCCGCCGGCACTGCGCATATCGGCGTGACAGGCGAAGATTTGGTCTGCGAGAATATCCGTGATGCGGACAGCCGTGTGATGCTGCTGGAGGCGTTGGGGTTTGGCCATGCCGATGTGGTTGTGGCTGTCCCCCAGGCATGGATTGACGTGCGCACGATGGAGGATCTGGATGATGTGGCCAGCCACTTCCATGGTCGTACGGGACGCCGTATTCGCGTCGCCACCAAATATGTGAACCTCACCCGCAGCTTCTTTGCCCGCCATGGCATCATTGATTACCGTATCGTGGAGAGCGCGGGGGCAACCGAGGGCACGCCTGCTGCTGGCACGGCTGAGCTGATCGTGGATATTACCTCCACTGGTGCAACTCTTACAGCGAACGGGCTGAAGGTTGTGGATGACGGGGTGATCCTGAAATCCCAGGCCAATCTTGTGGCTTCTCTCACTGCCGAGTGGCCAGAGGCGACACGCGCTGCGGCACGGGCGATGTTTGACAGGCTGGGCGCTGAAAAGCGTGCCCGTACCATGCGGGAGGTGCGTACCCGTTGCGTGGGGCTGGATGATGCACTGGTTGCGGAGGCAGTGGCGCGCTTTCGTTGTGTCGCCCCGTTTGGCGGGCCGACATCTTCGGGCATGCTGACCCTGCATTGCCCGCCCAACACACTGCATGGACTGACTATTTTCCTGCGCGAGAGAGGTGCCAGCATGGTTACTGTTGCGCCTCTGGAATATGTCTTTGCCTCGGATAACCCGCTCTATGCTGCGCTGGAGGGGCGGCTGGGGCAGGACTGAGGTTTCTTGCAGTTATGGGTTGTGTGTTTTAGATCAATGCCCGGTTCACAGAATGCGTGGACCGGGCATTTCTTTATCTGGCGCAAGGCCGAATGAGTTTTATGACGGCTGTGCCGACGTGCGGTACCTGCCGGACTGAGGTTTCATCTCATGCCGATGGCAGGTTCAGCCGGCCCGCACTCTCAGATCATGGCCACAGGTCAGCCAGACTCAGATATCCAGAAGTTCCTCATCCGCAAAGGCTGCATGCTCAGTAATGAAGACGAAGCGAGCTTCTGGTTTGTTGCCCATCAGGCGCTCCACGAGATCTGCCGTTGCAGCGGCTTCCGCATCCGCAATGCTGACCTTCTGGAGGGTGCGGGTCAGCGGGCTCATGGTGGTTTCCTTCAGTTGGGCCGGCATCATCTCTCCCAGTCCCTTGAAGCGACCCACATCAATCTTGCCCTTGGCGGAGAACTCCTTCTTCAGCAGTTGCTCCTTGTGGGCATCATCGCGCGCATACAAGGTCTTGGCACCTTGTGTGATGCGGTAGAGTGGCGGCACTGCAAGAAACAGATGGCCATCTTCAATCAGCCTGGGCATCTGGCGGAAGAAGAAGGTGACCAGCAGGGAGGCGATGTGGGCACCATCCACATCGGCATCGGTCATGATGATGACCTTCTCATAGCGTAGGTCCGCATCACGGTAATGACTGAGTGTGCCGCAGCCCAGTGCCTGCCCCAGATCTGTCAGTTGCTGGTTTTGTGCCAGCTTGTCGCGTCCGGCGCTGGCCACATTGAGGATTTTGCCGCGCAGCGGCAACACCGCCTGTGTCTTGCGGTCTCGCGCCTGTTTGGCAGAGCCTCCGGCCGAGTCTCCCTCCACGATAAAAAGCTCGGAGCCTGCTGCATCCGTATTGGAGCAGTCCGCCAACTTGCCGGGCAGGCGCAGTTTGCGCACGGCTGTCTTGCGGGCAACCTCTTTTTCCTGCTTGCGCCGCAACCGCTCTTCCGCGCGATCAATCACATGGTCGAGAAGGCGGGTTGCGTGAGCCGGATTGGCGGCCAGCCAGTGATCGAACGGGTCACGCAGCGCACTTTCCACAATGCGTGCGGCTTCCGTTGTGGCAAGGCGGTCCTTGGTCTGGCCCTGAAACTCCGGCTCGCGCACAAACACGGAGAGCATGGCCGCGCACCCCACCATCACGTCATCACCCGTGATGACGCTGCCGCGCTTGCCAACGCCAGAGCGCTCGGCATGGTCGCGCAGGCCCTTGAGCAGCACAGCCCGCAGGCCGTTTTCATGGGTGCCGCCATCAGGCGTGGGAATGGTGTTGCAGTAGGAGGAAACGCTGCCATCTCCATCCGCCAGCCATGCCACGGCCCATTCCACGGAGCCGTGTCCGCCCGTTTTTTGAATGCGGCCTGCAAAAATATCCGGGTGCACCAGTGTGCGCCCTTCGATCTCAATGGCGAGATAGTCTTTCAACCCATTCGGAAAGCGGAAGACGGTCTTCTCCGGAATGCCGTCCACGCCCTTCAGCAGGGTGGGATCACAGGACCAGCGTACTTCAACACCGCCAAACAGATAGGCCTTTGAACGCGCCATGCGGAACACGCGCGCCGGATCAAAATGCGCATCCTCACCAAAAATCTCGGCATCCGGATGAAAGCGTACACGGGTGCCACGCCGGTTGTTGATCCGCCCAACCTCTTCCAGCGGCCCAAGCGGCAGGCCACGGGAAAAGCACTGGCGATAGAGGGTCTGGTTCCGCGCAACCTCCACTTCCAGCACATCTGAAAGCGCATTCACGACAGAAATGCCTACACCGTGCAGGCCGCCGGATGTTTCATAAACCTGGCTGTCAAATTTTCCGCCCGCATGCAGCGTGGTCATGATGACCTCAAGCGCGGACTTGCCCGGAAACTTGGGGTGCTCCTCCACAGGAATGCCGCGGCCATTGTCCGACACTGTCAGGGAGCCGTCTGAAGCCAGATGCACTTCAATGAAAGTGGCGTGGCCAGCCACCGCCTCGTCCATCGCATTGTCCACCACCTCGGCAAACAGGTGATGCAAGGCCTTGGAATCTGTTCCGCCGATATACATGCCGGGGCGGCGGCGCACAGGTTCCAGCCCCTCCAGCACCTCAATATGGGCAGCGGTATAATCGGTCGCCATGGTCGGCACGCTCACCGCTGCCTTGTTCTTGGCTTTGGTCTTGGGTGCCGAAGTGGGGGCAGCGAAAAGATCTTCAGGCAGGGACATGGGCCTCAAAAGCCGGAATAAGGATAGACATAAAATGCGCAAACTGGCTCATGGCCCTTTGCGGACACAGGAAACCTGACACGCGAACCTTAACAAGCACACATTGTCGCACAGAGAATCGGTTCAGTATTTCCGCTACTCTGGCATGAAAGTGCCCGAAAACAGAGTCAAAATAAGAACAAAATAGAAACATGTGGATGGGTGTGTTGTGCCTTTCCCATGCCGCGCGAAGAGTGTAGAAGCTTGGGTCTATAAGGCGTAGCCCCGCAAATGGCGGTGAATGGAGAAAAGACGATGGCGGACGCAAAGGCGAAAATCGCAGTTCTTGGCGCTTCTGGTTATACCGGCGCGGAACTGGTGCGCCTGCTGCTGCGCCATCCCTCTGTGGAGATTGTGGCGCTAACGGCAGACCGGAAGGCCGGCCAGACCATGGCCGAGGTTTTCCCGCAGTTTACCCCCTATGATCTGCCCCGGCTGGTATCAATCAGTGAGGTTGATTTTTCCAATATTGATCTGGTTTTCTGTGCTCTGCCCCACGGTACAACGCAGACGGTGATCAAGAACCTGCTCGATAACAATGCGCATGTGAAGGTGGTGGATCTTTCTGCTGATTTCCGCCTGAAAGACGCGGGCGCGTATGAACAGTGGTATGGCCACCCACATGCCGCGCTGGACCTGCAACAGGAAGCGGCTTTTGGTCTGGTGGAGATCTACCGGGATGAGATCCGCAAGGCGCGGCTTGTCGCCAATCCCGGTTGCCATACCACGACGGCTATTTTGCCTATTGTGCCGTTGCTGGAAGCTGGCGCTATCGATCCTGAAAGCATTGTGGTGGATTCCAAGACCGGCATGTCCGGTGCCGGGCGCGCTGCCAAGGAGGCCATGCTGTTCTCTGAGGTTTCAGAGGGCATTCATGCCTATTCAGTTGGCTCGCACCGCCATATGGGTGAACTGGATCAGGAATATTCCAAGGCGGCCGGGCGGCCTGTGGTTCCTGTCTTTGTGCCTCATTTGGTGCCCATGAACCGTGGAATTTATGCCAGCATCTATGTGCGTACAACGGGCGGGAAAGCGGAAGACCTCCACGCAATTCTTTCAAGCTTCTACAAGGGCGAAAAGTTCGTGACTGTGCTGCCTTTTGGGCAGGTGCCCCAGTCTCGTCATGTGCGCGGTTCCAATAATGTGTTCATTGGCGTTGTGGCAGACCGGGTGCAGGGTCGTGCCGTGATCCTCTCCACCATTGATAATCTGGTGAAGGGGGCATCCGGGCAGGCCGTGCAGAATATGAATTTGGTGATGGGTTTCCCTGAAACATCTGGTCTTGAGCAGGTTGCACTGATGCCCTGATGGGGGCTTTCAGATTTCCAAAGAAAAAGGGGCGCTCCATTTCGGGGCGCCCCTTTTTTCTTGAGTGATACCCCTCAGGCGAATGGTTCGCCCGAGGGATATTCAGTGCCAAATCTCAGCGCACTTGTACTTCATAGGTAATGCGGCGGTTATGAGCGCGGCCTTCCGGCGTTTCATTGGTGTCCACCGGGTTGGCATCGCCATAGCCTGCAGCGGTGATGTCATCTGCCGGTACGCCGACTTCCACCATAATGGCCTTGACTGCATCCGCACGGTTCTGGGAGAGTGTCTGGTTCATCTCAACTGCACCAACATTATCGGTGTAGCCTTCAATGGAGATTCGTGCCCCCTGTGGCAGCGCCTTGATCAATTCCGCAGCCTTGAGGATCACCGCGCGACCACTTGCCGGAACGGTTGCGCTGCCGGTTTCAAATTCAATTGCAACCTGATTCAGCGTATTCGTCACATCTTTACCGCGATAGCCTGACTGAAGCGCATTCAGATTGCTCAGGGCATTTTCAGCGGAAAGGCGCGGCGTGGAGAGGTTGGGCAGGGCAACTGCAACATCCCCACCAAACAGGGCTTTCAGCTTTTCAAGCAGGGAGGTGCGATCCACGCCTGGGGAAATGGCGCGAATATCCACATCCGCTCCATCCAGCACAACATTCAGGCCCGGGCTCTTGACCAGCCCCAGAAACTCGCCAAGCTTTGAAAGCCAGCCGGGTGCCTGATAGCGCGGGTCTACAGAGACATCACCGGCCACATTGTCTGCGCCGAAGACAGAGGCAAGAGTCTGCTTGATTGCGCCAGCGGAGGCCGCATCAGGTACTGCCCCGCTATAGATGATCTTGTTGCCGAGCTCACGAAGGGAAAGGCGGGCCGGGCGGTCTGCAACTGGTTGAGCGGCAGCAGGAAGAGTGACTGACCCGGAGGCGAAAGACTGGCGCAGGGCACCCAGCAGCGCCTCGCGGTCTGTCCCGGCCGGCAAGCTGTTCACCTTCAGGTGGCTGCCTTCAAACTGGGCATCCAGACCGGGGAACTTCAGGGCGGTCAGCTGCCCGTTCAGGTTCGGCAGCCAGGGGGCAGGGGCGGTATTCGGGTCTACCTTTACATTGCCCTGAATACGGTCTGCACCATAAATGGCGACGAGCGAGGCAAGCAGGTTCCTGCGGCTTTCCTCATCCACCACCACGCCTTCATAAACCAGAACGCCGTCCTTCTCCTTGAGAGAAAGGCGGGCCGGGCTGGTGGGAGCAGGGGTGGTGACAGGTGCAGCCTGCGGTGTCTGGGGCGCGGCTGCTGTGGTTGCAGGGGCCGTTTTTGCCAGTACAGGCTGCGCATGGGCTGGAGCGTGAGCTGGCTTGGCAGGGGTTGCCGCAGCCGGAACAGGCTTGCTTTCAGCAGGCTTATGCGGGGCAGGCTGATTTTGTGGGGCAACGGCTGCATGCCCTGCGGCCGGAGGTGTCGCCTTGGTTGCTTTTTCAGCCGCTCCATCAGAGGAGGATTGCAGCTGATTCCAGGGTGTGAGCCACAGCAGCGCACCAACACCGGCGGCCAGAATGACGCCGCGCAAAGCCCAGTCGGCCAGCTTGGATTTCACCAGATAATCAGATGGCAAGCCGGGAGGAAGGGTGCCGCTCTTAAGGAAAGAGAGGGCGGCATCCGGCAGTGCAGCCGGCATATTGCCGTGGTCGCTGAGCAGGCCGAGCACTTTTGGCAAGGCATAGCCGATGGCAGATGCCGCCTGCTGGGGGGCGCCCTGCAAGGCATTGGAAATGGCTGCAACCGCAACTGATCCGAAGATCTTGCTCGCCCCGTCTGCATCCAGTACCGGCCCGGTGGCTGAAGCCCAACTCTCGGGCGAGCCGGAAAGGCCAGCGGCCTTCACCTGCTCCACCACAGCGCTCAAACCCTGCGGCGCCTTGTCGAGAAAGCCGAGCACGGCGCGGATGACAGTTTCAGCCTGAGCGGCGCTAAGGCCGAATTTCTGGCTGATCTGAGCGATAAGCGAAGAAAACATACGCTGCCCCTCATTGGCTTGGAATCGGCCGGGGTTGAAGCTGTATCGGCTTCACCCGGTTCGCTTGGATTTTGCACCAGCCGGTGAGGAACTCACCGTGATGCATCTTCTGTGTGGCTTATAACCTTTTCGCGCGCAGTGGGCACGCGGTTGTGACGACTGGAAGGCAAATGTATTTCAACTCGTCTCCGCAAGGTCTTTCAATCGAAGGGCGACACGGGTTTCCCCACGCCAGCTTTCGAGTTCCAGTGCCCCGGCCACATGCATGGGGCGGTTGCGTCCCGCCAGAAGGGCGCGGCCCAGTGGTTCCTCCGCCACGCGAAAGGCAATCACTTTCAGGGTGCTGCCATCGCCAGCGGTGATGCGGGCGCGGACATGCCCCGCACCGAAAGCCTCGGCATAGCTGATGCGATGATTGGGAAAGGCAAATACCGGCTCGGAATTGCCAGCACCAAAGGGGCCGGCCCGAGAGATGTTCTCAACCAGAGCCGATGTTGCGCCACCCGCAGTGAGGGCACCATCTATGGAAAGTGCGCCCTGTGCCCGCGCTTTTTCCACATCATCTGCCAGCCGGGTTTCCAAATGGGCGCGCAGGTCTCCCAGCCGCGTTCGCTCCACGGTGAGGCCCGCCGCCATGGCGTGCCCCCCGCCTTTCAGCAGCATTCCATTGTCTACCGCTTCACGCACGGCCTTGCCCAGATCAACACCGGGAATGGAGCGGCCAGATCCGGTGCCGGTATTGCCTGTGAAGGCAATGGCAAAAGCCGGGCGCTGGAAGCGCTCTTTCAGGCGTGAGGCCACCAGCCCCACCACGCCAGGGTGCCAGCCAGAACCACTCACCACAATTGCACTGGCCTCGTTGCCAAGGCCCAGCGCAGCTTCGGCTTCGCTCTCGGCTGCAGCAACGATGTTGCGTTCCACTTCCTGTCGTTCGGCATTCAGCCGGTCCAGTTCCGTGGCAATAATCTGCGCTTCCACGGGGTCCTGCGTGATGAGCAGGCGTGTGCCCAGTGTTGCATCGCCGATGCGCCCACCCGCATTGATGCGCGGACCAAGGAGAAAGCCGAGATGGAACGGGCGGGGCGGCCCATCCATCCGCGCGACATCCATCAGTGCGGTCAGGCCCGGACGACGCCTCTGGCGAAGGGTCATCAGTCCCTTTGTGACAAAGGCACGGTTCAGCCCCCGCAAGGGTACCACATCTGCAACCGTTGCCAGGGCGACGAGGTCCAGTGCGGAAAGAAGGTCTGGCGCGGGGCGGGCGGTGTTGAAATGGCCGCGCGTGCGCAGCTCACGCAACAGCCCCACAGCCGTGATAAAAGTCAGGCCAGCCGCGCACAGATGCCCAAGGCCGGAGAGGTCATCCTCCCGGTTGGGGTTTACGATTGCCTCGGCAGGCGGAAGGGTTTCATTGGCCTGATGGTGGTCAATCACCACCACATCCATGCCCAGCCGTTCAGCCGCCTCAAGCGGAGCGGAGGAGGTGGTGCCGCAATCTACAGTCACCAGCAGGCGCACACCTTGTGCCGCGAGCTGTTCAATGGCCGGGACATTGGGGCCATAGCCCTCGAAGATGCGATCCGGGATATGGAAAAGCGGATCCAGCCCACTGGCACGCAGCATTTCCACCATCAGGGCGGTGGAGCAGGCACCGTCCACATCATAATCGCCAAAAACTGCGACCTTTTCCTGTCGCTCAACGGCTGTGGCAAGGCGTGCAACGGCCTTGTCCATGTCTGTCAGCGTATCCGGGTCTGGCAGCAGGTCGCGTATGGTGGGGTCGAGATAATGCGCGACATCTTCCAGCTCGACATCACGGGCGGCCAGAACACGGGCCAGAAGTTCGCTCACACCATAGCGCTGCACCATGGCGACGCTGGTTTGTGCGGCGCGCAGGTTCAACCGCTCCTGCCACATGCGACCGGTGACGGAATGAGAGACATTGAGGAAAGAGCGTTGGGCAGTCTGGGTCATCACGGCGCTTTTAAAGCATTTTTGAGCGAAGTGGGTACCGGTGCGGATGAAGAATAAGCAGCCCCGCATCGCTGAAGCATTTCAGGCATCCGGAGATGGGGGCTAAATGCCATGCACCAGTACCACACATGCAAAGCCAGTCAGAATGGCTGCGCCAGTGATGCCACCCAGCCGCAGGGAAAAGGCGGAGGTGCCCGCAGCCGCTGCAAAGCCCACGCGCCCGACCGCATTCATGCCAATGGCAATAAGAATGCACTGGGCCGCGCTTTCCAGCGGAAGGGCGGTGCCGGCAAGGCGGGCGGCATTCAGGGCGGGAACGTCCACATCGACAATGCCAGCCACGGCACTCACCAGATAAAGGCTTTGTGGCCCAACTGTATGGAGCAGAAAGCCACTGAAGGCCGAAACAAGGCCGAACATGCCAGCAAAGGCGAGCAGCGGCCCGAACTCGAACGGGTTGCCGACGCAATCCTCACACGCAGATTGCGTGCCGTGGCGCATCAGCAGGAGGCCGCCAATGCCGAAAATGGCAGCCGCCGCCAGTGCCGGTGGCAAAAGAGGTTCCAGCAATGCAGGGGCTACAATCGCGCAAATGATCATCACCCGCAGCAGTGAAACCATGGCGGCGAGAGCGGCTCCTCCCGCCAGCAGGCCGGGGGCCTCTCCCAGCCCGGAGCGACGGGCAAAGGCAATTGTGACCGCTGTGGAAGATACCAGCGCTCCACCCAGTGCGCTGAAGAGAATGCCTTTGTCGGGCCCTGCAATCTTTACTGCCACATAACCTGCAAACGAGATGCTGGCTGTGAGCACCATAAACAGCCAGATCTGGCGGGGATTGATGCTGTTATATGGGTCTATGGTGTGGTTGGGCAGAAGCGGTAGAACGATGACCGTCATGCCCAGCAGCAGCAGGGCCGAGCGCAATTCTGGCCATGTCATGTTGTGGACCAGACCGTGGAGGCGATCACGGGCGGCCAGCAGGCCTGTTGTGGCAATTGCGGCTGCCCCGGCTGCTGCGGTTTCTCCCAGAACAGCCAGTGCGCCAAGGCCGAAAACCAGCAGCGCGGCAATGAGGCTGGTGAGGGAGTAGTCATTATCTCGCACCATTTCGCGATATTTGAATGCCGCGAAAATGGCTGAATAGACAATGCCGGTTGCAACCAAAAATACGGGATTTTCCAGTTCCCGCGTCAGTTCTGCGGAAACACCGCCCAGCAGGCCGCACAGGGCATAGGTACGAATACCGGCGGTGCGACTTCCTGCCGGCTCACCCCGCTCACGCCAGCCACGTTCCAGCCCGACCAGCAGGCCAATGGCGAGGGAGACAGCGAGGCGGAAGATCAAATGATCCATGCAGGCTCCAGCATCACAGGGGAGGCGGGCAGCGTATGGCGCTTCCTGTTTTCCCGATCCTACACCATATCGGGGAGCGGACGATGCCAGAACTTCGTGATGTGGACTTCTATAACGGGAGGCCGTGGTGCGTGGTTCAGCCGTTGAAATGGAACTTGCGGAAATCCCGATGCTGCGTTGAAATGCGCCGAACCGTGCCGGTAGAGGCGCGCAATACCACGGTATCGGTTTCGATCACATCCCGCCCGAAACGCACGCCCTTGAGCAGGGCGCCGTCTGTCACGCCTGTTGCGGCCACGATGCAATCAGCCTGCACCATGTCTTCGAGGCGGTAGATGCGATCCGGGTCCTTGATGCCAAGGGCGCGGGCCTGCCGACGCTTGTCTTCGCTATCCAGAACCAGCCGGCCTTCCATCTGCCCGCCAATGCAGCGCAGGGCGGCGGCAGCCAGAATGCCCTCTGATGCACCGCCAAGACCCAGATAAATATCAATTCCGCTTTCCTGCGGATTGGTGGTGTGGATGACACCCGCGACATCACCATCCGTGATGAGCTTGATAGCGGCACCGGTGCGGCGTACCGCATCCACGAGGCCGGCATGGCGGGGACGATCCAGAATCAGGGCCGTGATTTCGGATGCAGGAACGCCCTTGGCCTCGGCCAAAGCCTGTACATTTTCTTCAGGTGAGCGGGAAAGCGAGACGATGCCTTCCGGAAAGCCGGGGCCAATGGCCAGCTTTTCCATATAGACCTGCGGCACCTTCAGCAGGGAGCCGCGCTCGGCAATGGCAACCAGTGATATGGAGCCTTCCATATTCTTGGCGCACAAGGTGGTGCCTTCCAGTGGCTCCACAGCAATATCAACCGGGTTGCCACCCAGACCGATTTCCTCGCCCACATACAGATGCTCAACCTCTCCCTCCATGCCTTCACCAATGATGATGATGCCGGAGAGTGAGGCGCGGGCGAGTTCGCGATGACAGATGCTGGCGGCCGCAAGTTCGGCAGACTGTTCATCGCCGCGACCACGCAGGCGAGCCGCAGCGACAGCGCTGCGCTCTGTGATCTGCACCAGTTCCAGTGCGAGGCGGCGGTCCAGTGCCAGGGGCGTCCGGTCAGCGCACATGCTGTCAGTCCTTTTCGATGCGGATCACCTGCGGCAGGGAAGCGATGACGCCATCGGCCTCAATGGCGGCAATGGCCCGGCGCACGGCCTGCTCGGAGGTGGCATAGGTGATGAGAATGACACGCGCTGTTGGCTGGGCACGAGTGTGCGCGTCATCCGCCGGACGGTGTTGCATGATGGATTCAAGCGAAATGCCCTCATCGGCCATGCAGCGGGCAATGGTGGCTGCCGTGCCCGGCTTGTTCACCACAGAAAGACGAATGTAATAGCCGCCTTCATGGTGGCGCATGGGCGCGCGCTCAGGCTTGGCCAGTTCAGCCACGGGCAGGCCAAAGGCATAACCCTGATTGCCACGGGCGATATCCGCAATATCGGCGAACACGGCAGAGGCCGTCGCATCGCCACCGGCGCCGGGGCCAACAAGGGTTAGCGCAACCGCATCCCCATCCACCGCCACCGCATTGGTGACAGCCGAAACCTGGGCTATGGGCCAGTGCTTCGGCACCATGGTGGGATGCACGCGCTGCTCGATACCCGTATCGGTACGCAGGGCCACACCGAGAAGCTTCACCTTGTAGCCAAGGTCATCGGCAGCCTCTAGGTCTTCCAGCGTGAGCTGGCGAATGCCCTCGACATAGATGGAATCAGCATCAACCCGCGTGCCGAAGGCCAGAGATGTGAGGATAGCCAGCTTGTGGGCGGTATCGAACCCGTCAATATCAAAACTCGGGTCGGCCTCTGCATAGCCAAGGCGCTGTGCGGCGGCGAGGCAGTCGTCAAAGGAGAGCTTTTCATCCGCCATGCGGGTGAGAATATAGTTGCAGGTGCCGTTGAGAATGCCTGAGACACGGGCAATCCGGTTGCCCAGCAGCGCTTCCCGAAGGGTTTTGACGATGGGAATTCCACCGGCAACAGCCGCCTCAAAATACAGCCCGGCACCACTTGCCTCGGCGTGCCGCGCAAGTTCCAGCCCCCATTTGGCAAGCAGGGCCTTGTTGGCTGTAACGACAGGACGACCCGCATCCAGCGCGGCTATTACAGCGGCTCTGGCCGGGTCACCCTCACCGCCCATGAGTTCGACGAACACATCAATGTCCGCATTCTGGGCCATGGCAACGGGGTCATCATACCACTGCATTCCAGAGAGATCGACGCCACGATCACGGCTCCGGTCACGGGCGGCAACAGCCACCACCTTGACGCATCGTCCTGTGCGGGCGGCGAGTTCGTCCTCACGACGCTCAAGCATACGGATGAGCGAAGCCCCGACAGTGCCGAGGCCCGCAAGGCCAACTTTCAGATCACTCATGGAATGAACCGGTTCTTCCGTCTCAGGTCAGGCACGCATCCATTCAGGCTGGATGCGCACATTGAAAATAGAGCTGCCCGCTGGTGCGGGCAACTCTGTCTGTTTGGCATGTATCAGCGTGTGGGGCTGATGGGGAGCAGATTATGCATGGAGGGCGCCACCTGCTCGAAGAAGCGGCGGATATTGCGCGCTGCCTGACGGATGCGTTGCTCATTTTCCACAACAGCGATGCGCACAAAGCCCTCGCCCTGTTCACCAAAGCCAACGCCGGGCGCAACAGCAACCTCGGCCCGCTCAATAAGCAGCTTGGAAAACTCCACCGAACCCATCTCGCGGAAAGGCTCGGGAATCGGCACCCATGCGAACATGGAGGCCCGTGGAACAGGCACGTCCCAACCGGTTCGGCCAAAGCTGTCAACCAGTGCATCACGACGCTTCTTGTAGGTCTCCCGCATCTCGGACACATAATCCTGCGGGCCGTTCAGGGCTGCTGTTGCGGCAACCTGAATGGGGGTGAATGCACCATAGTCGAGATAGGATTTCACACGTGCGAGCGCTGCAATGAGGCGTTCGTTACCGACGGCAAAGCCCATGCGCCAGCCAGCCATGGAATAGGTCTTGGACATGGAGGTGAACTCGACCGTCACATCCATTGCACCCGGCACCTGAAGCATGGAGGGCGGCGGGTTATTGTCGAAATACAGTTCCGCATAGGCGAGATCGGAGAGCACGATCAGTTCATGCTTCTTCGCGAACGCGATCACATCCTTGTAGAAGTCCAGATCCGCCACGAAAGCCGTAGGGTTGGAGGGGAAGCAGGTGACCACAGCCAACGGCTTGGGGATGGAGTGCTTCACTGCCCGTTCCATGGCATGGAAGAATTCCGGTCCCGGCTCTGCCGGCACAGAACGAATGACGCCGCCGGCCATGAGAAAACCAAAGGCGTGGATGGGATAAGAAGGATCTGGCGCGAGAATCACATCGCCCGGCGCGGTAATGGCCTGCGCCATATTGGCGAAGCCTTCCTTGGAGCCAAGGGTTGCGACAATCTGGGTATCCGGGTTCAGTTTCACCCCGAAACGGCGCTCATAATAGGCCGCCTGCGCCCGGCGCAGACCGGGAATGCCCTTCGAGGCCGAGTAGCGGTCTGTCCGCGGCTTGCCGATGGTTTCCTTCAGCTTCTCCAGCACATGGTCCGGCGCCTGCAGGTCCGGGTTGCCCATGCCGAGGTCGATGATATCCACCCCGGCATTACGGGCTGCTGCCTTCACACGGTTCACTTGTTCGAACACGTAGGGCGGCAGCCGGCGAATGCGGTGGAAATCGGTGGTCATCTCTTGGCTCCAAAGCCGCGCATCCTGTTTCTCCGGCGCGGCGGTCAATCTTATTATCACTGATCGGTGAATGGAAAAGCACCCAATATGAAAAGATCTGTCTTCAGCAGACAGGCCCCTTAATTCGTGTTGGGCGCATTTTCGGATTCGGCTTCCAGCCTTCGCTCAAGGTTCCGGCTGTGCTCAATGCCGGTGCGGGCAATATTTCTTTCCAGTGCAATGCGCTGGGACGGGTAAAGAATATTGCGCCCGGAGTCTTCATTCGTGCCGATATGCGGATAATTGTCATGGGTGACGGCAGGCACATTCGGGTGCGGAGCCATAGGCAGGCTCAGGCCGTCCTCCTTAGAACATGCCGCAAGGCCAGCCATGGCCAGCATGGCGGCGATGGTGCAAACCAAACGGCGTGCCCGTCTATTCTCCACCATGCGGTGTGGATAAGCTGGCGCATATGGCATTGCACTGGAAGAGGCGGGCGTGTCAGGTCGCATGTTGGACATGAACAATCGTTTATCCCTGCAAGGGGAGTGCACCTCGTAATTGTGCGAGGCTCGCTCCGGATCGGTTCGCACGTTAATATGCGCAAAACCGGGCGCAGGGAACAAGGCGTGCCCGTATTTATGTCGGCATGATGTGTGTGAGGGGATGGGGGAATGCCTTCTATGGATAAAAAAACGACAGGCACCAGCACGACCGGTGACGGCAGGTCAACTCATGCCCCCGAGGAAAAGGTGAGGCGCGCGGAATCCGCAGCGCCATCTGCAGGCACCGGGGAAGGCGCGCGCGCACTGGATATGGAGGCGTTTGCCCATAATCTGGCCCAGCTTGTGGAAGAGGGTGGCAAGGCCATGGCGGCCTATCTTGCCCCGCGTGAAGCCGGCGAGAAAAAGGATGATATTACCGACGACCTGACCGATGCCCTGAAAACAGTGGGGCATGTTGCCGAATACTGGATGTCGGACCCGCAGCGCACTGTGGAGGCGCAAACCCAACTCATGACCGGCTATATGTCTGTATGGTCGAATGCCCTGAAGAAAATTTCGGGAGAGCCGGTTGAGCCGGTGGTCAAGCCCGACCCGAAGGATGCCCGCTTCAAGGATGAGGGCTGGAACAACAGCCCTATTTTCGATGCCCTGAAGCAGACCTATCTGGTGACATCAAACTGGGCCGAGGACATGGTTGAAGAGGCCCGCGGCCTTGACCCTCATGTGAAGCACAAGGCCGAGTTTTTGGTGAAACAGGTGGCCAATGCGGTTTCGCCATCCAACTTTGCAATGACCAATCCCGAAATCATCCGCGAGACATTCAGCTCGTCTGGCGAGAACCTCGTGAAGGGCATGCGCAACTTCACCGAGGATCTGGTGGAGGGCAAGGGCGACCTGAAAATCCGCCAGACGGATACAAGTGCCTTTGAAGTTGGCGTCAATCTGGCGACAACGCCGGGCAAGGTGGTGTTCGAAAACGAGTTGCTCCAACTCATTCAGTACGAGCCCACAACCCCGACCGTGAAGAAGACCCCGGTTCTCATCATTCCGCCATGGATCAACAAGTTTTACATTCTTGACCTGACGCCGGAAAAATCCCTGATCAAATGGCTGGTTGGCCAAGGGCTTACGGTCTTCATCATCTCCTGGGTCAATCCGGATGCGCGGTTGGCTGAAAAGGGCTTTGATGACTATATGCGCGATGGCGTGATGGCAGCTCTGGATGCTGTCGCCATCGCATCTGGTGAGCGACAGGTGCATGCCGTGGGCTATTGCATTGGCGGCACTCTGCTTTCGGTCACGCTCGGTTATATGGCCGCGACAGGAGACGACCGCATCGCCTCCACGACCTTCCTCACCACGCAGATTGATTTCACCTATGCCGGTGATCTCAAGGTGTTTGTGGACGAGGAGCAGGTTTCCGCCATTGAGCGCAAAATGAAGGAAATGGGCTATCTTGAGGGTTCCAACATGGCCCGCTCATTCAATCTGCTGCGCTCGAACGACCTGATCTGGCCCTATGTGGTGAACAACTATCTCAAGGGGAAATCGCCGTTCCCGTTTGACCTGTTGTACTGGAATTCGGATTCCACGCGGATGCCCGCCGCAGGCCACTCCTTCTATCTGCGCAGCTGCTATCTCAACAACAGGATCTCCAAGGGTGAGGCGGAGATTGGCGGCATTCGCATTGACATGAGCAAGGTGCGGATTCCTGTCTATTCCCTTGCGACAAAGGAAGACCATATCGCTCCGGCCAAGTCTGTTTATGTCGGGGCCAACCTGATGTCCGGGCCGCTGCGTTATGTGATGGCGGGTTCGGGGCATATTGCCGGTGTGGTCAACCCGCCTGCGCGGAACAAATACCAGTACTGGAGCGATGGCCCGATGGGCGGCGATTTCGACACATGGGTTGAGGGTGCGCAGGAGCATCCCGGCTCCTGGTGGCCGGACTGGTTCGACTGGTTCTGCGCCTTGTCTCCCGAGGATGTTCCGGCCCGCGCGGTTGGCGGTGGACGCCTTGCCGTGGTTGAGGATGCACCGGGACGGTATGTGAAAGAAAAGTCCTGATTCCGTCTTTTCTGTTGTCTTGAAACCTGCCCCGGTCGTGATGCGGCCGAGGCAGGTCTTGTATGAGAGGAAGGAAGGCGTGCGCGCCTACCTTCACCGATGAATATGGCGCAGTACCGGCTTGACGTCTGGTGGCAAGCCGGATCAAGTGAGGCCAGAGCGGATCAGGAAAAGGCGCTGTCTTATGGCTGCGTTTTCTCATCCTTTGGGCTTTCCGGCTGGTTTGTTCCGGCCCGGTTTCACGCCCGGCGTTCACAGCAGGTCGCACTGGCGGATGCTGAACTCAACCTGACCACCGGCTCGCCCTGGCGCGCGGGCATGTGGTGTCTGTCCCCGCCGATTTGTTTGAGCCAATGCTTTCCCGCTTCAGAATTGATCCCTTCACTGCGTCGCTGGGCGTGGTGGTTCTCCTTGCCCTTCTGTGGCCTCAGCCCGGTGTGACCGGCGGTGTGTTGCATGCCGACAAGGCTGCAAGCTGGGGCATCGCTGTCGTCTTCTTCCTGTATGGCGCATCGCTCTCCACGCGAAAGCTGCTTGAAAGCGCGACCCGCTGGGAACTGCACCTGATTGTGCAACTCTCCACCTTCGTCCTGTTTCCGCTGGTCGTGGTTCTGTCCATGCCCTTGCTTGCGAGGATGTTTCCCGAGGCGGTGCTGATTGGCTTCTTCTTTCTGGCCGTATTGCCGTCCACGGTTTCATCCTCAGTCGCCATGACCTCACTGGCGCGCGGGAATGTGCCGGTGGCGATCTTCAATGCCTCTATCTCCAGCCTGATCGGCGTGTTTGTCACGCCACTCCTGATGGCGTGGTATCTGCAAGCCACGGGTGAGGGCATGGATATTCGCGATGTCATCATAAAACTGGTGATCATCGTCATTCTGCCTCTGGTGGTGGGGCAATTGCTGCGGCCGCTCATCCTGCCCTTCATTGAACGCCACCGGCCGATTGTGAAAATGGCGGATCGCCTGGTCATTCTGGCGATTGTTTACAATGCCTTCTGTGACAGCGTGGCCGATGGAATCTGGAGCAAGCAAAGCCCGCTTCTGCTGGTGGAGATCTCCGTCGTTTCGGTGGTGTTGTTTGCGCTGGTTTATGCGCTGGTGCTGGTGGTGTGCCGCATTGGGCGCTTTAATCATGCCGATACGATTGCGGTGGCCTTCTGTGCATCCAAGAAATCCCTGGCCACAGGTTTGCCGATGGCAACCGTCATGTTCAGCGCGATGCCAGAGATTTCCCTCATCATCATGCCGATCATGATCTATCACTTCCTGCAATTGCTCATCGTCGGTTATCTGGCCGGGCATCATGCCAGTCGGGCACAGATGATTGAGGCGATTGAGGAGAGTGCGGCCGAAGAGCCATCTTTGCTGCCGGATGAGGACAGGAAATAGCCCAAGCCTCTCATTCAGGGGTAGGCTTCAAGGGGCTGGATCAAGGTGAATATTGTGATGGAAAAGCTGAAGCTGGTTCTGGCTTCTGCCTCCCCGCGCAGGGCAGACCTGTTGAGGCAGGTGGGCATTGTGCCTGATCGTCTGATGCCGGCAGATTTGGATGAAGCGCCCCTGCCGCGTGAACTGCCTCCCCAGCTTGCGCTGCGCCTTGCCACACAGAAGGCAGAGTGTGTTGCCGCGCAGGTGCTTCAAGAGGGAGAGCCTGCGCTGGTTCTGGCTGCAGATACGGTGGTGGCTGCTGGTCGCCGCATTCTGCCCAAGGCGGAGCAGGTGGAGGAGGCAGAGGCGTGCCTGCGCCTGCTGTCTGGTCGGGCGCACCGTGTCTATACGGGTGTTTGTGTTGTTGATCTGGAGGGGCATGCCCGCGCGCGCCTTGTGGAAACGCGAGTGCGCTTCAAGCGCCTCTCGGATGAGGAACTGATCGCCTATCTGGCCTGTGGTGAGTGGCGCGGCAAGGCTGGTGGCTATGCCGTGCAGGGCATAGCCGGGAGTTTCGTCGAAAAAATCATCGGTTCCTACAGCGGCGTGGTGGGGCTGCCGATGTTTGAGACACTGGGCCTTCTGGCCGGGCAGGGCTATGATGTGCGCGCGGGCTGGAGGGAGAGTGCATCATGAGCCGGAAACCGGAAGTCGTCTCCACCAAAACCCCGGATAGTGTGGGCCTGACGGGCCGCCCATGCCCCATATGCACAAAGCCGGGCACTCTGGAGTATCGCCCCTTCTGCTCGAAGCGATGCGCAGATGTTGATCTTAACCGCTGGCTGAGCGGCTCATATGCCATTCCAGTGACTGAAGAAGAGGATGAGGATGGCGAGGTGACCTACAGGGAGGGCAGGGACTGAGCTTCCTCAGTCCTGATCTGCGGCAGGGCGCTGAGCCACACGGCGCAATATGGCCCATGCCGCAAGCAGGGAGCCGCCGACAAGGGCAACGGTGGTGAATGTTGCGGCATCTCCCATTACGCCGCGCACGGCCAGGCTGGCAGCGGCTGCGCCTTCGACACTCAGCACGACAGCAACCGCGCCAATGGCCAGCATCAGCGTAAGGCTTAATACCGCCTGTGCCATGGCATCACCCCTTTTATGGTCCTGAACCAGACGGGCAAGCGTATCCGGGTCCGCAACAGGGCGCACGGGCTTGCTCTCGGTCCATACGTTCAGGCCACTGGTGTGCAGGTCACGCTCCTGCATGGGCTGATACAAAGTGCGAAACATTGGCATGATATTCTCTCCTGAAAATATCGACATCACACGCAAGTCAAAACGAATCGCTTGCAAGTGACATTTTTACAATGCTTTCGAACTATGGCTCTCAGGGGGCTGCAATTTGCTCAATTGTGTCAATGATGGGGCGATTGTTCACGCTTGCTTGATCTGTACACGTTATTCAGATGTGCCATCAGGTCGCCAGTCCATGTCCACATGGTCCGGCTCGGCTGCCATTCGCCTCAGCCATGCGCGAACAGCCGGGAAGCCTTCCAGTGAGAACTCCCCTTCTTCCGCCATGTGTGTGTGGGCATAGAGGGCAATGTCCGCAACGCTTGCCGTGTGGCCCACAAAGAAATCATGGTGGGAGAGATGGCGCTCCATGGTCTTGAGGGCGGCGTAACCCTCCTCCAGCCAGCGATCCACATCATGCGCGCGCAGGTCACGTCCGCCTCGCACTTGATTCAGCCAGAAGCGGGCGGCTGCTATGCCGGGTTCGTGGCTGTTCTGCTCAAAGAACATCCAGCGCAGGGCTTCCGCCACGTCCAGAGGGTCATCCGGCAGGAATCGCGTGTCACGCGCGAGATAAAACAGAATGGCATTTGATTCGGAGAGGTGACGTCCATCCACTTCCAGCAGGGGCACGCGCCCCTCCGGGTTGCGCGCCAGAAACTCCGGCGTGCGGTTTTCTCCAGAGAAGATGTTCACTTCCACCAGATGGAAGGGGCGATGCAGTTTCGCCAGCAGCAGGCGCACCTTGTAGGAGTTGCCGGAAGACTGCGAGGAATAGAGGGTCAGCACCGAATCCATCTCCCCGCTTGTGGCGCATTGGCCTGCGCCAGAGCGCCCATGTTTTGGGCATGTGGCCGCAGCAGGGGAAAAGTGCAAGCCCTGGATGCACCGAAGCCGCATTTTCGAACCGGTCCATGCCGTGCTTATCCGTCACTTGCGTCTTGTTCCGCAATGGCGGCTGCACTATCGTCCACGCGCACCGGAAGGCCGGTGTATTGTTCACGTCACATTTAGCGCCCGAAGCCAGAAGCGGAATCTCCGCTGCGGCACGCGGGTGCGTCTGGAGCGAGCAAGGCCATGAGCCTCATTTCGTCCGCGCTGAAGCGCATCAACCCGTCGCCTACCATCGCCATCTCCAACAAGGCGCGGGAGCTGAAAGCGACTGGTCGCGATATTATTGCCCTGAGCGCGGGTGAGCCGGATTTCGATACTCCGGAGAATATCAAGCAGGCCGCCATCGCCGCCATCCAGCGTGGTGAGACGAAGTATACGGCTGTGGACGGTATCCCGGAGCTGAAGAAGGCCATCTGCGCCAAGTTCAAGCGCGATAATGACCTCGACTACAAGCCTTCGCAGGTGACCGTTGGCACGGGTGGCAAGCAGGTGCTGTTCAATGCACTGGTGGCCACGGTGGATGCTGGCGATGAAGTGCTGATTCCCGCTCCCTACTGGGTGAGCTATCCCGATATTGTCGAGTTCTGCGGTGGCACGCCGGTGCCGGTCATGACCACGCTTGAAGACAATTTCAAGCTGCGTCCGGAAGTGCTGGAAGCCGCGATCACGCCGAAGACAAAGTGGTTCATCTTCAACTCGCCCTCGAATCCCTCGGGTGCGGCCTATACGCATGACGAGCTGAAGGCACTGACAGACGTTCTGGTGAAGCATCCGCAGGTGTGGATTTTCTCGGACGACATGTATGAGCACCTCGTCTATGACGACTTCAAGTTCGTCACCCCGGCGCAGGTGGAGCCGAAGCTCTATGACCGCACGCTGACCATGAATGGCGTCTCCAAGGCCTATTGCATGACCGGCTGGCGTATTGGCTATGCGGCCGGGCCTGAAGAGCTCATCAAGGCTATCGGCACGCTTCAGTCGCAGTCCACCTCGAACCCGTCCTCGATTGCCCAGTGGGCGGCCGTGGAGGCGCTGAATGGTCCGCAGGACTTCATCGCCAGCAATAATGCCGTGTTCAAGGAGCGTCGTGACCTTGTGGTTGCCATGCTGAACCAGACAGCGGGCCTGACCTGCCCGAAGCCGGAAGGGGCCTTCTATGTGTTCCCCTCCTGCGCCGGCACCATCGGCAAGAGCGCGCCCAATGGCGTGAAGATCACCGATGACGAGGTGTTCGCGACACAGCTTCTTGAGGCTGAGGGCGTTGCAGTGGTGCATGGTTCGGCATTTGGCCTTGGGCCGGCTTTCCGCATCTCCTACGCCACCTCGACCGATGCGCTGGAGGATGCGTGCCAGCGTATCCAGCGTTTCTGTGGTTCGCTGCGCTGATGTTTCAGGCGCCGGTTTCTTCTGGAAACCGGCGTTTTTTCCATATGTTGCCCGCAGTCTGGCTTGTTTGGCGGCCAGTGTGCGCATGCTGGTCGAATCTCCAACGCCTGTTGCGCTGCCTGATGTCGTCTGTGCGAAGGTTCGCCATCAGATGGAGCATGTGGATGAGAGACGTGTTCAATTCTGGCTTTGGTGCAGCGGCCCTGCTTGTCTGCTGTGCACTTCCTGCCTCCGCTCAGGCTGAAACTGGCGTTCAGGTCGGGCGTCTCACCTGCGAGATCGCACCGCACGTGACCTTTCTTGTCAGTTCGGCACGGGAAATGTCCTGTCGTTTTGCACCAGCCGGAAAAGGCGGGACGGCGACAGAGCTGAAAGGTCTGGTCCATCGTTATGGGCTGGATATCGGCTTTAGTGGCAAAAGCAGGATGGTGTGGAATGTACGCGCACCCGCTGCACAGGTGACGCCAGAGGATTTGCGGGGAAGCTATCTGGCGACTGCCGATGGGGCCTCAGGCGCGGGGGAGGGAGCACAGGCGCTTGTGGGCGGTCGCGGAGGCCGTATCTCCTTGCAACCTGTGTCTGTTTCATCACAAGCTGGATTTAATCTGGGGTTGGGGCTGACGCGGTTCACATTGCGCTGAATTCTGCCTCAGTTTCTCTAAATGCTGCATCACAAGAACGTGCTCGATTCTATAAAATGCTGTTATCCTTAAGAAAGGATTGCATGCCGGGTTGAGTGCTTCTACCTGATCTTACCGCCTAGTTTTTTGGGGGATATTATGCGTATTTTTTCTGGCGTTCTTGGTCTTGCTGCTCTTGCCGCTGTTTCAGCAACCTCGGCCACTGCGGCTGATCTGCGCTCTGCCTACAAGGCTCCTCCTGCGCCTGCCACCACGAATGCCGGCACGCAGCTGGGTGCGCTTGTTTGCGAAGTAACGCCGAGCGCTGGCTTCCTCATTGGTTCCGTTCGTCATCTGAACTGCGAGCTGCGCACCAACCGTCTTGAGCCTTTCACTGTGCTTGGCCATTATGCAGGCACCGTGTCCCGCTTCGGTCTGGACTTGGGTTCGGTCACGGGGAACACGCTGGCATGGGCCGTTTTCGCCCCCACGCGTGACACCAGCGCCAGCGCTCTTGCGGGCAGCTACTATGGCGTTTCTGCCAATGTGGCTCTGGCCGTTGGCGGTGGCGTGAATGTGCTGCTTGGCGGTTCCAACAAGACCATTACCCTGCAGCCGCTTTCCCTTGAGAGCATCACTGGCGCATCCGTGGCCGCTGGCATCACCGAGCTGAAGCTCGATTATGTTGTGCCCGCCAAGCCTTCGCGCGCTTGGAAGTGACCTGAAAGTCAGGCAGGATTGGGGTAGGAGTAGATAATGATCGCACTTCGCCCCGTCCTGTTTGTTGTGGTTGCGGGTTTTTGGGCCGCTCCGGCTTTGGCGCAAACCGTCATGCCACCTGCGGCTCAAGACCCCGCACCTCAGGCTTTGCCACAAATGAATGTCGCCCCTCCTGCATCCGCTTCCGGTGGTGCTGTGCAGGGTGGCGCTGCCCTGAGCCCGGGTGAAGTGCCCAAGGTTTCTGTGGGGCTTCTGGAATGTCGTGGTGAGTTCGCCACGGGAACCGGATTCGGTTCTTCCCGTACTGTGCGCTGCGAGTTTCGCCCGTCGTCGGGACGTAATCATTATTATGTTGGCACTCTTGAGCGGGTTGGGCTTGATTTCGGTATATCGGATCAAGGCAGCATGCTCTGGGGGGTGCTGGCTGCGTCGCCGACACTGGAGCGGGGCGCTCTTGCCGGCAAATATGTGGGCTTCAGTTCCGGCTTCGCTCTGGGGCCGGGCTTTTCAGCCAATGTTCTTGCAGCAGAAGACGCGACCCGCCATGTGACGCTTCAGCCTGTCAGCATCTCTTCAGACAGTGGACTGAGTATTTCGATCACGGGTGTCACACTGATCCTTGAGCCATCTACGGTTGGTATTGCAGGAGATCAGGCACCTCGGCCCCGCTGATACGCAAGCCTGACAGGATTGTGCAGGTTGCGGTGAAGCTGTTGTGGTCTGTGTGCTTTTCTTTCAAGGTGTGGCCTACATACGCTTGACCGGGGAGGGGCTGCACTCCATCGTCCGGCTGTTGCTGGTCTGAGGGGCGATGGAGCTGGGAATGGAGCGGATGATGGATGATCGTACTGGCATGAAACGCGCCAGAGGTCTGTGCTTTGCCAGCATGGTCATGGGGCTGTTTGTGATTGCCCTGTGCGTCGCAGCGCCTCGGGCGGAAGCTGCCAATATTTTCCAGAAAAACTTCTGGCTCTCTGGTCAGGACTATTCCGCCAAGCTTCCCCAGTGCAATGAACCACATGCCTTGCAGACTATAGCCAGCCGGTTTGCTGAAACCGAGCGTCGGTTCTGGTCGTCTGATCTTGCAATCACAGAATTCGGGCAGGTGAAGGAAATCGCTTTTCGCCCATGGGGTGAAGATTTCGTGCCGCGCCGTTTCTGCAAGGGCACAATCTACACGAATGATGCGCGCAAGCGTACCATGTATTATTCCATCGTTGAGGATGGTGGCTTTGCGGGTTTCAGCTGGGGCGTGCAGTGGTGCATTGTCGGGCTGGACCGTAACTATGCCTTTGCTCCATCCTGCAAAATGGCGCGTCCGTGACGCAGATGTTTTCTGTCCTGTTTCCTTGGGGCACGCGCGCTCTGCTTCTGCTGCTTTTTGCGGTAAGCCTTCTATGTGCTTCACCAGCGCGTGCCCGCGATGTGCCGGGGCAGTTTGATTTTTACGTGTTGGCCTTGTCCTGGTCTCCCACGCATTGCGAGGCTCTTGGTCCTCGCGCCTCAAGGGAGGCGCAGTGTAGTCGTGAGCGGCCTTATGGTTTCGTGGTCCATGGTCTGTGGCCGCAGTATGAGCGCGGTTCTCCCGAGCATTGCCAGACTCCTCCCCCTTATGTTCGCAATGATGTATTGCGGACGGTGGACGGCATAATGCCCAGCCGTGGGCTGGCGATATACCAATGGAAAAAGCACGGCACCTGCTCCGGGCTGAGCGCGCGGAGTTATTTTGATACATTGCGTGCCGCGCGGGAAAAAATTGTGATCCCGCCACAGTTTGTTGGGGTACGGGACTATCAGATGATATCACCCGATGAACTGGAGAAGGCCTTTCGCGCCTCAAACCCTGGCTTGCGCCCGGATATGATGGCTGTGACCTGTGATCGCCGCCGCTTGCGTGAAGTGCGCATCTGCCTGTCACGCAATCTGGACTTCCAGCCGTGCCGGGAAGTGGATCAGCGCAGTTGCCGCTTGGGCAAAATGGTTTTGCCACCCGTGCGCTAGTCTCTTCCGGGCGGCCTGTTCTTACTTAGTATTGCCTTCGCTCTTGCCCCGTTCGGGGATGGGCTGAAGGCTTCCACCGGTTTGGATCCATGAATTACCGACACGCTTATCACGCCGGAAATCCGGCCGACGTCATGAAGCACGCTGCTCTTGCACGGGTGCTGGCTTACCTTATGCGCAAGGAAGCCCCATTCCGGGTGCTGGATACGCATGCGGGGGCCGGGCTCTATGATCTGGATGGAGCCAATGCGCTGCGGACGGGGGAGGCGGATACGGGGATTGAAACCATATTGAACGCTGAACTGCCCGTGCATGTGGCGGAACTGCTCACCCCCTATCTGAATGCGGTGCGGTCCTTGCGCTCCGGCGGTGGCCGACGGTATCCGGGGTCACCGGCTCTGGCCCTGTCTCTTTCTCGACCTCAAGATCGTTTCTTGTTCTGCGAGCTTCATCCGGAGGAGCGTGCAAAGCTGGAAAGGCGGCTGGGAGACGATCACCGCGCCAAGGTTCTCGCTCAGGATGGCTATCAGGCGATTGGAGCGCATCTCCCTCCGCGGGAGCGGCGCGGACTAGTGCTGATTGATCCGCCATTCGAGGAGCCCGGAGAGTTCCACCGCATGGTGACGGGGCTTGAGGCGGCCTATCGCCGGTTTGCCACGGGTATCTTCATGCTTTGGTACCCTATTAAGGATTTACAGGCTGTTGATCGTTTCCGCTGCGATATTGCAAGTTTGGGCCTGCCCAAGACCCTCAGGATTGAGCTGGATTTTGCAGAGGTGCGCAGTCGCGATGTGTTGTCCGGCAGCGGGCTGATTATTGTGAATCCGCCTTTTACGCTGGCAGATGAAATGCGCACAATTTTGAGTGCGATTTCACCCATGATGGCGCGGGATGGAAAGGGGCGGGTGCGCGTTTCGTGGATAACGGGGGAATGATGTCACTGCATATTTTCAGTGGTGGCATTGCGTGCTTCATATCTGAATTGACATGTTCAAACTGTTTTTTAGGCGAGTAATCGGGGCCGGTTTGGCGGTTTCAGCCTAAAGTTGTTCGAATCTGTGTTCTGTTTTGTTCACTGGCAAAATTTCGCATCTGCCACCTTGGCGCTTGCGTATTCATGATAACTATTGGACATAAATAGACGGATGCGGCTGCTCATGCGATGCTGAGATCCGCTTGTGGCCTGCTGAACATGGGAGCCTGATCATTTTACGACGATTACAGGCTCTCTTCAGCCATCCCCTAATGTGTGGACTGCTTGTCTTTGCGTTGCTGCTTGGCAGTGCTGCAGCAACTCTGGCCTATATTTCCCATCGATTTGATCTTGAGGTGCTTGAACGAGAGCACATCGAGGTTCGCGACGCTTTTATGAAGCATGCTGCTGTTATGGCGAATGCGGCGTTGAAGGGCGTAACGGAGAGGGATGCTCTGGAAAGCTTGGCGCGCGGTGATTATGCGCGTATTCATAACCTTCTTGGGAAGCCTCTGGACGACCAGTTTGGTTTTGAGTTTGTTTACATCACGGACGCAGCCGGAAAGCTGGTTTACAGCTCGGAGTTCGGTCAGCGCGATGCCCGGAAATACTTCAAGAAACTGACGAAATCATTGGAGATGTTGGCGCAGAAGGTGCCGCCGCGGTGGCGCAGGCATTGCGATGACCTCTCCAAATGATTCAGCTATGCTTGTGATGCAGGTGTTTCGGCAGAGTGATCCGGGTCTGAAAATGCCTCAGCCCTTGCGCATCTATGTGGGAGATCTGGTCGATACGGATCTGTTGCAGGAGGTCTCCACCAAGGCGAATACAGAAAATCTGCGTGTGGTGGATCAGGGGGCAGGAGAATTGAGCCTGCTGAGTGTTCCCGGATTGCAGGGCGATAAGCCACTGTCTCTTTCCTGGCAATCGCGTATGCCGGGGCGCGCCCTGTTTCAGATGCTCCTGCCGCTTCTGGCGCTTCTTTCATCTGCACTGGCTCTGGTCTTCTTTGTTTTGATGATGCGCTATCGTCATGCCATGCAGGCTCTGGGGGAGAAAGAGGCTTTTGCGCGGCAGATTGCACAGACAGACCGGCTGACAAGTCTTGCAAACCGGGACCACTTTCTATCCCAGTTTGAATCTGTATTGAATGCATCCTCTCCATCGTCCAAGGTTGCCCTGCTCTTTGTTGATCTTGATGCCTTTAAGGATATCAATGACACAAGCGGGCATAGCGTTGGGGATGAGGTTCTGCGGGAAGTTGGCAAGCGTCTTCAGGCTTGTGTTGCATGCAAGGGGCATGTAGCGCGTTTCGGTGGCGATGAGTTTGTGCTGTTTGTAAGCTTCATTGATATCGATGAGTTGGACGTTCTGGTCAGTGAAATCTTTTCGTCATTTGCAGAACCGATTGTTGTGGAGAGTGAACATCTCCGTGTCAGCGTTTCCATTGGTGCTGCACATGCGCCGCAGGATGGCCAAACGACTGAAGATCTGTTGCGTCGGGCGGATATTGCGCTTTACCGGGCCAAGTCCGAGGGAAAAGATACGTTCCGTATGTTCGAGCCTGAGTTTGAGAGGGAGCGGCAGGAGCGTCGAAGGATTGAGTCTGAACTGATGCTGGCGCTGGAGCAGGAGCAGTTCATTCTGCTGTACCAGCCACAGGTCGATGTTGAGACCGAACGGGTTGTCGGCTTTGAGGCACTGGTGCGTTGGGACCATCCCGAGCGCGGGCGTATTCGACCGGATGAGTTTATCCCGATTGCCGAACGGGCAGGGCTGATCCATCTGCTGGATGCCTATGTCTTGCAACGGGCTTGCCGGGAAGCTCATGCTCTGCCTGATGTCACTCTTTCCGTGAACATGTCGCCGCTGGATCTGCGTTACCCGCAAACCGTTCAGAATATCCGCCAGACTCTGGCTGATACGGGGTTTGATCCGAGCCGGCTGGAACTGGAGCTGACCGAGAGCGCCATTCTGGGCACGGGTTCAGAGAGCATGGCCGTTCTGGCAAGTATTCGCAATCTGGGCGTGCGTCTTGCGCTTGATGATTTTGGTACGGGTCATGCTTCTCTGGTGCATGTGCGCCGTTTTCCCATCAGCAAGATCAAGATCGACAAGTCCTTTATTTTCAATCTGGGGCTTCAGCGTGAGGCCGCATCAATTGTTGAATATGTCGTGCGTCTGGGGCGCTCTTTAGGGGTAACCCTCACCGCAGAGGGCGTTGAGACGCGCGAACAACTGCGATTTTTGCGGGCATTCGGGGCGCATCAGGCTCAGGGCTATCTTTTTGCGCCGCCCTTGCCGCTGGTTGTGGCGATGGATCTGCTGGAACAGCAGAAGCAACCTTCATCGTGCCCAAACTGGCCGGTATCTCCCTCGCTTGCGGCGGCCGCGCCGGGCACAAGAGAGGCGCAGGCCGGGCTTGAGCAGCAGGTTTGAGGGATTGGCTCCCGAAGGTAATCGTGACAGCTCATCCTGCGCAGATCTGTTTCGCCATTTTGCATCTTGTCACAGGGGTGTAAATTCCATACGGCGACAAGCCATAAAAGGCTTGTTGTTGCCGCCCTGACAGATGGGAATTGCATCGTGATAGAAACAACCTCCATTGACGGAAAAGCTTTTGCCGCAGATTTGCGCTCCCGCCTTGCCGGCGAAGTGGGAAAACTGCTGCAAGAGCATGGCATCAAGCCCGGCCTTGCCGTTGTTTTGGTGGGGGAGGACCCTGCAAGCCAGGTTTATGTGCGCAACAAGGCGGCGCAGACTGTTGAGGTCGGAATGACCTCTTTTGAGCATAAGCTGACGGTTGAAACATCAGAGGCTGATCTGCTGGCGCTGGTGCAGAAGCTAAATGCAGACCCCGCCGTGAATGGCATTTTGGTGCAATTACCGTTGCCAGCGCATATTGATGCCACGCGGGTTCTAGCGGCGATTGATCCGGCCAAGGATGTGGATGGCTTCCATGTGGTGAATGCCGGGCGCCTTGCCGTGGGGCTGGAAGCACTGGTGCCATGCACGCCGCTGGGCTGCATGTTGCTGCTGAAGCACTATCTTGGCAATTTGTCGGGGCTGGAGGCCGTGGTGGTTGGTCGCTCCAATATTGTTGGCAAACCGATTGCGCAGTTGCTGCTTCAGGCTGATTGCACGGTCACGGTGGCCCATTCGCGCACGCGCGATTTGCCGGAAGTGTGCCGGCGGGCAGATATTCTGGTCGCGGCTGTAGGCCGCCCCGAAATGGTACGTGGTGACTGGATCAAACCCGGTGCCACGGTGATTGATGTTGGCATCAACCGCGTCCCGAAAGCTGATGGCAAAACCCGGCTTGTCGGTGATGTTGCTTTCGCCGAGGCGCAGGGCATTGCCCGTTTCATCACACCTGTTCCCGGTGGCGTAGGGCCAATGACCATTGCCTGCCTGCTTCAGAATACACTGACTGCAACCCGCCGGCAGGCAGGTCTTTCGGAAGTCCCCGCCTGATAGATGGTGAGGTTTTTCTGATTCCTTATTATTTGGGAGTTCTCAGATCTGTTGCCATCTGTCACTTGTTTCATATGAAATGATTTTGTGTGTTGAGGGATTACTTTGACCTTATTGCATTGCGGTCTTGATTTGGTTGCAATGCAATATGTTTTTTCATCGCCGACTGATCAAATCTGCGGCATGATGCTTTCAAGGTGTATGCGCCGCGTGCCAGTTCTCTGGGGCGGTGCAACTTCTGGACCAAGGCTCCCGATTTGCGGCTGTCGTGTCGCAACAGGAAAAGTGAGTCAGTCCAAAGGGCAACCGGGAGGGAGCATAACATGACGACAGAATGCGCCACGCCACTACCTGCTGTTGAAATCGAGCGCCGTCTGAGGACGGAATTGCCTTGCTGGCATCTTGAGGATGGCTGGCTGCGGCGCACCTATCGCACGGGGGACTGGAACTCCACCCTGATGGTGGTGAATGCCATTGGGCATCTGGCTGAGGCAGCCTGGCATCACCCGGAACTGTCTGTGTCCTGCGGCATGGTCGCGGTGCGGTTGCAGACATGTGATGTTGGTGGCGTTACCGCGCAGGATTTCACGCTGGCACGCAAGATTGATGAGGTGGTGCTTTGGAGCCCCTCTGAGCGCGCAGATACCCCGATGCCGGGGCTGGGGATGAATCCATCGCGAATCGTAAGCACATTTCATGTGTGAGCGGGGCAGGGCGGATTTGTTCTGACGTCTGGCCAACAAGGGAAACGCCGCATGATTGCGGCGTTTTTGCTTGGCAGCGCGCATTCCTGCGGCCTGAAGGCGGTTGATGCCCCCTCAAAATACCCTTGCCCTGTGGTTCATACGTCCCTGAAGTTGTCAGTCCATGCTTTAAGGGAGTAGGTAACAGGCAGGATATGCGGCGCATGCCGCCAGATGGAACAGGACGACGATGACGCTTCAGATGCGGCCCGCCGATGCCAAAAAGCTCATTTCCGGTGCAACTGGCGACTGGGAGGTGGTGATCGGCATGGAGGTGCATGCCCAGGTCGCTTCCCGGGCCAAGCTTTTCTCCGGTGCTTCCACCGCGTTTGGCGGTGAGCCGAATGATCATGTCTCGCTGGTGGATGCCGCCATGCCGGGCATGCTGCCGGTCATCAACAAGGAGTGCGTGGCGCAGGCCGTGCGCACGGGGCTGGGCCTGAAGGCGCAGATCAACCTCACCTCCGTGTTTGACCGGAAGAACTATTTCTACCCGGATCTGCCGCAGGGCTACCAGATCAGCCAGTTCCAGCAGCCCATCGTGGGCGAGGGCGTGGTGGTGGTGGACCTGTCCGATGACGAGAGCATCACGGTCGGCATTGAGCGGCTGCATCTGGAGCAGGATGCTGGCAAGTCGATCCATGATCTTTCCCCCACACAGAGCTTTGTGGACCTGAACCGCTCTGGTGTGGCGCTGATGGAAATCGTCTCGCGCCCGGATATCCGCTCCTCCGAGGAAGCCAAGGCCTATGTGACCAAGCTGCGCACCATTTTGCGCTATCTGGGCACTTGCGATGGCGATATGGAGAAGGGCAATTTGCGGGCAGATGTGAATGTTTCTGTGCGCCGTCCGGGTGAGGAACTTGGTACGCGCTGCGAGATCAAGAACGTCAACTCCATCCGCTTCATTGGTCAGGCGATCGAGATCGAGGCCCGTCGCCAGATCGAGATTCTGGAAGATGGTGGCAAGATTGATCAGGAAACCCGCCTGTTTGATCCGAACAAGGGCGAGACCCGTTCCATGCGCTCCAAGGAAGAGGCGCATGACTACCGCTATTTCCCGGACCCGGACCTGCTGCCGCTGGTGATCAAGGCGGAACTCGTCGAGGAGTTGAAGGCACATTTGCCTGAACTGCCGGATGAGAAAAAGGCCCGCTTCATCGCCGATTATGGCCTGAGCGCCTATGACGCTGGCGTGCTGGTGGCAGAGCGTGAATCCGCAGACTATTTCGAGGCGGTGGCGAAGGGACGTGACGGCAAGGCTGCTGCCAACTTCATCATCAATGAGCTGTTTGGCCGCCTGAACAAGGACGGCAAGGATCTTTCCACCTCTCCGGTATCACCGGAGCAGATTGCCGCGATCATTGACCTGATCGGTGAGAAGGTCATCTCTTCCAAGATCGCCAAGGACCTGTTCGAGATCGTCTTCACCGAGGGCGGAGATCCGCGCAAGGTTGTGGAAGAGCGCGGCATGAAGCAGGTGACGGATACCGGCGCGATTGAGAAGGTGGTGGACGAGATCATTGCCGCCAACCCGGACAAGGTGGCGCAGGTTCTGGCCAAGCCCACCATGCTGGGCTGGTTTGTCGGGCAGGCCATGAAGGCTTCCGGCGGCAAGGCAAACCCGCAGGCGCTGAATGATATTCTGAAAGCCAAGCTGGGGATCTGATGCGGGACAGCGCATCCAGCCTATGAAACATGAAAGGCCATCCCATGCGGGGTGGCCTTTTGCATTCATGAGGATGGAGCGGAGTTCATCTTGCTCGAAAAGGTTCTAGGCGTGGTGGGCGTGAGACATTAGACTTCCGTATTCCCTTCAGCGCGGATCGACTCATGCTTCTTCGCATTACCCCTACCTCGCCCTTCGTTCGCAAAATCCGTCTGGCTGCTGCCGTTCTTGGCCTGCCGCTGGAACTGGAACTGGCGGATACGATGGACCCCAATGATTCCCTGCGTGAGCAGAACCCGCTTGGCAAGATTCCGCTGCTCATCACGGATGAGGGCGAGGCGGTTTATGATTCCCGCGTGATTATTGCCTATCTGGACCAGCTTGCTGGTGGCGGTCGCCTCATTCCCAATGAGCCAAAGGCGCGGATCGACATCTTGCGCGCAGAGGCGCTGGCAGATGGCCTGATGGATGCGAGCGTTCTGCTGTTTTATGAAGGCCGCTTCCGCCCGCAGGAGAAGTTCGAGAAGAAGTGGCTGGACCATCAGTCTGGCAAGATCGAGCGCACGCTTGCTTATATTGAAGCCAATCCCTTCCCGGAGACTGAGCAGATTACGACTGCGGATGTGTCGCTTGCCAGTGCTCTCGGCTTTTTTGATTTCCGCTTCGAGGGCAAGTGGCGTGAGGGCCACCCCAAACTTGTGGCCTGGCAGGCCCGCTTTGCCGCACGCTGCCCGGGCTATGAGGAAACAGCACCCAAGGTGTGAGGCTTTCACGTTCGCGGGCCAGATGGCTGCGGCGAGGTGAGGGAGATGATATATGCGCGGTCCGGCTGATGGTCTGGCCGCGCATTTTTGTATGCAGGCTTATTGTGGGCTGTGCAGCTTACAGGCGGGTCCACACGGTCTTGAGGTCGGTGTATTTTTCAAGTGCATGAAGGGACTTGTCACGACCGAACCCGGATTGCTTCATGCCGCCAAAGGGGGTTGTGATGTCGTCTGCATCAAAGCAGTTCACATAAATCACGCCTGCCTTGAGGCGTCGCGCCACCTTGTGGGCTGCGGCAAGGTCCCAGCTCCACACCGCTGCGCCAAGGCCGTAAATGGTGCCATTGGCGATGTCTACCGCCTCATCCAGCCCGTCAAAGCCGATGACAGACAGTACCGGGCCAAAGATTTCCTGCTGGGCGAGAGCGGAGGATGGTGCAACATCATCAAACACGGTGGGGGCAACGAAAGCGCCTCCGGTTTCTTCCAGAATGGCTGTGCCGCCTGTCACCAGCCGTGCGCCTTCCGCTTTGCCCTGAGCAATGGCTGAAAGAATGCGCTGCTGATGCTCGAGGCTGACCACAGCACCCGCAGGCGAGGCGGGGTTGAGCGGGTCTGCCGGCATCCATTGCGGGGCGAGGGCTGCAATGCGGGTGACCAGTTCGGCACGGATGCGATTATCCACCAGCAGGCGCGAAGCCGCGGTGCATATTTCGCCCTGATTAAAGAAAATGCCGCCTGCAACAGCCTCTGCAACCGCATCAAGGTCCGGCACATCATGGGCCACTATGAAGGCGGTCTTGCCCCCGCACTCCAGATGCACCCGCTTCAGATTGCTCTGCGCCGAATAGCCCATGAACAGCTTGCCGACCTCGGTTGAGCCGGTGAAGGCAAGCGCATCCACATCCATATGCAGCCCCAGCGCCTGCCCAGCCTCTTCACCAAGGCCGGGCACGACATTGAACACACCATCAGGAATGCCGGCCTCTTGCGCCAGTTCTGCCAGACGCAGGGCGGTGAGGGGGGATTGCTCTGCTGGCTTCAGCACCACACTGTTGCCCACGGCCAGCGCCGGTGCCACCTTCCATGCGGCCATCATCATGGGGAAATTCCATGGTGTGACACAGGCGACAACACCCACCGGCTCACGCAATACAAGGGCAAGCTGGTCTGGTGTGGTGGGGGCAACCTCCCCGTAAATCTTGTCGCAGCACTCGCCATAATAGGCGAAGCAGTCCGCCGTCGCCCGCACATCTATACGCAGGGAGTCGGAGATTGGCTTGCCCATGTTCAGGGTTTCGGTAAGGGCGAGTTCCTCACGATGGGCACGAATCAACTCGGCGAAGCGTTGAAGGGTGCGCTTGCGCTCAACCGGGCGCAGGCTGGCCCATCGGCCATCCTCGAATGCGCGGCGGGCTGATGCAACTGCGCGATCAACATCCGCGACATCACAGGCAGAGACCTCCGCTAGCAGGGCGCCTGTTGCCGGATTGACGGCCTTGAATGTGCGCCCGGAAAGGGCAGGTACGAATGCCCCGTCAATGAAGGCCAGAGTGCGAAAGTCCGGCAGGGCAGGAGAGGTCGCCATCGTCATCATGAGGGTGTTCCGTTCTGGCTGGCGGCAAGGAGCGGGCAAGTTCGCGCGGGCCTGTCTGTGCGTCAAGCGCGCTCAGAGTTTGTGGAAGATGAAATACGCCCCGCCCGCGATGAGGCTAAACCCCACCAGATGGTTCCAGCCCAGCGGTTCCTTGAGATAGAGCACGGAGAAGGCCGCAAAGACCAATAGGGTGATAACCTCCTGAATGGTCTTGAGCTGGGCTGCTGAATAGACATCAGACCCGATGCGGTTGGCAGGCACGGCCATGCAATATTCAAAAAAGGCGATACCCCAGCTCACCAGAATGACCAGAAGCAGCGGGGCGCTTTTGAATTTCAGGTGTCCATACCAGGCGAAGGTCATGAAGATATTGGAAAGCAACAGGAGAACAAAAGGGGCAATCTGCGGGGAAAGAAGCGCGCCAAAATTGAACATGGTTCTGCCGGTTCTTGAGGTGAAGACGCGGGCTGTCGCGCCAGCATGAGCGATGAACCGGGAATGCGCGGGTTGCAAGAGGGGCGTCATGAAACACCGGGGTGCGACTGCCCTTGCATGATGACAGCAGGGGGCTTCCCCTGTTCCCTTTCCGTCCCCATATTGGCGACATGGCCAAAGCATCCCGTCCCGGCAAGCTGGGTGAACGTTCCCAGCGTCATTTCGAGCCCGCACCCGAGCAGGTGCTGGACCCCGCTCTTGCGAAGTCCCTCGGGCTGGACCCGAAGGACCTGACGTTGAGCACCGCATCCTCCGGGGCTTCGGCCACGGTGGCGGCGCTCTCCAGCCTGATTGAGAACGGGCGGCCGGAAGTGGACGGGCAGGTGTGGGTGCCGCACCGGCCGGAGCGGCCGGAGAAGTCTGAAGGTGGGGTACACTTTACGCTGAAAAGCGAGTTCAGCCCCTCCGGCGACCAGCCGACGGCTATTGCCGAATTGTGCGCGCAGGCCCGTGAGGGAGAGCGTGATCAGGTGCTTCTGGGCGTCACCGGGTCGGGCAAGACCTTCACCATGGCCAAGGTGATCGAGACGCTCCAGCGTCCGGCCATCATCCTTGCGCCAAACAAGACGCTGGCAGCCCAGCTTTATGGGGAGTTCAAGAGCTTCTTCCCCGATAACGCTGTGGAATATTTCGTTTCCTACTACGATTATTACCAGCCTGAAGCCTATGTGCCGCGCACGGATACCTATATCGAGAAGGAATCCTCCACAAACGAGCAGATTGACCGCATGCGCCATGCGGCCACCCGCGCGCTGCTGGAGCGGGACGATGTGATCATCGTCGCCTCGGTTTCGTGCATTTACGGTATAGGCTCGGTCGAAACCTATTCGGCCATGACCTTTGACATCAAGGTGGGCGAGAGGCTGGACCAGCGCCAGTTGCTGGCAGACCTTGTGGCCTTGCAATACAAGCGCATTCAGGCGGACTTTGCCCGTGGCACCTTCCGCGTGCGCGGCGATGTGATCGAGATTTTCCCGGCCCATTATGAGGATCGGGCCTGGCGCGTCTCGCTGTTTGGCGATGAGGTGGAGAGCATCGCCGAGTTTGACCCGCTCACGGGCCAGAAGAGCGGCGACATGAAGAGCGTGCGCGTTTACGCCGCCTCGCATTATGTCACCCCGCGCCCCACCCTGATTCAGGCCATTACAGGCATCAAGGCCGAACTGAAAATGCGGCTGGAGGAGCTTTATGGCATGGGCCGCCTGCTGGAGGCCCAGCGGCTGGAGCAGCGCACCCGCTATGATCTGGAAATGATGGAGGCCACGGGGGCCTGCGCGGGCATTGAGAATTACTCCCGTTGGCTCACGGGCCGCAAGCCGGGAGAGCCGCCGCCAACACTGTTTGAATATATCCCGGACAATGCACTGGTCTTCATCGATGAGAGCCATGTGACCATTCCGCAGATTGGCGCCATGTATCGTGGTGACTTTCGCCGCAAGGCGACGCTTGCTGAATATGGTTTCCGCCTGCCGAGTTGCATGGACAATCGCCCGATGCGGTTCGAGGAATGGGAGGCCATGCGCTCGCAAACGGTGCATGTTTCCGCCACTCCCGGCCCGTGGGAAATGGAGAAGACAGGCGGTGTGTTCGTGGAGCAGGTCATCCGGCCCACAGGTCTTGTGGACCCGCCGGTAGAGGTGCGCCCGGCCCGCACGCAGGTGGATGATCTTCTTGGCGAGGTTCGCGCGGCGGCAGCCCGGGGCTATCGAACGTTGGTCACCGTGCTCACCAAGCGCATGGCTGAGGACCTGACGGAATATCTGCACGAGAATGATGTGCGCGTGCGTTACATGCATTCGGATATCGATACCATCGAGCGCATCGAGATCATCCGCGATTTGCGGCTGGGTGCGTTTGATGTGTTGATCGGCATCAACCTGCTGCGCGAGGGGCTGGATATTCCCGAATGCGGTCTGGTGACGATTTTGGATGCCGACAAGGAAGGCTTCCTGCGGTCAGAAACCTCTCTGGTGCAGACCATTGGTCGCGCGGCGCGAAATGTGGACGGGCGCGTCATCCTCTATGCAGACCGCATCACCGGCTCCATGGAACGGGCGATGGCGGAAACCACCCGCCGCCGCGAAAGGCAAATGGCCTATAACAAGGAGCACGGCATAACGCCCGCTTCGGTCAAGAAGAATATCGGCGATATTCTCAACTCGGTTTATGAGCGCGACCATGTGCAGGTGGATACCGGCCTGATGGAGGAGGGCGCGGCCTTTGGCCATAACCTCAAGACCGTCATTGCCGATATGGAAAAGCGCATGAAGGCTGCCGCTGGCGATCTGGACTTCGAGACAGCAGCCCGCCTGCGCGATGAAATCCGCAGGCTGGAAGCCACCGAACTGGCCATTGCGGATGATCCGCTTGCCCGGCAAGAGGCTGTGGAAGACAAGGCAGGGGGCTTCAAGGGCGCGCGCAAATATGGGCGTGCTGCCAATCTGCCACCCAAGGCCGATGCGCGCAAAAGCGCCAGACGGCCGGATGAGGATGACGATATCGAGGGTATGGGAGAGGAACAGGCCGCCTATTCGGCACCACCGACCCGCGCGCACAAGCCATCTCTGGATGACATGGGGCCGGGCAGTGACCGGGTAGTGCCGCTGGCGGAAGACCTGTTTCGGCCCGGCCCCAAGCCTGACCCCAAGACCAAGGGGTACCGAAAGGGCGGACATCGGAAACGTTCATGATGTCGGTACGGGCTTCCATGGTGGGGATTCATTTTTGCACGGACTATATTCGTTCAGATATAGCTTGTCGGGTATGAGAGTTTTCAGGATTTAGGGCTGCATCACCATGCAACAGATATATCGGCCTGCCATCCTCGCCGTTCAGGGCGGAGACCGGGAGGTTATCCAGTCATTGCTCATGGCTGCGGCGGAACGCTTTCGGGCCTCTGGCGTGCATGTCATCGGGTCAGTTGAATATATTCCATCCGGCGTTTCCCATCATGATGTCACGCTGGTGGATCTGGCCAGTGGTGACACTCACCGTTTGCATCAGGATCTCGGCTCTGGAGCATCTGGATGCAGTCTGGACCCTGAGGGGCTGGCCTGTGCCTGTGCCCAGGTGGAATCGGCTATTGCCGCGCGCCTGTCCGAAGGCGGCTCGGCTGCCGATACGGTGGTGATCCTCTCCAAATACGGGCGTGAGGAAGCTGAAGGCCGGGGCTTTACAGCGGCGTTCTATGCCGCTGTTGCCGGTGAACTCTCTGTGCTCACCTCTCTGTCCCCAAATGTGGTCGGGGAATGGGAGGGCTTTGTCGGAGAGATGGGGCAGGTGGTTGATTCTGATCTGCGGGAAGTTGACGCGTGGTGGAGTGCGCCAGCATTGGCTCAGGCAGACTGACAGGCGCGAATCGTCCCCTTGCTGAATAAGGTCGATAGGGCGTTGATGCCGCATCTTTTGGAGCCAGCGCGTCTTCACATGGCTGTGATCCGCGTGAGCCATGCTGTTTGTGCGCTTTCAACGTTTAAGGCATGAACTGGAAGCATGAGCAGGGCTCCTCGCAGGCATGAAGTTGCTGTTCATGTGCGGAAAGAGAAGGAAGGCGCTTCCGTCTCCGTAATTTATGGTCTAAAGAAGCGGATTAAGTGGGCCGGCCCGCGGATTTTCTGCGCGATGCAACAGGTTCCGCATCGTATCCGTCTAGCCGTGGCGGACCCAATGCCTCATGGGGGCGCGTGATCCGCGGCCCTTTTTTTGCGCCTCGTGCATGATCCCTCATGCACAGCGGATGGCGGGTGGTGCAGCACGCTTCAGCGTGATGCAGCCTTGCGCCCAAGAGAGAGCCAGAGCGCCGAAGAGCGATGCCGAAACGCACAGATCTCGAAACCATCCTCATCATTGGCGCCGGCCCGATCGTGATCGGACAGGCGTGCGAATTCGACTATTCCGGCACCCAGGCGGTGAAGGCGCTGAAGGAAGAGGGCTACCGGGTTGTCCTGGTGAACTCGAACCCCGCCACCATCATGACCGACCCGGACATGGCGGATGCGACCTATATCGAGCCGATCACGGCCGAGATCGTCACCAAGATCATCGAGAAGGAGCGCGGTGATCGCTCCAAGGGCTTTGCCCTCCTGCCCACCATGGGTGGCCAGACGGCGCTGAACTGCGCTCTCTCGCTCCAGAAGATGGGCACGCTCGAAAAATATAATGTCGAGATGATCGGCGCGACCGCCGAGGCGATCGACAAGGCGGAAGACCGTCAGCTCTTCCGCGAGGCCATGACCAAGATTGGCCTGTCCACGCCCAAGTCCCGCCATATCAAGACCCTGTCACAGGCTCTGGATGCGCTGGACGAGGTGGGCCTTCCTGCCATCATCCGCCCCAGCTTCACCATGGGCGGCACCGGCGGCGGCATTGCCTACAACAAGGCCGAGTTTATCGAGATCATCGAGCGCGGCATCGATGCTTCCCCCACCAATGAGGTGCTGGTGGAAGAAAGTGTGCTGGGCTGGAAGGAGTATGAGATGGAGGTTGTTCGCGACAAGGCGGACAACTGCATCATCGTGTGCTCCATCGAGAATCTCGACCCGATGGGCGTCCATACAGGCGACTCCATCACTGTCGCGCCGGCGCTGACGCTGACCGACAAGGAATACCAGATCATGCGTGACGCATCGCTTGCGGTGCTGCGCGAGATTGGAGTGGAGACCGGCGGCTCGAACGTGCAGTTCGCCGTGAACCCGGAAGATGGCCGTCTCATCGTTATTGAGATGAACCCGCGTGTGTCGCGTTCCTCGGCTTTGGCCTCCAAGGCCACCGGCTTCCCTATCGCTTCGGTGGCTGCACGTCTGGCCGTGGGCTACACGCTGGATGAAATCGAGAACGACATCACGGGTGGCGCCACTCCGGCCTCCTTCGAGCCGACCATCGATTATGTTGTGACGAAGATTCCGCGCTTTGCCTTCGAGAAGTTCCCGGGTGCAGAGCCGGTACTGACCACGGCCATGAAGTCTGTGGGCGAGGCGATGGCCATTGGCCGCACCTTCCAGGAATCGCTCCAGAAGGCATTGCGCTCGCTGGAAACCGGGCTGAATGGTCTCGATGAAATCGAGATCGAGGGTCTCGGGCAGGGCGATGACAAGAACGCCATCCGTGCGGCTCTTGGCACCCCCACGCCGGATCGTCTGCTGTATGTGGCGCAGGCCATGCGGCTTGGCGTTTCCAATGCGCATATTCACAATATCTGCAAGATTGATCCCTGGTTCCTGAACCAGATCCGCGAGATCATTGATGCAGAAGCAAAGGTGCGCCGTCTGGGCCTGCCTCAGACCGCCGGGCAGTTCCGCCACCTGAAGAGCATGGGCTTTGCCGATGCGCGCCTTGCTGCCCTCACGGGCAAGAGTGAGGTTGAGGTACGCACGGCCCGTCGTGAGCTGGATGTGCATCCGGTTTACAAGCGCATTGATACCTGTGCTGCCGAGTTCGCTTCGCCCACCGCCTATATGTATTCCACCTATGAAACCCCGTTCGCTGGTGCGCTGGCGGATGAGGCGCATCCTTCGGATCGCGAGAAGGTTATCATTCTGGGTGGTGGCCCGAACCGGATCGGGCAGGGGATTGAGTTCGATTATTGCTGCTGCCATGCGGCCTTTGCCCTCAAGGAAGTGGGCTATGAGGCCATCATGGTCAACTGCAACCCGGAGACGGTCTCGACCGACTATGATACCTCTGATCGTCTCTATTTTGAGCCGTTGACCGCTGAGGATGTGGTTGAGCTGATCGAGCGTGAGCGCACCAATGGCACGGTCAAGGGTGTGATCGTGCAGTTTGGCGGGCAAACGCCGCTGAAGCTGGCCAAGGCTCTGGAAGACGCCAATATCCCGATCCTCGGTACCTCGCCGGATGCGATCGACCTTGCGGAAGACCGTGACCGCTTCAAGCATCTGCTGGAGCGTCTCAACATCCGTCAGCCGGCCAATGGCATCGCCTATTCGGTGGAACAGGCGCGGCTTGTGGTGGCGGATTTGGGCTTCCCGATGGTGGTGCGCCCTTCCTATGTGCTGGGCGGACGCGCCATGCAGATCCTGCATGATGAAACCCAGCTCAATGACTATCTGATGGACACCCTGCCGGGCCTCGTGCCGCAGGAGGTGAAGGCCCGCTACCCCAACGACAAGACGGGGCAGATCAACACCGTTCTGGGCAAGAACCCGCTGCTGTTTGATCGCTACCTCTCGGATGCCATTGAGGTGGACGTGGATGCGCTCTGCGATGGCAAGGATGTGTTCGTCGCCGGCATCATGGAGCACATTGAGGAGGCGGGCATCCATTCGGGTGACAGCGCCTGCTCTCTGCCGCCCTATTCGCTGAGCGATGAAACCGTCAATGAGCTGAAGAAGCAGACCGCTGCCATGGCACTTGCGCTGGGCGTCGGTGGCCTGATGAACGTGCAGTACGCGATCAAGGGCGACGAGATCTATGTGCTGGAAGTGAATCCACGCGCCTCGCGCACGGTGCCCTTCGTGGCCAAGGTGGTGGGCAAGCCCTTCGCCAAGATCGCGGCACGCGTGATGGCGGGCGAGAAGCTGGAGAATTTCCACCTGAAGTGGGAGCGCCTCAAGCATATCGCCGTGAAGGAGGCCGTCTTCCCATTCGCCCGTTTCCCCGGTGTGGATACGGTACTGGGGCCGGAGATGCGTTCCACCGGCGAGGTAATGGGGCTGGATACCGATTTCGGTGTGGCCTTCGCCAAGAGCCAGCTTGGCGGCGGCACCAAGGTGCCGAAGTCCGGCACGGTGTTCGTCTCGCTGCGGGATGGTGACAAGGAGCGTATCCTGCCTTCCATCAAGATGCTGCAAAGCATCGGCTTCAAGGTGATTGCCACCTCCGGCACACAGCGCTTTCTGGCGCAGCATGGGGTGGAAGCATCCCAGATCAACAAGGTGCTTGAAGGTCGTCCCCATATTGTGGATGCCATCAAGAATGGTGAGGTGCAGCTGGTGTTCAACACCACCGATGGTGCGCAAGCCCTTTCGGATAGTCGCTCGCTGCGTCGCGCCGCCCTCTTGCAGAAAGTGCCCTACTACACCACCTTGTCTGGAGCAGTTGCGGCAGCGCAGGGGATCAAGGCCTATGTGGGTGGAGATCTGAAGGTGCGTCCCTTGCAGGACTACTTCCACGCATGATGCTGCTTCCTGCCGGGTTGGCGGAGTGGATGAAGGGTGCAAGGGGCTGATCCAGCCCTTTTCCCCTGATGCTTGCAGCGGCATCTTTATGGCGCGCGGTTGCCTTGGCATCGCGCGCCTTCGCTATATCTTGCCCCCCTTTGCATTTGGGGTGCGGTCGGCACTCCCCGTGGAGGTCGGCGGGGTGGATATGGCGTCGCGAGGTGGAAGGTTTCCTTCCGCCCTCACGGCTATTTTCAGCCGCTGGCATTCATTTGAATGACTGGCGCGTTGAGCATTTTCAGGAGGTCTTGAAAGGACCCATGGAGAAGATTCCCATGACCGCCGGGGGCCATGCCGCCCTTGAGCAGGAACTCAAGCACCGCCAGCAGGTTGAGCGGCCACGGATCATTGATGCCATTTCCGAGGCGCGCGCCCATGGCGACCTTTCGGAAAATGCCGAATATCATGCCGCCAAGGAGCAGCAGTCCCTCAATGAAGGCCGGGTTGCTGATATTGAGGACAAGCTGGCCCGCGCCGAAGTGATCGACGTGTCCAAGCTTTCTGGTGATGTGGTGAAGTTTGGCGCCACGGTCACTCTGGTTGACGAGGATACGGAAGAAGAAAAGACGTGGCAGATTGTGGGTGATAGCGAGGCGGATGCCTCTGCTGGCCGCATCTCCATTTCATCTCCTCTGGCGCGTGGATTGATCGGCAAGAAGGTCGGCGCTTCCGTTGAGGTGGTGACACCTAAGGGGGCCCGTTCTTTTGAGATCCTTTCTGTACGCTGGATCTGATCACGTTATAACGTTCCGATCTCCGGGCCGTTTCTGCCCGGAGATCCTTTGCCTTGTTGAACGTCAAGACTTGATCTGGCCTCCATAAAACTCTCCGGCCAGTTCCAGCCAAGCGCGCGCGGCGTGTGAGAGATAGCTGCCCCGCCGCCACACCATGGCCATGTCCCATGCGGTGTGTGGCTCATCCAGAAGTGCAAGTGCGACATCAGGTGTGCGCCTTTGTTCCGCAATGGTGCGCGGCAGAAAGCCGACACCCAGATGCGCGCCAACCAGTTCCACGATGAAATCCACCTGCCCGCTGCGGGCCGCAACAGTTGGCGTAAAGCCATTGCGGATACAGGCATTCATCAGAACAGCATTCAGCGCAAAGCCGCTTTCAAACAAGATAAAGGCTGAGTCTTTCAGCATGGCAATGTTGACCCGCTCCATCTGTGCCAGAGGGTGCCTTTTCGGCATGACAGCCATTAGCGGTTCACATCGAATGGGGCGTGTTTCAAGCTCGTCCGTGGTGGGCAGAAGAGAGGCAGCAAGCTCAACCTCGCCCGATAGGACTGTCTCCTCCAGACGTTTTGACCCCTGTTCGGTCAGTCGAATTTCGATGCCGGGGTAACGGGCGCGAAAGACCACGAACATGGGGGCAAACAGGGTGCTGCCGCCCAGAGGGGGAAGGCCAAGCCGAAGGGCTCCGGTCTTTAGCCCGCGCAGGTCAGCCAGTTCTGCCAGAAGGTCATCACGCTCCTTCAGCATCGTCTGGGCGCGGCGATAGACGATTTCCCCCGCAGCTGTGAGCACACTGCGATGCCCCACCCGGTCCAGAAGCGGGACGCCAAGCTCTTCCTCCAGCTGTTTGACAGCCTTGGAAATGGTGGGCTGGGTGGCAAACATAACCTTGGCGGCATTCGAGAAGCCGCCCTGGCGCACCACCTCCAGAAAGGCACGTAGCGTTCTGAGTTCCATTTCCATTCCGATATGGAATAGTTTGAATTCAGTCAATTCATTTTCATAATACAACTTGCGAGCCTATCCTGATGGAACAGGATTTAGCGCGCCTGCATCTTCCGTCGCTTTTCACATTGATCGCCAGACCGCCATGTCATCTCCCCCGGAACCGCAAAAGCCGTCTTCAGTCGTGCCGAAGTCTCATGGGGTGCGGGCACTGTGGGGGCGGATCAAGGTCACGCTCTGGCGCTCCCGGTTTTTGCAGATTGGCTTGATTATCGCATTCTGGGCGCTCGGCACGGCTATTGTGAAATGGCTCCATTTACCGGTGCCCGGTGGCATTGTCGGTCTTGTGCTTGTGCTTGTTCTGCTGGCCAGCGGCTGGATGCGCCTGAGGGCCATTCGACGCGGGGCATACTGGCTGCTGGGTGAGTTATTGCTGTTCTTTGCCCCGGCCATGCTGGTGGTTCTGGATCATCATGAGTTTGTTGGCCTTGTGGGCCTCAAGATCATGGCCGTGATTTTGGTTGGTACCATTCTGGTGATGGCGGGAACCGCGCTCACAGTGGATCTGTTCTTGCGCTGGCACATGAGGAGGGTTGAGCGCCGTGTGGATGCGTGACCCGGTCATCGGGACGGTTTTTTGGTCTGCGGTGACCATTGGCTGCTATTATGTGGCGCGTTTGGTGTATCGCCGCCTGCCAAACCCTTGGCTTTCCCCGCTTTTGACCATGCCGGTCGCGGTGATTGTTGTCGCACTTGTGCTACAGGCGGGCTATGCCGAATACAGCCGCAGCACGGGCTGGCTGGTGATGATGGTTGGGCCTGCAACGGTGGCCTTTGCCATACCAATATATGAACACCGTGCGCTTATTCGGCGCCACTGGCAGGCCCTCCTGCTGGGGGTTCTGGTTGGCAGCTTCATTTCCATGTTTACCGTTTTCCAGCTGGCATCATGGATGGGACTTTCAGAGGTGATGCGGATGAGCATGATGCCGCGCTCCACCTCAACGCCATTTGCCATGTCCATTGCAGGTCATCTGGGTGGCATTCCCGATCTTGCTGCGGCATTTGTCGCGATTACCGGCGTGTGTGGCGCAATATTGGGAGAGGTGATGATCAAGCTTCTCCCTCTTCGCACCTCCACGGCGCGCGGAGCACTGTTCGGGATGGGTGCGCATGGTGCCGGGGTTGCGAAGGCCTATGAGGTCGGGCGGGAGGAAGGCTCCATTGCCGGCCTTGTCATGGTGCTTGCGGGCCTGTTCAATGTGCTTATGGCACCTGCAATGGCCTATCTACTGCTTTGAGACAGGCTGTCGCTCCATTTTTGATGGCTCTGGGTGCCAATCCCATATAGAGCCTTGCTGACAGTTGGTGCAGGGATTGCCCTTGGTATGGGCTCTTGCCTCATTGAAATTCAGAACGGCTCAGGCGGGTCGGGAGATCGCATTTTCTTGAGGCAAACCGGTGTGCGGTTCGCGCGAAAATGCTCTGGTGAGAGGAAAGTGTGTCGCCATGAGACAGCGCGTCCGCAAGTTGATCGGCACGGTTCTGTTATTGCTGCTGGTCATTGTATGGGCGCTCTCTGCCATGGCTTTCGCACAGGGCCGCGTGACGACGCTGGCTCCCGGCTGGCAGATCATATGCTATATTCTGCTTGGCGTACTGTGGGTTATCCCGGCCGGTTTGCTCATTCGCTGGATGGAGCGGCCAGACAAGCGGGCCTGACTGGCCCGCTTCTCCGGTTCATGCCGCCCGCACCAGCTCAGGGTAGGGCCAGCCCGGTCCATAGTGCGCGCATGGCGCGGGCAGGGCCACATGTGAACGCTGCACGGCATCCAGCGTGGGAAGCGGCAGGCCATCCTCCGCCTTCTTTTCCATATCCGGGCCAATGGCCAGACGCATGACAACCACTGGAGACAGGCCCAGGGCAGCCAGTGTATCGCAATCGCCAACAGCCGCGGTGGCGGGAGATTCCGCTGCCACAATACATGTGGCGGCAGGCTCCAGTTTGGCCACAGTGGCGGGCAGTTCATCCATATTGGGAGCGAACACCACCACATGCTCGTAAGCCTGCTGCAAGACATTCAGCAAAGTGCCCAGATGACGCTCCTGCCCAGATGACAGGGGACCTGTGAAAGCCCGGCCCGCCCGGATAATATCTGCGCGGGACTTGGGATCACGGCGGATCACATCTGTGAAATCGGCCTTCCCGCCAAGAACATCATGCAGGCCTTCTGTTGCGGCAGTATTGTTAAAGGCATCAGCCACTGTCGCGACGTCTGCAAGAAACACGGCAACGACATCGGCACGCTCTGCCAGCCGCCGGGAAAACTGAAGCGCGCAGCGTCCCGTTTCGTCAGCATGATCCTGCGATGAAAACAGGTAGATGCGGCCTGTCTCCTGCGGGTTTTCGGCACAGGGCAGGCGCGCCTCCAGCCGTGTAATTGCGGTTTCAAGAGGCAGTCCCTCCCCGGAAGCGCTGTCTTCCACCCAGATGACCCGGCGGGGAAGATTGACTTCGCGCGGAAGCTCATCAGGGTCTACAAATCCGCGCACTTCAGGTTCCATGCGCGCCTGCCTGCGACGGGCGATAACTACAGCACCGGCCCCAAAAGCCAGAAGCATCAGGATGACGGGGGAGGGCAGATCCGGAATCATGCTGCCGGTGGCCGTGCCTTCACGGCGCATGGCTGGCAAAGGCATGTGGTGAAGCGCACTGGCCTGCGCGCGGGTTTGGGAATCCAGCTCCAGAATGGCGTTCATATATGCTTCCGCGACCCGGACAGACAGTCCGGGTGTTGGCCCCATGACCATGATGTCCAGTCCCCGCCCACCCTGAACAGGCTCAACCGTCAGGCTTGTGCGCAGCTTGCGCGCCGCTTCTGCTGTATCTGTCTGGGCGGGAGCAACGGGGAAGGGGAAAAGGGAGCCGGAGGCCAGTTTCGCAACATCTTCCGCGTTCAGGCGTTGCACAACATCCTGTGCCAGTTCGCGAGAGCCGATGAGCTGCGCCATGCCATTCACAATTGCTGCCGGTGGCTGGGTGCCAACCTCGAACATCAGGCGGGATTCAGCCTCAAAGCGCAGAGGAAGCATGCTGAGGGTTGCGGCAAGGCCGAGGGCAACCCAGGGAGTGGCGCGTGCGCTGGCCCACATATGGGCCATGTGCAGCAGTGCTTCGGTACCTGTCTGGCATGAGCCGGCAAGGCGGCGCACATAAGGGCTTCCGGCAAAAGCCAGACCAGAGAGGCTGAGGCGCTTGGTGCGCCGGGTCGCGACGGTTGGGGCCATGTTTGCCCTCATTGTCTATGGCCCAGCGCAATGCTGGAGCCTGAGACATCAGAAAACTCCAGTTATGGTTTAGAGAGAGTTAAAATGGAGGCAGGTTTCTTACCTGTCTTCCCATTGGGGCGTGCGCCGGCCCAGAACCGCGCTCATGCCCTCGTCCGCATCACGGGCAAGCATGTTGCGGGTCATCACCTCTGAGGCATAGGCATAGGCATCATCCAGTTCCATTTCCGACTGGGCATAGAAGGTTGCCTTGCCAAGCCGGACGGGCACCTGAGACTTGCCTGCGATCTGAGCCGCCAGAGTCCGTGCAACAGAAACTGCAGAACCTGCGGCAACCACGCGATTCACCAGCCCCATGCGGGCTGCATCTTCTGCCAGAATCCATTCGCCCAGCAGCAGCATTTCCATGGCATGTTTGGGGGCAACATTACGGCTGAGAGCCACCATGGGCGTATGGCAAAAGAGACCGATATTGATGCCCGGTGTACAGAAGCGTGAATCAGCGCCTGCAACCGCAAGGTCACAACTGGCAACCAGCTGGCACCCCGCAGCTGTCGCCATGCCCTCCACCGCCGCAATGACAGGCTGTGGCAGACGGACAATCGCAGTCATGAGGGCTGAACAGCGCGTCAAGGTGTCCTTGAAATAGGCATGGCCCTTGTCTGCATCGGTGCGGTGCGCCTGTATCTCCTTGAGATCATGCCCCGCCGAAAACACTGGCCCTTCAGCAGAGAGAACGACAGCGCGAACCTGCGGGTTTTTGGCAATATGTTCGAGCTGCTCTGACAGGGCGGACATCATCGCTTCAGACAGGCTGTTGCGCTGGTTTGGTCGGGAGAGGGTGAGGAGCGCAACCCCATCTGTAATCTGGCAGACGACCGGGTCCGTGAGGCCATGCGCTGCCTGTTCCGTTGTCATGATTCCTCTCCTGTGCATTCTGTGTTGCTGCATTGTGGCTTGCCCTTCGCTCCGGGTCGAGCCTGAAGCGGCCCTAAATGAGCGAGGCCACCCGGTATTTTGGCCGTTTACTGATCTGGCGCATGGCTGGGCAGATTATCCTCTTGTAAGATGGCAAAAGAGTTGAATGAGGCGCATGCGCGCGTGATTGCGATGATTGATATTCCCACTGTCGTTCTGTGGAATGGCGTTGCCCTTGCCCTGACAGGAGCGCTGTTCCTGCTGTATTGGGCATGGCAGACGCGTTCTACAGATTTGTTTTGGTGGTACTTGCCCTTTTTGTTCGGGCTTCTGGCTGCATTTTCAGTCGTCCTGCAGCCCTTCCTTCCGGCCTTTTGGGGGGCTACCGGAAATGCACTGCTGCTGGTGCTGGCCTATGGTGCGCTCTGGCAGGCTTCACGGGTTTTCCACCAGCGCTCAAGCGTGGTTCTGCCGATTGTAGCCATAACGGCGGTTTGGTTTCTGGTATCCCTACTTTTGGCATATTCGGGCCGCTCGGCCTATATCGACGGACTTTTGCAGGGGGGCCTCATCTGCCTGTTCAATTGCGGGGCAGTGTATGAGTTCTGGCGTGGACGCGCGGGTGAGAAACTGCCGTCGCGGATGGCGGTTGTCGTTATTTTGGCCGTGAATGCGCTGTTTCAGGCTGGCATTCATCTGTTTGCACCGCTTTTGCCCGCTCCGCTTGGTCTTCAGGAGGTCGCGGCATGGGCCGTGATCACCTATAATGTTGAGGTGCTTTTCCTCGCCCTGTCGATAACCATGCTGGTTATCTCGCTCTCCCGCGAGCGGGTGGCTGAAGCGTATCACCAGTTGGCAATTCATGACCCCCTGACCGGTCTGCTCAATCGCCTGACCTTTGACAGTCATCTGATCGAGGCGGGGGATGGTCGTCCCTATGCGCTTTTGGCGATTGATATCGACCACTTCAAAAAGGTGAATGACACCTTTGGGCACCATGTGGGCGATGCCGTACTGGTGCAGGCCGCACGCACGATTGAGCAGGCGCTGCGTCGTAGTGATCGGCTTTACCGTTTCGGAGGTGAGGAGTTTTTCTGCTCTCTGCCGGGCGCAAGCTGTGAAATGGCGCGGCTTGCGGCAGAGCGGATCCGAAAAAGCGTGGCTGAAACTGTCACACTTGTTCGGGAGGGCGAGGTCCGGTTCACAATTTCGATTGGTGTCGCAGCCTCGGAGGATGGCAGTCGCTCCCGGGCCGCCGTGATGGCGGATGCGGATGCGGCCCTTTATCTTGCCAAGAAACGCGGGCGTAACCGGGTGGAGGTCGCCGTTTTTGACAAGGTTGCAGCCTAGGTCCGCCTCAAAGGTGATGACAAATATGCTGTTTTTAGATGGTTATATAATACCATTTTTATAACTCATTGTAATTTATGTATTATTTCTCTTTGGGTGACGTTGACCTTGCTGCGTCACTCCATTACAAGCCACCTCCATCGCCGGCTTGGCATGTGGTTGTTCCACAGGCTCCACCGGCTTCTCAATCGGAAACGATCCCATGAAGACTTATTCGGCCAAGCCTGCCGAAATCGAGAAGAAGTGGGTGTTGATTGATGCCAGCGGCCTCGTTGTCGGCCGTCTTGCCTCCATCATCGCCATGCGCCTGAAGGGCAAGCATCTGCCCATCTACACCCCCCATGTTGACTGCGGTGACAATGTCATCGTCGTGAATGCGGACAAGGTGGTGTTCACGGGCCGCAAGCACGACCAGAAGGTCTACTACCACCACACCGGTTATGCGGGTGGTATCAAGGAACGTTCTGCAAAGTTCATTCTTGAAGGCCGCTTCCCTGAGCGCGTTCTTGAGAAGGCTGTGGAGCGCATGCTCGCTCGCGGTCCTCTTGGTCGCAAGATCATGGGCAACCTGCGCGTCTACAAGGGTGCCGAGCATCCGCACGAGGCCCAGCAGCCGACCGTCCTCGACGTCGCTGCCCTCAACCGCAAGAACGTGAGGAACTGAGTATGGCTGAAGTTCTCCAGTCCCTCGACGCTCTGGCCGAGGTGAAGGTCTCTGCCGAGGCTGCCGCTCCCGTTCATGTCCAGAAGCTGGACAAGTATGGTCGCGCTTATGCTACCGGCAAGCGTAAGGACGCTGTGGCCCGCGTGTGGATTCGTCCCGGCACCGGCAAGGTCACCGTGAACGGTCGCGATATTGAAGTGTATTTCGCACGTCCCGTGCTGCGCCTCATCATCAACCAGCCTTTCCAGGTTGCGGCGCGTGAAGGCCAGTATGACGTGATCTGCACCGTTTCCGGTGGTGGTCTGTCCGGTCAGGCTGGTGCCCTGCGTCACGGCGTTTCCCGCGCGCTCACCTATTATGAGCCGGAACTGCGCAGCCCGCTGAAGAAGGCCGGCTTCCTGACCCGCGATAGCCGCGTTGTTGAGCGTAAGAAGTACGGCCGGGCCAAGGCTCGTCGTTCGTTCCAGTTCTCCAAGCGCTGATATCAGACGCTTTTGGGCAAAAGAAAACGGCGGGGAATTTCCCCGCCGTTTTTTATTTGTGCTGTGTGTTCAGAAGCTCGGCAATGTTCCCGTGCCGGGCAGGGGATTCCAGCGGCCATCTACTGTCGGGTCGCCGGGCGGGCCTAAATCATAACCGGCATCAAAATTGGGCGGGAAAGCGTAATTGTTATTCTCGCCCCGGTTGAGGGAGACATCCGGCCGAATGGCGGGACCCGGACCGGGGTCCAGATAATTGCCTTGCGGAATGACCGGAAGCTGAATGACCTGTGGTGGTGTAATCACCACATGGGGCCGGGAGCCTTGCGCGAGGCTCGCGCTGGAAACAGCGCCAAGGCTCACTGCCAGAATGGCGGCGCCACAGCAGCCTGATCCCATTGAAATTTTAAGCATGACGATTGCCTCACGCCTGGATGATTGGGCAACACGCGCCCTGCTGTCTTGAAGCATGTTCGCTCATGAGTGTGAAGGGCTTGGCTGCAAATTGGCCATGCACCCCCTTCTTCAGTGGCGTGCGAGGGTGACCTTGCTGCATGGATGCGTTTCTGCCTTATGAAGCTGAAGCATCCACCTTTGATATTTCAAATATTCAAATCATTCCAAATATGTGGATTTCGGGTTGTGTGCCCCGAAATTTCAGATTCTGCATGTATTGAATGATCTATTCATGTCTATTATGAATAGTAATATGGTCGAATAAGAATAAAATAATTCTAAAGTGTTGTTTTAATTTGGGCTGGGGCAGCCTGATTTTGATTTGGAACAGTGTAAGATGGCGCAGCAGGATAATTGTGAAGCAGGTTGGGTCGAGAGTCCTGATGGCGGGGCTGTATTTGAGGAAACCTCTGACAGTTGCCGGGCTATTCCCATGGTTGATGACCGGCTTGACAGCAAGGATCTGTTCGCGGCCAGCCGTCTGATCACCATTGCCCATGGTGAGCAGACCTATCAGTTGCGACTCACGGCACAAAACAAGCTGATCCTCACAAAATAGGGGGCACGGTTCGTATCAGGCGTAACCTGACAGTCGTGTTTTTGCCCTGTTTGCGTGAAATAGCAGGCCGATACAGGCCCTGCATGTCATGATCTTTCGGCAAGCAGAGCCTGTGCTCTTTTCGCGGCGGATGTTTCTGTTATTGTCCGCGCCAAATTTGACCGGATCCGATCAGAAGCATGTCCATTTCAAAGCCCGCCCCTACAGTGGGCCGGACGATTGCCAGCGCTATTCCCTTGAGCCTTTCCCGTTTGGTGGATTGGGCCGCAGTTCGGCATGGGCGCGCATCGTTTTTTCTGGTCCTTGTGGCCTTGCTGGCTTTTTTGCCCGGTTTTTTTTCCGTTCCACCGATTGACCGGGATGAGTCCCGCTTTGCGCAGGCCACCAAGCAGATGCTTGAGAGTGGCAATTATGTGGATATTCGTTTTCAGGATGAAGCACGCCACAAAAAGCCGATTGGCATTCACTGGATGCAGGTCGCCTCTGTCAAAATGGGTGAAGCCATCAGCGGCCCGGATGCGCGCACATCCATTTATTATTACCGCTTGCCCTCATTCCTTGCCGCGATTGGCGTCGTACTGCTCACCTACTGGACGGCTCTGGTCTTCCTGACGCGCCGTGGGGCCGTGCTGGCCGCAATTCTCATGGCCAGTTGTGTCGTGCTGGGTGTTGAGGCGCGTCTTGCCAAGACCGATGCCATGCTGGTCTTCACCACCTTAGCGGCTTTTGGTGCTTTGGCGCGGGCTTATATGTGGCCCCCGGAAAAGCTGGGCGGTTGGGGCCTGCCGGCAATCTTCTGGACGGCGATGGGTATCGGTATTCTCGTCAAGGGTCCGATGGCCCCCCTGTTTGTGGGGCTGGCCGTGATTGCGCTCGCCATTGCAGATCGCTCCGGCCGCTTTCTCAAGCCGCTCAAGCCGCTGATTGGACTTGTCTGGTGCCTGCTGTTGGTATTGCCGTGGTTTGTGGCCATTTATTATGTAACGAACGGTGCCTTCTATCAGCATGCCGTAGGCGTCGACATGCTGGGCAAGGTGACTGAAGGGCAGGAGGGGCACTGGGCTCCGCCCGGTACTTATCTTCTGGCAGTCTGGGGAACCTACTGGCCGGGCGTTGTGCTGGCAGCCCTGGCCGCACCTTTTGCCTGGCGTGCGCGTCGTGAAAAGCCTCTGCGTTTTCTGCTGGCATGGCTGGTGCCGGCGTGGGTGGTTTTCGAGATTGCGGCGACCAAGCTCCCCCATTATGTGCTGCCACTTTATCCGGCTCTGGCGATTATCACGGTTCTGGCGATGGAGCGGAGTGCGCTTGCAGGGCCGGAAAGTCGCCTCAAGGGATTTGTCTGGCTGTGGCCCATTATGGGCATCCTTCTGGCGCTGGCCTTGGGCGGCGGGTCGCTCTTTTTGGGTGAGGGGGTTTCATGGTTCATATGGCCCCTGCTGGTTTTGGCGGTTATTCTGCTGGTTCTGGCCGCGCGCCTGTTTCCACGCAGTGGGGCTGAGGGAGCCTTCCTCACCGCCGTATGCGGTGCGCTGGTGCTGTATTTCACCGCTTACCAGCTCATCATTCCGCAGCTTCGCCCGATCTGGGTTTCCAACCGTATCGCCGCCATCATTCAGGAGAGCGGATGCCCGGTCGAAAATGTTGCCTCATTCCCTTATCAGGAGCCGAGTCTGGTGTTTCTTGCCGGCACCGGTATCCAGTATATCGATCCGATCAAGGCGGCTGATCTCCTCAAGCGGGAGGGATGTTCCATGGCCTTTATCCGTGATGATCTGGATGAGGTCTTCCATATGCGGGCCAAGCAGATTGATCTGAAATTCACGCCTGTGACGCAGGTTCATGGCATCGTGTATAATGGTGGACGTGAAGTGTCGATCCGGGTTTACCGTTCCGCAGAAAAGGCGTCGCCACCCCAGAATAACCTGCCACCCGTCTTGCAGGGGGATACCCCATGAGTATGCAGGACCAGCGTGATCCTCAACGGACACTGCACCAAAGGGGGCAGGAGTTTCGGCAGGTGGTGACAGATCTGTTCGCGGGGCTGGGCTATCTCTGGCGTCGGCGTGTTCGGGTGCCACGCCCGCGCATCGGTTTCCTGGGCATGGTTGAAGTGCTCGGGCTTCTGGTGCTTGCGGCAGGTGTGGTGGTGACCTGCATGTTGCTCATTGACCCTCTGGTCATCGGCTTACGACTTCGCTTGCCTGAATGGCTGGTCATTCTTTCAGAACGTCTGACAGATCTGGGGCTGGGCGGTGTTGTACTTTGGCCGATCGGCCTTTTCATTCTCTATGTGCTGGCCATGCGGTTGCATCTGGCGGGTATGGAGCGTCGGGTGGCCTCCAGCGTGTTTGCGCGCGCGGGCTTCCTGTTTCTGGCCATTGCGCCTGTGGGGCTGGGCATTGCCGCCATCAAGCATGTTATTGGCCGCGCCCGGCCGCATGTCGCGTTGCATCTGCCCGGGCCGGATGCTCATCTGACGTTCGACTGGCCAGTATGGAATGCCAGCTATGCGTCCTTTCCATCCGGCCATTCCACAACTGTATTTGCTGCTGCGGTTGCATTTGGGGCGCTTTTCCCCAAGGTGCGCTGGCCGTTGATCATTCTGGCAATTGTTGTGGCTTCTACACGGGTGACGCTGAATGCGCATTATCCCAGTGATGTGATCGCGGGGGCGGTCCTTGCAACCTTATATGTGCTGTGGCTGGTGAAGGTCTTCGCGGCGCGCCGTGTGGTTTTCACGGCTGATGGCGAGGGCTGTGCCGTGCCCATGGCAGGCCCTTCGGCGCGGCGGCTGTGCTGCCTTTTGCCGGGCACAGGCCGCAGCACCTCTATTCCTCTTGAAGAGACGAAATCGTGACTTCTGAAAACAAGAGCGCCGCTGTTCCCCGGCTATCCGTCATCATCTCGGTGAAGGACGAGGAAGAGAATATCGCCCCCCTCATTGATGAGATTGATGCGGCGCTGACCTTTGAGCCATTTGAACTGATTTTTGTGGATGATGGCTCCACCGATGGCACGCTGGCCGCATTAAAGCAGGCCGCGCAAACACGCCCTTATCTGCGCATTATCCGTCATGCTTTTGCCTGCGGGAAATCAGCCGGTGTTGAAACCGGCGTGTGGGCTGCACGCGGTGACCTGCTGCTCCATCTGGATGGGGATGGGCAGAATAACCCGGCTTATCTGGCCGAAATGGTGCGCGTGATTGATGCGGCCGGCCCGGATGTCGGCATGGTGCAGGGTGAGCGGCAGGGGCGCAAGGATACCGGTTTCAAGCGGTTCCAGTCCCGTCTTGCCAACCGTGTCCGCCGTTTGATGTTGAATGATGGCACGAAAGACACCGGCTGCGGCTTGAAGGTGGTGCGTCGCGCGGCCCAGCAGCGTATGCCGATGTTTGACGGGCAGCACCGCTTCATGACCTCACTGCTGCGCCGTGAGGGTTACGAGATCCTGACCGTGAAGGTTGTGGACCGTGAGCGCTGGCACGGCGTTTCCAAATATGGATTCTGGAACCGGCTTGGCGTTGGCATTCTGGACCTGTTCGGTGTGTGGTGGTTGATCCGTCGGCGCAAGCTGCCGAAGATTGTGGAGCGTTTCCCCGATGCTGGTTGATATCGCCCGCTCTGTCGGGGACTATCTGCATGATGTTTTCATCTTGCAGTTTGATGGCTGGATGATTTTGGGCTTCGTGGCCCAGTTCATGTTCACCATGCGCTTTGTGGTGCAGTGGATAGCCAGTGAGCGCGCCCAGCGCTCTGTCATCCCCTTCGCGTTCTGGACCTTCTCTCTTGGCGGCGGCACCCTGCTGCTGATCTATGCGATCCATCGGCGTGATCCGGTGTTTATTGCCGGACAGGCGCTTTCGACCTTCATTTATATCCGCAACCTGCAATTTGCGTTGCGGGAGAAAAAAGCCAAGCAAGTCACAAACTGAATGATTTGGGCCGTCTTGCAAGATGGCAATGGCTGGCACCGGCGCGGGTGAGAGTTGCATCTCACCCGGTGTTTTCAGGGAAGCGATGGGCAGAGAAGCGGGTGAACTGCCCGCGAGGCCACAACCGCACCGCAGCCCATATCAACATCACGCATGACCTGCTGAAGAAGCCGCGTGAGGACAGACCCGCGAGCAATCAGGGCAATTACGGCAGTTTCAGCCGCTTGCCCATGATCGTGAGGCGCGCGCGCAGGGCTTGGTCATGCCCCTGCTGCGGCATGCATCTGGCGGAAGGCGTTATCCAGATCGGCCTTCAGGTCATCAAGGTCTTCAAGGCCGATATGCAGGCGAACCGCTGGCCCTTCAGCCTTCCATTGCGTTGCTGTGCGGTATGTACTGCAATCGAAGGGAATGGCGAGGCTCTCGAAACCACCCCATGAATAACCCATGCCGAACAGTTTTAGCGCATCGAAGAATGCCGCATAGGCGCGTTCTGGCACGGGCTTCAAAATGATGCTGAACAGACCCGTCGCCCCGGAAAAATCACGCTTCCAGATGGCATGGCCGGGATCATCCGGCAAAGCGGGGTGCAGAATGCGCAAGACCTCGGGGCGTTCCGCGAGCCAGCGGGCCATCTCAAGTCCAGCCTGCTGATGATGGGCAAGACGCACTGCCAGTGTGCGTAGGCCGCGCGCACCAAGAGCAGCATCATCCGGGCTGACAGTGATGCCAAGCGTGCGATGGGTGGCCTTCACCTTGTCCCATGCCGGGCCGATGGCAGAAACGGTGCCCAGATTCAGGTCCGCATGGCCGCCAATATATTTGGTGGCGGCGTGAATGGAGATATCCACACCAACCTTGTGCGGCTGGAAAAAGAGGGGGGTCGCCCAGGTGTTGTCGATCAGCGTGGTGATGCCGCGCCCCCGCGCAAGTGCGGCAATGGCCGGCACGTCCTGCATCTCGAAGCTCTGCGAACCGGGGGCCTCAAGGAAGATCGCGCGGGTATTGTCGCGGATCAGGGTCGAAATACCTTCCCCGATCAGCGGATCATAATAGGTGGTTTCAATGCCCATGCGGGCCAGCACCGTATTGCAGACATTGCGCGTGGGTCGATACACCGAATCGACCATCAGTAAATGGTCGCCCGCACCCAGCACCGAGAGCAGGCCCAGTGAGCAGGCAGATAGCCCGGAAGGGGTAAGTGCAACGCCATCACTCCCCTCAAGCGCCTGAAGGGCCTGTTCCAGCCCTTCCACTGTGGGGTTGCCTTGCCGGCCATAGCTGTAACGGCCACGGCCATGAATCAGGTCATCATATGTGGGAGAGAGCACGGTGGAGCCGCGGACAACCGGCGTATTCACGAAGCCATCAAAGCGCTTCGGGTCCCGCCCCAGATGTACAACATCAGTTGCCGCCGCATGAGGGGGAATATTGCTCTTGCCTGTCATTATGCTCTCCTGTCTCATCCGGCGCGGGCAGGATAGCGTCTGCTTTGCGCGCCACAACCGTTTTGACACGGGGACGGGCCTGTTTTCCGGAACCGGGATTATGGCCTGCTGGACTGGAAGGCATTCTAAATCTGCGAAATGTCCACGATTTGCCTCGAAAGCGGCTCGATTTTGCAGCACAACATAAAGCCAGCATATCCCATCTGTATAAGGACATCATTCGTGAAACGCTTCCTGCTCGCCGTAGCCGGTTCCCTGCTTCTGACTGGCGCTGTTCATGCCGGTACGCTTGATGATGTGAAGGCTCGGGGTGCGCTCAACTGTGGCGTGACGCAGGGGCTTCCCGGCTTTTCCTATACCGATGACAAGGGCGAATGGGCCGGCATGGATGTGGACTTCTGCCGCGCCCTCGCTGCCGCCATTTTCGATGACCCGACCAAGGTGAAGTTTGCCCCGCTTTCCGCAAAGGATCGTTTCACGGCGCTCTCGTCCGGCGCTGTGGATGTGCTCTCGCGCAACACCACATGGACCATGTCTCGCGATACCACGCTGGGCTTCAACTTTGCCGGTGTCACCTATTATGACGGGCAGGGCTTTATGGTGCGTGAGTCTCTTGGCCTGAAGGGCGCGAAGGAGCTGGAGGGGGCATCCATCTGCGTCCAGACAGGAACCTCCAATGAGGTGACTGTGGGCGACTATTTCCGTGCTCAGGGCATGAAATATCGTGAGGTTGTAGCCTTCGGCACGTTTGATGAAGCCATCAAGGCTTACGAATCCGGGCGCTGCGATGTGTTTTCTGCAGATCGCTCGCAGCTTGCTGCTATGCGGCTCAAGCTCACCAACCCTTCCGGCCATGTGCTGCTGCCTGAAACCATCTCCAAGGAGCCGCTTGGCCCGCTGGTCCGCCATGGCGATGACCAGTGGTTTGATCTGGTGCGCTGGACCTATTTTGCACTGGTGAATGCCGAGGAACTTGGCGTCACACAGGCCAATGTGGAAGACATGCTCAAGTCTTCAGACCCGCGGGTGAAGCGCCTGCTGGGTACGGAAGGCAAATATGGTGAGGATGTCGGCCTTTCCACGGACTGGGCCGTGCGCATGATGAAAGCCGTGGGCAACTATGGCGAGATCTATGATCGCAATGTCGGCCCCGGTACAGCGCTGGACATTGAGCGCGGGATCAACAATGTGTGGAGCAAGGGCGGCCTGCATTACGGCATGCCCGTGCGCTGAGGTCATAAGGCCAATATTGTCTTCCGCGAGCGCATATTCGGTTTGTGACCGGATATACGGGCAGTTCTGGAAGGTCCTCCGGCGCAGGCCGGGGGACTTTTCTTTTTAGGGCATTTTCGTCTGGGGCGGGCACCGGTGCACGTCGGGAAGTGCGATCACTCAATGGATTGGAGCGTTTCCCGTTTCATTTGGAAGGGAAAAGCCCCGGGGGGGATATATGCCGGATGCTCACCAGCCGCAGGCACATTTTCCACGTCCGCCAGCAGAGCCTGCACGCCGCTGGACATGGACCAGCCCACGGGTACGCTCCGGGCTGATCCAGCTTGCATTCGGCGCGCTGATTATCTGGCTTTTCTGGTCCTTCTATGCAAATGCGCAGGCGAATCTGGACCGTATCGGCACCAGTTCAGGTTTCAGTTTTCTGGACCAGAGGGCCGGCTTCTCCATCAGCCAAACACTGATCGCCTATGATGAGAGCATGTCTTACGGGCGGGTGTTTCTGGTTGGCCTGCTGAACACTTTGCTGGTGGCGGCCTGCGGCATTGTGCTGGCGACGCTGCTTGGCTTTCTGATGGGCATTGCGCGGCTCTCTTCCAATGTGATGATCCGTCTTCTGGCGGCCTGCTATGTGGAAGTGACACGTAACCTGCCGCCGCTGTTCCAGATCATGTTCTGGTATCTGGCTGCCCTTTCCGTATTGCCGGGACCAAGGGAGAGCTGGAGCTTCGGGCTTCGGCCTTTTTTGTTCTGGCTGGGTGAGGCAGTGCAAGGCGTGGGGTTGTCCCACATTGGTGGCTGGGTTGAAGCTCTCGCTGGTGGAATGGGGCCGCCCCAGATTTTCCTGAGCAACCGTGGATTGGTCCTGCCGCGCCTAGTGTTTGAGGATGGCGCGGGAGTGGTTTTCGGCGCACTGCTGGTGGCTGTCGTGCTGGCCTTTTGTGTTTCGTATTGGGCACGCAGGCGCAGGGAACTGACAGGGCGGCCCTTTCCTGTGCTGCGTTCTGCTGTTGCGCTTGTGGTGCTGTTGCCTGCGCTGGCCGCAGCCATCACCGGATTTCCGGTCCAGATTGAGCGCCCGGAGCTGCGGGGCTTCAATTTCGCCGGTGGCATCAACATTATCCCGGAATTCGTGGCCCTGCTGCTGGCGCTGTCCATTTATACGGCGGGCTATATCGCTGAAATCGTGCGTGCGGGCATTCTTTCCGTGCAGCGTGGGCAAATGGAGGCGGCGCGGGCATTGGGGTTGAACCGGGCACAATTGCTGCGTCTTGTTATTCTGCCACAGGCCATGCGGGTGATTGTGCCGCCGCTCACCAGCCAATATGTGAATATTGCCAAGAATTCCACGCTGGGTGTAGCCATCGGCTACCCCGATCTGGTGTCGCTGTTTGCCGGGACTGTGCTGGAGCGAACCGGGCTGGCGATTGAAATCATTGCCATGATCATGGCGGTTTACCTCACCATCTCCCTGCTCACTTCCGGTGCCATGGCGCTCTATGGCCGGCACATTGCACTGGTGGAGCGTTAGGCGATGGCGCAGATGCACGACATGAAACTACTTGCGCAGCATAAGGTGGCCACAGAACTGGTGCCTTCGCGTCCTCCACCCGAGGGGCGGTACAGCATCTGGAGCCGGGTCCGGCATAATCTGTTTGGCTCGGTCTCGCAGACCTTGCTGACGCTGTTCGGCCTGTGGCTGGTTTATGTGATTGTCCCGCCGCTCGTCTCTTTCTTCCTGACCGATGCGGTGTGGAGTGGTGACAACCGCGCCGCCTGCCTGCCGACACAGGAGGGGGAAAGTGTGGGGGCATGCTGGCCCTTTATCCGCGCCAAGTTCGATCAGCTTATCTACGGCTTTTATCCGGTGGAAGAGCGCTGGCGGGTGAACATTGCCTATGGGGCAGGGGCAATGTTGCTGTTGCCTTTGCTGCTGCCGCATTTGCCGGGCAAGGTGCTGAATGCCATCCTGTTTTTTGGGGTGTTTCCGGTCGTGGCTTTTGTGCTGCTCACGGGTGGTGATCTGGGATTGCAACCTTTTCTGGAGCCACTCTCGCCGGGTCTGGGCTTTTGGGGAGATGCGGGGCTGAGTGCCCTGGGCGTGCTGGCCGTGGTCGCCCTGTTTTGTCGGCAGAACAGGGCGCGCGCTCTACAGCGGTGCGCATTGGTGTTGGTCGTGGCGGGCATCATTCTGGCTGCCGTGGATGCCGATTTTGGCCTGATGCCCGTGGAAACCCGCCTTTGGGGCGGTTTGCTGGTCACGTTGGTCATCACCGTTATCGGGGTGAGCGTGTCATTGCCGCTTGGCATTCTGCTGGCCTTGGGCCGACGCTCCACTTTGCCGCTGGTGCGGATCTGCTCGGTGGTGTTTATCGAGTTCTGGCGTGGTGTTCCGGTCATCACCGTGCTGTTTTTCGCAACCTATATGTTGCCGCTGTTTCTGCCTGGAGACATGAGCATTGATGCGCTGTTGCGAGCGCTGATCGGCGTGGCGCTCTTTGCTTCCGCCTATATGGCCGAGGTGGTGCGTGGCGGGTTGCTGGCTATTCCCAAGGGGCAATATGAAGGGGCGCAGGCGCTTGGGCTGAGGACACCCCTCACCATGCGCCTTGTGGTGCTGCCGCAGGCTCTGCGCGTGGTTATTCCCGGCATCGCCAATACCTTCATCGGCCTGTTCAAGGATACGACACTTGTGCTGATTGTCGCGATCTTCGATCTGCTGGGGGCCTTGCGTGCGGCATTTACAGACCCGAACTGGGCCACCCCCACCACATTGTTCACCGGTTTCGGCTTTGCCGGGCTGATCTATTTTGCTTTCTCCTTCGGCATGTCTCGCTATTCGATGGCGCTGGAGCAGCATCTGAACCGGAAAGAGCAGGCATGAGCGCGGATGTGAGAGCCGACCCCGCAGGCATTGCGGTGGAGATGATCGACGTCAATAAATGGTTCGGGGCCTTCCATGTGCTGCGGGATGTGAACCTGAATGTGGCGCGGGGGGAGCGGATTGTGATTTGCGGGCCATCCGGCTCAGGCAAGTCCACACTCATTCGCTGCATCAACCGGCTGGAGGCGCACCAGAGCGGGCGCATCATCGTGGACGGGATCGAACTGGGTGATGATCTGCGGCAGGTGGATCAGGTGCGCAGTGAGGTTGGCATGTGCTTCCAGCACTTCAATCTGTTTCCGCATCTCACCATTTTGGAAAATTGTACGCTGGCCCCGATCTGGGTGCGTAAAATGCCGAAGCGGGAGGCCGAGGAACTGGCCATGGCTTTTTTGGCCAAGGTCCGCATTCCCGATCAGGCCCACAAATATCCCGGCCAGCTTTCAGGCGGGCAGCAGCAGCGTGTGGCCATTGCCCGTGCCTTGTGCATGCGTCCGCGCATCATGCTTTTTGATGAACCCACCTCGGCGCTGGACCCGGAGATGGTGAAGGAAGTGCTCGACACCATGGTGGAACTGGCAAACGATGGCATGACCATGCTGTGCGTGACCCATGAGATGGGCTTCGCCCGGCAGGTGGCCGACCGTGTGATCTTTATGGATGAGGGGCAGATAATCGAGGTGGCGACACCTGAAGCATTCTTCTCCGCACCACGACATGAGCGCACGCGCGCCTTTCTCGGGCAAATCCTGCACTGAAGTGCGGGGCAGCGTGCCGCCCCGCACCACGCCGCATCAGGCTGGCAGATTGTCGATAAGGCGTGTGGTGCCAAGCCATGCGGCAGCCAGCAGACGCACCGGCTCTTCCGGCTCCTTCAGGGGCGCGAGGGTTTCGGCATTGCGTGCCACCACATAATCCACCCTCAGGCCGCGGGTGCTGATGGTCTGGCTTGCGCGCAGCACCGCCTCTTCCGGGTTGGCACCGGCGCGGATGGACTCTGCCGCGCGTGAAAGCGCCTCATGAATCACAGGTGCCAGTGCCCTTTCCTGTGGGGTGAGATAGGCATTGCGTGAGGAGAGGGCGAGGCCGTCAGCCTCTCTCAGGGTTGGGGCCGCCAGCACTTCGACCTCCAGATTGAGATCTCGCGCCAGACGCTTCAGGACCATGAGCTGCTGATAGTCTTTCTCGCCGAAGATGGCGTAATCCGGCTGGCATTGCAGGAACAGTTTGCCAACAACAGTGGCGACGCCGGTAAAAAATTGCGGACGGAAATCGCTCTCCAGACCATCGGACGGCCCGCTCACGGAAATGCGTGTGCCGTAACCGGAGGGGTACATTTCAGCGACGCTAGGCGCATAAACCACATCCACCCCGAGCGCAGCAAGCTTCGCAAGGTCGGCATCAAAGGTGCGCGGATAGCGGTCGAAATCCTCATTGGGGCCGAACTGCGCCGGGTTCACAAACACGGAAACCACCGTGCGCTGTGCAAGGCTTTGCATTTGTTTCACGAGGGATTCATGCCCGGAATGCAGGGCGCCCATGGTTGGCACCAGGCCCACCTGCTCTCCCGCCGCGCGGAAAGCCTGCACCTGTGCCCTCAGTTCCTTCACCGTGTGCACCACCAGCGGCGTCTTTGCCATTGTCCTGTGCCTTTCGTCCCCCGCGCTCCTGTTTGCGCCTGATCGCGCTGCGCGGGCGGGAAGACTAGAACGGGGCGCAGCATGAGGGAAGATGCTGAAACGGTGCGCCCATACAGCCTTTCCACTTGGTTAAGAGGGTCATACCACCTATGTGTGCTGAAGCAGACGGCGGAGGCACCATGGCGACATCTGGGGACGACAAGCGCACGCAAACGCCAGTGCGACCATCTTCGAACCTGCGTGGAGCCGGCGGGGATGTATCTGCCCGCCCATCCAGTTCGCCCGCGCCCTCAAGCGCTGAAGATGTTGCGCGCTTTCTGCATGCGGTGAAAACCACACCTTCCGCGCGACCCACGGCTGGGCGGGGTCGTCTGGCTTTTGCACTGGACGCGACAGGTTCCAGACAGCCCACATGGTCGCTCGCCTGCGATATTCAGGCTGACATGTTTTCAGCGGCGGCGGCCTATGGCGGCCTTGATATGCAAATCGTCTACTATCGCGGCATTGATGAATGCCGCGCCTCCCCCTTTGTCTCTGATGCCATGACGCTGAAGCGGCTGATGAGCAAAATCCATTGCGTGGGTGGGCTGACGCAGATCCATCGTGTGCTGGGGCATCTGCAAAAAGAGGCGGAGCGCTCCGGCCTCAAGGCTGCTGTTTTTGTGGGCGATGCGCTGGAGGAAGACCCCGATGCATTGCATGCCGCTGCCGGCCAACTGGCATTGCGCGGGGTGAGGCTGTTCATGTTTCAGGAGGGGATGGACTGGCAGGTGGAGGAAACGTTCCGCGCTCTGGCCAAAATTACCGGCGGGGCATATTGCCGGTTTGATACCCATGCCGCAGCCCAGTTACGGGCGCTGCTTTCCGCCGTGGCTGCCTATGCGGCAGGGGGGCGGCCTGCGCTGGAGGCGCGGCGCGATGAGGGCGCGCGCCTGTTGCTCGCCGCAATGAAGCCGTGAAAGGATCTGTCTCTTGGTGGCCTTGATTGTAGGTGGCCTGCTGCTCATCATCGGCCTGTACGGTCTCAAAATCTGGACCGGGGCTGATCCCAAGGTGATCATCCGCACGGCAGCACGCACCCTGGGTGTTGTGGCGCTGGTGGGGGCCGCCGCCTCTTTAGTTACGGGCCGGGTTGGCTGGGCAATGCCGCTTGGCATGCTGGGCTTTGCCCTGCTTGGGCGCGGCGGACGTCAGGGGTTGGGCGGGTTGTTTGGTAGTCTGGGTGGCACGGGAAGCCCACCGAAATCCTCACAGGTGACGACAGCGCTTCTGGAAATGGAACTCAACCATGGCACGGGAGATATGCGAGGCCGGGTTCTGGGTGGCGCTTATGCCGGGCGGACGCTGGATGAGTTGTCTGTCCCGGATCTTCTCTCTCTGCGCGCCGAGTGTGACGCGCAGTCGCTCGCCCTACTTGAAGCTTATCTCGACCGCAGGGCGCCCGCATGGCGTGAGCACGCGCAGGGCGACACGGGTGGGGGGGATATGGGCCGCGCGAGCACGCGCAGCGGCGCGATGACGGAAGAGGAGGCCTATCAGGTCCTTGGGCTTGAACCGGGCGCGGAACCCGCGCGCGTTCGTGAGGCCCACCGTACTCTGATGAAGAAAGTCCACCCCGACCATGGAGGTTCGGACTATCTGGCGGCGCGGATCAACCAGGCCAAGGATGTGATCTTGCGCAAGCATGACTGATTCTCCCGAAATCACTCAGTTTCGAACAGTCATGCAGGCGAACGCGTTACGCTTCAGTAAACGGCAGGCGGCCTCTGCGGTCTTTTTGTCCAGTCCGGCAAAGCGGGCACGATAGAGGGAGCCGGAGCCGCTCGAAACCTTTTCGGTATAAGGGTCGGCATTGCCAAGCAGGGAAACAGCCTTGGTGCGGGCAAGGGTCAGGCGCGCGCGGGCCTGCTTTTCGGCGTCAAATGCGCCGATCTGAATACCCCAGCCCGAATTGGCTGAACCGGGACGGGCGCTGTCGCTATCCTGAGATGCGCGTGTGCGAGCCGGAGGAGGAGCGGCATCAAGCGATGCCGTGCGGGTGGCAGCCCGCGGACGGGGGGCCGGAGCAGAGAACTGGGATGCTTCCTGCACTGCATCACGGGCATTGAAGGCATTGTTTTGCAAGGCAGCCGTTGCAGGCGTTGTGGCCTCACCGGACGGGCCAAGATAGCCCAGAACGCCAGCAGGTGCATCAAATCCACGTCCAGCCTGTTCCGCAGAGGTTGCGGCCGAGCCGGATGCGCGTTCTGCATCCTGAATGCGAGCATTGGGCCGGGGAATCGCCGCTGTGCGCACGGCAACCGGCTGAATGGGCGTTGTGGAGCCGGCAGAAGCCTGCGCACGTTCAGTTGTGGAGCCTGTGACTTCGGGTTCAGCCTCAGCCAGAACGATATATTCAGGCTTGGGCAAGGGGGCGACCTTGTGAGTCGGAATTTCCTCACGCTCAACCGCATCCGGCACCGGCATATTGGCACTGGCCATCTCGGTCACCCGTGGTGCGGTGCGCCGTCCGGCATAAGCGCGCGGCAGGTGCTCATTGAGCAGTTCAGCCATGCGTGCATCACGCGCCCGCCCGGTGCGTCCGCCAAGAACCACACCGATCATGTGGCGGCCATCACGCTTCAGCGAGGTTAGCAGATTGAAGCCGGAGGCACGGGTGTAGCCGGTCTTGATGCCATCCACGCCATCCACCCGGCCGAGAAGCCGGTTGTGGTTGCCGATGGAGCGGCCCTGATAATTGAAGGAGCGGGTAGCGAAGTAGCGATACTGGCGCGGAAAGCGATCCTGAATCGCGCGGCCGAGAATCGCAAGATCACGCGCTGTCGTCACCTGACCGGGATGAGGCAGGCCAGAGGCATTGTAGAATGTGGTGCGGTGCATGCCCAGCGAGCGGGCCTTGCGCGTCATCATGGCGGCGAAATTGGATTCGCTGCCGCCAACCGCCTCGGCAATCACCACAGCGACATCGTTGGCCGAACGTGTGACGAGCGACTGGATCGCATCATCTACAGAGATGGAAGAACCCGCACGAACGCCCAGCTTGGATGGCGGTTGTGCAGCAGCGCGGGCCGAAACAGGCAGGCGGCTGTTTGTGGAGAGGCGGCCTGCCTCCATCCGTTCAAACAGAAGATAAAGGGTCATTACCTTGGTGACTGAGGCAGGATGTCGCAGGGCATCTGCATTCTGGGCCTGAAGGACCTTGCCGGTATTGGCATCGACAATGATCGACGCGGAGCCGGATTTCCAGGATTGGGCCTGCGCAGGTGCAGTCAGGCTCAGCCCCGTAATCAAGGCAACGCCAAGGGCTTTGGTCAGGAGCGAAAGGCTCGCAGAAGCAGAACGCATAAACAATGCCCCGTATAATCGGCCGTCATCTTCAAGGCAGGACCATGGTGAACGCCACCGTCCGCGCCCTCAAAAAAGCAGGCGTGGCGATGGGGTGGTCCGACATGACCTGGAACCAACCCTAGGAGCGTGGAGTTACCAGCACGTAAATCCGGCCTCTGCGACAATTGTGCGACGCACAATAAAGTTGACATTTATGTTGCAGTGCATATTATCCGGACATGGATGGAGTTCAGACAGGCCATCCGGAACTGGCAGTGTACTGGCCGCCTTAGGCTGGCCGGGCAGATAATGAGGCTTCCCATGGTTCAGACCGCTGAAGAATTCAAGCAGCTCAGCAAGGACAACATCGAAAACGCAGTGAAGAGCTTTGGCGTTCTTTCGAAGAATGCTCAGGCGATTGCTGCCGAGATCGCTGACTACAGCAAGATCTCTTTCGAGCAGGGCACTGCTGCCCTTGAGAAGCTGCTGAGCGCCAAGAGCGTCGATCAGGCTGTTGAAATCCAGCAGGCTTACCTGAAGTCCGCTTATGAAGGCGCTGTTGCGCAGGCCACCAAGATCAGCGAGCTCTACACCGAGCTGGCCAAGGAAGCCTACAAGCCATACGAAGGTGCTTTCAAGCCTTTCGAGGGTTCCTTCAAGCCGTTCGAAGGTGCTTTCAAGCCTTTCGACGGTTCTTTCGGCAAGTTCCAGGGTTGATTGGTCTTCCCTGTGGGGCATGTGCAATGCCGCTCAGGGATGCTGCCTAATCTCCGGATCTGTCTTGATGGTCAGGATGCACTTTGAAAAAGCCCGGTCTTGAGCCGGGCTTTTTTATTTTAAGGCATGTTCTGCGCCAGACCCTCGCCTGAGGTGTGGATTTTCACACGACAATATGCGAGGGAGCAGAACATGCATGGAAGCAGGGTGAGCCTGACACGGGGTCCGAATGCGTCCTTATTTGCAGTGGAGTTGCGTCGGCGTTGCCGCAAGCCGTTCCGGGCTTGGGTGAGGTGCGCAGGCCAGGGCGCGATGGACATGATGCACACCGGCACATTTTCCCCTCTCCCCGCTTTGGCAATGTCTGGGGATGATCCTGTACGGCACGATGATGATGAGGGCGGCACCGCCGTCATCACACGGACAAAGCCGCAAACCAAGCGGCCGAGCCTGTATCGCGTTCTGCTGATGAACGATGATTACACACCCATGGAATTTGTGGTGCATGTGCTCCAGCGCTTCTTCAACAAGAACGATGATGAGGCGCATCGCATCATGCTTCATGTCCACCATCAGGGCGTGGGCGAGTGTGGTGTTTTCACCTATGAGGTTGCCGAAACCAAGGTGACGCAGGTGATGGATTTCGCCCGCAAGCATCAGCACCCGCTCCAGTGCGTGATGGAAAAGAACTGATTTGCATTTCCGCTTGTCAGGAGCAGTGGTTGGTACTCTGCTCCGTGCTTTTGCTCTCAATTCTGGGGAGAGAGCAAGCAGCCTGCTATATTTGAAATGCTAGAAAAGTGTTCTTCCCGTCGGTGAAATGACAGTCGCCGACTCATCTAACATGATGAAGAATATGTGAAAAATATATTCTGCGGGTTGGCGTCCTGCATCTGGTCCCGCTTTGGTGATACAGCGGGCCTGCGCTTGGGGGCTTGCATAGCGCGCCATCCAATACGAAGTTTACAGGAACGGCGCACATGACCAAAAGTCCTGCCATGCCTCGCAGGATTGGGGATGCTGTGCGAAAGAGGTGACGATGCCCACATTCTCCCGCAGCCTTGAGCAATCGCTCCATCGTGCGCTGTCGTTCGCGAATGAGCGTCACCACGAATATGCGACCCTTGAACACCTGCTGCTCTCTCTCATCGACGATCAGGATGCAGCAGCGGTGATGCAGGCGTGCAATGTCGATCTGGAAAAGCTGCGGCGCAATCTGGTCGAATATATCGATACGGAGCTGGAAAACCTGATTCAGCCAGGTTCCGATGATGCCAAGCCGACAGCCGGTTTCCAGCGCGTTATTCAGCGCGCGGTCATACATGTTCAATCGTCCGGGCGAGAAGAGGTGTCGGGCGCAAATGTGCTGGTCGCGATTTTCGCGGAGCGGGAGAGCCATGCCGCATACTTCCTGCAAGAGCAGGATATGACGCGTTATGATGCTGTAAATTATATCTCGCATGGCATCGCCAAGCGTTCCGGCATGTCTGAGAACCGTCCCGCACGAGGGGCGGACGAGGAGGTCGAGACCAAATCGACGGGCGATGAGAAGTCGAAGAAGGCCAGCGCAATCGAAGCCTATTGCATCGACCTGAACAAAAAGGCACGTGACGGCAAGATTGATCCGCTGATCGGGCGGGACAAGGAAATCCAGCGCTCCATTCAGGTCTTGTGCCGTCGGCAGAAGAACAACCCGCTGTTTGTGGGTGATCCGGGCGTTGGCAAAACAGCTATTGCCGAAGGTCTGGCCAAGCGGATCATTGATGGCACGGTTCCCGAGGTTCTCTCGACCGCCACCGTTTATGCGCTGGATATGGGAGCCTTGCTCGCCGGCACCCGCTATCGCGGTGATTTTGAAGAACGCCTCAAGCAGGTGGTGAAGGAGATTGAGGCCGCGCCAAACGCTATCATGTTCATCGATGAAATTCATACGGTGATCGGAGCGGGCGCAACCTCTGGCGGGGCGATGGATGCCTCCAACCTGCTCAAGCCCGCCCTGTCCTCGGGTGCGCTGCGGTGCATGGGTTCCACCACCTATAAGGAATACCGGCAGTATTTCGAGAAGGACCGCGCTCTTGTGCGTCGCTTCCAGAAAATTGATGTGGCCGAGCCAACGGTGGCGGACAGCATCGAAATCCTGAAGGGGCTGAAGCCCTATTTCGAGGACTATCACAAGCTGCGCTACACTCATGAGGCCATCAAGGCCGCAGTGGAGCTTTCCGCGCGCTATATCCACGATCGCAAGTTGCCCGACAAGGCGATTGATGTGATTGACGAGAGCGGCGCAGCGCAGATGCTGTTGCCGGAAAACAAGCGCAAGAAGACCATCGGCCTGAAGGAGATTGAGGCAACCATTGCCACCATGGCGCGTATTCCGCCCAAATCTGTCTCCAAGGATGATGCCGAGGTGCTGGCCAATCTGGAGGGCACGCTCAAGCGCGTGGTTTATGGACAGGACAAGGCGATTGAGGCGCTGGCCGGCTCCATCAAGCTGGCGCGCGCTGGCTTGCGTGAGCCGGAAAAGCCGATTGGGTGCTATCTCTTCTCCGGCCCCACCGGCGTTGGCAAGACAGAGGTGGCCAAGCAGCTTGCTGCAACACTGGGCGTGCAACTGCTGCGCTTCGACATGTCTGAATATATGGAGCGCCATACGGTGAGCCGTCTTATCGGCGCGCCTCCCGGTTATGTCGGCTTCGATCAGGGCGGTTTGCTGACGGATGGTGTGGACCAGAACCCGCATTGCGTGCTGCTGCTGGATGAAATTGAAAAGGCCCACCCGGATCTGTTCAATATTCTGCTTCAGGTGATGGACCACGGAAAGCTGACCGATCACAATGGAAAGCAGATCGACTTCCGCAACGTCATTCTCATCATGACGACCAATGCGGGCGCGGCGGATCTCTCACGGGCGGCGTATGGCTTCACGCGCAACAAGCGTGAGGGGGATGATGCCGAGGCGATTAACCGCACCTTCGCGCCGGAATTCCGCAACCGTCTGGATGCCGTTGTTCCCTTCGGGCATCTTTCCGCTGATGTCATCCGGCATGTGGTCGAAAAGTTCGTGCTTCAGCTTGAGGCGCAATTGGCTGACCGGCAGGTGACAATTGAACTGACGGATGCGGCCACCAACTGGCTGGTGGAGCGCGGATATGATGAGCAGATGGGCGCTCGCCCGATGGCGCGGGTGATTCAGCAGCACATCAAGACCCCACTGGCGGACATGGTGCTGTTTGGTGCTCTCAAGAAGGGCGGCCATGTGAAGGTTGTGGTGGAAGGCGAGGGGGCTGACTCCCGTCTTGGTTTCGAGTTCCCGGAAGAACCTGCCTCACCGCAGCCGGAAAAAGAGACCAACGAGAAGCCCAAGGTGGCGACCCCGAGGCGTCGCAAGACATCGGGGGAGGGAAAGTCGCCCAAGGGGAAGGCCGATGATGCCTCTCCGGAGGAGGGCGACAAGGGCAGCAAGCCCGGGCCAAAGAATGGTGGCCGCTCCGGTAGTCCGGTGCCCAAGATGCCGCTGGCCAAGGTATAATCTAAAGCCCCGCATGGATGATGTCTGTGCGGGGCTTATCAGTTGGAAGCTGGCGACAGGCAGTTCAGTTTTTGAGAGGCGTTGCCCGATAAAGCACATGGGCGCGTAGGGCCTCATGCTCCGGCGGTAGCTGCATTTCAAAATCGTCGGATGGATGATGGCGCATGCCAAGGCGGGTCATCACCGCGCGGGAGCGTAGATTGTCCGGGCGGGTTATGGCGACAATCTCGCTCAGGCCAAGGGCTGAGAAGCCAAAATCCAGACAGGCCTGGGCCGCTTCTGTCGCAAAACCATTTCCCCAGAAGGCCGGATCAAAACGCCATGCAATTTCAACCGCGGGTGTGAAATGGGCCGGGTAAGGAATGTGACGCAGGCCCGTGAAACCGGCAAATGGGGTTATGCCTGTAATCTCGACGGCCCAAAGACCAAAGCCATGCTGCGTAAAGTGTTCAATAATATCATTTGCCCGCGCATCACTGCCGGCGCGATCTGCTACGGGCAACAGGAAGCGCGTCACCTGCGGATTGGCATTCATGCGCCAGAATGGGGCCTTGTCTGCCTCCGTCCATGGCCGCAGAATCAGGCGCGGGGTTTTTAGACATTTCTGCATGGGCGTTCAGGCTTCGCCCAAACGGGCAGCCAGCCTTTGCGCAACAGCAAAGCTGGCAAAGCTGCATGCGCCCAGAGACTGCACAGGGCGAATGCCAAGGCTGGAGGTGAGGAAAAGCTCGTCCGCCTGTTCAAGGTCCTGCACCGAGAGAGGGGCCTCCTGTGCGCCTTGGCCGATCATCGCGGCGCGCATCACACCGGGCAAGGCTCCATCCCTGAGCGGAGGTGTGAGCAACCGACCATCAATGATGGCAAAAAGATTGGCGATTGTTGATTCCGCAATCCGCCCCTGTGTGTTCAACAGCAGGGCATCATCCGCACTCTTTTGCGCTGCTTCCTGTCGGGCCAGAATATTATCCAGATAATTGAGTGACTTGACATGACAGAGCGGCGACATCTCATTGCGCCGGGTCACTGTAGCAATGATGAGGCGGGCAGGGGGCGGAGGCGTGGCCATGGGGGCTGCCGTAATGAGCACTGTCGGTTGCGGTTCCTGCGGAGGCAGAACACCGCGCGGACCGGAGCCGCGGGTCAGGGTCAGCCGCAGCACGCCATTTTCAAGAGCATTGGCTGCCCGCACGCGCTCCAACTCTGCCAGAATATTTTGCGCCTGAACGGGAATGCCTAAAGTTTGTGCGCCCCGGATGAGGCGGGCATGATGCGCTGGAAAGCGCTGGATGCGTCCACTGCGCACACGCAATGTTTCGAACAGGCCATCGCCCAGAAGAAAGCCGCGATCAGTTGGCGCAATCCACGTTTCCGGGCCATCCAGAAGATTGCCATTGAGAAGACACTTCATTGGGCCTCTCCTGAAAGGGCGTGGAGCATGGGGGCAAGTTTCACCATGCTCTCTTCATATTCGGCGGTGGGATCAGAATCCGCGACAATGCCGCCACCCGCATGGGTGAGCAGCATATTCCCCGTGCGGGTGATGGTGCGGATGACGATGGAGGAGTCCATGGCCCCATCAAACCCGATCCATGCGATGGAGCCGCAATAGGCCCCGCGTGGAAAGGGTTCCAGTTCGCGGATAATTTCCTGTGCCCGGATTTTGGGCGCGCCGGTGATGGAGCCGCCGGGAAAAGTGGCGCGCAATACATCCACTGGCCCGAGGCCAGCCTTCAGGCGGCCTTCCACCACCGAAACCAGATGATGCACACTGGAAAACTGCTCCAGTCCATTCAGGACAGGAACCTTCACGCTGCCTATTTCAGACACCCGGCTGAGATCATTGCGCATGAGGTCCACGATCATCAGGTTTTCGGCGCGGTCTTTTGCGGAGCTTTCCAGTTCAGAAGCCAGCGCTTTGTCCTGTTCCGCCGTCTTGCCTCGCGGGCGGGTGCCCTTGATGGGCCGTGTTTCCAACAGTCGATCCGGGGTCAGCCGGATAAAGCGCTCTGGTGATGCGCTCATGATGCATAGATCTGGGCCGCAGCGCAAAAAGGCAGCAAAAGGGGCCGGACTCAGCGTGCGCAGGCGAAGATAGAGCGCAAAATTGCTCAGGCCATCCGGCATGGGCGCACGCATCTGCTGGGTCAGGTTGGCCTGAAAGATGTCGCCAGCGTGAATATAGGCCATCACCTGTGTGATGGCCGCCTCAACCTCTGCCCGTGTCTGATCCGGTTGGAAATGCGCGCATATGTTCCAGTCTGGCTCTGGTTTCTCGGTGGCAGGAGAGAGCCGTGCCCTGAGTGCTTCTGCCCGTTGGCGTGCATGGGCAGGTCGTGCAGCCTCATCCTGTTCCGATACCCCGGATGACAGGATGAAAGCGCGTTGCTGCTGGTGGTTGAAGGCCACCACTGTATCGTAAAACCCCATCGCCATATCTGGTGCGGGTGCCGTTTTGGGCTGCGCTGCCGGAAGGCGCTCCAGATGTCTGCCAAGTTCATAGCCAAGAAACCCGATTGCGCCGCCCCGGAACGGAGCAGGCAGATCATCAGGCGGACCATCGCAGGCATATGAAGCCAGTTCCCGCTCCAGCACATCAAAAGATGTGCCGCAGACCGGCGCTCCATCCACCCAAGCCTGTTTCTCATCAGCAAGGAGAATGCGGAACGGATCAATGGCCAGATAGGACCATTGCGCGCGCGGATCACCGCTTGCGCTGCTGTCTAAAAAGGCGAGCCATGGCTCATCGGCCAGCAGGGCGCACAGGGCCAGTGGGTCTGAATAGGGAATTTCAAGACTCAACACAGGCAAGGACCAATGCGGAACAGGGCAGATATTCTGCCAGCGAGTTTCTGGCCGGTTCTGCCCATAAGTCAAGGGTTGCCCGGTGGGCCTTAAAAGCATGAAGGGCGCCCGTAGGCACCCTTCTTTTCTGGGGTCGGCATACATCCGGCCAAGGGCCGCAAATGTATCTCAGACCGAATAGTACATATCGAACTCGACCGGATGAGGCGTCATGTCATAACGCATCACTTCAGCCATCTTGAGGTCGATATAGGACTCAATGAAGTCCTTCTGGAACACATCACCCTTGAGCAGGTACTCGTGGTCTGCCGCCAGAGCTTCCAGAGCCTCGCGCAGAGAGCCGCACACGGTGGGGATCTGCTTCAGCTCTGCCGGGGGCAGGTCATACAGATCCTTGTCCATGGCCTGGCCGGGGTCGATGCGGTTCAGGATGCCATCCATGCCCGCCATGAACAGGGCCGCGAAGGCGAGATAGGGGTTCGCGCCGGGATCGGGGAAGCGAACCTCAACGCGCTTGGCCTTCGGGTTGTTGGTGTAGGGAATGCGGCAGGAAGCTGAACGGTTGCGGGCAGAATAGGCCAGCAGAACCGGTGCCTCATAACCCGGAACCAGACGCTTGTAGGAGTTGGTCAGCGGGTTGGTGAAAGCGTTCAGCGACTTGGCATGCTTGATGATGCCGCCGATGTACCACAGGCAATAGTCGGAAAGGTCTGCATACTTGTCACCAGCGAAGAGCGGCTTGCCGTCCTTCCAGATCGACTGATGCACATGCATGCCCGAGCCATTGTCACCAAAAACAGGCTTCGGCATGAAGGTTGCGGTCTTGCCATAGACATTGGCGACCTGATGGATGCAGTACTTGTAAATCTGAAGATGGTCGGCAGCAGTCACCATCGACTGGAACTTCAGGCCAAGCTCATGCTGGGCGGAAGCCACTTCGTGGTGGTGCTTTTCAACGTCCACACCCATGCCAGCCATGGCACCGAGCATCTCGGAGCGCATGTCCTGCGCGCTGTCGATCGGAGGAACGGGGAAGTAGCCGCCCTTCATCTTCACGCGGTGGCCGAGATTGCCGCCTTCATAGTCAGTGTCGGAATTGGTCGGCAGTTCGCTGCAGTCAAGCTTGAAGCCGGTGTTGTACGGATCAGCCTTGAAGCGCACGTCATCAAAAATGAAAAATTCAGCCTCGGGACCAAAGAACACGGCATCGCCGATGCCGGTGGACTGGGCATAGGCTTCGGCCTTCTTGGCGATGGAGCGCGGGTCACGGCCATAGGGCTGGCCAGTGGTCGGCTCCAGCACGTCGCAGACCAGCGAAAGGGTGGTCTCGGCGAAGAAGGGGTCGATGGTGGCGGTGGTCGGGTCCGGCATCAGCAGCATGTCGGATTCGTTGATGGCCTTCCAGCCTGCGATCGACGAGCCGTCAAAAGCGGTGCCTTCCGCCATGAACTCTTCGTCCACCATGCGGATGTCGAATGTGACATGCTGCCACTTGCCGCGCGGGTCAGTGAAGCGCAGGTCGACATACTTCACGTCATCGCTCTTGATCTTGTCGAGGACGTCCTGAGCCGTCTTGGTCGTCATGTGAGGGTCTGCCTTTCTGCGAAAAGATATGAAAACCGGAAGGGGGTCAGATGGCATCAAGCCCGGATTCGCCGGTACGGATTCGGATGGCTTCTTCAACGGCCGAGATGAAGATCTTGCCGTCACCAATACGCCCGGTCTGGGCAGCGCGGCGCACGGCATCAACGGCCTTTTCGACCATCTCGTCTGCCAGAACGACCTCGATTTTCACCTTGGGCAGGAAGTCGACCACATATTCGGCGCCGCGATACAGCTCCGTATGGCCCTTCTGCCGCCCGAACCCCTTGGCTTCGGTGACGGTGATGCCTTGCAGGCCGACGTCCTGCAGTGCTTCCTTCACTTCATCAAGTTTGAAGGGTTTGATGATTGCCTCGATCTTCTTCATGCGCTCCGTCTCCCGGGCTCGGCTCTCTGCCGCATGGTCGAGCCACAATGTGTAAAGCAGGATGCGTGCCATCTGATGGTTCATGGGCCGGAGCCGCCTTCGGATCGCAGACCTGCACTGAGATTGCACGTTTAATAGGCAGCGTGCCTATTAGCCAGTCACGAGGTGTCGGTAAAGGCCGGGGGCACTGTATATCAACTAGGCAGCCGGGGACACCGGCCTGCGGATAAAGGAGGGGTATGATGTACGAACTGCTTGATCCCGCACAGATGGGCCGGGCGGATCATTGCGCCGTAGAAATGGGCGTGCCCTCTTTAATGCTCATGGAACGTGCAGGCCAGGCTGTGGCCGCATGCGTGATGCGGCACCTTGGAGCAGCTGAAGCCGAGGGGCGGCAAAAAAGTGTTTTCGTGCTGTGTGGTCCCGGAAATAACGGGGGAGATGGTTTCGTCGCCGCACGCCTGCTGGCAGGGCAGGGGTTTGCTGTGCGGGTGGCTTTGCTGGGAGATGTAACCACTCTTTCGGGCGATGCTGCGGAAAACGCCCGCCTCTGGGTGGGGGAAATCGAGAAACCTGAGGCTCTGGATCTGTCAGGGGCGGACCTGCTTGTGGATGCTCTTTTCGGTGCAGGTTTGGCTAGAGATCTGGATGGGGCTGCCAAGGGGCTGATTGAGCGTATGCAATATGCGGAGCGCCCTTTGGTCGCGGTGGATTTGCCGTCGGGCGTTGATGGCGCGAGCGGGGCCGTTCGAGGTTATAGCGTGCAGGCCGTGGCAACCGTCACCTTTTTCCGGCGTAAGCCGGGCCACATGCTGCAACCGGGGCGCAATCTGTGCGGGGCGCTGGAGGTTGCTGATATCGGCATCCCGGAAACCGTTCTTCAGAAGGTGACGCCTGATACATATGTGAACCACCCGACATTTTGGGGGAGCGCATTTCCCGTGCCGAGGACAAATGGCCACAAATATGACCGGGGCCATACTGTGGTTGTGAGTGGAGACATGTGGACAAGTGGTGCTGCCCGTCTGGCGGCCCGTGCTGCGCTCCGGGGCGGGGCGGGGCTGGTGACAGTGGCATGTCCGAGGGAATCACTGCCTCTGCATACGACCTCCTATGCCGCTCTTATGCTGCGGCCGATGGAAAACTCGGGCGATCTGGAACGGCTTCTGGAGGACCAGCGGCTGCACACCATTGTTCTCGGGCCGGGTCTTGGGGTTGGGCGGTCAACATGCCGGAAGGTTGAGGTTGCCGTGCCCGGCCGTCGTGCGGTTCTGGATGCAGATGCTCTGACCTCTTATGCAGATGACCCGGCGGCACTGGCCTCTCTTGTCAAGCGTTCTCAAGCTGCTGTCATAACGCCGCATGACGGCGAGTTTGCTCGGCTGTTTGGGTCCGTGCCGCAAGTGCAGCTTGCACAGGGCAAAGTCGCGCGTGCGCGTGCTGCTGCGGCTTATCTTGGGGCGGTGGTTGTCTTGAAGGGGCCAGACACTGTGGTTGCAGCGCCTGATGGCTGCGCCACCATTGCAGAAAACGCACCACCTTATCTGGCCACAGCCGGGGCGGGAGATGTTCTTGCAGGCCTTATTGCAGGGCTTCTGTCGCAAGGCATGCCTGCTTTCGAGGCTGCATGTGCCGGGGTTTGGCTGCATGGCGAAGCCGCACAGGAGGTGGGGGCAGGATTGATCGCAGATGATTTGCCGGAGGCGCTGCCCCATGTGTATGGGGCACTTTTTCAGGCTCTGGGTGTGCCGGATTGATGAGGCCTGTATGTTCTCCAGCATGTGGAAAGCTGCGATTTGCCCGGAAGTCGCCCTATTTCCCGTTACCAAGCAGTGTGTGGGCTGTATTTTGTTGCTGTACCTTTGGCAGGTCATGATATAAGCCCCGACCCGACCGGACGTTTGAAGCGAACGGTCGAGCCTCCCATGGTATGCGTCCTGTGGCGCCTGCTGCGGTATGCGGGCGTGGCGGAACTGGTAGACGCGCGGGATTTAGGTTCCCGTGATGCAAGTCGTGGGGGTTCGATTCCCTCCGCCCGCACCAGCATGCCAGGGTCCTCCAGCCAACCGTGCCTGTGCGCCGGATGGCGGTGAGGTGGGCATGCCAGGCAGGGTGCTTCGGATGCACCCGGGAGTTGAACGGAATTTCGCCCAGTGCGGCAAGGATGTGAAGGCAAGACGATGCAGGTAACCGAGACCCAGGCCGAAGGCCTCAAGCGCGCGTTCCATGTTGTGGTGCCCGCAAGCGATCTGAACGCACGGGCCGAGGTGCGCCTGGATGAAGTCAAGGGCCAGGTGAAGCTGAACGGCTTCCGCCCCGGCAAGGTGCCTGCCGCGCATCTGAAGCGCATGTATGGCAAGTCCATCATGAGCGAAGTGATCGAGCTGGTCATCAATGAGGCCAATGGCAAGATCGTGGAAGAGCGCAGCCTGCGTCTCGCTCTGCCGCCCAAGGTGAAGCTGACCGATGAGAGCGAGGCAGAAGCCCTGCTCGAAGGCAACAAGGACATTGCCTATGATCTCGAAATCGAGATCCTGCCCACCATCGAGCTGAGCAGCTTCAAGGACATTTCTGTCGAGAAGCCTGTCGTCGAAGTGACCGATGAGGAAGTGGACGAGACCATCAAGCGTCTTGCTGATTCCAACCGTCCGTTCGAGGACAAGGAAGGCGCCGCTGCTGATGGTGATCGCGTCACCATCGACTTCGCCGGCTATATTGATGGCGAGAAGTTCGAGGGCGGTTCTGCCGAGAATATCGATGTGATCCTTGGCTCCAAGGGCTTTATCCCCGGCTTTGAAGAGCAGCTGGTTGGTATCGCTGCCGGTGAAAACCGCACCATTTCGGTGACCTTCCCTGAGGAATATGCAGCGCGCGAGCTGGCCGGCAAGGCTGCCTACTTCGAGGTGACTGCAAAGGGCGTTGCTGCCCCGGGCGAACTGGAAATTGATGATGAGTTCGCCAAGGGTCTGGGTCTGGAAGGTCTCGACCAGCTCAAGGAAATGGTCCGTGAGCGCACCTCTGGTGAGCATGCCGCCATTTCCCGCCAGAAGGTGAAGCGCGTTCTGCTTGATGCTCTCGACGAGAAGCACAAGTTTGAAGTGCCTGAAGGTCTGGTCGAGCAGGAATTTGCCGGCGTATGGGATCAGGTCCAGCGTGATCTGGCTGCTCAGGGCCGCACCTTCGCGGACGAAGAGACCACCGAGGAAGAGGCCAAGGCCGACTACCGCAAGATCGCGGAACGCCGCGTGCGTCTGGGCCTTGTGCTCGCCGAGATCGGCGAGAAGAACAAGGTGCAGGTGAGCGATGAGGAAGTGACCCGCGCTCTGGTGGAGCGTGCCCGTCAGTTCCCCGGTCAGGAACAGCAGGTGTGGGACTACTATCGCAAGAACCCCGATGCGATGGCTTCCGTGCGCGCACCGCTGTTCGAGGAAAAGGTTGTCGACTTCCTGCTGGGTGAAGCCACAGTGACCGAGAAGAAGGTCACCAAGGACGAGCTGTACAAGGAAGAGACGGAAGAAGAGAAGTCGGCTGAGGCCTGATCTTTTCAGTTGTCGCCCGGTGTGCCGGGCTAAAGACGCCAACAGGCGGTGCGCGTTATGCGCGCCGCTCCGCTTCTGAGGGCTGAAGATGCGTGATCCCGTCGATACCTATATGAATTATCTTATCCCCATGGTGGTTGAGCAGACCACGCGCGGGGAACGGTCTTATGACATCTTTTCGCGCCTGCTGAAGGAGCGCATCATTTTCCTCACCGGGCCGGTGGAAGATGGCATGTCGACCCTTGCGGTGGCACAGCTTCTCTTCCTTGAAGCGGAAAACCCGAAGAAGGAAATCTCGATGTATATCAACTCCCCGGGTGGAGTGGTGACATCGGGTCTCGCGATTTATGACACCATGCAGTTCATCAAGCCTGCGGTGTCCACATTGTGCATCGGACAGGCTGCCTCCATGGGCTCCCTGCTGCTGACCGCAGGTGAAAAGGACATGCGCTTTGCGCTGCCGAACGCCCGAATCATGGTGCATCAGCCCTCAGGCGGTTTCCAGGGGCAGGTGACCGACATTATGCTTCATGCGAAGGAAATCCTGAGCCTGAAGCGTCGACTCAATGAAATTTATGTGAAGCATACAGGGCGCGACCTTCAGTCTGTTGAGGATGCGCTGGAGCGCGACAACTTCATGACCGCGGAAGCGGCTAAGGAGTTCGGCCTTATCGATACGGTTGTGGAAAAGCGCCCGGCAGAGGTCGAGACAAAGGCGGAGTGAGGCTCTGAATGAAGTGGTGTGGTGAGAGTGCCGGTCCACTTCATTGTAAATACAGTGCTTTTATTTTCTTAAGCTTTTGTTATCCATGTTTTCATGATGCGCGGCCCTCATTCTGAAAAGAGTGGGGGTCTTTTGTTTGGGAACCTTCGGTCAAAGATTTCCCGTTATGGTGTGGCTTGGTGATCCATCCGTTTTCGCAAAACAGCCCGTTTCCGGGTCGCGAAAAAGGGCGGGGCATGTGGGGAACTTCATCCGTTTGCCGCAAATGCCTTGATCAAGTCACCAGAGGGTGATTGGCTAAATGATTGCCAATCACCATATTCGGGTCTGGCCAGCTTTTTGCAGGTTTGGCCCCAACTGGTGATCCGTACGACACAGGCGCATATGTGTCCGTATCGATAGGTCGTAGGAGACGAAGATGAGCAAGACCGGCGGCAGTAGCAGCAGCAGCGATAGCAAGAATACGCTTTATTGCTCGTTCTGCGGCAAGAGCCAGCACGAGGTCAGGAAGCTCATCGCCGGACCGACCGTGTTCATCTGCGACGAGTGCGTCGAGCTGTGCATGGATATTATCCGGGAAGAGTCCAAGTCCTCACTGGTGAAATCGCGGGATGGTATCCCGACCCCGAAGGAAATCCGCAACGTGCTGGATGATTATGTCATCGGCCAGCAACATGCGAAGAAGGTCCTCTCGGTGGCCGTGCACAATCACTACAAGCGTTTGAGCCACGCCACCAAGAATGGTGATGTGGAACTGGCCAAGTCCAACATTCTGCTGGTTGGCCCCACCGGCTCCGGCAAGACACTGCTGGCCCAGACGCTCGCGCGCATTCTGGATGTGCCCTTCACCATGGCCGATGCCACCACATTGACTGAAGCCGGTTATGTGGGTGAGGATGTCGAGAACATCATCCTCAAGCTGCTTCAGGCTGCGGATTATAATGTCGAGCGCGCCCAGCGCGGGATCGTCTATATTGACGAAATCGACAAGATCAGCCGTAAGGCTGACAACCCATCCATCACCCGTGACGTCTCGGGTGAGGGTGTGCAGCAGGCTTTGCTCAAGATCATGGAAGGCACGGTCGCATCCGTTCCTCCGCAGGGTGGCCGTAAGCATCCGCAGCAGGAGTTCCTGCAGGTGGATACGACCAATATCCTGTTCATCTGCGGCGGTGCCTTTGCCGGGCTGGACAAGATCATCTCGTCACGTGCGCAGGGTTCAACCTCCATCGGCTTTGCCGCGAAGGTGTCATCCCCTGAGGATCGCCGCCTAGGCGAAGTGTTCCGTGAGGTCGAGCCTGAGGATCTGCTGAAATATGGCCTGATCCCTGAGTTCATCGGGCGTCTGCCGGTTCTGGCAACGCTTGAGGATCTTGATGAGGAAGCCCTGAAGCAGATTCTGGCAGAGCCGAAGAATGCTTTGGTGAAGCAGTATCAGCGCCTGTTCGAGATGGAAAATGTCGAGCTGACCATTCATGAGGAAGCGCTTGGCGCTATCGCCCGCAAGGCTATCGAGCGCAAGACAGGCGCACGTGGGCTGCGGTCCATCATGGAAGGCATCCTGCTGGATACGATGTATGACCTGCCAGGCCTTGAGGGCGTGGAGGAGGTCGTCATCTCTCGCGAGGTGATCGAGCAAAAGGCGCGCCCCTTATACATTTATGCGGACCGCGCGAGTGACGCGGGTGCAAGTGCCTGAGGGTGACCGTTCCATAACAAGCCCTCGCGTTTTATGCGCGGGGGCTTTTTTAGCGTTTGGGAAAGACGCAAAAGCTTTTCCCCGTCTCATTTCTGCACCGCAATGGAGCGCACCCTTGAAACTGGAGGGGGCTATCTCCATCTTGATTGAGAAAGTTCCGGTCTCCGTGCTCGGACCTCATGCGGCCTTCGCGGTATCAGCATTGAAAATCCGTTCCGGTATCCGGCTGCGCATTTGCGCGGCATCACGTCCGTGTGTGCGCATTTTGAAAGGATGAAGTCATGACGAGCCCGAAGCCGCGCCCCCCGCTCGTTGCTGGCGTGACGCAAACCTATCCGCTGCTTCCGCTGCGCGACATCGTGGTGTTCCCCCACATGATTGTTCCTCTCTTCGTGGGGCGTGAGAAATCTATTCACGCTCTGGAAGAGGTGATGCGCGGCGATACCTACATCATGCTCGCGACGCAGGAGAATGCGTCCGATGATGATCCCTCGCCGGACGCGATCTATAATGTCGGCACGCTGGCGACTGTGCTTCAGTTGCTGAAGTTGCCGGATGGTACCGTGAAGGTGCTGGTGGAAGGTGTGAACCGCGCCCGTATCTCACGCTTTACCGAGCGCACTGATATCTATGAGGCCGAGGCTGTCACCATTGAGGAAGAAAGTGGTGATGCTGTTGAGGCGGAAGCACTTGCGCGCTCGGTTGTCACCGAGTTCGAAAACTATGTGAAGCTGAACAAGAAGGTTTCGCCAGAGGTGGTTGGTGTTGTCGGCCAGATCGATGACCATTCCAAGCTGGCCGATACCATTGCCTCGCATCTGGCCGTGAAAATTACCGACAAGCAGAATGTGCTGGAGGCCGTAAAGGTTTCAGACCGGCTTGAGAAGGTGCTCGGCCTCATGGAGAGTGAAATCTCCGTGTTGCAGGTGGAAAAGCGCATCCGCTCCCGCGTGAAACGGCAGATGGAGAAGACCCAGCGCGAGTACTATCTCAATGAGCAGATGAAGGCCATTCAGAAGGAACTTGGCGACGAGGATGGCAAGGACGACCTTCAGGAACTGGAAGACCGGATCAAGCGCATCAAGCTCAGCAAGGAAGCGCGCGAGAAGGCGACCCATGAGCTGAAAAAGCTGCGTCAGATGTCGCCCATGTCGGCAGAAGCCACCGTGGTGCGCAATTATCTGGACTGGCTGCTTGCAATTCCGTGGGGTGTGAAGAGCAAGATCAAGAAGGATCTGCCCTTTGCCCAGCAGATTCTGGATGCGGACCACCATGGACTCGATAAGGTCAAGGACCGGATCGTCGAGTATCTGGCGGTTCAGAGCCGTGCGAACAAGCTGACGGGTCCGGTGCTGTGCCTTGTTGGCCCGCCCGGCGTTGGCAAGACCTCGCTTGGAAAGTCCATCGCCAAGGCGACAGGACGTGAGTTCCTGCGTGTGGCGCTGGGTGGTGTGCGTGATGAGGCGGAAATCCGCGGGCATCGACGTACCTATATCGGCTCCATGCCCGGCAAGGTCATCCAGTCCATGCGCAAGGCCAAGAAGGCCAATCCGCTGTTCCTCCTGGATGAAATTGACAAGATGGGTGCCGATTTCCGCGGCGATCCGTCCTCGGCCCTGCTTGAGGTTCTCGACCCGGAGCAGAACCACAGCTTTGCGGACCACTATCTTGAAGTCGAGTATGACCTCTCGAACGTGATGTTCGTGACGACGGCGAACACGCTGAACATTCCGCCGGCCCTGCTGGACCGGATGGAGGTGATCCGCATCGCCGGCTACACCGAAGAGGAAAAGGCGGAGATTTGCCGCAAGCACCTCATCCCCAATGCCGTGAAGAAGCACGGTCTGGGGCCAAAGGAATGGGCGATTGATGATGATGCGCTGATGCTTGTCATTCGTCGCTACACCCGTGAGGCCGGTGTGCGTAATCTGGAGCGTGAGATTTCCACTCTGGCCCGCAAGGCCGTGAAGGAGCTGGTGCTCACGAAGAAGAAATCGGTCCATGTGACGGCGGAAAACCTTGAGGAATTCCTCGGCGTGCCGCGCTATCGCTATGGTGAGATCGAGCGGGAAGATCAGGTGGGTGTTGTGACAGGTCTGGCCTGGACCGAGGTTGGCGGTGAACTGCTGACCATTGAAGGGCTGATCATGCCCGGCAAGGGCAAGATGACTGTTACGGGCAACCTGAAGGATGTGATGAAGGAGTCTATTTCTGCGGCCGCATCTTATGTGCGCTCGCGGGCTGTGGACTTCGGCATTGAGCCGCCCATGTTCGAGCGGCGCGATATTCACGTCCACGTTCCTGAAGGGGCAACTCCGAAGGATGGTCCTTCAGCTGGCGTGGGGATGGCGACAGCCATTGTCTCGGTGATGACCGGCATTGCGGTGCGTCGCGACTTGGCCATGACGGGTGAAATCACCCTGCGCGGACGGGTTCTGCCGATTGGAGGGCTGAAGGAAAAGCTGCTTGCTGCATTGCGTGGCGGCATCAAGACCGTCCTCATTCCGGAGGAGAACGCGAAGGATCTGGCGGATATTCCGGCGAATGTGAAAAATGCGCTGGAGATCATCCCGGTTTCGCGGATGGACGAGGTGCTGCATCACGCGCTGGTGCGTCATCCTGAGCCGATCGTCTGGGAGGAAAAGCCAGTGAAAGCACCAGTTGAGGGCGAGGACAGCTCCGGCGTTGTCGCCCACTGATGCAGACAGGACACAGTTGAATGGGTCAAGGGCGGCATGGGTACATGCCGCCCTTCCTATTTGCCACATCAGTCAGCAGAAAGCGTGTATTGGTGCGGGTTTGTCGCTGACTGCACTTGCAAAAGCCGCATTTTCCGTGATTCTCGCGCCGATCGCTGGAGCGTAACTCCCAACGATTCGAATTTAGACAATAGAAGGGAATGGTCAGATGACCACCAAGAACGAACTGATCGCTGCGGTGGCCGAAGAGGCCAAGCTGACGAAGACGGCTGCTGCCGCCGCCGTGGACGCCACCTTCGACATCATCGCCAAGGCGCTTCAGCAGGGTGAGGAAGTCAAGCTGATCGGCTTCGGCAGCTTCTCGGTGGTGACCCGCGCTGCGCGCGAGGGGCGCAATCCACGCACTGGCAATCCGGTGAAGATCAGCGCCTCCAAGGCTCCCAAGTTCACCCCCGGCAAGGGGCTGAAGGAAGCTGTCAATAATTGATTGACGCTTCGGGCACCGTATCAGCTTTGATGCGGTGCCCGCAGTATCTGGTGAAAGGTAGGGGAGCCTCGTGCCGCCCCTTCTTTCTGCCCCTGTGGCGAAGAGAGTGTCCACAGGTGTAAAAGCCCTGTTCAATATGGTCATTCAGGGCTTGCCGTAATGGCTGGCGCAGCTTAAAAGGCGCTCAGTTGCAAAGCGTGGGCGGTTAGCTCAGTTGGTAGAGCATCTCGTTTACACCGAGAGGGTCGGCGGTTCGAGCCCGTCACTGCCCACCATGCATTTCAAGAACTTAGGTGCGGGACCATAAAGTACGGGGCCAGTTATGGGGGCGAATTGCCCGATTAAGGCTCATGGTCACTGCCTCTTATCTCGCCTTTTTAGCTGTCACCGCCTCGGCTGCACTGACTTGGAAATCAGCGTGATGATGCCCGTATGTGGCTTCAAGTTGCTGGACAGTCATCCCGAGGAAACTGGCGGCTTCCCATAGGTCTACGCCATTCTGCATCATCCACGTTGCGCATGTGTGGCGCAGGATGTGAGGTGTGACAGACGCATCAAGTCCGGCATCCTTCACGCAATTTGCGAATGCCTTCTTGATGGATGAAACAGGCTGGCCGTTGAATTCAACCACCGCATTCTGAGCAATACCCATCTCTCGCCATCGGCGAATATGTGCAAGAAGTCTTTTGGGCAGCCGAACCGGTGGCTGGCGTTTGTTGGTTTCTCTTGCGCCAACGGCCCGCCTATAAAATACACCTCGTTCCAAGTCTACCCAGCTTCGCCCCTGTTCCGGCGCGAACCCGGCAGCGCAGATTGCGGCAGACCTAGTGCCGGTATAGAGCGCAACAAGAATGAAGCGAACGACATGTCTGCGGCTGTTCTTCTTGGTTTCAACGCCTTTCTGGCTTTCGCGATATCGCCAAGCCGCCCATAAAAGCCGGGTCACCTCACTTCGCGTCATCCATCTTTCCCGCGCAGGTGGCTTGGGAGGCAATGTGACCTCAATTACTTCTGAGCAAAGCCCTTCCTTTCGGTGGTAGTTGATTGCGGCCCGAAGATCCTCGAGTTCGCGCCGGGGGGCAGCTGGTGAGGCTTTTCGATTCGCGGCCTTGCTTATTCCCGGTTTTGCGGATCGTATAGGCTGGCTCGTACGCCAGAAGGTATATTCACGACAGGTGCGCCCATTTATATCAGCGAGCGTCTTCTCGCCCCACCATTCAGCGAGCCGCAGAGCGCGCTGCCGGGTTTCCTGAGCCCGCATCTGACCTGGGGCAACATCAGTCAGATAGATGTTGAGGACATCAGCAATTAAAATTTCAGATGGGTGTCGGCTGCGATCCCGAGGTACCTGATATTTGCTGGCGATATATGCAGCTAGGTGTTCAGTCCCGGCATCTGGTGGATCGGGTTTAGGATGAATCTGTCGGGCTCTGATGTCCAGATCTTGCAGATGTATTCGTATGGGGTGAGACCGCCGAGGGTCTTGAGCCTGCGCGCGAAGTTGTAGGCCGCCAAGAAGTCGGTGAGGTGCGTTCGCAGCTGGTCGTGACTGTCGTAATGGAAGCGTTTGACGGTGGCCTCCTTGATCGTGCGGTTCATTCGTTCGACCTGGCCGTTGGTCCAGGGGTGGTTGGGCTTGGTCAGCCTGTGCTCGATCCTGTTTGCCTCGCAGATCATGTCGAAGCGCATCGGCCGGGAGGTGATCGTGTTCCTGTTCCGCGGCTGCTCTGCGAACTGAATGCCGTTGTCTGTGAGAATGGTGTGAACCTGGTAGGGCACGGCTTCGAGCATGTGCTGCAAGAATTCCCAGGCCGTCTTCCTGTCGGCTTTGTCGACGAGCCGGGTCACGGCGAACTTGCTCGTGCGGTCGATGCCAACGAATAAATACAGCTTGCCTTCAGCGGTCTGAACCTCGGCAATGTCGATGTGGAAGAACCCTATAGGGTAGCGTTTGAACTTCGAGCGTTTCGGCTTGTCGCCTTCCACGTCGGGCAAGCGAGAGATGCCATGCCGCTGCAAGCACCTGTGCAACGTTGATCGTGTCAGGTGCGGGATGGATGGCTGCAAGGCATAGAGACAGTCGTCCAGCGGCAGAAGCGTATGCTTGCGGAAAGCGACGATCATTGCTTCCTCCGCTTCGGACAGAACCGTCGAGCGTGGGTCCGTGGGACCCGTCTTTATATCCTCGACCGTCGCGCGCTTGCGCCACTTCGCGACCGTCTTCGGATTGATGCCCAGCTCCCGGCTCAACTGCGCGAGCGAAGTTTGCGATCGCTGTATTGCTGCTCGCACCGCGTGCGTCGTCGTGGCGCTTCCGTGACGAACTTGTCCCATAAGGCATCCTTCCATTCCAAAGAAAGGATCGCACCATCAAACCCTGGGATCAAACAGCTAGGGCCTGTTCAGCCCCTGAGCGGTCGCCCGCAGAGCATCCAGTGCTGATCTTGTGCGCTCCGTCACGGATGGCGGTGTGGCGGGCCATTGGCCTGCCGTGGGTGCCGGAACTGGATGAAGCTCCGGCCACCGGCCTTGCCGCGCCGGATCGCTTCGCGCTGGAAGGCATTGAGCGCGTTCAGGGCGTGATGACCCCGGCGGCGATGCTGTGGCCGGCTTTCACCGAGTTCTGCCGGGCTCACGGGCTGGCAAACCCCGGCAAGGGCAGCTTCCAGACCCGTTTCGGCCGCATGGGTTTTGCCTAGCGGCAGGTGAACAGCCGCTCGGTTTTCCTGAACCTGCGCCCGCGTGCGCTGGCAGGGGTGGGGGAGGCAGAATGATGCGACCGCCGCAGGAACCACGGCCTGGCACGCTGACCCATGAGGTTTTGCGGCTGGCACGGGCCGGACTTTGCCGCCGGGAGATTTGCGCGCGGCTGCCGGGGCATTCTGTCCATGCGATCAACGGCACGCTGACAAACCTGCGCGCCCGGCAGCTGCTGGGCCGGGTTGCGCCGGCATCGCATGAGTTTCAGCTTTGCGTCCACCGTCGCCGAGGTTGGGGGCCTGAGTGTGGTGCGGGGGGATGTGGTGACGCTTCTTTCGGAGCTCGGTGAGCCGCGCGGCGCGGTGGAAATGGTGGACCGCGCGGACCCCACGCGTGTTGTCCTCTATCTCTCAATGCAGGACTAGACGATGAGCCTTGCCCGTCTCGCCCTGCGCATTGCCACCGTGATTGCATTGCGTGATCACCCGGCCGGGGGGCGCAGTGGAACGGGTGCCGCTGATGCAGCGGGATGTTCTGCGGCTTGTGGGGGAGGGGGCGCGGGTTTTGGCAACAGACAATTCTGCCGGATAGGGCGGCGGGGATAATGCTGATGTGGGCCTATGGTAGTTTCCGACCCCCTCTCTGACGTTCGCGAACTCACCGATTTCGCCTAATAGCAGACGTTTCTGGTTCCACCGAACCGCATTTCAGGTTCCATGAAAATTCTCACGCGCTGAGCAGATCGCTCAATTTACCAAGTTTTTGGCGCAATCGATCCGCTAGAGCAGAGTCGCTTGCGATCGCAACGCGGGCTGCTTGCTCGAAGTCGGTATCTTTGGTGAAGTGAAGTGCCTTGGCGATGGGCGTCAGAATGCCGGCTTCACGGACGGGAAAGCTTGCAATGATTGTCTCAAGATCCTGATTTGCGACCAGATCCCTCAATCGTTCATAGATCTGGTTAAAAGGCGATGGGATGCTCACGTTGATGCCGGTACCAGCCACTATCGCATTTCGATCGGGAATTTTTTTCAAGAAAAGGTCGCGAAAATGTCGTTCTGCGACTCGCCCTGCCAACCTGCGTGTAACGTCTTTCCGGGTCAGGATCGCCAGAGCCTGATCGCGTGCTTGGCTGAATAAGTCAGCTGCTGAACCTCCGAATGTTCCGGCTTGCCGTTCTGCGACCGCACCCAGCACATCCGAGCAGTAGTAGAAACTTTCAACCGAAAAGATCGGCAGCGCGTAAATAAAGTCGGCTTCGAGCTTCGCCTTGTACTCTCCATCCATGCTGTCGTTATCGACAAGCCCGAACACTTCGGCATGGTGAGTTGCTTCAACGCTGCGCAAACCTGACACGGCCTTCTGGACGTCAACGCAACTGCTGCGATGACGGATCGACACTTTGTCGAAGAGAAGTGTATAGAGCGGTAGATCTCGGCTCGTCTCAGTGCCTTCGATAAACAGTATCTTGCGGCGGGAGCCGAGTAAGTCGATCCGTAGTTCCTCGGGTATATCGCTGGGATTTCTGAGAAGATCCACATCCCAAAGGGTGACTTGGTCGCCATCCCAGGTGCTTCCCCTGACAAGCACGATCGCTGCGTCGTCGTGCTCACCGGGCAGGGCCAGCTCATGTGTGCTGACAAGGAAATAACAGTCAGGACGGAGGGCTAAAACGGCAGTGATAAGCGGCAGGATGATCGCGCGATGCAAATGAAGTTCTGGCTCGTCGATCAGGAAGAGGCTGCCTTTCTCAGCAGCAACCACATCGGCTATTAACAGAAGCGCAACGCGCTCCCCATCCGACAAACGCGACAGACTGTAGATCGAATCCGAACGCTTGGCTTTTAATTCGCCTTTGTTCCGAACAATCTCGAACGGCAGGTTAGCAGCAAGAAGAAGTTGGTTCACTATGTCCAAGGGTGAAGAGTTCGACTGCGCCCTTGGAATAGCTGCCGAAGCAATGCCATGTTTTTTAACGTCCTCGAAGACGTCCGACTGATACTGGGTGACCGCCAGATCAAGCTCAAAGATTATTCGGTCGTTGCGTTGAGTTCCCTGAATCGGCCGGTAACGAATCGACGGCTCTTGATCCCAGGCCACTCGGTTCTGTGAGTGAATGAAACTCTCTGCGGGGTTCATCGCTAAGCTGTCATTATCGAAATATGTAACGCGAGATCCCGGCAGGTAGACCAATTTATCGAGCTGATCGTGTGACAGATGGTTCCTCAAGAAGTGAACGAGCGCAGACTTCCCTGTACCATTGCGACCGAGGATGAAAGTTGGCGCTCCGGCCGTCAAAGTGAAATTCAAGGGCCCCCGTGCTGTCGGAATTGCGAGTTCCATGTAACTGACCACGTCGTCCTCTGAAATACTTCGAGGCCAATGAGAGCGCAAGCTGGGGATTTGTCAACTCAGAGGAGCGATAGAGCCGGCACGATGCCCAGCTAACTTTGGCTCCCAGCAGCGATGCTATCTTCCAATTCGTGCCGTTCGAACAGGTAAGCGTCGGGCCGTCGCTAGCGTCGGTGACATAGAACAGCTCACCGGCGTCGATAGTGGTGGCCGTCTCAAGCGGTATGCTATGACTGTTAGTCGTGTCGGCGATCCAAAACCTTCCAGTCCGCAATCCACCCCGAAGTCGCCGATGACCGAATAGTCGTCCAACTTGGGCTGAATCCGACCCCATTGTCGTCGTTGGCAACCAAAAGGCAAAACACCGAAAGCTGCCGTTTCGAACTGTGACGTGATTTCGGCCTTGAGCCCGCGCCTATGTTGGAACTCCACCGTACTGCAACCATGTGGCGCTACCCGCCTTGAATTGAGGGCTAGGCCTAATGCGAAATAGCCAATCCAAGATCGGAATATATCGGCCCCAGTTCGTCGTCGGTTAGCAAGCCCGGCAAGGTGGCGAGGCTTGGGAAATTCCCTACTACGAAGTAAAGCAACAGGATTGAGGGCAGGGCGAACAAGGCTTGGCCCTGACGTCGGCCCTTAATGCGTTCCATGATAAAATCCTTAGTGTTGAGCCAAGTCAGGATGTCTCCGATCGAACTCTCGCCTGCGAGCGGCAGGTAGGCGTCGATAATCTCCCCATCGAGATTGGTGACGGTCGCATCGATGCCGATCCTACTCGAATAGTGCTCGGACAAGGCGTCGATCAGTGCCTTGACGCTCTTGACCGATGAATCGATGAGGCTACCGACCTGACGAAAGTAATCGTCGGTCGCTTCAATCAAAGCCATAGCCTTGGCCGCAGCCCGCATCATCTCAGGCGTCGACTTGACGCTCGGCTTGTAGATCGTGTCGTGAGTGACCTCGCTGAAAGCATGCTGCAGCAATGTCCGGACCTGGATCTCACAAGGAATGTCGAGCGGGATCACGACGCCTTCGAAGACTACCCCAGCTTTTGCTCGCACCACATAGTGCACCGACTGATACCCGAACTCCCATGGCTTGCGTTCTCGCTCTTCGGCAAAGTCGCGGGCCTTTTCCCAAAACCAGAATTTATCGCCGAACTCTGTGATTGCCTTTTCGACGATGGGTATTTCATCCGACGTGAGCACAACAAAGCGGATGCCTACCTTATCCTCGATATCGTCATAGGGGTGTGCGTAGCCCTTTCCGCGATAGAGCGCCTTCTGAATGAGCGATTTGCTGTCCTTGAGCCGGCGATTATGCGCAAGCATGGTCAATCCTTGCGCGGCAGACCGAGGCGATAGACGCCGCGAAGCGCATCTGGATCTATCGGTTTGCCTTTTCTGTAAATCAGCAGATCCCCAGCCTGTGCGAGCCTGATGGCAACGCGCCGGACTTCTGGCAGGATATGTTGCCACTTCTCACCGGGAACAACTGCCTGTGCCACGTCCATCGGTGCGAGGGTGCGGCCAGCGGGGCAGGAGGCAGCAAGACGCAGGATCGCGTCTTCAATTTCCTTTATCAGGCCGGAGATATCCGGGGTGGATGATGAGCTGTTGGAATCAGGGGGAGGGGGTAGATGTGTCATGCATCTTTGGTAGGGGCAGATATGCCCTTTTCACAATCTCGACCTTCGATAAGAGTGCTTTTCCGGGCAGGAATACACAGAAGGATACGTAATCTGCCAACTCTGGCAATGAGATACGTTTTCTCCAAGCCGTTTACCCTGAATTTAGGCGGGAATGTGGAGAAGATGCGGCCATGCTGCCTCCCCCTTGCCACAGGGTTTATGAAATCTTAAAAGAGCCACGTGACGTTCATCTTTTCGGATGGGCGTGGCATTTGTGCAATGAACTGCTGAATCACATCATGAATGTTGTCCAGGCTCGCTCCTGCTGGGGTGTTGCGCGCACCGCGCTCACTGTCTTTCTTCTGGGGGTTGCTGTTGTATATCTGTTCGGTGGGTTTGACCCATCTGCACTGAATGTGAAGTAGGGCACTCGGGCGCGGTTGGGTCGCATATCTGGGAAATGCAGGGCATGGCGTGTCCCGGCTTTGGCATCTCGCCCCTGTCTTGGCTTTCTCATGTTTTGCAAGAGCGCTATCAGGTGCTATGGCTGTCAATCTTCTCAAATTGTGCGTCGGCGTTTCAGATATTGAAGAACTGGAAAGCTGGATTGCGGAACGCAGGGCTCTGGCCCTCAAGGCCGGAGTGCCTTTCGAGCAAACTCACACCACGCGCATGGTGCCTAACCGGGCGGAAGAGTTGCTGGATGGTGGTTCGCTTTATTGGGTTATCCGTGGAGAAATTGCCGCACGCCAGAAGCTGTTGGCTATAACCCCTTTTGTAGATGGGGAGGGCATTCGCCGTTGTGCGCTGGTGCTGGAACCGGAGGTTATTCGGGTTGTGCCTCGCCCGTCGCGTCCATTTCAGGGGTGGCGTTATCTAAAGGCTGAAGACGCCCCTGTGGATCTGGCTCAAGCAGGCGAGGCGATAGCTGATATGCCGGAAGAAATGCGGCGCGAGCTGGCTGCTCTTGGCTTGCTTTAATCTGTCTAGGGCCTCATCTCTTGTGAGCTTGTCTGCAGCAGGTAAGGTGCATAGTCGGATCAACTCATATTTGGTTCACCTGATGTCTGGATTGGAGCCCTGTAGTCCAGACCGGATGCCGGAAACTCGCGGGGGAGTTTTTCATGGCGCATTCTTGGACAGAACCAGACAGGTTCCGTAACAGGGGCATTCAGCATTACAGATCCTCGCTCCTGTTTGTTCGCCATCGGCGGGGGCGCGTGCAATGACATCTCGCCTCCCGGATCTCCAGAGCGAAAGCTGGCTTGGACGCGTTCTGCGGCGAAACAGGCAAAAGCCTGCCTCGCAGGAGGGGGAGAGCCGCCGGGCATCGTCCATTGCTGCCCGCAAGGATTCCAAGGATATCTCTGTCCTTCAACAGGATCGGCGCGCTGTATTTTCCCGTGCCACAGAGCTGCATCGTCAGGGGCATTTTGAAGAGGCTATTGCCCTGTACAGGGGACTTGTGCAGGCCCAGCCTGCACAATTGGAAGTTCAGCGTCTGCTGACATTTGCCCTGCTGCAGGCAGGCCAAAGCAAAGAGGCCATGGCAAGCGCCGATTATGCCTGCCAGACACACCCCACAAGCCCGGAGGCCCATCTGCTGGTGGGGGCCGTTTTACAGGTGAAGCGCGACTGGATTGGCGCGCTGGAGACTTATGAATCTGTCCGACAGATGTCCCCCACTTGCGGTGAGGCGTGTTATCTGGCCGGGAAGGTTCTTGCAATTCTGGGTCGTCATGCTGAGGCCGTGGAACGCTATACCCAGACGCTTGATCTCGATGCTGGCGCGGTGGATGCGCGTATCCATCGTGCGCGTGCTTTTGCACGGCTGGGATGTGAGGCCGAGGCATTGGCAGATTGTGAGGCCTTGCTTGAAGCGCAGCCCTCACAAGTACAGCATCTGGTGCTGAAGGCCGGAATCCTTCTGGATTTTGGTCATTTTGCTCAGGTTCTGAATGTTGCAGATGCTGCTCTGGCTCTTTCACCACGCCTGTTTGAAGCCCATTTCCTGCGTGGTCAGGGGTTGGAGGGGCAAGGGGCGTTTGAGGCTGCGCGCATGGCCTTCAATACTGCGCTTTCTTGTGCGCCACAGCGCCTTGAAGTGCTGGCCCGGCTTGCGGGGCTGGAGAGGCATCAGCACAGGCCGTCCTCCGCCGCTGCTCTCTGTGATGTCGCGCTTGCACTCGCCCCGGATAATGTGGACGTCCACTATGAGCGAGCCGAGGCGCGGCGTGAGCTGGGGCAGCTGAATGAGGCGATGGAGGATATTGAAACCGTTTTGAAGCAGGTGCCGGATGAGGCACAGGTGCTGGCGCTCAAATCCCGTTTGCTGATGGATCTGGGAGATGTGGGGCAGGCACGTATCTGCATGGATGCAGCTTATGCCGCAGATCCAGCCTTGCCTCTTGTAACCTATCTTCGCGCGACTGACTTGCTCTCCCGGCGGGAATGGGCCGAAGGATGGGCCGGCTATGAAAGTCGTTCGGGCTTTATGCCGCCGCCTTATGAGGCATTGCCTTTTGCCCGGTGGCACGGGCAGGGCCGGCCGGATGAGTTGATCGTGGTGGGTGAGGCGAACCTTTCCGATCTGCTGCTGTTTGTGCGTCTTTTGCGCACCTTGTGCGACCGGGGCATGCGTGTGCGTTTGCTGGTGCCGCCATGTCATGCCGCACTTCTGGGGCGTGTGGATGCGCGTGTGCAAGTCATCAGTGATGTGAGCTGTATTGATCCTCTCCAGCCCGGTCTGTTCTGGGTTCCTCTTGGCAGTCTGCCCGGCCTTCTCTGCCCGGACCCGACAGACTGGCCCCACCCGTCCTACCTTCCGGTCGATCCAGAGCGGGTCATACGCTGGCGTCATATTCAGGAAGATGCTGCAGGAAAGTTGCGGATTGGCATTTGCTGGCAGGACGATCCCGCCCCTGCGGTCGATGCGGGACGATCCATTCCCCTGTCAGCCTTTGCGCCTTTGGCCGGGATGGAGGGGGTTCAGCTCATCAGTCTTCAGAGTGGGCAGGGGACAGCAGCACTGGATGGAGTGCCTTTTTCTGAGCGCATTACGCGGCTGGATGCACGATGTGATGCAGATGGCACCTTTATTGATACCTCTGCCATCTTGCAGCATCTTGATCTTGTCGTGACCGGGGATACGGCTCTGAGCCATCTTGCAGGTGCGCGGGGGCGCCCCACTTTTATGGCATTGCGCAAGGCTCCAGAGTGGCACTGGGGTTATGAGGGAGAGCGGGTGCCGTACTATCCTGACATAAGGCTTTTTCGCCAAACGCAAGCCGGAGCGTGGGATGATGTCTTTGCGCGGATTGCAGCGGCTGTCGCCATTCAGCTGGAGCAGAAACGCACGGCGGACGAGGCCTCATCGTCCTGATATCTTTTCCTTCAGCAGACAGGTGCGAGTGCAAATTGCGTCTTTTATGTCGCCAGCTATCCACACTTTGCGCTTTGATGAAGCTTTAACCTGTGGAACATGCTGCTTGGCCTTGCAAAACCGGCTGCAGTTCTGCATAGGAAGGGAACCGGAGACGTGGCCGAGAGGCTGAAGGCACTCGTTTGCTAAATGAGCAGACCCCAAAAAGGTCTCGAGGGTTCGAATCCCTCCGTCTCCGCCACCACCCTTCCGCAGCCATCCCATGCAATCCGCAATCCTTGATTTCGCAAAGGTTTGCGCACATATGCTGTCCCTAGAGATACCATCTAAGCCGCCCAAAGCCCGAGAAAATGAGGGTATATTGCGGGTATCGGTTTTGAGGAATGCGGGTATCACGTGGGGGAGTCATGCCGCTTACGGACATTGCAATTCGCAAGGCAAAGCCAGGCGAACAGATTCTCAAGCTGACTGATGGTGGCGGGCTCTATCTCGCGGTTATGCCGACGGGCACAAAAGTGTGGCGTCTGCGCTATCGCGTTGGTGGAAAAGAAAAGCTCCTCACCATTGGGCCATATCCTGAAATCAATCTTCAAGAGGCTCGCTCTGCCCGCGATGCTCAAAAGCGCCTGCTTCGGGAGGGCCGTGACCCCTCCGAGGAAAAGCAGCGCGGAAAAAAAGTGGCCATGGCGCCGCATGAGGTGACGTTTGAGCATCTGGCACGGGAATGGCACGGCATGAACCAAGCCCATTGGGCCAAGAGCCATGCCTGGGATGTTCTGAACTCACTGGAGCGTGATATCTTCCCATCACTGGGTGCCCGCGATATTCGCACAATCTCTATCCCGGAAACGCTTGCGGTTCTGCGAGATATTGAGAATCGAGGCGCTATCGAGACAGCCAAGCGGATCCGGCAAAGAATGTCGGCCATCTTTGTTCATGCTATTGCGTCTGGCATAGCCGAGAGCGACCCGGCGGCCATTGTCGAAAAGGCGCTCAAGCCACTGAAAAAGGGGCGACAGCCGGCAATCACTGACCTGACGCTGGCGCGGGAGATTATTCAGAAAGTCGATGAAACGCCCGGCCATCCAGCAACGAAGCTGGGTTTACGGTTGCTGGCCCTGACCGCGCTGAGGCCGGGTACACTCATCACCTCGCCTTGGGCAGAGTTGAGCGATCTGGATACGGATAACCCCGTCTGGCGGATTCCGGCAGAGCGGATGAAAATGCGTGCGATCTTCAAGGAAGACGCGGGCAGGGACCACTTTGTCCCTTTATCTCGCCAGGCGCTGGAAACAATTGAGGCATTGAGGGCGATCACGGGGCGGTGCCCGTATCTGGTTCCCAACGGGCGTAATGCACATCGCCCTGCGAGCGAAAACGCACTTGGTTATATGCTCAACCGTGCAGGCTATCATCACCGACACGTCCCGCATGGTTGGCGCGCGACATTTTCGTCGGTGATGAATGAGAGGTTCCCTTCTGATCGCCAGATCATTGATCTGATGCTGGCGCATGTTCCCCAGAACAAGGTGGAGGGAGCTTATAACCGCGCTGAACACATGGAGCGGCGGGCAGGACTGGCCCAGATCTGGGCGGACCTGATCATGGAAGGCCAGAAGCCTCCCATGGATCTGATCAGCGGGCCGCGGCGCGCTTCTCCGCTGAAGCCTGCTTGACCTGGCCTATCCATGCATCCAGATCCGACATGGGCCAGACAGCCGTATTGGATGTCGGATGGACAGGCGGCGGAAATCGCCCCTCCTGGATCATCCGATATATTGTGGTTCGTCCGAGCCCAACCTTTTCCATAACATCGCGCAGGCGCAGGAAGCGTTCACCGTGTTCGATTTTGACGGTCTCAAGCGCGGTCATATGACTCCCCCCATTTTATCCGGTCTGTGTGCGAGGCTTTCGCCGTCTTTGCGACTGTCGTCTTATTGGTCTGCATCATTCGCCCGGGCTTCAGCCGGAACAGCCGGGCTTTCAGGTTGCGAGTGTCTGCGATTGCCCTGTCATCTTTCGAAGGGTCTTTCCCTTCAGCTTTTCGCTGGATTCGACAGGTTCGTTGGAGGTCTTCCCAGTGCCAGACCCCCACGCGGAGGGTGTCTAGTTCTGCCTTTGACAGGCGGATGGTGTAGGGACGCTTTGTCATGGTTCACACTCCGCGTGTTGTTTGGGGATTCTGGCTTGCGCCGCGCTCTTCATGCAGTGCTTGCGCGTATGCGCTGTCCGATATGCTGGCTGTGACAGCCTGAATGTGGCGGACATCCAGTTTGCGGCGGTTCATGGCCTTCTTCACCAGCCGCCGACAGCGCGCGAGCGTGGCGCGGAGGTCATCATTCGTCATGCTGGGATTCCTCCACCTCGAACAGCCCAAGCTGTCCTTTAAGCGGACGGAATGGCAGGGGGTGAACATCCTCCAGCACCAGCCCATAGGGGCCGAAAAACCATTCGGACGGGTGGTTGGTGACGCAGGCTGTCAGCCTGGCCTTGCCGACAATCCCGCCTCTTTCCAGTTCATCTGCCGGGGGCACGGTGAGTCCGAGCGAGGCTGCGAAATTGCGACACTCCTTATATTCAGCGAGGGTCATGCCCTTTGCGGCGTGGATCAGCAGAGGCCCTGTGTAGGGTGTCCACCACGTACGGTTTTCAACGGGTTTGCCGTGCAGGATGCACCACGCCCACGGCTGGCGGATGGAAAGCGCCTTCATGCTGCTGCCCTCCGCACGGTGCTGGCGCTTTGAAACTTGCGAAATGTGAGGTCTTCATTGCAGTCGCTAGCAGAGAGGTAGGCGGAATAGCGGGCCTTGCCGGGGCTGGTGGCGACAACTGAAATCTCAATCCCGTCAAAGGTGACGGTGTATTCCTTGTGCGGGTCCTTGATCGCCTTGAGATGGTCTGCCAACGCCTGACGGCCCGCATCAGAGACATAGAAAAAGGCCATGCGATCTATTGCTTTCCCGCCTTTCCAGTGGGGAGATGCGCGCATTTCAGCCGCAATCGCGCCGTCGGTATCTGTCGCGTAATGATCGCGATAGGTTTCTGAGAGCGGGTTCAGGGGCCTGCCAAGGGCATGGTCAATACGATCCATTGCCCGGTCCTTCAGGTAGCGGTTCACCTTCATGGCCGCCCTCCCGGAAATGCGCTGTGCTCGCGGCCGTCAATCAGACGCCCGGCATCCGCTTTTCCCATGTGGCGGATACCGGCATGCGGTGCGCAACTGGTACGTTCGATGCTCCAGGGGCGATGCGATGGAACATTTACATGGCCCCATGGTGTTATCGCGTGAGTCGCACCTTCTGCTTCCGCCCGTGCTTTGAAGCCTTCAATGCCCTCTCCCAGCTTGCGTTCAATTTTCCATGGAGCCAGCCCCCATGCGCCCCATTGCTTGAAAAAGAACGGGACTCCGGCTTCCTCACATTCATCGCGGAGATCGCGAATCCAATCCGGATGCATTGGCCGCGCGTTCGGCCCGCTCTCGCCACCGACGATGAGCCCATGAGGCGAGAGCAGATTGAGACCGAACTGGCTCGCATTGACGCGACCATTTCCGCTGTTGAGAGCGGCACGCATGCTTCCCGCATCCGGATGGGCGATCGCGAGATTGAGCGGTCGAAAGTTGATCTGGCGGCATTGCGCTTGCGCCGCACTGAACTGCAGTCCTGGATGGACGGTCGGCCCAGACGGACACCGGCGCGTCGGGTGTTTTTCTGATGGGATCGATCCTGTCCGGGCTGAAGACCGGTTTTGTGGGGATGTTCTCGCGTTCCGCGCGGGCTGAAGCCGGATATCAGGGGGCCTCACGCACTCATCAGGATCTTGCGCGATGGCTGCCGCGCGGCTACTCGGCTCTGGTTGAGCTACGCGCCGTCATGATCGGGACAGAGGATGTCGCTCCGGCGATGCCACGCGGATTGAAGCCATGCTCGCAAGCTCCACCCACCAGCGCCTCACAGGAGCGCCGCAGCATCGGTCTGGTACTGTGCATCCTCGGGCATGCGGCCCTCCATCAGTAAGAATTGAGCTGCACGTCCTGAACAAACGGGACATGGATGACGCTGTTTGTGGTGGAATCGATCCGGACCCGGCTGCTGGTCGTGCCGGCAGGCAAATTGAAATCGGCCCGGAACAAGTGCCGGGTCGGCTTCACGGGATCGGGGATGTGAACCACGGCCGAGGGCTCAACGACCGTGTTGTTCGCGAGCACCAGCTTGGGTGACACAGTGTGGCGCGCAGGGTCGTAGTAGTCCATTTGCAGGATCATCTGCGCCTGGCTGGTCGCGTACCCATACGGCAAGAGATGTGTCAGCGCCCGCATATCCGGACGCATGCGCCCGGCAACCGCACGGGTCTGGTTGGTCAGGAGGATCGGCGCGCGCCTGATCCCGAAGCGCCGTGAGGCCCGCAATGCGCTCGCCAAGGGAGGATTTCGGCCGGGTCGAGCGAACCGGCTTCAATCGCGTCGTATAGGCGCTTGAGCCGGTTGTCGGCCTCGGCCGCGCGGTGGTTCAACTCGGCGATGTGCTGGCTACGTCGCTCGACGCCTTCCTGCCGGCGATCCAAAAGCGAGGCGAGTACGTCTTCGATCCGCTTGGGGTCGGCCGCGACGGCTTCCTCGCCCCATGGCTACGGGCGCGCGGCGTCGATTGGGCCGCCGACCTGATCCCGAACCTCACCAATCTCGCCGACCGACCGGAATCCGCCGCGTCGGCCCAGCTCAATACCCACCCTACACAGGAGATTCTTCCATGACCTATCCCAAGATCGTCGGGGCCTCTCCTGCGGGCTTCACCGGATTGAGCGTCTCATGCGCGAAAATGCCATGAAGGCTCGCCCCAGACGGCGGGGAAAGCCCCGGGATGATGGTGCCCGGGCAGTCATTGCCGACAACATCCTTGAGCGGAATTTCCAGGCCGATCTGCCAAACCGAAAATGGCTGGCTGATTTTACTTATGTGTGGACCGCCGAGGGTTGGCTGTATGTCGCAGCCGTTCTGGATCTTTTTTCACGGCGCATCGTGGGCTGGTCAATGAAGGCAGAGCGGGATGCCACGCTGGTGATGGATGCCCTGATGATGGCGCTCTGGCGACGTGGCAGGCCCTCAACCCTGCTGCATCATTCCGACCAGGGCTCTCAAGGCGGATTCAACCGGTCGTCGCAACACCTTTGATTATATCTTGCCTGAGCAAGGCGTCGAGGGCCTCTGCCGGCGAGCGCCAGCCCAGAGTTTTGCGGGGTCTGGTATTGAGAGCATGCGCTACCGCATTGAGTTCATCGGCCCCATGCCGGCTGATATCCGTGCCTTTCGCAAAGTACTGGCGCAGCAAGCCATTGGTGTTTTCGTTGCTTCCGCGCTGCCAGGGGCTTTGAGGGTCGCAGAAGTAGATCTCTAGACCTGTGTCGATATGCAGTTGCGCATGCTGGGCCATTTCCGCACCTTGATCCCCAGGTCAGGGACCGGCGCAGATGCGCCGGCAAATCCATGATGGTTCCGGCAATGGCATCTCGCACCGCTTCAGCACCATGCCCGGCAAGAGCCGGACCGTTTTTCACAGACTTGTCCTTCCCGTGGCCCTCCATGCGTGGCAGGTGCAGGAGCATTGTAAACCGTGTCGTACGTTCAACCAGCGTGCCGATCGCTGAGCTGCCGAGACCGAGGATAAGATCCCCCTCCCAGTGGCCAGGCACCGCTCTGTCGCTGATTTCTGCCGGCCGATCACTGATCATCAACGCACCAGCGATGAAGGACTTGCCACGGTTGCGCGCACGTTCGCGGGGCAAACGCAGTGCTCGCCCGGACCGCAGACAGGCTGACAACTCCCGCTTCAGGGCACCTCGGCCCTGAATGTAGAGTGCCTGATAGATGGCTTCGTGGCTGATGCGCATGGTCGGGTCCTCAGGGAAGTCCAGCTTCAGACGCTGCGCAATCTGCTCCGGGCTCCAGGCTATGGACCAGCGCCGACTTTGCCGATGAACGGCCCGTCGCCCTTTCCATACGACAGCGGGGCCATCGAAGGCGATGCCGTCCGACGTGGAAATGAGGCCCGCAAGCCGATCCTGTACATAATTGCGAAGGGCAGGATTGGTGACCAGCCTGGCCACTTTCGGCCGTCTTGCAGCTCGATCCGCATGCCACTGCGCGGCAATGGCCCTATAGTCGAAATCTCCATTGCGCGTTGCCGAGTTGCGCCTGATCTCGCGGGAGATTGTGCTGGGTGATCGCCCCAGCTTGCGCGCGATCGCACGTATTCCAGTGCCCCTGGCGCAGCCGCCCGCCGAGGTCTACTTCAACAGCATCGAAACCGATCAGCAGACGCAGGCAGTAGCTCAGTTTATCGATGTCGTCCGACCCACAGTCCGCGTGTATCGATGAGTGTGACTGATCCGTCCATCGGGACGGGGATGACCTTGAATGCGTCATGATCGACGAGGAGGATGGCGATGTCGGTGTTCCCGAATGCCTTGTCCTCCGGGACCAGTGTGGCCTTGCCCTCGAAGGTGTCTGGCAGTTCCCTGATGAAGGGTTCGACAACACTGACCTGCCCAGGATAGCAGTTCACGAGGCTGCGGGCGATGGACAGGGCGGGGCTTTCGCGTAGGTCATCAATATTTGGCTTGAAGGACAGGCCGAAGCAGGTGATGCGGGGTGGCATTCCCTTTTCGGCGATGTGCCCGGCGACGGCCTGATGGACCTTTGCGAGGACCCATTCGGGCTTTGCGTCATTGATCTCGCGTGCGGTTCGGATGATGCGGGCCTCTTTTGGGGCCTGGCTGACAATGAACCATGGATCCACGGCAATGCAGTGTCCGCCAACGCCGGGTCCGGGTTGCAGGATATTGACGCGGGGATGGCGGTTTGCGAGGCGGATCAGTTCCCACACATTGATGTCCAGCCGGTCGCAGATGAGGGAGAGCTCATTGGCAAAGGCAATGTTCACATCGCGGAAGCTGTTTTCGGTGAGCTTGGCCATTTCTGCGGTGCGGCTTGTTGTTTCGATGCAGTCCCCCTCGACGACCAGCTTGTAGAGCTGGCGTGCGCGGGTGGCGCAGGCCTCTGTCATGCCGCCAATGATGCGGTCATTCCTGACGAGTTCCACGAGCGCGTGACCGGGCAGGATCCGTTCCGGGCAATGGGCCACGCGGATATCGGATTCAGGGCCATGGGTCTGGGGGAAGGTGAGGTCGGGGCGCTCCTGCGCGAGCCACTCGGCCATCTGTTCGGTGGAACCGACAGGGCTTGTGGACTCCAGAACGACCAGATCCCCCTTTTTGAGGACGGGGGCAATGGATCGGCTGGCGGCCTCGACGAAGCGCATGTCCGGCTCATGGCGGTCGCCGGTGGCAAGGAAGGGTGTTGGAACCGCAATTAGGAAGGCGTCTGCAGGTTCCGGCACGGCTGTTGCGCGCAGATGGCCGGCTGCAACCGTGCGCTGGAGGGCCTCCTGAAGGCCGGGCTCGGCAATGGGGGCCTGCCCGCGATTGATGGCATTCACGGCCTTCTGGTTGACGTCGAGCCCGACGACATTGATGCCGCGCAGGGCAAAGACCACGGCTGTTGGCAGGCCGATATAGCCCAGCCCCACGAGGCAGACCGCACCAAAGGGGTGAGTGAAAGGCCTGTTCACCGGGCTGTGTTCCACTGTACCAGCGCATCCAGAATGCGGGCAACGGCCTTGCCATCGCCATAGGGATTGTGGGCGTAGCTCATCTCGTCATAGGCGGACTGGTCGGTGAGCAGGCGTGTGGTCCACTCGACAATCCTGTCGGTATCGGTCCCGACGAGGCGCACGGTTCCGGCGGAAACGGCCTCGGGCCGCTCGGTTGTTTCGCGCATCACCAGCACGGGCTTGCCGAGGGAGGGAGCCTCTTCCTGCACGCCGCCTGAATCGGTGACGATGACATGGGCGCGGCTCATCAGCCAGACGAAGGGCAGATAGTCCTGCGGCTCGATCAGGTGGATGTTGGAGGCCTCGCCCAGAATGCGCTGTACCGGCTCGCGCACATTGGGGTTCATGTGCATGGGGTAGACGACGTCGACATCACTGAAGCGGTCGGAAATCTGGCGCAGGGCCTGACAGATGCGCTCGAAGCCTCCCCCGAAGCTCTCGCGCCTGTGGCCGGTGACCAGCACCATGCGCCGTCCGGCGGTGAGGAAGCTGAAGCGGGCCTCCATTCCGGCATTGAAGGCCTGATCCGAGCGGGTGCGCTCGACGACATTCAGCAGGGCGTCAATGACGGTGTTGCCGGTGACGACGATGTTTTCATCCGGCACGTTTTCGCGCAGGAGGGCCTGTCTGGAGGTCTGGGTGGGCGCAAAGTGCAGGGCCGCAAGCGCGCCTGTCACGCGCCGGCTGCCTTCCTCGGGCCATGGCGAGTAGAGGTTTCCGGTGCGCAGCCCGGCCTCCACATGCCCGACCGGGATGCGGGCATAATAGGATGCGAGTGTTGCGGCGAGCGTTGTTGCTGTGTCGCCATGGACCAGAACCATGTCCGGGCGGGCTGTTTCCAGAACGGGCTTGAGGCCGTTGAGAATGGCCGTTGTGACCCCGTACAGGTCTTGTCCTGCGGTCATCACATTGAGATCGAAATCGGGTGTGATGCCGAACAGGTCGATGACCTGATCGAGCATCTGGCGGTGCTGTGCCGTGATGCAAACCAGACTTTCAAATCTTGGATCAGCCGCAAGTCCGAGAACGAGGGGGGCCATTTTGATGGCTTCCGGGCGGGTTCCAAAAACAGTCAGAATTCGCATGTTTTGCATCTTCACGGGCTATGAAAGGGGGGAGTGCGTGCGCCGGGGTCCAATAGCAGAGTGCAGTGACGTTTCCGATACGTTTATGGCGCAGGCCTGATGTGTCATATATCCGGGGTCTTTGGCAGGAGCGGGGCTGGCCCGTCACTTTCTCTTGCGGGCGGGGCGGCCTTCGGCAGCGCCATGCAGCAGATAGTGCAATGCCGGGTCCATGCCGGCATCGACAACATCCCTGTTCTGGGCCCGGTACCATTCGGGGTCCACGACATTGTGCCTGACCAGCAGGTTGACATGATCCTTTTCGGTTATGCCCTTGCGCCACAATGTCCTGTTTTCCTCCCTGAAGATTGCGCTGACAACCTTGCCAACCTCGAGCGCGATCTCGTTTTCCAGATTGAGTCTTGAGCTTTGCCGGGTCCGGTCCAGCTCGCGGCTGAAATGCTCGGTAATCGCGGCAATGTCATTGATGCGTTCCTGAAGCTGCTCTTTTGCAGCGTCCAGTTCCCTGTCCTTGAGGGCGAGCTGTTCCTGCAACCCGTTTGGCAGGGGCTCTTGTTCTGCTGCCTTTTCCCCGTCCGTGGCGGTCCACCGGGCGGGGGCACTGTCCAGCGCCTCAATCCGGGCCAATGCCACATTCAGGGCGGTCTCGGACTTTTCAAGATGCATCCGGAGGCGTCTCATCTCCTGATGGAGGTTCTCGCTCTCGTGGTTTTTGTCGGACAGGGCGTGCTTGTGGCGGTCCAGTTCCTTGTGGAGGGTCTCGCACTCATCACGCGCTGCGGCCTGACGTGCCCCGGAGTCCTGCAGTCCTTTTTTCAGGCTGGCGATCTCGTCCTGCCGGACGGCATCATCCCGGACCCTGTCCTGCAATGAGCTCAGGGCCTGATCGCGCTGATGGACCAGCTCCCGTGCGCGCTGGGTCTCCTCCAGCCCCTGTCCCAGCCGGTTGAAAACCATGCGGGCCGCCAGATAGGCCGGATGCCCCTGCCGCAGGGAGGCGAGGGCCTGAAGGCGCTCGGGCTGGCTGGCGCCATGGAGGATGACATCGAGCCGGGAGCCGCCAAGGGATACGGGGCCGCTGATGACGCTCTGGCCCGGCTTTTGGTCAAGGGCCTTGCGCAAGCGCTCGTTCAGCAGGATGCGGCCCGGCTCGCAGATGAGAATAACGGCGCGTTCGGACAGTAGCGGCAACCACTCGTCCACGAGCCGGTCCATGTCCGCATCGTCCAGCACATCATGCAGGACCAGCAGGTCGATGGTGTCCTGCACATAATGAATGCAGCTGTCCAGCCCGTCCCGGATCAGGATGGAGAAGTCGGTATATTGCTCATCATGCTGCTGGCGCAGCCTGTCATGGAACTGGCTGTCGCGGGTTTCGAGCCCGAGGCAGGAGGCATGCAGGTTCAGGCGCTCGACGGCCTGACACAGGGACATGTAGACCACACCGTCTGCGGTGCCCACCTGCACCACGGATGTGGGGCGGATGGATTCCATGAGCCAGAAAATGAATGGGATCTGCCCCAGAAGCGGGGAGGTCTCCATATGCCTGGGGCGCCAGTATATGGCCTGGCTGGAGAGGGGGATGCGCAGGTCCTGCGCGGCCTTGTCGAACACGGTCTCGATCGAGGTATCGCGTTTTGTGATGCTGCCAGCCTGCAGGATCAGGTCCGCCGCATGCGGCGTTGTCTCGCCATCTGTCATCCTGTTGCTCCTACATGTCTGAAACAGGCCCGTACACTGTCCGCGTTGTGCCTGCCGCACTGATGAATCCCGGGACCTGTTCCGTCAACACTATTTGCGGTTTTCGGGCAGGCGCGATGCGGGGCATGCCGGTATCTGCCGGCCTGTTGCCGCCTTGCCCTGTGCAAACAGCTCAGTCCTGCACCTTGATACGGCCATCCATGAGCAGGTCGATGATGCTTGTTCCCTCGGCAGAGGTGATCTCCATCCTGCCGGTCTGTGTCGGCTCCGCGCCGGGCAGCAGGCGTATTGTTGCCTGCCTTGCAGCCTGTCCAAAAGCGAAGCTTGTGAGGAAGGTGAGGTCACGGCCATGGACCCGGCTGCCGAGCAGGGTTGCCGGCTCCATCTGGTACATCTTGCGTCCGGCCAGATGAGGGGCTGCCTGTTCCGTCTGTTCCGTCATGATCGCGATGGTGTCACAGGCCAGATGCTGCACAAGGCGGAAATGTCCGTCATTGTCCTCGATGACACCATCGCGCGTCATGTTCGGGACAAGCCCTGCACCCAGAAACCAGCGTTGCTCGAAGGCATGCGGCTGGTCGGCGGTGATCCTGTCAAAAACGATCATGACCTGCGGGGCAAAGCCGATGAGGAAGCTGCGCTGGTGGCGCACGCCGGCCCAGGGGGTGGTTTCCAGTGTAAAAACCTGCCACCGGGATGAAATGCTCTGGTCTGTCAGATGGGTCGTGCAGCCGCGGAAGCGCAGTTTCTCTCCAAAGGGCACAACGCAGTTATGGGCCTCTGCCAGCCGCAGGAAGGTGCGGTTGTCATCATCCGTGTATCCGTGAAACCCGCCATCCCGCAGGATCTCGCGTCCATTGGCGCAATAGCTGATCGACATGTGGTCATTATGGCCATGCACGATGCGGGGCGGGCCAAAGCGGATTGCATAGGCACTTTCATCGGCAAAGGCGCGTGATGTGCCCCATCCGCTGCGCCCGAAGATGTAGCCTGCGGCATAAACCCGGACGGTGTCCTGCGGCACGGGTCCACGGGCACCTTGTGTTGCCGCATATTCAGCCACGGTGCCGGGGATCGGGTTGGCCGGTTGCCAGGGGGTGTCGCCAATCTCGAACCAGGTGCCGTCAGGTCGCGTGGCATGGGCGAGGAACGCCGGCATCAGGGCCTGCCGGGTGGCGATCTCGTCAAGCAGGGGGTCTTTCACGCCCTCGGCTGCGAGCAGGGACAGGCATTTTGAGACCTGTTGGTAATTGTAGTTCTGGTAATGTATGGCCTGCTCAAGCGTGACCCCCTCGACATCCACGAGGGCCGCAAGCGCCTCGCGCAGGCGCCTCACGCCTGTCGAGCGGTGGGTGGCGTTGTCCAGATAGGCGGCCAGCCGTATCAGGGCGCGGGCCTGATCCACACCGTGGTTCCAGTTGCCCTGGAAGTTTGCCGGATCGGCAAGAAACTCCATCTGCTCCTGAAGGCAGGGGCGCAGCCATGCTGCATCAGCGCAACGTTGCGCAATCTCGATGAAAACCTCGCTGCGCAGGGCCACGGCGTGGCCATCCCACGACCGGCCCAGGGCTGGCGTGTCGGGAGGGTTTTGTGTGCGCCAGTCGGTGATGATGAAGCGGCAGCAGGTCTCGTCCTCGCTCGACATCTGTTTGGAGGTGCAGACCAGCTGGAGGATGCCAAGGCAGGCGAGCCACCACTTGAAACTCTCGGGGTATTTTTCAAGGCTGGCATAATCCACGCCATCGGCCCAGAAAATCTCGGGGACACCGAACTTTGCGGGCGGTACCAAATAGCCCTCCCGGAAGCGGGCTCTCATGGTTGCGCGCATGACCACTCCAACACTCTCGTTTTATTCTTTTATGACAAGAATATTATCATTGTCCCAATGGTTGTCCATCATCAGGCCAGCCGGTCCGGAAAACATAAGCCGGCGGTTTCATGAATTTTGCCTGTGGTGCCTGTCCGCTTTACTCCCTGCCTGATGCCATATGCTGCTTTTTGCATTGGTGGACAGATCCGCAGGACAGGCCCGCCCCGGCGCCCTGTTTCAACGGGTGCGGTTTTATCCATCATACCCGTTAAAAGTGCATGGGTGCCCGACAGGTCAACCTGTCAGGGCAGGGTCATTGCTGCCCTGACAGGTGCGTCTTTCAAAAGGGAGAGGCCGGTTTTCGGGCGCTCACAGTCTCAGGTCGCTGTCGCCTCGGGGGAAAAGGCTTTTCAGATCGCAGAACACATGATTTGCAGTGCCGTGCAGGCGCAGGGCCGCAACCCCCTGTTCGCGATACTGTGTGTGCGCAACGGCCAGAACAATCCCGTCATAGGCGGCCATGTCCGGCTCGCGGACCAGATCAAGACCATATTCATGACGTGCCTCGTCCGCATCCACCCATGGATCATGGACATCAACCACAATGCCGTAGTCGCCCAGTTCGGATATGACATCAATCACGCGCGTGTTGCGAAGATCGGGGCAGTTTTCCTTGAAGGTCAGGCCAAGCAGGAGCACCCGGGCACCTTCAACCTGGATCCGGCGCTTGAGCATGGCCTTGACCATCTGCCCGGCGACATAGGCCCCCATCCCGTCATTGATCCGCCGTCCGGCCAGGATCACCTGGGGATGATAGCCGATCAATTCTGCCTTGTGGGTCAGGTAGTAGGGGTCAACCCCGATGCAATGGCCGCCGACCAGACCGGGGCGGAAGGGCAGGAAGTTCCATTTGGTGCCTGCGGCCTGCAAAACGGCCTCGGTATCGATCCCCATCCGGTTGAAGATGATCGCAAGCTCATTGACCAGCGCGATATTGAGGTCGCGCTGCGTGTTCTCGATCACCTTGGCGGCTTCCGCGACCTTGATGCTCTCTGTCTTGTAGGTGCCGGCTGTAATGATGGAGCGATCGAGGGCATCAACGGTTTCGGCGACATCCGGCGTCGAGCCGGAGGTGACCTTGCGGATCGTTGTCAGGCGATGTGACTTGTCACCGGGATTGATGCGCTCTGGGCTGTAGCCTGCAAAAAAGTCCACATTGAATGTCAGGCCCGAGACACGCTCAAGAACTGGCACACAGTCTTCTTCGGTGGCACCGGGATAGACTGTGGATTCATAAATAACGATATCGCCTTTTTTCAGCACTTTCCCCAGCAGTTCTGAGGCTTTGACCAGAGGCGTCAGGTCGGGGCGCTTGTGGGCATCGATCGGGGTCGGAACGGTCACAATATATATTGTTGCTGCCTTCAGCTCATCAGGGCTGGAGGTGAAGGACAGGTGCCGTGCCTCCTCCAGCTCGTCTGGTGAGGTCTCCAGAGTATTGTCGATACCCCGGCGCAGTTGTTCAATACGACTTTCCTTGATATCGAAGCCAATCACCGGACGGTGTTTGCCGAATTCAACCGCTAATGGCAGACCGACATAACCAAGGCCAATGACAGCAATCGTGGTATGATCCTGAATCTTCATCTTGCTATCTTCACTTCAATATCTGTCGTGTCGCGATCCGGGGCATTTTTGCCCCATGAAAGTCACACGGGTCGAGGGCCATGGCCCCGGTGTCGGTCTTTGTATGATCTGGACCCGTGATCCGTTCCGGCACGTCCCCCGTTTATACCGGGGACACTTCAGGTTGATAGTGTTTGGTTCTGTATTGGGCAGGATTGTCATTGGGCAAGAGTGTCGCTCGTGGAAGACCCCCACATTGTCCGCCCACCCGATGTACTTCAACTTTATGCCTTGATCTTAAGTCAACTCCAGATATCGGACCCGGGCAGGTTCATTCCATCAGGAACCCGTTTGCAGATTATATTCTCTCTACATTCAGTGCCCGTGTCTGTTCTGGATATCGCAAAATGGGGTGGGCAGCGCGTTTAGCGGCCCCCCCCGGCGCTTGCCGGCATGCGGGAAAGAGCCAGACCTGAGGACCGAAAAGCGTTTCATGGTCACACAATCTTTGGGATCGTCTTTTAGATGAGCGCGATCATCATGGTGGCATCAGCTTTCAGTTCCGGCCACGGCTTAAGAATATGTACAAATATTTTAGGCCCGGTTTGTACTCTGAATTCTGCGGTGGCATAAGGCCGGACGGTCAGCTGTGATCAACCGCACGGCCCCGGAAATCGAGGTAGAGATCATGTCTTCGAGCGGAATTTCGTCAGGCGCTCGCTCTGCAGCGCAGCGGGAATTTTGTCTCGGCATTTGAAATATATGCGCATTATTTGGCAAAAAGCAAAAATTCCAGCTATCCGGCGGCCCATGAAGCCGGGTACTGCAAGCGCGCCTTGCGTGATTTTGAGGCTGCAAGCTATTACTTTCAGGAAGCTGCACGGATCGCGCCCGATCGTTTCGAACCGCTTCTCGAGATTGCAAATATCCAGTATCGCCTGAGGGAGTATAAAAAGGCCCTCATCAGCATTGATGCAGCCCTTGCACATACAAAAGAGACGGAGAAGATAAAGCTTCTTCGCATCCGCATGTTGAACGGGCTGGGTGAATACGGCCAGATTATTACAATCTTTGCCAATGATGTCGAGACCAGCGAGCTGACAAGGCAGCAGCGCTACGCCTGGAAGCTGCGCCTGATCCGCGCCCATTTCATGATGGGGAACCTCGATACGGCGGCAGAGCTTGCCCAGATCGTGAAAGTTGCCGATCAAAGCGAATATTCCCGATGGTCCGGGCGCGATGCCCTGCGGGAAGGCCGGTGATCGATGTTCTCCTGAACAACTACCAGCGCCCGGATTCCGTCCGCTTCCAAAGATGGTGGCTCGATTTCCAGTCCATACCGGTGAACCGTGTTCTCGTTTGGAACAATTATGGCGGGGAGGGGGATGTGAAGCAGGTGCCCCTGCCACGTTCTTAAAACGCCATCAATGACGTGAACCATATGTTCTACGGGCGCTTTGCCTTCGCCATGATGTCCCAGGCCGAGTTTCTGGCAGCCTTTGATAACGACACCATTCCGGGCACCCATTGGCTGCGCAACTGTGTTGATGCCTTCCGCGACCGGCCGGCCCTGCTTGGCTCCATCGGCGTCACGATGGAACAAAGTGACCGCTACGCCCCCAATACACGCACAGGATGGATCGGTGAGGGGCCGACCCAAAATCAGGAGGTTGACCTTGCCGGTCACGCCTGGTTCCTGCCCCGCGATTGGCTGCGCTATTTCTGGTATGAAAAACCCTCGACCTTCCTGACAGGGGAGGACATGCACATGTCATTCAGCTTCCAGAAGCATCTGGGGGTGCCCACTGTCATTCCAGCCCACCCGGCAGGATACCCCCAGCCACATCGGGCAGCTCCTTGGGTGAGGAACTGGGCATGGATATTTCCGCCTCGTCCAACCAGAAGGGGATGGGCCACTACACAGAACGCGACAAATGCGTTCAGGACCTTGTTTCGCGTGGCTGGAGTCGAAAGAATGCTTGATCAAAACGTTGTCTTCACACGCAATGGTCGCATCTATGAGTTGCAAGCCATTCTTCGGATGATCTCGTTCTGGGAAAAATCGGGATTCAGGCAACTTCCATGATTTCAGCCTTCTGGATGCGATCTCCTGCCTGCCATTTGCAGACGGGATGTTTCTGGATGTTGGGGCCGCCATAGGAAACAGCAGCCTGTATTTTGCCGGAGAGCTGAACAGGAACGTCATGTCATTCGAAATGGATGACATGAACTTCAGGGCTCTCCAGCGCAATGTTGTTCGCAACACATTGACCGATCGCATCCGCTGCTTCCATACCGCAATCGGGGATCGGGCAGGCT
>JAUCBY010000001.1:0-1305253 GCA_034676585.1 Xanthobacter sp. | reverse complement strand
GCCGTAACGGAAAGTAGGGGGGCTGTGATGCTGAGAACAGCAAAGAATGCAGCCCTGTCATCCGGCTCTGCGCAGGCACAGGTTTGCGCGGTGGCGCAGGAGGTCATGGTGCGGACCCAGACATTGGGTTTTGCGGTGAGCGCCCAGATTGAAACCGCACTGGCTTGCCTGCCGCCGGAAGTCCGGCAGTTCAAGGTGCTGCCGGCTGCGTTTCAGGTCACATGTCGCACCAGCAGTTTCCACTTTCCAATTGAGGGCCGAACAAATGAGGCTGACCGGTGCGACGCACGGGGTTTCAAAGGGGAAGCCCCCTTTGCCTGCGCCATAACACTGGTTATGGCTAGTAGGTTATGAAGGCAGAGCCTCCATGCCAATAATGCACCCCGGTCCTGCAGATGCCAATCCCCGTGCGATTTCCACGCGGATCAGATCCATCCACAGTGTCGCGACCAGTGGCCAGCGCCGCCACAATCTGCGGCTGGGGCCTCAGCCCGCATATGTTGATGCTGCGCGAACGCCCCTCAACAGGGTTCTGGTTCCGGATTTGACCGGCGGGGCGATGCGCTGGATCTGCGACCAGCGCCGTGAGGCTTCCGGAAGGGTTCGCCAGCGCAAGGTCAGCGACAGGGCTGCAGTGTCAGTTGCAGGCATTATCACATTTGGCAAGGAAGCGCAGATATGGGTGGGGTCGCTGCCCGATAAGGCGCAGGACCAGATGTTCAGGGCTGTGGCCGAGGCTATTGCACGCCACCTCAATACGTCCCTGCACGGACTGGTGGTGCATCTGGATGAGACGGCTATCCATGCCCATTATCAACTCGCTGCAGTAAACCATCATGGCGCACCGGTTTCCAAGAGCACGACAAAGCAGGTTCTGAACCAGCTGCAGGATCTTGCTGCAGAGGTAGCACGGAATTTCGACCCCCGGATCGAGCGGGGAAACCGGAAGACTGACCGATTGGCGGCGGGAGCACGGCTTTCCGATGTGATGAACCGGTCCGTGAAGCAGCTTCATCAGGATCTGCCGCACGAGATCCGTGCGCGACAGGATGAGCTGTCCGCAGTCAATGAGGCCCTGTCTGCCGCGCAGGCTGCACAGAAGCAGGCTCGGGAAAAAGCCCGGAAGAATGAGGAACTGGCGGCAAAAGCCCGGAAAATGGCCGATGATGAGACCGAGCGGGGCCGAAAGGCTGCCAAAAATGTAAAGCTGTATGATGCCCGTGCTGAAAAGGCCCGGGCAGAGGCCGCAGAACTCGAAAGACGTATCGGGGTCCTGAAGGAAAAAGTCCTGCTCCCGGCACCTGAGCCTCCTGTTATCCCGACGCCGCCCTTCAGTCTTGCTGCCCGGGAGCGCAGGCAGTGGGCAGATCAGGCTTCCGGCCAGGTGGCTGCAATTGTCCTTGAGGCGAACGAGCGCGCCCATGGAGCGCAGATTGAGGCCCAGGAGGAGCGTCAGCGTGCGGACAAGGCATGGAGCGAAGCTCAGGACCGGATGAACAGCCTTCGTGGTCAAATGACCCTTGTTGCCAGAACGAGGGCCGAACTGAGCTGGAAAGAGGACGAGCTGGAACAGAAAGAACGCCTTCTTGAGAAGCGGGAGGCGAAGCTCGAAAAGGCTGAGGCGCAAATATCAGCTCTGGCCGGAGAGGTGCAGGAAGGCCGCAGGGCTATGGCCCGCCTGAAAGCAGTCGAGGAAACCAGGCCACTGCCCGTCATGATGGATGAACTGCCCGGCGACTTTCTTGAACTGGCCATGAAACACGCACTGCCACATTGGGCGGAAACAAAAAGGATTGGACAGGATGGCTGGCAGCTCATGTCCGTACAGGGGAAGGCTCTTCAGGGCAGAGGAGCGGCAAACTGGCTGGCCCACCTGATCGGTGATGTTTTGCGCGCTCTTTACATGCTGGCACAGAAGTTTGGCTGGGATCGGGTTGGTGCATCTGTCAACCAGCAGGAAGGTGCCGGAAACAGGAAACTCACTGCCCCTGAGGGCTTCCGAGGCCCCCGGAGAGGACCATGAAGCCTTGTATTATTCTCCATAGGCGATTCTTCAAGGTCATGCGTGTGTCTGAAGAATGAGACTGTGGCCTTGTGCAGGTCACGCCCTGCACCGCAAGAAATTGCGACAAAATAGCACATCAATGATTGGGATTATCTGCCGCAGGAATAAATAAGTGCCATGAGTATAAATTAGTATTCCATCACTTATTTTTTCCTCAAAAATAATCATATTAAATATCAACATATTGTGTTTGCGAAAAAAATATAAAATAAGACATCGATGACGCCGTAATAATTTATACCATCAAGGTGATGTGCGTCATTTGATTTTATATCAATAGCATAGCATATATTCAGGGTCTTGCATTTGATAATTGTTTTATGAAATCACCTCATCATTGTTCAGGAGGTGAAAATGCAGAATACCCAAAAAGAATATGTAACAACTGATGAGCTGCTGCGGCTGCTACGGATCAGTCGGTCAACCCTGTCTACTCTTCAAAGAGCCGGCCTGAAGCCGGATCTTCAGATCAACTCCCGCAATATCCGGTGGATTCCTGAAAATGTGATGGAGTTCCTCAAGCGGAGGAGTGCGGCATGATCCACAAACGTCTTGGTTGCCATCGCATCACATGGACCCACCTCCCGCTTCTAAAGATGGAGAGTATCTGATGAAACGGAATGGGATCAGATTTCGCCAGGCTGAAGTGACGCGATTATTAAAGGCAGGCCTTGCTGCCGGTCTTCGGGAAGACCTGATGGCTGTCCAGATAGCGGCTGACGGCACAATGATCCTGTGTTCCGCAGGAGGTGCAGACCGGCCGGTCATTCGCGCGCGAAACGAGTGGGATGAAATCTTGCATAAAAATGGGGGAAAAATGAAATGAAACAACGCCAGCTCCCACGGTATGTCAGTGAATTTCGCGACAGGCATGGAAAAATGCGAGTCCGTTTCCGGCGAAAGGGGCGTGAGCCTCATTATTTCAGGGCAATGCCATGGACGCCGGACTTCATGGCCGAGTATCAATCCTGTCTGATCGGAGTTTCTGCTCCAGCCGTCATCCCTGGCTTTCGCCGGACTGTGCCGGGCAGCTTTGATGAGCTGATTGCCATCTATTACAGCGCGCCTGCCTTTGCCGGACTAAAGCCAAGCACCAGGACAACATATCGTGGCATACTGGAGCGCTTCCGTGCCCGTCATGGATCAAAGCGCGTTTGCGCCATTGAGCGACAGCATATCCTTTCAATTCTGGGCGGGATGAGCGAAACGCCGGCTGCTTCCAACAATTTGCTGGATCGGCTTCGGGGATTGATGCGCCTGGCGCTTGACCTTGGCTGGCGCAAGGATGACCCAACCCATCGCGTTTCCGCATACAGGCTGGACTCGGATGGTTTTCACTCCTGGACTGAAGAGGAGATCGGGATATTCGAGGCGTGTCACCCTGTTGGGTCGAGGTCACGGCTAGCGGAAACGCTGCTGCTTTACACCGGGCAAAGAAGGTCGGATGTTGTTCGGATGGGGTGGCAGCACATCTCTGACCACCGTATCAGCGTGGCGCAGCTGAAGACCAGAGAGCGGTTACAGATTCCAATCCATCCCGCCTTGTACAGTTTGCTTGAGCGCGAACCCCGTGAGAACCCGACATTCCTGATGACCCAATATAACAGGTCGTTTTCAGCAGCAGGGTTTGGAAACTGGTTTCGAGTCCGGTGCGATGAGGCTGGCCTGCATCATTGCACAGCACACGGCCTGCGCAAGGCCGCCGCTCGACGCCTTGCGGAAGCAGGTTGCACAAACAAGCAAATCATGGCCATCACTGGTCACAAGACGGATAAGGAGGTTGGTCGCTACACAGCGGCAGCGGACCAGATCAGATTGGCAGATCAGGCTATGGCGCAGGCCTATGGCATGGAGCGCGACCTAAAAACTGTCTAACCGCCACTTGGCGTTAGACAGTTTTGGATATAAACTATTGAAAATAAAGGAGCTCGATATGGGTATGGCGGAAGGGGTGGGATTCGAACCCACGGATGGTCGCCCATCGCCGGTTTTCAAGACCGGTGCCTTCAACCACTCGGCCACCCTTCCATACCAACGCTTGAGAGGCTTATGCTTTGGGCTCAATTACTTACCCAAGCAACCGCATCTCTTAACCTTGCATAAATATCCCCACTCACCTTAATTAGGTGAAATTCACAATAGCCATATAAACTGCTTTATCCGGCCAAGGCTCATTTCGATTGAGGAATCGACAAAGATGAGGCCTTGTAGCGTAATCTCAGCCACTCCGTCGAGAGGGAGCGGCCAGAATTCTGCGGTAGTTGCCGGAGTGTCCCATTTCTGCCATTTTTGAGCGTTCTAGCATTGTAGGCTGCCGTATTTGTTGATGGGTTGGTCTATCTTGTCTGTGGTGCTATTAGGTTCTGCAGGCTTGCATCGTAAGAGCAAATACGGGACTGGAGCAGGAGCGGGCATGACAGAACGCGCAAAGATGGACGTTTGGATGGCAAATCCAGCAGTTACTGCAGTTGCTGGTGCTACCTGTACGTCATTCGGCCGTTTTGTTGCACGTGCAGCTGTTGGTGCGGTTTTGGCGATTTCTGTTGCCGGTTGCGGTACTGCTGAGAGTGTGAGCAGTGCGCGCATTGAAGCTGCACAGACGACTCCAGCGGCTCCTCAAGCTGCATCCACCAAATCCAAAAAAACAGGTGGCTATTACAAGCTGGGCAAGCCCTATACGGTTCGTGGAAAGACTTATTACCCCAAGGAAGATCCCGACTATTCGGCTGAGGGCGTCGCGTCTTGGTATGGGCCTCGTTTTCATGGCGGGAAAACTGCCAATGGCGAGACCTTCAATATGGACTCGATCTCTGCCGCACATAAAACACTTCCGATGCCGTCTTATGTGCGTGTCACCAACCTGAGCAATGATCGCTCCATTATTGTTCGTGTAAATAATCGGGGACCTTTCGTTGGGAATCGCCTGATTGATCTTTCCCATCGTACGGCCGAGCTTCTGGGCTTTGCGAAGAATGGTGTCGCTCGCGTGCGCGTCGATTATGTGGGGCCGGCCTCAATTGATGGATCGGATCACCGTCAGCTCGCCGCAACCTTGCGCACAGACGGGACGCTGGCGCAGGCTCCTGGTGCTGCCAGTGCGGTTCAGGTTGCTGAGGCTAAACCTCTTGTGCCAGATTCTGCTGAAGTCGCGGTAAATCCGCTGGTCGCAGAAAGCCAGAATGAGGTTGCTGAAGAAGCTGCCACACCAAATGAGGCCGTAACTCAGGTTGCGTCTGTCGATCCGACACCGATGACCAGTTCAGGATGGTCGACCGGGGCGGAGCCTGTAAGTGGCATGGCATATGCCGGTCAGCCGGGAACTGAGACAGCACGATAACTTTAAATACATTCGCCCAATCTATTGAGGCTGATGTGGAGTTGATATCGTGCATTGCTTTCGAAGGCGTTCACGCATCGCTACAATATGGGTTGCGACAGTATGGAGAGGTGCTCCATCTGCGCAATATGTGGCTTTAGCCTGATTATTTTGCAGCTATGGAAGATGCAGATACCGTGCATGCAGGGAATTTCCAGATCGGACTTCAGCCATGACACACGTTTCTGCAACGTCCGAAAAGTCTCCTGAACCCGGCAAATTTATTACGCTTGAAGGCGGGGAGGGGACAGGCAAGTCCACTCAGGCGCGGCTTTTGGCTTCTTATCTGCGGACGCACGGCGTGAACGTGCTCGAAACCCGTGAACCCGGAGGAACTTCGGGTGCCGAGGCTATCCGCCATGTGCTGCTTTCGGGCGCAGCGGAGCAGCTCGGTCCATCTGCAGAAGCCGTCTTTTTTGCTGCTGCCCGGCTGGATCATAGAGATGAGCGTATCCAGCCTGCCTTGTCTTCTGGCCAGTTCGTGGTTTGCGACCGCTTCATCGACTCTTCCCGTGTCTATCAAGGTGCGCTGGGGGCTGTAGAGCCCGGCTTTCTGGATGAGCTTGAGCATGCTGCCATGGGGTGCGTGCGCCCGGATCTAACCCTCGTGCTGGATGTGCCAGCAGAACTTGGTCTGGCACGGGCCGTTAGCAGGGGTGCAGCCGATCGCTTTGAAAGGGAAGGGCTGGCCTACCACTCAGCCGTCCGTCAGGCATTTCTGGCTTTGGCACAGCAGAGTGCGCGCCATGCCGTGATTGATGCCAGCGGCAATGTGGAAGATGTTGCCGCGCGTATTGCTGCAGTTGTTGATGCCCGTCTGTTTACCTCTACATCCAGGGGTGATCATGAGTGATGCTCTGGCTGGAGATATACTGACGGGAACTCCGGCACCGCGGGAGCAGGAGCGTCTGTTTGGCCATCAGGAGGTTGAGGCAGACCTGCTGGGCGAGTGGCGCGCAGGTCGGTTGCCGCATGCGTTGCTGCTGGGCGGGCCTGAGGGCATCGGCAAGGCGACACTGGCTTATCGTCTGGCACGTATGGTGTTGGCTGCGGGTGGGGGCATGCAGAATGCCTCCCATGATCTTTCCCTTTCGCCCACAGATCCGGTTTTTCGACAGATCGCGTCTTTAACGCATCCAGATCTTCTCGTGCTGCGCCGGGTTCCAGAGCCGGGTGAGGAGAAGCTTCCCACCATTATTCCGGCAGATATGGTGCGTCGTGTGCGGGCGTTTTTTGGGGCGACGGCGGCCAGTGGTGGCTGGCGCGTCTGTATTGTCGATGCTGTAGATGAGCTCAATGCTTTTGGCGCGAATGCCTTGCTGAAAACATTGGAGGAACCGCCGCCCCGCGCCCTGTTCCTGCTGGTGTCTCATTCTCCCGGTCGGGTGCTGCCCACTATTCGCTCACGCACACGACTGCTTCGCTTGCGTCCTCTGGAAACGCAGGATGTGCTTGCTGCGCTGGATCATCTGCGGGAAAGTGGTGTGGAACTCGATCAGGCCCTGCTACCCGCCGCCGCAGGGGCCAGTCAGGGCAGCGTTCGTCGCGCGGTTTTGCTGGCACGCGGGGAGGGGATGGAGGTGCGCTCTGCCACATTGCGCGCGCTGGAGCAGATTCCATCCCCGCGTGCAGATGAATTGCACGCACTGGGCGCGCGCCTGCAGGGAGACAGGGGCGATGGCCTTGCCCTGTTTGTGGAAGCTGTGAGCGATTATATCGCGGATCGCGTCACTTCCGGTACTGAAGAGCGTCATCGGCTTGTTCGTCTGGGCGAGGTGTGGGAGAAAGTACGGCGCAATGCGAATGAGGCGGATATTTTCAACCTCGATCGCAAGGCGTTGGTGTTCCGTATCTTTGCCGATTTGTCCGATGCCGCGCGCTAATGCGGTAAAAGGGCAGGGCGGCGAACCGTTTCGAGTTGCATGATGCCCGCAAAGCCGCCTTTCTACATTACGACCGCCATTGCCTACCCCAATGGCGTACCGCATATGGGCCATGCCTATGAGGCTATCGCCAGCGACTGCATTGCGCGTTTCATGCGGCTGGATGGGTATGATGTGCGTTTTCTCACCGGGACGGATGAGCACGGCATCAAGATGCTCCAGACAGCGCAAAAGGCGGGCGTGAGCGCGGTGGAACTGCTGGAGCGCAATGTGCCGCGCTTTCAGGCCATGATCGAGACCTTCAATATCTCGGTGGATGATTTCATTCGCACCACGCAGGAGCGGCACCATAAGGCAAGCAAGGCCATATGGGACAAGATGCTTGCGCGCGGGGATATTTATAAATCCACATATTCCGGATGGTATTCAATTCGCGATGAGGCCTATTACGCGGAAAGTGAAACCACGCTGAACCCGGATGGCGTGCGTCTTGGCCCGCAGGGTACGCCTGTGGAGTGGGTTGAGGAAGAAAGCTATTTCTTTCGTCTTTCCAGTTATCAGGACCGGCTGCTGGCCTTCTATAAGGAAAATCCCGGCTTCATCATGCCCGAGGCACGTCGCAATGAAGTGATGAGCTTTGTTGCAGGCGGCTTGCAGGATCTGTCCATCTCGCGCACCACTTTTGACTGGGGCATTACAGTTCCGGATGATCCAAAGCACATCATGTATGTGTGGGTGGATGCACTGACCAACTATATTACGGCCCTTGGTTATCCCGATGAGAATGCGGAATTGTTCACAAGGTTCTGGCCTGCCAATCTGCATGTGATCGGTAAGGATATCATCCGCTTCCATGCTGTATATTGGCCCGCTTTCCTGTGGTCTGCGGGGCTTGAGCCGCCCAGGCGCGTGTTTGGCCATGGCTTTCTCTTCAATCGCGGAGAGAAGATGTCCAAGTCCGTGGGAAATGTGGTTGATCCGTTTGATCTGGCTGCCACCTATGGTGTGGATGCCATCCGCTACTTCTTCCTGCGGGAGGTTTCGTTCGGTCAGGATGGCTCCTACAGCCATGAAGCCATTGTGGCGCGGATGAATGCAGATCTGGCGAATGATCTCGGGAATCTGGCGCAACGTTCCTTGTCGATGATTGCGAAGAATCTGGATGGTGTTGTGCCGCAGCCAGGTCCGCTCTCGCCGGAAGATGAGGCGATGCTGGCGCTGGCTGACAGCATGGCGGAAAAGAGCCGGGAGGCGATGCAGTCTCAGGCCATCCATCAGTATCTGAATGCTGTTTGGGCTGTGGTGGCAGAAGCGAACCGTTATTTTGCAGCCGCAGCGCCCTGGGCCTTGCGCAAAACAGACCCGGCTCGCATGGGCACTGTTTTGTGGGTAACCGCAGAGGTTATCCGGCAAGTTGGCATTCTGGTGCAGCCTGTTATGCCGGAGAGTGCGGTGAAATTGCTGGATCTGGTTTCAGTGCCGGAGGATGCAAGGGGATTTGAGCAGTTGGGCCCTGCAGGGCGTTTGCCGGCCGGACGCAACCTGCCTGCACCCCAGGGTGTGTTTCCGCGCTATGTGGAACCAGAAACAGCAGAATAAGCAAAAATCCGGCGGGCACTCTTTTCCCGCCGGACTGACAACACCCTGTGGCATGGCAAGCACAGGGTGTGCTTGATGATAGCCAAGATATGGAAATGATTGCATTGTTGATTGGGATATGGCTTTGACGCCTTGGCCCAGTGGTATTATGCGTTCATGTTGCGGATGGTCCTCATCCGGCCAAGGGAGGCGTGGAAACCGTGGTGGCTTTGACAGCAGCGCCGGCAAAAGGCGTAAAACTGGTTTGCGCGCTGGCGCTTGTGACGGCAGTGGCAGCGTGTGCCGGAAGTGGAAACCAGCAGCGCCCAGCGGCTGGATATGATCCTGTTCCGTCCATGCCTGCGATGCCTCAGGTTCCGGAAGAGCCTGCCGTTCCACGCATCGAGGTCCGACTTGACGGGTCAGATGCAACATTGGTGCGCGGTCGTCTGGCAACATCACGTCGGGCGCGAGGCTACACGATTACGGTCGATCAGCCCGCACAACTGGTGGCAGAAAAAATCCTGTCACCTGAAGAGGCTCTGAAGCGTACCAACGGTGCGTCTTCCGATGCGGCCTTCAGGCTGGATTATATTTTCAATACATCCGGTGGTGCTGTAACCGTGTCTCTGGAGGCATCGGTTGTAACCAATCCGGGTCGTCCGGGTGAGGTTGTGCGCCCTATTGCCATGCCGCCGGCTGATGCTGCCGCGCTCAGGCGTGAGATTTCAGAAGCGAACTAAGCTGGCCCTTGCGTTTCCCTGCTTGAACTCGGCAGGGAAACGTTCTCGCGCATGAGGCCCCTGAGTCTGCTTGAGCGCCTATACCTCATCTCGTGATTTTTCCGGCGCGATGCGGTGCCTGCTGGCACCCGTCATCTGGATGAGGCGGCAAATCCTATGGGTTGGCCGGTGTGCCATATGCCCTCCTGATGCACTTTTCTGGGTTGCCATGCTTGTTGATAGTCATTGCCATCTCGATTTTCCTGACTTTGCGGAGGAGTTGCCGGATGTGGTGGCACGTGCCCGCGCCGCAGGTGTCAGCCATTGCGTAACGATATCCACGCGTCTTTCCAGATTTGAGCAGGTTCGGGCCATTGCCGAGCGGTTTGATGGGGTGAGTTGTTCTGTCGGCGTGCATCCGATGGAGGCAGCCAATGAACCGGATGTTATCGCGGCCGACCTGATTTCCCGCACGCAGCACCCAAAGGTGGTTGCTCTTGGCGAGAGTGGGCTGGACTATCATTACGAGCCCGGTACACGCGATGTGCAGATGAGGGTTTTTCTGGAGCATATTACGGCTGCGCGGGAAACCGGTTTGCCTTTGATCATCCACTCGCGGGATGCTGATGATGACATGGCGCAGATTCTGGAAAGTGAGAGCACAAAGAGAAGCTTCCCTTTTCTGCTGCACTGCTTCACCGCAGGGCCAGACCTTGCAAAGCGGGCACTGGCATTGGGTGGATATGTGTCCTTCTCCGGTGTCATTACTTTCAAGAAAAGTCAGGCTTTGAGGGATATCGCCCAGACAATTCCGGCAGACCGCCTGCTTGTGGAAACAGATTCTCCATATCTTGCCCCCACGCCTTACCGCGGCAAACGGAATGAGCCATCCTATGTGCGCGAAACTGCCCACGTGCTTGCAGAAGCATGCGGGGTTAGTCTGGAGGAGATGGCAGAGGTAACGACTCGGAATTTCTTTACCCTGTTCTCCAAAGCCAAACGTTGATCTGCGCGCCTCGGCGCGCTTCTGGCGGTATGAGGCGGAAATGAATCACGACAGCTATGACGACGCCTATCTGCGCTCTATTCTGCAAGAGGTGAAAACCATTGCGGTTCTTGGGGCCAGCCCCAACAGCGCGCGCCCTTCACATGAGGTCATGCATTTTCTGGCGGGGCTGGGGTATCGCGTGTTTCCCATCAATCCGGGGCAGGCCGGAAAGGTCGTTGATGGGCTGACCTATTATGCCAGCCTTGCCGATGTGCCTGAAGCGATCGACATGGTGGATATTTTCCGTGCGCCGGAGAACCTGCCCGGGATTCTCGATGAGGTCCTCTCCCTGCCTCACCGTCCCAAGGTGTTCTGGGCGCAGCTTGGCGTGCGCGATGATGCTGTTGCCACTCGGGCCGAGGCTGCCGGGCTGAAGGTCGTGATGGATCGCTGCCCGAAGATTGAATATCCGCTTCTGTTTTCCTGAACTGCACAAAGCGTGCGTTTGGCAGAATCAGCCTTGTCATCCACATAAACAGATCAGGGAGAAAACATCATGAGTGACGAAATGTCTGCAAATCAGCCCGGACATCCCGGTTTTGCAACCCTTGCCGTGCATGCCGGTGCCAAGCCTGACCCCACCACTCATGCCCGCGCCACACCGATCTATCAGACCACATCCTTTGTTTTTGATGATGTGGACCATGCCGCCTCCCTGTTCGGGCTTCAGGCTTTCGGCAATATTTATACACGGCTGACCAATCCCACCACGGCGGTGCTGGAAGAGCGCGTAACCGCGCTTGAGGGCGGCACAGCGGCGGTTGCAACGGCCTCGGGCCATTCAGCGCAACATCTGGTATTCCATACGCTTTTGACGCCGGGTGATGAGTTTGTTGCCTCGCGCAAGCTGTATGGCGGCTCCATCAACCAGTTCAACCATGCCTACAAGAACTATGGATGGAATGTTGTCTGGGCCGACCCGGATGACCTTTCCACATTCGAGCAGGCCATTACGCCAAAAACTAAGGCGATCTTCATTGAGTCCATCGCAAATCCCGGTGGGGTGGTAATGGACATTGCGGCGATTTCTGCCATTGCCCGCAAGGCAGGTGTCCCGCTGATCGTCGATAATACAATGGCGACACCCTATCTGTGGCAGCCGATCAAGGATGGGGCGGATATTGTCGTGCATTCCGCCACCAAATTCCTTGGTGGGCACGGTAACTCCATGGGCGGCCTTGTGGTCGATGCCGGTTCCTTCGACTGGTCAGCAACGGACCGCTATCCGATGCTGACCAAGCCGCGCCCGGAATATTCGGGCATGGTGCTACATGAGACGTTCGGCAATTTTGCTTTCGCCATTGCTGTCCGGGCTTTGGGGCTGCGTGATCTCGGGCCTGCCATATCGCCCTTCAACTCTTTCATGCTGCTCACGGGCATTGAAACACTGGGTCTGCGCATGCAGCGCCACAGTGACAATGCCCTTGCTGTGGCGCGCTTTTTGAGCGCTCATCCGCAGGTGGAGTGGGTCAGCTATCCCGGCCTTGAGAGCGATCCCTATCACGCCCTTGCGCAGAAATATTTGCCGAAGGGTGCCGGTGCTGTTTTCACCTTTGGGTTGAAGGGCGGTTATGAGGCGGGTGTAAAGCTGGTCTCGAATGTGAGCCTCTTCTCACACCTGGCCAATATTGGCGATACACGCTCGCTGATCATCCATCCCGCCTCCACAACGCACCGCCAGCTGACGGATGAGCAAAAAACGGCAGCCGGGGCAGGGCCGGAAGTGGTGCGCCTGTCTATCGGCATTGAGGATGTGGCCGACATTATCGCGGATCTTGAGCAGGCGCTTGCGCAGGCCTGATTGAACAGCCGGATGGCACGGTGTTGAAGACGTTACGAATTGTGGGGGGCTATGGTTTCCGATCGTTATCTGGTGCGTAACGTCATCATCATCTGTGCCATTCTGGCGCTGATGTATTTTGCATGGCTGATTGTTGACGTTCTGTTGATGGTCTTTGCCTCGGTTTTGCTGGCAATTGTGTTTCATAGTCTGGCCGTGCCAGTCGCGCGTATCACGCGAATGCCCAGACGTTATGCCGTTATCCCGGTTGCCCTCTTTCTGGTCGGGGCAATCGGGCTGGCACTATATCTGTTCGGGTCCACCCTTCAGGCCCAGATTATAGAGTTGATGCAGGGCCTGCCGGCCGCATGGGAGGATTTGAAAACCCGCCTGCATTTGCAGGGCATGGGTATAGATCTGATCCAGCGTGCGGAATCTGTCGCGCCATCAGGAGTCGTCATTATTTCCACCCTTCAGGGGGTGACGAGCAATGTTTTCCAGGCCTTGATTGGTGTCTTTCTGGTACTGGTCGGTGCCATCTATTTTGCGCTGGAACCAACCCTTTATCGTGACCTGTTGCTGAAGTTCTGGCCGGAGGACAAGCGGGAGGATATGTCCCGTGTTCTCCACTCTATCACCGAAGATCTGCTGGCCTTTTTGAAGGCCCAGTTTATCGCCATGCTCGTGGTGGGGGTTCTTGCCTATATTGGCCTGAGCATTGTTGGGGTGCCATCTGCACTGGCCCTCGCCATGTTTACCTGTCTGGCTGAGTTTGTACCCCTGATTGGCCCTATTGTTGCCGCCGTGCCCGCATTGCTCATTGCCCTGACGCTGGGCGTGGATACGGCACTGTGGACCTTGGTGGTGTTCATTGTGGTGCAGCAGTCCGAGGGCAATGTCATCACACCGCTTTTGCAGGAGCGCATGGTCTCTCTGCCACCTGCGGTAACATTGTTTGCAGTTGTGGTCTTCGGCGCCATCTTTGGGCCTATGGGGATTATTCTGGCTACACCATTGACTGTTTTGGCTTTTTCAGCCGTTCGCAACCACCCGAAGTGAACCATATCCATGCACTGCCGCTACGGCAGGCGCGCAAGGTCATTTGCCTTGCCCTTGTGTATGTGTATGGTCGCGCCTCCTGCTTTGAAGAGATACTCGCATGGCTCGCGATACGGTCGATGAAACCTCCATCTCCTCCCGCGACGAATTGGTCGCCTGGATTGAAAAAGGGGTCAAGCCGTCCAGCGCTTTCCGTATAGGCACGGAGCATGAGAAGGTTCCTTTCACGCTCGGCCGGCATGAGCCTGTGCCTTATGAGGGACCAGCTGGCATCCGCCGTTTGCTGGAAGGCATGCAGTTGCTGCTGGGCTGGGAACCCATCATGGAAGGCGAGACCCTGATCGGGCTTGCGGATGTGACCGGAGGCGGGGCGATCTCGCTGGAGCCGGGTGGGCAGTTTGAGCTTTCCGGCGCACCGCTGGCCAGTATCCATGAAACCAGCGTGGAGCTGAATGCGCATCTGGCTCAGGTGAGGCAGGTGGCGCAGCCTTTGGGAATCGGCTTCCTTGGCATTGGCATGAGCCCGCGCTGGACCCGTGCGGAAACGCCTGTCATGCCCAAGGGGCGTTATCGCATCATGGCCAACTACATGCCAAAGGTTGGCACGCTTGGTCTGGACATGATGTTCCGGACCTGCACGGTACAGGTGAACCTGGATTTTTCCAGTGAAGCCGACATGGCGAAGAAGATGCGAGTGGGGCTGGCTCTTCAGCCTCTTGCCACAGCACTCTTTGCCAACTCGCCCTTCACGGATGGCAAGCCAAATGGCTTTCTTTCATATCGCTCAGAAATCTGGCGCGATACTGACAATGCCCGTGCCGGAATGCTGCCCTTCGCATTTGAAGAGGGGTTTGGTTTTGAGCGCTACGTAGACTATGCGCTTGATGTGCCAATGTATTTCATCAAGCGTGGCAATGATTATATAGGTGTTGCAGGGAGTTCCTTCCGCGATCTGCTTGCTGGGCGCCATCCCGCATTGCCCGGCCAAACTGCAACCCTTTCTGATTGGGTGAACCACCTCTCCACTATTTTCCCGGAAGTTCGGCTGAAGCGCTTTCTGGAGATGCGCGGAGCCGATACCGGCCCGCGTTCCTCTCTCTGTGCCCTTCCTGCCTTCTGGACTGGCCTGCTGTATGATGGGCATAGCCTTGATGCTGCATGGGACCTTGTAAAGGGATGGAGTGATGAAGAACGCCAGCAGATGCGTGATGATGTTCCGCGTCTTGCCTTGAACACCATGATTGCGGGGCGCTCTCTACGAGATCTGGCGCGCGATGTGCTTGCAATTTCAGAAGCAGGGCTGAAACGTCGTGCGCGCCTCAATACTGAAGGGCAAGATGAAAGCTATTTTCTCGCACCGCTGAATGAGACCGTCGAAGTCTGGCCGTTGTCTGGCTGAGATATTGCTGGCCCGGTATGAGGGGGAGTGGCAAGGGTCAATTGAACCCGTTTTTCAGGAGCTTGCCTATTGAGCAAGCCTGAAATGGCCCCAATTTGAACAGGAGGTCCATGGGGATATACCAAATACCCCTATGGACATCGCTTCACGTGCAAAGGCGGGTTGGTCGGAGCGCCAGCAAATGATGACCATACAGCCGTGCAGTGGGATCAAATTTAATCTCAGCTCTACAGTTTCTCCCGTCTGGGAGAATCTCGTACATCTCAACGCAATCACCACATGTGCATGCAAAATTCGCACAGTGGGGAAGCATTGCGGCATGAACTCATAAATACAGATGGGCACGCACCTGTGATGCGTGCCCTATCGTTGTCTCAACGGTAAAGAGGCGCAGCCTCCCATTCACTCTATCACCAGAATGACCCCGACACCACATGAGATCACGCCTCCCGGCCCCTTCCGGACATATCAGGATGTCCATTCAGGGCTGGGAGGGGATGTCAAATCTCAGTAGTGAACAGAGAGGGAGTCGAGCGGGGTTGCCTTTGGTGGGGCGAACTTGGTCAGGTCGATCCCTTCAACGGCAGCCTTATACTCATCAGCGCTTGGCATGCGGCCAAGAATAGCCGACAGCACGACAACCGGGGTTGAGGCCAAAAGCAACTCGCCCTTCTTCTCTGCGGTGTCTTCCACAACACGGCCCTGGAACAGGCGGGTCGAGGTTGCCAGAACGGTGTCGCCCTTCTCGGCCTTTTCCTGATTGCCCATGCACAGATTGCAGCCCGGACGCTCCAGATACAGAATATTCTCATATTCCGTGCGGGCCGCACCCTTCGGCTTGAGGTCATCAAATTCAAAGCCGGAGTACTTCTCAAGGATTTCCCAATCCCCTTCAGCCTTCAGCTCATCAATGATGTTGTAGGTCGGGGCAGCCACAACGAGCGGGGCCTTGAACTCAACCTTGCCCTCGGTCTTTTCGATGTTCTTCAACATCTGCGCGACAATCTTCATGTCGCCCTTGTGGACCATGCAGGACCCAACGAAGCCCAGATCCACCTTCTTGGTTCCGCCATAGTAGGAAACGGGGCGGATGGTGTCATGGGTATAACGCTTGGAGACGTCAGCATTGTTCACGTCAGGGTCGGCGATCATTGGCTCGTCGATCACGTCCAGATCCACGACCACCTCGGCGAAATATTTCGCATTGGCATCAGGAGCCAGCGCCGGCTTTTCGCCAGAGCGGATCTCGGCAATACGGGCATCGGCCTTGGCGATAAGGCCCTTCAGCGTGCCAGCGGCATTCTCCATGCCCTTGTCGATCATGATCTGGATACGCGACTTGGCAATTTCCAGCGACTCGATCAGCGTCTCGTCCTGCGAAATGCAGATCGAGGCCTTGGCCTTCATCTCGGCCGTCCAGTCGGTAAAGGTGAAGGCCTGATCGGCGAGCAGGGTGCCGATATGCACTTCGATGATACGGCCCTGGAAGACGTTGTCGCCACACTGCTGGAGCATCTGTGCCTGAGTGGCATGCACCACGTCACGGAAGTCCATATAGGGCTTCATGGTGCCCTTGAAGGTGACCTTGACCGACTGTGGGATCGGCATGGTAGCTTCACCGGTTGCCAATGCCAGCGCGACGGTACCGGAGTCCGCACCAAAGGCCACGCCCTTGGACATGCGGGTATGGCTGTCACCGCCAATGATGATGGCCCAGTCATCCACGGTGATGTCATTCAGCACCTTGTGGATCACGTCCGTCATGGAGTGATAGACGCCCTTCGGGTCACGGGCGGTAATCAGGCCGAAATTGTTCATGAAGGACATGAGCTTCGGAATATTCGCCTGAGCCTTCTTGTCCCACACGGAAGCGGTGTGGCAGCCGGACTGGTAGGCTCCGTCCACGAGCGGGGAGATGACGGTAGCCGCCATTGCCTCAAGCTCCTGGGCGGTCATCAGGCCCGTGGTGTCCTGCGAGCCGACAATATTCACCTTCACGCGCACATCGGAGCCGGCATGCAGCACCTTGCCGGGCGTGACGCCAACAGCATTGCGGTTGAAGATCTTCTCAACCGCTGTCAGGCCCTGACCCTCAACGGTAATTTCCTTGTTCGGTGCGAAGACCGGAGTAGCCTCAATGCCAATGGTCTCGGCAGCAAAGGTCTGGAGCTTCTTGCCGAAGACGATGGCATAGGAGCTGCCGGCCTTCATGAACTCCACCTTCTGAGGGGTGAAGGATGAGGAAATATCCACCAGTTCCTTGCCGCTCTCGTCACGCAGCTTCTTGGCCTTGGTGTCGATCTTCAGGACCGTGCCGGTCGCAACCGAATACTGTTCCTCAAGAATCGGATTGCCGTCGGCATTGAGAACCGGCTTGCCGTCCTCTCCAAGCTTGCGGGTCCAGTTCTTGAGATTGAGGCCAATACCGCCGGTCACATCTACCGTGGTAGCGAAGATCGGCGAAATGCCATTGGTGCCGGCAACAATCGGGGCGAAGTTGACGAAAGGCACATAGGGGCTGGCCTGCTTGCCGGTCCACAGCGCCACATTGTTCACGCCCGACATGCGCGATGAGCCAACGCCCATGGTGCCCTTTTCGGCGATCATCATCACGCGCGCATCAGGATGCTTCTTCTGCAGCGCCACGATTTCCTGCTGGGCCTCGGGCGAGATCATGCACTGGCCATGCAACTGGCGATCCGAGCGCGAGTGGGCCTGATTGCCGGGGGAGAGAAGATCGGTCGAAATATCGCCTTCAGCGGCGATAAAGGTCACAACCTTGATCTCACCATCAACCTCAGGCAGCTTTGTGAAGAACTCGGCCTTTGCGTAGCTCTCCAGCACATCCTTGGCCACCGCATTGCCAGCCTTGTAGGCATCGCGCAGGCGGAACATGTCGGCATCATACAGGAAGACCTGAGTCTTCAGCACTTCACCTGCCTTGCGGGCCAGATCGTCGTTATTGCCGAGGGCAATATCAAGCAGCACGGCAACCGAGGGGCCGCCCTTCATGTGCGAGAGCAGCTCAAGGGCAAAAACCGGGGTGATTTCCGGGACAACAACTTCACCCAGAATGATCTGCTTCAGAAATGCAGCCTTGACGCCGGCTGCGCTCGTGGTGCCTGGCAGGGTGTTATAAATGAAGAACTTGAGAGCATCAGCCCGGTGCTCGTTACCTGCATCCTGGATCAGTGCAATGATTTCGCTGGTGAGGGCGCCGTCATCAATCGGCTTGGGATCAAGCCCTTGAGTTTTTCTGCTTTCGATTTCAGCGAGGTAATCCGAATAGAGGTTCATCGCAATCTCACCGTCATGAGGTGCGTAGTGCTGAAGTACAGCGCTACCAACCGGTATCATTAATCGGCCAGGTTTTTATGGGTCAGAGTACGCGAACCCAAGCCGACTGGAAAGGTGCCGCCTTGTATCAATAAAAATGGTTCTAATTCAACAATGCGGTCTAAAAATAGCGCGGAGCAGCATATGAGCCGAAAGTCATCCGCCTGCCAGCCACTCTCCCGAAGGTATCTGAAGAGTGGCGCAGTGTGTTTTCAGTTCAGATGGGATGGCGGAAGACGCCATGCTCCCGCGGCATCTTCCTGAAGTGCTTCCAGCACCTTGGGGTGACGCACCGGCTCATTGGATGTGTCGCGCTCCAGATTTTGCTCGGAGACATAGGCCACATATTCCTGTTCCGCATTTTCTGCGTACAGGTGATAGAAGGGCTGGTCCTTCTGCGGGCGAATATGTTCAGGAATGGAGAGCCACCACTCCTCTGTATTGCCAAAGACAGCATCGACATCAAACACAACACCGCGGAAGGGAAAGTGCTTGTGACGCACCACCTCGCCAACCCGGAATTGCGCGTGCCGGATGATTGGGGTTTCCTGCTCCGCCTCATTTTCGGAAGTGGTGCCCAGACCTTCTGGATGAAGGTCTGCACCTGAAGGGAAGAGGGGGGCCGCCCCTGTCCTGTAGATGCCCATTGTCCGCCTCCTTTCATGCAGATCCACGCTGCACTGTCGGAGTGTCAGCAATTATACTTGATGCCGGCAAAGTAGACATATTTTCGCAAATGCGAAACATAAAACAGTTTTGCTCAATTGATTTTGTTTTTCAGGGGCATAAGTAAAATATATGCAATATGGGCGCGGAAACTGAAAACACCTTTTCGTGAGAGGTGTGTTTCTCGTTCCAGTCGCGGGCTTTGCATGAATGTCCGAGATAATGCTGCGCCGTCTTGTGCTGTAGACTCAAAAACGGCGCAGATGCCTCGCGGGCTGTGCCGCATGCCGAGGAGTTAATCTCAGCGGCATGCAGCATCAACTCATCACAGGCCGTAAACCTTGGCCAGATCCGTATCCTTGGCCGCGACAATGCGGGCCAGGTCAACAATCACCTTGGCCTGCTTCCAGGTGGCATCATCCTGCATCTTGCCGTCAATCATGACAGCGCCTGCACCATCCGGCATGGCTTCCAGAATGCGAAGTGCGAATGCGACCTCGCCGGGGTCGGGCGAGAACACGCGCTTGGCAATGTCGATCTGGGTCGGGTGAAGGGACCATGCGCCGACGCAACCCTGAAGAAAGGCATTGCGGAACTGGCTTTCGCAAGCGGCAAGATCGGCAAAGTCACCAAAGGGGCCATAGAAGGGTTTGATACCATTGGCCATGCAGGCATCCACCATGCGGCCAATGGTATAGTGCCACAGATCCTGCTGGTAGCCGATGCGGGCCTTGTCGCCATCCGGGTCTGCCAGAACCTGATAATCCGGGTGGCCGCCACCTACACGGGTGGTTTTCATGGCGCGCGAGGCGGCAAGGTCGGCCGGGCCGAGGCTCATGCCGTGCATGCGCGGGGAGGCGGAGGCAATCGCCTCCACATTGTTCATGCCTTCAGCGGTTTCCAGAATGGCATGAATGAGAATGGGCTTGCCAATGGCATGCCTTGCCTCAAGCTGGGCGAGAAGCTGGTCCAGATAGTGAATGTCCCACGGGCCATCCACCTTCGGCAGCATGATGACATCAAGCTTTGCACCAATGGCGCTGACAATCTCGGTGATGTCATCCAGCACCCACGGGCTGTTGAGACAGTTGATGCGGGTCCACAGGCCGGTTGAGCCAAAATCGGTGGCTTGCGCCATTTCAATGAAGCCCTTGCGCGCGGCTTCCTTGGCATCCATCGGAATGGCATCTTCGAGATTGCCCAGAACCACATCCACCTGCCGGGCAATATCCGGCACCTTCGCGCGCATTTTTTCCACATGTGGCGGCACGAAGTGAATCATGCGCTCCAGCCGCACGGGCAATTCGCGGTAGGGAGCCGGGGCACCGATGGCGAGCGGCTTGAAGAATTGACGTGGAAGTTTCATGCGTTTCCCCCTGTCACCGGGGACGGGTCCTGCCCGTCATCCTCGGGATGATTCAGGGCGCAGTGCAGCATAGCTTCCCGCATTGCGCAATCCGCAGAAATCCTTCCACGCCTTATACCTTCGCCGCCTCAGGCCGCGCGCTCACCTACGCCCATGCGCATCAGCAATCGACGCAGGGGGCCAACGCGATCCAGCATATACATGCCAAATCCTCGTGCGCCCTGAAGCGGAAGGAAGTCTGAAAGCAGGGAGCGATTGAGCAGGTCCACGGCGCGCATGCGGCTTTCAATATCTCCACGCCGTTCGCGCTCATATTTTGACAACAGGTCGGGCGCACCCACATCCTGACCGTTTTTTGCGGCCTGTGAGACGAGACGCACCAGAACCTCCGCATCGCGCAGGCCCAGATTAAGCCCCTGTGCGCCTATGGGGGGCATGATGTGTGCGGCCTCTCCCACCAGTGCAATGCGCGGTGCATGGAGTGAGACCGCCGTTTCCGCCGCAAGAGGAAAACTGCCCCGCCCCGGAAGCATGGTGAATGCGCCGAGAATGGAAGACGAGCGCAACTCCATCTCTCGCGCCAGCGCCGCATCATCAAGGCTCATCAGATGGCGGGCGTCCTGTTCACTGACTACGCACACAATGCTGGACCGGTCCCCGGAGAGGGGGACCAGCGTAAAGGGGCCGGTTGGGGTATGAAACTCGGTAGAGGTATCTTCATGGGGGCGGGTATGGGCGACTGTCGCCGTAAACGCCACCTGCGGATAAGCGCGGCTTTGCAGGGAAATGCCCGCAGTTTTGCGTACAATGGATGAGCGCCCATCTGCCCCGGCCACCAGTCGCGCCGCAATGGGCTCCCCATCTGCCAGATGAAGCGTGGCAGCCGTATCATCCACTTCAAGGCTGGTAACGGAGGTGCGCAGCAATGTGAGGCTGGCATGCTCCTGCGCGGCGTTCAGCAGTGCATTGCGCAGAATGTCATTCTCAAGATTGTATCCGAAGGCCTCAAGCCCGATTTCAGCCGAGCGGAAAGTCACCTCGGGTGCGCGGACCAGCCTTTTGGTGGCATCGGCAATGCGCATGTCACGCAAAGGGGCCGCGCTTGAGACGAGCTTGTCCCAGACTCTGAAGCCTTCAAGAATCTGTACAGAGCCATCCAGAAGAGCAGTTGTGCGGTGGTCAGCCTTGCGCTCCGGTCCTGTGATGAGCGCGGTGGAAACACCTTGTGCGACAAGGCCCAGCGCAGTGGCAAGGCCGGCCGGACCGGCACCGACAACCGCAACATCATGGATTTTCCGCGCTGGCATTTCACCCTCCCACGCTCTGGCTGTTCAGGCGATAACCCTTGGCCCCGTGCCTTGGCAATGCCTGTCCGCCTGAACTTGCTGTCTGCCCTCATTCTAGCCGAGGATGAACTTTCGTGCGCGCGGTCAAGTGACGCTTGCGCGGATCATCCTTTCAAGGTGCGGGGGCCCCGGCCTGCACATCAAAACCGCCTTTTGGGCAAATGATAGCCGGGCCGGGCGGTTGAAGGCTGAGCTTGCAGGTCTGCCCGTCTTTCCTATGATCAGGGTTGGCAGGATTGCCTGTCAGGGTCTGACACACACAGCCAGAGGGCCGGATCATGGTGCATGCAATTCGGGTTCACCGCACAGGCGGGCCGCAGGTTCTGACCTGGGAGGAAGTTTCCGTACCCGCGCCGGGCCCAGGTGAGGTGCAGGTGCGCCATACGGCCATTGGGGTCAATTTCATCGACACCTATTTTCGCAGCGGTCTCTACAAGGCCGCAAGCCTGCCCTTCATTCCGGGCAATGAAGGGGCGGGAGAGGTGGTGGCTGTTGGGCCGGGTGTTGAGGGCTTCCATGAGGGCGACCGGGTTGCCTATGCCAGCGCCATCGGCTCTTACAGCGAGGTGCGCAATGTGCCAGCCGCCATGCTGGTGCATCTGCCGGATGCGATCGACGACCACACTGCCGCGGCCATGATGCTGAAGGGCCTCACCGTGCGCTATCTCGTGCGCCGGACCCATGCGCTGAAGCCGGGCGATGTTATCCTCCTGCATGCGGCGGCAGGTGGTGTTGGTGTCATTCTCACCCAGTGGGCCAAGCACCTGGGGGCAACGGTTATCGGTACTGTTGGCTCACCGGAAAAGGCGGAGCTTGCCCGTGCCAATGGGGCTGATCATGTCATTCTCTACAGGGAAGAGGATTTCGTGAAGAAGGTGCGGGAAATCACCTCGGGCAAGCTGTGCGATGTGGTGTATGACGGGGTAGGGCAGGCGACCTATCCCGCCTCTCTGGACTGTCTGCGCCCACTGGGCCTGTGGGTCAGCTATGGCAATGCCTCTGGCGCTGTAAAGGATTTTGACCTGCTCCTGCTCTCGCAGAAGGGGTCTCTCTATGCCACACGCCCCACGCTCAACACCTTTGTTACCAAGCGGGAGGAGTTGGTGGGCGCTGCCAATGAGCTGTTTGAGGCTGTGATTTCCGGGGCCGTGAAAATTCCGGTACACCAGACCTATGCCCTGAAGGATGCGCGAGCAGCCCATGAGGCCCTTGAGGCCCGCAAAACCAGCGGCTCAACCCTGCTGCTTCCGTAATGCTGCGATAATGTGAGACGAAAAGGAGCATTGCGCAGTGGAACATTTCCATTGCGCATCCTCCATCTGGAGAGCGCATCTTGCGCCGCCTCTGTTTTTCGATGATATTTCAATGCAAAAGAAGGATGGGGCACACACGCTCCACCCGTGCTGTGACGGATCGTTCCCGGCATGATGCGCCAATACGAACTCGTCGAGCGCGTTCGACGTTATAACCCCAACACCGATGAGGCGCTGCTGGACCGCGCCTATGTCTACGCGATGATGGCGCATGGCCATCAGGTGCGCGCATCCGGTGATCCCTATTTCTCCCATCCCCTTGAAGTGGCAGCCATTCTCACGGACCTGAAGCTGGACGACGCGACCATCGTTGCCGCACTGCTGCATGATACGATTGAGGATACTGACGCCACCAAGGCCGAGATCGAGCGTTTGTTCGGGGCGCAGATCGCGACGCTGGTGGAGGGCCTGACCAAGATCAAGAAACTTGATCTGGTCTCCAAGCAGGCCAAGCAGGCGGAAAACCTGCGCAAGCTGCTGCTGGCAATTGCCGATGATGTGCGCGTGTTGCTGGTGAAGCTGGCGGACAGGTTGCACAATATGCGTACCCTGAAATGGGTGCCGCCAGAAAAGCGCAGCCGCATTGCGCAGGAAACGCTGGATATCTACTCCCCCCTTGCTGCCCGAATGGGTATGCAGGATATGCGCGAGGAACTGGAAGACCTCTCCTTCTGTCAGCTTTCGCCAGAGGCTTATGAATCCATCGCTGCCCGCGTTGCCGCCCTGCGCCAGCGCAATGGACCGCTGGTGGAGGATATTGAGCGTGAGGTGTGCGGAGAACTGACGGCCCGCGGCATTTCGGCTGAAGTGAAGGGGCGTGAAAAGCGTCCTTACTCCATCTGGCGGAAGATGGAGCGCAAAGCCATTGGTTTCGAGCAGCTTTCCGATATCTACGGCTTCCGCATCATCGTGAGCTCGATTGATGACTGCTACCGTGCGCTTGGGGCCGTGCATACCCGGTGGCCCATCGTTCCGGGCCGCTTCAAGGACTATATCTCGACACCCAAGCCAAACGATTATCGCTCCTTGCACACCACGCTGATTGGCCCGCGCCGGCAGCGTGTGGAATTGCAGATCCGCACGCGCGATATGGACGAGATCGCCGAATATGGTATCGCCGCCCATGCGCTCTACAAGGATGCCTCGGGGGCACCGGGTGTCACCTTTTCCAGCGAGAGCCGTGCCTATGCCTGGCTGCGCAAGACCATAGAAAACCTTTCGCAAGGCCTGTCATCAGAAGAGTTTCTGGAACATACCAAGCTTGAGCTGTTTCAGGATCAGGTGTTCTGCTTCACGCCCAAGGGGCGGCTCATCACCTTGCCGCGCAAGGCAACACCGATTGATTTTGCCTATGCCGTGCATACGGATGTGGGCAATACGGCTGTGGGTTGCAAAATCAATGGTTCCATTGCCCCGCTCGTCTCTGAGTTGAAAAGCGGCGATGAGGTGGAGATCATTACCTCCAAGGCCCAGACCCCGCCCGGTGCATGGGAAACCATTGCTGTGACCGGAAAGGCGCGAGCGGCAGTGCGCCGCGCCACGCGAGCGGCGGTGCGGGCACAATATGCGGGGCTGGGCCGCAAGATTGCGGAACGCGCCTTTGCAAAGGCAGGCAAGTCTTTCTCTGATGAGGTGATGGCGCGCGCCACGCCCCGCCTTGCCCGAGTTGCGCCGGAAGATGTTTTCGCGGCCATCGGACGCGGTGAAATCAAGACAGATGATGTCATCCGTGCCGCCTATCCCGAATGGCTGCCACCCCGCCCGGAAGACCGGTTGCAGGGAAGCCGTGCCCCGAATGGGGAGGGCTGGTTTGAGCTGAAGAGTGGCCACAATCTGAAGTTCAAGATTCCAGAGGCCCCCGGTGATGAACTGAATGATGCTGATGGGGCATTGCCGATCCGTGGCCTCAACACGGACCTGCCCGTGCGCTTCGCCCCGGAAGGCGGTGCCGTGCCGGGAGACCGGATTGTCGGCATCCTTTCTCCCGGAGAGGGAATCACCATCTACCCGATCCAGTCCCCCGTCCTTCAAGGCTTCGAGGATGCGCCAGAGCACTGGCTGGATGTGCGCTGGGATCTGGATGAGCTTTCGGATGTGCGCTTCCCCGCACGCATCATTGTGACTGCGCGAAACGAGCCGGGCGCACTGGCGCAGGTGGCCAGTGCGGTGGGGGACCATGGCGGAAATATCGAGGGGCTGGTCATGCGCTCGCGCTCGGCAGACTTTACCGAAATGCTGATTGATGTTGAGGTGTTTGATTTGCGCCACCTCACCAGCATCGTTTCCGAACTGAAATCGCGGGAAATGGTCTCGGCGGTTGAGCGTGTGAATGGTTGAGCGGGCGATCTCCGCCGTGGGAGTTGCAGATGGTACAGAAGGCACCAGTGCGCCTTGGGGTGAATATTGACCATGTAGCGACCGTGCGTAATGCGCGCGGTGGGGCATTGCCAGACCCTGTACGGGCGGCTCTTCTGGCGCAACTGGCCGGGGCGGATGGCATTACGGCCCATCTGCGTGAAGACCGTCGCCATATTCGCGACCCCGACATCGAGCGGCTCAAGGCTGAACTGGCTGTGCCACTGAATTTCGAAATGGCGGCAACCGATGAGATGGTCGCCATCGCCCTTCGGATTCGCCCACATGCCTGCTGCCTGGTACCCGAGCGGCGCGAAGAGCGGACGACCGAAGGCGGGCTGGATGTTGCCGGACAGAAGGACGAGTTGCGCCCGCGCATTGTCGCGTTGCAGAAGGCCGGTATCCGCATTTCCCTGTTCATCGCCGCTCAGGAGGAGCAGATAGCGGCTGCACATGAGCTCGGTGCAGAGATTATTGAACTGCACACCGGCACCTGGTGTGATGCGCTGGCGGAAAATCGGGAAGATGAAGCGCGCGTCGAATTTGAGCGTCTGCGTGCTGGCGCCGTTCAGGCCGCCGGTCTGGGCCTTGAGGTGCATGGTGGCCATGGACTGGACTATGCGACCGCAGAGCAGATGGCCATGCTGCCGCAGATCGTTGAATTGAATATTGGCCACTTCCTGATGGGAGAGGCCATGTTTGTTGGCCTTGAGGCTGCTATCGCTACCATGCGCACAGCCATTGCCCGAGGACGGGCGCAACTGATGCCGGAGGGAGTCAGATGATTCTCGGCATTGGTTCCGACTTTTCCGATACACGGCGGATCGCTCAATCCATTGAACGTTATGGTGATCGTTTTCTGGACAGGGTTTTCACTCCGGAAGAGCGCGCGAAGGCAGACGCCCGCACTCGGCGAGCTGAAACCTACGCCAAGAGGTTCGCAGCCAAGGAGGCATGCTCCAAGGCTCTGGGTACAGGGTTGAGCCTTGGCGTCTTCTGGCGCGATATGGGGGTGGTAAACCTGCCCTCAGGCGCGCCGACCATGCGGCTGACAGGTGGTGCTGCGGTGCGGCTGGCGCAGATAACTCCACCGGGGCATGAGGCCGTGATCCATCTTTCCATCACGGATGAAGGGCCCTTGTGTGCGGCTTATGTTGTGATTTCTGCCGTGCCTTGCGCGGAAGCGAAGGGGTGAAGGCCACGGTGCGTTGCTGTATGCGCCCGAAGTCTCTATAGAAAGCCTTAAGTATGAGGTGGAGCGCTTGTGCGTTCCATCCCAGTTTTGGTGCAGTGCCATGTTTTCTGCGCCATCATCGTGATTTTCGGACCCGGAATGACCGCAACCAGCGATTCAAAGAAAAAAAACGGCGGTTTCATGGAAACCGTCCAGGTGGTCGTGCAGGCACTGCTGATCGCACTGCTGATCCGCACCTTTCTGTTCCAGCCGTTCAATATCCCCTCCGGGTCGATGAAGGATACGCTGCTGATCGGCGATTATCTGTTCGTCTCCAAATACACCTACGGCTATTCCCGCTTCTCGCTGCCACTGTCGCCAGACCTGTTTACAGGGCGAATCTGGGGTGCGCCGCCGCAGCAGGGTGATGTTGCCGTATTCAAGCTGCCGCGCGATAATGAAACGGACTACATCAAGCGGGTCATCGGCCTGCCGGGTGACAAGATCCAGATGATTGACGGCTGGCTGCATATCAATGGCCAGCCGGTGAAGCGCGAGCGCCTGTCCGATATTACGCAGGATGACGGCAACGGCCAGATGGTGAAGGTGCGGCGCTGGCAGGAAACATTGCCCAATGGCATTTCCTATACCACCCTCGATATGGTCGATAACGGCTTCTACGATAACACACCGGTCTATGAAGTGCCGCTTGGCCACTATTTCATGATGGGTGATAATCGTGATAATTCGGCTGATAGCCGCGTTTTGAGTCAGGTTGGCTATATTCCGTATGAGAACTTCATCGGCAAGGCGCAGGTCATCTTCTTCTCCATTGAAGAAGGAGCATCCGCCTGGCAGGTGTGGAACTGGCCCTGGACCGTGCGATGGGATCGCTTGTTCATGACGGTGAACTGAAGGTGCGCACCACAGATCTTTCTGTTGTCGAGGATCGGATCGGCTATCGCTTCCGTGACCGCAGCCTTCTCACTCTGGCCCTCTCGCATATCAGTGCGGTGAAGGGGCCTTCTCCTCGTGTGCGCTCTTATCAGCGGCTTGAGTTTCTGGGCGATCATGTGTTGGGCGCTGTGGTGTCCCACATGCTTTACGCCGCCTTCCCCCAGGCCGAGGAAGGGGAGCTTTCGCGCCGTCTGGCTGAACTGGTGCGCGAGGAAGCCTGTGCCGATGTCGCCGCTGATATGGATCTGGGGCAACATATTCGCCTTGGCTCCGGGGAGGCGCAGTCCGGCACGCACAAGCGCCGCGCCATTCTGGCGGATGTCACTGAAGCCGTGGTTGCCGCCGTATTTCTGGATGGTGGCTATTCGGCTGCAAATGATCTGGTGGAGCGCTTCTGGCGTCCACGCCTTGAAGCACCGCGCCGCCCCTTGCGGGATGCCAAGACGGTTCTTCAGGAATGGGCGCAGGCTCGCAGGTTGCCCCCCCCGTCTTATCGGGAGGTGTCCCGCAGCGGGCCGGATCATGCCCCGCACTTTATCGTGGCAGTGGATCTGCCCGGCCAGACCTCGGCCGAGGCGGAAGGCCCTTCGAAACAGGCCGCACAGAAAGCGGCAGCAGCAGCCTTCCTTGTTCGGGAAGGTGTGTGGAATGGAACCGAGACATGAGCAAGAAGCCACAGGATACGGCTGGCGCGAACCTTGATACCGCGACGCCGCAGACCGGCGCACCAGAGGAGCAGCGTGAAGAAGACGCGCAACTTCTGGCTGGGGAGGCCGAAGAGGGGTTTGACGACGATCTGGATGAAGATCTGGACGACGACGACTTCGAGGATGATGAGGATGAGGCCGAAGGGGATGATCCCCTCTCCGTGTTTGCCCCCACCCAGACCCCGGAAGGCCCCACCCGCTGCGGCTTTGTTGCACTTCTGGGTGCGCCCAATGCCGGTAAATCCACGCTGACCAATGCCTTGGTGGGTACCAAGGTTTCCATTGTTTCGCACAAGGTGCAAACCACCCGCGCCATCATGCGTGGCATTGTGATGGATGGTGCTGCGCAGATCATTCTTGTTGACACCCCCGGCATCTTCGCCCCCAAGCGGCGGCTGGAGCGGGCGATGGTGACCAGCGCATGGACCCATGCGGCAGATGCCGATGTGCTGGCATTGCTGGTGGATGCCAAGCGTGGGCTGGATTCTGATATTGAAGCCCTGCTGAAGCCTTTGGCGGATATTCGCCGCCCCCGCGTCCTGATCCTCACCAAGATCGACCTGATCCGGCGCGATACACTTCTGGCGCTGGCTGCGAAGATCAATGACATCATGCCGTTCGACAAGGTCTTCATGATTTCGGCGCTCACCGGCTCCGGTGTGGATGATGTCCGCAACTGGTTTTCGCAGACTGTGCAGCCCGGTCCGTGGCTGTATCCGGAGGATCAGGTTTCCGATGCGCCCATGCGCACGCTGGCGGCCGAGATCACCCGCGAGAAAATGTTCCTGCGCCTGCACGATGAGTTGCCATATCGCTCCACTGTGGAGACCGATAGCTGGAAGGAACTGCGTGACGGTTCCGTTCGCATCGAGCAGACCATTTTTGTGGAGCGTGACAGCCAGCGCAAGATTGTGCTGGGCAAGGGCGGGCAGGCCATCAAAATGATTTCATCCGAGGCCCGCGCTGAAATTTCCGAGATTATCGAGGCCAAGGTCCATCTGTTCCTGTTTGTGAAGGTGCGCGAGAACTGGGCGGATGATCCGGAGCGCTATCGCGAAATGGGACTTGAGTTTCCACGCGGCGGGTAGGGCCTCGTATCTGAAGAGGTTCACGCATCGCCATGGAATGGAGCGATGAAGGAATCGTGATTGGCGTCCGTCGCCACGGTGAGGGCAGTGCCATTGTGGAACTGCTCACACGCCAGCGCGGGCGGCATCTCGGCATGGTGCGTGGCTCGCGACGGCTGGGCCCGCTTCTTCAACCGGGCAATACGCTCTCCGTTCACTGGCGGGCGCGGCTGGAAGAACATATGGGCAATTATGCGCTGGAGCCACTGGCCCTGCGCACCGAGCCGATGATGGGGCTGCCCCATGCTGTCTATGGCATCACCCATATGAGCCAGATCCTGCGTCTGTTACCGGAGCGAGATCCGCAACCCCGATTGTATCTGGCTTTCAGCGCCATTCTGGATGCATTCGGGGATGTGGAGGCTGCTGGTATTTTGCTGGCGCGGTTTGAACTGGCACTGTTGCGCGAACTTGGCTTCGGGCTGGAGCTGGACTGTTGTGCCGCAACGGGCCAGAGGGATGAATTGATTTATGTCTCTCCCCGCAGCGGGCGGGCCGTCTGCCGGGTTGCCGGTGCCCCTTATGCAGACCGCATGTTCGGCTTGCCGCCTTTTCTGCTGGATACAGGCGCATATGCGGCACGCACGGATGTCGAGGAAGCATTCCGCCTGACGGGCTTCTTCCTCTCCAGTCGGGTTATGGAGCCGCGCGGCACCTGTTTTTCCCAGGCGCGTTCCAGCTTTATTGCGGCATGGCGACGAAAGCTCGGGGCCAATCAGTTCGGCGATACCAGTTCCGAGCGCATTCGATCATAGCGCCACATTGCACCGGGCATGAGGTGGAAACCTCCGATTGCCCGCTCAATGCTATTCTGGCAGGCATGGTCAAACTTGCCCCGCAACGCCGCCAATCCAGCATCGGTTAGCGAGATTTCAGCACCGGCATAGGCGCGATATGCCATTTCCGCCTGACTTTTTTCTCCGCTCTCAAAGGCCATGCTGCCGCATTCATGGCAACTGAAAGGCAGGCCTGTCACCAGTGGCTCATGGGTAAAGGCCAGTCCATCCAGCCGCAGGAAGAAGGGGAGGTCTGCCAGAAACTGCGCCTCCTCATCCATCGCATTCACGGCGGCGAACACATGCGCAACCTTGCGCGGACCATCTATCAGATGCTGCAAAATGCGCTCTTCTGTCAGGGAAAGACCTGAGTAGGGCGCTGGCAATTCTGACAGCAGGCGGCAGAATGCGGGAGCAAGATGGGGCAAACAGGCGTGCGGTGTTGAGGCAAAGGCGGCCAGAGAGGTCGGGGTCGGGGCGGTGAAGGCCTCCCATGCACAACGTCCCGTCTCAAGCTGCAATTGGGTGATGGGTTTGCGGCCCTTCTTGAGTGCGCGAAGATCCTGTACCTCCAGCAGGCCAAGATAGTGTTCTGCCTGCACCAGATACAGGCCCATGCGTTCTGGCTGGTTTGAGAAAAAGTGCAGGAGCTGGATCAGCTGGAGCTGATCGTAAAGGTCATGCTCGAACCAGAGCTCGACTTCAGCATAGGCGGGATGAATGTCGAGCACGCCATCGCGCCGGGCAAAATTCGTACGCACCTCATCGAGCGGCAGCCCAAGGGCTTCGGAGAGAAATGCGGCGCGGATGTCTGAAACCTCATCCAGCCCGGTGCCGGCGGGCACGGGCCCATCATGCAGCATATCCTGCCAGGGCAGAATCCGGCCTGATATATCCGCACCTTTCAGGCGCTCGACAGCGGCATCTCCGTTGGTGACGATGAGCTTCGGCATTTCTCTTGTCTCCACCAGCATTCCACATCCCAGGGAACGCGGCTCCGGCCTTCATATGGGCCGGTGGCGCAGACAGGTTTACCGCAGAGGCAAACTCAGCCACGGCCGCGATACGGTGCAACCCCCGTATCGGGCAGCCATACACCAGCCGACAGCGTACCAGTTTGCCAGAAAACGTCGATGGGAATACCGCCTCGTGGATACCAATATCCGGCAATACGCAAGAAACGCGGCTCCAGCAGGTTCACCAGCCGCTTGCCAATGGCCACGGTGCAGTCCTCATGAAAGGCGCCATGGTTGCGAAAACTGGCGAGATACAGCTTCAGGGACTTGGATTCGACCAGAAAGCCATCCGGCACATAATCAATCACCAGATGTGCAAAATCCGGCTGGCCTGTCACCGGGCATAGGGAGGTGAATTCAGGGCAGGTGAAGCGGGCCACATAATCCGTATCGCTGTGCGGGTTTGGCACCCGGTCCAGTACCGCGCTTTCCGGCGAGTCCGGCATGGGAGTATTGGCACCAAGCTGAAGCAAGCTGTCTGTCATGTCGGGCCTCGAAAACGCGTGTGCCAGCATGGTGCAAACGCGAAAAGCACTGATTGAGAAGGGGCATAGCCTTCCCGTCCGGCTTCTTCAACCATAATGGAGCCAAAATGCCGCTTTCCCCTTCGCATGTGCGTGGGATCGCGCTAGAAGCGGGCAGCCTGAAAGGGCCGTATCGCTTGCTTCAGGAAGGCTGGACAGCTTGCGGAATTGTCTGCGCTGCGGCCTTCTCGCCATTGAAAGAACAGGGAAGGACCGTTCATGACCGCTATCGTCGATATTATCGGCCGCGAGATTCTCGACAGCCGCGGCAACCCGACGGTCGAAGTGGATGTGGTGCTGGAAGATGGCTCTCTGGGCCGTGCTGCCGTGCCCTCCGGCGCTTCCACCGGTGCCCATGAAGCCGTTGAGCTGCGCGACAATGATGCCGCACGCTATCTCGGCAAGGGCGTTGGCCGGGCGGTTGACGCTGTGAATGATGAAATTTTTGATGCCATTGGCGGCTTCGATGCTGAAGACCAGCCCGCGATCGACAGCGCACTGATTGCGCTGGATGGCACCACAAACAAGGGCCGCATCGGCGCAAACGCGATTCTCGGTGTGTCTCTGGCCGTGGCCAAGGCGGCCGCCCAGGCCTCCGGCCTGCCGCTGTATCGCTATGTGGGTGGCGTGAATGCGCGCGTTCTGCCGGTGCCGATGATGAACATCATTAATGGCGGCGCGCATGCCGATAACCCGATTGATTTCCAGGAATTCATGATCCTGCCTGCTGGTGCGGAAACCTTCTCCGAAGGCCTGCGCTGGGGCGCGGAGATTTTCCACACGCTGAAGAAGGCGCTTCACGCTGCCGGGCACAACACCAATGTGGGTGATGAGGGCGGCTTTGCCCCCAACCTGCCTTCTGCCGATGCCGCGCTTGATTTCGTGATGACAGCCATTGAAAAGGCTGGCTTCAAGCCGGGTGAAGACGTGTATCTTGGCCTCGATTGCGCCTCCACCGAATTCTTCAAGAACGGTGCCTATCATTATGAGGGCGAAGGCAAGGTGCGCGATATTGAGGCGCAGGTACAGTATCTGGCTGACCTCGTTTCCCGTTACCCCATCGTCACCATTGAAGATGGCATGGGCGAGGATGACTGGGCTGGCTGGAAGCTTTTGACCGACGCTATCGGCAACAAGTGCCAGCTGGTGGGTGATGATCTGTTCGTCACCAATGTGGAGCGTCTCTCGCGCGGCATCCGCGAAGGTGTTGGCAATGCCATTCTCGTCAAGGTCAACCAGATCGGTTCGCTGACTGAAACGCTGGATGCGGTGGAAATGGCCCACAAGGCAGGCTACCGCGCCGTAATGTCTCACCGCTCGGGTGAGACCGAGGATTCCACCATTGCCGATCTGGCGGTTGCCACCAATTGCGGGCAGATCAAGACCGGCTCTCTGGCCCGTTCGGATCGTACGGCCAAGTACAACCAGTTGCTGCGCATTGAGCAGGAACTGGGCGATCAGGCGCGCTATGCAGGCAAGGCCGCGCTGAAGGCGCTGATCTGATCTTTGACCCTACACGGATATAAAGAAACGCCCGGCGAAAGCCGGGCGTTTTATTTTGTGCTTCACGATATGGCTTGAAACAGGTTTTGCGAGAGGGGCACCGGTTCTGGATTGTCACACGCCTTCAAGCCGCCAGAAGCAATTTACTCCATGCACTAACCCTGATCCTTGTTCTTCGGAATCAGGATATGGGTCGGCCGTGCCCGTGGGGTAATGATAAAGTGCCCGTCCGGTGCATTATGCATTTTGATATGTACGAGGTCTGCCTCTGTCACCTTGCCCTTTTTGGTATGCAGCGCATAGACAATGAAGGGGATAACAAGAACGATAATAAAGCTTGCCACCAGCAACTCTACATATGTCTCGCTACCGCTTGCTCCTGGCAGACCGCTGGGGGGGAAGAAAGAGACGACAAAAGCCAGAATGGATATGCCGAAACCAATGACAGCCATCAATACTCTAAAGGAGTCGCTGCCGGGAATGCGATAGCCACGCTTTTTGTCTTTATGCTTCAGGATCAGATTGATATAGGCGGCAAACAGCAGGAAGTAGGTAATAAGGTAAAGCAGAACCGTCAGTGCCATGGCAATAAGGAACGACATGTTCCCGCCACCGGTATTGGTGAATACGATCAGCGCCACTGTTGTGATGCAGAGCTGGAAAATCACCATCGGAACCGGCACACCGTTTTTGTTCACCTTCGCCGCGATGTTCGGCAAAATTCCATGCTGCGCGGTGACATACATGCCCCGCGAGGGACCCACAATCCAGGATGCAATCTCTGCCAGCACACCCAGCGCAAGCAGGGCCGCCACAATGCGCACGGCCCATTCAAGCCCGGCGCCATGGCTCAGGATGAGTGCATGGAATGTCTGTACCACGCCTGCTGACAGGTTGATCTCATCATGTGGAATAACCGAGGCTACAGACAGGCCGCCAATAGAGCTCAGGCCGATTGCAGCAACCATAAGCAGGAACATGGCAATAGGATAATCACGAGATGGATTCTGCATCTCGTTGACATGGGTGGCTGAAGCCTCAACGCCCATGTAACTTAGAATGAATGCGACAAAGACAACCAGAGTTCCGATCTTTGTAAAATCAGGAAAAAAGGTTGCGGCATTCATCTCAATTTCAAGATGCGCACCACTTGCCAGATGCAGGATGGCCAGAAATACCAGCAGCAATGCGGGCAGCAGGATTCCAGCAAAAAAACCGAGTTTCGCGATCCGCGCCGTATATTTAGTGCCCCCAAACTGGGTAAAGGCCAGACCCCATAGAATAACAAGGCCGGCAATCGTCTTCACGAATGGATCTTCATTCAAGGCAGGCCAGGATAAAATATAAGATAATGAACCAAGTACAAAATAAAGCATCGGAATGAAACCGATGGCGATTTGCAAATAGGCAAAGGAAATGGCTGCAAAACCCCAACGTTCCCCCAGGGTATTGGAAACCCAGGCAAAAACACCACCTTCCTCCCAGCCCTCTACTGTAGCCATTTCCGCAGCACAAAGTGCGACTGGAATGAACCACAGAAGACCGGCCAGAAGCAGAAAGAAAACCAGACTAAAGCCGGATGTGGCAAAAGTCGGATACTCATAAACAGCCATCACCATAGATGCGGTGATGGAAAAGAATCCGAGCAAGGTCAGTTGTTTCGCAGGGACTGGCGTAGGATTCGTCGCCATCTTCATTTCTCCATCGGATCACGCAAGCGGATGCGTCAGGCATGCAGCACGCCTTTGCCATGAGGACACACGCAAATCCCGCTTCCACAAAAGCCCGGGCGGGTGCGAGAGATCGACATCCCCCGCACCCGCCCATTGCTGATGACGGAGGCCGCTGGACACTGTCCTTTGGCCTCCACTATGTCAGTTGTGATTGAAGCCGGAAGCTTCAGACTGAGTCAGCGGCTTGGTGACCGGATGCTTTTCGAAATAGGCGATGGCCCGGCGCATATCATCCAGCAACAGGCTGGCCAGATCATGTGTGACGCCATGACGGACAAGAATACGCTGAACGACGAGGTCTTCGCGATGTGCCGGCATGGAGTAGGCCGGTACCTGCCAGCCACGGCTCCGCAGGCGATCTGCCAGATCATAGAGGGTATACCCCCCAATCGCGGTATTATCCTTCAGCTTCCACGCCATAGCGGAAATGCCTGCCTTGCGATCACCGTTAAACAGGATCTCGAACGGCCCCATCTTGCCGATTTCGGAAGAGAGATACTCAGCCGTATCATAGCAGGCAGACTGCACCCGGGTATAACCCTCACGCCCAAGGCGCAGGAAGTTATAGTATTGCGCGATAATCTGTCCGCCCGGACGGGAGAAGTTCAACGCAAACGTGGGCATGTTACCGCCCAGATAGTTCACATTGAAGATCAGTTCTTCCGGCAGATCAGAAGCCTCACGCCAGATAACCCAGCCCACTCCCACAGGGGAAAGCCCGAACTTGTGGCCTGAAGAGTTGATGGATTTCACACGCGGCAGGCGGAAGTCCCACTCCAGTTCCGGAGCACAGAAGGGGGCCAGGAAGCCGCCGGAGGCACCATCCACATGTATCGGAATATCGAGGCCTGTTTCCTTCTGAAGCTTGTCCAGTGCATCATGCACTTCCTTTACCGGCTCATACTGGCAGGTGAAGGTAACGCCAAGGGTAGGAACCACGCCAATGGTGTTTTCATCCACTCGCTTGAGGACTTCTTCAGCACTCATGATGAGGCGATCACCATCAAGCGGGATCTCGCGCAGTTCCACATCAAAGTAACGTGCAAACTTGTGCCAGCAAACCTGTACCGGCCCACAAATAAGGTTGGGCTTGTCTGTTGGCTTGCCTGCGGCAGCGCGCTTCTTGCGCCACTGCCACTTCAGGGCAAGACCGCCGAGCATTGCAGCTTCAGAAGAACCCGTTGTGGAGCAGCCCAGCGTTGTGAGCGGGGAGGGGGAGTTCCACAAACCCGCGATCATGCGCACGCAGCGGCTCTCAATTTCTGCGGTTTGCGGATACTCATCCTTGTCGATCATATTCTTGTCGATCGACAGGTCCATCAACTGACGAACTTCGTCATCTACCCATGTCTGGCAAAATGTTGCGAGATTCTGGCGGGAGTTGCCGTCGAGCATCAACTCATCGCGAATGGCCGCGTAGGCATGGCGAGGATTTGTCTCGCTCTGCGGAAAATCATTTTTTGGAAGTGCGCCGCTCAGATCTTGGGACGCATAGACGTCATCAAGGACATCCTTACGAAAATCAGCGTTTGAATTATCTTTCGACATTGCTTGTCCCCCTCCAATTCAGCGAGATGCCCGATATTGCCATTTGGAAGCAACATTCAGGAATCATCACCTAACAACACCCTACCATACTACTCCTGATAGAAAATTCCATTTAATTCTGCTTAAGTTTGCATCATTCAATTTAGGAATGGATCCAATTTTTGGATAAATATCTGAATTCACAAAATAAATAATAAATATTCATTCAATATATTCTCAATTGAGATAGATTGGACTTTTCGCTCTATCTCCCGATTTTATTAGAACATGCGTTGTGCCATAATCAGAAGCTGAGATGAGGCCTGCTGTCGAACTGGAAGGCCATTTCCCGTATTTGTGTAATTCCGTGCTTCATACATATTATATTCATACTGAACAGACACATTGAAGGCAGCATTCGGCTGCCAGACAATATTTCCACCGATGCTGTAATTGTTGCCGCCGGAGGCTCCAATTGTATGCTCGGCAACGGCGTTGTTCAGATCGAATGAGGCATATCCACCAAATATAGCAGCATTCCATATGGTATTGAAGTTATGGAGATATTGGAACGTCGCATTCCATCCGCTCACTGCACTGAAGCTGCCATCCGCATTCAAGAAGGCATCCGGTGGAGCAAAGATTCCCGATGCATTGACTAGGCCGAGATAAGAGACGGCTCCATCGACATAGGCTGTCTGCAAATAAAGGGAGTCCCCTTCTGCAATATGAGGGAGATTAAACATAACGCCGGCCTGTAAGGCATACCCCCAGAAGGACCCCTTGCTGACGCTGTAGCCTCGACCTGGCATTTGAGAAGATGCCGCGATATTCGCACCTTCATGGTGAAGGGCACCGGAAAGCTGAAACTTTCCCCAGTCGCCACTTTGCCCAATAGCCGCAACAATATCGGGACTTTTTGCTACTGATTGAAATATGATCCCGGAATTTGCATCTGCCGGGTTAACGCCATCGTTTCGTAACGCTGCGTCTTCAAGGGAGATTGTTGCAGACCACCCTTGCGCGAGTTCAAAGGTATAAGCCAAGAGCGTAATCTGCTCCTGATCACCAATGGTGCCGGGGTCTGTACCGTAAACATTTATATTGGCATAGAAGTCAAACATGGACTGTAAAATGCCAAAGGTTAACCCGCCAAACTGGCCATACATTGTCCAGGGGTTGGCCTGAAATTCATTGTTCTCTGCTTCAGGGAAACCCCACTCCTGCGCGGTGCGATACTGCAAGCGGATATCGATATACGCACTTAAGGTGCCATGCTCGGTATCAGTCAAGGCGTTCGCCTGAAACCCATATGTTGAGATGGTGTATGATCTGCTGTTCGCCGCAGGAAATTTTGTATAATTATTGTAATAATACTCAGCCCACAGATATCCGCCTATACTGAAGCATGTATCTGTTCCCGGCAGGTAGTGGTAGCCGCCGTAGAAACTTTGACCCGCACCAGGGCATTGTTTCATATAGGGGTTTCTTCCACTATCGCCCGGAAACTCACCGCCAGCAGCCTCTCCGTATGTAAATACCGCCATATATGCGGTGGCTATCAACGCCCATATATTTACATATCGACTCATAGTCTGCCCTGTTCCAGTTTCGTATTCTTGGGGCAGACGCATTGGCCACCCTGCCTCGACGACCTTCAAGGACTTTTGAGGCTTGAGCGCATAGTTGCGTGGTCGTTTCCGTCTGTCAATAACAGGCGGTCAAAACGGGCCTGCCGATGCCAGTCGCACAATGGAGAGGGGTTTTAAGAACTTCTCCCATCGTGTTTTATTCGTCTTGTCGAGAATTTCGCAGAGGTCCAGAAAAACAAGACCCTGTTCTTGATCTGGATTTTTGCGGAAACAAACCTCAGTTATCCGGGTCGAAAAGATCTTGAGGCTGGCATGATTTCAACTGGCACTCTCCACGCGCTGCCACCCTTCAGAAGAAAGGCGTTCTTGCGGCATAAAGCGCTGCTTGTAGTCCATCTTGCGTGACCCCTTCACCCAATAGCCCAGATAGACATAGGGCAACTGCATGGAGCGGGCCTTGGCGATATGGTCCAGAATGATATGCGTTCCAAGCGAGCGGTGCGCCACATTCGGATTAAAGAAGGAGTAGACCATGGAGAGGCCATCACTGAGGATGTCCGTCAGCGCTACAGCAATCAGGTCGCCCTTGGCACGGGTGTGCCCCCCCTCCATCTCCGGTGGCACGCGTTTGCGATACTCCACCAGATAGGTTTTGACGTGGGTGTCCTCCACCATCATCGCGTAATCCAGAACACTCATATCCACCATGCCGCCAGTGCCATGCCGGCTGCTCACATAGGACTGGAACAGTGCATATTGCTCTGGGGAAGGGGAGGGCGGACGAAAGGAGCCGACAAGATCTGCATTTGCAGAGCGGACACGACGAAAGCTGCGGCCCACAGAAAAATCATTGACGCAGATACGCACGGAAATGCACGCCTTGCAGCCCTCACAGGCTGGCCGATAAGCGATGGACTGGCTGCGCCGGAACCCGCCCTGGCTGAGAACATCATTCAGCGCAGGTGCCTTTTCCCCGACAAGATGGGTAAAAACCTTCCGCTCTTCCCGCCCGGGCAAATAGGGGCAGGGAGAAGGCGCCGTCAGGTAAAACTGTGGCGTATCGCGGGGGTGTTCACTCACCTTGCTTCAAACCTCATTTCCCGGAAACTGAAAACTGTAAAGGGGCGCGACCATGGAGGCGTCCCTTGTTACTACAGGCATCACAGCTGAGACTCAAAACCTGCGGAGCTGGGCGGCCCGGCTTTCATTGTTCACCACAACTGTACCCAAAAGAAAATCATGGGCCAGACGGCGGCGATCATTGAACAGCGCCACAAGAAGAACAAGCGGCGTGAGGGCACTGACTGAAACCCAGAAACACACGGCATGAACAGCGCCCAGCACAGAATAACACGGCGCGCCATACCAGGTGCGCACTTCAATCTCCATCAGGCGCATCCCCAATGTTGCAGAGGCCGGGGAGCCGAGCGTGACGGCATTATAGAGAATGGCCCAGACCACGAAGGCTGGACCCAGTAGTGGAAACAGCATCCAGCCCAAACTCAGCGTAACAATACCGAAAATAAAAATGAAGAGGGCCAGAAGAATGATCGGCCCGATAATCATCACCGCATCCACGCAGAAAGCCATAATGCGGCGTGAGATCACGCCCTCAAAATACTCGGGCTGTGTCAGCGGATCGTAGGCATGGGGACGCGCGGCATTGGAATAGCTCACGCGCGGCTGATCGCTGGGTGTGCCATTTACATCATGTGTCACGTTCAGTCCTCCTCTGCCCCATGGTAAAAGTAGGTGTTGCTTCACGTGACGCAAGGGCTGGCTGGGGGCGGGAGGCTCACAACCCGCTGATCTCACCAGTCGAGACCGGCCTCATTCAGTCGCTCGACCTCCAGTCCCATATCCTTCAGTGCTTTCAGTATTGTTTCAGCATGGGTGCGGTCACGCGTTTCCACGGACAGGTCCAGCCTTGCCCCTTTTGCAGGCACATCCAGAAATGTGCGGCTGTGGTGCACATCCAGAATATTACCGCCAAGCTGGCCCAGAACGGTGGAGATGCGCCCCAACATGCCCGGCCGGTCCAGAATGGTGAAGCGGAACGAAACAATGCGCGATTCCCGCTCCAGTTCGCGCAGCAGAATGCCCGCCAGAACCCGTTCATCAATATTGCCGCCGGAAACAACCAGTCCCACCGTCTTTCCCCGGAAGTAATCGGGGTGCGCCAGCATTGCGGCAAGTCCCGCAGCACCAGCGCCTTCGGCCAGCGTTTTCTGGTGCATCAGCAGGGCATTTACACTGCGCTCCAGCGCGGTTTCACTTGCCAGCAAAATGGTGGGTACCAGTTTTCGGACAATCCGGGCGGTGAGGCCTCCGGCAGATGAAACCGCAATGCCCTCGGCCAGAGTGGGGCCGCCGCTCGGGCGGGCTATGCCATTCATGGCACTCCACATCGCGGGATAAAGTTCTGCCTCTACCCCAATCACCTCGGTCTGCGGAGAGAGCGCGGCAAAGGCCAGAGCCATGCCGGAAATAAGCCCCCCGCCGCCGATCTGCACAACCACCTGATCGAATTGCGGTCCATCTTCAATCATCTCAAGGGCAATGGAACCCTGGCCCGCAATCACATCCGGGTCATCATAGGGGTGAACGAAGACGCGCCCTTCCAGATGCGTGATCCGCTCCGCTTCCAGAAAGGCATCGGCGACAGTCTCGCCATAGAGAACGACCTTGGCCCCATGCGCCTCGGTTGCCATGACCTTCACCTGAGGCGTGGTTTCCGGCATGACGATCAGGGTGGAAATGCCAAGACGCCGACCGTGATAGGCGACGGCCTGCGCATGGTTTCCGGCAGACATGGCGACAACGCCACGCGCTCTTTCCTCGGCGTTCAGGCGCGAGAGCTTGGCCAGGGCACCGCGCTCCTTGAAGGAGGCGGTGACCTGAAAGTTCTCATACTTCACCCACACATCTGCCCCTGTCAGCGCGGCAAGGCGCGGGGCGGGCATGGTGGGGGTGCGCGTAATGGCCCCTTCCAGAAGGGCGCGTGCCCCCTGCACATCGGCAAGGGTCAATGGCAGCTCGCCTGTGGCGGCCTCAGTCATAATCGATCCTTGTCACGCGAGGGCCATTGAGGCGCTTCAGCGGCCAGAGTTGAGAAGGGTGGCCACACGGGGGGCGAAATAGGTGAGGATGCCATCCGCACCGGCGCGCTTGAATGCGGTCAGGCTTTCCAGCATCAGTCGCTCACCATCCACCCAGCCATTGCGGGCCGCGCCTTCAATCATCGCATATTCGCCCGAGACCTGATAGGCGAAGGTTGGAAGGCCAAAGGCTTCCTTCACACGCCAAACGATATCCAGATAAGGCAGGCCGGGTTTTACCATCAGCATGTCCGCGCCTTCAGCCACATCCAGCTCGGCCTCGCGCAAGGCTTCAAGGCCATTGGCCGGGTCCATCTGATAGGTGCGCTTGTCGCCGGAAAGCGTCTTGGCAGTGCCGATGGCATCGCGGAAGGGGCCATAAAAGGCAGAGGCATATTTGGCGGCATAGGACATGATCTGCACATCCTGAAAGCCGGCATCATCCAGCCCGGCACGGATGGCGCCAACGCGCCCGTCCATCATGTCCGAGGGGGCGATCACATCGGCACCGGCCTCTGCCTGCACCAGCGCCTGATGCACCAGCACCTCGACAGTTTCATCATTCAGAATGCGTCCCTCTTCCAGCAGGCCGTCATGCCCATGGCTGGTATAGGGGTCGAGCGCCACATCGGTGATGAGGCCAATCTCCGGCACTTCGGCCTTGATAGCGCGCAGGGCGCGGCCAATAAGATTGTCTGAATTGAGCGCCTCACTCCCATGCGGGTCACGAAGTGCCGGGTCCACATAAGGAAACAGGGCAAGGGCTGGAATGCCCAGCCTTGCCGCCTGTTCTGCCGTGCGCACCAGTTCATCCACCGTGTGGCGCTCAACGCCGGGCATGGATGGAACTTCAGTACGGCTCTTCTCGCCCTCCATCACGAAAACGGGCCAGATCAGGTCATCCACCGTCAGTGTGTTTTCGCGCACCAGCCGTCGCGCCCAGTCATTCTTGCGATTGCGACGGGGGCGGTGGACCAGATCAAGCGCGGAGGATGCGCTGGAGCGGGCGGGGCGGTCAGACGAAGAATGGGTCATTGCACACTCGAATCGCTAAGGCAGGCACAAAATGTCCTGCCCGGCATGAGAGAGGCATTCATATAGCGCGGATGAGGTGCAGGCGAGACCCATTTCCTGCAAAAAATCTGAAAGGCCGCAGAAAATATGCAGAATTACAATAGGTTGGAATATTTCTGCTCTAACATAAATGCCTGTGAGGCAGCTGCGGCTTCAGGCTACTCCACATCTGTATGCGTGGTAAGTCTGCACTGAAGCTGCATGTTGTCTGGTGCGGCTTACTTCTCAACCCACGTGCCGGGTTTTGCTGCCGCTTCACCGGGGTTCACTGGAGGATTGAGGCAGGCCTCCTTTTGCGCACCAAAGGTGCTGGCAGTCCTGCCGTAATAGTAGATGTTCATGGGCTTGCCATAAATGCCTTCGCAAACAGCCCTGTAATTGCTCTCGCATTTGGCAACCAGTGTGCCGGAAATATCCTGGCAGCTTTCCCGGGCCTCCTCCATGTCGTCTGCGCTCAGGATGCTCCCATATTCATAACAGGTCTGTGCCGGCCCATCCTTGATGGAGGTAAGCATTTCCTTGCTCAAGGGCATGCCGCCCAAAGAGGCTTCCACGGCCTTCCTTGTATCCATGAAACAGGCTTGATTCTGAGCCTGGGCACCAGAGGCAAGCGCCATCAGCAGGGCTGCCGCACCGAGAGTGCCGATGGTGATCTTCATGGCGGGTCCTTTAGGCTGTTTCATCAGAATACGCACTGGTGAGCCTGACGGAGTATCGCCATCCGGTTCACCACTCCCCAAAGTTGGGGAGTGGTGAATATCAAATCCATTTGCATCTCAGAATGAAGACAGTTGGGCCGACTCTGTTGGCACAGGAGCCTTTATTCAGGCTCTTTCTTGGCCCGGCTCTTTTTGGTGGGGGCTGCCTTTTCTGTGGTGCCGGCTGCTTTTTTCGCAGCCGCTGTTTTAGACGGAGCCTTCTTGGCCACGGCCTTTTTAGCCCCCGTCTCGCCATCTGCAGCCTTCGCCTTGCTTGTGCGGGCAGGGGCCTTACGGGCTTTGGCCGGGGCACTGGCAGCCTTGGCGTCAATCAACTGCACAGCTTCCGCCAGCGTCAGGGCTTCCGGGTCTGTGGCCTTGGGCAGGGTCGCATTGATCTTGCCAAGGTTCACATAGGGACCAAATCTTCCAGCCCGCACCGTGATGGAGCCGCCCAGAGTGGGATGCTCACCCAGTTCCCGCCCCGGTGTGGCCGCGCCACGTGCGCCGCGCCCCTTGGTGGCCTTCTCGGCAATCAACACCACCGCCCGGTTGAGGCCAAGGGCCAGAATATCATCGCCATCTTCAAGATTGGCATAGGTGCGCCCATGCTGGACATAAGGTCCATAGCGACCAATGCCAGCCAGAATGGGCGCACCATCTTCCGGGTGCAGGCCAATTTCACGCGGCAGGGCCAGCAGCTTCAAGCCTGTTTCAAGGTCGACATCCGCAGGGGCCAGCCCCTTGGGCAGGGATGAGCGTTTGGGCTTCTCCTTGTCTTTGGCTTCGCCCAACTGAAGATATGCGCCGAAACGACCAACGCGAACGGTGACTTCTTCTCCCGTTTCCGGGTCTGTGCCCAGCACGCGCTTGCCATCGCCCTGAGGCGCATCATCGCTGGCGGAAAGCGGCTGGGTGTGGCGGCACTCGGGATAGTTGGAGCAGCCAATGAAAGCCCCGAACTTGCCCATCTTCAGCGAGAGGCGTCCCGCGCCACAGGTGGGGCACAGGCGAGGGTCCGTGCCATCTTCCCGCGGCGGGAAGACATGGGCGGTGAGCATCTCATCCAGCGCATCCAGCACCTGGGAAACGCGCAGTTCCTTGGTGGCCTCGATGGCCGCATGGAAATCCTCCCAGAAGGCGCGCAGCACGTCCTTCCAGTCGATTTCTCCGGCAGAGACCTCATCGAGTTTTTCTTCAAGCCCGGCTGTGAAATCATATTCCACATAGCGCTGGAAGAAGCTGGAGAGAAAAGCCGTAACAAGGCGACCCTTGTCTTCCGGCATCAGCCGCTTTTTTTCCAGCTTCACATATTCACGGTCCCGCAACACCGCGAGCACGGCGGCATAGGTTGAGGGGCGGCCAATGCCCAGCTCTTCCATCCGCTTCACCAGAGAGGCTTCCGAATAACGCGGCGGCGGCTCGGTGAAATGCTGTGTGGTGGTGATATCGCGCCGGTCCAGCCCTTCATCGGCACTCATGGCCGGCAGGCGGCGACCCTCTTCATCCTCATCCTCGTCATCCTTGCCCTCGCGATAGAGGGTCAGGAAGCCATCGAACTTTACCACAGTGCCTGTGGCAGTCAGATCCAGCGTGCGGGGGCCAACCTTGGCCTCAATATCCGCCGTTGTCCGTTCCAGCAGGGCAGATTCCATCTGGCTGGCAACGGTACGGGTCCAGATCAACTCATAGAGGCGCGCCTGTTCGGCATCCAGATGGCGTGCCATCTCGCGCGGGCTGCGGTTGGGGTCTGTGGGGCGAATGGCTTCATGCGCTTCCTGCGCATTCTTCGCCTTCACCGAATATTTGCGCGGCACACCCGGCAGATAGCGGGCACCGAACTGGCTGGAGATGGCGCTGCGCGTTGCACTGATGGCTTCAGGAGCCATATCGACGCCATCGGTACGCATATAGGTGATGAGGCCGACCGTCTCGCCGCCCAGATCAATGCCTTCATACAGCCGCTGGGCAATCTGCATGGTGCGGGCCGGGGCAAGGCCTAACTTGCGGCTGGCCTCCTGCTGAAGCGTGGACGTGGTGAAAGGCGGCTGCGGGTGACGCTTTACCGGCTTGGCCTCGACGCCGCGCACCCGGAAACTGGCGCTTTCCAGCGCAGCCCGGAAGGCCGCTGCTTCCTCACCCGTGCCCACTGTCAGGCGGGTGATCTTCTTGCCATCCGCCCCGGACAGACGTGCCTCAAACTCATCCGCGCGCGGTGTCGCAAGCCGGGCGACAATTGACCAGTATTCGCGGGGAACGAAGTTCTCGATCTCGCTTTCCCGGTCGCACACCAGCCGCAGCGCCACGGACTGCACACGCCCTGCAGAACGTGCGCCCGGCAGCTTGCGCCACAGGACAGGAGAGAGGTTGAACCCCACCAGATAATCCAGCGCCCGGCGCGCCAGATAGGCATCCACCAGCGCGACATCAATGTCACGCGGGGCCTTCATGGCATCCAGAATCGCCTGCTTGGTGATGGCATTGAACACCACCCGCGAAACTTTCTGGCCTTTCAGTGCCTTTTTCTGGCGCATCACCTCCAGCACATGCCACGAAATCGCTTCCCCTTCGCGATCCGGGTCAGTGGCGAGGATCAGTGCATCAGCAGCTTTTACAGCGCTGGCAATTTCGTTGAGACGCTTCTGCGCCTTGGGGTCCACCTCCCAAAGCATGTGGAAGTCTGCGTCCGGATCAACAGATCCGTCCTTGGAGGGCAGGTCCCGCACATGGCCATAAGAGGCGATGACCTCATAGCCCGGACCCAGATACTTGTTGATCGTCTTCGCTTTAGCCGGCGATTCGACGATGACGACCTGCATGGCGACTCTGTCTCTTCATAGGCCGCACACAATGGAGCGGTCTGTTTTCATAAACGCCTCGATACATCAGCCAGCGTGTCATCCATATGGATGGGCACATCACCTGCATGCTCTTTCAATGGGACGCACCCCAGATGTGAGGGACATCAAAAGAAAGAGCAAGGCTCCGGTTGGGGGTCGAAGGGCGGTCGCAACATGGTCAGGCATGGTGCGCCTGTCAAATCAGATCTGAATGGGAAACCAAAAGGGTATCTCTTTTATACAACCCTTGGTATGTTTTATAAAACAAAACAACCTATAAGAAGTTAGCTTGTTACCCATTAGCCGTAGCTGACAGGATCGTTCCATGGAAAAAATTCCGGTTGCCGAAGCGCCGAACGATCCCGCTGCCTTTGCCTCTTATGTGGCCTCGATCAGCGGTGAACTCGCACGTCTATCCCGTGAAAATGGGCTGCCAACACTTGCCTATATTCTCGAAATGGCCCGTCTGGAGGCGCGCAACATGTCCATTGAAGAAACAGAGACCGTTCAGCGCCGTTCTGCTGTGCGTTCCTGAGCCTGCCTGACAAAGACCGGGGCTACCGCAGGGCCACAAGCCCCGCGCCCGGTCTGTCAAGGCGTCCGGCAAGATCCAGTTCCAGCAGAAAGGCCTGAACCTCTGCTGCCGTGCAGCCAGCATGTCGCACCAGATCATCTATTGCGACAGGTGAGGGGCCTAAAAGCGCGACAACATCTGCGCGCATGGTCTCTGCCGCTCCATCATATATCGGGGCGGAACCGGACTCCTCCAGAAACATGTCTGCCTGTTGCGCGCCGCGCCCTGCATTTTTGCAGGAGTTGTCAACTCTGCGCTCCTCAAGCATGGGGTCCAGCACCTCGATCACATCGCGCGCATCGCAAACCAGTGTTGCGCCCTGCTTGATGAGTCGATTGCCGCCCTCTGCCCTTGGATCAAGGGGAGAGCCGGGAACAGCGAAGACCTCGCGCCCCTGTTCCGCGGCAAGGCGCGCTGTAATGAGGGAACCAGACCGCAAGGCGGCCTCCACAACGACCACCCCATAGGACATGCCCGAAACCAGCCGGTTCCGCCGTGGGAAGTCCCGCGCGCGCGGCTCCCAGTTCACAGGCATTTCCGAAACGAGTACGCCATTGTGGGCGATTTTTTCCATAAGCTTGAGATTTTCTAGCGGATAAGGCTTGGCCAGCCCCCCTGCAAAAACCGCAATCGTACCAGTAGGCAGACTTGCCTCGTGGGCGACAGTATCGATTCCACGCGCCAGACCGGAAACCACACTCCACCCTGCCAGACCCAGCTGTTGCGCCAGCCGTCCCGTCATGGTGCGCCCGGCTGACGAGGCATTGCGGGAGCCGACAAGCGCCACTATCGGAGTGCGCAAAAGCTCCCGGCGTCCCCGTACGGCAAGAAGAGGCGGAGCATCATCCAGCATGCTCAGGGGTAAAGGATAATCGGCTTCTCCCAAAGCAATCAGGCTTGCCCCCATCGCCTCAAGAGAGGCAATTTCATCTTCAATTTCAGAGCGTGCGGGGCTGCGGGGGGGAAGCAGGCGCCCACCGCGCCGGGCCAGCGTCGGCAATGCCTCAAGGGCTGCTGTGGCCCCGCCAAACTGGTTGATGAGTGCGCGAAAGGTGCGTGGCCCAACATTCTCGGTACGGATTAAGCGCAACCAGTCAATGCGCTGGGCGGGTGTGAGGAGGGTCTTCATGCGGGAGGATGACCCTTTTCCATCTGGTGTAGCTGGATTCACCCCTTCGAACCGATCTTGCCTTCCGTGCCATTCATCAGGCGGCGGATATTTTGATGGTGCTTGGCCCACAGCAGTGCCGTGAGAACCAGCAACAGCAACATGATGTCGATTTCACCGCGCAGACCGACAATGACAACGGTGACCACGGAGGCAACCAGAGCGGAAAGGGAAGAGTAGCGCGTGAAAAATGCCACCAGCAGCCAAGCCAGGGCAAAGGCGACCGCCCCCTGCCAACTCAGCCCAAGCGTGACACCAAGAAAGGTCGCGACACCCTTTCCACCGCGGAAATTCAGCCAGACCGGGAAAAGATGGCCAATAAATGCCCCGAATCCGGCCGCGATTCCGCCGGCAGGACCAAAGGCAGACAAGGCAACAAGAACCGCCACCGTCCCCTTCAGGGCATCTCCCAGCAGGGTTGCGGCAGCAAGATCCTTGCGACCCGTGCGCAACACGTTGGTTGCCCCGATATTGCCAGAACCGATGCCGCGAATATCTTGCGTGCCAGCCGTTCGCGTCAGCAATAGTCCAAACGGAATGGAGCCGAGCAGATAGCCGAATAACAGCGCGAGAGGCCAGGCCAGAAAAGGCGAGAGATCAGCAAGCATATGTGGCCTTCACCCCTGAAACGCTCAAGCGTATTGGTAGACGACTTCACCGGCAACAATGGTACACAGCACACGACCTGTCATGCGGGCATCATCGAACGGCGTATTGCGAGAGCGGGACTTGAGTGTAGCCAGATCCAGTATATAGGGCATGTCCGGGTCAAACACGACCACATCCGCAGGTGCGCCGGGGCGCAGGGAGCCTGCATCCAGACCCAGCAATGCGGCAGGGCGGGTAGAGAGCGCACCCAGCAGGGTTACAATATCCATCGTCCCCGCATGCACCAGCCGAAGGCTGGCAGACAGCAGGGTCTCTATGCCGATGGCACCATGCTCTGCCTCAGAGAAGGGCAGGCGCTTGCCCTCCACATCCTGCGGCGTGTGATCGGAAACAACCACATCAATCAGGCCTGAGGCCACAGCCTGAATCAGGGCCTGCCGGTCCGCATCAGCGCGAAGTGGCGGCTTGACCTTGAAATAGCTGCGATAGCCCGCAATATCGAGTTCATTGAAGCTGAGATGGTTGATGGATGCAGAAGCCGTGATCGGCAGCCCGGCCTCCTTCGCCCGCTTCAAGACCTCCAGCGACTCGGCACAGGTGAGAGCCGCAGCGTGGTAACGCCCGCGTGCATCCCCCACGAGGCGGACATCACGTTCCAGAATGATGGTTTCAGCAGATTTCGGCACACCGGAAAGACCAAGGCGGGAGGCAAACTCGCCCTGATTTATATCACCACCGGAAAGGGAGGCGTCTTCCGTGTGATGCACGATCAGTGCATCGAAATCGCGCGCATAAGTGAGGGCGCGACGCAGGATGCGGGCATTCATCACCGAGCGGTGCGCGTCCGTAAAGGCGACAGCACCGGCAGCCTTCAGAAGGCCCATCTCGGTCATTTCCTCACCCTTCAGCCCCTTGGTGATGGAGGCCATGGGGTGGATGCGCACAACGGCCGTATCACGGGCGCGACGCATGATGAAGTCCACCATGGCCGGCTCATCCACCACCGGGGCGGTATCAGGCTGGCAAACAAGGGTGGTCACGCCGCCTGCCGCTGCCGCATGGCTGGCGCTGGCGAGGGTTTCGAGATGCTCAAAGCCCGGCTCGCCCACAAAGGCGCGCATATCAACCAGACCGGGAGCAACAATGGCACCCTTGCAGTCCACCACTTCCGCACCATCAGGAATGCCAGCAGCGGAAAGACCGGTTGAGGCATCCTTTACAGCGCCATCAGCCAGAAAGACATCGCCATGAAAATCAGCCCCGCGTGCAGGGTCGATAACACGGGCATTGGTCAGCAGGAGTGGGCGCGGATTACGCATGGGGCAACTTTCCGGCAAGGGTATCCAGCACGGCCATGCGCACCGCCACACCCATTTCCACCTGCTCGCGAATGAGCGAGCGCGGGCCATCGGCAACATTGGAGCTGATTTCCACACCCCGGTTCATGGGGCCGGGGTGCATCACCAGCACATCCGGTTTGGCGTGGCGCAGCTTGGCTTCATCCAGCCCGTAAAAATGGAAATACTCGCGCACGGAGGGAATGAAGGAGCCGCTCATGCGCTCGCGCTGAAGGCGCAGCATCATCACAATATCTGCCCCTTCCAGCCCCTTCTCCATATTGTGGAAGACCTCGACACTGAAATTGTCGATTCCGGCAGGCAGCAGCGTAGAGGGGGCCACGACCCGGACCCGTGCGCCCAGCTTGGCCAACAGCAGCATGTTGGAGCGGGCCACGCGCGAATGCAGGACATCGCCACAAATGGCGACAGTCAGGTTCTCCAGCGGGCCCTTGTTCCGGCGAATGGTCAGGGCATCCAGCAGCGCCTGTGTTGGGTGCTCATGCGAGCCATCACCCGCATTGATGACGCAGCAATCAACCTTGCGCGCCAGAAGGGCCACCGCACCGGAGGACTGATGGCGCACGACCAGAATATCCGGGTGCATCGCATTCAGCGTAATGGCGGTATCCACCAGCGTCTCACCCTTCTTCACCGAAGATGAGCCGACTGACATGTTCATCACATCCGCACCGAGTCGCTTTCCGGCGATCTCGAAGGAGGATTGCGTGCGTGTGGAGTTCTCGAAGAACAGGTTGATCTGCGTGCGGCCACGCAGGGTGGAGCGCTTTTTCTCAACCTGCCGGTTGAGTTCCACGAACTCTTCGGCAAGATCAAGCAGGCCAGTGATTTCACTGGCGGCGAGGCTTTCGATACCGAGAAGGTCACGGCCCGAAAATGTGAATGCGGGAGCGTCTGGCATGGCAAGCCGCAGGCATAAAGGGCGCGCCCTCATCCGGCAAGCTGAATGGACAGGCTGAAGAGTGGAATTGATCCGGTCTTCCTGCCGCCATTCGTCGCAAAGACAGGCGGTGCCTTATTTTTGCTGATCCGCAGCGGCAGACTGGATACTGAAATAAAATCAGCAGGTCTTCGGGGCCGCGACCAGATGAGAGGACAGGGTGATGCGAGCTGCATGCGTGGCACTGGCTTTTGCAACGGTGTTGGCATCTCCCGCCCTGACGAGTCTGGCTCATGCCGCGCCCGAGCGGGGCTGGTCTCGCTCCTATGGCGTAGGAGCCTGCGTGAACTGTCCGGGCGGAACAGGTGTGCAGGCAGGAGAGCATGTGGGGCAAGGCATGATGACTTCAGCCTCTGGCCTGTTCGGGGTCTTTCTAGCCCCTTTCCGTGAGCCCGTTGAAGCCGGGCCTCCACCGGAAGTGTTCAGCCAGAAGCCCCCGAAGGGGTTCAACTGCTGGGTGGATGCCGGACCACAACGGGGCTATTGGGCGCGTTGCCCCTGATTTAGCGAATCAATCAAATAGCTGGGCCTCACCCTCATCACCCGCATGGTGATCGAGGAAATCCAGTGCGCCTTGCAGGATATAAGCGGCTGCATGCTGGTCCACCACCGCTGCCCGCTTGGCGCGGCTGACATCGGCCGAAATCAGAACCCGCTCCACCGCCGCTGTCGAAAGCCGCTCATCCCATAGCGCGATGGGCAGGGAGGTGAGCTTTGAGAAGTTGCGGGCAAAGGCGCGGCTGGCCTGTGCGCGCGGCCCTTCCGTTCCGTCCATGTTGAGAGGCAGGCCCAGTACAAAACCGCAAGCCTTGCGCTCATTGCTCAGAACCAGAAGGCGCTGTGCATCTGCCGTGAATTTGGTGCGCCGTACGGTTTCCACCACAGTGGCCAGCCGGCGGTCTGGATCGCAACTGGCAACGCCAATGGTTTTGGTGCCAAGGTCCAGCCCCAGCAAGGTGCCGCGCGGGGGCAGAAGCGACATGAGCTCACTCAGTGCTCCGATGGGGGCAAGAGGTGAGTTTGTCATTCATGCGCTCCCGAGGCCGCTGTGGCCAGAAGATCCAGTGCTACCAGAACAGACGCGTGGCGTACTGCATCGCGGCCGATATCGCCGAACCGCATTTCTGAGTGATGAACGACACCATCCCTGCGTGCGCAGGCAAAATGGACAAGCCCGACCGGCTTTTCAGTTGAACCGCCTCCCGGACCGGCAATGCCGGTAATGGAAACGGCAGCATCCACACCGGCAGCCCGGCAGGCGCCTTGTGCCATGGCGCGCGCTGTTTGCTCGCTTACCGCGCCATAAGACTCCAGTGTTGCCGCAGGCACATCAAGCATCGCCATCTTGGCGGCATTGGAATAGGTGACGAAGCCGCGATCCACCACATCAGATGAACCGGGAATGGCAGTTAGCGCACCGGAGACAAGGCCGCCGGTGCAGGATTTCGCGGTGGCCAGAGTCCAGCCCCTGGCCCGGTAGGCAGCCAGAACCGCTTGCGCACGGGTGTAGAGTGCATCGTCAATCATGCATCATCCCCGGCGAAGGGCAGGCGAATGGTGGCGCTGGCCATTGCCGCAATGCCCTCGCGGCGGCCAGTGAAGCCCAGCTTCTCCGTCGTCGTCGCCTTGACGCCCACCCGCGAGACCGGGACACCGGTGATCCGGGAGATAGAGGCGCGGATTGCATCGCGGTGCGGCCCCACCTTGGGTGCTTCGCAGATCAGGGTCAGATCCAGATGGGCAATCCGCCCGCCCAACGCATGCACTTTTGCAACGGCATGCTGGAGGAAGCGATCAGAAGATGCCCCCTTCCATTGCGGATCGGACGGCGGAAAATGCATGCCAATATCGCCATCGCACAGCGCACCCAGCACGGCATCTGTGAGGGCATGCAGACCGACATCCGCATCCGAATGGCCACTGAGGGAAAAATCATGCGGAATGGAAACGCCGCCTAGAATGACGTGGTTCCCTTCTGCAAAAGCATGGACATCAAAGCCGGTGCCCGTGCGCACATCATTCAGCGTGCTCCACTCTGGCCGGGCAGGAGAGGGGGCGGGGCTGCGATCTGCCTTCGCGAAGTCTTCCGCAGAGGTGAGCTTCATATTGGTGGCTTCTCCTGCAAAGGTAAAAACGGCATGGCCAGCCCATTCCATGACCGAGGCATCATCCGTAAGGGGCAAAATACCGGCCGCAGCGGCAACAGTGTGCGCCTGGCAAAGAGGCTTGTAGCTGAAAGCCTGCGGTGTCTGCACCGCCCGCAGCGTATCGCGGTCCAGAGTGCTGGTCACGCGCCCCTGTGCATCCACAATCTTGATCGTGTCTGTCACCGCCAGCACCGGCACGGCAGCACCGTGCGCCTGTGCCGCTGCAATGGCGCGCGCAATCAGGCGCGCAGAAGCGAAGGGGCGGGCCGCATCATGCACCAGCACGGTTTCAGGCGCGATGTCGCTCAATGCGGCAAGGCCATTGCGAACCGAGGCCTGCCTGCTGTCTCCACCCGCAACAGGTGCCATAATTTTAGGCAGCCCGCCCGCTGCTTGTGCAAACAGCTCCGCATCATCGGGGTGAATGACAGGCAGTATGCCATCAATGCCCGGCGCTTCAGCAAAAAGACGCAGTGTGTGGCGCAAAACAGGCTCGCCCTGAATCTGTCGGTACTGTTTTGGCAGGCCCGCACCGGCCCGGGTGCCGCGACCGGCTGCGACGATAATGGCGATGGAGCGCATCAACCTCCCCCTCTTCTGCCTGTCTTGAAGCCCTTTGAGCGGGCGCTGGCAAGAGGATTGCAGGGGATTTAGCGTGAAGGCATATGGATGAATCATGACTTCATGAGCCGGGATGGCAGATGAAAATCATCCCTTCACGTGGTTTTATCTTGCATGGACGTGTTCCGCGTCTAAAATAAATGCAGAAACAAAGAAGCCTATTTTATGTGCAAAATGATTTGTCAGCAGCCGTGAAGACACTGCAGATTGGCCCTCATGTGCTTCCAAATGCAGTCGTTTTGGCGCCAATGGCCGGAATTACCGATGCGCCCGTGCGCCGCATGGCTGTGCGCTATGGGGCAGGGCTTGTGGTTTCGGAGATGATCGCCAGCGAGGCGCTGCTCCACGAAAAGCCGGAAATGACAATCAAGGCGGACGGGGAGGGCATGCCACTGCATGCTGTCCAGATTGCCGGAAACTCTCCCTACTGGATGGGGGAGGCGGCCCGGTATGCAGAGGCGGCGGGCGCGCAAATCATTGATATCAATATGGGCTGCCCTTCTAAGCGGGTCACGACAGGCGCCGCGGGGGCAGCCTTGCTGCGCGATCTGCCTTTGGCGCGCAAGATTATCGAGGCCGTGCGTAATGCTGTGCAGGTGCCGGTAACGGTAAAGACCCGGCTGGGCTGGGATGGTGAAACGCCAACCTCGGTTCATCTTGCTCATATTGCAGAAGAATCTGGCCTGTCTCTGGTCTCGGTTCACGGTCGTACGCGCTGCCAGTTTTACACCGGACAGGCAGACTGGGCGGCCATTCGTGCGGTGGTTGAGGCCATTCGCATTCCGGTTCTTGCAAATGGCGACCTCACGGTGGCGCAGGATGCGCCGCGTATGCTTGAGATGTCTGGCGCGGCAGGCATTATGATTGGCCGTGGGGCGCAGGGCAGGCCATGGTTTCCGGGGCAGGTGGCCAGCTATCTGGCGCAGGGGGTCGCGCCCTCTGACCCGAACCTTCATGAGCAGCGTGATGTCTTGCTGGAGCTTTATGAAGGCTGGCTCACCCTTTATGGGCTGGAGCTTGGCATGCGGCAGGCGCGCAAGCATGTGGGGTGGGCTCTGGTGACAGCCTGCGCTTCAGCAAGGGATGTGGAACCGGAAGAGTTTGTCCGCAAATGGCGCAAACGCCTTTTGACCAGCGAAGACCCGCAAGCCGTGAAAACCAACATTGCGGAAGCCTATAATGAACTCACGTGGAGGGCAGAGGCATGATGGCTGATGCTCGGGGCAAGAATGGCGAGGACCTTATGGATTCCAACGGTAAATCTGCTCAGAATCTCAGTTCTGCCGTTCTGGATGCCGTTCCGCACCCTATCCTGACCATTGCCGGCAATGGCCATGTGATTGAGGCCAATGTGGCCGCTGAAACCTTTTTTCAGGTCAGCACTCCCCTGTTGCGCCGCCGCCTTTTTTCAGAATTCGTGCCCTTCGGCAGTCCTCTTCTGGGCCTGATCGAGCAGGTGAGGGAGCGGGGCGCGCCGGTGAATGAATATCGGGTGGATCTGGGTACCCCACGCAATGGGGGGGGGAACGGGTTGTCGATATTCACGTTGCCCCGGTGGCGGACAATCCCGGCCATGTGGTGGTGATGTTTCAGGAGCGCACCATTGCCGACAAGATGGACCGCCAGCTCACCCATCGCGGTGCCGCGCGCTCCGTGACAACACTTGCCGCCATGCTGGCGCACGAGATCAAGAATCCGCTCTCTGGCATACGCGGCGCGGCCCAGCTGCTTGAACAATCAGCCGGAGATGAGGACCGGGTACTCACCCGCCTGATCTGCGACGAGGCCGACCGTATCGTGAAGCTGGTGGACCGGATGGAGGTGTTCTCCGATGAACGTCCGGTGGAGCGCGAGCCGGTCAATATCCATGCGGTGCTGGAGCATGTGCGCACGCTGGCATCTGCCGGCTTTGGGCGCGATGTGCGCTTTGTGGAGGATTATGACCCCTCCTTGCCGCCCGTTTTCGCAAATCGCGACCAGCTGGTTCAAGTGTTTCTCAATCTGATTAAAAATGCGGCAGAAGCTATTGATGGCCTGCCGGATGGTGAAATTCAGATCACCACCGCATTCCGTCCCGGTGTGCGCCTGACTGTTCCCGGAGCATCCAGCCGGGTGAGCCTGCCGCTTGAGTTTTGCGTGCGTGATAACGGGCGCGGGGTGCCGGATGATCTGATGCCACACCTGTTTGATCCGTTTGTAACCACGAAGCCAACCGGAAGTGGCCTGGGTCTTGCATTGGTTGCCAAGATAATAGGCGACCATGGTGGGCTGATCGAATGCGAGAGCCAGCCGCGTCGCACCACATTCCGCGTGCTCCTGCCCATGTACGCAGCAGGAGCATGACCGCAGAATCCAGATGAGGGTCCTCTATGCCGAGCGGAAGCATACTTGTCGCAGATGATGACGCCGCGATCCGCACAGTGCTCAATCAGGCCCTGTCCCGTGCAGGGTATGATGTGCGCTCCTGTGGAAACGCGGCCACCCTCTGGCGTTGGGTCAGCCAGGGCGATGGCGACCTCATCATCACCGATGTGGTCATGCCAGATGAAAACGCCTTTGATCTGCTTCCCCGGATCAAGCGGCTGAGGCCGGATTTGCCGGTCATCGTCATGAGTGCGCAGAACACCTTCATGACAGCCATTCGGGCCTCAGAGCGCGGGGCATATGAATATCTGCCCAAGCCGTTTGACCTGAAGGAGCTCACCTCCATTGTCGGGCGCGCGCTTGCAGAGCCGCGCAAGGGGCATTCCAGCGGCCTGTCCCATGAGGAGCAGGAGAATATCCCGCTGGTGGGCCGCTCTGCCGCCATGCAGGAAATCTACCGCCTGCTTGCCCGCCTGATGCAGACCGACCTCACGGTCATGATTGTGGGTGAGAGCGGTACGGGCAAGGAGCTGGTCGCTCGCGCGCTGCATGATTATGGCAAGCGCCGCAGTGGTCCGTTCGTGGCCATCAATATGGCAGCCATTCCGCGCGATCTCATCGAAAGCGAACTGTTTGGCCATGAGAAGGGGTCCTTTACCGGCGCAACGGCCCGCAATCCTGGCCGCTTTGAGCAGGCGGAAGGCGGCACCCTGTTTCTGGATGAAATCGGCGATATGCCGATGGAGGCGCAGACACGCCTTCTGCGTGTGCTTCAGCAAGGCGAATACACCACCGTTGGCGGGCGCACGCCGATCAAGACCGATGTGCGCATCATCGCAGCCACCAACAAGGATCTGCGCACGCTGATCCAGCAGGGGCTGTTCCGCGAGGATCTGTTCTTCCGCCTGAATGTGGTGCCCCTGCGCCTGCCACCCCTGCGCGAGCGCTCTGAAGATGTGCCGGACCTGATGCGACACTTTTTCCACCTGATCGGGCGGGAAGGTTTGCCGACCAAGCAAATTGATGCCGCAGCCATGGACAAGCTGAAGCGGTATCGCTGGCCGGGCAATGTGCGCGAGCTGGAAAACATGGTGCGCCGTCTGTCTGCGCTTTATCCGCAGGATGTCATCACCACCGCCATCATTGATGCCGAGCTTTCCGAGAATCAGCCCACTGTTTCCGGAGAGGATGGGGCAGGGGATGCGACACTGGCGGCATCTGTGGAACGGCATCTCAATGCCTATTTCGCCGGATTTGGAGACAACCTGCCTCCGCCCGGTCTCTATCATCGCATTCTGAGGGATCTGGAATACCCGCTGCTGTCCGCATCCCTTGCGGCAACACGGGGCAACCAGATCAAGGCGGCGGAATTGCTGGGCCTGAACCGCAATACGCTCCGCAAGAAGATTCGCGATCTGGATTTGCCGGTGATCCGAACCAATCGATAGATTGATCGGTTCACGCGCTTATTCTGCACAAAAAAGACCGGGCACCCTTCTGGTGCCCGGTCTTTTTTGTGCATTCCGATGGGCGAAAGACCTACCTAGATACCTATTTATGAGAATGGCAGATGTAAATTCAATTCGTGGCGCGCAATGTCACATTTTTGCACCAGTGTCATATCACTGCATCACCCGTGATCTCATGGCGCATCTGCGCGCCGCCATCGGAGTAAAGGGCTATCGAAAGCATGACGAACCCGCCGGCCAATGAGGGGCCAGCCCTGTTACAGCGCAGGCGCAGCCTGTTTGCTCGCATGCTGGTTCCGGCGGTGATGGCGCTTGCGCTGGCTTCGGCGGTGGCAACGTTTCTGATCCTGATGGGGCTCACCTCTATCGTGCCCACGCCAGAGGTCGTTGTGACCACACTGGCAATCTGTGGTGTCGCGGGGCTGGTGCTTCTGGTGATTATTGCCACGGAGGTGTGGCGCATCTTGCGGGCGAGGGTGAAGGGCAGGGCGGCCGCCCGCCTGCATGTCCGCATTGTCGGGCTGTTTGCAGTGGTCGCGGTGGTGCCGGCACTGGTGGTCGCGGTGGTGGCCAGCCTGACACTCGACCGGAGTCTGGATCGCTGGTTCGCATCCCGCACGCAGGACATCGTGGCGACAGCGGGTTCTGTTGCGCAGGCTTATGTGCGCGAGCACGCCCTTTCCATTCGCGGCGATGTGCTCGCCATGTCGAAGGATCTCTCACGCCTCAAGGAACTGTCCGAGAGTGATCCAAAGAAGTTCCGGGAAATTTTGACGGCCCAGGCCGCCCTGCGCAATGTGCCCGGCGCACAGATCATTGAGCGCGATCTTTCTGTTGTGCAGCGGGCCGATTTACGCACGGAGCGTGAATATCTGGTGCCTGCCAATATCGCGATCAATGAGGCCGAGGCGGACCAGCCCATCATCTACCTGCCTTCAGATGCCGATTTCGTCAGCGCCGTGGTGCCGCTGCCGGGATTCAATGATCAGTATCTGTATGTCGCACGCCCGATTGATCCGCGTGTCATCGGCTTCCTCAAGGTCACCAGTGACACACTGAACGATTATCGGGAGCTGGAAGAGCGCCGCTTTAATGTGCAGCTTGCCTTCGCCATCATGTATGCGCTCATCACGCTCATCGTGCTGTTGTCAGCCATGTGGATGGGTATCAACTTCTCCAAATGGCTGGTGGCACCTATCCGCCGGCTGATGTGGGCGGCAGACCGGGTGGCGGCGGGCAATCTGGATGTGCAGGTTCCCGTCCACAAGGCTGAAGGTGATCTGGCCACGCTGGGCGAGACCTTCAACAACATGACCGCCGAGTTGAAGACCCAGCGCAATGACATTGTGCGTGCCCGCGATCAGATCGACAGCCGCCGACGCTTTACGGAAGCGGTTCTGGCTGGTGTTGGGGCCGGGGTGATTGGCCTTGATGCCGATGAGCGGGTGACGATTGCCAATCGTTCTGCCGAGCGTCTTCTGGGTGTCTGCGAGGCTGAGGCTCTCGGGCGCAAGCTGGCAGAGGTGGTGCCGGAAACCGCTGCGCTGCTGGCTGATGCGGAGAAGGCTGGCGAGCGGATTGTTCAGGGTCATATCACCGTTCAGCATAATGGCCGTGAGCGCATTCTGGCCGTAAGGGTAACCACCGAGCAGTCTGCCGAGGGTGACCATGGCTGGGTGGTCACGCTGGATGACATTACGGCACTGGTGAATGCCCAGCGCACCGCCGCATGGGCGGATGTGGCGCGGCGCATCGCCCATGAGATCAAGAATCCGCTAACCCCCATCCAGCTTTCGGCCGAACGGCTGAAACGCAAATACGGGCGGCACATCACTCAGGATCGTGAGGTGTTTGATCAGTGCACGGATACGATCATCCGACAGGTGGGGGATATCGGCCGCATGGTGGATGAGTTCTCCTCCTTTGCCCGTATGCCCAAGCCGGTGGTGGATGCGCAGGACATGGCGGAAACAATCCGGCAGACCGTGTTCCTGATGCGTGTGGGCTACCCGTCGGTGGAGTTTGAAATAGAGCTGCCGGACCGGATGCCGGCCAGATTTGACCGGCGCCTTGTTTCACAGGCACTCACAAATCTCCTTAAGAATGCCACAGAAGCCATTGATGCAGTTCCAGAAAATGTTCGAGGGCAGGGGCGCATCCATGTCAAGGCGGAACAGGTGGGAGAGAACCTCGTTATCGACATTACAGACAATGGCATGGGGCTGCCCAAGGATCAGCGCAGCCGCCTTCTGGAGCCTTATGTGACCACACGCGAAAAAGGGACGGGGCTTGGCCTCGCCATCGTTGGAAAGATTATGGAAGAGCATGGCGGCTCCATCCAGCTTCAGGACTCCCCGGAAGGGCGCGGAGCGTGGATTCGTCTTTACCTGCGCGTCGATGGGCAGCCCGTGGAAACGGGCGCCAAGACTGCAGGCACAACAGAAGCCGGGAGGGCCTGACACATGGCCATGGACATTCTCATCGTCGATGACGAAGCCGATATCGGCGAACTGGTGGCCGGCATTCTGGAAGATGAGGGCTATAGCGCACGTACGGCACGCGATGCCGACAGCGCAATTGCAGCCATTTCATCCCGTCGCCCCAACCTCATCTTTCTGGACATCTGGCTTCAGGGCAGCCGCCTTGACGGGCTTGAATTGCTCAATGAGATCAAGGCCCAGCATCCGGATATTCCAGTCGTGATGATATCAGGTCACGGGAATATCGAAACGGCTGTGGCGGCTATCAAGCGCGGGGCCTACGACTTTATCGAAAAGCCCTTTAATGCTGACCGTCTGGTGATGGTTGCTGAACGGGCGCTCGAAACATTGCGCCTGAAGCGGGAGTTGAAAGAACTCAAGCAACTGACTCCAAACGCTCGCTCTCTGGTCGGGCAGTCCAGTGCCATTCAGCAGTTGCGCAATACCATTGAGCGGGTTGCACCAACCAATAGCCGTATCCTGATTGTAGGCCCCTCCGGTTCTGGCAAGGAACTGACGGCCCGCATGATCCACGCCAGTTCGGCGCGCTCGCAAGGGCCTTTCGTGGTTCTGAACTCGGCGGCAATCACGCCTGAGCGACTGGAGGTCGAGCTGTTCGGCGTTGCAGAGGGTGAGGGGCGCGAGGGCAAGCGCGGGGCACTGGAAGAGGCGCATGGCGGCACCATCTTCCTTGATGAAGTGGCCGATATGCCGCGTGAAACCCAGAGCCGTGTGCTTCGCGTATTGGTGGAACAAACCTTCTCACGCGTTGGCTCCAACGAGCGCATCAGTGTGGATGTCCGCATCATTTCCTCCAGTGCCCGCAATCTGGAAGAGGAAATTACGCGCGGGCATTTCCGGGAGGATCTCTACCACCGGCTCTCGGTGGTGCCGGTGCGTGTGCCGCCTCTGGCTGAACGGCGGGAAGACGTGCCGCATCTGGTGGAGTTTTTTGTGGATACGATTTCCCAGTCCACGGGCATGCCACGCCGCCCCATCGGGGATGATGCGATGGCGGTGCTTCAGTCTCATGACTGGCCGGGAAATGTGCGCCAGCTTCGCAACAATGTGGAGCGGCTGCTGATTCTGGCTGGAGGTGACCCTGAAGGCACCATCACAGCCTCCATGCTGCCCCCGGATGTTGGGGCAATGGTGCCAAGCCTGCCGAATGGCAATGGTGGCGAGCATCTCATGGGGCTGCCGCTGCGAGAGGCGCGCGAAGTGTTTGAGCGGGAATATCTGGCCGCACAGATCAGCCGTTTTGGGGGCAACATCTCCCGCACGGCGGAATTCGTCGGCATGGAGCGTTCGGCCCTGCACCGTAAGCTCAAGGCACTGGGAGTGGGCTGAGATGGCCATATTCGACATGAAGCGGGTAGGGCAGGCTCTTCTGGCGCTGGCCATCAGCACCCTGCCCTTGCAGGCTCAGGAGCCTCAACCCGCACCTTCCACGACACTCCCCGGCGATGCACCCGCGCAGGCGCAGGGTAAAACCCAGACGCCTGATGCTGCCCCGGAACCACCTGCTTTCCGTGTGACAGGCAACCAGTCAATTTATACACCGGAAGAGATCGAGCAGGCGATTGCAGCTTTCCGCACCTATTGCCAGCCTCTGGGCGGAGAGCAATGGGCGGATCTGCGTGACATCACGGCGCGCATCACACCGGAATATGCCCCCTATCGGCGGGAAAAAGGCTGGGTCACGGCCATTCACCTGACTGCGACAGTTGCGGCCAAGCCTCAGGTCATTCCCGCATCTGATCGACAGATGGGGCCGATTGCCGGGCGGACGCTTTATTTTTTCATGGGTGGTGGGCAGTCTCCCGGCGTGTTTGTCAGCCGGCAGGTTGGGCAATTCCTGTGTGGACTGAAGGGCTACGAATCGGGAGATGTCGAGTTTCTTGAGATCCCGGAACTGGAGTTTCTGAACCGCTGATATTCTCAACCCGGCATGACGGGACATCCTGATGGGGCTGTGCAGATCTGCGCTGCATGGACTCGTCAATTGCCTCTCAGCGGCATAGCTTGCCAACCTGAAGCAGGTTGGGTCTGCCGGTGGTTCGCTTCTGGTCGACGGCAAGCAAGGGGAACATCATGCGCGTTGTGATCTGCGGAGCAGGGCAGGTTGGCTTCGGCATCGCCGAACGTCTTGCCGCCGAGCACAACGATGTTTCCATTATTGATTCCGACCCGCATCGAATCCAGATGGTGACAGAGCAACTGGATGTGCGCGGCATTGTGGGCTGGGGCGCACACCCTGATGTGCTGGTTCGTGCCGGCATAGATCAGGCAGACATGCTGATTGCGGTGACCCTTCATGATGAAGTGAACATGGTCGCATGCCAGATTGCGCATGCCCTGTTCAATGTCCCCACCAAAGTCGCCCGTATTCGTGCGCAGACCTATCTCGCACAGGAATGGAGCGACCTGTTCTCACGCGAGCATTTGGCCATTGATGTCGTGATTTCCCCGGAGATTGAGGTCGGGGAAATGGTGCTGCGGCGGCTTTCCCTGCCCGGTGCAATCGACACCGTCTCTTTTGCGGGGGGCGCAGTCGTCGCGGCTGGTGTGATCTGCGCGGAAGAGTGCCCTATCCTGAATACGCCTCTGCAACAGCTCACAGACCTGTTTCCGGATCGTGATGCAACCATTGTCGCGATCAATCGAAATGGCCGCACCATTGTGCCCACGGCGATGGACCAGCTGAATGCAGGCGATATCGCCTATTTTGTTGCGGAAGCAGATAAGGTCGAGCGTATGCTTGAGCTTTTTGGATGCAATGAGGTGCCAAGCCAGAGGATCGTCATCGCGGGGGGCGGAAATATCGGCTTTTATGTTGCGCGTGAACTGGAAAAGCGCAACCCGCAGGCGAAGATCACGCTCATCGAACATGAGAAAGAACGCGCGCAAGCTATTGCCGAAGCAACGAACAGGGTTCTTGTGCTGAATGGCGATGCGCTTGAACGCTCGATACTGGATGAGGCCGGAGTCGGCGAAGCTGACATCATGGTTGCGCTGACGAATGATGACCGCATCAATATTCTCTCCTGCCTTCTGGCCCGGCAGATTGGCGCACGCCGCATCCTGTCCCTGCTGAACGAACAGGGTTACGCCGCCTTTGCGCGCGGGCTCGGCATTGATGCCCATGTGAACCCGCGTCAGATTACAGTTTCCAGGGTGCTCCAGCATGTCCGTCGCGGACGCATTTGCGGAGTTCACGCCCTGCTGGATGGCTCGGGCGAAATCATCGAGGCTGAAGCTCTTGAAACCTCACCGCTTGTGGGTAAAGCGCTGCGCGACCTCAAACTGCCGGATGGCGTGCGCATTGGCGCGATCCTGCGTGATGGCAAGGTTCTGCAACCGCGCGGGGATCTGGTGATCCGCGCCCATGACAGGGTGGTTCTGTTTGCACTGGCCGAACGGATCAAGCGGGTGGAGCAAATGTTCCGTGTCGCGCTTGAGTTCTTCTGAGCGGCTCGCGCCATGAACCATCTCGCCCGCCCGCTTTCCAGCGCACTGATCGTCATTGGCGGCACGGCCCTGATTCCAGCGCTTGTTGCCGTGCGCGGCGGTGAGGAGCACGTCTCGATATATATGATCACATCCATGCTGTGCATCTTTCTGGGTGGCGCAATGCGTTTCACCACGGAAGGCAGCTCACTGCGCTTCCGCAGGATGGATGGTCTGTTCAGTCTCTCCCTTCTGTGGCTGGCCCTGCCTGTGGTCATCATGCCCTCCGTCGCGGCGGTCTCCGGGCTGACTCCCCTTGCCGCATGGCTTGAAAGCGTCTCGGCCTTCACCGCAACAGGCATAACTGCGGTGAAAGACGGGCCAAGAAGCCTTTATGTCTGGTTTGCCCTGCTGCAATGGGGTGGCGGTCTGCTGACTCTGGCTTCCGTTATCGCCGTTCTGGCACCAACCGGCCTTGGAGGCTTGCCCGATCGCACCCCGCGGGGCGGGATGATGCCTGATGTGGTGGACCTGCGCAGTGTAATGCGCCAGATTGTGCCGCTCTATCTGGGGGGCACTGTCGCCTGCTTTCTGGCGCTGCTCATCAATGGGCAAAGCATCTATGTCTGCTTCACCCTCGCCTCGGCGGTCGCCTCAGCCGGTGCCCATCTGCCACCAGAGGCGCAAATTGCCTTGGAGGTGGATCAGGCCCCCAAATGGCTGCTGATGCCCTTCATGCTATGGGCCGCAACGAGTGTTCTCTGGCACCGCGCGCTTTTCTCCCGGCGCGTGAACAACTCGCCAGAACAGAAAGAAAGCCTGATACTGCTCATTTATTGGGGCATTCTTGGCATAGGGCTTGGAGCTGTCATGTTCCGTACAACCAGCCCACAGGCCCTTGAGGCGCTGCGCGACGGGCTGTTCACGGCAGCCTCCCTCATTTCCACCAGCGGCATCGGGCCGGATGATGGCACGTATCAGAACCTCCCCTTGATTCTCGTGTTATTTGTAGCGCTACTGGGTGGTGGAGCACTTTCTGTAACCGGCGGACTGAAAATCATGCGCCTGCGCTCCATGCTTCTGCGTGCGCGGGGGGATTTGCTGCGGCTGGTTTACCCCAATCTTGCCCAGCCCGTGGCCTTTGCGGAAGGCGGCATATCCTCGACCATGCGGGGGGTCTGGGTTGCAATGGCCACCCTGTTTGCCGTTTTCGGCCTGTGCATCATGGCCCTTGCTCCGGGCCTGCCCAGCATTGAAGCGGCATTGGTGGCTGCGGCAGCTGTGGTCAGCAATACCGGCCCCATTTATGATGCCGCCAATATGGGCTGGCCACCCCTTTCAAGCTTGCCGGCAGGCTCTGTCATTGTTGCCGGGCTGGCCATGGTGGCCGGGAGGCTGGAAATCATTGGTCTCCTCGTCACCATTCATTTTGCTTTCTGGCGCCCCTAAGGCACTTCCCTTGTTTCCCGTATCAGGAAAATGCTCTATCTCTTTGAGTTATATTGATTTACGTCGCAACTCTCAAGGCGCATGTCATGTCCCGCTTTGCCTATGTCAATGGTCGTTATGTGCCGCATGGCGCTGCAACAGTTCATATCGAGGATCGCGGCTACCAGTTTGCAGATGGAGTTTATGAGGTCTGCGAGGTGCGTGGTGGCCGCATGGTGGACCTGCGGCGACATATGGACAGGCTGGAGCGTTCACTTTCCGAGCTGCGCATAACCGCCCCCATGACCCGGCAGGCACTCGAGATCGTGCTGAAGCAGGTTATCCTGCGGAACCGCGTTCGGGAGGGCATCGTCTATATTCAGGTGACGCGCGGCGTAGCACCGAGAGACCATTTTTTCCCGGCAGCCGGTACAGCGCCCGGTATCGTTGTCACATCCCGAAGCTCCAGCCGTGCGGCTGCCCAAGCGCTGGCAGCGACCGGCATCGCCGTGATCTCCCAACCGGAAACCCGCTGGGCGCGTGTGGATATAAAGACTGTTGGCCTGTTGCCCAATGTGCTGGCCAAACAGGCCGCCCGGGAAGCAGGTGCGCGTGAGGTCTGGTTTGTGGATGCGCAGGGCTTCGTCACGGAAGGCGGCTCCAGCAATGCCTGGATTGTGACAAGGAAGAACGTTCTGGTTACCAGACCCGCTGATTTTGGCATTTTGCGCGGCATCACCCGCACCGTTGTTCTGGAAGAGGCGGCAGCGCTGGGCTTCAGCGTGGAGGAGCGCCCCTTCACTCTGGAAGAGGCGCATGATGCGATCGAAGCCTTCAATACAGCTGCAACCGCGCTTGTGATGCCCGTGGTGAAGCTGGATGGAGTGCCTGTCGGCACGGGCAGGCCCGGCCCCATCGCGACCCGTTTGCGGGAGCGCTTTCACGATTTTGCAGAATGAGCTATGAGAGCGCTGAACCTTGCTGCATGGCAAAAGACTATTGCACTGCCCAAGGGCTGTGTCATCTTAGCTGAATAATCTCCACGGGCGGCTTTGCTATTTCTGCGTGTGGCGCGTGGACATCATGCCGAAAAAAACGGATACGAAAATGGCGGCGGAACGGACGCAAAATCTTCAGGACACGTTTCTCAATCATGTGCGCAAGACAAAGACGCCTCTCACCATTTTTCTCGTCAATGGGGTGAAGCTGCAGGGCGTGGTGACATGGTTTGATAATTTCTGCGTGCTGTTGCGTCGTGATGGACATTCCCAGCTTGTCTACAAACACGCAATCTCCACCATCATGCCCGGCCAGCCCGTGCAACTCTTCGACCCGACCGATGAGGGAGCGGACAAGAGCTGACCCCGGTGGCACGTGATCCGGCCGAGAGCCTGAATGATAATGATGTGAAGAACGCCGGGGATGAAGGCTCTGGCGTTGATCACCGTGTGCAACCCACGCGCTGTGCCGTTATAACGCCGGCGCTTTCGCGCAGGGCCCAACGTGGCACCCCTGAGCGCCGCTCCCCAGAGGCGCGGCTGGAAGAGGCTGTGGGGCTGGCTGCAGCCATTGAACTGGATGTGGTTTATTCCGGGCTTGCCCCTCTTTCCGAAATTCGCCCCGCCACATATCTCGGTGGCGGCAAGGTGGATGAACTGGCCAGCATTGTGCGCGAGCAAGGCATTGAGCTTGTCTTCTTCGATGCTGCATTGACGCCGGTTCAGCAGCGCAATCTTGAAAGAGCCTGGTCCACCAAGGTCGTGGATCGTACGGCGCTGATCCTGGAAATTTTTGGCAAGCGCGCGCGCACGCGTGAAGGTGCATTGCAGGTGGAGCTTGCCCACCTCAATTACCAGCGCTCCCGTCTGGTGCGCTCATGGACGCATCTGGAGCGCCAGCGAGGTGGGTTTGGGTTTCTTGGAGGACCGGGCGAAACCCAGATTGAGGCTGACCGCCGCATGATCGGCGAGCGCATTGTGCGGATTGAAAAAGATCTGGAACAGGTGAAGCGCACCCGCGGCCTGCATCGGGCCAGCCGCAAGCGTGTTCCTTACCCGGTGGTTGCCTTGGTGGGCTATACCAATGCCGGAAAGTCCACCCTGTTCAATCGCCTGACACGAGCCGAGGTCATGGCGCAAGACTTGCTCTTCGCCACGCTGGACCCCACCTTGCGCGTTGTGAAGCTGCCGCACGGCACACCCATCATTCTCTCCGATACGGTGGGATTCATCTCCGAACTGCCCACTCAACTTGTTGCGGCTTTTCGCGCCACACTGGAAGAGGTGCTGGAGGCGGATCTTATTCTGCATGTGCGAGATATTTCGCACCCGGATGCCGAAGCGCAGGCTCAGGACGTGATGGATGTGCTCTCCAGTCTGGGGATCGAGCCAACGGCGAGCGGACGGGTTCTGGATATTTGGAACAAGATCGACCGTCTTTCCGCTGAAGAGCTTGAAGGGCGCGAAAACCAGCTGGAACGCCATGACAGCCATGAAGGCCCCATTGCCGTTTCAGCTCTTACGGGGGCAGGGGCAAAAGCTCTTCTCACCCGGGTTGAGCAGCATATTACAGCTCACCATACCCTTTTAAGGGTTGAGCTTGCTGCCAGCGATGGCGAGGGGCTGAGCTGGCTCTATCGTCAGGGAGATGTTCTGGAGCGGCATAGTCTGGAAGAGGGCGGAAGCATCTGCGTGAAGTTGCGCATTCTTCCAGAACGGGCCCCCTTGGTCATCCGCCGCTTCGGGGCTGAAAGCGTATATGTTGAGGGCGAAAGCAACATATATTCAGCCGACTAAAAACTCCCTGCTCATGCGATGACATGGGCAGGGAGGGCTAAAGAGCGCGCCGCAACGCCTCATCAGGCGCGCTCTTTCAGTTTGGCTTCCTCCCACAGCGCCTCCATCTCATCCAGATGTGCTTCAGCAGGGGAACGCCCTTTAGAATTCAGGCTGTTCTCAATATGAGAGAAGCGGCGAACAAACTTGTCATTTGTCCCGCGCAGGGCGGTTTCCGGGTTTACCCCGGCATGGCGCGCCAGATTGACGACCGCAAATAGAAGATCGCCAATTTCATCGCGAATGGCTTCGATTCCGCCCACATCAAACGCCTCTGCGACTTCATCGGTTTCTTCGCGGATTTTGGCAAGAACGGCACCTGCATCCTGCCAGTCGAACCCGACAGAGCCCGCTTTTTCCTGTAATTTGAGCGCACGTGTCAAAGCAGGAAAGGGCAGGGGCACGCTGGAAAGAAGACCTTTTTCCTCCGCTTTGGGCAGCAGGCCGGCAGCCGTGCGGCGTACCGCCCGCTCCTTCTTTTCCTGCGTCTTGATTTGCTCCCACAAGCCTTTCACAGCTTCTGGAGAAAGGTCCCGCGCATCTCCGAAAACATGCGGGTGCCGCCGAACCATTTTCTGGTTGATGGCTTCAACTACATCCTCAAAGGCAAAGTGGCCAGCCTCCTCGGCCATGCGGGCATGAAAGACAACCTGCAACAGAAGGTCACCGAGCTCTTCACACAGATCATCCTTGTCATTGCGTGCCACGGCATCAGCAACTTCATAGGCCTCTTCCAGCGTGTAAGGTATGATCGTTTCAAAGGTTTGCTCTATATCCCAAGGGCACCCCGTTTCAGGTGCGCGCAGTGCGGCCATAATCTCAATCAGGCGCGCAATATCTCGGGAATCGGCCATAACAGCATCCTTGTTATCTGGATTTTCGGTTTATAGAGCATTGTCGCAGACGACGGAACGAGATGCGGACAAGCGAGGCTTCCAATGGACCTGATTGAAAAGCTCAAAGAACTGCACGCCGAGACGCCTCTGCGCCCCGGTGAGAAGACGCTTATTTTGCCGGATAAATTTGATGCAGGTCTCTTTTTTATCGGCTACGCACATACGCCCTGGACCGAACGTTCTGCTTGTCCGCGTCAGGGTGATCCGGAGAATGGGCCAGAGTGCATACTGGAGCTGGCACCGCGCTGGTCTGATGCGCTCTGTGGACTTGAGGCATATACGCACATTCAGTTGCTATATTGGATGCATCAGGCGCGCCGCGATCTGGTTTTGCAACGACCGGGGCAGGGCAGTGCAGAACTTGCCACGAAGCGTGCAACTTTTGCGCTACGTTCTCCAGTTCGGCCGAACCCTATCGCATCCTCAACCCTGAGGTTGCTGGATATGAAGGTGACGGAAAAAGGCGCCTATCTTCATGTAAGAGGCCTCGACTGCCTGGATGGCACCCCGTTTCTGGATATCAAGCCGGTCTTTTCCAGTCGCATCCCTGAAACCTCGAACAAGGTCTAGAGGCTTGAAGGCGCACATATAAATCCATCAACTCAGAATTCGCAGAAGATATATTATGGAACTAAATTTGATTGAGTTGCGCTAAATGACGCGATATAGGTGTGGTTAATGAGGGCTCGGCACTTCGATCTTCATGCCATCATAAGCCGGCTTAATATCTTTAGGCAGCATTTGCCGAAGTGTCTCATAATCAAGGTCTGTATGCAGGTTTGTCAGAACGGAACGGCGTGGTTTCATGCGCGCGATATGATCCAGTGCATCCTGCACGCAAAAGTGGGATGGATGCGGACGAAAGCGCAGCGCATCAATAATCCACACATCCAAGCCCTCCAGTAGCAGAAGGCTATCTTCAGGCGCTCCATTCACATCACTTGAATAGGCCACCCCATCAAAGCGAAAGCCGAAAGAGTCAATATCGCCATGGTGCTGCAAGAATGGCATAGTCTGAATGACACCGCCCGCACCCTCTATGGCAATAGGTTCCCCATGCTGAAACATGTGGGCGCGCAGAATGGGAGGATATGAACTTCCTTGTGGCGTCTCAAAGCAATACCCAAACCGCTTTTTAAGGGCATCCAATGTGTCCCTGTCGCCATAAGCGTCAATGCGCTTGCCATTCATCAAGAACAAGGGGCGCAGATCATCTATTCCATGGGTGTGGTCTGCATGAGCATGCGTAAACAGCACGGCATCCAGATGGCTGACTTCTGCATCCAGAAGCTGCTCCCGCAAATCCGGGGACGTATCAACCAAAACGGAGGTTATGCCTTGTGGACCGCGCCTCTCAACCAGAATGGAGCATCGCCGTCGCCGATTGCGAGGATTAAGCGGGTCACATTCTCCCCACCCCTGCCCTACACGTGGCACGCCACTGGAAGAGCCGCACCCAAGTATCGTGATAGTAAGAGACATAACGTCCTCGACAGCCCAGCGTGTGGCCTACCCTGATCCATATGGATACAAGTTTCAACGCCCCTTCATACAGGGGCCATATGGACACAGGTTTTTGGGGTGAGTGCGGGCTCCAGGGTCGCTTCCGCAATGAAAAAACATCGGCACTCTAGCCTTGAAAGGCATAGAGTTAACCGAGATGTTATTTCAGAAAATGGTCGGAGCGGCGGGATTTGAACCCACGACCCCTAGTCCCCCAGACTAGTGCGCTACCGGGCTGCGCTACGCTCCGACTTGATGCGAAGCTTTAAAGTATGCACCAAGGTAACACAAGGGAAATCCTGTAGGCCAGCAGCCAACCGCCTGAGAATCTGTGGAAAATTCACTTCAAACAGGCGCCCACAGAATAAAGCAAGGCAATTTTTGGGCGCGCCGCCCCTTATTCACCCCATATAGGTGACATTCTCAACAAAGTCTCACGTCATTCGAACCGCCATGCATAACAGCTGGAAGGTTGAACGGATGAAACGAAGTGTGGTCCTGTCTTGCGCAGCGCTGGGCCTGATGGCCGGCTTATGGGGCACGCGCCCGGCTCTCGCAGACATTCCCACCGGTATCGCTTCTTTTTACTGGCAGGGTCAGCGAACAGCGAATGGTGAGCGATTTAATCCGGAAGCGATGACAGCAGCGCATCGCTCCTTGCCATTTGGCACCAAGGTTCGGGTAACAAACCTGAAAAATGGCCGCACCGTTGTGGTCCGCATTAATGACCGGGGTCCCTTTATACGTGGACGTGTCATTGATGTTTCACGCGCAGCGGCCCACCATCTTGGCTTTACCAAGCAGGGCCTGACCCATGTTTCGCTTTCAGTTATTCACTGAGATGGGCGACATCGCCTCTCAGTCCTTTTCGTCAACGAGAAGACCCTCCATCAGCCTTTGGCATTCGCTCAACTCATAGAGCGCTGCCTGTAGGCGATGGACATCCTCCCGGGAAAGCACAGGCATCACCCCCTGCCCCATCACCCACCGCCCTTCCCCATATGGAGGGGGCTGGTGTGGGGCGGGGGAATAGAGTGAGTCGTGATGCTCCATGCCATAGCGCATACGAGGAGCTGCAGCAGGCGGCTGTCGCTCCGAGCGCGGCTGCGCAGGATGTGCCCTCTGCTGAAGGCGAGGATCTGGGTACTCTTCCTCCCAGTTCCTGCGCTCTTCCCATACGGGGCGGCCATCTGGCGCACGGCGCATGTCTACGGGTTCGATTTCGAATTCCTCAACCACCGGCTCAGTAAAGGGGCCAAACCGACGCGGCGGTGTCTGTGTCTCCGGCACTGCCGGGTGCAACGGCCGCGGCCCTGAATCCGCTAAATATGAACTGTTCTGGCTGCGTGAATCGAAATGGCCCGTCTCTTTATTGTCGAAACCGGCATGGTGCGGCGAACCGTGAGAAGCGGGATCGTGGCTTTGGGCGCGCAACCGTGATGGCGTCGGGGGAGCTATATGGGCACTCTCATGCTCATCTGCCATATGCGGCTCCTGAGGCTTTTCGCGAGAAACACCCCGCACGAGAGAGGGAAGGTCATCTTCCATCTCCTCTTCATACCGCTGTACGCCCTGCTCCGCCTCAGCAGCGCTTCTCTGCCGGTGTCTTTGAGGGACATATTCCGCAGGCGGCCCCTCTTCTCCTGATTGTACCGGCGGGGTACGGCGCTGCTCATGCTCTTTCAAGCGGCGAATACGCTCTTCCAGCGACTCTGATGCAACTTCATTTTGAGAGAAGTCATCCATGAAGGGCAGCAGGGTGTCCTGAAACTCTGGCCGTGCGGGGCTGGCAATATGTGCCGCAGGGCCTCGGCTGGGGCGTGTTTGCAGTGCCGGTTCAATACGTTGACGTCCTCCGGAGCGGCTGTCCCGTACGGGTTCCGGAGCGAATGATGGCGAAGGAGGCTGATGAGGCTCCTCATTCACGAAATCCGAATAGGGCGTATCATCATGCTGGAGGCTGTCATGAAGGGGCTGGGCCACAACCTCTGGCGGGCGTACAGCTTCACGTTCAAACCGCCGTTCCTCGACGATTCTCTCTTCATACACAGAGCCGTCAAACCGCCTCTCCTCTACACGTTGGGACGTGCCTCTACTGCGCGGAGGAGCTGGCTGAGTTTCCTCATTTTCAGGGGCAAAATCATCCAGTGGCCCCAGCTCATCAAAGGGAAGATGAGGCTCGTCCAGAGTCGGGAGAGGTTCATGGCGCTGCTCCTCTTGCGACTTGCCACGTCGCAAGGGCAGCAAGCCGAGAAGCCCGCCAAATGACTTGCCTTCAGAGGGCGGAGTGCGAATATCCTCGGCATTATTCCGGATCACCGCAACATCGCCTTCGATGCCAAGATCCTGCACATGCCGGATGCCCTGATCCTTCAGGATTTTCTGTGCGCCCTTGATGGTAAAGCCTTCTTCATAAAGAAGACGGCGAATGCCTCGCAGCAGGTCCACATCTTCGGGACGATAAAACCGGCGCCCCCCTGCCCTTTTTACAGGCTTGACCTGATGAAAGCGGGTTTCCCAAAAGCGCAGGACATGCTGCGGCAACGAAAGCTCGTCGGCCACCTCACTAATCGTGCGGAAAGCATCCGGATCCTTTTCGCTCTCTCGCGCCTCGACCACTGTGTCCCGCCCTCATAACTTATGGAAGGCCATGCAGAACCTGCACGACCTTCCTGAATCTTGCTGAATGACCACTTGCCGGGGGCCTGTTAGGCAAAAGGCCTCCCAAATACGCGCAAGCAAAGTGACTGTAGCAGTCTAGTCCTTTTCAGAACCATCCGATGCAATGCCATTGATGCGGTTCTTGAGGATTGAGGAGGGCTTGAACACCATAACCCGGCGTGGCTCGATAGGCACCTCTTCACCCGTCTTGGGGTTGCGACCGATACGGCGGCCTTTATCCCGCACAACAAAGGAGCCGAAAGACGAGAGCTTCACCGTCTCTCCTTCCACCAGACAGTCGGCAATCTCCTTCAGTACCAGCTCCACAAGCCCGGCGGACTCTGTTCTGGACAGCCCCACCTGCTGATAAACGGCCTCGCACAAATCCGCGCGTGTCACAGTCCGACCAGCCATGTGTCTTCCTGACTTCTTTAAGATTGCTCCAAACCGGAAAGGCTTCTTTCCGGCATCCTAACCGCTCTAGTTTCGGCGAATCCGCCTGCCAGATGGGAGTTTATCCCAGTCCTTGAAGACTAGACACGTGCCACAAGTCCGGTCAACGCCCTTCTACATTACCACCGCAGCAAGGCGGAGCCCCAGGTGAATCCGCCACCCATGGCCTCGATCAGCACAAGATCTCCCTTCTTGATGCGACCATCCTTGGCTGCGGCATCAAGAGCGAGGGGAATCGAGGCCGCAGAGGTGTTCCCATGCCGGTCCACGGTCACGACAACCTTGTCCGTTGCAATTCCCAGCTTTTGGGCGCTCGCATCAATGATGCGACGGTTGGCCTGATGCGGCACAAACCAGTCAATGGTTTCCGCATTTTCACCTGTAGCGGCAAAAGCATCCTCGATGACATCGGTGATCATGCCAACAGCATGCTTGAACACCTCGCGCCCCTCCATCCGCAGATGGCCCACAGTGCGTGTGGAAGATGGCCCGCCATCAACATAAAGCTTGGCGCGGTGGCGGCCATCTGTTCGCAGATGGTTGGTCAAAACCCCGCTCCGACCCGCGACTTCCGCAGGAACGCCTTCAAGAACGATTGCTCCGGCACCGTCTCCAAACAGCACACAGGTACCGCGATCATCCCAGTCCAGAATGCGGGAGAAGGTTTCCGCGCCGATCACCAGTGCGCGCTTGAAGGCACCGGTGCGCAGATGGGCATCCGCTGTTGAAAGTGCGAATACAAAACCTGAGCAAACCGCCTGAATATCAAAGGCCGCACCATGGGTGATGCCCAGTTCAGCCTGAATGACAGCAGAGGTCGCCGGGAAAGTCTGGTCTGGCGTGGAAGTCGCCAGCACGATCAAATCAATATCCGCAGGCTCCAGCCCGGCATCCGCAAGGGCATTGCGTGCGGCAGCAAGGCCAAGATGGGAGGTGAACTCTCCCTCACCGGCAATATGGCGCTGGTGAATGCCCGTGCGCTGCACGATCCATTCGTCAGACGTCTCAATGCGCTCAGAAAGCTCTGCATTGGTGACAATATTTGCCGGGAGATATGACCCGACCCCTCGCACGACAGACCTGATACCGCTCACGATTGCCCTTCCGCACCAGCTGGCTGAAGCGCCTGCGCCGCCGTCTCAAATGGCTGGCGGCTGACAAGGCTGGCTTCGATACGCGCCAGCAGTTGATGGCGCACCATGTCATAGGCGAGATCAACGGCAGCCGCGAAGCCCTCCGCATCCGTCCCGCCATGGCTTTTAATCACGATACCGTTAAGACCAAGGAAAACACCACCATTGGAACGGCGGGGGTCCATTTTTTCTTTCAGGATCTGGAATGCGTCGCGCGCCAGCAGATACCCGATGCGGGCCCGCAGGGTTCGCCCCATGGCGCTGCGCAGATAACTGGCCAGCTGCTTGGCAGTTCCTTCGGCTGTCTTGAGCGCAATATTGCCAGCAAAGCCTTCCGTGACAACAACATCCACGGTGCCCGCGCCAATATCATTACCCTCCACAAAGCCATGATAGTTCACAGGAACCTTCTCCTCACGCAGAACGCGTGCAGCTTCCTTGACCTCATCAATACCCTTGATTTCCTCAACGCCCACATTCAGCAGGCCAACTGTCGGGTTTTCAATATCAAACAGAACCCGCGCCATGGCTGATCCCATGATCGCCATTTCGACAAGGCTGCGGGCGCTGGCACCAATTGAGGCCCCGACATCAAGGACCACGCTTTCCCCCCTCAGGGTGGGCCAGATAGCGGCAATTGCCGGCCGACTGACCCCTGGCATGGTGCGCAGATTGAAATTCGCCATGGCCATCAACGCACCGGTGTTGCCGGCTGAAACAGCGGCATCCGCCTCTTTCAGCTTCACCGCATCAATGGCGCGCCACATGGAGGACTTGTAGCGCCCGCGACGTAGCGCCTGGCTCGGCTTGTCATCCATGCCCACAACAACATCCGTATGGATGACCGTTGAAACGGCTGCCAGCCTGGGATGTGCCGCCAAGACGGCATTCACCCTGGCGCTGTCACCATACAGGACAAAGGAGATATCCGGGTGCTGACCGAGGGCAATCGCCGCTCCGGCAAGAACCGTCTCCGGGCCATGATCTCCCCCCATGGCGTCGACAGCGATGCGGACGGATGCGGTCATCTAAAACGGGCTTTCATCTCGGCTACGGATCTCTGCAAACGTGCGGAAAGCCGTGCACTCCGGGTTTGTGCCCCGCCTGTCTGGCTGAAACACATCCCGAACTCACAGCCCAGTCTCATGCGCGGCAATGCTTCCGGCGGCACATGTCTGCCCCTGACATACCCTGCCGCCGACAAGGAAGAGGAGTTTCCCCGCTCCATTGCCCGCGGGCGGACAATAACGTCTCCAGCGCGCATCGCAACCTTATCCATCCCCTGCGCCCGCATGCTTGTGGCTTAATCCTTCAGGCGAGAGAGGGCAGCGAAGGGCGAGAGAGCCTCTGGATCAACCTGAGGCGCTTCAAATACTGCATCCGGCTTGCGTGGATAGGGATCAACACCCAGCGCCAGAAATTCAAGGCTCAACGCCCCGACATCAATACGCCCATCCAGAATTTCGTCCGGCGGATCATATTCGTCGTCCTCCAGCGATTCGGCTGGCACGGGTGTGCCTGCCGGTACAAAGTGCACATCTACGGCTTCATCGAGCGGGGCATCGAAAGGCTCCAGCGAAACCCCGCAATTCTGACGCACTGTGGCAAGAACCCGTCCCGTGACATGGATTCCATCTGCCCCCTCATGTGTGAGATGAAGCTGTGCCCGGAAGTCTGAAACGGCCAGAACGTTCACATGGCGCGCAAAAGACGCCAGCAGTGCTGCATCATCCACGTTCAGGTGAACATCCAGCCCCTTTGGGCCGATCTCGGCAAGGGGCACGACGCGCGACAGCGGCAATGCAGGGGCCGCCGGTGTCGCGGGGGTTGTTGGCTCAGTATCGGACATGGCTCACCCTCAGGACTTTTCGGGAGCGGCAAGGGGCAACTCGCCCTTTGCCAGCACATTAAAAGGAATATCTCTCAACTGGTCCGCGGCAGCGCGGACATAAACAGCCAAGGCAGAAGCCTGCGCCTCTGATTCATTGCCATAGATATTGCGCGCCAGAGCCGTCACCAGAGCATCTGTATCGCGTGTATCCAGCGCCACATCATAAGCAGCAGCACGCCCGTAAAAGGCGGCGCCAATCTTTTTCATCTTTTTGGGAACAGTCAGGTCCCCTACCCCCATCTCCCTCAGGGTACGATCCATATCATCGGCAAATGTATCGAAGATATCCTGAGACAAGGCAGCCTCTGCCTTATCACCCCCCTTGAGGCGATGGCATACAAGGATGGTATGAAGGAGAACCATTTCAAATCGACACTCCACCGTATCGGGAACGCCGAAGTCGGTATAAAAGGCGTGTTGCCGCGACTGTGTCACGATCGCGCCATACAGACGCTCGACGATCACGCGGGTTTTTGTGGGGCGGAAGAGATTAAACATCGCGCTTAAGAATCAGGCAGGGCTCAATATCGTATGATACTTCTGCCCAGCGGCGTAACGCCCGCGCGGCGCACTGGCAAGACCTCCTTGACACGGAGGTGGCCGGAAAAGTCGGAAACAGCATGCGGTTGCCGGACGGAATGACCAGCAGATGAGGAACGGTGTAGTGACACGGCACTTGGGAAAGACACAGCCCGCAGGAGATGAAACCACCATCTCCCGGTCCATTGCCCATGAAAAGGCGCAGGACGGACACCACCTTTCCAAAGGCTGGCCGCTGGCCCTTGCGCTTTTGACCCTTGTGCCCGCCATTGCCGGATGCGCTGAAATGGTCAGCGGCAAGGGCACCAGCCTTTCCAGCGTAACCCGCACCTACCAGCGTGGATATGTTCTGAACGAAGATGCGCTGGAACAAATCCCGGTTGGCTCCAGCCAGGAGCAGGTGCTGCTGGTGATGGGAACGCCATCCACCGTCGCGACCGTGAACGGTGAGGTGTTCTACTACATCTCGCAGACAGAAAAGCGCACCGCCTTCCTCAAGCCAAAAATCACGGACCAGCAGGTGGTTGCGGTCTATTTTGACAAGAATCGCCGAGTGAGCCGTGTGGCACATTATGGCATCAAGGACGGCAAGGTCTTTGATTTCGTGTCGCAGACAACGCCAACCAGCGGCGAGGATCTGAGCCTCGTTCAGCAGATGATTGGCCTCATTACGTTCTAGGGCAAAGCTCCATTTGCAACAAAAAGGGCGCGGTTTCATCAACCGCGCCCTTTTTCATAAAATCGGGTTCTCAGAGCAGAAAAGACAGTGATTCGTGCGGGAGGCATGAACCCGCCCAATAAACCGGGTCATTTTCTGCTGGAAAATGACCCGGCAGCTTATCCTTACCCTGCGCTCGCCTCACTCAGAGAGCGGCATGGGCAATGCCAAGGAAATCGGCAGCCTTGAGGCTTGCCCCGCCCACCAGCGCGCCATCCACATCGGCAATGGCCAGAAGTGACCCGGCATTATCTGGCTTGACTGAGCCGCCATAGAGAATACGGATCTTTTCACCCTCTTCACCAAAGCGCTCGCTCAATACGGCACGAATGGTGCTGTGAACCTGCCCCACATCTTCAGGGGTCGGCGTGCGTCCGGTGCCAATGGCCCACACGGGTTCATAGGCAACAACCAGCGTTTCGCCCGTTGCAGTTCCGGGAATGGACTGGCGCACCTGTCGTGTCACAACGGCTTCTGCTTCACCCGCCTCGCGCTCCGCCAGGGTTTCCCCCACGCAGACAATCGGCAGAAGGCCCGCGCGCCATGCAGCCTTCACCTTGGCTTTCACGATGGCGTCTCCCTCGCCATGGTCGGCACGGCGCTCAGAGTGGCCGACGATGACGGCGACAGCGCCAGCCTCACGCAGCATTTCCGGCGAAACATCACCGGTATGAGCACCAGAGACGTTAAAGTGGCAATCCTGCCCGCCAAACTGGACAGGACCAGTCGAATCTGCGGCGAATCCGGCCAGGAGGATCACGGGCGGGCAGACCAGAACATCTGCCTTTTGTCCCAGCTCCGGGTTCAGGCCAGCCTTGATGGCATCCAGTTCCTGTCTGGATTGCTGGCTACCATTCATTTTCCAGTTTCCGACAATCAGAACGCGGCGCGGGCTGCCCATGGTCATATTTCTCCCGGAAATGTCTGGCCCTCCCTCGGCGGGTTGGCCCTGATCGCGCTCTAGCAGAGGTGGGGGGTGGCTGCAAATGAATGGGGCACAGTCTGAACGCGGCGTTGCTTGCTTCCCTGCCTGTCCCTATGATGCGCGCTGCTTCTGCGCCGGCTCCGCCCGCGCCTATCAGACGATTGGACGATGGTACTTCAGAATCTTCGCAAGGGTGCGTCCGGCTGGATCGCCAAGATTTTTCTCATGCTGCTGGTGTTCAGCTTCCTCATCTGGGGTATTGCAGACGTCTTCCGCAGCATGAGCGATACAGAGGTCGCAACTGTTGGAAAGACCAGCATATCTTCCAGCGCTTTCCGCGAACGCTATCTGGATCAGATCCAGCGTCTGGGGCAGCAGGCCGGGCGTGGCATCACGCCAGAGGAAGCGCGGGCATTTAATCTGGACCGGCGCCTTCTCAACCAGATGATCGCGGATGCGACCCTGGATGAGAAGGCTGCACGCATGGATCTCTCCATCAGCTCGGAAGAGTTGGTGCGGCAAATCCACGCCAATCCATCCTATCGCCAGCCCGGTGCATCGGCGTTTGATCCGGCCTATTTTGCCCAGCTTCTGCGTTCCAACGGCATGACCGAACAGCGGTTCTTGGCGGCAGAGCGCCAGCGCGCCATGCGGCAGCAACTGGTGCAGACCTTTGGCGAGGGCATCAGCGCCCCCAAGGTGCTGGTTGAGGCACTGGAGCGGTTCGAGGGTGAGGCTCGCAATGTTTCCTACATTATCGTTACGCCTTCAGCCGTAGGCCCCCTGCCCGCCCCGACGGATGAGCAGTTGAAGAGCTTCTATGAGGCGAACAAGATCAGCTTTCGCGCGCCGGAATATCGCAAAATCAGCCTGATTGCCCTCACGCCGGATGAACTCGCCGGCAAAATCGAGGTGAGCGATGAGGATGCGCGGGCAGCATATGATTCGAATGTTGGCCGTTTTGGCACGCTGGAGCGTCGTGAAGTTCACCAGATCATGTTCACCAAGCCCGAGGATGCAGCAGCAGCGGCAGCCAAGGTGAAGGCGGGTGCCAGCTTTGCAGATATTGCGGCGGAGCAGAATCTGAAGCCTGACGAGACGAATCTCGGCCTTATTGAGCAATCTGCCATTCTCGACTCCAGCATTGGAGAGGCCGCTTTTGCTCTTCAGCAGGGTGGAGTGAGTGAGCCGGTCGCTGGTCGCTTTGGCAGTGCCCTGCTTCATGTCACGAAGATTGAACCGGGCAGCGTTCGTCCCTTTGATGATGTGAAGGGTGAATTGAAGCGGGAAATTGCAGCTCGTCGCGCCGAGTCGCGGCTTCTGGATGAGCATGATGCGGTGGAGGATGATCGTGCTTCTGGCTCGACTCTTGCCGAAATCGCTCAAAAGCAGAATCTGAATCTTCAGACTTTCGAGGCTGTAGACCGTTCCGGCCGCACGCCAGATGGCACTCAGGCGGATATTCCCGGTGGGGCGACTGTCATCACCGAGGTCTTCAATACCCAGCCGGGCATTGAGGCGGAAACCATCCAGCTTCCCCAGAACTCCGGCTTCATCTGGTTTGAAACTGTTTCCATCACTCCAGCCCGTGATCGCACCTTCGATGAAGTGAAGGATGCTGTTGCCGCACGCTGGACTGAAGAAGAGGCCGCCAAGGCTGTGTCCGCTAAGGCTGCCGAATTGCTGACGCGTGCTCAGGGTGGCGTACCTCTGGCACAGATGGCCGGAGAGGCGGAACTGCCCCTGCGGATTGCCGACGGACTGCGGCGCGGACGTGTGGATGGCAGCTTTTCCGCTGAAGCCATCAACCGGATATTCGATCTGAAGGAAAGTGGATTCGGCGAGGCTGTTTCCGAAACACCACCGGACCATATCGTGTTCCAGCTCACGCAGATCAGCGCTCCCCAGCTTTCAGCCGAGGAAGATCAGCGGATTGCCCGTGAGCTTTCGCAGCAGATCGAAAGTGATGTCATGCTGCAATATCTCGGGGCGCTCCAGCGTGAGATCGGCGTTCAGATCAACGAGCGTGCGCTCTCTCTGGCGACTGGTGCCGGAAATATCAATTAAGGGTGGTCTCGACCGTGGCTGAACCTTTCAACTTTGAAACCTTCTCCCGGCTCTATGCCGAGGGGAAGGCGCAGGTGGTTTCAACCAGCTTGGTTGCAGACCTTGAAACACCTGTTTCAGCTTTTCTTAAAATCGCGGGTGAGCAGCCGAACGCATTCCTTCTCGAATCTGTCGAGGGTGGAGAAACCTGCGGGCGCTACTCCATGATCGGGCTTGCGCCAGACCTGATCTTTCGTGCCAGCGGCAACAAGGCCGAGATCAACCGCTCTGCTTTGACAGACAGCGCGGCGTTTGAACCCTGTGATGCTCCGCCACTTGAGGCATTACGGCATCTTCTGGCCGAATCTGCCATTGACCTGCCTTCAGGCGCGCCGCCAATGGCTGCCGGTATATTTGGTTATCTGGGCTATGACATGGTGCGGCAGATGGAGCGCCTCGCGCCTGCCAAGCCGGACCCGATTGGTGTGCCCGAAGCCCTTCTCCTGCGCCCCACCATTATTGTGGTGTTCGATGCCGTAAAGAATGAGCTTGCTGTGGTCACGCCCGTGCGTCCGCGCGCGGGTGTCAGTGCGCGTGCAGCTCATGAAGCGGCGCTGGAACGTATTGAGCGTGTTGCGGCTACGCTGGAATCTGCTGTGGCCCATGCCGCCACCCAGCCTTTCCATGGTGATGTGTCCGCTGTCTCCAACACGGAACCGGCTGAATATCTGGAGATGGTGGAGAAGGCGAAGGAATATATCCGCGCCGGAGACATCTTTCAGGTTGTGCTGTCCCAGCGGTTTGAAAGCCCATTCACCCTGCCGCCCTTTTCGCTTTATCGCGCATTGCGACGGGTTAACCCTGCCCCGTTTCTCGTCTATCTGAACTTTGAGGGCTTCTCGGTGGTGTGTTCCAGCCCCGAGATTCTGGTGCGTCTGCGGCAAGGCACTGTCACGATCCGCCCCATCGCCGGCACCCGCAAGCGGGGGGCGACGCATGAAGAGGACGAGGCGCTGGCAACGGAACTTCTGGCTGACCCCAAGGAGCGCGCCGAGCATTTGATGCTGCTGGATCTTGGTCGTAATGATACAGGGCGGGTTTCTCAGGTTGGCTCTGTCAAAGTTACGGACAGCTTCTTCATTGAGCGCTACAGTCAGGTCATGCACATTGTTTCCAATGTGGAAGGCCGGTTGAGGGATGGCGCAGATGCGCTGGATGTTCTGGCCGCAGGCTTTCCGGCCGGCACGGTTTCCGGTGCACCCAAGGTGCGTGCCATGGAAATCATTGATGAGCTGGAGAAGGAAAAACGCGGCATCTATGCCGGAGCCATTGGCTATTTTGGCGCAAATGGCGAGATGGACACCTGCATCGTGTTACGCACCGCCATTGTAAAGGATGGGCGCATGTATGTGCAGGCGGGTGCTGGCATCGTCTATGATTCTGTACCGGAGAGCGAGCAGCAGGAATGCGTGAACAAGGCCAAGGCCCTGTTTCGTGCCGGTGAGGAAGCGGTGCGCTTTGCGGCGCGCGCCAGCATTGGCCAGTAATTGCTCAAAGGCAGTTAGGAGCATGGGTTCGCCAGATTTTTGCACGGGCTTTCGCATGCCTTGGGCGCTGGTGCTGACCGCATTTGTGCTGGGTGGAGTGTATGGATACAGCGTTGCAATACCCTTCGCGCCGGGGGCAGAATGGCTGGCCGGGCTTTTGCTGGGTCTTTGCGCCACTATCCTGACAGGACTGTTCTGGCGCATATGGCATGGGAATTTCCGGCCGGAGCGGAAAATTCGTATGACCATGGGCGCACTTTCCCTGCTGTGTGCTGTGCCATGCGCGGTGTTTGTGGCGTCAGCCCTTTTTCTGGTGTTTCTGGACCCGGCCATCAGCTGGCAAAACCCGGGTGATGTGCTGGAACTGAGTATATTCATGGTGCGGTTCACGCTGATCCATGTGGGGTTCATCACCATGCCTGTGGCTGCACTGGCGGGTGCTTTTGCAGTCGCAAAATAATCAGGCATATTGTCCGCTTGACCCCACCCGCTGGAACGCGCTTAAAAATGAATGATTAACCCGAGAACATCGGGGTTGGAGCGTTCATGACCACCGTTACGCTGATCGATAATTACGACAGCTTCACCTATAATCTCGTGCATTATCTGGGCGAGTTGGGCGCAGCCGTTACTGTTCATCGCAATGATGCACTGAGTGTGGCTGAAGTGCTGGCGGAAAAGCCGGGTGCCATTGTGCTCTCCCCTGGCCCCTGCACTCCAAATGAAGCTGGAATCTGCTGTGATCTTATCGCTGCAGCCAGCGAAACCGTTCCCCTGTTTGGTGTGTGCCTCGGCCATCAGTCTATCGGTCAGGTGTTTGGCGGCGATGTCGTGCGCGCACCTTCCCCTATGCATGGCAAGATGTCTGAGATCCAGCATCAGGGCCGCAGTGTGTTCCGAGGTATCAATGGTCCGTTTCAGGCAACGCGGTATCATTCGCTGATCGTTCAGCGCAATACTTTGCCCGATGTGCTGGAAGTGACGGCAGAAACAGCAGATGGCCTGATTATGGGGCTGGCCCATAAAACGCGGCCCATCCATGGCGTGCAGTTCCACCCGGAGAGCATCGCTTCACAGCATGGGCACACCATGCTCCGCAATTTTCTGGAAATTGCGGATGCCTTCAATGCCGCCCACCCAAGATAGGCGGGCGGCAGACTGAGGCGCGACCGGCTGCCGGTGTATTCCCGCCTTCCCCGCCCTGCCCTTTCAGCCGCCGACCTGCTGAGGACAAGATATGACCGACGAGTTCAAGCCCCTTCTCGGCAAGGTGGCAACCGGTGCAAGCCTGACACGGGACGAGGCTGCCCTTGTGTTCAACCGAATGATGTCCGGTGAAGCGACTCCATCACAGATGGGAGCATTGCTGATGGGGCTGCGGGTGCGTGGCGAGACGGTGGATGAAATCGCCGGTGCTGTCTCTGTAATGCGGGCCAAGATGCTGCCGGTTCAGGCGCCAGCCAATGCCGTGGATATTGTGGGTACGGGGGGCGATGCCTCTGGTTCCTATAATATCTCAACCTGTGCCTCATTCATTGTTGCCGGTGCTGGCGTACCCGTAGCGAAGCATGGCAACCGAGCTCTTTCCTCCAGATCTGGGGCTGCGGATGCCCTGATGGCACTGGGCGTGCGCATTGATCTGGGGCCGGAAGGCATCTCCACCTGCATTTCCGAGGCCGGAATCGGCTTCATGTTTGCTCCCAATCATCATGGGGCGATGAAGCATGTTGGCCCAACGCGGGTGGAAATGGGGACGCGCACCATTTTCAATCTGCTTGGCCCACTCGCCAACCCGGCCGGTGTGAAACGCCAGATGGTGGGGGTGTTTGCCAAATCCTGGATTGTGCCGCTGGCAGAGGTGCTCAAAACCCTCGGCGCGGAGCGTGCCTTTGTGGTTCATGGTTCGGATGGGCTGGACGAAATCACCATCTCTGGCGCAACCGATATTGCCGTGCTGGAGGACGGACACATTCGGACCTTTCAGGTGACACCGGAAGATGTCGGCCTTGCGCGCGCTCCGGCAGAATCCCTGAAGGGTGGCGATGCGACCTACAATGCGGCTGCCCTGAGACGCGTACTGGAAGGCGAGCGCAGCGCTTACCGTGATGTCTCCATCTTCAATGCCGCGGCAGCTCTTGTTGTCGCCGATGCTGTGCCCAGCCTGCGCGATGGCGTGGATATGGCCAGTGAAAGCATCAATTCCGGCTCTGCACTCGCCCGGCTTGAAAAGCTGGTTGAGGTTTCAGCCCGGCTCGCCCCGGAGGCAGCACAATGAGCAATATTCTCACCCGTATTGAAGCCTACAAGCGCGAAGAGATTGCCGCGGCCAAAAACGCGCATCCTCTGCCAGAAATTGAAGCTGCTGCGCGCGTTGCCCCGCGGGTACGCCCCTTTGCCGAAGCAATTGAGCAAACCCTTTCAGAAGGCCAGACTGCGCTTATTGCGGAAATCAAGAAGGCGAGCCCCTCTAAAGGCCTGATCCGCGCCGACTTTGATCCGCCAAGCCTTGCCCGGGCATATCAGCGCGGCGGTGCAACCTGCCTGTCTGTCTTGACGGATGCGCCATCTTTTCAGGGTTTGCCAGAATATCTCGGCACGGCCCGCACGGCTGTCAGCCTGCCTGTTCTGCGCAAGGATTTCATGTATGACACCTATCAGGTTGCAGAGGCACGCGCCTGGGGGGCGGACTGCATCTTGATCATCATGGCGGGGGTGGATGACTCCCTTGCGCGTGATCTGGCAGATGCGGCAAGGTCTTATGATATGGATGCCATTGTGGAGGTCCATGATGAAGCCGAACTGGACCGGGCCCTTGAGTTGCCCTGCCGGCTTATCGGCATCAACAACCGGGATCTGCGCACCTTCCATACAGATCTGGCAACATGTGAGCGTCTGGCTCCGCGCGTGCCGAAAGACCGTATCGTAATCGGCGAAAGCGGAATCTTTACGCCGGAAGACGTTGCCCGCCTCTCCCGCTCTGACATCGACACCATTCTGGTTGGAGAAAGCCTGATGCGCCAGACAGATGTGGCCAGCGCAACCTCTCACCTCCTGTCGCGGTAATGTGCATCGCATGCCGGGGCTGGACCTTCCCCGAATGGGGCGGCATGCTGTGAGATAAAACTTTTCTGGCGGATTTTCGCCATCAGCCTTCTGAAAGCGCGGTCATGGCACATCTCACCCACCTCGATGCTCAGGGCAATGCCCATATGGTGGATGTCTCGGAGAAGGCCATCACTGCGCGTGAGGCCGTGGCTGAAGGGCGTGTGGTCATGGCGCTCGAGACGCTGGCCATGATCCTGTCCGGTAACGCGAAAAAGGGGGATGTGCTTGGCGTGTCGCGCATTGCCGGAATCATGGCGGCCAAACGGACGCATGAACTGATTCCCTTGTGTCATCCGCTGATGCTGTCCAAGGTGGAACTCGCACTGGAGCCGGATGAGGCCTTGCCCGGCCTTCGCGTGACAGCACGCGTGAAAACATCCGGCCAAACCGGAGTGGAAATGGAAGCCCTGACCGCCGTAAGCATTGCCTGCCTGACCATCTATGACATGGCAAAAGCGGTTGATCGTGGCATGCAGATTGAAGGCATCCGGCTGCTTGAGAAGGCGGGCGGCAAGAGCGGCCACTGGCATATACAGGCCTGAAAAGCCATTCCAGATTGAGGAAACGCGGTCATGGCATTGATCCCTGTTGAAGAAGCCCTCCACCAGATCACGTCTGCAGCAACCCTTCTGGGAACTGAGCGGGTGCAAATTGGTGAGGCAGCGGGCCGCGTTCTGGCAGAAGATGTACTGGCGCGCCGCTCCCAGCCCCCTGCGGATATGTCTGCCATGGATGGCTATGCCGTGTGCAGTGCAAATGGCCTGACACAGGGTGTAACCCTTCAGGTCATTGGAGAATCTGCTGCAGGGCACCCGTTTTCAGGCACGGTAAAGCCCGGAGAGGCCGTGCGGATTTTTACCGGCAGTGTTCTTCCTGCCGGTGCAGAGACTGTCGTTATTCAGGAAGATACGACGCGTGATGGAGACGCTGTTACCATCACGCAGCCCACCCCTGCCGGACAAAATATTCGACGCATGGGGTGTGACTTTCTGCAAGGGACACCCGGCCTGAAATCCGGTCGCCGCCTGAGTGCGCGCGATATCATGCTTGCAGCCGCGATGGATCACCCTACCCTGCTGGTGGCCCGCCGACCGCGCGTTGTGCTGATGCAGACCGGCGATGAACTGGTCCTGCCGGGACAAGGCACCGGAGCAGAGAGCGAGGTGGTCGTCTCCAACGCTTTTGGTTTGGCAGCGCTTGCGCGCCAGTTGGGAGCAGAGGTCACGGATCTGGGTGTTGTACCCGATAAGCTGGATGCAATCCGGGCAGCGGTTGCAGGTGGTGTGAGTGGCGCGTTTGATCTGCTGGTGACGACAGGTGGCGCATCAGTCGGGGATCATGATCTGGTTGCGCCAGCCCTGCGTGCAGAAGGGGTTGACCTTCATATTCACAAGATCGCCCTGCGCCCCGGCAAACCATTGATGTTCGGGTCACGCAACAATGTTCTGTGCCTTGGCCTGCCGGGAAATCCGGTTTCCTCGCACGTCTGCTCGGTTCTGTTCATGGCCCCGCTGCTGCGGGTGATGCAGGGAGAGGAAGCGGGAACATTGCCCACCATTCCGGCAAGGCTAGCGGTTGATATCAAGGCGAATGGACCACGCAAGGATTTCATGCGGGCCACCACGTCTCGCGCGGAAGATGGGGCGCTGCTTGTGAAGCCCGCCGGTGTGCAGGATAGTGCGATGCTGGCCGTCATGGCTGCATCCAACTGCCTTCTCATCCGCCCTCCTCATGCTCCAGTCGCCCGTGCAGGAGAAATATGTGAGATCATCCCGTTTTTTGATTAAATGGGCCTCACTTCATCTTCATCCTTGCGGAACACAAAAGGAACAGATACAACATGTTCCTGATTTGTTTCCCTGCTGAGAATGTGGCAGGCCAGATGCGATACGTTAAGGCCATGTTTTAACGTCTTGCCGAAATCGAGATGGGGGCGCGGAGATGCTTACACGCAAGCAGTATGACTTGCTTCGCTTTATTCATGAGCGCGTAACAGAAACCGGCGTCCCCCCCTCCTTCGACGAAATGAAGGAGGCCCTTGATCTGCGGTCAAAATCCGGCATCCATCGTTTGATTACGGCACTGGAAGAACGTGGCTTTATTCGCCGCCTTCCCAATCGCGCCCGTGCGCTTGAAGTCTTGCGCTTGCCAGACAGCGCCTCCCCCGCAATGGCTGGACGAAGTTCTTCACGTGGCTTTTCACCCTCCGTTATTGAGGGAAGTCTTGGACGCGTGCGTCCTGTGCCAGAAGGTGATGATGAGGCTCCTGCTCAGGGGGTGGCGGTTCCCCTGATGGGCCGCATTGCAGCCGGCACCCCTATTTCAGCTATCCAGACACGAAGCAACACGCTGAATGTCCCACCGGAAATTCTCGGGGCAGGTGAGCATTATGCGCTTGAGGTGCGCGGCGACAGCATGATTGATGCCGGCATCCTTGATGGCGACACAGTCCTCATTCGCAAATGTGAGAATGCGGAAACTGGCGACATTATCGTGGCACTGATTGATGATGAGGAAGCCACCCTCAAACGCCTGCGACGCAAGGGGGCTTCCATTGCCCTTGAAGCTGCCAACCCGGCATATGAGACCCGTATTTTCGGGCCAGACCGCGTGCGTATTCAGGGGCGACTTGTGGGGTTGATGCGGCGTTATTGAACGGCGTGCGCTCTTCTATTCGGCACGAGCCTCGTCTTCAGCAGATCTGCTATCCCATGCCTCAAACCGGGTCAGGGTTGGTTCCTTTGAAAGGGGCGGCAGCCATGGGCGGTTGATCGCCCCGGAACGTGTTGGCACTTCCCGCCATCCGTTCTTGTCGCGATACAATGCCAGTGTGCCTGTCTGCGCCAGCCCATCTTTTAAGATGATGCGGGCCGGGCACTCTCCCGGTGGCATGTGATGTGTCACAATAAGGTTTGCATTCAGGCAATCAACTACAAGGCTTTCAGGCTGCTGGGAAATGGCAATACGTGTTCCATCTGCCAAAATCCCAACGCAACCTTCAGCATCACATCTGAAAGCATCGTCCAGACCTTCACTCTTGGCCTTGCGACGGTCCCCTTCCCGCCCCAGCCACTGCTCCGCTGTCAACCGTCCTTTTCGGGCATCCAGAATGGACAGTTTTCCGTCTGCCCCTCGAATGCCAACCGTTGCCCCATTTGTAGCGACCAGTATATCTGGCCGGGGCGCGGGACCGGCGGTAAGGACGGCTGCGACCAGAGGCAAAACGGCAACAAGACGAAGTATGCCATCAAACAAACAGGCGCATAACAAGGCAAGTGTCAGCCAAGTCAGGCATGTTGCGTTCATCCATGTCACGGCAACGTCAGAATGCGGTAAACTGGCGACCTGATCCGAGATCTGAACCATAATCTCGATTCCAGCTCCCATCACAGGCCAGGCCAAGCCATCCCAGCCGAATGGAATCAGCAATACCCCGATCAGTCCAAAAGGCATGACCAGAAGAGAAACTGCGGGCATTGCGGCAAGGTTGGCCAGCAACCCATATGTTGCGGCACGCTGGAAATGATAAGCACCATAAGGTGCGGATGCTGTACCAGCGAGCAATGTCGTCACGGCAATACCCAGCATAAAGGCCAGAGGCACAGCCAGAAGCCATTTGGACCATCCTTCAGCACTTGGGCGCAGGCGCGCGATGCTAAAAGCCTCATACCCGGCGACCAGGGCAAGCGTGGCCGCAAAGGACATCTGCGTTCCGGCTCCAAGTATTGCAGATGGCGAAAGCACGATCATGATGGCTGCGGCAACACCAACTGTTCGCAATGTTAGTGCTCTACGCCCGATCATCACGCCCAACAGAACGATAGCGGCCATGAGGAAGGAGCGCTGCGCAGGCGGATCATTCCCTGCCAGAACCAGATAAAACGCACTGCCACACAGCGCCGTCACGGCAGCAACAGACTTGATCGGCCATTTCAAGGCCAGTGTAGGGAAGAAGGCCAGACCACCCCGGACAATGGCAAACAACGTTCCAGCCACCATGGCCATATGCAAGCCGGAAATGGACAGAATATGCGTCAGTCCCGACACCCGCATACTCTCTTCCACCTCAGCCGGAATAGCCGTCCTGTCTCCGGATACAAGCGCCACAGCGATCGCAGCGGGTACGCCCTCCAATGACTGGTGAATGCGCGCAGAAAGACTGGAGCGCACGGAATCCACCATCATGGCGGCCCGGACCGACCATGGAGGCGGATCACCGGGCATGACTTTTGGTCCCCCCAGTGCAAAGCCAACTGCGCCAATTCCTGCAAACCATGGTGCCCGCCCGAAATCATGCCCCCCCGGGAAGGCCGCCCCCAATGGAGGAAGGAGCTGGGTCAACTGGGTCACCCGTGTTCCAACGGGTGGCGCACTTCCCTTCCGCATTGTCAGGCGCACCAAGACTGGTGGCTTGGCCAGCCCCTTCACGGGCTCTCTATCCAGCCGCAGCAAAATGCGATCACTGTTTACCCGGCGCTCCACCTTTTCCACATAGCCGGTCAGGCGCACAGGAAAGTCTGGTGGAATTATAATTTCATGGGCGATCCATGCTGTGTGTAGGGCCCCCAATGCAAAGCCGCCACTGATTGCGGCCAGCAACAGCATGACGAGATAGACGAAAGAACGCGCCCTGCTCAATGCTGCCCCGGTCGTCAGAAGGCCAAACAGAATCAGGCAGGCCCAGAGAGAGGGTTCCTGAGCTGCACCAAAGTACAGAAAAACACCGAATCCCAATGCAACCGGCAGCCAAAGCAACAGGCGACCAGTATTTTGCTGGCGGGACCATTCGGCGTGGATACGCCCCACAATGGCTAGCAGCCCGCCTTTCAGCCTTATGCTCAGGGATGGCGCTTTATGAGGGCTCAAGACATTCCCGGCAGGTGCTGCGTGAACAGGGATGAGGGCAAGAGATGCCCGCTGCCGCGCCCTCTCTTGTCCATGCTTTTCCTGAACTCTGCCCTCAACCATTCCACGCCCATGTTCCTTGTCTCACGCGGCTATGCTACACGGGCAGATATCGCGCGCCTATGCGCACAACGCCGCCGGGCTTTGTCTTGGCGCTTCTGTTAAAATGCCTCGCTTGCCTTGGCGAGTCCGGCTTCGTCGAGTTCTCCATGTCTGAGATCGTCACACGTTTTGCACCTTCCCCCACGGGCTTCCTGCACATTGGCGGCGCACGCACGGCGCTGTTTAACTGGCTTTATGCCAAGGCCAAAGGCGGCCGCATGCTGCTGCGCATCGAGGATACCGATCGCCAGCGTTCGACCCGTGAGGCGATAGACGCCATTCTGGAAGGGCTGAACTGGCTTGGCATCGACTGCGATGGGGAGCCGGTTTACCAGTTTGCCAGAGCTGAGCGGCACCGGGCCGTGGTTGAAGAGATGCTGGCACGTGGTACGGCCTATCGCTGCTATGCCACCCCAGAAGAGCTGGATGAGATGCGCGAGCGCGCCCGGCAGGAGGGACGCCCCCCGCGCTATGATGGTCGTTGGCGGGATAAGGCTCCCTCTGAGGCACCGGCAGACCGCTCCCCCGTTATTCGTCTGAAAGCACCGCGTGATGGCGAAACGGTCATCACGGATATGGTGCAAGGTACTGTGACCTTCCCGAACAAGGATCTGGATGATCTCATCCTGCTGCGTTCAGATGGCACCCCGACTTATATGCTGGCCGTGGTTGTGGATGACCATGATATGGGCATCACACATGTCATCCGTGGTGATGACCATCTGACCAATGCCGCCCGCCAGACCCAGATCTACCGTGCAATGGACTGGAAAGTGCCAAATATGGCGCATATTCCACTGATTCATGGTTCAGATGGTGCCAAGCTCTCCAAGCGCCACGGTGCCTTGGGGGTGGATGCGTATCGCGATATGGGTTACCTGCCCGCCGCCCTGCGCAATTATCTGGTTCGTCTTGGCTGGAGCCACGGAGATCAGGAGCTTTTCTCCACCGAAGAAATGGTTTCCTTCTTCGATCTGGACAAGGTTGGACGTTCTGCGGCCCGATTTGATTTCCAGAAGCTTGAGCATCTGAATGGGCAATATATTCGCGCCACCAGCGATGAAGAGTTGATGGCAGCCCTTGATACGCTGATCCCGCACCTTCCCGCAGGTCAGGATCTGCTGGCCCTGCTGACGCCTGAACGCCGTAACCAGTTGCTCGCCGTGATGCCTCAACTCAAGGAGCGCGCGAAAACTCTTCTGGAGCTGCTGGATAATGCCAGCTTCATTTTTAGCGAGCGCCCGCTGCCTTTGGATGAAAAGGCAAATGCCCTGATGACAGACGATGCGAGAGGCCATTTAAAAAGCCTTTTGCCCCTTCTGGAGAGCGTGGATTGGGAAGCTAAGGCGATTGAAGGCGTCGTGCGTGATTATGCCACGCAGGCGGGTATCAAGCTTGGCGCTGTTGCGCAGCCCCTGCGTGCGGCATCAACCGGCAAGTCCACATCCCCGCCTGTCTTCGATGTGCTTGCCATTCTCGGTCGCGAGGAAAGTCTGGCGCGCCTCAAGGATCAAACGGTGTGATCGGCTTTAGCAAAAAGCAAGCCGCTCCTGTCGAACTCGACCTGATGGGGCTGAAATGCCCCCTCCCCGCCTTGCGTACACGCAAGGCGCTGGCCGAGTTACCCAAGGGTGGTCGGCTCATTGTAACCTGTACTGACCCGATGGCCGTTATCGATATTCCGCATGTGGCGCAGGAAACAGGAGCGACCCTAGAGGACAAACAGGTGGAGGCAGGGCGCCTCACTTTCATCATCCATAAATGCCACTGAAGCCGCTTTTCTTCTCCACCGTAATCCAAAGCTTTTTACGGTGTCACATACCATTCGTTGCCTTTGGTCTTGACCACGCTGCATCAAGGGCTTACTCAGCACCCAAGTGAGCCCGTAGCTCAGTCGGTAGAGCACGTGACTTTTAATCATGGGGTCTTGGGTTCGAATCCCAACGGGCTCACCAATAATCCCAATGACTTAAAAGAAAAGATGCTTCCTAGATTTTACACCTAGGAAGCATCTAGGAAGCGGAACTGTAGCGCGCAAAATCGAATGTCAGCGCGCGCAGGATCAAATGTCAGTCCCCGCGCGCTGACTTGCAGCGCATTTTCAGCGCCATTTAAAGAGACCGGAAGAGACGTTTAAAGCCCTGGATTGAGCCCCTCCAGAAGCCGCCGGCAGGCGATCTCAAAATAGGCCGGCTAAACCTCGATCCCGACATATGCCCGCCCCACTCCCTACAGAAACATCCCCAGCGCCGAGGCGTAGAGCTCCACAATCGCGTCGAGCTCCTTGCGGGCGTCCTCGTCTTCTTTGCGCAGCTTCAGAATGTGCTGCAGCGCCTGCACATCGAATCCATTGCCCTTGGCCTCGGCAAAGACATCCTTGATGTCATACCCCCGGAGCTCAATATCGAACGACACCTTGCGGCCGCCATATTCGCGCAGCTCCGAGACGCGCTCTATGGTGACAAGCCCGCGCGCCGTGCCCACCAGGGCGCTCCCCATGGAGACCAGCTGCACCGCCTTGCCCTGGCGCTGGGTGGCGCGGATGGCCTCATAATCCTGCAAGCCACCAATGGCGTCCGGAAAGAGCACACCCTGGATGACGTGCGTGTCGCGCATCATGCCCGTGAAATGCGCCCCATCCACCATGCCGAAGCGCTGGAACTCCGCCCAGGATGCTTCCGAGGTGGTTTCTAGCGCCTGTCCGTTCAGCCCGATCACCCGAAAGACATGGGGGCCGAGGGCGAAGAGATTGCGGTTGCTCATGCCGTGTCCGTCAACGCATTGGCGCTGCTGCCGAGGCGTGCCAGCCGCTGCTCAATCGCGCGGGCCGTGGCCTCCGGGTTGCTGCCGGTGATGTGGAAGGTGTTGGTCTGGGCGAATTGCTGGCGTCCCCCGCCAAGGCTGGCCTTTTTCTGCGGCGCAGCAGGTTTGGCGGACGGCATGGGGCCCCTCTGGGCCGGCGTCGGCATTGGAGGCGGGGTGAATGGCGCAAAGACCGGGGCGATCACAGGCTGCGCGGTAAAGGAAAGAGCGGCGCGAATCTGGTTCGCGATGTCCTGCGCCAGTTGCACAGCTTCTGCACCCTCACGTGCGAGGGTATCATTGGCGCCGTTCATAGCGGCTTCGAGGGCAGCTTCCGCACCCGGCAGACGCATCGCGTCCTCAACAGCTTTTGCGGCCTGCTCGGCCTCTTCCCTGGTGATGCGGAGCGCATGCTTGCTCCCCGGTCCGCCACGGGCTGCAGATGTTTCCGCCGCAGCAAGGTTATCCTGTGCTGTCTTGTTCTGTTTTGCGGCTCCCACAACCGGGTGCTCTTGTGGCTTGTCTCCGCCTGTAAGAGCCCGGTACTGGTCCTTCATCCAGACAATACCGTCGTTTATCTCCCCTAAATCCCGCACTGTCATCTGAGCGAATGCATCGATTCCGGCGGTGACAGCAGGGCCTATATGCGTTCCAAGCTCTTCGAACGCATTATGCATTTTCTTCACGCTGGAAGAGGTTTTGTCTTCGTCAACCTTGAATGCCTTATCGACAGAACCAGAGCGCTTTTCTTGGTCTGAAACATTGTCCAGCGCCGTTTTGTAATCTTTCTGGGAAGCTGCCAGACTGCCAAGGGTATCGGCATGTTCCTGACCGGCGAGCCCCAGTTGAACCTTCGTTCTCTTTTGCGGGTCCAGCTTGTCGATGCGCTCCAGAACATCCAGAAGCGCCTGCGATGGGTTGTCGCGGATATTCTTTTCAAGCTGCGCGGCGGTGAGACCAATCTCCTTCAGGGCGGCCTTGAATTTTTTGCCTTGAGCGGTCGCGGTCTGAAAGCTGCCCAGCAGGTACTTGACGCCGGTGGCGGCAACGCTGGGGGGCTTGCCAAGGGCCAGAAGGGTTGAGCCGAGCGCCGCCGCCTCATGCTTGGCCAGTCCGAATGTTTTAGGGATATCGCCAATATCCGTCAGGAACGAGATGATATCCCGCTCTTTTGCTGCGCCTGTATCAGCCAGAACATTGATGGAATCCCCGAAGTCCTCAACGCCCTCCTGATTGAGCTTCCAGATATTGGCCAGCTTGGCCAGTGAATCGCCAGCCTCTTCCGCTCCCATTCCGAAGGCGACAGCCGCCTTCGCCCCATAGACTGCGAAGCGCGCAAGGTCCTCGACAGGCCGACCGGCAAACCCGGCCTGGGCAACAAGGGTTGCCAGCTCTTCCTTGGCAATGGGCACGGTGCGGGTCAGCTTGAGAATATCCCGCCCCAGCTGGTCAATTTGCTGCGAGGCCCGCCCGCGCCGCCACAGCGCCATCATCAGCGCATCCATCACCAGCGCGGCATCCCGCTCTGCCTTCATTGACCAGCCCACGATGCGCCGTGAAAAAAGATCCAGAACGGCTGCGACATACAGCCAACCCTCGGCGGTCCACACATAAGTAAAATCAGCCAGCCATTTTCGGTTTGGCAGATCGGCCTGGGAATTCCGCTCAAGGATGTTGTCGGCAATGACTGCCCGGGCACCATCATCCCGGGGCTTTCCCCGCCGTCTGGGGCGAGCCTTCATGGCATTTTCGCGCATGAGACGCTCAATCCGGTGAAGCCCGCAGGAGAGGCCTTGTGCCAGAACATCACGCCAGACCCGCCGTGCGCCATAGGTGCGATCAGACGAGCTGAAGCTTACCGAGATCGCTGCCGCGAGCCGAGTATCATGAAGCTTTCGGGCGCTGTGCGAACGATTGAGCCAGGCATGAAAGCCTGAGCGGGACACCTCCAGCGCCCTGCACAGCCAAGTGAGCGGCCAGATGTGGCGGTGTCTGGCGATAAAGGCGAACCTCATATCGCCTCGCGCGCGAAAAAAGCGGCAGCCCTCTTGAGGATATCGCGCTCGGCCTTGAGGCGGGCCACCTCCTTCTTCAGAGCTGCAACTTCAGCCGCATCGCCCCGCAGCTGGCCATGGCCGGGAAAAGCCGTTGCTGGCGCCGCCGCCTGCTCCCGCACCCAGCGGCGCAGAACGCTTATCTCCAACGTCCAGATCACGACTGGCCTGGGCAACGCCAAAGCCACGTTCCGTGATCAGCTTCACGGCCTCGGTTTTGAACTCACGGCTGTAGGTCCGTCTCGTCATTATCTGCTCTCCGGTTCCAGGACACGATCTTATCGATGTGTCCACAAAACCGGCAGCAGCTCACATTGACCAGCAGTTCCTCGAGACGCCCTTCTACGGTGTCCGGCAGATGACCTGGGATCTGCGGAACGAGGGACACGGTGTGAACCCTAAGCGCATCCGGCGGCTGATGCGGCTCATGCGCCTGATGCCGATCTACCAGAAGCCCAACACCAGCAAGCCGAAAAAGGGCCACAAGACCTATCCCTATCTGCTGGGCGGGCTGCGGGTGGATCGGCCCGGTCAGATATTACCTATTTGCCGATGCGGCGGGGCTTTCTGTATCTGGTGGCGTTCATGGACTAGTTCACCCGCAAGGTGCTGTCCTGGCGCATCTCCAATACGCTGGCGGCCGACTTCTGCGTCGAGGCGATGAATGAGGCCATCCACCGCTTCGGTGCGCCGGGGGTCATGAATACGGACCAGGGCTCACAGTTCACGTCCTTCGCCTGGACTGATCGGCTGAAGCGCGTTGGCACCCGGATCTCCATGGACGGCAAAAGGACGCTGGATCGACAACGTCTTCATTAAGCCCTCTGGCGATCCCTGAAGTATGAATGCGTCTACCTGCACGCCTGGGACACACGATCCCAGGCAAAGTCTACCATCGGTCGATGGATGATCTTCTACAATCACCGACGGCCCCACACCGCCCATGGCGGGCAGCCGCCCGCTGCGGTCTACTTCAACAGTATCGAAATCAATCAACAGACGCAGGCAGTAGCTTAAATCAGCCTGAAAGCTGCCAAGGATCGGGGAGTAGCTCACTCTCCACATTCACGCCTGAAGAATGCAGGTACTATTTCGAGGCCGCCGGATATGACCCGGATTAAGTCAAAAATGCTCGAACCTCAGTGGGCAGAGCGAAGTCTGACGCAGCTTAAACCAAAGAAGAAAGGTCAAAAATTAAATCACATCTACATTATAGAAACTAAGTTAAATATTTGAATTGAAAGAAAAGGGCGGCTTAATGCCGCCCTTAAATCAATTAACATAGCATGCTAAAAATCAGGCTATATTCTCTTGGTCAGTAGCGAGCCGATTGCGATCAGCAGCCCCCTTTGCACTCACATCACGATCAACAAACTCGATCACAGCAACGGGGGTGCAGTCACCGTATCGGAAGCCAGCCTTCACAATACGAGTATACCCACCTGGGCGCTCTTTATACCGTTCAGCCAAAACATCGAATAGCTTGCGAACAATAGCTGGATCACGAAGTTCAGCTATAGCCTGCCGACGAGCGTGAAGATCTCCACGACGAGCTAGTGTAACCAGCTTCTCAACAACTGGTCGCAAATCCTTAGCCTTTGGAAGAGTCGTCACAATTTGCTCATGCGTGATCAGGGCAGAAGCAAGATTAGAGAACATCGCCTTACGATGCTCCCAAGTGCGGTTAAACTTTCTATATACTTTGCCGTGACGCATGACGGCGAACTCCTAGATGGTTACGGCGAGCGAGCCGAAAAATTAAACGGATCGTGCCACAATCAGTTGGTAATCAGAAGTGCTCTTCAAAACGTTTGGCAAGCTCTTCAATATTTTCAGGTGGCCAGCCGGGGACTTCCATACCCAAGTGCAGACCAAGAGAAGCAAGTACTTCTTTAATCTCATTCAGTGACTTGCGCCCAAAATTAGGAGTTCGGAGCATTTCCGTCTCACTTTTCTGGATCAAGTCTCCGATATAAACGATATTATCGTTCTTAAGACAGTTAGCGGAGCGGACAGACAGCTCAAGTTCATCCACCTTTTTCAGAAGAGCCGGACTAAACGGCAGCGTCTGAATAGCTGTAGCTTCACTTTCACGCTTCGGCTCTTCAAAGTTAACGAAGACCTCCATTTGGTCCTGAAGAATGCGAGCTGCATAAGCCAAAGCATCCTCAGCAGAAATAGACCCACAAGTCTCAATCTGCATAGTCAACTTATCATAGTCAAGAATTTGTCCAGCCCTCGTATTCTCCACTTTATAGGAAACCTTACGAACTGGAGAATAGAGACTATCAATCGGAATGAGACCTATAGGAGCATCTTCTGGGCGGTTACGATCCGCAGATACATACCCCTTACCAGTATCTACAGTAAATTCAATCCGCAACTCCGCACCTTCATCAAGTGTACAGATTTGCAAACCCGGATTCAGAATCTGGATATCTCCAACAGTCTGAATATCCCCAGCATACAAAATACCCGGCCCTACTTTTTTAGCAATCATTCGCTTAGGGCCATCGCCATGCATTTTGATTGCGACATCTTTAACATTAAGGATAATATCCGTAACGTCTTCGCGCACCCCTGGAATAGACGAAAACTCGTGCAACACACCATCAATATGAATAGATGTGATAGCAGCCCCTTGCAGGGAAGAAAGGAGAGTTCGCCGCAGAGCATTACCAAGAGTCATACCAAAACCGCGCTCAAGCGGCTCAGCAATTACAGTTGCCGAGCGCTGAGAATCTCGCTCAGAGACAACATGTAGCTTTTCGGGCTTGATCAGCTCTTGCCAGTTCTTCTGAATCACTTGCATCACCTTGTATTCTCATCGAGTTGGCCCAATCAGACTTCAACTCTAACTAGATCTAAACTCGCCTTGCGCAGGAGGAGAAACCAGACAGAAGACACACAAACCACAAAGGTCTGTGAGAAGAAAGCAAATCAAACACGACGACGCTTACGCGGACGACAGCCATTGTGTGGAATTGGAGTGACATCTCGAATCGAAGTCACTAAGAAGCCTGCAGCTTGAAGTGCACGGAGTGCAGACTCTCTCCCTGAGCCGGGCCCAGAAACTTCCACCTCTAGAGTGCGCATGCCATGTTCTGCAGCTTTACGCCCAGCATCTTCTGCAGCGATCTGAGCAGCATAAGGCGTCGACTTACGCGACCCCTTAAAACCCATAGCGCCAGCAGATGACCATGAAATGGTATTTCCCTGCGCATCCGTAATGGTGATCATCGTATTATTAAAAGATGCATTCACATGAGCAACGCCCGAGGCAATGTTCTTGCGTTCTCTACGACGTATACGAGCAGCTTCTTTAGCCATAAAAAAATCCTTCAAACGCGCCCGTAGCTCCAGGCGCTGGGGACCACGATACCGAAAATAAAAACTTTCGACCGATTAACAAATAAAATTACTTCTTCTTACCAGCAATAGGCTTCGCGGGCCCCTTACGAGTACGCGCATTGGTATGGGTCCTCTGCCCACGAACAGGCAGACCACGACGATGACGCAACCCTCTATAGCAGCCCAAATCCATCAAGCGCTTAATATTCATAGCGACTTCACGGCGGAGATCTCCCTCAACCAAATAGTCTCCATCAATAGCCTCACGGACCTGAAGAATCTCTTGATCTGTCAACTGGTTAACTCGACGATCAAAAGAAATTCCAACCTTCTCAACAATCTCAGTAGCTTTTTTAGGGCCAATACCATGAATATACTGAAGAGCGACGACAACACGCTTGTTTGTCGGAATATTTACACCAGCTATACGAGCCACAGCTCTCTCCATATATGACATCTAAATTGAACCCACATCCGGTGGAGACCGGCCCTATGGGTAAAACACCTAGAATCTAAAAACCAAAGGCGAAGCGGGTTTATTATAGAACTTCATACCTAGGGTCAAGCGACACAATCACCGCGCACTTTAAATTTCCAAGGCCCTATCCAAGGCTGCAGAAACCTCATCAATTGGCTTCATACCATCAATTTTCTGGAGCTTTGCCTTATCGCTATAATAGGGAGCGACAATTGCTGTATCACGATTGTAAGATTCAAGGCGTGTTTTAAAAACCTCAGGATCATCATCCTTACGAACAATATCTCCTTTAGCTTTCGCTTCTGCAGCTCGATTAAGAATACGATCAACCAGCTTGTCCTGATCAACAACAAGCTCTAGCACACCATCAAGCTCCACCCCTTTTTCTTGAAGGAGTATATCAAGAGCTTCAGCTTGAGCTACCGTACGCGGGAAGCCATCAAGAATAAACCCATTCTTAGCATCTTCCTGGTCTATACGCTCTGCAATGATGGCGATGACAATTTCATCGGACACCAAGCCACCAGACTCCATAACCTCTTTTGCCATAAGCCCAACAGGCGTGCCTGCCTGCACTGCAGCTCGTAGCATATCCCCCGTCGACAACTGCACAATACCATGACGCTCAACCAAGCGCTGAGCTTGAGTACCTTTTCCAGCACCCGGAGGACCTAACAAAACCAGTCTCATAATCCCCTCCTCCCCCCACGCAACTTAGCCTTCTTAACAAGACCTTCGTACTGATGGGCTAATAAATGACCTTGGACCTGCGCCACAGTATCCATCGTAACGCTTACGACAATCAGCAATGATGTGCCGCCAAAATAAAACGGAAGGGCAGCATAGGAAATCAGCATTTCTGGGAAAAGACACACCGCAGCTATATATGCAGCACCAACAACTGTAATCCTTGTCAGAACATAATCAATATGCTCAGCGGTTCTTTCTCCCGGCCTAATCCCGGGAATGAACCCACCATGCTTCTTCAAATTATCTGCAGTTTCTACAGGATTAAAAACAATTGCCGTGTAGAAAAAGCAGAAGAATACGATCAACAGAACATACAACGCCATGTACAAGGGCTGCCCATGAGCCAAAAAGGACGAAATTGACTGAAGCCAAGACGGACCATCATTTTGGGTAAAGCTTGCAATGGTTGTTGGAACCAATAGCAAGGATGAAGCAAAAATAGGGGGAATAACACCAGACGTATTAAGCTTCAGAGGCAAATGAGAGGACTGCCCTTCATAGACCTTGTTTCCAACTTGTCGTTTAGGGTACTGAATAAGAAGCCTACGCTGCGCGCGTTCCATGAATACGATAAAAGCAATTACAAGAATGGCAACAACCAGAACGGCAAGGATCACGACTGTTGAAATTGCACCCTCTCGGCCAAGCTCCAGTGTGCGAATGAAAGCACCGGGCAATTCAGCAACAATGCCACCAAAAATAATCAATGAAGTGCCGTTACCGATACCTCGAGAGGTAATCTGCTCACCCAACCACATCAAGAACATAGTACCGCCGGTCAGCGTGATGACTGTTGTAATCCGGAAGAACCAACCCGGATCAGCTACAACATTTCCAGAACTTTCAAGACCTATCGCGATGCCATAAGCTTGGAAAACTGCAAGAACAACGGTGAGGTAGCGCGTATACTGGTTGATTTGTTTGCGACCAGCCTCACCCTCTTTTTTCAAAGCTTCAAGTGTGGGGGAAACACTCGTTAAAAGCTGTATAATAATTGATGCTGAAATATAAGGCATAATGTTCAGGGCAAAAATAGCCATGCGCTCAACAGCGCCGCCCGAGAACATATTAAAAAGGCCTATAATACCGCCCTGCGCACCCTTAAAAACCTCTGCCAAGGCATCAGGATTGATGCCTGGCATAGGAATATAAGTACCAAGCCGGTAAACAATTAGGGCACCCAAGGTAAACCATATACGCTTCTTAAGCTCACTGGCCTTGCCAAGAGCGCTGAAGTTTAGGTTCGCCGCAAGTTGTTCCGCCGCCGAGACCATGCCTTGCTCCGATAGATGCCACTAAAAAAGTAGCTCTAGAATATGGACGAAGCTCACAGCATAGGGAGCAGCGAACGCATCGCCCAATACCATTCATATTAACCGCTGACTAACATGAAAAGGACGAAATGCTCGGCGAATGCCGCGCCGCGCACAGAAAATGGCCGAGCACAACGCCCGGCCAAATTATGTCAGATACTCAGTCTTCCGAATCAAGCGGAATAAGAGGAGTGACTTTACCGCCTACAGCTTCTACGGCAGCAGTAGCCGCACGCGTGGCATAAACAACGTCTAACATCACTGCAGCTTTAATTTCGCCGGTTGCAAGAATGCGAACACCACCCTTCGGGCGACGCACAACACCTGCAGCCAAAAGAACCTCAAGATTGATAGACTGAGAGACATCAATCTTACCAGCGTCAATCGCAGTCTGAATACGTCCAAGAGTGACTTGATTATAGTCAATTCGGAAAATATTATTAAAACCACGCTTAGGCAGGCGACGATGCACAGGCATCTGCCCACCCTCAAACCCCTTAATAGCAACGCCAGTACGGGATTTCTGACCTTTTACACCGCGCCCGCCAGTTTTTCCCTTGCCGGAACCGATGCCACGTCCAACCCTCATACGCTCTTTGCGAGCACCAAGGTTATCGCGAATATCATCGAGCTTCATATTCAGCTCCTCACTCACCCTCGACCACACGGACAAGGTGGGCCACCTTCGCAATCATTCCGCGAATGGCCGGCGTATCCTGAAGAGTGGAGCGGCGATGCCGCTTGTTTAGCCCAAGACCAACCAGCGTAGCCTGCTGGTAAGCTGGACGACGGATCGGAGAACCGACCTGCTCCACCGTGATAGTTTTCTCGCTCATAGCGCGTTCCTGTTTTTCAGTTACGCACTTCAATCCGTCGCTTCCGCGTCTTCGACGCGACGGCGAGATTGAAGCTGCGAAACCTTAATGCCACGACGTGCAGCAACTGAACGCGGGCTATCCTGGTTCTTTAGAGCATCAAAGGTTGCCCGAACCATATTATATGGGTTTGAAGACCCGAAGGACTTCGCTACCACATCATTCATACCAAGCGTCTCAAAGACAGCTCGCATTGGACCACCGGCGATAATGCCGGTACCTGCAGGTGCCGCCCGAAGAATGACTTTACCTGCACCATGATGCCCGTGAACATCATGGTGTAAAGTCCGTCCTTCACGCAATGGAACTCGGATCATAGAGCGCTTTGCACTCTCAGTAGCCTTGCGAATTGCTTCTGGCACTTCACGGGCTTTACCATGACCGAAGCCAACGCGGCCCTTCTGGTCACCAACAACAACAAGGGCAGCGAAGCCGAAACGGCGACCACCTTTGACAACCTTGGCAACGCGATTGATGTGAACGAGCTTGTCCACAAACAGATTATCGCGATCTTCGCGCTCTTGGCGCTGCTCCCTCTCACGGGCCATATCTGTTCGTCCTCGCGTCAGAACTGAAGGCCGCCTTCGCGGGCGCCCTCAGCGAGCGCCTTGACGCGCCCATGATAAATGTATGCCCCGCGATCAAACACAACAGAGGTTACCCCCTTTGCCTGAGCACGTTCTGCCACAAGCTTACCAATCACTCGGGCAGCCTCGATATCCGCACCAGTCTTCAAAGAGGACTTCAGATCCTTTTCAAGACTAGAGGCAGCAGCAAGAGTAACACCATCCTTGTCATCGATAACCTGAGCATAAATATGCTGAGAGCTCCGATGAACAGAAAGGCGTGGACGACCGTTAGCAGCAGCGCGAACAGCCCTGCGTACCTTGGCCTTGCGGCGTTTAACCGCATCAAGATCCTTAGCCATGGTCTGCCTCCATCACTTCTTCTTGCCTTCCTTACGGAAGATAAATTCACCCGCGTATTTCACACCCTTGCCCTTATAAGGCTCTGGTGGACGGAATTTGCGGATTTCAGCAGCAACCTGACCGACTTTCTGCCTATCCATACCAGTCACCACAATCTCTGTGGGCTTTGGAGTGGAAATTTGAATCCCTTCCGGGATGGCATAAAGAACATCGTGACTAAAGCCGAGAGAAAGATTGAGATTCTTACCCTGCACCGCAGCTTTATAACCAACACCGGTGATTTCGAGTTTTTTCTCAAAGCCCTTGGTGACGCCTTCGACAATATTCGCAATTAAGGTCCGGGAAAGACCCCACATCGAACGGTGGCGAGCAGTTTCACCATTCATCGAAATCAACAGCTCGGCCCCTTCGAGCTTAGCTGCAATTTCATCAACAAGGGTAACCGCTAGAGCCCCCTTTGGTCCCTTCACATTCACCGTCTGACCATCAAGTGTAGCAGTCACACCCTCTGGAATAGCGACGGGAAGTTTGCCGATCTTCGACATTTTTCTCTCCTCGCCTCAGAACACGGTGCAAAGAACTTCGCCACCAACATTCCGGTCACGGGCATCGTGGTCAGCCATGACACCCTGAGGAGTGGAGACGACTGCAATACCCAGACCATTGGCAACGCGGGGCAAATTCTTTACCGAAGCATAAACACGACGACCAGGCTTAGAAACACGAGAAATCTCTCGAATAACCGGAAGTCCGTCAAAATACTTTAACTCGATCTCAAATTCGCTCCGACCATTTCCATGATCGGTCGCAGTGTAACCGCGGATATAACCTTCATCACGCAGCACATTGAGAACGCTAGCACGCAAGCGAGACCCAGGCGTAGAGGTCTTTGTCTTACGACGCAGTTGCGCGTTACGAATTCGAGTGATTAGATCGCCAATAGGATCATTCACAGACACAGCGCGCTCCTCACCAGCTCGACTTGACGAGACCGGGGACCATCCCCTGATTACCCAACTCACGCAGGGCAATACGGCTCATCTTAAGCTTCCGATAGAACGCCCGCGGACGACCAGTAACCTCACAACGGTTGCGCAAACGAATACGCGCACCATTACGTGGCATTTCAGCAAGCTTCAGAGTCGCCTGAAACCGATCTTCCAGCGGAATGCTTTTGTCATTCACGATCGACTTGAGACGAGAACGCTTCGCCGCTTGGTTTAAAACCAGCTTGCGACGGCGTTCATTTGTCTCGATCGCGCTTTTCTTCGCCATCTTTTGCTCCTGTTCTCCGCGTCTGAGAATGGAATCCACTTCTCACGGCCGGAAAATCTTTCAACACAAACTCTCTGCGACGATGCAGTGTAACCAGATATGAAAATATCAAGATCACTGACGGAAAGGAAAGTTGAATGCTTTTAAAAGCGCTCGCGCTTCATCATCCGTCTTTGCGCTTGTGCAGACGATAATATCCATACCGAGCATCTGCTCCACACGATCATAATTGATCTCAGGAAATACAATATGCTCCTTGATGCCCATGGCATAATTACCACGCCCATCAAAACTCTTAGGATTCAGGCCACGAAAATCACGAACACGCGGCAATGCAATAGTCACAAGCCTGTCAAGGAACTCGTACATACGAACCTTGCGAAGTGTAACTTTCGTACCGATGGGCTGATTTTCACGAAGCCGAAAATTAGAAACTGCCTTACGTGCACGTGTGAGTACAGGCTTCTGGCCTGCGATCAATGCAAGATCTGCAGCAGCAGTTGTGACCTTCTTGGTATCGGCAGTAGCTTCACCAACACCCATATTGATCACAATCTTCTCAATGGATGGAACCTGCATCGGATTGATATACCCGAACTGCTCCACCATCGCCTGGCGCACGACAGCATCATAGTGCTTGCGCAACTTGGGAATATAAAGCTCCTCAGCCATCGATCTTCTCCCCGGAGCGCTTGGCCACACGGACCTTACTTCCGTCTTCCAGCACCTTAAAGCCAACACGAGTCGGCTTGCCGTCCTTGGGATCGGCGATGGCAATATTAGAAAGATGAATGGGAGCCTCCTTAGAGATAATCCCACCCTCTTGACTTTGCGTCTGACGCTGATGCCGCTTGACGATATTTACACCACGAACAAGCGCGCGCTCTTCCTTTGGCATAACCTGAATAACTTCGCCAGAGCGCCCCTTGTCGCGACCAACGAGAATGACGACTTTATCGCCCTTCTTGATCTTAGCAGCCATCACAGAACCTCCGGCGCCAATGAAATAATCTTCATGTGATTCTTGGCGCGAAGCTCACGTGGAACCGGTCCGAAAATACGAGTTCCTACCGGCTCTTTATTATTGTTAATCAACACGGCTGCGTTCTTATCGAAACGAATTACCGAGCCATCAACGCGACGAATATCCTTGGCGGTACGAACCACCACGGCCTTCATCACATCGCCCTTCTTAACACGGCCACGCGGAATAGCTTCCTTGACGGACACGACAATAATGTCACCGACATGAGCATATTTACGCTTGGAGCCGCCAAGCACCTTGATGCACATAACACGACGCGCACCGGAGTTATCCGCCACGTCGAGATTGGTCTGCATCTGGATCATGACGCACCTGTTCTCGCCATCAGGCATAGCCAGTAAACCGGCACTGCCTCAACCCTTGTTCACCGCGCCCGCTCATCGGAACACGGAAGCGTTGCGATGCGGTCTCCACTCCACTTAAATAAATAAAGTGGACGGACCCAGCACCGGAACGAATCTCTCACCCGGATGGTAATACCCGGATGAGAGAAAAATTCAAGACCTTAAACTTCAGCCCGCTTTTCGCCCTGAACAACAATCCAGTTCTTCAGCTTCGAAATAGGCCGATGCTCTTCAATCCAAACCGTATCACCGATCTTCCAAGCATTTTGCTCATCATGAGCATGATACTTTTTAGAACGGCGAACAGTTTTCTTAAGCAACGGATGAGTGAAGCGACGCTCCACCCGGACCACAACGGTCTTGTCCGTCTTGTCGCTTACCACGACGCCCTGGAGCATGCGCTTCGGCATTGCTTCCTCACTTCGTCTTCTGAGCCGGCAAGCCGGCTCGATTCTGGGACTGTACAGTCTTGATCCGGGCAATATCACGACGGATCTCGCCCGACCGAGCGGTGTTTTCCAGCTGCCCGGTGGCCTTCTGGAAGCGAAGATTAAACTGCTCTTTCTTCAGCTTCAGCAGCTCATCGGCGAGCTGATCGGGGCTGAGGGCCCGAACGTCCTCGGCTTTCATGAGCCTCTCCTCACTCGGCGATGCGCTGAATAAAGCGCGTCTTGATCGGCAGCTTCGCGGCAGCAAGAGTCAACGCCTCACGGGCCAACTCAACGCTTACGCCGTCGATCTCAAACATAATGCGGCCAGGCTTGATCTTGGCTGCCCAGTATTCTGGCGAACCCTTGCCCTTACCCATACGCACTTCAGTGGGCTTAGCCGACACCGGAACATCTGGGAAAACACGGATCCACACGCGACCGGCACGCTTCATGTGACGGGTCATGGCACGACGCGCGGCTTCAATCTGACGCGCAGTCACACGTTCCGGCTCCATCGCCTTCAGGCCGAATTCACCGAAATTGAGCTCCGTACCACCCTTCGCAACGCCGTGGATACGGCCTTTGAACTGCTTGCGGAACTTCGTGCGCTTGGGTTGCAACATGGCTTAATCGCCTTCTTTCTCGTTGGCCGTCAAGCGCGATCACGGTCACCACGCTCGCGCCGCTGTGGGCGAGACGATGGGCCAGCTTCAGCTTCAGCCAAGCGCTTGTCCTGCGCCATCGGGTCATGCTCCAGGATCTCACCCTTGAAGATCCACACCTTGACACCGCAGGTGCCGTAGGTGGTGAAGGCGGTTGCAGTACCGTAATCCACATCAGCGCGCAAGGTGTGCAGCGGAACGCGGCCTTCACGATACCACTCAAGCCGAGCGATTTCTGCGCCACCAAGACGGCCAGAGCAGTTGATACGAATACCTTCTGCACCAAGACGCATAGCTGACTGAACAGCACGCTTCATTGCGCGACGAAATGCCACACGACGTTCAAGTTGCTGGGCAATCGATTCTGCGACAAGACGCGCATCGACTTCTGGCTTTCGAATCTCAACAATATTGATAAAGACTTCCGAGCTGGTCATCTCGGAGACCTTCTTTCGCAATTTGTCGATATCCGCACCCTTTTTGCCAATTACCACACCCGGACGAGCCGAGTAAATAGTAACGCGGCACTTCTTGTGCGGACGCTCGATCACCACCTTGGACACCGCAGCCTGACGCAGATGCTTTAGAAGCATCTGGCGGATCTTGATGTCTTCGTGCAGGAGACGACCGTATTCGCCCTTGTTGGCAAACCAGCGCGAATCCCAGGTGCGGTTGATGCCGAGCCTTAGCCCGACCGGATTGACCTTCTGACCCATCAGGCCCGCTCCTCGACTTCCCGAACCACGATGGTGATGTGGGAGAAGGGCTTCTCAATACGAGATGCACGGCCACGAGCCCGCGGTGAAAACCGCTTCATGACCAATCCCTTACCCACATGCGCCTCAGCAACGATCAAATCGTCCACATCGAGCTCATGATTATTTTCGGCATTTGCAATTGCACTCTCAAGGCACTTCTTCACATCGCGAGCAATCCGCTTATGTGAAAACTCGAGATCTGCAAGTGCAGTAGCCACCTTCTTGCCGCGAATGAGGCCCGCGACCAGGTTAAGCTTCTGAGGCGAAACGCGCAGATTACGCGCTACCGCCTTTGCTTCATTATCCGCGAGAGCCCGCGGCTTTGCCTGCTTACCCATGGCCTATCACCGCCGCTTCGACTTCTTGTCGGCCGCATGCCCGTAATAGGTACGGGTCGGAGCAAACTCTCCGAACTTGTGACCGATCATTTCTTCAGTAACTGCAACAGGCACATGTTTCTGCCCGTTATAGACACCAAAAGTTAAACCCACAAACTGGGGCAAAATGGTGGAGCGTCGGCTCCAGATCTTCACAACGTCTCTGCGACCAGACGCCAGCGCAGTTTCTGCCTTCTTAAGCAGATAACCGTCGACGAAGGGCCCCTTCCAAACCGAACGAGTCATATGTCAGGCCCTCACTTCTTCCGCTTGTGGCGGCTGGACACAATGAACTTGTCCGTCGCCTTGTTATTGCGGGTCCGCTTGCCCTTCGTGGGGAAACCCCAAGGAGAAACCGGGTTACGACCACCAGAGGTACGACCTTCACCACCACCATGGGGATGGTCAACGGGGTTCATCGTTACACCACGGTTATGCGGCTTGCGACCCAGCCAACGATTACGACCAGCCTTACCAAGCGACGTGTTCATGTGGTCCGGATTGGAAACCGCACCAACTGTCGCATAGCATGCACCATGCACAAGACGCTGCTCACCAGAGTTCAGGCGAACAATGACATAACCATGGTCACGGCCCACAATCTGGGCATAAGTCCCAGCAGAGCGAGCAATCTGCCCACCCTTGCCAGCCTTTAGCTCCACATTATGAACAATGGTACCAACTGGCAGACTGGAAAGTGGGCCGGCATTACCCGGCTTCACGTCAACCTGATCTCCAGCAATCACCTGATCTCCAACAGCTAGACGCTGGGGAGCCAAGATATAAGCCAGATCGCCATCTTCATACTTCAGGAGAGCAATGAAAGCTGTCCGGTTTGGATCATATTCAAGACGTTCAACAGTTGCAGCAACGCCACGCTTGTTGCGCTTGAAATCAACCAAACGGTAGGTTTGCTTATGCCCACCACCACGAAAGCGCACGGTAATGCGCCCATTATTATTGCGGCCACCGGAGGAGTGCTTTCCTTCCGTGAGGCTCTTTACCGGCTTGCCTTTGTAAAGGCCGGACCGGTCCACGATCACGAGCTGGCGGAGGCCCGGCGTGACCGGCTTGAAATGCTTCAGCGCCATGGTCTTATCCCGTTCCCCTCAGCTCACAGGCCCGTGGTGATGTCGATCTTCTGGCCCTCTTCGAGGGTCACAACAGCCTTCTTAACATCGCTCTGGATGCCACGACGGCCTTTGAAGATCTTCGTCTTGCCCTTGCGGACCAGCGTATTCACGCTCTTCACCTTCACGTCAAAAAGCTTTTCGACCGCTTCCTTGATAAGGGGCTTGGTCGCGGTCTTTGCAACGTTAAAGACAACTTTGTCCTGTTCGCTTGCAGTGGTCGCTTTTTCAGTGATCACCGGCGAAAGGATCACGTCATAATGACGCGGTTCAATATTGCGCGCGGAACTCATTTAAAGCGCGCCTCCAGCGCGTCAACAGCGGCCTTGGTCAGGACCAGCGTGTCGCGACGCAGAATGTCATATACGTTGATACCCTGAACAGGCAAAACGTCGACATAAGGAAGATTACGCGCGGCCAAAGCCACGTTTTCTTCCACCTGCGCCCCATCAACGATCAGCACCGACGCCCAGCCAAGCTGTGCGAAGCGCTCCTTCAGGGCCTTGGTCTTCGGATCGGTGAGCGACACATTATCGACCACCACGATGCTGTTTGCCTTCACCTTGGAAGACAGTGCATGCTTCAGGGCAAGCGCGCGAACCTTCTTTGGCAGATCAAATGCGTGAGAACGCACGACTGGACCAAAAGCACGTCCACCACCCCGGAACTGCGGAGCAGAAGCAGCACCATGGCGAGCATTGCCAGTGCCTTTCTGCTTATACATCTTCTTGGTCGTCCGATTGATTTCCGAACGGCCTTTGGTGCGATGCGTACCAGCCTGACGACGGGCAAGCTGCCAAGTCACGCACCGATGCAGGATATCTGCACGAGGCTCAAGGCCAAAGATGTCGTCGGACAGAGTGACTGACCCGGCATCAGTGCCATCGAGCGTCTTGACGGCGATTTCCATCACGCGCCCTCCTCATTGGTAGCCACAGGAGCGACCTCGGCAGCTGCTTCACCCAGACGGAAAGAGCCAGGCTTAGGAGCATCCTCAGGCAAGCGCTTCTTCACGGCATCGCGCACAGTAATCCAGCCACCAGCGTGACCGGGAACAGCACCCTCAACCGCGATCAGCCCACGCTCCACATCGGTCATAACAACCTTCAGATTTTGCGTGGTGACGGTCACATCGCCCATATGCCCCGGCATCTTCTTGTTCTTGAAGGTTTTACCGGGATCCTGACGACCACCTGTAGAACCGATAGAACGGTGAGAGATGGATACGCCATGGGATGCACGAAGACCACCAAAATTATGGCGCTTCATACCACCAGCGAAGCCTTTACCGATTGTTGTACCGGTGACATCAACATACTGCCCCACCACAAAGTGGTCAGCTGTGATTTCGGCACCAACAGGAATCAGAGCTTCTTCAGGCACACGAAACTCAACGACCTTCTGCTTAGGCTCAACTTGAGCAACAGCAAAGTGACCGCGTTCTGCGCGCGTGGTGTTCTTTGGCTTGCGACGGCCAGCACCAAGCTGCACCGCAACATAACCGTTATTATCGAGCGTACGGTGTGCAACCACCTGGCAGCTCTCGACTTTCAGCACAGTGACCGGAACATGCTCACCTGCATCAGTAAAGATGCGGGTCATTCCGACCTTCTGGGCGATGACGCCTGACCTCATGGCCGTGTCTCCTCGCCTCTTCTCAAAGCTTGATTTCAACGTCAACACCAGCGGCCAGGTCGAGCTTCATAAGCGCGTCCACAGTCTGAGGTGTTGGATCAACGATATCGAGCAACCGCTTATGAGTACGCATCTCAAATTGCTCACGCGACTTTTTGTCGATGTGCGGAGAGCGATTTACGGTGAACTTTTCAATCCGCGTCGGCAGCGGAATCGGGCCACGCACCTGCGCACCCGTGCGCTTTGCCGTGGCGACGATCTCACGCGTCGACGCATCGAGGATGCGGTGATCGAATGCCTTTAGGCGAATTCGAATGTTCTGGCCGTTCATGGCTCAAAGGCTCCGGGAATGAGGAACGCGTGCACGAATAACATTTCCTGCAACGCGATCCCGTTTCTTTTTATTCAAATCACTCGATGATGGCGGCGACGACGCCGGCGCCAACGGTACGACCACCTTCACGGATAGCGAAGCGCAGCTTCTCTTCCATGGCGATCGGCACAATCAGAACTACATCCATCGAGACGTTATCGCCGGGCATCACCATTTCGGTGCCTTCCGGCAGCGTCACAACGCCGGTCACGTCCGTCGTACGGAAGTAGAACTGCGGACGATAGTTGTTGAAGAACGGCGTATGACGACCGCCCTCTTCCTTCGTCAGGATGTAGGCCTCAGCCTTGAACTTCGTGTGCGGCTTCACCGAACCGGGCTTGCAGACAACCTGGCCACGCTCGACGTCTTCACGCTTGGTGCCGCGCAGCAGCACGCCAACGTTATCGCCAGCCTGACCCTGATCCAGCAGCTTGCGGAACATTTCAACGCCGGTCACGGTCGTCTTCTGGGTCGGACGGATGCCGATGATCTCGACTTCCTCACCAACCTTTACAATGCCGCGCTCCACGCGACCGGTCACCACAGTGCCACGGCCGGAGATCGAGAACACGTCCTCGATCGGCATCAGGAAGGTCTGGTCAATCGGACGCTCGGGCTGGGGAATGTAGGCGTCAACCTGGGTCATCAGTTCCAGAATGGCGTCACGGCCCAGAGCGGCATCACCGTCTTCCAGCGCAACAAGCGCGGAACCGCGAACGATCGGAATGTCGTCGCCGGGGAAGTCGTACTTGGACAGAAGCTCGCGAACCTCAAGCTCAACCAGCTCGAGCAGCTCGGAGTCATCGACCATGTCGCACTTGTTCAGGAACACCACCAGAGCCGGCACACCGACCTGACGGGCAAGCAGGATGTGCTCGCGGGTCTGCGGCATCGGGCCGTCAGCAGCCGACACGACCAGAATCGCGCCGTCCATCTGCGCCGCGCCGGTGATCATGTTCTTCACATAGTCAGCATGGCCGGGGCAGTCGACATGGGCATAGTGACGGTTCTGCGTCTCGTATTCCACGTGGGACGTGGAAATCGTGATGCCGCGCGCCTTTTCTTCAGGCGCCTTGTCAATCTGGTCATATGCCGTGAACGAGGCGCCGCCCGTCTCGGCAAGCACCTTCGTGATCGCAGCCGTCAGCGACGTCTTGCCATGGTCAACGTGACCAATGGTGCCGATGTTGCAATGCGGCTTCGAACGGTTGAACTTCTCTTTGGCCATGGGACGCTCCGTTGGGTCTCTCTGGCTTAATCTTAAGGGCGAAGTGGAACTCAGACCGACGCTTACGCGTACTTGGCCTGAATTTCCTGAGCGACGTTCGACGGCACCTGTTCGTAGTGGTCAAACTGCATGGTGAAGGTGGCGCGACCCTGACTGAAGGAACGCAAGGAGTTCACATAACCAAACATGTTAGCCAGCGGAACCATTGCATTCACAACATTCGCGTTACCGCGCATGTCCTGCCCCTGAATCTGCCCGCGACGGGAGTTCAGATCACCGATGACCGAACCGGTATACTCCTCAGGAGTCACCACTTCGACCTTCATCACCGGCTCCAGCAGAACCGAGGCACCCTTTTGCAGCGCCTCACGGAAGGCAGCGCGAGAAGCAATTTCGAAGGCCAGAGCCGACGAATCAACTTCATGGAACGCGCCGTCAATAAGCTGAACCTTGACGTCAACGACCGGGAAGCCAGCAAGAACACCAGCACCAAGTACACTTTCGAGGCCCTTCTGGACGCCCGGAATATACTCACGCGGCACTGCACCCCCGACAATCACGCTCTCAAACTCAAAGCCCTTACCAGCTTCATTCGGCTCAATCACAAGCTTGACGCGAGCGAACTGACCCGTACCACCGGTCTGCTTCTTATGCGTGTAGTCCACTTCGGTCTTCTTCGTGAGGGTCTCACGATAGGCAACCTGAGGGGCACCAACATTTGCATCGACCTTGTAGGTCCGACGCAGAATGTCGACCTTGATATCAAGATGAAGCTCGCCCATTCCCTTAAGAATGGTCTGGCCACTTTCCTGATCAGTCGAAACGCGGAAAGAAGGATCCTCAGCAGCCAGCTTAGACAGGGCAATGCCCAGCTTTTCCTGGTCGGCCTTGGACTTCGGCTCAATCGCGATTTCGATAACCGGCTCAGGGAATTCCATCTTTTCGAGGATCACAGCCTTGGACGGATCGCAAAGCGTGTCACCGGTACGGACTTCTTTCAGGCCAGCCAAAGCAACGATGTCGCCAGCAAAGGCTTCCTTAATGTCTTCACGATTGTTCGCATGCATCAGCAGCATACGCCCAACACGCTCGCGCTTGTCACGAGTGGAATTCAGCAGGCCCATGCCGGCTTCCATCACACCCGAGTAAATACGGCAGAACGTGATCGTGCCTACAAAAGGGTCATCCATGATCTTGAACGCAAGAACCGAAAGCGGCTCTTCATCAGTCGGACGACGCTCGATCTCTTCTTCCGTACGGAAGTCGATACCGCGGATTGCACCACGATCAACCGGAGACGGAAGATAGTCGACAACAGCATCCAAAAGCGGCTGAACGCCACGATTCTTGAAGGCTGAACCGCAGAATACAGGATTGAATACGCGACCAACAACCGCCTTACGGATCAGCTGCTTGAGGGTATCTTCATCCGGCTCTGTGCCGTCCAGATAAGCCGCCATGACATCGTCATCAAGCTCGACAGCAGCTTCAATCAGCTTGCCGCGATACTCAACAGCCTTGTCCTGAAGATCAGCAGGAATTTCACCTTCGCTGAAGTTCATGCCGGTCCCATCATCTTCCCAGATGATGGCCTTCATGGTGATCAGATCGATCACACCCTTGAAGTTGCTTTCAGCACCAATCGGAATCTGGCAGCAGACAGGGTTGCCGGCAACACGATCAACGATCATGTCCACGCAACGGAAGAAGTCAGCGCCAATCTTGTCCATCTTGTTGACGAACACGATACGCGGCACATCATACTTGTCGGCCTGACGCCAGACGGTTTCCGTCTGAGGCTCAACACCCTGGTTACCGTCGAGCACGCAAACCGCGCCGTCGAGAACACGCAGCGAACGCTCAACTTCAATAGTGAAGTCAACGTGGCCGGGGGTGTCGATGATGTTCAGACGCTTCCCGCGCCAAAAAGCTGTCGTCGCGGCAGACGTAATGGTGATGCCGCGCTCCTGCTCCTGGCTCATGAAGTCCATGGTGGCAGAGCCATCATGGGTTTCACCGATCTTGTGGTTCTTTCCCGTGAAGAAAAGAATCCGCTCGGTGGTCGTGGTCTTACCGGCATCAATGTGGGCCATGATGCCAAAGTTACGATAGTCGTCGATCGCGTGGCTGCGCGGCATTGCTCAGTCCTCGGTTCCGATCACCAGCGGTAATGCGAGAAGGCACGGTTGGCTTCAGCCATACGATGCGTATCCTCGCGCTTCTTCACGGCAGAGCCGCGATTGTTTGCTGCATCAAGAAGCTCGGCGGACAAACGCTCCACCATGGTCTTCTCATTGCGAGCACGGGCGGATGCAATCAACCAGCGAATTGCCAAAGTCTGGCGACGCTCGTTGCGCACTTCCACCGGCACCTGATAGGTGGCACCACCAACACGACGGGAGCGAACCTCCACAGCCGGGGCCACATTCTCAAGAGCCTGAATAAACACTTCAACCGGATCGTGCTTGGCTTTCGTCTCGACGACATCAAGCGCGCCGTAAACGATGCCTTCAGCCACGGACTTCTTGCCATCACGCATCACGGAATTCATGAAGCGGGAAAGCACGGTGGAGCCGTACTTCGGATCCGGAATAACCTCGCGGCGCTCAGCCTTGTGACGACGAGACATATTTAATTCCTCACTTCAGCCGATCACTTAGGCCGCTTGGCGCCATACTTGGAACGACGCTGCTTACGGTTCTTAACGCCCTGCGTATCAAGTACACCGCGCAGAATGTGATAGCGCACGCCGGGAAGATCCTTCACACGACCACCGCGGATCATCACCACGGAGTGCTCCTGAAGGTTATGACCTTCGCCCGGAATGTAGCCGATCACTTCGAAGCCGTTTGTGAGCCGCACCTTGGCGACCTTACGCAGAGCCGAGTTAGGCTTCTTTGGGGTCGTGGTATACACACGAGTGCAAACACCGCGCTTCTGGGGGCTCGACTGAAGCGCAGGCGCCTTGTCCCGCGCCTTCTGCGCTTCCCGCGGCTTACGGATCAGCTGGTTGATCGTCGGCATGTACGCCTTCGCCTCGTCCTGACCTGCGGCCTTGACCGCATTCTTCGTTTAAACAACCCGATTGGATTGCCATGACTGACCCCTAAGGATCGTGAATTCGCTTGACCAGCGAAACCGCCAGCCACACCACAACAGGAAAGGTGCCACCCCACCAAAAGGTTGGGCACACCTCGCCTCGACAGAGGATCACCGTATCTTGCTTTCTGATTTCAGAAAACCGACCCAGCGATCATGCACCTGAAGTTATCGCAGTGCTGCTTCTGGCAACGTCATTTGCCGGGATTGCGAGAAACCATTGAGATGATTTCCTTTGTTCGCGATTCCCACCGTGGCGTTGACTGCCTGCCGTTGAAGTGGGCTGCTTTTACCCACAGAGTCGCTCTACGTCAAGTGATTACAGGCTTTCAAGCAGAGAAAAGCGATCTTCACCGCAATTCACTCCCCCTTGTTTAGCCACCTGCCTGTTTCTCCAATAAAAAAGGCGCGGCACATGGCACCGCGCCTCCATTAACCATGATGAGGCAAATCAGCCGAGGAGACCTGCAACGCCGTCGCGCTCTTCCAGAAGCTCGTTCAGGGTGACGGCAAACTTCTCCTTGGAGAAGTCATCCATCGGCAGGTCCTTAACGACCTGGTAATCACCATTGGCGCAGATGGCCGGAACGCCGAAAACAATTCCCTCAGGAACGCCATAGGAGCCGTCCGAAGCCACGCCCATGGAGACCCAGCCACCATCGGTGCCGTGAATCCAGTCATGCATGTGGTCTACAGCTGCATTGGCGGCAGAAGCGGCAGAAGACAGGCCACGCGCTTCGATAATGGCCGCACCACGCTTGCCAACGGTCGGAATCAGCGTGTCGCGATACCAGCTCTCATCGCCAACCAGCTCAGGCAGCGGCTTGCCGTTCACGCTCGCAAAGCGATAGTCGGCATACATGGTGGGAGAGTGGTTGCCCCATACGGCCAGCTTTTCGATGTCCTGAGACAGCACGCCCGCCTTCTTCGCAAACTGCGAGAGGGCGCGGTTATGGTCCAGACGCAGCATGGCTGTGATGTTGCGGGCCGGCAGATCCGGAGCGCTCTTGGCCGTGATATAGGCATTGGTATTGGCCGGGTTGCCAACCACCAGCACCTTCACGTCACGCTTGGCGGATTTGTTCAGGGCGCGGCCCTGTACCTTGAAGATCTCGGCATTGGCGGAGAGCAGGTCTGCACGCTCCATGCCCTTGGAGCGCGGGCGCGCACCAACCAGAACCGCGGCATCCACATCCCTGAATGCAACCTTCGGGTCATCGGTGATGACCACATCGGCGAGATTTGGGAATGCGCAATCCTCGAGTTCCATCACCACGCCACCAACGGCACCCTGAGCCTGCGGCAGATCCAGAAGCTGAAGGATGACCGGCTGGTCCTTGCCATACATGTCGCCATTGGCAATGCGGAACAGCAGCGAATAACAGATCTGACCGGCGGCGCCCGTAACAGCGACGCGAACGGCGGGTTTCGTCATGTGATTAGCCCTTTGCCTTGAGTGAGCCCCTAAGCTCGGCCGCGCAATCTAGGCTGCCGCGCTGCTCTTGGAAAGTCATGGGTACACAGTCGGGAAAACGAGAGGCAGCAAGGGGCCCGTTATGCTGCTTTCGTCAGCCTCGTCTCTCATGTCCCCTTCCCTTGAGTTATGTTGTTGCGATCAGCGTCACAGGATAATGACCCGATCATCAAGCTCGTTGACGTCAGAAGGCTGTGGCGGCAGGACGCTGGACAGTTTTGCTCCGGCAAACTCCACGCCCTTCACCAGCCCATCTGGCAAGCGCCCCTCCCGCGCATGATGCGTGACAGAACTGCAAATCTCAGCCCAGACATCCGCTCCCAAATGGTTGTGGATACCCTCATCCGCCACAACTTCAACCATATGCTCATGCGCTGCGACAAAAATGAGCACGCCGCTGCGTCCGGCCGTATGAACCATGCCATGCGCTAGGAATGTCTCAATGGCCATGGTGCGGACGGCTGCTTTCAGGAGGGGACGCGGCACCACTCTCTCAGAAAAGAATGGCAGCAGCAGAATCCCGGCCACCCCCATGAAGATCAAGGCCTGAATCTCGAGAATCGCAAGCCCGGACATGGGCCACAGAAATTGCACGCCCCACGGCAGAAGCAATGCCGCCGCCCCCGCCCATATCAGCGGAAAGAACCTCTGTTTCAGAACCGGCGAACCTGAGACGACCACGCGAATCTCGGCAGAGGTTTTCTGTTCGGCAGAGGCAACAGCCTGAGCGATACATTTCAGCTGGTCTGCCGACAGCCCCAGCTTTTCCCCTCTCCGCCCCTGCGTGGCATCTGCCTCAGGTGACATCCAGAACTCCCTCAATGCGCGGAACCGTGTCACGCTCTCGAATTGACCAAGGCATACAGATACCTGAAAGGGACCGTTCAGCAGGGCTACGGCAAATTACCAACTTCCGGAAGCTCCGCCGCCGCCCGAAGATCCACCGCCTCCACCAGACCACCCACCGCCAAAGCCGCCACCGCCGCCTCGAAACCCGCCACGGCCAGAACCCCAGTCCCATGTCGTGACAGGACCGCCCCGCCCCGGATTCATCCGGCGGCGTCCGCGAATGCCCGGACCACCGGAGTTTCCACCTGAACGCCATATCATGAAAACAATGAAGGCGAGGAACAGGAGAAAAATGATGATGTCGTGAACATCATCATCTGTCAGTCCATCCTGCTGCGTCTCCAGGGCACGGGCGCGGGCGCGCGCTTCTTCCGGGTCCAGGTTCAGAACCTCCAGAATAGCCTGCGCACCCTTTGAGACCCCTGCCCCCATATCACCGGCCTGAAACTCTGGAATGATGGCATTGCGAATGATGGTACTGGTGACAGCATCCGTCAAAATGCCCTCAAGGCCATAGCCGACCTCAATCCGAACGCGCCGTTCATTCGGCGCAATCAGCAGCAGAATGCCGTTATTTTCCTTCTGCTGCCCCAGTTTCCATGTGCGAAAAAGGCCATTGGCGTAATCCTCCACCGGCCTGCCCTCAAGCGAGGGAACCGTGGCCACCACCAGTTGGTCTGATGTTTTCGCTTCTTGCGCAACCAGAGCCGCATCCAGTTCAGCGGCAGTTACAGGGTCCATGATACCGGCGGCATCCACCACATGGCTGGTCAATAACGGATAGCCGGGCTGGGCATGGGCAAAACCTCCCCCAAGCACCAGAACAACCATCATGGCCAGCAAACCATGCAGGAGACACGACACCGCCCCCGACCGCATCAGCGGCCGGGATACAGAAGTTCTTCTGCGGTATGTGCTCATGAACCTTGTTCCGTCTGCAAGGCGGTGTTTGTCAGAACTTCACCTGCGGTGCTCTGCGCTGCTCTTCAGAAATGGTGAAGGTCTCCATCGGCTTGTAGGAGCGATACAAGGTCGAGGCCCACAACACTCCCGGGAAGGTCTTCAACTCGGTATTATAAACACGCACGGCCTCAATATAATCGCGCCGCGCTACAGTGATCCGATTCTCCGTCCCCTCAATCTGGGACTGGAGAGCGAGAAAGTTCTGGTTCGCCTTCAGGTCAGGATATGCCTCCGTGATGGCAAGCAGGCGACCCAATGCGCCAGACAGGCGGGATTGCGCTTCCTGAAACTGGCGAAACTGTTCCGGGTCCGTAATGGTGGAGGCGTCCACATGCACTGCGGTTGCCTTGGCACGTGCGTCCGTCACCTCGGTCAGCACTTCGCGTTCATGAGTCGCATAGCCCTTCACCGTTTCCACCAGATTGGGGATGAGATCTGACCGCCGCTGATACTGGTTGAGCACTTCGCTCCAGGCAGCCTTCGCCTTTTCCTCTTCAGTCGGAATCACATTGATTCCGCACCCTGCCAGCAGCAGCGAGAAGAACACCATGAAGAGCGGCGCCCTCAGGCGGCTCATACCCTGAACCATTCCAGTCATCGCTCTCAGTCCTTCTCATGCTTCACGTCAGCTTGTGCGCTTTTTGCTGTCTTGCCAGCATAACGCCCAAGAAATCCGGGAAGATCGTGTGCCTCATCAATATGCGAAAGCTTCACCGCAAGGTCCATCGCAAGGTCGTTATCGCACTCCAGCAGGCGCGGTGTCATGAAGGAACGATAATAATCCCCCCATTTGAACTCCTGAAAGGGCGTATCCTGATTGGCGTAAGCCACATCACGAACTGAACGCGCGATGGTCCGCCATGGGTTGTCGGTCAGTTCCCGGATATGGGGTGGAATCTTTGAATAGGGTCGCCGGTTCCCGTTCGCATCAAGCGGCCAGCAATAACTGTGAGCCTCCATTCGCGCCCAGAAGGCTCTCAGGTCCAGATCTGACCAGTCTTCAAGCTGCGACCCAAGAATCACACGCTCATATCCAATTTCCAGCAAGGCGCGACACAGATGATGGTGGTCTATAATATAGATGCGCCCCTCCGGCCCCAGCACATGTGGCACCGGCTTGCTGGCCAACAGGGATTTCAAATCTCCCGGCGCAAGGCCACGCATCATTTTTGCCCGTTTGCGCACTTCCGCCAGCCCCAGCGTCAGCTGAGTCGGGTGAAGGTCATGAATGCTTGCCTCCAGGTCCATCCGCGCCCCATTCATCTTGTGGCGGCACAAGCCAGCCATCGCGCCAGCTTACAGTGCTCTTGTGCAATGCAAAAGAAAATGGCGTGCTGATCTTCACCAGCACGCCATTTTCAGAACAGATCCAGAAACAGATCAGCTTGGAGAGATCATCTTCTCGGGGCGCACAATCTCGTCAAACTCTTCATTCGTGACATAACCGCCACCAACGGCCTCATCACGCAGCGTGGTGCCGTTCTTGTGTGCGGTCTTCGCAATCTTGGCTGCATTGTCATAGCCAATCTTGGGAGCCAGTGCGGTGACGAGCATCAGGGAGCGCTCAAGAGCGGCCTTGATATTGTCTTCACGGGCCTCAATCCCCACCACGCAATGCTCGGCGAAACTCACGGCAGCATCGGCCATCAGACGCACGGACTGGAGGAAGTTATAGGCCATTACCGGGTTGAACACGTTCAGCTCAAAGTGACCCTGGCTGTCGGCAAAGGTCAGCGTGGCATTGTTGCCGAAGATCTGCGCGCAAACCTGCGTCATCGCCTCGCACTGGGTCGGGTTCACCTTGCCCGGCATGATAGAGGAGCCCGGCTCATTTTCCGGCAGCGCCAGTTCACCGAGGCCAGAACGCGGGCCCGAGCCAAGGAAGCGGATGTCGTTCGCAATCTTGAAGAGGGAAGCAGCCACCGTATTGATGGCACCATGCGAGAACACCATCGCATCATGGGCCGCCAGTGCCTCGAACTTGTTCGGAGCGGACGTGAACGGCAGGCCGGTGATTGCGGCGATCTGCTCGGCAACCTTTTCGGCAAAGCCGACAGGTGCATTCAGGCCGGTACCGACAGCAGTGCCGCCCTGTGCAAGCTGCATCAGGGCCGGCAGGGTCAGCTCAATGCGCTGGATGCCATTTGCCACCTGCTGGGCATAGCCGGAGAACTCCTGACCGAGTGTCAGCGGCGTCGCGTCCTGCGTGTGCGTGCGGCCGATCTTGATGATGTGCTCCCAGGCCTTCGCCTTGGCATCCAGAGCGGAATGAAGCTCGCGCAGGGCGGGAATGAGACGGCGCACGACCTCTTCCGCACACGCCACATGCATGGCGGTGGGGAAGGTATCGTTGGACGACTGGCTCATGTTCACATGATCATTGGGGTGAACAGGCTTCTTGGAACCCTTTTCACCGCCCAGTATCTCGATGGCGCGATTCGAAATGACCTCGTTCGCGTTCATGTTGGATTGTGTGCCCGAACCGGTCTGCCAGACCACCAGCGGGAAATGCTCATCCAGCTTGCCGTCAATCACTTCCTGAGCGGCAGCAACAATAGTGTCGGCCAGCTTGGCGTCGAGACGACCCAGATCCCGGTTGGTTTCAGCAGCAGCGCGCTTCACGATACCCAGAGCGCGCACAACAGGCAGCGGCTGCTTTTCCCAACCGATCTTGAAGTTGCCTAAAGAGCGCTGCGCCTGAGCGCCCCAGTAACGGTCTGCCGCCACTTCGATTGGGCCAAAGGTATCAGTTTCAGTACGGGTGGTCATCAGCTTAACCCCTTCATCAGCATGAAACACGTGACGGCTCATTAGCACAGGTCACCCCGGACAGGGGAGAGAGCGATCACAAAGACGCGATAATCCCCCGTAAGGCACTAAAATTATTGCCCGGAGGTAGCGGGCGGAGGGGAACCTTCTGGCAAATGGCCATATCCTCACCGTGCTTCAAGAGGTATTCTGATCTTAGCGTGCAACAAAACCGGAGCATCGCCCCGGTTCTTGCACGTAAGCCAGAGCGTGTGTGTTGCCTCTTCACGCATGTATACAAGTCTAGCCAGACGGTTTGGGGGAACCGGCTGCTCCATTGAGGTGCAAATTGGGCGACGTGATCAGTCTTCATCGAGAACGCAAGGTGCGCACACGCCAGGCGGCTCAGGCGAAAGCGGACGAGAACCGGGTTCGATTCGGCAGAACCCGCGCTGAACGCGAAACTGTTAACAAGACTATGGAACGCCAGCGCCGCCTTCTTGAAGGCCATGCCCTGACCGAAAGGGAAGAAGATGAAAAGCCCCGTGGTTAAGCGCTCGATCGTCATCGCAGGGCACAAGACCAGCGTGAGTTTGGAAGATGCCTTTTGGGAAGCGCTCAAGGAAATTGCCAGCGGACGCCGCCTGACCCTTTCCGATCTTGTTGCCAGCATCGATTCCGCCCGCAGCCAGGGCAACCTGTCATCTGCTATCCGTTTGTTTGTGCTCGATTATTATCGTGCAGCCGCACACGGTGCGCGCAACATGGCTGGCACAGAACGCAACGGAACACTTCCGCCTCCCGTTGCGTAAACTGCTTCATCATCCTATGTGCTTGATATAGAGAACCGGTCCCGCGTTGAAAGGCGGGAGCCGGTTCCCTATAACCATCCGGTTGCGTGACCAGTCATGGTTTGGGTGTTGCCAGCAAATTCAGGCTGCTTCCCCCCGATCAGGCCTTGTATCACCTGCAGATTTGCCATTCTGGCGTTTGCAGTGGCTGGTTTCACGAAAGCGATTCACAGCGCGGCCCATTTCGTGCGGCGTCGGTAGACACAGTGTGATGCGGTTGCCCGAGCGGCGCTGCTGAGGAGAGACACGGATGTCATGGAAAAATCAGGGTGGCGGCCCATGGGGAAGTGGGCCGCGCGGTCCATGGGGAAATGGACCATCCTCCAACGGGCCAACGCCACCTGATATTGAAGACATCATTCGCCGCAGCCAGGACCAGCTCCGCACCATGCTGCCCGGTTCCTTTGGCGCCAAGGGCATCATTCTTGTCCTTATCCTGCTTATTGCAGGCTGGCTGCTGTCCGGCTTCTATCGCGTGCAGCCTGATGAGCAGGGCGTGGTGTTGCGGTTCGGCAAGTTCGTTGGCATCACCCAGCCAGGCCTGAACTACCACCTGCCCTTCCCGATCGAATCCGTCCTGACCCCCAAGGTCACACGCGTGAATCGCATCGATATTGGCATGCGTGTTGCTGATGAGCCGCGCCGCGGTTCCGCCATGCGCGATGTGCCGGAAGAGAGCCTGATGCTCACAGGCGATGAAAACATCGTTGATGTGGACTTCTCGGTGTTCTGGGTCATCTCGAATGCCGAACATTATCTGTTCAACGTCCAGAACCCCGAAGGCACGATCAAGGCCGTGGCGGAAAGCGCCATGCGTGAAGTGATCGGCCGCACCGATATTCAGCCGATCCTCACTGGCGCGCGCCAGAATATTGAAACTGCGGTTCAGGAACTGATGCAGCGCACGCTGGACCAGTACTCTGCCGGCGTGCGCGTCACGCAGGTGCAGTTGCAGAAGGTTGATCCTCCCGGTGAGGTCATTGACGCCTTCCGCGATGTTCAGGCGGCCCGTGCCGATGCCGAGCGCGCGCAGAACGAGGCCCAGACCTATGCCAACCGGGTTCTGCCGGAAGCACGCGGTGAAGCCTCCCGCATCGAGAACGCGGCCCAGGCCTATCGTGAGCGCACTGTTGTGGAAGCACGCGGTCAGGCCTCCCGCTTCCTGTCCATCCACGATGAGTATCTGAAGGCCAAGGATGTGACGCGCGAGCGCATGTATCTTGAGACCATGGAGCGGGTGCTCGGTGACGTGGACAAGGTTATCGTCGATCCCGGCACAAGCCGGCAGGGTGCAAGCGGCGTCCTTCCGGTTCTGCCACTCAATGAAATGCTGAACCGCCAGCCGGCAGCCAGCAGCACGCAGGGAGGTCAGCGGTGAGAAATCAGGTTCTGGGCGTTGTTCTCGCCATCCTCGTCGCTGTCGGCGTTGTCGTGCTGTATTCCGCAGCTTTCATCGTGAACCAGACCCAACAGGCGCTGGTACTGCGTTTTGGTGAGCCGCAAGAGCCCATCACCACGCCGGGCCTGCACTGGAAAGTGCCGTTCATCGACAGCGTCGTTTATCTCGACAACCGTACGCTGGATCTGGAAATGCCTTCGCAGGAAGTCATTGCCTCAGACCAGAAGCGTCTGGTTGTGGATGCTTTTGCGCGCTACCGCATCACAAATCCGCTGCGCTTCTATCAGGCCGTGGGCACAGTGGAGGCGGCGAACTCCCGTCTTGCCACGGTGCTCAGTTCTGCCTTGCGCCGCGTGCTGGGTGAAACCACCTTCATCTCTGTTGTCCGCGATGATCGTGAAGGCCTGATGCGCCGGATCGCCGAACAGGTGAACCGTGAGGCGGCCGGTTTCGGCATCACCGTGGTGGATGTTCGCATCCGTCGTGCGGATCTGCCGGAAGCCAACTCCAAGGCCGTGTTCCAGCGGATGCAGACCGAACGTCAGCGTGAAGCTGCTGAAATTCGCGCACAGGGTAATGAAGCCGCCCAGCGGTTGCGTGCCCGTGCCGAACGTCAGGCAACCGTCATTGTGGCAGAGGCCAGCTCCAAGGGCGAGCAACTGCGCGGTGAAGGCGATGCCGAACGCAACAACATCTTCGCTGAAGCCTTTGGGCGTGACCCGGAGTTCTTCACCTTCTACCGCTCCATGCAAGCTTATGAGTCGAGCATGAAGTCGGCAGATACGCGCCTTCTGCTGAGCCCGGATTCCAGCTTCTTCCGCTATTTCCAGAACCCTCTGGGTGCGGCGAAGCCTGCGGATGCAGCAAACTGAGGACAGGTTTGCCGACTATGGCAGGATAAGAATGACGGCGGGGTGTGCATGTCACACTCCGCCGTTTCATTTTCCGCATCATCATGCGGGCAGACCCGTGATGTCTGCGTTGTTATATTTTATCCTTGGCGTCCACAGATCTGCCTGTTTCCGCCTGCAAGGACCCTGCCATGCCTGCTAGAGCGCATTGAGGAAAGCCATGCCTATACTTCCCTGTCCGCATTCAGCATTCCGTGTGCTCGCAACTCTTTCGCTGGCTATGGCCTCCACGCTGTCCCCGCTGCCCTTGCTGGGTCCTGCGTTCCCTCTCGCGCATGCAGCAGCCTCCAAGGGACCGGATACGGTGGCAGATGCGGCAGAAAAGGTTATGGATGCGGTGGTCAACATTTCCACCGCACAGAATGTGGCCGCATCCCGCAGTGTACCTGTGCCAGATTTGCCACCGGGCGCTCCATTTGAAGAGTTTTTTGAAGAATATTTCAAAAACCGTCAGGAAGACGGGGGCGAGAATACGCCGCGCCGGGTATCATCCCTTGGTTCTGGATTTGTGATTGATCCCTCTGGTCTCATTGTGACCAACAATCACGTCATTGCCGATGCAGATGAAATCTATGCCAACTTCAATGACGGCACAAAGCTCAAGGCTGAGCTTGTGGGACGTGACACCAAAACAGACCTCGCCCTCTTGCGGGTAAAGCCGGAGTCTCCTCTCACCTCGGTCAGTTTTGGTGATTCAGAAGTCCTGCGCGTGGGGGATTGGGTGATGGCCATCGGCAATCCGTTTGGCCTTGGCGGCTCTCTCTCTGTCGGCGTCGTCTCCGCACGTAATCGCGACATCAATGCCGGCCCCTATGATAACTTCATCCAGACGGATGCCGCCATTAACCGTGGCAACTCCGGTGGTCCCCTGTTCAACATGGCGGGCGAGGTTGTGGGTGTGAATACCGCAATCATTTCTCCCTCTGGCGGCTCCATCGGCATTGGTTTTGCGGTTCCGGCCTCCAGCGCCAAGACTGTTCTGGCACAGCTGGAGCAGTTTGGTGAGGTGCGGCGTGGGTGGATTGGCGTGCGCGTCCAGCCTGTTACCGATGAGATCGCAGAGACACTGGATCTGGACAAGGCACAGGGTGCTCTGGTGGGTGTGGTGAGTGAGGATGGGCCAGCGGCCAAGGCAGGCCTTCAGGCTGGCGATGTCATCCTCAAGTTTGACGGCAAAGACATCAAGACCATTCGTGACCTCACCCGTACCGTCGCCGATACGATGGTGGACCGCGATGTCCCCCTGAACATCATCCGCAAAGGGAAAGCCCAGACCCTGCACCTGAAGGTTGCGCGCATGCCTGCGGATGAGAGCGAGGCGAAGGCCGCGCCATCATCTGAGAAAAAGGCCGACAAGCCCTCTCCACAGCAGGAGGCACTGGGCCTTTCCCTTGCTGCACTCACGGATGAGTTGCGCGCGCAACACAAGGTCAACCCTGCCATCAAGGGTGTGCTGGTTACAGATGTTGTCGAGCACTCTGTGGCAGCAGAGCGCGGGCTGCGCCCCGGTCTTGTCATCGTTCAGGTGGGACAGGAAGCTGTTGAGAGTGCAGATATGGTGGAACGCCGCATCACGGCCCTGCGCAAAGCAGGCCGCAATGCTGTTCTTCTGCTGATCTCAGACGGGGAAGGAGAGCAGGAGTTCATCACCCTGCCTCTCGATTGAAGAACGGGTGCCGGCAACCGGCACCCGCGACCCACTCAACTGGCGCGGAATTCATCGCGCGAATAACCCTGCAGATATAGCAGGGCCGTCAGGTCTCCATGATCAATCCGGGCATGGGCTGCGGCAGCCACCTGAGGCTTTGCATGATAGGCAATGCCAAGGCCTGCCTCACCCAGCATGGCCAAATCATTCGCACCATCGCCCACAGCCAAGGTTTCGGAGGGAGCGAGATGCATGCGGTCTCGCAACTCCACCAGTGCTGCATACTTTGCTTCGCGGCCCAGAATGGGTTCTGCCACCTTTCCGGAGAGAACGTCCCCTGCCGCCAGCAGCACATTGGCGCGGTGCTCATCAAACCCCAGCTGTCCGGCAATCACCTCTGTAAACAGGGTAAAGCCGCCAGAGACCAGAGCCGCATAAGCGCCATTGGCCCGCATGGTGCCCACCAGTTCACGCGCGCCCGGGGTGAGTTGAATCCGCTCGCGCAGCACATCCGCCACAACACTCACGGGCAGATTCTGCAATAGGCCCACACGCTCACGCAAGGCCGGTTCAAACTCAATTTCACCGCGCATCGCCCGCTCTGTAATGGCAGAGACATGCGCCTTCAGTCCGGCCCAGTCCGCCAGTTCATCAATACATTCCTGCCCGATCATGGTTGAATCCATGTCAGCGAGGAAAAGGCGCTTGCGTCGGCCCGCTTCAAGTTGCACCACAACATCCACCGGCGCACCATTCAGGGCCTCACGCACCTCTTGCGCAATCGCACGGGTGTCCGCCCCCAAAGATGGCTTGAAGTGGATATCGACAGCCACCTCCGGGTGCAGCACCACAGGCTCTTGCGCCTTGGGCAGCACGGCGCGAGCATCATGAATGGCCTTCCGCGTCACTGCGGGGGCAGATGGATTAGAGATCAGCGTTGCAACATAGGCCATGACGATACCGGAAGCTGAAACAGAAAAAAGAGTCGCGGTGCTTATCGCAGGCCCGACGGCGAGTGGTAAATCCGCGCTTGCGCTTGCACTCGCCGAGCGCCGGAATGGTGTCGTGCTCAATGCAGATTCCATGCAAGTTTACGCTGACCTGCGCATCCTGACGGCGCGACCCAGTGACGCAGACCTTCTTCGCGCACCTCACCGTCTCTATGGCCATGTGGATGCAGACAGCGATTATTCTGTCGGGCGCTGGGTGGAGGATGCCAAAGTCGCGCTGGAAACAGCATGGGGTGCAGGCCAGTTGCCTATTCTTGTGGGTGGAACAGGGCTTTATTTTCGCTCACTCATGCAAGGCCTGGCCGTGATCCCTCCCATTCCAGAGGCGGTTCGAACTGAAATTCGGGAGCAGGCAGAAACGGAAGAGAATGCGGAGCTCCATGCACGCCTCGCACGGGTTGACCCAGAGGCCGCCACACGTCTGAACCTGAATGACCGTCAGCGCATTTTGCGTGCACTGGAGGTTTTCGCCGCAACAGGCCGCCCTCTTTCAATCTGGCAGGGTGATGCACAGCCCCCGTTTCTCACCGGAGAACAGACCATCCGCATGGTGCTGGAAGTGGACAGGCATGATCTGCGCACCCACATCGACAATCGCTTTCACACCATGATGGGAACCGGGGCACTGGATGAGGTCCGCGCTCTTGCCAGCCGCCATCTGCGAAAAGATCGCACCATACTGAAAGCTCATGGCGCCCCTGCCCTCACCCGCTATCTCAACGGGGAGATTGAGCTGAGTGATGCCATCGAAGAGGGGCAAAACGATACAAAGCGTTATGCCAAGAGACAGGTCACATTCTTCCGCAACCAGATGACGAACTGGATGCGCCACACACCGCAGACAGCTTTGGAGCCATTATTGGCAGCAACCGGAAGTGAAAACGCCTCAGGCTAAACGCAAAAACCGACCGCGCTGTAACGCGGCCGGTTCTCTTGGAATTTCAGGTTAAACCCCTGAAGCCTGATCCGCAATCAGGCCGCAGCCAGTTCCGCATCCAACTGTGCCTTCAGGCCAGCATCAATCCCGAGCCGATGCGCCAGATTGGACAGATAACGCTGTTCTGCCGGATGGTCCGGCTGAATCGCCATCAGCGAAGCGACATAAATCGCGCTGGCAGCCTGCGGATTCACAGCAGCATCGACCAGAATCTGAGGATCCACCGGTGTAGAAAGATATTCGATCAGTTCCTGACGATCCGTGCTGCTGGCACCGATCTTCTCAAGACCACCGATGATGCGGTTAAACTCATCCTGATCAATCTGACCATCAGCCTGTGCTGCGGCCACCATGGCGGAAAGCAACACATTCGAGAATGCCTCCGGCCCGCCGGGGGCCTCGGCAGGCGTAAAACCGCTCTCGCTTTCAGCAAAATCGGACACAAGGTTAGAACGACCCTGCCCGCCCTGCGCCTGCCACTTGCGGAAGGCATTGAAAGCCAGCATGCCGATAACGGCCAGGCCGCCATATTTCACCAGATCATTACCACCAGCCGGCTGTGTGCCGCCCTTGGGGGCAGTTTGGGGCGCGGGTGCCGGAACCGGACTGGAGCCGGAGGAAGCCGAGCCGCCCAGTGCCTCACTGGCAAGGTCCGCAAGCCCACCGCTTGTTCCACGGCTGCTTCCGCCCTGAGATGAGCCCCCAGCAGCGCCACCGCCCAAAACCTGACCAAGCAGATCACCCAGACCACCGCCCAGCCCGCCCGTGGGGCCTGTTTGGCCGCCTTGAGAGCCACCGCCGAGAACCTGCCCCAGAATATCACTCAACCCACCGGAAGGGCCGGTCGTTCCACCGCTGCGCTGCGCGCCGCCGCCAAGCACCTGTCCGAGGAGGTCTCCAAGTCCGCCAGCACCAGACGAGCCCCCCCCGCGCGATGCACCGCCGCCGAGAACCTGTCCCAGCACATCACCCAGTGCGCCCGGCAAGCCATTGGCAGAACTGCCCTGCCCACCCCGGACGCCACCATTGCTCAATGCTGCACCGAGCAACTGACCCAAAAGGCTTCCCGCATCGGCCATCGAATTCTCCTCAGACTCGGATAAATGGAGAGTTACAGTGCCACACCTTCGTGACAAGAGCACGCCCGGAGCATGGCAGGGTTGTATTTTTATACCTCACACGGCGACAGGCGCGCGGATTGCCGCCTCAGGGTCATAGCCCTCAATCACAATATCGCCGAACCGGAAGTCAAACAGATCCCTCACCGCAGGATCGAGTTTCAGATGAGGCAGGGCGCGGGGCTGCCGCTGAAGCTGAAGCTGCGCCTGCTCCAGATGATTACTGTAAAGATGGGCATCCCCAAGCGTATGGATGAAATCCCCCACCTTCAGCCCGCTCACCTGCGCCACCATGTGCGTGAGCAAGGCATAGGATGCAATATTGAACGGCACCCCCAGAAACACATCTGCCGAGCGCTGATAAAGCTGGCAGGAAAGCTTGCCATCAGCCACCGCAAACTGGAACAGGCAATGGCAAGGCGGCAGCGCCATCTTCGGCACATCTGCCGGGTTCCATGCTGTAACGATCAGTCGCCTGCTGTCCGGATTGGTGCGAATCTGGGTCAGAACATCCGTAATCTGGTCGATCACACCGCCATCGGGGGTCGGCCATGAACGCCACTGATGGCCATAAACCGGGCCAAGATCGCCCTGCTCATCCGCCCATTCATCCCAGATTGAAACGCCATTTTCGCGCAGATAACGCACATTGGTATCACCCGCCAGGAACCACAGCAGCTCATGGATGATAGAGCGCAGATGCAGTTTCTTGGTCGTCACCAAAGGGAAACCCTGTGACAAATCAAACCGCATCTGGTGGCCAAATACGGAAAGTGTTCCGGTGCCGGTGCGGTCTTCCTTGCGCACACCTTCAGCCAGAATACGGCGCATCAGGTCGAGATATTGCTGCATGGTGGGCAGAGCCTGAAAAAGTGAAGAAGCTGCGGACCAAGCCGCTTGCCAAACCCTTAGCATTTTTCAGCCCGCTCCTGCCAATATGCACGACACACACCCCTGCCATGCACAGGGCGTTGACATTCCCATTCGCTTCGGCCCACACTTGCACTGTTCCAAGGGGGGTCCCGAGATGGGGCTGAGATTTCGCATGGCCTGAATGCCGCATGGCTTCAGGCTCCGCGTTGACCCTTCGAACCTGATCCGGGTCATACCGGCGAAGGGATCGGAACCCGCGCGACCATGCGAACTGTGCTCACGCCAGCTTTTCGCCTGTCGCGCCCTCCTCCTGTAGCTTGAATCCCGGCTCTCATTGCGCCCGCCGCGCGGTTTTTGCCGTGCGGCCAGCTAACAGGAGAACCGTACGTGCTTGATGAAGCCTCCACCTCGTCACTGAAAGTGACGACTGGCCCCCTGCCCCAGTCTCGCAAGATCTATCTGGAAGCCGGACGCCCTGATGTCCGTGTCGCCATGCGCGAAATTTCGATTTCCGATCCGGATGAAAGGCCCCTGCGCGTCTATGACACCTCCGGCCCCTATACGGACCCGGAAGCCACCATCGACCTCACCAAGGGCCTGCCCCAGTTGCGCGCAGCATGGATTCACGAGCGGGGCGATGTGGAAGAGGTGGAAGGCCGCGCCATCCGCCCGGAAGACAATGGCCTGAAGGCTGGGCAGGAATCCGCCCTGCCGCAATTCAATCTGGAAGGCCGCAAACCCTTGCGCGGCAAGGCAGGCAAACGCCCGACCCAGATGGCCTATGCCCGCGCCGGCATCATCACGCCTGAAATGGAATATGTGGCTGCGCGTGAGAACCTCGCTGCCGCAAATGGCGGTCCTCATCCGCGCCACAAGGCCATGGGGCTGGGTGCGGTCATCCCCGTCGAGATCACGCCGGAATTCGTGCGGGAGGAAGTGGCCCGCGGCCGTGCCATCATTCCCGCCAATATCAACCACCCCGAAATCGAACCGATGGCGATTGGCCGGAATTTTCTGGTGAAGATCAACGCCAATATCGGCAATTCCGCTGTCACCTCGGGCGTGGCGGAAGAGGTGGACAAGCTGGTGTGGGCCACCCGCTGGGGCGGCGATACGGTGATGGACCTCTCCACCGGCAAGAACATTCACACCATCCGGGAATGGATTATCCGCAACTCTCCGGTACCGATCGGCACCGTGCCGATTTATCAGGCGCTGGAGAAGGTGAACGGCGTTGCCGAGGACCTGAACTGGGAAGTCTTCCGCGACACGGTGATCGAGCAGGCCGAACAGGGCGTGGACTATATGACCGTCCACGCTGGCGTGCGCCTGCCCTTCGTGCCCCTGACGGCAGACCGGGTGACGGGCATTGTCTCGCGTGGTGGCTCCATCATGGCCAAGTGGTGTTTGGCCCACCACAAGGAGAGCTTCCTCTACGAGAATTTCGAGGAGTTGTGCGAAATTCTCGCTGCTTATGACATCTCCTTCTCGCTGGGTGATGGCCTGCGCCCCGGCTCAATCGCCGATGCCAATGATGCCGCCCAGTTTGCCGAGCTGGAAACGCTGGGAGAACTGACCGAGATCGCCTGGAAATATGATTGTCAGGTGATGATTGAAGGCCCTGGCCATGTGCCCCTGCACCTCATTCGCGAGAATGTGGAGAAGCAGCTCAAGGTCTGCCACGAGGCCCCCTTCTATACGCTTGGCCCGCTGGTGACCGACATTTCCCCCGGCTATGACCACATCTCCTCCGCCATTGGCGCGGCGATGATTGGCTGGTTCGGCACGGCGATGCTTTGCTATGTCACGCCGAAGGAACATCTTGGCCTGCCGGACCGAGATGACGTGAAGACGGGTGTTATCACCTACAAGATCGCGGCCCATGCAGCGGATCTCGCCAAGGGGCATCCGGCCGCGCGGATTCGTGATGATGCGCTTTCGCGCGCCCGCTTCACCTTCCGCTGGCGCGACCAGTTCGCCATCTCTCTGGACCCGGAAACCGCCGAGCGCTTCCATGATGAAACGCTACCGGCAGAAGGCGCCAAGGTGGCGCATTTCTGCTCCATGTGCGGGCCGAAATTCTGCTCCATGAAGATTTCGCAGGAGCTGAAGATCGAGGCTGGCGATATTGCCCGCGCCGAGGCGGACAACACTGCCGCAAAGGGCATGGCAGATATGGCCCAGCGCTTCCGCGAGAGTGGCAGCGAGATTTACCAGCCTGCGCCGGAAGTGGCCCCACCACCTGCTGCAGAATGAAAAAGCCTGTGCCGGGAGAGAAACCTCCCGGCACAGGCTCACAACTGTTCTGGCTGAAATGAAAGAGCAGCGGCCCTATCAGGCCAGAAGAACTCACTTGTCCGCGAAGACCATCGCAAGCTTGGTCATCAGCGGCTCATCCGTCATATCCAGCCGCAGCGGCGTGACGGAAATACGCCCCTCTTCAATCGCGCGCAGGTCAGAACCCGGCGCGGTCTCTGGACGAGCCCGATCAAAGGCGATCCAGTAATAGGGAATGCCACGGCCATCATAACGCGGGTCAATCCGCATGATCTGCTGGTCGCGCTTGCCCTGCGAGGTCGCCACAATGCCCTTCACCGCATCAGGCGCGCAATCGGGGAAGTTCACATTCATCACGATGCCAGCAGGAATACCTTCTTCCAGCAGCATGCGCACCACGCGCGCACCATGTGCTTCAGATGCATCATAGCTGGGATTGGCACGACTGGCGAAATTGATGGCCTGTGAAAAGGCGATGGAGGGGATGCCCAGAATGGTACCCTCAATCGCCCCTGCAACCGTGCCGGAATAGCTCACATCTTCCGCAACATTCTGCCCGCGATTAACCCCGGACAGCACCAGATCCGGCGGATTATCGCTCATCAGCTGGCGCACAGCCAGAATGACACAATCCGTCGGCGTGCCCTTCACTGCAAAACGGCGCGGGCCGATCTGGCGCAAGCGTAGCGGATCTGAAAGCGAGAGAGAGTGTGCCACACCGGACTGGTCCGTTTCCGGCCCAACCACCCACACATCATCCGAAAACTCACTGGCGATGCGCGCACATACATCAATACCGGGGGCATTGATGCCATCATCATTGGTGACCAGAATACGCATGGGATCTCCCTGCTTTCTTGCCGCGCAACCGCGATCAGGACAGTTTCTCGATAACCTTCAGCCCACCCATGTAAGGGGCGAGAGCATCCGGCACGGCAACCGTGCCATTTTCCTGCTGGTAATTCTCCAGCACGGCCACAAGCGCACGGCCAACGGCCACACCGGAGCCATTCAGCGTGTGCACAAAGCGTGGGGTCTTGTCGGCCTTGGGGCGATAACGCGCATTCATGCGGCGCGCCTGAAAATCACCACACACCGAGCAGGAGGAAATCTCGCGATAGGCATTCTGGCCGGGTAGCCACACCTCGATGTCATAGGTCTTGCGTGATCCAAAACCCATGTCACCAGTACACAGCGTCATGACACGGAAGGGCAGGTCCAGCTTCTTCAGCACCGCCTCGGCGCAGGAGAGCATCCGCTCCAGCTCATCCGACGAGGCCTCAGGTGTGGTGACAGACACCATCTCCACCTTGGTAAACTGGTGCTGCCGGATCATGCCGCGCGTATCACGCCCCGCAGCGCCAGCCTCAGCACGGAAGCACTGGGTGAGCGCCGTAAGGCGCAAAGGCAGTTCTTCCTCGGAAAGGATGCTCTCGCGCACAAGATTGGTCAGCGGAACCTCTGCGGTGGGCACCAGCCACAGCCGGTTTCCAATCTGCGCCTTGCGGACCTGTGCAGCCAGATTGCTCTTTTCCAGCGCGCTCTTGGGATCAATGCCCTGCCCGATCAGGGCCGCGACCTGCTCGGCAACATTTTCTTGCGCCTGCGCCAGCGCATGGTCAAAATCTTCCGTCCGGAAGGTCGGAAACTGGTCATTCTCGAACTTCGGCAACTGGGCCGTGCCATACATGGCTTCGTCACGCACCAGAATGGGCGGATTTACTTCCATATAGCCGTGCTCAGCCGTGTGGGTATCCAGAAAGAACTGGCCCAGCGCCCGCTCCAGCCTTGCCAAAGGCCCCATATTGACCACGAAACGCGCACCCGACATGCGGGCGGCTTTCTCAAAATCCATTTGCCCCAGCGCTTCGCCAATCTCGAAATGCTGGCGCGGAGTGAAGCCGTAGGTTCGTGGCGTGCCGAAGCGATGATCCTCACGCTCCACATTGCCCGCCTCGCCATCACCAAGCGGCACTTCTGACAAGGGGGCATTTGGGATGTTGGAGAGCGCATCATCCAGCATGGCCTCAACCGTGCGCACTTCATGCTCAAGGTCTGGCAACTGCTCCTTGATCTTGGCAACCTCGGCCATCAACTCCTGGGCGCGGGCATCATCCTTGGCAGCCTTGGCCTGACCAATTTCCTTCGATGCCGCATTGCGGCGGGAAAGCAGGTTCTCCAGCGAGGTCACGGCTGCGCGGCGTTGCTCATCCAGACCCTGCAGCTTTTTCACCAGCAGGTCTGCCCGCATCTTCGCATCTTCGGAATCACCGCCGCGCCGGGAAAGGGCTGCAACGAAATCTGCCGGTTGCTCCCGAATCCACTTGATGTCGTGCATGGCCTTACTCCGCAGACTAAAAATTGCACAAGGCTGTTCAGCGCAATGAAAACGCCGCCCGCCTGCGCTCTGAAACGCTTGCCAAGCCAGCAGACCCGAATGGCCTGAAGGCACGGCATTCACATGGATAGGGAACTGGCTGATTTAGCCCGCAGCAGTCTCTTCTGCATCTCGCGCAGCTTCATCTGCCTTCCGGCGCTTCTCAACCGCCCCTACCAGATAGACGGATACCTCGTAGAGAAGGAGGGTCGGCAGGGCAAGGGCGAGTTGGCTGACAACATCAGGAGGCGTGAGAATAGCTGCCAGAATAAAAATACCAACAATGGCGTATCGGCGCGCCTTGCGCAGCATATCCTGCGTCACCACCCCGATATGCGCCAGCAATGTCAAAATGACAGGCAACTGGAAGCACAGGCCAAAAGCCAGAATGAGCGTGGTAATCAGCGCGAGATATTCAGACACGCGCGGCAGAAGCGAAATTTCCGCATGTCCATCGCCCCCCATCTGCTGCATGCCAAGAAAGTACATCATCGCCATCGGCATCGCGATGAAATAGACAAAGGCAGCACCAATGAGAAAACAGATGGGTGTCGCAATCAGATAAGGGCGAAAAGCCGCCTTTTCATCCCGGTACAAACCCGGTGCCACAAACATGTAAACCTGTGTGGCGATGATGGGAAAGGAGATGAAGGCCGCACCAAACAGGGCCAGCTTGATCTGCGTGAACAAGAATTCCTGCGGCGCAGTATAGATGAGCTTGAGGCCCGGCGCGAAACCGGTGGCAAACTCATAGGGCCAAAGCAAAATATTATAGATCTTCGGTGCCAGCAGGAAGCACACAAAAAAGCACACCAGAAATGCGATGACAGACTTGATGAGCCGCGAGCGCAGTTCAATCAAATGCTCCACAAGCGGGGCCTTGGAGGCGTCAACTTCGTCTTCTTCGGACACGCGATGGTCATTCATGGAGTGTACTGCTCATGATGGCGTGTTGGAAGGCGAGGTATATTCCCCGGCCTGCGGTGCACTCTGGGCCTGCCTCTCCTCCTCTATGGAAAAAACAGGAGGAGGCAGTTCGGAGCGCTCCAGCGGTGATGGCGGCTCAGGCAGGATAAGATCATGAAGATCCTGCTGGGCAACCGGCTCCACAGGTGATGGAATTGCAGCAGGAACAGCCTTCGCCATGGAAGCGCGGATCTCTTCCCGAATGCTGCGCAAAGAGGCGTCCTCGTCCGCAGCAGCTTCAGCGGGCGCTTCCGCCGGCTTTCCTGCATCTGCTGAAGGCGGAATGGCCAGAGCAGCCGTTGCTCCTGCAACACTGGCGCGAATCTCGTCACGCACACTGCGCAGCGGATCAAACAGCTCCGTCGTCGGCGCGGCTTTGCGCACGGTATCCGTGACCTTCGTGATCTCGTCCTTCATGTCAGAAAGGTCAGCTTCACGCAGCGCCTGCTGAAACTGCCCCTGAAACTCACCGGCCATCCGTCGCACGCGCGTCAAGGTGCGCCCTACAGTACGCAGGACAGCGGGCAATTCCTTGGGGCCGATGACGATCAGCGCAACAATGCCGATCAGCATCAACTCCGACCAGCCAATATCGAACATAAGCGCCTCAGGCCAACGGCAATGCCGCCCTCATCAAGATACAGTCAGTCAGAAGCCGGATCAGACCGGCTTCTTCTCCGCTTCAGCACTCTGCTTTGCCTGATGCGGCAATGTGCGCGGTGGCTCAACGGCCTCAGCCGCAGCCTTTGGCGCATCCTCGTCTTCTGCCAGCCCCTTCTTGAAGGACTTGATCCCCTTTGCCACGTCGCCCATCAGATCAGAGATCTTGCCGCGACCGAACAGAAGGAGCACCACGACAAGCACGACAAGCCAATGCCAGATGCTCAGTGAACCCATCTCGTTACCCTCCGAGAGGTAATTGTTTCCCCGGCGAGCCGGACGGAATTTTCATCCAACTGACACTATTCGTCTCCAGCGACGAACACAAGGACACCGCGTGATGGCATCTGCCAGTTATGCAGCGAATATGCCCCGCCCCTACCCTTGCGCATCATCATCCGCATCCGGGGAAACAAGTGTAAAATCCAGAGGCCCGGCGTCCAGCGGATCTTCATCTTCCAAGGGCTCCAGATCATCCGAGGGGCTGGGGATTGAAAAGCCGGGTGGAATGCGACCATCCAGCAAACCGGCTCCCCTCAACTCATCCAGCCCCGGCAGATCCTGAATCGCATCCAGGCCGAAATGCACAAGAAATTCGGATGTTGTACCGTAAGTGACAGGCCTCCCCGGCGTGCGCCTGCGTCCACGCATGCGCACCCAACCCGCCTCCAGCAACACATCCAGTGTGCCGCGTGAGGTGGAAACCCCTCGTATTTCCTCAATCTCCGCCCGTGTCACCGGCTGGTGATAGGCAATGATGGCCAGCACTTCCACGGCAGCGCGAGAAAGCTTGCGCTGCTCGGGAATCTGGTCCGCCAGTGCGGGCGTGAGATCTGGTGCCGTGCGCAACATCCAGCCGCCGGCGATGCGCTGCACATTCACGCCGCGGGGCGCATAATCCTGCACCAGTGAGGCCATCAGAGCCTCAATATCCGCACCTTTTGAAAGATGAGGCTTCAGGGTGGCCTGCGTCACCGGGCCGGATGTGGCAAACAAGAGCGCCTCAATCACCCGTACATCCTGCGCAAAGACAAAAGCGCGCTCATCGTCCGGGCGAACATCAAACAGGTCGATACGGGGGGCAGGACGCTTCATGTGCTTTCCCCACCAGATACATTGCCGCCAACATGTGCCCGCAGCCACAAAGGCGCGAAGGGCGCATCCTGCCGAATGTCGATCACCCCCTCACGCACCATTTCTAGGCTGGCAGAAAAGCTGGAGGCCAGCGCGGTAATGCGCTGGGCTGGCTGGGCTGCATATTGCAACAGAAACTGGTCCAGCCGCATCCAGTCAGAAAGAACGTCCGCACCCAACAGGCGCTCCAGCCGGGCTCGCGCATCGGCCAGAGACCAGACGGCGCGCACTTTCAGCGTCACCGTGGAAAGTGCCTGTGTCTGCCTCTGGCGGGCATAAGCCACAAGCAATTCGTAGAGTGTAGACGTGTATACAATGGGACGTTGGGGATTTTCCTCGGCCTCTGGAACAGCGCGGGAAAACACATCCCGCCCCAGTTGTGGGCGCGCCATCAGTTGCCCTGCGGCCTCGCGTATCCGCTCCAGATAGCGCAGGCGACGTGTGAATGCGGCCGCGAGTTCCTCGGCGCTTGGCCCGTCTTCCTGCGGCGGGGCTGGCAACAGCAGGCGGGATTTGAGATAGGCGAGCCATGCCGCCATCACCAGATAATCCGCAGCCAGTTCCAGCCGGCCACTCCGGGCCTGTTCGATAAAGGCAATATACTGGTCTGCAAGAGCCAGAATGGAAATGCGGGTCAGATCCACCTTTTGCGTGCGGGCCAGTGCCAGCAACAGATCAAGCGGACCCTCAAACCCATCGAGATCGACAACGAAGGCACCGGCCTCCCCACCTTCCGGGCGCTCGGCCCCGGCCAGATCGAAGGCGTCTTCGTCCTGCGTCATGCTCAAGCCACAAGAGGTGCAAGGCGGCGCGCAACCTCATTGCGCAGGGCAGCAGCATCCACCTCACCCACCGGCTTGCGCAGGCTCAAGGCCTGCTGTGCGCGGGTAGCGGCCTTTCCGGCAAGCACAGGGGCATGGGCTGCGATGATCTTCATCTCATCCATATTGCCATTGCAATGCAGCAGCATATCGCAACCGGCAGCAATGGAAGCGTCACAGCGCGCAGCCATATCTCCCGCCAATGCCCCCATGGAGAGGTCATCACTCATCAGCAATCCATCAAAGCCGATCTGCCCGCGAATGACCTCGTCAATCATCAGCCTTGAGGTTGTAGCCGGGGCGGAAGGGTCCAGATCAGCATAGACCACATGCGCGGTCATCGCCATCGGCAGGTCTGCCAGCGGGCGGAAGGCGGCAAAATCCGCCGCTTCCAGCTCTGCCCGGAGAGCATAGACTATGGGTAGCTTCTCGTGGCTATCCACCGGCGCGCGCCCATGGCCGGGAATATGCTTGATGATGGGCAGCACGCCGCCATCCAGCAACCCTTCCGCCGCCGCACGCGCCAAAGCCGAAACAGCAGCAACTGTCTCGCCATAAGCGCGATTGCCGATAATGCCATGTCCATCCGGGTGGCGCAGATCGACCACCGGCAGACAATCCACATCAATACCCAGCGCGGAGAGGTCTGCCGCAAGTGCGCGGGAATTGAGTCGCACGGCTTCCAGAGCGCTTTCCGGATCGGTCAGATAAAGTGAGCCGAAAGCCTCCCCCGGAGGATATTCCGCCCAGTGCGGCGGGCGCAGGCGCTGCACACGCCCCCCCTCCTGATCAATCAGGACAGGCGCATCCCAGCCTACAGCCTGCCGCAGATCATGCGTCAGGGCGCGCACCTGATCCGGCGAGTCCACATTGCGGGCGAACAGAATGAAACCCCAGGGCCGGATTTCAGCAAAGAAGGAACGCTCCTCCGGCGTCAGACGCACACCGGAGCAACCCGCAATAAAGGCCCGTGATGTCATGCTTCGTTCCTGCATCGCCCATGGCCGAGGCAAGTGCCCTGCGCGCATGGCCCGCCTGCGCGGCAGGATCAAGACCAGACCGGCAGGGTGTTTGCCAATGGTATGGAGCACCCGCACGGCCCGTCAAGCACAGCCGGAAGATGCTCCGTTCAAACACATACGGCCGGGACAATGCCCGGCCGCTTTTCATTTTCTCAGGAAACCTCAGAGACCGGCAACATAGCTGCTGGGGTCAACCGGAGTGGAACCCTTGCGAATCTCGAAGTGCAACTGCGGCGACTGCACATTTCCAGTCTGCCCGGCCTTCGCGATGATCTGACCGCGACGCACCTTCTCGCCCTTTTTCACAGTCAGCTCGCTGTTATGGGCATAGGCGGTGACATAACCGTCCGAGTGCTTCACCAGCACAAGGTTGCCATAGCCCTTCAGCTCATTGCCCGAATAGGCCACGACGCCATCTTCTGCCGAGCGCACGGACGTACCTGCCGGCACAGCAAAGTTGACGCCCTCATTGCGCGTACCGCCGGGCTTGGGACCGAACCCGGCAATGACCCGCCCGCGTACCGGCGCACGGAACTGCGGCCCGCTGCCCGCCTTGCGCGGCTCATCCTCAACAGATTCGACCGCATCCGCCACCTTGGCCGGGCTTTCCACCTTCGGCTTGGCAATGTCAGCAACAGTCGCTGCAGCAACCGGCGCAGCCAAGGGCTTGGCCTCAAGCGTTGAAGCCGCTGTTGCAGCGGCTGCAGCAACAACAGGACGTGCTGCCGGCAACGGCTTGGCAACAGGGGAGGCGGCGATCTGGCTGTTCACCTGATTTGCAGCCGCAGAAACCTGCTGCGTCGCAATCAGCTGTCCATTAGCCTGATAAGCTGCAGCACCTGCCTGTGCGGCATTCAGGGTCTGCCCGGCCTGCGCCACATGCGAGCCGACAGTGTTTGTCGCATTGTTATAAAGCTGCTGGCCGGTCTGGTTCGCATAGGTAGCGGACTGCGACGCATAGGATGCAGCCTGCCCGCCATAGGACTGGACAGCCTGCCCGGCCTGATTGGCATATCCTCCGGCCTGGTTCGCATAGGCCCCTGCCTGATTGGCATAGGCACCAGCCTGGTTCGCATACCCCCCGGCCGTATTGGCATAAGACTGCATGCCATATGCCGGAGCGCTTGCCGCTTGCGCGCCAGCACGATTCATCGGGCCAAGAGACCCGGTGACATCAGCACTCTGCCCGCTTGCGAAACGACCGATATCTGAACTGCACCCAGCAATCGCACCCGAAACGAGGCCAAGCACGGCCACTCGCGCGAAGACTTTAAGCCCCTTGGTCCCGCCTGAATTACGCATCTGCCCGCACTCGCACACAAAAAAGAACATGGCCTCATTAGAAAGGGCAGGCGTAAATGTGACCTTAAGGGAGGAGGCATGCAGACAACTCTTTGCGCTTTTCAACATGCCGTTGCACAAAGGTCACATTCGCATTCCTGCCTTGACCATCTCCCCTTTCCTGCCCAAAGGATGGAGCGCCCGTTTATCCAGACTTGATCTGGTGGCGCTCACATGGCTCAGCACGGACTTGATATGACGCCGGATCGGATTGGCCAGGACCTGTTCAGCGCCCTGCGCTTCTATTCCCGCTTGCCTGTTCCTTCCCGCGAAGACAGGGCGGACAACTGGGCCGCGCCGAATATGGACGAGATTGCCTATGCTGTTCCCATTGCGGGCGCTGTCATGGGTCTGCTGGGCGGCATCACCCTTGTGCTGGGGAGCATGGCCGGGTTTCCCGACTTTCTGTCTGCCACCCTTGCCCTCATGATTCTGGCATTGGCCAGCGGGGCCATGCATGAAGATGGATTGGCAGATACCGCAGATGGCTGGGGTGGCGGACGAGACCCTGAACATCGCCTGATGATCATGCGTGACAGTCGCCTTGGCACCTTTGGCGTCATGTCCCTGATTTTTTCCGTACTGCTGCGACTCGGGGCGCTGATGGCACTGATGGCGGCTTTCAGCCCCATTCAGGCAGCCTGCGCACTGGTTGCCGCCTCTGCGGCCTCCCGCGCCACAGGCATCCTCATGCTGCGCGCCCTGCCCTCTGCCCGCAAGGATGGCGCCTCGGCCTCATTCGGCCAGCCCTCCCACAAGGCGGCCCTCTCTTGCGCCCTGATGGCAGCGTTGATCGTGGCTGTAATCCTCATTCCCCTGTTTGGTGTGGGGGCCACCTTCAGCACCATAATCGTTTTGGGGATCACCCTTTACCTCATGGCCTGCGCATCCCGGCGCATGCTGGATGGCCAGACAGGTGATGTTGCCGGCGCAACGCAACAGCTGGGCGAAATCGCCTTTCTTCTGGCCGTGCTGATCTGCGCCTGAGGCTGAAAGCGCGCCGCTGTGACAGATCCAACCCCAACCATTCAGACGCCCTGCATCAAGGTGTGCGTTCTTGCGCCAGATCGTGGCCCATGTCTGGGATGCGGACGCACTCTGGATGAGATTGCGAACTGGCTGCGTTTTACCCATGAGCAACGCGCCGCTATCATCGCGAATGGGCCAGAACGCCTTGCCGCCCTTCGCGCCGCACGCAAGGCCCAGAAGGAGAGCCGCACATGAACAAACGCAGCAATGCCCTGTTGATCGTGCTGCTTGTGGGCCTGCTGGCCGGCCTTGTGGTGCTGGTGACGCACCATGACTCAGGCACTGTTGCCGGCATGAGCACGGATCAGTTCGGGCGGCTGGTTGTTCTTCTCTCTATTGGCATTTTTATTGGTGCGGGCCTGTGGGCACGCACGCGCGGGCAACTGTCCCAATCTCTGACTGCCATTGTTTTCTGGCTGGTGATCGCCCTGTTCCTGGCACTTGTATACACTTATAGGGACCTATTCCCCCAGTTCGGAAGCCTCCCGGCACATGGGGATATGCTTGCCCTGTTGGCATAATCAGCCATTGCTGATGCCGACAGCTCCCGCCTTGAAACGCCTTCTTTGAATGGCAAGGCATAATGCGCTTCTGGACTTTTCGGTCGATACACTGTATCAAAGATGGCCAATATGGAAGCCTGATGTCTACCCAAGCCACCTCCTTTTCTCCTGCCCAAAAGGTGCCTCTGCCAGAAGACACACGTCTGGCAGAGTCGGCGGTACACATGCACAGCCATCATGAAAAGCAGGCGCAACCTCCCTCCCCCCTTCGGATCGCACCATCTGTCCTGCGCTTTTCCGTTGGGGTGCGGCTGGCCATTGCAGCCCTGCTTCTGCTGCCCCTTTGGATTGCTGTTGTTCTGGTGATGAGGTGATCATGCCTGCACGCCTTTCCTTTCATGATCTCACTTTGGGTTATGAGCGGCATCCAGCTGTCCACCATCTGGATGGTGAAGTCAGGCAAGGGGATCTGCTGGCCATTTGCGGGCCAAACGGGGCTGGCAAGTCCACCCTGCTCAAAGGCATCTGCGGCAGCCTGCGCCCATTGGGCGGCAAGGTTGATCTGCATGGCCTTTCAGCGCGGGATATCGCCTATCTGCCGCAAAGCGCCGAGATAGACCGCTCCTTCCCCATTCATGTGTATGACCTTGTGTCCATGGGCCTGTGGCGGCGGGCCGGCCTTTTTGGCGGCATTGGCAAGGCAGACCGGGGACGGATTGAAGACGCCATTGCCACTGTGGGCCTTCAGGGTTTTGAAACCCGGCCCATTGGCACACTTTCCGGCGGGCAGATGCAGCGCACCCTGTTTGCGCGCCTGCTGGTGCAGGATGCCCAGCTTATTCTGCTGGATGAACCGTTCAGTGCGCTGGATACTCGCACCACGACAGACCTCATCGGGCTTGTGCAGCAATGGCATGCACAGGGGCGCACGGTTGTTGCCGTCCTGCATGACTTTGACATGGTGCGCAACGTGTTCCCCCAAACCCTGCTGATGGCCCGCTCTGCGGTAGCATGGGGGGAAACCATGCAGGTCTTGTGTGAGGAGAACCTCCTCAAAGCCCGCCTGAACAGCGAAGCCTGGCGTGATGATGCGCCCTCTTGCGCCGCCTGACATATTCGACCCAACCGGCAACGCCCCGGAACACAGTTTATGACCCTTTACGATGCCCTGATTGCCCCGTTTACCGAGTTCGAGTTCATGCGCCGCGCCCTTATCGGCGTATTGGCGCTGTCGCTTGGCGCGGGTCCGCTCGGGGTTTTCCTGATGCTGCGGCGCATGTCCCTGACGGGCGATGCCATGTCGCACGCCATCCTTCCGGGGGCGGCCATCGGCTTTCTGTTTGCGGGCCTCAACCTTTATGCCATGAGCCTTGGCGGCCTCATTGCCGGCCTTCTGGTTGCTGTAGGCGCAGGCGTTGTGGCACGGGCGACCGAGCTGAAGGAGGACGCCTCCATGGCAGCCTTCTATCTCATCTCTCTGGCGCTGGGCGTTCTGATTGTCTCCCTGCGCGGCTCGAATGTGGACCTGCTGCATGTGCTGTTTGGCACCGTACTGGGCATTGATGATGCGACCCTGCTGCTGATTGCCGGCATCACCACACTCACCCTCATCACCCTCGCCATTATCTGGCGCCCACTGGTGATGGATTGCGTGGACCCTGTTTTTCTGGCCTCCGTAAGCCGGGCCGGCGGGCCATGTCATATCGCCTTTCTGGCGCTGGTGGTGCTGAACCTTGTGGGTGGTTTCCACGCGCTGGGCACACTGTTGGCTGTGGGGCTGATGATGCTGCCGGCCGCAACCAGCCGGTTTTTCGTGCGGGACCTGACAGCGCTGGTGGCTCTGGCCACAGTCATCGCCTTTTGCAGTGGGGCAGCCGGGCTGCTGCTCTCCTACCATATGGGGACTCCATCGGGTCCCTCCATCGTTCTGGTGGCAGGCATTGCCTATGGGTTTGCCGTCATCTTCGGCCCGGCGGGCGGCGTGCTCTCTCGCTTCCTCCCGCGCCGCCATCTCGAAGCCTGAAGGGAAACAACATGTTTTCAAGACGTTTTGTGCTGGCCGCAACGCTGGCAGCCTTTGCTGCGCCCGGTTTCATGCGCCCTGCCCTTGCAGAGAATGGCAAACTGCCGGTTGTGGCCAGTTTCTCCATTCTGGGAGACTTCGTGCAGCAGGTGGGTGGAGACCGGGTGAATGTCACCACCATTGTCGGGCCGAATGCGGATTCCCACGTCTATCAGCCAACCCCGGCTGATGCCAAAAAGCTGACCGATGCCAAGATCATCTTTGTAAATGGCCTCGGCTTTGAAGGCTGGGTGGACCGTCTTGCCAAGGCATCCGGCACGAAGGCCACTGTCGTGGTTGCGACGAATGGCATCACACCACGCAAGGCTGATGATGATGACCATGGGCATGACCACGATGAAAAGGGCCACGCGCATGATCATGGCAAGGAAGACCACAAGCATGATGGCCATGACCATGACGCTGACAAGCACGAAGAGCATGGCCACCATCATCACGGCGACCAGGACCCCCATGCCTGGCAGTCTGTCGAAAATGCCAAGGTCTATGTGAACACCATCCGCGATGCGCTGGTTGCTGCCGACCCTGAAGGCAAGGACAGCTATACCGCCAATGCCACCTCCTATAACGCGAAGCTCGACGCGCTCAATGCCGAGGTGAAACAGGCAATGGCAAAGGTGCCGGCAGCACGCCGCCGTATCATCACCTCGCATGACGCATTCGGCTATTTTGCCGATGCCTATGGCGTCACCTTCATCTCGCCTGATGGCGTTTCCACGGAGAGCGAGGCATCCGCCAAGGATGTTGCCCGCATCATCCGCCAGATCAAGGCCGAGAAAATCCCCGCCATTTTCATTGAGAATGTGAGCGATCCACGCCTGATGGAGCGCATTGCCAAGGAAACCGGCGCACAGGTGGGCGGCGCGCTTTATTCTGATGCCCTCTCCGATGACAAAGGCCCGGCGAGCACTTACATCGAGATGATCCGCTTCAATGCGAATGCTCTCTCCAACGCCCTGTCGAAGTGAGGACGCACTCCGGCGGGCTTTATCGGGCAGGCGTATTTTGTGCCTGCCCATTCATCAGCGTCCCGCCCCGGCCTGAAACCGGGGTGGATCAGATCAGGTGAGACTCATGGCTGACACACAGTCCCGGAAGATCCCCGTCACCGTGCTGACCGGATATCTCGGTGCAGGCAAGACGACGCTGCTCAATCGCATTCTCTCCCAGCCCCATGGGAAAAAGTTCGCCGTCATCGTGAACGAGTTCGGCGAAATCGGTATCGACAATGACCTTGTCGTGGGTGCCGATGAAGAAGTGTTCGAGATGAACAACGGATGCGTGTGCTGCACCGTGCGCGGCGACCTCATCCGCATCATTGATGGCCTGCTGCGCCGCAAGGATGATTTTGACGGTATCATCGTCGAAACCACCGGCCTTGCCGACCCTGCCCCGGTGGCACAGACTTTCTTCGTGGACGAAGACGTGCAGGCCAAGACCAAGCTCGACGCGGTGGTGACTGTCGCCGATGCCAAATGGCTTTCAGATCGCCTGAAGGATGCACCCGAGGCCAAGAACCAGGTCGCCTTTGCCGATGTCATCCTGCTGAACAAGACCGATCTGGTTTCCGCGCAGGAACTGGAGGAGGTCGAGGCCCGTATTCGCGGCATCAACCCTTATGCCCGCCTGTATCGCACGCAGCGTTCCGAGATCGACATCAACAAGGTGCTGAATCAGGGTGCGTTTGATCTGGACCGTATCATCAAGCTCGAACCGGCCTTCATGGAAACGGATGAGCACGCGCATGATCACAATCACGAGCATGACCACCACCATGAACATGGCCCGGATTGCGGCTGTGACCATGATCATCACCATGAGCACAGTCATGGTCACGCGCATGAGCATCATCACGGCCTGAAGGCTGTGCATGACAATGAAATGCAGTCTTTCTCCTTTTCCACGGAGAAGCCGCTCTCGCCAGACAAGTTCTTCCCATGGGTTCAGAATCTGGTCGCGACTGAAGGCCAGAATATCCTGCGTTCAAAGGGCATCCTGTCTTTCAAGGATGATGATGAGCGCTTCGTCTTTCAGGGCGTACACATGATCCTTGATGGCGATCATCAACGCGCCTGGAAAGAAGATGAAGTGCGCCTGAGCCGCATCGTCTTCATTGGCCGTCATCTGGACCAGAAGGCGCTGGAACAGGGCTTCCTCTCCTGCCTCGCCTGAACGGCCACACAGGCCACATATAAAAAGCCGGGCCTCGTGCCCGGCTTTTTTGTCCCGGATGATTGGCTACCCGCTCTCATCCGGTTGTGTGAGAGGCAAGCCCGCACCGCCCACCAAAAGCCGGTCCATTCGCTCCAGCCCCCGCAGCATAATCTCCAGCTCTTCCGGCTGCATGGCAGCCATGAAACGCTGACGCGAGACAGACAGGACCTCCAGCATGAGCGGCATGCGGCTTTCGCCGAGAGGAGTCAGCCGCAGAAGGCGCGCCCTCTTGTCTGCAGGATCAGCATGGCGGCTGACCAGTCCTTCACCAACCAGCATATCGACAGTGCGAACAAGTGATGGCCCCTCAATGCCAACAGCATCGGCCAACACAGACATACGCAGCTCTCTTTTTTCATGGAAAAGGATGAGAAGCGGCCAGCACAAGGCAAGAGAAAGATCAACTCCGGACAATTCCTGATCAATCATGCGCCGCCAGTGTCGAGCAACACGCACAACCAGCATCCAGAGTGCATCTTCGCCCATTTTTTCCTTGGTTAAGTCAGTCATGGGGCCGGTAAAATCAATAAAATCCTGTCCATTTCATGACACTTTCATAAGCGATTGATTCTTATGCAGAGTTTATAAAAACCATTATCAATCCCCGCCCCGCTGCCGGGCATTTCAGCTTCCCCAGCGTGACTGGACAATCCCGCGATTCAAGCCCACAGGAGTTCATCTCCTTCCTGCAATTTCTCATGCATTGAGCCAGAGGCCGACATGCTCACCGCCATCGACTGGAATGCCATTGCCTTTCTGATCGGCGCTCTTCTGCTGGGCGGAGTGCTAACCGGCCTTATTGCCGGAATGCTGGGCGTCGGCGGGGGCGGTGTTATTGTTCCTGTCCTTTATGAAGTCTTCGGCATGATGGGCGTCGATGAATCCGTGCGGATGCAACTGTGTGTTGGCACCTCGCTGGCCATCATCATCCCCACCTCCATTCGTTCTTATCGTGCGCACAAGGCCAAAGGGGCGGTTCTGCCTGATGTGCTCAAGCAATGGCGCATGCCGGCCATTACCGGCATCATCATTGGCAGTGCCATTGCCGGGCTTGTCGCCGGCTGGGTGCTTCAGGTGGTTTTTGTGGTGGTTATCGGGGCATTGGGGCTGAAAAGCCTGCTGGGGCGCAATGACATTCGCCTTGCCGAAACCCTGCCCGGACGCGGGATGATGCGGTTCTATGGCCTTGTTATCGGTCTGGCCTCATCGCTGGTCGGCATTTCAGGGGGCGGAATCTCCACCAATTTCCTGCTGCTCTATGGCGTGCCGATTCATGCCGCAGTCGCGACCTCAGCGGGCATTGGCATTTTCATCCCCATACCGGGCGTTATCGGCTACGCCATTGCAGGCTGGCCGCACCTTTCCGCGTTGCCGCCGCTCTCGCTGGGCTATATCTCGGTGATCGGCTTTTTGCTGATGGCACCAATCAGCGCACTGGTTGCACCCTATGGCGCGCGCTTTTCACACCGTCTCAGCCGCCGCCATCTTGAAATCACGTTTGGCGTTTTCCTGCTGTTGATCGCCTCTCGCTTTGTCTACGCGCTACTGCCAACAGGCTGGTAACTTACCAGCGATGGGAAAGCCCTGCACGAATGCTCTTGTCGAGCGTTGATCCGTTATCGGTCACGCTGGTCGTGATATTCAGGTTTCCGAAAATATCCTGACGCGCAGAAATGCGATGCTGAAGATTCTGGGCACTGTCCGTTGCTGTGGTCGCGACAGAAAGGGTTGTTCCCGTGTCCTCAAGTTTCACGCTCAAGGATTTATCCGTCTTCCAGCTGCTGTTGCCAGACAGGGAATGGGACACGGCATAGCTGTCCGCCAGCGTGGCTTTCAGCCCCTCAGTCACCGTCCAGGTCCGGGAAAAGTTTGTGCCAATGCGGCTTTCCTCGGCCGTCGGGTTCACCACCACATTGACAGAACCCTTCTGCCACATGAGCCAGTCCGGCAAATTGGAGAGCGGCACACGGGCATAAGCTGTCCCGCTCACCTTCTCTGTACCCTGCACGGGATGAGGCGCGACAGAAGCAGCCGGAGCAGACATGTCCAGACCGAATGTGGCGCCAATGTCATTCAGGCGGGTTGAGTAGTTCATGGAGGTCGAGCCGTTCGCATTCAGCGAGCGACTCGCGGAAGAAGATGGCTCAGCAGCGCCGACACTGAAAGATGTCAGCAGAGCCGGCAGAATGAGAGCGCCTGTGGTGAAGCGCATTACAAGCTGATGCCGTTTTACTCGTATCACGTCCATGCCTCCGCGAATGAGGTTCGCACAGCCCCCAAGGCCCCACATTCATGCGCGCTTGATGCACCTTGATATAAAAAAGATAAGGCAAGCTTGTGGTGCAACCGCGGGCATATTTTGCACTCACCCTGACAGAACGAAGCTTGCAGCCCAACGCCCCGGCATCTATCCCGGAGCGCGGAGGAATACGCATGTCTGCTCATTTGGATACCGAAACCGTTCAGAACACGCTTGCGGCGCTAACCCGCATTGCCGATGCGCTGGAACGCCTCGTGCCGAAGGCTCAATCTGCCGCGGATCTGGAGGCGAGCGATGCCTTTGTATGGCAGGCCAGTGCTGCCCGTCTGGAGCCGGTTGCACGCGTGAACCGCGTGGAGATGGAACTGCTTCAGGGCATCAGTCGCGCGCGCGAGCAGCTTCTGGAAAACACGCGGCGCTTTGCCCATGGCCTGCCTGCCAACAATGCCCTGCTCTGGGGTGCGCGTGGCATGGGCAAGAGCTCTCTGGTCAAGGCGGCTCACGCCACCGTGAACAAGACACTGGACGGGAAAGATGGACCCCGCCTCAAACTGGTTGAGATCCATCGCGAGGATATCGAAACCCTGCCTGCGCTGATGTCTCTTGTGCGCGGCTCGCATCACCGTTTCATCGTTTTCTGCGATGATCTTTCCTTCGATACCGATGATACCTCATACAAGTCTTTGAAAGCGGTTCTGGAGGGGGGCATTGAGGGGCGGCCGGACAATGTCCTGTTCTACGCCACCTCCAACCGTCGCCACCTGCTGCCCCGCGACATGCTGGACAATGAGCGCTCCACTGCCATCAATCCCGGAGAGGCGATTGAAGAGAAGGTCTCTTTGTCGGATCGGTTTGGCCTGTGGCTGGGCTTCCACAAATGCACGCAGGATGAGTATCTGGCCATGGTATCCGCCTATGTGGCGCACCATCAGTTGCCGATAGAGGAGGCAACATGGCGGCCCGAGGCGCTTGAATGGGCAACAACGCGCGGCTCACGTTCCGGTCGCACGGCCTATCAGTTCATTCAGGAACTGGCCGGCCGCCTCGGTGTGCCATTGATGGCCACCTGAAGCTGGATGCATTCAAAAGAAAAGGCGGCGCTTGGGCAAAGCGCCGCCTTTTTCACATTACAACATGCGTGGAAGTTTATTCGCGATTGACGACGCAATCACCACCCTGGGCACGCAGGTCCTGACACAGCCTGTTTGCTTCCTCCTGGGAGGCAAAGGGGCCGACCTGTGCACGGTAATAAATACCGCGCTCACCCAGATTCACCTGCTTCACCGAGGCTGTGTAGCTGTTCAGCAGGTTTGGATAACGGGTCTGAAGCGCCCGCCACGAACCCTGCGCATCTGCCTCAGAGCGCTGGGACGCGACCTGCACGACATAGCCATCACCGGCGCTGACCATAGGCTCATTCTCATCAGCCGACGACTCAGAAACAGAGTTCTCAACATTCGGCGAGGAAAGGGCAGAGCTTCCATCCGCCACCACAGAACCATCTGCACGTACAGTCAGCGTACGGACCCGCTTGGGTTCGGTGCTCTCAGGCGTAATTCCTTCCGGCGGAGTGGCCCGCGGAGTGGCAACCGTGGAAACATCCACCGGCGCTTCCTCACGCGGCAGCACCTGCTCGTTTGCACCGCCACCTGCACCAACCCGATCATAAATCATCTTCTGCTGCGGGTCAGGCGCGGAAGGAGGCGTGATGATCTTGCTGGGATTGGTATCTGCACGAATAACCGGCGGCGTGCTCCCGGAACCGATCAGGGTGCCACCCGTGACCATGCGATAGGCGAACACACCTGCCGTGCCGAGGACCACCAGCGCAAGTGCCGCCACAACCGCGAACAATGCCCGGCGGCCCTTCTTGCGGCGCTGCTCACCATCATAGATCTCGTCGCCATGAGGCGGCATATAGCCGTCATCGGCATATTCGGGATCGTATCGGTCATCATATTCATCATAGCCATACTGGCTGTTGTCACGACGCTCGGCTGAATAGGCGTAGTTGGCGCTGTCTGTCTTCGCGCGTGGTTCCTCACGCTGCGGGGCCGGGCGTGGGCTGGGCGGTGGCTCGCGATAGGGTTCCGGTGCGAACTCAGGATCATGCAACCGGGCGGCAGCCTCTGCCTCACGCTCCTGCTGGGCCGCGCGCTGGTGTGCGAGAGACCCATAGCCGAGACGGACGGAATTGCCGTTCTCATCAGCGCGATCAGCCGTCGAGGGCGGAGTCAGCAGGGTGCGCTGGGGCGGGTTATGCAGGCTGGGCGCACGCCGCTGTGGGGCAGCCATGCGCGGGTCCTGCCCCTGTGTCCGCTCATCCGCACCATAGGCCGGGCGCTCCGCAGAGACATCCTGACGGGCAGCAACGCGGGCTGCGCGTTCTGCGGCAGCTACCTGCCGTGGATCAAGGGCTTGCTGTTCCGAAAGACCGGGAGCGGCTGCCCGTGGGCGACCTGCCATCAAAAATGCGGGCGGCTCAGGGCGCTGGGGAGCGGCGGGCGGACGCGCACCACTCTCAGCCTCATAAGCATCGACCGGCGGCCGACGAACTGGCGCATTGCGCTGGACCGGCACACTATCCGGACGGGGAACTGGAAGCCTTTCCGAATCAGGCGGGGCAAGCTCACGAGAAACAGACATCTGCCGGGCCAAGGCCTGACGCGCCTGCTCCTGACGCAGTAACTCCTGACGGGCAGCCTCCCGGCGTTCCTCAATCACCTGCTGACGCAACTGGCGTGCATGGGCCTCACGGGCCTGAGCCTCGCGGGCCTCGCGCTCCTGCGCATAACCTTGCGGGTTCGGTTCTGGCGGGCGGGCAGCAGCTTGCCGAGCTGCCGCCTGCTTGGTCCGCAGGGCCTCAAGGCGTGCGGCTTCTGCCCTTAGCGCCTCTATCCTTGATGGATCACGACGCGGGGGCAAAGGCTCCGTGCCACGCTGAGGCGCTTGAGGCGGAGTGGATTGGGGCGGAGCGCTGAATGCATCCTGCTCATCCATCAAACGCGCCAGCTCGGCCAGCGGGTCAGCGCCACGCGGTGCGGGTGGCGCTGCAACGGGTGCGCGCGCCGCACGTTCCGGCGTGCGCTCCTGTGGCCGGGGAGGAGGTGCGGGTGGAAGACGGGAGGGAGGAGCAGCCTGCCCCGAAACCGGCCGCGCGGGAGGGGCCGCGGGCGGCGATGCCGGTGCCCGTCGCCCATCTTGCCCTGCACCGTCCTCGCGCCGGTAGCGGAACCTGCTGTCGTCGCTCATGTCGCCTCGATATTACGCGATGTCACTCGATAACCCCAACCTGATGAGGCAGCCCAGCCCCGGCGCTTCTGGCAGCCTGGGGCTCGCAACACGAGCGGCTAGATCATTTCCTCTACGGCCTCCACCCCCAGAATATCAAGACCGGAAGCAAGGACCGCAGCCACGCCATGAACCAATGCCAGACGAGCCGTGGTCAACTCTCGATCATTCTCTATAATGAAGCGTAAATGTGGCAGGTCTTTTCCTCGGTTCCATTGTCCATGGAAATCGCTGGCCAGTTCATGCAGGAAGAAAGCGACCCGATGCGGCTCGCGCGCACTCGCGGCCTGTTCCACAAGGCGAGGCCATGAGGCAAGGCGCTTGAGCAGACCCTGCTCGCCCTCATCATCCAGCCGCACCAGTCCCGCAGAACCATAGGCACCCGCCTCAACCGGCAGGTCACTGAGCGTGGCATGGGCATTGCGCAAAATCGAGCAGGCCCGTGCATGGGCATATTGCACATAGAACACCGGATTCTCGCGCGACTGCTCAATGACCTTGGCCAGATCAAAATCCAGCGAGGCGTCATTCTTGCGGAACAGCATCATGAAGCGCACCGCATCTCGGCCCACCTCATCCACCACATCGCGCAATGTGACAAAGGACCCTGCCCGCTTGGACATGCGCACCGGCTCACCATTGCGCAGCAGACGCACGAGCTGGATCAGTTCCACATCCAGATCTGCCTTGCCGGCGGAAACCGCCTTCACCGCCGCCTGCATGCGCTTCACATAGCCGCCATGGTCCGCACCCCAGACGTCAATCATCTTGAGGAAGCCGCGGTCCACCTTGTTCTTGTGATAGGCGATATCGCCCGCAAAATAGGTGTAGCTGCCATCCGACTTGATCAGCGGGCGGTCCACATCATCACCAAACTCGGTGGAGCGGAACAGGGTCTGCTCACGGTCTTCCCAGTCTTCGGCCGGTGCGCCCTTGGGCGGCGGCAGGCGACCTTCATACACCTCACCGGAAGCCCGCAGGCTCTCGATGGTGGCAGCCACCTTGTCCTCGCTGCCGCGCGCCAAGGAGCGCTCGGAGAAAAACACATCAAAACTGATGCCAAGCGCCGCAAGATCCTCACGGATGGCGACCATCATCATGTCGATGGAAACATCGCGCACCAGCGGCAGCCACTCGGCTTCCGGCAGGCCCTTCAGCTTGTCACCATGCTCTTTCGCCAGCGCCTGCCCAACCGGCACCAAATAGTCACCCGGATAAAGCCCATCCGGGATCGTGCCGATATCCTCGCCCAGCGCCTCGCGATACCGCAGGAAAGCGGAGCGGGCGAGCACATCCACCTGCGCACCGGCGTCGTTGATGTAATATTCCTTGGTCACATCAAAGCCGGCAAAAGCCAACAGGCGCGCCATGGCATCACCAAACACCGCACCCCGGCAATGGCCCACATGCATGGGGCCTGTGGGGTTGGCAGAGACATATTCCACATTCACCGGCTCATTCGCGCCCAGCTTGATGCTGCCGAATGCCTTGCCCTGCTCCAGCACAGCGGCGAGCACGGTGGGCCAGAAGGCTGGTTCCAGCGTGAGATTGATGAAGCCGGGGCCAGCCACATCCACCTTGGTGACATGCGGGGCCTGCGCCAGCTTTTCCACGATACGCTCAGCCAGATCGCGCGGCTTCATGCGCGCTTCCTTGGCCAGCACCATGGCTGCATTGGTTGCAAGGTCGCCATGGCTTGCATCACGCGGCGGTTCCACCACCACGCGGGAAAGATCAAGCCCGGCAGGCACAAGACCCTCGGAAGCGAGGGCGGCGACAGCTTCGCGCACATGCGCGGCGAAGATCGCATAGACGTTCATGGAGTATTCCGATCGATTGGCCGGGGCCGCGCCTATCGCAGATCCGGCGTCGTGTCAAAGAAACGGGCGTGCTGGTCCAGGGCATAACGGTCAGTCATGCCGGCGATATAGTCTGTCACCCGACGCGCGAGGCGCTCATCATTCAGGCTGTCCAGATCCTGATGCCATGAGGGCGGCATGTCATGCGGATTGGCCAGAAAATGAGCGAACAGATCACGCACCACCTGTTGCGCATCAGCCATAATGCGCTCCACCCGCGCATGACGATACATTTGCGGATAGAGAAAGCCTTTCAGTGACTGCTCTGCTTTCGTCACCTCCGGCGTAAAGCCAATGATGGGGCGCCCCAATGCCCGCACATCCTGGGCACTTTCAACACCCGCCTGCAAGACACGGTTTTCGCTCTCCAGCACCACATCCTCGATGAAGCGGGTAATCACCCGACGCAGTACTTCACCGACAGCGCACGGCATATCAAGCCCCGGATATAGCGTGCGCACCTCCACTACGGCGTCTCCCACCAGCGGAAGGGTTGTCAGGTCATCCAGCGTGAACATGCGGGCGCGAATGCCGTCATCCAGATCATGGACATTATAGGCGATGTCATCGGCAATTGCGGCGACCTGTGCCTCCGCCCCCGCATGGCTCCACAACTCCAGATCCTGAAGCTCATTATAGGCCGCGAAGGCATGCGGCAGGCCGGTTGAGGCATAACGGCCGATGCCATTCCCCTCCCGGTCTGTCAGCGGGCCATTGTGCTTGGCAATCCCCTCAAGGGTTTCCCATGTCAGGTTCAGCCCATCAAACCGCGCATAGCGCCGCTCGATGCGGGTGACCACGCGCAGGGATTGGGCATTATGGTCAAAACCGCCCTGTTCTTTCATGCAGTCATTCAGCGCCCGCTCGCCCGAATGGGCAAAAGGGGGGTGGCCAAGATCATGCGAAAGCGCCAGCGCCTCGGCCAGATCCTCATCCAGCCCCAGAGCGCGGGCAAGAGAGCGGGCCACTTGTGCAACTTCCAGCGTGTGCGTCAGCCGGGTGCGGTAATGGTCGCCCTCATTGAAACTGAACACCTGCGTCTTGTGGCGCAGGCGGCGGAAAGCCGTGGAGTGGATCACCCTGTCACAATCGCGGCGAAACGCGCTGCGTGGCGGGCTATCCTCCTCCGCGACCAGACGGCCACGCGCGGCATAGGGGTCCGATGACCATGAAACGCGAAGCTTCCCACCGGAAACCGCCATGTCACATCCCTTTCCTGAGCCTGCACCGGCTGCATCCTGAACAGCCCGTCCGGCAGTTGATACCGCCCATATGACAGGAGCGCGTCACGCGGCAAGGCCGATATGCACGCACAGCCCTTTAAATTCGCGTGCCCAGCCCTTACCTTTCAGGGGAATTGCCAGCTTCTGTTCGCAAAGTCGATACCATGAACGCTACACAGCCCATCACACCCGACGCATCTGTGCCTGCGGCTTTTTCCGTCACCGACAAGGCCGCCCGCAAGATCAGCCAGATCATCACCAAGGAGCCGGCTGGCTCTTTTCTGCGTCTGAGCGTGGAAGGCGGAGGGTGCTCCGGCTTCTCCTACAAATATGACATCACGACCGAGCAGAATGACGATGATTTCGTCATCGAGAAAAACGGTGCCAAGCTGGTGGTTGATGCCATTTCACTGGATTATGTGCGTGGCTCGGAACTGGATTATATTTCAGACCTGATGGGAGCAGCCTTCAAGGTCCAGAACCCGCTGGCTATAGCCAGTTGCGGCTGCGGCACCAGCTTTTCGCTCTGAGAAACTGCCCACACCACGCGCCCATATTAAAATAAAGGCTGGCCATCTTTTCCATGGCCAGCCTTTATTTATGCAGCATCCTCAGCCTTATGGCGGCGCGGCCCCTTCCGGCCAGCCTCTCATGCTGGGCTTTGGCAAGCCCACGGGCCAGTCCCCCGCCTTGCAGGGGAAGAAACGCTCTGTACGGGCATAGATCAGAATATCCGGAGCAAAGCGCTCGACATCCGTGAAATTAAAATTGCACGACCCTGTCACCTGCCTTGAGGCATGCATCCAGGCCACAACGCTGGCATCGGAGTTCACAAACAGGTTTGCCCAGAATCCGCCCGTGAAAGAATCACCCATGATCAGCACGCGCGGCCCGCTCTTGGCATAATCAAAAGCGACAGAGCGGAAAGCCGTATGCTCATTATGATGCACAAGGGCAGGATCAGGCCGGGGGCCTGTCGCACGTATGGGCACATTTGGAGCAAAATTATGGGTCTTGATATCTGGCGGCATACGCATGGTGCGCAACAGATCACCTGACGGGATCTCATACATGCGCCCCAGCATGGTCTTCATGTCCACCTGCCAGCCCGGCTTTCCTGCCACCCGCATCACGGCATTGAAAGCCAGCATCGAGGAACGCACATTCCAGTGCGTGTCTGTTTCCATAAAGCGCGGTTTGGGGGCCTGACGCAGAACCTTGCGCAAATCCACGGTGGCCACACCCTCAGCGCGCAGTCCGTCCATAGCCAGCTGATATTCAGTGGTGGGATATTTCAGCCACTTGTGCCACTCCGGCAGTTCATCCAGATCAACAGACTGCGCATTCGGCGGCAAGGCCACGACAATCTTGGTGCCGCGAGGCTCCAGAATGCGCTGCATCTCGCCAAGCATGAAGACAAACCGCTCCACATCCTGCGTGCGCAACAGTGCGCCCGAAGACTGGAAGGGCGCACCTTCCCGCCCCCAGAAAAACTGGCCGTTCTGCCCCGTATAGACATTGTTGGTATCTGGCGAAGACACTTCCTCGCGGAAGTTGCGCAGCATCAGCGGAATGGTGGCCCGGAAGCCGAAATTGTCGTTCAGATACTCGCCCGCGATGCGCAACCCCTGTTGCAGGCGCACATCCCAGGATGCGGCGGGATTATATTCCGTGCGCGCGGACCAGCGGCCCAAAGGGTCAGGAATAATGTTGGACAGCAACAACAGGCCCGTAAAGCCGGCGACAACAGCCCCAAGGTAGCGGCGATGGCGTGAGAGCATTCTCATGGCATCAGAACCGGTAATAGAGGAACGGAGTGGAGGAGGTTCCCCCCACCCAAATAACGCTCAGCACCATAATGGCACCAATCAAGGCATAATCTGCGATTGCCGACAACGCCCCCTCCCCGCCGAACAGCCTGAGACGCCGCCAGCGAATAAACCCGATAAGCCCGCCGCCAATCATTGCCGCAACCGAGAGGGGGGACAGGCCAAAATAAAGGGCCATGGATTCCCGATGGAACCCGTTGAACCCGGCCAGCCCCTGAAACATCTGGCTGGCACCATCCAGTGTATCCGCACGGAACCACACCCAGCCGAGCATCACGACCACAACAGCATAGAACTGGGACACAAAGCCCGGAAGGCGCTTCAGCACCCTGCCCAGCCAGGCCCGCTCCAGAATGAGAAATGCACCATGATGCGCACCCCAGATGACGAAGTTCCAGCTTGCGCCATGCCAGAGGCCGCACAGCAGGAAAACGATGGAGAGGTTGATATAGGTGCGATACTCGCCCTTCCGGTTTCCACCCAGCGGAATGTAGAGATAATCCCGCAGGAAGGCAGACAGGCTCATGTGCCAGCGCCGCCAGAAATCCGTGATGGAGCGCGCCGTATAAGGCAGGCGGAAGTTGCGCGGCAAGGCAAAGCCCACCATCACACCCAGCCCCACGGCCATGGTGGAATAGCCCGCAAAATCGAAATAGATCTGGATGGTATAGGCATAAAGGCCCAGCCAGGCCTCGACAAAAGTGGGATTGGTGGTTGCGTCAAACACACCATCCACCAACCGCGCCACTTCATCGGCGATCAGCACTTTCCAGCCCAGACCAATGGCGAAAAGGCGCGCACCGGCAGAAAAGCGGCCCCAAGTGGTCCGCCGTTCCGAGAGCTGGCGCGCCACCGTGGAGTAACGCACGATAGGACCGGCAACAAGCTGCGGGAACATGCACATATAAAGGGAGAACTGTGCAAAATCCCGGTTCGCCCGCACCTTCTTCTTATAAATATCCGCGAGATACGAAATCGCGTGGAATGAATAAAATGAAATGCCCAGCGGAAGGGAGATCTTCGGCACGGGAAGGTGAAGACCTAGCGGCTCCGTTAAATCATTCACATTATCAACAATGAAGCCCGTGTATTTGAATACACCCAGCAAGGCAAGGTTGAACACCACGCCATAGACCAGAACCCGTTTGCGCTCACCCGCCTCGCGCTGGTCAATGGCCAGGGCAAGGAAATAGTTCACCGCAACGGATATGAGCAGAATGATAATGTGCGGCGTATAGCCCGCAGCATAAAAAACCAGCGAGAATGCAAGGAATATATAATTCCGCGTCGTGATGGTCTTCGCGGAGAAATAACTCACCAGGAACAGCGGGAAAAAATAAAAAAGAAATTCGATTGACGCGAACGTCATACGCCCATTTCCACCTGTTCCAGTTTGCGGATGGTGCATGCCACCCTTTAGCCTCACATGCAAGCCGCGATGCACCCAGCGTTCCCCGCATCATGGACAGCATCCCGGCTTCAGCGCACCCACGCAATGCCCCAAGCTGTTGGCAGGTCGCCTTTTTACATGCAGCGGCATCCGTTACGGTGGAAAATGGGAAGGTGCCATCTGCCCTCTTGCCGCCCGGAGTGGAGTGCGTATCCTGCCGCCCAAAGGAGCCTCCCCGCCATGCGCATTGCCACCTGGAACGTCAATTCCATACGCCAGAGACTGGACCATGCCCTTGCATGGCTGAAAGAAACCCAGCCAGACGTGGTGTGCCTTCAGGAAATCAAGTGCCAGACAGAAGCCTTTCCGCGCGAGCCTTTCGAGGCACTGGGCTATAATGTCGCGGTACTGGGACAGAAAACCTTCAACGGGGTCGCCCTCCTCTCCCGCCTGCCTCTGGAGGATGTGACTCTTGGCCTGCCCGGCAATGATGAGGACATGCAGGCGCGCTTTATCGAGGCGGTTGTCTCTGTCAAAGGCGGTGTGGTGCGGGTGTGCTGCCTGTATCTGCCCAATGGCAACCCGCCGGATACCGAAAAATATCCTTACAAGCTCGACTTTATGAAGCGCCTGACCGCACTGGCCGAAGACCGGCTGAAGCTGGAGGAGCCGCTGATTCTTGCCGGTGACTTCAATGTGATTCCCGCTTCCATTGATGCCGCCGACCCAGATGTCTGGGTCAATGATGCCCTGTTCCTGCCCCGCACTCGCTCGGCCTTCCGCACGCTGACTCATCTGGGCCTTGTGGAAGCCGTGCGTGCCACAACCGATGCCGCGCGTCTTTACAGCTTCTGGGATTATCAGGCCGGTGCCTGGCAGAGGAACAAGGGTATTCGCATCGATCACCTTCTGCTCTCCCCGCAAGCGGCGGACAAGCTGGTGGCGACCGGGATAGACAAGCATGTCCGCGGCTGGGAAAAGCCTTCAGATCATGTTCCCGTCTGGGCTGATTTTTCCTTCGCCACATGAGAAGGGAATTGCAGAAACCACTGGAGGGTGGCTGCCTGTGCGGAAGGGTACGTTATCGCATCTCCGCCATCGGCGATGCCTTCTGGTGTCACTGCACCATGTGTCGTCGCGCCTCAGGAGCGGCAACCGTGCCATGGGTCTCCGTACCGCGCGGGGCATTTGCCTTAACACGGGGTGAGTTGCGCCATTTCATGTCCTCGCCCGGTGTCTCACGCGGCTTTTGCGGAACATGCGGCAGCCCAATCCTGTTTGATATGGCAACAGAGGCCGAGATCGACATTACGCTTGGTACACTGGACCAGCCCGATGCTATCGCGCCAAGCCATCACCTCTGGGTGCGTTCAGGGCTGGCCATGTCTGAAGGGCTTGGGGCAGCCCTGCCCCGCCATCAGACTGAATGTGATGAGGAGAGGCCGACAGAGGCAGCGATACAGGCGGGACCGGAATATCAGCGATGAGCTGTCTTCAGCCATTTTTCCAGATAGCTGTATGCCTTGGCCTGCTCATCCTGTGATGCTTCCTCGAAGACCTCTTCATGCAGGTCCACGACCCACTTGTCTTCCGGTTTGGCAGCACCATCACGTGCCAGTGTAAGCCACATCAGGCCACGTGCGGGCTGGCGCGCAATGCCATCAGCTCCACGAAACAAAAGCTGCCCCAGCAAAGCCTGAGCCTCAAACTGACCCTTCTGTGCCGCCAGGGTCAGCCAGCGCCCGGCGCTGCGAAAATCCCGCTGGCCGTTGATACCTTCCAGATACAGCCGCCCGAGACGGTACTGGGCCTCGGCATCACCAAAATAGGATGCAGCATAGGAAAACATGTCACGCGCGCGGTTTTCATCGCGCGGCACGCCAGCATCTGGAATGCCCACAAGATAATAAGAGCCAACTGCCACAAACGCATTTGATACAAAACGCGCCTGCTGTGTGCCGGGATAGTCCTCGGCATGCGAATTCGCGATATTGCTAAAATAGCGAAAAGCCTTGGCGTCATCTCGGGTTACGCCATCACCATCCGCGTAAATCCGCCCCAGCTTCCACTGTGCCACAGCATGGCCCTGTGCAGCGGCATAACTCAGGGCGTCCAGCCCCTTGGCTGTCTCCCCCGAACGCAAGGCACGGGCCCCCGTACGAAAAGCCTCATCCACGGGGCGCACATCAGGGGCCTGCGGCACATTGGCGGGCGGGGTCAGCAACTGGGAATCAAGGCTGTTGGTTGTTGTCGAGCCATCAAACGCCAGTGCCTGTGGCACACTCACCCACAGCCCCATCATGCCGGCAAGCAACGCCCCGGCAAAGCGCCAGGACTGGCGTACCGACTGGCGGCTGGCCGCACGTGGTCTCTCATACTGGGGGCAAAGATGATTCACCGACATAATGCTGGAAGCATCCCAAGCGGCGGCGGCAATATCAGGGCCGAGACAAGGCAACCCGGCGACCTCTCCGTGGCAGGACAGGACCGGCACAGGCGCAGCATGCCCATGGCCTGTAACTGCCATATCCATCTGCCTGAATTGAAACGCCACCGAATGCTTCCGCATTTTGCTCACACCTCGAACAGGACGGGACCAGACGCACAAACTGCTGGACCACCCCGCTTCACCTTCCGGTTTCATGGCGTTTTATGGCGGCATCACGGCATGGAAATGGGAAGAGAGGCCTTCTGGCCCTGAATGACACCGCGCTGTGGCTTTGCCGTCACATCCGGTTGCACCCGGCTATAAGCACACGCCAAACCCTGAAACAAGGAAGGTGAGCAAAAACAATGAGCTATCACCCCTTCAGGAGCCCACAGGTAAAAGTGACCGCCGACCCTGCCCTGTTAACGTTAAAATACACTTAAGGCGCACCACCCCCAAACGAGAGGCGAAGTACCTACTAAAATACCTTCAGAGATTAAGGTATTGTCTTCAGTTTTTGGGAGACTCACATGGGAGTACCGCCCCCAGCCCACCGGCAACGGGTGAAATTTGCAAAAATGCAACAGTTCAAAGGACCGAACGCACCAGCATTTCCGCCCCCAATGCGCACAGGCAGATGAGAAACCAGCGGCGAAATGTGGCAAGGCTGATGCGCCCGCGCACCTTTTGCCCCACCCACATGCCGGTGAAGGCAGGGATGATCGCCAGCCCGGACATGGCTAGATTGTCGGCCTGAAACGCTCCATGCCACATCAGCCCGCCGGCCAGCGCTGCGGTTGAAACCGTAAAGGACAGGCCCAGAGCCTGTACAAGATCCTCCTTCTCCAGCCCCAGTGCTTGCAAATAGGGCACGGCCGGTATGACAAACACACCCGTGCCTCCTGCCACCACGCCGGTTACCGCACCGATGAGGGGAGAGAGCCAGCCCTCGGCCCGCGCAGGAATCCGCAAGGGCCGGGCAAGCAGCGTGTATGTGGCATACACCACCAGAGCCGCTCCCAGCGCAGCCGTGGCCAGTTGCGTATCCCCGCTTGTCAGCAGCGCAGAGCCGATGATGGTGCCAATAATAATCGCCACCATCATCAGCCACAGCCGCGCCACCAGAACGCCGACATGCGGGCCAGCGAGCAACTGCCACACATTGGTGACAAATGAAGGCACAATCAGCAGGCTCGCCGCAGCAAGTGGCGAGAGTAGCGCGCCCAGCACGCCCATGGCGACAGTGGGCAGGCCCATTCCTGTGACACCCTTGACGAAACCGGCCAGAAAAAATGTGACCGTGACTGCTGCTGTCAGCACGAAGAGATTATCCATCATGCCTCTGGAGTATCCTCTCCTGCCGCGCGCGCAATGCGGATTTGACGCAGCATGACTTCGGCTGGCCCGAAGGCAGAAACTGCCTTATCATGCGGCCATGCGGTTTGACCTGACAGACCTTCGCCTCTTCCTTGCCGTTGCGGAAGCGGGCAGCATCACGCATGGCGCGGCACAGGCGGGACTTTCCCTGCCCGCCGCCAGCGAACGCCTGCGCGAGATGGAAGCAGATGGCGAAGTGAGTCTGCTGACACGAGGGCGACGCGGCATTCAGCTGACCGAGGCCGGAGAAGCACTGGCGCACCATGCCCGCCTCATCCAGCACCAGATGTTACAAATGCGGGGCGAGTTGGGAGAACATGCCCGCAGCCTGCGCACCTCCATCCGGCTTGTGGCCAATACAGCCGCAATAACGGAATTCCTCCCGGCCCGCCTCGGCCCATGGCTTGCGAGCCATCCGCGGATGGATATTGACCTGCGCGAACGCCAGAGCGTGGATATTGCCCGCGCGGTTTCTGCCGGGTTCGCCGAAATCGGCATTCTCTCGGCAGCCGTGGACACACAGGGGCTTGAGTTGCACCCCTTCGCCATTGACCGGCTGGTTATTGTGCTTCCACGCGACCATGCCATGGCTGCACACAGGCAGCTTGCCTTTGCCGATTGTCTGGGCGCCCACTTCATCGGCCTCACCGGCGGGGCGCTTCAGGAGCATATTGAAACACAGGCCCAAAATGCCGGAACGCGGCTCAAACTCAGGCTCAGGCTCCCCACGTTTGATGGCATCTGCCGCATGGTTTCCGAAGGCGCGGGCCTTGGCATTGTGCCGCAAACCGCGGCCCGGCGGCACATGCGCACCGGCAGGCTGGCCATGCTATCGCTCAAGGATGGCTGGGCCACCCGTCACCTTTCGCTCTGCACAGGTGAGGGCAGAGAACTCTCCGCCCCAGCCCGCGCGCTGGCAGACTACCTGATAGAATTCAGGCCGGAGAAAAATCCGCCCCCTGCGCCCCATCCAGATACAACATGATGAAGTCAGATCATCTCCAGAGAATGTTTGCGCTGCGGGGGTGGATACATCGCGTCGATGGCCGCCAGATCCTCAAGGTCCAGAACCAGTTCTGATGCCTGCGCATTTGCAGTGACGTGCCGGATATGGCCGGCCTTTGGAATCGCAATCACATCCGGCCGCCTGAGCACCCATGCCAGCGCCACCTGAAAGGCATCCACCCCATGCTTGCGGGCAATCTGTTCCAGAGCGCCTCCCATGGGCAGGGCCGCTTGCTCCAGCGGGCTATAAGCCATCACCGGAATCCCCTCTGAGGCCAGAGCCGGAAACAGATCAAACTCGGGGCCACGACGGGTCACATTATAAAGAACCTGATTGGTTGCGCAGGCTGCTCCACCGGCATCCATCAGGTCAGACATATCCGCCACATCAAAATTGCTGACGCCCCACATGCGGATCTTGCCTGCGGCCTGAAGCGCCTCGAACCCGGCAATGCTCTCTTCCAGCGGAATCTCCTCACGCCAGTGCAGCAGATACAGGTCTAGCCGGTCAGTCCCCAGCCGGCGCAAGCTACGCTCACAGGCTGCAACAATGCCCGAGCGCGTTCCATTATGGGGATAGACCTTGGAAACAAGGAACACCTCATCCCGCCGTCCGGCCACGGCCTCGCCAATCAGGGTTTCAGCAGCCCCCTCCCCATACATCTCTGCCGTATCAATCAGGGTCAGGCCCAGATCAAGGCCCGCACGCAATGCCGCGATTTCCTGAGAGCGCCGGTTCGGGTCCTCTGCCATCTTCCAGGTGCCCTGCCCCAGAGCAGGAACACGCTCCCCATTTGGCAATACAACGCGGCGATTCATGTTTTTCCTGCCTTGATTCCGAAATTTTGCACTCTAACCCCGGAAATAGCACGCCCATGCGCCAAAAGCGGGAAGATCAGGGTGCTCTTCAAAATATAGAGTTGGCAACGATTCCAGAAGATGTCCACAGGCCTTGTCTGGAATGTGACAAGGTTCGCTTGACGGTGAAAAAGGCCTCCTATATCTAGCATCTCACTCCGGCGGCGCTGAAAACAAGCGGTGACCGAAACGGGGGTGTAGCTCAGTTGGTTAGAGCGCCGGCCTGTCACGCCGGAGGTCGCGGGTTCGAGCCCCGTCACTCCCGCCACTCATATCAAGCATATACAGAAGAAAACTTGAAATCATGACACTCTCTGCGAGAGGTTGTGACACTTCTGTTTGCCCTTGATACTGTACCCGAAAATCCAGCCTTTCAGCGCTCTGGCCCATGGCCTTGCCTCTGTCTCCCTCCTCTGCGAAAGTCACAACCGCAGTCTGGAGAGGCCTCACAAGCAATGGCTTTGATTTTCAGTGGTCTCTCAGCCTTTCCGCTGACACCAGCACATGCAGACGGCATCGTTGATGTCGATGCCCTCGCCATTCAGGTTGATCGCCTAGCCTTGGCTGGCGTCGACTCCATTGGGCTTCTCGGCAGTACCGGCATATTTGCCTATCTTGATCGGGCAGAGCGCAAACGCGCACTCGCGGCAGCACTGGAAGCCGCAGCAGGCCGGGTTCCCCTGATTGTCGGTGTTGGTGCACTCAGAACAAGCTGGTCTCAGGAACTTGCCCGTGATGCCGAGCAGGCTGGAGCCGCTGGGCTTCTCCTCGCTCCAATGTCCTATACGCCATTGACGCAAGCTGAGGTGGCCCGGCATTTCCACACTCTCTCCGGCACCACAGAACTACCGCTCTGCATTTATAACAATCCTGCCACAACCGGATTTCAGTTCACACCGGAGCTGATCGGACAGCTGGCTGGTATGCCCCGCATCGCGGCAATCAAGATGCCCGTTCCGGCAGATGAGGATTTCACCCGTGAACTGGCCGCACTCCGGCGGCACACATCGGTATCCTTCCTCATCGGCTATAGCGGGGATTGGGGTGCGGCAGCCGCCCTGCTGGCCGGGGCATCCGCATGGTACAGTGTTGTGGCTGGCCTGCTGCCAGAAGCCGCGCTGCATCTCACGCGGGCGGCCCGGCAAGGCCGCAAGGATGAGGTGGAGCATCTCGATGCGGCCTTCGCCCCGCTTTGGAGCCTGTTTCGGACATATGGCAGCCTGCGGATCATGTACGAGATTGCAGACCGGCTGGGCCTCAAGTTTGGCGACCCGCCACTCCCCTTGGGAAGGGTGGGAGGAGAGGTGACAGCACAGGTTGAAGCTGCACTGGAACGGCTCACTCCCCCTTTCAAGCCCCGGAAGCTCTCACAGGCGCACAAACAGCCAGAAGAAAAAACGGCCGCCAAGATCACGCTGCAGAATGAAAGCCTTAAAACGCCAAACTGACAACGCAGGGCGATGCCCTACGCTTCAACAGCATTCACCTTCTTTTCGGCCATGAACTGCGCCCGCGCCAGCGTGGCAAAGCGGCCATCCAGAGCCACGAGTTCGTCAAAACTGCCCTCTTCCACAATGCGCCCATGCTCAAACACCAGAATCTGGTCCGCATGGCGAATAGTTGCCAGACGGTGGGCAATCACGAATGTGGTCCGCCCGCGCATCACCTCTTCCAGCGCCGCCTGCACCTTCACCTCGGTCGCGGCATCCAGCGCACTGGTGGCTTCATCCAGAATGAGAATGGGCGGATTCTTCAAAATGGCGCGAGCAATGGACAGACGCTGACGTTCACCACCAGAAAGCGCCCGGCCCCGCTCACCCACCAGCGCCTGCAAGCCCAGCGGATTGCGCTCCACCAGCTCCAGCGCCTGCGCCCGCCGCAGGGCATCGCGCAATTCGGCTTCCGTCGCATCCGGCTTGCCGACACGCAGATTCTCTTCAATCGAGCGATTGAAGAGAAGCGGCTCCTGAAACACAACACCAATAGATGCGCGCAGGGATTCCAGCGTGACCGCACGCAGATCCACCCCATCAATCCGCACAGCACCGGACTGCGGGTCAAACACCCGGTGCAGCATGGCCAGAGCGGTGGACTTGCCCGCACCTGTGGTGCCCACAAGGGCAAAGGTCTGCCCCGGGGTGGCATGCAGGTTTACATTTTCCAGTGCCGGACGCTTGCCGTCATAGGAAAAATTGACATCATCGAAGACCACATCACCCTTCACATGCACCAACGGTTTTGCATCGGGCGCATCGCGCACCGCGCCAACCGTATCGAGCACCTGAAAAAACTGGCTCAGACGCGGGCCCGACATCAGCAGGCGATTGAAAAAGCCCACGGTCGCCTCAAGCTTGCCAATCAGCATGTTGGCGAAAGCGACATAGGTGACGATCTCGCCAATATCCGCCAGCCCCTGAATATAAAGCCACGTGCCCACCAGCAAAATCACCAGAATGGTGAGCGTGGTGGCGGCCCGCGTGGTCATGGACACCACCGCCCACCATGAAAGAACGGGGATCTGGATTTCCAGAACGCGGTTTGCGGTGTCGCGCAGATCACTCACCTCGGCTTCCACGCGGGTGAAGCTCTGGATGACCGCCACATTGCCAAGCGCATCCGAGGTCCGCTCGGCAAGGCTGGAGTTATATTCCTCCACCTCTCTCTGCATGGTCTCGGTGCGGCGCACCACATAGCCGGTGACAAGGCCAAAAATGATCATCAGGGCAATGAGGATCAGGCCCAGCCGCCAGTTGATCCAGATGCCGACCGGCACCAGCACGACCAGCGAAATGATGGCCGCACAATCCTGCCTGAAGAAGGACAGCCACAGCCCCCACAGGGCATTCACCCCTTCCAGCATCACCTTCAGCAGACGGCCGGAATGGGTTTCGCCATGATAGCTGAGGGGCAGTTGCAGCACATGCTCGAAATACTGGGTCAACACCCCAAGACGACGACGGTGCGAGAGCCTGTCTGCATGCAGGGAAATGAGCACGCCCGCCGCGATATTGAACAGGCCAAACCCGACCCATGCCGCCAGCAAGGGGGTCATCTCTCCAAAGGTGGGGATGCGGGAGGACGTCTGCGCCTGCACCAGCGCCTCGATGATACGACCGAACAGGATCGGCTCTGCAAACTGTGCAAGCGCCAGGGCAAGGTTGGAAAGCGCAAGCACAGCGCCCATCTTTGCCTGAGGGCCAAGCAGCACCAAAGCCCGCCAATAAATACGCAGCATGTTCATGGGATGAGTCCACGGAGATTTGCGTGGAGATGAACCAATCACCACCTCACATGCAAGGCTCTTGTCATGTTTCGGCTCCCCTCATGACGCATACAGCCTTGACGCCCCAACCCGTGCGGAGAACGCATCATGAATTATGACGGACGCAAGTTTCGTGTGGTTTCCAACAGCTCCAACGGCGAAACGGGGAGCGAGACTGTTTTCACCTATGCCCAGAACGGCTCAACCCTCAGCGGAACCTATTCAGGCGGTGTCATCCTTGAGGGGCATCTGCTGGGCACGGTGCTGGAAAATGGGGCGCTTGCGTTCGTCTATCATCACATCAACCAGAATGGAGAGGTGATGGCCGGCAGGTGCCACTCCACCCCAACCTTCACAGCCGGCGGCAAGCTGGTGCTGAAGGAGGAGTGGCAATGGTTCACCGCAGACGGATCAAAAGGCCAATCCGAAATTGAGGAGATATGAAAAGGCAGCGGCCCATTCTGCATCTCTTCACGGATAGACCGGGAGCGGCTTCAGTCCGGCACATTGCGGTTCAGTTCATCCAGCCATGGGCCGGGGCCTGCATCAGATGGTGCCCGCCAGTCCCCGCGTGGAGAGAGAGAGCCACCGGACGAGATTTTCGGGCCATTGGGCAGAGTGGAGCGCTTGAACTGGCTGGTGAAGAAGCGGCGCAGAAATACCTGCATCCAGCTTTTGATTTCCGGCAGGTCATAGGCGCGGCGCTCCGCTTTCGGCAATGCCTGTGGCCATGCCCCACGCGCGGCATCGCTCCATGCGTGATGGGCGAGATAGGCAATCTTGGAAGGGCGGAAACCAAAGCGGGTCAGGTAATACAGGGTAAAGTCCTGCAACGGGTATGGCCCTACAATCTGCTGGGTGGACTGGATGGTCGCCCCCGGCGCTGCCGGCACCAGTTCAGGAGAAATCTCGGTGGCCAGAATGGCATCCAGAATATCTGCCGTCTCCCCCCCCCATGTCCGGCTCATGCGACACGAACCGGATCAGATGCTGGATCAGGGTTTTCGAGACCGAGGCATTCACATTGTAGTGGGACATATGGTCCCCCACACCAAATGTGCACCAGCCCAGCGCCAGTTCGGAAAGGTCACCCGTGCCCACGACGAGGGCGCGGTGCAGGTTTGCAAGGCGGAACAGATAGTCTGTCCGCAAACCAGCCTGCACATTTTCGAAGGTCACATCATAAACAGCCGCCCCTTCCGCAAAAGGGTGGCCAAGGTCTGCCAGCATCTGGCGGGCAGCGGGGCGAATGTCGATTTCCTCGGCGCTCACGCCAAGGGCACGCATCAGCGCCCAGGCATTTGCCTTGGTCTCATCCGAGGTGGCAAAGCCTGGCAAGGTATAGGCCAGTATATTGGTGCGCGGCAGGCCGCACTGGTCCATCGCCTTCACGGCCACAATCAGGGCCTGCGTGGAATCCAGCCCGCCCGAAACACCAATCACCACATGCTGGAGGCCCGTTGAGCGCAGACGCTGCGCCAGCCCCTGAATCTGGATCTGATACGCCTCATAGCAATCCTCCCTCAGGCGGGCAGGATCTGCCGGCACAAAGGGGAAGCGCGCCACATTCCGCTCCAGCGCCACCGGCGCATCGGGAGCAGCCATCAGGAAAGAGGACGTGCGGAACCCTTGCCCGCCCTGCCCCTCCACCTTCTGTCTTTCCACCTGCGCGCATGAGCCAAAGCTGTTCAGCCGCATGCGCTCCTGACGGATGCGACCAAGATCCACATCGCCCATCACCATGGTTGAGCCATCTGGAAAGCGCTCACTCTCCACCAGCAACTCGCCACATTCAAAAAGCGCCGCGTGTCCGTCCCATGCCAGATCCGTGGTGGATTCCCCCGGCCCGGCGGCCGAATAGGCATAGGCAGAAACCGTGCGGCCGGACTGGGCGGCGCACAGCTCACGCCGGGTACGGGCCTTGCCAATGGTGATGTTGCTGGCAGAAAGGTTCAGCAGCAACTCCGCCCCCGCAAGAGCCGCATGGCAGGAGGGGGGCAAAGGCACCCACAGGTCTTCACAAATCTCCACATGGAAGGTGAAGGGCACTTCTCCTGTTGCCTGAAACAGAAGGTCAACCCCAAAAGGCACCTCCTGCCCGGCCACACGCAGGGTGCGCCCCCGCACCTGGGCACCGGGTGTAAAATGCCGCGCTTCATAAAATTCGCGATAGTTGGGCAGATAGCTCTTGGGAACGACCCCCAGCACTTGCCCGCGATGAATGACAATGGCGGCATTATAAAGCCGCCCCTCCCAGCGCAGAGGCGCGCCAACCACCAGCACCGGGTACAGATCAACCGAGGCTGTGATGATCTGTGCCAGCGCGGCATCAACCGCGCACTGAAGGGCATCCTGAAACAGAAGGTCATCAATGGCGTAGGAGGAAAGCCCCAGTTCGGGGAACAGCATCACCGCTGCGCCCCGCGCGCTGCCTTCCGCGGCCTGCTCCAAGGTGCGTCTTGCGGCCTCGGCCGGATGGGCCACGCTGGCCTGCGGCACGCAGGTCGCAACCCGCAGAAACTCGTGAGCGTATAGGCAGGTGAAGTCTCTCATGGCGTCCCGCTGCATGCACATGCTCAATGGTCGTTCCCATAAGCCATAAGGCCCTCTAGCGCATCTGGCTCCTACACACCACAGGGAGGGATTGTGCATCGCGCCAAACACCCGTCAACCTGTCACACTTCCAAAGTACAGGTTTCATTGGCAAAATAAACGGGCTGCACAGGAGCAAGTCTTCTTTGTGCATCATCCATGACACATTGTGAATTTTAGGAATCCGACCCAAATTCCTTATGAAAAATCATTCAACTTATTGTTTCATATAAATACATGCTGGCCATCATCCGCCAAAAACAAGGCTCACCCCGTCAACCTGCATGACCGGATATGGCAGATTGACAGGAGCTGAATACCTCTCTAGTGAGGTGCAGGATGAAGCTGGGTGCGCGCCTTAAGGCACTGAATCCAAAACATTTTATATAGATTCCAGTCTGCCTTCATACATCATGGGTATAAGTCAGGCGCATAAGTTGATCTCACCCCCATACCTTCGTCTAGAGATACAGATCTGCATTGTTGCAACGCAGAAAACGTTGTAAAAAGTGTATGTGGAGTTGACTCTTCCTTAAAGAGCAACCTTAAATTCTTTACGATCAGTTAGGAATTTGGAGTCCCGCAGACGGCAGGTTCCGTTTAACGTCCCTTGCCGTCCAATCCCCCGCGTCATGCTTTCCTGTCAGGAGGATGTAATGTCCGGTGAACCTAAGTCGACCTCTGCCACTATTATCGGTCCATGGTCCCTGCCCGCCCCTCTCGCAACATTGGCGGACCAGGCCAAGAACTGGGGCGCACAGGCCTCGAACTCCGCCCCCCTGCCCAATTATGCGGTAGATGCCTGGCAACGGAGCATCCTGTTCCTTGACCTGCTGCGCCAGCGCGGGAATGAACAGGCGGTCATGACATCCCGCCCCATGGCGACGGTTCTGACCTTCGAGCATGAAGTCATCCTGAGCGGCCATTCACTGGCGCGCCCTATTAACTATTCTCTCTCGCGTATTGTGCCCCCCGAGGGTACGGTCATTGACCCAACCCAGCGCCCGGTGGTGGTTATCGACCCGCGGGCCGGTCAGGGACCGGGCATTGGCGGCTTCAAGACATCCAGCGAGATCGGCGAAGCCCTTGAGCATGGCCATGCCGTCTATTTCATCGGCTTTGCGGCCCAGCCGGAGCCGGGCCAGACCTTCCTTGATGTGGTTGAGGGTCAGGTCAAGTTCTTCGAATATGTGGTGGACCTGCACCCCAATGCACCCCGCCCCTTCGCCATTGGCAACTGTCAGGCCGGATACCAGACCCTGATGGTTGCCATGCTGCGCCCGGACCTGTTTGGTCCCGCCATGGTTGCCGGCTCCCCTATTTCCTACTGGCAGGGCGTGCATGGCAAAAACCCCATGCGCTATTCAGGTGGGCTGCTCGGTGGCTCCTGGCTGACAGAAATGGTCAGTGACCTGAGCGGTGGCAAGTTTGATGGCACATGGCTCATCCTGAATTTCGATGGCCTGAACCCGGGCAACTGGCTCTGGGGCAAGCAGTATGATGTCTACGCCAATATCGATACCGATGGCCCGCGCTATCTCGGCTTTGAAAAGTGGTGGGGAGACTTCATCTTCCTGAATGGCGATGAAATCCAGTTCCTCGTGGACGAGATGTTCATTGGCGACAAGCTGACCCGCAACCAGCTTCACTCCAGTGATGGCAAGGTCTTCGACCTGCGCAATATCACCTCGCCGATTATCGTGTTCACTTCTGAAGGCGACAATATCAGCCCGCCGCCGCAAACACTTGGCTGGATTCTTGATCTCTACAAGGATGTGGATGACATGCGCGCCCAGAGCCGCACTGTTGTCTACTGCATGAACCAGAAGGTTGGCCATCTCGCCATTTTCGTGTCCTCCAAGGTCGGCGCGAAGGAAGACGAGGAAATGGTGCGGCTGATGGACTTCATCGACTGCCTGCCGCCCGGCCTGTTTGAACTGGTCATCACACCGGCCAGCGATGAGGACATCAAGGCCGGCAAGCCGGCATGGCACAGCCGCTTTGAAATGCGGACCTTCGATGATCTGCGTGCCTATGGCCGCAACACGCCGGAAGATGACCGCGCCTTTGCCGCCGTGAAGCGCCTCAGCGAAATCAACCACTCGCTCTACCGCACCTTCATGCGTCCGGTTGTCAAAACCTTTGCAACCCCGCAACTGGCCCAGTTCATGGTGGACGCCAACCCGCTGCGTCTGAGCTATACCCTGTTTGCAGACAGCAACCCGCTGATGAAAAGCGTGGCCCAAGCTGCGGAAAAGGTGCGCGAGCAGCGCGAGCCGGCAAAGCTGGATAATCCCCTCCTTGCCTTCCAGCAGCAGTTCTCGGATCAGATCAACGCCTCGCTGGATCTCTTCCGTGACATGCGTGACCGTGCGATGGAGCAGGCCTTCTTCGGCTTTTACGGCTCTCCCATTGTGCAGGGGTTGCTTGGCCTGAATGATGGGGAAAAGGTACGCGAGTTGCCATCCGTCAGCCCGCAAACTCTCGATGCACGCAAACGCCACGCCGAGGAGATCGCCGCCAAGATCAGTCTGGGCGGGTTTAATGAGGCGCTGGTTCGGTCTGTTCTCTATGTGATTTCAGCAGAGCGTGCCTTGGACGAACATTCTGCAGAAGCACTGAATGTCGCCCGCCAGAAGCTGATGGGTCTCTCGGTTGAAGACTTCAAGCAGCTCGTCCGGGAACAGTTCTTTGTCATTCTGCTGGATAGCCATCACGAAAAGGCCATTGACGCCCTTACGGAGCTGGTGCCGGACAACGAGCAGAGACAAAAGATTCTCGATGCCGTTGTTGATATCTCCAGAGTGAAGGGTGAACTCTCACCTGCTGAAGCACAGCGGGTGCAGAAACTGGCACAGGTGCTGGATATCAGCCCCTCCACACCGGCTGCCGTGGCTTTGGTTTCCGATCATTCGGATCATGGCGTGACAGAGTCAAACAGCGTTCATCAGCTTGCACCTGCTGGCGAGTAGTTAAGTCGAGTTGCCCATGGAGGCATCATGGGCCATGAATGCAGGGTTGGGTTTGCTCTGCTTCCCACATCACTGCCAGACAGAAGCTGCCTGGCAGTACCAAATATGTAGCGCCGCACACAGGAATGGGGGACTCCATGTCGCCGACGGCCTCAGCAACAGTATCTGGCACAACTGCGCCATCGGGTGCAGCAGCCAGCACATCATCCGGTTCTCAAAAGAAAACAACGCTTGACGCGGCAGGGATTGCATCAACCTTCAAGGACAATCAATCGTCCGAGAAGGGCCTGACCTCGGCAGATGCCAAGCAACGGCTTGCCAAATATGGCCCCAACTCCATTCAGGCCCATGAAGAAAGCCGCTGGAAGAAGCTGCTTGGCTACTTCTGGAGCCCGATTGCATGGATGATCGAGGCAGCAGCCATCATCTCCCTGCTGCGTCAGGACTGGCCGGACTTTATCGTCGTCACCGCCCTGCTGCTCTACAATGCGGCGGTTGGTTTCTGGCAGGATAACAAGGCGGCCAGCGCACTTGCTGCCCTGAAAAAGGGCCTGGCCCTCAAGGCTCATGTTCTGCGCGATGGTTCGTGGGTCGAGCTTGATGCCGCTGATATTGTCCCCGGCGACGTCGTGACCATTGCGGGCGGCGAGATTCTCCCGGCAGACGTTATCCTGTTCGACGGCAAGTATCTCTCCGTTGATCAGGCTGCCCTTACGGGTGAATCACTCCCGGTTTCGAAGAAAATCGGCGATAACGGCTTTTCCGGTTCTATTGCCCGTCAGGGCTCGATGATCGGTCTGGTGACGGCAACCGGCAACAACACCTTCTTTGGCCGCACGGCCAAGCTGGTGGCATCTGCCGGCTCCAAATCCCATGCCGAACAGGCGGTGACCCGCATCGGTGACTTCCTGATTCTCCTTGCGGTGGCTCTGGCCATTATCCTCATCGGCACGCAGGTGTGGCGCGATGTGGCGGCAGACGGCACTTGGGAATGGTCTGAGGCAGGTGAAATCGCCCAGTTCGTTCTGGTGCTTCTGGTCGCCTCGGTGCCGGTTGCACTGCCGGCCGTGATGTCTGTCACCATGGCGCTGGGTGCGCTGGCCCTGTCCAAGCAGAAGGCCATTGTGTCGCGTTTGTCGGCTATTGAAGAGCTGGCTGGCGTGGACATGCTGTGCTCGGACAAGACCGGCACGCTCACCATGAACCAGTTGGCGCTCCAGTCGCCAATCGCCTTCTCCGGTACACCGGTGGATGATCTGGTGGTGGGTGCGGCTCTTGCCAGCCAGCGCCAGAGCACCGATGCCATCGACATGGCCGTGGTGAAGGCCCTGAAGGACCCGAAGGTCCTTGACCAGTACAAGGTCGTGGACTTCGTGCCCTTTGATCCGGTCAACAAGAAGACCGTCGGGATCGTGACCGGCCCGGATGGCAAGCAGATCCAGTTTGCCAAGGGTGCGCCTCAGGCGATTGCTGCTCTGTGCGGCATCAAGGAAGATGCAACCGAGGGTGACGGACCGGCCTATTTCGGCAAGGTTTCCGAGCTGGCCTCTCATGGTACCCGCGCTCTGGGCGTTTCGCGCTCGGATGATGGCGGCAAGACCTGGACCCTGCTGGGCCTCCTGCCCCTGCTTGATCCGCCGCGGCCAGACGCCAAGGCCACCATTGCCGAAGCCAAGAAGCTTGGCCTTGGTGTGAAGATGGTGACAGGCGATGACGTGGCCATTGGCTCGGAAATCTCCCGCGAACTGGGGATCGGCTCCAACCTGCTGGTGGCATCCAATGTCTTCGGCAAGGATATGGACCCGAACCATATTCCGGTTGATGCCGCCCGTGCTGTGGAGCAGGCCGATGGTTTCGGACGCGTGTTCCCTGAGCACAAGTTTGAAATCGTGAAGGCACTTCAGGAGCGCGGTCATATCGTTGCCATGACCGGTGACGGTGTGAACGATGCCCCTGCGCTGAAGCAGGCAGACTGCGGCGTGGCCGTGAGTGGTGCAACGGATGCTGCCCGCAGCGCCGCCGCCCTCATTCTCACCGCACCGGGCCTGTCGACCATCGTGAACGCGATCAATGAATCGCGCGCGATCTTCGAGCGTATCACCAGCTATGTGTACTACCGCATCGCAATGACCATCGACATCATGCTGGTCGTGGTGCTCGGCTATCTCGTGTTCGACTTCCAGCCGCTGACTGCCATCATGATTGTGGTGCTGGCACTGCTGGATGATATTCCGATCATGACGATCGCCTATGACAATGTGAAGCCTGCCTCACAGCCCGTGCGGTGGAACATGCACCGTATCATCGTCTTCTCGTCCATCATGGGCCTGATGGCGCTGGTGCAGAGCTTCGGTCTGGTCATGATCTGCATGTACTGGATGAAGAATGCGGACCTCATGAGCTTCATGCACATGGACTTCCCGCACCTTCAGACCATGCTGTTCCTCCAGCTTGCCGCTGGCGGCCATCTGCTGCTGTTCGTGGTGCGTACACGTGGCTCGCTGTTCCTCCCGCCTTACCCCAGCGCACCGCTGTTCTTTGCGGTGGTGGGAACCCAGATCGTCGCGGTTCTGATCTGCGCCTTCGGCATCGGCCTTGTGCCGCCCCTGCCATGGGCCATGATCGGTCTCGTCTGGGTCTATGTGCTGGTCTGGATGGTGATCATGGATATCGTGAAGCGGATCTATTTCGCTATCGCGGAAAAGCGTGAAGCCAACAGCATCATCACCAAGCCAATCGCCGCTTCCTGATAGCGGTCTGGTGACGGGAGGCAGCCCTCCCGTCACCACCTTCAAACATCGAACCTGCCCGCATAACCTTCCGCCGTGATCCACGGCAGACCAGGGGCGGCCCGTTCTGCATCGGCAAGCCCCCTGGGTCCCTTCCAGGAGAAACCACGATGCCAACCCTTACGAACAAGACGTTCGACGACATCCACATTGGTGACAGCGCCTCCACCAACCGCATCCTTCAGGCTGCGGATGCTCGCGCATGGGTCAATGCCTTTGGTGATGCCAGCCTTGCAGCCGATGGGGATTCCGGCCAAGCCGCTGTGGGTGTGCTCTCTTCGCTTTTTGCCAGTCTTGTCGGCTCCTCCCTGCCCGGCCCCGGCAGCACTATTCGCGCCTTGAATGTTGATGTGAAAGCATCCCTGCCTGTCGGGCAACAGATCACGGCACAGGTAACGGTGCGCGAAACGCACCCGGATGACAAAACCATTCTTCTGGATGGCATCGCATCAGCAAACGGGCAGGAGATTGCCCGCAGCACTATTCTTGTTGCCACCCCCGTTTCTCCTGTTCAGGTCAACCGACCGGAACACCGGCTGGAAGGCTTGCTGGAACGCTGCAAGGGCCTCAAGCCCATGCCAACGGCTGTCGTCCATCCCCTCAGTGTGGATGCATTGGAAGGCGCACTGGATGCAGCAGCAGCGGGCCTGATTGTGCCTGTTCTGTTTGGGCCTGAAGCTGAAATCCGCAAACTCGCCTCAGATGCCAGGCTGGACCTTACCAACTGCAGGATCATCTCGACCGAGAGCGAGGAGGACTCTGCCACCAAGGCCGCACAAGCTGCCGGAAATGGTGAGGTGGCAGCCCTCATGAAAGGCAGCCTGCATACGGATGTGCTGCTGCATGCCGTGATGCAGAAGGAAAACAGGCTGCGCACGGGCCGCCTTCTCAGCCATTGCGCCCTGCTCTCCATTCCCACCTATGCACGCCGTGTGGTGGTGACGGATGTGGCGCTCAACATCGCCCCGGATACGGACCAGAAGCGCGACATTTGCCAGAATGCAATTGGCTTTGCGATTGCGCTGGGCATAGAGCAGCCGAAGGTTGCCATTCTTGCCGCCGTGGAAATGGTGCGTACCCGCATGGCTGCCACCACAGATGCCGCGATCCTCTCCAAGATGGCAGATCGCCGGCAGATTGTCGGCGGCGTCGTGGATGGGCCGCTCGATCTTGATGCTGCCGTTGATGTACAGGCTGCCAAGGTCAAGCACATCATTTCACCCGTTGCCGGTGTCGCAGATGTGTTGCTGGTGCCCAATATCGAGGCCGGCAACATGATCTACAAAAACCTTGTCTTCATGGCAGATGCCCAGACAGCCGGACTTGTCGTGGGCGCGCGCGTGCCCGTGATGCTGACCAGCCGGGCAGATACAGCCGAGGCCCGCCGCTTCTCGGCTGCGGCTGCCGTTCTCTATGCAGATGCGCTGGCCCGCAACCCTTCCGTCATCCTGCCCACAACCGCGGACTAAGGCAGCTTGCCCGGCCGTCTCCCCTTCTGCACGGTCGGGTTTCACACCGTACAGAGCCTGATGGCCCAAACCCAATGGAGCATCCTTGATGACTGATGCCATTCTCGTCGTAAACTCAGGCTCCACCAGCCTGAAATTCGGTGCCTACAAGCTGGATGACAGCCAGAGCCTGCCCTTGATCTGTCGTGGTGGGATCGACAGCATGTCTACAGATCCCCACTTCATTGCCAAAACTGCCGACGGCAAACCAGTTGATGCGCATGAATGGGGCAAAGACAATGCCATCACCCACAAGCAGGCGCTGAATTACATCATCACCTGGCTGGAGCAGCACGAAGACAATATCAAGGTCAAGGCTGCGGGCCACCGCGTGGTTCTGGGTGGTACCCGCTTCAGCGGACCCACTTTGCTGACCCCGGAAATTATCGACTATCTTGATGACCTGAAGCGCATGGAGCCTTCCCATCAGGCCTATGAAGTGCTCGGCGCGCGTGCGATTGCCGAGGAGTTTCATGGCTTGCCACAGGTCGCGGTTTTTGACTCATCCTTCCATCGCACCATGCCGGAAGTGGCGCAGACCTATGCCCTGCCCAAAAAGGCCCGCGATGCCGGTGCCTGTCATTGGGGCTATCACGGCATCTCTTATGATTATATCCACCGTCAGGTGCCGCAATATGCCCCCGAGGCCCGCCGTGTGATTGTGGGCCATCTTGGCGGCGGCGCATCCATGTGTGCCATTCTGGATGGCAAGAGCATCGAAACCACCATGGGCTTTGCTGGCCTCACCGGCCTGCCCATGTCCACCCGTTCCGGCGATGTTCCAGCCGATGCGCTGTTCTATCTCATCCGTTCAGGCGTTTATGATGTCGCCAGCCTTGAGAAGGCGCTCTATGCGGAAGGTGGCCTGCTGGGCCTTTCCGGCATCTCCGGAGACATGCGCGCGCTTCAGGAAAGCACGGATGCGCAGGCAAAGCTGGCGGTCGATTATTTTATCTACACGCTCACCAAAACCGTGGGCGCCTATACAGCCCTGCTCGGCGGGCTGGATGTGCTGGTCTTCACGGCCGGCATTGGCGAGAACTCAGCCGTTGTGCGTGCAGCCCTTTGCGAAAGGCTGGAATGGCTGGGTGTGAAGATTGACGGTCAGGCCAATGATGCCAATGCCATCACCATTTCTGCACCGGAAAGCAAGGTGAAGGTTCTGGTCATTCCCACCAATGAAGAACTGATGATTGCTCAGCATACCCGCGACCTGACAGTGGGAAAAGCATGAAGCTTTCACGCTGCATGATGTGACAAAGGCCGGGAGATCCGTATCTCCCGGCCTTTCAAGTTTGAATCATCCTGCTGCGCGAAAGTGGGAAGCTACCCGGTAGCGCCATAAACCTCATCCGCTCGCGCCTCGAATGCTCCGGCAAAACGCTGGAATGCGGCATCAAACATGGCCCCCATGAGCGCTGCCAGTGTGCGGGAGCGAAACTCATAGGAAATATGGAACCTCACCTCGCAGGCATTTTCGCCCTGCGCCACAAATTCCCAGCGATTATCCAGACGGCTGAATGGGCCATCCAGATATTCGACATGAATAACCAGACGCGGCCGGTCCAACATCACCCGGGAGGTAAAGGTTTCGCGGACAATCTTGTAGGCCACGGTCATATCCGCAACCAGAACCTCGACATCCTCATCCGAACGCATACGCCGCTTCACGCGCAGCGCCTGACACAGCGGCACGAATTCGGGATAACGCTCCACATCCGCCACCAGATCAAACATATGGGCGGCGGAGTGCTGCACAAGGCGTGAGTTGGAAAAGGCCGGCACCGTGTATCAGGCTCGCCCTTGCCGGGATGCACGGGCCGAACGCAGCTTCTCGAAGTCCTCACCCGCATGGTGGGAAGAACGTGTGAGCGGACTGGACGACACCATCAGGAAGCCCTTGGCATAAGCCACGGTTTCATAGGCCTTGAACTCATCCGGCGTCACGAAGCTCTCAACCTTGTGATGCTGGCGGGTGGGCTGGAGATACTGGCCAATGGTGATGAAATCGGCATCAGCCGAACGCAGGTCATCCATCAGCTGGAGCACTTCATTGCGCACCTCGCCCAGCCCAACCATGATGCCGGACTTGGTGAAAATGGAGGGGTCCAGCTCTTTCACCTTCTGCAACAGCCGCAGGGAATGGAAGTAGCGCGCACCGGGGCGCACCTTCAGATATTTGGAAGGAACGGTTTCCAGATTGTGATTGAACACATCCGGCCGCGCTTCCACCACCACTTCCAGTGCGCCATCCTTGCGCAGGAAGTCCGGGGTGAGGATTTCAATCGTGGTCTTGGGGCTGTGCTCGCGAATGGCGCGAATGGTATGGGCGAAATGCTCCGCACCACCGTCGGCCAGATCATCACGATCCACCGATGTGATGACCACATGGGAGAGGCCCAGCTTGGCCACGGCTTCGGCGACCTTCTTCGGCTCATCCAAATCCAGCGGTGCGGGCATGCCGGTGCGCACATTGCAGAAGGCACAGGCACGGGTGCAAGTATCACCCATAATCATGAAAGTGGCGTGCTTCTTTTCCCAGCACTCACCAATATTGGGGCAGCCAGCTTCCTCACACACCGTATGCAGGCCATTGGCACGCACGATGCCCGCTGTCTCCGACCACCCTGCCGACCCCGGTGCCTTCACCCGGATCCAGTCCGGCTTGCGCAACACCTCGGTCATGGGGCGATGAGCCTTTTCCGGGTGGCGCGGGCGCTGCTTGAGCGTATCGATCAGAGTGACCATGGAGACTTTCCAAACACGATAGCCTGCCCGGCTGCATGGCGCGCCTGCAAGCACCTCAGGTCCAGTAGCGCCGGCAAAACCCGGCGCTACACAGCCGCATGAAGCGACCAGTCATCTGCCGCCAGATCAGGCCGGCTTCGATCCCTTGATCGTCCGCCAGATGGCAAGCAGCAAAATAGCCCCGCAAGAGGACACCACCAGCTGATCTACAAAGCCCGTACCAATAGCGGTAAGGTTCAGCAGTTCCGCCACCCAGCGCCCGAGCATGCCGCCCAGAATACCAACAACCAGATTGGTGAACAGGCCGCCATTGGAACGCATCACCTTCTCGGCGATAAATCCGGCAAGGACGCCAACCACGATGGAAATTATGAATCCCATTCCAGCCCCCTCAGCGTGAACGAATTGCACGCCACACCCACAACAGGATGATGGCACCGACGATGGCGGCGACGAGCGTACGGAAAAAACCGAAGACCGGAATATCCAGAAGGGCAGCCAGTTCACCGCCCACAAACGCCCCGACAATACCGATAAACAGGTTTGTCAGCAGCCCATGACTGCTTTCCGTGACCCGCTCTGCCACCCAACCGGCGATCAGGCCGATAATAATCATCGAGAAAAAGCCGACACCCGGCTGATTCAGGAATGCATAGGATTCGTCCATAAGACCCCTCTCACCAGCCAGTTACTACCGTATCAGCAGCTTGATGGCTTGAAGCATCCTTACACCAGAATGCGACAAGATGCGCGGGGTGGAAGTGCATGCCTGCCCTTCCACCCCGTCACCTCACACATGAATGGCGCGGCCGTAAGCGCTCATCACGCTTTCATGCATCATTTCAGACAAGGTGGGATGCGGGAAGACGGTGTGGATCAGGTCCTCTTCCGTCGTCTCCAGATTCATGGCGATCACGAAGCCCTGAATCATCTCGGTGACTTCCGCGCCCACCATGTGTGCGCCCAGCAGTTCGCCGGTCTTGGCGTCGAAGATGGTCTTCACAAGGCCATCCGGCTCGCCCAGCGCAATGGCCTTGCCATTGCCGACAAAGGGAAAGCGCCCCACCTTGATCTCGCGCCCGCCTTCCTTGGCCTTCTTCTCGGTGAGGCCAACAGAGGCAACCTGCGGCGTGCAATAGGTGCAGCCGGGGATTTTCAGCTTGTCCATCGGGTGGGTGTGCAGGCCCTTGATGGTCTCGACACAGATGACGCCCTCATGCTCGGCCTTGTGGGCCAGCATCGGCGCGCCGGCAATATCGCCAATGGCATAGATGCCGGGCACATTGGTGCGGCCATAGCCATCTGTGGTGATGATGCCGCGCTCATGCTTTACGCCCACGGCCTCAAGGCCAAGCCCCTCGACATTGCCGACCACACCAACGGCGGAGATCATCTTCTCAACCGTGATGTCGTGCTTGGCGCCCTTGGCGTCTTCCACATGTACGGTCACGCTGTCGGCATGCTTGGTAACACCAGCAACCTTCGCGCCGGACATGATCTTCATGCCCTGCTTTTCGAAACGCTTGCGGGCGATAGCGGCAATTTCCTCATCCTCGACAGGCAGGATCTGCGGCATCACCTCAACCACGGTCACCTCAGCGCCCATGGTGCGATAGAAGGAGGCGAACTCAATGCCAATGGCGCCAGAACCCATCACCAGCAGGCTCTTGGGCATCTTTTCCGGCACCATGGCCTCGAAATAGGTCCAGATCAGCTTCTTGTCCGGCTCAATACCCGGCAGGGCACGCGGGCGCGCACCTGTGGCAATGATGATGTGCTTGGCGGTATAGTCCCCGCCGCCCTTTGTGCCCTTGGGCGGGTTGTCCGAGGCTTCAACCTTGATCTTGCCGGGGGCAGAAAGGGTTGCCTTGCCCCAGATCACATCCACCTTGTTCTTGTTGAGCAGGAAGCCAACGCCGGAATTGAGCTGGGCAGAAACCCCGCGCGAACGCTTCACCACGGCCGCCGGGTCAAAGCTCACATTTTCTGCGGAAAGGCCATAGTCCTTGGCATGCTGGAGATAGTGGTAAATCTCGGCCGAACGCAGCAGGGCCTTGGTGGGAATGCAGCCCCAGTTCAGGCAAATGCCACCAATATGGCTCTTTTCGACAACAGCAGTCTTGAAACCAAGCTGGGCCGCACGGATAGCCGCGACATAGCCGCCGGGGCCGCCACCAATGACGATGATATCGTAGGACTCAGCCATGAAATGCCTCCTCACCACCGGCTTTTCCGGCGGGGTTTGGAAAAGGGTGGCGCGCTGGCCTCAAGGGCCGCACACCTGTTCTTTGCAGGTACCTGTGGCCATGGCCTGTGCCAATGCCGCAAGCGTACGTTCAAAAAGTTCAAGGTCGCGCATGGGATCTGACGGTGCGCTCACGGCCTGAAGAACCGGAAGACCACTGGCCTCCAGCGCTTCCGCCAGCATCAGATTATCAAACAGGCCGAAATCCTCGGCATGCATGCCATCCGACATCAGTGTAGGGGCAGCATCAAGGTCTTTGGCCTCGCCAATGGTCTGTCGGGTCCGGGCCAAAAGGTCCCCCGGCATATTGCTGTAGGCTGCAACCTTTTTGCCCAGAGCGAAGCCATAACCCAGTTCAAAAGCTGTACCGGGATCAGCACTCACACCACGAAATGGCGTGAGATTGGCCAGTACCGCATCCGCCATGCGGATCATGTCCAAATTGGCCGAGAAGATAGCGGCACTCATGCCCGCACCTTCCATCACCGGCTCACCATCCAGCGGAAACAGCCCTTCAAAACCATAAGCCCGGCACAGATCCACCTTGCGCTTTCCCTGCGCAATCGCGTCATCCAGAAAAACCTCGGGGCCAGCCAGATAGAGTTTCATCCAGGCTATTTCGCCTTGCTTTGCGTTCTGCCCAGCCCCCTCAAGCCGGACAGAAAGACTTCAGGGCCGCGATGTGAGGCGGATCAAACCGCCTCACATCCGTTTCATGGAGCTGAAACAGCTCAGTCCTGGGCGAACTAGACCAGCATCGACATGGGCTTTTCAATATAGCCCTTGAATGCGGCCAGGAACTCCGCAGCCAATGCCCCATCCATCACACGATGATCACAGGTCACGGTCACGGTCATCTGGGTCACAATCTTCATCTCGTCACCACGCGCAACCACGCGCTTTTCAGAGGTGCCGATGGCGAAAATGGAAGACTGCGGTGCATTGATGATGGCGTTGAAATTGCGCACACCCATCATGCCGAGGTTCGATACGGAGGTCGAACCACCGGAATATTCTTCCGGCTTCAGCTTCTTGTTGCGCGCGCGGGTTGCCAGATCACGCATTTCGTTGGAGATGGCAGACAGGGTCTTCTGCTCGGCCTTTTTCACCACCGGCGCATAAAGCCCGCCATCAATGGCGACAGCCACACCCACATCCGAGTGCTTCATACGCAACACGCGATCTTCAGCCCAGACGGAGTTCGCAGCCGGAACCGCCTGCAATGCAAGCGCCAGAGCCTTGATGATGAAGTCGTTCACCGAGACGCGATAGACCGGCTTGCCATCCTTGTTGAGGGCGGCATTGCCATTGACCTGCTCACGCAGCGCCATCAGGTCGTCAAGGTCACAATCCACCGTCAGGTAGAAGGTGGGGGTTACCTGCTCGCTCTCCACAAGGCGGCGGGCAATGGTCTTGCGCATGCCGTCAAGCTGGATTTCCTCATAGGTCCCGGCCTCATAAAGAGCCTTGACCTGATCGACCCCCGGTGCACTTGCAACAGCCTTCGGGGCCTCCTTGGCAGCGGCGGCAACAGGCGCAGCAGCAGTGGCAACCGCAACTTGAGGCTGAACAACACGGGCGCTATCCACATCCCGCGCAATGATACGACCACGCGGGCCGGACCCCTGAAGCGTGGACAGTTCCAGCCCCTTGTCCTTGGCCAAACGGCGCGCCAGCGGCGATGCAAAAACGCGCGCACCAGCCGGAGCGGCAGCAGCGACAGGAGCGGAGACAACAGGTGCAGGCACAGCCACTGCCGGGGCAGATGGCGTAGCAGCGGGAGCCGGAGGAGCGGCAGGAGCCGGGGCCGGAGCGGCAACGGGCGAAGCCCCGCCACCCTGCCCGGCCGAGGCCGCAACCGCCTTGGCATCCTCACCCTCAACAGCCAGAACGGCGATGATCTGGTTCACGGCCACATCCTGCGCGCCTTCCGGCACAAGGATCCTGGCGAGAATACCCTCGTCCACCGCTTCCACTTCCATAGTCGCTTTATCGGTTTCAATCTCGGCGATGATATCGCCGGACTTCACCGTATCGCCTTCCTGCTTCACCCACTTGGCCAGATTGCCCTTCTCCATGGTGGGAGACAGGGCCGGCATCAGAATATCGACAGGCATCAGCCGTCTCCTCAGCGATAGGTCACGGCATGGACAGCCTCAATCACTTCGGCGACCGAAGGGAGGGCCAGCTTTTCAAGGTTTGCGGCGTAAGGCATGGGCACATCCTTACCCGTGACACGCAATACCGGCGCATCGAGGTAATCAAAGGCCTTGTCCATCAGCTGGGCGGCGATCTCGGCACCAATGCCGGACTGCGGCCAGCCCTCTTCCACCGTCACGCAGCGGCCGGTTTTCTGGACCGAGGCAATGATGGTCTCCACATCCATCGGGCGGATGGTGCGCAGATCAATGACTTCGGCCTCGATACCCTGCTTGGCCAGCTCTTCTGCCGCCTTCAGGGCATAGGTCATGCCGATGGAGAAGGAGACCAGCGTCACATCCTTGCCCGGGCGGGCAATACGGGCCTTGCCGATGGGCAGCACGAAGTCTTCAAGCTTCGGCACTTCAAAGGAGTGACCGTAGAGGATTTCGTTCTCAAGGAAGACAATCGGGTTCGGGTCCCGAATTGCGGCCTTGAGCAAACCTTTGGCATCCGCAGCAGAATAGGGCGCAATCACCTTCAGGCCGGGGATCTGGCTGTACCAGGCCGTATAATCCTGGCTGTGCTGGGCCGCCACACGGGCAGCGCAGCCATTCGGGCCACGGAACACGATGGAGCAGCCAACCTGCCCGCCAGACATATAATGCGTCTTCGCGGCAGAGTTGATGATGTGGTCAATCGCCTGCATCGAGAAGTTGAAGGTCATGAACTCGACGATTGGCTTGAGACCAGCCATGGCCGCACCCGTCGCCAGACCCGCAAAGCCATGCTCGGTAATGGGTGTATCCACCACGCGGCGGTCACCAAATTCCTGCAACAGGCCCTGCGTGATCTTGTAGGCACCCTGATACTCGGCCACTTCTTCGCCGATCACAAACACATCGCCATCGCGACGCATTTCCTCGGCCATGGCATCGCGCAGGGCTTCACGCACAGTCTGCGTGACATATTCGGTGCCTGCAGGCACATCCGGGTCAGCATGGGCAACGGCTGCAGGAGCGGCAGACACGGCGGGAGCAGCCGGAGCCGCGACCGGAGCCACCTCGGCAACAACTGCAGGGGCCGGAGCGGCGGCGGCAGAAGCGGCTGCCGCACTCACATCCTCACCCTCAGTGGCGATGATGGCAATCAGCGTGTTCACGGCCACATCCTGCGAGCCTTCCGGCACGACGATCTTGGCAAGAACACCTTCATCCACCGCTTCCACTTCCATGGTGGCCTTGTCGGTTTCAATCTCGGCGATCACATCACCGGGCTGGATCTTGTCACCTTCCTGCTTCACCCATTTGGCGAGGTTGCCCTTCTCCATGGTCGGGGACAGGGCCGGCATGAGTACATCAATGGCCATGGCAGTCAGCTCTTGCTTGGCAGCGGAGATGGGCAATCAGGCATCTGGCCTGCATTACCCTGAAATTCCGCGCCATGATGAGAAAGTGTGCGGCACAACCTGCCGCAACAACGAAATCAGAAGGAGTCCGCGCGCCGTCATATCGGCGCGCCAGCTCATGCCCGCTCAGCGCAGGATATCCGTGTACAGTTCAGACGCATCCGGCTCGGGATCATTGGTCGCGAACTCGGCAGAGGCCGCGACGATCTCGCGGACTTCCGCATCAATCTTCTTCAGCTCTTCCTCAGCAACCTGATGCTCTTCCAGAAGACGCACACGCACCTGCTCGATCGGATCATGCTCGGTCCGCATCTTCTGTACCTCCTCTTTGGAGCGGTACTTGGCGGGATCGGACATGGAATGACCGCGGTAACGGTAGGTCTGCATTTCCAGAATGTAAGGCCCCTTGCCGGAGCGGGCGAATTCCAGGGCGCGCTCGGCAGCGGCGCGCACCGCGCGCACATCCATGCCATCCACCTGCTCACCGGGGATGTTGAAGGACACGCCACGCTTGGAAAAATCCGTCTGCGCCGAGGAACGGGACACCGAGGTGCCCATGGCATACTTGTTGTTCTCGATCACATACACGACAGGCAGCTTCCACAGCTCTGCCATGTTGAAGCTCTCATACACCTGACCCTGATTGGCCGCACCGTCACCGAAATAGGTGATGGAGACCTTGCCATTGTCGCGGTAGCGATCTGCGAAGGCGAGGCCGGTGCCGAGAGAAACCTGCGCGCCAACAATGCCGTGGCCACCGAAAAACTGCTTCTCGATGCTGAACATGTGCATCGAGCCGCCCTTGCCCTTGGAGTAGCCTCCACGGCGGCCGGTCAACTCGGCCATCACGCCATTGGCTTCCATGCCAACAGCCAGCATGTGGCCGTGGTCACGATAGCCGGTGATGACCTGATCACCCTCCTCCATGGCCATCTGCATGCCCACAACAACCGCTTCCTGGCCAATATAGAGATGGCAGAAACCGCCGATGAGGCCCATGCCATACATCTGGCCCGCCTTCTCCTCAAACCGGCGGATCAGCAACATCTCCCGGTAGGCGAGAAGGTCGTCGTCCTTCGTGAAGGTTGCAGCTTCGTGAGAAGCGGCGGCGGGGCGGGCGGTAGACTTTCTAGGGGCCATTGGCATCCTCGAGAAGTGCTGGAGTTGTATTTGCTCTACCCCACCTCTTCCGAGCTTCAAAGCGCGAAATCTATTTTTTGCAGTGCAACATATTGTAAAAGCTTGATTTTAAAAGGATGAACTTAATTTTAGTTCATGTGTATGATGAACTAATAATCGGTTCATTTGCTGCGAAGCAATACAATGTCATTTGGGTGAATGAAGTTGAGCAGGCGTCGTCCCTGCTCATCGAGCATGTCAGGATCGAGTCGGCTGGCAGCCAGCAGGGACACCTTATGCTCAATAGATGAGCGCTGTGCCTGCAGGTCTCCCAACTCGGCCTCAAGCTGTTTCAACTCCTGCTCATAGCTGCGTTTTGCAACAAGGCCATGATCGCCCGTATAGGCGTGATAGGCGAAATAGCCGATGAGGGCCGCCGCTCCCAAATGAAGGGTCAGCGTGGCCAATATGGTGCGGAGGCGAGAGCGGCTTTGCATGGGAGCGAATTTAGGCGGTACCGGTTTCTGTCCTGTTAAAAATCAGCCTGTTTCTGTATCTCCTCTGCCCTTTGAGATGCACCCTCGCTCATCCATTGCAAGGACGCACATGAGATTTGCGGAATCTGGCATGGCGTTCCTCTCTCATGCACGTCACAAAAGAGCGAATACAGTTTGTCATGCAGACATTCGATGCTGCGAGACAAAAAGCCTTCACGTTTTCCATGTTTTCTGGAGAAGCCTGATGACAAAACCCGTGATCGCAATCGTGTACCACTCCGGCTATGGCCACACCAAGGTTCAGGCTGAGGCTGTGCTTGCAGGTATTCGCGAAGTTGCTGAAGTCGAAGGTCTGCTGATACAGGCTGAAAAGGTGGATGACCATTGGGAGCAGCTTGATAATGCTGCGGCCATTATTTTCGGCTCACCCGTTTATATGGGCAATGTCGCCGCCGCCTTTCAGACCTTTGCCGAGAAAAGCTCCAAGCGCTGGTTCGAAAGCAAATGGAGGGACAAGCTGGCTGCTGGCTTTGTAAACTCCGGCAGCCAGAATGGAGACAAGGCACAGGCTATCAATGCCCTTTTCGCCCTTTCCCAACAGCATGGCATGATCTGGGTTGGCCTTGGTCTTTTGCCGGGCAACAACAACTCTGCCGGCTCGGCAAATGATATCAACCGCCTCGGCAGTTTCTCCGGTGCATTTGCCCAGTCGAATGTGGATCAGGGTTCAGAGGTCGTACCCACGGAAGCAAACCGGCGCACTGCCGCCCATCTGGGCAAGCGCGTGGCTGAAGCCGCCCTGCGCTGGACCCGTGGCGCCTGATCTCCCCACATGAATAGCTGAAAGACAAAACGGGCCCAGCAAAGGATGCGGGGCCCGTTTTATTTTGCACTGAAGGCTGGACTATATTGAAAGTCGGCTATTCAAACTTGTTGCTGCGTGGGAACCCCTTGGGCGGCATGCGCCCGGCAGCGGCACGCTCCCCTTGCCATTCCAGAAGTTCTGTCACGGTCCAGGTACGCCCGGATGTATCTTCCCAGGTGAGCCCGTCACTCAATGTAAACAGCTTGAGATCAGACAGGCCGCCATCACGATAGCGCTGAAGACGCACGCCGCGACCGCGCGTCAGTTCCGGCACCTGTGAGAGTGGAAATAGCAACAGTTTGCGATTTTCACCAATGATGGCCACCGTATCGCCATCCACCACACGCACCGCCTGCAAAGCATCCGGCGCATCCACCAGCAGCACCTGCTTGCCCTTACGGGTGTTGGCGATGCAGTCTTCCTCGCCCAACACAAAGCCGCGCCCCTGCTGAGAGGCAACAAGCAGCTTGCGCCCTGTGACATGCGGGAAGATGGAAACAATTTCGATCTCCTGATCGAGATCAATCATCATCCGCACCGGCTCGCCGTGCCCGCGCCCACCCGGCAGCTTTGAGGCCTCAAGCGTATAAAAGCGCCCATTGGAAGCGCACAATATGAGCTTGGAGGTTGTCTCGGCAAAGAAGGCGTGGCCAAGGGAATCGTCTGTCTTGAACTGGAGGCTGGCCAAGTCTTGCACATGGCCCTTGAGCGTTCGTATCCACCCCTTCTGCGAAATCACGACCGTAATCGGCTCGCGTTCAACAAGCGCCTCCGTAAATGCCTCCTCGCCAAACTCGGGGGTTGCGGCAAAGGTGGTGCGCCGCCGTCCCAATTCGGTTTCCGGGCCATAGGTCTTGCGTGTTTCGCGGATCTGTTTTGCGATGGACTTCCACTGTTCGGCTTCAGAGGCCACCAGTTTGTTCAGCCCGTCCTGCTCCTTGCTCAGTGCATCATGTTCCTTGCGGATTTCCATTTCCTCAAGGCGACGCAGAGAGCGCAGGCGCATGTTGAGAATGGCCTCGGCCTGCACATCGCTCAAGCCAAAGGTGCGCATCAGCTCGACCTTTGGCTCATCCTCTTCACGGATGATGCGGATGACCTCATCCAGATTGAGATAGGCGATGAGATAACCGCCCAAAACCTCAAGACGATGCGCAATCTTCTCCAGCCGGTGATGAGAGCGCCGCAGCAGCACCTCGCGTCGGTGATCCAGCCATTCCCTCAGCGCCTCGGCAAGCGAAAGCACTTTGGGTACCTGCCCACGCACCAGCACATTCATGTTCAATGAAACGCGGGCCTCAAGCTCGGTGAGCTTGAACAGGCTTTCCATCAGGACTTCGGCATTCACTGTGCGGGCGCGCGGCTCCAGCACAAGGCGAATATCCTCGGCGCTTTCATCGCGCACATCGGCCAGAAGCGGCAACTTCTTGTCGGTCAGCAGTTCAGCGATCTTTTCCACCAGACGCGATTTCGCCACGCCATAGGGGATCTCTGTCACCACCACCACATAACCGCCGCGCCCTGCCTCTTCCTTGTTCCAGCGCGAACGCACGCGGAATGAGCCGCGCCCCGTTGCATAGGCTTCAGCAATGCCAACCGGATCATCCACCAATATACCACCGGTGGGGAAGTCCGGCCCCGGCACAATCCGCAGCAGATCCGCCGAAAGCGCATTGGGATTGGTGATCAGATGCAGTGCGGCATCCAGCAGTTCCGCCGCATTATGGGGCGGAATGGAGGTGGCCATGCCCACCGCAATGCCCTGCGAACCATTGGCCAGAAGGTTCGGAAAGGCTGCCGGCAGAACCAGCGGCTCCTCTTCCGAACCATCATAGGTCGGCCGGAAGTCCACCGCGTCTTCATCAATGCCATCCAGCAGCAGGCGCGCTGTTTCAGTGAGGCGGGCCTCGGTATATCGCATGGCGGCAGCATTATCGCCGTCCACATTTCCGAAATTGCCCTGCCCATCCACCAATGGGTAGCGCTGGGCAAACCCCTGCGCGAGGCGAACCAGCGCATCATAAACCGACTGGTCACCATGCGGGTGGAACTTGCCGATCACATCGCCAACCACGCGGGCAGACTTCTTGAAGCCCTGCCCCGGCTCCAGCTTCAACTGGCGCATGGCATGCAAAATGCGCCTGTGCACCGGCTTGAGGCCGTCTCGTGCATCGGGCAGCGCACGATGCATGATGGTGGAGAGAGCATAAGCAAGGTAGCGCTCTTCAAGCGCTGCCTTCAGTTGCACGGTTTCGATATGACCGTCACCGGGAGGAGTCGTACGGGTTGCCATGGCTGCCAGTACCCCGCAAACGCAATGGGAACAAGGTGCTTGTGCGTCTCAGGCCGGAACATCCCCGGCCCTTTCCCGCAACAGACAGGCTCAGATGGAAACAGGATGGGCTTTCGCAATGCCATCAAAAGCCTGCAACATCTTCAGCAGGGCTTCCAGTTCGCCAAGCGGCACCATGTTCGGGCCATCTGAAGGGGCATGGTCTGGATCAGGATGCGTTTCGATGAAAACTGCGGCCACGCCGACAGCCACGGCCGCCCGCGCAAGCACCGGCACAAATTCGCGCTGACCCCCGGACGAAGTCCCCTGCCCGCCGGGCTGCTGCACGGAGTGCGTGGCATCAAACACCACCGGGGCGCCCGTGGTTTTGGCCAGAGTCGGCAAGGCGCGCATGTCTGAAATGAGCGTATTATAACCAAAGGAAACGCCGCGCTCTGTCACAAGCACATGCGGATTTCCGGCACTTGTGAGCTTGGCCACGACATTCTTCATGTCCCAGGGAGCCAGAAACTGCCCCTTCTTCACATTGACCACGCGCCCCGTTTCCGCTGCTGCAATCAGCAGGTCTGTCTGCCGACAGAGGAAAGCGGGAATCTGCAAAACATCGACGACTTCCGCAACTGGCGCACAATGCTCGATTTCATGCACGTCTGTCAGAACCGGCAGGCCCAGCGTCTCGCGAATTTCCGCAAAAACGGGCATGGCAGCCTTCAGCCCCATACCACGCGCCGCATTGGCAGAGGTGCGATTCGCCTTGTCAAAAGAGGTCTTGAAGATCAGCCCCATGCCCAGCCGCTGGGTTATCTCTTTCAGCGCGGTCGCCACCTCCAGTGCATGCGCGCGGCTTTCCATCTGGCAGGGGCCAGCAATCAGCGCCAGCGGCAGGCTGTTGCCTATACGCACATCGCCAACACTAACAATCTGGTCCGGAGGAGAGATCGGCTTTGCGGCAGTCATGGCCAGACTCATCTGTTCAAAAGGGGTGCCACGCATAGCGGCGGATTATTCCATATTTGGGGCAAACCCACAGACCATGCGAGTTTGCCCCAAAGTCTTTTATCTACACAATCGGCGGTGAGATCAGTCTTGTTTCACCTGCTCAAACACCAGTGTCGCCCCCATAGCGGCGCGCGGAGGCACAACAATAATCCCCTCCACGGCCTCCTCCACCATCCGGCGAGCCTCCAGAGAGCGGCGCAAATCTGCAATGCCCGGCGTTGCAAAGCGCACCGCAGCAATGTGCAGGCCCTCGCCCTCAGGGGCGGGCACGCCGTAACGCTCAGTGAACAGCGGGCGCGTCATCACCTCGATTTCGCCACGCGGGGTCTGCGCAACATACCAGTCATCGCGCGCACGCAGGACCTGCACATCGGTCAGGGTATTCAGGAAATGCTGATGCGCCGCAGGCTCGTCCGCCACCAAACTCAGGCCCGCAAGACCCGTTGTGCCGTTGGAATGGCGCTGAAAGTTTTCAGACCAGAAATTCTCTGGCCGATGCTGCGTGCAGGCCAACACCCCAAAGTCCGGTGAACGCGGATCATGCGCGAAAGCCAGAGAGAAGGAAATCTCGGCCTCTTCCCCATCCGGTCTCCGGCCCAAGCGTGAGGCGTGGACAGTTTCGAAGCCGCCGAATCCGGCCGCATCGAACACCTCTTTTTCCGCCTTTGCATCGCTGCCTTCCAGAACCATCATGGACAGGCCTTCACCACGCGAATTGAAAAAATCCGCATTGAAACCGCCAAAGGAAAACTTCCCCTCCTCACGCGGAGGCAGTTTTTCCTGATCCGTAATCTGCAACAGCTCGATAAAGAAGCCAGGTGTCTGGATAATCCGGTTTGCAGTACCCCAAGGGTGAACATTGCGCACCCCCACGGTAAATCCGAGCAGGTCATAAACCTCCCCGGCAGCATCCAGATCACGAACAAGATGGACGACATGATCGAGGCCGCGTCGCATGAACTCTCCTTTATCGCAAATGCCTGCCGCGTGCTTTCAGCATAGGCTCGGGTGCACGGCAGGGGAATCTGGTTCGCAAATGAACCAGCCGGGCACAAATGCAGTGCAGCAAAAATGCGCATGCATGTGAAGCTGCGGGAGTTTAACGGCAAAGGGGCTGTTTCGTGAAAGGGTTTATGGCACCCATGCGCTGAATTTGGGCATGAGCCGGGCAAAGCCGCGCCACATTCCGAACGCTCCCACAGGAGGCGCAAGCCTCAATATATTGATAAAGTGGAGTTTATTCCGCATCGCACAAATGCGAACTGTCAGAGTCCTGCCTTATGCGAGGCATTCCAAATTGCGACGAAATACAGGCAGTTCACCATAAAGACAGGCGAACTGCCTCCACTTCCCCTTAAACCAAGCGACTCTGCACCATCGCAGCTTTCACAAAGGAGGCAAACAGCGGGTGCGGCTCAAACGGGCGTGAGCGCAGTTCCGGGTGGAACTGGACGCCAATGAACCAGGGATGATCGCGATACTCGACAATCTCCGGCAGCAGGCCATCCGGAGACATGCCAGAGAAGATCAGGCCGTGTGCCTCAAGCCGCTCGCGATAAGCCGTATTGACCTCATAGCGATGGCGGTGCCGCTCGGAAATGCGGGCACACTTATAAATATCTGCAACATGGCTGCCCTCTTCCAGCTGTGCTGGGAAGGCTCCGAGGCGCATGGTTCCACCGAGATCACCCAGCGCAGAGCGGCGCTGAAGCTGCTCGCCCTGAATCCATTCGGTCAAAAGACCCACGATTGGCTCTTCCGTGGGACCAAACTCCGTGGAAGCAGCATTCGTTATACCCGCCAAATTGCGGGCGGCTTCAATAACCGCCATCTGCATGCCGAAGCAGATGCCGAGATAGGGCACCTTGCGTTCCCGCGCAAAGCGGGCAGCCCGGATTTTGCCTTCGGAACCGCGCTTGCCAAAGCCGCCCGGCACCAGAATGCCATGTACATGCTCCAGGAAGGGGGCCGGGTCCTCACGCTCGAAGGTCTCGCTCTCGATCCAGTCAAGATTCACCTTGGCCTGGTTGGCAATGCCGCCATGTGCCAGAGCCTCGATGAGAGACTTATAGGCATCCTTCAACCCGGTATATTTGCCAACGATGGCAATGGTGACCTCACCTTCCGGGTTACGAACGCGCGACTCGATATTGGTCCAGCGGCTCAGATTGGGAGCCGGCGCGGGTTCAATATTGAAGGCCGCCAGAACCTCCCGGTCGAGGCCTTCGGCATGATAGGCCGATGGCACAGCATAGATATTGTCCACATCACGCGCATCAATCACAGCGCTTTCCCGCACGTTGCAGAACAGCGACAGCTTGCGGCGCTCCTCGCGCGGGATCTCGCGATCCGTCCGGCACAGCAGGATATCCGGTGTGATTCCGATGGAACGCAGTTCCTTCACCGAATGCTGGGTCGGCTTGGTCTTCAGCTCACCTGCCGAAGGGATATACGGCATGAGGGTCAGATGGATGAAGATAGCATGCCCGCGCGGCAGTTCATTCTTGAGCTGGCGAGTCGCCTCAAAGAAGGGCAGCCCCTCAATATCACCAACGGTACCGCCCACCTCGACCAGAACGAAGTCATAGCCTTCATTGCCATCAAGAACGAAATCCTTGATCGCATTGGTTACATGCGGAATCACCTGAACGGTCGCACCGAGATAATCACCCCGGCGCTCCTTGGTGAGAATGTCCATATAGATGCGACCGGTGGTGATGTTGTCCTGCCGTGTGGCGGGACGGCCGGTAAAGCGCTCATAATGGCCCAGATCAAGGTCGGTCTCGGCACCGTCATCGGTGACGAAGACCTCTCCATGCTGATACGGGCTCATGGTTCCCGGATCGACATTGAGATAGGGGTCCAGCTTGCGCAGGCGCACCGTGTATCCACGAGCCTGGAGCAAGGCGCCAAGAGCCGCGGAGGCCAAGCCCTTGCCCAGTGAAGACACGACGCCGCCGGTGATGAAGATATAGCGCGCCATGAACTGAACCTCACCTCGATACAAACGCGACTCGGCGAGCCGAAGCCATGAAAGCTTCGTCTCGCCACTCAAATTCTATGCCGCGCACAATCTGAGTGCGCGACAAGAAAACTTACTGAGACTGCGGAACCTGCGGGCCGGCAGGCGGCTGCGCGCCACCCTGCGGCTGAATCTGGTCAAGAATCGTGCTGCCCGGCTGCAATGTCGCGGGTGCGCCCTGGGAAGGGGCACCCGGCTGCAGGATAGATGTTGGGGAGCGATTCCATCCAGCGGAAATCGTAAGCGTCAAAGACGTGATGAAAAACAGCCCGGCCAGAATAGCTGTGGTTCGTGTCAGCACGTTCGCAGAACCGCGCGCACTAAAGAATCCGCCAGAGTTGCCTCCGCCGCCGGCACCAAGCCCACCGCCCTCAGAGCGCTGGATCAGCACCACGCCGATCAGCGCGAGCACCACCAAAAGGTGAATGACAATCAAAACCGTCTGCATTGAATCCATCACGTTCACACCACAACGGGAAGCCGGGTGCGCCAGTTGGGGGGTCTCTACAACATCACACTTCAGGATGGAAGCCCGTGGCTCCAAAGATCGCAGATGTTTCCATATCCATGTGAATGACAATGCACCACATTTCAAACAGGGAAAAGTGGAGCCGCCTTGACATTGCAGCCCCGTTAAGGCTACTTCGCCCACCACGAGCGGCCGCTTTGGCAGCGCGTCCGTATTTCTATTTTATGACCGAGAAGGCCGCGCGCCGCATAAGCGGGCCCAAGGAATTAAGACATGGCCAAGGCTGCAACCATCAAGATCAAGCTTCTGTCCACTGCGGATACAGGCTCCTTTTATGTGACCAAGAAGAATTCCCGCACCAAGACCGACAAGATTGTGCTCAAGAAGTACGATCCGGTCGTCCGCAAGCATGTGGAATTCCGCGAAACCAAGATCAAGTGATCCATAGCGCATAGCCTATTATCGGTTGATCTGGACTGGCCCGGACGGGTTCAGCTATCTGTATTAGAGGGCGCCGTTTTGGCGCCTTTCTTTTTGCCCTGTTTCAGCGTCTGCCTGCCTTCAGGCTGGCAGAACATCCCAGCCATGATTATGCTGCCAACAGCATATCCTTGAACCAGTGCGGATGACGCATGGAATCGTTGAAGCTTCGCCTGCAAGCCTTCTGGCGCCACCCGTTCAGCAAGTTCAAGCGGGAGGCATTCAACCGGAATGATTATGCGGCCTGGTTAAAAAACTACGCTGCGCTGGATGACAGCCATCGCGATATCATGCGTGCTGAACAGGCCAAATGGGATGCGCCGCCGCTCATCTCCATCATCATGCCGGTCTATAATGCCGAAGTGCGATGGTTGCGGCAGGCAATCGATTCCGTAAGGCAGCAGATCTACCCACATTGGCAACTCTGCATTGCAGATGACTGCTCCACCCATGCGGATATTCGCCCTGTTCTGAAAGAATATGAGGCCGCAGATTCGCGTATTCGCGTCATATATCGCGATCAAAACGGGCATATCTCGCTGGCATCCAACTCAGCACTGGAGCTTGCCGCCGGGAGTTGGCTGGCCCTGCTGGATCAGGATGACCTGCTCACTGAGGATGCCCTGTTCTATGTCGCCCGTGCCACGATCCGGCAGCCGGATGTGCAGTTGATCTATTCGGATGAAGACAAGGTCAAGGGGCCGAACACGCGCTTTGACCCGAGCTTCAAGCCGGACTGGAATCCGGACCTTTTCCGCGCGCAGAACATCATTTCACATCTGGGCGTGTACCGCACAGACCGGGTCCGTGCGCTTGGGGGCTTTCGCCAAGGCTATGAAGGTGCGCAGGACCATGATCTGGCCCTGCGCTATATTGAGGGCCTCTCCCCTGAAAGCATCTGCCACATTCCGCGCGTGCTCTATCATTGGCGCAGCCACAAGGGCAGCACCGCGCAGAAGGGCAGCAACAAGACCTATGCCGTGAGCGCCGGACAAAAAGCCGTGCAGGAACATCTTGCGCGTACAGATGTGAAAGGTGACGTGGATGTGATTACGGATGGGGTATACCGCATCCGTTATCACCTGCCTGAAAGCCCACCGCTGGTCAGCCTGATCATTCCCACCCGCAATGGGCTGAACCTGACCCGGCAATGTGTCGATTTGATTCTGGCCAAGACAACGTACCCGAATTATGAAATCCTGATTGTCGATAACAACTCGGATGACCCGGAAACCCTGCGCTACTTTGACTCCCTACGGGAGAATGCGCGTATCCGTGTTCTGAGAGACGAGCAGCCCTTCAACTATTCTGCCATCAATAACAATGCCGTACAGAATACGGGCGGGGAACTGATCGGCCTGATCAACAACGATATTGAAGTCATTTCACCCAACTGGCTCGATGAAATGGTGAGTCTTGCCCTTCAGCCCGGCGTTGGCGCTGTCGGAGCCCGGCTGCTCTATCCTGACAATCGCCTGCAACATGGCGGCGTGCTGCTCGGGCTTGGAGGTGTGGCGGGGCATGCACACAAGTTCCTTGCCCGCAAATCAAACGGTTATATGAAGCGGGCTGTCCTCGCCCATACCATCAGCGCCGTGACAGCGGCATGTCTGGTCGTGCGCAGAAGTGTTTATGAATCAGTTGGTGGCCTCGACGAGAAAAACCTGAAAATCGCCTTCAATGATGTCGATTTCTGCCTGAAGGTCAGAGCAGCAGGTTACCGCAATATCTGGACGCCCCACGCAGAATTGTATCATCACGAGTCTGCCACGCGCGGCACTGAGGATACGCCTGAAAAGAAACAGCGTTTTCTTGCAGAGATGAATTTCATGCAGGAAAAATGGGGGGAGATTCTGGCCAGAGACCCTGCCTATAATCCAAATCTGACGCGGGACCGGGAAGACTTCTCTCTCGGCTGGCCCCCCCGCAATCCGGGTGACCCAACGCCTGCCTCATAAGCTTGCCGCGCAGGCAGCCCATGTCTGGGCAAGGAGGCGGGGCAGCATCGACTACCTACCTGCTGGGTCAGGCCGATATTCGGACGGTATGCAAGATTGGCTGCTCTGGACCGGACAAAAATGACATGAAATCGCCCTGAGCAGTACGGCCTCAAAAGGCGACCAACAGGCCGAGTTTTATAAATGTCCCTGACTGCACAAGACCTTAAGTTCTCCGTAGCCCCCATGATGGACTGGACAGAAAAGTTATATTTTTCCTTATTTAACAAACCTATATGGCGCTGCAAGAAACGACCGCAGTACCATTTGCAGTACCGCCTCACGCCATCCCACCCACAAACCCCTCCATCTGATGCTGATGGGGCAGTGCTATTCTGATAGGCCCTTTGCAATACCGATCCCGGCAGCGCAGGGCCCTCTCCACCTCATCGAGGTAGGATTGAGACAGCGGCGGATAGGACGCCACCTGTTCGGCGCGGATATAGCGCATCTTCCCACAGCGCTTGCATGTGACCTCGATCCGGCGTTCCGGCTCCAGATCCGCCGCCTTCAATTCGGTTTTCCAGCTCACCAGAAATCCTCCGCGCTGGGGATGCGCGTGTAGCTGATCTTGCCCCCAGCATAGCCGCCGGGCGGGGGCTTCCATGCACCGACATGAACCAGCGTCTGCCCATAGCGGGCGTTCAAGGCATCAACTGCGGCGGAAGCGGCCTCGCGCCGCGCCCTTCTCTCCCGGTCCTCTGGCGTGGCCAGCAGATCAAGCTGCTGCTCCTGTCGAGGGTTCAGGCCATAGAGATTGACCCCCATGCTGAAGACGGTCACACGCGGGGGCAACGCCTCGCGCGCATGCACCCAGAGCGCCTGAAGCCCCTCCCTAACCGACACGTCGTCATGGGTTTCTGGCAGCCGCCCTTCGCAACCCCAGCCTCGCTTGTGGAGAGAGAGCCACAGGCTCACACGGCTCGCTGACCAGCCATCCCGCCGCATCCGGCGGGCCGCTTTAACGATCAGGAGCAAGGACGCATCCTGCGCCGCCTCAAGGGAGCGATGGCCCGGGGGCAGGACGCGCGAATGACCGTACATGCCACGCGATGATGGCGGTGCCTGCACATCATAGCCATGCAGCGCGTACCATATCCGCTCCCCCGTCACATTGCCCCAGAGCGCGCGCAGGTGTTTGGGCTGGCGCTCCAGAAGGTGCCCCACGGTGATGATCGCGGCTGCGGCCAGCCTGCGCGCCATGCTGGAACCGATGCCGGGAACATCAGCCAGGGGAATATCCAGCAGGGGTCCGGGCATATGCTCGGGTCGCCAGACGGTGAGGCCATCACCATAGCGGCCCGGAACGGCTCGCTTCCCAGCCTTGCAAGCCATCTTCGCTAACTGGCGGTTTGCTGCCATGCCGATACTGCACGTGATCCATGGCCCGATCTCATCACGGATTCGCGCCTTGATCCGCCGCCCCAGCGCCTCAGGCACTGTGCGGTGCGCAGGCTCTATGCGGCATGTCAGCTCGTCAATGGATTTGACCGCATCAACGGGCAAGACTGCCTCGATCTCGGACAGCAGGGCATTGTGCGCACGGCGATACAGATCCGGCGTCTGGGGAACCAGAATCAGATCTGGGCATTTGCTCAGGGCCTCGCCCACGGGCATGACGTTTCCGACGCCAGCGAGCTTGGCCTCGCGCGAGCACGCGATGATACAAGTGCGGGCCTTGGCTGCATTGTCCAGCGCAAAGGGCACCACACCGACCGGCTTTCCGCGCAGCCGTGGCCGGACCGCCTGCTCGACGGATGCGAAAAACCCGTCGAAATCCAGATAGAGGCGCTCGACCTGCTCCGGCTTGCGCATCAGGAGGCGCGCTCCGGCGCAACAGGGCGGCCGCGCACATAGCCGGCAGAGGTGCGAGCAATCGCGCGTGAAAGCTCATGCTCCAGCCACGCCTGCCCAAGGAGCAGGTCGCGGATGACAGCGCGTGCGTCCCCATCCCAGGCGGCCAGAGCCTCATCAATGACCTGCTCGCTTATGTCAAAATAGACCGGGGTTGCAGCTTGGTGTGCGCTCGGCATGGGCCATCTCCAATCGAATTAGCCCTATGGATTCCATGAGAACAAAAAAAGAACAAGCCGCTACATATAGTGGCTCAAGAAGGCTCGATGCACATGACAGGATGCAAGCATTTGGAATTGCGGGGATTAGGGAGGCCGAATGGCAGCTATGCTCTACAGTCAAGACAACCCAGACTCGCTGGCAAGCGTCTCAAGGGGAGACTGAAATGGGGTGGTTTGCTGCCACTTCGCTTCTGAACCAGAACGCAGAAAAGCGGTCATTCAGCAGCTTTCGGATTGGGGCCGTGAGCGACAGACAAGCTTTGGACCAACTTCTGCACGGTGGTAATTTCTCAGATGTGATCTGTAGCTTCCATAGAGATAAAGGTGGACGGCTCTAAGGCGAGGCAGCGATAGTCCAATCGCCCGGCGCAAATAGCGCCCTGAAGCAATCTCTAATAAACTTGGCGCGCGACCTCTCCCTTGCCTTTCCGCAGTGTAGAGACTAGAGAAAAAGAGATAGGTGGAGTGGCAGCTGAGAAAATGGTTGACAAGAGCATTTCATTTAGAACGCATCTTCAATCAAACACTATCGACTTGCTACAAGGGGCAAGCATCTCATGCACTCATACGGTTACGTTAGTAATTGGACTTGTCTCGCAATTGGCAGCGTATACTGAAGAGGGTATTCCACTTTCTCCAAGTATATTCATTTGCAATTCAATATCGAAATTGATCGGAATATCTGGATCCGGTGAATATGTATGCCTATCAAATGGAGCGAATACTTCTACATCGGCATCAAGAATACTTAAATATGCTGCACCTTTGTGCGGCAGCGGCTGGCGAATTTACGTTGAACGCGTCGGCGATGGTAGTATCTGTAACTACGGAGTTTTCTGCGGCTCTAACGATCCTTCCTCCTTTACGGTGGATGACTTGGCATTAGAAGACCTGGATAGGTTACTGCCAATCGTTCGGGTATCGCAGAACGTCACGAATAAGGTTGAGGTTCGAACCAGTGCCAGAGACTCGATTGAGTTTCGATTCAATGATGATCATGATGAAGCGAACCTAAATAACCGGAGCCATCTAAGGTCCCTATCAAAAGCTTTAACAAAAAACATTGAACCGTTCGATGAATCTTTTTGCGGATTTGTTGAGAGGATAGTTTCAGATGCTGTAAAAAGATCCCATGGAACTCTAATTGCTGTTGTTTCCGGGCAGGGTGGACTTACTTTAGAGGCGCTGTCTGATGCAGTGCATTTGGATGAGCCGATCGATCTTTACAGCCGATATAAACTTCATTTCGAAGAAAACAAGACCGCAATTTCAGTGGGTCGTCTTCAGGCGGCGTCGGATCTTCTCTCTGGATTTATAAACAGTGATGGGATCACTCTGCTCGATACACGTGGCAGAGTCCTCGGTTATAGAGCTTTCATCAAAAGCGAGGAGAATGATACTTCTTTGATGGGGGGCGCTCGCACTCGAGCCTTTTCAGCACTCAAGTCTCTAATTGGGCAAGGGCTCGAGGTCGCATTCTTCAGGTCGCAGGACGGGCGTATGGATATTGAGATTGCGGACGGAGTCCTGAACGATGGCTAACGCATTGACAGTTTGGACGGAACCAAGCGGCACCATTGTCCCTAGGTCAGAGATGAACCCACCTGCCATTGTGAGTGCTGCAAAGGCGCTGACAACAAGAGATCAAAGGCAGATAGCAACAGCCTTCGAAGCCGAATCATATGAGATGGTCGCGAGCTTCGTATTGAACAAGGCCCTCTCGCAACTCAAAAAACAACTCTCATCTTTAGGTATGGAGTTTGTTGGTGAGATGCTCGGTCGCCAAGATCTCGACGAAGATTCAATTCCTACAGTCAGCATTTCAAACTACGAGGCGATTCGTCTTGCCCAGGAGCTTGGCGTAATCAATTCAACGGATGCAAAACGACTTAGCCAACATACAGAACTGCTTGCACATTTTGACAATCTCGACAGCCAGAATGCCGAATTTGAAGAGATGACCCGTGAAGAAGCCGTTGGCTTTCTACGGACCTGCGTTAATTCAATTCTAGGCCGAGTTGACAATTTCGCACCAACGGAATTTGTGACGTTTCGTTCGGCTCTGGAGAGTAAAACGTTCAAGGCCAGCGACACTGATGTTCAAGCCCTGAACGCAGCGCCTTACTTCTTTAAGAGAACTACGCTTAGCATTTTGTTGGCAGGCGTGAAAACGCGGAGTGGTGCTCAATACGAGCACACTTTGGGCAACATTATTGTGATTGTTCCTGTTATGTGGCCCCAACTTAGGGATGCCGAAAAATGGGCCGTTGGACAAGCTTATGCCGAGGCAGTTAACTCGGGAAACTCGGCAGCTGTAACTTCACTCAAAAAAGCCCTGATGGTCGTTCAAGGTTTCGATTTCGTACCAGAGACCTTGCGATCACAAACGTTTTCTTCAGCTGCCTCAGCGATAATTAGCGTTCACACAGCAGCGAACAACTACTATAATGAGCCAGCTGCCGTTTCTGCTTTAGTAAAACTTGGGTCGACGATACCGTGGCCAGCTTTTCCAATCTGTACATCAGCAGTTTTTGCTGTTTACCTTGGAAATGCATATGGGCACACATGGGCCGCACAAGGTGATATTGAAGCGCTTTTGAGACGCCTGACTGCTAATCAATGGGAGTATTACTTCAATGAATGCCTTCCGAATGATCAATTGATCCTGCAAAAATTGGCTTGGCATGATAAACCCGTCGGTCGATGGATCGAAATTTTCACGACTTTCGATCTTGCAAAGATTTCTCTCAAGACGAAAGACCTCAATGATCTGCGTACTGTAGCTGTGCAAAGGAAGACTGTGAAAATCAAATCATTAGCCACCTCGATGCTGAACAAATCTATGCGTATGTGAGCGGGCGGGAGCTCTTAGTCACTTACGAGTATGGGGCACCTCTTTGGCCTTCGTTCGCGTGCGAGACTAAGGACGATCAGAACTCGATCGAATGTCCGCTTTCGCTACAGCAACCGTACTGACCTTATGACCGAAATGGGGTCGGAAACTGCCATTGACCCACAGCAGCATTGTTCCCGCCGCCCTATCCGGCAGACTTGTCTGTTGCCAGTGCTCGCGCCCCCTCCCCCACAAGCCGCAGAACATCCCTCCGCGTCAGCGGCACCCGTTCCACTGGCTGCCCCGGCCGGGTGATGGCGAGGAAAACCTCGCCATCCTCCATCACGATCATGACGCGGACGCGAGGCCCGTTGGGCTCAGGGCTGTTTGAGCACATGGATTTTCAGCCCCACCCACAGCGCCGCCAGCGCACCAGCCACCACGGCCAGAACCACGGCATTGCCGATGGCCCCGGTCATCCGGTCGTATGAAAGCCGCCAGCGTCGCAGATAATCCATATCGGCCCGCACCGCCGCCTGTTGGGGCTTCTCGGAAATATCCAGCCCGATCTGGAACAAGGCTTTCTCCACCGCCCTCTGCGCCGCCTGTTCCCCAGCCTTTGCCGCCGCCTTCTCGGCGGCATCTTCCGCCACCCCTTCCAGCAGGGTCATCAGCTCATTGAGCGGAACCGTCACCGGGGCCGATGACGTTCGCATCGCCGCACGTATTTCAGATGTCATGGCTCCCCCCTTCCGGCGGCCTCTGCCCGCACGCTGTCGTACCATTCGCCCGAACGCCTCAATCTGCTGTTTGCCTCACCGATCTCGCCTTCCCGGATCGCCAGCGCCGAGCGGACATCCTGCCCAGCCCGAAGCGATGACACCGGAACCTCGGCCATGAATGCCGGGCGCAGCGGCAGCCGGGTCTCAAGGCGCGGTGCGGCGACCTGAGCGGATGTCCCGCAACCGGCGAAGATCATCGTCATTGAGAGTGCAGCCAGCAACCGGCCGCCGGGAAAGCTCCGCTTCATACGCATCAATCGCCTCCTGGGCAGATAGTTTGGCTTCTTCGATTTCCGCCTGCGCGGCGGCCTCAATCCGCGCGGCCTTGGCTTCCAGCGCCCGTTCGGCGGCACGCTTGTCTTCGAGCGCCCGTGCGGATGCTGCCGTCCATTCCGCTCGCACTTCCGCGCGCCCGGCTTCGAGCCCGGCGGAGTAGCGCTGCGCCGCAAGCCCCCAGATGCTGGCAATCAGCACGGCCCCAAGCAAGGCCGCCCACACCAGCGGGCTCCGGATAAGAGTCAGGATCAGGGTCATTCCGCATAGCCCTCCGGTGGCGGGGGCGCATCGTCCCCCTCGGCTTCAGAGAATTTGGGGCGACGGCGCGGGGGGCGTGGGTGAGATGTCAGAACATTGCTGTCATCCCACACTGCCCCGAACACATAGGCCCCGATGACCGACCCGGAGAGGATCAGCACACCATTGGCCAACGCCTCATGCAGGCCCGTGTCCCGGCCCCAGATTGTGAGATAAAGAACCTCAGCCGCGCAGAAAATCAGCGTGGCGAGGATGATCCGCCGGCGGATGCGCCAGCTCGGCCGGGGCAAGCCCTCGGCCATGTCGTCTTCCGGGCCGCTCATCGGCGGGCCGCCTGAACGTGCATCCAGTCATAGTTCAGGGCGCGACCGAGAGAGAGCCACCCCTCCTCTTCCCAAAGCTCCCAGAACTTCCGGGCATCCGGCTGGGCAAGGCGCGCCTTGTCCCTGCCCCAGCGCAACTGGTTGCGATCCGGGTCGAAATCGAGCGCCGTACCCCAGCTATGGATGGAAGGGCTGGAGCCACCCTTCATCGTCCGCACATTGAGGCAGCCGCCGAAGAGGTGCAGGCCAAGCTCCTGAATGCCCTCGAGGCCGTAATGGTCCAAAGTCCGGTCCAGCACACGCATGGCGCTGTCGTGGACTTTCTCGTGAATCTGGAACCGCCTGATTTTTGTTTTCGGGTCCCACGCCAGCACCATCGGCCAGGGCGGCTCAAGCATGGTCTGGTTTTTGCCAACGCTCCCGAAATACCGGGTCATCTCACGCTCTAACGGCCAGATGGTTTTGACGGGGGCGGGCAAAGATGTGGCTGGCTCGCCATCGCGCCAGTTTTCGGCATCCTCACCCCGGGCACGGGCATCCCACACCTCAAAGGCATAGCGTGTCTGCGGGCCTTCAAGGCCATCGATATTGCCGACATCAATTCCAACACGGCGGCAAAGCACCTGCATGGCGGCAATGCGTTTCCGCGTGGCTGTCCACTTCGCAGATCGCAGCGCCTCCTCGGCCAGCAGTGCGTCCACCGCCGCAGCGGTCAGCGCCCCCCATTTACCATCGAGGGCAAGCGGGGGCTTCCAGCCGGACGCATTGAGCGCCGTCTGCACATCTTTCAAATCCATCGGGGAATCTCCGGGCAACAAAAAACCCGGCGCGCGAGATGCGGCCGGGCACAAAAAAACCCGCGCGAGGCGGGGTGGTTAGAAATCAACACTTATGAGATGATTTGAGACAGGGCTGTTTTCTGTTCGGTTTGGGAGGTGAAATGTGAGGTGGATCGGAAAGCTATTCGCCGGAGTGATCTCCCTTCTGCTCGTTCTATCATTTGAAGCCGCCGCACAGACCATGCCACCCTGGTCGGCTATACCATTCCCGGTGATGGGCAAGGGTCGGGCAGCATGCACTCATCTTGGCGGCCAAGGCGATGTATTTTGCTTTGGCCTGCGGTGCGAACGAAACACCCTTGAATGGTTCACCTATCAGGTCGGGGGCGACTCCGCTGAAGGCGATGTGCCAGTTAAGCTCACCGTAGACGGGGAGGCACCTGAGACCCTGCTCATGAAGCAGCGAAAAACGCCGGCAGGATCATGGTCATTTACCACTCCATTTGACCTTGGTCGGGATCAGTCGATCATTGAAAAACTGAAAACCGGCTCACGTCTCAATGTGCTGGTCGGGGAAGCCTCCGGGGCTCGGCTATCCCTGCGCAATTCGGCGCGGTCCATTGAGCAGGCTGTCGCCATGTGTGGAGGTAGCAGCAAGCCCGAGGCTCTCCGGGTTACGCCCGGTGCAACTGAACTGACCGTTACAGCCCAACAGCTCCCCGCTCCGGTACAGGCTGAAATCCGAAACATCGCCGCCCTCTGCGGCACGGCGTTCAAAACAACAGGCCGCAATCCGAATGCCATCCTCGCAGAAGACATCAATCAGGATGGTGTTTATGATTTCCTGCTGGATCACGCCCAGTTTTGCCCTGACGCCATACTGACGATGTGTGGCGCTTCGCGATGCCCCTTTACCCTGTTCGTATCGAACGCCGGTTCATGGAGCCGTTTTGATTTCATCCTGCAAGGCTACAAGGAATTTACGAAGCGGGGCTTCCTGCTTCAGTGCTCGACGGAATCCCGCAAGGCAGGGGTGTTCATGGAGGGCGGTGCCCTTGAACAACGAAACTGCCAATAACAGCCGCCCATCAGTTTAAAAGCCCCCAGCCTCTCCAGACACTGCCATCACAGCAGCCCTTGCCCGTCGGCTAAACCCGCCCTTCCGGCTCCCGTCGTCACACATACTGGCCGCCAGTTGCTGTGACGACGGGAGCGTTGCCGGGGAAAAACTCTGCGCCGCCGCTGGTGGTGATAACGCCATTCAGGAGCGCCTGTGCGCGCCGCCCCGTAACCGCCCCCGTGGCATTGATCTGGGCATAATGCAGGGCAGCCACCAGCCCGAGGCTGTCCGCCTGCGCAAAAACAGTGAACGCGCTCGCGCCCACATTCAGCGTCGGGCGGGAAACCGGGGATGCGCGCAGAATGCCACCTGTCTGCGCAAGCAGGTGGTGGGGGGCCGAACCAATAACGGCATGCGCCCCGCTGATGACGATAGACCCGCCGCCACTGGCAAATAGGTGGGCGTCCCCCGCCTCGCCATATTCCATATCGCTGACATTGATCGCTCCGCCATTGATGGCGCTGACACAAACAGACAGCGCCGACACCCCGCCCCCTCCCGTCGAGGTGAGGCGGAACCCCGCAATGCTGTAACCACTCACCCCGGCGGCAGAGACACAGTTGCCCGCGGCGGTAATGCGGCAATTGCCCGGTGTCGCGCGGTCTCCCACGATCTCGACCGATCCGGACCCCGCGAAAGCCCGCATGCTCACGCCCTGATAGGCATTCGAGGGGGCACACTGGATAGTGACTTTCGCCCCCTCAATAGAGAGCAGGCTCACCACATCAACAGCCCGTTGCAGAGTCCGGAACGCCTTGGCCGCAGTCGTGCCGTCATTTGTGTCGGCCCCGGTGGCCGGGTTAACATAGTAGGCAGTGGCCTGATTGACCTGCCGCTGCACCGCTCCAATCATATGCCAGCGCGTGCCATCATAGATCAGCCCGTAAACACCCCCGGGCCAAAGCTCCCCGCCCCGCAGGGTGGCCCCCGCGCACCAGATCGGCTTGGCCCCGAGCCCATCGATATTGAGCGTCGCGGGCCCGCTATTGTCGTAGGCCGCACGCAGATTCACTACCATCCCGGCACGCAGGGCAGCAGCTGCGGGCTGAAGGGCGGCGGTGAGCGCATTGGCGCTGCCAGCAGCCTGGGCAAAAACCCATGATCCGGCCTGCACTGCAGCTGCTGCCTGCGCCGGCACAACCGCCCGCTCCCCATCCTCCCCCGCCAGCGTCTCCGCGCCCGTCGCCAGCTCCACAATGCCCCGCCGCGTCACGCTGGCCACAGGCAGGGATTGACCGGCCAGCGCCCACGCCTCCCCCGTGCAGATCAGGGAAACAACCGTTCCCGCAGCCAGATCCCCGCCGCTGACCGCACCCCCGGAAAGAGTCCGGATAGGCAGCGCCCCCGGCCCCGCGTTCAGTGAGGCGGCGCCCGTATTGTCGGATTTGATTTTCAGCCGCACCGGCATGCCCGGAACGTGGCTGATGAGGGGCGGAGAAAGAACCGCGGTCAGGGCATTGGGCTGCCCGGCTGCCTCGGCATAATTCAGGCTCCCGCGCTGAATCGCGACCGCAAGCTGAGTCTGGTTGGCCCCATCCGGCGCAAGGCCACTGCGTGAAATGACATTCACAATCTCGCGCTGGGTGTGCTCTACCGCAGCTGCCGGAACGCGCGACCCAGAGACGGCCCCCGGTGTATTGCGGTCAACATAACGGGCATCGGCATCCGATGACCCAAACGGTGGGTGGTATTTCATAACGGCTCCACAAATGGAAAAGGCCACCTCATGGGCGGCCTTCTGGTTGCGTCGTGTCCCTGATTTACAGGGGAGAAAACCCGGACCCTGTCACCCGGACAGGGCAAACACTCGGCTGGGCGTGGCGGGGCTGATCTCATCTGCCCCGAAATCCGGCGCTGCCCCATCATCCCCCCACCAGAGCAGGTTGATGTGCCAGCCCGGCAGCGCCTCGGGCATGAAGTCCTCGCCCGCATCTTCCGGGGCCGGGGCGTGGATCTCGCCCACCTCATCCACGTCAAAGCGTGTACCGGCCCGCTCACCTGTGGTGGGCAGTTCTCCCGTTTCGGCATCCGGCCCATGCCCCAGCACGGCCACCAGCCGCGCCAGTGCCGCGCTCCGGTCCTCAAACCGCAGATAGATCGTCCTCATGCCCAAACCCTCGCCTGAGACCGGATTTCGGCATCACTGCCCACAACCGGCCAGATCAGCAGTTCGTCGATCCGCAAAACGCCGGAGGTGGCAAATGTCGATGGGCCATTAATATCGACGGACGCCCCGCTCGACGCGACATTGCCGCCCAGATTGGAAATTGAGCGACCTCGACCAGACCATGCGAAACACGGCGCAATTTCTCCGGGAGAACCCACCACTCTCAATATCGGCGGCTGATTAAACCCTATGCGCTCCGACCACATAGACAATAGATGCGGGGGGTCTTGGGAGTTAATCATGACCGAGGACCCGCCAGAAAATTCAATGGCTGCTCGCAACGCCATCGTCACCGGCCCAGCCGATGGGGCAACGGCCTTTGCGCCCTCGCTCCAGTTCACAACATCCGCCACCCGCGTCACCGCCGCAGCACCTGTCGGGATGTATGAGGTCGGGAACGCACCCGCCTCCACCTGAACGCCGCCATGGATGACGAGTCCTGAAACCCCATCCCCCGCCCATGTGGATACGGAGGATTCCGAGGCCATCACCCACACCACGCAGCGGGTGGCCGAGGCAGCCGCCGCAGTGGCCGCGATCCAGCAGCGGTAAATCCCGCCCCCGATATGGGTACACCCTGCTCTGGTTACGGATGCAGACTGGACGCCAACCACCCCGGTGCTGACATTGAAGTTCGCGCCCGGCGCAACCCCGCCAGCCCACTGCGCCCCGCCCTCGAAAGACAGCCGGAAGGCGGCATGCCCATCAGCTCGCACCAGAGCGCTGGCGACATATTCGACCCCGGACGAGATGGCAAAGGTGCTGCTGCCCCGAATGAAGTGATTGGCCGCCACCGCTGTTGGTGTGAGCCGGGAGACATCCCCGTCCGCCGCAACGCCCATCTCATTCTTCAGCCAGTTCGTGCTTTCCAGCGCGGATGAATGCAGATGCAGGTTCGTCGATGCCTTTTCCAGCAACAGCCTGCGCCGCCCGCTGGAATAATCGAAGGCCAGCGCATTGGCCGGCACCTCGACCAGCGCCCCGGAAGGCCCGACCACCCACTTTGCCCCGCCCGAGCGGGTGAACAGGGCGCTCGCCCCCACGCCCGCGCCGTTCAGCTCGTAGCGGTCCCGCACAAAGTCAGCACGCAGAACCGGCAGCACGCCATCCAGCGCCCAGACCGCAGGGGCCTCCATATCAAGCCGCACATAGGGGCCAATGGTGTCGCTGGCCGGGTCATATTCCGCGACCTCAAACACCACATAACCCACAGCGTACCCGTAATGATTGATCTGCGCCGCCTCGGTGAACGTCCAGGTCGGCTCATGCGCCCAGCCGTAACTGATGACATCACCCGTGCCCGGTGCGAAATTCCGAAAGCGCCACACGCTCACGCCCGACCGTGGCTCCCAGCTGAATACAATGTCATTGCCCGCATGCCGGAGAACCGCCAGCCCGGTGGGCGGCTTGAGGCCGAGATCCGTTGCCTCACCCTCAAAATGGGCAAAGGGGCCGGGTGTCGCACCATTAAGTTCCGCGACATCGAAAACGGCATAGGAGGAGTCGACCTCATAGACCTCCAGCTGCTCCGCGCGCGGCCAGTTAAACTGGGTGCCGTGGACCACCGTTTCAAAGATCAGCTCGTGTGTATCGGCGCGCCGGTTGCGCAGCAGGAACACGCTCACGTCCGGCCGGGCATCCCAGTGCAGGCTCAGCGCGCCATTGACCTGTTTAACAACCGACAGATTGTGAGGGCGTCCGTAGAGCGTCCAGTCCGGCGGGTTTTCAGCGCGGTTGATATTGAGCGCCAGCGCCTCGGCCATCTCCCCTGCTGCCGCGTGATAGCCCTCGACACTGTAGTGAATCCAGCCCATGCCGGCATCCATCTCATTGGCATAGGTCTGGTACTCATTGGCGAGGGGCACATAGCTGCCCATTTTGAAACCGGGCACGCTCAGGGCCATGCGGGTTTGCCGGTCACGCAGGAGTTTTGCGCCCTCCCAGTTGACCTCGGTTGGCGGGATGTCATTGCCCCACCAGCTGGTGGTTGCCCCCTGAAACCAGATTTCGAGATCCGGATTGCCCCAGTTGGCCCGCATCCACGCCAGCATGGCGATGTTGGAGCTCTCGAAGGCATCGAGAATGGCGGGGCGCATGGCCTCCGGCGCGTATGAGATGCCGGTGGTTTCGCCCGGCCCCGACTCCACAAATGCAGCGGGAGGCATGCCGGCAGCGCGCACGAGAGCGTCAGCAATCAGCAGGTTAGGGCCGGGCGCATTGTTCGCGGCATCCCACCAGTAGTTGTTCAGATTGAACCCATCCTGATAGGGCATCGGATTGATCGGGCTGGAGCCGACCACCGCCTGAAGGGGCAGCACCTCGACCTCGTCCAGCCCGGCGAGCTCCGCATAGCGCCGCCGGAATGTCGCCGCCGCCACCAGATCGCGCCGCCCCTCTGCGCCCGTGCCACCCGGATTGGAAGGGTCGCTCAAATCGTTGAAATACCCGCCAATCAGCGAGTTGATGCCCATGACGATCATGCGCTTGATGATCGCCGCATTATCGACAGGCACATCTCCCGAGGTGCCCACTGGCCCGCCGCCATCCACCCGCACCCGCCAAGACAGCCATGTGGGGGCAAACCCGAAGTCAGCCTCGCTCTGGGCTACCGGATAATCCAGCACCACGCGCCCGCCACTCAGCACGGGGGCTTTGACGGAGAGTGTCCGCCGCACGCTCTTGCCCGTCACATCCATGATGTCGAGATAATAGGTGTGGCCGGCCGTGGCCTCGCCGGGGTCAAATGACAGGCGGATGTCGCCATAGCTGCTGCGCACCGCGCGAAGATCCACCGGGGTCACCGGCGGCTCAAATGGCAGGCCGGGATACGGGCTCATGCCGGCGCGCGGCACCATGCGCCCGCCCGGATACACCCAGCCCTCACGAAACACCTGAGGGCGCGCCCACACATAAACGTTGCGGATGCCCCAGCTGAATGCGTCGTCGGTGGCCTTGGTGATATTTGGCCAGATCGCCTCCGCCGTCTCCGGCAGCAGGTTGAACCCCGCGAAATACTCGATCCGGTCGAGCGGATAGTTCAGCAGGTCACGCGCGGTTGGCAGCGTTTTGGCCACCAGATCCCAGCGACCATCAATTGCCCAATCGTAGTCCTCGATCTGGATCACATCGAACGCCGGGAACCGCCACGCATCAATGGCCAGATTGATCGCCGTCGAGATCTCGGAAACCGTCGAGAGGATTTGCGGCGTGAACACGAGAATATAGGTCTCGGCATCCGGCCACACGTTTAGAACCGCGTCGCGCATGGCCAGCGTCGATGCGCCCAGCTTGTCGCGCAGCCAGTCCAGATATGGCCCATGATGCCCAATCGGCTGCAACGCGCTCTCAATCCACGGGGTCGGCACCGTGTTCCCGGTTTCCGCCGTGTAGAGTGCCATTGTGTAGGCGTCATAAATGCACGGCCCGCCGCCAGAATAGCTGCCGTCCCACCACCACGGCTCACCAACCTGAAATTTGATCGGCAGGCCGGCGTCTTCAAGCATCTGGCACATCACCACGGCCACAGAGTGGACGTAGGCCATCGCCTCCGGCAGCACCGGGATGAGCAGCGAGGACGGCGGCACCCAGCCTGTGCGCGCCCCGCGCCCGGCGAAGTCTCTCTGCTGCCACGCCTCGGGACAAAACTCGGCAAACACCTCGTAGGACTGGCTCACGATGACGGTAAAGCCGGCGTCTCGAAGCCGGGCGAACAGATCCGCGAACCAGCGGCGCACCGGGTTTGCCACCGGGTGCGCGGGATTAACCTGAAATGTCCCGGCCTCGTCGCTCCAGACCAGATCGTGCAGATGGCTGGCCCCGATATAGATATTGTATGGCCCGCTATAACCCAGCTGCACCAGCCCGTAGACGATGCGCTCCGGGGTCATCGAATAGCTGTCATCGTACCCATCGGTCATGCGCAGCAGGGTCGGCACGGCCTGCCCCGGAGAGCGGCGCGGCAACAGGGCAGACGGGCCGGTGACCTCCATATCGATCAGCTCGAGCGCGATCTCCAGCGGCGCAGGCAGGGGCGTTTCGTCCTCTGGGTCGTAATCGGGCGGGGCGAGGCCAATTGAGAATTCAACAATCCGGTCCCACGGCACCAGCACGCGCTGGTCAGCGTCGTTGATATTGTGCCCGCCAAACACCGGCCCGCCGGCAAAATCGAAACGGAACCGCCCCTCTCTCGCCGTCCCGCTCAGAAGGTAGTTCGCGAGACGGATATAGTAGTTTTCGCCCGCATCGTCGGTCGCGGTCATGACGATGCCAGTGGCGTCCGGCTCATCAAACTCTGGCAGGCCGGTGACGCGAAACCCCGATTCCCAGACCGTGCCGACATAGTTGTTAGACGTCAGGTAGGACGTCAGCGGGTGGTCAATGTCATCGCGGCTGCTCCATTTCATGCCCACGAGATCGTTCCGCCGCCGCAAAATGGCATCCAGCCGCACCCCGTCCGGGCCGGTTGTCGTCAGGCAGGCGTGGATCGTCATTGGCATGTTGACGTGCCAGTACATCGGCTCAAACCGGCGCACGGGCGGGAGCACCGTCACATATTGCGGGTCTGTCCACACGCTCCAGGCCGCCATTTTTTGGCGAGCGCGTACGGCATAGGTGCCCTCTGGCAGGTCTGGCGCATCGGCATGCGCGTTCCCCGCGCCATCAGCCACGGTGGTCAGTGTCGTCATGTGATGTCGATTTCCACGGTCGCGTTCGGAGCGGCCAGAACATTCAGGCGGGGCCACTCATCCACTGAGAGCACCGGGGCCAGTGTCCGGTCATGGACAATGTAAACCGGCTGGGTCCAGCCCGGATGGATGCGGCGAAACAGGCAAATCAGGGGGGCAATGCCGCCAATCTCGAAAAGGGGGTCAACGCTCACCTCACTCTCACCGCAGGTGAAATAGGTCACGCCCAGCCCGTAAACATGCACATTCCAGAAAACCTCCTGCCGGAGATCCCCCACAGTGTGCTCTCCACCACATTCCGAAAATCCGCATTCGAAAACGGCGGGCTCCTCAATCGCAATATCGTACCCGGCCTGCCGTGCCAGCCGGATGAAATCCTGCGGCGTGATGACAGCAACAGCCCTCACCCGTGATAGCAGCGCCTGCCTGCGACCCGAGATGGAGGTATCGCCCGCCGTGCAACTGTCCGGCAGCCCGTAATCTGCCTCCCAGTCCTCAAGACTGTCGATAATGGTGGTGGCCCGGCTCTCCTGAGTCAGCTGCCATGCCCGCCGGTACAATGCCGCGAATGGCACCAGCAGAGCGCGCGTGAAATTGGCAAGCGTACTGTCCAGCGGCGGGGCCAGCCCATCCGGCGTGCCCCAGATCGCGCCACGCGGCCACAATGTGAGGGCAGCAGGCAACAGCCCCTCGACCTCTGGGGCGGCCAGCGCATCCCACGGCCCGCCAGGCGTCACCCCATCCTGCCCGTCCTGGGGAATGTAATAGGTCCATGTGTTGAGCCCGGCATCACGCATAGGTGACACCCCCGAGCACCGGGATGCGCCCGCCCGTGAATGACAGATTGGCGGCGGGGCTCACCAGCGCGTGGCTATCCTCCCCTGCGGCTGTCGATATGGCCTCGCTGACCCATGATCGCTCCAGCACGAAGGGGGCATCAAGCACCCCGGGCCGCGCCCGCTCAAGGAACATGGCGGCCAGATTGTCCTCTATCGCCGCCCGCAGAACCGGCGTATCCGGCACGAGGTCCGAAATCGTGATGACAACCGGCGCGGCGACAGGTGCCACCGCGACCAGATCATCCACCCGGATCAGCCGCCTTGCATCAATATAGGCCTGCACGGCCGCCACGTCTGCCCCGGTGGGGATGCGGTGGACCCGCCCCTTAAACAGGACATAGACAGCAATAGAGCCGATGCCGTTCGTGAATTGCCATGCCCAGGCCTTGAGCACCCCCGGCACCTCGAGGGCAAATGTCTCGTAATCGGGCAGGGCACCCCCCTGCGGCGGGCGGGATTTACGGGCGAGAATCCGCGCGCGCAGGCTCTCAATGTCCTCAACATCCGCCCCGCCGCCCAGCCCTGCGGCAGAAACCTCCGCATCCTGCGAGAGTGACGGATACAGCGAAGGATCCGCCAGCGTCATCACGGCTCCCTCATCCCGGTTGGTTGCCGCACTCGCCGTCTCTGCACGCACCTGGGCCGAGAAACCCCCGCCCCCACCCGCTGTAAACGGGGCTGTCGAAACATAGGTGACCCCGGCAGAAATCCACCGCACGCCCGCCGGCCAGGTCGCACCCGCCTGCCCGGCCCCCGTTATCAGTCCGGAGGATGCAGCGGCAGGCTTCTGGAAAATCTGGAGATCCGCACCATGCATCCGCAGCACGGCCTCATCCGTCGCGAGGCGCACAAACAGCTGCAGATAGAGGTATTTCAGCCGCAACTCATATTCACGCGAGAGCAGGGCCAGAACCTTGCCCACGACTCCCACGAAATTTTGCAACAGGGTGGCATCGGTCCCCGGCAGATACTGGCGAAAAGCCCCGCGCACGCTGGCGCTGATTTCATTGAGCGCGCGAAGATTAAAGCCCATCGGCCTGCTCCCACAGTACAGCAAATTTGCCCTGATAGATCGCGGCCCCGTCGCGGCCATACAGGGCGATGTCCAGTTCCAGCCGCCGCAGGGCCGGGATGCGGCGCACCGCCACGTCCACCCGCACACATACCTGCTGGTCGATCAGGGTCTGCAGGGCTGCGCGGGCGTGGTCTTCCGCCTCAAGCTCAATGCCCTCGGTCAGCGCTCGCCGCCGGAGAAGCCAGAGTTTAGAGCCGAGTGGCGGCTCGCCGGGCTGCAAATCAAACCCGTCACCCGGCCACCCCCTGTTGCGCTCGCCCTCAGGCAGTTCGGTTGCGTCCACCCGTCGGTCTGTCAAAAGGCACATGCCCACGGCGGTCGCCAGCGCCTGCCCCCGCTGCAGGTCAGCGGTCGCGACATCAACAGCAATGTCGCCCACCACCCCGTTCCAGAGCAGGTCTGGTGTCAGGATGGGGTCGGCATCCCCGGCAATCGGAATAATTCTCATTTCACGAACACCCGGGTTGCGAGGTTGGCCACGTCCTGCGCGCCAGATGAATCCACGGTCCCCAGCCCGGAGGCGGGCCTGTCGGCATCGGCCCCGCCCAGCCTCACCACCCCGTCGAGAACGATCTCCGGGGCAACAATCGTGACGCTGATACTGCCCACCAGCCGGATGGAGCCATCCACGATGGAGACGATGTTGCCGAGATGGTCATAGATGGCCGAGCCGCCCTGCCCGATCAGCGGCACCAGATCGGGGTTCGCGCCGCCCATCGCATAAACGCTCTCCCGGCTGGAGCGGGACTGCACCACCGTGGCAATGCCCCCAGCCACCGGGTGACTGGTGAATCCATGAGGCTCAACCCGGTGCACACGCGGGAAGCGTTCGCCGGCCAGCCCCCGGCCGGCCAGAAACTGCTGCCCATGCGCATGCTGCACGCGGCCGGAAAGCAGCATGCGCGTCACATTGGCGTCGGAACCCATTCAGTCCTCGCGATATTTCGTGTCAGCAGCGCCGGGGGCATTCCAGCTGGCCGCGCTTTCCCCGCGCGGATTCTCGCCGCCAAGGGCGCGCGGGTCTTTCAGGGTGAGGTCCGTGGTGGTACCGCCGTCTGCATCCTGCGCAATTTTCACGCCGGAAATCACCATGTCCTGTTTCAGCCCGCCCCAGTCATCCTCAACGGGCACCAGATAATTCTGGGTCCAGATCCGCCCGGCCTCATCACGGCACCCGTGAACCTGCACACGCACCGCCTTGCCCTGCCCCGCAGCCCGCTTGGCCTCCCAGCCTGCGCGTGTTTTCAGGCGGTCAGATGTGGCCTCACCCTCATGATAAATGATGAGAGGCCGCTTCCTGTTTGCTGTCCCCGCCGCCTCGGCCTCAGGCGTGAGGGCCGAGCCGCGAGACCCAAAACTGGATTGCCCCCGCACCTTCACCTCCGAATAGTTGAATCGCCCGGAAAGCGTGCCGCTGGCCCGCAGGATATTGACCCCGCGCACCAAGGCACCGGCATGGCGGCCATCCGGCCTGTCCGTGATACGCAGCTTGCCTTCGGGCGTGTCCCCAATCAGCGCACCATTCGCCCGCGCCTCAACCTCCAATGTGCTGAATAGCGTTTCGCCGGGAATGATCTGGTGCAATGCCTTGCGGCGACCCTTGGCAAGACACTCTACCCCGATACCGGATGTATCAAATTCGCGGGCAATCGCCTCAAGGTCGCAGTTTTCGACATATCCGGTCGGGTGATCGATGCTGGCTTCCGTGGCGTCTACCGTCCGCGAAACACATGAGACGGTATATTCCCGGCGGCCATCATCATGGCCCCAGTTCACGTCCCGCGTCACGCCGGTGAGCCAGAGTTCGCCTGAAATCGTGACGATGCAAGCCTCATCCTCAGCGCATGGCAGGCCGAGGCCATTCCAGATCACGTCGAAGGATGCAGATCGCACCGCCTTTTCCGCCCCGGCATCAAGCGTGCAGCTGCTGAATGGCAGCGGCACACCGCCCACCATCAGTTCGATATTCTCAAGCGCCATTGTTAGCTCGCCAATGCTTCAAGCCGCGTCGGCATCAGCAGGGGCGTGCCGGAGCGGTTGCGCGACACCAGCTCCTCCCCGCGTGTGGGGTCCCCGTATAGATCCCACGCCATCACAGACGAGGGCAGGGATACCCCCGTCTCAACCCGCACCAGCGGGGCGCGATTGGCGGCAATGGCGGAAACCTGCATGATCGCCTCCCCCGCCAGCCGCTGCAAAAACTGATGCACACCCGCGCCGAAGGCACCGCCGGCATCTTCAAGGACAAGGTCCGCCCGGGCCGCAATCCGTGCCCTCGCCGCCTGCGCATCCGGCCGTGCCGGGTAATCCGTCCGCACCACGGCGAAGCAGTCGATAACCAGCCCGCCAATCCGCGCCAGCACATCCCCGCTCACGAGATCGTCCAGCGCCGTGACGAGACCGGCGCGGTCAGTCGCCGACTCCCCCACCAGACGACACACCTCCAGAAATCCCCGCGCCGCAGTCTCGCCTCCAGAACCCAATGCCATAAGGTCCCGCCGGGCCAGCGCGACGTCATCCGCACCGACAACGAAACGGGCTACCAGATCAGACAGCCAGTCCATCAAAATGCCCCCGCAAGCCCGCTGACCGCACCGGGCAGCCCTGCTGAAAACACATCCCGCACCGCTGCCAGCCCGCGCGCTGCAGAAACAGCGCTCACACCCTGCGGCACGAATGAGAGGTCATAAGCGATATAGCCACCACGATCCTTGCGCCGGTTACGTCGGCAACTGGTGCAATGCGCCATGGCGGCAGGGTCCATCGGCAGGGTCAGGAGCGATGCCCCCGGCGCAGCACATGCCGCCTCAAGCGCCCGCCCCTCCCCGTCTGCCTGATCGCTGGCCACATAGGCAGAAACCCGGATTTCCCGCGCCCGCGCACCCATGTCCTCGGTCAGCACCCCCTCTCCGCCCGACACCGGCATGACGGCAACCCGGCGGCCAGATGATGGCCCGTCCTCCTCGACCCAGAACCGCGCCCCGCGAAAGGACGCGCGCCGGAATGCCTGCTCCCAGTTGCGCATGTCAGCCCCCCGGCGTTCCGGCATTGGGCATGGATTGCCCCAGATTGGCATTCACAGCAGGGCGGCTCCCTGCCCCGGTGGGCATCTGGATGCGGACATTGGAAATGGCCGCAGCAGCATTTTGGCCCGCGGATTCAATACGGTCAGCCGCCGCAGCAAGGGCCGCCGCCGCGTCAATGATCTTCTGTGCAGCAGTATCCCCGGCCTGTTCCAATGGGGGCACGGCACCCTCCATGGCTTGCCGCAGCGCATTGGCGGCCTGCCCTTCCTCAATCTGGATTTTCAGGCCCGCCATAGGATTGGAGCCAACCGGGCTCAACCCGCCAACAGGCGCGGGGATAGCAGGTGCAAATGCAGAATAATCAGAGGCCGGTGCCGGGGTTTCACCCGTTGCGCCCCACCAGGCTGCCGCAGATTTTGCCCGGCTCTCGGCAAGATTATTCTCGTTGATGGCTGCCCAAGGCGCGCCGCCCATTCCGCTTTCGCGCTTGCGCCAGTACGTATCGAGGCTGGATTGTTCCTCCCGCGCCGCAATCCTGTCCGGCAGCAGGCGGTCAGCAGCCCAGTTATAGCCGATGTCGTAAATCCCCCCGACCAGGCCCCCAAACGGGCGCCCCCCGTTTGAGGCCCCCAGTTTTTCACCCAGATCGCCCCACGCGCCAGCATCCGTCGGGTTCAGGAATGCCTGATATGCGGCCTCCGCCACCCTGATGGCCTGCGCCGTCTCATTCACGGCTTTGGCCAGATCGCTGAAAAACGCAACAATTCCGGTTCGTGTCGTGTCCACGCCTGCAAGACGCTGGACGTCATCCAGAATCCGCCCCAATGCAGCGCTGGCTTCCTCAATTTCAGTTGAGTTCAATCCGCCCCAGAAAACCTCGGAGCCCTCATTGATCTCGCGTATCAGCCCCTTCGCACGCTCCAGCCCGGCTTCCATCTGCGGCAGGCCCATCTCGCCGACATCGATGGACAGGACAGCGAGCTCGTTCTGGAACAGCTGCCACCGCGAGGAGAGGGGAATCCAGCTTCATCTGATAGGATTTATCGAGAGAACCCAACCAGCCAGAGCGATCATCTGCCAGGCTGAGATTCCGCCGCAGTTCTTCCGTCCCCTCTACCAGCGTATTGAGCTCATCAGTCCATTCCTGCCCAACAATAGCCCCGGTAACCTGCGCACGAGCGAACTTGTCTAAACCCTTCAGTTTATCGAGAAATACAAGCAATGCCTTGGGGGCATCTTTTTCCATTAGCCCCTTGAAAGCATCGACGTCACCAATCAGCCCCTTGAATGCTGCGAACCCCTTCTTGGAGAGGTTATCCGGCGCGAGCAGCTTGTTGCTCAGCACTCCCATCATCCGGGCGGCAGGCTCGGCCTTCATCTTCAAATTCAGCAGAGTTGAGCCATAGGCGGCAGCATGTTCCGCACTCATGCCAAATGATTTTAGACTGCTCCCGACACGATCAAGAAAGTTTATAATATCCGCCTCATCGCTAATCCCGCTGTCAGCAAGATTATTTATAAGGTCAAAATATTCTTTCATCTTTGACATGGGGATTCCAAGCCCCACCTTGAACCCCGCTGCCGCGTTTCCAACCTCCTCAGCAGACATGCCAAAGGCGTCCGCCGCCTTGGCTGAAATCTCGGAAAATTCTTTCAGTTCATCAATTGGCAGACCCGCAGCCGCCCCCCGCTCATAGGCTGACAGAATCTCCTCAATGGGCACCGCCAGAGAACCATCGGTGGCGAGGGTTTTGGCCTCTTTCCCAAGGGCCCGCATCTGCTCCTCGGTCAGCCCTGCCTTTTTTTGGACCTCAATCAGCCCGTCCTGATAGGCGGAAAGGGTTGTCAGCCCTCCCCGCACTCCGCCAGTGGCCGCAAATGCAGTGCCTATAACAGCAGCACCGCGCATCAGGCCTGTATTCACACGCTGGGAAGTCCGCTCCACATAGTCGATCCGCCTGGCATGCGCGCTCGCCCGGGCTGCCTGCGCCTCCGCTTTGCGCAGTCGAGCCTCCACCGAGGCGAATGCCTTCGCGGTCCGGTCCTGTGCCGATATGACAAGCCGTGCCTCGACCTCGCGTGCCATTCAGATGCTCTCGGATCAGGAAATAAAAAAGCGCGGCTCAACGTCCACGCCCGCTCAGTGAGGCCCGCCTTCTGGCTTCGGCCCTGTGCCAGCCCACAGCCCGCGTGAGCCAGTATTCAATCTCCGGGAATGTCAGCCCGTCGACATATCCGGGGGCCCAGCCGAGGCGGAAGACGAGTTCGTCGACCCCGGCCGCGATGCCCGGCACGCGATAAAAAAACGATGGATATGGTCCTCGGCCGCCATCGCATCCGCGACATTGAGCACCTGAAGGGCGCCAGCTGCAGGGCGTGTCACCAGCCGGTCCAGATAGGTAAACGTAGCCTCCCGGTCCCGCATCAGAATTCCCCTCTGGACATCCAGCGGCGACCCGATCTGGCGGTAATCGGCATAGTTAGGGTCACGGAACTCCAGCCGGCTGAATGTCTCGCTGCCCACAGTATAGGTCTGGGACAATGGCAGAGGGTCCAACTGGATACCCATCATCCGATCCTCTGGTAGCTGCTGGAATTGATCGTCATCCCGGTCCACTCGCCCGTGGCCCGGGCAACCTTGGGCTCGCCGGAAAAGAAGGCATTCCCGAAAATGTGCGTCACCCCGGTGAATTCCTCGGTGATGTAGATGTCCTGCCGTGGCGCACGCATGATTTCATTGATATCCTCGCCCCGGTCCTCCAGCGTGACTTCCGCCGTTCGTGGAACCGGCGTCCCAATCCGGCTTACCGAGCCGTCCTGATTGGTCTGGGCCTCAACAGATATCCCCGAGGTCCCCAGTGTGCAGCCCGCCCGCATGGTAAGATTCTCGCCGCCCGCCGTGCGCAGACGCATCTCCCCGCCAAAATCCTGTGACATGCTCAATCCTCCGTCAGGCTGCCTGATACTGGCTGTAAATGGTGGCGTTGGCCGCGAGCACGTCCAGCGGGTTCACGAGGTCCATGGGCGCATGGATATCAACCCGGTTCGGGTTGTCGCCGTTGCGGCGCACATCGAGGCGTTGGGCAAACTCACGGGCATTTTCCAGCACCCCCGGCATGGAGGCGTAGACCCCGGCCACCGTGTTGCGAATGTCCCGCACCGTCGTCACGGCAAGAAGGTCGCCGGGGTTATCGTCCGCAATGGCCTTCTGCCCATGCTCGGCCTGAAGGCGAGCGCGGAACTTGCGCAGCGCATAGACAATCTGGCCGATTTTCTGGATATCGCGGAATGTGGAATCCACGTTTCCCGCCCCGTCCGTGCGCTGCATGGTGATGATCTTGTCAATCGTCACCGCCCCGTCGCTGCGCACCCCAAAGGTGGAAAGCCCCGTGGTCAGGAATGCATTGCGCACCGCATAATCATTCAGCCATGTCTGGGCATCGCGCGGGGCCTGCACGCCCTCCACCTCAAGCCCGGTCTGGTTGCGGGAAACATTCCCGCTGTCCCCGTCAGAGAGCCATGGCGTGATCCGGGCCGCCAGCGCGGCAGCGAATACCCACGGGCTGGTGGCATTCCCCCCGCCAGAGATCCGGGCAAATGTGGTCACATGGCGGGTGTCATGCGCCAGCCCATAGGCGGTGAGATTGACCGTGGTATCGGTCTTGACCGTATAGACATGGCCATAACTCTGTCGGCTCCATGCCCAGCGTCCCGAAATGTCGGAGAGCGCCACCTTGTAGCGGGCAATGTTCCCCTCATCCGACCACGGCGAAACAATCCAGTCGAATGGCTCATCGCGCAACGCTGCGAGGGCTGCCGAGAGGTCCGGCACACCCGTTCCCGCTGTCAGGCCCTCAACCGCCAGCATGGATGCGAAAACATTACCGGTGGTGAGGTCCGGCACATGAATGTCCAGTTCGCTCATCAAAATGCCCGGCCAGCGGGCAGTCAGGGTCACAGTGTCCGTCTCCACCGCAGCGGTGAATGGCAGTGCGGATTTGGTGAGCGGGTCCTGCCAGGCATTGATGGCCGCCGCCAGACTGGCCGCCACGGCATTGACCGTCGCACCCGCCGCCACCGTCAGCGCCACCTCATGGCCCGCAATCGAGATCACACCATGGCCCCCGAAGGCCGGCACGCTGGCAACCTCAATGCCGCGCACCTCCGCCGTACCCGTAGGCGGAACCGCCACCATCCAGATATCCTGCGCGGGGGCGTTGCGGCGGGCAGCGATAAACATTTCCGCCAGCATCGAGCCCTTGCCGGTCAGTGCCACAGCATCAAACACGCTGTTGCAGCGGAAAGGCGCATTCTCGGGAGCAGGCGCGCCAGAATTCTTGTGCCCCACCAGCAGCAGGCGGGAAATACTCTCGAAATGCCCCCCGGAATTGATCTCGAAGGAGATGATGGGGGCGACGATATTGCCCGGAATGGTGTTGAATCCGATGGCCATGGGCCCTCCTTCAGCCCGCGCCCATGCGCGGCTGTTCTGCTCTCAGGTCTTGTGGTTGGGTCAGGGCTGGATAATGCCGCCCGGCAAGGCGCGTCCGTTCACGGACGGCGCAAATCCAATACTGTCCAGTTGTTCGCGCGTGGTTGCGCGGAACGCGGCTGCCAGCCGGTCCAGTTCGGCGCGGGCATAACTGCCCGCTGGCAGGTCCGCCGCAACAGATCGCATCGGCTCTGGAAACCCGGCGGCATCGTCATATCGGTCGTCGGCGATCTCGGCCGAAACACTGATGACATTGCGCATGAAACGCACGCCATAGCCCGGCAGGGCAAAGGGCTGCACCCGGATCTCGCTGGCCGCCTTCATCACCCGCCGCAACCCGGCAGAAGACGGCGCGCGCACCAGAACGGCCCGCACCTGCGAGGTGAGAGCTTCCAGCGCCAGCCGCATGCGCGCATCACCATTGATGACAGCATCCGTGGCCGCGCTGCCATCCGGATTGTTTATGATCTTGCCATCCTCATCGCGGGCCAGCTCTGCCAGTTCAGCAATAATGATGAGGTCGGTGGAGGCAAAACCTATGGCCGATGTTGCCGTCACGCCCCGCCGCCGCACCAGCGTATCTTCGGTATATAATGAGAGGGCTGGCGTATAGGGCGCGTCCGATTGCAAATCATCTGGCGAAATCGAGGTGCTGTCATACACGCGATGTTCTGCCAGCGTGGGGAATCCCGCGCCGGAAAGTACTGCGGCAGTCGGGCAAAGGGCCTCGATGGCCGCAAGTCGTAAAGCGGCAGCAGCCAGCATCATGACACCTTGTTGAGCCAGATCACGATCCGGCCTGTGCCGTCCCGGTCGGGGTTTGAGGCCAGCACGTAGAGCCCGTCGGCCCCCTGCACGCGGTCCCCCTGCCGGGGCTGCCATGGCCAGGCGGTGCAAAGCGCTGTCAGGCAGATGCGCGAGACCTGCCGCATGTTGCGATCCGCCGCGCTCGGCTGGGCGCGACGATCAAGCGTGGAAAAATCAGGGTCAAAATGCAGAATACCGGCAAATTCAAAGACGGGCCGCTCAAGGTCCGCCACTTCAGGGGCATTCACCTGCCGCGTCGGTCTTGTCATGCCGGTAAGTGTGAAAGGTGTGGTGTCGAAATAAGCCGAAACCACACCCTCCATCATGTCCCGGTGCTCATCCCAGCCCATGGCAGGATCAGGTCAGGGTGAGTTCGCGCAGCACCTGCGGCTTGGTGCACAGCGAAATTGCATTCATCTGCACCTCAAGCCCGCGCCCCTTTCCGTTCAGGGAAGGAAACTGCTTGGCATAGAAAGGCAGGCCGGGCGTGTTCACCGTCTCCTCATAGTCCGCCGGGGCAAACCGGGTGATGAAGAGATCAGGCACCCCTTTCACCACCACCCGCGCCTTGTTCGCCGCGATGTAGGGCGAACCCAGATCCTCGGTTGCCTTTGCGCCGGTACGATAACGCTCCCATGTGGCCCCACCAAAAGTGAACTGATCGGGCACATCCTGCCGGAGAATTTCAGCACCGGCATGGTAGAGGAACGTCTCGGTCACGGACTTGTGGGTCCACAGCGCGCGGTGAAAGTCGCGTCCGGTGAAGACATGGATGCCGCCATAAGGCTCATCCAGCGCATCTTCCAGCCCATACACCACATCTTGCCACAGATGCCCGACCTTGGTGTCAGGGTTGTCCAGTTCCAGCGAAACCGCCGCCGGAACGGCGATCCCGAACCGGGTATAGAGATTGTGGAGCGAACGCCCGCCACGCGAGGTCACAATCCCCTTGATGGCACCCACCCGCTGGTGCTCCAGCGTCATGGTCAGGTCGGCAGAATGGCGCTGTGCCTTGCGCTCAATGCGCTCCTGCAAGGTCTCAAGCTGGCTTTCGGTGCCGAAGGCCCGCACATTCTGCACCTCATCAGCCTTGATGAAATCATCGCGCTGATAGTGGTCCACAGCAAACGGCACCAGTTCCCGGCTATCGTCAGCGGTGGTTTCGCCCGGTCCACCACGCAGCGTGGGTTCCACCAGGGCAAGCCTGCCATCACGCAGTTCGATGGAGACCGTAGTGGTGGTGACGCTGTCCTCATCAAAAAGGCCGGCTGCAGAAACCTGCCCCGGCCGATATGGCGTGCTATTCACAGCGGCGGTGAGCGACTCCAGTGAGAAGCCGTCACCATCCCAGATATTCGGACGCATTGTTCGCAGCTCCTATCGGGCGATGATATGGGCGGCTGCAAGCTGGGCATGCTTGGCCGCAATTTCAGAGGTGGTGTCGACACTGGTATGAAACACCAGCATGTGGAGCTTCACTTCGGCGAGGCGGGAGAGCACCACGACATCCACATCAGCGGTGGTCGCATCTACCCCATAGGCAAGGATCTCGGTGGCGGTTTCAGCCCCCTCCGCACCCTCAACCTCGGCAGCAGCAGAAGGGCTGCGCTTGCCGCCAATCGTGATCTTGCCCAGTACGGTGCCCGGCTTCAGAATACCGGAACCTGCCGCAATGGTGACGGTGTCATAGGAGAGGCTCCCGGCATCGGAGAGCACAAAGCCCAGATTGCGAGGGCCCTCACGCTTGGTCGAAAGGTCCATGGTCAGGCTCCCTGATTACCAGCACGCATCGCAAAGATGCTGCGGCGGTCGATGGTGGCGCGGGGCTTGCGCGGGGCAGGCTCCTGCATCCCTGCGGCAGTGGCCCGGGCGCGGTCATAGGCTCCGGCGGGGTCTTCCTCAGCCACAGCAACAGGCGCGGCGAGCAGCGCCGCCTTGGCCTGCGCGGCATTCAACCCGGCATTGGCCAGTTCCCCGGCCAGCTTTTCCCGGCCCGCCGCTTCTGGCAGGGCCATCACGGCATCACGCCGCTCCCGGTCGTTTTTCTCGGCCAGTAGCGTGGCATGCTCTGCACGCAGCCGGTCCAGTTCAGCGGTGGCCGCATCGGCCCCGCTGGCGGTCTTGTCCGTCATGGTGGGTTCCTCAGGTTTTGATGGCTCGGGGGCAGCCATCGAGGCTGTTGGCCTTTTCTCAGGTGGCAGCACCCAGCTTTTCGCCTTTGCCATCGCGACAAGGCGTTTGGGGGCATGTGCGAAAACGCGATAATCGAATGCGGCGACCGGCACGCTGGAAGCGCTGACCTCGGCATCGGCAAAACCTGCCGCGATGGCCTCATCTGCCGTGTACCAGGTCTCAGCCGCCATCAGCGCCAGGCAGTCTTCCGCAGTCTTGCCAGAGCGCGCGGCATAGACCCGGGCATAGGCCGTGGAGAGAGCCGCAAGCATGGCGCGTGCTTTCTCGAGATCCTCATCAGTGCCGGAGGCATAGGCCGCCGGCTTGTGGATCATCAGCACCGATCCGGCGGACATCGAAATAGTGTCTCCGGCCATCGCAATCAGCGAAGCAGCGCTGGCCGCAATCCCCTCAATGATGATGTGCGTCTTGCCGGGCCGTGTCGCAAAGAGCGCCCGAATGGCTTCCCCTTCGGTTGCGACCCCACCGGCGGAATTGAGGAACACATCAAGGTCAGAGGCGTCATCCACCTCGGCCAGCGCCATAATGACATCCGCCGAGGTGAACCCGTCCTCAAACCAATAATCGCCCACAGTGCCGGAGAGCCTCAGCTTTCCGCCGTCAACAATTGCAGCCATATGATGAATCCTCAGTAGCGCCGGTGCACGCCGCGCACGGCATATCGGCGGCGGTAGCCCTGCTTCGCCTGGCACGCCGCCTGAAGCCGGGTGAGCTCAGCATCCAGCGCATCAATGTTGGCCCTGCCAAAGCGCGTGCGCTGCTGGGTCACCGGTGAGCGCACCTCGATTTCCTCAACCGCGCCACCGGCCAGAACCTTGAGCTTGTGGGCATAGAGCGCCTGCCACAGGGCACAGGGATCATCCTGATCCACCTCGGCCCCGCCAATTTTCACCGGGTTCATGCGCTCGCCCCTTCCTTGACCGGCCCCGCACTGGATGCCGGTTCACGCCGCCCGGGCGTGGCACTGCCCATCGGCCCTGCCCCGCCCGTCATTGGCGCAAACGGATCGGGAAGGCCCAGCTCATCCACCACCACCACGCGCTCACGGGCGCGCTGGCGGGCGTTCTCTTCCCAGTCTCGGCCATACAGGGCGCATTCGTCGGAGAGCGAGGAGAGACCTTTTTCCAGCCGCTCACCCGCTGCAAGTGCTGCGCGATAATCATCTGCCGTGGGCGCTGCCGGGCCTTGCCACTCGCTCCAGCACGCCTTGTCGCGGTTCTTTGCAAAGGCAAGATATCCTCCCTTGAACGGGATACGCCCGGTGGCGATGTTCTCATCCAGCCAGGCTTCCATGATCCCCTGAGCCAATGGCGCGGGAATGCGTTCCCGTCGGCGCACGGCAAGTGGCCAGATCGATGCCGTCTCCATCCGGACTGATGAATAGGTGGCACCGCTGAAATCCATCGAGGCCGCAGTGGCTGTCACCCCGATGCAGCGCGCCGCCTCACGTTTGAGGTTGGCGGTAAATGGCTGGTACTGGCTGCCCGGCGTCTGGGCCGTGTGAAAAATGAGTTCCTCACCGGGGCCGAGATGACCAATGCGAGCGCTATCGGCGAGATTGACCCCGCCATCCTTCAGCGCCTCAATCCGCTGCCCCCATACATCCATCAGGTCACCGGCAAGAGCCCCGACATGATCTCTCCATGCCGTCGCACCGCCGGCCCATCCCTGAGGGGCCTCCCCATCCGCCAGCGTCCGTATGGCCTCGAATGCTGTCTCGCTCGGCTCAGGGCTCTTGATGGTGGCTGCAAAAATGGTTTGCATCAGCGCGGTGGCAAGAGTCGCATCTGCCAGCTGATCATGTTGGGCAGCCACTTTGAAAGTCGGTGCCATGGGCGAAATGCCACGGTAACTGCCCGGGCTTGCACCCCGGTCCATCACATGCAGTACCTTTGCTAGTCCGGTGGAATCACGCGCCGGCACATCTTGGTCGTGTTCGAAGCCGAACTCCCTGCGGCGGAAGCGATAGTGCGTCGTTCGGCCATTGACATCATGGAAAATTCCGTCCTGCAGCCCCTCCAGTTCGCTGGTACGGCGCGGCAGGCGGTGCGGTGCAACAAGAGTGACCTTAGTACCAGTACGGTTCCCATAGATTCCGCGCTGGCGCTGGTCGTAATAGTCCAACACCCCGAACGCCTCGCCATAGGCGAGGTAATGGCGCAATGCTCCTTCCAGCGTCTCAGGAATATTGGCTTTTCCGGCGAGGTCACACTCGGACGGGTTATAGGCATACCGTCGCCACTCAGCCTCTACGAGCCGACACCAATCCGAGGTTTCCTTCTCATCATATCCAAGCCGGGACAGGTCAGGTCGCAGATTGAGCTTGAGATCATTGCCAATCGTATCAACGATGACTTGCTCAACAATTCCTGAGAGCCACCCGCAGTTCTGCATAAAATCCAGAGCCAGCGCGCTTGCCCGCTCGGCAGCCACCCGCACATCAAATGCCGCATCGCGGGTCACTGCCTGCCGCATCGCCAATACGCCGGTGCGGTCATCACGCAGATAGCGCATGGTCGCTGCTGGCCGGCGAACGGCAGGCATAGGCACATGCGTGGCCACACCCCGTCCCGCCTTCACGCGGATTCGCGGCTTGCTCATTGTCCTATCCTCATGTCAGCGATACGCGCCCCAGCGCTTGCGTGGCGACCGTGCGGCCACCTGCCCCGGCACCTTCTCCGGGGCAGGCGATGGCACGACAGCGGCACTGTCTTCTGGAGCAATGACGGGCTCTGGCCTCTCATGCGCGACGGGGGCCACATTTTCCGCGACCTGAACGACCGGGGAAGCCAGAAGGTCAGCCTGAGGCGCAACGCAATACCGGCTGCGCAACACGGCCCACTGGTCCCTTGTCAGGCGCGAAAGGCCGAGAAACTCAGCCATCGCCATGGCGTAAACCCGGCAGTCGAGGGAATGGTTATCCTTACGGATCCGCTTCCACTCTTCAAAAAACCGGCCATTGACCATGCGCTGGTCGAAATACTCCGCCGTGATCTGGCGGAAAAATTCCTCACTCAGCCACTGACCAAAATGGCAGTAGCCGGGCGGGTCCTGCGCCTCGCCGGCAACCAGACCGACCTTGTGTAGATTGCCGTAAAACTCGCCCTTGAGCGACCAGGTGCCCACCGGCCACACCTTGGCAGCACGGCGTTTCTCGGCCTTGCCCGTCCGTTTTTTAACGCTCCGGGTCTGCGGCACACCGATGGCGGGAACACCCCGCCCCGGCTGCCCCTTGATCGCATAGGCGTTCGGACGGCGGCGGCACCATTCCAGCACCTGACTGGTACGGTTGCCGTCACCGGCATCAACCGCCATCGCCTCAACCTGCCGCTCACCCCCGAATGCATCCGGCCAGAAACGATTGTAGAGATCATCCAGCGCGGCCCATGCCCCGGTAGATGGGTCGTCCGTAGAGCCGATGATGAAATCAGCATCCACCGTCCAGCTCTGGCGATCCTCTGCAAACGCAACAAACTCATACCAGAGCCCGTCATGCTGGACGTCAACGCCTGAAACAAAGATCAGCCCGGCTGGCGGGATGATGCCCCGGTCCAGCTTTTCGCGCCGCTCCATGAGCCGCTGGTGGTCCGGCGCATTGCCCCGCATCGCAAAGGGCAACGCCAGCACAAGGTTTGCGAAGTTTTTCGCCCCCGGCTCACCCCGCTTCTCAGCTTCCAGCCAGTCGTTCGCGATGGCCTCATAGCTCATCATCAGGCTGATGAAGGCATCAATATGGAAGCCCGGATGCCGGTCCGGCCCGCTCAGGGTCGGGATATACCGCCCCAGCCGGACTGCCTGAACCCGCTCCATCTCGCTGATGAGATGCCCGCACCCCTGACAGACATATTCCGTCTTGTGCGGGTGGGCACGGTCAATATGTAGATGAGCAATCTGCTGCACAAACTCGTGCCCGCACTCGGGGCAGCAGATATTCCAGAACCTCTGGTCAGAGCGGCGAAAGCTCCGGTCAATCCGGCAGTGCCCCGGTGCATCCCCCAGTTCATCGCCGCTGTCGATTTCAGGCGTCGACAGCTCGAAAATCTTGTATGCCTTCTGCCGGCGAAAGGCTGTGAAGCGCCCGAAGAACAGCACCTCCGGGTCATCACCAGTGGTCAGTTCGGACCACTTGGAAACCTCGTCTTTCACACCATAGCGGCAGGTGCGCATGGACAAATCCATGACCACATTCGCATTGGCCAGCGCGATATAGCCCCCGGGAAACCTTTTCTCGTAAATCGTGGAACCCTGTCCCGAGCGAGAAACAGAGGGGCGAATGATCCTTTTCCCTGTCGCTTTCTGCCAGGCGTCGATCATCGGCTGCAGCTTTTGCCCATTGATATCCTGAAGCGCATCGATGCCCGGCACGCCATACAGGATATTGTCTGGCGCAACCTCGGCCAGATACAGCGCCCACGCCAGCGCCAGAATGGAAACGCCAGTCTGCTGGCCCTTGCGCACCGTCACCAGATTGCACGGGTGCTCAATACTCAGGCAGTCCGCAACCTCAGCCAGATAAGGCGCATCCAGCGCCGACCAGAAATCACCCTTCTTCGTCCCGTCCACCAGAACAATGTTCTGCGGCAGCCATTCACGAAACGGCGTGGGCGGAAGCGGCCTGATGCCAGCGGCAAGACGCCCGGCCATCAGTCTCAGTGCCCCCGCATGAATGCTCATGCCGGGTCGTCACTCAAGGCAGGGTCGAGCGCCGAGGCCTCGATCTCCAGCGCCGCCATGGCATCGGCAATTCCGGTGCTCAGGTCAAACGCGATCTGGCGCAGCATGACCCTCACCCCATGAATCCCCTCTTTCGCACCGGCATGGGCGAGGTCATCAGCACTGTTTGGCAACCGGGCAACAAGACTCTGGATCTCGCGCCCCGCGCGCTCCGCCGCCTCACCCCACTTGTCAGCCCGTACCAGCTCACGGCGCTCGCGTGCCTGGTCAAGCTTCTCCCGCTCCACCTTCAGCCAGGCTTCCTGCCGGCGCGCCTCGTCGTAACTGTCGCCCCTGTCCGCAACCGCCGCAGAAGCAGCCGATGCCGGGCGCGATGCAGCGACCTTGGCCGGGTTCGTGAACTGCCCCCGCAGATGGTCATAGTGCGGAAGCGAAACCCTCGCGATCCGCCCCCGCCCGTCACGCTCGACAGGCAGGTCATGGTCAGCAACATACCCCTGCACCTGCTTGGAAACAGACTGCCTGCTCACCCCGTCGCGCTCAGCAATCTGGGTGATGGACCACATGATGCGTGGCCCGGCGCTGTCAACCGGCGTCATGATCTGTCAACCTGTCAACCCAAGCCAAAACCCTGTCTCTCTGACAAGAATCCGCGCTCCGCCGGGACCGCAGAGGGTGGGGGAACGGGCGTACGGTCCCTGTTCCGGGGGGTGGCGGTGCAAATGGGACACACCCCGCACCGCCTTGTGATGCGGAAATGCCACAGGCCTGACACCCCTCACATCCGCCCGAGCAGGTACGCGACCTGCTGCATGAGGACGGTTGCCATCTCGGTGCGGGCGATGAAGGCGAGCATCTCCTCGTAGTCGTCCGGGCGCTCGTTGATGGCATTGGCCGGGCTGGGCCCGAACATCATGCGGGTGGGCAGCCGATCCGCGCCCTGCTCACGCCGCAGAATGTGCCCAGCCGCACGGCGGGCCGAGGTCGAGACGATGAACGCGCGAGGATATGAACCGCGCCCGCGAACATGAACGCCGCGCGTGTTCTGGGTGCCTCCGATCTCATGCAACGGGATATTGCTGGAGCGCACCCGCAACGTCACGTCACCACCACGGATACTGGCCCGCGTCCGGTCGATGACGTGCTTTTGCGGAATTTTCAGAACCCGCGATGCGAACCGCGCATATTGCCGCTCAAGGACCCTGCGCGTGCGCGCCGCCGCCCGGCCAAACGCCACCCGCTGCATTTCAGCGGGCAGCTTTGCCATCAGGTCCGCGACGCGATCAAAATCATAGGCGTCAGCATAGATGTGGATGCCGGTCGTCATCGCTCAGCCTCGCCCGACCGCGCGGAACCAGACATAGGCAGTACCGCGCCAGATCACCCAGAGGCCCACCCAGTGCAGCAGCATGGCGTTCCTCCCGGCGTTCAGCCAAAGAAAAACCCCGGCAGCCGCTAAGCTCCGGGGTTTCTTTTTATCCGTGGCAAGTCATGCACCAAGAAACTGTCGCAAGTCAAGCGGCATCACGCTTTTCATTTTGGGCCATCGCACAGTTTTTTGCGCGCCGTGCCAGCGGGACGAGCCGGGAGGGCAACAGGCGGGCCACCGGAATGCCGGTTTCCCAAGGCCGCGCCGGGTGTGCGGGGGGCAGAACCTGATGGGCCGCCAGCCGCCCGGCGAGATCATCCGCCAGCAGGCTCATGGCCGCGTGCCAGATTTCATGTTCCGCCCGCGCGACGATGACGGGGGCGAGATCCGGCAGCAGCTCGAATTTCTGGTAGGCGTCTGGGCACGGGCGGCGGCGGCGGTAATCAAACCCATCCACCTCAACCTCATAGGATGACGGGCCGGACAGACTGTCGGCCTCGATCCTTGCCCGGCGGAACCATTTGGCGCGGCCATATTCGCTCACCACGCGCCGCTCCGGCACTTCCGCCTCCCACACCGGGCAACCGCCGAGAATGGCCTGCCGAATGACCAGCCGCTGCGGCGGACGGCGCAAATCCAGTTCGCCCGCCGCGTTTTCGCTGGCGAGCAGGCCCAGCGCCCGCCCCATGGCGGCCCAGCCCTCCCGGCCAAACGCATCGAGACCGCCCATGTCTGCCAGCGGGTCCCAGCCCTCCGGCAGGGCGAAATGGCATTCGGCCAGCCGCTCGACAGCCGCATGCACCAGCACCGCATCTGGATGGGGCTCGGCGTCGCCAAGACCCTCAATAGGGGCGAGGCCGTAGCGGTTCGCGAGGTCCTCCTCCTGCACTACGGCCAGCAGCTCGCCAAAGCGGGCCATGCCAGCCCAGCCGGGGCGTATGGCGGCAGGGAGCAGGCCCCGCCGGTCCACCGCAGCCTTTGGCAATTCGTCCCTGTAGGCCCAGCGCAGCAGCTTCTCGATATCGATTTTCTGCATATTGAACTCCCCGGAGGGTTCGGAGGGTTTCCGGAGGGTTGGAAACAAACCCTCCGGAACAAATAAGATAATGATTACATATATTTATAACATATTTCGGAGGGTACGGAGGGTTTTCATGACGCATATATGAGTTTTTTTGTTCCCATATCGTCGCTGCCCCTCAACCCCAAATGCATTGCATAGGCGCGTCAAAACCCTCCGGACCCTCCGGAGCGATATTCAACCCGCTGTCATGTCGATGGAAATTCAGCGCGGGGGTTTAAGGAAAACCCTCCGGCAACCCTCCTTAACCCTCCGGGCCGGAGGGTTAAGGGCAACGGCGATCAGTCATAGAGGGGGCTGCGGGGCTCTGGCAATGGGATATTGTCCAGCCTGATATCACGATAGATCATGACCTTTTGCGGAGTGGCCCCATGCGCCAGCCGTTTCTTGGCATCCCGCCCGAATTTGGTCTCGCTCACAGGGCGCTTGCCATTGGCCTCGGCCCACCATGTGTAAGACTGGTACATGGTGCGCGCGGTCACGTCCTGCCCCGGCTCTGCCACAACACAGGCGGCGATGAACTGCCCCACCACATCCATCTCATCGCGATATTCCTGCGTGGCGGCCTTGACCTCGGCCGGGATAACCAGTCCCTCGCGCAAATAGGTGAGGGCGCCCTCGATGAGCCATTGCAGGATGCCGGGGGCTTCCGGCACCAGATCACCCACCACATCCTCGAAATTGCGCTGCTCGTGCTCTTCCAGCGTCACCGGCCAGTGGATGACGGCCATGCGCCGCCAGATGCCGTTATCCGTGCCGTCAATGCGCGGATAACCGTTACCGGACATATGCCCGATAAAAACCGGCTGAAACTCGAAATAGCCCTTGAACAGGTTGCGGACGGGGATCGCCTCGCCACCCGTCAGCTTTTTCACGATGTCCTCTTTCAGCGGGACGTTGGCGGGCAATTCCAGCACGCGCACGAACCGCACCCCGTAAAGCCGGGCCAGCTCGGGCGAGGCCGCGCCGGCGTTTTTCTCACCCGTGCCGGTAATGGCCTCGGTTGGCAGGCTGGCGGCATGCGCGCCCAGCACCCGCACCAAGGTTTCCAGAAACACCGATTTGCCGTTCGCGCCGTTGCCATAATGGAAAAACAGTTTTTGCACCGGCAGGCCCAGCAGCGCCAGCCCCGCGCCCACCTGCACGCATTTGCGCACGGCCTCAATGGGCAGGAAGCGCGCCATGAAGGCATCCCAGCGCGGGCAGGTCGCCCCCATCTGGTATGCCACCGGGATCAGCTTGGTGATGAGGTCTTCGCGCCGGTGACCCTCAATCGCCTCGCACCGCACGGTGAACCGCTCAATATCAGGGTCCGGGCATTCCAGGTCGCGCTCACTCACGAAACGCAGGGTGTGGGTGGCGCAGGCCACCACGCGCGGATCCGCGTTGAAGGCGGAAGGCTTGCGGGTGAGATCACAGGCCGCAAGATCGCGCAGCGCCACCACCCGCGCCTTGTTTTTGCTGGAAACGCCAAATTTGCGCCGAGCGGATTTGCGCTTGTCCAGCGCATCGCGGGCCTCGCGCCCGGCCCGCACCTGCTCTTCCAGCACAGTGGCGCGCAGCTTTTCCGCATCGTTCAGGCTGGCGCGACGCTCCTGAAGGCGCTTCAGCGGGGCTTCCGCCGCCGCGCCATCCTCCATCCCCCGGATTTCTGCCGGGGTGGGCTTGAGATAATCCGCCTCCAGTCCAATCAGCCCGCCCACCTTTTTGGCGAGGCGCAGCGCGCTGTCATTGCCACCGGCCATATCCCAATGGGTGCCGCACCACACGAAATAGTCCTGATTGATGACGCCCTCGGTTTCCAGCACCACCAAATCCTGCCCGAAATGGTCCTTGAACCGCTCGGCATTGTCGGTGTCGGAATGGTCGAGGGCGGCGCAGCGCTCCACTGTCGCCAGATCCGTGCCGGGCGGCAGGGTGTCCGAGGGGCCATCGCTGCCCTCGCTCGTCTCATCATCCTCGCGATAGGCCTGCCAGCCCTCCGGGGAATCCGGGCCGCTCGCCTGTCCGGCAGCGGCGGGGGCTTCTGCGGTGGGTGCGGCTGGACCAGCGGGGGGCTGCGGGACAGAAGGCGCGGCAACTGGTGCGGGCGCAAGCGCTGCCTGCACGGCCGCGACGATGGCGGCCAGATTGTCCTGCCCAACGGTTCCTTGCCCTGCGGTGCCTTGGATATCCATCACGCGGCACCTTCCGGCGGGGGCTCGCCGCGCAGCATGTCGTTAAAATCCAGCCCCGGCGTGGGCCAGGCTGTCACCACGCGCCGACCCTCGGCTGCATGGCGCGCTTCCGCGCGCTGCATCGCCAGCCGGGTGGTGAAGGGGTCTGAATCCGCATCGGCCAACAACAGCAGCTCGCGCACGCTGTCCGGCACCGGCAAGGCGCGCTCGGTCAGCTTTGGTTCCGGGCCGGGCACGCGCTGCGGGCGCGGCTTGCCATCCTTGCCGATGTTCCTGAGCGTGGGGTGCGCAATGGTCGCCAGCGATGGCCCGGCCAGATTACCGAGCGAGATCGCCGCCGCCCACAGCCAGCCCGCCTCGGCTCGGCCTTCCCGCACCAGCGAGGTCCAGACCGAAAGCGTGCTCTCTATCCCCTCCCCGCTCGCCATGCCGCAGGGTTCTGCCCCGCCCGGCACCAGCACAATGCGCGCGCCCTGCTGCTGGCCGCGCACCTTTTTGGGTGGTAAGGCAATGCCGGATTCCGGGCACACCAGTTCCGGCCGCCCTTTCGGGTGGTTCGGGTCGAGCCATGTCATGTGCAGGCCGGCAAAACGCCCGTCGCCCAGCGTTGTCGCAGCCACCAGCGCCGGGCCGGAATGCAGTACCCGGTGCCGCTCGCGCCCGTTCACCACATGCTTGCCGTGGTAATAGGGCAGTTCGCGCGCAAACCGCAGATGCGCCCCGGCCGGAATATCCAGCCCGCGAATCTCGCGCAGATACACTTCCGCCGCCGTGCGAGCGAAGGGGCGAAGGCCCTTCCATTGGCTATACAGCCGCTGGCGTTCTTTCTCGCGGTAGTCTTCCGCCTCAATGCGCTGCTGTTCCTCGTGCTCCCGCCGCGCCTTCTCGCGCGCCGCCAGCTCTTCTTCACTGGCGCGCGTGCCCTCCCCGCGCGGTGGCGGATGGCCGGTCAGCCATTCGCAGGCGGCGAGAAAATCCGCGCCATCCAGATATTCCACCAGCGCAATCGCGTCCCCGCCCCGGCCGGAACCACGACAGTGAAAGACATTCTTGCGCAGATTCACCCCGAACCGGTCCCGCCCACCACACACCGGGCAAGGGCCAACCAGTTCATTGCCCGCCTTGCGCAACTTGATGGAGCGGCGGGACAGAACCTCATCGAGGCGCACGGCGCGGGCGTCTTCCACCCATGAGGAGAGATCGGGGGAAATCATGCTGCCCCCCCTTCAAAATAATCGGACAAATTTGCCCGAACATGATTGACATTCGGACATAAATGCCCGATACTCAATTCATCAACAAGGAGGTGGTCATGGACAAACGGGCGCGGTTCATCGCGGAGATCAGGGAGGAGGCGAAAGCCAGAAACCTCCCCTTCCGCGAAGAGAGCCGACGCGGAAAAGGCGGGCACGCGATGCTCTGGGTCGGGAACAAGGTCACAACCCTCCCCTCCCGCGAGATAGACCCCAAGACGGCCCGCAAAATCCGCAAAGCCCTCGGTCTCGATTGAGACCGGGGGAACCCCGTTGCCAGACCGGAAACAGGAACCAGAACGATGCTCACATTCAGATATTTCGCGCAGTTCGAGCCCGGCGATGAAGGCAGCATCGTCGTCAGCTTCCCGGATGTGCCCGAGGCCATCACCCAGGGTGATGACATGGCCGATGCCCGCGCACAGGCACAGGAAGCCCTTGGCCTCGCCCTGCTCACCTACCCGCGCCGGGGCCTGCCCCTGCCCGCCGCCGTGGCAAATGGCAAAGGGCTGGAGCCTGTCGCGGTGGAGGCTGAGACAGCCGCCAAGCTGGCGCTGCTGGAACGTTTCCGCGCCAGCGGCATCAGCAAAAGCGAACTCGCCCGCCGGCTGGGGAAGGACGAAAAGGCGGTGCGCCGTCTGCTTGACCCGATGCACCCCACCAAACTCGCTCCGCTCGCTGAAGCGCTGGGCATGCTGGGTGGACAGCTGGTGATCAGTATGGAGGAAGCGGCCTGAGGTCATTCTGCTGCCTCCGCAAACAATCCAAGATCAGCCTTCCGCGCCTGCACATGGCGCGGAAGGGACACTTCACGCGGCTGGTAATTGGCTGCGACCAGCGCTGCCGCCTCGGTCGGGCACACGGCATTGCCGCACATGTGCCCCTGCTGTGCCTGCGAGAACATCACCACCTTGCCAGCCTCATCGAGGCCGCGATCAATGATGTAATCAGGCGGAAAACCCATGGCGCTGAATCGCTCGCGCGGGGTCAGCATCCGCATGCCGATATCCACCAGAACGAAGGATTGCCCTTCCACCTCGACGGTCACGAACTCCCGGCCATCCCAACAGCCGTGAGCCCGCAGAAAATCGGCCACCTGCCGTGCGCGTGCCTCATGCTCCGGCCCGAATGGCGGCAGGCTGCCCAGCGCTGAAACCAGCCCGAAACGGTCGCGCGTGGTATCCGTGCGCATGGGCTGGGCAAGCGATGTGCCGTCCGCCTCGCTGCCGTAATAAACATGGAGCATCGGCAGGCTCACCAGCGCATCATGCGTGCCGCCGGCTGTCGTGGTGCGCGCTGGCTCATCCGCCGGGCTGTCGCGCCGGTCACTGCCCCTCATGCTCAGCATGTGCGCGGCGACAAGATTTTGCTGCGAACCAGACGTGGTGATGGTGCTCACCGGCTCACGCACATCATGCCCCGGCGCGCCCGGACGTGGCCCGCCATTGTGCTGGGCTATGAAGGCCGAAACCAGCGCCGCCTTGCCCGCTCCGCCTGCCGTGATGGTGCCCACTGGGCAATCTACCCCGGCCCCGACCGATGCCCCGAACTGGCGCGATATCATCGGCATCAGGCCAGCCGAAACCGCCGTGATAGCCGCCCCGTCCGCCACAATGGTGCGCAAGGGCCGCTCTGCCGATGACCACGGATCCTGCGAGGGCCGCATGGTCATCATATGGACGGCGCAAAGGCTTCCGCCGTTTCCGGTTGGCACCTCGGTCGGGGCTGGCCGGTCGCATGAGAGGGAGCGCGGGGCCTGCCCGGCCCGCTCGCCATATCGCGGCACCAGATAGGGCGCAATCAACTGGTTTTGATCTTTGCGGCTGGCCGTGATGGTCTGCACTGGCTGGCCAGCATCCCGAACCCCGCCGCCCTGCTGGGCATAGGCGATGACGGGCGCGACAATCGCATCACCGCGCCGGGCCGTCAGCGTGTGCAGCGGCAGGTCTAGCGCCCGGTCGCGGGCGGCATCCCCGCCATGGTTCACCGACACCAGCACCGGGCACGGTGTTTCCAGAACATGGCGCTTCACACCCAGCGCAATCCGCGCCATTGTCTTGTCAGCCAGAGGGCGCACCGCACGCAATCCGTGGCGCGCTAAAATCTCCGTCTTGCTGTCGAAAATCGACGGGCATGGCAGGCCGAAATTCACATTATCCGCCGCCGTCACCCACGGGCGGAGTTCGCCGGCAGCAATACGCGCCGCGTCCTCGGCATCATTCGGATTGCCATGGGTGCGCTCCGGCCAGACGATAGGTCGCCCGTCCCGGCGCATGACCATATAGAGCCGCCGCCGGATGGTGCCCGCGCCAGACCGCCAGGCCCGCCGCTGCCGCCATTCGATATTGCCGTAACCAAGTGCTCGCCAGGCCGCCACAAACTGTTCAAACGTCTCACCCTTGCGGCGCGGGCAGCGCTTGCCATCAGCCAGCAACGGCCCCCAGTCCACGTATTCCTCGACATTTTCGAGGAATACGACACGCGGTCGCTGCCATGCTGGCAGGGCCTTGACCCAGCCCACAATGGCCCAGCCGATGCCGCGTGTTGTGGTGTCGCCATCCCGGCGCGGCGCTGCCCCCTTGGCCTTGGAGTGGTCGGTACAATCCGGGGACATCCAGAGCATGCCAATGGGCAGACCGGCGCACAACGAAACAGAATCCACCGTGGCCACATCCTGCAACAAATGCCGGGTGCCGGGGTGGTTGATGCGGTGCATGGCCAGCGCCATCGGGTCATGATTGATGGCGATATCGGCATCCCGGCCCAGCGCTATGCGGATGCCGGTGGAAGCCCCGCCGCCGCCGGCGAAAGAGTCTATGACAAGTTCCCGGGTCATTCCGCCGCTCCCCGTTCAGAAGAATCGGCAATGCGGCCAGATCGCAAGGACGCTGCAAGAGAGCGGTAAACCCGCTCTTTCTCCTCATAATAGTCCTGCAACCCGCGCAAGGCGCGCGCCGCCGTCATGTCTGTATTTGTGTGCACCCACTCCGCCCGCCTGCCAAAACCGGCAGATTTGGCGTCATAAAATACCGCGCCATTGAGATATTCACGGCGGGTAACGCGCAGGGTCGACAGCCGGTTGAAGCCGCTGGAGCGGATACCGGTTGCGGTGAGAAGCGCCCGGCTGCCTGCCTTGTGAACCGTCCAGACAAAGCCCGGCATGATCTTTACAAGCTCTTTGCGGAAGTCGGATGCAGCACTCATTCTGCAGCCGCCCGGTGAGGCATCGGGTTCCACACCTTGTGCCCGTCCCATGCTTCAATGCCGAATAGCTCTGCGCAGCGCGCATCGGGCCGCAGCTGCTGCACCATGACGCGCGCCTCGGGCGGCTTCTGCGAATGGAGACGGCGCGGACTTTCGATAATGTTGCGTACGCTGCGGCTGCCAATCCGTGGCCGGCCAATTGTGCCGATCAAAAATGGCTCGCACGCACTGCGGAAAATGTAGCCTGTGCCAAAGGCGGGCTTGCCCGTCACCGTTGTTTTGGTCCAGCTGCCGCCCGTCTTGTAGGCGAATCCCCACGCGCGCATGGCCTCAATCGCCAGCGGCATCTTGGGCCAGATCGCCCACAGCCAGAGCAGGCAATCACCGCCCGCGAGATGCCCAACCGGCAACTGGCAGATGGCGTCATCGCTCATGGTGGCATAGTGCGCCTCGGGCGATTTCTTATAGCCGCCCTCGCCCCACATCTCATAAGACCACGGCGGGTCGACAATAATCGCGCCATACCCGAAGGGGCGCAGGTCACCAAAAGGCCAGACAGGTGCGCTCATCTCGCCCTCACCGCTCAAATGGGTGCAGGGGCGCGGTGACAGATGCGGAACCATCGGCCTTCACGACCGCCAGCCTATGACGCAGATTCCGCAGTTTTTCTTCTTTTCCGGAGGCGACCCTATCGAGAATTTCGGCCTCTGCGGGCGTGATGGTGTGGTCCTCCACCGCCGCCGCCATGTGTGTGGAAAGATCAGCAGAAGCCTGGTTGAGCTCGGCGTAACTCTGCCAAATCGAGGCCGTACCCTTGAGTGTGCGCTCATCGGTCAGCCGCCGGCCATTGATTTCAGCCATCACGGTGGTCACCACCGGCACGCAGCAATCCGCTTCCAGCGCCAGCACAGAGGGGAGGTCAATAACGGCGGTGTCGGTCACTGTCTGCCAGCGCGAAACCTCGGATTTGGAGCGGCTTGCTACCTCACCGGCGCGCACCACGCCCCCGCACAGGCGCACCAGATCCCGCGTTGCGCCCTTGATCTGGTGAAACCATTGAGAATTCGAGATTTCGGACATGGGTTATCCCTCGCCTGTCAAGCGGAAAAAGGCTTCCCGTGCCGGGAAAACGCATCACGTTTTCCCGGAGGGGGAATGGAAATTTTGTGGTTGAGTGGGGCCAGTCAGATCACGGCGGGGCGTCACCCCTGCCGGTTATTGCAACAGGAACGCCCCCATGAAGCTCAAAAGTGACCCGATCATTCTCACGGAGGCCGCTGAGGTCGCGAACCTCTGGGGCGTTTTCATCGCCCGCTTGCTCGCTCCCGCTGTCGCGCAAGACCCCACCGGGGTTCGCAAGCTCGTCGCCCGCGAGGCTCGCACTTTCCTGCGCGCCGTGGACACGCAGACCGGCGATGCCTTTTTGCGCAACCACGCACGCGACTTCGCTCAGGCGCTGGAGCAGAGCCTCATCGGTGAGGGGCTGAAGCAAGGCCTCGCCACAGAGCAAACCATCCAGCATGGCCAGCCGCGCCAGCCGCGTGGTGGTGCTGGAAATGTCGCGCAGCCGGGCGGGGGAAAGCCCGCCCAGAGTCTCGGTCAGGGTCAGCGGGTAATCACGCTCACCCGGCCGGGGGTAAAGGACGATTGAGCCAAAGCGCCGGTCCAGAACGCCAAGCACCTCAAGGCGTTCAGCGAGGGCATCCAGTTCGGGCCGCGAAAGGCCGCGCAAATCAGGTGGGGCATTCATGCGGCGCGCTCCGAAGGGGTGACATGCGGTGAGGGAAGCCCCTCGGATGCGTGGAGCCGCATCAGAAGGTCCGGCGTGACGCCCGATATTCCACGCGCTTGCGCTGCGGAAATGATGATCGGCCAGTGGATCACAGGGATTGAGCCGCGCCGCTTCATTTCTGAAGCCGTCGATTGGCCCTTGCCCAGCACCCGCCCGAAGGCTGCCGTGCCACCAAAGGCGTCCATGAGGTCAGAAATCGTCTCCATGAGACTGATCTACACGAACAATGTTCATGGTGTCAACATGACTTATGTAAACATAATCCGTGAAAATGCGTCCATGTCAGAACATGCGCCCGATACCAAAAAAGACCGCCTGAAGGCCGCCCGCGTGCGATTCTTTTCCTCCGCGCGGCAGGCCGCGCTCAGGCATGGCTGGGGGGCATCCACCTATGCCGCGCATGAGAACGGGCAGAACGACTTCAACGAGGCCCACGCGCGGGAATATGCCCGGGCCTACAAGGTTTCAGCCGCATGGCTGCTGGGTCTCGACTCTGACATGCAGGCGCAGGAGGCCACGGCGGAAGACAAGAGCCCTGCCCCGCCCCAGCCTGATGCCTCCTACCCTGTGCCAGTGGAGTTTCCGCGCCGGAAGCTGCCCGTTTACGGCCATGCCGCAGGCGGGCTGGAGCGGGACGGCAAATTCATTCTGAACGGGACCAAAGTGGCGGACGTGCTATGCCCGCCCGAACTGGAATCGGTGCGTGAGGCCTATGCCGTCTATATGCACGGCGATTCCATGCGCCCCGCATTCCGCCCGGGGGATACCATCTACATCAACCCGAGCAGGCCCGTGGCGGCCGGTGACGAGGTGCTGGTGCAGATCAGGGGTGAGGCAGGTGAGCCGCCCTATGGATTCGTGAAAGAGTTTATGCGCCAGACAGCGAGCGAGCTGGTGCTGCTCCAGCACAACCCGCCCGAGGGCCAGCAGAAAATTATCACATTCCCGGTTGAGCGCGTTCTCACCGTTCACAAGGTGGTCGGCTCCCTGCGGGGCTGACTATCCCCACAATCCACCTACACCCAAAAGAGGATTCGACAACGCCCTGCAATGTTGCATTGAATAGAACGGACAGGGAACAGGCGGGATGCAACATGGGCGAAACCTCCTCGAAGCCGCAGCCTCAAACAGGCTCCATACTCATACGCTGCAATGATTGCGGGCGTTCGCGCGTGCGTTTTCCGCATCAGTTCATGCGGCTGATCCCACCCGGGACCCCCAGCCCGATGACAGCACTGGGCGACCGCCTGTTCTGCCCCAACTGCCGCAGCCAGGGTGGCGATGGCCGCAACCTGATGATTGTTGAGATCCCGCAGGCCACCCGGCCCGAGATTGTGCCCTATCGCAGGAGATAGCCATGAGAACCGCACTGCTGTTGGCCGCAACGCTCCTGCTCTGCGCCCCCGCACAGGCCGAAAAGCCGACCATCACCGGGCGCGCCAGCGTCATTGACGGGGACACGATTGAGATCCACGGCACCCGCATCCGTCTGGCCGGGATTGATGCCCCCGAGAGCCGCCAGACCTGCACCAGCATGACAACAGGGCAAAACTTCAGGTGCGGGAAACAGGCGGCATTCCACCTCGCAGACATGATCGGAACCCAGCCAGTATCCTGCCAGACACTGGGAACAGACCGATACCGGCGGACACTGGCCCGCTGCTCAATCAGGGGGCGGGACATCGGCGCAACCATGGTGCGGGATGGCTGGGCGCTGGCTTTCATGAGGCCCGGGCGGGTTTACAGGGCTGAGGAAGCAGATGCCAAGGCGCAAAAGTCCGGGCTATGGGGCACCCGGTTTGAAAGGCCATGGGAATGGAGAGCGGCGCAAAAATCAGGCCGCCGACAACCATACTAAAAATGAATCCAACCTGCGGTTTCAGCGTGGTAGTGCATACATGAACGAGGCCGGGGGCGCGCGATAATGGCATCTAGGTACGAAACTGTTATCTGCCCCCAGTGCGGAACCCAGCACACCATTACGCGCCGCAGCACATCCCACATCCTGCATCTGCTTCTCTCGATAGTCACAGGCGGGCTCTGGATACCTGTCTGGATTATTCTGGCCTTGAGCAACGGCATGCGGGATGGTGACAAAATCTGCAAAAAGTGCCGCTGGAAAATCTAGAGCGGGAAACACCCGTTATCTCGCAGGCAAAAGCGCCGCGATCCGCTTGGCCCGCCCGGCCTCAAGGCGGCACTTCTCGCCATCCGCAAGCATCAGGTCCTCAAGCGTCTCAAGCAGATGCACTTTTTCGGCCTGACCCATGCCCGAGATTTCCCGCTCCACATCCGCGAAAACAACCTTCTCAGACCGGACCCAATCGAGAGCTGTTGAGCGGCTCCATTCCAGCATGCCGCCCTGCTGGAAGGCGGCACGATACTGAACCCACGCAAGCATAACCTCCTCCTCAGGCGAGGAGAGATCCTTGTCTGCTCTGGCCAGCCAGATCAAAACCCGCAAGCCGCGCCGGGCGTGGTCCATAACCTTCTGATGCCCTGCGGGAGGCTCCGCCGCCTTGCGAACTGGCGCGGGTGCTTTGGGGGCGGCTCTGGGGGCCTGCACCCTCTTGCCGGGCCAGTGGTAAAAGTAGATTTGCGGGTTCAGGAAATCCTTTCCCGCAGGCCACTCCTTGAGCGCCAGTATGCGATCTGCACGAAAGGTGCGGTCCTCCGTCCGTAACAGGCAAAATGCCTCGACATACAATATGCCATCAGCCTTCTGGGAAACGCGGCGGACTGAGATACCCCGGACAGTCACCTCTCCGAAGGCATCCGCATACTCAATGATGTGGGTCACCTTCTGAGAGTTACCCGCAAAAGATGCCGGCTCAGCCGAGGTCGCCGGACCACCAGTTCCCCTCCATCTTACGAGAACAACAAAAAGCACCAGCCCCAACAGGATGAGCACGCTCAACACACCGGACATCTTGTTACCCCGAAACGTCTCCGGGACACCTATAACACAACCCTGAGTGCTCAGCAGGCGCGTTATTCACGCGCGCCGAACGCATGTGAAACCACCTCTCGTATACATATTTGATGTTGACATGATTAACACGATACATGTACACAATCTCCATCGAGCTGAACACGCTCATGGAGACCCCACATGCCCGGCACCCCCACCCGACACGTCCCACACCCCGACCAGCCAGCCCCGGCACTGGATGAAACGCCCGCGCGGATGGCCGCCGTCATGCGCGAACAGTTTGCAGCGAAGGGGATGTGCGACCAGCACGATCTGGCCCGCGCCGGCTTCTGTGAGGCTGAGATCGTCGAAAATATCGATCAAGCCCGCCGCATTGCTGGCCCTGTAGACCTCACCACCGCAATGCCAGAGGCCGCGTGATGGCAGGCGCAACCATCATCACCTACGCCCCGGCTGGCCCCGGCCCCGGTGCCCTGCTGCGGCAGGTCTGGCAAACCTCGCAGGCCATGCTGGAAGCGGGCCGGCAGGGCAACACCCACGCCGCCAGCTTCATGGCCCGCTGGCTGGGTGATTTGCGGCAGGACCCGCGCATTACCCCGCCTCTGGCCCGCACGATGGACCGCGCCATCACGCTTTCCGCTGCCCGGCTGGCCGGGCTTGAGGCACCCATGCCGCGCGGCGGGCAAATCCTGCCGCTCTCCCACCCCACCCCCGCGCAGATGCCCGCCACCGGCGCGCCTCTCCCCCCAGCCGCGTGAGAACATAATGAGTGATGAAGCGAACCCGCGCCTCTGGTGGCCCTCTCATCTCACCGATGAAGTCACGCCGCAGCCGCGCATGAAGCCCGAAGACTGGCTGCACGAGCAGGATGACGGGTCTTACCTCTTCGGCTCCGTTGAAGCCGATGAGGAGGAGAGATTCCCGGATGCGGAACAGACCGTCGATATCGGGGATACGCTGGCCTTCACCTACCTCGACCAATTGGGCCGCCACGCCATCACGGTGCGTTCAGATGGCACCCATTCAAGCGTGAATATCCCCGAAGATTTCACTTATGTGGGCGAAGTCGGTGAACCTGAAAGCATTTCGGACACGCTGGCAGATCTGGTCGCAGCCATCGCTGGCCGCATGTCGCCCGGTGAGGACGAAACCGCTGACATCGAGTTCCTGCGCTGGGGCGATGCCTCTTTCACGCTCGGGCTCACCAACCGCCAGCGCCCTCTGCTCATCCCTGTGAGCGAGGCCGCCGATGCGTGACCCTATCCATATCTCCAGCCTCAAGACCCCCATTTTCATGGGCCTCGTGGCCGCACTGGCTGTCACCGCCTATTCCCTGATCCGTACCGGGGCGCTGCAATGAGCCCCGCGCACAACAATCCGTGGCTCCAGACCGGCACATCCCGCGTTGTCGATCTCATGGAGCCGACCCCGGAGATGATCGACCTCCACACCGACGTGGCCGAGGCGCTGGCACGGGAACCCCGATTTGGCGGCCATGTCCGCTCGGGTGCCTACAGTGTCGCGCAGCATTGCGTGCTGGGTGTCGATCTCATCCTGCGCGTTTCGGATGATGCCGCCCTCGCCCGCGCGTTCCTGCTGCACGATGCCCATGAGGCATACGTGAAGGATGAACCGCGCCCTCTCAATGAGGCAATGGCGATGCGGGTTGAGCGCTTCGCGCGCACCAGCGGCATCAAGCCCGGCGTCGGCGCGGCCTTCTACAATGTGGCGCGGCGCGAGATCAAAGAGGATTTCGACCAGGCGATTTACGCCGCCGCCGGCATGTCGTGGCCCCTGCCCCCGGAAATCGCGCGAGACGTGGAAATCTGGGGTCTCGCCATGCTGCGGCTGGAGCGTGACCAGCTGCTGGGCAAACCGCCCATGGCATGGGTCGCCGCCGTCGAAAATGCCCGCCCCCTACCTGTGCGGGGCCGCATCACGGTGTGGCCGTGGCCCAAGGCCGCCGATGAATGGCGCGCCCGCCTCTATTTGCTTTTCCCCCACCTCAAACCCGCCGCGTGAGGATACCCGCATGGCCCGTCTCATCCGCAGTTTCTTCCAGTCCGTTGGGCTCATCCAGCGCGGCAAGGTGGAGGAAAAGCTAGACACCGAACTCTCCCGCGTCATCACCGCGCTCGAAGAGCACCCAGATGACATCGCCTCCGGCAGCGTCACCCTCACCGTCACGGTGAAGAAAATGGCCGACCGTTACGAGGTGGTGCCCAAGGTGGACACCAAGCTGCCGAAGGAAAAACCCTTCAACGGCGCGGCTTTCTGGGTCGTGGATGGCGCGCTTTCTGTCGAGCATCCCAGCCAGGCCGACATGTTCGGCCCGCGTGACAGCTTCCCCGTCCGGCAATCCGAGACGGCCTGACACCCCTTTCCCACAGCCCTGAAAGGCTCATCATGTCTGAAACCACGACCACCGGCAGCCTTGCCGCCTATGCCCAAGCCCCCGCCACCGCCTCCGCCCTTGAAGGCCCGGCAGTGGAGCGCATCGCCGAACTGGCGCGCGAGGCCAGCAAGCCGGAAGTCATCCTCATTCCCACCGACGGGCTTGAGCCGGGCCTGCCCGCGCGCGTGCCCGTGCTGTGGGACCGGCATTTCCAGCAGGTCATTCCGGTCATCGAGCATCTGGAAGAGGCGCGCCCGAAGATGCGGCGCAAGGGTACCGTGAAGACGGACACCCTCTCCAGCTTCATTGACATGACCAACCGCCACAAGGATGCCGGCTCTGTCATTTTCGCCACAACCGCATGGCCGGAGCCGCAGCTCACCGCCGTGATTGACTATCACAATACGGACGGCACCGCCCGTTGGGGCCAGCACCGCATTGCCTACGCATTCCCCCTCACCGAGGAATTCAAGGCTTGGATCGGGAAGAACGCAAAGCCCTTCGATCAGGAAGAGTTCGCCGCCTTCCTCGAAGAGCATGCGGGAGAGCTATCGGTCCCATATGATGGTGAGGCGACGTACTACGAACAGATGTTCCGTGAAAAGTTTGCCACCCCGGCAGAGCTGCTCGACCTGTCCCGGCAGCTTGAGGTGTTCGTATCTGCAACCGTGAAGCAGGGCACGCGCCTACAGAGCGGCGAACGGCAGGTGGAATTCACCACCGAGCACATGAATGGCAAGGGTGAGCCCGTCGTCATCCCCGGCATTTTCATGGTGTCTGTCGCGGCCTTCCTCCCCGGCAGCGGCGAGCCCGTGCCCATCCGCATCCCCGCCCGCCTGCGCTACCGCATCAAGGGCGGAGCCATCGTGTGGTTCTATCAGCTCTACCGTTGGGAATTCTTCCTGCGCGACCGCGTGCAGCAGGATCTGGCCAAGGCCGGCAAGGAAACCAGCCTGCCCACCTTCGAGGGCAAGCCGGAAATGCCGGCGGCCTGATCTGCAGTCCCTGTCTGCCCCACCCGTTTCTGCCCGGCGCAAGCCCTGACCGCGCCGGGCAGGAAAGCGCCGCTGGCTCCGGCTGGCCCGGGAAAGCCCAGCCGAACCGGCGGCGCATCCTACTCGGAGATTACAAAATGGCCGATCAATTCGGAATCGGGGCCGCTTTATCGGCCGTAGCAGAGATTTACTTCAGAGCAGCCCGCTCCACTGGCCGTACCACCAATCTGGTGGAAAGCCTCAAGGATGGCGACCGCGTAATATGCACGACGCAAAATGAAACGCGGCGGGTGGAAAGGCTGGCAAAAGAACGCGGCATTAAAATTGATGTCCGCACGGTCCCAGTCAGTAACCCTCAGAGAATCTTTAGTGTCGGCACGCCCAGCGGTCGAACTGTGCTGGATCACGGGTGGGTGGAGGAATTCTACCGGGCTCAGATTCAAGATGCCGCGCGGATTATTGATGAATTGGAACGTGAGGCCTCTGGCTACGGCGCGGCTCATCGGGAAACATCGGCGCAGGCTCAAGCCCACCTCGCGCGTTGGAGGGTGTGATGAAATTCACCCTCGACAAGGAAGCCCTCACCCACGCTCTCGACCGCGCAGATCGCGTGGTTGAAAAGCGCCACAGCGTCCCCATTCTTGGCAATCTGCTGCTCCGGGCCGCAGGCAAACACCTGCACATCACCGGCACGGATCTGGATGCAGCCATCACCACGCGCGCGCGGGCAGAAATCTCCCGGCCGGGTGAAACCACCCTGCCTGCCAAAACGCTGATTGATTTTGCCAAAAAACTGCCCGCCGGGCAGAAGGTAACGCTTGAGCAGGCAGATGGTGAGCCGCGCATTGCCCTGCGTGCGGGCCGCACGCGGCTGCATCTGCCCACCATTGCCCCGGCGGATTTCCCCGCATTTACGGGCGCGGAGCCGCTCGCCACATTTGAACTGCCCTCCAGCCAGATGGTGGCCGCGATTGAGCGGGTGGCCTTTGCCATCTCGACAGAGGAGACGCGCTACTATCTCAACGGCATCTATTTCCACATCGCGCCGGGTGAGGGTGGCCCTCAGCTGACCGCCGTGGCAACGGATGGCCACCGGCTGGGGCTGCAGACCCTCCCCACGCCGGAAGGTGCCGCCAGCCTGCCTCCGGTCATCATCCCCCGCAAGGCGGTGGAAACCATGGCCCGCCTGCTGCGCCCACTGGATGATGAGGCCGCGCGCCTCGCCATCAGCAAAACGCACCTCACGCTGACAGCGGGCGTCACTGAATTCAGCACCAAGCTGATTGATGGCACCTATCCGGATTACACGCGCGTCATCCCCCCGGGTGGCGAGCGCACGGCAGTTATTGATGCTGTAGAACTCGCAGCGGCGGTGGATCGCGTCATCACGGTATCCGCTGAGCGCGCCCGGGCCGTGAAGTTCAGTTTTGGCGAGCCGGCCCCGCAAACCCTGACCCTGACAGTGGCGAACCCCGATTCAGGCGATGCCACCGACACGCTGGATATCGCCTACGAGGGCGAGCCGCTCCAGATCGGGTTCAACGGCCGCTACGTGCTGGACATCATCTCCGCGCTCCAGGCCAAACGGGTGCGCTTCACTCTGACCGATGCCGGCAGCCCCGCCCTCATCACCCCGGAAGGGCGTGAGGATGGCCGCGCCGTGCTCATGCCAATGAGGGTTTAATGATGGCTGAAATGAATGAAGCCGACCGGAAGGGCCTGCACCACTTCATTAACACTCTGACCGCGCAGGCTTACAGTGATCCCCTGTCCGCGCTCGAAGCTTGCTGGCAAGCCGCCCTCACCCATGTGCGCGATCAATCTCTTAAGAACGCGGTATATAAGGCTGCGTTGGAGTGGTGCGGCCAAAAAGATCGAGAGACATTCCCCGCAGATGTCGAGTATTTCATCCAAAATTGGCAGGCGATGCCCGGGCTAAGGGGGTACGTTGATCGCCAGTTAGATAAGACCGCCGAAAGCGAGGAACTGGCGCGGTTGCGGGCTGAGAATGCGCGGCTAACAGAAGCCCTCACCCCCAGCGGCGGCACCAAGGCGGCGTACTGGGATGAATTCCACATCAGCTATGAGCAGCGCGTTGAATCTGACGATGACGACGATGATGACGCTTGGGAAACAGTAAGCATCCCCGTGCCATGGACCGTGGTCAAGGAGATCATGGCCGCGATCCACGCCCGCGCCGCCCTTGCTCCCGCAAAATGCTGCACGACTAATGATGGGGCAGCAGCATGAAAGCCATTTCCATCCGCCAGCCGTGGGCGTGGTGCATCCTGCACGGCAAACCCGTTGAAAACCGTACGTGGTGGACACCCTACACAGGGCCTCTGCTGATCCACGCCGCAAAGGGCATGACCCTCGCTGAATATAAGGAGTGTCGCAATTTTGCAGCCTCGCTCGGACTCACCGTGCCCCCGCCAGATGAACTGGAAAGAGGCGGGATTGTCGGCAAGGCCAGGCTGACAGCGTGCGTCACCAACCACCCGTCCGAATGGTTTTTCGGACCCTACGGGCTGGTGCTGGAGGATGTTCACCCACTGCCCTTCCGCCCGCTTAAAGGGCAGCTTGGGCTGTTCGAGGTGGGGGCATCTCAGCATGACGAATGATGACCTCCGCGCCACGCTCGCGCGCTGCCGACGGCTGGTGAAGAAGGCCATGAACCGCCGCAAGCTGGATGTCCGCCACATTCAGGCTGTCACAGCCAGCATATCGGACAGCGCATACGCGCAAGCGCTGCATGAAGAGCGCGGCGCAAGCCAAAATCCCCCAACAACATGCGGAGGGTGAACCATGACAACACGCCCCTACACCATCCGCCTTTCAAAGGCAGAAGTCGACACACTCCGCACGAGTGTCCGGCACCATGAAAACCTTCTGCGGGGTGGCCGAATCTGGATGAAAGCTGATGAGGGCGACCTTTCAGAAGTCGGCAGGGCAATTGCGGGCACCAAAAACCTGAAGGCCCGGCTGTTCCGGCTGAAACCGGAGGTGCGAGAATGAACACAGCATTCCTGCTGATGGCCCAGTACGAAGGGCGCGCAATTATCCCGGTGGAATGGGTGTGCCGCGACTATTTCAGCCATCTCACTCCAGATAAATTCATCCGCAAGGTTTCATTGGGCGATCTCGCTATCCCTCTCGTGAGGATGGAAGCCAGCCAGAAATGCGCCAAAGGGGTGCACTTGAATGACTTGGCACAATATCTCGACAGGCGCGTTGAGGCGGCACGGAAGGAGTGCCAACAGTTAGCAAGCGCCTAGTCAGCAATGACGCTTTGCCCCCACCAGTTGGCTCTTGCGGGTATGGTTACAGCCGGGATGACGGAGGACCGATTTATCAGCCTGCCACATAGTCAGGCTGATAAATCAACCATTGATTGCTCCTTGAGCGTCTCAAACCACACCCAATTCGCATATTTATCCCCTGTCTTGCGCAGGTGGGTATAGCGCTGCAAACTTGACCATGAACGGTGGCCAGAGACAGTCGCGACCTGAGGGATGCTCAACCCCATCTCAAACAGACGGCTGACCCCCTCATGGCGCAAATCGTGGAAACGCAGATCCTCTATGTTCAGGACCTTGCAGGCTCGCGTGAAAGCCGTGCTGATCGTCGAGGTTCTGTATGGGAATATCTGGGCCTTTTTGCGCGGTATCAGCCGGATTATATCGAGTGCCGGCTTGGGGATATCGCACCAGATATGATTCCCGTCCTTGTCTTCAGGATGCTTCATATCGCGGACGAGAATCCGCCCACCGTCCTCATCCAAATCTGACCACAGGAGCCGCGTTATCTCATCCTGTCGCCGGGCTGAGAAGAGTGCAAAGGCGATGATGTACTGCATTGGCCGCGCAGTACGGCGCCAGCGACGGTGCAGCCTGAAATAGGTCAACAACCTATCAAGTTCATCCAGAGTTGGCCGCCGCTCGCGGTGACGTGACTTGCTCGTCAGCCCCATGCGCCTCGTCACCACACGCGCCGATTCCATCTCATCTTTTCGCAATGGGTAGCCCCACGCTGGTTCGGCAATGACGAATATAGCCGCAAGATGCGAGAGATAATTCTCCACCGTCTGGGCCTGGACCCCCGTGGCCAGCTTCTCCTTCGCGAAATCCACTATCGCCACACTATTGATCTGCGAGCACCGCAGCGACGCGATAGAGAATTTCTGAATAGCGCTCAGGACCTGTCTCTTGGTGTCACCCAACGGACGTTGGCTGTCGATTATGTAGTGCTGGATGACCTCATCCAATGTCGGGTCCTGCGCATTGATCCGCTCCAACGCACCCGGCATGGAAAGAGATTTTTCTCTTTTTTCCAACCATGCAGAAGCCGCCTGTTTGCGCTCGAAGGTCTGCGCCTCCCGGTGGACAATCACGCCAGCGCGCTTGATAAGAATCTGCGCCTGATAGCTTACAGAGCCATCTTTGCGCTTGCGTGTTACAATCGTCCCCATCGTCAGTCATATTCCGGTACTGCACACCCCCGAACGGCACTGCGCCGCCGTACTGGCAGCAGTAAAATGGGCTGAAATGGCGTAAAATGGTAGCCAATGAGACGAGTTTTTAGGGCGTTTTCGCTGGGTATATAGGTCGTATCATTTTGATAACAAAAGATTATAAATTTTCCGTAGCCCCCATGATGGACTGGACTGACAGGCACTGTCGCGCCTTCCACCGTACATTCTCGCATCATGCACGGCTCTATACGGAAATGGTGACCGCGCTGGCCGTTATTCATGGCGACAGGCAACGCCTTATTGGTTTCAATGAGACGGAACATCCCGTTGCCATCCAGCTCGGAAGCAGTGACCCTGCCCAGTTGGCGCAAGCTGCACGAATCTGTTCCGACTTTGGGTATGACGAGATCAATCTGAATGTCGGCTGCCCCTCAGACCGCGTTCAGGGTGGCAATTTCGGGGCATGCCTCATGCGCGAACCGGCGCTGGTGGCAGATTGCGTTGCGGCGATGAAAGCTGTCGTCGCCATTCCGGTCACGGTCAAGTGTCGTATCGGCGTTGACGATCAGGACCCGGAAGAAGCGCTTGATACACTGGCGGATGCGGTGATTGCAGCAGGAACGGATGCTCTTGTGGTCCATGCCCGCAAGGCCTGGCTCAAAGGGCTGTCTCCGCGCGAGAACCGCGATATTCCGCCACTGGATTATGATCGGGTGCGGCGTCTCAAAAAACGTCTTCCCCATATTCCCATTGCCCTGAACGGCGGCCTGAAAAGCATAGATGAAGGCCTTGAGGCCTGTGGCGGACCAGATGATACGGCTCTGGATGGCATGATGCTCGGTCGCATTGCCTATCACGAACCCGAGTTACTGCATGAGGTAGACCCGCGCCTCTATGGCAAACCGGCCCCGCATAGCGATACGTTCGAGGCGCTCAAGGCATTTGAGCCCTATATTGCAACACATCTGGAAGGAGGCGGCCGCCTCTCCGAAGTCACGCGCCACATGCTGGGCCTGTTTGGCGGAAAACGTGGCTCAAGGCTCTATCGCCGCCATCTGGCGACAGAGGCTGTAAAGCCGGGTGCGGGCCTGAATGTCTTGCGTGATGCTGTTCATGAAGTGCGCCAGCGCATGCGTTCACCGGAAGAGGACGACTGATCTCGCCCCGCCTCAGCGCGGGGCTTTTGGCGGGAGACGAGATGCGGGCCAGGCCAGAAAAACCATGCCTGCTCCCGCCAGAATAAACACCCATTGCGGGCCAATCCACGGCTCCAGCGCAGCCAGAGCAATGGCACCTATGGCCTGTCCCAGAAAAAAGGCCGTGGCAAACAGTGCCAGCGCAGAACCGCGCGCCTCCGGGGCCAGTTCGGTCGCCAGAATCTGCAACATATTGTGGATCATGTAGAAGGTGAAACCGGCAAGGCCAAACAGAATGACCGCGCCCAACAAGGTTCCCGCCACAGCGGCCGAAGCCAGAAACAGCCCCACCAGAACAGCCCCTATCCCCGCCATGCGCCCTAGCCCCAAAGTGCGGACCAGAAACTGCACGGCGAACGAGTAAAGGGCACCACCCACGGCAAACACGGCGAGCACAACTCCCGCCTCTACCGCATCGCCAATGGCATGGGAAACCATCAGGGGCGCAACCATGGGGAATGCGCCGAAAATCAGCCCACCCTCAATGGCGACAACCGCATATACCTTGAGAGACAATGGGTTGCGCATCACAAGCGCATAACGTTCCAATGCGGCCCGCACGGAAACGCTCTCCCCGCTACGGCTTTCTTGCAGGCCAAAAATGGCCGCCAGCGCCGCCAGTATCGCAATGCCGGCTGAAGTCCAGAAAACCTCGCGCCAGCCCACCCATTCCGCAATAAAACCCGCGACAGTCGAACCTGCCAGCTGGCCAGTCACCAGCGCCAGCAGGATGCGGCTGAGGGCGAGAGGACGCTCCGAAAACGGAACCCGGTCTCCCACCGCAGCAAGCACCACAGGAATGATCCCGCCGGCAAATGCCCCCGAGAACATGCGTGCGACAAGCAGGCTCCCATGGCCTGCGGCCAGCGCGGATGCCACAAGCCCTACAGCCAGCATGACCAGATTGATACGGATCAGCCGAACCTTGCCCATGGCATCACCAACGGGACCAAAAACCAGCTGCATCGCGGCATATGGCAAGGTGAAGGCTGTTGCCAGTAGCGCAACATCCTGCACGCTCACCTTAAGATCCGTTGCCAGAATATTCAGCATCGGATCAACAGTGCGCATGGAAAAGGAGCTGGCAAAAGCGGCAAGGCCAAAAACAAGAAGGAAGGGCATCACACACGCAAAACAAGGCAGGTTCTTCCAGCCTGAGCCTTGTCCAGCCTCTGGTCAAGCTGCCGCAAGGGGAGCAAATACCTGTTCAAACGATGGTTTCAGTGGTTTTTTGCCGGGAACACAGCGCAAGCATTGACATGGCGTCCATTTCACCTATTTTGCCGACGTCGTCCGAGATATGTCGAATCCAAGTGCGCCGACCGACGACCACTCGTTTGCGCCCGTACGGCACGGGACGTTCGATCAACGGCGCGCAGCCGCATCCAAAAGATGCAATGTCATTTTCCGAACTCGGCCCCTTTTCTGAACTCGGCCTGAGCGACAAAGTCGCCAAGGCAGTCGCCGATGCTGGTTATACCCAGCCTACCCCCATTCAGGCCGAAGCCATTCCGCATGTGCTGGCGCGCCGGGATGTGCTCGGCATTGCCCAAACAGGCACGGGCAAGACGGCGGCCTTTACCCTTCCCATGCTGACGCTGCTTGAGCAGGGCCGCGCGCGGGCTCGCATGCCTCGCACCCTGATCCTTGAGCCAACCCGCGAACTCGCGGCGCAGGTGGAAGAGAATTTTACCCGCTACGGTAAAAACCATAAGCTGAACGTGGCGCTGCTGATTGGTGGCGTTTCGTTTGGCGATCAGGATACGAAGCTGCTGCGCGGCGTGGATGTGCTTATTGCCACCCCCGGTCGCCTGCTGGATCATGTGGAGCGCGGCCGTCTGCTGCTTTCCGGCATTGAGGTGCTTGTCATCGACGAGGCCGACCGCATGCTGGACATGGGCTTCATCCCGGATATCGAGCGCATCTGCAAGCTCGTACCCTTTACCCGCCAGACCCTGTTCTTCTCGGCCACCATGCCGTCGGAGATCCAGCGCCTGACGGAGCAGTTCCTCTCCAACCCGGCACGGGTTGAAGTGGCGCGCGCGTCATCAACCGCCGCAACGGTGACCCAGCTTCTGGTCGCCTCCCGCTCCGAGGATTATGAGAAGCGCGATGTGCTGCGCAATCTGATCCGTCAGTGCGATAAATTGCAGAACGGTATCATTTTCTGCAATCGCAAGCGGGATGTCGCGGTTCTGCTCCGCTCCTTGCAAAAACACGGTTTCAATGCCGTGGCCCTGCATGGTGATATGGACCAGCATGCGCGGATCAAGGCTCTCGATGAATTCCGCGCTGGCGAGGCCACCCTTCTCGTTGCTTCCGATGTTGCGGCGCGAGGGCTGGATATTCCCGAGGTGAGTCACGTCTTCAATTATGATGTGCCCCATCATGCGGAAGACTATGTGCATCGTATCGGGCGCACCGGACGCGCCGGGCGTGAAGGCACCGCCTATTCCATCGTGACCCATGCGGATGCCAAATCTCTGGCCGCGATTGAAAAGCTCATCGGCAATGCCGTCACCTGGCAGGGTGAGCCTCTCGGGGATGCTCCTCCGGCGAGCCAGAAACGTGAGGGGCGCGACAGCACCCGTCTGCGTGGCAAGCGCAAGGTTGAAAAAGAGCCGCGTGAGGCCCGCGAGAGCCGCAAGAGTGAGCCGAAGGCAGAAAGCCGTGAGCGCACCGCTCCTGAGCGCCCTGCCCGTGCAGAACGCCCTGAGCGGCCAGCACGCACGGAACAGGTCGAGCGCAGCGAAAGGGCCGAGCGGCCTGAGCGTCAGCGGCGCCAGCCTCGTGAAGACAATAATGGCGAGGCCCGCGCACCGCGCCGGGACCGCAACACAGCAAATGAGCCGGCGGATATGTCCCACCTCCCCGCCTTCCTGTTGCGCCCCGTGCGCATCAAGACAAGCTGATAAAAAACCCGGCAGCGATGCCGGGTTTTTTTATGGGTATAGTCAGGTGACCTGTTCAATCTGAAATGTGTGATACAGCTCTGCAAGCCTTGGAGTTACAGAAAAACCAGATATTCAGACCTAATGGTATACAGATATATCTTTATATGAATATACCTGAAGGGGATTTTGAGCAGGCCATCCAGCGAAAACAACGAGCCGCATCATTCCCCCGAAGCGTCCGGCCCTGCGCACGTTCTGGAAGCAGTTCCATCCCGCAAGGCAGCCTTGGCCTTCTGCCGCTCTTCTGCCGCGGCATTGTTCGCCAGCTTGCGTGCCTCGCGCCCTTCGCGCCCCTCTTCCAAAGCCGTCACCACCCCATGAAGGGTGGCCAGATCCTGTTTGGTCAAGCCAATCCGATGGAAGATATTGCGGATATTGCGAACCGTGGATGGCTGCTTTTCTGCCGAGCGAAAAAAGCCGGAACTTTCCAATGCACCTTCCAGATGATCGAAAAAGACAAACAGATCCTGCTTGTCCGCGAGCGGAGACTTATCCATTGAGGCAAAAGGCAGCGCACCATCAACCCCGGCCTTGAACCACTCATAGCCACTCACCGCCACGCACATGCCAAGGTTGAGCGAGGCAAAGGCCGGGTTCACCGGTAAAGTGAGAATGGCATCGCACAATGACACCTCCTCGGTGTACAGGCCCGTGCGCTCACGGCCGAATACCAGCGCAACATCCTCTCCACCTGCCATAAGCTGGTGAGTCTGCGCAGCAGCCTGATCTGCCCCCAGCACAGGCTTCGTCATACCCCGCTCGCGCGCGGTTGCGGCAAAGGCAAACTTGATGTCACTCATGGCAGAGCGCAAATCAGGAAAGACCTGCGCGTCCTCTAGCACCCGGTCTGCCCCGGCACTGAAAATACGCGCCTTTTCATTTGGCCAGCCGTCTCGCGGGTTGACCAGCCGCAGGCGCGCCAGCCCGAAATTGCCCATGGCCCGCGCCGCCGAGCCGATATTTTCACCGAGCTGCGGCTCAACAAGGATCACAACCGGCCCACCGGCGATCCAGGGTTTTGTACTATCCGTTCCAGCACCTGACATGTCATCGTCCTGTTTTGGTGCATCTGTCGCACGCTCGTCCCCATCCGTCGAGCCTTGTGCATAGGCGAAAGGTTGAAGGCTACGCTTTGCCGCTTGGGAAATGCACCAAGGCAATGCTATAGCGGCCTCGCTCAGGAAAAGCGGGCGGCACTCTGTACTGAGTCTGTGCCGTGATTCCTCATTGTTTTCATCTGCGTTCAGCAGGCATCCGAGAGGCCCGTCCAAATGGCGAAGATCAAGGTGGCTAACCCCGTCGTCGAACTCGATGGCGACGAGATGACCCGGATCATCTGGCAGTACATCAAGGACAAGCTGATCCACCCCTATCTCGACATCGATCTGGAATATTATGACCTGTCGGTCGAGAACCGTGATGCCACCAATGACAAGGTGACTGTTGACGCGGCTGAAGCCATCAAGAAGCATGGCGTGGGCGTGAAGTGCGCCACCATCACCCCCGATGAAGCCCGCGTTGAAGAATTCAACCTGAAGGACATGTGGAAGTCGCCGAACGGCACCATCCGCAACATCCTCGGCGGCGTGATCTTCCGTGAGCCGATCATCTGCAAGAACGTGCCGCGCCTCGTGCCGGGCTGGACCCAGCCGATCGTGGTTGGCCGTCACGCTTTTGGCGACCAGTACCGCGCGACCGACTTCAAGGTACCCGGCAAGGGTACCCTCACCGTCTCCTTCGTTGGCGAAGACGGTACGAAGATCGAGAAGGAAGTCTACAAGTTCCCGGGTGCTGGCGTGGCCATGTCCATGTACAACCTTGATGAGTCGATCCGCGATTTTGCCCGCGCCTCGCTCAACTATGGCCTGATCCGCAACTACCCGGTCTATCTTTCCACGAAGAACACCATCCTGAAGGCCTATGACGGGCGCTTCAAGGATATCTTCCAGGAAGTGTATGAAGCCGAGTTCAAGGAAGAGTTCGACAAGCGCGGCCTCACCTATGAGCACCGCCTGATCGACGACATGGTCGCCTCCGCTCTCAAGTGGTCCGGCGGTTATGTGTGGGCCTGCAAGAACTATGACGGTGACGTGCAGTCCGACATCGTGGCGCAGGGCTTCGGCTCGCTCGGCCTGATGACCTCCGTGCTGATGACGCCCGATGGCAAGACAGTGGAAGCGGAAGCCGCACACGGCACCGTGACCCGTCACTATCGCGAGCATCAGAAGGGCAAGGAGACCTCCACCAACTCCATCGCCTCCATCTTCGCCTGGACCCGTGGCCTTTCCCACCGTGCCAAGCTGGACGGCAATGATGAGCTGGCCAAGTTCTCTGCCACCCTTGAGAAGGTCTGCGTGGATACGGTTGAGTCCGGCTTCATGACCAAGGATCTGGCCCTGCTCGTGGGTGCGGACCAGAAGTGGCTCTCCACCACCGGCTTCCTCGACAAGGTTTCCGAGAACCTTGAAAAGGCAATGGCTGCGTGATTCCTGCCCGGCCCGGTTAAAACCGGGCCATGCGGCAAGCTTGCCTGAGTGACAAGCCGCCGATGGCAACATCGGCGGCTTTTTATTGCCCTATGAAGAAGCGCCTGTGCCAGTAGAGGTTTTGGAATGCGAGGACGAACCGGCATTCCCGACCTGGCCTGCCGCTTCTGCAAAGCGTGACCTCATTTCAGGGTGGCGGAGCATCAGGACGCGCATGGCATCGGCATCAATGGTCAACAGGCGCACTTTGGTCATGGCACGTACGGCATCAGGAGGGGGCGCCGTAGTCTCCAGCCCGGGAACAGTGCCAAACACATCACCCGGCCCAAGACAGACGGGGCCATGCACCATTTCTGCATCCAGCAGCCCTTCCAGCACCACAAACATGCGATGTGATGTTTCTCCCGGAACAACAACAGCCCGGCCACGATCAAAGCTTCTGGAATACAAAAGCGGCAACAGGTCTGACAGGGCCGTTGCATCAAGATCATTGAACAGGGGCAGACGCGAGATCATCGGGAAGGTCACGACGAAATCATGCTTTGAAATAAGCGTGGCAAATGAAGACGAGATAATGGCGATGGGCAGGGCCAGCATGAGCAGGCCAATCACCATGGTTGATGCGCCAATCAGCCGTCCCATTTCACTTGTTGGAATAACATCGCCATAGCCCACCGTTGTGAGCGTGGTGATTGACCACCACATGGCCTGCGGAATGGAGCCAAACTTATCTGGCTGCACACCACGCTCGGCCAGATAGGCGGCTGTTGCCGTCAGCAATACACTGGCGGACAAAATCAGGAAGCAGGCCAGAAGCGCATAACGCTCATGCCGAACAGCGAGATAGAGCGCATTGAAGCCAGAAGAGTAGCGCGCCAGCTTGAAAAACCGCAAAAGTCGCAAAACCAGCAGGGTTTGCAGGCTGATATCCATGAAGTGCGCAAGGATGACCGGCAAAATCGCAACCAGATCGACAATAGCTGCGGGTGTCACCACATAATGCAGGCGCGCTTTCCATGCCGGCAGCCTCCGGCGCAGGGGGTGTTCCGGTGCGGCCCACACGCGGGCAACATATTCCACCAGAAACACCACCAGCGCAAAATGTTCCAGTGTGTTTAGCAGCACACTGTCACGCCAGGGCAAGGATGGCACAGTGGCCAGAATGGCCGCCATGACGCTGACGACGATGACGCCGACAAGGAAATAATAGACCCAATCCGCAATCCGGTCCCCGGTGGTGTCACGCTCCAGGATATCGAACATACGTCGTCGGATTTGCTTGTAGATCATAGCCTGCCCACTTCCTCGCCTGTGGCATATCTGTCACGAGGCATGGGGTTCAGGCAAGGTGTCCAAGGGCAATTCTGAAGCAAAAGGAACGTTCTGCTTGCTCACAACATGCAGCACGCCAGTCCGTAGCTTTGCTGCCACCTTCATCGCTGCCATCAAAAACAAAAGCCGCATTTGCCTTCACCTCTATGGGCTATGGCAAATGCGGCTTCTTATCTTACGGCTGCACAGGGCGCATCCGCAGCAGGATCAGCCTTCCAGAGCAGCCTTGATAGCATCCAGCGCAGCCTGCGCCTTGCTGCCATCCGGCCCGCCCGCCTGTGCCATATCCGGGCGGCCACCGCCGCCCTTTCCGCCAAGCGCCTCAGAGCCGACACGCACAAGGTTCACGGCACTGAAGCGCTCTGTCAGGTCTGCTGTCACGCCCACCACAATGGCGCCCTTGCCATCTGCGGCAGCATTGGCAACGGCAACAATGCCAGAGCCGATCTTGGTCTTGCCCTCATCGGCGATGGACTTCAGATCCTTTGCATCCGCACCGGAAATGGCGATGGCGAGATATTTCACGCCGTTCACCTCAACCACAGCCGGGCCTTGCGCATCTGCGCCACCACCGCCGGCCATGGCCAGCTTCTTGCGGGCATCCGAAAGCTCACGCTCCAGCTTGCGACGCTCCTCGACCAGTGCGGCGAGGCGCTCCTCCACTTCAGAAACCGGAGCCTTCAGGATAGCCGCAGCCCCCTGAAGCGCACTGTTGTTGGCATTCAGATGATGACGGGCCGCATCTGCCGTCAGCGCTTCAAGGCGACGCACGCCAGACGCCACGGCACTTTCGCCGATCACCGACACAAGGCCAATATCACCCGTACGCCGCACATGGGTGCCGCCGCACAGCTCTACCGAATAGGGAGCGCCATTGCCGTCATCGAAGCCCATGGAGACGACACGGACCTCATCGCCATATTTCTCGCCAAACAGCGCGCGGGCACCCGATTCAATGGCATCATCCACCGCCATCACGCGGGTTTCCACCGGCTCATTGCGCAGCACAAAGCGGTTCGCCAGATCCTCGACCGCCGCCACTTCCTCAGCGCTCAACGGCTTGGGGTGGGAAAAATCGAAACGCAGACGATCCGGCGCAACCAGCGAGCCCTTCTGGGCCACATGGTCACCCAGCACGCGGCGCAGTGCCTCATGCAGCAGATGGGTGGCAGAATGGTTGGCACGCACGGCCTTGCGGCGCTCATGCTCCACTTCCAGCACCAGAGCGGTACCAACCTTGAGCGATCCCTCTTCCACCTGCACATCGTGGATGAACAGGTCGCCCAGCTTTTTAAGGGTGTTGGAGACACGCGCTACCACGCCGCCCTCGCCCGTGAAGCGACCCGTATCCCCCACCTGTCCGCCGGATTCCGCATAGAAAGGCGTCTGGTTCAGAACCACAAAGCCCTTTTCACCGGCCTTGAGGCTTTCGACTTCAGCACCATCGCGCAGTAGGGCGACGATCACGCCTTCGGCCTTCTCGGCGTCATAACCAAGAAACTCGGTCGCCCCTGCCTTGTCGCGAATGCCGAACCAGATGGTATCGGTTGCGGCCTCGCCGGAACCGGACCAGTTGGCACGGGCCTCCGCCTTCTGGCGTGCCATGGCGGTATCAAAAGCCGGAACATCCACGCTGATATTGCGGGCGCGCAGGGCATCCTGCGTCAGATCCAGCGGGAAGCCATAGGTGTCATACAGCTTGAAGGCGACCTCGCCCGAGAACTGCGCACCAGAGACCAGACCAGCGCTCTCATCTTCCAGAATAGAGAGGCCGCGCTCTAGCGTGCGACGGAAGCGTGTCTCCTCCAGCATCAGGGTTTCTTCGGAAAGAGACTGCGCTCGCAGAAGCTCAGGGTATGCCCGGCCCATCTCACGCACCAGCACCGGCACGAGACGGTGCATCAGCGGATCTTTCGCCCCCAGAATCTGTGCATGGCGCATGGCGCGGCGCATGATGCGGCGCAGCACATAACCGCGGCCCTCATTGGAGGGCAGCACGCCATCGGCAGTGAGGAAGACGGATGAGCGCAGATGATCGGCGATCACACGATGGCTGGCCTTGTGTGCCCCATCCGGGCTAACGCCTGTTAACTCCGCAACCTCGGCAATGATGGCGCGCATCATGTCGGTTTCGTAGTTGTCGTGCGTGCCCTGAAGCAATGCGGAGATACGCTCCAGCCCCATGCCGGTATCAATGGAGGGGCGCGGCAGAGCCACGCGCTCACCACCGGGCAGTTGCTCATACTGCATGAACACGAGATTCCAGATCTCGATAAAGCGGTCCCCGTCCTCATCCGGCGAGCCGGGAGGGCCACCGGGGATGTGGTCTCCGTGATCAAAGAAAATCTCGGAGCACGGGCCGCAGGGACCAACATCACCCATCGACCAGAAATTGTCGGAGGTGGCGATGCGGATGATCCTGTCATCCGGGAGGCCGGCAATCTTCTTCCACAGGCCGAATGCCTCATCGTCCTCGCTGTAGACGGTGACAAGCAAACGGTCCTTCGGCAGTTCGAATTCCTTCGTCACAAGGTTCCAGGCCAGTTCGATGGCGCGGTCCTTGAAATAGTCACCGAAGGAGAAGTTCCCCAGCATTTCGAAGAAGGTGTGGTGGCGGGCAGTGTAGCCCACATTATCAAGGTCGTTATGCTTGCCGCCGGCACGCACGCACTTCTGGGAGGTCACAGCGCGCTGATAGGGGCGCTTTTCCATGCCCGTGAAGACATTCTTGAACGGCACCATACCCGCATTGGTAAACATGAGGGTGGGGTCGTTGTGCGGCACAAGCGGTGCGGAGGCGACGGCCTCATGCCCGTTCTTGACGAAGTAATCGATAAAAGTCGACCGGATCTCGTTCACGCCGCTCATATGCCGGCCACCATTACGCTTGAGGGCCGGAAACGCATGTGCGCACCGGCGAATTTCACAATTTGGCATCCGCGCGCGAGAAACCGCAGCCAGATGCCGCCCGCTCGGTGCCACGTCACCATGCAAGACATATGACACTGCCTGCATGAGATAGGGACCGCAACCGGGTTCGTTTAGCGATGGCGCGTTCTCTTGTCCAGAAAAGCAGAGGCAAGCCTTCCTGAAACCTGATGCGCATGCCCATGATATGAAGATACGGCCCTTCAGAAACAGGAAACAGAACATGCCCGGCAGTGCTGACTTCCGAATCGAACTTGCCACGCAGATGGAGCGCGCGAGGAGGCAGGGTGCGCCCCATATTGAGATCAATGCCGGCGAACTGCATCGCGCTGCCGGAGGCTACCCTCCCGCCCCCGGCCAGCATCACGCCATGCCCACATGCTGCAATGTGATGTGGGCAGAGCATCGCAAGGGAAATGCTGAGATCATTTCCAGCCCGGAAAGTGGTCGCGGCGCCTCTCTGACCATCAGATACAGACTGCCGCGCTGAACATTCAGGCTCATCATTGCGCGCGCACGCCTCTTCCCGGATACTCCGCGCCGAATATGTCCCGGCCACTTTCCGGCCGGGTATATCCTCAGGCACAGCCCCATTGGGACCTACCGAAAGGCGCATCGCATGAAGATCACCTGGTTCGGCCACGCCGCATTCCGCCTTGATTTTGCAGACAAGGGCGTCCTCATCGACCCTTTCTACACCGGCAATCCCAGCTTCACCGCCGGCATTGAGAACGCCACACGCGGCGCAACCCATATTCTGCTCACCCATGGTCATTCAGACCATGTGGGCGATACCCCGGCCATTGTCGCCCATGCGAAGGAGCGTGGCGTGGATATTCCGGTGGTCACGAATCCCGAGGTCTGCGCATGGCTTGGCGGACAGGGCGCAGGCGAAACGGCCGTGATGATGAACACCGGCGGCACAGTGGATATGGGCGGTTTCACCGTCACCATGGTGCGGGCGGATCATTCTTCCGGCGGGCCGGGCACCCCTTCCGAATATCTGGGCAACCCCACCGGCCTCATCATCAAGGCACCGGGTGAGCCGACCGTGTGGCATATGGGCGATACTGATATTTTCTCCGACATGGCCCTGCTGAACGAGATTCATCAGCCCAAGGTCGTTATTCTCCCGATTGGTGACCGCTTCACCATGGGCGCGAAGGTTGCGGCATTGGCCGTGAAGCGCTTTTTGCCGGGGGTGGAAGTGGTCGTGCCCTGCCATTACGGCACCTTCCCCATTCTGGCGGCAGATGCCTCCGAATTCGTGGCCGAGCTGGAAGGCCACCCGGTGAAAGTGGCTGTGCCGGCCTCGGGAGATTCGTTCGAGGTTTGAGCGCTCCCACGCCTCCACACATTGCGACTGGTGGCATGAGGGCTATAAGGCCCCTCATGTCCACCGCCCCAGCCTCAGCGATTCCCTCCTCTCCGCCCGTTCTTGAACCCGGTGCCAGCCCGGAGCAGGTGCTGCGCCATGTGTTTGGCTATGATGCCTTTCGCGGGCGGCAGAAGGACATTGTGGACCATGTGGTGGCGGGCGGCGATGCGCTGGTGCTGATGCCCACGGGTGGCGGCAAGTCACTCTGCTATCAGGTGCCGGCCCTTGTGCGCCCCGGTGTGGGCATTGTGGTTTCGCCCCTCATTGCCCTGATGCACGATCAGGTTCAGGCCCTGCGCCAGCTGGGCGTGAAGGCGGCGATGCTCAATTCGTCGCTCTCGCTGGCCGAGGCCCGGCAGGTGGAACGCGATCTCGCGCAGGGTGCGCTGGATCTGCTCTATGTCGCCCCGGAGCGTTTGCTGACAGATTCCTTCCTGTATTTGCTGGAAGGCGCACATATTGCGCTGTTCGCCATTGATGAAGCCCATTGTGTTTCGCAATGGGGGCATGATTTCCGGCCCGAATACCGCCAGCTCACCCTGCTGCATGAGCGTTTTCCCGGCGTGCCACGCATTGCCCTGACCGCGACAGCTGACGGCCCCACGCGGCGCGAGATTGTGGAACGACTGGCACTAGAAGAGGGAGAGGTGTTCCTCTCCTCCTTTGATCGCCCAAACATCCGCTATCGCATCGCACCGAAGATGAATGCCCGTGCGCAACTGCGCGCCTTTCTGGATGAGCATGAGGGCGAGGCGGGCATTATCTATTGCATGAGCCGCGCCAAGGTGGAGAGCACCGCCGAGATGCTTTGCACGGAAGGTCGCACCGCCCTGCCCTATCATGCCGGGCTGGATAGCGAGACCCGCGCCCGCCATCAGGACCGGTTCCTGAAGGAAGAGGGCATCGTTATGGTAGCCACGGTTGCCTTCGGCATGGGTATCGACAAGCCGGACGTTCGTTTTGTGGCCCATCTGGACCTGCCCAAAAGCATCGAGGCCTATTATCAGGAAACCGGGCGCGCGGGGCGCGATGGCCTGCCTTCCGAGGCGCTGCTGCTCTATGGCACCGAGGATGTGGCCAAGCTTATCCAGTTTGTTGAGAATTCAGATGCACCCGATGCCCGCAAGCGGGTGGAGCGCCAGAAGCTGGATGCGCTGCTGGGCCTGTGCGAAACCGTGCGCTGTCGCCGTCAGGTACTGCTCTCCTATTTCGAGGAAGAGCTGGCCGAGCCGTGCGGCAATTGCGACACCTGCCTGAACCCGCCCCGCACCTTTGACGGATCACAGGCCGCGCAGAAACTGCTCTCCTGCGTGTACCGCACAGGGCAGATGTTTGGCGCAGGCCATGTCATTGATGTTCTATTGGGGATGGACAATGACAAGGTGCGCAAGTTTGGCCATGAGCAACTCTCCACCTTCGGCATTGGCAAGGACTTCACCCGTGATGACTGGCGCGCCATTGTGCGCCAGCTTGTGGCGGCGGGCTTTTTGAGTGTGGATGTCGAGGGGCATGGCGGCCTCTCCCTCACCGAGCGCAGCCTGCCCGTGCTGCGCGGAGCCGAAAAGGTGGAACTGAAGGCCGAGAAGCGCACCCGCCCGGCCCGTGTAACAGGCGGAGGACGCGCCGAGCGGCCCAGCCTCTCCGACCCTCAGGACGATGCCCTGTTCCGCCGCCTCAAGGCCCTGCGGCTGGACATTGCCCGCGAGCAGGGCGTGCCGCCCTATGTGATCTTCCACGATACAACACTGATGGAAATCGCCCGCATCCGGCCCCGCTCTCTGGCTGGCTTTGGTGATATTTCCGGCGTGGGCGAGGCCAAGCTGGAGCGCTACGGGCCCCAGTTTCTGGATGTGGTGCGCGCAGGATAATACCCCTCTACACTTTTACCTGTATACGCGTAGTGGCGATGCCTTGCGGCTGCCTCCCAGCCAGACACAGACCAGCACAATCAGTGCCCCGCAAATCTGGAGCGCGGTCAGCGACTCACCCAGAATCATCCAGCCCAGCAAAACGGCCGTCAGGGGACTGAGAAAGCCGAAACTGGTCACGGCCGCCGGCCCGAGCCGCTCGATGCCGCGGAACCAGAAATAATAGGTCAGCGCGGCGCCTATCAGGCCCAGCCAGACGAAACCCGCCACATTGATGAGGCTGAGTGGCGGCATTGGCAATTCATAGAAGAGGGCCACCGGCAGCAGCAAAATGCCGCCCGCGGTGAGTTGCCATGCCGTGAATGTCAATGCCGAAACCGGCGGCTGCCATTTACGCGTCAGCACCACGCCACAGGCCATGGAAACCGCACCCACAAGGGCCACCACAACGCCGGGCACATCCAGCCGGGCGGAGGGGCCAAGCACCAGCAGGGCCACCCCAATAATACCCGCTATGGCGGCCACCAAGTGGCGGGCGGTCAAGGGCGTATCCAGCACCATTTTCGCCAGAACAAGAACGATCAGCGGCTGAATGGCCCCCAAAGTGGCGGCGACACCACCCGGCAGGCGATAGGCAGCGATGAACAATGCACTCCAGAAAATCGCGAAATTCAGCGCCCCAAGTATCAGCAGCCGCCCCAGCCAGCGCGCCGGGGGCAATTGCCGCGTGAGCATAACAAGGAAGATGCCGGCCGGCAGTGCGCGCAGCATGGCGGACATCAGCGGATAGCCCTGCGGCAGCATCTGCGTGGTCACAATATAGGTGCTGCCCCATATCACCGGTGCTATGGCAACAAGCAAGGTATCAAGCGAGCGGGACATGGGCTCTCCATTTATCTTGATATCGAGATAAATGGAGCTTCTCTTGACGTCAAGATAAGCATGTTGCACCACTGCACCATGGATCATGTCGACCGTATCCTCGCGCAATGGAACAAGGAACGCCCGGACCTTGATGTCGGCCCCATGGGGCTGATCGGGCGGCTCAAGCGCCTGCACGAGCGGCTTGCAGAAGGGCTTGACCGCATTTATGCGGCCCATGGTCTCAATGCCGCCAGCTTTGATGTACTGGCGACCCTGAGACGCTCCGGCGCGCCTTATGCGCTGAGTCCCTCAGCCCTCATCGCCTCAACGCTGGTGACATCCGGTACCATGACCAACCGGCTGGACCGGCTGGAAAACGCTGGTCTCATCGTACGCCAACGCAATCCGCAGGATAGAAGGGGATTCATGATCGCCCTTACCCCTCAAGGATTTACGCTGATTGAGCAGGTGGTTTCAGAGCATGTGGCCAACCAGCATGCCCTGATGGCCGGCATACCCCCGCAGGCGCGCGAGGAACTCAATGCCCATTTGCGACTCTGGCTGGACCTGCTGGACACCAGCCCGGCAGACCTGACCGGCAAAACATGAGGCAAGCCAGCCTCCCGGCTCATAAACCCTGTGGCAGAAACAGGCATATATGCAGGAAAAAGCGCAGAACCCTTTCACCAGCGCCTCCCCCTTGCTATAGCGGCCTTAATCTTTTGGGAGCGCATCATGTCCGTCGATCAGGCGACTGTCCGCCGGGTGGCCCATCTCGCGCGCATCGCGGTGCGTGAAGACGAGCTTGGCCACCTACAGAACGAACTGAATTCCATTCTCCATTTTGTGGAGCAACTGGGTGATCTCGACGTCTCCGGCGTTGAGCCTCTCACCAGTGTTGTGCCCACAGAGCTGCCGCTGCGCGAGGATGTGGTCAATGATGGCCACTATGCCGACAAGGTTCTCGCCAATGCCCCCGATGCCGAAGGCGGCTTCTTCACCGTGCCGAAGGTTGTGGAATGACCCAGCTCACCCAGCTTAATCTCACCGAAGCACGCGAAGGCCTTGCGAAGGGTGAGTTCACCTCTGTCGAGCTGACCGGGGCCTATCTCAAGGCCATGGAAGAAGCACGCGCGCTGAATGCCTATGTGCTGGAAACGCCGGAGCAGGCGCTCGCCATGGCCAAGGCCAGCGATGAACGCCGCGCTGCTGGCGAGGCCGGCGCGCTGGAAGGCATTCCTCTGGGCGTGAAGGACATGTTCTGCACCGAGGGTGTGCGGACCACGGCCTGCTCGAAGATTCTTGAAAACTTCGTGCCGCAGTATGAATCCACTGTCACCGCAAATCTGTGGCGTGATGGTGCGGTGATGCTGGGCAAGCTGAACAATGACGAGTTCGCCATGGGCTCGTCGAACGAAACCTCGGCCTTCGGCCCCACGCTTTCGCCATGGAAGCGCGAGGGAGATGATGCGCCATTGGTGCCCGGCGGTTCGTCCGGCGGCTCGGCGGCAGCTGTCGCGGGCTTCCTGTGCGCAGGCGCAACAGGCACCGATACGGGCGGCTCCATTCGCCAGCCTGCGGCCTTCACCGGCATTGTCGGCATCAAGCCCACCTATGGGCGCTGCTCACGCTGGGGCGTGGTGGCCTATGCCTCCTCGCTCGATCAGGCCGGGCCGTTCGCCCGCACGGTGAATGATGCGGCCCTGCTGCTGCGCTCCATGGCCGGCTTTGATGCGAAGGACTCCACCAGCGTGAACCGGCCCGTGCCGGATTATCAGCAGGCTGTTGGCGCTTCCATCAAGGGCAAGAAAATTGGCATTCCGCGCGAGTATCGCATGGAAGGCATGTCGGACGAGATCGATACCCTGTGGCGTGCCGGTGCAAAATGGCTGGAAGAGGCGGGCGCCGAGATCGTCGATATCTCCCTGCCCCATACCAAGTATGCCCTACCAGCCTATTATATCGTGGCACCTGCGGAGGCCTCCTCCAATCTCGCCCGTTATGATGGCGTGCGCTACGGTGTGCGCGTGCCCGGTGCCGATATTGCGCAGATGTATGAAAATACACGCGCCGCCGGCTTCGGCCCGGAAGTGCGCCGCCGCATCATGATCGGTACCTATGTGCTCTCCGCCGGTTATTATGATGCCTATTACCTGAAGGCTCAGAAGGTGCGCACGCTGATCAAGCGCGACTTCGACAACGCCTTCGCGCAGGGTGTGGATGCCGTGCTCACCCCCGCCACCCCCTCGCCCGCCTTTGGCATTGGCGAGAAGGTGAAGGCGGACCCGGTGGAGATGTATCTGAACGACATCTTCACCGTCACGGTGAACATGGCCGGCCTGCCGGGTATTTCCGTACCTGCGGGACTTTCTGCCGACGGCCTGCCGCTGGGGCTCCAGCTGATCGGCCGCCCCTTCGAGGAAGAGAGCCTGTTCTCTCTTGCAGAAGTGGTGGAAGAAGCCGCAGGCCGGTTCCCTGTCGAAAACCTGTGGTGGCGGTGATGAGCGACCTGCCCCACCCTGTTCCCCCGGCGCTCCAGCAGGCGCGCCGGGAGATCGACGATATCGACCAGCGCCTCATTGCCTTGCTGGTGGAGCGTTTTGGCGTGGCGGCACGGGTAGTGGACATCAAGCGTGAGGCGGGTATTCCCGCCTTGCTGCCGGACCGGGTGGAAGAAGTGGTTTCCAATGTGGAGACTCTTGCCCGCGCGCATGGACTGCCGGAAGGGGTCGCTTCCACCTTGTGGCGACAGCTTATTTCCGCCACCATTGCCTATGAGGAAAAGCATCTGTGACATGCAGGTGTAGAAGGTGATGGCACGCGATGTATTGCGCCGAATGTAGCCGCTGCGGCCAACGTACTCTTCTGGAAGATGAAGTACTGAAGCAAAAGCGTGCCGATATGAAAACTGAAACAGATGACCCCGAAGCCCTGCCGCAGCTTCGGTGTGACATGTGTGGCAGCCGTAAAGTCAAGCTGACATATTTTGACTCGCGTTATGAGGCTCTGTCCTACACCCTTAAAAAGAAAGGGTAATGGCTAGGCTCGTTCTCTCTTCCTGCTGTTTCCCCTCTGGTTCGAGGAGATGTGGTTTCAGGGGATATGATGAGCCCAGATGATGCTTCAAACAAACGGATGAGGCCGGTCCGGTCTATTCCTCCGCCCCCCTTGAGACCCAAGCATGATTGCTCGGCATCTTCGGGCAGTGAGTGAAATCATTGGGCCTTCCAGAAAAAGAACATATTGCGAACATCGAACATATAGAGTACATCATCGCCAGCAACATTTTTCCTTGCGCCAATATCGGAGCGCAGCGATGACTCAGGCCACACTCCGACTCGTCGAAGGTTCTTCAATGGATAAAACCAAAGCTCTGGACGCCGCGCTTTCGCAGATTGAACGCCATTTTGGCAAGGGTTCAATCATGCGGCTTGGCAAGGGCAAGGCTCTGGATATCGAGAGCATCTCCTCTGGATCCCTCGGGCTGGATATCGCTCTTGGCATTGGCGGCCTCCCCAAGGGGCGTATTGTTGAGATTTATGGCCCTGAATCCTCCGGCAAGACCACGCTTGCTCTTCACACTGTTGCCGAAGCGCAGAAGGGTGGCGGTGTCTGCGCCTTTATTGATGCAGAGCATGCGCTTGACCCCGTTTATGCGCGCAAGCTGGGCGTAGACTTGGACGAACTGCTGATCTCCCAGCCCGATGCCGGAGAACAGGCGCTGGAGATTGCGGATACGCTGGTGCGCTCTGGTGCAGTGGATGTGCTGGTGGTGGACTCTGTCGCCGCCCTCACACCCCGTGCGGAACTGGAAGGCGAGATGGGCGACAACCAGCCCGGCATGCAGGCCCGCCTTATGAGTCAGGCGCTGCGCAAGCTTACAGCTTCGATCTCCAAATCCAAGACCATGGTTATCTTCATCAACCAGATCCGGATGAAGATTGGTGTCGTGTATGGTTCGCCCGAAGTCACGACAGGCGGCAATGCCCTAAAGTTCTACGCCTCCGTACGTCTTGATATCCGTCGTATTGGCGCTATCAAGGACCGCGACGAGGTGGTCGGCAACCAGACCCGTGTGAAGGTGGTGAAGAACAAGCTTGCTCCTCCCTTCAAGCAGGTTGAGTTCGACATCATGTATGGCGAGGGAATCTCCAAGCTTGGAGAGTTGATCGACCTTGGTGTGAAAGCAGGCATTGTAGAGAAATCAGGGGCCTGGTTTTCTTATGACAGCCAGCGTCTTGGGCAAGGCCGTGAGAACGTCAAGAACTTCCTGAAGCAGAATAAGGAAGTTGCAGAGCGTATCGAAGCTGCCATTCGCCAGAATGCAGGCCTGATTGCCGAAAAAATTCTGGAGGGAGAACCAGAAGTGGATGCCGACGGAGAAGAACCCTCCGACAATTGAGCATAACCAGCCTTTACGATGCTGGAGAACAGTTCCACCAGCATCGCTTCAGGCATATGCCCATTTATGGCACACCAACAAAAAACCGCCGGGGTCTCCGGCGGTTTTTTGTTCAGTTGGTCCGGCGGAGTGCTGAAAGCACCTCAAGGCTGGCATAGCCATCAGCCGGGTTGATTCCGGCATGTTGCTGGAACGAGCGCACCGCCCGCATGGTCGCCGGTCCCACACGCCCATCGGTGCCAGATGTATCAAACCCGGCATATGTCAGACGTGTCTGCAACTCCTGCAACTCGGCAATGCTCAAGGCTCGCTCACCGCCCGGCCATGAGGTTACGAATGGCGCACCGCCCATAACCCGATCCCCCAGATGCACTACGGCCAGCGCATAGTTGTTGGAAGGGTTATAGCGCCGCACGGCATAGAAATTATGCATCAGCAACAGGGTTGGTCCGCCATCCTCACCCGGCTGCCACAGCCGTGCCTGATCCCCCAAGCCCCGGAAGGACTGGCCATCAACAGTCGTCACACCCAGACGTGACCACTGGTCAAGGCTGAGACGCTCCTTGCTATTGTTAATCAGGCGGCGATCAAAACCGGCCGGAAGGCGTACCTCATACCCCCACGGTTCACCACGGCGATATTTGCCGCGCTTCACCAGAAAGTTCGCCGTACCCGCCAAGGCATCATCAGGACGGCCATAGGGGAAGATCTTGCCATCGCCATCGAAGTCCACGCCCATATTGAGCCAGACTTCCGGCATCCATTGGGTGTGGCCCATCGCCCCCGCCCATGAGCCGGTCATTTGTTCCGGTTTCGCCCACCCCCGATCGACAATCACCAGAGCATTCAGCAACTCTGTTTCCCAATATTTGCGGCGGCGCTTGTCGCCCCATGCCAGAGCCGCAAGCGAGGGGAAAATGGGCTTCATGTGATCTTCGCTTTTGAGCACATCACCAAAGGCACTTTCCATGCCCCAGTAACCCAGCATCACATTACGATCGACACCAATGCGGTTCTCAATGCGATTGAACAGACCGGCATATTGCTGGGCGCGCTCGCGCCCCACGGAAATGCGCCAATCCGAAACACGACGATTGAGATACTGCCAGGGCTTCTCGGTAAACTCTGGCTGCGCCCGGTCATGCGCATAAACGCTGGTGTCGGGCTTCAGGTTGCGGAATACGGAATCATAGGTCGCATCAGAAACCCCGCGCGCACGAGCCCGCGCACGAAAATCCCGGACCCATTGCGGAAAAGGCTTTTCTGCCTGTTGCGCCAGTGCGCGCACTGGCCAGCCCAGGCTGCCGGTTCCAGCCAGAACGGCACCCAGCAACCCGAGAGAAACGGTGCGACGATCAATATTGAAGGGCATGGCGTTACTCCCGAAGTTCAGCATGCCGCAGCCAGTGGCTGGGCCATAATTTCCGGTACAGCCACAGGACGCGCGATGAGCGCGGAGACGCGCTGCGCATCCAGAGGATACCGGGTCGAAATCAAACGAACGGCCGCAGCCGCCAAGTCCTGCCCCTCACCTCCCAGGCCAAGAAGCTGGTTTACCCGCCGCGCAATGGCCGGGGCCGGGTCCACCCATTCCACGGGCCATGGGGCAAGCGCACGCAGGCGCTCCAGCAACAGCGGATAGTGTGTGCAAGCCAACACAACCGTATCTGTGCGGCGGCTGTCCTCATCCCGAAAGCAGGGGGCTATCTCGGCAAGGATGGCATCATCAGAAACCGGGCGTCCCGCAATCTCATCCTCAACCAGACCCGCCAGATGCGTGCTGGGCACGAGATTCACATCACAAGACCCGGCAAACTCACGAATGAGGGTCGCCGTATAATCGCGCCTTACAGTGGCAGGGGTTGCCAGAATACTGATGCGCCCGGTGCGGGAGCCGGCACAGGCCGGTTTGACAGCAGGCACTGTGCCAACGAAGGGCAGATCCGGGTGGCGCGCGCGCAGGCCCGGCAAGGCCACGGTTGAGGCCGTGTTACAGGCAATAACCACCACCGTTGGCTGCACCTGCGCAATCAGCGCATCCAGCACACTGTCCACGCGCGCCACCAGTGCGGCATCACTCAGCGCCCCGTAAGGGAAACCGGCATCATCCGCAGCATAAATGAAACGCGCATCCGGCCGGGCCTTGGCGATCTCCTGAAAAACAGAAAGACCACCAACACCAGAATCGAACACCAGAATGGTCGGAGCCAGAATGGATACGGGTGACACGGGCACAACTCTCTTGGCAATCACAAGCAACGCCAAGGCTTATCCCTGATGTCGCTGGCGATATTGTGGCCGTGTGGCGTAAAGGAATGGCTAACGAAAGGTGCAGCCACCACCGCCCGCCATATGCCTGCCCTGCCCGCATGCCCTGGAGCGGCACTAACCCTGGAATTCAGGGATATGAAGCACCAGGCCATCCAGTTTTGCGCTGATCTGGATCTGGCAGGAGAGGCGTGAATTGGGGCGCACATCGGTGGCGAAATCGAGCATGCCCTCTTCCATTTCGGAAGGTTCGCCCACTGCCTCGGCCCACGCGCTCTCCACATAGACATGGCAGGTGGCACAGGCGCAGGCACCACCGCACTCGGCGGGAATACCCGGCACGCCATTACGCACGGCGGCTTCCATGGCGGTTGCGCCATCGGGTGCCTCCACCTCGTGGCGCGTTCCGTTAAATTCGATGAAAGTGATGGCAGCCATGAACCTGTCGCAACATGGAATTAGATGAAATCAAATCCTTACCCGTTGCCATTGCAAGAAGCCAGAGCGCATTGCGTCGCGCCGTTAACGATATCTTCATTCTCTGCACGCGGTCGGTTCAATCTGCCCCGCCCTGCCTTTAAGATAACGAATGATAAACCATTTCCCGTGGCCGCTGCGACCACAGGAGTGGCGTTCGAAATGGGCAAGGGCCGGCATTGACCGGCCTAAAGGCGAAGGCGACGGCGACATGAACAATTCAAAGAAGATCGAGGACCCCACGGAGGCCGCCCTGTCGGCGATCCAGGAGGCCCTGACGCTGGAATTGGAGAATGCCAAGTCGGATGCCGGGGCGGAGCGACCCGTGCTGCAACGCGCGGCAGGTGCGGAAGACATCACCTTCCCGGAACGGCCAGCGCTACAAGAGCGGCCTGTGCCGCCTGTTGCCAGCCGCCCGATGAACCGCCGCGCAACGGACCGTAACGAGGAGCGCCCCGCCCGCCCGCGCCTCGACAATGCCGAACGCCGCGCCGCCAATGATGATCGCCAGTCCATCGGCCAGCTTGTGAACCAGATCAAGCACCGCCCCAACCTCACCCCCTACTGGTGGGCAACGGCGGCTTCTGCCCTGTGGGTCATTGTCGGCATTGCGCTGGCCTTTGCCTATCATCGCGGCCTTGTGGAAAGCTCGGACGGGGTTGAATCCCTGCTGGGCTCCCCGGCCCTGCTGGGCGTGTTCGCCTCCATTCTCATTCCACCCATGGGCTTTTTCGGCATGGCGGCCATCACACGCCGCTCGCAGGATCTCGAGCTTATTGCCCGCTCCATGACGGATGTGGCCCTGCGCCTTGCCCAGCCGGAAACCATTGCGACAGAGTCGGTGCTGTCTGTCGGGCAGGCCGTGCGTCGCGAAGTGGCGGCGATGGCTGATGGTGTGGACCGTGCCGCAGCCCGCGCCAGCGAACTGGAAGCCATGGTGCGCACCGAGGTTTCCATTCTCGAGCGCGCCTATGAGGAAAACGAGATCCGCATCCGCTCGCTGGTGGATGACCTTCAGGCCGAACGCCACTCCATCCAGTTGGAGACCGAGCGCCTGCGTGAAGGTATTGCCGGCACGGAAACCATACTTTCCGAGGAAGTCAGCCTCATCTCGGCTCGCATCAACGACACCATGCTGGAAGCCAGCGAACAGGTGACCGAGATTCTGGGCCAGAAGGGCGAGCACATCACTGCCGCCCTCGCCCGTGTGGGCGATGCGATGATCGACAGCCTCACCAACAAGGGGGCGGAACTGATTGACCGCCTCCAGCTTACGGGCGCGGAAATTCGCGAGGATCTGTCCAATTCCGGTGATCTTCTGGTTCAGACCCTGAAAACCCGGACGGATGATCTGGCCGGCAACCTGCTCTCCACCACATCTGATGTGGCGATGCTGATTGATGGCTGGGGCCAGGGCGTGAACGGCAATCTGGATCAGCTGAAGGACCGCATTTCGGATACACTTGGTGAGCACACCCAGAAGCTGACCAGCGCTATTGATGAGCGCATCGGCACCGCCGGAGATGCCCTGCGCGCCACCAGCGACAGCATTGTCGCCGACTTTGGCGAGCGTGGTGATGATCTTGTGCGCAAGCTGGAGGCAGGCAGCCAGAAGGCCGCCGAAACCCTCTCGACCCGCGGCCATGAGCTGGCGGAACAGATTCAAACCGTCAGTGACCGCATTTATGATGCTGTTGTCGTGCGTGGAGAATCCCTGCCCCAGCGTCTGGCCGAGACGGGCGAGCGGATCACCAATTCACTGGACCGCTCTGGCGTGGACATCACCTCGGCACTGGCAGACAAGGGGACGGAGATTGCGGACACCCTGACACAGGCCAGTTCTGACATGACAGAACGCCTGACGGCGGTGGGCATTGATGTGACCAAGGCCATCGGCGCACGTGGCAGCAAGGTGACGGATTCCTTCCGCGAAACAGCGGACATGCTCACCCTCTCCATCGCCAGCAAGGGCGATGCCATCAAGGAGATGCTGACCTCGCGGCTCACCGCCATCGAGGAAACCGTCACCGTTCAGGGCACCGAACTGGCCAACCGCCTGCATCAGGAAGGGACATCACTGGCCCGCACCATGCAGGATGGCGTGAAGGCGTTTGACACAACAGTGAAGGTGCATGCGCCGGAGCTGGTGGACCAGATCAATGTGCGTGTAAGCGCCGTAAACGAGAATCTGCGTCTGGCTGTGGAAACGCTGGACGAGCGTCTCGCCTCCACCACCTCAACCGTGGCCGATGCCATGGACCAGCGTCTGGCCCGCATTGAGCAGACACTTGACCTTCGGACCCAGAGCTTCTCCGAGACCTTTGCCTCGCGCACGCTCGCCTTTGCCCGCTCCCTTGCGGATGGCACACGCGGCACAACCGAGGCGCTGGAGAAGTCTGTCGAAACGCTTGATGCGCTGTTCGCGGCCAATTCCAGAACCATGAGCGCCACGCTCACGGATCAGGCAGAGGCCGCCAACCGCACCCTCAGCAACCGGGCGCAGGATGTTGCCTCCATGCTGGATACGCGCATCGCGCGGATTGAAGAGCAGGTGTTCGGCCGCTTTGAGAACATCGCCGAAACCTTTGAGAGCCGCTCCACCGCCATGGCCGACAAGCTGGCCAGCCGCGTGGAAAACGTCTCTGGCACGCTGAAGACCAATGCAGTGGAGGTGGAGCGCTCGCTCACCACGCTGTCGCAGAATGTCACCGCATCGCTCAGCACCCATGCGGAGAAGGTTGCGGTGTCTCTCGGCGACCGCCTGAACGAGATCGCCCATCTGATCGACGACAAGAACGGCGCATTCCTTGTGGCTCTGGAACGCACCAGCCAGCGGGCGGTGAGCGAGATCACCTCCACCAACACCGCGCTCAAGGGCGATGTGCAGTCCATCATTGAACGTCTGGGCGAGGCCAACTCGACCTTCCAGACGGCGATGAACAACGCTGTCAATAATCTGGGCGACTTCTCCGGCACGTTTGCCCGACAGGTGGAAGGCTTCAACCAGACCGTGGGGCAGATTGGCCAGACGGTGGAAACATCTGCCCAGCGCTTTGATGCCCAGATCACCTCGCTCAAGACCCTCTCCAACGGTGCCCTCACCGATGTGGGCGGGCTTGCAGACAGGCTTGAGCAGCAGGGCCGCCTGCTGGGTGATGCCTCGCAAGCACTGGGCGCAACTCATGACCGGGTGGAGGCTTCTCTCGCCTCCCGCCGTGCCGCAATGGAAGAACTGTCCACGGCGCTGGTCAGCCGCGTGAGTGATCTGGAAAGCCGTCTCCAAAACTTCCATGGCATGGTGGAAGCCAGCTTCCGCAGCACACAGGACCGTGTGCGCCAGATTGCCGGTGCGGTTTCCGAGGCGAACACCAGCTCGACCAAGCTGATTGACGGCCAGTTCGAGCGCGTGCGCAATGCGGCCGATACCGAACGCGAACGGACATCCGCAGCCCTGCGCCAGACCTATGACGCCGCGCTGAAGGATATGCAGTCCCTGTTTGGTGAAACCGGCTCACGCTTTGCCGATGCGGCTCTTGAGCTGAAGAAGACCGCGCAGGATGTGCAACGCTCCATCGAGCTGGCACGCGAGGAAATGAAGCGCGGCATTCTGGAGCTTCCGGCAGAAACCGAGGCCAGCGCCGCCACCATGCGCCGTGCCGTGGCAGAGCAGATCAAGGCTCTGGCGGAACTCAACCAGATTGTCGCCCGGCAGGGACAGACCCTGGATGTGGTGGAGGCCGGTGCCCGCACCGCTGCACAAACCATCACACGCGGACAAATCGCGCGCGATGCTGGCAGCACACAGCGCGCCCTGATGGACGCACCGCCAGCCCGCAAGGCCGCCGGGGTGGAAACCGCCGATGCCGATCTGGACATACTGGCAGCCCATGTGGCGCACATGGTGGACCAGAAAGTGCTGATGGATGTGTGGGACCGCTATCTGGGCGGCAACCCGGCAGACTTCTCCACCCGCCTTTACAGCCCTCAGGGTCGCAAGGCCTTCGAGATCCTGCAACGGCGCTATGTCGAAGACGCAGCCTTCAAAACGGCGGCTGACCTCTCCCTTGGCGCGTTTGACCAGTTGCTTGAGCAGACCAGCGCCACGGACAAGAACTTCGTTGCCACCAAGGCACAGCTGACCACGGCAAAGGGCAAGGCATATACCATGCTGAGCCACGCCACCGGTCGCTTCGGATGAAGCAGCGGGCCGGCGGGATCTTCCCACCGGCCCGTTCTTGCACTGCCCGGTTTATGGCGCATGGCCATATGCGGGTCTCACCCACCAGCTTTCATGCCGTAACCGGAAGCGTTCCGGTACGCTCACCATCTCAGGCCCAGCGGGAGCTTCCAGCACATGAAGACCTATATCTGCGCAGCCTATGCCGGCGGTCAGGGTAAAACCACTCTGGCCCAGATGACCTTCTCTGCCCTGCGCAAGAGAGAGCTGAACTACAAGCTGGTGGCGGCCGATTTTACCGATGGCACCGGCCACTCCAAGATTGGCAAGTTTTTCCCCACCAAGGTGCTGGAGCTTGGCATTGGCTCCTCTCTCGTCTCCAGCAAGACGGAAAACGATTCCAACGCCCCCCTGCGCTACTGGGACCGTTTCGGCGGCCTGCTGCTGACAGGCGGTGCCGTGCTGGATCTGGGTGCAAACGTGGTGCCGCAGCTTGTGCAGTGGGCACATCATCGCCGCGTTTCCCACATCATGCAGCAGCGCAACTCACCCGAGATTGACCTGCTGGTGGTGACCAAGCCCGAGACCCATTCCATCGAGAATGTCTCGACACTGATTGATGATGTGGTGGTCAAGGGTGCCTTGCCTGTCAGCAATATTGTGGTGGTGAAGAACGAGGTTGGCGGCAGCTTTGAGAACTTTGATCTCAGCCGCATCAAGAAGGCTGCCGAGGGACGCAATCTCTCCTTCGTTTCCATTCCGCGCTGCACCTCGGAACTGTGGCCGCATCTGGAGCGCACCTTCACGCCGGTTGAAGACGCGCTGGCCGCGACCGAGAACGATCTGGCCGAGAAGTTCGGCATCGAGATCTGGTCAGCCTATGCGGGCCTGATGGACCTGCGCACATGGAGCGATGAGGTTTATGCAGAACTGGCAAAAGCCGGGATCTGACACGGTTCTGAACCAAGACAAAAGCCGGCAGAAAGATCTGCCGGCTTTTTGTTTTTCACAGGCCTGAGGCCCGTCCCTTCACGCGCATCAGCCGGTATGAGGATGACCTGCTTTTCCACAGGCTCGTCAGATATATGACAGAGGGATGGACAGGCGGCTCAATCCTCTCTATACACGCCAGCACTCCGGGGCCAATACGGCCCTGCAGATGCCCGGGTAGCTCAGTTGGTAGAGCATGCGATTGAAAATCGCAGTGTCGGCGGTTCGACTCCGTCCCCGGGCACCACGAACTTTCCAATATATTTTTCTGACAGTGACTTAGAGTTGGGTTTTGCCCCTCTCTTGCTGTCGCCTGAAATGGCTGGGACAATGTTCCTGCCTTGACGCTCCCCATTTGCAGCTTGCGCCAGATTCTTCTGGCTGACTGATCTCGTGTAGCGATCGACCTCTTTTGAAGTCCTGTGGCCGGTATCCTCGCCCGCCTCACCCCCACAAAGCGGTTTCGGGCGGAAAAACCTGATCGCCCTCATAATGCAAGGCGGGGGTGCGGTCCTGTGCCAGCAGCAGCGGACCATCCAGATCCACCACCTGCGCACGCTGGGCCAGAAGCAGTGCTGGGGCCATGGCAAGCGAACTGGCAAGCATGCAGCCCACCATCAGCCCAAAGCCCAGCCTTTCCGCCTCATCAGCCATGGCGAGGGCCTCCGTAAGCCCCCCCGCCTTGTCGAGCTTGATATTCACGGCATCGTAGCGCTGGCGCAACGCAGCCAAGCCTTCGCGCGTGTGCACACTCTCATCCGCACAGATGGGAACGAGATGGGGAAGGTGCGCAAGAGCCTCATCCGCGCCTGCCGGGAGAGGCTGCTCCACCAGTTCCACGCCTGCGGCAGCGCAGGCCTCCAGCAAACCGGGCAGGTCCTCTGCGCTCCAGCCTTCATTGGCGTCCACGATCAGCCGGGCAGAGGGGGCGGCGGCACGAATGGCGAGCAGCCTTTCCCTGTCCCCCTGCGCCCCAAGTTTCAGCTTCAGCAGATGTTTGTCACTGGCGCGCGCTGCGGCATCAGCCATGGCTTGAGGTGTGTTGAGGCTGAGAGTGTAAGCGGTGGTGAGAGGCTTCAGAGGTGCGCATCCAGCTGTGTGGGCTGCAGAAATGCCCGAGCGCTTGGCCTCCAGATCCCAGAAGGCACAGTCCAGCGCATTGCGGGCCGCCCCCGCAGGCAGGCGCTGCTGCAAGTCTTCACGGCTCATGCCTGCCATGATGTCGGCCTCAAGCGCCTGTATCGCCTGAAACACGCCCTCTACCGTCTCACCATAACGGGCATAGGGCACGCATTCGCCGCGCCCTGTGAATGCCCCATCCCTCAACTGCGCCTCCACCACCACCGCCTGCGTTTTGGAGCCACGGGCAATGGTAAAGGTGCCTGCAATGGGAAAGCTCAAGGTATGGACATCAAGCGCGGGCATGGGCAGGGCCTGTTTCAAAAAATGCGGGACCGGGAAACATTTGGGTGAGGTGTGCCTCAAAAAACCCATGTGTTCAAAAAACCATGGGAGAGCTGGGCTCGACCTCACAAGCCATCTTCAGTATGTGCTAATTCACACTCTTACGGGCCTGTCTTGATGGATTCGTAAACAGGCTGGTCTGTTCTCAGCTTCTTTTGCCCGCCATTGCGGCAATTCTGGCAAAAGAATGTGGAGCGGATGATCCACACGGACCCGGGGGCGGCAGTCTGTGGAGGAGGACCTCGGGAGAGCTTGCATTGCCGCAGAGCGCGTTGATTTCGGTGCAGTCACAGGGGAACGGCCTGCATGTGGTCGGCCAGGGCCTGTGGACATCCGAACATGCTGCGTTTCTGGAGCAGGAGGTGGATGCCTCCACTGCGCGCTACCCTGCCCCTGATGACGTTACCGTTGATTTGTCTGGCATCCAGCGAATGGACACGTTCGGCGCATTGCTGCTGAAACGAATGTTGCAAAGCTGGACCCGTGCTGGACATGCCCCGCGCATGATAGGCCTTTCGGAGCGCTATGAAGTGCTTCTGAAAGAGGTGGAGCATGGCGCCGATCAGGAGCGCCCCCCCGCCCGTCATCGCGAAAAGGGGCTGGAGCTTCTGGGGCACCAGATGGTGTCCATGGGCAAGGATGCCCTTGTCCTGCTCAATTTTGTGGGTGCGGTGATGACGGCGATGATGCGTGTGGCGGCTCGCCCCCACACCTTCCGCTTCACCTCCATGGTCGCGCAGATGGATCGTGTGGGCTTGCGGGCCGTGCCGATTATCCTGCTCATCACCTTTCTTATCGGCTGCATCATTGCCCAACAGGGCATTTTCCATTTCAGCAGTTTTGGCGCGGCCATCTATGTGGTGGATATGGTGGGCGTTCTGGTGCTGCGTGAGCTGGGGGTGCTGATTGTCGCCATCATGCTCGCCGGCCGCTCTGGCAGCGCCTACACAGCAGAGCTTGGCTCCATGCGCATGCGCGAGGAGATGGACGCCCTGCGCGTGATGGGCTTTGACCCGATAGAAGTGCTGGTGGTACCGCGGCTGGTCGCGCTCATCATTGCCCTGCCACTGCTCACCTTCATCGGCTCCATGGCGGCGCTGACGGGCGGCGGGCTGATCTGCTGGGTCTATGGCGACATCCCCCCCGATGTGTTCATCTCACGCCTGAAACTGGCGATCGACCTCGATCAGTTCGAGGTGGGGATGTACAAGGCCCCCTTCATGGCGGCGACCATTGGCCTTGTGGCCTGTATGGAAGGCATGCGGGTTGGCGGCAGCGCGGAATCTCTTGGTGCGCGTACAACCGCCTCGGTTGTGAAAGCCATCTTTCTGGTGATTGTGATGGATGGCCTGTTCGCCGTCTTCTTCGCAACCATCAATATGTGAGGGGCCAATGAACACCCTCACGCCTCCCTCCTCCCGTGCGCCCTCACCGCAGAATCGCGAAGTCATTATCAGCGTGCGCGATATTGTGGTTGGCTTTGGTGAGAAGGTGATCCTCAACCACCTCAATCTCGATATTTATCGCGGCGAGATTCTCGGCTTTGTCGGTGCATCCGGCGGTGGCAAATCCGTGCTCACCCGCACCATTCTGGGGCTGCTGCCCAAACGCTCCGGTGATGTCGAGGTCTTCGGGCAGAATCTGGATGACCTGAACGAGCGCCAGCGCTCTGCCCTTGAGCGTCGCTGGGGGGTTCTGTTCCAGCAGGGGGCACTTTTCTCCTCCCTCACCGTGAAGCAGAACATCCAGTTTCCGTTGCGCGAACATCTCAATCTCTCGCAACGTCTGATGGATGACATCACCTTCACCAAGATCGAGATGGTGGGGCTGAAGCCGGATGTGGCTGAAAAGCTCCCCTCAGAGCTTTCCGGCGGCATGATCAAGCGCGCGGCCCTCGCCCGCTCTCTGGCGCTGGACCCGGAAATCCTGTTTCTGGATGAACCGACCTCTGGCCTTGATCCGATTGGTGCGGGCGAGTTTGATGAACTCATCCGCACCCTCCAGCAGACTTTGGGCCTCACCGTTTTCATGGTAACCCACGATCTGGACAGTCTTCACTCTGTTTGCGACAGGATCGCGGCATTGGGAGATGGCAAGGTGATTGCACAAGGCACGATTGAAGACATGATGGCCGCACAGCACCCTTGGTTGCGGGCCTATTTTCACGGCTCACGAGCGCGGGCGGTTCAGGCGGGGCGCGGCGAGTAGGTTCCCAAAAGTCAGGCCGACGGGGCGCGGCGCACGATCGAGAGAGCGGGATGGAGACACGAGCCAATTACACCATTATCGGAGCCTTCACGCTGGCCGTCATCGCGGCTGCGTTCGGCTTTGTGTATTGGTTCGCTGGTCCTGAAGATACCAGTGGCCGTAAGGTTTACGAAATCATCTTCAATGGCTCTGTGGCCGGTTTGCAGCAAGGCAACGCCGTGTTGTTCAACGGCATTCCAGCAGGACAGGTGACCAAGCTTGGCCTTGTGCCCGGGCAGCCGGGGCAGGTACAGGTTCTGGTGGGCATCAACAGCAATATCCCTGTGCTTGCAGATGCGCGCGCCGGTTTGCAGATGCAGGGTATTACCGGCATTGTGGCTGTCATGATCTCGGGCGGCAAGCCGGATGCTCCGCCCTTGCAGGTTGGTCCAAGCGGGTATCTGCGTATTCCGGCACAGGGCACGCTGGGCTTTGCCGGTCTGGTGGATTCCGCGCAGACTGTTGCACAACGGATTGAGGATGTCCTCAAGGCGATCAACCCGGAAGATGTGCGCGTCATTATTGCCAATGTCGAGGTCTTCACCAAGGCTCTGGCGGACCGTTCGCAGAATGTCACCAGCATCGTGGAGCAGGCGGACAAGCTGGTGGAGCGCCTGAATGTGGTGGCCACCAATGTGGATGCCATGGTGCTGAACCTGAAGGCCGCGACCGAGGACAAGGACGGCATTCTGGTGCAGGCCACCGATGCCGCGACCTCTGTGCGCATTCTGGCGGATAATCTCGACAAGCGCACGGCGGAGTTGACCAATGAGGTGAACCGCCTTGCGGGGCCAACCCTGCGACAGTATCAGGCTTTGGCTTCGGACGGGCAGCGCACGCTGAACGAAATCGACCGCGTGTTGCGCTCCATCCAGCGCAATCCGCAACAGTTCATTACGGGCGGTGGATCATCCGTGCCCACTTACAGGCGATGAGCAGCTTATGACCCATTCGTGCCATACAGGTTGTGCCTTGCAGAAGGCTGCGCATGGGGAACTGCGCGGGAAGCATGAAACTCGCATGGGGGCCGCTCTCAAAGGTGGTGCGCGTGTGCTGATTGGCATGGGGCTGGCGCTGCTGCTGGCTGCATGCGGCTCCATGCCGACGCCAACCTATAACCTTTCCGCACCTTCCGGCTTCTCCGCCGGCGGGCGAGGCAGCGGGCAACTGATTGTCGCGACACCTTCAGCCTTGGCCGTGCTGAACACCGACAAAATCATGGTGGAACCCGGTGGCGGGCAGGTTGCCTATCTGGGTGATGCCCAGTGGGCAGACCAGTTGCCCGCACTGCTGCAGGCGCGGATCATTCAGGCGTTCGAGAATGGCAGCAATCTGCGCCGCGTCGCCCGCCCCAATGATGGTGTGAACGGCGACTATCAGCTTCTCAGCGACATCCGTACTTTCGGCATGCGCGTCACTCCTGAAGGGCGGGAAGCCGTGGTGGAAATCTCCGCCAAGGTGGTGAACAACCGCAGCGGCAACATCATGGCTGCCAAGGTGTTCAAGGCCAGTGTGCCGGTTTCTGACGGGTCTGGCCCGGCGGTGACGCAGGCGCTGGATCAGGCTTCCGATGAGGTGCTGATATCACTGGTGCGCTGGGCCGCGCGCTATTTCTGAGGAGCGTCTGCTCAAGCGCCTCTTGATCTCAACCGAGTTTTGATGGTGGCCAAGAGCTGCTCCTGTGCCCGCCTGACCTACTCTCTCACCCCTGTTTGGCCGCGCGTCGGACGGGGATGTACTGCTTTTCCACCATGGTAAAGCTCGCCCGAATGTAAAGCTCTGGCCCATACCCAGAGTGAATTGCCCCAGTTCATGACAGCCACCGTCTGTATGAATGAAAATGTCCGCCCCGGCCCTGATCGGGCAGGTGCCAAACGGCAGTCTCCAGCAAGGCCATCATGGATAGCAGTTCAGGACTGCTCGGCGGACTTGCGCTTGCCCTGTCGCTTCGGGTGCTTCCCACATGAATCTCGCCATGACGGAAACGGACAGGATCGCAGCTCACAGAAAAAACGAGGGATAAAAGTGGTAAGCCACCTCAGGCTGGCCCATGCCTCCACTAACTGTCACTCACTTGGCATATCCCCGCCATAAATTGCACCCTGTGTGTCTCAGGGGATGGCCATGGGTATATCAGCAGGTCCGACGCAATCGCTCCGTTTCGTGATTTTCAAATATGTCGTCTATGGCCTTCTGGTCCTCAATATCGGACTGTTCCTGATCTTCGGTGCGCCACATGAAGCCATTGATTCTCTTGGCTGGATACTGCTGCTCGGCTCTTTTGAATATGAGACTTCATCCCCCGGTGAGGACTACAGTTCTCCCACTGAGAGATATGTGCTCTGGGCGCTCCAGATCACGGGTTATGCCATGGCGATCTATGCCACATGGAGCTATTGGCAGGTGGAACAGTGGCCGGATTTCATCAATGCTGTTGCATGGCTTTGTGTCTGTGCGGCAATTGCCTACGATATTCATGCGCCGGGTGAATATGGCGGACTGGAATGGCGTATCCGCAATTTCGTGAAAGGCGGGTTGTACACAATCCTTATCGGGGTTGCGCTCTGGTGGGCCTATGACGGTCTCGTGGTGGACCGAAGCGCGCATGGCCTTCTGGAACTGTATGACGCACTTCTCTGGATCGTCTGCTTCGGCGTCATTGAACTCAACATCTTCGCAACTGAAACCGAGGATGATGAAGAGGTTCTGGCCTCCTGAAGGTCGTGGCGGCGCAGCTTCCCGGAACTGCGCCTCATGTACTCCGCCTCATCGCGGGCTGCAATGCCATGCGCCACCTCAAGCCCCATCATGATGCGCAGAACACATCTTGTGTTTCAGGGCGTATTTTCCGGGCGTGAACCGGGGCTGGCCTCATGCGCAAAGGCCATTGCAGAGAGCGCCACCAGCGCCCCTGCCCCGCCCATTGCCGCTGAAACCAGAAAAGCATGCGCGCCCAGCCTAACCCATAGGACCCCCGCCACCACGCTGCCACCCGCCATCATCAAACTCACTGTCCATGAGGCCAGAGACTGGGCAGAGGCAGAACGATGCTCGGCGACTCCACGTGCCACCAGTTCCACCATGCCAAGATAGGTTGCGCCAAAGGTAAAGGCATGCAGCAACTGAAGCGGCACCAGCAATGCCAGCGGCGGGTCAAAAGCCATCACCCCGAAGCGCACGACAGCAGCAAGGCCGCCCAGAATAATCAGGCCCAGCGCGCCAAAGCGGATCACCATCCGGGTGCCAAAACGAAACAGCATAATCTCTGCGGCAACACCCACGGCCCATAACAGGCCAATAATGGTGAGTGAATAGCCTTCGGCCTGCCATTGCATGGACCCGAAGGCATAAAGCTGGGCATGGCTGGCTTGCACCAGTGCAACCCCCAGCACCCCCAGCACCAGCCCCCAATGTCCGCGCATGCCGCCCGTCCCCATGCGTGGAGGCGGCGCAACCGGACGCTCCAGTTCCGGCACGGAAGACAGGCACAGTAAATAGAGCAGATGCCCCGCCAGCATCATGACCACCACCGCCCCTGCCCCCAGTGCAGTGATGATGAACCCACCTGCCAGATTGGCGACCAGAAAAGCGCCTGAACCCCACTGGCGCGAGCGACCATAATCCACCCGCTTTGCCCGCGCCTGCCGGGCCGTGTAGGAATCCAGCAAGGAAAAACTGGGGTTCCAGCTCAAGGCTGTCAGTCCCAGTGTCACGCAGATCAGCAGCGGATCCACGCTGAAGGCGAGTGCGATCGTGCTGAAGATTGTGGCAATGGCCAAAACCCGTAAAACTGCCTTCGGGCGCCCCACCTTGTCCGATACGAAGCCCAATACCGGCGTTGCAAACAGGCGCGCCACCAGCGGAACAGCAATAACGACACCAATCTCTTCCGGGCTCAACCCGCGATATTGCAACCAGAGCGGCAGAAACGGCATCTGAATGCCGAGAGGCCAATAGAATGTCGCAAATGTTGCGCCCAGCAACAGTGGCAAGGGCCAGCGGGGAACTGGCGCATGCGGGGGAGTGCCAGAAGGGCCGCCTTCGGCCACAGGCTTCTCATCTGAAGGGCGAGAGGCTGCTTCAGTGGCGTTCTTCTGGTCTTGGCGTGCAGACATTCAACCGGCTTTCACAAGCCCGCAATCTTCTGCCGGACGTACCAAGGCACGGTCCACCGCAGAATATGCAGGATGCACCTGCCATAGCCCATTTGTGAGCACAGTGGGCACAGGTTCTCATGAAGAAAATGGGGAGGGGAAACGCCCCCGGCCCTGACCGTCAGAAGGCACCCCCCCAGCCTATCCGCTCTGTAATCTCCGGCGACGGCGGGAGAGCCAGTAGCGCCGGGCGATAGGGCCGATATCGTGCGCCTCCAGAACATTCTCCAGAAACTGCCGCGCGCTTTCCCGCCATGTAAAGCGCAGGGCAAAGCGACGGGCTGCCTCGGGTGAAAGCTCCAGCGCCTTCAGGCAGGCAGATTGCAGGTCCTCTTCCAGAATACCGACAGGCTCGGTCGCATCCGTCAGGACATCCATGGGCCCGGTCACAGGATAGGCCGCGACAGGCAGGCCACTGGCCAAAGCCTCCAGCAATACAATGCCAAAGGTATCTGTCCGGCTGGGAAAGCAGAAGACATCGCAGGCTGCATAGACACGCGCCAGCGCCTCCCCCTCACGCGGGCCGAGAAAACGCACCTGCGGATAACGGACCCTCAGATCCTCCAAAGCCGGTCCCCCACCCACCACCACCTTGGTGCCGGGAAGATCGAGCTTGAGAAATGCCTCAACATTCTTTTCCACCGCCACGCGCCCGACAAACAGGAACCGTGGGCCGGGAAGACTGCGGATTTCCTCAATCGGCTCATCCGGCCGGGGGCGGAACAACTCGGCATCCACCCCGCGGGACCAGCGCATGAGGCGACGGAAGCCTCGCGCCTCAAGGTCGCGCTCCAGTGTCGCGGTAGAAACCATGACGCCACCCGCCGCATTGTGGAACGAACGCAGCCAAGCATAGCTCACACTCTCCGGCACGGGTGCGCGCGCGGAAAGATACTCTGGAAACTTTGTGTGATACGAGGTGGTGAATGTCCGTCTTTGGGCAATGCAGACGCGGCGTACCAGCATTCCAATGGGGCCCTCAGTCGCGATATGGACGAAATCGGGGTCGATTTCCTCTATCCGCCGACGGATCATTCCGGGCGTCACGAGAGCCAGCCGGATCTCGTCATAGGTGGGCAGGCCCATCGAGTGATAGCCTTCGGGCGTGAGAAACACGATCTCGGCCCCAAGGTGAACCGCTTCCTGCGCCAGATATTCCAGCGAGCGAACCACACCATTGATCTGGGGATGCCACGCATCTGTGGCCACAAGCACGCGCATCATGCGGCTGCTCGCGTCCCTTCTTTCACCGATGACGAATCTTTGTCCGTCGCGGTTTCGATCCGGCGTGTCCAGTTCAGAATCTCCATTCGCCCATCGTCATGTTCGGCGATAGCGGTGCAGCTTTCAACCCAGTCGCCACAATTGACGTAGCGAACCCCGAACCGATCATGAATAGCAGCATGGTGGATGTGACCACAGATCACGCCATCCACTTCACGACGCCGGGCCTCTTCTGCCACGGCCTCCTCAAACTTGCCAATAAAATTGACGGCGTTCTTCACCTTCAGCTTGGCCCACTGGCTCAAGGACCAATAGGTCAGCCCCAGCTTGCGGCGGATGAGGTTCACATAGGTATTGATGCCAAGCGCGGCGGTGTAGGCACCATCGCCCAAAAAGGCCAGCCATCTGGCATGGCGCACCACCACGTCAAACACGTCTCCATGAATAACCAGATAGCGCTTGCCATCCGCGGCCTTATGAATGGCAGTTTCCACCACTTCGATGTCCCCGAAATGGGTGCCGTAATAATCCCGCAAGAACTCATCGTGGTTGCCGGGCAGATAGACAATGCGCGCGCCCTTGCGGCCCTTGCGCAGCAGTTTCTGCACCACATCATTATGCTTCTGGGGCCAGTACCAGGATGATTTCAGCCGCCAGCCATCCACGATGTCACCAACCAGATAGATGACATCGGCATCATTATATTTGAGAAAATCAAGCAGAAGATCAGCCTGGCAGCCGCGGGTTCCCAGATGAACATCGGAGATGAACAGCGCCCGGTAATGGCGTTCCTCAACATCCGTGCGCGCAACGGCATTGCTTGGTAGATTGGCCTGGCCGGTCGTATCCATGGCGGACCCCGCTTTGTCCCGCGCCGGGAGTGGAAAGACCAGAATTGGGAACCAGCCGGGCAATCATTTGCCCGTTCTTGCTCTCACCTCGTCTTGCCGCCGGAACGGGCGCACTTCATGAAGCACGGGGTCACTTAGCCGGAGTCCCCTGTCTGTTTTATGACGCACTGCGAAAGCATGTCATAAACGGCGCCATCCACCTGTGGGTGCGACAGCGGAGCCACAGCCCCGCCCGGCTGTGTCACTGCAATGTTGTATGCGCCAGCCAGTTGGTCACGGCTCCCAGCGCATCACGCTTGTTGCCCGTGCGGTGGCGCGCTTCCTCAAACATGGCCAACTGCATATCCGCACTCGTGCCCTGTTCGGCAATGGTCCGCACATGCATCAGTTCCTTCAGGCTACCAAGGGCATCTGCATCCTCAGCCACCAGATTGACCAGCCCCTCCATCGCATCGCGCACCGAAATGGCGCGTCTTTGGGCCAGATCCACAAATGAACCATGGACGCCATAACGCTGGGCGCGCCACTTGTTCTCATCCGCAATGGCGCGGTCCACAGTCCCAACCTCGCCATTATGATGCGGATTGCGCACCAGAAAGCGCACCAGCGCACGATAAAGGGCCGCAATAGCGATGGTATCTTCCAGCCTTGTGCAGCTATCGGGCGCACGCAGCTCAAGCGTCGGCGCGGTATGGGAAGGGCGCACCACCCACCACACAGAATTGGAATCCGACATCATCCGCGCCGAAACCAGAGCATCCACATATCGCTCATAGGCCGCCGTGTTCTCGAACATCTCCGGCAGGCCTGTGCGCGGCAACTCATCGCTGGCGGCAAGGCGATAGCCCAGCAGGCCCGTGGGCTTCGATGCCCAGAAAGGCGAGGATGTGGACAAGGCAATGAAATGCGGAATGTAAGGCACAATACGGCGCATCACATTCACCCGCTGGTCCGGGTCCGGCAATTCCACTTGCACATGAAGGCCGCAAACCATGCTGCGCTCAGCCAGCATTTGCAGGTCTGTCATCATATCATCATGACGACTGGAATGGATATTGCGCGCATTGTCAAAAGTGGCGGTTGGATGCGTGCCGGCAGCCAGAATGCTCACGCCATGTAGCTCACCGACTGTTCCTGTCAGTTGACGCAAGCGGCGCAATGAATCCGTGGCATCCTGCATGCTGGTGACAGGCGTTGTTCCGATCCCGATTTGCCAAGGCAAAATCTCGGCAGCAAGATGGTGACCCGCCTTCTGAGCAGCCAACTGCCCCCCAAGCTCCTGACGAAAGCCAGCAGGCAAACGCTTTTGTGCAGCTTTCGATGCGGCGTCAATGACGAAGAACTCCTCTTCGATTCCGAATTGGTAGTGCTGCGACATATGACGCTCCCATAGAATACTTTTAAAAACATATGTGGCAAATCAAATCATGCCACCATGGGCGCAACATACACACTGAAATTCAGACTAAAATGCGACAAACACGCCCGCCACCGTACATACAATCTCCAACATAGACTTACCGCATCGCACAATTCATAAATCCACAGTTTTAAAATTCCTCAACATCTCAATTCATGAAAGAACCTTCATTAGATAAAATTGATAAATGGAAAGAAGAGTTGAAAGTTATATTTGACAACCCGCAGCCTCAACCAAAGCCATGGCCGCCACAGCCGCTGTATCTGCCCGCAAGATGCGCGGACCAAGGGACAAGATGAGGGCGCGGCGGGAAAGCTGTGTGCGCTCTTCCGGCGCAAAGCCGCCCTCTGGCCCAATCAGCACACTGACAGGATGGGGCGGTGCAGCCCGTAATGCCGCAATCGGATCTGTATTCGGCGCCGCCTCATCGCAAAATACCAGAACACGATCCGCAGCCAAACCCTCAAGCCATTGGGTGAGCGGGCGCGGTTCATTCACAACGGGCAAGGTGAGAAGGCCGCACTGTTCAGCAGCCTCCGCAGCATTTGCCGCCATGCGCTCCATATTGACGCGCGAAACCTGCGTGTAACGGGTGAATACCGGGGTGATAATACCCGCCCCCATCTCTACAGCCTTCTGAACCATATAATCCAGCCGGGCATGCTTGAGCGGGGCGAAGGCATATTCGCGCGTGAGAGCAACCGGCTGGGGGCGGGTCTGCGCCTGCACAGCAAAGCGTGCCTCCCGCTTGCCGCCCGCCATGCGCTCGGCCTGCCATTCACCATCCCTGCCGTTGAACAGAAGAATGCGCCCCTGCACCGGCAGGCGAATAACATTCAGCACATAGTGCGCCTGCTCCGCAGCCAGCACAATTTCCGAGCCTTCAGCCAGATCATTGGAAACATGAAGGCGCTGGGCGCGAAAATCATAATCGGCTGCCATGGCAGGGTTCCTTATCTGCATCATGTGGTTCTGCCCAAAGCCCGGAACGGTGCCCGAAACAGACTCACCCATACAGGAGGGACACCACGAGCCAGCCCTCATGACAAGAGGGAGAGGCGCTATGGGCGCCTGGGCACCATTCGGTTTCTCTGGAGCCAGAATGCGTGAATGGTGATTGCGCCTCTGCTTCAGGCCGAGACAAGAGGCCTGAATGGCAAGACACCTGCACTGGCGCACAAGCAGGAAGATAGCCCGGCCTCAACCGTCCATTCCAATCTTCGGGCAGAAGCGGGGGAATGACGGCAGTGTTTGAAGGCTGTTTTAAGCGGTATTTTCGTTATCAACCGCAAGAGGCTGAGAGGAGGCGATGCACTGAAGGAAATGCCCCGGAGCAGCACCCCATAGCCTGTGAAATGCCGGGTGAAACTCCCGGTACAGGGCAACAACTACCTCTGGAGACGGCTGTAAACGCCACCAAGCCGCATCACATATATTGATAATCTGAAGCACCGGCATCGCATGATCACATGCAACACCAGTGCCCCAAGGTCATTTTCTGCCCGCTTCGCCTCAGCCTGCAAGCTGGGCAATAGCAGCGCGAACCTTCTCACGCCGCTGGATATATTCCTCACGCTTCTCGCGCTCGGCTTCCACAACCTCTTCCGGTGCGCGTGCCACGAAACTTTCATTGGCCAGCTTGCTGTCAATGCGGGAGATTTCTCCGGCAAGCTTGTCCTCCTCTTTCTGGAGACGGACAAGCTCGGCGGCCAGATCGACCACACCCGCGAGCGGCAGGGCGGCAACCTCGCCACGCACCACCATCTGAACAGCTTCAGAAGGCATGGCTTCAGCAAAGGAAATCTCGCTCAGGCGAGCAAGACGCCGCAACGCCTCTTCCCACTTGCGGGCGCGCGCCTGTGTTTCTGCACTGGCCTGCACCAGAACCAGCGGAGCCTGCGCACCAGCAGGCACATTCATCTCTGCACGCACAGAGCGAATTTCGGCGATGAGATCCACCACCCAACCCACTTCTGCTTCAGCTTCCGGCGCATCAAGACCCGTGAGATCCGGCCACTCAGCAAGCACCAGCAGGCTCTGGCGGGCCGGGCCTTCCTTGCCCGTCTCAGCCCACAACTCTTCTGTGAGGAAGGGCATGAAGGGGTGCAGCAGCGCCATGGCGATATCCAGCACCCAGGCGGTGGTTGCGCGCAGCTCATCCTTCACGGCACCATCAGGGCCAGAGAGCACAGGCTTCGCCAACTCCAGATGCCAGTCGCAGAACACATTCCAAAGGAAGCGGTAAATGGCACCGGCGGCATCATTGAAGCGATAAGCCTCAATAGCCTCGGTGACCTCACGCGTCGCACGGGCGACCTCGCCAATGATCCAGCGACTTTGCGTGCCTTCAACCTTTGCCGGGTCAAAGCCGTCCACCCGCACGCAACCATTCATCTGCGCAAAACGCGCCGCATTCCACAGCTTGGTTGCGAAATTGCGGTATCCCTCCACCCGAGACGTCGCAAGCTTGATATCGCGCCCCTGTGCCGCCATCGCCGCCAGCGTGAACCGCAGGGCATCTGCGCCATATTTTTCCACCAGATCCAGCGGGTCAATAACATTGCCCTTGGACTTGGACATCTTCGCACCCTTCTCGTCCCGAACAAGGGCGTGGATATAAATATCCTTGAAGGGCACCTCTTCATCCATGAAGTGCAGGCCCATCATCATCATCCGGGCAACCCAGAAGAAGATGATGTCAAAACCCGTCACCAGCACACTGGTGGGGTAGAACTTTTTCAGTTCATCTGTCTCATCCGGCCAGCCCATGGTTGAGAACGGCCACAGGGCGGAGGAGAACCATGTATCCAGCACATCCTCATCACGCGTGAGGAACTGGGCGCGCTTGTCCGCATCCTGAATCAACGCCTCTGCTTCCTCGGCGCTCAGGTTTTCCTGCCCCACATTGTGGGCGATGGCCTGCTCGAAGGCCTCATCCTCATCCAGCGCCACAAACACATTGCCGTAGGGATCATACCAGGCCGGGATCTGATGGCCCCACCAAAGCTGGCGAGACACACACCAGGGCTGAATATTCTCCAGCCACTCGAAATAGGTCTTTTCCCAGTTCTTGGGCACGAAACGGGTACGACCATCGCGCACAGCTGCCAGAGCCGGCTGCGCCAGTGTCTTGGCATCCACATACCACTGGTCGGTCAACCAGGGTTCAATGACCACATTGGAACGGTCGCCATGCGGCACCACATGGGCGTGCGGCTCAATTTTTTCCAGCAGTTCGAGAGTGGTCAGCAGTTCGACGATCTGCTTGCGTGCGGCGAAGCGGTCCAGCCCCTTGAAGTGTGCAAGCACGCCGGCTGCATCCGGCTCCTTCACATAGGCTTCCGGCCGGTTGGCCTGATCATCCCGAATATCACTGATCTCAATGCGCGCCTCAGCATCCAGCACATTGATCATGGGCAGATTGTGTCGCTTACCCACTTCAAAGTCATTGAAATCATGAGCAGGCGTGATCTTTACAGCGCCGGAGCCTTTTTCCGGGTCTGAATACTCATCCGCCACAATAGGAATGCGACGTCCCACCAGCGGGAGAATGACATTCTTGCCAATGAGATCCTTGTAGCGCTCATCTTCCGGGTGAACAGCCACGGCCGTATCGCCCAGCATTGTTTCTGGCCGGGTCGTGGCCACAACAATGAAGCGGTCCTTCTCGCCTTCCACCGGATAGCGCAAATGCCAGAGATTGCCCTTCATCTCCACCGGCACCACCTCAAGATCAGAGATGGCGGTGATCAGCTTCGGGTCCCAGTTTACAAGGCGCTTGTCCTTGTAAACCAGTCCTTCGCGATAAAGCTGAACAAAAACCTTGAGAACCGCGCGCGAAAGCCCTTCATCCATCGTGAAGCGCTCCCGCGACCAGTCGCAAGACGCGCCGAGCCGCTTGAGCTGGCCGACAATGGTGCCGCCGGATTCAGCCTTCCACTCCCACACGCGCTCAATAAAGGCATCGCGCCCCATATCGCGCCGGCTGGGCAATTTCTGCGCCGCAAGCTGGCGCTCCACCACCATTTGGGTGGCAATGCCGGCATGGTCCGTGCCCGGCTGCCACAGCACATCCTTGCCGCGCATGCGCTCAAAACGCACAAGAATATCCTGCAACGTATTGTTGAGCGCATGGCCCATATGCAGGGAGCCGGTGACATTCGGCGGCGGGATGACGATTGAAAAGCCCGGCTTGTCCTTGCGCTCCGGCCGCCCTGCCTTGAAGGCGCCCTCCTCTTCCCATGCTGCACTGATGCGCGCTTCCACGGATGCGGGATCAAACACTTTCTCAAGCATGGGCTTACAGCTCCGCAAAATAGGGCTTGGCCCCGCCGACAAGATGGACGGCAGGACTCATCGGCGCAAACTGCAACCGACAGAAAACTCGGAACGTTTAAAGCCGGATGGGGTGGGATGCGTCAACCGTTTCGGCCCGCTTCCCGTGCATGGAGGCAATATCCTGATAGCGGAAAACGCACGAACCCCGCAAAAGCGGGCTGATGCGACCTCACATTGCAAACACAGCGCCGGCAATCAGCCCCAAAATCGGCAGCCAGACCCCTGCAATCGCCAGATCACGACGGCCCCGTTTCCACTGGCGCAAACTGAAGACCGGAGCAAAAATGCTTATCGCAAGAGCAATAGCCCATGCGATAATTGCACCGGTCTCCACACTCGCGGTTCCCTCAATAACGGGACCGCCGACACCCAGCAAAAGCACAATCAGGGCAAGATCGGCAAAAAAACCGATGCCCATCAGAATGATGAGCGGCCACCCTATAACGCTTCGCGCACCTTGTGAGGAAGCTGAATGATCTTCGGTCAAGGCGCATCGTCCTTCACGTAAAATGCGCGAAGGCGCAGGGCATAAAATCAGTTGGCAGCAGGATCACGCAGGGCAATGCCCTTTTCTTCCAGCAATGGCAGAATTTCGCCAGCCTGGAACATCTCGCGCACAATATCGCAACCGCCGACAAACTCACCCTTCACATAAAGCTGGGGAATGGTCGGCCAGTTGGCATATTCCTTGATGCCTTCGCGGACTTCCGCATTCTCAAGCACGTTCACACCCGCATAAGGCACGTTCAGATGGTCGAGAATCTGGACCACCTGACCCGAAAATCCACACTGCGGGAAATTCGGCGTGCCCTTCATGAAGAGAACAACGTCATTGGACTTCAGGACATTTTCAATCTGGTCGCGAATGCTCATGAGTTCTACTCCAGTCTAGGGCACCACACCTGTAAAGGTTGGTGCGTGTTCAGGAAAGCGCAAGCCCTGTACAGACAAACAGCCGCAGCCTTTTACGGCCGCAGCTGGTCATGGTCAGGCTTTATCCGGGGCCTTGGTGTGAAGCGCAAGCGCGTGCAGCACTCCACCCATATTGCCCTGCAGGGCGGCATAGACCAGCTGGTGCTGCTGCACCCGGCTTTTGCCGCGGAAAGCCTCGGAGACAATCGTGGCGGCGTAATGGTCGCCATCTCCGGCCAGATCCGTAATCTCAACCTGCGCATCGGGAAGAGCGGTCTTGATCAGGGTCTCAATCTCATGTGCATCCATAGCCATTGGCTGCAAGCTCCTTCGCGTGCTGGCTCAGGCGGCGCCCATAAATTCGGGCAACCAGTTTTCATTGCTGGAGCGCAGGGCTTCAACCGAAACCGGCTCCCCCCCGGCAATGGCAAGATCTGCCCCGCCCGTCACGCCAATGCGGAAGAGCGGTACCCCGGCCTTGTCTGCAAGCGCCTGAACCGCTGCCGCCTGCGCCACAGGCACCGTCAGAACGTAACGGGCCTGATCTTCGCCAAACCAGTAGCCGTGTGCGGGTACAGACGCAGGGGCCTGCTCGAGCGATGCACCGATTTTGCCGGCCATGGCCATTTCCGCCACGGCGACAAGCAGACCACCGTCCGAAATATCATGCACAGCGCTCACCTTGCCGTCACGGATGATCTGGCGCACAAAATCGCCATTGCGCTTTTCAATGCCCAGATCAACAGGCGGAGGTGCGCCCTCCTCGCGATCACAAATCGTGGCGAGGAAAGCGGATGCGCCGAGCCAGCCGGCGGTTTCACCCACCACAAAAATCTCTTCGCCTTCCGCCTTGAAGTTCAGCGTCATGGATGCGTCGAGATCGTCAATCAGGCCCACACCACCAATAGCCGGGGTCGGCAAAATGCCCTGCCCGTTGGTTTCATTATAAAGGCTCACATTGCCTGAAACGATGGGGAATGCCAGCGCCTCGCAGGCCGCACCAATACCCTTGATGCAGGCCACGAACTGACCCATGATTTCGGGCTTCTCGGGGTTGCCAAAATTTAAGTTGTCGGTCACGGCGAGCGGCTCAGCCCCAACGGCCGTCAGGTTGCGCCATGCTTCGGCCACAGCTTGCTTGCCGCCCTCAAACGGACCGGCTTCGCAATAACGCGGTGTCACATCCGTGGTCAACGCAAGCGCCTTGGGGCCATTCCCAACCCGCACCACAGCTGCATCGCCACCCGGACGCTGCACGGTGTTGCCAAGGATGAGGTGGTCATACTGCTCCCAAACCCAGCGCTTGGAGCACAGGTCCGGTGAGGCAAGAAGCTTCTCCAGCGCCCCGGTGAGAGACACCGGCATCGGCACACCCTCGGCCCGGATGACCGGACGGGCCACCGGCTCATGATAGGGGCGCTGGTACTCGGGAGCCTCGTCGCCCAGCTCCTTGATTGGCAGGTCCGCTTCCACAATGCCCTGATGCTTCACCACAAAGCGCAGCGTATCCGTGGTACGGCCGACGATAGCGAAATCCAGCCCCCACTTGCGGAAGATCGCCTCGGCCTCTTCCTCCTTGCCATCGGCGATCACCATGAGCATGCGCTCCTGGCTTTCAGACAGCATCATTTCATAGGCGCTCATGCCCGTTTCGCGGCAGGGCACGGCATCGAGGTTCAACTCGACACCCAGATCACCCTTCGCGCCCATTTCCACGGCCGAGCAGGTCAAACCCGCCGCGCCCATATCCTGAATCGCGACCACACAACCGGCCTGCATGATCTCAAGGCAGGCTTCCAGCAGCAGCTTTTCAGCAAAGGGGTCACCCACCTGCACAGTGGGGCGCTTCTCCTCGGCATCCTCGCCAAACTCGGCAGAGGCCATGGTTGCCCCATGGATACCATCACGCCCGGTTTTGGAACCGAGATAGACAATGGCACGCCCCACGCCGGTTGCGGCTGCGTAGAAAATCTCATCCGTCTTGGCCAGGCCAACGGCCATGGCATTGACGAGGATATTGCCATCATAACGCTTGTGGAAGCCAACGGCACCACCCACGGTGGGCACGCCGAAGGAGTTGCCATAGCCACCGATGCCAGCCACCACGCCGGAAACAAGGCGGCGAGTCCGCGGGTTGTTCACATCACCAAAACGCAAGGCATTGAGCGCGGCAACAGGGCGCGCGCCCATGGTGAACACATCACGCAGAATCCCCCCCACACCCGTCGCCGCACCCTGATAGGGCTCGATGAAGGAGGGGTGATTATGGCTTTCCATCTTGAAGACCACGGCCATGCCGTCGCCAATATCGACCACGCCGGCATTCTCGCCCGGCCCCTGGATCACACGCGGACCTGTAACGGGAAGCGTCTTCAGCCAGAACTTGGAGGACTTGTAGGAGCAGTGCTCATTCCACATGGCCGAAACGATGCCCAGCTCCGTAATGGAGGGCTCGCGGCCAATGAGTTGCACAAAGTGCTGATACTCCTCCGGCTTCAGGCCATGCTCGGCCACGAGTTCCGGGGTGATGCGGGGCGTATTGGGAAGATGGGTCACAGCGTTCGATCCGACTTGAGGCGCGTCTCACGCCGCCTTCAGGGCACCGGCAAGGCTTTCGAAAAGGCCACGGCCATCCGTGGGGCCAATGGCCGCCTCAATGTAGTTTTCTGGGTGGGGCATCATGCCCAGCACGTTGAATTTTTCAGAATAGATGCCGGCAATGCCGTTGATGGAGCCATTCGGCCCATCTGCCACATCAATCTGGCCATCAGCACGGGCATAGCGGAAAGCCACACGCCCCTCATGCTCCAGCGCGGCGATGGTGCTCTCATCCGCCGTATAGTTCCCCTCGCCATGGGCAACAGGAATACGGATGAGGTCATTCTTGCGATAGGCACTGGTGAAACGGGTATCCGCCCGCTCCACGCGCAGCAGCACTTCACGGCACACGAAGCGCAACTGCGCATTCCGCACCAGAACGCCCGGCAGCAACCCGGCCTCACACAAGATCTGGAAACCGTTGCAGATACCCAGCACCAGCCCACCACGCTCCGCATGCGCACGCACGGCATTCATGATGTTGGCACGGGCGGCAATGGCCCCACAACGCAGATAATCGCCATAGGAAAAACCACCCGGCAGCACGACAATATCCGTACCAGCGGGGAGTTCATGCTCCGCATGCCACACAATCTGAGTCTGCGCGCCGCTCACCAGCGTCAGCGCACGGGCCGCGTCTTGCTCACGATTGGAGCCGGGGAAAAGGATGACGGCAGCTTTCATGGTCTCTCATACCATCGACGCTTTCGCGCCGGCCTGCGATCCGTCCCGGACATCGACCCAAGGGCCGCCCGGCGGACAATGAATTTCTGGATGCCCGTCAGGACACCCGCGAAAAGCAAATCCGGCCGCACATATGCTGCGGCCAGCTCCTCTCATCAGTCCACGAACTCGATCCGGTATGTCTCGATCACGGTATTGGCCAGCAGACGCTCGCAGGCATCCTTCAGGGCGCTTTCGGCCTGGGCACGATCAGAGCTGCCCAGATCCACATCAAAGACCTTGCCCTGACGGACACTGTCAATGCCGTGAATATCGAGGCTGCGCAATGCGCCCTCAATAGCCTTGCCCTGCGGGTCCAGCACAGCGGATTTCAAAGTGACGATGACGCGCGCCTTCATGACACCTTCTACTCTTTATTGACCCGAAACCGGGACATGTCAGCGAACATGGCACCGTGGAAGCCCACAAGGTGGAAACCCACAAATGACCAAACACGCAAACGGGGGCCTTTGTGGCCCCCGCCTAGCATTATTCCATGGTGCAGCTCAACAGCATCACTTCACCAGAGTGGGGCCATCGGCCAAAGGAGCCTCGTTCTCCACCAGAATACCGAGGCGGCGGGCCACCTCGCTATAGGCTTCGACAAGACCGCCCATGTCACGGCGGAACCGGTCCTTGTCCATCTTGTCGTTCGACTTGATGTCCCACAACCGGGCCGAATCGGGGCTGATCTCGTCAGCCACGACAATCCGCATCATGTCGTTTTCCCACAGGCGCCCACATTCCATCTTGAAGTCCACAAGACGGATGCCAACGCCGAGGAAGAGACCAGTCAGGAAATCATTCACACGGATCGCCAGAGCGATGATGTCGTCGATTTCCTGGGTATTGGCCCAGCCAAAAGCGGTGATGTGCTCTTCCGACACCATCGGGTCATTGAGCGCATCATTCTTGTAATAGAATTCAATGATCGAGCGGGGCAGCTGCGTGCCCTCCTCAATCCCCAGCCGTGTGGCGATAGAGCCTGCGGCCACATTGCGCACCACCACCTCAAGCGGAATGATCTCCACTTCGCGGATGAGCTGCTCGCGCATATTGAGGCGGCGGATGAAGTGCGTGGGCACACCAATGTCATTCAACCGGGAGAAGACATACTCCGAAATCCGGTTGTTCAGCACGCCTTTGCCATCGATGACTTCGTGCTTCTTGGCGTTGAAGGCGGTGGCGTCATCCTTGAAATGCTGGATCAAGGTGCCGGGCTCAGGGCCTTCATAAAGGACCTTGGCCTTGCCTTCATAGATGCGACGGCGGCGGCTCATGGGGGTATACCGTTGGTTGAGAAAATCCATGGGATGCCAAGGCTCCGTTCGGGTGACGCTCCTCGGCGGGGCGCAGATGATCTGTGTATCGCGTCCTGAGAGACATTAGCCGATCATGCTTCAGGATACAACGAGACTGCGCCAACGAGGCGCAGGTGGCATGGTGCCAGCGGTTTTTTGGGGGAAAAGAGACATTATTCCCCACAGCCCTCACCTTCCGGCAAGTTTCAGGGAACCCAAGCCCATCGGCGGCGTTGATCTGTGCAGAAGCGCCCTATATTCAGGTTACGCGCGCGGAACTGCGGAACTGCGTCCCGGCCCCGCGCAAAACGATCCCGGTCACAAGCCGGTATAAGATCACGTCAAAAGAGGGCTGCAATGACCACGTTCGACAAGCGCGAGAAGGATTTCGAACGACGCTTCGTGCTGGACGAAGAGACCCGGTTCAAGGCTCTCGCCCGCCGCAACAGGAAGCTGGGCCTGTGGGCTGCTGAAAAGCTGGGCCTGAGCGGAGATGCCGCAACGGATTATGCCAAGGAAGTTGTGGTTGCCGATCTCGAGGAGGCCGGAGACGAGGATGTGTTCCGCAAGGTGCGCAAGGACTTTGACGGAAAGGGCGTCGATATTTCCGACCACCAGATTCGCCGCACCATGGAAGAGTTCCTGGCTGAAGCGAATCGCGAGGTAAAGGAAATCGGCTGAACGCCCTGAGTGGCCAGACAGCCTGATACATCACATGAAGGCCCCCTCTTTTGAGTGGGCCTTTTCTTTTGCCCGATACGATCAAAGGGCAGAAAACAAAAAGGCCACCCAATGGGTGGCCTTTCCAAATCCTGAAACGGACACGAACACTCAGCGCGAGTAGAACTCGACGACCAGATTCGGTTCCATCTGCACCGGGTAAGGAACTTCATTCAGTTCCGGCACGCGATTGAAGGTGGCGGACATCTTGCCGTGATCCACTTCCATATAGTCCGGCACATCGCGCTCGCCCAGCTGGACGGCCTCGAGAACCAGGAGCATCTGACGGGAAGCTTCCTTCACCTCGATCACGTCACCAACCTTGACGCGATAGGACGGAATGTTCACGCGCTGGCCGTTCACCTTCACATGGCCATGCGACACAAACTGGCGCGAGGCGAAGATGGTGGGAACGAACTTGGCGCGGTACACAACCGCATCCAGACGACGCTCCAGCAGGCCAATCAGGTTGGCGCCGGTGTCACCCTTCTGGCGGGCGGCTTCTTCATAAATGGCGTGGAACTGCTTCTCGCCGATAGAGCCGTAATAGCCCTTCAGCTTCTGCTTGGCGCGCAGCTGCACACCGAAGTCCGAAAGCTTGCCCTTGCGGCGCTGGCCATGCTGACCCGGGCCATATTCACGACAATTCACCGGGCTCTTGGAACGACCCCAGATATTCTCGCCCATACGACGATCGAGTTTATGCTTGGCTGCAATGCGCTTGCTCATGTCGCGCGAATCCTTGCGTGATATTGATGAGTTTGGATTCCGCGCCCCTCCTCTGCGAATGGAGCAAGCTCCTTCCGCTGACAGGCCTGCCCGGCGCGCTGCCGGCCAAGACCACGGGTGCGTGAAATACCAAGCGGGCCAAAACGGCCTGCGAGGTGAGGGCCTTTTATGCGCAGCGCATGAAAGTGTCAATGTTTGCCGCCTCCTCACCCGAGACAACACCCTCCAGAATGCAAAGCGGCCCCGGTGATGGTTCACCGGGGCCGCTCAACAAGGCAGAAACCGCGATTATTCGGCTGCTACTTCCACCACTTCCATTGCACGCAGGGGATCGCGTGTAATGTCCGAGGTTACCGGCTCCAGACCAAGAACCTCACGGAACCGCTGGATCATGGCCAAAGTCCGCGGCTCCATCTCATCAAGGGCACCGGGGACATACTGAGCCACCTCAACAGCCTTGAGTCGCTCTTCCTCTGTCTTCAGCATCTCGGGCAGAGCCGCCAGAGCCTCTTCATGAGCATACTCGACAATCAGGGTCTGCTCATGAACGATCTGGGCCAGATGCTCGCTTGTCAGGGCGCTGAAAGGCTCATCCTGAGTCAGCACCTGCGCGGAACGCTCCAGCCGGTCACGACGCACGGTTTCCCGCGCACCAGCCAGCATGATGAGCATGCGGATGACCGCTTCAGCGAATCCGCCAGACTTGACATGCATCAGTGCGGAGCGGACTTCCGGCAGACCCAGAAGCTCTTCCTTGCTCTTGCGGGTCCGGTCAAAGCTGTAGTTGCGGCCGAACCAGTGCATGTAAGGCGTGGCGTAGATCGAGTAGAAGGTCATCTCATAGCAGGCGTCACGCACATCGCGGATGATGTCCACGGTCTGCTCGAAGGCATCTGCCATCAGCTTTTCGGCGAGCACGAAGGGATTATCCTTCGCGGCAGGCTTGCGATCCTGCGTCACGGACTTGGCGATGCTTTCAAGCGGAGCCACAACCGGGTTGCGGGAAGAGAGTAGCGCCCGCTGCAACCGCAGGGGATGCATCATGCGACCGATTTCGGCGCTGGCCCGCGTGACGCTGGCCTGCACGAAGGGACGCAGGAACACATCATACATCTCGGCCTGCAACTCCGAGACATGCTGCACGGCTGCGAAGGGAACCTCGTCTTCGCGACCATCGGAATAGCCCGGCAGGTCGCTCATCTTGCGCTCTGCAAAGGAGACGGTGAAGTGCGCATTGTCGCCTTCGCCATGAATCTCGTCGATCTTCATCTCATACAGACCGGGGGCAAGCGCCTCGATGGTCTCAAGGGTGGAAGACACCTCTGCGTGCTCGCGCTTGGCGATCGACGAAGAGACAAAGATGCCGAGATGGCCGATATTGTCATGCACCATATAGACGATGCGCTGGCCACGGATGCGGATTTCCGTTTCATCCGCATAGGTGTCCATGATCCAGTTGATGGCCTGTTTCACCGGCGTGATGTTATCGCCATGGCTGGCGAACACGATGATGGGCGAGCGGATCTGCTTCACATCCAGCGCGCGGCCATGCTCCAGCCGGGCCTCATTGCGCGCCAGCTTGTTGCCAACGAACAGCTCACGCACGATCCAGACAATTTCCGGCTCATTCAGCAGGAAGAAGCCGCTCCACCAGCGTTCGAACTCCAGGAAGCGTCCGCGCTCGGTATCCGCCTTCTCGAACAGGTCATAATATTTGCGGAACCAGGTACGCCCGGGGTTCAGCATTTCGAAATTGAGAACCAGCCAGGCTCCATCGAAAACGCCATCGCCAATATCGGCCCAGAACATGGGCTGAATCTGTCCACCCAGAACGCCGGCATTATAACGCATGGGGTTTGCCCCCACATCACCGGACCATGTTTCAACCGGGGCACCATTGAGCACCAGCGGGCCGGTGAGATCCGGGTTGGCCGCACCCAGGATCAGGGTGGCCCAGCCGCCCTGGCAATTGCCGATCACGACCGGCTTTGGTGCCTCGGGATGCTGCTTCTGCACATAGCGCACGAAAGCGGCTTCGGCGCGGGTCACGTCCGCCAGCGTCTGGCCCTGCTCCGGCATGCGGCTGAAGCTGACGAAATAGACCGGATGGCCATTCTTCAGGGCGACACCCACCTGACTATCTGACTTGAAACCGCCAATGCCAGCACCATGGCCGGCGCGCGGGTCAATAATCACATAGGGACGCTTGGTATCATCCGTGACAATGCCTTCCGGCGCACGGATCTTCAGCAGGGAGTAGTTGCAGGGGCGCGGCAGGTCATGCCCCTGCATCACCACATCATAATCATAGATCAGAACCGGCGGGCAGCCTGCGGCCTCATGCTCGAAGAAGTTGTCTCCGCGCTCACGCAGGATGTCGGTCGTCAGAATGGCGCGCTGTGTGCGATCAACCGCATAGGCCTGAAAATCCTTCATCACGGATGAGAAGGAGTTGGTGTCCTTGGTGACCTCACCCACCAGACCGGTCAGTTCATTGAAGGTCCGGCGCAGGCGCTGGCCATGGGTGGCCGAAATGCTGGAGAAGTGACGCCCTGCCGCTCGGGAGGTGAAATCCCCCATATTGGACAACTCAGACAACTGCGCTGTCATCGCCATGGTACGCTGGCGCATGGTCCAGGCGTTCCCGTCCGTGACCTTTGAGAGGAATGGGTTGTTACGAAAAGCCGAAGGCTCGAGGTGCTTAGTCAATCGTTCCTCCTCATCGGACAGGACGCGCGCACGCTTTGTCCTCTCTCCCGCATGAAGGTTCACTCGGGCGAGTTTGCTGCAACACGGCATAAAATAATCATGTTACATTACGATGGCGAAGACAGCTTTTTTCCAGCAATTACACCTTAAAAGTGCAAGCTGAAGGGATAAGCCCGCCCGAATAATCTGTTGCGTTGCAACATGTTGTCGCCAGCACTGCTTAAACCGACTGGCACCCATGTAAAAAACGCAACCCCGAAGATTCCAGTCCTGAATACTTTGCCGACTCACCGTGGCAGTCGAGGGGCAGGTCTGTGCCCGTGCGCGCCCATTAAAATCCGACGCACTTGACGGATGCCCCCATGGCAAGGCCCATGAACACCCAGCTTCTTCTGCAAGGGTATGGATCGTTCATGATTCTTCACAAATTTGCCGCGCGCCATTGGGTCATCGTGGCCATTATCCTGATTATCGCGACACTGGCCTATCTCGGCTCCTGGTCCTGAACAAAAATCACCATCCAAACGAAAACTGGCCCGCATCATGCGAGCCAGTTTTAAATTTCGCGAAGGGAAAGGTCAGGCTTTCAGGTCAGCCCTCCTTTGTCTCGCGCGAGACGCAAACATAAAGAACCGCATAAGCCACAACCAGCGCCAGTTCCACCAGGGTCGCGCCCAGCAGCATGGCGCCCACCGGAGCCCATATGGCCAGAACCAGCTGTGTGAAGATGGCAACCATCCAGAAGATGACCGCCCAATTGGCCCGCAGCCACAAGCCGACCGCAGCCACCGGACTGACAATGGCGCCCCAGATCACCGCCCATTGTGCGGCCACGGGCAGCGTCTCGAAAAAGGATGGTGACCCGCTCCCCAGCCCGATAATCGTGGCCCAGTTCAGCACCGCCTGAAACATCAGGAAAATCGCCACCCCTCGCAGAAACATCAAAAGCCGCTGCCGCCATGGCGAAAGCCGCGCCCAATGGGCACGGGCACTGGCATCAATGGGGTCATAATGGGTCATGTGCCGGGAGCCAGAAGCTGGAGTTCCTCAGAGATGGGATCAAAATGATGGACGATCTCTGAAGGGTCCACATCTTCCAGTCGTGATGGCTGCCATTTGGGAGCATTGTCCTTGTCCACCAGCACGGCACGCACGCCTTCATAAAAATCATGCCCTGCGGCCACATGGGAGACCATGCGCAGTTCCATCTGCATGCAGGCTCCCAGATCCTGCTGCCGCCCACGGTGCATCTGCTCCATCACCAGCAGGAGGCTGGTGGGGGATGCAGCCCGCATGGCCTTGAGGCAAGTGGCGGCAAACGCCGCATGGGTACCCTCCGCCCCCGCGGCATCCTCCAGCGTGGAGAAAATGGACGGCAGGCTTTTCTGGCCAAAAACATCCGCGATGAAGTCGAGATGCTCCACAAGGGGGTTATCACCCGGCACGCTGCAATGCTCTGCCAGAGCCGTTTCCACATCCCCGCCTGCACACAGCGCCTCTTCCAGTGCGGGAAAAGCGGCGGTATGCGCCACGTGGGTTGCAAGGCCGCAGGCATGGGCGGCTGAGGCATGTATACGCGTAGCCGTGAGCGCCAGAAATACGCCAAATGCACCCGGCAGGCGTGGCAGAACATGACTGCCGCCCACATCCGGAAACAGGCCAATATTCACCTCCGGCATGGCGAACATGTAGCGTTCTCCAGCCACCCGGTATTGCCCATGGGCGGAAAGGCCAAAACCGCCCCCCATGCAGATACCGTCAATCAGGGAGATATAAGGCTTGGGAAAAGAGCCGATATAATCATTGAGGACATATTCCTCACGCCAGAACTGCACCGCCTGATCAACATGGCCCGCCCGGCCAAGGTCATGCAGCGCACGCACATCACCACCGGCACAGAAGGCCCGCTCCCCCGCCCCCTTGATGATGACGCATGTGATGGCCGGGTCCTGCGCCCAGATGCGCAGACGCGGCAGAATCTCCCGCACCATGTTCAGGTTCAGGGCATTCAGCGCCTTGGGGCGATTGAGCGTGATAACGCCCGCCTTACCTCTGGTTTCCAGCAGAACTTCAGGTTCCATGCCTTCCCCCTGTTTGGGCACGCTTGAGCCTTGCACATTTGAATGCACATCGCCCCGTCTGTGGCAGGGTTAGACGGGGGGGCATCCGCTGTCAAAGGCCACGGGGCGAGAGCGCATCAACGCGGTAAACAGGATTGACGTGAAGCCCACTCTCCCTTAACGCCTGCCTTTTCCTCATTACATTTCAAAAGAAGTCGCCCATGGCTGACATGCTCGAAAGCCCGGTGGGCACCCATAAACACACACCCCGCATCTCTTTTGTCTCACTCGGCTGCCCCAAGGCGCTGGTGGACAGCGAACGCATTGTGACTCGCCTGCGGGCCGAGGGATATGAGCTGACGCGCAAGCATGATGGCGCTGATCTCGTGATTGTGAACACCTGCGGCTTTCTCGACAGCGCCAAGGCTGAAAGCCTTTCCGCCATTGGCGAGGCGCTGGCTGAAAATGGCAAGGTTGTCGTCACCGGCTGCATGGGCGCCAACCCCGAAGAGATCACCGCCGCGCACCCCAGCGTGCTGGCCGTGACCGGACCACAGCAATATGAAAGCGTTCTTGCGGCTGTACATGCCGCCGTGCCGCCGGCACATGACCCGTTCATGGATCTGGTGCCCGAGCAGGGCATCAAGCTCACCCCGCGCCATTATGCCTATCTGAAGATCTCTGAAGGCTGCTCCAACCGGTGCAGCTTCTGCATCATCCCGAGCCTGCGCGGAGATCTGGTTTCGCGCCCAGCCAATGAGGTTCTGCGCGAGGCGGAAAAGCTGGTGAAGGCCGGCGTGAAAGAGTTGCTGGTCATCTCGCAGGATACGTCCGCCTATGGTGTGGACCTGCGCTATGCCCAGAGCATGTGGCAGGACAGGGAAGTCGCCGCCCGCTTTGTGGATATCTCCGAGGCACTGGGCGAGCTGGGCGCATGGGTGCGCCTGCACTATGTTTACCCCTACCCCCATGTTGACGGCATCATGCGGCTGATGGCCGAGGGCAAGGTGCTGCCCTATCTGGACCTGCCGCTGCAGCATGGCAGCCCAAGTGTGCTCAAGCGCATGAAGCGCCCGGCGACTCAGGAAAAGACCCTCGCCCGCATCAAGGCATGGCGCGAGGCCGTGCCGAACCTGACGCTGCGCTCCACCTTCATCGTCGGCTTCCCCGGCGAGACGGAGGCCGAGTTTCAGGAGCTGCTCGATTTCATTGATGAAGCCCAGATCGAGCGTGCCGGCTGCTTCAAGTTCGAGCCGGTGGCTGGCGCAACGGCCAATGCCCTGCCCGACGCCGTGCCGGAAGAGGTGAAGGCCGAACGCTATGACCGCTTCATGCGTGCCCAGCAGGTGGTTTCCGCCCGTCTTCTGAAGAAGAAGGTTGGCACACGCCAGCAGGTCATCATAGACAAGCTGGTGCCCGGCGGTGCCATTGGCCGCACCATGGGTGATGCGCCGGAAATTGACGGTACAGTCCGTGTCTCCTCCCGCCGTCCAATGCGGATCGGGCAGATTGCGACCGTGAAGATCACGGCTTCTGATGCCTATGATCTGGCAGGAACCGCTGTCGGCGCATAAGTTCAGAGCATGCATTCAGGCGGGGCTTATGCTCCGCCTTTTTGCCTTCCCGGCCTGCCCCTACCCGAACACCAGATGCCGGCAGTTCCGCATCTGCGTGAACTGCTCTATGCTCCGCGCCATCTCCTGACCGCCCTTTGACGGCCCATCCGATTCACAGCCCGGAGCATTTTTCATGGATTATCGCCCCCTTGGGCGCACCGATATCAAGGTGTCGTCCATCACGCTTGGTACCATGACATTCGGCCAGCAAAACACCGAAGCTGAAGGCCATGCCCAGCTTGATTATGCGCTGGAGCGCGGCATCAATTTCATCGATACCGCCGAGATGTATTCCATCCCGCCCCGGCCGGAAACACAGGGTTCCACGGAACGGATCATCGGCACCTGGCTGAAGGCGCGCCAGAACCGCGACAAGTTCATTCTCGCCACCAAGGTGGTGGGCCGCACCCAAAACACATGGCTGCGCGCAGATAAAAGCCCGGCCCGCCCGGATGCTGCCAATATCCGCGAGGCCGTGGAAGCCTCGCTCAAGCGCCTGCAAACGGATTATATCGATCTTTATCAGGTACACTGGCCGGATCGCGCCATTCCCCTGTTTGGCTCCGCAGATCCTTCAGAGCGGGACAGCGCACCAGAGGTCGCGATTGAAGAGACGCTGGAGGCTCTGGGCGAGCTGGTGAAGGCGGGCAAGGTCCGTCATATCGGCGTTTCGAATGAAACCTCATGGGGGCTTCATCGCTATCTGCGCGGTGCAGACAATGGCATCGGCCCGCGCATTGTTTCGAACCAGAACGCCTACAATCTCCTGAACCGCATCTATGAGACAGACCTGGCTGAGTTCGCCACACGCGAGCAGGTGGGCCTGCTGGCCTATTCCCCGCTGGCGCAAGGTTATCTGACAGGAAAGTATCAGCGCGGGGCGCGGCCCGAGGGTGCGCGCAGCACCCTGTTCAATCGTGGGCAGCGCTATGAGAAGCCGGGTGTTGAGGCGGCGATTGATGCCTATCTGGCTCTTGCCCGCGAAACAGGCTGGACCCCGGTGCAACTCTCACAGGCCTTTGTCACCACGCGTCCGTTCGTCACCAGCAATATCATTGGCGCAACCAGCCTTGAGCAGCTCAAGGCCAATATCGACACGGCCGAACTGGCCCTGCCAGCCGATGTCGAGGCAAAAATCAATGCCATTCATCAACTGCATGGCAATCCCTGCCCCTGATACGCAGGACAGGGATAGATGCAAAAAAGGCCGGGTCTCCCCGGCCTTTTCCTATTTGCTATCAAGCATATTCCTGATGAAGGCCTCAGCCCTCGTCGTCGTCATGGTGCTCGGGTGGCACAAGACCCTGCAGGCCGGCCAGAAGCTCTTCTTCCGTCATCCGGTCAAACACCACGTCCGCATCATCACCCGAACCGCCATCACCCGCGGCCACCAGAGGCACGTTTTCGGGTTCAGGCTCGTCCACTTCCGTATATTTCTGAAGCGAGTGGATCAGATCTTCCTTCAGATCTTCCGGGCTCACTGTCTCATCCGCGATTTCACGCAGGGCAACAACAGGGTTCTTGTCATTGTCGCGATCAATGGTGATCTGCGATCCCGAAGAAATCATACGGGCGCGATGAGCAGCGAGCAGCACCAGTTCAAACCGGTTGTCTACCTTGTCGATACAATCTTCAACCGTGACGCGGGCCATAAGCTCGGCACTCCCTCATGCGCGTTTCGCGCTTGATCATAGCCTGAGAAGGGGCATGCGATACAACAATTCACGATTATGAGCAAGCCTGCTCCGCTTTTCGCTTGCGTTGCCGGCTCCTTCATCGGAAAAGGCTTTTGACAACGATATTACAGTTGTTCCAAATTTTTATTCAAATCCTTCCCCCGGCGGATATTTTATGCACGGCATGGAAAAAATTGCTCTCTTCATTGATGGTGCCAATCTTTATTCCGCAACAAAAGCACTCGGGTTTGACATAGACTATAAAAAACTCCTGAAGGAGTTCGAGGGACGCGGATATCTCATCAGGGCATTTTACTATACGACCCTGATAGAAGATCAGGAGTACTCATCAATACGCCCGCTTCTGGACTGGCTTGACTATAACGGATACAGCGTTGTCACCAAGACAGCGCGTGAGTTTACAGACTCCCAGGGGCGTCGTCGCATCCGTGGCAATATGGATATCGAGATCGCCGTAGACGCCATGGAACTGGCGGACAATGTTGATCACATTGTCCTTTTTTCCGGGGATGGAGACTTTCGGCGTCTTGTCGAGGCTATTCAGCGCAAGGGCGTGCGCGTTTCAGTCGTCTCCACCACATCAACCGCGACACCGCTGATCGCCGATGACCTGCGCCGGCAAGCAGACATCTTCATTGATCTTGTCGGACTGCAATCCCGTATCGGACGAGACATGCAGGAGCGTCAGGGCCGCATGCAGGAGACGCCGCGTTTTCTTGAGCGGCGCACCAGCCCGCAACCTGCCCGCATGGATGAAGACGAAGAGTCCTGAAACTGCATGTCCACGCCCCAGGCCCCCACTCAGCAGCCGGACAGAGACTGCCCGCTCTGCCCCCGTCTTGCGGATTTTCGCCATGAATGGCAGGCGCAGGAGCCAGAATGGTTCAATGCGCCTGTGCCGGGCTTTGGCCCACATGATGCGCGCCTGCTGATTGTTGGCCTCGCCCCCGGCGTGCGGGGAGCCAACCGGACAGGACGCCCGTTCACCGGCGATTATGCCGGAGACCTGCTCTACAGCACCTTGCTGAAATACGGCTTTGCCAGAGGCGTCTTCAAGGCCTCACCCGATGACGGTCTGGAACTGATGGACGCACGCATTGTGAATGCCGTGCGTTGCGTGCCGCCCGAGAACAAGCCGACTCCAGCGGAAATTCGCACCTGCCGTCCGTTTCTGCACTCGGAAATGGACACCATGCCCAAACTTCGCGCCGTGATAACGCTGGGCAAGATTGCGCATGACTCCACTCTTGCAACTCTGGGCGTGCCGGCATCACGGCTCAAATTCGGCCATGGCGTGAGCGGGGATGTGGAAGGCGTGCGCCTGTTCGCGAGCTATCACTGCTCGCGCTATAATACCAACACGGGCCGGCTGACGACGGCAATGTTCCATGACATTTTCGAGGCCGTTCGCGACTATCTCGCCAAAGGTTGAGCCGCGCCTAACCCCGGTCCCGCAACAAACGGGCCTTGTCCCGCTGCCATGAGCGTTCCTTCAGGGCCTCGCGCTTGTCATGGCCCTGACGTCCCTTGGCAAGGGCCAGTTCCACCTTGGCACGGCCGCGATCATTGAAATAGATCTTCAGCGGCACGACTGTCATGCCATCACGCTCAACCGCATTGGCAAGCTTGGCAATCTCGCGCTGGTGCAGCAGCAGCTTACGCGGGCGGCGGGTTTCGTGGTTGAAGCGATTCGCTTCCAGATATTCGGGGATATAAGCATTGAACAGCCACATTTCCCCGCCCTTCTGGGCCGCATAGCTTTCACCAATGGTGGCCTTGCCCGTGCGCAGGCTTTTCACCTCTGTCCCGGTCAGTGAAATACCGGCCTCAAGGGCTTCCTTGATTTCATAATCAAAACGGGCCCGCCGGTTGTCAGCTGCAATCTTGCGCGGGGCGTCATTCTTCTTGCTGCTCATGGTCTCGCATATTCTACCAATGGCATGGGTTTGCAACCGATGCCGGACGCACCTGCGCACATATTGCCGAAAAAACGGCTTGATCGTCACGGCAAATGGTCACGGCGAGATCAAGCCCGCCGCAACCAGAACACGCAGAAACCTAGTCCAGAAGCCCTGCATGCACCATGGCCGCACGCACGGTGGAGCGGGTCAGGTCTGTCACCCGAACCAGCGGAAGGCGTACCTCCTCGCTCATCAGGCCCAGCAGTGAGAGGGCATATTTGGCCGGCGTGGGGTTACTCTCCACAAACAGGGCCGTGTGCAGCGGCATCAACTTGTCCTGCAATGCCAGCGCGGTGGCAAAATCACCCTTCAGGCAGGCATTCTGGAACTGCGCACACAGGCGCGGCGCGACATTGGAGGCAACGGAAATGCATCCATGCCCGCCATGGGCCATGAACCCCAGCGCTGTGGCATCCTCACCCGAAAGCTGAATAAAGTCCGGCCCCATCGCCTGCCTCTGGAGGGAGGCCCGGTTCATGGAGGCCGTGGCATCCTTCACCCCGATGATGTTTGGAATCTGGGCCAGCCGCGCCATCGTATCCACGGACATGTCGATCACCGACCGGCCGGGGATATTGTAAATGATGATCGGCAGATCCACCGCACCCGCAATCGCCTTGAAGTGCTGGAACAAGCCTTCCTGATTGGGCTTGTTGTAGTAGGGCGTGACGATGAGAAGCGCATCCGCCCCCACCTTTTGCGCATGCTGGCTGAGAGCGATGGCTTCCAGCGTATTGTTGGACCCTGCACCGGCAATCACCGGCACACGGCCAGCGGCCTGCTCCACCGCCCACTCCACCAGAAGGTTATGCTCGTCGTGGCTCACGGTTGGGCTTTCCCCCGTGGTGCCAACCGGCACCAGACCGTGAGAACCTTCCGCGATCTGCCAGTCTACGAACTTTCGGAAAGCCTCTTCATCCAGCCCTCCATCGCGAAAGGGCGTGACAAGGGCCGTAAAGGAACCGCGAAAGGATGTGTGAGCCGTGATGGGCGACATGGAGAACGCCTTGGATTTTGAACAAACAGGAAAAACCGGCATGACGAAGACAGGCTGCAACCTGCCGGTACGCATCAAAATGAAATGATACTAAACGTAACCCATAACCTGTTGTGCGCCATCCGCAAAGACCTTCTCGCACGGGCGAGGCAAAGCCTCTCTTTTGCCGCCTTCGGGAAGCAGGCTGAACCCCGGAAAACGCTGTGTTGCGAAAGGTTCGGAAGGTCTTAATATTTTTTCAATGCCAGTGGTTGAACATGAAAGTCCGTTTGTTAAGTCCCTGAGTGCGAGGAAGCGTCATGTCGCCATTTTCGAGCCTGATCTCTGCGAGCACCCTGGCGATGACCATCGCTCTGGTAGGCGCAGCGTCTACAGCCTCGCTGGCCGCGCCACTGCCTCCGGCCAAGCCGGATTCGCTCTCCAGCCAGTCCCGCAGCCTGCGCACAGCCAATCTGGATACACCGGCCCCACGCCCGGTACAGGCTGCACCAACGCTTGGCAGTTCCTCCAATGCTTCACGCGGGGACCTCGCGAGACTGAAAGTTGCCGTTGATGCAGCGCGCAACTCCCGCGCCAAGGAGGCATTGGCCGCAGCAGCACAGATTCAGGACCCGGTTGCCCGCAAGCTGGTCTACTGGATGGTTATCCGCCAGTCTCCGAACGATTTCGGCTTCGACAATATCGCGGCCTTCATTGAAGAGAATCCCGGCTGGCCAACCCAGTCCACCCTGCGGCGGCGTGCCGAGCGGGTTCTGTTTCAGGAAAACCGCAACCCTGATCGCGCCCTGCGCTTTTTTGCCCAGCAGCCGCCCCTGAGTGGCGAGGGCAAGGTTGCACTGGCCCGCGCGCTTGCGGCCAATGGCAACAGTTCTGATGCAGCCCAGTGGGTGCGTGGCGCATGGCGTGAGGATGACCTGAACGAGCGGTTCGAGAATACGGTTCTTGAGGAGTTCGGCGGCGCAATCACCCGTGCCGATCACAAGGCACGGGCAGAGCGCTTTACCTACGCCAAGGACTCCGGGCGAGCCATGCGCGCAGCCGCGCGAGCAGGCTCTGATGTGGTGGCCCTCACCCGCGCCGGGCTGGCTGTTGCCAACCGTGATGGTGATGCCAACAAGCACATGAATGCGGTGCCCGCTTCCCTGCGCAATGATCCGGCCTATCTGTTCGCCCGCTCCCAGGTGATGCGCCGCGCTGACAAGCCTGATGATGCAGCCCGCGCCCTGCTGGCCGGCGTCTCCAGCGCCAATGCCCAGCTTGACCCGGACGCATGGTGGATGGAACGCCGCTTCCTTTCCCGCGATTTGCTGGAAGAGGGCAATGCGCGCGCTGCCTATCAGGTCGCGGCAACCGGCATTGCGCCTTCATCCGACAATTATCGGGCTGAACAGCAATTCACGGCGGGCTGGATTGCGCTGAATTTCATGGGTGATCCACGCACCGCAGCAGCGCATTTTGCGCGGGTGGCTCAGGGACAAAAAAACCCGATTGCCCTCGCCCGCGGTTTTTACTGGCAGGGGCGCGCGGCAGAAGCTCTTGGCAACAACATGCAGGCGCGGAACCACTACCAGACAGCGGCCAACTTCTCCTGGACCTATTATGGCCAGCTGGCCCGCATGCAACTGGGCGCAGCACCCGTGACCCTGCGCAGGACACCTTCCGGCTCGTTCGGAGACAAGCAGAATTTTGCCCGGATGGAGCCTGTGAAGGCCATCAACATGCTCTATGCCATTGGTGATCGCAGCACGCCGCTCACCATCTACTACGATCTGGCATGGCGACTGGAGAACCCCGCCCAGATTGCCATGCTTTCAGACCTCGCCAAATCCAACAGCGACCCGCGCGGCGCTCTGGTTGCCGGCAAGGAAGGCACCGCGATGGGGCATCCTGTCGAGCGCGAGGCCTACCCGACCTTTGGTCTGCCCCGCTATTCCCCCATTGGCGACCGGGTTGAAACCGCGGCCGTTTACGCCATTGCCCGGCAGGAAAGTCAGTTCAACCCCAGCACCCTTTCCAGCGCTCAGGCGATGGGGCTGATGCAGGTGACACCGGCTGCCGGCAAGCAGGTCTCGCGCATTACCGGCGTGCCCTACAGCGAATCCAGGCTGCGAAGTGACCAGTCCTATAATGTGCAGTTTGGAGCGGCCGAGCTGGGCGAACTGGTGAAGCTGTATGATAACAATTATGTGCTGGCTTTCGCGGCCTATAATGCAGGCCGTGGCAATGTGCGGCGCTGGATTGAGCGCTTTGGTGACCCGCGTGACCCCAAGGTGGACGTGGTGAACTGGGTTGAAATGATCCCCTTCTCTGAAACCCGCAATTATGTGCAGCGCGTGATGGAGAACTATCAGTCCTACAAGGTACTGTTTGACAGCCCGAACCGGCTGCAAATGGAAGCCGATATGCGCGGCTCACGCTGACAGGGCCCAGCACTGGATTGCAAGCCCCGCTCTTGATGCATCAGCCTTGGGGTCAGGGCATGCATGAGGGGCTTGAAATGAGATGATTGTAGAGGGCGGTGAATGCGACGTGGCTTCGCATTCACCGCCCTCTGTCTTTTACGGGCATGCAAAATGGCCATTCTGCGCGGCCGCAAGGCCAATCATCTCGGCTGCTTCTGGCATCATCCGGCCGGGCTTTGGCATTGCTGCGATCAGCATGACCGCCGGAAGGGGCCTGAAGCGGGAGTGATCGCAATGCCAGCCCCTCGCCAAAAACTGGCGCACCCTTTCGAGGTCGTGCGCAAACGGGCGGCTCCAATTCTACAAAATGGCGAAGGAAAGCGGGATATGCTGGCGCATATCACCCTCCCAGCAAAAAGCCCGGCGCACCGAAAGGTACACCGGGCCTGATCTGCCATCCCCTTTTAGGGGCTGCTTATTTCTTGTTTCCCGCAGCATCAAACTGCGAGAGATATGCAATCAGATCTGCCCGCTCATCATCTTTCTTGATGCCTGCAAACGCCATTTTGCCTTTTGGAGCCAAGACCTTGGGGTTTGTCAGGTAATTATTCAGGTTTGCATCATCCCAAACCTTGCCCTCTGCCGCCCCTTTCAGAAGGTCATCTGAATATTTGAAGCCATCAAAGTGCGCCCACTTGGCACCCACAATGCCATTCAGCGGAGGACCAACGCGCTGCTTTGCAGTGGGGCCAACCATGTGGCAGGCCATGCACTTCTTGAAGACCTTCTCGCCCTTGGCGGCATCCGGCTCGGCAAAAGCAGCAGTAGAAGCACCCGCCAGAGTGATAGCAGCCAGAGCCGCAGTAATGAGCGAAGCCAGACGCATCAATTTATCCCCCTTGCAGCACATGGCAGCGAGCCGCATGCACCCTGAAAAATCTTTTGCCCCACCTTGTCCGACACTCTGAAACAGAGACTGTCGAAACAGGAGCGCATAAATTTTCATTAGCATAACTCAAAGCCATGCGTCGATGCGACCAGAAGCCCTGCTTGAAAGGCATCAATGTACACCTGTATACATTGATGCCTTAATAGATATACGCGTATAGATTTTAAGCGTATACAGGCATACAAGTAGCAAGTCGGGCATATTGGAGGCTTGCCCGACCTCAAGCCTCCACAGCCCCTGAAACCCTTATGTACCTTGCGGCTTTGGCAACAACCGCGCAGCCTCATATTCACGCATCAGCAGTTCCACCAGTTCCGCTGCCGGAAGAGCGCGCGCAAGCGGAGCGCCCTGCCCGGCCCACTGTGCGCCATAGCGAGTGTTACCCATAGCCTTGGCGGCCGCAATCAGCGCCTTTCCCGCATCATAAGCCATGGGATAGCCGGCTACCCGTTGCCCCTGCTGCACCAAAGCCTGCCCCAGAGCTGTAAAATCATTGACTATGCAGCGCGCGGGACGCCCCGAAATGACATCTGTCAGCACCGTCCGGGAAGCACCCTCTCCCAGCAGGGCAGCGCGATGCGCCTCATCCGCAGCGCTCTCCGGGCAGGCAATGAAAGCCGTGCCCAACTGCACCGCAATCGCTCCCAGATCCAGACATGCGGCAATCCCCGTCCCTGTCATGATGCCGCCTGCGGCTATGACAGGAAGATCCATTTCCTTCACAAGCAGGGACACAAGGGTGAAGGTGGAGAGGCGCTCATCCTGAAGCTGCGGGTCAAACATGCCCCGGTGCCCCCCTGCCTCAATGCCCTGTGCCACAAGTGCATCGACACCTGCGGCCGCAGCAGCACGCGCCTCCTCCAGATTGGTGACGCAGGCAAACAGCACGGCTCCATCCGCCTTCAACCGCGCAATACGGGCAATAGGCGGGAGGCCAAAATGGAAGCTGATGATCGCAGGTCGCTCCTCTGCCAGCATGTCTGCCATGGCATCATCATCGACAAAGCTGCGATAAATCTCACGCAAAGCCTCCGGAGGTGAAGCACCGAAGCCTTCAAAAGTTGGAGCAAGCGCATTCAACCAGTCTTTTTCACGCTGGCTGTCCTGCACATCTGACGTATGGCAGAACAGATTGACGTTGAAGATTTTCGTCGTTGCCATGCGGGTTTCCCGAATGGCCTTGCGCCCCCCCTCCGCATCCACAGCCCCAAGCGCAATCGAGCCCAACCCGCCTGCAGCACACACCGCTGCGGCCAAGGCTGGCGTCGAGGTTCCAGCCATGGGAGCCTGAATGATGGGCACCCGCACATGCAAACGCTCGAGCAAATTAGACATGAAAGGCTCCCCAGCTTGCCAAGCAACCGGCGTGGCACACCCGACTGTTGATGACGCGGTACCCCACAATAAGAAAGCGGGGCAGCCTGCGCCACCCCGCTTGAAAAAAAGCATGCATATGATGGGAATGGCAAAAACCATCCGCCATTATAAATCTCACACCTCGGGCGCGCCCATCTCATCCCCGCCTTCGATGCCCTCTTCAGCACCTTCATCGCCACCAGCTTCCTCGCTGATATGCTCGACAGAGACGACGCGCTCACCTTCAGCGGTGTTGAAGACAATAACACCCTGACTGGCGCGACCCACAATGCGGATACCATCGACCGGACAACGGATGAGCTGCCCACCGTCGGTGACAAGCATGATCTGGTCATGCTCATCCACCGGGAAGGAGGCGATCAGCGGGCCATTGCGATCATTCACCGCCATAGCCACAATGCCCTTACCGCCCCGGCCCGTGACACGATACTCATATGAGGAGCTGCGCTTGCCATAACCGTTTTCAGAAACCGTGAGGATGAACTGCTCAGCCTCACTCATTTCGACATAACGGTCCTGCCCAAGCTGGCCATTGCCGCTTGCCCCTTCTTCCGCATCCACATCCAGTGCTTCGCTCGCCTCGCCCTGAAGCGCACGCCGCATCTTGATATAGGCGAGGCGTTCATCCGCATTGGCGTCCACATGGCGAATAATGGCCATGGAGATGATCTTGTCTCCATCCTCCAGCCGAATACCGCGAACGCCCACACTGTCGCGCCCCTTGAAGACGCGCACATCCGTCACCGGGAAGCGGATACATGCGCCCTTGGCTGTGGTCAGAAGCACATCATCGTCTTCATTGCACAGGCCAACCTCGGAGATGGACTCGCCCTCGCCAAGCTTCATGGCGATCTTGCCGTTGCGGTTCACATTCTCGAAGTCAGACAATGCGTTCCGCCGCACGGTACCAGATGTGGTCGCGAACATGATCTGCGCGCGCTCATTCTCCTCGCCCTTCTCAGGCAAAAGAACCACAGATGTGATGCGTTCATCTGATGCCAGAGGCAGAATATTCACCAGCGCCTTGCCGCGTGCCTGCGGGGCAGCCAGAGGCAAACGCCAGACCTTCAGCTTGTAGACCTGCCCCTTGGAGGAGAAGAACAGCACCGGCGCATGGGTAGAGGCAACGAACAGGCGAGTGACGAAATCCTCATCCCGCGTCTGCATGGCCGAGCGCCCCTTGCCACCACGACGCTGTGCCCGATAGGTGGAAAGCGGCACGCGCTTGATATAGCCGGCATGGGAAACGGTAACGACCATTTCCTCGCGCTGGATGAGATCCTCATCATCCAGATCGCCAAAGCCCTCAATAATCTCCGTGCGACGCGGCGTGCCAAATTCGGACTTGATCGCCAGCAATTCATCACGAATGATGGAGCGCATGCGCGGGCGGCTGGCCAGAATGTCCAGATAATCCGCAATCTCAACAGCCAGCTTTTCCAGCTCATCGGCGATTTCGTCGCGCCCAAGAGCGGTGAGGCGCTGAAGGCGCAGTTCCAGAATGGCCCGTGCCTGCTCCAGGGAGAGACGATAAGTGCCATCCGCATTCAGCATGTGGCGCGGATCAGCAATCAGGGCGATGAGCGGCGCCATATCCCGTGCAGGCCAATCACGGCCCATCAGGGATTCACGGGCTGTTGCCGGGTCCGGTGCAGTGCGGATGAGGCGAATGACCTCATCAATATTGGCCACGGCAATGGCAAGGCCCACCAGCACATGGGCGCGATCTCGCGCCTTGCGCAGCAGGTACTTGGTGCGACGGCTGATAACCTCTTCACGGAAAGCGATGAAAGCAGTGAGCACATCATGCAGGTTCAGCAGGCCCGGCTTGCCACCGGACAGCGCCACCATATTCACGCCAAACGAGGTCTGAAGCAGGGTCTGGCGATAGAGATTGTTGAGCACCACGTCCGCCTGGGAGTCGCGCTTGATCTCGATCACCACCCGCATACCGTCGCGATCACTCTCATCGCGAATCTCGGAGATGCCTTCGATGCGTTTGTCACGCACCAGTTCGGCAATCTTCTCGATCATCGTCGCCTTGTTCACCTGATAGGGAATTTCGGTGACGATCAGTGCCTCTCGGTCCTTGCGGATATTCTCGATGGCGACTCGCGCCCGCATGAGAATGGACCCGCGCCCGGTGAGATAAGCCTGGCGGATACCCGTGCGGCCCAGAATAAGCGCACCCGTGGGGAAGTCCGGTCCCGGCAGAATTTCGAGCAGCGCCTCAGGCTCAAGGGTGGGATCATCGAGCAGAGCCACAGTGACGTCCACCACCTCACCCAGATTGTGCGGCGGAATATTGGTGGCCATGCCAACGGCAATACCACCCGCACCGTTCACCAGCAGGTTTGGCACCTTGGCGGGCAGGACGCACGGCTCTTTCTCGGAGTTGTCGTAGTTCTCCTGAAAATCGACGGTCTCCTTGTCGAGATCGTCGAGCAATGCGTTGGTGACCTTCTCGAGACGCACTTCGGTATATCGCATGGCGGCGGCCTGATCGCCATCCACCGAACCGAAGTTACCCTGACCATCCACCAGCGGTACGCGCATCGCAAAAAGCTGCGCCATACGCACCAGTGCGTCATAAACCGACTGGTCGCCGTGGGGGTGATATTTACCGATAACGTCGCCGACCACGCGGGCAGACTTGCGATAGGACTTGTTCCACTCATACCCGTTCTCGTGCATGGAGAACAGGATACGGCGATGCACAGGCTTCAGACCGTCGCGCACATCAGGCAGGGCCCGGGCGACGATGACGCTCATGGCATAATCGAGGTAGGAGCGGGAGAGCTCCTCCGTGATGGAAACAGGCCGGATGTCAAACGACGGCTCACCGCCCGAAATCGGCGTCTCGGATTCAGCCAAAAGTCAACACTCGCATAACAGTCGAAGGTAGGACACTCCTACCCGATTCATCGTCCGGATACCAGCGAAACCGGGTTCGCGGGCAGAACCAACATCTTTATAAAACAATGACTTAAAAAGTCCGGGCGCTTGAGAGGCTCATATCAAGCGCCCCAAGCACCCGTTTTCAGGACATTTGCGCCCTTGTCAGAAGGGAATCTCGTCGTCCAAATCATTGACCGGACGGCTTGTGCCGGAGCCAGACCCGCCACCGCGACTTCCGCCGCCCCGGTTCCCGCCGCCGCTGCCATATCCGCCACCGGAGCCGCCTTCAGAAAAGCCGCCGCCACCCATGGGGCTGGAGGAGCCGAAGTCAGAGCCCCCACCATATTCATCGCCGCCGCCGCCTTCACCGCCGCTGCGGCCATCCAGCACGGTCAACTCACCGCGATAAGGGCGCAGAACGATCTCGGTCGTGAATTGTTCACGCCCGTCCCGCTCGAACTTGCGGGTCTCTATCTGGCCTTCAACATAAACCTTGGACCCCTTGCGCAAGGAACGCTCGGCACGGCCAATCAGATTTTCGTTGAACACCACCACACGATGCCATTCAGTGCGATCGCGCCACTCACCGGAGTTTTTGTCTTTCCAGCTCTCTGACGTTGCAACCGACAGGTTGCACACCCGCCCGCCATTCTGGAAGCTCTTCACCTCCGGGTCACGGCCGAGATTACCGACCAGGATCACCTTGTTGACGCTGCCGGCCATTGGCGGGCCTCCATCCAGTTCCCAAATATACAAGCAAGCGCGCACCCTAGCCATGGGGCGCAGGAGCGCGAGCCTCAAAGCGCGTTATCCACCATAAAGCGTCGCCGCACAACGCAGCGCCGCCCACATGGATGTGAAGGACGTCATCTGCATAACCCATATTTTTGACTCGCGCCAAGCAAAAGTTCCACTTATGTTCCCTACCGCATCGAACTTGACGCACTAGATACAGGACAGAACCATGAGCATCCTGAATATGCCGTGACCCATGGAAATGTATCTGTTGCGTCCACTTGTCCATGATGCTCCTGCAAGTGTTTCCCCGCAGTGTCTGCACGCTGGCTGCCCATGCGCCACACAGCATTGCTTTTGCCCCGCCAGCGCGCCCAGTCCGCGCCATTGAGAGATTCAATGTCGGATCGCGATTCCATTCTGCGACTTACACCCGCCACCGCTCCTGCTGCTCGGCGCGATTCCCGCACGCTCTCCGTGCGGGGCGCGCGTGAGCACAATCTCAAGAACGTGGATCTGGATATTCCGCGCGACAGCCTTGTCGTGTTCACCGGCCTGTCTGGTTCCGGCAAAAGCTCGCTGGCCTTTGACACGATTTATGCTGAAGGCCAGCGGCGCTACGTGGAAAGCCTTTCGGCCTATGCCCGCCAGTTTCTGGAGATGATGCAGAAGCCGGATGTGGACCAGATTGACGGTCTCTCTCCCGCCATTTCAATCGAGCAGAAAACCACCTCGAAAAACCCGCGTTCCACGGTCGGCACGGTCACCGAGATTTATGACTATATGCGCCTGCTTTGGGCGCGGGTGGGCGTGCCCTACTCGCCGGCCACCGGCCTGCCGATCGAGAGCCAGACTGTTTCACAGATGGTGGACCGCGTTCTGGCCCTGCCAGAAGGCGCGCGCCTTTATCTGCTTGCGCCAGTGGTGCGCGGGCGAAAGGGCGAATACCGCAAGGAACTGGCCGAATGGATGAAAAAGGGCTTCCAGCGCGTCAAGATTGATGGTGCGTTCCACGAGATCGCGGATGCCCCGGCACTCGACAAGAAGTTCAAGCACGACATTGATGTGGTGGTGGACCGTATCGTCGTGCGCAATGATCTTGCCCAACGACTGGCGGACAGTTTTGAAACCGCGCTTGGGCTGGCCGATGGCATTGCCGTTGCAGAGTTTGCCGATGAAAAAGACGAGAATGGCGCGCCCCGCCGCATCGTTTTCTCGGAGAAGTTTGCCTGCCCGGTTTCCGGCTTCACCATTGCCGAGATTGAGCCGCGCCTGTTCTCCTTCAACAACCCCTTCGGGGCTTGCCCGGCCTGTGATGGCCTTGGGGTGGAGCAGACCATAGACCCGGAACTGGTCGTTCCCGATAAAATGCGCACGCTGCGGCAAGGGGCCATTGCGCCATGGGCCAAATCCACCTCGCCCTATTATGGGCAAACGCTGGATGCCTTGGCCAAGCATTATGGGTTCCAGCTCAATGTGCCATGGTGCGATCTGCCTGAAAAGGCGCGCGACGTGATGCTGTATGGCTCGGGCGAGGAAAAAGTCCTCTTTGCCTATAATGATGGCTCGCGGGCCTATGAAACCGAGAAAACCTTTGAAGGTATCGTCCGCAATCTGGATCGTCGCTGGAAGGAAACGGATAGTGACTGGGCGCGTGAGGAAATCTCGAAATATTTCTCCACGGTGCCGTGCGCGGCCTGCAATGGCTACCGCCTGAAGCCGGAAGCGCTGGCCGTCAAGATTGATGGTCGTCACATTGGTGAGGCTGGCGTGCTCTCTGTAAAGAAGGCCGCACGCTGGTTTGAGGACCTGCCCGCGCACCTCACTGACAAACAGAATGAAATTGCCATCCGCATATTGAAGGAAATCCGCGAGCGGCTGACCTTCCTGCTGGATGTGGGGCTGGAATATCTCACCCTTGCGCGTGCATCGGGCACGCTTTCAGGCGGGGAAAGCCAGCGTATCCGCCTCGCCTCACAGATCGGCTCGGGCCTCACAGGGGTGCTCTATGTGCTGGATGAGCCGTCCATCGGCCTGCATCAGCGCGACAACAGCCGCCTGCTGGAGACACTGAAGCACCTGCGCGATCTCGGCAACACCGTGATTGTGGTGGAGCATGACGAGGACGCCATTCTGGCAGCGGACTATGTGGTGGATGTTGGCCCCGGCGCAGGCATTCATGGCGGCAAGATTGTCTCGCAAGGCACACCAAAAGATATTCTGGCAGACCCGAATTCGCTCACGGGCCGTTATCTCACGGGTGCGCTTTCTGTTGGTGTGCCCGCCCGGCGCAAGCCCAATGGCAAGCGCATGCTCCGCATCGAAGGCGCACGCGGGAACAACCTGAAGAATGTGACAGCCGAGATTCCGCTTGGCCTGTTTACTGCCGTAACGGGCGTTTCCGGCGGCGGCAAATCCACCTTGCTGCTGGATACACTTTATAAGGCCGTAGCACGCCGGCTGAATGGTGCCAGCGAGGCACCTGCCCCTTATGACCGGCTGGATGGGCTTGAGCATCTGGACAAGGTCATTGACATTGACCAGTCCCCCATCGGGCGCACGCCGCGCTCCAATCCCGCAACCTATACAGGGGCGTTTACCCCTATTCGCGAATGGTTTACCGGCCTGCCGGAAGCCAAGGCGCGCGGCTATGGGCCAGGGCGTTTCTCATTCAATGTGAAGGGCGGACGCTGCGAGGCCTGTCAGGGCGATGGCGTCATCAAGATCGAGATGCACTTCCTGCCGGATGTGTATGTCACCTGCGATGTCTGCAAAGGCAAACGCTACAATCGCGAGACGCTGGAAGTCACCTTCAAGAACAAGTCCATTGCTGATGTGCTGGACATGACGGTGGAGGAAGGCGCGGCCTTCTTCAGCGCCGTGCCAGCCGTGCGCGACAAGCTGGAGACGTTGCGTCGGGTGGGGCTGGATTATGTGAAGGTAGGCCAGCAGGCCAATACACTTTCCGGCGGTGAGGCACAGCGTGTGAAGCTCTCCAAGGAATTGTCGCGTCGTGCCACCGGCCGCACGCTTTACATTCTGGATGAGCCAACCACCGGCCTGCACTTTCATGATGTGAAAAAGCTGCTGGAGGTACTCCACGAGCTGGTGGAGCAGGGCAATACCGTGGTTGTGATCGAGCACAATCTTGATGTCATCAAGACGGCTGACTGGGTGATCGACCTTGGCCCGGAAGGCGGAGATGGCGGCGGAGAGATTGTGGCGACCGGCACACCGGAGGAAGTCGCGGCCAATCTGCGCTCTCACACGGGGCGCTTTCTTGCGGAAGTGCTGGCCCGCCGCCCACTCAAGCCCTCCCTGAAAGCGGCGGAGCAAAAGCCTGAGGACAATGACAGCACCGAGGCAGAGCCACAGGCTGAAAAAGCATCTCGCCCTCGCGGCCGCACCCGGAGAAAAACGCCGGCAGGTTAAATATGCGGAACATGCAGCAGAGCTGTTATGTGTTTGGCCTGAGGGTGGGCGACGGGCTTCAGCTTGAAGCCGATTGCCCACCTGCGATAGAGGGAAGTTCGGGCCATACTCTCCTCTCCGGCGAGGGGGCCGAATATTTTTCCGAATCCGGCTATAGAGATCACAATTCCGGCTGGTCACCTTTATAAATGCTGCCCTCAGGAGAAGATGTATGAATCCCGTTCACGTTATCGGCGCCGGGCTCGCCGGCTCCGAAGCCACCTGGCAGATCGTACGTCAGGGCGTGCCGGTGATTCTGCATGAAATGCGCCCCGTTCGTGGCACAGAAGCCCACCACACACAGGGGTTTGCGGAGCTTGTCTGCTCCAACTCCTTCCGCTCGGATGATGCCGAGACGAATGCCGTGGGCGTGTTGCATGCGGAAATGCGGAAGGCTGACTCCCTCATTCTGCGCATTGCCGATGCCCATCGGGTCCCCGCCGGTGGCGCACTGGCTGTGGATCGCGACGGTTTTTCCCAGGCTGTGACACAAGTGCTGGAGGAACATCCGCTGGTTGAGGTCCGCCGCGAGGAGATCACCACTCTTCCACCGGCAGAATGGGATAATGTCATCATCGCCACCGGCCCTCTCACGGCCCCGGCACTGGCTCAATCCGTTCTGGACCTGACAGGGGAAAGCGCCCTCGCCTTTTTTGATGCCATTGCACCCATCATCCATTTTGACAGTATCAATATGGAGAAGGCGTGGTTCCAGTCCCGCTATGACAAGAGTGGCCCGGACAGCAATGGTGCAGACTATATCAACTGCCCCATGGATCAGGCCCAATACAGCGCGTTCATAGATGCGCTGCTGGAGGGTGAGAAGGTTGCGCTGCGCGACTTTGAGGCCAAGACCCCCTATTTTGACGGCTGCCTGCCCATCGAGGTCATGGCCGAGCGCGGGCGTGAAACCCTGCGCTTTGGCCCCATGAAACCCGTTGGGCTCACAAACCCGCATGCGCCAGATGTGAAAGCCTATGCCATTGTGCAGTTGCGACAGGACAACAAGCTGGGCACCCTCTATAATATGGTCGGCTTCCAGACCAAGCTGCGCCATGCGGAACAGGTGCGTATTTTCCGCACCATTCCCGGCCTTGAGAATGCAGAGTTTGCACGTCTTGGCGGCCTGCATCGCAACACCTATCTCAATTCCCCGCGCCTGCTCAATTCCACCCTGTGCCTGAAAGCTGCCGAGCGCCTGCGTTTTGCCGGGCAAATCACCGGATGCGAGGGTTATGTGGAAAGTGCAGCGATCGGCCTTCTTGCCGGGCGTTTTGCTGCGGCAGAAAGGCGAGGGCTGGAACAGGCCCCGCCTCCACCAACCACGGCATTGGGCGCTCTTCTGGGGCATATTACCGGCGGCCATATTGAAACAGTGGATGCCGGCCCCCGCTCTTTTCAGCCTATGAACATCAATTTCGGCCTGTTTCCGCCATTGGCAGAAGCGCCCCGCGCAGAAGGCGGAAAGCGCCTGCGCGGGAGCGAGAAAGCCCTTGCGCGCAAAAAAGCCATGGCCGCGCGTGCGCGTATTGATATGGCCCAATGGCTCGACAGCAGCGAAAAGGCGGCTTAGAGCATTTTTGAGCACAGTGGGAACCCGCTCCCACCATGCAAGACAAGATCAATACGTATCTCAGCAGGCAAGAATGTTGAGATACTCGAGGCTGGACACAGATGGTCAGGCACGCATCACGCGGCAAGCGCCACATGGGTCACGGCCTCTATCGTTTAGTCAGAAGGTCCATCAGTCATGCGGTACTCGCCCTGCCGTTCCGCATGATCTGATTGCCTTCCTGGAGACCTCCATGGCCCGCGCAGTCCAGTCCGTTCCACCCATTGAGTATAATGCTGACACGGCCCGCTTCACCGTTGATACGGTGCTGAAGCGTGATGTTTTCTCCGTGGTGGAACGCGGCATTTGGACAGACAAGAACGGATGCGAATGGCCAGCGGTGCGTCGTCGCTGGAACGAGGTTTCGCCCTGGCTCAGTCTTCTTGCGCGCCGTCTTGCAGCCTTTGAGGTGCAGGCTCTGGAGCGGGTTACATCCACAGGTGTCACCACACCATTGCTGGCTGTTGGCCATCGTTTTCTTGTGCGGGGATGGATTGAGGGCGTGCCCCTGCAAATTGCGCGTCCTGCCGGAGACAGCCACTTCTTTCACTCTGCCCGGCAGGCGCTGCACATTCTGCACCGCAAGGGATATGTTCATAATGACCTTGCCAAGCAGCAGAACTGGCTGCGTGGCGCGGATGGCGAGGCTTGGCTTATGGATTTCCAGCTGGCATTGCCCATCAGCCGACGCTGGAAGCTGGGCCGCGTGCTGGCCTATGAGGATCTGCGCCATCTGCTGAAGCATAAGCGCACCTACTGCCCGGATGAACTGACACCGCGTGAGCAGGCCATGCTGGCAAAGAAAAGCCTGCTGACCCGCACATGGATGTCTACAGGTAAGCGTGTATACAGGTTTGTAACCCGCCGCATTCTTTCCTATTCAGATACGGAAGGCCGTGGGCCGCGCGTGACGCAGGTTGGGCCACGCATCATTTCGGCGCTATCTGCACACCCCTCAGTTGCTGAAGCCCATATGTCGGATTTTCAGACGCTTGGCGGCAAAGTGGGTCTTTATGCCTTTGTTGAACTGCAACCAGGCGTGCAAATTTCTGAGGAAGCATTGCGGGCCCATCTGGCCATGGCCCTGCCAGACAAGCCGCATCTGAACAATCTCCAGATCGTCCCAGCCCTGCCTCGGGCAGCAGATGGCTCTGTTCGTGATGACCTTCTGCTGCTGATCGCCCGCAACCAGATTGAAATGCTGGCTGACTTGGCAGGCTCGGACGCTGTTCACAAGCAGGTGGCAGAGATTGCCAGAAGCCGTCAGAATTTGACAGATCGCATCACACGTACCGGGGCCTGAGCCAGATCCAAGAGAGGCAGAGCCGCCCTCTTAAGGCGCCCGCCTCGGCTCTGGCGTAGGGCTCAAAAGGCGCTCCATCTGGAAGCGCAGAGATGCAAGCATGTGATGAGATTAACGGCGCAATACCCGTATACACGAATACGCATACACGGGTATTGAACACAACGCGTCGGCAGGTCTACCCCTATATTGGATATGGGCTATGACACGGACTGGCCATCTCCCAAGCGTGCGGCAATGGCGGACTTGCCCTTTTTCACAAAGAGCAGATCAATTGCCTCCTCCAGAAGGGACTGCACTGTTGTATCCTCTTCTGCCGCCAGCATACGCAGTTGTCGTGCAACCTCTGGCGGAAAATGCCCTCCAATCAAGCGCGTTCCTGCCCGACCGGGACGCCGCGCCTTCTCAGCCACAGGCTCCGGAGACAGCGCTTCTGGCGAAGATGACTTGCCACCACGAGTGCGGCGCGCCGGCATATCCGGCGTCTCTTCAGCCGGAGCCTGCTGCATTGCGCGATTCAAAACGGCCTGCAACGCATTAGCCATGACGACGCCCCTCCTGCCCATTACCACCAATGTGTATAGCCATATAATCATATAGGCTTGAAATTTCCTGCGCCGCTTTCCCTTCCGGGTCTATCTCCTGCGCGGCGCGTCCTGTCTGCTGCGCTCTGGAATAAGCAATGCGGCTGCCAATTCGCACGGGGCACAGTTCGGCATCCAGATCCCGGATCGCACGCGCAGTATCCTCGACCTCACGCCCCTGATGCGGACAGAAGGTGATAGCAATTGCGTAAGGCCGCTCATAATGCTTCACCAGTTCCAATGATCGCGTCATGGCCATCACATCCAGCACAGCCGGTCGGGTGGGAATGAGCACGAAATCTGCACGCTGGGTCGCCTCATAGGCGATATCTTTAGAGAAGGGTGGCGTGTCGATCACAACCAGATCGCATCCCGCATTTTCCGCGGCCGAAATCACATGTCCGAGACGGGAAGCTGGCACGGCCGTAATGGCCAGAGGATCTTCAAACAGGCTTTCCTCTCTTGTGTCCTTCCAGAAACTGGCACTGGCCTGCGGGTCAAGATCAACAATCACCACACTCTGGCCACGCCGCACCGCCTCAACAGCCAGCGCAGTCGCCAGAGTTGTCTTCCCGACACCACCCTTCTGGGACACAACAGCCAATGTTTTCATGGCAACGACCTCAAAATATACAGGTATACGCCTGTATGAATATACGTACTTCCAGTGAGATCCAGAACGGAAATGAATTTCTGGAGCCCCCGGATCAATTCTGCATAGGCCAATTCATACAACGGGCGAGCGCAAATGTATACACACTGTTAACCATATCCATATACCCACATACAAATATGAGTGTATACATATTCGAATAGTAAAGTGGTATACTCCTATAGAGTAGGCAAACTGCCACCAGCCTTGATCCGCCGCGACGCTCTCCACAAGGAGAATTGCCGCCAAAAAGCTGATGCCCCCCCCAATTCGCGGAATGGGTCAGAAATACGGGCAAGAGCCTTTAGGTCTCCCGGGACAAGGGACAGGGGCAAAAGCGGTGCGGCTATTTCCAAGCGCTGCTCGACTGGAAATGTCATGAATGCGTTCTGAGCATGCTCCAGATGGCCCCGCACCTGAACACGCAAATCTTCTAATGCGCCCTGGAGTGCTGGCGTAACATGCCCTGAAACGGCATCCTCCCGTGAGCCTCCATTCTGGACCAGAACAGAGAGTGGCACATAGCACTGCCCCCTGCCGGCATGGATTGGTAAAGCCCTCATCAGCCCCGCCATGGCATAAGCAACCCCGGCATGCCCGGAAAGGTCCCCCGTGCGGGATGCCATATGTGGTGCAAGGATCAGCATGGAAAGCTGGAACAGGGCGCTTGCGGTTTCTCCCGCATATCCTTCAAGACTTCCAAGATCCGGCATCGGATCATCGTAAAGATCAAAAATGCGCGCATCGAGCAGATTGATCAATGCCGCAGATGGCAGCGAAAAACGCTCAACCGTATCCATCAGCGCATAGGCAACCGGATGCCCCTCTACCGCACCACGCCCCTGCCCTTCAATCACCTCACGCCACCAGGCCAGGCGCATCTCCCCCGGCAGCGCCTCGCGCACAATTTCTCGTAGACGCGCGACATCGATATTGAAGGCATACAGTGCGAGCAGATGGGGACGGAAGGCTGCGGGCGCAAACAAGGTAGCAAGAAATCTGTCACGGTCCATCTGCCGCACAAGATCCGCACAATAAGCATATGCAGTTTCAAGCGCAGGCGAATTGGGGGGGGAGATGCGTGGAGGACATGACCTGCCATAAGCAAAGGCACCGCACAAAGGCCATGAACAGCCCCGTGCCATGAGCCGGATAACCGTGTGGAGGGGCCGAGAATCTGGAACAGCTCTCAGGCTGCCTCTCCTATATCGCGATCAATGCTGCACCAACAGGCCGGTCTTCTGCAAGCAGCACATTATAGGTTGCAGCAGCAGCATGGGTTGGCATCAATTCAAAGCGCAGGCCGCAATCGCGCAAAACCTGTTTCAGCGGCTCTTTGAGATGCGCAGGCTCCTGCCCGGTGCCGATGAATAGCAACTCAAAACTGGAGGCCTCTGCGACAATCTGATCTAGAGATGCAGCGTCAAGATCCGCCATTTTCAGAATTGACCACGGACGAATCCCCGAAGGCAGGGCCAGAATAGAGCCTGAATGAGACATGCCGGAAAAATGAAAAAAGTTCCGACCGTAACCGTCAATCGGAACCTTGCGTGGCAGAAAAGGGCTCTCGGGTCGCTCCATCCTCTTCTCCAGTCCTGCGGTTCAAGCCGGTTTATGGTGTGAAACACCAGAATTGTATAATTCTAAAAAGTCAGGCCCCGAAATCAAACGGGGCCCGACAGACTTCAGGTTTTCTTGCCACCCTTACGGGGTGTCCGAGCTTTTCCAGCTTTGTGTGGAGCAGGCGTTGCAGTGCCTGCGACGACATCTTCCGCCTCCATGAAACGCGCCGCCTCATCCACATTCAGAATATCTTCCGGCTGCTCTTCCAGCTTTGCCTCTACAGCCACAGTGGAACTGCGCAGACCGAGATGAATGAGGATAGGAACCGCGACGCACATGGTGGAATATGTGCCCACAACCACACCGACCGTCATGGCCAACGAGAAGCCGCGCAGCACCTCGCCACCAAAGAGATACAGCGCCATGGTCGCAAAAAAGGTCGTGAGTGTAATGATAATGGTACGGGAGAAGGTGGCATTCAGCGCCGCATCCAAGAGCTCCGGCAAGGGCATTTTCTTGTAACGACGCAGCATTTCACGCACACGGTCATACACCACCACCGTATCATTAAGCGAATAGCCCATGATGGTGAGAAGCGCCGCGATTGCTGTCAGATCAAAATCTATTCCCAAAAGGGAATAGACCATGAGCGTGATAAAGACGTCGTGAATCGTCGTCACCAGTGCGCCGATGGCAAATTGCCATTCAAAGCGGAACCAGAGATAGGCCAGAATGGCTAAAGCTCCGAGCACCATGGCCAGAATGGACTGACGCACCAACTCACCCGAAACGCTGGGACCAACCGTCTCCACACGGCGAATGGAGTATTCCTCGCCAAGAGCCTCTCGCACAAGCTGCACGACAGACTGCAAGGACTCATCACTGGTGCCTGCCTGACCCACACGGATCAGCACATCACGCGGCGAGCCAAAGGTCTGAATCTGGACTTCACCAACATCAAGATCGGTCAGATGTTCACGCAGGGCAGAAACATCTGCAACCTCATGGGTGGCCTGCGCCTCAATCAGGGTACCGCCCCGGAAATCAATTCCAAGGTTGAACCCAACAGTGGCGAACAGGATCACCGCAAAAAGCGAAATCAGGGCAGACAACGGGAAGCTGATGAATCTCAGCCTCATGAAGCGGATATTGGTCTGCGCCGGAATATAATCAATCAAGGGCATTTTCGGCAGACCTTCAAATCGGCAAATCGGTCGGACGGCGCCATTTCACCCACCAGGCAATCATCAGCCGGGTGAAGGTATAGGCGGTGAACACGGTCGTGATGATGCCGAGAATAAAGGTCACGGCAAACCCCCGAACCGGCCCGGACCCTCCCATAAGGAAGAGGATAAGCGCCGTAACCAGCGAAGTGATATTGGCATCAAGCACAGTGCCCAGCGCGTTCCCAAACCCCTTGTCGATGGCGGAAATCGCGGAGCGACCCTCGCGCGCCTCGTCACGAATGCGTTCGAAAATCACCACGTTTGAATCAACGGCCATGCCGATTGTCAAAATGACACCCGCGATACCCGGCAGGGTCAGTGTGGCACCGAGCAGGGACTGGAGCGAGAACATCAGCGTGACGTGCACCGCAAGCGCAATCAAGGCAATGAAGCCAAAGAAGCCATACACCGCGACCATGAACACCGCGACAAGGCCAGAGGCCACATAGGCCGCAACCTTGCCGGCCTCGATCGAATCCGCACCAAGGCTCGGCCCCACGGTCCGCTCTTCCACCACGACAAGTGGCGCAGGCAAGGCGCCGGCGCGCAGCAGAATGGCGAGATCATTTGCCTCCTGCACCGTGAAGTTTCCGGAAATCTGTCCGGACCCACCAAGAATTGGCTCCCGGATGACAGGTGCGGAGATGACCTGATTATCCAGAACAATCGCAAAAGGCCGCCCGACAGCTTCCTGCGTCGTGGTTGCAAAGCGACGGGCACCATTGGAATTGAAGCGGAAGGTCACAAGCGGCTCGGCCGTCGTCTGGTCATAGCCCGGCTGGGCATCCACCAGATCCTCACCCGAAACGCGAACCTGCTTCTCGACCAGATAAGGGCGACCATCCTGCCCCAGCAGGAGATCGGAATCCGGAGGAGCGCGCCCAGCCATGGCCTGCTCGGGCGACATGGACTGATCCAGCATACGGAAAGACAGCTTCGCGGTCTGTCCCAGCAGGGACTTGAGGCGCTGCGGGTCCTGCAAGCCGGGCACCTGCACCAGAATGCGGCTTGCACCCTGCCGCTGGATATTGGGCTCAACCGTGCCCAACTGGTCAATACGACGGCGAATAATCTCGATGGACTGCTGAACAGCGGAGCGTACGCGCGCATCCAGCCCTGCGGCTGTCAACTGCACGGAAATTGCCCCTTCAGAACCGGACGATACAGTGAGATCCATCTCACCGGAACCCGATCCCATCAGCGTGCTGGCCACGGGTGTGGCCAGCTTGCGCAACTCGGTCATCGCGCGTGAGGTTTCCGCGGGGTCTCGCAGAACGAGAGAAACGGTCGTGTCACGCACGACCAGATTCCGGTAACCGATACGGCTGTCCCGCAGAACCTTGCGCACATCATCACGCAACTGTTCGGCGCGCTCATGGCGCAGGGCGTTCTCATCCACTTCCAGCAGAATGTGGGAGCCGCCCTGCAGATCCAGCCCCAGCGTCACATGGGTATTCGCATACCAATCAGGCAAACGCTGCAGAATGCTCTGCGGCAAAACATTGGGAAGCGCCAAAAGAACGCCCGCAATAACAATCGCGAGGATTGTCGCGGACTTTAAACGTGAAAAATGCAGCATGTCGCGGGCTATCTGTCAGATCAGGAGGCGGCGGGCGCCTCGTCCTTGGCGGGCTCGCCCTTGGTACGAATCGTGGCGATCTGGGATCGCAGCTGGCGCACACGCACATTGTCTGCAACCTGCAGCTCAACCTCGGCATCATCCACCACGCGGGCAACCTTGCCGACTAGGCCACCCATGGTGACCACAACATCGCCACGACGCACACCGTTAACCATTTCCTGATGCGCCTTTGCGCGCTTCTGCTGCGGGCGCAGAATCAGGAAATACATGACGACGAAGATCAGCAGGAAAGGAGCAAGCTGAAGGAGCATGTCGGCCCCGCCGGCGGCACCTTGAGCGCCCTGGGCAAAAGCAGGCGTAATGAACATGTGCACCCTCGTTCGTCTGTTAAATGGCCAGGCTGTCAGGCTTCAATTTATGACACAGCCCACAATGAAGATGCGGGACTATACTGACAGCCACATCGATTGCAACGCCCATCACAGAAAGGGCATTACGTTAGGTCAATTATTCACGGCACAACCGCAGTTGCACACAGGCGCAAGATCAACGCCCATCCGGTATTGGCAAAACGCCGGCCCCTGATTCAACCGTATTGGAAACAGAATTCCCAAGCTGGCCCAGATGGCTTTGATAACTGGAGCGCGTGTTTGAATCCACCACGGCCACTGGCGCAGCAATAACAAGGCCCGCCGCAGTCCCAACCGTGGAGGCGGCATCTGTCGTGAGTTGCACGATATGCTCACCGAATCCAACCCGTGAGTCCGTCATGGTCTGCCCCTGCGCCAAGCGCGCACCAATAGACTGCACCACCAGCGGGCTGGCTGCGAACTTTCCATGGTTCAGCGGATCAACGCTCTCAAGCTTGGTCAGATCCACAACGGTGATGCCATTGCGCTCAAACTCGCTGCGATACGGCTCCTGATAGGGATCAACCTGCCCCACGCGCGGCACGCCACCCCAAACCCGCTTGGAGACCTTGAGCGCCTTGTCATCCTGCGAGACAAACATCGTGAAATTCGGGCGCTTGTCGCCAATTTCATTGAAAACGCTGCGGAAGACATCCACATCCACATCCGGCGCGGCAAGCATCACATTCTTGATCTTGGGCATGATACGGCCATTGCGGATGGCCATCTGCCGCAAGGCTTCCAGCGTCACCACATTGCCCATGGAATGCGCAAGAATGGAAACCTCGCTCACATTCGGGTCATTGGCCATGAAGGTCAGCAACCGCTCCAGCGCATCACGGGAATAGGATGTGCTTTCGCGATCATAGCCATAAGCCAGCAGGCTGCCGCGGGAAGGCCATGTGAACAGAACCGGGGCCACATCTGCGCCCGAGTCATTCACAATCTGCGCGAAACGGAACACGGCATCATCAAAGCGTTGATTATAGCCATGGACAAACACCAGCGCCTGCCGCCCCGGTGTCTTGCGCACTTGCGTGTTGAACCATTTCTCAGCCTGCGGCCGGGTCATGTCGGTCAGGCGGGTGGTGACAAAATCCGTGGCCGGATTGCCCGGCACTCTTTTGGGCCACTGCACCTCACCCATCTGGCGCGCGCCTTCCGGGGGAATAGAGACATCCACTTCCAGAAAGCTGACCTTGGAGCCGCGCTCACCACTGAACACATCCGGCCCATCCACCCGCTCGCGCACGGTGGTCACCAGCATGTTCACGCGGGAGGTGCCCGGCACATTATCCGGCACAGGAATAAGGGCCCCATCCGGCCGCCCGGCACACGCGGCAAGAATGCTGGCTGCACAAACACCCAGCATAACGATACGCACGCGGTTCCACGCCGGAATTTGCAAGATGTGACACTCCTCAGGATCTTGATCAGCCCATGGCATAGGCCAGTGGAGTGACCTGACACAATCCCATTCCGTCCAGCGCAGCAGATTCTCTTAATATATCGTTAAAGTGTTGCAGCCACGCCATGGACCAGCGGTGGAAACCGCACAGGCATCAATTCCGTGCGCACATTGCCAGATTGCTGTTTCACAAAACGCACCAGCACCTGCTCCTCATCCGGGGCACCAATCGGCATCACGAGCACGCCACCATATTTGAGCTGCTCTATGAGAGCAGGCGGAATATCGGCAGCCGAAGCCGTCACCATGATGCGATCAAACGGCGCACGCGCAGGCATCCCCAGAAAGCCATCCCCTACATAAGCCGTGAGATTGCGCAGGCCGAGCACCTCGAAGCGCGCCTGAGCCTCACTGACCAGTCGCCGATAACGATCCACCGTGACGACGCGCGACGAGAGGTGCGTCAACACCGCTGCCTGATAGCCAGACCCCGTTCCCACTTCTAGAACAACATGTTCAGGGGTAATGTTAAGAAACCCTGTCATCCTGGCGACGAGGCCGGGCTGAGACATAGTCTGCCCGCAGGAAAGTGGAAAAACAACGTTATTATAGGCCAATGCACGGAATTGCGGATCTACGAACAAAGGCCGGGGCACAACCTCAAGCGCACGCAAAACCGCAACATCCTGCACGCCCAGCCGGCGCAGATCGAGAATGAAGGCCGCACGTTCGGCTTCATCATTTCTTTCCAGATCCACACTCATTCGATAATTCCAAAACTGGTCATTAACCATTGTAAATATGATGATTTATGGCATATCTTCATGTTAAACTCAAACATTAAGAAATGACGACAAGCGGCATTAAGAGGCCCGCCCATGCGCCCAGATATTCTCATCCCGCTTTTTGCCCCCCTCACCACCCTGCCCGGCATCGGGCCGAAGCTGGTGCGTCCCTTTGGGCGGCTGCTGGGGCGGGATATGCCGCGGGTGGTGGATCTTCTGTTCCATATGCCCTCCGGATTTGTGGATCGCCGCACGCGCCCTCTTATTGCCGAGGCTCTGCCGGATACAGACGTGACACTGGAAGTCCGGGTAGAGGGGCACAACTCCCCTCCCCCGGGCAGTCGCGCGCCTCACCGCACCTATGTGTCAGACGACAGTGGAGAGATGACAGTCATCCACTTCCGTATGGATGATGCGCGCCTTGCCCATATGCTGCCGGTGGGGGGAAACACGCTGGCTGTGCGGCAAGATCACCCTGCATGAAGGCCGGCGCCAGATGACCCACCCAGACAGGGTTCTGGATGCAAATGGTCTGGCACGCCTGCCTTCGGTTGAGCAGATTTACCCCATGGTGGAAGGACTTGCGGCGGGCTATCTCCGCCGCGCCATGGCTGCCGCCTTGGAGCGGGTGCCTGATCTGCCGGAATGGCTGCCGCCCAGCATAACAAGCGGCCTTCTGCCAACATTTCGTGATGCGCTACACCGCCTCCACCTGCCGCAAAACCCGGCCGATGCTGTTGCCACAGGCGCGCCATGGCGCCGATTGGCTCTGGATGAGCTGTTTGCCCACCAACTGACCCTTGCCTTCATGCGCGCCCGCGAGGAGCGCTCCGGCGGCCGCGCAAGCATTGGCACAGGCGCGCGCTCGCACCGCATTCTGGCCGCCCTGCCCTTTACCCTGACCGGCGCACAGGAACAGGCCGTCACCGCTATTCGTGCCGATCTGGCATCAGACAAGCGCATGCTCCGCCTGCTGCAAGGCGATGTTGGCTCTGGCAAAACGGTTGTTGCGCTGCTTGCGGCAGCAAGCATTGTAGAGGCCGGGCGACAGGCCGCCTTCATGGCTCCCACCGAGATTCTGGCCCGCCAACATGCAGAAACCATCACCCCTCTTGCCGCTGCGGCGGGAATGGAGGTGGCGCTGCTCACTGGCCGTGAAAAGGGCAAGGCCCGCGCAGCCCTTCTGGAGCGGCTGGCAGATGGGCGCATCCATATTCTGGTGGGCACCCATGCACTCATTCAGGATGATGTGAATTTCCACGACCTTGCCCTCGCCGTGGTTGATGAGCAGCACCGGTTTGGCGTGGAGCAGCGCCTCACCCTCGCCCGCAAGGGCCGTGGCGTGGATATGCTGGTGATGACCGCAACCCCCATTCCCCGGACACTGGTGCTCACCCTGTTCGGCGATATGGACTCCAGTGAGTTGCGGGAAAAGCCCCCCGGGCGGCAGGAGATCGACACCCGCGCCTTGCCACTGGACCGTCTGGATGAGGTCATCTCCGGCATGAGGCGGGCACTGGAAAACGGCGCTCAAGCCTACTGGATCTGCCCTCTGGTGGAAGAGAGCGAGACTTTGGACATTACTTCAGCTACGGAGAGATTTGAAAGCCTTCAGAAGCACTTCGGCAGCAAGGTTGATGTTGTGCATGGGCGCATGTCTGGCGCAGCGAAGGATGCGGCCATGGCCCGCTTTGCGGCCGGAGAAACCCGCCTTCTCATTGCCACCACCGTCGTTGAGGTGGGCGTGAATGTACCCAATGCCACCCTCATGGTGATTGAGCATGCCGAACGCTTTGGCCTTGCCCAGCTGCACCAGCTCCGCGGGCGCGTGGGGCGCGGAGACAAGGCCTCCACCTGCCTGCTACTATATCGCGGCCCGTTGAGCGAAACCGCAAAGGCGCGCCTGTCTATCCTGCGGGAAAGTCAGGATGGCTTCCGGCTGGCGGAAGAAGACCTGCGGCTGCGCGGCGAAGGCGATGTGCTGGGCACGCGACAAAGTGGCATGCCCGGCTTCCGGCTGGCCCGTTCGGAGTTCCATACAAGCGAAGTGGAGGAGGCCAGAAACGCGGCAGCCATCGCCATTCAAAGAGATCCGGACCTGTCAGGACCACAGGCCCAGCCGATGCGCACCCTGCTTTACCTGCATGAACGTGACAGCGCAGTCCGCTTGCTCTCTGCCGGCTGAACGGCCATCCTGCCACGATGAACTGCACACCTCGCCCCCCTCAAGCGAAAACGCGCCGCTCCGCCTCCTACGCGCTCACGCGGCGGCTGGGCAATGGCCTTTATCGCCAGATTTTGTTTGGTGTGGGCATGGTGTTTCTGGTGATCGGGGCTATTGGTCTGGTGATGCCAATGATGCCGGGCACCGTCTTTCTCATTCTGGCAGCCTGGTGCTTTACCCGCTCATCTCCACGGTTTGAGCAGTGGCTGCTCACCAACAGATTCCTTGGTCCCAGCGTGGTAAAATGGCGAGAGAGCGGGGCCATCCCCCCATTTGCAAAAGCCTTTGCCCTTGCCAGCTTTGTTGGCTCACTCACATTAAGCTGGCTTCTGGGTGCACCAGATTTTGTGCTGGTCGGCCTTGCGATCCTGTTCGCAGGCCTCGCGCTGTTTATCGCCACGCGACCCAATGCCTAAAGTTATAATTAACCTTAAATATTAACCATAACTATATGAAAAACAAAGAAAAACCCAAACTCTTAAAGTTAAGTTTTAACTTTAAGAGTCTGGGTTTTGAGTGCCTTGCCCGTGCTATTCGACGGTTACGGATTTTGCGAGGTTTCTGGGCTGGTCGACATCGGTGCCCATGATAACGGCGGTGTGGTAGGCGATGAGCTGGACCGGGATGGCATAGACCATGGGGCAAATGGAGGCCGGCACTTCCGGCACAACCAGCTTCTGCGCCGCATCCACATGGGCGGCCTCCGCGCCCTTCTGGTCGGTGAGCAAAATGATCTGCCCGCCACGCGCGGCCACCTCCTCCATGTTCGAGACGGTCTTCTCGAAGATGTGGTCATAAGGGGCGATCACCACCACCGGCATGGTTTCATCCACCAGCGCAATCGGCCCGTGCTTCAGCTCGCCCGCCGCATAGCCCTCGGCATGGATGTAGGAGATTTCCTTGAGCTTGAGCGCGCCCTCCAGCGCCAGCGGATAGGCCGGCCCGCGCCCCAGATAGAGAACATCGCGCGCATGGGCGAGCGTGCGCGCGAGCACCTCAACCTGCGGGCCCAGCTTGAGCGCCTCGCTCATCAAACGCGGGGTTTCCATCAGTTCATGCACAAGGCGCTGCTCGTCATCGGCACCCAGCGTGCCATTGGCCCGCCCCAGCGCCACCGCAAGGCAGGCGAGCGTGGCCAGCTGGCAGGTGAAGGCCTTGGTGGAGGCCACCCCGATTTCCGGCCCGGCCAGGGTCGGCAGAACCGCATCCGCCTCGCGCGCAATGGTCGAGGTGGGCACATTGACCACCGCCACCACCTTCTGCCCGCACGCCTTCGCATAGCGCAGGGAGGCCAGCGTATCGGCCGTTTCGCCCGACTGGGAGATGACAATGGTGATGCCATCGGCAGACAAGGGTGTTTCGCGGTAGCGGAACTCGGAGGCGATATCGATGCTCACCGGAATGCGGGCAAACCGCTCGATCCAGTATTCGGCCACGGCCCCGGCATAAAGTGCCGTGCCGCAGGCAGTGATGGAGATGTGCTTCACCCCCTTCACGTCAAAGGGCAGCTCGGGCAGGTTCACCGTATCGTTGGACAGGTCAAGATAATGGCCGAGCGTGTGGCCGATAACCTCGGGCTGCTCGTAGATTTCCTTGGCCATGAAGTGGCGATGGTTGCCGCGGTCCACCAGCAGCGCCCCGGCCGGCACGATCTGCATGGTGCGCTCGACACGGGTGCCGTTCTCATCATGGATCTCGACCCCGGCGCGGGTCAGCACCGCCCAGTCACCCTCATCCAGATAGGTGATGCGGTTGGTGAGCGAACCAAGCGCGATGGCGTCCGAGCCGAGGAACATTTCCCCCTCGCCATGGCCAATGGCCAGTGGCGAGCCGCGGCGGGCGGCAATCATCAGGTCATCGCGCCCGTCGAACAGGAAGGCGAGGGCAAAGGCCCCGCGCAGGCGCGGCAGCACCGCCGCCACAGCCTCGACCGGCGCACGGCCGGCCAGCAGCTCGCGGTCCACCAGCTGGGCCACCACCTCCGTATCGGTATCCGACACGAAGCTGACCCCCAGCTCGACCAGGCCCTGCTTCAGCTCGCGGAAGTTTTCGATAATGCCATTATGCACCACCGCCACGCGCCTTGTGGCATGGGGGTGGGCATTGCGCTCCAGCGGCTTGCCATGGGTGGCCCAGCGGGTATGCCCGATGCCGGAGTGCCCGTTCAGCGGATGCCTTGAAAGCTTGACCTCGAGATTGCGCAGCTTGCCCTCGGCCCTGCACACCTCAAGATGCCCGTTCTCCAGCGTTGCGATACCGGCGGAATCATAGCCGCGATATTCAAGACGATGCAGGCAGTCAATGACATGCGAAGCCACCGGCCCCTTCCCCAGAATACCGACGATCCCACACATAAGCTCATGCTCCACGTCTTGCTTGCATCGCGCATCCCGCATCGGGACACCGGCCAAAGGGTTCTATCCGCCGCACACTGATGCGCGGAATCAATTCAGCTTGCAGTTTCTCTCAACAACAAAGCCCTCAGCGCTGTTTCACCTGCGCGCTCTTGAAGGCGCGGAAATCGCGGGCCCACCCCTCTTTCACCACCTGCCGGCTGCGCGCGAGCGCCAGGGCATCAGCCGGGACATCGCTGGTCACAACCGAGCCGGTACCGATAAACGCCCCTGCCCCGATGGAGACCGGCGCCACCAGCGCGCTGTTCACACCCACAAAGGCATCCGGCCCGATCTCTGTGCGATATTTGCTGAAGCCATCATAATTGCAGGTGATTGTGCCCGCGCCCAGATTGGAGCGCGCACCCACATGGGCATCGCCGATATAGGACAGGTGATTGACCTTCGCGCCCGCCTCAATATGCGCGGCCTTGGTCTCCACGAAATTGCCGATCTTCGCACCCTCATCAATGCGCGAGCCGGGGCGCAGCCGGGCATAGGGGCCAACGCTCACATGGCTGCCCACCTGCGCGCCCGCCAGATGCGAGAAGGCGTGGATGACCGTATCATCCCCCACGCTCACGCCGGGGGCGAACACCACATGGGGTTCCACGATCACATCCCGCCCCAGCACGGTATCCGCACTGAAGAAAACGGTTTCCGGCGCAGTCAAGGTTGCCCCGCCCGCCATGGCCGCACGGCGCAGGCGCTGCTGAAGAATGGCCTCGGCCTCGGCCAGCTGAATGCGGCTGTTGACGCCGGCCACCTCATCCACATCGGCCTCGGCCGCCGCCACCTTGAGACCATCGGCGCGGGCCAGCTCCACCGCATCGGTGAGATAATATTCGCCCTTGGAATTGGCATTACCGATTCCCTCCAGCAGCCGCAGGGCATGCGCGCCGGAAAGGGCCATCAGGCCAGCATTGCAGAAATTGACCGCCTTTTCGGCATCGCTCGCATCCTTTTCCTCACGAATGGCGAGCAGGGCATCGCCATCAGTCAGCAGGCGGCCATAGCCGGTGGGGTCCTGCGGGCGAAAGCCCAGCGCGGCAACAGCCGCACCTTCTGCCAGCGGCGCCCGCAGGCTTGCCAGCGTTTCAGGGCGAATGAGGGGGGTATCGGCATACAGGACCAGCACATCGTCCACGCCTGAAGCCAGCGCATCACGGGCGGCCAGAACCGCATGGGCTGTGCCAAGACGTTCATGCTGCACAAAAACCTGTGCATCGGGGATCACGCGCAGGGCCTCGGCCCCCACATCTTCCCGGTCCGGGCCGATGACAACAGCGGTGCGGGTCGCACCTGCCTTGCGCGTGGTGGTGAGCACATGGCGCAGCATGCTCCAGCCCGCAACCTGATGCAGAACCTTTGGCAGGCGCGAAGCCATGCGCGTGCCTTCACCAGCGGCCAGAACCACAACGAGCAGGCTGCGATCACTCATGAAACATATCCCCCATAGCTGCGGAGCCCATCAGCTTGCCGCCAGCACACATCACAAAACTCTGCCATCAGAATGCCGCGCATGCTGTTCAAAATTCGTGAAAGTCTGATGTCCATGAAACTGGACGACCATTCCGCCACGCCCTAGAGCATTTTTGGGCAAGGCAAATGACGGTTTGCATGAGGAACATGCGACCACTCAAGCCTGTGAGAGGCACGTCTGTTTCAGCCGAGACAGAAGGCGCGCTCATCAGCCCTGCCAGCATTCCGAGTTGAGATGAGCATATGACACAGACAGCACAACCCGGCCACAGCTTGTTCCGCCCTGGTCCACGCAGCCTGAACTGGCTGATTCCCCTTGGGCTATGCACTTTGGGCTGGGCCATGTACATGCGTTACATGATGGTGGAACCCGCGCTGGTGCGTCTGGCTTGTGATGCCGGTCTGGCAAGCGCGGGCTGCTATGCGCGCTCTGCCGTGATGGTGCTGATGGAGTGGTCAGTGTTCGGAGGGGTCGCACTGGTGGCAGCGCTGGTGCATTTTATTGCCCCCTCGCTTGCCGCCTTTGCCGTGGCACTGGTGTTTTCCGCCTGCGCACTGGTGTTTCACAATGAAATTGCCGGCGCGCTGGCGGTGATGCTCCTTATCCTCTCGTTCGCGCGGCGCGGACCCGCCACAGCGTGAATGACAGCAGCAGGCACAGCACCCCGAACCACAGGGCCTGCCAGTTCGCCAGCGTCTCATTCAGCGGAATATAAAGGCCGGCCAGCAGGAAGCCCCACATGCCCACCTGCTCGGCCAACCCAGCACCCTCATGCGGGGCGCGATGCGCAAGGGCCGTTGCCAGCAGGGCCACCACCACGCCTGTCAACGAATAGATGGGGAAATCCTTGTAACGCGGGCTGAAAACCAGTTCGAGCGTTGCAAGGCCGACAGCAGCGATACCCAGCGCCAGCATCAGCGCCGCAACCACTGCGGCTGGACGCGACACGGCCCGCAGATCATCAAAGAGTGCCGTCGCCATCGGTGCCAGTCCCTGCCCGCGTGCAATCACTGCCGGCAACACCACCGCACTCAGAACAGCCAGAGCGAAAAACGCGCCGTTGCGCACCCAGCCCACAAGGCCAAGGCTTTCCAGAGGCAGGGCCGAAAGAGCCGCGCCAAGGGTTGCGCCACTGGCAAGGGCGATCAGCGCCACAGCCAGCCATTCCCCCGTGCGCATGCCCCCCTCACGCCCGCGCCCTGCCAGAGCCGCAGCCCCGAAGGCCGCGACCACCGCAGCAAGCCCCACGGCAATGTGCATGCGCCAGCCCGGAAAATCCTCCACCGGCTGGCCCCACGCAAATTTTGCCTCGCGATTCGACGAATCAATAATGCCCCAGTGGCCGCCCACTGTGCCTTCGCTGCGGCGCTTCCATGGCTGGTCGAATGCCTCGATGAGATTGACACGATACCCCCGCTTTTCCGCCAGGGTCAGCACATCCTGAACCACCCGCGCCTGATTGGAGGGGGAAGGCAGCGCGCCTTCGCGCATGCGCCCGGAAGAGGGCCAGCCGGTTTCGCCGATCAGGATTTCCTTGCCCGGAAACTCCTCCGCCATCTTCTGGCGAATGGAATCAATATGCGCTCCGGCCTCCGCAGCGGAAACCGGCATATCCTCCCAATAGGGCAGGATATGAATCGTGACGAAATCCACCTCCTGGGTCAGCGCCTTGTTACGCTCCCAGAATTCCCACACATCGGCATAGGTCACGGGGACATCGCCAACCTTCGACTTCACATCACGAATGGTCGCGGCAAGGTCGGCGGGAGACATCTCACCGCGCAGCAGCACCTCATTGCCAACGATAACCCCCTTCACAACATCAGGATTTTCGCGCGCCAGAGCGGTGGCAATCTCCACCTCCTCGCGGTTGCGATCCTTCAGCGCGCCCAGCCAGATGCCCTGAAGCACCTCAAGCCCATGCTTGCGTGCGATCTGGGGCACCTTGTCCAGCCCCATCTCGATGGAATAGGTGCGCACGCAGGAGGTGATTTTCGCCAGTTGCGCCAGATCCTCGTCAATCTGCGCCTCGGAAATCACCAGCCCCTTGATGAATGGCGACTGATCCTCTCGGAAGGGCGCATAGGACAGGCAAGGCAGTTTCTGCTCCGGCCCATGGCTTGTGGCGGGCATGCGCACCGGCTGGCCCAGCCAGACCCACAGCCCGGAAACAAGCGCGGCCACGGCCAGAACAAGCAGGAGCGGCAAGCGTGCGGCAGACAGCATGAAAACTCCTGATTAAATCTCTGCGTGTAAGAGTGGGCCGACTGGAGAGGAGGACCCTGTTCCCGTGACCTTCCGTTCCTGTCTGGCGGGCAAATAGAGCCTCAAAAGGGCACTGTGAAGCCGTAGATGCGAAAAGTCGGGTGCAGAACACGGGTTATGCCGTCATGCTGACAAAATCACGGCCATTTCCTAAGGTCATTATAGTTTGGTGTTCGCCTTGTATCTCCAAAAGAATATGGATCCCATGCAACGCTTCCGAATTTCGCATCTGGCTGGCGCAACTGCGGTTGTATGTGCGGCTTTCGTATTCGGCTCTGTCGCGCTGGCACCGGCGCTGGCGCAGGGCCAGGCCAGTGCGCCGCCGGCCCAGCAGCAACCGGCCCAGCAACAGCAGCAAAGCCCGGAAGAAAAGTTGCTGCAGGACATTCAGCGCCGCACCATTGAGGAATATGACGAGGCGGCCAAACTCACAGGCACGGCCGGTCTGCCCGAATGCGTGTGGAGCGGACGTCGCATTGCAGCCCTGCTGTGGCGCGATGATCTGGATACAGCCCGTCGTCATCTTGATCTTTATGAGCGTTTTGGCTGCCCTACAGAGCATCTCAAGCTCACCTTCCGCTGCCTTGTGCGGCAGGGACACATGGACCCCAAGGCGCAGGAGCGACTTGCCGGCCGTGTGCATCAGTGCTGGGTGAATCCGGATTATATCCCGGCCCCGGTCACGGCAGCTCCGCCAGACGACGCCCCCGCAGAGCCGGCGACGACGCAGACCCCTCGATAAAGCATGTTTCGGGCGCAGGCACCGGTTTGCGTCATGAACATGCGGGCATTCAACGGGCTGGGGCATCTTGCCGGTTCAAGGGCATGGTGAAGCGCTCCAGTCCGGTCGAACAGCCATCTATAGGACGCAAGGGCGCCGAACCCCCGCCATAGTCGGGCGGTATCAGCCTGTATGAATTTTCCCGCAACTTTGCTGCGGGGATCAAGTAACGGTTATGGGCGGCGGCATATATATGCCGCTCCCGGTCATCTTCCGTCCCGTGCGCCTCAAATTGCGTGCAGGACCATATCCCTGTTAAGCGGGTCGGCCATGCGTAAGGGTCTTGCTGTTGCGGCGGCTGTCATCATTATTTCCACGTCCCTGAGCGCCGTGCTCTGGTATCTGATGCGACCGGAGGTGAATGCCCCGGACATCACCGGGCAAGTGCAAAGTCTCTCCTTTGCGCCCTATGGCCGGTATATGGACCCTGAAAAGGGCACCCAGACCAATGCCGAGCAGATCCGTTCCGACCTGAAGGTGGTGGCCCCCTATACGCAGGCCGTCCGCACCTATGCTTCCACTGGCGGCATTGAGTTAGTCGCACCCCTTGCGGCCGAACAGGGGCTTCGGGTTTCCGTTGGCGCGTGGATCGACAAGCGTGAAGAGCGCAATGCCCGCGAGCTGGAAAGCGTCATCAAGATCGCCCACGAAAACCGCAATGTGTCCAGCATTGTTGTTGGCAATGAAACCGTGCTGCGGGCAGAAAAGACCGGCGCGGAAATGGCGGCCTTCATTCGTGAGGTCAAGCGTCAGGTCAATGTTCCCGTCACCACAGGCGAAATCTGGAACACATGGCTGGATGAACCGGAACTGGCCTCCTCTGTCGATTATATTCTGGCGCACATCCTGCCCTATTGGGAGGGTGTGCCAGCGCATCAGGTGGTCAACTACAGCATCAACGCCTATAATCGCCTGCGGGCCGCCTATCCCGGCAAACGCATTGTTATCGGTGAGTTTGGCTGGCCCTCCAGTGGCTTCAACCGGGATGCCTCTGTTCCGGGAGAGGTCGAACAGGCCCGTATCCTGCGTGAATTCGTAGCGCGCGCCGATGCTCTTGGCATCGAATACAATATTATCGAGGCCTTTGATTCTCCGTGGAAGAATTTTGAAGGCTCGGTGGGCCAGTACTGGGGCATCTTTGATGCTGACAGGAACCTGAAATTTTCCTTCACAGGCCCTATTGTCGAGCGCAGCTACACACAGACCGCAACGATGGCGCTCATTCTGGGCGTTCTGTTCACCCTGCCACTGCTGTGGCTGAAGGGGCCGACCTTCGTGCAGGGGCTGGCGCTCGCATTCTCTGCCAATGCGGTTGCCTCATGGCTGGCGCTTGTCGCGGAATACTGGCTCACCCATTATGTATCCGGTGGTGATTATTTCACACTCGCGCTCTGCGTGGTGATGCTGGTGCCACTGGTGTTCGTCATCCTCTACCGCATTGAGGAACTGGCAACCCTCGCCTTTGGCCGTGGCCCCCAGCGCCTGCTGGACCAGCACAAGCTGCCTGCGCCCACCCGCTTCCCCAAGGTTTCCATCCATGTGCCCGCCTATCGCGAGCCACCGGAGATGCTGAAGCAGACAATTGATGCCCTCAACCGGCTGGAATGGCCGAATCTTGAATGCATCATCATCATCAACAACACGCCCGACCCGGAGATGGTGGAACCCATCCGCGCCCATTGCGCCACGCTGGGTGAGCGTTTCAAATTCATCAATGCCGAGAAGGTTTCGGGCTTCAAGGCCGGTGCCCTGCGCATTGCGCTGGAGCAGACGGCGGAAGATGCCGAAATCATCGGAATCATTGATGCCGACTATGTGGTTAGCCCGGACTGGCTGAAGAATCTGGTGCCGGTTTTTGAAGAGCCGACCGTTGGCCTCGTGCAGGCCCCGCAAGACCATCGTGACGGGCACATCAGCCCACTCCATCAGGCGATGAATGCGGAATATGCCGGCTTCTTCGATATTGGCATGGTGCAACGCAATGAGGATGACGCGGTGGTGGTTCATGGCACCATGTGCCTTATCCGCCGCGCGGCAATGGAACAGGCCGGAAACTGGTCTTCCGACACCATCTGCGAAGATACGGATCTGGGCCTCACCATCGCCGAGAACGGCTGGAAAACCCACTACACCGCCCGCCGCTATGGCTGGGGCCTGCTGCCAGACAGCTTCGAGGCCTTCAAGAAACAGCGCCATCGCTGGGCCTATGGCGGTACGCAGATCATCAAGAAGCACTGGCGGCGTTTCCTGCCCGGAAACTCGCAGCTCACGGCTGCCCAGAGACGGCACTTCGTACTGGGCTGGATGTCCTGGCTGGGTGCGGAATCCGTGGGTGCGGCTGTGGCTGTGGCTTCGCTGCTCTTTGTACCCTTCGTGCTGATTCTCGGCATTTCAGTGCCAGCCTATGTGCTGACACTACCAATCGTGGCCACCTTCCTTGTCTATGCGCTGCATTTCATCAGCCTGTATCGGCTGCGCGTGAGCACAACCCCCCTGCGCATGATCGGCGCGGCGATTGTTGCAAGTGCCGTGCAGTTCACCGTGGCAAAAGCCGTGCTGGATGGTTTCCGCTACAAGGATCTGGCTTTTGCCCGCACCGCCAAGGGCAACACATGGCTGGCAGGCGCTGCCCGCTCCTTCCCCGCCCTGCCGGAAGCCGTCATCGGCTCCTGCCTGCTCATCTCCGGGCTGGTGCTCATCTTCACGAACTGGCACGACACGCGCGAGATCAATCTTTACGCCATAGCACTCATGGTGCAGAGCCTGCCTTATGTGGCGGCGGCAGGTATTGGCCTGTTCGAAACCTCGCGCTTCAATGACTATGCCTTCTGGCGGGCGCTGCATGACAGGATCGCCCCGTTTCTCCCGCGCTGGCTGACAACCTCACGCCGGACAGATACGCCAAAGCCTGTGGGCGACTGAGACATGACGGGCGGGGACATGACCCGCCCGTTTTGCTATCAGCGGCGCATGACACACACACCTCTCCCCTTTGGCCTGATTCTCGCCGGCGGCCATGGTCGCCGCATGCAGGCTGGCCGGAAAGAGCAGGCAACATCAGCCCCCGCCCCCATCAAGCCACTGGTCTTTCTGGGGGATAAACCGCTGATCCGGCATGTGATTGAGCGCATAGGCCCACAAGTGGGGCAACTGGCTATCAATGCCAATGATGCACCAGAGCATTTTGTCGCATTCGGCCTGCCACTCATGGCAGACACATTGCCAGACCGGCCCGGCCCTCTGGCTGGTGTTCTTACCGGTCTGGAATGGGTAGCCCGCGAAGCACCCGGCACGCCCTTGCTCACCGTGCCGGCAGATACACCCTTTCTGCCGCCTGATCTTGTGTCCCGTCTTATGACGCGCCACCAGCAGAGCGGGCGCGTGACCTGCGCAGCCTCCAACGGGCAGAATCACCATGTGATCGCCATCTGGCCTGCCAGCGCCCATGCACCGTTACATGCCGCCCTTGAAACAGGTAACCGGAAAGTCGGGGCTATCCTTCACGCGCTTGAGGTCGTATCGGAGAGTTGGGACGGGGCTGCCGGCGACCCCTTCTTCAATATCAATTCCGCCGAAGATCTCGCTGTTGCAGGATCGCGACAACTTGCCGAATAATGGAGCAGGGTCGTGCTTGCGGCAAAATTGGGGAGGGGTTAGGACTGCACCATGGCGCTTCGCTCCTGCGGAAGCGAAATGCGCTGACAAGTCCACCCAAAGGATGAGGGATCCATGGACGCCACCAACGACACCGGTGCCAAAGCCGCCAAGCTGAGCCTTGGCGAGAAAAGCTGGGATCTGCCGATCCACGGGGGGAGCATTGGCCCCGATGTAGTCGACATCTCGAAGCTTTACGGCCAGACCGGGATGTTCACTTTCGACCCCGGCTTTACCTCCACCGCCTCCTGCGAAAGCAAGATTACCTATATTGATGGCGACAAGGGCGTTCTGCTCTATCGTGGCTACCCCATCGAGCAGCTCGCCGAAAATGGCGACTTTCTGGAGACCTGCTATCTCCTGCTCTATGGTGAACTTCCAACCGCTGCCCAGAAGGCAGAGTTCGACCGCTCCGTGACCTACCACACCATGGTCCACGAGCAGATGAACCGCTTCTTCCACGGCTTCCGCCGTGATGCCCACCCAATGGCCATTCTGGTGGCCTCGGTTGGCGCTCTTTCTGCCTTCTATCACGACTCCACCGACATCTCGGACCCGAAGCAGCGCCTTGTCGCTTCGATCCGCATGATCGCGAAGATCCCGACCCTGGCCGCCATGGCCTACAAATATTCGGTCGGCCAGCCCTTCGTGTATCCGCGTAATGATCTGGACTACACCTCCAACTTCCTCTCCATGTGCTTTGCCGTGCCATGCGAGGAATACAAGGTGAACCCCATTCTCTCCCGCGCCATGGACCGGATTTTCACCCTCCATGCCGACCATGAGCAGAATGCTTCCACCTCCACCGTGCGTCTGGCCGGCTCTTCGGGTGCCAACCCGTTTGCCTGTATTGCCGCCGGTATTGCCTGCCTGTGGGGACCTGCCCATGGTGGTGCAAATGAAGCCGCGCTGAAGATGCTGGCGGAAATCGGTTCGGTGGACCGTATTCCTGAATATATCGCCCGCGCGAAGGACAAGAACGATCCCTTCCGCCTCATGGGCTTCGGCCACCGGGTTTACAAGAACTACGACCCGCGCGCCAAGATCATGCAGGAGACCTGCCACGAAGTGCTGAACGAGCTTGGCATCAAGGATGACCCGCTGCTCGACGTGGCTGTTGAACTGGAGCGGATTGCGCTGCACGACGAATATTTCGTCGAGAAGAAGCTGTATCCGAACATCGATTTCTATTCCGGCATCACGCTGAAGGCGATGGGCTTCCCCACCTCCATGTTCACCGTACTGTTCGCTCTGGCCCGCACCGTGGGCTGGATTGGCCAGTGGAAGGAAATGATCGAGGATCCGGGCCAGCGCATTGGTCGTCCGCGCCAGCTCTATACGGGCGCACCGCTGCGCGATTATGTGGACATGGCCAAGCGCGCCTGAAGTCACGCCGCAAGGTAAAGGCTGTGGCCTGAAACCTGTCCTGTGAAGAAGAAAAGGGCGCGAGCTTTCCGGTTCGCGCCCTTTCTGCATTTGCCCCACGCCAACAGCCCGGAAGAGTGAAGCAGGACTGTTCCCGTCATCCTTCCCCTCTATGATGGCCTGCATATGCGCTGCCAAACATGAGGAATCGCCGATGATCGCCCAGCAGCCCACTCCCGGCCTCATCGCGGTGCAGCAGGGCCATGCCGCCATTGTGACGCTGGACAAGCCGCAAACACTGAATGCGCTGGACCTCACAATGCTGCGCGGCCTCACCCGGCTTTTGAAGGCATGGGAGGAAGATGACAGCATCCGCACGGTGGTTGTGCGCTCCAGCAGCCCCAGGGCTTTTTGTGCCGGTGGCGATATCCGTACGTTGCGTGAAGCCAGCATGGCACAGAGATTCGATGAAGTGGAAACCTTTTTCACGGCTGAATATGGCTTGAGCGGCCTGATTGGAGCCTACTCCAAGCCCTATATTGCCCTGATCGACGGCTATTGCATGGGCGGCGGCATGGGCATCTCCATGCATGGCGGACACCGCGTGGTGGCGGAAGGGGCTGTACTGGCCATGCCGGAGACCCTCATCGGATTTTATCCTGATGTCGGTTCCAGCTTCCTGTTTCCCCGCCTGAATGGCGATGTCGGCCTCTATCTTGCCCTCACAGGGGCGCATCTGGGCGCGGCCGAAGCGATAGAAACCGGCCTTGCAACCAGCTATGTGCCGCGCGCGCACCATGGCGCGCTGGTCAATGACCTGATTGAGGGGGCCAACCCGGCGGAGGCCATCCACCTCTATTCAGCACCCCTGCCCGGCCCCTCCTCGCTGACAGAGCATCTTCCAGAGATTGCGCGCGCATTTCTCCATGCGGAATCGGCCCTGGAAATCATCCAGCGCCTGGAGCATATGTTCGGAGCCTTTGCTGCAAGCACGCTGGCAACCCTGCGGGCGCGATGCCCCACCAGCTTGGCCATCACTTTCGAAAACATGCGGCGCGGCGCGCATCTGGACCTTGCCGGGGCCTTGGCGCTGGAACAACATCTATGCGTCGCCGTCTCGCAACGGGCAGATTATGCGGAAGGTGTGCGGGCAGCGGTTGTGGACAAAGACCATAACCCACACTGGCAGCCCGCCCGCCTTGAGGATGTGGACCTCTCCACTCTTTCGGCCCTTTATACGGACGCACCGGGATAGCGCCTTCAGCATTTGCCTGAAACAGCGGAGCGCTCCCGCCCTATGGCGGGGTGCCTTTGCTCATGAGAGCCACCACCCATTCCGCACATAAAGTGTCTCAAGGCAGAAACAGGCCAAGGGCCATAAGTACACGCCCCCAGTGAAGCCTGTACGTGCTTGGGTATCCGCATGGCTGCGCCCTCGCCTGACCTGAATGGCATGCCCAACACCGGCAAACCGGAACAGATGGTGCGTCAGACAGAGGCTCGCGGCAAAACAGGTGTGCGCCCTTGCAGTGCCAGCCGCAGCACCACCTCTGCCGCCCGGGTGCTTGGGCCGGGTCCGGCAATACCAAAAATATCATCCAGCTGTGTAAATGCCTCAAGCTGGCGTGCGCGCTCCGGGCCATCTGCCATCATGGCCAGCACGCTTTCACGCAGCACCGGAACCGTACAAAACTCCTGCAAGAACTCCGGCACGACATTCTGACCAATGACGAGATTGGCCAGAATAACCGTTGTGCCCTTCAGCAGGCGGCGCGCAATCTGCGCCTCCAGCCAGCCCAGCTTATAGGCCGCAACATGAGGAATACCAGCCAGAGCCAACTCAAGCGTCACCGTGCCAGAAGCTGCCAGCGCCCCCCGCGCCTGCCGAAAGGCCGCATATTTTTCTGCCTCATCCGTAATGATCCGCGGCTTTTGCGCCCATGATGCGATGCTTTTTTCCACGATGGGCCGCAAGTGAGGCAAAGTTGGCAAAACCAGTTCCAGCGGGCGCTCACGCGAAACCTGTGCCAAGGCAGCACCGAAGTCCGGCATCAAACGCTCAATCTCGCGTCGGCGACTACCGGGCAAAACCAGCAGAACGGACGGCTCGCTCTCACGCCGGGCAGCCTCTTGCGCTGAGGGGCGCAACTCATCCAGCCGATCCAGAAGAGGATGGCCGACATAGAAAGTCGGCGGTCCCCCGAGGCGACGATGCACCTCCGGCTCGAATGGCAACAGCGCAAGCAGCGCATCCACATAAGGCCGCATCGCTGCGGCACGCCCCTCCCGCCAGACCCAGACGGTTGGCGAAACATATTTCACAATCGGAATATTCGGATTACGTGCCCGCACCCGCGCCGCAACCCGATGGGTAAAATCCGGCGCATCAATCAACACCAGCACATCGGGCGGGTCAGCCAAAATGGCCTCCACCGTTTCCCGCATGCGGCGCAGAATAACCGGCAGCTTGGCAAGAACTGCTGTTACCCCCATTGCCGTAAGATCTTCCATCGGAAACAGGCCCGCAAGACCGGCCGCCTGCATACGCGCGCCACCCACACCGGAAAAGCGGATGCCATCCTTCGCCATGCCGGTGAGCGCCTCCATCAGCGCCCCGCCGAGCTGATCTCCCAACTCCTCACCCGCAACGATGAAAACAGAGCGGGGATGCGAGACATGTGCGGAAGACGGCGAGGTCTCACTGGCCTCCATCATGGGCGCATCTCGGGTGCGACACCAATGACGAACAATCCGGCCTCATCTGCCGTTTCAACCAGCCCTGCAACATCCGGCACCATGGCCCCACCCGCTTCAAAGGCAATGCCACCCAACCCCGCCTCACGCGCACGGGTTATGGAATCAGGGCCGAGGGAGGGCAGATCAATCCGCCGATCCTGCCCTGTCTTTGGCGCCTTCACCAGAACGCCCCGGCCAGAGGGAAAACGCAGCCGTCCTGTCGCACGCATTTCACCGTACCGACGCAGCATCTGGTCTGTGCCTTCTGCGGCCTCCACTGCGGCCACCAAACCGTCCACTACAATCACGCCCTGCCCAACATCATAAGGGCTCAGAACCTGCAACAGCTTCATGGCCCGGGAAATATCGGCCTTATCCTGTTCTGAGGGCGCATGAGCCCCCAGAACACCTTCTGGCAGAAGCAGGTTGGGGGCCACCTCATGCGCGCCGAGCATGCAAAACCCCTGCTCGGCCACAAGCTGCACCACACCAGAGAGAAGGTGATTATCCCCCCCCCCGGAACAGGCGGGTGATGCGGGGCAAGAGGCGGACCATGGCCCAGTCCAGCCCCAGATCTCGCAAGCGCGGCCGGGTGACCGTGCCCACCATCACAACATCTTTGACACCACGCGCACGCGCCATGGAGGCCACTCCGCCAAGGGAGCCAATGCGAAACCAGTGATGATCATAACGCTCCAGCGCTGGATCGGCAAAGCCGCGGATGAGGAGGAGAACAACCTCACGCCCTTGAGCGCGCGCGGCTTCAGCAACCGCAGCCGGAAAGGCCCCGCCCCCGGCAACAATGCCCAAGGGACCTCGCGCAGCTAAAGCTGGAACAGTTTCTTTTTCTTGCGACACAATGACCGTACCCTCAGGGCCCGGAGGCAGGCTCAAGGCTCAGGCCTCCTTGATCACGCCCCGCGAGGGATGGCACAGCGCACGCTTCCGGTCGGCATCCACAAATGCCAGAACAGCCGTTGCAAAAGGTGAGGTTCCGCTATTTGCACGCACACGTTCAAGGCGCACGTCAAATGTTTCATCACCAAAGAACAGGTCGCGATAGACCGCGCGCGCATCATGAATTTCAGCGCGCGTGAAACCGCGGCGCTTCATGCCAATGACATTCAGCCCAACCAGCTTGCCCGCCTGCCCCAGCACATTCCCATAAGGAATGACATCTTCGCGTACGCCCGTCAGGCCGGAAATCATGCACTGCTCGCCAATGCGGGTAAACTGATGAACGGCACACAGACCACCCAGAAAAGTGCGCTCACCCACATCCACATGGCCTGCCAGCGTTGCATTATTGGCAAACATCACATAGTCGCCAACCAAGCAGTCATGGCCGACATGAGAGCCGACCATCATCATCACACCATTGCCAATGCGCGTTTCGCCGCGCCCGCTGGCGGTTCCGATATTGGCTGTCGCATGCTCGCGGATATGGCAGTTTTCGCCAATAACAAGCTTGGTGCGCTCACCCTTGTAATGAATAGACTGCGGCGCTGTCCCCAGAGAGGCAAACGGAAAGACTTCAGTGCCAGCACCAATCGTCGTGTCGCCCTGAATATTCACATGGCCATGCAATCGAACCCCGGAGCCAAGAATAACATGCGGCCCAAGAATACAATAAGGGCCAATCACCACATCATCAGCAAGGCCCGCAATATTCTCAACACGAGCAGTGGGGTCGATTTTTGCCACGATATCAGCTCTCCATAATCATGGCGCCAACCCGCGCCTCGGCAACCAACTCGCCCCGAACCTTCGCCTCACCCCGGTACCACCACATGTTGCGACGCCGGGAGATGCGCGTCATATGATATTCCAGCACGTCCCCCGGCACGACAGGCCGGCGGAACTTTGCTTCATCAATCGTCATAAAATAAACAAGGGAAGGCGTCTGGTTTTCTTTCGCCAGAACGCAAACAACACCAGCAGTCTGTGCCATCCCCTCAATAATCAGTACGCCCGGCATCACCGGATTTCCGGGAAAATGCCCCTGGAAATGCGGCTCATTTGCGGTGACATTCTTGATGCCGATACAGGAGAGATCTTTGTCAATTTGCTCGACACGATCAACCAGCAGGAACGGATAGCGATGCGGCAGACATGCCATAACACGCTGGATATCGGCACTCCCCAGTGACGTCACTTCAGCACCAGCATCATTCTGCTGCGACAGCGTATCGCTCATTCGCCCGTTCCTTCCCCTTCTCCGCCCGCCTTGGAGCCATGGGCTCGAGCAGCGAGATTCTTCAAGGCCGTCACTTCCCGGAACCACTCACGCACAGGTTTGGCAGGTGACCCACCCCAGCGCACGCCTGGTGGCACATCACCCTTCACATTACTGGATGCAGCAATTTGCGCACCACTACCAATGGAAGCATGGCCAACCACACCAACCTGCCCGCCAAGCATCACAAAGTCACCCAGCGTGGTGGAGCCGGAAATACCAGTCTGCGAAACAATAATGCAGTGCCTTCCAATCACAACATTGTGGGCAATCTGCACCAGATTATCGATCTTGGTACCTTCACCAATGACCGTATCAGTCAAGGCACCGCGGTCAACAGTTGTATTCGCGCCAATCTCAACATCATCCTGAAGCACAACCCGCCCCAGCTGCGGCACCTTTACATGCCCGGTAACGCTAGGCTGATACCCGAACCCGTCAGCTCCAATCCGTGCACCAGCATGAATAATAACATTATTACCCACCAGTGCATGAATGACACTCGCCCCGGGACCAACAGCGCAGTTTCGTCCAATGCGGACATTTGGCCCGATTATCGCACCGGCACAAATGGTTGAACCGCCACCAATCTCAACACCGGGCCCGATAACGGCACCGGGGTCGACGGTCACGCCCACTTCCAGTTTTGCCGTTGGATGAACCCATGCACCGGGCGCAATACCCTCTTGCCCAAAAATGGACTGAGGGCGCAATGCAGACGGGAAGAGATGGCGAGTTATCGCCAAAAAGGCCGCAGCTGGACGCGGGGAAATCAGCAAAACAAGATCAGCATGAGCCTTGTCCGCAAACCGTTCCGATGTAATGCAAAAGCCGGCACGGGTTTCCTGCATTTTTTCGGCAAACTTGGCCGCATCGCAGAAGACCAGATCATCTGAGCCTGCGGCATCCAGCGTACCGACTCCCTTGATGACACGACGTTCGAAATCAGCCCGTTCGAGACCTTCCGGCACCCGAATCTGAGCTCCGCTGAGCTTGGCGACACCCTCAAGCGTCAGCACTTCAGGAAGCGGGAAAAAAGCTGGAAGATTCATTCAGAAGCAACTCGGGCGCTGCAAACCTCAGGCAAAAGCCCAAGCCTCACAACGCCCGCCTTTATATCATTGGATCAGAAGCGCGCACCACCAGAGAAGCGGAACTCCTGGATCTGGTCATAATTTGCCTTAGACAAGGCCCATGCATAGTCGAAGCGCAGCGGTCCAAATGGCGATTGCCAAATCAAGCTCGCACCAATCGAGGAGCGCACCACATTTTCGTCAACCACGCAGACATTGCCTGCCGCATTCTTCGTCTTGTATCCGGTAGAGGCGCAATCCACGAAGTTCGGGTTTCCGTAGTAGTTAGTGCCACCCCAATTCGGAATATCCGGGAATGCAGTCGGACCATTATAGTCATACAGAGAGCCGGCATCCGCGAAGATTGCAGCCGTCAACCCGAGGTCCTTAGGCAGGAAGGACAATGGAAACTGCACTTCAGCAGAAACACCCCAATACAGAGTACCACCGAGAGCCGTTGAGTTGTTCTCAGCGCAATTCAAGTAGGCCGGGGTACCTGCACTCGACATCGCGCATGGTGCCACGTCACGAGGACCAATACCTGAGGGCGCAAAACCGCGCACCAGATTGGGGCCCATGAAGAAGTTATCCATGATGGCGAGATCATCATCACCCCATGAACTCACATGACCTGCCTGCCCGCGCAACATCAGCACGGCATCGGCCACACCGAGCGCGGTATAGTGACGAAGATCCGCCGAAGTCCGGAAGAAGTTCACATCGCCACCGACGCCAGCCAAGTCCTGCTTCAGCTCGGCATACATCCCCTGCGTCGGCTTCATGTTGCTGTCGAGACCATTGAACGACAGGGTATAACCAACTGCCGAGGTCAAAGTCGCACCATCAGCCTGCGCCTGACGCACAGCCCATGATGTTGTGCTCTCGCAGAACAGAACCTGTTGGGCCGCAAGCGGACCAAGACCATTATACAGGTTCTGGTCGCAGACCGTGATCTCACGCTGATAGAGATTGTAACGCAGTGCGAGCGTTACCTCATCAGTGATCGGCAATCCAAGACGCAGGCCACCACCCACCATATCGGTAGAATAGTTGCTGTAGCTGGTCGGCGTTGTCTGCTTCCAGTAGGCATCAACACCAGCTGCAATGCGGTAGCCAAGGAAGTAAGGCTCTGTGAAGGAGAACTCTGCACCACGGGTATTTTCACCCCAAGAGCCGGAAACCTTCACATATTGGCCACGACCCAGGAAGTTCTTCTCACCCAGAGAGACTTCACCGATGAGGCCGTCAGACGTGGAATAACCACCCGACACGGAGAATTCACCCGTGGCCTGATCTTCCACATCCACAACAAGAATGACGCGGTCTGGCGCAGAGCCGGGTTCATTAATGATCCGCACTTCCTTGAAGTAGCCAAGGTTCCGCAGACGACGCTCAGCACGATCAACCAGCACCCGGTTATAGGCATCACCCTCGCCGAGATCGAACTCACGACGGATCACCCAATCTCGGGTCCGGGTATTACCGCGAACCTCAATACGCTCGACATAAACGCGCGGCCCCTCTTCAACCACGAAGAGAAGATTGACCTTGTGAGATTCAAAGTCACGATCACCACGCGGACGAACCTGCGCAAAGGCGTAACCGCGCTTGGCCACCTCAACCGTGAGATTCTCGACGGACTGCTCCACCAGATCGGCGTTGTAGGTCTTGCCCTCAACCGCACGCAACGCATTGCGAAGCGACTCGGCAGGAACCTCACGAATGGAAGAGGTGACATCGACGCTGCCGAATGTGTAGGGCTGCCCCTCATCCAGCGTGAAGGTTACGATGTAACCATCCCCGCTCGGGTCACGCTCGGCAGAGGCAGAGACAACACGGAAATCGGCATAACCGTTCTTCAGGTAAAACCGGCGCAGCAGTTCCTGATCCGCATTGACGCGATCAGAATCATACACATCCGTAGACTTAAGGAAGGACAGCAGACCACTTTTCGTGGTCGTGATGACATCCTTCAATTTCCAGTCCGAATAAGCCTTGTTACCAACGAACTTGATGTCCTTGATACCGACCTTCTTGCCTTCCTCAATCTCGAACACCAGATCGACACGCCCGTTGCCGCGATCAATGGTGACAGGATTGACGCGCACATCATCGCGTCCCGAGCGACGATAGACATCAATGATACGCTGCGTATCAGACTGGATCGTTGTACGAGAGAGGTTGCCGCGCGGCTTGGACTGAACCTCGCCAGCCAGAACCTCATCCTTGTGCTTCTTGTTGCCCTCGAAGGACACCTTGTTGATGACCTGATTTTCGGTCACCCGCACATGGATACGTCCGCCGGACTGTGAAACCTGCACATCAGAGAAAAGGCCGGTGGCGTAAAGCGCCTTCCAGGCCTCATCAATCTTTGCGGCTGTATAGGGGGCTGAACCGAAATAGGAACGGATTGTCTCCGCATCCACCCGGTGGTTGCCCTGAACAACGATAGAACTGGATTGAGCCGCGGCCGGGCTCGCCAATACGATGGCCCCAGCCGCCGTGGTCATCGCAGCCGTGGTCGCGATGCCAATGGTGGCAGCCAGATTTCTCATCACTCGGAGCGAAGCAGTCATATGGCGCGCAACCTTAAAAAATTTAACAATCACAAATCCGACGCGAGGCTTCCCATCGGATTCTCGCCCTACCGGGCAGCTTTTACAGGCTTTTAGCTGTGGTGCAAACCACCCCATGCTTTTGGCCTGCCTTTTCCTGCAAACCGTTGCGCTCTCGCCACGACATGCAGGCCGTTTTGCCTCTCACGAAGCCATTAGATGCATCACATCGTTCCATGTGGAGAACAGCATCAGCATCAAAACCAGCGCCATTCCAATCCGGAAACCGATATCCTGCGCCCGCGGACTGAGAGGCCGTCCACGGATAGCTTCCAGAGCGTAGAACAAAAGATGCCCTCCATCCAAGAGCGGGATGGGAAAAAGGTTAAGCAAACCTATAGAAACCGAGAGAACCGCTGCCAGAGATAGCAATGCACCAAAGCCAAAAGTGGCAACCTGCCCTGAAACCTGGGCAATGCGGATAGGCCCACCCAACTGATCTGCCGATTCCCGGCCAGCAAACAGGCCCCCGATATAATCGAAGGTCCGGGTCACCACAAACCAGGTCTCCTGCGCCCCCATGCCAACGGCCTCAACCGGCCCATAATGCTGGACAGTGACATCTCCGGCCGAAAGCGAGCGGGTGATTCCCAGAAGACCCGTGCGCTGCACATTGCCGAAGGAGTCCTTTATCTCCTTCAGTTCCGGTGTCGCGGTCAGCGTCACTTCCCGATCACCGCGCTCAAGCACGAAGGTCAGGGGCTGTCCGGCATGAATGCCGACAATACGCTGCATGTCCGAGAAGCTTTCCATTTTCCGGCCGTCAATGGAAAGAACCAGATCTCCCGGCATAAAGCCCGCCTGTTCAGCCGCGCTGCCAGGCCCCACCTGATCCACGCGCGGGGCTGTGACCTGCTTGCCAAACACCATGAAAACAATGGAGAAAATGACAATTGCCAAAATAAAGTTGGCGATCGGTCCGGCCGCCACAATGGCTGCTCTCCAGCCCAGCGGCTGGTAGAAAAAGCTTTCCTTGCGCTCCTTCGGATTCATCCGCTCAAGCTGCGCCGGATTCGGTGTGGAAGCTGCGTCCTCATCCCCGAAAAACTTGACATAGCCACCCAGCGGAATGGCTGAAAGCTTCCAGCGCGTACCGTGGCGATCATTGAAGCCACACAGTTCCGGGCCGAATCCCAGAGAGAAGGTCAGCACCCTCACGCCAGCACGCCGAGCAACCCAGAAGTGACCGAGCTCATGGAAGAACACCACAAGAGTCAGCACGAACAGGAAGGGAATGACATAGCCCAGCATGGAAGCCCCTGCCCCCGTCATACTCGCCAGAAGCCCTGCACTCGCGCCGGAAACTGATTCCATCATCCACGTCCTTGAACTGCTGATGCCTGCATGTGCTCCAGCGTGCCAGAATCACCAAAGAGCCTTCGGTATCCGGCTTCTGGCACAATTGCGGGCTCAAAACCGGGGGAAGGGTTGCCACTGTCGCGCGGCAGACGCCCCCACCTTTGAGTCTCTGCCTTCATAACCCGTATTTGCGGCAAACATGAGCACGCATTTCCGCTACGTCAAATCGCCCCTGCCCGCTTCAGCCAATGCCGGAATGAACCAGCAGGCTGGCCGCAATCCGGCGCGCGTCCGCATCCACAGCCAGCGCCTCATCCACACTGGCCGGGGCATTGGCGACATCCATGCGATCCAGTGTCTTCGCGACAACATCGCTGATTCCATAAAAGCCGATCTGTCCCTGCAAGAAGGCCGCAACAGCCACCTCATTGGCAGCATTCAGCACCGTGGGAGCAGAACCGCCCACCATCATGGCCTCTCGCGCCAGTGCAAAGGCCGGAAACCGCCCTTCATCCACAGCCTCGAAGGTCAACCGCCCCAGACTCACCAGATCCAGCCGGCATGCGGGAATCAGCAGTCGATCCGGGTAGGCCAGACAATGGGCAATCGGCACACACATGTCCGGCATCGCCATGCCGGCCACCACGGCTCCATCTGTGAAGGAGACAAGCCCGTGGATGACGGACTCGGGATGCACAACAGCGTCCAGCTTCTGTGCTGGTACGGCGAACAGATGATGGGCCTCAATCAGTTCCAGCCCCTTGTTCATCAAGGTGGCAGAATCAATCGTGATTTTTGCGCCCATAGACCAGTTTGGATGCTTCAGCGCATCCTGCCGGGTCGCGAGGCGCATCTCTTCACGCGACTTCTGGCGAAAGGGACCGCCAGAGGCCGTCAGGGTTATCCGCTCCACTGCGGAAGCGGGAGCAGCAGAGAGGGCCTGAAAGATGGCATTGTGCTCACTGTCCATCGGCAACAGTTCCGTGCCCTTGCGCGCCGCTTCAGCCATGAAAAAGCTGCCCGCAGCAACAAGACACTCCTTGTTGGCCAATGCCATGCGCCGCCCTGCCCCCAATGCCGCTGCAGAAGGCGCAAGCCCGGCAACGCCGACAATCGCGCTCACGACAATATCCGCCTCGCGCGCAGCGGCCTCCAGCACAGCAGATGATCCTGCCCCGCTGGCAATCCCGGTGCCGGCCAGAGCCTCCGCCAGAGCCGGGCCAGCATCAGGGTCCGCAACCGCGGCGAACCTGGCCCCCAGCCTCTGCGCCATCTGCGCCAGCGCCGCCACATCTCGCCCACCGGCCAGAGCCTCAACCTGAAAACGACCGGGATGCGCCAGCAGCACCTTTGCCACACTCTGGCCAATAGAGCCTGTCGCCCCAAGCACGCTCAGACGAGTCATTGCACTTCCTACCAGAACAGCAGCCCGGCTGCCGGATCACCCGCCACCCGCACAAGAGCGACCACCAATGCCAGCAGGGCAGCAACAGTGAACCCGTCCAGCCGGTCCAGAATACCGCCATGGCCGGGAATAAGGCGGCTGGTATCCTTCACACCACACACGCGCTTGACGGCAGACTCCGCCAGATCACCCGCTTGAGAAAAGATGGAGAGGACCACAGCCAGAAGCATGAGAGATGCAAAGCCTGAAAGGCCGGCATACAGCGCCACAGCCCCGCCAGCAAGCGCGGCAGCCACCATGCCCCCAAAGGCACCAGACCATGTCTTGTTTGGGGAAACCTTGGGCCAAAGCTTCGGCCCCTTCAGGGCGCGACCAACAAAATAGGCGAAAATGTCTGTCGCCCACACGACAGCATAGAGATAGAGGACAGCGTAAATGCCAGTCTCCCCTTCTCCCCGCAGGATGATAACCGGCAACACTGCCGCACCGGCAATCAGCAGGCCCCACATGGACCAAAGCCGGCATTTGGGAACAATAAACGCCCCAAGCACCGCGCCCGCCACAAGGACAAGAAGCCCGGAAACCAGCGCGCCGCCATGCGTGAGAATGGCCGCGGCCACCAGAACCACACTGCCAAGCCCCAGCCAGAGCGAACGCCGCTCCAGCTTGGCCATTGCGGCCCACTCATGCAAAATGGCCAGACCCGCGCATGTCCACAAAATGATGAAGGGCCAACCGCCCCACCAGGTCAGGCCCAGAACAAGCGGTACAAGAACCAGACCGGAGATGGCCCGATGCTTCAGATCGTTCCCCTTGCAAGAAGGGGATATTATGGGGCCGGACAAGATGTCACACCACCAAAGCGCCGGTCTCGTCGGGCATATTCCGCAAGTGCCGCAAGCAGGGCCTCCTTGTCGAAATCCGGCCAGTAGAGCGGCAGAAAAACAAACTCGGCATAGGCCGCCTGCCAAAGCATGAAGTTTGACAAACGCTGCTCGCCTGAGGTTCGGATAATCAGGTCTGGATCAGGAATCCCCGCCGTCTCAAGGCGAGAGGACACCAGTTCCACATCCACCTCTTCCGGTTTCAGTCGCCCATGAGCCACATCTGCGGCAATGGATGCTGCCGCAGCGGCAATTTCCTGCCGGCCACCATAATTGAAGGCCACCACAAGAGTCAGGCCTGTATTCTTGCAGGTCGTCGTCTCGGCCTCATCCAGCAGCGCTGCAATATCCTTGCTCAACCCTGTGCGCGAGCCAATCACCCTGATGCGGACATTGGCCGCGTTCAAATCGGCCAGATCATGTCGCACAAACAGCTTGAGGAGCCCCATCAGCTCCAGAATCTCGGTCGGCGGACGCCCCCAGTTCTCGGATGAGAAGCTGTACATGGTCAGATAACGGATACCCAGATCACAGGCCGCGCGCACACAGCGGCGGAGCGCTTCCACGCCCCTGCGATGCCCTTCAACCCGGGGCAATCTGCGCGCAGTTGCCCAGCGCCCGTTCCCATCCATGATGATGCCAACATGCGTGGGCACAGCGGCATGACCAGACGACATGGCAACCGCCTCATCAGGATGGATGCGCGGGGGCGTGACTTGCTCCGGGTTCAAATGAGGCTCCTCATGCCTGACGCGGCAGACCACGACAAATCAGACAGAGAGGATTTCCTTTTCCTTCTGCGCCAGATGCTGATCGATATCAGAAATGGCGTCATCAGTTGCCTTCTGCACATCCTTCGAGAGACGCTCGATCTCGTCCAGACCGGTCTCGCCATCTTTCTCCATCTTCTTGAGAAGATCGAGACCATCGCGGCGGACATGGCGCACCGCAACGCGGGCGGCTTCGGCATATTTGTGGGCGACCTTCACCAGTTCCTGACGACGCTCCTGATTCAGCTCAGGAATACGCAGGCGCAGCACCTGCCCCTCGGTTGCCGGGTTGAGGCCCAGATTGCTGTCACGGATCGCCCTCTCAACGGCAGATACCATGCCACGATCCCACACCTGCACGGACAGCATGCGAGATTCCGGAACGGAAACAGTGGCCACCTGATTCAACGGCGTACGCGCGCCATAGGCTTCAACGGTGATCGGATCAAGCAGATTGGCGGAAGCACGCCCCGTGCGCAGGCCAGCCAATTCATCACGCAGCACAGCGATAGCACCACTCATGCGGCGCTTGATGTCGGACAGATCAAATTTCGCGGCGCTCATGACAATCCTCTTCTTGCTTTCGCATCACCCCAAAGGGCAGCCCTTTTATCCTCAAGAGACAATCAGGGGCGATGACAAAATCACAGAACCTGCAATGTGACGGAATTCACCCTTGAGCGAAACCGCCGAATGACAGCCTCAACTCTGAAAAGCAATGCACAGGCGCAAGCCTGTACGCACGCCCTCAGGGAGAAACAAGTGTAGCGCGCCCGGAACCGGTCGCAGCGGCGGTGATCGCACCCGCATCGCGGATGGAAAATACAATGATAGACAGAGATGCCTCGCGGGCAAGTGCGAATGCGGCCGCATCCATCACCTTCAGGTCACGCGCCAGCGCCTCATCATGGGTGAGATGCTCATAACGGACGGCATTCGGGTCCGTCTTGGGGTCAGCGCTATAGACGCCATCCACATTCGTGGCCTTCAGAACGGCGACACAATCCAGCTCTGCAGCGCGCAAGACTGCGCCCGTATCTGTTGTGAAATAAGGATTTCCGGTACCACCAGCCAGAATGACCACACGGCCGCGGCGCAGATGTCGCAGCGCCTGCTGGCGGGCATAGGGCTCACACACCGAGGGCATGGCGATGGCAGACATGGTGCGGGCGGATGCGCCTGCCTTCTCCACAGCCTGTTCCAGCGCCAGCGCATTCATCACGGTGGCCAGCATACCCATATTGTCTGCCGTGGGGCGTGCGAGATCCTCGCCCGCCACACGCGCGCCGCGCAGGATGTTGCCACCCCCGACGACCACAGCCACCTCGCAGCCCCGCTCACGCAACGCCACAAGATCGCGGGCGATGGCCGAAACGGTGGGCGGATGAAGGCCAAATGGCTCAGGCCCCATCAGAGCCTCACCCGAAACCTTCACCAACACCCGGGGAAAAGGCAGAGCGGAGCCATCAGCCCCGGCCACGCCTTCCACAATATCCGATTCGTCCATCACCCTGCGTGACATATCAGACCTCGTCAGCCCTGACCGGCAGCGGCAGCAACCTCGGCCGCAAAATCGGTTTCTTCCTTCTCGATGCCTTCACCAAGGGCAAAGCGTGCGAAAGCGGTGAGCTTCACCGGACCGCCAACCTGGCCTTCAGCTTCCTTCAGCACCTGGGCAACGGACTTGGAGCCGTCATGCACGAAAGCCTGATCCAGAAGAGTGTTCTCCTTGAAGAAGCTCTTCATGCCGCTCTCCGCAATCTTCTCCTGCACATTGGCCGGCTTCCCCTGATGCTTTTCAAGCAGGATCGCCTTTTCACGGGCCAGAGTCTCGGCAGAAATGCCGGTCTCGTCCAGTGCCAGCGGGTTCAGCGCAGCCACATGCATGGCGATCTGGCGACCCAGAGTGGAAAGCTTTTCCACATCGCCAGTGGACTCAAGAGCCACCAGCACGCCGATGCGGCCCTGACCCTCGATGGCCTGACCGTGCACATAAGACGCCACGACGCCCTCAGACACGGAAAGCTTGGCCACACGACGCAGGGTCATGTTTTCACCGATGGTGGCGACCAGAGCGGTGAGCTTCTCGGCCACCGTCACGTCTGCGCCCGGGAACTTGGCGTTGGCCAGAGACTCCAGAGTGCCTTCGGTGTTGAGCGCCACCTTGGTGGCCTCACGCACGAACGCCTGAAAATCGGGATTGCGGGCGACGAAGTCGGTTTCCGCATTGATTTCCACAACAGCTGCATTGTGGCCGGCAAACTCAACAGCCACCAGACCTTCAGCGGCCACGCGGCCGGCCTTCTTGGCGGCCTTGGCGAGACCCTTCTTGCGCAGCCAGTCCACAGCGGCTTCCACATCACCATTGGTCTCGGTGAGGGCGGCCTTGCAGTCCATCATGCCCGCGCCGGTCTTGTCGCGGAGTTCCTTCACCAGCCCGGCAGTGATCGCAGCCATGTCCAAATCCCTTCTTTTACAACACGGCCGGCAAGGGGTTGGTCCCGAGCCGGCCGCTGGGGCGCCACACGCCCCCTTTGCCTTCTATACGTTTCAGCCGTGCGACAGGATCACTCGACTTCGGCGGAAAGTTCCTTGGCCTGAACCACCCAGCCATCAACGCGACCCGGCAGACCCACCTCTTCGCCGACGCGCTGGGCATCAGCACCGGCAAGGCCAGAAACCTGCCAGAAGTGGAACACGCCAAGCTCGTTCAGCTTCTGCTCGATCTCGGGGCTGATACCAGCCAGCTTCTTGAGATCGTCTGCAACGCCACGCGGGCCAGAAAGCGGCTCGAACGCCACCCACAGGGAAGCCTCGGCCGGCAGATCTTCCACCAGGGAGAGATCCTCATCAGCGCCGAGATCAAAGCCCATATCGCCCTGGCTGCGGCCGATGCCGTCAATGGCAGCGCGTGCGATCAGGTCGCAATAGAGCTGAATGGCGCGGCCGGCATCGTCGTTACCGGGAACCGGGAAGGCAATGCCCTCGGGGTCGCAGTTGGAGTCGAGAATCGCCGCAACCGGGATACCCAGACGCTGGGCTTCCTTCACCGCGATGTCTTCCTTGTTCGTGTCGATCACGAACAGAAGGTCCGGCAGGCCGCCCATGTCACGAATGCCGCCCAGAGCCTTGTCGAGCTTCTCGAGCTCACGGGTCAGGGTCAGGCGCTCTTTCTTGGTGTAGCGGGCGCTGCCTTCGGGAGCAGCCAGAATCTCTTCCAGCTTCTTCAGGCGGGCGATGGAGTTGGAGATGGTCTTCCAGTTGGTGAGCATGCCGCCGAGCCAGCGGTGGTTCACATAATACTGGGCGGAACGGCGGGCGGCATCAGCCACAATGTCCGCAGCCTGACGCTTGGTGCCAACGAACAGCACGCGACCACCCTGGGCCACGGTGTCGGACACGGCCTGCAGCGCGCGATGCAGCGCCGGCACGGTCTGGGACAGGTCAAGAATGTGGATGTTGTTGCGTACACCAAAGATGTACGGAGCCATCTTCGGGTTCCAGCGGTGAGACTGGTGACCAAAATGAACACCAGCTTCAAGCAGCTGACGCATGGAATAATCGGGGAGAGCCATTGTCTTCTATTCTCCGGTTGAACCTCCGCGGACGTACTCTCACTCCATCGGGAGCAGAGCACCGGATGGCCCAAAGGCCGTTGAGTCCGCGTGTGGGATGTTCGCGCATATACGCGAACGCATCAGATGAGGCAAGTCTGAAGGGACAGATACACAGGATGGGGGAGGGAAAATCGTTCACAGGCCCCGCCCGGTACAGCGCGCCATTTGCAAGGCTCCCTCAAAGCCACAGCCGCTTCAGAGTTTATAAAACAGGACCGTTATGCCTGTCGAAGCTGGCGCTCTTGAGTTCAAGGCGCTCCACACTCGCATCAATCATGGAGGAGAATGTTCGATTGTTGACATTCCACAGGCTCGATTCCAGCCCCTCATGGTGCAGAACGACAGAGGGAACAGTGGTTACACAGCGCAGGGACAGTGCTTCCAGATATCTGTCAATCGTATGCTTCTGCCTGTCATTTCCCTGAAACTCAAAGCGGGAAATCAGTTCCAGAGCACTGGCACTGTAAATGCCGAACACCATGCCAATAACCTTGTTGATATGAATGAACCTCTCATACTCAAAGGTCTGGACATCACTGACCTTCGAATCTGAACTCAGATCCGTCAGCAAGCCGGAAAACACATCCCATTCCCCATCCCGTCTCAGAAGATAACGCTCAACAACGTTCAGTCGCTCATCTGAATGCGGCGGAAACTTCGCATCCTCCTCATAAACCACCAGTTGCGACAACCCCTGTCGCAGCGCCTGTGTGGCCATGAACTTGTAACTCAGCGCGCACCCCTTCCACCCCTTGATGTGACGCAACCCATGGAAGGGCATCGCACCCGGCAGGGCATTGGCTCGCGCAAAATCATAGCGTGCCTGATGTTCCGGCAAGGTCAGAACCAGCCGCCGGGAGGGAAGAGGCATGTGCGCACAGGCCGCCTGCAATTCATCCAGCGAAAGAATGCCGCAACCATGCAGCGCCCGCAGCAGATGGAAAGGCAGGCCCGCAAAACCGTCATTCTGGGGCAAAACACATGGGCCATTCCACTGGGCCAAAGCGGCCTCCACCTGCGCGACGAAGGCCTCCACATCATCGCGCGGAACAAATGTCACAAGATCATTGAAATCCGAGCGCATGGCCTGATCCACCGCATCTTCTGAAATGACATGCGCACCATGGCTGAGTGCTTCAGAAATCCGCGTGGTTTCAAGCAGGGCATTTTCATAAAAATGAATGTTTACAACAATCTTCGCCCGCTCAAGAAGCGCGCTCATCTCCGGTCCGAAAACATCTGTCTCAACCCGAAGATTGACCCGGCCGGAAAGGGCCTTGATATATTGCATCCTGCGCTCTGAAGCGGCAGAGCCATAGAACAGCACATCAATATCGCGCACATTGTTCGGCGCAATGTCCCTCACCTCAGGGCGAACAGGCAGATAATAGAGCTGCTCGGCAGGCAAACCGTCTTCGATGAGCGCAGCAATATTATCATGCGCATAATCCAGAACAGCCAAACTCGACCCAAGCCGCTCCAAATATGCCGCATCCACCCAGCGGGAAGCGCGCACCTGTTCCATCTGCACCATGATCGTGCGTTCTGCCGGCGGCAGATGGTCAAACATTTGCGGAGCCACAACAATATAAAGATCATGCGTGATCTCGTCCGGCACCTGATTGGAACGGCTGACATCCAGCCGTGTTCCACGCATCGCGGAGACCATAGCCTCCCCAATGAAATTGGTGTGGGGCGTTGTGACAATGTGCAGGGTGCGCGCCTGCGCCAGCGCGCCGGATGCCATAAGACGGCTCAAAAACTGGCTATATTCCTGCCGGATGATTTGCGGCTTTTCCGTATCATACCGGCGGTACCATCCAGCAAAAATCGGGCGAGGCTGACCATTGGTCTTCAGCAGGAGACGACGCGCCAGCGGACGCGGGGTCCCTTTCCTGTCTGCAAGCAGAAACAGGCGGAGCCATTTGCGCGGCACTCCGGAACGGTGAAACAACAGACGCCACAAGAGCGAGCCGGTAAAATAAAGCCGGGTTAACCGCTCAACATCCTGCTCCAACCCATGGACCTGAGGTTGCAGCTCACTTGCCGTAGCGCTGAGCCTCTGCACCTCTTCCCAATACTGGCGCTCAGACGCCTTGGTCTGGGCCAGCTGGTCCTGCAACATTTTGACCTGTCGCTGAAGGGCATCAACATCCTGAGTGGGCGCAAGCGAATTCCCGGTCGCCACATCATGGCGATAGACCGGCTCTTCCATGAGTTCAACACCATCAGGTTTGCAGACGATATGCAGGACGAGGTCACCGCCAATGAGATTTATAATAATCCCAATATATCGGTTGCAACAGGAAAATACGAGGGATCAGCCGCGCCCCTCAAGGCTCGCCGAATACACCTCATAGTGGCATAATATAGATTAAAAAACAGCTTAAAATTGCATCATCTCACACGGCTTCTACCGTCACCACGCCGGGAATAGCCTTGATCGCGCCCGCAATCTGCGGCGAAACCGGATAGTGGCCTCCGAGCCGGATCTCCACTTCCGCCTTGCCGTCCTCCATCAGCACGATGAGGCTGACCTCACCATCTCCCCGTCCGGCAGACAGCCGCTTGGCGATGCCCTCAAGCGGCTCAGTGGAGCGCAGGAAAATGCGCAGTGCCTTGTGGTGGCGGGCGGTGGCTTCATCCAGCCGGTCACAGGTCTGGATGGTGAGGCGCACATCCTCACCGTTCAATGCGGCCCCCACCGTCATCAGCAGCGGCGTGCCCGGCTCCAGCAGATCACGATAATGGGCCAGCCCCTCCGAAAAGATGACGGCCTCGAAATGGCCGGAAGGGTCAGACAGGCCCACAATGCCCATGCGTGAACCGCTCTTGGTGCGGCGCTCTTGACGGGACACCACGGTTGCCGCAAGTCGTCCGGCTGAAGCCCCCGCCCGCACCCCGCGGGAAAGATCGGCAAAGGTCTGCACCCGCATCTTTTTCAGCGCATCGGCATAATCATCCAGCGGGTGGCCGGTGAGGAAGAAGCCAACAGCGTCATATTCCTTCTTCAGCCGTTCGGCCGGCAGCCATGGAGTCGTATCCGGAATATGCAGGGTCGCCGCTGCCGGGCCGGAGCCGAACATGTCATTCTGCCCGGAGGTGGCATTGGCCTCGACCCGGTGGGCCTCGGCCATCACATGCTCAATGGCGGCGAAGGCACGGGCGCGGTTCGGCTCCAGCACATCAAAGCAGCCGGCAGCAGTCAGGCTTTCCAGCACCCGCTTGTTCACCATTTTCACCGGCACGCGGGCGGCAAAATCGGCGAGGCTCTTGAACGGCTTGCCCGCGCGGGTCTCCACCAGCGCCTCAACCGCTGCCGTGCCCACCCCCTTGATGGCGGCCATGGCATAAATCACATCCCCATTCTCCACCGCGAACTCGCGGAACGAACGGTTGATGTTCGGCGGCACCACGGTGATACCCAGCCGCTGCGACTCCTGCCGGAATTCGGCCAGCTTATCGGTATTGCCCATATCCATGGTCATGGAGGCGGCAAGGAACTCGTTGGGATAATTGGCTTTCAGCCATGCGGTCTGGTAGGCCACCAGCGCATAGGCGGCAGCGTGGGACTTGTTGAACCCATAGTCCGCAAACTTGGCCAGCACGTCGAAGATCCGGTCGGCCATCGGCTTGTCCACACCGCGCTCGGAGGCACCGGAGACAAACCGCTCGCGCTGCTTCTCCATCTCGGCGCGGATCTTCTTGCCCATGGCGCGGCGCAGAAGATCTGCCTCGCCCAGCGAATAGCCGGAGAGCGCCTGCGCAATCTGCATCACCTGTTCCTGATAGATGATGACGCCGAACGTCTCTTTCAGATAAGGCTCAAGCTTGGGGTGAATATAATCCGGCTGTGCCCGCCCGTGCTTGCAGTCGCAGTAAACCGGAATATTGGCCATGGGGCCGGGGCGATACAGCGCCACCAGCGCGATGAGATCCTCGATACGGTCGGCCTTCATGTCCACGAGAGCGCGTCGCATGCCGGCACTTTCAACCTGGAACACGCCTACCGTTTCGCCCTTGCCGAGCATGGCGTAGGTCTTGGGGTCATCCAGCGGGATCTTGGAAATATCCAGCTCGATGCCGCGCTTGTGGATGAGCTTCACCGCCTTGTCGATGGTGGTCAGGGTTTTGAGGCCGAGGAAGTCGAACTTCACCAGCCCGGCCTGCTCCACCCACTTCATATTGTATTGGGTGACCGGCATATCGGACTTCGGGTCTCGATAAAGCGGCACCAGTTCGTGCAGCTTGCGATCTCCAATCACGATACCGGCGGCGTGGGTCGAGGCGTGGCGGTTCAGCCCCTCCAGCTTCACGGCGATATCGAACGCCTGCTTCACCACCTCTTCTTCATCACGCGCGGCCTGAAGGCGCGGCTCATCCTCAATCGCCTGCTTCAGCGAGACGGGGTTGGCCGGGTTCTGCGGCACCAGCTTGCACAGCTTGTCCACCTGCCCATAGGGCATCTCCAGCACGCGCCCCACATCGCGCAGCACACCGCGCGCCTGAAGCGTACCGAAGGTGATGATCTGCGCCACCTGCGCGCGTCCATAGCGATCCTGCACATACTGGATCACCTCATCCCGGCGCTCCTGGCAGAAGTCCACGTCGAAGTCCGGCATCGAGACACGATCCGGGTTCAGGAAGCGCTCAAACAGGAGATGGAAGCGCAACGGGTCCAGATCCGTGATCTGGAGCGAATAGGCCACCAGCGAGCCTGCGCCCGAACCACGCCCCGGCCCGACCGGAATGTCATGCGCCTTGGCCCATTTGATAAAGTCCGACACGATGAGGAAGTAGCCGGGAAACTTCATCCGGGCGATGATGGAGAGCTCATAGGTGAGCCGCTCCTCGTAATCCTTCACCTCCAGTCCCTCGGATGGGCCGTGCTTCTCCAGCCGCTGAGCCAGCCCTTCCCGCGCCTGCCGCTCCAGCTCTGCGGCCTCGGCCTCTACCGGGTCCTGCCCCTCCTCGCTTTCATCCGCTGTGGTGAAGCGTGGCAGAATGGGCTTCACCGTGCGCACGCGCCATGAGCAACGCCGGGCGATTTCCACCGAATTGGCGGTGGCCTCGGGCAAATCGGCGAACAGCTCAAGCATTTCCGCGCGGGTCTTGAAGCGGTGCTCGGGTGTCAGGCGGCGGCGGTCGCCGTCACCGATGATCTTGCTTTCGGCAATGCAGATCAGCGCATCATGGGCATTGTAATCATCACGCGCGCCAAAGAAGGGTTCATTCGCAGCCACCAAAGGCAGGCCCTTGGCATAGGCAAGATCCAGCAACCCGCCTTCCACCAGCCGCTCACTCTCCGTGCCGTGGCGCTGAAGTTCGACATAAAGGCGGTCATTAAAAATGGTGGCGAGTTTTTCCAGCCGGTCGGTGGCGAAATCGAGATGCCCGCCAGCCAGCGCCATATCCAGCGGGCCAGCCGGGCCGCCGGTCAGGGCGACCAGCCCCTGATGCGACTGCTCCAGCCACTCCAGCAAAATGCGCGGTTCATCATCGCTCGGCGTTTCCAGATAGGAGCGCGAGACAAGATGCATCAGGTTGCGCCAGCCCTGCTCCTGCTGCGCCAGCAAAACGATACGCGGACGGCGCGGGCGAATGGCGCTGCGCGGACCGGGCGGTTCCGGCAAATCCACTGCCAGCGAGACACCTGCAATCGGCTGGATTCCCGCCCCGGACATCTTCTCCGAAAACTCAAGCGCCCCGAACAGGTTGCCCGTATCGGTCAGTGCCATCGCCGGCTGGGCATCCGCCTCCAGCAGCTTGGAGAGCTTGCCAACCGTCAGCGCACCTTCCAGCAGCGAATAGGCGGAATGGACATGGAGATGAACAAAACCGGGGCCGGACATACACATTCACCTTCTGCGCTTTTGCAGGGGTCTCAGATGGCTTCGCCTTGCTCAGGCCAACGGTATACGGCTAGGATTGTAAATCCTATAACCGTATACACGCTTGCATCTGTAACAGGCTCTTTGTAACCGAGCCGCACGTCTAACGCATCCCTGAACCTACCGGCTCCAGAAATGGATGGCGCGCGGCAAGAGTTCAGAAATGGCTGAAGCTGCCACGCTCCAGCGCCATGGGCGCGCCCAGATGATCCCGCACCTCAAGAGAGGGTGCAGCGCGCGTCTCGCCAATGATGGATACATGTATACCCGTATCAGCAGCGTCCGAGAGGAACAGGTTCACATTTTCACGCGGCACAGTGGCAAGAATTTCATAATCATCCCCACCACCCAGAACCGTATACAGCAGGCTGCTATCCGCCTTCACCACCGCAGTTGCGGCATCTGAAAGCGGCACACGGCCCGCATCCATCTGCCCACCACAGCCGGACACATCCAGCATCTTGGCCAGATCTCCGGCCAGCCCGTCAGAGACATCCATCGCTGCCGCCGCATGGGCACGCAGAACAGGGGCGAGAGCAAGACGCGGTTGAGGGTGCAGATAGCGATCCAGCAGGAACATGCGCTGGTCTTCGCTCAGGGCCGTGAAGGCCGGATGCGCCGGGTTCTGACGCAGAAGCAGGCCAAGGGCTGCATCACCAATCGTGCCGCTCACCACAATCATCTGGCCCGGCTGTGCGCCTGTACGCGGCACAAACTGGCCCAGAGGCACAGTGCCCAGCGCCGTAATCGAGATGGCAATGGGGCCGGAGGTGGAAACCGTATCGCCACCCAGAAGCGGGCTGCAAAAGCTGGAGCAATCCGCCCCCAGCGCATTGGCGAAGGCAGATACCCACTTTTCATCCGTGTTCTTCGGCAAGGCCAGCGCCAGCAAAACACCAAGAGGCGCAGCCCCCTTGGCAGCAAGATCTGACAGGTTCACCCGCAGCGCCTTGCGGGCCACGCTGGCCGGGTCATCTTCCGCGAAGAAGTGGACGCCGGCCACAAGCGCATCCTTGGTCAGCACAAGCTGCGTACCTTCAGGCGGCGTCAGCAGGGCAGCATCATCACGCAAGCCCAGCGCTTCCGGTGCGCCGGCATGCGGGCGGAAGAAGCGGGCGATGAAGTCATCCTCCCCCGAACCACCGCCCTGCATCTCACACAGCCCCCGGCCCGGTCAGGCCCGTACCGAACTCATGCGGGCGCACATCGCGCGCCAGCTTGTCCAGCACCGCATTCACCATGCCGATTTCATCGCCCTCAAGGAAGGCACCAGCCACATTCACATATTCCGTGATGACAACGCGCGCGGGCACATCATCGCGCTCCAGCAACTCATAGGTGCCGGCACGCAGAACAGCACGCAACACAGCCTCCACCCGGTTCAGCGGCCAGCCATCCGAGAGAATGCGGTTCACCAGCGGGTCAATGCGACGCTGCTCTTCCAGCACACCTTCCACCACGGCACGGAACAGACGCACATCAGCCTCCGGCATCTGCACACCTTCCACCTCCTGTCCCAGCCAGAAGGTCTGGAACTGGGCCAGAATGTCGTGCAGCGGGGTCTGGGCCATGTCCATCTGGTAAAGAGCCTGCACCGCACCAAGGCGGGCAGCACTTTTCTTCATGGGTCTGGCGGGGGCGGCGGTCATTGTTCCAGTCTCCGCTTGAGGCGCAACAGGTTCAGTGCAGCTTCTGCCGCGCCACCGCCCTTGTTGCCCTCACCCACACGGGCACGTTCCCAGGCCTGCGCCTCGGTCTCCACAGTGAGAATGCCGTTGCCCACCGGCATGGCATGGCCAATGCCGACATCCATCAACCCGCGAGCGGACTGATCAGCGACAATCTCGAAATGATAGGTTTCGCCACGGATGATAACCCCGAGGGCAATGACGGCATCCACCATCTCACCCGCCATTTCGGCAGCCTCAATGGCAATCTCGGCCGCAACCGGAACCTCCAGCGCGCCGGGCACGGTGATGACATCCACCTCAACCCCGGCCGCTTCCAGCACCGCTCGGGCACCGGCCAGCAATTCATCTGCCAGCGCCTCGTAATAACGGCCCTCAACAATGATAACCCGCGCGCCTTCCAGCGGCTCTTCCGCTGCAACGGCACTTTCCCTGCGCGTGCTGACCATAAACCATCTCCGCAACTGCCAATGCGATGCAGGCCCCAGCCTGTCATCACATCCCGCCGCCCGCATCACCAAAGCGCATCCGCTTCACGCACAAGGCGGCAACAACTTCACTTGAAAATGCTCTAGAGCGGTTTTGCCCCGGATGGAACCATCAAGCGTTCACAATCCAGCGCAACTCCCCCCAAAGGTCCGTTTCACCCCGCATATTGCGGAAACTCGGCCAGACGGGCCGCATAACGGGCCATCACATCCACCTCGAAATTCACCTCATCCCCGGACGCAACCGCACCCCATGTGGTGACCGTCAGGGTATGGGGGATGAGCAGGCAGGTGAACCTGTTACCCGCCACCGTATTCACCGTGAGAGAGGTGCCATCCAGTGTCACCGAGCCCTTGACGGCAACAAACCGGGCCAGAGCCTCCGGCACCTCGAACTCAAAACGGGTTGAGGTGCCCAGATCCTCCCGCGCCACCACGCGGGCGCGCGCATCCACATGCCCAGAAACCATATGGCCGCCCAGTTCATCGCCAATCTTCAGCGCACGCTCCAGATTGATCCGCCGCCCCGGCACCCATTCCGCCACAGTGGTGATGGCCAGCGTTTCGGGAGCCGCATCCACGGTAAAATGCGCACGCCGCTCCGCCCCGGCCTCCACCGCTGTCACGGTGAGGCACACGCCGGAACAGGCAATGGAAGCGCCCAGTTCAATGCCGGCAGGGTCATACTGACAGGCGATCGTCAGGGTCTTGACCTCACCACGGGCCTCCACAGACAGCAGCTTGCCCATATCCGTAATAATGCCGGTGAACATTTGACCATCTCCCCTGCCCGCAGATTGGCGGCATGGAATATCATAATGCTGAAGAAAGGATCAGCGCGTGACAGGTGTGCAAGCCATGCGCTTCAGGAGCAAACCAATACTGTTATCTGTTGGCGGCATTGCGGTCATGACCTTCCACATGTTCCGGGCCTTGTTCACACCAATAAAGGCCCAGCGCTGCGAATCATCACTCTTGTGCGCATGAAAGGTGATGTGATCCGGGTCCATGTCTTTCCGGTTCAGATACACATAATCCTCGCAAACGAGCTCATTCTTCTGGGGCAGACAGATGGTGACCTGATCTTTCTGAAAGACATAGCGCTCGCTCTGGATCAGCTCAAAGCGGTTGCACCCTTCCTCGCGGCACATATTCACGGAATCGACCACGCAGGTGAGATGAACCTCATTCTGCTCAAGAAAATCGGCCTTGGCCGAAGCCGGAAATGTCAGGAAAGACATCAGGAAGAGAGCTAAAAACATATGGGCCGCTCGAATCATCATGCCCTCTCCTGAGAGTTTGGTCGTACTTTTGCGAGAGATAGCGGAAAGGCGGTTCAGCGCCTCCACAACCTCACCAGATGGTCTGCACCCAACAGGGTGTTTTCCACTTCAACAAACCCAACCGGGTTCATCATATTTTGCCTGTGCCGGCCGGAAAAGGCATCCACCGCATCTGCGCCCAGCAACACCGGGCTGAAGAAAAGGGCCAGCTCGTCCACCAGTTCCGCGTCCAGAAATGCAGCGGCAACTGTTGGTCCGCCTTCCACCATCAGGCGTGTAATGCCCAACAGGCCCAGAAGCTTCAACACAGCAGGCAGAAACAGCCGCCCGTCCCGGCCACGCGGAGCACGCAACACCTCAATGCCGCGCTCGGCCAAAGCGGCCTCACGCGCGGCATCCGCATCTTCCGCTGCAATCACCCATACGGGAACCTCGGCGGCCGTGCGCACCAGTGCCGCATTCAAGGGCAGGTCCAGCCCCGCATCCAGCACCAGCCGCACCGGAGAGCGCCCCTCATACGGCTCAAGACGGCAGGTCAGCAGCGGGTCATCAGCCTTCACGGTGCCGATACCCACCAAAATGGCATCTGCATGGGCCCGCATCTCATGGCTGCGCGCACGCGCCTGCGGGCCGGTGATGACAGCAGGACGCGGACCGGCCAAACCGGCCTTGCCATCTGCCGAAACCGCCAGCTTCAACAACACATGAGGGCGGCCTTGGGTGACCCGGAGAATATGGCCTGCGTGGTCATGCGCGGCTTGCTCCGCACCAACACCCACAGTCACCCACACGCCAGCATCACGCAGGCGCTCCACACCGCGCCCTTTGACCCGGCTGTCCGGGTCTTCCAGCGCGGTCACCACCCGGCGCACACCAGCGGCAATCACCGCCTCAACGCAGGGCGGTGTGCGCCCATAATGGGAACACGGCTCCAGCGTGACATAAAGTGTTGAGCCACGCGCCGCATCGCCGGCCTGTGCCAGTGCAATCGGCTCTGCATGCGGGCGGCCTGCCGGAGCCGTTGCCGCCGCACCCACAATCTGTGCTCCGTGCGGACCATGGTGAACCACAACGGCGCCCACAGAAGGATTGGGCCATGTGCTGCCAAGATGGGAGCGCCCCACATTCAGCGCCTCCATCATGAAGCGCTCATCATCCTCTGGGGGAGAGACCGGCGCTGGCGGCGCTATGCGCGAGACCGGGAACATCAGCGCCCTTCCCCCGGCAAGGGCAAGGCAGCCTCTTCCTGTGCAGCCTCTTCCTCTACGGCTGCATGCTCGCGCTCGTTTCCAAGCTCGGCAAGGGCATTTTCGAAATCGCGTGCTTCGCAAAAGTCACGATAAACAGATGCGAAGCGGACATAGGCCACGCCGTCAATCTGCTTCAGCCCTTCCATCACCAGCTCGCCAATAAGCTCGGAAGGGATATCGCTTTCGCCCTGACTTTCAAGCTGGCGCACAAGGCCGGTGACCATCCGCTCCACCCGCTCGCGATCAACCGGGCGCTTGCGCAGGGCCACTTCAACCGAGCGGGCCAGCTTGTCACGCTCGAACGGCACGCGGCGGCCGGAGCGTTTCACAACAGTCAGTTCCCGCAGCTGCACCCGCTCGAATGTGGTGAAACGTCCACCACAATCCGAGCAGACACGACGGCGGCGAATGGCGGTATTGTCATCGGTGGGCCGGCTATCCTTCACCTGGGTATCCAGGCTGTTGCAATAGGGGCACCGCATGACATCCGCCTCCGCCGCCAGTCAAACCAGAAGGCTCACAGCCCCGGATAGATGGGGAACTTGTTGAGCAGCGCGGCAACCTTGCCACGAACCGCCTCTTCCACCAGCGAATCCTCATCCGTCTTCTTCTGGGAGAGCACATTCAGCACCTCGGCGATGAAATCACCGATCTGCCTGAACTCTTCCTTGCCGAAGCCGCGCGTGGTGCCGGCCGGTGTGCCGAGGCGCACGCCCGAGGTGATGAAGGGCTTTTCCGGGTCAAATGGAATGCCGTTCTTGTTGCAGGTGATGTGCGCACGACCGAGAGCAATCTCGGAAACCTTGCCGGTGAGGCCCTTGGGGCGCAGATCCACCAGCATCAGATGCGTATCCGTACCGCCAGAGACGATATCGAAACCATGGCCCTTCAGGGTCTCGGCCAATACCTGTGCGTTTTCCACCACATTGCGGGCATAGGTCTTGAACTCGGGGCGCAGCGCCTCGCCGAACGCCACGGCCTTGCCGGCGATGACATGCATCAGCGGGCCACCCTGGATGCCGGGGAAGATGGCGGAGTTGAACTTCTTCGCCAGATCCTCGTCATTGGTCAGGATCATGCCGCCGCGCGGGCCGCGCAGGGTCTTGTGGGTGGTGGTGGTCACCACATGGGCATGGGGGAACGGGCTGGGATGCACGCCACCTGCCACGAGGCCGGCAAAATGGGCCATGTCCACCATCAGCAGCGCGCCAACGCTATCGGCAATCGCGCGCATCTTGGCGAAATCAATGATACGCGGATAGGCGGAGCCACCGGCCACGATCAGCTTCGGCTTATGCTGGGCGGCAAGATTGGCCACCTCTTCATAATCAATGCGCTGATCGTCCTGCTTGACCGTATAGGGCACCACATTGAACCACTTGCCGGACATGTTGACCGGCGCACCGTGGGTGAGGTGGCCACCGGCGGCAAGGTTCAGGCCCATATAGGTATCGCCCGGCTTCATGGTGGCGAAGAACACACCCTGGTTCGCCTGGCTGCCGGAATTGGGCTGCACATTGGCGAAAGCGCAGCCAAACAGCTTCTTGGCGCGCTCGATCGCCAGTTCTTCCACCACATCCACATACTGGCAGCCGCCATAGTAGCGCTTGCCCGGATAACCTTCCGCATATTTGTTGGTGAGCACCGAGCCCTGCGCTTCCAGCACCGCACGCGAAACGATGTTCTCCGAGGCAATCAGCTCGATCTCATCGCGCTGGCGACCCAGTTCCGCCTTCACTGCGCCGGTGATCTCAGGATCGACTTCAGCGAGAGAGGCGGTGAAGAAACGGTTGTATTCCTCCGAGGTGGAGGCGGTCTTCGCGTCCTGCGAGGCCATGGCGGGGTCTCCGGTAATACGGCTCGATAACGGGCTCTTGGCTCCGTGAGCCTGAGGGGTGAAGGAATCTCCTGCACCGGCCCAGACAGAAACGGCCCCTGCGCTTATCACAGGGGCCGCCATGAGTCCAAAGGTGGAAATTGCGAAAAGGGTGAAGATGCAACAAATGCCGCAACTTCACCCTTGTTCATGACCCGCCTAGCGCCGGGTGAAATTCACCGGAACACTGAAGGATGCCCCCTGCCCATCTGGCGGGCGCGGGAAGGGAGAGGCGCGCCGCACTGTCGCGACAGCCTCCTGATCCAGCACCGAAGAACCGGAGGAACGCACGAGGCTGGCCGATGTCACCTGCCCCGAGCCATTCAGGCTGAAGCGCACCACCGGACGACCCGTGACCCCTGCCGCACCAGAAGGATACCGCTTGAAGCGGTTGAGATGCGCTGAAACCCGGCTGGCCCAGGAGGCCCGCTCACGCGAGTTCGAGGCACTTGCACCCTGTGAGGGGGCAGCAGTTGTGTTGCTGCGCGGTGCATCGGAACGCGGTGCCGCGGCTGTCTGCGGGGCAGGCTTGCGTGGCTTGGGCTTGGACTCAACCTTTGGCTTCGGCTTTTCCTGCGGCTTGGGCTTCGGCTTTTCCACCGGCTCCACAATTTCGCGCGGCTTTGGTTCAGGCAGAACCACTTGTGAGGGCACAGGAGCCGGTTCCAGTTCCGGCATCTCCTCATCCACCTCCGGCTGAACCGGTTCGGGCGGGGGCGGCTCTTCATCCGGCTTGTCGTCAGGCTTGTCGACCGGCTCCACATCCGGGGCCTGCTCCATTGGCGGGCCTGGCGCAACATCTTCCACCTGCGCGTCGGCACTCACCGGCATGGGGGCGAGTTCCACCATCACAGCGGCCGGTGGGCTCTGCACCTCTTCCGCTTCCTGCCAAAACAGGGCCGCATAAACGGCCACGCTATGGAGGATGAGAACAAACAGGCCGGCACCGGCCCATAAAGCCAGAATGCGCGGCCAGTTCTGCCGGTCAAAATCATGCCAGCGCGCGCCACTCACTGCACCGCTCCACTGGCGGCGGGCGCAGCAGGGGCAGGCAGGGCAGCGGGCTGTCCATCAGGCGTGGGCAGGCTTCCGGGTGCGCCGGCACCTGTCACCTCAAGTCCCACAAGGCCAATCTTGAGATAGCCCACACTGCGCAGGAGGTTCATCACCTCCATCACATCGCCATAGGACACAGCCTTGTCCGCACGCACAAAGACGCGCTGCTCGCGGTCATTGGAGGTGGTGCGGTCCAGTGCCGCCCCCAAAGCCTCACGCGAGATGGACTCATCCCCAACGGCCAGCGTGAGATCCTTCTTCACAGAAAGAAACAGCGGCTTTTCCGGCCGGGCCTGTGGTTGTGCGGTGGAGGTCGGCAGATCTACCGGCGTATCCACTGTTGCAAGCGGCGCTGCCACCATGAAGATGATGAGCAGCACCAGCATCACGTCAATGAAGGGCGTGACATTGATCTCATGATTCTCGGCGAGATCATCACCGCCATGATCGAGTTGAGCGGCCATAATGCGCCCTCACTCTGCCGCTGCACGCAGGGAACGCGGCTTTTCGGCCTGAGTCTCACGGTCCAGATCACGCGACAGATGCCGCATCACCTCGGCCGAACAATCCGAGATATTGGACTTGTAGCCCGCAATGGAGCGCGCAAACATGTTGTAGATCACCACGGCGGGAATGGCCGCGACAAGGCCGATGGCCGTTGCCAGCAATGCCTCGGCGATACCGGGGGCCACAATGGCCAGATTGGTGGTCTGCGCCTTCGAGATGCCGATGAAGCTGTTCATGATGCCCCACACGGTGCCGAACAGACCCACAAATGGTGCCGTTGCGCCGATGGTGGCCAGAAGACCAGTGCCCGCAATCATGCGACGACCCGCCGCCGCCTCAATGCGATTGAGCGCAACCGCAACACGCTCTTTCACGCCCTCGGATGGCAGGTTGGCAGAAGACTTCCATTCATCCAGCGCGGCAACCACCGTCGCCTGCGCCGGGCCCTTGCCCTTCGGCATGCGGTTGGCGGCATCAGCCAGAGTGGGGGCTGCACGCAGCACATCCAGCGTGCGACGCACCGTACGACGCGCAAAAGCCAGTTGAAGCGACTTGCCGAACCAGACTGTCCAGGTGACGACGGATGCGAAGGCAAGACCAATCATCACCGCTTTCACCACCCAGTCCGCTGCCATGAACATGCCCCAAGGGGACAGGTCATGCGGGAGTGTGGAGGGCTGCGTATCAAACTCTTCCGGCTCGGCCTCGGCAACAGGAACGGCAGGCACGTCCTGCGGGGCGGCGGGCGTTGCGTCCCCGGCAACCGGAGCAGGTGCGGGCGTGCCCTGTGGAGCCTGCGCCGAAACTGGTGCCGGGGCCACTGCTGAAGGCGCTTCGGGCTGAGCCGGTGCCGTATTCACCGGCGCTGTATTTGCTTGAGCCGCATTCGTGACCGGGGCAGCCGGAGGGGTGACCGCAGGTGCGGGGGCCACTTCAGCAGGGGCTGGGGCGCTGGGTGCAGCAGGCGCAGATGCAGCAGGAGCCGGAGCGGCCGCCGGAGTCTGGGCATGATAATGCGGGGAAGCGGAAGCTGGTGGTTCAGTCTGCGCAAAGGCGGACGGGGCAAGCAAGAAAAGTGCTGCTGTCAAAGCAGCCGTACCCATCAGAAATCGGCCCATCGGGCGCAGACCAGACTTGTGGGTATGAGTGCGGAGGGGCATCGCGCGTCACCAATTCCGGAACCAAACAAATTGCTGGCAGTCCTGTGCAGGCATGAACCTGGGCAGAGGCTGGCTCTCGGCGACAGCTATACTCTTAAATACGCTTCACCGCTAACCCCTGCGCCCGAGGCCTTCGGCGGTGCAAAAAACCGGCGTGAACCCCCATAAGATGTTATTATATAGAGTCTATTTTACAAACCGCAGACCAAAAACAGGCTACCCGCACACATTGGAAACGCTCAATAATGCGAGTGACTTTCAACCGCATGAACGCAAAGCGTGTTTTATGGAAGCTCCACAACCTTGCCATCACGCAAGGTCACACGCCGGTCCATTCGCGAGGCCAGCTCCAGATTATGGGTCGCAATCAGGGCGGCAACGCCCGTGGCCTGCACCAGTTCCGAAAGTGCGCCGAACACATGATCAGCGGTCTTCGGGTCGAGATTCCCTGTCGGTTCATCAGCCAGCAACAGGCGAGGCGCATTGGCCAGCGCACGGGCAATAGCGACCCGCTGCTGCTCACCCCCTGAAAGCTCTGCCGGGCGATGAGTCAGGCGGGCACCAAGACCCAGATAACTCAGCAACTCCTTGGCCCGCTCATTTGCAACAGGACGAGACAGGCCGCGGATCATCTGCGGCATGGCCACATTCTCCAGTGCCGTGAACTCTCCCAGCAGATGGTGAAACTGATACACAAACCCCAGCGAAAGACGCCGAATGCGGGTGCGCTCGGCATCATTCAGCTTCGAGGTTGCCTCTCCGTCAATAAACACCTCACCGGAATCCGGGTGCTCCAGCAAGCCTGCCAGATGCAGCAGGGTGGACTTGCCCGAGCCGGATGGCGCAATCAGCGCGACAGACTGCCCATGTTCAATGGTCAGGTCCGCACCCGTGAGAATCTCGAGCTTGCGATCTTCGCCCTGCGTATAAACGCGGCTCACATTCACAAGGGAGAGGGCATGGTCTGGCGTGGCCATGGAGGCCGGGCCGCGGGGCACAGAAGTGTCCATCACTCGTATCTCAGCGCTTCCACCGGATCGAGCCGCGCGGCTCTCCAGGAGGGGTAAAGAGTGGCGAGCAGCGAAAGCACAAGCGCCATCACCACAACGGTTGCTGTTTCACTCACATTCATCTCGGCCGGCAGGCGGCTGAGATAATAGAGTTCCGGCGAGAACAGCTCGGTCGCCGTGAGCCAGGAGATGAGCTGGCGGATGCTCTCGATATTCCAGCACACCACCACACCCAGCAGAAAGCCCATCAGCGTGCCCACAACGCCAATGGAGGCACCGGTGATGAGAAAGACCCGCATCACCGCCCCCTGCGTCGCCCCCATGGTGCGCAGAATGGCGATGTCATGCCCCTTGTCCTTCACCAGCATGATGAGGCCGGAAATGATGTTGAGCGCGGCCACCAGCACAATGAGCGTGAGAATGAGGAACATCACGTTCCTCTCCACCTGAAGGGCATTGAAGAAGGTCGCGTTGCGCTGTCGCCAGTCCACCAGATAAACCGGCCGTTGCGCCCCGGCCTCAATCGCCCCGCGCAGTTCAGCCACGTCATCGGGGTTGTCGATATAGACCTCGATCGCGTTCACATCATTGTTGCGGTTGAAATAGGCCTGCGCCTCTTCCAGCGGCATGAAGGCAAAGGCGCTGTCATATTCCGACATGCCCACCTCAAAGATGCCGGCAACCTTGTAGACCTTGATGCGCGGCGAGGTCCCCATGGGCGTCACCGCCCCGCGCGGGGAAACAAGGGTGATGTTGTCTCCCGCCCGCAGCGAGAGCTGATCTGCCAGACGCTTGCCGATGACAAGCCCCTGCCCCTTGTCAAACCCCTCAAGCGTGCCGCTCTTGATATTGCCCGCAACAGACGGCAGCCCGCGCAGGTCCTTCTCCTCCATGCCGCGCACCAGCACGCCGGAAGCACCGAACTGCGAGGAGGCCAGCGCCTGCCCTTCCACCAGCGGCACGGCAATGCGCACGCCATTCAGCCCGGCAATGCGCGCAGCCACTTCCTTGAAATCTGTCAGCGGGGTTTCCAGTGGCTGCACGAGCACGTGCCCGTTCAGCCCCAGAATTTTGGACAACAGTTCCTGCCGGAAGCCGTTCATCACCGCCATGACGATGATGAGCGTGGCCACCCCCAGCATGATCCCCAGAAAGGAAAAGCCGGCGATGACCGAAATAAAGCCTTCCTTGCGCCGGGCCCGCAGATAGCGCAGCGACAGCATCCACTCGAACGCCGCGAAGGGCCGCGTGCCGGTGGGTTCTTCGGCCGATGCCGCGGCGGACCCTTTTGAACTCATGCCTTCAGCCTCTCCAAGATATCGGCAGGCGCAATCTGTTCGCGGGAGCCGTCCACACGACGCTTCAGCTCCACCTTGCCTTCGGCAAGACCGCGCGGCCCCACCAGAATCTGCCAGGGCAGGCCGATCAGGTCAGCGGTTGCGAACTTGGCGCCCGGACGCTCCTCGGTATCATCATAAAGAACATCATAACCGGCGGCCGTCAGTGCCGCGTAAAGCTTCTCGCAGGCCGCATCCGTGGCGCTGTCGCCGGTCTTGAGGTTGAGGATACCCACCTGGAACGGCGCAACGGCGTCCGGCCAGATGATTCCCGCCTCGTCATGGGAGGCCTCGATCATGGCCGCCACGAGGCGGGATGGACCGATGCCATAAGAACCCATGTGGATGGTGTGCTGCTGCCCATCCGGCCCCAGCACCTGCGCGCCAAACGGCTCGGAATATTTGGTGCCGAAGTAGAAGATATGCCCCACCTCGATGCCACGCGCCGCCATACGCCGGGCTTCAGGCACAGCATTGAAGGCGGCCTCGTCATGCTTTTCCGAGGTGGCCGCATAGAGCGAGGTCCACTGGTCAAACACGCCTTGCAGGGCTGCGGCATCCTCGAAGTTCACATCGGCCGGGGGTGGTGCCATATCGAGATAATCGCCATGGCAGAACACCTCGCTCTCACCCGTGGAGGCGAGAATGATGAATTCGTGCGAGAGATTCCCGCCAATGGGGCCGGTATCCGCCACCATAGGAATGGCCTTCAGCCCCATGCGCGCGAAGGTGCGCAGATAGGCGGTGAACATCTTGTTATAGGAGTGGCGCGCGCCCTCGGCCGTGAGATCGAAGGAATAGGCATCCTTCATCAGGAACTCACGCGAGCGATAGACACCGAAGCGCGGGCGCACCTCGTCCCGGAACTTCCACTGAATATGATAGAGGTTCAGCGGCAGCGCCTTGTAGGACTTCACATAGGCGCGGACGATATCCGTGATCATCTCTTCATTGGTGGGTCCAAAGAGCATCTCGCGCTCATGGCGATCCCTGATTCGCAGCATCTCCTTGCCATAATCATCATAGCGCCCGCTTTCGCGCCACAGATCGGCAGACTGGATGGTGGGCATGAGCATTTCATTCGCGCCGGCGCGATTCTGCTCTTCGCGGATGATGTTGCAGATCTTGTTGAGAACCCGATGCCCCAGCGGCAGCCAGGCATAAATACCGGCAGCCTCCTGACGCACCATGCCGGCGCGCAGCATCAGCCGGTGGGACACGATCTCCGCTTCCTTCGGCACTTCACGGAGAATCGGCAGAAAATAACGGGAGAGGCGCATCGGCTGGCTCTATACAGGAAGATGGAAAAGGATGGTCTGCGGAGTGAAAGCCCAGCCTCACCCAAAACACAAGCCCACCGTGCCCCTGCCTTGCGCATTCTTGCCTCATGGTGCATCGCAATAATCATCATATTGCGATGCATGGATGACAAACGACAGTTTCTTGTCCTATTTTGATCTCGCACTAAGAAAGGGGATCGTCACTCGCCCGGTGAGCCGGGTGGTGAATACGGTCTGGGTCTCGGGAGGACATGAAAAAAGCCGTCCACGGTTGCCATGGGCAACATGCAGGGAAACGGCATCACGGAATGGCCACACAGCTTAAACGCAGGCAAAGACCTGCAGGCGTGCAGGCACCGTGACATGACAAAGGCGAGACCACCGGGTCTCGCCTTTTCTTTTTCATCAACTCATTGATAGATCTTTTTTCCACCCCTCTTATCCGGCATGGGCATGCTGCATCCCAATCTGAACCCCATGGAATCGAGTCGATTCCGCGACGATTCGGGACAGGTTTTCGATTGCAGCCGCCCCATTTTTGCCGGGAGGACTCATTTTTCATATTTTTTCGGCACATATATTGTGCATCGCACAATGCGGGCAGGCATTGAGGCATTCAACACCAAGGTCCAGACAGCACCGGATAACCCCTAGGTCCAGATGATGCACGAACGGACAAGCCTGCAACCGGCCAAACAACGGGTGCTTGATATGGGGATTCAGTTTTTCAGGCGGCCTGTGGGCATCGCTCGCAGTTCAGCGCCCTGCCTGCCCCAGAACCGCAACATAAAATACAGCAGCGGTTACAAGCGCTGCAATAAATGTTGTGCTCAACACAATGGGTAGAAATGGCGGGCGGGACGCGGGCCCTTCGGCATCCGCGCCCTTTCCTGTCTGGCCCCGGCTTCGGCGCGCACTCCACAAAACCGCCAGCAACGTGGCAAAGAACCACGTTGTGAAATAGACGGCAATCGCGACGCCAACAGTCACAGCAAATGCCTCAGGCCTGTTCCAGTTCCACAAGCGTGCCATTGAAATCCTTGGGGTGCAGGAACAGCACAGGTTTGCCATGCGCACCGGTTTTCGGCTCGCCAGACCCCAGAACCCGCGCACCCTTGACCTTCAACTGGTCACGCGCGGCCAGAATGTCATCCACCTCATAGCAAATATGGTGAATGCCCCCATCCGGATTGCGCTCCAGAAACTTGGCGATAGGCGACTCTGCACCCAGCGGCTCCAGAAACTCAATCTTGGTGTTCGGCAGTTCAACAAACACCACATTCACACCATGGTCTGGCTGCGGCTCCACCTCGGAAACCTTCGCCCCCAACGTATCGCGATAAAGGGCTGTAGCCGCGCCAATATCGCGCACGGCAATGGCAACATGGTTGAGCCGTCCGATCATGATGTCTTCCTCCTGTGAGCAGTCCTCCATATGGCAGAATACAACCTGCCCGGAAAACCGGCTTCTCTATTCAATCAGAATGTTCCGACTCCCTGAATCAGAACGATGCTTCCGACTTTTAAGCCGAATAGCGAAGCCGTCACTCATCATAAAGTCAGGGGATCAGACCTCGACCACATGGACATGGCACACAGGCTTCTTGCCCCACACGGCATTCACAGCCCCGCGCACCGCCCGTTCCAGAGAGTCCGCCAGCGCATCCGCATCACGGCGGCGGGCCTTGGGCATATTGTCCAGTGTGTTGACGACGGTATCCAGCACATGCTCAAGCATGTCGATCCCCCCTTCTCCACGCTCGGGAACGCCACTGATCTCAACGCAGGGTGCGCCGGCAATCTGCCCCTGCCGGTCCACGGCAAGAGCAACCGAAACAGCGCCCACATAGCTCAGTTTCCGGCGCTCGCGCAGGGTGCGCGTTTCTTCCGTCAGAAGCAGGCGTGCATCCTTGTAGAGGCGGCCAAAGGGAACCTCTCCCACCCGCTCTGCCGGGCCCGGCGCAAGGCGGATGACATGCCCGTCATAGCAGTTGAGAACCTCTGACACGCCAAGGCTACGCGCCAGCTGGGCGTGGGCATGCAGATGCAGCGCCTCACCATGTACGGGGATCGCCAGCTGCGGGCGCACAAACCCGTACATCTGTTCCAGCTCTCCACGCCGCGGATGGCCAGAAACATGAACCAGCGCATCGCGATCCGTCACCACTTCAATGCCACGCTTGGTGAGGGCATTGATGATGTGGTTCACGACCTTTTCATTGCCGGGAATGGTGCGCGAGGAAAACACCACCGTATCTCCCGGAGAGAAGGTGATCTCGGGATGGTCATCATCGGCAATCCGCCGCAAGGCTGCGCGCGGCTCCCCCTGGCTCCCGGTGAGAATGGCCACAACCCGCTCGCGCTCAATATAGCCATAAGCCTCGGCGCTGCGGAATGCAGGCAAGCCATCCAGCAGCCCCTGTTCGCGCGCGACCCCGATGATGCGCTCCATGGCGCGGCCCACAACAACAACCTCGCGGCCATTGGCATATGCTGCCTCGGCAATGCAACGGATACGCGCAACATTTGAGGAGAAGGTTGTGAAGGCAATGCGGTTGCGTGCATTTGCCACGATCTGCTTCAGCGAGGCCGCCACATCCGCCTCGGATGGCGAGACACCATCACGAATGGCATTGGTGGAATCACAGATCAGTGCCCGCACACCTTCATCACCAAGCTCGGCAAGGCGCTTCGTGTCTGTAGGTGGCCCCACCATGGGGTTCGGGTCCAGCTTCCAGTCACCCGTATGCACAACCAGCCCAGCCGCAGTGCGGATTGCGACAGCATGGCTATCCGGAATCGAATGCGCGACAGGGACAAACTCGAATTCAAATGGACCGAGCCGGGTGCGCTCACCGGCACGGACGACCGTAACGGGCAGTTCCGCCGGCGCACCCGGTTCACCGGCGCGCTTGGCCTCCAGCAATCCGGCCGTGAAGGCGCTGGTATAAATGGGGCACTTCAGACGCGGCCACAGATCCAGTACCGCACCCAGATGGTCCTCATGCCCATGCGTGATCAGCAGGCCGACAATATTCTTTTTCTCTGCCTCAAGAAAACGGATATCCGGCAAGACGAGATCGACACCCGGAGCTTCATCCCCGGCGAAGCTCATGCCAAGATCCACAACCAGCCACTGCCGGTTCTGCCGCGGACCGAAGCCATATGCGGCGACATTCATGCCAATCTCGCCAACACCACCGAGGGGGGCAAAGACCAGTTCTTCAGCGGCTGTTTTCAACGTAATTCACTTCCCGAAGGTGCCTGCTTTGGTGGAGCGACAGGACATCTTCATTCACATGGCCCGCACTGAAGGCTCATGCCCACTGCAAGCGCACATACCAAATGGAACGCAATATGAAGCCAGCAGGCTTCTCAAATGCAACAGAGGGACAGCCTGCCTCAATCCGGCAAACGCAGGGAGACATCACCAGCTGTAATAATTTCGGCGACACCATCGCGGCGGCGCAAAATCATGGCCCCCCGCGCATCCAGATTCTCAAAGCGGCCGATAACCTCACGCTCGCCGATCTTGACACTGACCTGATCACCCATACCAAGCGCATGGCGCATCCAGTCTGAACGGATGACCGTGAAACCGTTCCCGCCGTTCCACTGGTTCAGGCGAACAGCCATGGCAAGATCGAGCGCCTCCAGCAGCCGGTCCGGCGCAGTAGGCGCACCGGCGGCTTCAAGGCTTGTTGCGCGATAGGGAAGATCATCAGGATGGTGCAGGCAATTGACCCCAAAACCGATGACGGCAGCAGAGCGCCCGGAGGAGTCTGCCCCCCCTTCCACCAGAATGCCGGACAGTTTTCCGCCATCAAGGAGCAGGTCGTTCGGCCATTTCAGCTTGAGGCTGTCTGGGTTGACCTGGGGTGCAGCCGTAAGAACAGCATCCCGTACAGCCAAGCCAGCAACGAAACAGAGCTGGGCAAGATTTGCCACAGGTGCAGGATTGGGGAGCACTAGCGTGGCAAAAAGATTGCCGAGTTCCGAAGTCCAGGACCGCCCACGGCGCCCCCTCCCCGAAGTCTGAATATCAGCCACAAGCCAGACAGGCATCGTCTCGCCACGCGCAAGACGAGCCAGCCCCTCGGCATTGGTGGAGCCGATTTCAGTGAAACGGATGATGGGAACCGTGGACCCCTGGAATTCGTAGTTTGCCATATCTCTAGAAGAGTGAGCGTGCTGCGGCACTTGCCGCTTCTATCAAGGGAGCGGGATAGACGAAATAGAAGATGGTGAAAAGCCCACTTATGGCCATAACCGCCTTCAATTCCGACGGGGTGGCATCAAATGCCTCCGCCGGCTCGTCCATATACATCACCTTGACGATGCGCAGATAGTAGTACGCTCCCACCACAGAAGCCAGCACACCAATAACGGCAAGCCAGTACAGGCCAGCCTGAATTGCTGCGATGAACACATAATATTTGGCAAGGAAGCCCGCGAGCGGCGGAATGCCAGCCAGTGAGAACATCAATGCACCCAGCATCAGCGCCATGAGCGGCTTTGTGCGCGCAAGACCAGCCAGATCCTCGATATTCTCCACCGCCTGCCCCTTGCGGCGCATGGCAAGAATACATGCGAAGGTGCCGAGCGTCATGACCACATAGATGGCCAGATAAACCAGCACACCGCGAACGCCTTCAACCGTACCGGCGGCAAGGCCGACCAGTGCAAAACCCATATGGCCAATGGAGGAGTAGGCCATCAGGCGCTTGATATTGCGCTGACCGATAGCTGCAAAGGCACCGAGCACCATGGAAGCCAGTGCGACAAAGGCGACAATCTGCTGCCACTCATGCTCGATATTCGGGAAGGCCTCGGTGACAACCCGGATGAAAATGGCCATGCCAGCCACCTTGGGGGCAGAGGCAAAGAACACCGTCACGGGGGTCGGCGCGCCTTCATAGACATCCGGCGTCCACATATGGAACGGCACGGCGGAAATCTTGAAGCACAGGCCGGCCATCAGGAACACCAGACCGAAGATCAGGCCAAGCGAAGGTTCCTTGACGACTTCAGCGATAGCCGAGAAGTTCACAGACCCTGTAAAGCCATAGATCAGCGATGCGCCATAGAGCAGCATGCCGGAAGACAGGGCACCCAGCACAAAATATTTCAGGCCGGCTTCCGTGGAGCGGATGGAGTCACGATTAATCGCGGCAACCACATAGAGCGAAAGGCTCATCAACTCCAGACCCAGATAAAGGGCGATGAAGTCACCCGCAGCGACCAGCATGCACATGCCGAGTACGGAAATGACGATCAGCACGGCATATTCAAACTTGGCCTGCTTCTCGCGATTCAGCCAGTCCACCGCCATGATGAGCGAAACAGACGCACCGATAATCGCCAGAACCTGCATGAAGCGGCTGAACGGGCTGATCACGAGTGCGCCATTGAAAGCGACAGTTTCCCCACCGGGGCCAAGCACTACCAGCACGCCTGCCGCAACAAGCACGGCGATGGCAAGACCGGTGACAAGATTGGCCGCCGCCTCCCCGCGGATCGCGCCGATCAGGATCAGCACGATTGCGGAGACAGCGAGCACCAGTTCGGGCAGAACCGCGCCAATGGGAGGCAGGAGCTGCGACATAGCGACCTCGAGATCAGAAGGACAGGAGGAGTGCGGTCTTGACCACACCCGTCACCTGGTCGGTGCGCGCGATGACCGCGTTCACCGCACCGGACGTCATGTTGAGAATGGGCGTCGGCCAAATACCGAACAGGATGGTGATGATGACAAGCGGTGCCATGATCACAACTTCCCGCGGGGAAAGGTCGAGAATGTGCTTGAGGTTTTCCTTCTCAAGCGGCCCGAAGATCACCTGCCAGTACAGCCACAGGGCATAGCCGGCAGAGAGAATGATACCCGTTGCCGCGAAGAACGCGATCCAGGTATTGCGCTCGAACGCCGCCAGCATGGTGAGGAATTCACCAACGAAGCCAGACGTGCCCGGCAGGCCGACATTGGCCATGGTGAAAATCATCATCACCGTTGCATAGAGCGGCATGCGCTTCACAAGGCCGCCATAAGCAGCGATCTGACGCGTGTGCATCCGGTCATAGATGACACCAACACACAGGAACAGGGCCGCAGAAACAAAGCCGTGGGACAGCATGAGGAACATGGCCCCCTGCAACCCAGCCTCATTCATGGCGAAGATACCCATGGTCACGAAACCCATATGCGCCACAGATGAGTAGGCAATGAGCTTCTTCATGTCACTCTGCACCATCGCGACAAGCGAGGTGTAAATGATGGCGACAATGGACAGCGTGAACACCAGTGGCGCGAAGAATGCACTCGCCTCCGGGAACATGGGCAGCGAGAAGCGCAGGAAGCCATAGCCACCCATCTTGAGCAGCACGCCAGCCAGAATGACCGAACCGGCGGTAGGTGCTTCCACATGGGCATCCGGCAGCCAGGTATGGACCGGCCACATCGGCATCTTCACCGCAAACGAGGCGAAGAAAGCCAGCCACAGCCAGAACTGCATACCAGACGGGAAACCGTGCTGCATCAGTGTCGGGACATCAGTGGTGCCAGCCTGCCAGTACATGGCCATGATGGCCAGCATCATCAGAACCGAACCTGCCAGCGTATAGAGGAAGAACTTGAACGCGGCATAGATACGACGCGGACCACCCCACACACCGATGATGAGGAACATCGGAATAAGGCCGCCCTCGAAGAAGAAGTAGAAGAGCACAAGATCAAGCGCGCAGAAGGTTCCGACCATCATGGTCTGGAGTACCAGGAACGCGATCATGTACTCCTTCACCCGCTTGTGGATGCTTTCCCACGAGGCAAGGATGGCAAACGGCATCAGGAAGGTTGTGAGAATGATGAGCGGCAGGGAAATGCCGTCCACACCCATATGGTACGAGGCGATATCGCCAAGCCAAGGGGTTTTCTCGACAAACTGGAAGCCGGGTGCTGACGGATCGAAACCCGGCAGCAGCAGGAGTGACACCAGGAAGGTGACGATAGTGGTCCAGAGTGCCACCCAGCGTGCATTGCGCGCCGCCACCTCATCATCACCCCGCACCAGGAAGATGAAGAGTGCGCCGACGATCGGCAGGAAGGTGACAACGGAGAGGATAGGCCAGTCGATCATGCCATCACGCTCCGACAAACATGAACCAGGTGAGCAGGGCCGCGACGCCAATGAGCATCACGAAGGCGTAATGGTAGAGATACCCGGTCTGTATCCGCACGACCCGGCCAGTCACATCGACCACCCGTGCCGCGATCCCGTCCGGGCCGAAGCCGTCAATGATCGTGCCATCTCCGCGCTTCCAAAGCAGCCGACCCAGCCACAGTGCGGGACGGATAATCGCCGCGCTGTAAAGCTCGTCGAAGTACCACTTGTTGAGCAGGAAGCGATACAGGCCCGGCAGAGCCTGCGCCAGCCGCACCGGGGTCTGCGGGTCCAGCACATAGAACCAGAAGGCGATGACAAAGCCGATCACCATCATGAAGGTGGGTGCCAGTACAATCAGCTTTGGCATGTCATGCATGTCATGCAGCACATGGTTTTCCGCCGCCAGATAAATGGAGCCGCGGAAGAAGGCATCGACACCGGAACCTACAAACGTGTTGTACAGCAGGTAACCGGCAAAGAGCGCGCCCACACCCAGAATGCCAAGCGGAAGCGTCATCACCCATGGGGATTCATGCGCATGGTCATAGGCGTGCTTGTCCTTCGGCTTACCATGGAACGTCATGAATACCAGACGCCATGAGTAGAAGGAGGTCAGCGCCGCAGCCAGCGTGGTCATGATCCAGCCATACAGGGCGAAAGTATTGGGGCTGACGAATACAGCCTCAATGATCGCATCCTTGGAATAATAGCCCGCAGTGAAGGGGAAGCCGGTAATGGCCAGTGTGCCAATCGCCATCATCGCGTAGGTGAAAGGCACCTTCTTCCAGATGCCACCCATCTTCCGCATATCCTGCTCATGATGCATGGCAACAATCACGGAGCCTGCGCAGAGGAACAGGAGAGCCTTGAAGTAGGCGTGCGTCAGCAGGTGGAACATGCCGACCGAGTAGGCACCAGCGCCCATTGCAGCAAACATGTAGCCGAGCTGCGAGCAGGTGGAATAAGCGATGACCTTCTTGATGTCGGTCTGAACCAGCGCAATCGTGGCCGCGAACAATGCCGTGGTGGAACCCACCAGCATGACAACATCCAGCGCAACCGGGGAGAGTTCAAAGATGGGCGACATGCGCGCCACCATGAACACACCGGCCGTCACCATGGTCGCGGCATGGATGAGGGCGGACACCGGGGTCGGCCCCTCCATCGCATCCGGCAGCCAGGTGTGCAGCAGAAGCTGTGCCGACTTGCCCATCGCCCCGACGAACAGCAGCAGTGCGATCACAGTCGGAGCATCCCACTCACCCCACAGGAAGGAGATTTTCTCTCCCACCAGCGAAGGGGCTGCAGCAAACACCTGATCGAACATCACGGAACCGGTCATCACGAACACGGCAAAAATGCCGAGCATGAAACCGAAGTCGCCCACGCGGTTCACAACGAAGGCCTTCATGGCCGCCGCATTCGCCGAGGGCTTCTCGAACCAGAAACCGATCAGAAGGTAGGAAGCCAGACCCACGCCTTCCCAGCCGAAGAACAACTGCACCAGATTATCAGCTGTCACCAGCATGAGCATGGCGAAGGTGAACAGGGACAGATAGGCAAAGAAGCGCTGACGGCACGGGTCTTCGTGCATGTACCCAATGGAGTACAGATGCACGAGGGCAGACACCGAGGTGACCACGATGAGCATGACAGCCGTGATGGAATCGATGCGCAACGCCCAGTCGATCTTCAGGTCACCGACATGGATCCAGTCCAGCAGGTGAATGCGCACTTCGTGGCCTTCAAACCCAACCTGGAAGAAGGTGATCCACGAAAAGGCACAGGCAATGAACAGCAGGGCTGTCGTCACCAGTTCACTGGCGCGCGCACCAATGGCACGGCCGAACAGACCGGCAATGAGAAAGCCGAGAAGGGGGAGGAAGACAATCGCCTGATACATAACCTCAACCCTTCATGGCGTTGATGTCCTCGACAGCGATCGACCCGCGAGAGCGGTAGAACACTACGAGAATGGCAAGACCGATGGCCGCCTCCGCCGCCGCAACCGTCAGAACCAGCAAGGCGAAGATCTGCCCCGTGATATTCCCCTGGAAGACAGAGAAGGACACGAGATTGATGTTCACTGAAAGCAGGATCAGTTCGATCGACATCAGGATGACGATCACATTCTTCCGGTTGAGGAAGATGCCAAGCGTGCCGAGGGTGAACAGGATCGCCCCGACAGTAAGATAATGGGAAAGACCGATTTCCATGGCTGTCCCCTCAAAGACCCTGACCGGGACGCACTTTGACCACCTCGAGGGTTTCCTCGGGCTTGCGCGTGACCTGGGCAGTGATGTTCTGGCGCTTGACATTCGGCTTGTGGCGAAGGGTGAGCACAATTGCCCCGATCATCGCCACCAGAAGCACGAAACCTGCGGCCTGGAAGAAGTAGATGTAATCCGTGTACAGAACCCGGCCGATTGCCTCGACATTGGTCAGGTTCTCACCACCGGGGCTGGCATTGGGAATACCCGAAACCACATTCGGGGACATGACCCATGCACCAACCACAAGTGCCAGCTCGCCAAGGAAGATCAGGCCAATCAGCACGCCCAGCGGCATATATTGCAGGAAGCCCTGACGCAGTTCCACAAAGTCCACGTCAAGCATCATGACGACGAAGAGGAACAGCACCGCCACGGCGCCGACATAAACGACGACAAGGATCAGGCCGAGGAACTCGGCTCCGATCAGAATGAAAAGGCCCGCCGCGTTCACAAAGGCAAGGATGAGGAACAGCACAGACTGAACCGGATTGCGGGAGGAGATCACCATGAAGGCGGACGCCACCAGCACGAACGCGAAGAGATAGAAAAACACTGCCGCGACACTCATGCGCAGAGCCCTCCCCGGCGCGACTGAAGCGCGCGTGTGGTCATCGCAACCGCGACCCATGCACGGGCTTCTGCCCGGCAAAGGCTGGCGCGTCGAATGAACTGACCCATCCCGAAATCCACCGATCTGGTTCCGTGCCCAGCACACGAAACCGTTTCAAACCGCGCCCACCCCGGAAAGGGGCGGACAACATTCAAGAAGCACTCAGCGATAAGGCGCATCGAGCGCAATGGCGCGGGCAATTTCCCGCTCCCAGCGATCACCATTCGAGAGCAGCTTTTCCTTGTTGTAGTAGAGCTCTTCACGGGTTTCCGTCGCGAACTCGAAGTTTGGCCCCTCGACAATGGCATCCACCGGGCAGGCTTCCTGACAGAAGCCGCAATAGATGCACTTCACCATGTCGATGTCGTAACGGGTGGTACGGCGCGTACCGTCATTGCGACGCGGACCAGCCTCAATGGTGATGGCCTGCGCCGGGCAGATGGCTTCGCACAGCTTGCATGCAATGCAACGCTCTTCCCCGTTCGGATAGCGACGCAGGGCATGTTCACCACGAAAACGCGGGGACAGCGGGCCCTTCTCGAACGGATAGTTGAGAGTGGGCTTTGGCTGAAAGAAATACCGCATGGTCAAAAAGAAGGCGGAGATAAACTCCGACAGGAAGAAGGCACGTGCGGCCTGGTCCAGCTTCATGAGCGCTCTCCCGCTGCCTTGCGGCAATCAGACTTGAGGGTGAGATGCACTATCATTGCGGTGCCGTCCCGGTGAAGTGCAGCACGGCTGCCACCACGACAACAGCGATGAGCGAGATGGGCAGGAAAACCTTCCAGCCAAGACGCATGAGCTGGTCATAGCGGTAACGCGGCACGATCGCCTTCGCCATGGCAATCAGGAAGAACATGAAGCAGACCTTGATGACAAACCATACAAGGCCCGGCACCCAGGTGAAGGGTGCAAACGGCAGGGGCGAAAGCCAGCCGCCAAGGAACAGGATCGTGGCCAGCGAACACATGGTCAAAATGGCCACATACTCACCCAGCATGAACAGCAGGTAGGGCGTGGAGCCATACTCGGTCATGAAGCCGGCGACGAGTTCGGATTCTGCTTCCACGAGATCGAAGGGAGGACGATTGGTTTCCGCCAGCGCCGATACATAGAAAATCACGAACATCGGGAACAGCGGCAGGAAGTACCAGTTCAGCAGTCCCAGATCACCATCCTGCGAGCGCACGATCTCGGACAGGTTCAGCGAACCCGCACACATCAGCACCGTGATAACCACGAGGCCAATGGAGACCTCGTAAGACACCATCTGTGCAGCAGAACGCAGGGCCGCAAGGAAGGGGTACTTCGAGTTGGAAGCCCAGCCACCAATGATGACGCCATACACGCCAAGCGACGAAATCGCGAGGATGTAAAGCAGGCCGACATTCAGGTCAGCAATCACCCAGCCATCGGCAAGTGGAACCACCACCCACGCGGCCATGGCAAGAACGCAGGTCACCAGAGGTGCAAGCAGGAACAGGGCCTTGTTTGCACCTGCCGGAATGACAGGCTCCTTGAAGACGAACTTCAACAGATCCGCGAACGACTGAAGAAGGCCAAGAGGACCAACCACGTTTGGGCCACGCCGGATCTGCACCGCTGCCCAGATCTTGCGGTCTGCAAGCAGGATATAGGCGACAAAAACCAGCAAGCCCACCAGCAGGGCGAGGCTCTGCCCCAGGATGATCAGCACCTGGATAAGGGTATCCTGCCAGCTCATATCCTAGTTCCCACGCTACCTTGACAATAATCGCCAGCCCGCAGGGCGAGGGCGTCGAAAAACTGTTCCAAACCACGCATACGGATCACTCCGCAGCTTCAGCGATAGCCGCCGCACGCAATGCCGAACATTCGGCCATAACAGCGGAGGCACGCGCGATAGGATTGGTCAGGAAGAAGTCCGAAACCACGAGGCGGAAAGCCTCCTTGCCCGGAGTTGCAGCCTTCTGAGCCAGAACCGCAAGGGCTGCGGCATCAGCCGGCTCCACATGATCCACCAGCTTGAAGTGCGGATGCGCAGCTGTCAGCGCCAAACGCAGCGCCTGAAGGCTATCAAAAGGCAGGGTCTGCCCTACCACTTCAGAAAGGGCACGCAGAACGGCCCAGTCCTCGCGCGCTTCACCGGGCGGGAAAGCGGCGCGATTGGCAAGCTGCACCCGGCCCTCCGTATTCACATACAGGCCGGACTTTTCAGTATAGGCGGCACCCGGAAGGATCACATCTGCACGATGCGCACCACGGTCACCATGCGTGCCAAGGTAAACCACGAAGGCGCCGGGAGCGACGTCAACTTCATCAGCCCCCATGAGGAAGGCGACATCAAGTCCGTTCGGGGCAACCATGCCCTTCACATCAAGACCGTCCTTACCCGGCACTGCACCCACATCCAGCGCGCCCACGCGGGCAGCGGCCGTGTGCAGCACTGCAAAGCCGTTCCAGTCTGCCTTGATGACATTGGTTTCAGCAGCCACCTTAGCGACCAGTGCCAGAACCGCAGCCCCATCAGTACGAGCCAGAGCGCCCTGCCCCACAATGATGATCGGACGCTGGGCCTGACGCAGCACATCTCCAAAGCCACCCTGCCCTGCAAGAGCCGCAAGACTTTCGGGGCCGGCACCGAGATATTCATAGCTATAGGTCAGATCGACCTGCTCACCGACAAGACCCACACGCAACCCGCCAGCACGCCAGCGCTTGCGAATGCGCGCATTCAGCACAGATGCCTCATGGCGCGGGTCCGTACCCACGAGCAGAATGGCATCAGCCTCTTCAATCCCGGCAATGGTGGGATTGAAGATATAGCTGGCCCGCCCCAGAGACGGATCAAGCGCGGCACCATCCTGACGGCAATCAATATTGGAAGAGCCGAGCTTGCCCAGAAGTGCCTTCATGGCGAAGACTTCTTCGGCACTGGCAACATCACCAATGATAGCCCCAATCCGCTTGGGATTTGCAGCCTTCACCTTCTCGGCGATCAGCGCGAAGGCCTCACTCCAGGATGCGGGCACAAAGCGGCCGTCCTTGCGAACATAGGGGCGGTCCAGCCGCTGGGTCTTCAGGCCATCCCACACATAGCGGGACTTGTCCGAAATCCACTCCTCGTTCACCAGATCATTGTCGCGCGGCAGGATGCGCATGACTTCACGACCGCGCGTATCGACACGGATATTGGAGCCAACCGCATCCATCACATCAATGGACTCGGTCTTGATCAGTTCCCACGGACGGGCATGGAAGGCATAAGGCTTGTGCGTGAGCGCACCCACCGGGCATAGGTCAGCCACATTGCCCTGCATCTCGGAAGACAGTGCCTTCTCAAGATAGGTCGTGATTTCAGAATCCTCACCGCGACCAATGGCACCCATTTCAGCCACGCCCGCCACTTCCGTGGTGAAGCGTACGCAACGGGTGCAATGGATACAACGGGTCATGGAGGTGCGGATCAGCGGACCAATATACTTGTCCTCAACCGCACGCTTGTTCTCGGCAAAGCGGGATGTATCCACGCCATAGGCCATGGCCTGATCCTGCAGGTCACACTCGCCACCCTGATCGCAAATCGGGCAATCCAGCGGGTGGTTGATGAGCAGGAACTCCATCACCCCTTCGCGGGCCTTCTTCACCATCGGGCTTTTGGTCAGAACCACCGGCGGCTCCCCATTGGGGCCGGGGCGCAGGTCCTTCACCGCCATGGCGCAGGACGCCGTAGGCTTGGGCGGACCACCCTTCACTTCCACGAGGCACATGCGGCAATTGCCGGCAATAGACAGGCGCTCATGGAAGCAAAAGCGCGGAATCTCAACCCCTGCCGCTTCACACGCCTGAAGAAGCGTGTATTCGGCCGGGACCTCGATCTCAGTGCCGTCGACGACGATCTTCGCCATCACTCCCACCTCGCCTTAAGCCGCGCCGGGCGCGGACACGGGGACACCAAAGCGCAGCAGATTGCCGTTCGGGTCCCACACATAGAATTCACGCATGCCCCAATCCCGGTTTTCCACCGGAGAGATGCGCCCGCCTTCCGCGGCACCTGCCATATCGACATGCGCCGCATCAATATCATCCACACGCACATAGACTGATGTGTTTTCAGCAATTCCCTTGTCAGAGCATCGCCAGAAGTGGATCTCCACATCGTCCTTGCCCACGATGGCATAGCCATCCATGGTAAACTTTACCGCGAACCCCAGTTTTGCCGCATACCACTCCGCTGTTGATGCAGGATCAACCGCAGGAAAAGTGGGGCAGATCTGGGTGATCCGCGCCATGATATTACTCCGCCGCGACCGGATGCGGATGGGGATTGGCCGAATACTGGTCAATCCGCTCCTCAATCACATGACGGTAATGACGGATGAGACCCTGCACCGGCCAAGCCGCTGCATCACCGAGTGCGCAGATGGTGTGACCCTCAATCTGGGTCGTCACCTCAAGCAGCATGTCGATTTCTCTCTTGTGAGCGCGACCTTCGGCCATGCGGTTCACCACACGCCACATCCAGCCCGTACCTTCACGACACGGCGTACACTGGCCACAGCTCTCATGCTTGAAGAAGCTGGAGATGCGGGCGATGGCGCGGATGATGTCAACAGACTTGTCCATCACCAGAACGCCGGCCGTGCCGAAGGAGGATTTCACGGCACGAAGGCCGTCAAAATCCATAATAAGCTCTTCGCAATCCTCGGCCGGAACCACCGGACAAGATGCTCCGCCGGGGATGATGGCCAGCAGGTTATCCCAGCCGCCACGAATGCCGCCACCGTGCTTCTCCACCAGTTCACGGAAGGTGATGCCCATGGCTTCTTCAACCACGAGAGGCGTGTTGACGTGCCCGGCAAGACTGAAAAGCTTGGTGCCAACATTATTGGCGCGGCCAATGGAGGAAAACCACGATGCACCACGCCGCAGAATGGTCGGCGCAACTGCAATGCTTTCCACATTGTTCACGGTGGTGGGGCAACCATACAGGCCCATATTGGCCGGGAATGGCGGCTTCAGCCGCGGCATGCCCTTCTTGCCCTCAAGGCTTTCAAGCAGAGCCGTCTCTTCGCCGCAAATATAGGCCCCCGCACCGTGGTGCAGATACAGATCGAACGGATAGCCATGCACATTGTTCTTACCGAGCAGGCCAGCTGCATAGCATTCGTCAATCGCCTGCTGGAGACGCTTGCGCTCGTAGATATATTCGCCACGCAGATAGATGTAGGACGTATTTGCCCCCATCGCGAAGGAAGCGATCAGCGCACCTTCAATCAGGTGGTGGGGATCATTGCGCATGATCTCCCGGTCCTTGCAGGTGCCCGGCTCGGACTCGTCAGCATTAATGACGAGATAGTGCGGACGCCCCTCGGTCTGCTTGGGCATGAAGGACCACTTCAGCCCGGTGGAAAAGCCGGCACCACCACGACCACGAAGGCCCGAAACCTTCATCTCATTGATGATCCAGTCGCGGCCCTTCTCCAGAATACCCTTGGTATTATCCCACAAACCACGGGACTGGGCACCCTTCAGGCTGAAGTCATGCTGGCCATAGAGATTGGTAAAGATGCGATCCTTGTCGGCGAGCATGGCGTTCACTCCCCGGCAACCGGCTTGGACCGGCCGGCATACAGTTCGGGATCAATCAGTGCAGCCTGCCCGGAGATCGGCTCCGAACCCAGACGCGAATTTTGCGGGCCAATCTTCACCGGGTTTCCGGCAGCCAGATCATCCAGCAGCTTCTCGAAGTTTTCTGCAGTCAGATCTTCGAAATAGTCATCGTTGATCTGCACCATCGGCGCATTGGTGCAGGCACCAAGGCACTCCACCTCAAGCCAGGAGAAGTTGCCATCCGCCGTAATATGACGTTCGGCACCAATCTTGCGCTGGCAGACGGCACGAATTTCGTCAGAACCGCGCACCATGCAGGGGGTTGTTCCGCAGACCTGCACAAAGAACTTACCCACCGGCTCAAGATTGAACATGGTGTAGAAAGTTGCCACCTCAAGCACGCGGATATGCGCCATGCCGAGGCGGTCTGCAACAGCACGCAAAGCCGGTTCCGGCAGCCAGCCACCGGCGACTTTCTGCGTCTCCCACAGCAGCGGAATGACCGCGCTGGCCTCACGACCCTCGGGATATTTCGCGATCAGATCCTGCGCGATCTTCTCCAGCTCCGTCGTAAAGGCGAAGCTTTCGGGCTGCTCTTGAGCAAGGCGACGAACGGACATGGCTCAGAACTCCACACCGACGGCAGCGTTCACCACACAGAGGCAGAGCGCGCGAGCCGGGTCAATGGCAAGGGGGCGGGGCATCAGCGGTCCACCTCGCCGAACACAATATCGATGGAACCAAGGATCGCCGAAACGTCAGCCAGCATGTAGCCGCGCGAGAGGTAATCCATAGCCTGAAGATGCGCAAAACCCGGAGCCCGGATCTTGCAGCGATAAGGCTTGTTGGTGCCATCAGAAACCAGATAGACGCCGAATTCACCCTTCGGAGCCTCAACCGCGGCATACACATCGCCCTTGGGCACATGGAAGCCTTCGGTAAACAGCTTGAAGTGATGGATGAGACCTTCCATCGAGCGCTTCATCTCACCCCGCTTGGGCGGAGCAATCTTGTGATCCGGCGTATGAACCGGACCCTGCTCTTTCAGCAGGCGATCAACGCACTGAAGCATGATCTTTGCCGACTGGCGCATCTCTTCCATGCGCACCAGATAGCGATCATAGCAGTCGCCATGAGAGCCAACCGGAATATCAAACTCGAGATCCGAGTAGCACTCGTAAGGCTGCGCACGACGCAAATCCCAGGCTGCACCGGAACCACGGATAACCGGGCCGGAAAAGCCCCATGACTGCGCATCTTCCAGCGTGACCATGCCGATATCGACAGTACGCTGCTTGAAAATACGGTTGCCGGTCACCAGCACATCAAGATCATCAAGAACCTTGAGGAAGTGGGGACAGAAATCACGGATGTCTTCCACCAGCTTCTGCGGCAGATCCTGATGCACGCCACCGGGACGGAAATAGGCCGCATGCATACGGCTGCCCGAGGCACGCTCGTAGAACACCATCAGCTTTTCGCGCTCTTCAAAGCCCCACAGCGGCGGGGTGAGCGCGCCAACGTCCATCGCAAAGGTGGTGACGTTCAGCAGATGCGAAAGAATACGCCCAATCTCCGAATACAGCACACGAATGAGCTGCGCGCGGATTGGCACTTCAATTTCAAGCAAACGCTCCACTGCAAGGCAGTAGGCATGCTCCTGATTCATCGGGGCGCAATAGTCGAGCCGGTCGAAATACGGCACGGCCTGCACATAGGTCTTCGCTTCAATGAGCTTCTCGGTGCCGCGATGCAGCAGGCCAATATGCGGATCGACCCGCTCCACAACCTCACCATTCAGCTCCAGCACCATGCGCAGCACGCCATGGGCGGCCGGATGCTGGGGGCCAAAGTTGATCTGGAAGTTACGGACCTTGTCAGCCGGCTTCATGTCTTCGGCGGCGTGTCCCAGAGTCTGTGCCATGTGATGCTCCTCACCCGGCCTTCGGGGGCACGGGCTGGCCAGCAGCCTTTTCATCGCCCGGCAGAACATATTCGACACCTTCCCAGGGGGAGAGGAAATCGAAATTACGGAATTCCTGAGGAAGACGGACGGGCTCGTAAATCACCCGCTTCAGTTCATCATCATAGCGCACTTCCACGAACCCGGAGGTCGGGAAATCCTTGCGCAGGGGATGACCATCGAAGCCGTAATCCGTCAGCAGGCGACGCAGGTCCGGGTGACCGGAAAACAGGATGCCGTAGAGGTCATACGCCTCACGCTCAAACCAGTTTGCGCCGGCAAATACCGAACAGATGGAGGGCACATGACCATCCTCATCCGTCTCCGCCTTCAGGCGGATACGGGTGTTCTGCTTCAGGGAAAGCAGGTGGTAGACCACATCGAACCGCTTGGCCCGCTGCGGATAATCCACGCCGCAAACATCAATGAAGCACTTGAACTGACACACCGGATCATCACGCAGGAAGGTGGTCACCTTGACGATCTGCGCAGGCACCACGCTGAGCGTCAGTTCGCCATGCGAAATGCTCCAGCCCGTTACCGCGCCAGAAAGCTCGCCCGCAATGTGCGTTGCCAGATCCTTCAGGTTCTCATCCATTCCAACTCTCCGTCCTCTCGGCCTGAAGGCTCAGCGCTCTATGGTTCCGATACGGCGAATCTTCTTCTGGAGAAGAAGAACACCGTAGAGCAGCGCTTCCGCCGTGGGCGGGCAACCCGGTACATAGATATCGACAGGAACAACCCGGTCACATCCACGCACAACCGCATAGGAGTAGTGATAATAACCGCCACCATTGGCACAGGAGCCCATGGAGATGACGTAACGCGGCTCCGGCATCTGGTCATAGACCTTGCGCAGGGCCGGAGCCATCTTGTTGGTCAGCGTACCGGCCACGATCATCACATCTGACTGACGTGGCGAGGCACGCGGGGCAAAACCGAAACGCTCCACATCATAGCGCGGCATGGAAACCTGCATCATCTCGACTGCACAGCAGGCAAGACCAAAGGTCATCCACATCAGCGAACCGGTTCGCGACCAGGTGATCAGCTCATCCACGGAGGTCATCACGAAGCCCTTGTCAGAGAGCTGCGCATTCACATCGTGGAAGAAGGGATCATTCGCACCGACAGGCTTGCCGGTGGAAGGATCAATGATACCGGTCGCGGCCGGAGCTATGGCGGGCTTTGCCGCTGAAGGGGTCAGTCCCATTCCAGAGCTCCCTTACGCCACTCGTAGATAAAGCCGACAGTCAGGATCCCGAGGAAAATCATCATCGACCAGAAGCCCAGATTACCAAGCCCCCCAAATGTGACTGCCCATGGGAACAGGAAAGCCACTTCAAGGTCGAAGATAATGAAAAGGATCGAAACCAGATAAAACCGCACGTCAAACGTCATGCGCGCATCATCGAAGGCGTTGAAGCCACATTCGTAGGCCGACAGCTTCTCCGGGTCCGGATTGCTGTACGCGACCAGAAATGGGGCCACCAGCAGCGCCAGGCCGATGACTAATGAAACGCCGATGAAAATCACCACCGGCAAATAATCCATGAGCAATGTGTTCATTTTACCCGCCCATCGGGGCGTGAGGGTCACCGCTCACCGCGTCCCGCACCGGCCTCGGTTGGAGGAATTCGAAATGACGATGGCAGCCTTATCTCAGTGCCAGATAGGAGGCAAGCCCTTGCTTCCACCAAGTTTCCATCTTCCGATGCGCGGCGGCCGTGCGGATGCGGCACAAAGAAGGCCAAATATGGAAAGAATATAGACAGGGCTTAGTGTTGCGGCTTTGCAACGAGATATTTCACGTTCTGAAGCCCGGCCCGTCAGGCTCCACCAGCATGTTTATAGCCGACGCCAGAAAATAGCATGCACAGGCTGTGGAAGCCCTTTTTCCGAAGATGTCGGGAGGGATTCGGCCCCCTCTGGCAGACTCAGCGCATGAAAAAGGGGGCATAAAGCCCCCTTTCCCAAGGTCATCCCATGATGGGAAGGCCCGGTATCACTCCGTGCCACGCAAGGTGCCGTTGACCGCCCCCACCAGTTGCTTGAGCGAAAACGGCTTGGGCAGGAAGGAGAAGTGCTCTTCCGGCGGCAGGTTCTTGGCGAAGGCCTCTTCTGCGTAACCGGAAATGAAGATGACCTTCAGCGCCGGGTCGCGCGCCCGCAACTCCCGCAACAGGCTGGGGCCATCCATCTCGGGCATCACCACATCCGAGATCACCAGATCCACCTGCTTGTGGGTCCCCTCCATCACCTCAAGCGCCTCGACACCGCTTGCGGCCGTGAGAACCTCATAGCCCCGCCCGGTGAGGGCGCGACTGGCGAAGGTGCGCACGGCATCCTCGTCTTCCACCAGCAGGATGCAGCCATGCCCGGTGGAGTCTCCAACCTTGACCTCCGGTTCCGGTGCCCTGGGCGTCTCCTCCTCGGTTCCCGGCACATGGCGCGGCAGAAACACGCGGAAGGTTGCCCCCTGCCCCGGCTCGCTGGCTGCCAGAATGGTGCCTCCGGTCTGCTGCACAATGCCATACACGGTGGAAAGCCCCAGCCCTGTGCCCTTGCCCACCTCCTTGGTGGAGAAAAACGGCTCGAAAATCTTGTCGATGATATCGGCCGGAATTCCCTCGCCGGTATCCTGCACCTCCACCAGCACATAATCCTCTTCCGGCAAGCCCTGCCCATAGCTGGCGCTGGCGCTGGCCGGCACATTGGCCGTGCGCAGCGTGAGTGTTCCGCCATTTGGCATGGCGTCACGCGCATTCACGGCAAGGTTCACAATCACCTGCTCAAACTGGTTCACATCCGCCTTCACCGGCCACAGGTCGCGCGCATGCTGCACATTCAGCGTGATGCGCTCGCCGATGAGCCGGCGCAGCAATTCGGATACATCCGAAATCGCATCCGTCAGCTCAATCACCTGCGGACGCAGGGTCTGGCGACGGGAGAAGGCCAGAAGCTGACGCACCAGCGCGGCAGCCCGGTTGGCATTCTGCTTGATCTGCATGATATCCGGGAAGGACGGGTCGCTGGGGCGATGCTTCAGCAGCAACAGGTCACAATTGCCAATAATGGCGGTCAGCACATTGTTAAAGTCATGCGCCACCCCGCCAGCCAGATGCCCCACAGCCTGCAAGCGCTGGGACTGGGCATACTGGGCCTCAAACGCCTTTTGCTCCGTCGTTTCCATCGCACACAGCGCCACGGCTCCATCCGCCCCCAGCGGCGAGCCATAGAGGCGTGCAGAACGGCCATTCACCGCGACCTCGCATATGGCGACGGCAGCCCCTTCTGCGCGGGCGGCGGCAAGAAAGCCCTCAACCGCATCCCGGTCCTGCTCGGAAACAGCCTGAGTCAGCGCAATGCCGGATGCCTTGCCGCCATCTGTAAACACTCGGACAAAGGCATCATTCACCGCCCCCATCCGCCCTTGCCCATCCACAACAGCCAGAGCCAGCGGAGCACGCATGAAAAACTGATCCGCAGCGGCATTTGCAGAGGCAGAGACAGCCTGCATGGCCGGAACAGCAGGACTGAGTACCGGGGCAGCCTGCAAAGTGGCAGGCGGGGCCACAGGGCGCGCTTCCACAGGCCATGCTGCCAGAGGCAGAATGACAACCGTTGCCTCCCCGGCCCGGTCCACAATGCCAAGACGCATGAAGACAGGCAGCGTGCCACCGTCCTTGCGGGTAACCTCAAGAATGAAGCTTGCCGGCCTTGCGCCGGGCTGAAGGGCCTTGTGCAAGGCTTCCATCTGCTCGGGTGCAATGACCTCATGCAGGCGCAGGCCATCCACACCCCATTCCGCCAGCCCATATCCCAGCATGCGGCACATCCCGGCATTGGCTTGATGGATGCGGGAGCTGTTCAGACGCGCCACCCCGGCCGGAGCCAGTTCCCACACTTCCAGCAACCGCTGCGCAGCATCGCTGTTGTGAACATGAGCCTGTGGCTGTGATTGTGGCTCGGGCGCGGCTGCATTCACCTGTACGGGAGCAACAGGGACGGGCTGCGGTGGCGTCTCCAGAAGGGCCAGCTGCGGCTGCACCTGTTCAGAAGGAGCCAGCGGGGCCTGTTCTCTCAGACGCAGATCCCACAAAACCTGACGTGTACTGCCTCCCACAGGGTAGACAGAAATTTCCATCTGCCGGGCGTTCATGCCAGAATCAACACGGATGACCCGGCGCGCACTCTCCCTGTTCGCGATGGAAGCCAAAAGTTCGCTGACAATGACCTGCGTGCCCGGCATGCGGGCAAGAAAACTCTCCGGGTTTGGCAGCGGGCCATCTGTGGAGCGGCACAACTCGCGATATGCCGCATTGGCCTCCAGCACACGCTCTCCATCCTGCACCAGAGCCATCGCATCCGAGGATGCAGCTATGGCGGCGGCCCCCAGATAATCCGGCTTCGACTGGACAGACCGGGCGCTTGACCAAAACATGTTGAGAACAAGCCACACGCCAATAATCGTCACCAATCCGGCCACGACCGGTATCACCGATGAAGAGCCATCTGTCACAAGCGGCCAGGTTACAAAGCCCACCGCAAAGGCGAGGAAGGCCAGGAAACCGCTCCCCAGCAGGCGAATGATCGCCTCACGACTTTCATGCCCGGAAGTCCTCGAACTACGCATCATTCGCCCTTCTTGTTCACCATTTCCGCATTTCCCTGGCCCGGAGAGATTCGCACAGACACGGAATCCTGCCATGTTTATCAACAAAACCTTAGGTGATGGCGTTTAAGGTCAAGCTACAAACATGGGCGAGGTGCAGCCCTGTGCGTTGCAGAGTGTGTGCAGATTGCGCGACGGAGGCGTGATGTTACAGCAGTTTTTTGGGACGGAGCTGGACTTGTGGGTTCGGCTTGCGGTTTCCCTGATCGTCATCATCGCGCTGCTTGGTGTTACGGCGTTCATCATCCGCCGCATGGGCAGGAAAAGCGCCATGCCCATGATTCCCCGTCCCCGGACCGGGCGGGCGCGCCTGTCCATTGTGGATGCCGTGCCTGTGGATCAGGACCGCAGACTGGTTCTGGTGCGCCGGGATGATACGGAACATCTTCTGCTGACAGGCGGAACGGCAGATGTGGTGATTGAGGCCAATATCCCGGTGCGGGGCGAGGCTCACGCATCCGTGCAGGAGGCCATAACGCCGCTGACACCCGAGCAGGCCAGCCTGCGCCGCGAAGCTGCGCCGCCTGTTGCCGCCCCTCTGGAAACACCGGCCCTGCCTGAACGTACCGACAAGATGCTGGAGCCGCCTCCGGTCTCCATTCCTGCGGTACCAGTGCCGAAAGAAACTCCTTCACAGCCCTATCCTGCCATCGATCCAGCACCGTTCGAGGCAGAAGACACGGCCCTGCGTCCTGCGGCGCCCCACATGCGTCCGGGTGCCTTTATGGCATCAGCGGCTCCGGCCATTGGTGTGGCTGCCGCTGCTGCCGCAAACGAGGCTCTGGCTTCAGAAGATGTGCGCCCGCGCATGCCTTCCACCGCCCAGCTGGCTTCCCCAGTGGACGAGCTGAATGAAAATGACAGGGACGATGAGGATGAGGCAGAAACCCTGCCCGACTCTCAGGCTGCCAAGGAAGGTCTTCTGATTTCTGAAGACGATCTGCTTGATTCCGGTGACCTGATTATCACCGGCCCGAATGAGGAAGACGAAGACACCGCTCCTCAGGATGGGCAGACAGATGATTCTGAAGCTGCCGAACGCGAGGCCGAAGAAGCGGAGCAGCGCGAGGTCGAGGCGCTTGAAGCTCTGATCGCGGCTGAGATCGAGGAACAGCGGGAAGCGGAGGAAGCGGCCCGCCGAGAAGCCGAAGTGCTTGCCGCGATGGAAGCCGAGCAGCGGGCTGAAGAGGCCCGGGCCGAAGCCGAGCGCATTGCGCTTGAGGCTGCGGAACGTGAGGAAGCGGAAAGGGCTGCTCTGGAGGCGGCAGAACGGGCTGCTCTGGAAGCTGCGGAACGTGAAGCCGTCGAACAGGCCATGATCGAAGCAGCAGAACGTGAGGCATGGGAGCGCGCGGAAGCCGAGCGTATCGCCATGGAAGCTGCAAGACTGGAGCGCGAAAGACTGGAAGCAGAAGCGCAGGCCGAGGCCGAGCGCATTGCACAGGAAGAGCGTGAGCGTGAGGAAGCGGAACGGGCGCTGGCAGAGGCCGCCGAAGCAGCCGCCCTTGAGGCGTTTGAACGTGAGGCACGGGAACGTGAAGAAGCCGAGCGCGTAGAAACCGAGCGGGCAGCGGCAGAACGAGCGGAAGCCGAACGCGCCGCGATGGAAGCCGCAAGACTGGACCTTGAAAGGCTGGAAGCCGAAGCACAGGCCGAGGCCGAGCGTCTCGCCCGTGAAGAAGCCGAACGGGTTGAAGCGGAACGGGCGCTGGCGGAGGCTGCCGAGGCTATTGCCCTTGAAGCGGAAGCCCTTGAGACACTGGAGCGTGAAGAGGCCGAGCGTACAGCTGCACTGAAAGCCGCCGAGGCTTTGGATCTGGATGCCAAAATCGCGGCCGAAATGGCTGATGCACTTCAGGCGATTGAAAAGGAGCGCATGGTTCTGCCTGAAGAGGAGCCGCGCACAGACAACAGCCAGCACCTGTCCCTGTCTGATTTGCTGGATGATCTGGAACAGGCCAACCCGGTTGCGGGCGATCTTTCCCCGGCAGCGGGAGAGGCCCCTGCGGTTGAGCCGATGGCTCCCATGACACCTGCGACAGAAGAGCCACGTCGCACCAGCCGTTTTGGCAGCGTGTTCGGGCGCAGCAATAGCAGCTATGGACGCCCGCGGATTGATGCAACGCCCCGCCAGCCCGCCTCTCACCCCCCGCTGCGGGCAGAGCCCTATGCCCGGCCCCGCCCTCTGGCAGGCACGCCCCAGAGCGTGCCAATGCTGGGTTCAGCGCAGCAGGAGACGGGAGCTGTGGAAACAGGCCGTGACCTGCCCCCTGCGCCGCGCATTCGCCCGCCTGCACCCATGACCTCACGCCGGCCGGAGCTTCTGCCGCAAACCCACGCGGAAGACCGCATCGCACCGCCCGTCGTGAAAGCCGACAGGAATGACCCCTCCTCCGACTTCCTTGAGGATTTTGAGAGCGAGATTGCGAATCTTCTGGGTCGCACACCAACCGGCAAGCCATAAGGCCCTGAAAGCCCCACGGCAGTGCTGAAACAAAAAGGCTGGCGTCACATGCGACGCCAGCCTTTTTTATGATCTTCACCTGAGAACGCCCAAAGATTCAGGGCCTTCCGCGTGAAGCCTGTTTATCTGGCAACACCCGTCCGCTCAGTCGTCGCGATATACCTTTTCCCGCCGCTCGTGACGCTCCTGCGCCTCGATCGAGAGGGTCGCGATGGGCCGTGCCTCCAGCCGCTTGAGAGAGATAGGATCACCCGTCTCCTCGCAAAAGCCGTAACTTCCATCCTCTATCCGCAACAAGGCGGCATCGATCTTGGAAATCAGCTTGCGCTGGCGATCTCGCGCCCGCAGCTCAATGGAGCGATCAGTTTCAGAAGATGCCCGGTCGGCCAGGTCCGGATGGTTCTGGTTTTCATCCTGAAGATTCTGGAGCGTCTCACGCGCTTCCCGCAGGATGTCGTCCTTCCAGCGCAACAGCTTCTTGCGGAAATAATCCCGCTGCCTGTCGTTCATGAAAGGCTCGTCCTCGGTGGGCCGATAATCCTCGTCGAGTTGGATCGACATCAGCCTGTCCCTCATAAGCTGGTGTTCGTTTCAGCCCGCTGCCTTTTGGCAAGACAGACCGCAACGAACTCAAGCGCACTCCCCTGCCGGATGGACGCGACATGCGCCCCTTTTGGCCCGAGTGACGCCCCAAGGTCGCCGCGCTTATATCCATGCGGTCGCCCGGGGACAACCCGCATCAATTAGCAGACTGAAAATGTTATATAAGGAAGCCGACGGAAGAGGCTTGACGTTGGCACATGCGCCCCCAACCTTACGCATGCCTGCCCATGCTTGGGCCAGACCTTGAGGAAACAGCACATGCGCTTTGAGGGGACCGAGGATTACGTTGCCACTGAAGACCTGAAAGTGGCCGTGAATGCCGCCATCGTTCTCGAACGTCCTTTGCTGATCAAGGGGGAGCCGGGCACCGGCAAAACCGTTCTGGCGCAAGAGGTAGCGCGGGCATTGGGTGCACCATTGATTGAGTGGCACGTCAAATCCACCACCCGCGCCCAGCAGGGGCTGTATGAGTATGATGCCGTGGCACGCCTGCGCGACAGCCAGTTGGGTGACCCAAGGGTCCATGACATCGCCAACTATATTCGCCGCGGCAAGCTCTGGACGGCTTTTGCTGCCGAGCAACGCCCGGTTTTGCTGATTGATGAAGTGGACAAGGCTGATATCGAGTTTCCGAACGACCTGCTTCAGGAGCTCGACCGCATGGAGTTCCATGTGTATGAGACAGGAGAGCAGGTAAAGGCACGCCAGCGCCCTGTTGTCATTATCACCTCGAACAATGAGAAGGAGCTTCCGGATGCATTCCTGCGCCGCTGCTTCTTCCACTATATTCGCTTCCCGGATGCGGAAACCATGCGCGCCATTGTGGATGTCCACTTTCCAGACATCAAGCAGCGTTTGGTCGGGGAGGCCCTGCGCCTGTTCTATGATTTGCGCGACATGCCCGGCCTGAAGAAGAAGCCCTCAACATCTGAACTGATTGACTGGCTCAAACTGCTTCTGGCAGAAGATGTGGATGCGGAAACGCTGCGTCAGCAAGATGTGCGCAAGACGATTCCGCCCCTGCATGGCGCACTGCTCAAGAATGAACAGGATGTACACCTGTTTGAGCGCATGGCCTTTCTGGCTCAGCGTGAGCGCTGACCCGCCAGTCTGGCAGAGGGAAATCACAAAAAAGGCCGCCCGGTTTTATCCGTAGCGGCCTTTTTTCAAACCCGTCCTGTTCAGATCACCACAGGCCCTGCCCCATATTGAAGGTGTAACTCAGGGAAACACCGGCCGTGAACTGGTTCTTTTCCTCCACCAGCGGCGAATCAGCTGCATCGCCGAGCAAGTGGCCATAGGTGCCGAAAATGCCGGCCTCAAAACCGTTCTCGAAGGTGTAGTTCAACTGTGCTGTCGCGCCCACCTGATCAAAGCCACTGCGGGCCTGATAGGTTGGCAGGGGATTCATGAGCAGTGTGGACATGATCGACTGCGTATCGGTGACGCCGAAATAGGTCTCCATATAGCCCGAGCTGGCATAGGACAGGCGCGGGCCAATGGCGAAGCGCCACGGGCCTTCACGGAAGATGGCATCGGCGCGCAAATCACCGCGCAGCCCTTCAAAGCCACCCATGCCATAACGCAGTTCGGCGCGCACGCGCAGCCAGTCCAGCGGATACAGCTCTGCAAAGCCACCCGCCTCTATCGAGAAATCAACATCGCCCATGCCCCGCAGGCGGTCGGAATCGCTCTCGCTGCGTCCCCAGTCCAGCCGGCCAACCACACCGGCGCGGAAGGCATTGCCATTCCACAGGGCGATTGAGGGGTTATCATCCACGCTGCGGAACACATTGCGTTCGCTGGCGCGTGCGATGGAGAGAATCAGACCCGGCCGCACCTTGTAGCTGTCGGAACCCGGATAGCTCGGCTGCATCACACCACGCGCGCCAATGGTCACATACCAGTCTTCCGGCGTCGCCGCCTTCTGACCAAAAGTGAACTCAGCGGCATGGGCAGCTGTGCCCAGCCCGAAGGACAGGCCCATTGCCAGAAGCGCTACACGGCCACAGCGGTATGCAGACATGCCCAACCCCGATTTTTGTTCCGATACAGGTTCCACGGAGCACCGCCGACCAGACTTGCATCATATCCAACGCAGAATTCCGGGAAAGAGCGACAAAAACCGCAGTCTTGAATATCTAGAGCACAACTGCACAATGGTGGTGGCAGAAATGCCACGTTTCGACAGCATCAGCACACATCCACATTCAGCGCGGCTGTTTTTATCTTTGTCTGAACGTTACAGTTAAGAGACAGTAAATTTCAGGGACTGCCAGCAACCGGAACCGTGCTGGCGGCGCATGATCCTCACAGGTGCGCCCCATCCAGATTTATAAACAGGAACTCTACTATATCTGGAAAAAATCCGGTGCATGGCATCACTCATGCGGCCCATTCCTCTTTCCAGAGTAACCTTTTACAGTCGTCATGTTCATACGGTAAGGAAGATCAGGAACAGGGTGGGCCACATGCGACATTCCAAGTCCTTCCGCCTGCCATCCTGAATCGCTTCGCTTGAGAGGACTGCATTATGACGGGGACACCAGATCAGGCTCACGGTCACGAGAATCTGGCGGACGAGAGCTTCATCTCGGCTGATGAACTGCGCAATTACATGCACCAGCAGGAAGCAGCCAAGATCAACAAAGAGCTGGCCGCCATGGATGAGGCGGAAAAGGCCAAGGCTGAACTCATCAAGAAGCTGGCCGAGCCGGTTGAACTGACGCCGGAAGCCCTGCGCGAGATTGCCCAGAACCTCGTCCACAAGATCCGTCTGGCGGCAGAGCGCGGCGAGACGGAAATCATGATCATGCGTTTCCCCAACGCCCTGTGCACAGACAAGGGCCGCGCGATCAACAATGGCGATGAAAACTGGCCGGATTCCCTGACCGGCCGCCCCCGGCAGGCCTATGAACTGTGGCGCGATCATCTGCGTCAGGCCCATTACAAGTTCAAGGCCCTGATCGTGGACTGGCCGAACGGTGTGCCGGGTGATGTCGGCCTGTTCATCAGCTGGGCATGACGCCGGGTGCCTGCCGCCGCTGATGGCAGGACATGAATGAAAAAAGCCGTCGGCGCAGCAATGCGCACCGACGGCTTTTTATTGTCGCAACCGTGCTCCGGCTTTATTCAGCCGGTGCTTTTTCCGGCGCGCTGCGGCTATCCTGATGCGCCAGAATAGCCCGGTTCACCGCCCGGTCAAACCGGTCCAGATAAAGATAGATCACGGGCGTGATGTAGAGGGTGAGCAGTTGCGAGACCAGCAGCCCACCCACAACCGCCACACCCAGCGGCTGGCGCAGCTCAGACCCTGCCCCCGCCCCCAGCGCAATCGGCAGCACACCAAAGATGGCCGCGAAGGTGGTCATCATGATGGGGCGAAAACGCATCAGCGCGGCAGTGCGAATGGCATTCTCCGCAGCCTCGCCCTGCCGTCGCAGCACCAGGGCTACATCGATCATCATGATGGCGTTTTTCTTCACAATGCCCACCAGCATCACAATGCCGATGATGGCGATGACAGACAGCTCCATGTCCAGCGCCATCAGCGTCAGCAATGCGCCAATGCCGGCCGAGGGCAGGCCGGAGAGAATGGTGATGGGGTGAATGAAGCTCTCATACAAGATGCCGAGCACGATATAGATCACCACCACGGCCGCCAGAATAAGCAGAGGCTGGCTGGAGAGAGAATCCTTGAACGCCTGTGCCGTGCCCTGGAAACTTGAGGTGACATTCGCGGGCAACCCCGCTTCCTGCTCCACCGCGCCAATTGCCTCCACCGCCTGCCCCAGCGCCACGCCAGGCGCCAGATTGAAGGAGATGGTCACGGCCGGTTGCTGCTGCTGGTGCGAGACCGAGAGCGGCCCCACCGTGCGGCGAATATTCGCCACCGTTTCCAGCGGCACCACGGCCCCGTCAGCCGTACGCAGATACACCCGGCCCAGATCCGCCGCATCCCGCTGGAAGCGCGGCTGCGCCTCCACAATGATGGCGTGCTGGTTGGTGGAGGTGAACAGGGTGGCCACCTGCCGCGTGCCGAACTGGCTGTAGAGCGCATCGCGCAGCATCTGCTCGGTCACGCCCAGCGCGGCGGCCTTGTCCTTGTCCAGATCAATGGTGAGTTGCGGATTGCTGATCTCGAGGTCAGAGGTCACATCCCGCAAACCGGGCAATTGTGCAAGGCGCTCCTGCATCTCGGCGGCAACGCGATACAGCTCCATCTCATCCGAGCTTTGCAGCGTGTACTGGAACTGGCTGCGCGAGGAGACACCGCCCAGATTGATATTCTGCTGCGGCTGGAAAAACACCTGCACGCCGGGAATATCGGCAACGCGCTTGCGCAAATCCTGCACAATCATGTGTGCGGAACGTGAGCGCTCCGCAAACGGCTTCAGCGCAATGAACATGCGCCCGGTATTGGAACCGCGGCTGGCGGCAGAACTGCCTGCGGTGGAGACGAGATAGGCCACATTCGGGTCTTCGCGCACCGCAGCCGCCACCTTCTGCTGCCGCTCGGCCAGCGCAGCGAAGGAGGAGTCATTGGCCACCACCACCGTGCCGGAGATGAAGCCGTTATCTTCCTGCGGGAAGAAGCCCTTGGGGATGACCACATAAAGATAAACCGAGAGCGCGATGGTGCCCAGCGTGACAACCAGCATGAAGGGGCGGTGGCGCAACACCAGATCCAGACTTACCCGATAGGCCCTGAGCCATGAATCAAACATGCGCTCCATCATGCGCGAGAAGCGGCCCGGCGGCTTTTCATCCTCGCGCGCCTTCATCACCCGCGCGCACAGCATGGGGGTGAGGGAGAGCGAGACAAAGCCGGAGACCAGAATGGCGACAGAGATCGTCACCGCAAATTCGCGGAACACCCGGCCCACCACCCCATCCATGAACAGCACGGGGATGAATACCGCCACCAGAGACAGGGTCATGGAAACAATGGTGAAGCCAATTTCCCGCGCGCCGCGAAGGGCCGCTGCGAAGGGCTTCTCACCATTTTCAATATGGCGATGGATATTCTCCAGCACCACAATCGCATCATCCACCACAAAGCCCACGCACAAGGTCAGCGCCAGCAGGGTCATGTTGTTGATGGAATAGCCAAACAGCCACATGGCCGCGAAGGTCGCGACAATGGAAAGCGGCAGCGAGAGCGCCGGAATGAGCGTTGCCCGCACATTCCGCAGAAACAGGAAGATGACGAGCACCACCAGCACGATGGCCTCGAACAGCGTGCGTTGTACATCGCTCACCGCCTCGCGAATGGAGGTGGAGCGATCATTCAGCACATTCACATCAACGGAGGCCGGAAGCTGGGCGCGGAAGGCCGGCAGACGGGCACGCACCTCATCCACCACGGCCACCGTATTGGCATCCGGCTGGCGCACCACGGCGACGATGACAGCGCGCGTATCGCCGAACCAGCTCGCCACCCGCTCGTTTTCAACACCGTCCGAGACCTCGGCAATCTCGTCAAGACGCACCGGCGCGCCATTGCGCCAGGCCACCACAATGCGGCGGAAACTGTCTGCGCTGGCCTGCGCGGTGCCCATATCAATGGTAAAGGACTGGCGCGGGCCGGAAAGCATGCCAATGGGCGTATTGGATGCAGCGGCCGAAACCGCCTTCTGGATATCATCGGGCGAGATATTGCGCGTGGCGGCGGCGGCCGGGTCCACACGGATGCGCACGGCATATTTCTGGCTGCCATAAATCTGCACCTGCGCCACGCCGGGCAGTTGCGAAACCTGCTGGCCAATCACCGTATCGGCATATTCATTCACGCTGGAGAGCGGCAACGTATCGGAAGAGACCACAAGGAACAGCACCGGCGCATCTGCCGGGTTCACCTTGCGGAAACTGGGCTGGGTGGTCATCTCATCCGGCAACTGGCGCTGGGCCAACGAGAGGGCGGACTGCACATCCAGCGCCGCCTCATCAATATTGCGGTTGAGATCAAACTGCACCGTAACCGATGAACTGCCCTGCGAACTCACCGAAGTGAGCGAGGTGATGCCGGAAATGGTGGCCAGTTGTCGCTCGATAGGGGTCGCCACGGCGGTCGCCATGGTCTGCGGGTTCGCGCCCGGCAGGGAGGCGGTGACGGTGATGGTGGGCATATCCACCCGCGGCAGGGCCGCCACCGGCAACTGGCGATAGGCGAACAGGCCCACCACGATCAGCGCCAGCATCATCAGCGTGGTCATCACCGGGCGGCGGATGCAGAGTTCGGAAAACATGGCTCAGCCTCCCGCTGCCGCAGGCACCGTGTTCTTCACGCTCACCGCACTGCCATTGCGCAGGGAGAGGTGACCATCCGTGACCACGACCTCCCCGCTCTTGAGGCCGCTTTCAATCACGCTCTGGCCATCCAGCGTGCGGGAAACCTGCACCGGGCGCATCTGGGCCACATTATCAGCCACCACAAACACAAAGGTGCCATCCTGCCCCACGCGCACCGCCTCACTCGGCACGGCCACCACGCCCGGCTCCGTGCGCAATGTTACGGTTACAGCGCCAAGAGTGCCGGGCCAGAGATGCTCGTCGCCATTTTCAAACACCGCCCGCACCGGGATGGTGCCGGTCTGCGGATCGACCAGATTGTCAATCACGGCAACACGGCCACCCTCTACCCGGTCTCCAGAGCCTTGCAGCGTGATGGCGACCTGCGCATCCCTGGCCGCACGCAGCTCCTGCAAATAGCGCTCGGGCAGGCCGAAGGTGACATAGATGGGGCGCAGCTGGCGCACGGTGGCCAGCGTCTCATCCACCCGGATGACAGCACCCGCGCGCGCGCCAGAAACACCAATACGCCCACTCACCGGGGCGCGGAGATTGTAATAGCTGCGCTGCACCTTCAGCGCCTCAAGGCTGGCCTCATTCTGGGCCACCACAGCACGCTGCACATCCACCGTGGTTTTTGAATCCTCAAGCTGCACCTGCGAAACCGCTTGCCGGGTAACAAGACCCGTATAGCGGGCAACATCGCGCTCGGCCTTTTCAAGCTGGGCCTTGTCGCGCAACAAGGTGGCCTCTGCCTGACGGATCTGGGCATCTATCTCGCGGGCATCAAGCTGGAACAGCAGCTCGCCTTCCTTCACCTCGGCGCCATCCTCAAAGGCCACGCGGATGATGGTACCGGCCACGCGGGAGCGGATGGGCACGGTAACCATGGATTCCACAACCCCAAGCGCCTCAACCCGTACCGGCATATCCCGGCTGGCGGCGGGCTGGGCGAGAATGGCAACCGTGCGCACCGGCAGCGGCTGGGCCACAAAACTCTGCCCGGCACCTTTCCATGGCTGTGTCTGCCACAGCCACCCTGCCCCGCCCAGAAGGGCAAGGCCAATGATGACAATGGCAATACGCCGTCCGGCACCCTGAGATTTGTGCTCGCCCATTACTCCCCCGAAGATACAGCTTCTGTCTGGCTCTGCGCGCTGCGGTACAGCATCAGACAGGGGCCGGACATATGGGCGCGGATGCAACGCCAATTTGGGGCGCAGGTCCAATTAATGTTTGGTCAGGTTGCAGAAAAACGGCCCCTACACCTGCCCTACAACATGCGAGAACCGTTCCAGTGCAAGGTCCAGCGTGGCATCAGATTTGGCAAAACACAGCCGCACCACGCTGCGCACGGCATCTTCCGCATAAAAGGCAGAAACCGGAATGGCCGCAACGCCATGGCGCAACACCAGATCCCGGCAAAAGGCCTCATCATCCGGTGCGGCAAAACGCGAGCTCAGGTCGATATTCAGGAAATAGGTGCCGGCAGAAGGCAGCACGGTGAAGCCAAGTCCTTCCAGCCCGTCAGCCAGCCGGTCCCGTGCGCGTTGCAGGCCGGTGCGCATGCCTTCAAACCACATGTCCTGCTTGCCCAGCCCATAGGCCACCGCGCTTTGCAGGCAGGGCGGTGTGGTGAAGGTGAGGAACTGGTGGGCGCGGGAGAGCACTTTCATCAGGGGTGGAGCGGCAAATACCATGCCCACCTTCCAGCCTGTCATGCCGAAAATCTTGCCGGCAGAGGAGATCTTCACCGTGCGCTCACGCATGCCCTCCAGCGCCATCAGAGGCTCGAACCTGCGCCCGTCAAAGATGATATGCTCCCACACATCATCACACACCGCATAGGCATCAAAGCGCTGGCAGAACCGCGCCACCAGCTCCAGCTCCGCACGGGAATGCACAATGCCGGTGGGGTTTTGCGGGTTGTTCAGCAGCACCAGCTTGGTGCGGTTCGAGAACACCGCCGCCAGCTTTTCGGGGGTGATCTGCCAGTGCGGCGGCGCCAGCCGCACCAGACGCGCCACGCCACCCGCCCGCTGCACCAGCGGCAGATAGGCATCATACAGCGGCTGGAACAGCACCACCTCATCACCCGGCTCAATCAGCGCCAGCAGGGCCACGGCCAGCGCCTCGGTAGCGCCGGAGGTGACCATGATTTCCGTGTCCGGGTTCAGCTCCAGCCCCTGCCAGTGGCGATAGTGCGTGGCCGCCGCCTGCCTCAGTTCCGGCAGGCCCATCATGGGCGGATACTGGTTCCAGCCATGCACCACGGCTTCCGCCGCCTTGCGCCGCACATCCTCCGGCCCCTGATCTTCCGGGAAGCCCTGCCCCAGATTCACCGCCTGATGCGTGCGGGCAAGCTGGGACATGGTTTCAAAAACCGTGGTGGGCAAAGCGGAATAGACAGAATTCAGCGGGCGGGCGGGAGAGGTCACAGCGGCACCATGCGGGAATTGCGGATACGAGCTGGGAAAACCAGCCGGATATAATCCAGACACTGAATCCCTACAGTTTCAATAGGGAATACAGATTTCAGCCCGCCTCCGGCCCGGCCAGCGGCTTGAGGGCGGCCAGCAGATCGGCCTCCTGCACCTGCGCCATGGGCATCAAGACCTTGGCCGCCTGCGTGCGCTGGCCGGGACGCATCACCAGCACCACGGTTTCGGCACCACCACAGGCCGGGTCCCCGCAGGAAATCTCGGAGATGGAGACGGTCGCCTCCTCTTCCAGAGACAGGGCCGCACGCACCATGTCGCCCAGAATGCGTGCCGCATCCCGGTTGCTCTCCCCGCCCCGCCGCTTCATGAAGAAACGCATGCTGCGCTGTTGCCTTTCCTGACCTGAAGAGCGGGGCTGGTCGCCCCACCCCTCAGTTCCTCAGTATTCCCACTGCGCGCCAATGCCCATGGTGGTGTTGCCATCGGCCCCGGTTGCACCTTGCAGGCGGATGTTCTTGGTCACATCCACATCCACCGTCACCTTGCTGGAGGCTGGCGTCGTACCCTGACGCACACCCATATAGATGCGGTCATTGATGCGCTTACCCATGCCGATCTGCCCACCCTTGCCGGTGGAATCCGTACCCACCTCCAAGCTGTCCACACCCAGCGAACGGCGCATCTGGTCCATCATGCCGCCCCCGCCGCTGGAGAACTGCGCCATGGCCTGCGCCAGTTCCAGCGCCTGACTGGTGGTGAGCGAGCTGGAGGCACGGCCGAACAGCAGGCGCGAGACCACCTCATCCTGCGGCAGCGTGGGTGTCGAGCCGAAAGCGATTTCCGGACTGGAGGCATAGCCGGTCACCAGCACACGGGCGGTAATGTCATTGGCGCGGGTTTCGGCGATGAAGTCCAGTTCCGGGTCGGTTGAGCCGGTAAAGGTGATCTTGCCGCGGGTGAAGTTCAGCCGTCGGCCCACCACGGCCAGCTGGCCGCGCCGCATTTCAAAGCCACCTTCTGTCACCGGTGCCGCGCTGGTGCCGCCCACCTTGATGGTGCCGCCCAGCTCCGCTTCCATGCCCATTCCGCGCACGAAGATGTTGTTGGGTGCGGAAACCACCACATCCAGCGCCATGCCCTTGCCCGGCGCAGCCGTGCCCGAGGCACCTGTGGCCGGAGCCAGACGCGCGGCATTGCGCCCGCGCCGATCATTCTTGTGGCGGACAGAAATGGCCTGCACACCACCGGGAATCCGCTCGGCAATGTTCACATCCATCGCCTTGATCTCGATACGCCCGACAACCTTCGGGCCATTGGTGAACTGGCCATCCACCGCAACCGAGCCCTGTGTCACCAGACGGATCAGCTCGCTGTTCACGATACCCGCATTGTGCATGAAAACATCCACGCGACCGGGGAAGTTGGCCTGCGGGTCCAGTGCCACATTCCCGCGGGCGGTAATGGTGCCGCCATTGGGCGTGCGGGCGCTGAAGGATGTGACCGTAACAGTCCGCTCCGTACCGGTGATGACACCCTCAATCTGGTTCAGCGTCACACCGATTTCAGAGGACAGGAACCGGCCATTGCTGATGCGCACGGTGCCGCCTGCACGCGGGGCCTGTGCCGTGCCGCGCAAGGTCGCATCAATTGCGGCCCGCCCGGAAAGCTGGCTGCCCGATGCGGCAAGGGAGGCATTGGCGATAGCCAAATCCAGCCCGCCGCGAATGGCAAGGTCCAGATCCCCGGCCCCCATCGGGGCCGAGCCGGAGATGACCAGATCCGACACATGCCGCCCGCCAATGGTGGTACGGGTGTTCACGCGCCCATTGCCCAGCGAGCCTTCACTGCGAATGTTGAACGGCCCTGCGCCCGCACTCGCGATATCGCGATTGGTGAGACCGTTGATCTGGAGATTATAGGTCCCGTCCGGCCGTGCTGCCGCGCCGCGCACACGGGCATTGCCGCTAAGTGTGCCGGAAAGGCCAAGACCCTGCACGGCCAGTTCCGCAGTCGCCAGCGGCAGGGCGCGGATGTCCACGGCCAGATCCAGCGCGCTGCCCGCCTTGCCGGAGACAGTGACATTGCCGCCACCACTTGCCAGCGAGAGCCGGTCAATCTCCACATCACCACCGCGCACGGTGATATTGGCCGGGGCCGTAGTGGCAATCGCCGTGCGCCCACGCGCCGCGCGCAACCGCTCCAGCCGCAGGCGGGATGTATCGCCGGAATGGTTGAGCTGGGCCGCGCCGGTCACATCCATGCCGTCCACCACAGCATCCACCTGCAAGGCCGTGCCCTGCCCCTGCCCGCGCGCAACCACTCGCGCGCGCGGAATATGGACACCGGCATTCACATTGTTCAGGTCAATATTGCCGTTCATCACCGGCTGGCCGGTGGGGTCTGTGATGCTGGCATCAATACGGGCGGAACCGATGCTTTGCCCTGCGGCGCGCACACCATCTGCCGAGGCCTTCACCGCCACGGTCTGCACGCCATTGGCCGTGCCCAGATCCACATCGGCATTCAGCCGCCCGGCCATTTCCGTCAGCGCCAGCGCCGAAAGGTCTGCCAGATTGCCAGCCACGAGAGCCAGCTTGCCGGCGAACAGGCCATCCTCACCGCGTGCCACGCTGCCCTTGGCAGAAACCGAGCCAATGGCCAGATCCAGTCCCTCAAGGCGGGCCGCGCCATTCTCGCCAAGCGCGAAAGCGCCACCGCCCTGCGCGGACTTTTCGGCGATGCGGCCATTCAGGCGGAAATCACCCGCCGGCAGGCCGGTGAGGTTGCGGGCATTGAGATCCAGCCCCAGCCCTTCAATCCTCTGCCCCATGGCCGTGCCCTGCGGCACGGCAACACGTGCCGCAACACCCAGATTTTCCAAAGAACCGGAAAAGGCGGCCTGCGCATCCAGCTTGCCGGAAAGGCGCGGGTCCACCCGCTTCAGGTCATCCAGAGATACGGTTGTTTTCAGGTCTGCCAGTGAGGAAGACATGGTGCCATTGGCGGCCAGCGTCAGCCCGGTGGCTTCCAGCGCCAGATTGCGCACGGCGAAGTCTTCCGGTCCGGTCCGCTGAAGCGCGCCGCTGATGCGGCTGTTGGCACCAAAGATGGAATCCACGGCGGCGATGCCGGTCTTCACGGCTTCCGTTGAGCCATCCAGCGTAATGTTGAGTTGCTCATAGCCTTTGGAGCCTTGCACCTCAGCCTTGAGCTGCGCGGTGCCAGACATGGACTGGCCTGCCAGCGGACCAAAAGCCGCCAGATTCAGCCGCTCCAGATGCAGCACACCGGATGCGGCCTGCGCGCTGGCCGTGCCGTTGAAACTGGCGTCCAGCGCCGCAAGCTTGGCGACAAATCCGGTGAGAGCAGGATCACCCGCCTCGGGCACGGATGCACTCAGGGAGAAGGTCGCGGTTTCACCCAGCGCGCTCCTCACCTTGCGGTCATCAGCCGTGAGGCCCTGCGCATCGCCTTCCACATTCACCAGCAGCGTATTTTGCGCTGCATAAGGCATGGTCTTGGCATCAATCTTGAGATTGCCCACCCCATAGCCAGCACCGGCCAGTTTTACCGCCTCCAGCCGGGAAGAGGTGGCAGGCGTTGCCAGCTTGCCCTTGAGCACGCCTTCCAGCTTCACACTGTCCCACTTCACGCCGGGCGCAAGTTCAGCAAAGCGGGCAGCATCACCCAGCACCGCGCTATAGGCGAGATCCGAGCGATTGCCTTCCAGATCCACCACACCGCGCGCGGCGGCGCCAAAACCGGCAGCGCGGGCGCTGAAGTTTTCCACATTCACCAAGCCACCAGCCTGCACCAGCGCCGTGCCGGAAACCTCGGTGCGCCCATCCAGAAGGGGAGCAATATTGGCGGGCAACAGGCGGGCAATATCCGCATCCAGCCCCAGATTGATGCGATGGCCTTCCGGAACCACACGCACACCGGCAGCACCGCTCATCTGTGCAATATCTCCGGCAGTCAGGCGCAGATGGCCATCCCACGCATCAATGGGACCATTGCCCGCGATGCTGGCCTTGAGTTCCGGCAAGCCATCCATGCCGGCAAGACGCGCCACAAGGCCGCCAGCCGGCTCATTGGCCGTGATGTTCACATCCAGATTGCGGGTGTGCGGCAGATACTCCACCTTCGCCGCGACCTGCCCCGGCGCATCCTTGCGATCCAGCGCCAGATTGGCGGAAAGGCCGGGGCCACTCGCCATCAGGTCCGCAGAGCCGGTAAGAGAGAGCTGCGCGGCATGGCCCAGCACCGGCTCGCCAATGGAAATATCAGAAATATCAAGACGGCCCAGACGCACCGGCATCATGAAGGTGCTGCCACCGCTGCTGCTTGTCGTCTCCGGCTCGGAGGGCGGCAGTTCAGGCAGGCGCTCCAGCGCCACGCGCCGGGCGGAAATCTCCTCAACATTCAGCACGCCACCCAGCAGCGAGAGCGGGCTCCAGCTCAGGCGCAGATCATCCACCTGCGCCACCGGCCCCTGCGGATCTGCCACCGCGATGCGGCCTATGCGCATATCCCACGGCACGCCGCCGGTAATATCCGAAATCTCGACCTCAAGCCCGGAAACCGAGGACAGGGAAGACGCAATGCGCGCCAGCATGCCCTTGCCTGGCCCGGTCTGGATCACACCAAGCAGGGCCAGCACCAGAACAACAACACCAGCCAGCGCAAAACCGGCCCACTTGAGAAGGCGCAACAACATGATACCCCCTCCTCAGAAGGCTTGACCGAGGCTGACATAGATGCCGTAGGAGCCATCTTCAGGCCCCGGATTCAGCGGCACTGCAAAATCAAAGCGCAGCGGGCCAATGGCGGTGTAATAGCGAAGGCCAAGACCGGCGGCATATTTCAGGCCGTCAAAATCCGGGAACTCGCTGGAAAAGGCCGCGCCCATATCAAAGAAGGGCACGATGCCGATTGTATCGGTGATCTTGATGCGCGCTTCCGCCGAGGCCTCGAAATAGCTCAGGCCACCGATGATCTGGCCAAAAGCGTTGCGCGGGCTGACAGCCTGATAATCATAACCACGCAGCGAGCCACCACCGCCCACATAGAAGCGCCGGTTGGCCGGCACATCCTGAATGTTGGTGCCCATCATGCTGCCGGCAGAAACGCGGCCCGCCAGAATGTATTTCTTGTCCTCATCCAGCGCGTGATAGGCCGAGAGCGTACCCTTGGCCATCACCGGCCCTGCCCCGCTATCCCCCAGATAGGCGAACGGCTCCACCGTCGCATTCACACGCATGCCGCGCGAGGGGTCGAGCTGGGAGTCGGTATTGTCGAAATTGGCATCAATCGGAATGCCGACGATGAAATAGTCCCCCTTGCCCTCGGCATCCTCAATCGAGGAATCCTCGAAATCGACACCGATCTGCATGGAGAACTGGTCACTGAAGCGGCGGCGCACACCGGCGGTCACAGTCACACCCTCACGCACATAGGCATTGGTGACTTCACGCATCAGGGCTGCGGCGGCAATCAGGTCATCGCGCGCGGTGATGATGCCCGGCTTGGTGAAGGTGGCGGAAACCTTGTAGCCGAACGGATCAGCATCCGGCACCGCCTCCGGCTTCTGGCCGAACCATGAAACCGAACCATCCAGACGCAGCGTCTCGCCGCCACCAAACAGGTTGCGGTGGCCCCAGAACACATTGGCCGATGAGCCGTCCGTGTTTGAATATTCTGCCGAGAAACCCACATAGCGCGGCTTGCGGGGGGTCACCTCAATCGTGATGGGCAGGCCGCCATTGGCATCCAGACGCTCACCCTCACGGATGCGGATGCCGCCAATCGCCTCAATCCTGGAGAGGCGCGTGCGCATGTCGTTCAGCCGCTTGGGCGAGAAGGTCTCACCGGGCTGGATTTCGACCCGGTCCTCAATGAAACCGGGGGTGAGGAAATCCGCCCCCTCCACCGTGAACTGGCCGAACTTGGCGCGCGGACCCGTCTCCACGAAGAAGGTCACATCAATGCGCTTGTCGGCGTGATCGGCCACCACATCCTTGTTGGTGACACGCGCGAAGGGAAAGCCCATGTCGCGCCAGTGCCCGGCCAGCCGCGATTCGGCCGAAACGATGGAACTGGCCAGCGCAGGCTCGCCGGTCACAAGTGCCAGTGCCTTCTGGGTCGGCGCATCAGCCACCGGGCGGCCATTGGCGGCGCTCAGGATGCGCACGGAACCGAAATGGAATTGCGGGCCGGGGTGAATGACAATCTTCACGGGCACCGGGCCACGCGCACGGGCAGCCTGAACAATATCAAAGATATGGGGCGAATCCGGCTGGTTGCCGGAAATGGTCATGTCGAGGGTGCCGCCATAATAGCCTTCGGCATAAAGGGCCGCCACCAGCCGGTCGCGATCCACAACCGCGCGGCGCACAAGGCCAGCCGCTCCTGCCGGTGGGCTATCCTCCAGCGTCTTCAGGTTTGAGGCATCAATAACGGCGTTGCGCAGCGAACGGCTGGCATCCACCACCTCAATCTCCACCGTATAGGGCACGGCATCCGGGGAAGCCGGCGTCTGCTCCTTCTCCCGGTTGGGATTGAAGAAGTTGGCAACGGAATCAAAAATCCCGCCCTCTTCGGCATGCGCAGGCACAGCCGCGAGCACAAGGGCGGCAGAGGCCACCAGCACCGGCTTCAGAGAGGATCTGTGAAAGGATTTCGCCGCGTTCGCCATATCAACTCAGGTTTCAGAAAAACTTCAGGCAGAAGAAGACCTTCCACCGACCAGACATCACCGGAAACCCGGCAATCGGCCTGACGCTATGCGGTGTGTGTAAATTCTACCTTTCACCTTTTGGCCCGTGCGCCCGTGCAGGGACGAATTTATGGTTAACACTATGCCATTTTTCGATTGCAATGGCGAGAATCCCTTCCGGACATTCACACATTCCAGCAAGCTGAGAGCGAGAACAAAGCGCCAAATGGCGCGCTACCTGCCGCAGAGGAAGGGAAGCGCCAAGCGCCACCGCCCCTATGGCAAAAAATCCTGAAATATATTTCATTTTCAATGGGATAACATCACCCCACACCATCACCCGAAGACCTTCCGGCTCCAGTCCCGTCCGCTGGCGCTGGCAAAGCGGACACGGTTTTCAGCTTTTTTGTTTTTTGACCCGGAAGAATTTTGGAAAGCCTTGCGTAACCATAGGAAACAATCGTCTCCATTCGGCCCACAGGGCGCCGGGTTGCGGAAGCGAGGCCGAAAGGCTGAAATCAGGCGGATACGGTCATCCTGCCCGGTCATGGCCGCAACGATCATATCTGCCGCCATCACGCCATGAGCGGGTTCCTCGTCACCCAGCGTCGCGCAGTACCACACGCCCTTGGTGCCCTCATACACAACGGGCATCTGCTCACGGGTACGGGCCAGCATCACGGCCCGCACATGCTGGGGTGACTGGCCGGCCACAAGCGAGCCAAGAGGGCGGGCATGGCGCTTGAGCGCGAATCCTGCCCAGCCTTCCGTGCGCGCCAGAAAGGCCGTCTCGGCACACAGATGCAGGGATCGGTCCTCACGGTAGAAGCGCAGCCCTGTTGCGCCATATTCCTCCACCAGCCCCTGATACGCGTCCTCATCCTCCTCCACCTGAAACACGCCCTGCACATGGGGCCGCGCCACAAGGGCCGGGACAAGAGACGGCGCAACCCTGCCAAGGGAAAGCCCACCGCTGAACACCACCCCAAAGGTGCGCACCCGCACCTTGCCAATATCCAGACATTTGCGCGGATTGGTGAGATCGGCCGCAAAGCCGCCCGCCCCATCCAGAATATGCACCTCGGATTCGCGGGCGGCCATAAGCAGCACGGCGCGCAATGCGGCAACATCCACCCGGTTTGCGGGCACAACGCCAAGCGCCGCAGAAAAAGCCGATGAGCCAAGAAGGGCCTGCGTATCCTGCGCGCTCAACAGCAAAGAGGAATGCCCCAGCAGGGCCTCGCGCGCCTCATGCTCGGCAATAAGGGCGCCCGCGGCATGAGGGCATGCCACGGCCAGACGACCACGCGGCCTGGGCGCGAGGCCCGCCTGCGTCACATAGGCCATGCCCTTTTTTGCCGCCGCCACGGAAAGCTCCAGCAAGGCCCGTGCATCTTCCCGCCCCAGCCGCGCAACCAGTTCCGGTGTGGATAAGTCAAACCCCGGCGCAAAGGCAGAATCAAAGCCGGGGGCCTCCTCTTCCGGCATCACGCACAGCGCCACTTCATAGCCACGGCTGGCCAGATCACAGGCCATCAGCAGGCCGGCAAGGTCTGCGCCCACAATACAGACATCACAATCCAGCGTCTGTTCGAGGGTGGAGGTGGGCGCAGTTGCTCCCGCTGTACCGGACATCTCCCCTTGTCGGGTATCTGGAGCCTGAAGAGGGGGCGAAAGGGTCATCGGCATGGGCCTCCCTGAACAGCACCGGCCCGTTACCGCAACCGGCCCGGAATATGGCCCGCCGCGAAAATGCCCGGCGAACTCTTTGATGCGACATTAAAAAGCATGGGTTCAACAACCTCATGGCTTGCGCCGCACACCGGCCATGGGCCATAAATAGGGCACCTGAAAGGCACCGAGGCACCAGATGCGGCGACTTCTCCTGCTCCGTCACGCCAAATCCGAATGGCCAAACGGGGTTGCAGACCCTGAACGTCCTCTTGCCCCACGCGGGCGAGCGGCGGCCCCGCGTATGGCGGCTTATCTGGCCCGCGAAAAGCTGGTCGCAAACAAGGTGCTGGTTTCTTCCGCACGGCGCACGCGTGAAACCTGGGATCTGGTTTCCCCTCTCCTGAAGCCTGCACCAGATGTGGCCAGCGAACCGCGCATCTATGAAGCGCCCGTTGCCCGCCTGCTGGCCGTGCTGCGCGAGCAGCCTGCCGATGTGCAGACGCTGATGATGGTGGGGCACAATCCCGGTCTTGAAGAGCTGACCCTCATGCTGTGCTCTTCTGCTGCCGGTGATGCGCTGGAGCGGGTGCAGGTGAAATTCCCCACCGGCGCGCTGGCGGTGATTGATCTGCCGGTGGACGAATGGTCTGCTGTTGCTCCCGCAACCGGGCGTCTGGACCGCTTCATCCAGCCGCGCGATCTGGTTGAGCCTGAATGACCCACCTGAAGCCGAGGGCTTGAGATTGGCCGGCTTCACGGATGCACTGGATGATGCCCGAATCGCCCTGATGTCCTTGGCAGACAGGGCGAGCGGCTTGACCAATCCCACTCTGAGACTGGGCGTTACCGGCCTTTCGCGTGCGGGCAAGACCATCTTCACCACCGCGCTGGTGCATGCGCTCACCCAGTCTGCCCGCATGCCGGTGTTTGAGGCGGCGCAGTCCGGCCGCATCGCGCATGCGCGTCTGGAACCGCAGCCCAATGATGCCGTACCGCGCTTTGCCTATGAGGCGCACATGGCCAGCCTGCAACAGGCACGCGCATGGCCTGAATCAACCACGCGGGTGAGCGAGCTGCGCATTGCGCTGCGCTATGCCACGCCACGCGGAGCCATGCGCAACCTCACGCTGGATCTGGTGGACTACCCCGGCGAATGGCTGCTGGACCTGCCCTTGCTGGACATGAGCTATGCGGAATTTTCCCGCCAGAGCCTGTCTCTGGCTAGGGCCGCCCCGCGTTCTGTTGTGTCCGGCCCCTATCTGGCCGCAGTTGCCGCGAACCCGCCCGATGCCGGTGCCGATGAAACGCGCGCGCGGGAGGTAGCCGCAGCCTTCACCGCCTATCTTGCCGCCTGCCGCTCGGATACGCTGGCCATGAGCCTTCTGCCGCCCGGTCGCTTCCTCATGCCGGGAGAACTGGAAGGCTCTCCCGCCCTCACCTTCGCCCCGCTGGACCTGCCGGATGATGCCACCATGCGCGCCCATTCGCTGGGTGCGATGATGGAACGCCGGTTTGAGGCCTACAAAAGCGCGGTGGTTCGTCCCTTCTTCCGCAATCACTTTGCACGACTCGACCGCCAGATTGTGCTGGTGGACATACTCTCCGCACTGAATGCCGGACCTGCCGCACTGACGGATCTGGAACGGGCGCTGGATGGCATTCTGGCGGCTTTTCGCACCGGGCAGAACAGCCTCATCAGCGCACTGTTTCGCCCCCGCGTGGAAAAGGTGCTGTTTGCCGCCACCAAGGCAGACCATCTTCACCGTTCCAGCCATGATCGGCTGGAGGCCATTCTGGCCAAGCTGGTGGAACGCGCGCGACTGCGGACGCATGAGCGCGGCGCGGCGCAGGATGTCGTGGCGCTGGCGGCCATGCGTGCCACCCGTGAAGCTCGTGTGCGGCGTGATGGGCAGGATATGGATGCCATTGTCGGCACGCCGGAAAAGGGCCAGCAGGCCGGTGGCCATGTGTTTGATGGTGAGGAGGAGGTCGCCGTCTTCCCCGGCGATTTGCCCGCAGACCCCAACACGCTGTTTGACCCTGCCGGCAGCGGTTTTCGGGGCCTTGCGGCGGCAGATCCGGAGGCGGCGGACTTCCGCTTCCTGCGCTTTCGCCCGCCCGCCGGCATTGGCGAAACACGCCCCATTCCCCATATCCGTCTGGACCGGGCGCTACAGTTCCTCATCGGCGACAGGCTGGTATGAACGCCCTGGCAGATATGAGAGCGGCCTTTCATGCGTGATGACTCCCCCGACCACCGGCATGAGCAGCCCCGGACCTCGCGCCGGCCGCAAGTGTTCCGGCTGGATGAAGAGGACATCACCCTCGCCCCACCAGAACCTGCGGAGCCGGAGTTTTCGCCGCTGGATGTCGCGCGGGCGGAAAAGCGCAAGGGCGGTTTTCCGTGGGGCTCCGTGTTCTGGTCTGCCCTTGGCGGCGTAGTGAGCCTTGCCTTTTATGTGGGCCTGAGCCGCCTTGTGAGCGACCTGTTCGCACAATCCGAATGGCTGGGTTATCTGGGCACCGGCGTTGCACTGGTGCTGGTTCTGGCGGCCCTTGGCATTGTGGCGCGGGAGATTGGGGGGCTCTACCGCCTTACCCATCTGGACCATATCCGCGATGATGCCGCGAGTGCTTTGGCAGAAGATGATCGCACACGGGCTGAAAAAGTCACCCGCGAGATGCTGAAGCTGACCGCGGAAAATCCCGGCCTCGCCCGCGCGCGGGTGGATCTTGAGGGCCATCTCGGCAGCATCATAGATGGCCGCGATCTTGTGCGCCTGACCGAGCGCACCTTGCTGCCCAACCTTGATTCCCGCGCCCGGCAGATGGTTTCCGATGCCGCAAAGAATGTCTCCGTCGTCACCGCCATTTCCCCACGGGCGATGCTGGATCTGGCCTTTGTGCTCTACACGGCCGTCACGCTGATGCGCCGCCTCGCCCTGCTGTATGGCGGGCGTCCCGGTGCGCTGGGCATGCTGCGGCTGTTTCGCCATGTGCTGGGGCATCTGGCGATTACCGGCGGCATGGCGGCGGGAGACACACTTGTGCAGCAACTGGTGGGGCAAGGTGTTGCGGCCAAGCTTTCGGCCAAGCTGGGGGAAGGCGTTGTGAACGGCATGCTCACCGCCCGCCTTGGCCTTGCCGCCATTGCGGTGACGCGCCCCCTGCCCTTTGATGCCCTGCCCGCCCCGCGTCTTGCCGATGTCGCCTCCGGGCTGCTGCGCAAGGCGGAGGAAGAGGAACGCGGCAAGCCCAAATAGGTTTGCCGCGCATCATCCGGTTTCACCCCTTCACTGGGCGGGTGAAGAGCTCTGCCCTTCCGCCCCCTGCGCACAGGCCAGTTCCTGAACCTGAGTGCACAAAATCCCGACAAGCTCACTATAGCCCGCAGCATTCAGATGCACCCCATCAAGGGAGAAATCCTCCCGCAGGCCCTCGGGGTCTGCCAGCCGTGAGTTCAGCTCAACAAACTGCGCCCCGCTCTTGTCCGAGAGCGTCTTGAGATAGAGGTTCACGGCGGCAACCTTTTCACGGTCGCACCCCTCGCCCCTGCAATCCATGACATCGAGAACCACAAGACGCCCCGCCTGCGGCTTGAGTTGAGCGAAAACCGCATCCGCATTGCTGCGGATCGTATCCAGTTCATAACCCATCAAAACATCATTCACGCCCAGTTCCAGAACCATCACATCCGGCTTCCGGATGCCCAGATGATGGACACGCTTCAACAGGCCGTAAAATGTATCGCCACTGATCCCCCTGTTTCCTACAGAGGCCCTGGGAAACAGGTCTTCCCAATGCGGCTGGTGCATGCGGCTGTCTCCAACAAATACAATGCGCGCATCTGTGGGGAACTTCTCATGCATTTCGATATTGGACTTGAAATAGGCCGATATAATCGGGGCATCCTCAACATGCCCGGAGGCTTGTTGCTGAGGCTTTTCTTCTTCTGGCCCTGTAAAATATAAAAAGGCACCGGATGTGATGATAATGGCAGAAACAACAGCAGCAAGAATATATGGCAATCGCATTATGATATATGCCTGTTTCGGAGAGGCCCCGCACTGCCACTATTAAACTGAATTATGGCCATATATCTGCCTTCAGGCCCGATGCAGGGGCAAAACCGGGCAGCCATGGGGCGTGTCTCAGCCCGGCAACAGACGGTGGGGCAGATGCTCCGGCCCATAGATCACGGGCTGGTTTCGCCAGAGTGCCTCCATCATCGGCCAGGCCAGCACCGCAGCAAACACCGTGAGCATGGCGATGAACATCCATTTTCCATTGTCCATGCTCATCACAAGAACAACGAGCAGCGCAACAAGCGTGACAAGGCCCAGCCCCACCATGAAATTCCACCGCCAGCGTTTATAGCCACCCGTCCATTCCACCTGCGCACCGCTTGCCGCAACAGCCCTGTGAAAGGCCCGCACAAAAGCCGTGTATTGCACGCGCTGGTCCTCCATCCGCGTCAGCGCCACGCGTGAAACCGATGAGGCGACAAGCCGGGTGCCATCGCGCGCCACCAGCCGCATCTCGAAGCAGGATGACCCGAACTTGGCGTGCTGGAACAGCAGATGAACCTGCTCGACATCCCGCAACAGCAGGCGTCCCTTGCGCATGTCCATATCCCATTCCAGCGCATCTGCATGCAGCTCAAACCGAATGCCCGCTCCACCCAGACGCGGCAGAAAACCATAGGTGGCGAGCGGGGTGCCGGAGAGCGGAACGGGGGAGGCATCAGCCATGAGGCACGGCGCTTTCAGTCGATTCAATAGAGCGGCAGTGATAGCAGCCAGCCCTCTCCCCACCAAGGCCGGGCGGTGATGGTTTCAGCTCATCTCCCGCATGGCGGCATCAATGCCCTGCACGGTCAGGGGAAACATCCGCCCTTCCATGAGTTCACGGATAAGGCCGATGGACTGGGTATAGCGCCAGTGCGGCTCTGCAACCGGGTTCAGCCATGCGGCATCGGGGTAGGATGCCAGCAGGCGCTCCAGCCATACCCGGCCCGGCTCCTCATTGTGATGTTCTACTGAGCCATTGGGAAAGAGCACCTCATATGGCCCCATGGAAGCGTCGCCCACAAAGATCAGCTTGTAATCACTGCCATAGGTGTTCATCACCTCATGCAGCGGGATGCGCTCGTCATGCCGGCGGATATTGGAGCGCCATACGCTCTCATACACACAGTTATGGAAGTAAAAGTGCTCCAGATGCTTGAACTCTGCCCGCGCGGCAGAAAACAGTTCCTCGCACTGGGCAATATGCCAGTCCATTGAGCCGCCGACATCAAGGAAAAGCAGAACCTTCACCGCATTGCGCCGCTCCGGGCGCAGCTTCACATCAATATAGCCAACGCGGGCACTTTCACGGATGGTGCTGTCGAGATCCAGTTCCTGTGCTGCCCCCACACGGGCGAACCGGCGCAACCGGCGCAATGCCAGCTTGATATTGCGCGTGCCCAGCTCCTGCTGGTCATCCAGATCGCGGAACTCGCGCTTGTCCCACACCTTCACGGCGCGGAAATTGCGGTTGCCATCCTGCCCGATGCGGATGCCTTCCGGGTTATAGCCATAGGCTCCGAAGGGCGAGGTACCGCCCGTGCCGATCCATTTATTGCCGCCCTGATGACGCCCCTTCTGTTCCCTGAGGCGCTCGGCAATGGTTTCCAGCAGCTTGTCCAGCCCGCCCAGCGCCTCGATCTGGCGTTTTTCTTCTTCGCTCAGGTGTTTTTCGGTGAGCTTGCGCAGCCATTCATCAGGAATGGACGGGATGTCCTCACCCACAGTTTCCAGCCCCTTGAAGCAGGTGCCGAACACGGTGTCGAAGCGGTCGATATAGCGCTCGTCCTTCACCAGCGTGGCGCGGGCGAGATAATAGAAGGTCTCCACCTGCCGGCTGGCAAGGTCGGCCTCCATCGCCTCCATCAGCGTGAGATATTCGCGCACCGAAACCGGAACGCCCGCCGCCTTCAGCGCCTCAAAGAACCTGATGAACATGCGCGAGCGCTCCTTCTCAATGGCGGGAGTGAAGCAGAGCGCGCACCAATCGGCAATCAGGTGGCAAGAATGTGCCGCTCCGCCCCCTCCAGCACAAGGCAGGTGAGATGGCCGCTGTCATAGGCGCGGGTGTCAATATCCATGCGGTTGGGGCGCACATCCACCTGCGGCACCGGCTGGTGGCCATGCACCACAAAATGCTCGAATGGCTCGGCATGCTCTTGGAACAGCTTGCGGATCCACAGCATGTCCTCCCGCGTTTGCTCTTCCAGCGGCACGCCGGGGCGCAGCCCCGCATGCACGAAAAGATAATCACCGCAGATATGACGGACACCCAGCGCGCGCAGAAAGGCGAGATGCTCATGCGGCAGATGTTGCAGCCAGAGCGCCTTGAGCGCGGCCTCATCCTCCCGCTCCGCCGGCACGGTGTCGAGATAGGAGAGCAGCGCCTCATAGCCACCGACCTTCAGCCAGTAGCGGAAGGTTTCCGTATCCTCCAGCCCGGTCAGCAACAATTCCTCATGGTTGCCGGAAAGGCAAACAGCCCCATGGCTGCGCTGGCGGGAAATGAGGTGGGAAATAACAGCGGCGCTATCGGCTCCCCGGTCCACATAATCGCCCAGATAGATTTCCACATAATCCCGGCCGGGATGGGCCGCCCGGTCTGCATCCATCTGGCGGTTCAGGGCGCGCAGCAAATCCACCCGTCCGTGAATATCCCCCACCGCATAGAGCCGCACATTATCCGGCACGCGGGGCGCGGGGCGTCCCTCAGCCTTGAGAATTGGCAAAGGCTTCAGACTCATTCATTCCTGTCCTGCGGGCCAAAGACGGGCGCGGGTGACGCGAGCCGACTCGGCCATGAAAATCGCAATATGCGCCAAGGATGAAACAGTTTTGCGATCTGCGGCATGAGAAAATGCAAGGACCGCCATGCGGGGCGCGCTGCACAGCGGGCTGTGCAAGGGGGCTGTACAAGTCGCATCTTTCATTCCTTTGCGAATTGATCCGCCCCGCGCCTTGCGGCATGTGTGAGGCTTGGCACAGCACAGGGGGCACGAATGGGGTTCGGCATCACGGCAGTGGCGCTGCTGGTGGAAGCTGCCTTTGGCTATCCTGATGCACTGGTTCGGCGGTTCGGCCATCCGGTCATGTGGATCGGCGCGCTCATCTCGCGGCTGGAACGGCGCTGGAACCGGCAGACATTCACGCCGGAAAAGCGCCGGGCGCTGGGAGTGGTCACCGTTCTCATTCTGGTTCTGGTGGCGGCTGTGCCCATGGCGCTGCTTCAGTCTGTGCTGGGGCTGCTTCCGCTGGGGGCGATAATGGCCGGGGTGCTGGGCAGTGCGCTGCTCGCCCAGCGGTCCCTGCACTGGCATGTGGCGCAAGTGGCGCAGGCACTGGAGACAGGTGATATTGAAATTGCCCGCACAGCCGTGAGCCATATTGTGGGCCGGGACCCTCAACAGCTTGATGCCTCCGGCATCGCCCGCGCCGCGATTGAAACCCTTGCCGAGAACTTCTCGGATGGTGTGGTCGCCCCCACCTTCTGGATGTGCCTTCTGGGCCTGCCGGGAGCGGCCGCCTACAAGGCGCTGAACACCGCAGACAGCATGATCGGCCATCTCAATGTGCGCTACGGGGATTTCGGCTGGGCTGCCGCGCGGACAGATGATGTGGTGAACCTGCCCGCCTCCCGTATTGCCGGGTGGCTGCTGATTGGCGCATCGGCACTGGGCGGGGGTGGTTCGGCTCACATGGCCTATCGCGCCATGCGCAGCGATGCCCGCAAGCATCGCTCTCCCAATGCGGGCTGGCCGGAAGCCGCCATGGCCGGGGCGCTGCACCTCAAGCTGAACGGCCCTAAAATCTATGAGGGTGTGCCCACCGATGATGCCTTCATGGGCTTTGGAAGACGCGAGGCAACCGCCGCTGATGTGCGCGCCGCGCTCAGGCTCTATCGGCACGCAGATGTCCTGGTGATCGTGCTGGTGCTGCTGATGGCCGGGCTGTTCGCCCTGCTGTGAGAGGGCCTGAGCACCACCTTCTGTCTATCCCTTCACCCGCACGGGAATGCCAGCCACCACAAGGTCTACCCGCAGGGCACGGGCGGCAAGGCGCTGGTTCAGCCGCCCGGCAGCATCGCGGAAACGGCGGGCCAGAGCATTTTCCGGCACAATGCCCAGCCCCACCTCATTGGCCACACACACGCTCAGCCCTTCACGCGCCGCCAGCACCTGCTCCAGCACCTGCGCCTCTTTTTCCAGATCATGCCCGGCCAGCAGATGATTGGTCAGCCAGAGGGTCAGGCAATCCACCAGCACAGGCTGATGCGACGGCAGGGCTTGCAGAGTTTCAGCCAGGGTGAGCGGCGCATCATGGGTCTGCCAGCCCTCTCCCCGGTCTGCGCGGTGATGGGCGATGCGCTCTCGCATTTCATCATCCAGCGCCTCGGCCGTGGCGAGATAGGCCCATGGGCCGGGCAATGCCTTCACCAGCGCTTCCGCATGGCGACTTTTGCCAGAGCGTGCGCCCCCCAGCACCAGAACAAGCCCCTTCATCATGCCCCCGTTTTCTGCGCCATGGCGCTTCAAGGCCACCCGGCAATGCGCCCCTTCAAAAGCCATGCAGGCCCATATGCTGATGCTGCCCGAACGGCACGTTGCACTTGGGCGGCGGCACGATAAAAGATCAGGCTTGGGCGTATATCGCGCCCATATCAAGGACCCGCATGATGCGCAACCCGCATGTACTCGCCGTCACCGCCCTGATTGCCAGCCTCGGCATCACCCCCGCACTGGCTGCCGATCGCAAGGTCGATATAGTCAATGAGACGGGTCACACCATGACCGGCTTCTACGCATCAAGCGTAGACGAGGAAAGCTGGGAAGAGGATCTTCTGGGCGGCGACACCCTGAAGAATGGCGAGACACTGGAGGCCGATATTGATGACGGCTCCAACGCATGTGTTTACGATTTCAAGGGCGAGTTCGCCGATGGTGATGCGGTGGTGAAACGCAAGGTGAATGTGTGTGAGGTTGGCACCTTTACCTTCACCCCCTGATGAGCGGGCAACCGGGTAAACTATGCCCATCAGGCTCTGCCACTCCCGGACGAGGGCCGGAGCCGTTGATATAAACAGTCACAGGGAATCGGGCACATCCCCCGGTTCCTCCTGCTTTTCCATAACGGAGTTTCCGCCCATGGCATCTGCGCTCACGCTGGAATGGCTCACGCGGCTTGTGGGCTTCGATACCACCAGCCGCAACCCGAACCTGCCGCTGATTGAGGCGGTGGAAGCCTTTTTGCGTGACCAGCAGGTGCATTTCGAGCGGGTGGAGGATGCAGAACAGGGCAAGGCCGCCCTTATCGCCACCATCGGCCCGCTCGGGGAAGCGGGCATCGTTCTGTCCGGCCATACGGATGTGGTGCCGGTGGACGGGCAGGAGTGGACCACCCCGCCCTTCCATGTAGACGCGCGCAATGGCCGTCTCTATGGGCGCGGCACATGCGACATGAAAGGGTTCGATGCGGTCTGCCTTGGCATGATCCCGGAAATGAAGGCGGCGCGGCTGAAGAAGCCCATTCACATCGCCCTGTCCTATGATGAGGAAATTGGCTGTCTTGGTGTGCGCCCGCTTTTGCAGCACATGGTGGCCCATGGCTATCGGGCGGAAGGGTGCATTGTAGGCGAGCCGACCATGATGCAGGTGGTGGTGGGCCACAAGGCCAAGCGTTCCATGCGCACCCGCATTCATGGGCGCGGTGGCCATTCCTCCCGTGCGCCCGAACTGGTGAATGCGGTTGAGATGGCAGCGCTGCTCACGGCCCGCATCGTTGCGCTGGGGCAGCGGCTGGCGCGGGAAGGCGCGCGTGATGAGCTGTATGACGTGCCCTACACCACCACCCATGTCGGCACGCTGCATGGCGGCACCGCGCTGAACATTGTGCCGGATGTCGCCGTCATGGACTGGGAAGTGCGCGCCCTGCCGCAAGAGGACATTGACGCGCTGGTGCAAGAGATCACCACCTATGCCCGCACCGAACTTGAACCGGCCATGCAGGCGCGGGCACCCGAGGCGCACATAGAGTTTGAGGTACTGGCCGCCTTCCCCGGCCTTGCCACCACGCCGGATGCGCCCATCACCACGCTGGCCAAGCACTGGGCCGGGCGCAATGAGCATGCCCGCGTGGCCTATGGCACAGAGGCCGGACTGTTTGTGGAAATGGCGCAGGTTCCCACTGTGGTCTGCGGTCCCGGCTCCATCACACAGGCCCATCAGGCCGATGAATATGTGGATGAAAGCCAGCTCACGGCCTGCGAGGACTTTGTGCGGCAGGTGATCCGCTATTGCGCCGCATGAGCGGGCGACCTCCGGTTGCAGGCGGCGCATTTGGTATGATGTCACCACCCGGCAATAAACCGCGCCTATACTTATAGTCCCATCGAATTTATCTTGCCCGGATAAATGTATCTTGCAGATAAGACCAAGCAAGACTGGCTTTTCTGCCGTGCGAAAAGGCCGCGTTTCGTATATGGGGAACCCGGTCTTTCCCTTGAAGAATCAGTAGCGGCAAGATTTGCCAGCAAACAGGCCGTGCCTCACAGATATTTCCAACCCATGATTTGGAACAATGACTGATCCCACGCCCCCCACCGCCACCGCTCCCCCACCCGATCATGCACCCGTGACCAAAAGGGCCCCCTTGGGCGAGATTTTTCTCACCTTCCTGATTATCGGGGCGACATCCTTTGGCGGCGGCACCTTCGCCTATCTGCACAACAGCCTTGTGCTGAAAAAGAACTGGCTGACGGAAGACGGCTTTCTGGGTGCCCTGGCTGTTTCCGAAGCGCTGCCGGGGCTGAATGCAGCCAATATGTCCATTATTGTGGGAGACCGGCTGCGCGGCATTCCCGGTGCGCTTGCCGCCTTTCTGGGCATGACCCTGCCCGGCGCGCTGTTCATTCTCACGCTGGCGGTTGTGTATGCCAGCCATCATGACAACCCGTGGGTGGAAAAGGCGCTGATTGGCGTTGGTGCGGCCTCGGTGGGCCTGCTGGCAGCCATTGCCCTGCAACTGGGCAAGAAGCAGTTCACGCATCCGCTGGATCTGGTGGTGATTGCCGTGACCGTGGTGATGATCAGCTTCCTGCACATCTCTCTGGTGTGGGTGCTGCTGACGGTGGGGCCTGTGGCCTATCTGCTGTATCGCGGTCACAACAACAGCAAGGCCCGCCCGCCCCACGGCCATTCGGTGGATTGAGGAGCTGCATCATGAATGACACCAACTGGAGCATCCTCGTCGTTTTCGGCCTGCTTTCCGTGCTCACCATTGGCGGCGGCACGGCTATTTTGCCGGAGATGAAGCAGCTCACCATCAACCAGCAACACTGGCTGACAGACCCGCAATTCCGCAACATCTACGCCCTTGGCCAGCTTGCGCCGGGGCCGAACATGCTGATTGTTGTGGTGATAGGCTATCATGTCGCCGGTTATCTGGGCGCGTTTCTGGCCTTTGTCGGCTTCTTCACGCCGGCCAGCATCATCGTGCTCTATGCCAACCGGGTGTGGGACCGTTTCGACAAGGCGGAATGGCACAAGACCATTCAGCGTGCCATGGCACCCATGGTTGTCGGCTTCATGGTGGCCGGCACCGTCACCATTACCCGCGCGGCCATTTCAGATCATCTGACCATCATCATCGCACTGACAACCTTTGCGATTTTCATGATGTGGAAGGTCAACCCGGCACTGCTCGTGCTGGCGGGGGCCGGGGCCTATATGCTGGGAACCTGAATGAAAACAGGGCACGGATCCGGGTGAGGATGCGTGCCCTGCCCTGATGAGTGATCGTGCGCCTCAGCTACGCGCCTTGGCCACCAGCGCGGATGTGGAACGCCCTTCCACCAGCGCCACCAGAGCGACGCGGCCGCCATTGGCTTTCACAACATCGCCGCCAACCACCTGATCCTCGCGATAATCCGCGCCCTTCACCAGCACATCCGGCTTCAGGGTGGTGATGGCCTCCAGCGGCGTATCCTCATCAAACAGCACAACCAGATCCACACAGCGGAGCGCACCCATCACGCGGGCACGGGCTGCCTCATCCTGTACCGGGCGGCTGGCACCCTTGAGGCGGCGCACGGAAGCATCCGTGTTCAACGCCACCACCAGCTTGTCGCCCTCGCGCGCGGCAGATTCCAGCAGGCTGATATGGCCGGGGTGGACCAGATCAAAGCAGCCATTGGTGAACACCACCCGCGCACCGGCATCCTGCCAGCTGGAGATGATGCGGGCGGCTTCCTCCCACGAGACGAGCGCGCCCTGCTGCGGGCCATCCATCAGGGCAGCCTCCAGCGCGGCGGTGAGTTCCGCGCGCGTCACCACCGCCGTACCAAGTTTACCGACCACTACGGCAGCGGCGGCATTGGCCACATGCACTGCCGTTTCCAGCGTCTCGCCAGAAGCCAGTGTCACCGCCAGCGCGGCCAGTGCGGTATCACCCGCACCGGAAACATCAAATACCTCACGCGCCTGCGTCGGCACATGCAGCACCCGCCCGCCTTGCCGCCACAGGGTCATGCCCTTTTCCGAGCGTGTCACCAGCACATCTCCGCCAAACTGGGCGGCGGCAGCGGCGGCAGCGACGGCAGCCTGCTCATCGCTGTTATCCGGCAGGCCGGTTGCGGCCACCAGTTCCATCCGGTTCGGGGTCACGAGGCTGGCCCCGCGATACGCCTCGAACGTGCGGCGCTTGGGGTCCACAATAATCGGCACGCCCTCGGCCTGCCCTGCGGCAATGGCGGCGGCGATCACCCGGTCTGACAGCACACCCTTGGCATAATCCGAGAGCACGACAACTCTCGCGCCCTTCACGGCCTGTTTCACCGCATCCATCAGCGCCGCTTCGGCATCCGCAGAAGGCGCGGCACTGTTCTCGGCATCAATGCGCACAATCTGCTGGCGGCCGCTCATCACCCGCGTTTTGGTGATGGTGGGGCGGGTGGCATCGCGCACAAGGCGGGAGAGGTCGATCCCCGGCCATTCATCCAGCGCGCCGGCCAGCCGGTCTGCCTCGGCATCGCGCCCCACAAGGCCCACCAGCGTCACGGCAGCGCCAAGGGCGGCGGCATTGGCCGCCACATTCGCCGCGCCCCCCGGCACGATCCGCTCGGCCCCATGCACCAGCACCGGCACCGGCGCTTCCGGCGAAATGCGGGAGACAGAACCCGTGATATAGCGATCCACCATCACATCGCCGATAACGACGATACGCTGCGCGCCGTCCTGAGCCATGTCAGTTCATCCTCACGCTCAGAAGGTTGAGCCGCCCGTGGCTTTCAGATGCTCGCTCACATAAGCGGCCACACCCTCTTCCAGAGACATGAAGGGGCGCTTGTAGCCGGCGGCGCGCAGCTTGGTCACGTCTGCCTCGGTGAAATACTGGTAGGCCTTCTGGAGATGCTCCGGCATGTCCACATAGCTGATGAGCGGCTCCTGCCCCAGCGCTGTAAACACCGCCCCGGCCAGATCCGCAAACGAGCGCGCCTTGCCGGTGCCCACATTGAAGATGCCGGAAACACTGCGGTTTTCCAGCAGCCAGCGCACCACCTCCACGCAATCCGAAACGTGGATGAAGTCCCGCAATTGCCCGCCATCGCCATATTCCGGGTGGTGGGACTTGAACAGCGTGACCTTCTCGCCAGCCGCAGCGGCAGGGTAGATCTTGTGCACCACAGAGCGCATGTCGCCCTTATGGTCCTCGCCCGGCCCATACACATTGAAGAAGCGCAGGCCCGCAAACTGCGGGGGACGCGGTGCGCCACCCTCGACATCAGCCATGATGCGCCGGTCCACAAACAGCTTGCTCCAGCCATAGGGGTTCAGCGGGGCGAGCAGGCCAAGGCCCGGCAGGGACTCATCATCCGTGAAGCCCTCGCTGCCATCGCCATAGGTGGCGGCGGAGGAGGCATAGATGAAGGGCAGGCTCTTGTGTGTGGCCAGTTCCCACAAATCCAGCGTGGAACGGATATTGCGGGTGACGATCTTGTCACCATCGCGTTCCGTGGTAGCCGAGATGGCACCCATATGCACGATGCCGGCAAGCCGCCCGCCCTCGCGCGCCACGAAACGGTTGGTTTCCTCGGGGCGGATCACATCATGCAGGGGAATATCGGCGATGTTGCGCCATTTGGGGCCGTCTTCCAGCCAGTCTGCCACCACCACGCGGTAGCCATCTTCCGTGGCCGCGCGGGCAATGTTGGAACCGATGAAACCGGCACCGCCGGTGACGAGAAGAATATCACGACCCAATGCAGCGCGCGTCATCTGCCTGCCTGTCTCTTCGCCAATTCGCTAAATCGCTAACCTGTTGTCCCGATGTGCCACGCCTTGCGCCCCTTTGTCCATGCACGCGAACACATGTGGAGCGGTTTCAGCCTTTTTGCATGCGCAAAGCCTGAAGCGCGGCCCATACGGTGCGCGCATCATGGTCTGCCATGCAGGGCGGCCCCTCCTTCACATCCGGCGCGATGCGGCAGGCGGATTTTTCACAAGGCGCACAATCGCGCCGTGCCGCAAGCTCTCGCACACGCGGGCCGAACATGCCGGTGAGGCGCGGATCAGTCGGGCCATACAGGCCGAGAGTCGGCACGCCATAGGCCGCAGCCAGATGGCCAAGGCCGGTATCCATGCTCACCACCCCTGCGGCGGCACCCAGAACCGGAGCCAGTGTATCGAGAGGCTGGGGCGGCAGCAGATGCACGGCGGCGCAGCTTTCCGCCACCTTGCGGGCGCGCGCCTCCTCAACCGCGCCATGGGCGAACATCTTCACCTGCCAGCCTGCGGTTTGCGCCAGTTGCGCCAGCGCCTGCCAGCCCTCAAGGCTCCACGTTTTGGTGGGCCATGTGGTGCCGTGCAGATAAACCAGATAGGGCGCGGCCCCGGCTTCCGGCGGCAGTGGACGCAGCCCGCAATCTTCCGGCAGCCCTTCAAGGCTATAGCCCAGCGCAAGGGCGAACAGCTTGCGGATGCGGGTGGCCATATGCTCCACCTCGGGCACATGGTGGCGACCCGCATAGAAGTGGCTGGCCAGCCCTTCGCGGGCGCTGGCCTTGTTGAAACCATGGCGGGGACCATGGGCAAGGGCGGCAACCAGCGCGCTTTTCACCAGCCCCTGCGCGTCCAGCACAATGTCATATTGCTCCTGCGCCAGCGCATGGCGCACGGCACCCAGTTCACCACTGCGCCAGGCCTTGAGCGGCTTTTTGCGCAGGCGGCGCATGGGCACAATGATGGTGCGGCGCACCGCCGGATGCAACGCGGCGATGGGGGCGAAGGCCTCCTCTACCGCCCAGTCCACCACCAGATCCGGGAACATGGTCTTGGCATCAGTCAGCGCCGGGAAGGTGTGCACCACATCTCCCAGCGAGGAGAGCTTGACCAGAAGCAGCTTCATCATCTGCTCTGCTCGGCAGCCTCGAACACCTCTTCGGCAGAGATGGTTTCAAGGCAGGCCAGCGTGCCCAGAGGACATACGCGCTTGTGGCACGGGCGGCATGAGAGATCACGAGAGACAATGCGCGCACGCGGCGAGGCGGGCGGGGTCATCAGTTCCGACGACGCGCCATAGAGCACCACCAGCCGACGATCAAACGCCCCGGCAATGTGCATGAGGCCGGAATCGTTGGAGATCACCACATCAGCGATGGAGAGCAGGGCAGCAGCATCAATCAGATTGGTGCGCCCCACCAGATTATCCACCGGCACACCGCTTTGCTCGACGATGATCTTCGCGGACTCGGCATCCTTCGGCGAGCCGAAGATGCGCACATGATAGCCGTTTTTCACCGCAATCGCGGCAAGCTGGGCAAATTTCTCGGCTGGCCAGCGCTTGGCCGGGCCATATTCCGCGCCGGGGCACAGCGCCATCACTGGGGCAGCACTGGGCAGCGGAAACCTGGCAAGAGCCTGATCCAGCGCACCATCCGGGATCATCAGGCGCGGACGCGGGGAAACGGTTTTTGCACCCGCAGGCAGGGCAAGCGCCACGAAACGCTCAATGGTGCGTGCGGTCTTGCGGTGGGTATCGGGGCGCGCATCGGTCAGCAGTGCGGTGCGCATTTCGGCCATATAGCCCACGCGCTCGGGAATGCCGGCGGCCAGTGGGGGAATGGCGGCCTTGAAGGCGCGCGGCAAGATGATGGCCTTGCCATAGCCCTCAGCCCGCAATGCGCGGCCGGTGCGCCAGCGGGCCATGAGGCCAAGCTCGCCATGGGCAAAACCGAGGGGAATCGTGCGCCGCACACCGGGAATCATCCGCGCCACAGGCAAGGCGGCAGGCGGGGCCAGCACATCTATGGGGCGGCCCGGCTCCTTCATGCGCAGCACTTCAATCAGGCTTGCTGCCATAACCATATCGCCAACCCAGGAGGGGCCGACAACCAGCAGGGGCGAAGCAGAACCGAGGGGGCGCATGCGATACTCGATAACAGAATGTGAGCGTGTCATGACAAGGCAGGCTTGCCACGTCAAGACAGGAGAACAACGCACCCGCCAGGGCAAAAGGTGCGGGGTACGCAACAGACGGCATGAAAGCAGCTTTGAAATGGCAAAAGGCGCTTCACAGTGAAGCGCCTTCCACCCCCTCTCCAGCCAGATGGCCGGACAGGGTCAGTTTTCCGGCTTCACGGTCTTTTCGACGCTGGCCTTCAGCGTGCTTGCGCTTTCAGATGCCACCTTCTGCGCAAGGGCAGAAAGGTCCTTCACCTGGCTGCTCACCGTCTCGAACTGCTGGCGGGCATGGCCCGTGGACAGCTCGACCACTTCTGCCACGGTCTTGGCATTGATGAGCGAGTTGTAGAAATCAAAGGTCGAGGTGATGTTGGACTGCAAGGCCTCCAACACACGGCTATTATATTCAGACACACCCTTGCCAGCATTCTCGCAGCTGGACTCGATCGCGGAATTGATCTGCGTCGTGGAGGCTTTCAGCTTCTCGTAATTCTCACGATAGGCAGCCAGATTCTTCTCGGCCATCTCGCGCACGGCAGGCGGCACTTCAACAGCGGGCAAGCCACTGCCTGCAAGGGCCTTCTTTGCCGCCTCGATCTGGTCCTGATACGCCTTGATGAAGGAGTCGCTCATGTGATCCTCAATATACGCAAAAACAGTTGTGCCGAACTGCAACTGGACACACGATCACGAGCATCCCCTACCGGGCGGCCCATCCCTGATGGCAAAGGTGCCACAGGAACCGGGAACCGCACCACACAAAGGATTTGCGCGCATGCCCTGACCCGTTCAGCTATAGCTGAACACTCTATGCATCGCAAAATTATTCGCACCGCACAATCTCGGGGGCAGCCCCTCGAAATGCGGCCCGGGCCTGTGTTTCAGCCCTTCATTTTTTCCTGAAGCGTTGCGGCGGCGCTCTCTGCGTTCGCCCTGGCGGCATTCACCATGTTCTCACCAACCGTCTTCATATCCTGGGCGGCATTTTCTGCATTTTGCGCCGCGGCTGCGCTCAGGGTCTTCACCCGCTCGGCCAAGGCGCGGCTGTGCTCATCCAGCGTGCGCATGGCCACTTCACCCAGCCCCTTGGCATCGGCCCCCAGAGTACGGGCCTGCTCGGCGGCGGTCTGCATCTGCCGGGAGAGAAAGGCCGCCTGAAGGGTCATCATGTCCTGCGGGTTTTTGGCTGCCACCATTTTCTGAAGAAAATCGAGATTGGCCTCCATATTGGCCTGCATCAGCCCCAGCGCCCTGGTGCGGGCTCCCTGCACGCTGGCCAGCATTTCATCCAGATAGCCCCCGCCTTCACCCACATTCTCACGGGCATTCTGGAGCAGGGCCTCAAATGCCTGACGGGCCTGCGCCACATTCTTTTCCGCAATGGCACGGACTTCGGCCGGCAGTTCCAGATTGGGAACAAAAGAGTTGGTCATGTTCAGCTCTCCTTGGTCGGGTGCCGCCCCTCCTTTGGCGATTGCACCCGGGTGGACTGTGTTACGCACACCCTCACCTGTGGCCAATATAATATCAGATTGGCGGCAGTTGCGGGCTGTTAACCATTTTCGTTCATTTTCATCGCTTGATCGAATCCGGATGACCCACACAGCGGGTCACGCGTGGACGGGACAGGAGATGATGACGGAGACGACAGGCCAATCGCCCTGCTGGTCAGACCCACGCCTTGCCCCGTTGCAGCATGCGGCCCTGCCCTCCTTTATCCTTGGCTGGCCTCCTGCCGGGGCGGGCCCGGCCATTATTCTTCATGCCACACAAAGCTGCGCCCGCATGGGCCTGCCCTCTGGTGCGCCAGCGCCCGTGCAGGCGGCAGATATTGCCCGCAACCTCATGACCCACAGAAACCGCCCGTTCGCGCTTGTGCGCCTGCGCCTGCCCGCGGCGCTTTCACCACAGATGTTCTATTGCACCGTGGTGGACCTGAATGACGGCCCGGCGGTCCTCTTCGCAGATCCGGCCGCCTGCGCGCAGCAGGCCGAAAAGGCCGAGCCTGAAAAAACTCCACAGCCGCTCTCCGGGCCAGAGACGGCAGCGATACCGGAGACCCTCTCCGGGGACAGCGAACCTGCGGGCGAAACCCCGCCCCTGCGATTCATTTTTGAGACGGATGAGGCAAACCGGCTGCGGGGCATTTCTCCCCTGTTGGCGCGGGCGCTGGGAGATGACGCCAAATACTGGCATGGAGCCAGCTTTCAGGAACTGGAGGATGGTGGCTGGATCATTTCTGCCGCCGCCATCTGCGAGGCTTTGGTGCGAGGCGGCAGTTTTGCCGGTGTGCGCGTCACCACGCCCGGTCCCATTGTGCTGGATCTTGAGCTGGGTGGCATTCCGTTATTTGACGGTGCGCGCCGGCGCGTTGCCACGCGTGGCTTTGGCGTGCTGCGCACATGGCCCAACACCCGCACCAGCAGCTGGATCAGCAGCCTCACCCCCGAAGAGAACCAGACGGTGCGGGAGCCACAGCCCATGGCCCTGCTCAATGGCTCTCTTTCACCACGCGATACCGAGACCTTCCGGGACATTGGGCGCACGCTTAACGCCGTGATGGCGCAGGAAAACGAGCCGGAAGAGACCGTTTCAAATGTGGAACCGGAACCGGACCTGCCATCCAGCCCGGAAGACATGGAGCAGGTCAGCGTCATCGCACCTCCTGCACCGGAACCTGCGCCGGAGCCGGAGATGCCCGGCCCGCGCACCACAGAACTGCTGGATGCCCTGCCCTTCGCCACCCTTCTGGAACGCGACGGCACCGTGCTGCATCTCAACCGCACCTTTCTGGAATGGACCGGCTGGGCCAGTCTTTCCGATTTCCGCACCAGTAATGATGCCTCTGCTCTGATTGAAATGACGGAAGAGGGTGAGGCGCGGCTCGCCACGGCCGAAGGCGAGTTGTTGCAACTGGGTGCGCGCCCGGTTGAAATGCCATTCCTCGCGCCATCCGCCCGCCTGCTGGTGCTGCGTCGGCTGGAAAAGCCCGCCACCCGTCATGCGGCGGAAGCCCGTGAACAGGCGCTGGATCTGGTCCCCTGGCCGGTGCTTTTGCTGGACAGGGACTGCCTGATTCATTTTGCCAACCGGGCCACCGGCACCTTGCTGGGCTTTCAGGTGGCAGACCTTGTTGGCCAGCCCCTGACCATTGCCATTCCACCTGATGCACGCGGTGCAGCCATTGGCTGGATTGATTCTGTTGCACAGGACGAGAGCACCCGCGTTGACACCTCCCCCCTCACCCTGCGCACCCGCGCGGATGAGCAGGTCTCCATGCAGGCCGGGCTCGCCCGGATGGATGCAGACGGCAACCAGCTTTGCCTTGTGCTTGGCCCGCGGGAGACCGCACCGGAAGCGCCTCAGGCAGAGGAAACACAGGCGGATTCTTCCGAGGTCGCACCACCGGATCACGCCCAAGGTGAATCCGATGCCCTGCACCGCGCTGCCCGCCGCCTCAAGGACAGCCTGACTCCGGCCCTGACCACCCTTCTCGACCATCCGACAGATGAAACCACGGCCTGCGCCCTGCCGACGCCGGTAGCGGATGCCCTTCGTGCAGTCCAACAATGCCTGTCCGACCTTGCGTCTCTGGCCACCCCGGCTCCAGAAAGCGCGGGCACGTCCTGCGATCCGGCCCTGATCGTGGAAGAGGCGATCACCCATATCAGCCTTACAGCGCGTCGCTGCCGCATCACCCTGCGCCCGGATATTCAGGCTGTGCCAGAGGTCATCAGCCAGCCGGCCCATCTGGCGCGTCTGGTACGCATCATGCTTGAGGAAGCGCTGGAAGCCACCCCGGCCAGGGCAACGGTTTTCATTTCCCTGTCTTGCAATGATGAAGCCGGGACAACACCGGTGGTGCTGGAAATCGCCGATGGCGGTCCTGCGCTGGATGAAGTGGCGCTGGCCCATGCCCGCGCCCCGCTTTCTGTCTCGGCTGACACGGATCGCTTCTCTCAGGGCGGGCGGCCCCTGCGCTTTGCGCGTATGGCCGCAGAGGTCGAGGCCATCGGGGCGCGTTTCAGCATTCGCCGCGGACAAAGCCACGGCATGCACGCCCTTCTTGAACTCCCCCGTTAAGCGCACCCTGTCATGGGCAAGGGGCGGCATCGCAGTTTAGAGTTACTCCTATTTATGCAAATCATTCGCAAGTGAGTTGACGCAGGAGACCCATATTGGCCTAATCAATCCCAGCAGAAGCCTGTGGGTTATCCATCAGGCGGGTCGGGTCGCGCGATGATCGTGTGTTCGTGTAATGTCTTCTCGGACCATCAGGTGCGGGATGTGGTGACGGTGGCAGGCGGCTCCTGCTCCACCAGTGATGTTTATCGCGGTCTGGGCTGTGCGCCCCAGTGCGGCCGCTGTGCCCGCACCATCCGCAATATCATGGATGAAGTGCGCGCTCATGAGGGTTGCCGCACCTGCACGGAAAACTGCTCTGCCGCCGGCATGGTTCACATGATGGCCGCTGAATAGTCCCGCCTTCCCACCTTTTTCCTTCCGTTTTTTGAACCGCAAACCATTCGCAACCCTTGGTGCGAATGGTTATCGCGTTGCACAGAGGTTGGAATTGGTCTAAGCCTGATTCAAATTTCAAACGGCATATGCCCGCTTGGGCAATGAGGAGCAGGCCATGAAGGGCGACCCGAAGGTTATCGAATATCTCAACCGGGGCCTTCGTTCGGAACTCACCGCCATCAACCAGTACTGGCTGCATTATCGCATGCTGGACAACTGGGGCTACAAGAAGCTGGCGAAGAAGTGGCGTGCCGAATCCATCGAGGAGATGGTCCACGCCGACAAGTTCACCGACCGCATCCTGTTCCTCGACGGTTTCCCGAACATGCAGGTTCTGGACCCGCTGCGCATCGGTCAGGACGTCAAGGAAATCCTTGAGGCAGATCTTGCCGCCGAACTGGAAGCCCGTGCGCTCTATCAGGAAGCTGCCGGCTACTGCCAGACGGTGAAGGATTATCCTAGCCGCGACCTGTTCGAAGAGCTGATGGCGGACGAGGAAAGCCATATCGACTTCCTCGAAACCCAGCTCGACCTGATCGCCAAGATCGGCCTGCCGCTCTATGCGCAGCACCATATTGGCGAACTCGACGAAGACTGAGAAAATCCCCTCCGGGGTTTGACAGGACAAAGCCCGGCTTGCTGCCGGGCTTTTTGTTTGCAAAGCCACAGGCCAACCTGCAACAAGGGCCTTGAAAGCGACACAGATACACAGGATTGTGCCGGGATTCTGAGCCAATCTGCCCGGCAAGGATTCGGTTCTGGCAACCGCACTGCACCGGGCCTGTAGCCACAGGGCAAGGCGGTACACCACCGTATAGCCACCGGACCCAACATGATCCGACCGTTCGAGAATTGATGCAAAGACTAGGCGACACATCACGCCGGATCCTATGGGCAGGGGGGATGCTCTGTGGTTTGGCAGCGCTTTTCTGGCTGGCTGTCATTGCGGTTCTGCCATGGGTGATTTCCTCTGCCGAAATGCGGCTGGCCGTGGAAAAAGCCCTTTCTGGTGACGGAAAACTGGCTGTGTCCATCACTGGCGAGCCAGAACTTCAGATGCTGCCAACACCGCGTCTGGTTCTTTATGATGTGCGGCTGCCGGTCGATGAGCAGCAATCCATCCATGCGGGAACGGTTTTAAGCCGGCTGGATTTGTGGAGCTTGCTGTTTGGCCAGATTGAAGTGGCAGAAGTGGTGCTGGAGCGCCCTGTTCTGGTGCTGAGTGGGCAGATCAGGATGGATGAGTTGCTGGCTCCCGTTCTGGCAATGGCACCGCGGGCCCCGGCCCTGAAGGTCATTGACGGTACCATCGCCTGGCGCGCACCGAATGGTTATACACGCACGCTTCTTGGCCAGCTCAACGGGCGGATTGAAAGCACGCTGAGCGGCAATGGCATTTCAGTGTCATCCCGGTTCAGATGGCGCGATGCCCCCGTTGAGGCTTCCCTCTCCATAGATGACCTGCCCGGCTTTCTGGAAGGCCAGTCCAGTGGTGTGAACGCGCGCCTCTCCGGTGAGGGGGCCATTGTCCGGTTCCGTGGACAGGCCGGTTATGATGGCATGCTTTCAGCACGGGGCGACCTTTCGGCCGATGCCGACTCCCTGCGCAAGGTGATGGAGTGGATGCATCTTGCCGTGCCCACGCAAGGAGGCTTCGGGCAAATGGGGGTCACATCCCAGCTTGTTCTGGAAAAAGGCTCTGTCTCCTTGACCAATACCCGCCTCAGCCTGGACGGGAACAAGGTGGATGGCGGTTTTCTGGTCAACATGACCGGGCCCAAAACCAGAATACAGGGCACTGCCGCTGCGGATGAACTGAACCTGCGCCCCTATGACCGCATTCAGCTCACCGTGAATAATGGGCAAGACTGGAACCCGACCCCTCTCAACCTCAACCTGCTCGACAGTTTCGATCTGGACCTGCGCTTTTCCGCAGGTCAGGTCAGCACGGGCACGGCCACCTTCACCACTGTGGCCGGGAGTGCCGTGCTTGATGAGGGCAAGCTGGTTCTGGCGATTGGGCAAACCAGCGGCTGGGGTGGAATGCTCCGCGGAACGGCCACCCTTTCCCCGCGCTGGAGTGGCGCCAGCCTCAACCAGCGCGGCCTGAGCATGCAGGTGGAAGCCGAATGCACCAATATTACGCTGGAGCAGGCTTTGGGGGATCTGGTGGACTTCACCCGCTTCGAGGGGATGGGGTCGCTCTCTTTCCGCCTTCAGGGGGAAGGACGCAGCATTGCCGGGATTGCACAGGACCTGTCCGGCACGCTCAACCTCTCAAGCAATGGTGGTTACCTGAGCGGCTTTGATGTGGCGCGCGTCCTGCGCCGGATTGAGCGACGGCCCCTCACCGGCAGTACAGACCCGCATGGCGGACGCACCCCCTTCCAGAAGCTCCAGACCAAGGCGGAGATCAGGAATGGCATTGCTGCCCTCAACATGCTGGAACTGAGCGGAAACCAGGTGCAGCTTTCCATGGTTGGGCGGATCTCTATCAAGACAAGGATGCTGGATCTGCACGGTCTGGCTTCCCTGCGTCCTTCCGGCGAGCAGCCGGCAGAGGCCAAGAGGATCGACCTGCCCTTCATGATACAGGGACCGTGGACTGCGCCTCGCATCATGGCGGACCCGATCAGCCTGATTGAGCGCTCCGGCGCAGCACAGCAATTGCTGGAAGCCGTGCGCCATCAGCGTGAGGCAACAGAAGCCAGCTCCCTTGTGGAGCATCTGATTGGGCCACCCGCTCCCCCTCCGGGCACGCCTGCCCCGCCCTTGCTGGCCCCGCGCAACCTGGCACCCGAAATCCTGCGTTAGGCATGCCGGAGAGTATCTGACGGAGGCGTTCAGCCCGCCGGAACTGCAATCCGCACCGGATTGGGGGCGATGTCATCCTTGTTCAGCCGGGCAAACATCAGGTGGTCTTCCCAAACGCCATTGATGCACAAATATTTGCGCGCATACCCTTCCTGCACAAAACCGCAGGTGCGGAGCAGGTGGATGGAAGGAATATTTCGCGGAATGCAGACGGCCTCTATCCTGTGCAGATGCAGAACCTCATGTGCCACAGGCAGCAGGGCCCGCACGGCGGCTGTCATGAAACCTCTCCCGGCAAACGGCTCGCCCATCCAGTAACCGAGAACGGCCGCCTGACAGGCCCCGCGCCGGACATTGGAAAGCGTCAGGCCACCCATCAAGGCATGGTCCCGCGCGCGGAAGATGAGGAAGGGATAGGCCTCATCCGCCTGCATATCGCGTGCATAACGCCCCATGCGGCGGCGGAATGCGGCGCGGCTCAGGTCATCAGCCGGCCACACCGGCTCCCATGGCGTGAGGAAGGCTCGACTATAGGCGCGCAAGGCGCTCCATTGCTGGAAATCGCTCATCTGCGGAACCCGCAGATAAACTCCCTCCCCCGGAATGGTCGGCACCGGGGGTGAAGCGAGAAGAGAACGCAACATCCACATGAGCCGCGCGCCTGAGCCTTAATTCGAGACCAGACGTTCCACCGCCCGCGCGGCAGGATCAAGGCCTGCTTCCGGCCCAAGCGCTGTCAGCGTCGGTTTGCCACGGCCCACCAGGTCCCGCGCCACGCGCTGCACCGCGCCCACATCCACGGCATCCACCCGCGCGACGATTTCCTCCACCGGAATAACCCGGCCAAAGCCCAGAATCTGCCGGGCCAACTGTTCCGCCCGCGCGCCGGAGCTTTCAAGCGCCGCCAGCAGCCCCACCTTCATTTGCGCCCGCGCCCGTGCAATCTCGGTTTCACTCACATCCTCGCCAATGCGCAGAAGCTGCTCCACCACCGCCTCGGAGAGCTCGCCCACATCACCCGTATCCGTGCCGGCATAGACGCCGAACAGGCCGGTATCGGCAAAGCTCCAGTGGAAGGCATAGATGGAGTAGCACAGGCCGCGATCCTCCCGCACATCCTGAAACAGGCGCGAGGACATGCCGCCGCCCAGCACGCCGGAGAGCACCTGAAGCGCGTGGACGTCATCATTGGTATAGGCGCAGCCTTCAAGGCCGATCAGCACATGCACCTGTTCCAGATCGCGCGCCACAAGGCGCACGCCGCCCTCATAGCGGGCCTGCGGCAACTTCGGCTTGGCCTCGGAAGAAATGCTTTTCAGCCGGGTGGCGGCCTCTTCCAGAAAGCGGTCATGGTCTACAGCACCCGCCGCAGCCACCACCATATCCGGCCCGCGATAGGTGCGGGCCATATAGGCGGCAAGTGGTGCCCGCTCAAAGCCGCGCACTGTCTGCGGCGTGCCGAGGATGGAACGGCCGATGGCCTGCCCGGAATAGGCCTGCTCCTGAAACAGATCGAACACAAGATCGTCCGGCGTATCCAGCACCGAGCCGATCTCCTGCACGATCACATTTTTCTCTCGCTCCATCTCCTCGGGGGCGAAGGCGGGTTCGGTGAGAATATCGCTCAATATGTCGAGGCCGAGCGCCACATCCTCGCCCAGCACCCGCACATTATAGGAGGTCTGCTCCACCGAGGTGGCGGCATTGATGTCGCCTCCCACCTGCTCGATTTCCTCGGCTATATGGCGGGCCGTGCGGCGGCGCGTGCCCTTGAAGGCCATATGCTCCAGAAAGTGGGAGATGCCGTGCTCATCCTCGCGTTCATCACGCGCCCCCGCGCCGGACCATATGCCCAGCGAGGCGGTGCCAAGATGCGGCATGGAATCGGTGATAACGGTGATGCCATTATCGAGGGTGGAGACCTTGACGCTCATGCTGGTAACCGCCTCAGGCCGCACTGCCCTTTGAAACACGCGCCCGGGCGCGGATGAAGTCCTGCACCGCCTCAAGGCTGTTGGGCAGCACGCTCACACGCTCCTCGCGCTTCAGCAGGTCTGCCATGTGGGGCGGCAGCGGCGGGCGAATGCCGGTGGCGGCCTCTACCGCATCGGGGAACTTGGCAGGGTGCGCGGTGGAAAGCACCACCTGCGGCACTTCCGGCGCATGCTCCACCTCATCGGCCACATCAAGGGCCACAGCGGTGTGCGGGTCCACCAGATAGCCGGCCTTCTTCCACATGCTGGAGATGGTGGCCTTGGTTTCCAGCTCATCCGCACGCCCGGCGGAGAATTCCGCGGCAATGGCGGCATGCCCTTCCTGCGGCAGGGTGAAGGTGCCGGACTGGGTGAGCGAACCCATGAGATTGCGCACCGTGCAGGCGTGCCGGTCCACCGCCTCAAACAGCAGCCGCTCGAAATTGGAGGAGACCTGAATATCCATGGAGGGCGAGGACGAGGGCTGCACGCCGCGCACTTCATAGTGGCCGGTTTCCAGCGTGCGGGCCAGAATATCGTTCACATTGGTCGCGATGGTCAGGTCCGCCACCGGCAGGCCCATCTTCTTGGCGACCCAGCCCGCGAAAATATCGCCGAAATTGCCGGTGGGCACCACGAAGGAAACCTCGCGATGCGGCGCGCCCAGCGCTGTCGCGGCATAGAAATAATAGACCACCTGCGCGACGATGCGCGCCCAGTTGATCGAGTTCACGCCCGCCAGCGCCATTTCGTCGCGGAAGGCATGGGCGTTGAACATGGCCTTCACCATGGCCTGACAATCATCAAACGTGCCTTCCACCGCAATGGCGTGAACGTTTGGCGAGGCCACGGTGGTCATCTGCCGGCGCTGCACTTCGGAAACGCGGCCATGCGGATAGAGAATGAACACATCCACCGCATCAGAGCCCTTGAAGGCCTCAATGGCGGCGCTGCCGGTATCGCCCGAGGTCGCGCCCACAATGGTGGCGCGGGTGTTCCGCTTGGCCAGCACATGATCCATCATGCGGGCCAGAAGCTGCATCGCCACATCCTTGAAGGCGAGCGTTGGGCCGTGGAACAGCTCCAGCACAAAGCGGTTTGGCGCTACCTGCACCATGGGTGCGGTGGCGGGGTGGCGGAAGGTGGCATAGGCATCCGAGATCATCAGATCCAGCGCCTCGGAATCAATGGAACCGGCCACGAAGGGGGAAATGACGGCGCGGGCCACATCCGCATAGGGCTTGCCCGCCAGCGCAGAAATGTCTGCCGCGGAAAAGGTGGGCCAGCTTTCCGGCACATAAAGGCCGCCATCACGGGCAAGGCCCGCCAGCAGCGCATCAGAAAAGGACAGGATCGGAGCTTCACCGCGAGTAGAAACGTAACGCACTGGTCCTCACCCTCAAATTCTGTACGGCTCAAAATGAGCCGCCACCCTAACCAGAAGCGACGCGCGGCGAAAGCCACCTGTGCGAAGAGATATCAAAAGCAGGGGATGACCCCACTTTCGCCCGCCTAGCCGAGTGTCGCCAGAAAAGGAAATGTCTCCAGCAACCAGAAGCTGGCATTGGCGATCCAGCCAGACATGAAGGCGATGCCGGTGAGAACCAGCAATGCGCCCATCACCTTTTCAACAACAGGCAGCGCCTTGCGCATGTGGGAAAGCCCGCGCAGGAAGGGGCGCACGGCAATGGCGGCCACAATGAAGGGCACGCCCAGCCCCGCCGAATAGACGGCAAGCAGAATTGCCCCATGCGCGATGGTCGCCTCAGACCCGGCAACGGCCAGAATCGCCCCCAGCACCGGGCCAAGGCAGGGGGTCCAGCCAAAGGCAAAGGCCAATCCCATGATGAAAGCCCCACCCGGACCCGCCGGCTGGCGTACATCTGCCCGCGCGGTGCGGCTCAAGAGCGGTATGCGGAAAACGCCAAGGAAATTCAGGCCCATCACCATGATGGCCACACCGGCAATGATGGAGAGCAGATCCATATGGGCGCGCAACACCGCCCCCATGGCAGAGGCCCCCGCCCCCAGCAGCACGAACACCACCGTAAAGCCGCAGACAAACAGCAGCGAGCCGACAATGGCCCGCAGGCCCACTTCCGGCACCGGCTCATCACCCGCCAGATCATCCAGCGTGCTGCCGCCCAGATAGATGAGATAGGGCGGCACCAGCGGCAAAACGCAGGGGGAGATGAAACTCACAAAGCCAGCCAGAAAGGCGGCGGGGAGCGTGACGTCAGCCATGAAAATCCACAATATACCGGCTCAGGGGCCCGCACGCCTTATGGATGGCGGCGCGCCCTGTTCCCGCCCTTCATGGGCCGGAGCGGCGCGCGGGGCAAGATGCACATCGCCGCGCCGGGGATGTCCCGGCTGCAAATGTCGCACATCCGGCTCTGTGCAAAGCTGCAACACGGCTGGACGATTGCCCCCCCGCCCCCCTACAAAAGGAAAAGGCAGAGGGGCTGACATGCGCAATCTCATTACCGATGTTCCCGGCATTCGCGTTGGAAATGCAACTGACCTGACCATCGGCACCGGGGTGACAGTCGTGCTGTGTGATGAGCCCACCATCGCCGCAGTGGATGTGCGCGGCGGAGGCCCCGGCACCCGTGAGACCGATGCGCTGGACCCGGCGGCAACCGTGGAAACCGTGGATGCCATCACCCTTTCCGGCGGCTCGGCCTTCGGGCTGGATGCGGCCTCCGGCGTCATGGCTGCACTGGCACAGGCCGGGCGCGGCTTTGCGGTGGGCGATGCGCGAGTGCCCATCGTGCCCGGCGCGGTGCTGTTTGATTTGCTGAATGGCGGCAACAAGAAATGGGGTGCGGTGCCGCCCTATCGCCAGCTTGGCATGGATGCGCTGGCTGCTGCTGATGTGGACTTTTCCCTCGGCTCTTTCGGTGCAGGCACCGGGGCCACCACCGCCACGGTGAAGGGAGGGTTGGGTTCGGCCTCCATCACCCTGCCCTCAGGCCATGTGGTGGGGGCTGTTGTGGCGGTGAATGCAGTGGGCAGCCCCATTTTCGGGGCAGGCCCGCATCTACGCGCCGCCCCCTATGAGCGCGACCGGGAGTTTGGTGGGCTGGGCCTGCCCCGCACCTTCCCCGACGAAGCCCTGCAACCCGACCTCAAGGGCGAGGTAACGCGCTTTGCCACCACCATCGCCGTGGTGGCCTGCGATGCGGTTTTAACCCCGGCGCAGACCCGACGCCTCGCCATCATGGCGCAGGATGGGCTGGCGCTCTCGCTTTTCCCGATTCACACCCCTCTGGATGGGGACTGCGTGTTCGCTCTCGCCACGGGCCGCCGCCCGCTGGAGCGCCCCTTGCCGGATCTTGCGCGTCTTGGCACGGCAGCATCCACCGTACTTGCACGGGCTGTGGCGCGCGGTGTTTTCGCGGCAACGGCCCTGCCTTATCCCGATGCGCAGCCCAGTTGGCATGACCGCTTTGAAGATGGCGCCCCGATGCTGCACCCCTGATGCAGCGGCTCGTCATCTGCCCCCATCTTCATCACACAATCGAATGATCGTCTCGCTCGAAAATGCGCGGGTGCTTTGCCCTTTTTATGAAACAGCAAAGCACCCGCATTCTCTGGCCCATCCCATTTTCTTCATGCGAACCGGTATCCACTTCGCTCGAAAATGCTCTATGGAACGCATATGAGCCAGCCGTCAGATCAAGCCCCGCCCCGCCGCGCACCCCGCTCCACAGGCACCGGAGCGAATGGGGAGGGAAAAGGGCGCAGGAGTGCTGCGGCGCAGGCTGGCATCCGGCTTGGCGGTCCGCTGGCGTGGATCTTCTGGTGTGCCTGCGGCATCACGGCCCTGCCCCTGGCTGGCCTGTTCTCACTGGTGATGGTGAACGGTTTCAGCGGGCTGTGGTGGGCGCTTCAGGAGACGTTTGCGGGCGGCACCCTTTCTGCACAGGTGCTGCGATTGGGGGTCATTCCCCATATGGCGCTGTTTCTGTGGGGGGCGAGCTTTGTCTTCATGACAGTGACGCGCTCGCGCCATGCCCTGAGGATTGCCCCGCTGCTGCTGGGGGTATGGGCGCTGGTTTCCGCATGGTGCCAGTTCGCCATCCGCGACCTCATGTCTCCAGCCGGGATCAGTCTGGGAGACTTTGCAGCCCTGTTGCCGGGTATTCTGTTGCAGTTTGCTGGCGTGGCCGCACTGTTTGGCTATTTTCATGAAGGCAACAGGCCAAACCTCTATTACAATCGCTGACAATATAGGCCATAGACCCAGATCAAAGGCTTACGATACAGGCGTGCCTATATTGCCCTGCCCCTCTCGGTGAAACGCTTTCCTGTCATCGCTTTTTCGGCGATGACACATTACGCCAAGAAGGGCTTGCATGGTTGAGCGGCTGAGGCCAAAAGTCCCAGCCAGATCTTGAATGCAGCCCCGTTTCCACGAGGAGACCCAGATGACCATCTTCGGCATCACTGATTCTCATAATGCCGCCGCCGCTGCCCTGCTGCCGGATGGTTCCCTGCGTGCGCTTCAGGAAGAGCGGCCGCGCCGCATCAAGAATTTCCACAATATTCCCACCATGGCGATTGAGTGGCTGCTGAAGGACCTTGGCATCAAGGCTGCGGATGTGGAATGCGTGGCGCTTGCCGGCATGCCCAGCGTGCCGCTGGACCGGGCGGGCTGGATCGACCTGTTCCGCCGCGCGGGAGGCTGGAAGGGCCAGTTGCGCACCGAGCTGGGCAAGACCCCCTTGCGTGGCGTGGTGGAACACAAGCGCCTTCAGGAACGTGAGGCTGCCTACACGGCGCTGGGCTTCCGCCCCGAGGCGCTGAAGGTTTACGATCACCACACCTGCCATGCCGCCACCGCCTATTATGGGCAGGCCGAGCGCAAGGAGCCGGTGCTGGTTCTGACCGTGGATGGCGGCGGAGATGGCAAATGCGCCACCGTCAGCATCGGGCAGGACAACACGCTCAGGCAGCTCCACGAAGTGCCTTATGCAGATTCGTTCGGCACGCTTTATGCCGTGGTCACCTATATGCTCGGCATGGTGCCACTGGAGCATGAATACAAGATCATGGGCATGGCCCCCTATGCCTCGCCCGCCGGCTCGCGCCGCATGGCCGACAAGCTGCATGAACTGTTCCGCTGGGTGGATGAGACAAGCCCGGTCTGGGGCCGCTCATCCGGCGTGCCGCATACGCTTCACATCAAGCCCAAGCTGGAAGAACTGTTCTATGAGCAGCGCTTCGACAACATCATGGGCGGCGTGCAGCTTTTCACCGAGGAGCTGCTGAGCGAGTTCGTCCGCCGCGCCATTGCTGAAACCGGCATTCGCCGGCTGGCCCTTTCCGGCGGCGTCTTCATGAATGTGAAGGCCAACAAGCGCATCATGGAAATGCCAGAGGTGGACAGCCTCTTCATCTTCCCTTCCTGCGGCGATGAAACCAACGCCATTGGCGCGGCATGGCTGGCGCAGGCAGAGCGCCACGGCCCGGCCACCGTCAAGCCCATCGGCCCCTTCTATCTCGGCCCGGAGTGGTCGGATGCGGAGATCGAGGCCGATCTGGCGGAAGATCTGGCCAAGGGCACCATCACCATGACCCGGCCGGAGAATATCAACCAGGCGGTTGCAGACCTGCTGGCCAAGGGGCATGTGGTTGGCCGCTTTGCTGGCCGCGAGGAGTTCGGCGCCCGCTCGCTGGGCAACCGCGCCATTCTGGGCGACCCGCGTGACGCCGATATTATCCGCGAAATCAACGAGATGGTGAAGAGCCGCGACTTCTGGATGCCCTTTGCCTCCTCCGTTGCGGCTGAATATGAGGACGTCTATCTCCAGAATCCGAAGAAGGTGGCCGCGCCCTATATGATCCTGTCGTTCGAGACGACAGAGGCGGGCGGAAAGCTGCTCAAGGCCGGCATTCACCCTTATGACCGCACCTGCCGCCCGCAGGTGGTGACCAAGGAAATGAACCCGGATTACTGGGACCTTATCCACCGCTTTGCCGGGCTTTCAGGCGTCGGTGCGGTTCTCAACACCTCGCTGAACCTGCATGGGCTGCCGCTGGTGCACCATCCGCGTGATGCGGTGCATGTGCTGACCCATTCCGGGCTGAACTGGGTGGCGATTGGCCCGTTCCTGGTGACCAAGCCAGCGCAATAGGAACAGCAAATGCGAGAATGCGGCCAATCCCGGTGATTGTCAGCCTTATTTGCAAGGCCGCCGCATTCTTGACAGGAAACCCTGAGCATTAAGGCTCTGGTTGATAAAATGCGTTACAGCGGTGGGGAAACAGGCCATGCGCCTTCCCCGAACCGTTTCTGGAGTTGTGATTGATGGTCGTGTCGTTTCGTGGTCACCATCCGTCAAAGACCGCACCATCGCGCGTCGCCATGCGTTGGCCGGGAGGCGCGCTGCGCCCTCTTCTGGCAGCGGTTACAGTGGTCGGCGGCCTTCTTGCCGCCTCTGTCCCGGCATCCGCACAAGGTGCTGTCAAATCCACTCATGGGGACTGGCAGATCCGGTGCGACACCCCACCCGGTGCGCAGGCCGAACAGTGCGTGCTGCTGCAATCCGTTCTGGCTGAAGACCGCCCGAATGTCGGCCTCACCGTCATTGTGCTGAAAACAGCAGATGAAAAAAACCGCCTGCTGCGCGTGCTTGCGCCGCTGGGCGTGCTGCTGCCAGCCGGTCTTGGTCTCAAGATTGATGATGAGGATGTGGGTCGCGCCGGTTTCGTGCGGTGCCTGCCCAATGGCTGCGTGGCTGAAGTGGTGATGGACGACACGCTGCTGAACCGCCTCAAGACCGGCAAGCAGGCCACTTTCATCATCTTCCAGACCCCGGAAGAAGGCATTGGCGTGCCCCTCAGCCTGAACGGCTTCCAGAAGGGTCTCGAAGCCCTGATGTGACGCGGGGGGTCAAGACACGCGCGCACGTAAGAGCATGAAATGACAAGGCCCGCCCCATGGCGGGCTTTTGTTTGCAACTTGCCTGCCACGCAGAAGTTCGGCCCAGCCCTCAAACAGCATTGCCTTCCGCAGCCCGAACCGTATCATCTTGCCTCTGCGCCTCCGGCCCATCATGGTGGCGCATGAGAGTAACAAAACAGATTTTATCTCATATTCGCCGCTGCATGCTTGAGCATCAAAACATGCAGGGTGATATCGCCTTGATACGAAAGAATACGGGCTTGTGCGTTTCAAGATGCAAAGCCATTTCAAAATACTGTATATTATCAAGATAGGTATCCAAGATGCAGCCCATGCAGATCAGGTTTCCTGTATTTTGATGGGGTAAGATCGGCCTCTTCCGACATGGCTTTCATGAAAGCACTTATCCGGAAGACACAGAGCACAAAACAGCATGGCCGCAGGCCAGCACAAAAAGAGGCACAGTGACAGGCAGGAAAGATGCCATCGCATGTGCCAGCAAGCGGAGAAGGCCGATGGACCAGTTTGTGGAGATGCTGCGCACCGCACAGGACGGCAAGGGGCTTGAAAACCTGGCGCGGATCTGTGGACTTTCCATGCAGCAGGCACAGGCCACCGCAGAAGCCATGATGCCGGCTTTTCTTGATGCCTTCCGGGATATGGCGCGCTCTCCCGATTCGATGAAAGCCTTCACCAATATGATGATGAGCGGCCCTTATGCCGCTCTCTATAATGCCCAACCCGCGGGCTCGGTGCCCTCTGCGGCCTATCCGGCCCCAAATGTCAAAGTCGGCGCTGCCCCTTCCGGGTTTGGCATGCCGGGTTTTGCCCCGGCACGGCCAACTGGCGGCGAGCAGCCGCTGCCTCTGACGCAGGCTGGCATGAGTTCGCTGAATACGGTTTTTGGTTCTTCGGAAGTCAGCAAGGCTGTTGCCACTCAGGTCGCCGCCTCCACGGGCCTCAGTGCGGCTGTTGTCAAACAGGCCATGCCGGCAATGGCGGGCCTGTTCGTTGATACGCTGGCGAAGTCCCTTGCGGCCTCTGGCTCCTTGCAACAGATGGCCGCAGCCATGCTCAGCCGCATGCCGCTGGGTGAAACACAGCAGCGCAGAGCGCCCATTTCCTCCGGAAACCCATGGATGGATGCCTTTATGGCGTTCTCTTCCGCTGCCGGCGGTGCCGCCCCCTATGGCGCGAACAACCCGTGGCAGAACTTGGGGCATGTCTGGGGAGGCAACAGCAACCCTTGGGCAGATGCCATCTCCCATGGCATGAAGCTGGCATCGCCCCCTCCACCTCCGCCGCCTCAGGCTTCAAGCTGGCAGGATGTGGTCAACGCCATGACCAATACAATGGCGCAATCCGGTGCCCCCGGCCCGGCGATGCCCCAGCCCCCGGCAGGAGCAGTGCAACCCTCACCAGCTTTGGCGGGAGGCGTGCAGGCGACCCCACCCCAGCCGGCACCCCCGGCTCCCGGCTCGGGTTCGGCTACGCCCGCTCCCTGCAACCCCTTCACGGAGTTGCAGGACCTGTTCGCGCAAATGCTGGTGCAGGGCTTTCAGCAAGGTTTGCAGCAGAGCCTTCAGCCTCCTGTTGCCGGCTCCAGAGGGGCTGATGGGCAAAATACGTCCTTCTCCCCCATGGATTTCTGGCTGGAACTGGTGAAACAGGCACAGGATGCCAACCAGAAGACCATCAATGCCAGCGTTCAACGCCCATCTGGCAAGCATGAGAAACCCGGCAAGAAGCCTGAAAAATAAATGAAACGGCACGGCAAGGGCCATCAAGCGCCCTTGCCGACTGCAAAGCCGTAGCATATTTATGCGTAGAATTCATGTGAATTGTCATGAATGTACATGTTTTTATTGGACTTGATAACATTGATCAGATAGGGTTGGTGAGTTAGCCTGAATACTGAATTTGCCTGAGGGTTTACCGCGTCATGATCCGTAACGGCCTTGTGGAATCGATTGGTCACACACCGCTTATCCGCCTGAAGCGCGCTTCCGAGGAAACCGGGTGCGAGATTCTCGGCAAGGCGGAATTCATGAATCCGGGGCAATCGGTGAAGGATCGTGCGGCACTTGGCATCATTCAGGATGCGATTGCGCGCGGAGCACTGCGGCCCGGCGGGGTGATTGTGGAAGGCACGGCAGGCAATACCGGCATTGGTCTTGCGCTGGTCGCCGCCCCTTTCGGCTTTCGCACGGTCATCGTCATTCCCGAAACCCAGTCCCAGGAAAAGAAGGACATGCTGAAGCTTGCCGGCGCAACGCTGGTTGAGGTTCCGGCTGTGCCCTACTCCAACCCGAACAATTATGTGAAGGTTTCCGGCCGCCTTGCCGAGGCCCTCGCGAAAACCGAACCGAACGGGGCCATATGGGCCAACCAGTTCGATAATATTGCCAACCGGCAGGCGCATATCGACACCACCGGCCCCGAAATCTTCGAACAGACAGACGGCAAGGTGGATGGCTTCATCTGCGCGGTGGGTACTGGCGGCACGCTGGCCGGCACCGGCATTGCGCTGAAAGAGCGTAACAGCGCCATCCAGATCGGCCTTGCTGATCCGCCCGGTGCGGCGCTTTATTCCTATTACACCAGCGGCGAACTGAAGGCCGAAGGCTCTTCCATCACCGAGGGCATCGGGCAAGGTCGCATCACCGCCAATCTGCAAGATGCGCCGGTTGATATTGCATTCCAGATTCCCGATACGGAATCGGTTCCGCTGATCTTTGATCTGCTGGAGCATGAAGGGCTGTGCGTGGGCACCTCTTCCGGCGTCAATATTGCCGGGGCCATTCGGCTTGCGCGCGAAATGGGGCCGGGGCACACCATTGTCACCATTCTGGCGGACTATGGCACGCGCTATCAATCCAAGCTCTTCAATCCGGCCTTCCTGCGCAGCCAGAACCTGCCGGTGCCCGGCTGGCTGGAGCGCAAGGTGGAGTTGCCGAACGTTCTGGTCTAGAACACACTGAATTGCAGTTATGCGCTTTTGAGGGGATGACATGAGCACGTCCGGAATCTTCGTCTCAACCGCATGGCTGGCCGATCAGCTTGGCGCGCCGGATCTGGTGGTGGTGGATGCCTCATGGCACATGCCGGCTGCCGGACGCAGTGGCCTGAAGGAATTTGAGGAGCAGCACATTCCCGGTGCTGTCTTCTTTGATCTGGATGCGATTTCGGACCGCTCTTCCAGCCTGCCCCACATGCTGCCAACCCCGGAAGCCTTTGCAGCTTCTGTCGGCGCGCTTGGCATCAGCGATGATGCGCGCATCGTGATTTATGACAGTGTGGGCCTGTTCTCGGCCCCGCGTGTATGGTGGACCCTCAAGACCTTTGGTGCGCAGAAGGTGCATATTCTTGCCGGTGGCCTGCCCCGCTGGCTGGCGGAAGGGCGCCCGGTGGAAAGCGGCAAGGCCAACCGCCCGGCCGCACAATTCAATGTCCACTTTGATGCACGCCGTGTGGCTGATATCGAGCAGGTGGCGCAGATCAGCGCCGATCATTCGGCCCAGATTCTCGATGCACGCGCTGCCACCCGCTTTCGGGGGGAAGAACCGGAACCACGTCCCGGCCTGCGCGCGGGCCATATTCCGGGCGCGCTGAACCTGCCCTTTGGTACGGTTGTTGAAAATGGCGAACTGGCAAGCCCTGAAAAAGTAAAGGCTGCGCTGGAAGCGGCAGGTGTGGATCTGTCTCGCCCGGTTGTCACATCCTGCGGTTCGGGTGTCACCGCCTCCGTGCTGTGGGTTGCGCTGGAGAGCATCGGCAAGCCGCCGCAGGCACTCTATGACGGCTCCTGGACCGAGTGGGGTTCCAGCGACAAGCCCCTCGCCATTGGCTGAGGTGCAAGAGCGCTGAAACGCAAGACCGGGGCTGCCCATTTCTGGATGGGGTGCCCTGTCTGGCGTGAGGGAGGCCCGGCTATTCTTGTTCTGAAACGTTTTGGCGCACGGGTGCTGGGCCACATGCCTCCCATGGCGCGCCTGTACGCCCATATGGCGGGAGACCCCCTTTCCTTTCTGGGCACTGCCCCGCTGAAAGAGCAGACGATCCATTATCGCCTGCCCTTTCAGCCCTTGCTGCTTGTCAATGAGCCAGAACTGGCCGCACGGATTCTGGCCGATGAAACGGCGCAGCCAGCTCCGGCCCTGACAGCCCTAATGAAGCCGCTTACCGATGGCTGGGCGGGAGAAACAACACTTCTTTCCGCAATGGAAACCGCACAAGCCCTGCCGCATGTGGAGGCAGAAGCCCATAGCCGCCTGCAAGGCTTCATCACGCAATGGCTGGCGCGCAAAAGCGCCCCTGCCCCTATCGGGCAGGATCTGTATCAGCTGGTGCTGGAGAGCCTGCTCTGCGCCCTTCTGGATACGCCGGTGAAGCCTGAAATCACCCGGCGGTTTGCAGCACTTCAGGCCCGCGCCATGCAGCAGGCCCAGCTTTTGCCGCTTCTGCTGGCGCAAGACAGTGCGCAAGCCCGTGCCAGCATGGTGCGTGGTCTCGGACTTGGGAAAACCGGTGCAGATCTGCGCGCTCTGGTGCAGGTGCATATTCTGCCGACCCTTCAGAAAAGCGCGAGAAAAGGCCCTTTTTCTGATCCGGGACAAACAGATGCCGCGCTCGACCAGATCATCGCCCTGCTGCTGTTCACGACGGAAGGGGTGGCTTCCACAGTGGGCTGGCTGGCCTATGAACTGGCACGGGACCAGCTTTTGCAGGAAGGCGCGGCTCTGGCTCTTGGCTATGCTCCGGTGCTGGGCGGTGCGGCCGATGCCCGGTTTGAAGGGCACCCTGCTGAATCCGTGATGCAGGCGCTGATATCTGAAACGCTGAGGCTGCATCCTCCCTTCGGGCTGTTCCTGCGGGTGAGCCAGAACCTGAATGCGCAACCAGCCGGCACTCTTGCAGCGATTTCCCCGCGCACCCTGCATCGCCATCACGCCTTCTGGGCGAAACCGGATTCCTTTTCACCCGAGCGTTGGCTGGATGGCGGGATGGAAGCAGGCAAGGAAGGCCAGCCACCGGCAGTCACGCCTGCGGCTTTCATTCCCTTTGGTCTGGCCACGCGGCCTTACGCCCTCACGGCTCCTGCTGGCGTTGACCTTACCCTTGCGCTGATCTCACAGCTTCTGCGCGGCCTGCTCTCCTCCACCCGGCTGCATTTGGCGGGCGGGCCAGAACCGCGTGCCCTCTCTCATCTTTCATGCCGCCCGGAGCCGGATGTGGTGCTGCGCGTGCTGCCCCGCCCCGCGGCCTGATGAGCAAACCGAATATTGCACCCATGCGCTTTTGCGAGGGCGGATGTGCACAAATCTGTTTCCCTCACCCCTGCTGTGTCGGGTAAAGGGAAGCAACGCTTTCCGGGGGCCAACTTCATGCACATTCTTCTTTTTGGTGCGGCGGGACAGGTGGGACAGGAAGTCAGCGCGCTGGCGCGCAGGCAGGGGCATGATGTGACGGCACTCGACCGGGCCGCACTCGATATTACAGACCCGGTGGCCGTTGCCCGCGCCATTGAGAAGAGCCAGCCGGATGTGCTCATCAATGCCGCCGCCTATACCGCTGTGGACAAGGCGGAAAGTGAACCGGAACAGGCGGCCCGTATCAATGCCCTCGCCCCCGGCCTCATCGCCGAGCGCTGCGCCCATGCCCGCATTCCCCTCATTCATATCTCGACCGATTATGTGTTTGATGGCACCAAGCCGACCGCTTATGTCGAGAGCGATCCAGTCAAGCCTCTGGGTATTTATGGGCGCACCAAGGCTGCGGGCGAGGCTGCCATTCGCGCCGCGATGGAGCGCCATATCATCATCCGCACCGCATGGGTCTATGGTGCCTATGGCAACAATTTTCTGAAAACCATGCTGCGTCTTGCCGGTGAGCGTGACCGGCTGACCATTGTGGCAGACCAGCACGGCTGCCCCACCGCCACACAGGATATCGCCACCGCCCTGCTGGCGGCGGCCCATGCAGCAGCACGCGGAGATGCCCGCTGGGGCACCTATCATTTCGCAGGAACCGGGGCGACCACATGGCATGGCTTTGCCAGCGCCATTATTGAAGCTGCCGCTCCCCATACCGGCCGCCACCCGGAAGTTGCCCCCATCACCACGGCAGATTACCCGACCCCGGCCCGGCGTCCGCAAAACTCTGTTCTCGCCAGTGACCTGTTCGAGCGCACTTTCAGCGTGCGCAGCGCTCCATGGGAGCAGCGCGCCAAACAGGTGGTGGATGCCCTGCTCGGCCCCCAGACCCCGGATCAGGACAATTCACCCACCTGAAAGCATGAAAATGCCGACGGGACAGGCTGACGCACTTCTATCCGCCATAAACATGATGTAGAGTGAAATCAGAATTTATACACATTCCATACGTTGATTGAGCGACCCTGTGCCGCCCAGTCTTCCCAGCCTCCAGCGGACCAAGAGATGAGTAAGAACCTCAACGAAGAAACCGTGAAGAGCGTTCATCACTGGACAGACAATCTCTTCTCCTTCACCTGCACGCGCGATACGGGCTTCCGCTTCCTCAACGGGCAGTTCGCGATGATTGGCCTGATGGTGGAAGGCCGCCCGCTGCTGCGCGCCTATTCGCTGGCCAGCGCAAATTATGAAGAGGATCTGGAGTTTTTCTCCATCAAGGTGCCCAATGGCCCGCTCACCTCGCGCCTTCAGCATCTTCAGGTGGGAGACAAGATCCTCATCGGCCGCAAGCCCACCGGCACCCTGATTCAGGACAACCTGCTGCCCGGCAAGCGCCTGTATCTGCTGTCCACCGGCACCGGCCTTGCGCCCTTCCTTTCGGTGACGAAGGACCCGGACGCCTATGAGCGTTTCGAGAAGGTGATTCTGGTGCATGGCACCCGCACGGTGGCAGAGCTGGCCTATGAGGACTTCTTCACCCGTGAATTGCCGGAAAACGAGTATATCGGCGAAGAGGTGAAGCAGAAGCTCATCTATTACCCGACCGTGACGCGCGAACCCTTCCGCAATCAGGGCCGCATCACCACCCTTATCAATTCCGGCAAGCTGTTCGAGGATATTGGCCTGCCCGAAATCACACCGGAAGAAGACCGCCTGATGCTGTGCGGCAGCCCAGCCATGCTGAAGGATCTGGTGGAACTGCTGGAGTCCCGCGGCTTCAAGGAAGGCAGCCAGTCTGATCCCGGTCACTATGTGATCGAGAAGGCTTTCGCCGAGCGCTGAGACAACACGCACTGAACATGAAAAAGCGGTGATGCCGGAAAGCCTCGCCGCTTTTTTCATGTCCAGATTCATACGTTTGTTTCGATTGTGGCGGTAGTCAATTGGCGTCCACAATGGCAGCATGCGCGGCGGAATCGCACATCTGTTCAGGTTCCAGATTTATCGCGACCAGTTACAGGGGGTATTCATGGTCATGAGCCTGTTCAGATCCGGTCGCACGGCACCTGTCCGCGCGCTTTGCGCCAGCGGTTCGGCCCTGCTCATGTCCGCGCTGGTTGCCTTCTCCCTAAGTGCCCTGCACACCCCTGCCAGTGCTGGCACGCTGGAGCGCGTGGCGGAAACCGGGAAGTTCCGCATCGGCTATCGCTACCATGCCCCGCCCTATTCCTATGTCGCCAATGATGGAAAGATCTCCGGCTATATTGTCGATCTGTGCCGGGAGGTGGCGCGCAATGTGCAGAGCGCGCTGAAGCTGCCCAAGCTCGATATCGAATATGTGGAAGTCTCTGCCGAGGACCGCACCAAGGTGGTGAGCGACGGGCGCGTGGATGTTCTGTGCGATCCCTTTTCCATGACCATGTCACGCCGCGCGCATATGGACTTCTCCCTGCCCACATTTCTGGATGGTGCCAGCGTGGTGACGCGCGGCCCCGCCGTAAAGGGCATTGAGGATCTCAAGGGCAGGCAGATCGGCGTGCTGAAAAACACCACGACCGAGGAAACCCTGCGCAAGACACTGACCGAGATGCAGGTTCCCGCCACCGTCATCACGGTAAACGACCATCCGGAAGGCTTGCGCATGCTGGCGGAAGGCAAGCTGGATGCCTATTTCGGGGATCGGGGCATTCTCAATTATCTCATCACCCACAGCCCCTACAGCCGTGAGCTGAACCTGTCGGACCAGTATTTCACTTTCGAGACCTATGCCCTGCCCCTGCCACGTGGCGACAATGCCTTCCGCCTGCTGGTGGATGGCACGCTGGCAGACCTCTATCGCTCCGAGCGTGTCCGCAATATCTACGCCAATACTTTTGGTGAGTTCCCGCCAGACCAGTTCCTGAACGCCCTGTTCATCATAAATGGCGTGCCGAAATAAGGCCCGACACCCTGAACATGAGTGCAATCATGACCAGTTTTGACGCTGAAGGCCTGATTACCGCCTGGTCCTTCGATGGCAAAGGTGCTGCCACCCGCATCGGCTGGCCTGAGATTCTTGCAGACCCGCAGCCGAAAGAGGGTTTTCGCTGGTTGCACTTCAACTTTATCGAGGGCGCACCGCAGGAGTGGCTGAAGCACAAGAGCGGCATTGATCCTTCAGCGCTGGAGGCCATTGAGGAATCTGAGGCGCGGCCGCGCTGCGTTTTCCTTGCAGATGGCGCGCTGCTCTCCCTGCGCGGCATCAATCTGCAACGCAACTCGCTACCGGAAGAGCTGATCACCGCCCATATGTGGGTTGACCCCAGACAGGTCATTACAGTGCGGCATGAGCCCCTGTCTGCCTTTGCGGATTTTGAGGACATGCTGGATCGCGGCCGCTGCCCGCGCTCGCAGGGAGAGTTTGTCGCGGAACTGGCCATGCGGTTTGTGGACCGGCTGGATGCGGTCGTCACCAACCTGATCGATCAGGCCGATGAGCTTGAAGATCAGGTACCGACCGCCCAGAACTCCGAACTGCTGCCGCGGATTTCGGTGCTGCGCCGGGTGGCGATCAAGCTGCGGCGGCACATTGCCCCCCAGCGCGAGGCCCTGAACCACTTCTCGCTGGAAGATGATGACTGGCTTGGCCCGCGAGACCGCAACCGCCTGCGCGATGCCGCAGACCGTGTGACCCGCTTTGCCGAAGAGCTGGACAGTGTGCGCGAACGTGCCGCCGTTATCCGGGACCAGATGGTGGATCGCCGTGCGGAACAGATGAACCAGTCCATGCTGGTTCTGGCTGTGGTGACGGTGGTCTTTGCCCCGCTCACCCTCATCTCCGGCATGTTCGGCATGAATGTGGGCGGCATTCCCGGTGAAGGGGATGGCGAGGGGTTCTGGATTGTCAGCGTCATTCTGGTGCTGCTGGGCCTGTTTTTCCTGTGGGCCTTCCGCCGCCTGCGCTGGATCTGATCTCAACCATGCAAAAGAAAACGCCCCGCCTCACAAGGAGGCAGGGCGCTATCAAAGCTTATCGTATCAGTGATCAGACAGCCTTGCTGTACAGCTCGGCGACATAATCCCAGTTCACGAGGCTTTCAATGAAGGCCTTCATGTAATCGGGGCGACGGTTGCGATAATCGATGTAGTAGGAATGTTCCCACACATCCGCGCCCAGAATCGGGGTTGCGCCGTACACCAGCGGGTTCTCGCCATTCGCGGTCTTGGAGACCTCGAGCTTGCCATCCTTCACGGACAACCAGGCCCAGCCGGAACCAAACTGGCCAACGCCGGCAGCGATGAAGTCTTCCTTGAACTTCTCGACCGAACCGAAATCCTCGATGATCTTCTTCTCAAGCTCACCGGGGATGGAACCGCCGCCATTGGGCTTCATCCAGTTCCAGAAGTGCAGGTGGTTATAGTGCTGGCCGGCATTGTTGAAGAGCCCGGCATTCTTGCCGAAAGAACCCTTCACGATCTCTTCCAGGGATTTTCCTTCAAATTCAGTTCCCTTTAGGAGATTGTTGCCATTATTGACATAGGCAAGGTGGTGCTTGTCGTGGTGATACTCAAGCGTCTCCCGTGACATGTACGGGTTCAGGGCATCATAGGCATAAGGCAGGTCGGGCAGCGTAAAGGACATGACACTTCTCCGCTCAACGTTCCGGCGTCGGGCCCGGTTTGGGGTGCGAGGTCCGGGCCGGAACAGGTCCAGACGACATGGCGCAATACCCCTCGTTTCCGAGCTTTGATCTAGATAGGGCGGAGTGTGTCTTCAAACAACCATGATGTCACCAATTTATGGGGGCAGCACCACGTGACAACGCCATTTGGGGAACCATCAGGCTCCCCATCAGAAAATTGTAACGGAGTAACGAGATGTGGTGGTTTCTTGTCCTGCTGGGCCTTTTGATCGCGTTGGCGGGCCTCGCTGTCATCGTCCTCGGCATCTCCATTTTCGTATCCACATTCGGCAACACGCTCATCACCACCGGAGCCGTTGCAGCATCAGGTGGCTTTGTCATCATGGCAATGGGACTGGTGCTGCGCCAGCTGGAGCGCTTTTCCCAGCGGCTGGAAGCAACCATTGACCGGGCATCCATGGCCCAGCCCGCCCCCTCTTCCCGGGCCGCGGCACCGCTTGAGCGGGTGGTGAGCGAACCGGCAGGGTTTTCTGAACCCGCCATGGAAGACGAAGAAGAAGAGGACGCCCGGAGCCATAGTCCCGCACCGGAAGACAGGGGCTTCCCGCCTCTGGTCCGCCATCAACTGCCACCGGAATTGCGCCCTCTCTCGCCTGCGCCGGATTTGGTCTCCCGCTCCGAAAGCCCGGCTCATGAGGCACACTCTCCCGACAAGCGCCCGACCCGCGTACTGGAACTTCCCCCCCTGCGCCGTTCTGCCGAGGCAGAGACAGACGCAGCACCACAAACGCCGGAAACAGATGAAGAAGGGCCCTACATTCTCAAATCCGGCATTGTGGCAGGCATGGCCTATACACTCTATTCGGATGGCTCCATTCAGGCCGAACTGCCAGATGGCATTGTGCGCTTCGATTCATTGAATGAATTGCGCGATCATGTGGCCAAGGCGCAGGAACGCTAAGACGCAGAAGGCAAGGTCTGCATATGTAGCCAAACAAAACGGCCTGCCTCCAGTTATGGGGCAGGCCGTTTTGTTTGGCTACATATCAGCAACCAGATGGTGCGGACGGCGGGGATCGAACCCGCACGCCCGAAAGCGAGGGATTTTAAGTCCCTTGCGTCTACCAGTTCCGCCACGTCCGCACATGCTTCTTTTAGCTTCATGCGCAACATGAAGCCAGAGCAACCACGCAAGGTTCCCCTGATTTGAAAGAGGCGACCTGCTCAGGAAGATGTGCGCGGACAGGAGGCCGGATCGACCGGGGACAGTTCCACAGACTCCCCGCATCCGCAGGCTGAAACCTGATTGGGATTGTTGAACACGAACTGCGCCGACATTTTATCGGTCTTGAAGTCCATTTCCGTGCCCAGAAGAAACATCAGCGCCTTGGAATCAATCACCACGCGCACACCCTTTTGATCCACAACCGTATCAAAAGGCGAGATTTCATCCGTATAGTCCATGGTGTAGGCCATACCGGCACAACCGCTTTTCGCCACACCAAGCCGCAGCATCAGGCCATCTTCATCCTGATCAGCAATCAGTTCCTTCAAGCGCTCAGCCGCTGTATCCGTGATATTCAGCACAGGTGGCGCCGTACGTGTGGACGCACCAGAGAGGGAAAGCTCGCTCATCAAAACCTCCTGCATGCCCATCTTCAACCGGCAGCTTATCACATGGGCGACACGTTTGCCGGATACAAGGGGCATCCCGGGAAACAGGGGTACACACGCCATCCACAGTGCATGGAACCAAAGACAACAGGCCCCTTAACCACAATTGGCATACAAAGCCCGCCCGTGGTGACTTGACCCCAACTTATTACCAGAAATTCATGAAACGGGATTGAAGACACAAAATACTGGTATAATCTGGTATTCAGGTGAATTCCTGTTCCAGATCAGCAGTGTATCGCTGTGAAACAGAACCACCCGAGCGAAAGCACCAATAGCGAACCAACACCATATGGGCATGTGAGACAGATGAACCCCTCTCTCGCAGTTTACAAATGAACAGCAGATTGAAGCGCCATCGCTTTTCAGGGTCGTCCTTTCTTCGGCCATGGTTTCTTATTGTCGTCCCCTTGGTCATGTTCGCGATTTTGGTCGCTGCAGTTACATATTCGTATCAAGATTCAACCCGCGCACTACTTCAGGAACAGCAACGCATGCTCAATGCGGTGGTGGAACTGCAGAAGTCCTCGATCATGGAACGCATCCGCCACCGGAAGGTGACGGCTGAGGCCATTATCAGGAATTCCGAGTTTCGGGCCACTTTTGCCGAATGGTCCGTAACCAGTTCGCCGCAAGCCGTGGAAACCCTTACGCAGCAACTCAAGGCGTTCCAGTCCACATTCGGCTTTTTTGATATTCAGCTTTATGACGCGGCGGGCCACCTTATCGCCGGAACCCAGGCGCCCCCTCTTGTCATCCCGCATCTCGAGCCCTCCCTGCAAAAGGCCGTCCAGTCGGGCAAGCCGGTCATCCTGCCCTTTTGGCAGATAGTTGACCAAAAATATGTCTCCAGCCTCATCATGCCGATGGAGGTCTCAGCCGAAGGCAGGCCGACACTGCATGCGGCTGTCATTATCCATGCCGAGCTGAAAAATACGGTCTACGCCGCTTTATCCTCTGCCCTGAAGAACAATCAGGCGAGCGATATTTTCCTTATGCGCCGCGAGCCGGACAACTCATGGCTGGTGACCTCACCCCAGCGGGACGGCTCAATTCCTCCCTTCACCACCCGAATTGAGGCCGGCACCTATGACTTTGCGGGTTCTCCCGACAAGGCGGGCGAGCCTGCCATCGGGTTGGACCATCATGGCAAGACCGTTCTGGCTGTAAAGCAGCCTATTCTTGACCCCAATGTGGACACCGTCCAGTCGGTTCTGGTCGCGAAAATTGATCGCAATGCCATTCTCAACAATGTCAGAATGGTGACGCTTCTGTCTTTGACAGTCGCCTGCCTTGTCCTGTTGCTCGCCGTTGCTGTCAGCGCGGCGATCTATCAGCGCAACCAGCGGCGCAGCAGCCAGCGCCTGCTGGCACAGGCCAATGCGCTCAGTCGGGCCGAGGCCCGTTTTCGTGCCACGTTTGAACAGGCCGCAGTTGGAATTGCGCATATCACGCTCGATCACACCATCTTGCGGGTCAACAATACGCTGTGCGCCATGCTTGGCTTTAAAAAGGAGGAGCTGGATGGCGTAAAGTGCCTGCAATTCCTCATGCCAGATTCAGTTTCCCGGGTCACAGATTTCCGGCAAAAACTGAGGGAAGGACGAGTGCCTTCCGTCTCTGCAGAGGAGTGCTACCTTCGCAAGGATGGCTCACCCATCTGGCTGGCCTGCACCACATCACTGGCCCATGCAACGCAGGGGCAGGCGGATTATTTCATACAGGTTTTTCAGGATATTACGGAACGCCGCGCGCAGGAACAGGCATTAAGGGAAAGCCAGCAACGGTTTGAACTGGCCCTGCGCGGCACCGAAGAAGGGGTTTGGGACTGGGACCGGAAGACCCTCGGCCTGTTCCTCTCCGACCATTGCCGCGCCTTGCTGGGCATTCAACCGCAACAGGCTGTGGATCTGCGCTATTTCTGGTCATACTGCCTGCATCCAGACGACCGCCACATCTTCCGTTCGGCCTGGCTGCACCTGCGCAGGGGGCAGACCCAGCTGTTTGAGTGCGAACTGCGCCTGCTCAAGGAAGGAAACGGGGCGGGAGAGTCAGAATTTCGCGAATATCGCATCCGTGGTTTTGCCAGCCGGGATGACAATGGCGCGCTGTACCGCATTGTCGGCATGCTGGGTGATGTCACCGAGCGCAAGCAGATCCGGCGGCGCCTGCAACTGGCTGCGGCCGTGTTCGCCAATTCCCGTGAAGGCATTGTCATCACAGACCTTCAGGGGCAAATCTCGGCGGTCAATCCGTCCTTCACACGCATCACCGGGTATGAGGAGCAGGATGTCATTGGCCGCAATATGCGCCTGATGCAGTCTGGCCGGCAGGATCGGCACTTCTATTCCAATATGTGGTCATCCATCAAAAAGGTGGGGAGTTGGGAAGGCGAGATCTGGAACAGGCGAAAAGATGGCGTTGTCATTCTCGAGCACCTGTCTATTACCACAGCCTATGACAAGGAAGGGCAGCCGCAAAGCTATGTCGGCTCTTTCCATGACATCACCGAGATCAAGCGTTCGGAGCAGGCGCTGGATCACATGGCGCATTTCGATCCGCTGACAGACCTGCCGAACCGGACACTTCTGGCATCGCTGGTAGACCATGCAGCCAGTCGCCCCGGTGCGCACTGTGCAGTTCTTTGTGTCGATCTTGACCGGTTCAAAACCATTAATGAGAGCTTTGGCCATCTGGCCGGAGATCAGGTTCTGCGGATTTCGGCCGAGAGGATGCGCGCTGTTCTCGGCGTGAATGCCACGCTGGGCCGCTATGGCGCGGATGAGTTTGTGGTTCTGCTGGAAGGGCTGGCCGGGCCAGAGCAGGCCGGCACCATCGCCAGTCAGATCATCTGCGCCCTCGCCGCCCCTTATGTGCTGGGAGATGGCATGGAGGCCTATATTGGTGCCAGTGTCGGCATCAGCCTGCTGCCAGACGATGCCTCTACCGCACAGGGGCTGATGCAGCACGCCAATTCGGCTCTTTCAGAAGCCAAGGCCAATGGACGCGGAGCCTTCAGCTTTTATACCCAGGCCCTCACCCAGGAAGCCAAGACACGGGTGGAACTGGAGCGCGACCTGCGGCGCGCCCTTGCACGCAATGAATTCACGCTGCACTTCCAGCCATTCCTCGAACTGGCCAGCGGGCATGTCCGCGGAGTAGAGGCACTGGTTCGCTGGCAAAGCCCCACAAACGGCTTGGTGATGCCCGGTCAGTTCATTGGTCTTGCCGAAGAAACCGGGCTGATCGTACCGCTGGGCGACTGGGTCATGGAGGAATCCTGCCGGCAAATGGCCCAGTGGCTGAAGGAGGGTAAGGTCTGCGATTACATCGCTGTGAACCTTTCCCCGCGCCAGTTCAACCGGGACAATCTGTGTGAATGGGTTGAGCAGGTTCTGAAAAATGCGGGTCTTTCCCCTGAGCGGCTGGAAATTGAAATCACCGAGAGCGTGCTGTTTGACAGGCGCGCTGAGGCCGAAAAGAAATGCGAGCGTCTCCATGCCATGGGGGTACGCTTGGCGCTTGATGATTTCGGCACCGGCTATTCCTCACTCGGCTATCTCAAGCGCTTCCCCATTAACAAGCTGAAGATTGACCGCAGCTTTGTGAATGACCTGCCGCGCTCCGTGGCAGACAGCGAAATTGCGGATGCGATCATTGCTGTGGCGCGGGCGCTTGGGCTGGAAGTGGTGGCAGAGGGCATCGAGACTGAAGCCCAGTTCGCCTTCCTGAACGCACATGGCTGTGATCTGGGGCAAGGCTTCCTCTTCAGCAAGCCTCTCCCCGTGCCTCACATTGAAGCTCTGGTCCAGAAAGGCTCGCCACTCGCCATCAAGAATCTTTGGCCATAAAGCACGTCTTCCCTGTCGTGACATCGAAGACGTGCTTGGGCGTGGCACCAAGGATGCCGGGCAGCCTTTGCCAACTGGCATGAGTCGATCTGGTGCGATCTGTCAGCATCACCAATGGCAAAAGCGTGCGCCCCGCCCTGATGGCACCAGCGTCACACTATGATAAGGCGGCCCAGCTTCATCGGCCACAGACATGTGCACGCCCGCAGACCAGCCCCAAAAAGCAGAAGGCCCCAGACTTGCGAATCTGAGGCCGGAATCTGGTCAAATATCGCCCCTGCCAACCTGCTGCATCAACTGGGCCGAGAAGAGGCTCACCACAAATTAAGGGTGAGACGCGCTTCTTCAGACATACGGCTCTGGTCCCATGGTGGATCAAACGTGATCTCCACCGATGCACCAGATACGCCCGGAACGGAAGAAACGGCATTCTCCACCATGCTGGGCAACTGGGCCGCTGCCGGGCAATTGGGCGTGGTCAGCGTCATTTCCACCGCAACCGAACGGTCATCAGCAATATCGACCTTGTAGATAAGGCCCAGCTCATAAATATCCACCGGGATTTCCGGGTCAAACACGCTCTTCAGCGCATCCACGATATCATCGGTCAGCCGGGTCAGCTCTGCTTCCGGGATCTCAGAGTGGATCTGCGGCTGGTTGGCCTCGTTGCTCTGAATATTGTCCATGCGGGCCGCTCCTGCGCCTTCAAAAAGTGACAAGGGTTGTGCAAGGGCGCAGGCAATCCGCGCGCACAGCACCGCCAGCCACGGCAAGGGGGCCGAATCCAAGCAAGCAGGCACCGCTCATATCAGCGACGATCTCCCGAAGGGCAAGCATCTTTCTTCTCCTTTCCCGCACGGGGTCAAAGCCCGAGGGTCAAGTCTCACGCCGTCCGAACGGAACGGCCACGCACACGCGGCACAACCTCGCACAAGGCCGATACCGCCAGATCCACATCGCGCCTGTCGCTCGACCATCCGAGCGAAAGCCGCACGGCACCATTGGCATAAGCTGCATCCACTCCCATAGCTGCCATCACATGGGAAGCGCCAACCTTGCCGGATGAACAGGCCGCACCTGCACTCACGCTGATATGGGCAATATCCAGCGCAATCACCAGTGTTTCCGCCCGCACATCTTCAAATGCCACAAGTATTGTATTGGCCAGCCGATCAGCATCACGCCCGATGACATGAGCGCCCGGCACGGCATTGAGAATAGCACATTCCAGCTGGTCGCGCAGTATGCACAAGCGCGCAGCTTCATGCTCAAGGCTGGCCTGCGCCACATGCGCGGCAGCACCAAAAGCGGAGATGGCTGGCACATTCTCCGTGCCCCCGCGCCGCCCGCGCTCCTGCCCGCCCCCGGCCAGAAGAGGTGGCATACGGTGCGTGGACTGGGCCGAAACCAGCGCTCCCGCCCCTTGCAAGCCGCCGATCTTGTGTGCGGAAAGTGCAAGAAAATCCACGCCCAGAGTTGTTATATCGAGCGGAATCCGACCTGCGGCCTGCACTGCATCACAAAGCACCACGCCATTATAAGAGTGAGCCAAGCGGGTCGCGCCCTCCACCGGCTGCAGCACGCCCGTCTCGTTATTGGCCGCCATCACGGCCACCAATGCGCGATGCCCCAGCGCCGCATGGCGCTTCAGCGCGGTTTCCAGCGCATTCAGATCCAGCCTGCCCGAGCCATCCACCCCCATGGTTTCCATAGCGGAAAAGCGGTGACCGCGCAGAACCGCCGGATGTTCGACAGCGCTTGCCAGCAGCACGTCACAATGCACGCCCTTTCCCGCCAGTTCGAAATCCGGCTGAAGAGAGAGCGCCAGTGCTTCTGTGGCACCGGAGGTAAAAATCACATTGCGGCTTTCAGCCCCCACAAGCCGGGCGACACCTGCACGCGCCTTTTCCAGCACAGCTCGCGCCGCACGACCCTGCGTATGAATGGAAGAGGCATTGCAAGGCCCGTCCATGCAGGCCAGCGCTGCCGCACGCGCCTCTGGCCGCAGCGGGGACGTGGCATTATGATCGAGATAGACCTGCCGTCTTGCAGGCAAACCGCTTGCATGGCCCGCGCCCTGCCCTGCCGTGGCCTCAAAGTCCATGGGCTTCAAATCCAGACTCATCTAGCCAGTTGTGGCAACACGGCATCGCAACATGTGGCTGCTCCGCCAAATCACGGGCACCATATGCGCGGCATGCGCGTGCCCTGCAACAACCGGCTTTTACTTGCAATTGCCTTTAACATAAGGCATATGTCATATTCCGTCCATTTCCATTACGCAACGTTAAGTCGCCTTTCACACGTTGCTGGAAACAACACGCAATGATCGCGAGCGATAGGTTGCACCTGTCCTGAAGTCAAGACATGGCCACATGATGGGGGATCGTGTCGGCTCTGTTGAAGTTGCGTCAACATCAGTGCTTTGCATGTGAGATCCGTCGGTATTCGGCTGATTTTTCTCCATTGCACGCGGCATTGCTACCCAGAGGTTGCGGATTCTCATGCCTGAAGTCATCTTTCCGGGAGAAAAGGGGCGGCTCGAAGGTCGTTACCAGCCCGCCAAGACCCGCAATGCACCTATCGCCATCATTCTTCATCCGCATCCGCAGTTTGGCGGAACGATGAACAATCCGGTGGTGTATAATCTGTACTACCAGTTTGTGAACCGCGGTTTCTCCGTGCTCCGCTTCAATTTCCGTGGCGTGGGCCGTTCACAGGGCTCGTTCGATCACGGAACCGGCGAGCTGTCTGATGCCGCTGCGGCGCTTGACTGGGCACAGTCTGTCAACCCGGATGCGCGCGCATGCTGGATCGCCGGCTTCTCCTTCGGGGCCTGGATCGGCATGCAGCTTCTGATGCGCCGGCCCGAGGTGGAAGGCTTCCTCTCTGTCGCCGCGCCTGCGAATCTGTATGACTTCTCCTTCCTCGCTCCCTGCCCTTCTTCCGGCCTGTTTGTGCATGGAGACAAGGATGCCGTGGTGCCCACCACCGCCGTGGCCACGCTGGTTGAGAAGCTGAAGACGCAGAAGGGTATTGTCATCGAGCAGCAGGTTGTGGAAGGGGCAAACCACTTCTTCGACGGCCGCACTGATGAACTGATGGAAGTCGTCGGAACCTATCTCGACAAGCGCCTGCCCGGTTCCCGCAAGGTGGAAGCCGAAGGCTGAAACCTTTCCGGTTACGACCAGAGACCATTCAGGGGCCGGAGCTTTTCCGGCCCTTTTTCATGCCCTGAACTGTTTGGACCGGAGAAAAGATCATGCCCCTTATCCGTCAGGCTGTGCTGGCTGATCTAGATTCCCTCGCGCTGCTTCTGGATGCCTACCGGCAGTTCTACAAGCAGCCTGCCGATATTGAGGGCGCGCGCGCCTTTTTACGGGCGCGGTTTGAACATGGGCAATCTGTGCTGTTTGTTGCGGAAAAGGAGGGACAGGCAGTGGGCTTTACCCAGCTTTTCCCGACCTTTTCATCTGTGCTGATGCAGCGCGTGTTTGTATTGAATGATCTGTTTGTTGCACCTCAGGCCCGGCGCACCGGCACGGGCCGCGCTCTTCTGGAAGCCGCGGCAAACCACGCACACGCACTTGGGGCTGCTCGACTTTCCCTTATCACAGCTATCGACAACCTGCCCGGGCAGGCACTTTACGAAAGCTGTGGCTGGGTGCGGGAGCAGAAGTTCTACACCTATCACCTGCATTGCAGCACATGACCTTACGGACGGAAGCACACTCCGCCTGTGAGCGGTGCAGATACGCCCGTTGTGCTGGGGAAGGTAAGCGGCAGCCCGCACAATGAGCGGACGGCAAGGAAGCCGAAGGCATGCGCCTCCAGCGCATCGGCAGACCACCCCACACTTTCGGCCTGCTCAACCGGCACCCCAAGCCGCGTACCCAGCATGGCGCATAATGTGGGGTTGCGCGCGCCGCCGCCGGCAATAATCCAGCGGCGCGGGGCCTGCGGCAGATGGTTCACAAAATCGGCAACCGTAGCGGCGGTGAGGGCGGTTAATGTCGCCGCGCCATCTTCCAGTGAAAGAGCATTGAGGTCTCCCCGGCTGGCGACAAAGACGCGAAACGCATTGCGATCCAGTGATTTTGGTCCACTCTGGCGGAAGAAGGGGTGGTCCAGCCACAGTGCCAGCAGGGCCTCATCCACTTGCCCGCGTGCGGCCGTTGCGCCATCCCCATCAAAAGGGCGGCCAGTGCGGGTCATCATGAAATCATCCAGCAGGGCATTTCCGGGGCCGGCATCACAGGCCACAGGCGGGGCATCCGGGGAAAGCACGGTGACATTCGCCACCCCGCCCACATTCAGCACCGCCAAAGGCCAGCGCCCCTTTCCACCCAGCCCGGCGGCCAGCGCGGCATGGAACACCGGCACCAGCGGTGCCCCCTGCCCGCCAGCAGCTACATCCGCCGCGCGAAAATCCGCCACCACCGGCACACCCAGAGCGGAAGCCAGACGCTGCCCCTCACCAATCTGTACGGTGAGGCGCGCATCGGGGCGGTGAATCACCGTCTGGCCATGAAAACCCACGGCATCAATATCGGCTGGGGAAAGACGCAGGGTGGTGAGCAGCGCGCGCACAGCCTCCTCATGCAGATCCGTCATGCGCCGCTCGGCTTCGGCCAAGGCACCGGGGCGCTCCGTGCGCTCATTCAGCCCGTGCGCATCATCCATCGCCTGCACCAGAAGGGCGCGGGTCTGCGCATCATAAGGCAGGGTGATGGAAGGTCCGAGCCAGAACACCGTCTCGCCATCGGTCTCAATCAGCGCCGCATCCACCCCATCCATGGAGGTGCCGCTCATAAGCCCGATGACACGCATGTTCCCGCCCCGCTTCTGGCTGATGCAATCTTGCGCCTGAACTGGTAAACCAGCACATCTTTCCGCTTTCACAACCCACCCCGCGAATGCACGGCTGAAAAGAGAACGATGACCTCTCCCGCCTTCCGCTCCGAATTCATGCGCACGCTCCATGAGCGCGGCTACATTCACCAGTGCTCAGACCTTGAAGCCCTCGACGCCAAGGCAGCGGAAGGGCCGATCACGGCCTATATCGGCTTTGATGCCACCGCCTCCAGCCTGCATGCCGGCCATCTGCTCTCCATCATGATGCTGCGCACCTTGCAGCGCACTGGGCATAACCCCATTGCGCTCATGGGCGGCGGCACCACCAAGATCGGCGATCCTTCCGGCAAGGATGAAGCGCGCAAGATGCTCACTGAAGAGCAGATCAACGCCAATATCGCCTCTATCCGCCGCGTGTTCGAAACCTTCCTCGATTTCAATGCCGGCGCACAGCTTGTGAACAATGCCGACTGGCTGGATGAGCTGAAATATATCGCCATGCTGCGCGAGGTGGGGCCGCACTTCACCATCAACCGCATGCTGACGTTCGATTCCGTGAAGATGCGGCTGGAGCGTGAGCAGCCGCTCACCTTCCTTGAATTCAACTACATGATTTTGCAGGCCTATGATTTCGTGGAGCTGAACAAGCGCCATGGCTGCATGTTGCAGATGGGCGGCTCCGACCAGTGGGGCAACATCATCAACGGGCTGGAGCTGGGCCGGCGCATGCACGGGCTGGAGCTGTATGGCCTCACCACCCCGCTGCTCACCACCTCAAGCGGCGCCAAGATGGGCAAGACCGCCGGTGGCGCGGTGTGGCTGGATGCAGACCTGCTCGCTCCTTACGAATACTGGCAGTATTTCCGCAATACGGGTGATGCGGATGTTGAGCGCTTCCTCAAGCTCTTCACCGAGCTGCCGCTGGACGAGATTGCCCGTCTTGCCGCCCTTGAGGGGCAGGAAATCAATGCCGCCAAAGAGGTTCTGGCGACAGAGGCCACCGCCATCCTGCATGGCCGCGCCGCTGCCGAGCAGGCGAAGGAAACCGCCCGCACCACTTTCGCGGAAGGTGCGCTGGCTGTGAACCTGCCCACCATCGAGGTGCCGCAGGCCGAGCTTGAGGCCGGGCTGGGTGTGGCCAATGCCTTTGTGCTGGCCTCTCTCGTGGCCTCCACCAGTGAGGCTCGCCGACAGATCAAGGGCGGCGGCCTGAAGGTGAATGATGCAACCGTGAGCGATGAGAAGGCCCAGCTTTCTGCCCGAGACCTGACAGCCGAAGGCGTCATCAAGCTCTCGCTTGGCAAGAAGAAGCATGTGCTGCTGAAGCCGGTGTGATCTAACCCGCCTCCCATGAGAAAAGCCGACGTGAAAGCGTCGGCTTTTCCATATCCAGAACACGGACAGGTGAAATTTCTGCCGAGCCACATCACATACAAGCTGCAGAGCGAATATCGCGGAGCGGAAGCCGGACATGTTCTCCACCCGAAGCCCAATGCCTGATTGCTACGAATATACCATCAGCCTGGGATGCCTCTGCGTTACCCGCTATCAGATAGCCCGGCATCTTCAGTCCCTGAATATCAAGCCGCCCGGTACCTATCTGTTTGACTGGCAGGACACACCACCCGATGCCATGCTGGCCTATTTCAGACAGGACTTTAAAGGGGTTTTCGAGCTAGGGGATCTGGAGATCGCGCCAGAGGGCTGCGCACGTCACAAGCATCTGCTCACGCGGCATCCGCACCAGTTTGGCGAGTTTGTGTATGACCTGACGCCGGAAAAGATGGAGGAGCTTTACCCCAGAGCGCGGCAGCGCCATGATTATCTGGCGACAAAATTTCGCCGGCATATCCGCACACGGGGTATGCCCACCCTCTATGTCATCTCCCGCTTTCTGGATGATGAGCAGACCGAAAAACTGGTGCAGGAACTGGGACGCTTTCACCGGCAATGGCATGTGGCCATGATTTCTGACGCAGGAGAGCCGCCTGCCCCACGCCCGGAAATCACCGCCATTTCGATTGACCCTGAAATCCCCGGCGGCTGGCGCTGGGAGGGGCATGATACGGAATGGACCCGCGCCCTTTCCCCCTTTTCCATTACAGCTCCACCCGCCCGCTCCGGCCCGTCCAGGTGGCTCCACAGGGTCTGGAACCGCGTGCGTTGAGAAGGAAAGCTCAACGGTTCTGGGTGCTGGATGGGTCCCTGAACTCGAACAGCTTGCGCAGGAAGCCGGGAGCAACCGCGGAAATGGGGTTGATGCGCAAGGTCGGCCCGCCACTCATGGAACCGACCACCTCAAATGTCACCCCCACCAGCCCCTCATTCGGCCCGCCACCAAGGAACAGGCCGAGAACCGGCACTTTCGAAAAGATATTGTTGAGCGCATAAGCGGGCACGAAGGTCCCGCGGATGGCGATCTGGTCGCTTGCGAAATTCAAGGTGCCATCAAATGTGGCACCCACTGATGGTCCCCAGATCGCCCCATCACTGATGGCGAGCTTGCCGGGAGAGCGAACAAAACTGGCCTGCGCCTTATCAAAAGCCGCCGTACCGCCCACGACATTGCCCGAAGCATCCCGCGCTGCTGTTGAAAGCTGCTGAAGCGCGGCTTCATCCTGAATGGCGAAATTGCGCACATTGATAACCCCGCCCTGCGGGCGACTGTCGCTGCGCGGCGGATCGACCACAAGATCGGCAACACCACCGCGCACCTTGGCGTACAGGTCCAGAAACCGCATGATGGCACCGGCATCGGCAGTAGAAACCTCCAGCACCCGGCGCTTGTCCTGAAGGGTGCGCATATTGCCGCTCAGGTCGGAATCGCGTCCCACCTTGGCCTTCAAGCGGAAATCACTGACCGCCACCCCGCGCCGCGCAACGAAAAGGTTGAACTGGCGCAGAATCTCGCCATGGTTTCCGGTCAGGGCACCAATCTGGGCCTCCAGATCCACATCCGGCATCTTCTGGTTGCTGGTGCTGGCATTGGCTGGCGAACCCATCAGGCTGTCCAGAATGCGGCGGGCATCCATGACCTCACCCGTGATGCGGATCTTGAGAACAGAGCCGTTGTTATCCGCTTTCAAGGTGGCCTTGTCGCCGTCAGAAAGCTGAAACACCGGGAAGGATGCACTCACCAGAGCGCCTGTATCCGTGATCTCCACATTGCCGCGCAGCAAGGTGCCGGAACCTTCCATCACCAGATCCTTCAGGCGGATTTTGGAACCGGCATCATCCACGCCGAAACGCGCCTTGAGGGGGCGACCCACCTTCTTGCTCAGGCCCGGAAGAAGGTCGCTCAGGCCAGCCGTCGTCAGGTCCAGCTCAATCTGCGCGCGTGTATCCTTGTTGTTCGTCGTGCCGGCAAGGCTCACCCCCACCACCCCGGTCAGGCCGGGAAGTGAAGCCCCGAGCCGCTTGCGGGCAGCTTCATCCAGCCGCGCATTGATGCGGATATCCGCATCAGCAACCTCTTTCTTCTTTTCATAATCAAAGGCCAGAGGCGCACCGGCCAGCCGCCCGTCACCGCGCAACACAATGCCGCCGGGAGAGGCAAATGCCTTCACCGTTGCCCCTTCAAGCCGCTGTTCCTTGAACACATTGGCAACGCCGAAATCTGTCAGCGTCGCCTCCAGCGAATAGTCCAGATCTTCCGGCAGCATCACTTTGCGGAAGACGATGTTCAGTTGCAGCAGCGCAGAAAAATGCCCCTGTGTGGTGGAGGGATCAAAGGCGGCCCCGGTTGGCCCCTTCAGGGGCTCCATGCCCAGCACTTCGACAGCCCCGTCTGCCGGGCCATCAAACTTCACGCTGATATGGGCAGATGGTTCACGCGGGAAATAATCCGGCATGAACATCACACCATCCCGCACAGCGATGCGCCGGTTGTTCGGCGTCACCATCGTCCCCTGAGGCAGATCGATACGCACGGTGCGTCCGGTGACAAGAATATCCAGTTTTGAATCCACAACCGGCGGCAGCCCCTTCACCGGGCGCAGGCTCACCCCCTCACCGCGAATGGTGAAGCGCACGGCCTCATCAGGCAGGGGCACATCCTTCTGGCCGATGAGGTTGAGCGGCATATTCACCGCCAGCGTAATGCCATCTGCCGTGCCACCAGACACATTCTCAATCGCGAAATGCCGCGCGGCCGGTGCAATATTCACCGGCCAGATGCGTTTCACGGTCGAAACCGGCATGGGCGAGGCGACCCCGTCCACTTTCAGATAAGGCACCTGTACGCCAAAATTGATGAGCAGGTTGAAATCAAAGCTGCCTGCGGCGCTGCCAAGAAAGCCGTTTTCAATAACAAGCTGGCGGGTTTCCGGCGAAAAGTGCCCGGTTGCCTTGAGGCGGCTGATGAAGAGCGGCGGCTCCTCCATCTCATCGCCACGGAAGACCACCTCAAGGGGTGAAAGCTCGAATGCCCATGGATCACGCGCCTGAGCAGGCACCTGAATCTGCCCGCGCAACTCGACTTTATTCTGGTTTCTTTCGGCAATCAGGGGATCAATCACGATCACCCGCCGCTCAGGGTCCAGACGGGCCCCAAGACGGGCATGGTCTATGACAATCCGCTCTTCCGGGTTTTCACCATTGCCCAGCGCGCCGGCTCCAAGGTCCAGCTGTGCGGATGCCGCCTTCACCCATCCATCATGTCCCATGCGTGCGCTCAGGGCGGCACTCAGCGGGGTGTCCATATAGAAGCGGCGATGGTCCTTGGTGAAAGCCTGCACAAGATCCCGCGTGGAGACATCGCGCACGGTGAGCTTGACCTCGCGCTCCCCATCCTGCATCGGGCCAATCTGGGCAAGGGCTGTGGCAACGCCGTGCGGACCTTGTGATGTAAAGGTCAGATCCGCACCGCCATCTGCCGGGCGCGCCAGACGCACACTGATATGCCGGAAAATGATGCGGCGACCAGAGCTTTCATTTTCAACAATGAGGGTACCATTGCGCAGGCCCACATCTGCCAGCGCATTGCCATCAAACCCGGCCCTGTCCATTGCATCCGCCCATTGGGCCAACGCAGACAGATGAAGCGGGTCAGCCGCGCCAATCGCTTCAGCAATCGGCGCGGGAAGCAGTGTGCCTCCTCCCTGAGGATCATGCCCCTGCACTTCCAGCGCCGGGCTTTCACCATTCTCGGCATCGTCAGCCGGAGGCGATGCAGTCCCCGTTCCGGCGGCCACCTGAAGCTGGCCCGAGGCACTGATGCGGATAATCATTTCCGCGCCAATCAGGTCCACCCGCCGTGCCTTGGGCATGGGAGACAGCAAGGAGCCATCCAGTTCCACTGCCGCACTCGGGGCGCTGACGATCAACTGCCCATCTGGCCCGGTGACCTGAATGTCATGCACCACCACTGCGGTGGAGCCGTCCTTCGCGGTTTCAAGGGATGTGGACCCTATGGACACCTTGTGTCCCTTGCCGATCCGTTCGGCCAGAGCCTGCTCGATATAAGGTGTTGCAATATTGGCGGTGACAGCGCCGGAGGCTATCAACCCATACAGGACGAGAGCTGCAAGTGAACCAAGGGCGATAAGCCCAAGGCAAATGCCCACGAAAACCCGGCCCGCGCGGCCACGGGGCACCAGCGCCCCCATAAGGCCACGCATGCGCGCACGGCGCGGCTCACGGCGCGCCGGTTCGGGATCTGGCATCCCCTGCTGCATACTGGCCTGCTCCTCCCGCAACATCCTCACGCGCCGCACGAATGCGAACGCCCCTCATCTTCCGGCAACAGTGCCTGCGATTCGCCCGCCTGCGCACACTGCCTACCCTGCCCCTGCGACGTAAAGATGCGGAAAACACCATGCCGCATGATAACACCTGTCCAGAAGACAGGCTTATCCTGCATAATCTGTCTGGCCCGTTTCTTCCGGCATGGAAGAACGGACCTGCCGCAGGGCCTTCACGCCCCGTGAGTCGCCCCCACAGTCATGTCCCCATGCAGCCCTATGACGGTGAACACGTCGAAAGGAAGGCGAATGACGAATATTCCAGAAGTTGGCACAATGGCACCTTCTTTCACGCTCAAGCGTGACGGCGAGGGAGAGGTTTCGCTGGCGGACTTTGCCGGACGCAAGCTGGTGCTCTATTTCTACCCCAAGGCCAGCACCCCCGGCTGCACGCAGGAGGCTATCGCCTTCAACGGGCTGCGGACCCAGTTTGCGGCGGCAGATACGGCCATTCTGGGCGTTTCAGCCGATCCCGTAAAAGCGCAGGACAAGTTCCGCGACAAGAATGAGCTGGGCTTCCCGCTGGGCTCGGATGAAAGCCACGAGATGCTGGAAGCCTATGGCGTGTGGGGGGAAAAGAGCCTCTACGGCCGCAAGTTCATGGGCATTACCCGGACCACTTTCCTCATTGATCGCGAGGGGAAGGTCTCACAGGTATGGAACAAAGTGAAGGTGGCTGGCCATGCCGATGCGGTATTGAAGGCTGCCCAGGAACTGGCCTGAATGTCTGCATGAAAACGGCCCGGAATATCCGGGCCGTTTTTCCTCTTCACCTCAGCTTCCGGCAGAGCCGGACCTATGGCGAATATTTTGCGGCAGCACATAAGGCCCGGCTGGCGGCACGCCCACACGCACGGCCACACCAAAGGCCCGTTCGATCACCTCATCGCAGATGACCTCATCAACCGTGCCATCCGCCACGATTTCGCCCTTGGCCAACACGACGATCCGGTCAGCCACCATCGCGGCAAGGTTCAGGTCATGCAGAACGGCCAGCACACCTCCGCCCTTTTCAGCATGGGCGCGCGCCAGCCTGAGCACAACGAACTGGTGCGCCAGATCAAGGCTTGCAGTCGGTTCATCCAGAAACAGATAGCTCGACTTGTCGGCATGTCCGCATTCAAGCTGTGCCAGAACGCGGGCAAGCTGCACACGCTGACGCTCGCCGCCCGAAAGGCTGTCATAACGCCGCCCGGCAAAACCCGGCAGATCCACCGCCTGCAACAGCCGTGTCACCCGCGCCGTTTCGCGCGTGCCCGCCCCCATCACACCGACTGTAATCACCTCCGCCACTGTAAAGGCAAAGGCAACCTCCACGGACTGGGGCAGAACAGCACGGCGACGCGCCATCTCCCTCGGCGAGAGATCAGCAATGGAGGTGCCATCCAGACTCACCCGGCCACCTGCCAGCTTATGCTCGCCTGAAAGCGCCTTGAGCAGCGTGGACTTTCCAGCACCATTGGGACCAACCAGAACCGTGATCTGCCCCTCGCGGATCTGCATATCCACGCCATTGAGCAAAGTACGGCCATTCATGACCACGCGAACATCTTTTCCTTCGTACATCATCACCCCACGAAGGCACGGCGGCGCAGAAGCAGCCACAAGAAGAAGGGGGCCCCCACAAGCGCGGTGACAATACCGATTGGAACCTCTGCCGGTGGCGCGGCCATACGGGCAAAAATATCTGCACCCAGCAACACCGCAGCCCCCAGCAGGGCAGAAGCCGGAAGCAGGGCGCGGTGAGATGGCCCCAGCGCCAGACGGGCCAGATGCGGCACCATGAGGCCAATAAAGCCAACCACACCGGCTGCGGCCACAGATGCACCAACACCGGCTGCAACCCCGACAATGGCAATCCATTTCAACCGCTGGACCGGAATGCCCACATGGTAGGCCTCCGCCTCACCCAATGCCATCGCATCCAGCCCGCGCGCCATGAAGGGCGCAATCACCAGCAGTGCCAGCACGAAGGGGGCGGCGATCACCACCTTGATCCATGTCGCGCCGGCAAGGCTGCCCATGGTCCAGAACAGCAGTTCGCGGGTTTGCTGCTCGGTGGCGATGAAGACCAGAATACCCGTGCCCGCCGCCGCCATCGCACCGATGGCCAGACCGGCAAACAGCAAGGTTGCCACAGAGGTCCGCCCATCCTTGGTCGCCAGTTGGCTGATGACAAGGGTGGTGACGAGACCGCCAAGAAAAGCTGCGATCGGCAAGCCCATCACCTGAAAGAAGTCCGGCAGATGCACGAGATAGGAAGAGCCGATCACCATCCAGGCCACGGCCGCAAGCCCTGCCCCCGGCGCAACGCCGATCAACCCCGGATCAGCCAGCGGATTGCGGAAAATGCCCTGCATGATGGCCCCGGCCACGGCCGTACCTGCACCCACCAGAATGCCAAGGACAGCACGCGGGAACCGCACATCCATCACCACAACACGCTCACGCAGCATGGCGCTGGTGTGCGTTTCCACACCATTCCATGCTTCCCACATCACCGCCAGAATGCGGCTGGGGGGAATGGAAAATGGTCCGATCCAGAGCGCGCAAATAAAGGCCACAATGGCCAGAACTGCAAACAGGACCAGCCCGGCCATCACCGGTCGGGCTGCATCCTGCTCTTCCACCAAGGGCAGAGAGGGTGTCTCGACACTCATTGTGCAGGCCCTGCGTGCCAAGGCCGGTGAGGCAGTTCGGGAATCTCCAGTCCCGGATGGAGAGCCACCGCCAGATCACGCACGGCAAAAGGCGTGCGTGGGCCAAAACCCAGCAAATAGGAACCGGGATAAGTCAGCAGCTTGCGGTCGCGGGCCGCAGGTGTGCCAAGGAAGGTGGGCAGGGCAAAGATAATGTCTGCATCCAGCTTTTGCCCACCATCACGCATCACCACCACAGCATCCGGCTCGGAGAGCATTGCGGCCTCATCCTGCGCCGGCTTGTACCCCTTGATGGCAGACATGGCATTGGTGATCCTCGCCAGACGGAACATCGCATCGGCGCTGGTCTCACTGCCGCCAACAACCGCCGCCCCGCCCGAGGCGGACATGACAAAGACCGCCCTCGGCTGATCCTTCACCTGCCCAAGTGCCTTTTCAATAGCATCAAAATCCGCACGCACGGCCTCAGCCAAGATGCGCCCCTTTTCCGGCTCACCCACGGCTGCGGCGATCATCTCGATCTTGCGAACCACGCCATCGGCATCGTGCGCCTCGGGAATCATCACCACGGGGATGGACGCCTGCTCCAGCACATCAATCGTGGTGCGCGGTCCCGCTCCGTCGGTTGCGAGAATCAGGCTCGGCCCGACAGAAAGCACGCCTTCGGGGGAGAGTGTACGTGTGTAACCCACATCCGGCTTGCTGGTGGCCTGTGGAGGAAAAGTGCTGGTCTGGTCGACCGCAATGATCCGGTCACCCAGCCCCATGGCATACAAGACCTCTGTCACCGCACCGCCAATAGAGGCAATGCGGGATGAGTCCCTGATCACAACCTCGCGGTTACGGGCATCCGTCACTTTATAGGATGCAGAGGGGCTGACCGCAGGTTGCGTCTCGGCAGCATAAGCCGCGCCCGCCACACCGTATAGCCCGCTGGCACACGTCATGGAGAGAGCAAGGAGCAGGCTCTTGATCACTTTAAAATCGCTCCATATTTGAATATCTCCAAACAAATCCACCTGAAGCGGACTCAAATCAAGCATTTCAACTGTTTTATGCCTGATTCAAAATCCAATTAGGCGAGATATAAATTTGAATAGCTCCACATTGAGGGAGCGGATTTTACGATTACTTGACTATATGGAGGCAGAACGATAGTCAAACCGCGGCAGGCCTGAGGCGCCTGCGGCACGCCACGTCTTTTTTATGGACGGTAGCCAGCCTGATCGATCTGGAGATGGTTATGGCTCAACGGCGGTATTTTGCTTCTTTTTCAATGAACTTTCAGGATTCGCTTTTGCGCAGCGTGGCCGTTGGCGCGCTGGTTATTGCATCCGGTTCGGCCGTTATGGCCCAGAGTGCCGCGCCCGCCCAGACAAGCACCACCCAGACGGCTTCCTCCGGCCATGACGAGATCGCTCTCGATACATTGACCGTTGTTGCCACCCGCAGTCAGGCCGAACGTGCCGTTGATGCCCTCGCCGGTGTCAGCGTGGTGACGCTGCGTGAGATGAACGACTATATGCCCACCACGGTGCAGGAGGTGTTCTTCGGAATGCCGGGCACCACCGTGTTGCAGAACGGCAACTCAACACAGGCCTCTATCAACATTCGCGGCATGCAGGACTTCGGCCGTGTTGCTGTGACCATTGATGGCGCGCGTCAGAACTTCACGCAGCTTGGCCATAATGATGGTGCCGGCTCCTTCTTCCTTGAGCCGTCCCTGCTCTCGAATGTTGAAGTGATCCGTGGTCCTGTCGCCAATATCTATGGCTCTGGCGCTATCGGCGGTGTGGTCAACTTCCGCACCAAGGATGCCAGTGACCTTCTCAAGCCCGGCCAGCAGTGGGCGCTGGAAGGCAATGGCGAGTTCGGCTCCAATGGCCCGGAAGGGTTTGGCTCCATCTTCGGCGCAACGCGTGTCGGCCAGAATGTTGATCTGTTCCTCGGCTTCACCAAGCGCGCCCGCTCCAATTATGAAGACGGAAACGGAAACGTTGTTCCCAACACGAACAACGAAACATGGACCGGCATTGCCAAGGCCACATTCCGCCCGGCAGAATTCCACGAGATCAAGCTCGAAGGGCTGAATTTCGACAGCCATTACACAACCTATAACAATGCGCTGGTGAATGGGGCCATTCCCGCCACCGCCACCCAGTACAACACCGATGTGACCAACCGCACGGCGACGGTCAGCTACAACTACAGCAACCCGGAAGACCGGCTGTTCGACTGGCGCTCCAGCGCCTACTGGAACCAGGTGAAGCAGGATCAGGTGAAGGTTGCAGGCACCTGCAACACCACAACCGGCTGCCTTGGAGATCCACGCCAGTTCAAGATCGACACGCTGGGCTTCGACGTCAGCAACAGCTCGCGCTTTGATATCGGCTCCACCAAGAACATCATCACACTCGGCGGTGACTACTTCCACGACGATGTGAAGAACCAGGACAATTTTGGCTGGGGCGCAGGTTACAACCCCTCGGGCAAGCGGTCTGTGGGCGGCGCCTTCGCACAGTGGAAAGGCAACTGGACGAGCTGGCTGGAAACCATCGCCGCCGTGCGTTGGGACAGCTATGACCTGAAGGGCGAATATACAGACGGCACCAGCGGCGACCATGTTTCGCCGAAGATCACCGTTGCCGTCACCCCGTTCGAATGGATCACCGTCTACGGCACCTTCTCGGAAGGCTATCGTGCGCCAGCCGTGACCGAGGCACTGGTGAATGGTGAGCATCCGCGCGTCAGCCCATTCTTCAGCTTCGGCTTCCTGCCGAACCCGAACCTGAAGGCTGAAATTGGCAAGAACAAGGAAATCGGCGTCAACCTGAAATATGACGACCTGTTCCTGGATGGTGACAAGCTGCGCGCGAAGGCAAACTTCTATCGCAATGATGTCGATGACTTTATCAATACAACCTATACGACATCTGCATCACCCATGTGCCGCGCAACCGGCTGGATGATGTGCTACCAGTATCAGAATGTGAACTCCGCAAAGCTTGAAGGCTTTGAGTTCGAGAGCATGTATGATGCCGGCCCATGGTTTGTCGGCTTCAATGCAACCGTTTCTTCCGGCAAGAACAAGGAAGACAACGAGCCCCTGACCTCTGTGATGCCAAACACGGTTGCAACGACCATCGGAACGCGCCTGTTCGACAACAAGCTGACAGCCTCCCTGCGCTGGCAGTGGGTTGCGGCCAAGACGGCGAGTGACCTGCCCTCGACCCTTTCCGCCAGCTCGCTTGCAGCGCTGGAAACCGAGAGCTTCAACCTCGTGAATGCCTATATCAACTATCAGGCTAATGAATGGGTCACAGCGTCCTTCGCGCTGGAGAACCTGCTGAATGAGCAGTACACTCAGTACCAGCAGTTCCTGCCCAGCGCAGGCATCACCTTCAAGGCGGGGCTTCGTGTAACCCTTGGTGGCGATGTGGTCGCAGCCGCAACCCCTTCTCGCTAGATCGAGTGATGTCCTGAACGGCACAACAGTTTCAAACGGAGTGAAACCCATGTTCATTGCCACCAACCGCTTCAAGGTGAAGCACGGTTCGGAAGCCGAATTCGAACGCATCTGGCGCGAGCGCGACAGCTATATCGCCGAGGTGCCGGGCTTCGTTGCGTTCGATCTGTGCAAGGGTCCGGTCCGTGAGGATCACACGCTCTATATTTCGCACACGGTGTGGGGCCAGAAGGCCGATTTCGAGGCATGGACCAAGTCTGACGCCTTCCGTCAGGCCCACAAGAATGCGGGCGCTGCAGCCAACAGCGTGAACTATATTGGCGGGCCGGAGTTTGAAGGCTTCGAGTCAGTGCTATCGCTCAAGCTGGACGACAAGGCCGCCTGATTTTCGGGCATCTGTACTGGCGCCCGTTTTTTTGACCTCCTCTCCCCCGGCGCAGCCCTGCGTCGGGGCTTTTTTATGGGTTGTCCAAGATCTGTGCTTTTCCCCGCTTCCATGCAGGCCTAGACTCACGGCTCTTTTGTGCTTCCCTCACAGGATACAGCCATGACCGCCTATGCCGATTTGCGCGCGCACTTCTCCCGCGCAGCTGCTCTTTCCAACGCTGTCGGCATTCTGCACTGGGACGTTGAAACCATGATGCCTCAGGGCGCAGCGGCCAGCCGCGCCGAAAGCATCGCCCTGCTGCGTGTCATGCACCATGACATGGTGACCGATACCCGCATTGGTGACTGGCTCACAGATGCAGAGAATGATCCTGATCTGGGAGAGTGGGAACGCGCCAATCTGCGTGAGATCACTCGCATATGGACGGCTGAAACCGCACTGCCGGCAGACCTCGTGGAAGCCTTCAGCAAGGCTGTGTCCATCAGTGAAATGGCATGGCGCAAGGCACGCGCGGAGGCTGACTTTGCAGCACTCCAGCCGGCTCTGGAAGAGGTGCTGCGCCTCAAGCGGGAAATGGGCGTCGCGAAGGGGGAGAAGCTCGGGCTTTCATCCTATGATGCCCTGCTGAATGATTATGAACCGGGTGGAAGTTCAGAACGCATTGACGTGCTGTTTGACGATCTGGCAGCCTTTCTTCCAGCCTTCACCATGGAGGTGCTGGAAGCGCAGTCCCATCGTCCGCAGACACCCGCGCCGGAAGGTCCGTTCCCCATAGAGTCGCAACGTGCTCTGGGGCTGGAGATGATGAAGGTTCTGGGTTTTGATTTTGAGCGCGGCCGCCTCGATATCTCCACTCACCCTTTCTGTGGCGGGGCAGACCATGATGTCCGCATCACCACCCGCTATGATGAAAGCGACTTTTCCAGCGCCCTGATGGGTGTACTGCATGAAACTGGCCATGCCCTTTATGAACAGGGTCGGCCAGTCGCTCATTTTGAACAGCCCGTTGGACAGGCGCGCTCCATGAGCATTCATGAGAGCCAGTCTCTCCTCATGGAGATGCAGGCCTGCCGCAGCCATCAGTTTCTGACCTTTGCCGCGCCCCGCATGCAGGCGACCTTTGGCGGCTCCGGCCCGGCATGGCAGACGGACGCCCTGTGGCGGAACTACACGCGGGTCTCACGCGGGTTCATCCGGGTGGATGCCGATGAAGTCACCTATCCATCGCATGTCATTCTGCGTTACCGGCTGGAAAAGGCGATGATTGCCGGGGATCTTGCACTTGCGGACCTGCCGGGGGCATGGGCGCAGCAGATGAATACGCTGCTCGGGATTACCCCGCCGGATGATCGTCTGGGCTGCTTGCAGGATATTCACTGGCCAAGTGGTGGATGGGGCTATTTTCCCACCTATACCCTTGGCGCGCTCACCGCCGCCCAGCTTTTTGATGCGGCCTGCCGCGCGGATGCAGCGATCCTGCCCGGTATTGCACAGGGTGATTTCATGCCTCTGCTGGCATGGCTGCGCACACATGTTCACGCACGGGGTAGCCTGCTGGAAACGGATGAACTGGTCAGGCAGGCAAGCGGCCAGCCGCTCAACGCCTCCATCTTCAAGGCGCACCTGAAGCGCCGCTATCTGGATGAAGCCCACTGAAGCCTTGTGGTGGCGCACCTCCGGGGCAGGCAACAGGCGGCATGCTGGCGCGGATCAGCGTCACCACCGCCTGTCCTGCAGCCTCCATATAGGATGGATCACGGTGCAAGAGCACGACAGAGAAGCTGCCATCCATAAGCAGCATGACTTGTCGTGCCAGAAGGGGCGCATGCCCTGCGGCTCCAGCCTCAACCAGCACAGAGCAGAACCAGTTCTCAACCCGTTTCTTGTGCGCGCGCCCGCGCACCATCGCGGGATGGCCCGGTTGTTCAATCAGTTCAACAGCCGTGCGCAAAAAACCGCACCCTTTCCATTCCGGCTGGCGCGCATGTTCTGCAAGATTGTGGAAGATAGCCTGGAACTTCTGCGCCACATCCCCCTCCGCTGCCGCAAACCAGCGCTGGAAAGCCGCCAGATTGGGCAGGTCCCGCCCTTCCAGATAGGCCGTGACCAGATCATCCTTGCTGCGAAAGTGGTAATAGAGCGTGCGCTTTGTGACGCCAGCCCGTGCAGCCACGGCATCCATGCTGACAGCACGAATACCTTCGGCATGAAACAGACGGCTTGCAGCCTTCACAATACGCTGCGGTGTGGGCAGGGGCTGTTCATCCATGCTGATGTATACCGGCTAGTGAATATACATGGCTGTAACATACGCCTACCTTCAGGCCATGACCACGGCAACATCCACCCACCAGCATGATGAAGCACTTCTCACCATAACCTGCGTTGACGGTGTAAGGTTAGGCGGTCATTTCTGGACCTCCCGAACCACGCCCGGCAGGGGGCGGATCATCATCAACCCTGCCACAGGCGTTCTGGCCCGTTACTACCATCGCTATGCCCGTTTCCTGACGCAGCACGGCTTTGATGTGTTGACCTATGACTATCGCGGAATCGGCCTTTCACGGCCAGCACGCCTGAAAGGGTGCGGCTATCTCTGGCGAGACTGGGGGGAGAAGGATTTTGAAGCCGCACTCGGCTTCATGAGGCAGCAGGGAAGCGATACACCGCTGATTGTCATCGGCCATAGCATCGGAGGTTTTCTGCCGGGGCTGGCTGAAAGTGCGCCCCACATTGATCGAATGCTGACCATGGGCGCGCAATATGCCTGGTGGGGAGATTATGCGCGCGACCAGCGCCTCGGACTGCTGCTGAAATGGCATGTGGCCATGCCCATCGCGACAGCTCTATGTGGTTACTTTCCGGGGCGAAGGCTCGGTTGGCTGGAAGACCTGCCCGCCGGGGTCGCCCAAGAGTGGAGTTTCCGCAGGCCACAGTTTGAGCGCAACCACCCATATCCGCAAAGGGCAAGGGTTCTGGCCAGAATGGCGGCCATCCGCGCGCCCATTCTGGCTGTCGCCATGTCAGACGACGAGCTGGGAACCGCGCGTGCCATTCGCCGCACGCTGGCTTATTACACGAATGCGCCCCGCACCGCCGTGCTTCTGCATCCCCATGATTACGGAAGGGAGCAGATCGGCCACTTCAACCTGTTTCATGACAGCCATAAAAACGGCTTCTGGAGCGAGGCACTGGCATGGCTGAAAGATGGTGAGAACCCCTGGCCGAACCGTATTCTGGACTGAGGGTCAACCCCCAGCCCAAACCTGATCAGTGGGCCTCAACCAGTTGCCCTGAAGACACGGGCTGCTCCATCCGCGACTCGACGGCTTCCACGGCGGCTTCATCCTCAGCTGCCGCACGCTGGCGATTCCACAGGTCTGCATAAAGGCCGCCGCGTGCCAAAAGCTGCGCATGGGTTCCCCTCTCCGCAACCTGCCCCGCCGCCAGAACAAGAATTTCATCCGCATTTACAACGGTGGAAAGCCGATGAGCGATCACCAGCGTGGTGCGACCAGCACTTACCTGATCCAGTGCGCCCTGAATCTCCCGCTCCGTGTGGCTGTCGAGGGCAGAGGTTGCCTCATCCAGCACCAGAATGGGCGGTGCCTTGAGAATGGTACGGGCGATAGCCACACGCTGCTTTTCACCACCTGAAAGCTTCAGCCCACGCTCGCCCACCTGCGTGTTGTAACCCTCCGGCGTCAAGCGGATGAAGCCATCAATCTGCGCCAGACGTGCAGCCTCCTCGACTTCAGCCTCACACGCATCCATCCGTCCATAGCGGATATTATAGGCGATGGTGTCGTTAAACAGCACAGTATCCTGCGGCACCATACCAATAACGGCGCGCAAAGAATCCTGTGTCACCTCCCGAATATCCTGACCATCAATGGTGATCCGTCCGGAACTGACATCATAGAACCGGAACAGCAGCCGCGAGAGCGTGGACTTTCCTGCACCTGATGCCCCCACAATCGCCAGCGTACGCCCTGCCGGAACCTCAAAGGAGACACCTTTGAGGATTTCTCGCCCTCCCGCATCATAGGAGAAGCGGACATTCTCAAACCGCACTTCACCGCCGGAAACCGCCAGTTGGCGTGCATCCGCTCGATCTGTAATCTCTGGCTTCTGGGCCAGAATGCCAAACATGGTTTCAATATCCAGAATGGCCTGCTTGATCTCACGGTAAATGAAGCCAAGGAAGTTCAGTGGCACATAAAGCTGGATCATCATGGCATTCACCATGACGAATGACCCCACGGTCTGCCGCCCCGCGCGGATATCATAGACGCACATCACCATGATGGCCGTGAGGCCAAGCGTATAGATCACCGCCTGCCCAGCATTCAGCCATGCCAGAGAGGTGAAAGTGGTGACGGTCGCCTTTTCATATCGCGCCATGGACCGGTCATAACGCTGGTTTTCCCAGCCATCGGCATTAAAGTACTTCACAGTTTCATAATTCAGCAGACTGTCGACAGCCTTGGTATTGGCGTCCGTATCGCTGTCATTCATTTCCTTGCGGATAGAGAGGCGATACTCACTCATTTTATAGGTGAAGAGCGCATAGGCCCCCACTGTCACCACCACCACCGCAACATATCGCCAGTCAAAGGCAAACAGCAGCACGCCGAGCACCATGATGAACTCGACAATGGTGGGCGCGAGTTGCAACAGCAACATACGCACAATCGTCTCAATACCATTGCGGGCCCGCTCCAGCACACGGGTCAACCCGCCTGTCTTTCGCTCCAGATGAAACCGCAGCGAAAGCATGTGCATGTGTTTGAAGGTCTGGATGGCCAGCTTGCGCACGGCATGCAGCGCCACCTTGGCAAAAATGCCATCCCGAACCTGCGTGACAGCCGCCATCACGATGCGTGCGCCGCCATAAGCCAGCGTAAGCACCACCGGAATGGCCAGAATATAGCCCCACCCCGCATCAAATTGAGACATGGCATCAGGCTGCCCGGCCAATGCATCTGTCGCCCATTTGAATACAAAGGGCACAACCATCGTCGCCCCCTTGGAGGCAAACAGGAGCACCATGGTGATGAGGACACGGGTGCGCAGATCTGCGCGATCATGCGGCCAAAGATAAGGCCACAGGGCGGCCATGGTCGCGCCCATGCTCTTGGGCTCACGCATGCGGGGGGCTGGCGAACCACTTGCGGGGGTATTCGATGTGGAGGACATGAAGGCCTGACAGTCTTTTTATTCGCCCGTTTCCCCTGCCTGCAAAAGCACGGCAAAGAGGGCTTCCATTTCAGCGCGCAATGTCAAAATTGCATCACGTTCAATATGATAATTCTTGCGCTGACCTTCCGGCGCGCATTGCAGAAGCCCGGCTTCAACCAGCACCTTCAGATGCTGGGAAACGGTGGACTGCGCCTTGGGCAGGTCACGCACAATCTCGCCACAGGGGCAGCGCTCCTGACGGGCAAGCCGCACCAAAACCTTCAGGCGGACAGGATGTGACAAGGCACGCAAAAGATCGGCAAGATCATCATAGTCCAGATCAGCGGACCCGGTCTGCGGCCTTGAACAGATGGAGGCTTCTTTCATCGCATATCGTCGATATACGATGAAGATGACAACATCAAGGCACTTGAGACCGCCCCCGCAGCCATGGCACTCATCCTGATGCGCCAAAATGAGACGCCCAATCCCTTCATCTCATGTATTTTGGGCGAAAGCCCACTCTGGTGAGTGGCCGTATTTTTTCATGCATACAGTATCCGTTGATTCAAAACGGCTTGAAGGACATGGCATGGCAAGAATCAGAAATGTCTGCGTCTATTGCGGTTCATCTTCAGGTGCAGATCCTGTCTTTGCGCAGGAGGCACGGCGTTTTGGAACGATCCTCGCCCAGAATGGCGTGCGGCTCATCTATGGCGGCGGCGGAATTGGGCTCATGGGCGAAGTCGCCTCTGCCACCGCTCTGGCAGGTGGGGCTGTGACCGGCATCATTCCGGATTTTCTCCGCGCCCGTGAGCGCGAATTTGCCCATGAAGCCGAGCTTGTCATCGTCGCAGACATGCATGAGCGCAAAAGGCTCATGTTTGAGCGCGCAGATGCCTTTGTAGCGCTGCCCGGCGGGGTTGGCACGCTGGAGGAACTGGTAGAGCAGCTGACATGGGCTCAACTCGGCCAGCACCGCAAGCCCATATTGCTGGCCAATATCGCCGGATTCTGGAACCCGTTCCTGACCCTCATGCAGCATATGAGGGAGACGGGATTCATCCGTCCCTATTCACCCGTGGAGTTTCTCTCCGCAAACAGTGCGGACGAAATCCTGCCCACCCTGCAAGCTGCGGCAGCATGTATCCCGACGCAGGCGGCGGCGGATACAGGCCTTGTGGACCGCATGTGATGGGCCGGATGCACGGGGGATCAACCCCCCGTATATTCAGCAACCGACATCGGCGTCTCATAAACCCGCACCGCGGCCAGCATGGGCATACCCGGCTTGAGCCGATCCCAGATCCAGATCGCAATCAGTTCTGCTGTCGGGTTTTCAAGCCCTTCAACCTCATTGAGACAATGATGGTCCAGCCGTTCCATCAGCGGTGCAAAGGCCGCTTCCAGATCGAAGAAGTCCACCACAAAACCTGAGCGCGGGTCCACCGGCCCCTCAAGGGTCAGGTCAATCCGGTAGGAGTGCCCATGCATGCGGCGGCACCGATGGGTCTCGGGCACATTGGGGAGAAAATGGGCCGCCTCAAAGGTAAAGCCCTGCGTAATCCGCACATTGGTCATGGAATACCAATCACCTTATGGGTCTGGAGCGAGAGCCGCCACTGCGGGTGCTCCAGACAGTAATTCACGACAGCCTCTGTATTGCCCAGACGGTCTGGCCCGTCCATGGGCTGGAGGAAAAAGTGGACAAAATCCAGTTGCGCAAGCGCTGCGGGGTCAATTTCAGGCTGCGGAAACACCAGTTTCAGCTCCTGCCCGCTGCGTTGCACCAAAGGGGCCGTGCCCTTGGGGCTCACGGTCAGCCAGTCGATACCGGAAGGCGCTTCAATCGTGCCGTTGGTTTCCACCGAGATTTCAAACCCGCGGGCATGCACGGCCTCAATCAGCACCGGGTCCAGTTGCAGCAAGGGCTCACCGCCGGTGAACACCACAAACCGCCGCCGTGTCCCGGCACCCCAGACACGCTCAAGGGCATCAACCAGCGCTTCTGCCGTCGCAAAGCGCCCTCCACCGGGGCCATCCATGCCCACAAAATCCGTATCACAGAAACGGCACACCGCTCCTGCCCGGTCAGCTTCCCGACCAGTCCATAAATTACAGCCGGTGAACCGGCAAAAGACCGAGGCACGCCCGGCCTGTGCGCCCTCGCCCTGCAGGGTCCGGAACATTTCTTTGACAGCATAAGCCATGATGGAAATGCTTTAGACTGAAGACGTAGCGCTGGGAAGCACCACAAATGCAGAGCTGCCACCATTTCCCTGCGAAAGGTGAGGGCATGCGCATCAATTCCCCGGATTTTCCAAAGCGGTTTTGCTATTGCGAAACATTCCCATAATGCCCACTGTGTGCGCGTTTTTCAGTGGACCCGGCATTTCATGAACAGCATTGATCTGGATATGTGCATTGACCCGCGCGAATTGCGCAACGCTCTGGGGCGCTTTGCCACCGGTATTGCCGTTGTGATGGCGCAGGATGAAGAGGGGCTGATCGGCATTACGGTGAACTCCTTTTCCGCCGTATCGCTGGACCCGCCCCTGATTTCCTTCTGCATGGCCCGCACACTCGTTTCCCTGCCCCGGCTGGAGGCGGCGCGCTGTTATTCGGTGAACATTTTGCTGGAGCATCAGAGCGAAATTTCCAATCGCTTTTCCCGGCCCGGCACAGACAAGTTTACCGGTGCCCAATGGCAGGCGGGCCATTCTGGCGCTCCACGCCTGATGCAGGCCCATGCCTGCTTTGAATGCGTGCCCTACGCCCATTATGATGGTGGAGATCACATCATTTTTGTCGGCCGGGTTGTCCATCTGCATGCAGAGGGAGACGATAAGCCATTGTTGTTTTATCGTGGCGGCTATCATCGCCTCCATCCCGTTACCCCTTGAGGTATCCGGGCGTTGCGCGCACGGGCCACAGCAAATCCGATGTTGCCGCGCCGGCAACTGACTTAGAGTAAGGTCATGATTCGACAGCTCGCCTGTCCTGCACTTTACGAGGTAAACCATGCTGCATCATATCAAGAGCGTGCTTATTGGCATGACTGAAGAGGGGCTGGATGAGCCTTCCTCTGCCCTGAGCTATGGCATCTCCCTCGCACGGCAGGCCAATGCACATGCAACCATTCAGGCATCATCCCTCAAGGTTGTGATGGGCAGTGCCTTTGTCAGCAGCGTCGCCAAGGGGCTGGTCAACGATCATAATCGCCGTCTGCGCCAGTTGGCCGAGGAATGGGCAGAACGTGCGCGCGGGGATGCCTCCGCCGCTGGTGTCACCTGCTCGATTGAAACCCCGCATCTGGCCTATGGCGATCTGATCAACTCCTTTGTCACTCAGGCCCGCGTTCATGATGTTTCCGTTCTGGATGCGGAAACCGCAACCATCAATGCGGATCGGGGTCTCATCGAAGCGCTGGTCTTCAACAGTGGCCGCCCGGTCATTGTTGTCCCGCCCGAATTTGATGAGTTCCGTTGCCAGCGCATTATCATTGCCTGGGATGCCGGTGCACGGGCGGCCCGCGCCGTGAGCGATGCCCTGCCTTTGCTGAAGACCGCCGAATCTGTCGAAATCATTTCGGTTGGAAACGAGCAGGATCTCGAAAGCCAGATTCCCGGTGCGGAACTTGCCCCCCACCTTGCCCGTCACGGCGTGAACGTCTCCGTGAAGAATCTGGTCGTGCGCGAAGGCGGCATTGCCGGCACCCTTCAGGAGCAGGCCATCATGACCAATGCCGATATGATCGTCATGGGTGCCTTCAACCGCTCCCTGCTGCGCGAGTGGATTCTGGGTGGAGTAACCCAGTCCTTCCTGCAGAAGAGCAAGGTTCCGCTGTTCATGTCCTATTGAGGTGGAGATCAGGGCAGGCACGCGCCTGCCCGCCTCCAGCGGAAAGACAGGAACGTCCTTCATATATGGAAGGGCGCTCTCATCTGGAAAGCTTCAGCTCACAGCCTGCCACTTGCCATCAGCGCCCTGACACGCCATGCCGCGCGCAATTTGCGGGCGGCCGGAGACATAAAGCGTGTGCGAATAATCGCGGCAGTTCTGGAAACCTGTCCGTCGATAAGCTGGCCCGGCAATCACAGTGCCACGCGCGCCGCTTTCCGCATTCCAGCCCACCGGGTAACCCGGGCTTCCATTATCAAGAGCCGAAACCTCGGCGTCATAAGCCTTCTGGCGTTCTTCCGCGCTCAGGCTCTGCCCCATATTGCCGGAAATAAACCCGCCGGAAACGGCACGCGGCTGGGCCGCCTGCCCAGAGCCGAATTCTGTCCGGCCGGTGCTCGCACACCCGGCAACGGCAACTCCAAGCAGGAGAGCCGCCATAAGGAATGCAGGTTTCATGCGCACGAACATTGAAGCAGGCTCTCAACGCAACAGCTTGACGGCACAAACGGATGACAGGACGCCACTGTAAAGCAGCAGCGACCGGACTTCTCTTATACCATCGGCCCTACGCTTCAACTGTTGTTCAGCCTGCACAGAAACAGCGCCGGAAGCAGTGCCATAACCGCCACAGAGGCTCCCTTCATGCAGGCCCTGCATCGCGCCCCTCGCGCACGGCGGAAAGCTGGGCATTCTCACCTGTTTGCGCAATCACATACAGCGCCGCGGATACCCCGATCACGGCCAATGCCATGGCCCAGCCCGGAATCTCTCCCACCATCATGAACAGGCCGGACAGACGATCAGACGCGAACTGCATCTGATCAATAATCCCAATCAGCGCAGCAGGTATGCCAAGCCCCATCGCCACCATGCGCGTTGCCGCAGATGTCTGGGCAACCACATCTCCTTCCAGCCGCAATGCGCGCGCAGACAGCTCCGCCCGAGCTGCACTGACAGGACGCGGCCCGGCCGTTGAAAGGCGGGCAGCAGCAGCCTCATCCAGCCGGCCTGTCACCGGCAGCCCCACAGTCGCCTGAAAAGCACTGACCCCTGCAATGGTGCGCGGCCCCCAAAGACCATCCACGCGCCCGACCTCGGCATAACCCAGATCTCGCAACCGCTGTTGAACCGAGCGGATTTCAACATCCGACAAGCCATCAGCAACATTGACATGCAGGGAGCCGACAGGAGAGTTAAAGGACAGTGAGGCATCCAGTTCCAGCAGTCGCCGCATCAGCGGCGCAATCCCCAGCTGTTTATCAATAGTGGCGGCAGACCATTTGCCATCAGCAACATATTTACCCTGCACATATTGGTTTGAACCGCTCCACACATATGCACTCGGCACACCACGCATGCGATAGCCGAAACCATTGAAGCGCTCGCCCTCATACAGGCACCGTGCCAGTGACCATTGCGGGGCACCGGGACGAAACCCCTTGATCGCCAAAGCATCACATGCCGCCAGTTCCCAGTTTTTAAACGGCCCGCGACCCTTCGGAACAAGTCTGGTTTTACGGCCAGTTCCAATTATTCTTTCGCCATTGTGCAATATACCTTGAAAGCTGCATGCGCTTTCGCGGTAATGGAGCACGCCAATAAAGGCCCAGGGCACACCGCTTGCAGCTTCCACCTGCCTGTAAATCTCTTTTGCGGCCATGATCTTGTGGACAGCATTGTCAACAAGCTGAAGTTTTGCGGCTGGAATACGCATTTTATTCCACCGCTCCATATATTCTGCCTGCACCTTTTCAAAGCTGTATCTGGTCATCCGGCTCTCCCTTCAAGCAAAAGAAAAGCCCGGAAGGCGGGAGCCATCCGGGCCTGAAAACCTGCCGGAGCGGGTCGGGCGCAAACAGTTTCAGAAGGCAAACACCCGGCTGGGTGTGGCGGGGCTGATCTCATCCGCCCCGAAGTCTGGTGCGGTCTCATCCGCGCCCCACCACAGCAGGTTCACATGCCAGCCCGGCAGCGCCTCGGGCATGAAGTCCTCGCCCGCGCCTTCCGGTGCCGGGGTGTGGATCTCGCCCACCTCATCCACGTCAAAGCGTGTACCGGCCCGCTCCCCTGTTGTGGGTACCACGCCCGTTTCAGCATCCGGCCCATGCCCCAGCACGGCCATCAGCCGCGTCAGTGCCGCGCCCCGGTCCGTAAAGCGCAGATAGATCGTCCTCATGCCCAAACCCTCGCCTGAGACCGGATTGCGGCATCACTTGCGCTCACCGGCCAGATCAGCAGTTCGTCGATCTGCAAAACGCCGGAGGTGGCAAAGGATGCAGGCTGCGGAATATCGACAACCGCAGCAGATGTCCGGACTGCGGTGCCATTCTGGGATATTTTACGATCCCGCCCGGCCCATGAGAAACACACCCCAAACCCCTGACTGGCCAGCGGAACCCCAACAGATAACAGGTTCGGGGCCTGAGCCATGTAGGTGTAATTGCCGCCGGAAGCGGTCTGTCGCCCGAGCACAGATGGGCCGATGATATTGGCGCTCAAGGCATCGTTTGAATGGAAACGCAATGCCGCTGTCACCGGCCCGGCCGATGGGGCAACGGCCTTTGCGCCCTCACTCCAGCTCACAACATCCGCCACCCGCGTCACCGCCGCAGCACCTGTCGGGATGTATGAGGTCGGGAACGCACCCACCTCCACCTGAATGCCGCCATGGATGGATAACCCCGAAACCCCGTCCCCCGCCCATGCGGACAAGGAGGTTTCCGATTCCATAACCCACACAAGGCAACGGGTGGCAGAGGCAGACGTCGCAGTGGCCACGATCCAGCAGCGGTAAATCCCGCCCCCGATATGGGTACACCCTGCCCTGGTTACGGATGCGGACTGAACACCAACCGCCCCGGTGCTGACATTGAAGTTTGCACCCGGCGCAACCCCGCCAGCCCACTGCGCCCCGCCCTCGAAGGACAACCGGAAGGCGGCATGCCCGTCAGCGCGGACAAGGGCGCTCGCGACATATTCACCCCCGGATGAGATGGCAAATGTGCTGCTGCCCCTAATGAAATGATTGGCCGCCACCATTGTCGGTGTGAGCCGCGAGACACCCCCGGCCGCCGTAACGCCCATTTCATTTTTCAGCCAGTTCGGGCTTTCCAGCGCGGATGAATGCAGTTGTATGTTCGTTGCCACCCCCTCCACCAGCAACTGCCGTCGGCCACTGGAATAATCGAAGGCCAGCGTGTTTACGGGCATCTCGACCAGCGCCCCGGAAGGCCCCACCACCCACTTTGTCCCGCCCGAGCGGATGAACAGATCCTGCGCTGCACAATGCAACCCGTTCAGCGCATAACGTTCACGCACCATATCTGCGGCAAGAACAGGGACTGAGCCATCAAGACGGCAGGATTCCTTCCGCCACCACTGTTCATCCGCGCCGGAGGCAGAGGCAACCGGACACATGAAATAGTGCACGCCCACCCGCACCAGCCCGCCCGCAAAGGCGCCGCCATTGGCGCTCAGCCGCACGGATGCAGGCGCATAATAAGCCGTTGGGCCAATCACACCCGCATTCGAAGAACCACGAACAATACCGAGTGAACCTCCGAATTTGGCGCGTTCCCCCAACACCCCGCAATCATAGGAGGCTGCTCCGGCTACAGCCGTCAAAGTGCGTGTGGATACAGCAAAGACAATGGCGCGATCCGGAATAACCAGCTTTGTTTCAGTAAAAGCTCCAAGAAGTGCAATATCCTCTTCCAGTACATGCGCCTCAATCGCGGCATGGTTTGGTGTTGCCGCAAGTGGAGAGACCCAGCGGGCCCCATCAAACAGCGACAGCCGCCATTCATCGCGAATAAAGGCGAGGCTTCCTGTGGGGAGGTCAAGAAACTCGAAGCCACCATCCTCATAGCTGGCAATCTGGCCTTCATGGCCGGAAAATGCGCCATGCGCACCAGCGGGCACAAACCAGCAAGCCCCCTGTTCAGGCTCTACAGGTGGAACCGGAGTGCGAACACTCTCCAGCGTCAGTTGCACCAGGGCATCCAGCCGCCGCAGGCTTTCATTATGCGTCACATGTTTCTGCGCCTGCGCGGCTGCCAGATAAGGCAGCCCCAGCCGTGCCGAGCTATCAAGCATCTGATTTTCCTGTTTGAAAAAGTGTTCACACGTCCACTGTGGCGGCCAGCGCATCGCCCGCGCCCACGCTCTGGGACAGTTGCATCACGCGAAAAGACAGGCGACGCTGGATCGCGCCGAAATCGGCCCGTTCATCATCGGCAGAATACAGGAAGGATGGCGCGCTCATCTCGAACACACGCACCACTTCCCCTGCACGCACCACCTCGGCCCGATAACGCTCCTGCGCCTCGCCCAGAGGCACCTCAAGCGCCTCCCAGCTATCACCATCCACCCGCGTGCGACGGCTGAAGGAAACCAGAACCCCATCCCCATTGCGGCGTGCCCGCATATGGACAGGCGAAAGCGGGCGCAGTGCCCTTCTCCCCACTTCGGCATGCCGTTCTGTCACATTCCTGCTGCCATGGTCCTCATGGACCGGGCCAATGCGATACACATAGCTGCGCCCCATTTCTCCCACGCCGCGCGCAACGGGCAGTATGCTGGCATCCAGCCGCACAAGGCGTGTGCCTTCGGGCCAGTCCTGCCGGCCCGCAGCCTCAGTGCCAGCCAGCCCGCGCAGCAGGCCGGTGAGGCGATAGCTGCGTTCATCCACCAGCTCAGCCTCCGTGAACTGGAGAATCTCCGCCTCCCGCCCCTCTGCGAGCAGGGCCAGCGCATTGGCTCCGGCGAGCACCTCCGCGACACTGGCAGAATGCAGCACGGATGAATCCAGCCGCACCAGCATGCTGTTGAAACGGTCAAAGCGCCAAACAGGCCCACTTTTCAGCGGCTCCAGCAAAGTCCCGAAAGTTGCGCTGCTCGTGATGGCTGCCACCGGCTCAAAGCTGCCCCCATCAATGGAGCGCCACACCGCCAGCGTTCCCGGCCAAGGCGAAACCGCAGCCGCCACATATTGCAGCGGAACAGGCTCCTGAGATGACAAGGCCGGCAAATCCAGCACCACCACACCAGGTGGCCCCAGATCCTGCGGCAACGTGATTTTGCCATCCTCCATCGGCGCGAGTGGCGCATCGAACACTTCCGGCTCGATGCTTCGCGCCGAAATGGCGTACACTTCAGATGCCTCCACACGGGTCATTTCCAGAAGTCGCGTCCGCCCATCAATGGACAGACGCACCACATCCCCCGGCACCAGCGCCAGTGCAGAAGGCGGCAGGGAAAACTGCACGCTTTCGCGCCCCGCCCACAAGTCCTGAAGCCAGACATCTGCCGCGCGCGCCATCACATTGGCAGGAGCCACAACCGCAAGACGGGCATGGGCTGCATGGTGGCTTCCCCCCGCCAGACGGCGCGAAGAGACACTCGCCTGCTGATAATCCTGCAAGGGGTCGATAAAGCTCACGCTCACCTGTGCCGGCAATTCGCTTTCCTGCGCACGGGTCACGCTGAACAGCGCGCCATCCTCGGCCTGGACCAGATCAGCCCCGGCAATCTCCACCACCGGGCCTGCACCACGTGGACGAAAGGCAATGCTGCCGTTTTCCTCATTCGCCTCAAAGCCAAAAGCCCGCGCCAGAGGTTCCAGCGCGGCACGCGCCGTCATTGGCTCCTGCACCACATAGCCCTCAATCACGCCCTCCAGCATGGTCGCTTGCACAGTGGAAACGCCGAAATCGGCACATAAAGTCTCGACCAGTCCATCCAGCGGTGCGGAGCCGAGGCGACCATTCAGCCAATGGCCAGTGTGCCAGTTTGCCCCGTCGCCCCACACCTCATGCAACAGTGGAAACTGCGGATAGGGGCGCGCATCCCATGTCCACAAATAGATGCAGCCCTCCTCCACCATACGCCCGCCATAAAGGGGCGCAGGCGGGTTATCATGCCCATCCGCTCCCGCTGCCGGATCGAAGGTGGCCAGAATGGCCGCATTGCAGCGGCGCAGGATGGTGTCATCACGCAACCCGTTCGAGAATGGCGGCAGAGCATTTTCTGAAGATTTGGGGTCCGGGAAGGCACTGGGGCGGTTCGGTCCCTTGTCCACCGCAGCACAGCCTGCTTCCATCAGACGAATGGGCTTGGCTGCGGGGCGATACGCCGTTGGCACACCCTGCCTCACCCCGCCCTTGCGCGGGTGGTGCGCCATCGCCCACCATGACCACACATCCTTCTGCCGATACAGCCATGGCTCGCCATAGGCACCATCTGTAATAGGCACACGGTGCTGCGCCGCCCGCGCGGCATCATCGGCATAATACCAGTCATAAGCCTCTCCCGCCCGCATCCGGCTTTTGAGATAGGCGGGATCATGAATCCCCTGCGCCAAATCCAGATCCAGATGATCCACCCCGTCACGCCAGTCTGAAAGCGGCGGGTAATAATCAATGCCGATGAAATCCACCGCATCACTGGCCCAGAGCACATCCAGAGGGAAGGCCACATCCCCATTGCCAAAGGTCTGCGCGCCATACTCCGTCCAGTCCGCACCGTAGGATACGCGCACATCAGGGCCGACAATGGCTTTCACATCCGCCGCCAGTTGCGCAAACTGCTCTGCCGCCGGAAAGCGCCCGTCCGCATCGCGCAGGCGGGTCAGCGCCGCCATTTCGGAGCCAACAAGAAACGCCTCCACACCACCTGCCGCGACCGCCAGATGTGCATAATGAAGCACCATGCGGCGCAGGCTCCATTCGGGCGGGCCATAATAGAGCACCACATCACCCAACCGCAGAAAATGCGCGCCCTGCGCATTGCCAAACAGCGCGTCCACCTGTGTCCGGCATTGGGCGGTGCCATCCGCGCTCCCCACACGGCCCGGAGCCGGATCACACACAATGCGCCCGCGCCACGGATATGGAGGCTGGCCAGCGACACCGTTCCACGGGTCTGGCAAGGCATTCCCTTCAGCAATATCCATCATCACGAAAGGATTGAGCACCACCTTCAGGCCCGCCTCGTTCATCCGGCGAATGGACTGAATGACACTCAGGTCAGACGGCGTGCCCCCATAGGCGGCCCGTCCGCCATGCTGTGACACCGCCGGCACGGACAGGCGCGTCAGCCCACCCACAGACCATTCCTGCGGCATGGTGATCTTGAATTGCTTTTCGCAGCGCGGTTGTACCCGGCAATGCCCGGCGCGCAGATCATCACCGAACCACGACACCACCAGAGAGACCCGCTCCACATTCGGGCAGGTTGCACGCAACTGTTCCAGTGCGGCGTTGAAATCGCTGGAGGCATTGCTCACATGGCGGTTTTCCGCACCATAGCTGGCGGGGCCATAAATCTGGCTCACTGTCTGCGTGGCATATCCGAACTCGGTGGAGCCGGGGATCATCGTCACCGCGCGCACCTGCTGTTCCAGCCGCCCCACCGTCCGCTCCACCTCCACGGTGATCTGCGGCAGGCGGTTGCCAAAACGTGTGAGGTCCAGATTCTCAAACACCACATAAGCCACACCGCGATAAGCCGGCGTGCCCAATGCGCCCTGCCGCGCCTCAATCAACGGGTCCGGCGGCTGGTCCTCACCGCCCGGATGCAGGCGCACCATGTTCTGGTGCGTATCCAGCAGCTTTCCATCGGCCCATATGCGCCCGATGCGCGAGACCGGCCCCGCACACAATGCCACGGCAAAACTGGCGAAATAGCTATAGGTCACACTGCTGGCTTTGGGGGCCATGCTGCTGCCTTTTCCCCCGGCAGTCTGAGTCTGCGTGGCAGCAACCTCCCGCAGCCTTGTTGACCAGATCACCTGCCCCGAAAGCCGCGCACGCCCATAAAGCCGGGGCAGGCCCGCGCCTTCGGTGGAGGCCATCACATCCAGATCCGACAGGCGCGGGCCATGGCTTGTGCTGGTGCGGCTGGCACCAAACAGGGTCTGGTCCACCATCGCGCCGCCCAGCGCACCAAGCGCACGCCCTGCCACAGCCCCGATGGGGCCAAACAGTGCACCGCCCACAAGTCCGCCCGCCGTGCCAAGAAGCAAGGTTGCCATGGTCATCCTCACAATGTCAGAAAATTCAACAGGCCAGACCGGCCGCTATGTCTGCCCCACACCGGGGAAGGCAAAAGCGGAAACGATACGTCGATGCCACCAGAGGGAAAGATGCCCCTCGCACACATTCACCCCGTCATAGGCGTGAATGATGCGCTCATTTTCAGCGAGAATGGCCACATGTTTGGCGGGCAGATGCGCGCGAAAGCGAAACAGCAGCACGTCTCCCGGCTGCGCGAGAAAAACCGGCACGCTCACCAGATGCCGCGCCGCCGTCTGCATCAGCGTTTCAGCACGTCCGGCCTCGGCCCAATCCGGCGCATAAGGGGCAAGCGGTTCGGGTTCCGGGCCAAGCAGCGCCCGCCACACGCCACGCACCAGCCCCAGACAATCTGCCCCCTGCCCCTTCAGCGAGGCACGATGGCAATAGGGTGTCCCGATCCAGCTTCGCGCCTCATCCAGAATGGCCGCGCGGGTGATCTTCCCCGCCCTCATCGCAGGCTTCCGTCATATCCACCCTCACCTGGAACAGCCACCGCGATGACGGCATCATTGCCCGGCATATGCGGGAAGCCGCGAAAACACAGGGCATTTCTGAAACGGTCCCGGCATGTGGCAAAACGCTTGTCACACCCTGCACTTATCCGCACCCGGTCTCCTTCGGCCATGGGCCTTGGCGGGCGCTGCCACAGGCGCACAATGGCCTGCGTACCCGCCTGTTCATGTGCCTTCACCTCGGTCACAAAGCCCACATTCGCACCGCTCACAATGTCCAGACGACCCCGGGCAAATGTCTCTGCGGCAAAGGCCTGAAGCCCCCCGATCCGCAGCCGCAATGCCCCCTCAACGGCCTGCACAACACCTTCGCCTGAAAAGGCTGGGCTTGTGAGCTTCACCCCGCAGCGCGTATCACCCAGAGTGGCATCACAGCTTGCACCAAAAATGCGGCCACGGGTTTGGTTCAGGGCATCACTCAGCGCACGGATTTCAGCGGTAAATGTGCCATCGGCACAGCGTACCTCGCCAATGGTTCCCTGCCGCAACAACAGATACCGGAAAGGCTCTGCCCAGTTGATGAGGAAGAGCTTCACCTCTGCGCCATCATAAAGCCCGGCAGCCAGATCATCCGGCGAAAGCGCATCATGGGAAAGCGCACCGGAAAGCTCCGCCCCTGTCACAGCCAGCCCTTGCACACTGGCATTTTCAGAGCCGGAAATGCCGGATGCCGCTTTCAGCAGCACCCCGTCAAGCAGCAGATCGCGATCATGGTCCGTAAACCCCATCACCACTTCATCCCGCCGCACCAGCCGCCAGCCGTGACACAAGGTGGTGACGCCGCCGGCCACATGGGCTGCCAGCGCCTCATCAATCTGTCTCATGGGGAAACCCTCAAAAGTATCAGGAGCGAATTTCAATCAGGGGAATGCGGGGAATATCCCCGGCCTCAAATGCAGAGAGGTTCACTTCAAGAAAATCCGTATCGAACCGTACCGGAACATCAAACATGAAGCCGGCAGAAACCACGGCATTTCTGGGCGGGATATATCCCTTGATGAACTGAACCTCCCCACGCACAGTATCCACGCTGAACGCAGAACCGGAGTGCAGTTCCACCCCGTCCACGGCCAGCCGGACAGATCCCGGAACCGGCTTTGAAATGGGCCGCACATAGGGGGCATACAGGCCGCCATAGGTTTTGCTGAGTGCGAAAACATCCCTGCGCCCGTCACCCGTACCAATGCGCTGGTCCTGCGCGGAAATCTGTGCACCGGGCGGGGCAGAAGAGTGGTCCAGCCGGTCACGCCAGCGAAAGCCATAAAGGCGCCCGCGACGCTCCTCAAAGAAGGCAACCACTTCAGCAAGCGCCGCAAGGGTTTTCACGCCATATCCGGCATCCCAGCGCCGCCTTGAATCAGCAAGCCGCGTATTGCGCTCCTCCCGCCCGGAAGCGGTTGTCACCACCTGCGTCACCCGCTCCGGGCCACCTGCTGCCCCTAAAGCAACATCAAGCGGAAACAGAACCTCATGGAAAGCAGACATATGGCCTCCATTTTCATATTTACTGAGCCAGAGCAGTAAAAATCATGTTGACTTGTATAGGGGGCGATGCCTTGACTTGATGCAGTCTCGAACAGAACGGAGCGATTGCATGGCCCAAAAGCCCACCCGACCCCAAACCGCGAAGAAAAGCGCAGCGTCTTCTCCCAATGTCCGGACAGAAGAGGAAATGCCCGCAAAACAGGACGGGCCTGCCACCAGCTCTGCGGCTGTGAAGGCTGAGTCCACAAAGGGTCAGCGCCCCAAGGCGGCATCATCAAAAGTCCCTGCGGTGATGTCCGCCGAAAGCGTCACAACATCTGCGCCACGCGTGAAAGCCGAAGCAAAGGCAAGCGCCCACCCGAAAGCGGCATCCGCAAAAGCGCCGCTGATTGAGACACTCTCGAATTTCAAGGCAGAGACAAAGGCCGGAACAAAAGCAAAATCCGCACCTGCCCCAAAGGATCAGAAGCCGAAAAAGTCTTCAGAAAGAGATGCGAAGAAATCTTCACCAAAGGGGCCAGAAAATTCTGAGCTTGCTAAACCCTCTGGAAAGAAGTCTGCAAAAAAGAAAATCAAAAACGGCTGAATACCCGGCAACACGTGGCAAAAACAAAAGCCTCCGGCATGAAGAGCGCCCTGTTCAGCTGTTGCGCTGCGCCCGCACCACCGCCCGCCCCACAAGGCCGGAAAGATAGGCGTCTGAACGGCGAAAAGCGGCAAGATCCGGCGTGCTGACATTCACGGTCACCCGCGCGGCCCCACTCCCCGCCATGCGCACACCCAGATTGCCATCACTGCCGCGAGCAAGCGGCATAATCGCCTCGGCCCCCTTCTCCCCCATCAGGCCAAGACCTGCCCCACCATTGCCCCCGCCCATGGGGAAATAGGTTGGGGCCGCCACCACACCTCCACGTGCAAAGGGCTGCACACGCCCTTCCTCAAAAACGCCACCGCGTGCAAAAGCCTGCCCGCCCACAAAACCGGACAAGAGCGAAGACAGCCCGCTTTCCAGCGGCTTCAACGCAGCCGTCAATGCCAGGGAAGACAAACGCCCGGCCAGTTGCTGGATCACGCTGGAAAAATCCTTGCCCTGCACCACCAGCCCGGTGAAGGCGGAAGACATGGCCCGCGCCATGCCCTGCGTGGAAACCTCCATCTCTCCCAAAGCTGCCATGGCCTGCCTTGTATCCACGGCAATGGCGATATCGACAGTTTCGCTCATCATCCCTCCTTTCTGAAGACATCAGGAAAGCGCGCCATCAGCGCATCCAGTTCGCCCCGGTGCAGCGCATGGCCAGAGCGGGGCGCATGGACGCCCAATGCTGCGGCCAGCTCACGCGGGGTCATACGCCAGAACTGTTCCGGTGGCAGGCGCAACAGGCCCAGCCCCACCGCCATCGCCTCATCCCAGGGGAAAGCCTCTGGCGCGGGAGGCTCCGGGGCGGGGGCATCTATGTTCGAGCCTCCTGCGGCTGTTCGGGAGGGCGGGCGGGCAGCCCCTCATCACAGCCGAACGTTGCGCCCAGCAAGGCAGAGACAATACGTGCAAAACCTGCCGCTCCGTCATCGGCCCGCATGCGCTCCACCTCTTCAAGTGTCACATCCGCCCCGGCACCACGCAGTCCGGCATGGATGATCCGAGCGGCATCGCGCGCCGAAAGCCGCCCACGCCCGAACCGCTCCGCCAGCGCCATCAAATCCGCCACGCCAAAGGCGCTTTCCAGTTCTGCAAGGGCACCCAGCGTCAGCACCAGTGTGCAAGGCTTTCCATCCAGCACCGCACCCGTTTCCCCGCGGCGCGCATTCACATTGCCACCCTGCACCATCACAGCACCTCGAACAGCAATTCGCCCGCGCTTTCCAGCGTCAGGTCAAAGGTCACCTCCCGGTCGTGCTCCGCGCCAATATCCAGCGCCGTAATCTGGAACGGCCCGCGCACCATGCCAAAATCCGGAATGATGACCTGCATCGACACCAGCGCCCCGGCGAAAAACGCCTGTCGCACCAAGGCGTCAGATTGCGCATCCTTGAACACGCCGGAGCCGGAAATGGCGGCGCGCTTCACCCCCGCCCCTTCCAGCAATTCGCGCCAGCGCCCGGCAGATTCAGAATGTGTCACATCCACACTCTGGGCATTGAAGGAGAGGGTGCGTGCCCGCAGGCCCGCCACCGTCACCAGCCCGGTGCCGGAATCCATTTTCAACAGCAGGTCCTTGCCCTTCTGCGCACTCATCTTCATCTCCATTGGCTCGGAAAAAATCACACCGGCTCTGTCACGGCGCGAAACCGCACAAGGGCATGAAACGTGCGCCCATCCTTCTCGCGCACCACTTCGGCTGTGGTTGCCCGCAGATTGGCGAGATGGTGGCCGCAAAGCGCCAGCGGCGCATCATGCAGGGCCTGCTGCACGCAGGCCGCCAGCGCAAAGGCCTGTGCCCGTCCACCACTGCGGGAGAACACATGCAGCGTCAGCGCATGCTCCGTGCCCGCCTCGGTGGCGGTAGACCAGTCGCTCACCACCGCCTCCCCCAGTGCCACATAAGGAAAGGCTGCATCCTTGGGCGGCACATCAAAAACATGCGGGCCACCCAGAAGCGCCAGCAGGGCTTCATCTGTCACCAGTGCTGCATGAAGCGCCGTGCGCAGGCTTAAAACCGGGCTTTGCAATAACGTGCTCATGCCCTCCGCCCCCGCTTTCGCCGTTCAAAATCCAGCCGGATGCGATCCAGAACCGGGTCGCCCTCCACCCCTTCCTGGCCGCGCACACGCGCCAGAACCGCCTCATCACGCACCCGCACAATCGGGCGTCGGGCAGGCCCGCTGATCTGCGGCCGCACGCCGGTTTCCCCTGCAATCATCTGCCCCAGTTCCTGCGCCCCCCGTGTTGCGGCAGCCTCCGTGTGCGGCTCCAGCGCCGCCACACGCAGCCGGCGCGCCAGCCCGGCAAGGCTGCGCGTGGATATGTTCACCCTCATGGCTGTTCCTCCCGGCATCGGCAGCGGGCAAAACGGCCCCAGCCGTCCAGCTCGCCCACCGCTTCCACATGAAAAACCCGTCCGCTCATCAGCAACCTGTCTCCCGGCGCAATGGCGGTGGGCGCACGCACGGTGATGCGCCAGAGATGGCTGGCCCGCGCCCGTTCCTCTGCAATGCCATATTCAGCAGAGGCAGCATCCAGCCGGCCCCAGAGGCGATCCACCTCCACGAAATGCCGCACCACACCGCCCGCGCCATCCGGCACATCCACAAGGGTTTGATGAACCAGCCGCCGGCGCAGCGTTCCAAGCCGGATCACCTGCGCATTCACAGCCGCACCAGCCGGTAGGGGGCCAGCAGCACCTTCACCGCTTCCGGCAGGCGTGTGGCCTCTCCGGCCCCTTCGCGATGTTCATAAAAATGCGCCACCAGCAGCCGTATGGCCTGCACCAGATCCGCCGGCACATCGGTCGCATCCGCACCATATCCGGCCTCGAAGGTGATGCTGATGGCCTCGCGCCCCACCGGCTGCGGCACCCGTGCCAGTTCCACATGCAACAGCCCGCCGCCGCTACGCCCCACGCGCAAGGCCCCTTCCGGCACGGCGGTTTCCTGCCCGTCCGCCCCACGCACCTGCGCTTCAACAATGAGGCGCACCGGAGCAATGGGGGAAACCAGCACCCCGCCCGTTGGCCAGGCCTCGCGGATCAGCCGCCAGGTCTGCGCCATCAGCACACGGCCGGTATGGGCTTCCACAAAACGGCGGGCGGCGCTGATGAGCGCATCCACCAGCGCATCCTCATCATCATGGTCAATACGCAGAAAGTCCTTCGCCTGCGCGCGCGTCAGCGGCTCGGCCACGGGGCCGGCAACAAGTTCTGCCATAACAAGGCTCCATTTGAGAAAAACCCGCCGCAATGGCGGAAAAGGGGCAGGCCCCGGCTGGCGGGACCCGCCGCTACGCCATCCTCCGGCAGCACCCACAGCACAGCCTGAAAATATCAGCGCAAGACGCAAGACCGTGGATTGACGCCCCAGCACGGCAGCGGCACAACCATTCTTATGAAGCGCTCTGCCACATTCACAGCCGTCGCACTGGCCCTTGCCACTGGTCTGGCACTTGCCACCCCCGCCCGTGCCATTGTGGGCGGGCAATCGGCTTCGGCTGAGGTGGCGGCGCACAGCGTGCTTATTGTCTCCACGCGCGGGGCATCCTGCACCGGCACCGTGCTGGCACCAGACCTGCTGCTCACGGCGGCACATTGTGTGGGGCCAGCGGCAGACTATGCCGTGGCGCTGGTGAATGAAGCGCCCCCGCGCCTTATCCCCGCCGCCCGCATCGCCCTGCATCCACGCTTTGATTCCGGCCAGTTCCGCAGCCGCACACCCACGCCGGATCTTGCCCTCGTAAAATTGTCAGAACCCCTGCCCGCGCACCTGCGCCCGGCCCGGCTGGCTTCAGATGGCATTCCGCCCAAAGGTGCCTCCCTGCTGCTGGCCGGCTATGGCATGACGAGCGATGGCGCAGAGCAAACAGCAGGCAAGCTGCGCGCCGTCTCCCTGCCCTCCATCGGCACCACCGGCGGCATCATGGTGCGCCTCTCAAAGGGCGGCGGTGCCGGGGCCTGTACCGGGGATTCCGGCGGGCCGGCCTTCCGCAACGGGGCACTCGCGGGGGTGACAAGCTGGGTCACGGCGGCAGGTGGCAAGCGCGGATGCGGCGGTGTCACCGGCATCACCCTTGTCTCCCTGCAACGGGACTGGATCACCAGCACCGCCCGCGCCCTCGGCAGCCCAATCGGAGAATGACCCATGGCTTTCGGCCCGCATGTCTTTTTCAGATCCGCGCGCCGGGCCATTGCCACCCCGGCGCTTCTCGCCCTCGCGTTTGGGGCTGCGGTTCTCACCGCGCCCACGCCAGCCGCCGCACAGAAGGATGAGGGGTTCGATCACGCCATCTGTCGCCTCATTGATGAAGCCTCCGCAAAAGAGGGCCTGCCCACAGCCTTCCTCACCCGCCTCATCTGGCGCGAAAGCTCGTTTCGCCCGCATGTTGTCAGCCATGCCGGGGCGCAGGGCATTGCCCAGTTCATGCCCGCCACCGCCAAGGCGCGCGGGCTGGAAAATCCGTTTGATCCGGCCAGCGCCATTCCCGCCTCCGCCGCCCTGCTGGCAGACCACCTGAAACAGTTCGGCAATCTTGGCCTTGCAGCCGCCGCCTATAATGCCGGGCCGGGGCGCGTGAACCGCTTTCTGGCCGGTGGCGGCCTGCCACAGGAAACGCGGGATTATGTCCGCTTCATCACCGGCCGCAGTGCCGAGCAGTGGGGCGCGCTGAAACGGCGTGAAATGGTCACCCTCGCCACACCCGAAGATCTTGGCGAAACGCCTGACGTGAAAGATGACAAGGCCCTGAAAGAGGAAAAACCGCCGGTTGCCGATCCCACCGGCGCGGCCCTTTTTCCGGCAGAAAGCTGCATGCTCACCCTCGCCTCCATCCGCAAGGGCCGCCCCGGCCCGGATGATGAAATGAGCCAGCTTTTTGCACCATGGGGGGTGCAGGTTTCCGGCAATCATTCGCGCGCCACCGCGCTGGCCAGCTATCGCCGCGCCGCCGCCCGCTACAGTTCCGTATTTGGAGAGCGCCGCCCGATGATTGTCGCCACCCGCATGGGCGGGCGTGGCAACCGCACATTTTACCGCGTGCGCCTGCCAGCCGAAACCCGCAGCGAGGCCAATACCCTGTGCAATCGCCTGCGCAAGGCTGGCGGGGCCTGCATCGTCATGCCGAACTGATTTCCAGTTCAGGAAAAGGCGACGGCGCAAGCACCGCCGCCCCAAGCACCAACGCCCGATGCGTCACGCCGCGCTGAATTTCATCAGCTTCACGGCATCAAAGTCCTGCACGCCACCGCCCACACGCTTGGTGGTGTAGAACAGCACATAGGGCTTGGCCGAGAAGGGATCGCGCAGCACATTCACTCCCGCGCGGTCCACCACCAGATAAAACCTGCGGAAATCACCAAAGGCGATGGCACAGGAATCTGCCGCCATATCCGGCATATCCTCGCATTCCACCAGTGCAAAGCCCATCAGGCTGGCACTGTGGCCCGCAGCCGCCGGGGGCGACCACAGATAGTTGCCATTCTCATCCTTCAGCTTGCGCACGGCCGCCTGCGTGCGGCGGTTCATGACGAAACTGGCATTGTGTCGGTATCCGCCCTTGAGCGCATAGACCAGATCCAGCAGGCCATCCGCCGGGTTGGCCGCTGCAAAGGCGCCATTCACCCCGCTGGCCACATGGCCCACCTTGCCCCATGTCCACGCGCTTTCCGCCACCGTATCGTAGCTGAGGAAGCCGCGCGGCTTGGCCACGCCATCGCCCTTTACAAAGGCGGCTCCCTCCTGCGCGGCGAAGGCGGCATCCACTTCCTCGGCCAGCCACTCCTCCACATTCACCTGCGCATCATCCAGCAGGGCCTGCGTGGCGGCGGGCTGGGCATAAAGCTCCATCGCTGGGAAGGTCAGTTCCGCCAATACCGGCGTATCGGTCTGCGGGCGGGCGGCCGTTTCCGCCGCCCAAGCGTCACCACAAATTCGCGGAACACATGGCCGGGTGCCGTGCCGCCCCGCCCCTTGGCAGAACCGGATTTTGGCACGGCAGCACGACGGCTCCCGGCCCCATCCAGCGCACGGATGCGCGGCGGCGCCGCCTTTTGAAAAGGAGCACGCATGGAAAGCTCTCCATAACTATGAAACAACAAAAAAGGGCACACATCCCATGTGCGCCCCGCTCTCGCCTTGGCCCCGCCTCAAAAGACGGCTGAACTGCTCCCACGTTCATCTTGAGGCATCACAGTCATGGCCAGTCCCCTGCCATATCTCCTTCTCGCCGCCGTTCTCATCGTGCCCTTTGCCGCGCATTCGGCATCGGAAGCGAAGAAGGTTGCGCCGGTGCAGATGGCCAATCCGGCCTCTGAATACTGCATCAAGAAGGGCGGCAAGCTGGAGATCCGCAAGGGTGAACATGGCGAGGCCGGCTATTGCCACCTGCCGGATGGTCGCGTTGTTGAGGAATGGGCGCTTTTTCGCGCCGAGAACACGCTGACCCCGCAAAAGCCCGAGAAACCAGAGGAATCAGGGAAGTCAGGGCAGTGACAGTCCTGCTCACAGTTCCTCATCAAAATGCGCATTGAAACGCGCCAGTTCACGGATGAAGTCATCCAGCCGTGAACTGGCCTGCGCCAAGGCATTCAGCGTCCGCCAGCATCCGGCAGAAGCTCCCAAAGCCCATAACAGCAGCGCCAGATGCGCCAGATCTCCACGCTCCACAAAGGCGCGGATGAGGGGTTCCATACCCGTTTCCCTCTCTTGTCATCTTGTGATGAGGCGCTCACCCCATTATCCTGCCCGTCAAACAGCTTCCGCCAGACAAGCCGGAACCGTAAAGGTCCCCCAGCCAGAGCTGCCCCTGAATTTGCAAGCTGCGGGACCCAATGACGCCCCGGAAGACTCCGACATTCAAAGATATCGTGAAGCGTCCGGGCATGAAGCGCAGGCTGTTTCTGCTCTACTGCATCGGCTTTTGTGTCTTCGGCCTGTCATTTGGGTTGGGTCAGGCCTATTTCACCACGATTCCCGGCCCGTTCTGGCAGGTTGCGCTCATCACAGGCAGCATGTTCGGTGCCGTCATGGGGCTTATGAACCCGTTGAGCGAGCTCTGGGCCATCCAGAAAAAAGAGCGCGGCGCCCTGAAAACACCGCATCAGGCCCCATAGCCCACCGCCGCGCGCTTTTCCTCCTCGCTCAGGAAATCCGCCGCCCCCACACGGGACCACAATTCCGTGCGCTCGCCGGAAAGCGCCTCCACCTGATCCAGATCCGGCACCAGCCGCAAATCCGCGCCATAGGCCGGGCCAAGCCAGCAGGAAAGCCCTTCCGCAATGCGCTTCACCAATGGCAAAACGCTCTGTCGCCACAAGGCGCGGTTGGTCACCCAGCCGCAGACCAAATTGCAGCATGTCGAACGCATCATCTGCCCGCTTCCATTTGGCCAGCTCATCCAGCCATGCGGCGGCAAACTGGGGACCGCGCAGGCTTTCCGGGTCTTCAGCCGAAAAACCTTGCGCCACAGCCCCATTCGACCATTCCAGCCGCCGCCGTGTCGGCTCCCATTTCGGGCGCTCAGTGTCACCACCCCCTCAGCCGTGATGTGCCGGTCAATCCAGTAATAAACCGTGCGAATGCTTATCCCGGTCTGGCGGACAATCTCAGCCATCGGCATCCCGTCCTGATACAGCGCACGGGCAAGCCGGGCCGTTTCAGGGCTTACTTTCGCAAGGCCCTGATGAGGCAATTCTGGTTCTGGCATGGCAAATCCAAGATGAAAGACACCGGCACAGCCGCGTCAAAACGCGTGCTCACCCCTGCACATGCAGGGCGGCTCCATGCCCGGCCTGAAAAGAAAAACCAGAGCCGCTGCACAACGCCCGAATGCAGGAACCGGAAAACCTGAGCCGATCAACCTCACCGGCAGGCGCAACTCTGGAACATGCCCATACACTACCCTTGCAGCGCACCGCTGTCAACGACAATATTCCTAAAATGGGAAAATATTCTCAGTCCGCATCATCCAGGGTTTCGATCTCAACCCGGTTACGCCCGGCCATCTTGGCGCTATAGAGCGCTTTATCCGCCCTTCCATAGATAGAACTGAACGTATCGCTCGGCCGCACCGCCGCCACCCCGGCGGAGAAACTGTAGAAGAAATCCGGGCGCTCCTTCAGGGGGCGGGAAGAGCGCACCAGTTTCAGCATGCGCTCCACAATCCGCATGGCATCATCTCGTGCGGTATCGGGCAGAACCAGCACAAACTCCTCGCCCCCCACCCGGCCAAAGCAGTCCGAGCGCCGCACCTGCGCATTGATACGGGCGGAAAAGTCCCGCAGGATGGCATCTCCGGCCTGATGGCCATAACGGTCATTGATATATTTGAAATTGTCGAGGTCGAGCACGCACACGCTCCCGCTTGTGCCTGCCCCCAGCCCCACTCCCTTGCGCGCCAGCATGTCCTCAATCCGGGCGATGACAAAACGGCGGTTGGCCACCCCCGTCAGATCATCCGTATGGGAGGCGTGGATTGCCTGATCACGCGCCACACGCACCGAACGGGCATCGGCACGCAGATTCGTGATTTCACAGGCGAGAGTCAGCAACCAGCCATTATCGCCCACGCTTTCCGTCATCAGCATCCAGCGCCCGTCATGGAGCTGGTACTCAATGGTACGCACCGGCGTCTTGCCCCGGCGGGAAAAGGCCGAGACCAGCCAGGCATCAAAATCCTGAGCGGAAATCACCTGACCGCGCTTGTGCAGGAAATTGCGGCGGACCAGATCAACCCAAAGCGGGGTCTCTCCCTCTGCCACGCTATAGGCGGCGCGATAAGATGCATTGGCATAGCGCAGCCGGTCCTCGCGATCATAGGCCGCCATCAAAACCGGGCTGCCCTCGTACAATCCACAGAGCTGGTCCGTCAGATCACTCATAACGTACCCGCACGGACAGGAGGCCGAACTTCGAAAAACACAAAGCCAGACAAAACGATCCCCTCGCGATGAAGCGGATATGGGGTCTATGCCTGCCCCCCTGCGTGTGCAGCATGACAGCTCTCCACAGGACCCCCTTGCCACAATACAGCAATGCAGTCAGAAAGCCCGGCTTTTGGAGGATGGCATGGTCGCGTGTGGGCTGGATTTCGGAACATCGAACACGACACTCGGCCTCAATCATCCTGGCGGCCCCCGCCTGTGTGCGCTTGAAATGGCGCATGAGACGGTGCCCAGCGCCATTTTCTTTGGTGCAGATGGCACAAGCCGCATCGGGCGCGCCGCTATTTCCGCCTATATCGAAGGTGTGGATGGTCGCCTTTTGCGCGCCCTCAAGTCCGTTCTGGGCAGCGCCCTTCTGGAGGAAACCACCCGAATCGGCCGCGACCGCGCGCCCTTCCGTCAGGTCATCGCCCGCTTCATCGCGGCGGTAAAGGCCCGCGCGGAAGAGCAGTCTGATGGCGAAATCACCGCCGTGGTGCATGGCCGCCCGGTCCATTTCGTGGATGGTGATGCCGAGGGAGACCGCGCCGCTGAAAACGCCCTGCGCGAGATTGCCCATTCCATCGGCTTTCGCGATATCGTGTTCCAGTATGAGCCGATTGCCGCCGCTCTGGATTACGAGCAGCAGATCGACCGGGAGGAAATTGCCCTCATTGCCGATATTGGCGGTGGTACGTCAGATTTTTCTATCGTGCGTATCAGCCCGCAGCGTCGCCATGTGGCGGATCGCTCCTCCGATATTCTGGCCAATGATGGCGTGCGCATTGGCGGCACGGATTTTGACCGGGTACTGAGTTTGGCCACCCTCATGCCTCTTCTGGGCTATGGCACCCCCATGAAACGGGCGGGGCTGGATGTGCCCTCCAGCTATTTTCATGATCTGGCCAGCTGGCATTCCATCAACCGGCTCTATGAGCCCAAGGTGCTGCGCGAGATCCGCGAAGTCCGCCGCGAGGCACAGGCACCCGAACGGCTTGAGCGGCTGATGCAGGTGATTGAGGAGCGCCGGGGCCATGCCCTGGCGGGTGCCGTGGAAGCTGCCAAGATTGATCTGGCGGCACAGGAGCGTACCCATATTCCGCTGCACTGGATGGAGCGGGACATGCACCTTGGCGTCACCCAGCCAGAGCTGGCACAAACCACCACCCTTCTGGCCCAGCGCATCGCCGCGCGCATTGAAATACTACTCAAGGATGCCGGCATCCAGCGCTCGGATGTGGATGCCCTGTTCCTCACCGGCGGCTCCACCCGTCTGGCCCATGTGCGGCAGGCCATTGTTCAGGCTGTCGGTGAAGGTCGCGTGGTGGAGGGTGATACCTTCGGCTCGGTCGGCATCGGTCTCACCATCGAGGCAAAGCGGCATTTCGGATAGAAAGATTCTGAAGTTTCATGCCCCGGCGCTGTAGCGGCAGAGACTGTTCTTTGGCAAAAGACCTGAACGGCCTCCGGCACACATATTTGTGCAGTAAACACCCTGCATGAATATTGTATTCCTGATGGGCTGCCCATAGCATCTGGCCATCATGCCGGGAGGGCAACCCATGCTGCGAAGACGCACGTTTCTCACAACAGTCGGCGTCGGTGCAACGGCAATGCTTGCCAATGCATCGGTGTCCGCGCAGCAATCCGCCCTTGCCAGTCAGGCTCAGCACACACCCCCGCCGCCCCCGGAGGAAGGCTGGAATGATGGGCTCGCCCATCCCATTCCCTATGAGCCGCATCTGGGTGCAGGCAAGGCGCGCGGGCTGGTTCTGGGTGGCGGCGGTGTCTATCTGGTCTCCTGGATGGCGGGCTATTTCAGCACGCTGAAAGCCAATGGCATCGACATCTCCAATGCGGATATTGCGGTGGGCACCTCGGCCGGCTCCTTTATGGGTGCCGTGCTGTTGGGCGGGCGGCTGGAAGCTTTCACGACAGAGCTTGAAGCCCTCGGGAAATCGCCGGAGCTGTTTGCAAAACTCATCCCTGCCACCCCGCCCAACCCCAGCCAGTTGCGGGCGCGGGCAGCGGCAGATCAGGCCACGCAGGCCACGCCGGAGGTGATCCAGAGCATCGGCCGGGCGGCCATGGCCGCACGCAATCCGGCAGGGCCTGCCACCTATTTTGCCAGTGTGCAGGCACTGCTCGGTGAAACCGGGTGGCCTTCCCCGAACCTGCACACCACCGCGAATGATTGTTATACGGGCCAGCGCCTTGTGGTCTCGCAATCCTCCGGCATTCCCATCAACCATGCCTGCGCCGCAAGCTCCTCCCTGCCCGGCTCCATGGGGCCAACATGGCTTGATAACCGCCTGTGCATGGATGGCGGCATCTGCCAGACCAGCACCCATTGCGATGTGGTGGCGGGGGTGAAAAAGGCCCTCGTCATCTCCCTGTCGGATGGCGGAGAGGATGCGGTCAAGGTGGGCCTGCGCACCTCCGGCCTGCCCAACACGCTCCAGCAGGAAATCCGGATACTGGAAAGTCAGGGCACGCAGGTCATCCTGAAGGTGGTTGGTCTCATCCCCGGCGCAAGCCATGTGGACAGCATCATGGACCCGAAATGGATTACCCCCTGCCTTGCCAATGGCCGTGAGCGCGCGCTGGCAGATATGGATGAGCTGCGCACCTTCTGGAAAGACTGAGCATCCAGCCAGCACCTCTGAAACAGAAAAGGCCGGGATATGTCCCGGCCTTTTTTCTTTTCAAAGCAAAGCACTATATTTGCGCAAGGCCCAGATAAACTCGTAAACAATCGCCACAAGCGCGAAGGGGATATGAAACATCCGGGTTTTCACCCACATGGCAACAAGACTTAAAATAATGAACATCATCCCTCTGGCGTGATACTCCGCCCCAAGTGCTGACAAATGCCCCGCCCCTTTCAGCATGGAATCAAAATAGTCGAGAACCATGAAAGAGATAAAGATGGAAAAGAACCATCCCCGGCGGGACATGAAATAGTCCCCATATCCATTATATTCATATAAATTGTCCGGAAACAAAAGAGTACATAAAAAATATAGCGTACTGGCATATATAATAATAAAGCAAAACTTCAAAAAATCCCATTTGACGGTAGAAAGATTAAACTCCCACCACCAGAACTGTATAATAAACAGAAATGTAAATACAACCCATAGAATATGGATAGCATTGACCTGCCTGCGGCTGGGATGCTGCACAAAAGCGGCCAATCCGTTGAGAAGCCGGCCCAAACTCAAGGCAACAATAATGCCGATAAGCATGCGCACATGCACAAAGAGATTGGGATCAACCACGGATAGCTGCTGCATCATGCGCCTTTATTGACAGATCCAGACTGGAACGCACTCTGATGAAATCATCTGGAGTATTTCAACAGAAGTGACACCGGTTTACCTGAAGAACATGCTACAGTTCAATAAACAGGAGCGTTCCAGAATTTCAAGCTACCATTCCTGCATGAATGCAGAATAAAACAGGCACCGGCCATGGTGTCTTATCGCTCTTTTAAACACAGGCCGAGCGCCCGCACATATAAGCCCAGCCTGCCCTGAAACCGGAAAACCAGTCAGGATAAGGCTGGGGAGACAGGGCGCAACCCGCCCTCAGGCCGCAGCGCCAGCCAGCAGCAGTTTCCAAGTGATGGAGTCGATCAGCGCCTCGAAGGAGGCATCAATCACATTGGCGGAAACACCCACCGTTCCCCAGCGCTCACCATTTTCATCCGTGCTTTCAATCAGCACCCGTGTCACCGCCTCGGTGCCGCCATTCAGCACGCGCACACGGTAGTCCGTCAGGCGCAGCCCCTCCATGAAGGGCTGGTATTTGCCCAGATCCTTGCGCAGGGCCACATCCAGCGCATTCACCGGGCCATTGCCTTCGGCGGCAGAGATGAACACATCACCATCCACCTCCACCTTCACCACCGCCTCGGCCACAGAAACCTGTTCACCCCTGGCATTATAGCGCCGCTCCACATTCACGCTGAAGCGCTCCACATGGAAGAAGTCCGGCACGGAGCCGAGCGCGCGGCGCGCCAATAGGGCGAAGGAGGCATCCGCCGCCTCATAGCTGTAGCCCTGCGCCTCGCGCTGCTTCACATCTTCCAGCAGGCGGGTCAGGCGCGGGTCATCCTTCTCCACCGCAATGCCGAAGCGCTCCAGTTCCGCCAGCACATTCGATTTGCCGGCCTGATCGGACACCAGCAGCTTGCGGGCATTGCCCACCGTCTCCGGCGGCACATGCTCATAGGTGGACGGATCTTTCAGAATGGCGGAGGCATGAATGCCCGCCTTGGTGGCAAACGCGCTCTCGCCCACATAGGGGGCATGGCGGTTGGGCGCGCGGTTCAGCATCTCATCAAGCGTGCGCGAGAGCGTGGAAAGCTCCTTCAGCGCACCTTTGGAAACGCCAATATCAAACCGCGCCGCATAATCCTGCTTCAGCAACAGGGTTGGGATGATGGAGCACAGATTGGCATTGCCGCAGCGCTCGCCCAGTCCGTTCAGCGTGCCCTGAACCTGCCGCGCCCCGGCCCGCACCGCAGCCAGAGAATTGGCAACCGCCTGTTCGGTGTCATTATGGGCATGAATGCCCAGATGATCGCCCGGCACCACGCGCGCCACATCGGCCACAATCTCTTCCACCTCATGGGGCAGCGTGCCGCCATTGGTGTCGCACAGCACCACCCAGCGCGCGCCGGCCTCATAGGCCTCCTTCACGCAGGAGAGAGCGTAGGCGCGGTCTTCCTTGTAGCCATCAAAGAAGTGCTCGCAATCCACCATCGCCTCGCGTCCGGCGGCAAGGGCCGCCTTCACGCTTTCGCGGATGCACTCCAGATTGTCTTCCGGCTCTGCCCCCAGCGCCACCTTCACCTGCCAGACGGAGGATTTGGCCACAAAGCAGATCGTGTCCGCCTGCGCCTCCAGCAGCGCTGCAATGCCGGGATCATTGGCAGCAGAGCGGCCCGGCCGCTTGGTCATCCCAAAGGCGGAAAGATGCGCGCGCAAGCCGCGCGGCCGGGAGAACAGCTCCGTATCGGAAGGGTTGGCACCGGGATAGCCGCCCTCCACATAATCCACGCCCAGCTTGTCCAGCATGGACATGACCTTGATCTTGTCCGCCACCGTAAAATCGACACCGTTGGTCTGTGCCCCGTCACGCAGGGTGGTGTCATACAGAAAAAGGCGTTCTTTCAGGGCCATGGTTCATACCTTCCCGCCTGGCATACTGCTACCGCGATGCAGGTCTCTCACTTTACGCTCCCGAACCCGGCGCGAGAGGCGCGCAGGGCAGGTCTTCCTTATCCCGCCCGCCTATTGCAGCCGCGCCTCTTCACCCAGCGGTTTTCTCATGCTGGTATTGGCCAGCCACACATCCCCGCGAGACACGGAATTGCGCTGCTGGGGCACATAGCCACGCTGCTGGAAAAAGCCGAGGGCACTGTCGCTGGCATCCACGCCAAGGGCCTCGGCCCCGCGTGCCCGCGCAAGGGTTTCCGCCGCCTCGCACAAGGCCGCGCCCACCCCCATGCCCGCCGCCTGCGGATGCACATAGAGCATTTCGATATGCGCATTGCCCTTCAGCGCAACAAAGCCGGCCACCTGCCCCTCATGCGTGGCAATGAGGGTGAGCAGGCCAGCGAGCTGTTCGCCGAATGCTTCCTCATCATTTGCCGCAGCAGCCCAGGCTTCCTGCTGGTCCACATCATAATCCTCGCCCGTCAGTTCCTCGATGGAGGAACGGAACAGGGCAGCCAGAGTGGCCGTATCGGTCGGCAGAAACGGACGCAGGGCGATGCGTCTTGCCTTTGCACCCATAGTCATCGTGCCACCTCCCAGCTGGTGGTCCCGTCCTTGTTGTCCATCAGCACAATACCCTGCGAGGCCAGTTCCTCACGGATCTGGTCGGCGCGCTTGAAATCGCGGGCCTTGCGGGCGGCAAGACGCTGCGCCACCAGATCGGCAATCACCGCCTCATCCAGCGCCACGGCCTCGCGCGCCCGTGCCCGCCAGGCGGTGTCGGTCTCGCCCAGCAGGCCCAGCAGGTTGGCCGCGCCCTTGAGGCGGCGACGCAAGGCGGAGGAACTGTCCTCATGCTCTGCCACATCGGCCAGATGATGCAGATGCGCGATAGCGGAGGGGCTGTTGAGATCATCCCCCAGCCGCTCGGCAATCTCATGCTCGAAGGGGTTTTCGGGGCCGGTTTCGGCCTCCACATCGCCAATCACCCGGTACCACTTGTCCAGCGTGCGGGCGGCAAAGCCCAGCCCCTGCCGGGTCCAGTTGATGGGCTGGCGGTAGTGGGTGGAGAGCATGGCAAGGCGCAGCACCTCGCCCGGCCACTCATCCAGCAGTTCACGGATGGTGACGAAATTGCCGAGCGATTTCGACATCTTCTCGCCTTCCAGCATCAGGAAGCCGTTATGCACCCATGTCTGCGCCATCACACCCGAATGGAAGGCGCAGCGTGACTGGGCGATCTCGTTCTCATGGTGCGGAAACACCAGATCAATGCCGCCGCCATGAATATCGAACGTTTCGCCCAGATGCTTCCAGCTCATGGCCGAGCATTCGATATGCCAGCCCGGACGCCCCGGTGTCTTGATGCCGCAGGGCGAGGGCCAGCCCGGCATGTCGCCGGTGGAGGGCTTCCACAGCACGAAGTCCATCGCATCGCGCTTGTAGGGGGCCACGTCCACGCGCGCGCCAGCCACCATCTCATCCAGCGGACGGCGCGAGAGCGACCCATAATCCGGCATGGAGGGCACATTGAAGAGCACATGCTCCTCCGCCACATAGGCATGGCCGGAAGCCACGAGGCGCTCGATCAGCTCGTGCATCTCGCCAATATGCTCGGTGGCGCGTGGCTCCACGGTGGGCGGCAGGCAGTTCAGCGCCGCCGTATCCTCGCGGAACCAGCGATAGGTTTCCTCGGTCAGGTCGCGGATGGAGATGTCGCGCTCCGCCGCGCGGGCGTTGATCTTGTCATCCACATCCGTGATATTGCGGACATATTTGACATGTTCCGCGCCATAGAGCCGCCGCAGCAGGCGGAACAGCACATCAAACACGATGACAGGGCGGGCATTGCCGATATGGGCATGGTCATAGACCGTGGGACCGCACACATACATCCGCACATTGGTGGGATCGAGCGGGCGCAGGGCGTCCTTTGATCGCGTCAACGTATTGTGAAGCCGCAACTCCATGGATCGCTCCCGTTCCCTGTCTGAGGGCGCTGGCCCTCTTGCCTGATCATGGTCCGGCGATATGCCGCCTGAACCCGGACTGTTCTGCGTCCCGCCCACTGCCTTGGTAAGGGAGTGCCGGGCAACCTTCCGGCCGTTCACCCCGCGTTCACCCGCGTTCACCGGGCCGCCCCTCATATGGAAGGAGGCACCACCCTGCATGAGCATGCGCCACAAAAGCGCACGGCCTCACACCGGTCCACCGGCCGGGCGTCCATATCCTTCAATGTCAGGGGCAATAAAGGACGGCCACGGCCAGCGTTGGGGCTAACCGCAAATAATCGGCGCAATAATGCCGAAAATGGAAACATGACCGTTCATGGGCGGGACAATGGTTCGCCGCCGCCTCTGCGTCAAGGTTTTTTGGCAGCATTCCAGCATGCTGTCCCCGCCCCTCTCGGGAACAATCCGTAACTTGACCGGCATGCAGCGCGGGATTATCCCGGAAACGGGGGATATATCAGTCACCGCTTACACCGCGATGTCATGTCTGTGACAGTGCGGGGCACGCTTTATGGGCATGCAGGCGGTTGTATCAAAGGCGCTCTACCCTGCACATGTCCCGTTTTCAGATGTCCCGTTTCCGTTTCGCACGCCGTGTGTCATCCCGTTCTGGCAAGCTGATTCCCGCGCTGGTTCTTGGCGCATGTCTCAGCCCTTGCCTCAGCCTTGGCATGGCAGGTGGCGCGCAGGCGGAAACCCGCATTTTCCTGATTGATTCCTCAAACACCTATGGCGTGGACAGTTGCCTGTCCTCCGGCGAAAGCTGCGGGGCGCAAATTGCCGCCGCCTGGTGCCGCTCCCACGATTATGCCCGCGCGCTGGATTTTGGTCCGGTTGATCGCAACGGCCCTGCCATCCAGCTTTCCGGCACCACTGCGCCCGCCTGCCGGGCAGATGAGGAATGCCCGGCTGTGGTGGCCATCACCTGCTCACGCTGAAGCGCACAGCCGGTTAGTCCAGATAATCCGCGCATTTGGGCACCTCGCCCGTCCCGCCCCACGGCATGATCGGCACGGTAGAGGTGGAGTTTTGCGGGCTGCCCTCAATCAGCTTGTCGGTATAGACCAGATAGACCAGCACGTTGCGCTTGGTATCGCAGCCGCGCACGATCTGCATTTTCTTGAACATCATCGAGCGGCTCTGGCGAAACACCACATCGCCCTGCGAGAATTTCCCCTTGAAGGAAATCGGCCCCACCTGCTGGCACGCCAGCGAGACATCCGAAACCTCCTCCGCCACACCAAACATGCCGGAAACTCCGCCCTTCTCAGGCAGGGTGAAGTGGCAGGCCACCCCATCCACCAGCGGGTCATCAATGCCGGAGACAACCAGCTTGTCATCCGGCGTCAGGAATTTCCACACGGTCGATTTCTTGAAGATGACATCCGGCTCGGCAGCCAGCGCGCTTGCAGGGGCGGCAAGGCAGGCCACACCCAGCACAAGGGTCCGCAGAAACTGTGTCACGCTTTGCATGAATGGCCGTCCTCCACTGTCTGGCTTCACATATGGCCATCCGATGCGCGCGCGAAAAGGGGCGGCACCAAGGAAACGGTTGACGTGTACCACACGCTCATGACACCCCTGCGCGAGAACACGCGACGCAAGCGTGAAACGACCCGATGAAGCTGGGGAGCACAGGCATGGATATCGCCCGCCGCACATTTCTTGGCACAACCACGGCAGCCCTTGCCGGCGGTGCCATTGGCGCAACCCCTGCCCTTGCTGCCCCCGCCATTGTTGCAAGCCAGCCGGAACTGCGCTGGCGCATGACCTCATCCTTCCCCCGCTCGCTCGACTCGCTGTTCGGCGGCGCGCAGATGTTGGCGCGCTATGTGAGCGAGGCGACAGACGGCCGGTTCCAGATCCAGACCTTCCCGGCTGGCGAACTTGTGCCCGGCCTTCAGGCCATGGATGCGGTTTCCAGTGGTGCGGTGGAATGCGCGCAGAGTGCCACCTATTTTTATGTCGGCAAGAATCCGGCGCTGGGTTTTGGCACCGGCATTCCCTTTGGCTTCAACACCCGCCAGCAGCTTTCATGGTGGTCGTTTGGCGGGGGTGAGCAGCTCATCAACGGCATTTTGGAAAAATACAAGGTGCTGGCCATTCCCGCCGGCAATTCCGGCACGCAGATGGGCGGGTTCTTCCGCAAGCCTGTGAACACGGTGGAAGACCTGAAGGGCCTCAAGTTCCGCATCAGCGGGCTGGGCGGGCAGGTTCTCTCGCGCCTTGGGGTCATCACCCAGCAGATTCCGCCAAGCGATGTGTATGCGGCGCTGGAGCGTGGCACCATTGATGCCGCCGAATTTGTCGGCCCCTATGATGACGAGAAGCTTGGCCTCGTTCAGGTGGCAAAATACTATTATTATCCCGGCTGGTGGGAGGGCGGCGCGCTGCTGCATCTCATGATCAACACCGACCAGTGGGCCAGCCTGCCAAAATCCTACCAGACCATTCTGCGCCTCGCCTCCGATGCGGCGAACAACTGGATGCTCTCGCACTATGATTCGGTGAACCCGCCAGCCCTGCGCCGTCTGGTGCAGCAGGGTGTGGAGCTGAAGCCCTTCCCCGGCCCCGTCATGGATGCCGCCTACAAGGCCGCGCAGGAACTGTATGCGGAGCTGGCCGCTTCCAATACAGACTTCAAGGCCTGTCTGGATTCCATGAATGCCATTCGCAATGAACAGCTTGTCTGGCTCCAGATTGGCGAATACGCCTTTGACAGCTTCAATATCCGCACCCGCACGCGCGGCGGATAAATGCCGGGGTGTGGCGGAAAAAGCCTAGATTTTCCTTAGTTTGGCCACCATTAACCATCTGAGAGCGGTTATAGAGATACCGTTGGGCGCAACCGCCAACAGCAGATGGACCCGAGAAGGTTGAGGATGGGATTTACGCGACGCTTCGGCAGCCGCTTCGGTGGCACTGTCAGGGGACTTTCCAGCGGGATTGCGCAACACCTCGCCTTTATCCGCATGCCAGTGCGGCGCACCGTATCGGCCATTGGCCTGTCCGGGGCTGTGATGCTTGGCCTTGCCGCCCTTGGCGCGCCTGCACAGGCACAAGGGGCCAGTTGCGCCCAGCTTGAAGCGTCTCTGGCATCGCTGGATCGCAGTTCAAACAGTTGGGCGGCACGCCAGTCACAGGCGGCACGCCAGCGTTCCGAACTCCAGAATCTCACATCACGCGCCAGTTCCATGGGCTGTAATGCCCCGCGCGGATTCCTAATTTTCCAGGGCCCGCAACGCCCCCCGCAATGCGACCAGATTGACGACCAGATCTCGCGCCTGCGCTCCTCCATTGCCGGGCTTGAACAGGGCGGGCAGCAGGAAGCCGGCCAGCGCCGCGCGCTCGTTCTGGCACTGGCGCAAAACAATTGCGGCCAGCAATATACCAATGCCGTGCGGCAGGGTGGCCAGCGCCAACCCCAGCAGCAACAGCGCCCGCGCAACTTCCTTGAGGCCATTTTCGGCACGCCGGTTGAAAGCAGCTCAGAGGAAGTCGGCCCGGAAGTGGACCTGAGCGCAGTGGAGCCAGCGCGCACCAGCTATTCGCGCACCGTGTGCGTGCGCACCTGTGACGGCTATTTCTTCCCGCTCTCCCGCGGCTCCAATCCCAGCCGGTTTGAATCGGAAGACCAGCTCTGCAAGCGTCTTTGCCCGGCGGCAGAGACACAGCTTTTCACCTATTCGGGTGATGATATCCGCTCGGCTGTCAGCATCACCGGCGAGACCTACATGTCTCTGGCCAATGCCCTGCGTTATCGCAAGGAACTGGTGTCCGACTGCTCCTGCCGCGCGCCGGGCCAGTCCTGGGCACAGGCACTGGATGGCATCGAGAATGAGACCACCCTGCGCAAGGGTGATATTCTGGTGACCGAACAGCAGGCCAAGGAAATGTCCCAGCCCAAGTTTGCCGCCAAGCCCGGCAAATCAGCCGGCAAGGACAATGCGCACAAGGATGAGACGGGCACCGCGCCCCTCAATGCCACCGCCGAGGCCCCTCTTGCCCCGGCAGCAGAACAGCCCGGCCAGCGCCCGGTCCGCATCATTCCCCTGCCCCGTTCCCGCAATCTGCCGCCAGAACCGGCTCTGGGTGGTGATGACTGAGGATTTGGCAATCTGACAGGCCGCGCCCCGGCAAGATCACAGATCCGGGTCTCATGACCCACATGAAAACGCCGGGCTTTCAGGTCCGGCGTTTTCATGTGGGTCATGCTCATCATTTGAAAAGAATGATGCTGTAAACCCAAACCATCCGCAGGAAGACAACCTGGATACAGGTGTCACAGCCCGGAAAAAGGACTGCCTTGACAACCACCTGGAACAAGACCGCACCCACAGCACAACGTCGCTCCATGCGCTGGCTACATCTGGCTGCGCTGTTGCTTCTTGTGCTCGGCTGTCTGGCCAAGGGTGTCGTGACAGCCAAGGCTGCCTATCTTTATGGTGCAGGGCTTGAACTCGGAACCGTTTCGCTCGTGCTGCAAGAAAAAACGCTGCACGAGAAGAGTGAATCGTCTGATCCACGCACCGGAAGTGGCAAGACCCCGCCTTCCGCCTGTGTCAGCGCGGCGCATATCGGCCCGCTCGCCAGTTGTATCGGGATAGCGGTGCCTTTGCGCGAGGCTGCCCACGTGCATTTCCAGCCCCCCTATTCCACCCCGCATGGGCTGAGCGCACAACCGCTGGATCGTCCACCACGCCTGCCTGCATGAGCAGCCTTGCCCCTGAACATGCAGTTTCAACACATCAGGCAGATCATGACCCACGCTTTCCCACATACAGCCCCCATGCCCGCACTCTCGCGACGCGCCTTCATTGTGCTGGGTGCCTTTGGCCTTGCCGGCTGCGTCACCCAGCCAAGGCGGGAGGATCTTCAGCCCCAAACCATGGCGTTGAATCCCGAATATCTTGAAATGTATGGTGAGAAGCAGGACGGCGATGTGCTGATTCCGGCGGTTGATCTTTCCGAGATTGATCCGCGCTTCCTGCGCCAGAATGTGGCCTATACCGGCTCCCACATGCCCGGCACCATTGTGGTGGACCCGCATGAGCGCTTTCTCTATCTGGTGCAGCCGGAAGGCCGGGCCATGCGTTATGGCATTGGCGTTGGCAAGGCAGGGCTGGAGTTTCAGGGCGCGGCCAATGTCCAGCGTGTGGCCAAATGGCCAAGCTGGACACCAACCCGGTCCATGATCGCGCGTGAGCCGGAACGCTACGGCCCCTATTCCGCCGGGCTTCCCGGCGGTCTCAGCAACCCGCTGGGCGCGCGCGCGCTGTATCTGTACCGCAATGGCCGCGATACGCTTTACCGGCTGCATGGCACCAATGAGCCATGGTCCATCGGCAGCGCCGTATCCTCCGGCTGCATCCGGCTGTTCAATCAGGATATTATTGATCTCTACAACCGCACGGCCATTGGCAGCCGGGTTGTCGTACTCTGATTTTATGCCTGCCGCCTGTCATGGGCGGCGGGCATCAGCAGTGGCGGCATCAGGGTTTGCGCACCAGAAGCACGGAAAGGCCATAGCCGGAACTGTGCGCATCCGCATAGCCTTCCAGAAACTCGAAGAAATAGAACATGTCCGGCATCGCCTCGTTCGTGGTCCAGAACTTGGCACCCTCGCCCTGATCTGAAGCGGCGATATTCGGGAAAACCGTGCTGTTGATCTTGGGGCCGCTGCATGTGTCCAGCATCAGCGTTTCCAGCTCTGGCCCACTCGGCACGCGCCAGCCCTCTCCGGCTTTTGCTGCGGCTTCTGCGGCCGTTTTCTGGTTCAGCGCTTCCGGCTCGCCCGTGCAACTGGTGCTGGCGGCATCAAAACTCATGCCCACAGCGCAGCGCTTCCACAACAGGCCGCTGCGCTTGTCCAGTGCCGTATCACCCTTCAGCACAAAACCGGCCTTGTCCGGCTGCTGGCATGCAACAGCCACGGCGGGCGCAAGGAACAGGCACAAGGCCATGGCTGAAACCGCAAAACGCATCAAGCACTCTCCATTCAGGAGAGTGCTTCATTACCTCACGCGATGGTCTTTTGATGGCGCTCAGATGATCTTGCCAAGAAGACGCCCCTCTACCCGCGCATGCCCCATCAGCGGCAGAAGACGGGCCAGTTCCGGCCCATTCCCGCGCCCTGTCAGTGCCAGACGCAGGGGGTGGAACAGGCCCTTGCCCTTGCGGCCCGTGCTGGTCTTCACCGCTGCAATCCACGCCGCATAGGTGGTGTCATCCCAAGGCTCGGGCGGCAATGCCTGTGCGGCCTGTGCACAAAAACCGGCATCTTCCGGCGCAATGGTCCCGATGGAGGGCGTGGCACATAGCGTCCACCATTCCAGCGCCTCATCAAGCCGGGTGAGATTGCCACGCACGGCTTCCCAGAACTCCACTCCGCCGCCAATGCCAGCCAGAGCAAGACGGCCGGAAACAGCCGCAAACGGCAGGCCATGCAGGGTGCGTGCGGTGAGGCCGCTCACATCCTCCGGATCAAACCGGGCAGGCGCACGGGAAATGGCGGAAAGGTCCACCAGCACCGCCAGTTCATCCAGACTTTCCACCGGACGCAGTGCCTGCGAGGTGCCCACCAGCACCGCCGTTGCCGCAACAGCCAGCGCCTCCTGCCCCTCTTCGCGCAGGGCACGCAAAGAGAGATGGCCCAGCCGCTTGGAGAGGCCCTCCCCATTTGGCAATGTCAGCAGATTGTGATGCGAGAAGCGCGGTGCCGTGCCACCCAGCGCCTCGGCAATCTCGACCTGCACCGCCGTATTGGTCACATGGTCCTCGCCGCGCACCACTTCGGTGATGCCCATGTCGAGATCATCCACCACCGAGGGCAGCGTATAGAGAAATGAGCCATCCGCGCGCACCAGAACCGGATCGGAGAGGTTCGAGGTGTCCACCTGCTGCGGGCCACGCACGCCATCATCCCAGCTCACCACTTTATGGGCGAGGCGGAAGCGCCAGTGCGGCTTGCGGCCTTCAGCCTCAAGCTTTGCGCGCTCGTCATCAGAAAGCTTGAGCGCGGCGCGATCATAGACCGGCGGAAGGCCACGCGCGCGCTGCAAACGGCGCTTGCGCTCCAGTTCCTCCTCGCTCTCATAGGCCGGATAAAGCAGGCCCGCCGCCTTCAGCTTTTCCACTGCGGCCTCATAAAGCGCCAGCCGTTCCGATTGGCGGACGGTCTGGTCCGGGTTGATGCCCAGCCATGCCAGATCCTCGACAATAGCCTCGGCATATTCAGCGCGTGAACGGGCCGTATCCGTATCATCAAAGCGCAGAATGAAGGTGCCATCACCACGGCGCGCCAAAAGGGCATTCAGCAGGGCGGTGCGGGCATTGCCCACATGGATGAGGCCGGTGGGAGAAGGCGCAAAGCGCAAAACGGGGCGGATGGAGAGCTGCTCAGACATATCTAAGGCCATAAAGCATTTGCCCCCCGGCTTGAAACCGGAAAATGCACATGCCTGCCCCACGCCATATCCCGCTGCGTGAATAGCCAACGCCTGACAAACAGTTGCGCACAGCGCTCAAGGCATTTTGTGACGGGAGGAACGCCCTCCGGTGCAAGGATGTGGGGAGCGTTTGCTGATCCTCGAAGATCAACAAACGCTCCAGAAACAAAACCGTGAAAACCCTTATGACATCACAGGATCAGCGCGGATAAGGGCCACCTTGTGGCGGGCGGGGCTGGCCGGGCTGGCCCTGCTGCGGGCCGGGACGCGAAGGCCCCGGACGCACCTGCTGACCCGGATGAGCGGGACCCGGACGCACCTGCGCGCCGGGACCGGGCTTGGCCGGACCGGGCCGTGCCTGACCGGGTTTCGCCTGACCGGGCTGCTGCCCCGGCCTGAACGCACCCGGATGCTGGCCCGGACGCGGATTGCCGGGGGTCACCACAGGGCGGTTCTGCCCCGGCTGGCCGGGACGAAACTGAGGAGGCGCACCAGCACCGGGATAACCCGGATTTCCATATCCACCGCCGGGCCGCGACGGACCTCCGGCAACAGGCGGGCGACCGGGATAGCCGGGCTGGCCCATGCCGGGACCACCGGGACGACCCGGCCCACCGGCAACAGGGGGACGCGCAGGCCCCGGACCGCCGGGACGACCGGGCGTGACGACAACCGGCCGCGGAGGTGCATAGCCCGGACGCCACCAGCCTGCCGGACGCGGGCCGGGTGGCGGCGGGCGCCAGTTGGGGCGCGGACGCGGCTGATAATTGTACCAGCGGTAGCGATCTCCATACCAGGGCTGGTTCACATAATGGCGGCCCCAGTAATCCGAGGCGGCAAAAGCAATAACCGGGATGCCGATAGCGGCAAGGCCCCAGTCCGGCACAAGCTCGCGCCGGCCCTGATAGGGGGCGGCCAGATAGGTGCTGTACACCCAGCCGCGATTGGGTCCCCACCGGACATCACACCAGGACTCATCCCGCAGGCAGCCCTCGATATTCACCGAAGCGCCATCCGGGATCACCACCACGGCCGGGAAGCTTGTATCTGGGCCGGAGCGCAGATTGACATTGGCCGTTGCATAGCCCGGCGCCGCCTGCGCCACCCCCATGCCGCCCAATGCCAGCCCGGCAGCAAGGCCGGCCAGTCTCAGCACCTTCATGGGAACCCTCCAGTCATGGTCATGAGCAGCGCTCAAGACGCTGCCGGGAGCACTCTAAACCGCCGGATATGGCGATTCATTTGCGAAGAAACGACTTTTACCCAGCATGAGTACGGCGCAATTGAGTCACACGACCGTGAAGGGCACAATATCGCGCACATTCTCATCCACGCGAATATCACGATCAAGCGGGGGAAAGGCGCGCAGGTGGCAATCCCGGCGCGGGCAGATGCGGCAGGACACGCCCAGCTTGGCCACCGGGGCCGTTTTCAGGTCCAGCCCATCAGCATAGACAATGTCATGGGCGAAGGCGGCTTCACAGCCCAGCCCATAGGCATAGGTGCGGGTGGGCAGGCCATAGGCCGGCGGCGGCGCGGCAACCGAGCGCGCAAAGCTGATATAGCGCACCCCGTCCGGCATCTCCCCCAGTTGCACCAGCGTGCGGCCGGAAAGCTCAAACGCCTCATGCACATTCCATGCGGCACAGGCCCCGCCATGGCGGGCAAACTGGAAGCGCGTGGCCGAGTGGCGCTTGATGATATTGCCCGCCCGGTCCACCTTCGCGAAATAGAAGGGCACGCCCTTGGCGCCCGGCCGCTGGAGAGTGGACAGGCGATGGCACACCTGCTCAAGAACTCGCCCCGGTTTCCAGCGCCAGCCGGTCGAGATCATGTCGCAACCGACGGGCCAGTTCCAGAAAGGGCCGGTAGGGCAAAAGGGCTGCGCCGGCGAAATAGTTGTAAAGCGCGATCTTGCAGATCTCGGCGGCTGTTTCGCTTCGAAAGCCTGCCCCTGCAACCGTTTCCGCTACCAGAGGCGCATGCTCAAGCTGGGCAATGGTCGCCGCCATGCGAAAGGCGCGCGTGGGTGCAGACAGCATCCCGGACAGGGTGAGGCGACGCATGCGCGGATCAAAGCGCGAGAGGGGCGTATCGGCCGCGCTCACCTCCACGCTCACCCCATGGCGACGGGCGAGATGGGAGGAAAAGGCCGCCACCGGGTCTGTCCCGTCCAGAATGCCCAGTTCCAGCGCGCAGATTTCCGCCGCCCGGTCCAGCGCATCCACATAATTGTCGATGTAATGGAAGAAATCGCGCACCTCCTCATAGGGAATGAGGCGGGCCTCATCGGTGCGCGGCTCCACGCCGGAGGAGAGCATGTCATCCAGCGAGGCGCGCCATTCGGTGTTGCGGCGCATGGCGACATGCATGCGCAAAAAGGCATGGGCAAAAGCGGGCGAGAGATTCGCCACGGCCTTCACATCCTGCAGGCCCAGTTCCAGATCCTGAAAGAGAGGGTCGGCCGCCGCCTCACGCAGATCCGCCACCAGCCGGTCGAGGTCTTCCGCGCCAAAGGAGGTGATGTCCACCGCAAAAGAGCGGGAAATGGCAATCAGGATCGCAGCGGTGAGCGGGCGCTGGTTGCTCTCGATCTGGTTCACATAGGAAGCGGAGATACCAAGGCGCTGGGCAAGCTCTGTCTGCTTCAGCCCCAGCTTCTCACGCAGGCGCCGCACCGCATGGCCGGCATAAACCTTTTGGCGCAGAGACATGCCATCACCCTTACTGGAACACCATTAGAAGTCTTAAAAAGCCCATCTCTTGATATTGCAAATTTTTCACAATTTACAGAGCAAAAATTTTACATCTTCAAATCCGGTTCGCGTGCTGGTAGCGAATTTTGCAAATGAAAGAATAAGGGGAAACGGACAAGGAGGGTGCCAATATGCGCCCGCCCGTTCTGTTCCTGCCGTTTGAACGTCACTGTGGAACAAAGGCGCGTGGCATGAAGACTATCCTCGAAGAGCTTGAGAGCCGGCGCGAGATTGCGCGCCTCGGTGGCGGCGAAAAGCGCATTGAAGCCCAGCACAAGCGCGGCAAGCTGACCGCGCGCGAGCGTATCGAGCTTCTGCTCGATCGCGGTACATTCGAGGAATATGACACCTTCGTGCAGCATCGCTGTGTCGATTTCGGCATGGAGAATCAGAAGATCTCCGGTGATGGCGTTGTCACCGGCTGGGGCACGGTGAACGGACGCAAGGTGTTCGTGTTCGCCAAGGACTTCACCGTGTTCGGCGGCTCGCTTTCCGAAGAGCATGCCCGCAAGATCACCAAGATCCAGGACATGGCGGTGAAGACCCGCGCGCCCATCATCGGCCTGTTCGATGCCGGCGGCGCGCGTATCCAGGAAGGCGTTGCGGCGCTGGGCGGCTATGGCGAGGTGTTCAAGCGCAATGTGCTGGCCTCCGGCGTTATCCCGCAGATCTCGCTCATCATGGGTCCGTGCGCGGGTGGCGACGTCTATTCGCCGGCCATGACCGACTTCATCTTCATGGTGCGCGACACGTCCTACATGTTCGTGACCGGGCCGGAAGTTGTGAAGACCGTGACGAATGAAACCGTCACCTCGGAAGAGCTGGGCGGGGCCAAGGTCCACACCACCAAGTCTTCGGTGGCGGACGGCTCGTTCGAAAATGATGTCGAGATGCTGCTGGAAACCCGCCGCCTTATCGACTTCCTGCCCGCCAACAACACCGATGGCGTGCCCAGCTGGCCGTCCTTCGACGAACCGGGGCGGCTGGACGAGAGCCTCGACACGCTCATCCCTTCCAACCCCAACAAGCCCTACGACATCAAGGAACTGATCCTGAAGGTCGTGGATGAAGGGGATTTCTTCGAAATTCAGGCGGCATACGCCAGGAATATCGTGACCGGCTTTGGCCGCATCGAGGGGCGCACCGTGGGCTTCGTGGCCAACCAGCCGATGGTGCTGGCCGGCGTGCTCGACAGTGACGCCTCCCGCAAGGCCGCCCGCTTCGTGCGCTTCTGCGATGCGTTCGAGATTCCAATTGTCACCTTCGTGGACGTGCCCGGCTTCCTGCCCGGCACCGCGCAGGAATATGGCGGGCTCATCAAGCATGGTGCCAAGCTGCTGTTCGCCTATTCGCAGGCGACCGTGCCGCTGGTCACCGTCATCACCCGCAAGGCCTTTGGCGGCGCCTATGACGTGATGGCCTCCAAGCATGTGGGCGCGGATGTGAACTATGCCTGGCCCAGCGCGCAGATCGCCGTGATGGGTGCCAAGGGCGCGGTGGAAATCATCTTCCGTCAGGACATGAACGATCCCGAGAAGATTTCCGCCCAGACCAAGAACTATGAGGACCGCTTCCTCTCGCCCTTCGTGGCGGCAGAGCGCGGCTTCATTGATGAGGTCATCACCCCCCATTCCACACGCCGCCGTCTGGCGCGCGCGCTCGCCATGCTCCGCACCAAGAAGCTGGAGCAGCCCCCGCGCAAGCACGACAACCTGCCCCTGTGATGCCCTGAAGCCGGGAGGCAGCTCCCGGCACGGCTTTCCGCCCCGAATGCGTGCGGCGGGAAGCCAGAGGTCACCGAGTTATTCAGCGCCAGAGGCGCAGGAGACACTGATATGTTCTCAAAAATCCTGATTGCGAACCGGGGCGAAATCGCCTGCCGCGTCATCAAGACCGCGCGCAAGATGGGCATCAAGACCGTGGCCGTCTATTCCGAGGCGGACAAGGATGCCCTGCATGTGGAGATGGCGGATGAAGCCGTCTTCATCGGCCCTGCACCGGCCGCCCAGTCCTATCTCATCGCCGACAAGATCATCGACGCCTGCAAGGCCACCGGTGCAGAAGCCGTTCACCCCGGCTATGGCTTCCTGTCCGAGCGCGCCTCGTTTGCGCAGGCGCTGGCAGATGCCGGCATCGTCTTCATCGGCCCCAACCCGCACGCCATCGAGGCGATGGGCGACAAGATCGAATCCAAAAAGGCCGCGGCGGCAGCAAATGTCTCCACCGTTCCCGGCTATCTGGGTGAAATCGCCGATGGCGCGGAAGCCGCCAAGATCGCCGATGAAATCGGCTATCCGGTGATGATCAAGGCCTCCGCCGGCGGCGGCGGCAAGGGCATGCGCATCGCCTACAGCCGCGATGAGGTGCAGGACGGTTTTGATCGCTCGAAGTCGGAAGCCAAGTCCTCCTTCGGTGACGACCGCATGTTCGTCGAGAAGTTCATCGTCGATCCGCGCCACATCGAAATTCAGGTGCTAGGCGACAAGCACGGCAATGTCATCTATCTGGGCGAGCGTGAATGCTCCATCCAGCGCCGCAACCAGAAGGTTGTCGAGGAAGCCCCTTCCCCGCTGCTGGATGAGGCCACCCGCAAGAAGATGGGTGAGCAGGCTGTCGCGCTGGCCAAGGCTGTGGGCTATGACAGCGCCGGCACGGTGGAGTTCGTGGCCGGGCAGGACAAGAGCTTCTACTTCCTCGAGATGAACACCCGCCTTCAGGTGGAGCATCCCGTCACCGAGCTGATCACCGGCATTGACCTTGTGGAGCAGATGATCCGCGTTGCGGCGGGCGAGAAGCTCGCCCTCACGCAGGATGAGGTGAAGCTCACCGGCTGGGCGGTGGAAAGCCGCATTTATGCGGAAGACCCCTACCGCAACTTCCTGCCCTCCACCGGCCGTCTCGTGCGCTACCGCCCGCCGGCAGAAGGCAAGACCGGCCCCATCACCGTACGCAACGATACCGGCGTGTATGAGGGTGGCGAAATCTCCATCTTCTACGATCCGATGATCGCCAAGCTGGTGACCCACGCCCCGACCCGCGCACAGGCGATTGAGGCGCAGGCGGATGCGCTGGATGCCTTTGCCATTGACGGCATCGGCCACAACATCCCCTTCCTCTCGGCCCTGATGGCGCATCCGCGCTGGCAGTCCGGCAACCTGTCCACCGGCTTCATTGCCGAGGAATATCCGGAAGGGTTTGTGCCCCGCCGCCCGGAAGGCGAGCTGGTGCATTATCTGGCTGCGGTTGCGGGCGTCATTGACCACATCAAGAACACCCGCAAGCGCCAGATTTCGGGCCAGACCTCTGGCGTGCCGGTCAGCTTCTCCAAACACCGCATCGTCAATCTTTCGGCGGGCGATGATGTCATCCCCGTGCATTGTGAGGTCGAGGCCGTAGACAGCGGCTACAAGGTGCAGATCCTCAATGCAGACGGGACCCTTGGGCATGCCCATCTGCTGCGCTCGGACTGGAAGCCGGGTGATCCTGTCTGGACCGGCACGATTGATGCCGACCATGTGGCCATGCAGGTGCGTCCCATCCTCAATGGCGTTGCGCTGGCCCACCGGGGCGTGGCCACCCATGCCAAGGTCTACACCGAACTCTCCGCCCGCCTTCAGGCGCTGATGCCGGTGAAGGAGAATGCCGGCGGCGGCAAGGAACTGCTCTGCCCCATGCCGGGTCTGGTGGTCGCCATTGCCGTCAACCCCGGACAGGATGTGAAGAGCGGGGAAATTCTGGCCATTGTTGAGGCCATGAAGATGGAAAACGTGCTGCGCGCAGAGCGCGACGGGGTTATCAAGGCGGTCCATGCCAAACCCGGCGACAGTCTCGCCGTGGATGCGGTGATTCTGGAATTCGCCTGACATGATGGCGAAGCGGCGAAAGTCCGGGCTGGTCACACCCTTTTCCCGGTATGGGTCAAGGGTGGCGGGTGTGGTTTCATGCTACCCTGCCGGCCGGCTAGCGACTTTCACCGCTTTCGCCGCTTTCATGTCCCAATCCCTTCCCTCTCCCGCCCGCTCAGGCCGGGGGAGGAGAACAGCCGGAGGCTGTTGATGCGCCTGCTCTCCACTCTGCTTGGACGTTTCGTCGAAAAGGGCCGCCTGACGGTCATCACCGCTGATAATGTCCGCCATGTTTTCGGCTCGGGCGTTGATGGCCCGTCTGTTGCCGTGCGCCTGCATGACAAGAAGCTGGAGAAGGAGCTGTTCTTCAACCCCGAGCTGACCGCCGCCGAAGCCTATATGGATGGTCGCCTCTCCTTCGAGGATGGCGCCGGGGCGTTCGAACTGCTCTCGCTGTTTTCGGTGAACCGCAAGGGGCTGGGCAGCCACCCGGTGCAAAAGGCATTGCGCAAGGGCTGGCATGCGTTGCGCCGGTTCCAGCAGTCCAATCCGGTCACCAAGGCCAAGTCCAACGTCTCCAGCCATTATGACCACCCGGCGGAATTCTACCGCCTGTGGCTGGATGAGACGATGACCTATAGCTGCGCCTATTTCACCAGCCCCAATGAGCCGCTGGCCGATGCCCAGCGCAACAAGTTCCGCCATATCGCCGCCAAGCTGAATATCACCCCCGGCATGCGGGTGGCCGAGATCGGCTCCGGCTGGGGCGCGATGGCGATCTATATGGCCAAGGAATGCGGGGCGAAGGTCACCGCAATCAATGTCTCGCCCGAGCAGCTGGCCGAAAGCCGCCGTCTGGCGCAGGTGGCCGGCGTCGCTGACATGATCGATTTCCGCGAGGTGGATTACCGCCACCTACAGGGCAAGTTTGATCGCGTGCTCTCCATCGGCATGATGGAGCATGTGGGCGTTGCGCATTTTGATGAGTATTTCTCCACCATCCGCAACCTGCTGGATGATGGCGGCTTCGCGCTCATTCACGCCATTGGCCGCATGGCCCCTCCCGGCACCACCGCGCCCTTCATCCGCAAATATATCTTCCCCGGCGGCTATGTCCCGGCCCTCTCGGAAGTGTTTGCCTCCACCGAGCGTTCGCATCTGTGGGTGGATGACTGCGAAGTGCTGCGCCTGCACTATTACTGGACCATCCGCGCCTGGCGCGAGAACTTCATGGCCAAGCGCGCGGAAGCCGATGCCATGATGGGCGAGCGCTTCGGCCGCATGTGGGAATTCTATCTCGCTGCCGTGGAACTCGGCTTCCTGCACGGCTCCAACATGGTGTTCCAGCTTCTCCTTTCCGAGAAGCGGGACGATGTGCCCGTGCTGCGCGATTATATGGTGGATGGCGAGCGTGCCCTGAAGGCACGGGAGGGCTGACGCATCATGCCCTTGCTGCCGCAGCATCTGCCTTTCACCCTTTCACTGCGCTGCCCCATGGGGCAGATCGGTGGCGGGGCGGCCGCAGGCAGGGCTGCGGCCGCCTTTCGTCACGGGCAGCGGCACATGCGCTTCCGCTCCACCCGCCATTTTCCGGCGCTTCCCATGCCTGTGGCATGCGGGCAGCCGCCTCATCCCAGCTTCCATCCGGAGACCCAGCCATGACCCTTCTTCCCTTTGCCACAGGTCTTGCCCCCGTCTCGCGGGAGGATTGGCTGAAGATGGTGGAAGGCGTGCTCAAGGGCGCGGCCTATGACAAGAAACTGGTGACACCCACCTATGAGGGGCTGACGCTGGATGCCTTGCCGCCCCGCAAGGCACAGGCCCCCATTCTGGCAGGCCGTGAAGCCGGTGCGCCATGGATCATCAGCGCGCGGGTGGACCAGCCGGATGTGGCGGGAGCCAATGAGCAGGCGCTGGAAGACCTGAACAGCGGTGCATCCGGGCTGGCGCTGGTGTTCGCCTCCTCCGCACAGGCTTATGGCTTTGGCCTGCCGGATGATGTGAACCTCGACGCCGTTCTGAATGAGGTGATGCTCGACCTGATCGAGACCCGCCTTGATGCCGGCAACTTCAACAGCCATCAGTCAGCGCTGAACTTTGCAGCACTGGTGGAAAAGCGCGGGCATGAGCCGGGGGCCACGCAGGTTTCCTTCGGCCTGAATTTTATTGGTGATCTGGCCGCAACCGGCCAGATGCCGAATGGCGTGGGCGACCAGACCCGCCGTTTCATTGAAACCTCTGCCGCGCTGATCGCGCAGGGTTTCGCGGGTCCCATCGCCCGGGCGGATGGTCATGTCTTCCACGCGGCCGGGGCATCAGATGCGCAGGAACTGGCAGCCGTGCTCGCCACCGCAGTTGCCTATCTGAAGGCTTATGCTGAAGCTGGCGTGAAGCTGGAAGATGCAGCCCCGCGCATTGAGGCTGCGCTTGCAGCAGATGTGAACCAGATTGCCACCATCGCCAAATTCCGCGCCCTGCGCCTGCTTTGGGGTGCGGTGTTGCGCGAATGCGGCCTGCCGGAAACCCGGCTGAAGCTGCATGCGACCACCGCATGGCGCACGCTGACCCGGCGTGACCCCTATGTGAACCTGCTGCGCAACACGGTTGCCACCTTCGCCGCTGGCGTTGGCGGGGCAGACAGCATCACCGTCCTGCCCTTCACACAGGCACTGGGCCTGCCGGAAACCTTTGCCCGGCATCTGGCCCGCAACACCCAGCTTATTTTGCTGGAGGAATCCAATGTCCACCGCGTGGCAGACCCCGGCGCGGGTGCAGGCGCGGTTGAAGCTCATACTGATGGCCTTGCCGAAAAGGCATGGGACCTGTTCCGCACCATTGAGCAGCGCGGCGGTATCGTCTCTGTGCTGGAAGACCGCTGGCTCCATGCCGGTATCGCCGCCGTGCGTGAAGCACGAGAGAAGGATGTGGCCACCCGCAAGGCCCCCATCACCGGCACCTCGGAATTCCCCATTCTGGTGCAGGAAGCACCCGAGGTTCTCAGCTCCGCACCTGCCCCGGCCCTGCTGGCCGATGGTGCGCTGACGCCCTACCGCATCGCCGAGCCTTATGAAGCCCTGCGCGACAAGGCAGAAGCAGCACCCAGGCAGCCCGAGGTGTTCCTCGCCGTGCTTGGCCCGGTTTCCGCCTTCACGGCGCGCGCCACCTTCGCCAAGAACTTCTTTGAGGCGGGCGGGCTGAAGGCGGATGTGCCCAACGGCTTTACAGATCTCAATGCGCTGGTTGCCGCCTTCAGGGCCTCTGGCACGCCCTTCGCCTGCCTTGCCTCTTCCGATGATGGCTACACTGCGGATGCCGCCGCCGCCACGCAACTGCTGAAGGCCGCAGGCGCGCGCAGCGTGTGGGTTGCCGGCAAGCCCGCCGGTATGGAAGCCGAGTTGAGCGCCGCTGGCGTGGATGGCTTCATCTTCGTGGGCTGCAATGTGCTGGAGCGTCTCACCGCCGCACAGGCTGCCGCCGGATTGTGAGAACCGCGGCCCCGCCGCTGTTCTTTTCGCCAGACACGCTGTTTCATGGCCGCCGCGCTGCGCGCCATCTGAATTGAGAGAGGATCATCCTCATGAGCCGCTTGCCAGCCTTTGCCGATATTGCATGGCGCGCCCCGGATCTGGCGCAGCCTTCTGCCAGCGCCGCACCATGGAACACGCCAGAAGGCATTCCGGTGAAAAGCGTGTTCGGGCCGGAAGACATTGCCGGGCTGAACTATATCGACACCTATCCCGGCATCGCGCCCTTCCTGCGCGGGCCTTACCCCACCATGTTCGCCACCCAGCCCTGGACCATTCGGCAGTATGCCGGTTTCTCCACGGCAGAGGATTCCAACGCCTTCTATCGCCGCAACCTTGCGGCCGGCCAGAAGGGCCTCTCGGTGGCGTTCGATCTGGCCACCCATCGCGGTTATGACTCGGACCATCCCCGCGTGGCGGGCGATGTCGGCATGGCCGGCGTGGCGATTGACTCGATCTATGACACCCGCACCCTGTTCAACGGTATTCCGCTGGACCAGATGAGCGTTTCCATGACCATGAATGGCGCGGTGCTGCCCATTCTGGCGCTCTATGTGGTGGCCGCAGAAGAACAGGGCGTGCGGCACGACCAGCTCTCCGGCACCATTCAGAATGATATTCTGAAAGAGTTCATGGTGCGCAACACCTATATCTATCCGCCCGCGCCCTCCATGCGCATCATTTCGGATATTTTCTCCTATACGTCGAAGGAGATGCCGCGCTTCAACTCCATCTCCATTTCCGGCTATCACATGCAGGAAGCGGGCGCGACGCAGGATCTCGAACTCGCCTACACGCTGGCCGATGGTGTGGAATATGGCCGCGCCGGCATGGCTGCCGGGCTGGACATCGACAAGTTCGCCCCGCGTCTGTCCTTCTTCTGGGCCATTGGCATGAACTTCTATATGGAAGTCGCCAAGCTGCGCGCCGCCCGCCTGCTGTGGACCAAGCTGATGGGTGACCTTGGGGCCAAGAACCCCAAGTCCCTGCCGCTGCGCACCCATTCGCAGACCTCCGGCTGGTCGCTGACCGCGCAGGACGTGTTCAACAATGTGATGCGCACGGCGATTGAGGCAATGGCCGCGACACAGGGCCAGACCCAGTCGCTCCACACCAATGCGCTGGACGAGGCGCTGGCCCTGCCGACCGACTTCTCCGCCCGCATCGCCCGTAACACGCAGATTCTGCTCCAGCAGGAAAGCGCCACCACCCGGCAGATCGATCTGTGGGGCGGCTCCTATTATGTGGAGAGGCTGACCTACGATCTCGCCTCCAAGGCTTGGGCGCACATTCAGGAAGTGCAGGAGCTGGGCGGCATGGCCAAGGCCATCGAAGCCGGCATTCCCAAGCTGCGCATCGAGGAGGCCGCCGCCACCACGCAGGCCCGCATTGATGGCGGCGCGCAGACCGTGGTGGGCGTGAACAAGTTCAAGCCCAAAAAGGACAAGCTGATCGACGTGCTGAAGGTGGACAACACCGCCGTGCGCGCCGCCCAGCTCGACAAGCTCCAGCGCCTGCGGGCCGAGCGCAACAGCGCCGATGTTGAGGCAGCCCTTACGGCCCTCACCAATGGCGCGGCAGGTAATGGCAATCTGCTGGAGCTCTCCATCAATGCTGCCCGTGTGAAGGCCACGGTTGGCGAAATCTCTGATGCGCTGGAAAAGGTGTTCGGCCGTCACCGCGCCGAAATCCGCGCCATTTCCGGCGTCTACAAGCGGGAGGCCAGCGCCATGACCGACAAGGTGGGCAAGGTGCAGAAGCTGGTGGAAGAGTTTGAGGAGGCCGAGGGCCGTCGCCCCCGCATTCTCGTCGCCAAGGTGGGGCAGGATGGGCATGACCGTGGCCAGAAGGTGATCGCTTCCGCCTTCGCCGATCTGGGCTTTGACGTGGACATCGGCCCGCTGTTTGCCACTCCCGAGGAAGCTGCCCGGCAGGCCGTGGAAAACGACGTGCATGTGGTGGGCATTTCCTCGCTCGCCGCCGGCCACCTCACCCTTGTGCCCGCACTGAAGGCGGCGCTTGAGGCGGAAGGGCGCGGAGACATCATGGTCGTGGTGGGCGGCGTTGTGCCCCCGCAGGATTATGATGCACTTTATGCCGCCGGCGCGCAGGCCATCTTCCCTCCCGGCACGGTGATCGCCGATGCGGCGCGCGATCTGGTTCTGGCCATCGCGCAGCGCCTCGGCCACCCGCTTCAGGCGGCGGAGTGACCGGATTGGGCACGCGAAGGAAACGCGCGCCCATTCAGCCGGGTTAAAACCGGGCTTCCATGCTTTCCATCATCGCAGGTCCACAGTTCCGGCTGTGTGACCTTGATGCCGCAAGCCAGTATGACTGGCGCACAAGCCCTTGCCAAAGCCGAACCTTTGGAAACGGGCATTACGCTTGAACAGGCACCACTGCACCGGCCAATGCGGGGGCAAAAGTCTTGCGTGAGAGGATCAGGAGCCTTCCTTCAGCAGCTCGGCAACCGTCGTTTCCAGCGCCTCGGCAAACTTGGCCAGAACAGTGATGGTCGGGTTCCGCACCTGCCGCTCAATGCCCGAAACGTAAGTGCGATCAATCGCAGCCCGCGCCGCAAGCTCTTCTTGGGACAGGTTTAATCGCTTGCGCGCTGCTTTGATGTTACGGGCAAGAATGCCGCTGATGTTTTCCATGGGCGGCATTGATGGAACATGCAGACGATAAGCCCACGGACGATGAGTCTCGTTTTGCTTCCGCTCCCGAACTGTTGACTATAGGCTACATCGCTCACCACCAAGGATGAGGCGATGTGGGATATGGCCTTGCAGCTGCTATCATGGGTAGCGCTGTTTTTTGTTGGAAGTCAGGCACTTGTCTTCATTGTGCTTATTCTGTGGACAGTTTGGACGAACGCCATAAAGCCTCGCCTGATTTCCTCTGCGGAAATTGGACGCATGGCAGACGAGATCATCGCCCATTTTCCTGATCCTGAAAATGAGGCTGAGGCGCGCCATGAGCGCGCATGGTTTCGCAGTGATGGGGCAGAGGTCGCCTATTGGGCGCGCGTGCGGAAGGCCGTGCAGAAACGCGTCAAGGATGTGCGCTGAGGGATGCCCTATCCCGCGCGCACCAACCCCGCCGCTTTTGCTCCCACCAGTTCCTGCGCTCTGGCAACAATAGCGTCCACATCCAGCCCGGCCTCAGCCAGTTGGCGCGCCTGTGTATCCTGATCGATATAGGTATCCGGCAACACCAGAGCACGCACCTTCAGCTTGCCTGTATCCAGCGCACCTTCATCGGTGAGAAGCTGGAGCACATGGCTGCCAAAGCCGCCAATGGAACCTTCCTCAACCGTCAGAAGCGCACGGTGGCCAGCGGCCAGTTCCAGCACCAGTTCGCGGTCCAGCGGCTTGGCAAAGCGGGCATCGGCGACACTCACCTTCAAACCCGCCTGCTCCAGCCGCTCGGCCGCCTTCAGGCTGTCTGCCAGCCGGGTGCCGAGGGAGAGAATGGCCACATCGCCCTCACCCGCGCCATGCACCATCCGCCCCTTGCCCATGGGCAGCACCGTGCCGCGCTCCGGCCGTTCAATGCCAATGCCCTCACCACGCGGGAATCGCACGGCAGTGGGGCCATCATCATAGGCCACCATGGTGGCGATCATGTGCGTCAGCTCCACCTCATCTGAGGGAGCCATCACGGCCATGCCCGGAAGGCAGGCAAGGAAGGCGATATCAAACGCGCCGGCATGGGTCGCGCCATCCGCGCCCACAAGGCCAGCCCGATCCAGAACGAAGCGCACGGGCAGGCCCTGCAAGGCCACATCATGCACCACCTGGTCGTAACCGCGCTGGAGGAAGGTGGAATAGATGGCACAGAAGGGCTTGAAGCCCTCCGCCGCAAGGCCGGCAGCAAAAGTCACCGCATGCTGCTCGGCAATGCCCACATCAAAACTGCGGCCGGGGAAAGACTTGGCGAACTGGTCCAGCCCGGTGCCGGATGGCATGGCGGCGGTGATGGCCACAACCTTGTCATCGCGCTTGGCCTCGGCAATCAGGCTGTCGGCAAATACGCGGGTATAGGCGGGGGCGTTGGATTTCGCCTTCATCTGCGTGCCGGTAAGCACATCAAACTTCACCACGCCGTGATACTTGTCGGCGCTGGCTTCGGCCGGGGCGTAGCCCTTGCCCTTCTGCGTCACCACATGCACCAGAATGGGGCCGCTCTTGGAGTCCCGCACATTCTTCAGCACCGGGAGCAGGTGATCGAGATTGTGGCCATCAATCGGCCCCAGATAGCGGAAACCCAGCTCCTCAAACAGCGTCCCGCCGGAAAGCAGCCCGCGCGCGATCTGGTCGGCGCGCATGGCACCGCGTTCCATGAACTTGGGCAGGCGGCTGGCCAGCTGTTTGCCAATCTCGCGCAGGGAGCGGTAGGTCTGCCCCGAGATCAGCCGCGCCAGATAGGCCGACATCGCGCCCGTGGGCGGGGCGATCGACATGTCATTGTCATTGAGGATGACAATCAGGCGGCTGTCCATCGCACCGGCATTGTTCATCGCCTCATAGGCCATGCCGGCAGACATGGCACCATCGCCGATGACACACACCACATTGCGGTCTTCCGCCGCCAGATCGCGCGCCACAGCCATGCCGAGACCGGCGGAAATGGAGGTGGATGAATGGGCCGCACCGAAGGGATCATACTCACTTTCAGAGCGACGGGTGAAGCCGGAAAGCCCCCCGCCCTGACGCAGCGTGCGAATCCGGTCGCGCCGCCCGGTGAGAATCTTGTGCGGATAGCACTGATGGCCCACATCCCAGATGAGCCGGTCATGCGGGGTATTGAAGACGTGATGCAGCGCCACCGTCAGCTCCACCACGCCAAGGCCCGCACCCAGATGACCGCCCGTTACTGAAACGGCATCAATGGTTTCCGCCCGCAATTCTTCTGCAAGCTGAGGCAACTGGTGTGATGACAGACGCCGCACATCGGCAGCATCCGCAATGGTATCAAGCAACGGTGTCTTCAGGGACGTCACGAACCCACTCCGCGCCGGTCCACTCCGGCAGATCGAGGCTTACACAGGACAGGCGCATGGCGCAACGCGTTGCCGCCCTCCATTTCATCCAGATACAGCAGGCTGGTGCTGGCCAGCCCCTGTTTTGCCAACATACCGGGCAAGGCAACCACATGGAACCAGAGAAATAAAGAAGTGGCATCACGGCGGCACAATGTGACGCACCTCTTCCCCTCCAGAACAGGCACAAAAGCACCTCGGGGGGATTCGCAGCCCTGTAAAACAGCCCGGGCCTTTTATGCAGGCATTATCGGATCAAACAGCCCGCGCAACTTTCCGGCCCGCACCATGAAACGGTGCAGGTTGAGCAGAACCAGCGCCAGCATGCAGCCCCCCAACAAGGTGCAGGCCCGCACAAGGCGCGGGACGGTGCGCCCGTATTTCGCACGGACATAGTTTTCAGATTGCTGCTTGAAACGGTTGATGCGGAAGGTCTGCCCCAGACTGGGCGTGCTGGAGCCGCCCTGAGCGTGCATCACCCGCGCCGCTGGCACCACCGTGATAGCGACCTTGCGCGCCAGCGCCCGCATGCTGAAGTCATCATCCTCGTGATAGAGGAAAATCTGCTCATCAAACCCGCCCAGCTCCTCAAAAGTGGCACGAGAGACGAGAAAGGCCCCACCATGGACAAAGCGGGTGCAATAATCACCCGCAATCTCCTCTCCTTTCAGGCGGGCACTGCGCGGCACCTTTTCAAAAATGGTGCCCTCCTTGCGCATCAGCCGCCCGCTCTCATCCGCCATGGCAGGCATCAGAATGAGCCGCTCGCCATATGCCTCATGGGCAGAAAGCAGGCGCGACAGGGTTTCCGGCTCCAGAGTCGCATCCGGGTTCAGGAACATCACGAACCGGGTCTGCGCGGCCCGCGCGCCCGCATTGCAGGCCGTGCCGAAACCGGCATTGCGGCCCATGTCCAGCACCTGTACCGGCCGGGTCAGTTCCTTCTGCCATGCGGTGCCCTGCGGGCTGGCATTGTCCACAATCACCACAGCGCATTCTGCCGGCACGCTCGCCACCGCACGCGTGATGACCGCAGCACTGTTGAAAGTGACGAACACCACTGTCACATCCGCAAGCGCGGGTGTGGAGGAAAGAGCGGCGGAAGGCGTGGGCACGGGCACCTCGGCTGGCAGGCAGTGCAGCGGAAACGACCGCATCTGCGTTCGCATTACAGCATATGCGCCCCTCCCGACCAGTCGCCCCACAAAAAAACGCTCAGGCATCACATGAAGCCGGGGGCACTGAAGCACCCTCTCCCCGCCGACACGGCCAAGGCCGGTTTCTGCCATCCGGGGCCGGACAGGCAGGCCGGATAAACAGACAAGGCGTGAGCGGGTGCGACTTTCGTGACGATGACCTTTGCGTCAACTCTGATTAGAGTCTTTTCAGGGAAAGCTGCCGATGCGTCACAAGAAGAACACGCGCGTCACGCATCAGGATCTGCAAAAGCGCGATGTAGGGGGAAGTGCTCTGGCCGGCATGGCGCAAGATCAGGACGGATCATCAATGGATCAGAAGGTTCAAACCGGCAAAGCCGCCAGTACAGTGAAATGGGTGAAGGTGTGGGACGGGCCGGTGCGCCTGTTTCACTGGAGCCTCGTGCTGCTCATCATCGGTGCTTATGTCAGCGCGCGCCAAGGCAAGCTGGATGTGCATTTCATGATTGGATACGCCATCCTCACCCTTGTTCTGTTCCGCATTTTGTGGGGCATTGCAGGCAGCCAGACGGCGCGGTTCTCGCAGTTTGTGAAGGGGCCGGGTGCGGCGCTGTCCCATCTTGGTCATGTGCTGCGGCGCAAGCGCGAGGATGAGGTGGGCCATAATGCAGCAGGGGCCTATATGGTGCTGGCCCTGCTGGCGCTGGTTCTGTTCCAGACCATTTCCGGCCTGTTCTCCAATGATGGCATGTTCGAGGAAGCCCCCCTCGCCCATCTGGTGGGCGGCGCGTGGAGCGATACCTTCACCGTGTGGCATGGCTACAGCTTTGATATTATCGTGATTGCCGTGGTGCTGCATGTGGCGGCGGTGTTGCTGTATGCCGTTCTGCTGCGGCAGGATCTGGTGCGACCGATGGTGACCGGCTGGAACCGCCTGCCCGCAACCCTCACCGCGCCCCACCTTGCACCACTGTGGCTTGCCGTACTGTTTCTGGCCGTTGCGGCGGCCACTGTGTGGAGTGTGGTGAACTTCGCCTGACAATGCGCCGGGGCAGAACGGCATCCCGCGCCCGGCATCACCGCATTCAGAAGATGAAACCTTAACTGGCGTCCCCGGCTTAAAGGCTGTGGGCGCCAGAAGCTTTTATGCTCCTTGAGATGGGCACAAGACGCCCTGCACGACAAAGCATAATCATTCCAATATACTATAGAAAATTTCTATCGACTGATTTGGAAGTAATATCAAACATATCCTTCAAACAGTCCGATCCGGTTTTTCAAGATATATTGCTGTCATTTGCAAAATTGTTTGCCTTGATTTTTCAATCTGACGAGATACTTGTGTTGAAGGTGCAACCCACGCTGCTCAACAATGCATATTGTGAGCCGCTTCGGCAGCACATCCCAATAATTTGAAGGGCGGGATATCCCGGCTTGCATATGCAGGCGGGGCAACGCGTCGGTGTCAGGTGTTCATAGATGGCCAATAATGACTTCATCGGAAAAACATCCGCGGCAGCCGGCGGTTGGGGCGCGCTGAAAAGCTGCGGCAAGAAGATTCTCGGCACCGGCCAGCCGCTGGCTGGCGCACGCACCATGCTGAGCGCCAACCAGCCCGACGGGTTTGACTGCCCCGGCTGTGCGTGGGGTGACCCTGCACATGGCTCCTCCTTCGAGTTCTGCGAAAACGGCGTGAAGGCCGTGGCGTGGGAGGCCACAGCCAAGCGCGTGACGACAGATTTCTTCGCTGAACATAGCGTGCGCGACCTGCGCACCTGGACCGATTACGACCTTGAACATCAAGGCCGCCTCACCCACCCCATGCGCTATGATGCAGCCAGCGACCATTATCTGCCGGTGGAATGGGAGACCGCATTCGCCGAAATCGGGCAGGCGCTGAATGCGCTGGAGCATCCGGGGCAGGCCGAGTTCTACACCTCCGGCCGCGCCAGCAATGAGGCCGCCTTCCTCTACCAGACCTTCGTGCGCCTGTTCGGCACCAACAATTTCCCGGACTGCTCCAACATGTGCCATGAGGCGAGCGGCGTGGGGCTGACCGAGGCCATCGGCATCGGCAAGGGCACGGTACTGCTGGAGGATTTCGAGAAGGCGGACGCGATTTTCGTCTTTGGCCAGAACCCCGGCACCAATCATCCGCGCATGCTGGCAGACCTGCGCCGCGCCACCGAGCGCGGGGCCAAGGTGGTGGCCTTCAACACGCTGAAGGAAAAGGGCCTCATCCGCTTTGCCGACCCGCAGAACAAGGTGGAAATGCTGTTCGGCGGCAGCGAGCCGACCTCAACCGATTATTACCAGCCCCGCCTTGGCGGCGACATGGCCGCCGTGCGCGGCATGGCCAAGCTGGTGTTCGCGGCAGATGATGCGGCACTGGCAGCCGGCCAGCCCTCGGTTCTGGACCATGCCTTCATTGAGCAGCACTGCACCGGTTTTGCCGAATGGCGGGCGCTTGTTGAGGCGACAGAATGGCCGCTGATCGAGGAGCAATCCGGCCTGACGCGGGCAGATCTGGAGCGCGCCGCCGCTGTTTATCTGGCGGCGGATAGCGTCATCGCCACATGGGCCATGGGCATCACCCAGCACCGCCACTCGGTGCAGACCATTCGCGAAATCGCCAACTTCATGTTCCTGCGCGGCAATATCGGGCGGCCCGGCGCGGGCCTTTGCCCGGTGCGCGGCCATTCGAACGTGCAGGGTGACCGCACCATGGGCATCAATGAAAAGCCGTCCATGGCGTTTCTGGATGCGATGGAGGAAGAACTCGGCGTGCCGATGCCGCGCGAGCATGGGCACAATGTGCTGGCTGCCATCGGTGGCATGCTGGATGGCTCTGCCAAGGCCTTTATTGGCCTCGGCGGCAACTTTGCCCGCGCCACGCCGGACAGCGCCCTGATTGCAGCGGCGATGGACCGGCTGGACCTCACCGTCCATGTCGCCACCAAGCTCAACCACTCCCACCTGCTGCCGGGCAAGGCCGGCTATATCCTGCCCTGCCTTGGCCGCACCGAGATTGACCGCAACCCGCGCAATGTGCGCCAGATCGTGACAGTTGAAGACTCCATGAGCATGGTGCATGGCTCCGGCGGCATCAACCGCCCGGCCTCTCCGGAGCTGAAGTCTGAAATCGGCATTGTGGCGGGCATCGCCAAGGCGACCGTCGGCAGCGCTGTGGTGGACTGGGATATGCTGGCCGGCGATTACGACCTCATCCGCGAGATGATCGCCCGTGTGCTGCCGGCCTTTGAGGGCTTCAACGAGCGGGTGCGCAAGCCGCGCGGGTTCTGGCTGCGCAATGCGGCTTCCGAGCGCGAGTGGAACACCCCCACCAAACGCGCCAACTTCTCCGCCAGCCCCCTGCCCGAGCGCACGGAGTGGCAGCAGACGCAGGATGAGGATGGCCTGTTCGTGCTGCAAACCTTCCGCTCGCATGACCAGTACAACACCACCATCTATGGCATGGATGACCGCTATCGCGGGGTTTATGGCGAGCGGCGCGTGGTGTTCATCAACCCGGCGGATATGGAGCGCCTTGGCGCACAGGCGGGCGACCGGATTGATGTGGCCGGCATGGCGCAGGATGGCATCGAGCGGCTGGCCGAGGACTTCCGCCTTGTGCCCTATGATATTCCGCGTGGCTGCGTGGCCGGTTATTATCCCGAGCTGAACCTGTTGGTGCCGCATGGGGCATTTGGCGACAAGAGCTTTACGCCCACCTCCAAATCCATCCTCGTCTCCTTCCGCTCCCGCGCGGCATGATGGAGGAAGAACAGCAGGCCGCGCTCTGGGAAGAACAGGTGGCGCGCCTGCTGGCCCTGTCTCTGGCCTTGCCGGATGGAGAGGAGCTTTCCCCGCTTGAAGCCGGTATTCTTGTGGCGCTGGATCTGGGACTGGCGCGTGACAGCCGTACCTTTGCGCGCGTGTTTGATATGGCGCATGCGCTGGTGCTGCGCGCATACACCACGCTGATCGAGGATCTCGGCCTACTCACCCTTCTGAAGCGGGACGAGCGCACCCAGCGCCTGTTTCCGGCCCTGAGCGAGAAAGGGCGGGCCTTGCTGGCGCGCCTCCATGGCGGCGATGAAAGCGTTTCAGCAGCTCTTTAACACTTGGAACCGGCACGGCGGCCTTCAGTGCGCGGGCCATCATCGCGGAGCGTGAGGACGGCCTCACGACCAGCACCAGAAGATGCCAGCGCCCTACTCACCGGGTCGCCACAAGGGCACGATGATATTGGCCCACACGCTGGTTTCATAACCGCCATAATGGCGCTGATAGACATCGCGCGTCAGCTTGAGCTGGAGATTGAAGGTCTCGAAATCATAACCGACCAGACCGCCCACAGCGAACTGCCTCTGCTTCCCATAACCCTGATAAGGCGAGCTGAGATCTGTTGAGCCAAAGGCAACGGCACCAATTTCAAACTTGCCGAAGGTGCGGGTCGCGGTGAGATCGACGTTGAACCAGCCGGGGTTGCCCTCTTCCCCCTTGTTGCCTGTGCCAATGGCCAGCGTAGAGGTGAGGTTCCAGCCATCCTTCAGATAGCTGAGGGCGGCAATGCCCTGAAAGGACATGTCATTCGTGGCCATCACGGCATGGACAGGCAGATAGATGCCGGCCTGGAACCCGCCATGGAAGCCACCGCCCAGATCCCATTTCACCTGCGTATCCAGAAAAGGATTGCCGAAACTGGAACTGTCCGCATGGCCCTTTTGCTGCACATCCACATAAGGCACCACCACATCCAGAATGATGCGGCCGCCCGCAAGGGTATAGGGCGTGGACCAGATGAGCCATGAGGGGATCAGCGTTGTGGTGTCCGTGCGCGGGTCTGTATCGCGCACGCCATAAATGGGAAAGCTGATGGAGGTGACGCCCTCCGGGTTGGCCGCGCCCAGCGCAAGGCCGGTGGTGATGCCCGGCTTCAGCTTGGAACCGGCCAGCGCCTGCGGGAGCCCCGGTACGAGACCGGCACAAGATGCGGCAAGCACCCCGGCAAAATAGCCTGCATGGCAGGCACCTTTCCAAGCCATCACTCATCCCCGGCAGCTTACAGGCTGTATCTCGATGAGATTTGTGACATGGAAAAACAACAATGACCAGTTTTCAGGCCATATATTTCCTGATGCGCCCCAGTCCCCGAAACCATATCTCCGGTAGAGATAAATATTTCCGACACAACTACAGTCATTGCGGAATCAGGGCATAAAAACAGGCCGCCTCCAGCGGGAGACGGCCTGCCTTGATCTCGACCTTTTCAGAGCGGGCCTGAATCAGACCACCAGCCCCATGGCATTGGCCGCAGACGTGCGGATGGCGGAGATATTGGCGCGATAGCCCTCAATGCCGCCCTTGAACACGGCAGAGCCGGCCACCAGCACATCTGCCCCCGCCCGCGCGCACTGGGCGCCCGTCTCCGGGTTCACGCCGCCATCCACCTCAAGGCGAATGTCACGGCCGCGGATCATGTCGCGGATGCGCTCGATCTTGGGGAACACGGCGGGAATGAAGCTCTGCCCGCCAAAGCCGGGGTTCACGCTCATCACCAGCACAAGGTCCACCTTGTCCAGCACATATTCCAGCACGTTTTCAGGTGTTGCCGGGTTCAGCGCCACACCGGCCTTTTTGCCAAGGCCACGAATGACCTGAAGGCAGCGGTCCAGATGCTGGGTCGCTTCCGGGTGAACGGTGATGATATCCGCGCCCGCCTTGGCATAAGCCTCCAGATAAGGCTCCACCGGCGAGATCATCAGATGCACATCGAAAACCTTGTCGGTGTGCGGGCGCAGCGCGCGGATGATGTCCGGCCCGAAGGTGAGGTTCGGCACGAAATGGCCGTCCATCACATCCAGATGGATATAATCGGCGCCAGCGGTGGTGATATCGCGCACTTCCTCACCCAGACGGGCAAAGTCGCTGGCAAGCATGGAAGGGGCAATCAGCGGCGTGGTCATGGCGGCTTCCCGGCTGTGTGAACGGGGCGCAAGGCCCCGCCCGGACAAGTTCAGTAATAGGAGGCGATCTTCTCGACCTCGCCCTTCGAACCAAACACCAGCGGAATACGCTGGTGGATATGGTGGGGCGTGATGTCCAGAATGCGGGTCTTGCCATCCGTTGCGCCGCCGCCGGCCTGTTCCACAAGCATGGCGATGGGGAAGGCTTCATAGATCAGGCGCAGGCGGCCATTCTCATAGCCCTTGCGCTTGTCGGAGGAGTACACATAAACGCCGCCACGGGTGAAAATGCGGAAGGCATCCGCCACCATGGAGCCGACCCAGCGCATGTTGAAATCCTTGCCGCGCGGGCCTTCCTTGCCGGCGAGGCAATCCTTGATCCAGCCGCTCATGGCCGCATCCCAATGGCGCATGTTGGACTGGTTGACCCCATATTCCTTGGTTTCGACCGGGATCTGCACATTCTCGCGCGCAAGGATGAATTCCGAGCGCTCGCGGTCATACACAAACACCTGCGTGCCGTTGCCCAGTGTGGAGACCAGAATGGTCGCCGGGCCATAGGCGAGGAAGCCGGCGGCAAGCTGGTTGGTGCCGGGCTTCATCACGGCGGCATTCGGGTTTTCCCGGTCTGCCCCGGTGAAGGGCATGATGGAATAGATGGTGCCGACCGACACATTGGTGTCAATATTGGAGGAGCCGTCCAGCGGGTCCACCGCCACCACAAGCTGCCCCTTGGGGTTGAGCGCGATAAGGTCTTCGCTCTCCTCGGAGGCGAGATAGGCCACAGGAGCCTCGCGCAATGCGGCGCAGATGACTTCCTCGGCAATCACGTCCAGTTCCTTCTGGGTATCGCCGCCGCCATTGGGATCAGAACCGTGGATGCGGGCCAGCCCCTCTTCCAGCGGGCCGCGCGCCACAAGGTCCGCAATACCAACGCCGGTGCTGGCGATGGTGCGCACCGTGCTGGCGATCGCAACCTTTTCCGGGTCCGCATCCGCCCAATGGTCGAGGAACGCCTTGAGGGTCACGATCTGGCTCACCACCTGAAATCTCCTGTCATGGTCGGCCACGGGGGCCGGGCATCGCATTCCGGCAGGCCGATTCCACCCCCGGATGTACTGTTTCCTTATGGCGCAAGCCTGCCGCAACGGCAAAAGAATTGGCGCTCGTCTGGCCGTATAACAGCCATGTGTGGCCGCCGCGCCCTGCCTGCAATCACACTCATGCCTGCTGCAAGCGGGCCTGAAGCGGCATCAGCGCCGCCAGCAGCGAAACCTGTGCCTGCGAAACACTCGCGGCGCTAACATGCACGCTGGCGACAACAGTGCCGGCCGCAACCGGCAGGCCAGCCGGCAGCACATCCCACAGCGTTGCGGGGGAAGAGAGCTGGGGCATGGTCAGATTCCGGCCAGCCCGCAGCCTTGCCACGGCACGCACCTGCACCGGCGCGGGCAGGCGTTCCGGCATTTGCCCGCCACAGGCCGCCAGATGCAGCGCCAGGAGGGGGGGCAACGGTCCGGCATCGAAAAGGTCAAGGCTGGCATCAGGATGCGGGGTCACGCCCAGCACCCACCAGCGCGCACCGTCAATGATGATGCGCACGCTCACCAGCCCCACCAGCCCGCAGGCCAGCGCGATATTCTGCGCACCTGACATGATGGGTGCATGAAGGGCTTCCGGCAGGTCTACAGGGCCAATACGCCCGTCCAGAGCAAAAGGCGCGGCACCTTCCAGCGCAAAATGACGTGCGGCACCAAGCGCAATGCAGGCCCGCCCATTGGCCAGCAGCAGCACCGAGAAGGTTTCGCCCGCAACCTCGCGCTGGAGATAATGGCCCGCAGCCGGCGCAGCCAGATCTCCTGCCGCTCTCCGGTGAATATGGCCACCACCACTTGCGCCAATGCGCTTTTCCAGAACCACCCCATCCCCGAAGGTTTCAGCGGAAGGGGCCTCAAGGCTCACCGTGGGGCAGGAAAGGCCCAGATGCCCGCACAGCGCCTGAAGCGCCAGCGGGTCTTTCAGCACGCGCACGGTGGTTGGCGTGTTGCCCAGCAGCGGGTTGCGCGCGGCCACCTGCGCCAGCAGTTCGGGCGTCCCATCCAGCCCCCCACCCAGAATCAGCGGCAGACCGGCTGGAACATCCCTTTCAAGCGCCTGAAACAGGGCGCTTCCGTCAAAGCCCGCCCCCGCGCCGGAGGGAGAGGCCACGCGCACATGGCGCACCTGCCCCTTGCCATCGGGCAGCGTATCCAGAGTGGGCCGCAGATCCAGCACAAGGGCGCGAAGACCTGCACGCTGTGCGCTGGTTGCCAGCGGGCGGGCAGAAAGAGCGAGAAGCGCGAGATCCATAAGCCTCAATCCACACCGGAGTGATGGCCCGGCACAACCAGAATGCGGCCCTCAATAAGCCGGAGCACGCCACGGTGCAATGCCACGCAGGCACGGGGCCGGAACCAAAGGCTCCAGCCCCGGAACGCGCACGCCCGATTACTGGCCCAGAGCCGCACGCAGGCGGGCGGCATTTTCCGCCAGCACATCCTGCTTTTCCATCTCGCTGGCCGGGGCTTTCATCACCGCGCCGGTGTGGCGGGGAATCACATGCACATGCAGGTGGAACACCTCCTGCCCGCCCGCGCGCTCATTGGACTGGATGATGGTGACGCCATCCGCCTCGAATGCCTTTGCCGCCGCGTGCGATACAAGCTGCGTGACCTTGGCCACATGGGCCAGGTCTTCCGGCTCAATATCAAAGATATTGCGGGCGGGCGCTTTTGGAATCACCAGTGCATGGCCCGCCGTGCGGGGAAACAGGTCCAGAAAGACCAGCGCCTTGTCATCCTCATAGACCTTATGGGCGGGCAGTTCCCCGCGCAGGATCTTGGCGAAGATATTGTCATTCTCATAGGCGGGCCGGGTGCTCATGGTGCGTCTTCTCTCCTGCTGGATTTCTGAAGGAGAATGCAGCCCGGCCCGCTGCGGTCAAGGGGGCGGGCCGGAAAAGCGCCCTTGTCTCAGCTTTGCTGCTGGCTTTGGGCCTGCTGCATGCCGCCCGCACCGGGATTGCTGGCGGGCGGATTGCGCGCAGGGCCGTTACGCATGATCCGGCCGCTGCGGATGGAGATTGTTTCCTCCAGCCCCGTGCCCGTGCTGCGCAGCGGGGCAACGCCCAGCGCATCCAGCCCCACCGCAAGGCGCACATGGTTTTCAGTCGCGCACAGCTTCTGGCCACAATCAAACGCGATCCAGCCCACATCCTTCACATGGGCCTCGGCCCAGTGGCGCACGCTGCCCGTTTCCTCGGTGGCGAAATAGCCGGAGACATGACGCGCGGGCAGGCCCAGAGCACGTGCTGCGGTGGTGAACAGATGGGTGATGCTGCCAGAGCAGGCCGCCCCCTTTTCCAGCACCTGTTCTGCTGAAATCGTGTCGCCATTGGGCGTATCGGGCCGCTCCTCCACGGCCTCATGCACCGCCTGCATCAGTGCATGCAGATGGCCGAGCGGGTCCACCCCACGCGGCACATCCTGCGCAAAGGCCAGAACATTCTTTCCCGGCAGGGTCAGTTCTGTGGGGCGCAGATAAAGCGCCGGCGGGAAGCGCTCCACCGTGCCGCGCACAATGCCAGCGCTGTCCTGCGTTTCCACCTCGCCTTCCGCGACAATGGTGACCCCATCTGCCGGCCCGTCCACGGTGAAGGCATGGCAGAAATTGCCAAAGGCATCCTCCTGCGCATGCAGGCAGAAGTCACCCGCCACATCCAGCGTCCAGCGCTGGACATACTGCCCCTCATGTGGGCGCGGGGTGAGGCGGGCAATGGCAGCCATGTTGCGACTGCCGGGTTCGAAATGCTGCGAGATTTCGTGACGGATACGGATACGCATGGCGACAGCCTTCGGGAAGGAAGCAAAAAGAATATGCGGATCAGGTCAGATACTGCTCCGTAATGGCGTGGCCGACCTTGTTGTTATCGGTAATGAAGCCGGTGATGAACTCATGCAGCCCATCCTGAAAGACATCCTCGATCTCGCAATTGGTCAGGCGGGCAAGGATGGATCGGGCGTGACGCTGGGCTGGCCCCTGTCGGCCATAAGCCCCTGCAATCTCATCCAGATGACGGCTGAGACTGTCATAGCAGGAGGCCAGAGAGCGCGGCATCTGCCGGTTCAGGATCAGCAGGTCCGCCACCAGCCAGGGCTTTACACTGTCGCGATACACCCAGTGAAAGGCGGTGAGCGCCGAGACCGAGCGCAGGATGGAGGACCACTGGAAATAGTCCAGCGGGCCGCCCACACGCTCCTGCTCCGGCAGCAGCACATGGTATTTCACATCCAGAATGCGGGCGGTGTTGTCCGCACGCTCGATCTGCACGCCGGAGCGGGCAAACCAGTAGCCATCATTGCGCAGCATGGTGCGGAAGGTTGCGCCATCAAAACGCAGGGAGGTTTCCTTCACAAAGGCGAGGAAGCGCGACAGTTCCTCGCGCGTCATCGCCCGGTTGGGGAAATGGCGCAACTCGATCCATGCGGAATTGATAACATCCCACATCTCACTGGTCAGCGCCGTGCGCACGGAGCGCGCATTGGTGCGGGCGAGTTCAAAGCAGTTGCGGATGGAGGCCGGATTGTCCGGGGCGAAAGCGAGGAAGGAGACCACATTCTCCTCGGTCGCATCCTCCAGCGGGCCATGGCGTTCAATAAACAGGTCAGCACAACCCGCCGTGAGCACGGCCGAGCCCCATTCATTGGCGGTGGAACCTTGCGAAACCGGAGTATAGGCGAGGCGCTGGGCCACATCCAGAATGCGCGCCAGGCAATCCGCCCGTTCTACATAACGGGCCAGCCAGTACAGATTATCAGCGGTGCGGGACAGCATGAGCACAACCCATCGTCAAAAAGGTGGGGCAGACGGGGCGAACAGGCACAGGCGCGGCGGTGCGCGCCAGAGCATTTTCCGAGTGGAGCGAATTCTGATCGATCAAACGATTCCGTTTGATCGGAACGCGCTCTAATGATCCAGAACCCAGGTGTCCTTTGTGCCTCCGCCCTGGCTGGAGTTCACCACGAGGGAGCCTTCCTTCATGGCCACGCGCGTCAAGCCACCGGGCACGATGCGCACCTTATCCGCCCCTGAAAGGATGAAGGGGCGCAAATCCACATGGCGCGGGGCCAGCCCCTTTTCCACCAGTGTCGGGCAGGTGGAGAGGGCAAGGGTGGGCTGGGCGATGAAGTTGTCCGGGGCGGCGATCAGCTTGGCACGGAAGGCCTCGATCTGGGCCTTGTCGGCCGCAGGACCCACCAGCATGCCATAGCCGCCGGAGCCGTGAACTTCCTTCACCACCAGTTCCGGCAGGTGCTCCAGCACATATTTCAGATGGTCCGGCTCGCGGCAGCGCCATGTGGGCACATTGGGCAGCAGCGGTTCCTCACCCAGATAGAAGCGGATGATTTCCGGCATGTAGCTGTACACTGCCTTGTCATCCGCAACGCCGGTGCCCACCGCATTGGTGAGGGTGACATTGCCGGCGCGATAGGCGCTCATCAGCCCCGGCACGCCCAGCACGCTGTCTGTGCGGAACACCAGCGGATCAAGAAAATCATCATCGAGGCGGCGATAGATGACATCCACCCGCTTTGGCCCCTCGGTGGTGCGCATGTAGACGACCTCGTCCTTCACGAACAGGTCGCGCCCCTCCACCAGATCCACGCCCAGCTTGTCGGCGAGGAAGGAGTGCTCGTAATAGGCCGAGTTGAAGATGCCGGGGGTGAGGATGACCACATTCGGCTCATGCCCGCCACGCGGCGAGAGCGAGCGCAGGGTGGCCAGCAGGTCATCGGCATATTTTTCAACCGGCGCCACCTTGTGCATGGCGAACAGCTCGGGAAACAGCCGCAGCATGATCTCCCGGTTCTCCAGCATGTAGGAAACGCCGGACGGCGTGCGGGCATTGTCCTCCAGCACATAGAAGGTGTCGGGGTCCGTGCGCACGATGTCGATGCCGGCAATGTGGACATGAATATCATGCGGCACCCGCTGCCCATTCATTTCCGGGCGGAAGGCGGGATTGTTGTAAACCAGCTCGTTGGGAATGATCCCGGCCTTCAGGATCTCGCGACGGCCATACACGTCGCGGATATACATGTTGAGCGCCTTGACCCGCTGCTCCAGCCCGCGCGAGAGGGTGGACCATTCATTGCGGGTGATGATGCGCGGCACGATATCAAAGGGGATCAGGCGCTCCTGCGCGTTTTCCTCTCCATACACCGCAAAGGTGATGCCGATGCGGCGGAAGATATATTCCGCCTCCTTGCGGCGATGATCGAGCACATCATGCGGCACATTCTCCAGCCAGCGATGGAGAGTTTCATATGCAGGCCGCACCAGCCCGTCTGTACTGGACATCTCGTCAAATGCCTGACGCATCGTAACGCCCCCTCCATGCCCATAAGTCACACTTGGAACGTTACAAACATCGTGCCAAACACGAGAAGCGGGGAGAAATCACCATATGCAGACCCTGCACAGGCCGCATATGGCGATGAAACAGGCAGATACTGCCCGACTTATGGGCAAAAAGCGAAGGAGAACTGGTCATGGCGAAGGCAGAAGGCGCGCAACTGGTCACTGCGGCGCTCATCGTCATTGGCGATGAGGTTCTCTCCGGTCGCACCAAGGATAAAAATATCGGCCACATTGCCGAACGGCTCACGGATGTCGGCATAGATCTGCGCGAGGTGCGGATCGTGGCGGATGTGGAAGAGGACATCGTGACTGCCGTGAACGCCCTGCGGACGCGCTTCACCTATGTGTTCACCACCGGCGGCATCGGCCCCACCCATGATGACATCACTGCTGATTCCATCGCCCGCGCCTTTGGCGTGCCGATTGATGTGGACCCGCGCGCCCGCGCGATGCTTCTGGAATATCTGCCCGAGGACAAGCTGAACGAGTCCCGCCTGCGCATGGCCCGTATTCCGCAAGGGGCGGAACTTGTGGCCAATTCGGTTTCCAAGGCACCCGGCTTTCGCATTGGCAATGTGATTGTCATGGCCGGTGTGCCGCGCATCATGCAGGCGATGCTGGAGGTGGTGCTGCCAGAGTTGGAAAAGGGCCGGCCCATGCTCTCGCACACCGTGCTGGCCAATACCGGCGAAGGCGATATTGCCGCCGGCCTTGCCGCCCTTGCCCGCAAATATCCGGAGGCAACGCTCGGCTCCTACCCCTTCCGTGATGAGGATGAGCGCTTCAAGACCCACCTTGTGGCCCGCGCCCGCGATCAGGCCCTGCTGGATGAGGTACGGGCGGAACTGGAGGCGCTGGTGGCCCCGTTTGCCTGAACGGAACGGGGCCGGAAGGCCGCTCATTTGCATCCGTGCATATCTGACCTTGCGTAAAAAAATGGCCGGGGACGCCGTTTGGACACGATTTTGAAGTTTGAAAACTTATAAACTCGTTCCATCCGAATCCTCTCCGGGAGTTGATGATGCGCTTCAAAGTGACTGCCGCCCTTCTCGCTGGCCTTGCTGCCGCTACAGCAACCTTCTCCGTCGCCCATGCAGACAATGTGATCCAGCAGCGGCAGACCCGCATGAAGGAAATGGGCGCACAGATGAAGGTGGGCGCGGACATGGCCAAGGGCACCATTGCCTTTGACGCCACCAAAGCCGCCGAGATCTTCAAGACCCTCCAGACCAGCATGGACGGCTATGTGAGCCTGTTCCCGGAAGGCTCTGACAAGGGCGAGACCAAGGCCCTTGCCGCCGTGTGGACCGACCGCGCCGGCTTTGAGGCCGCTGTCGCCAGCTTCAACAAGGTGGCGGCCGAGGGTGTTGCCACTGGCGCAACCGATGAAGCCGCCTTCAAGACCGCCTTTGCTGCCGCTGGCGAGGGCTGCCGCTCCTGCCACCAGACCTTCAAGGCCCGCTGATTGCACACCACGATGTGACGGCCTGCCGTCACCGCCCTGTGGCCCTTCGCCTCCGCAGCTTCCGTTGCGGGGGCATTTTCATGAAAGGCACCAGACAAGTGATCCATCTGCGCCCGATGCAGGCGGATGATGCACCGCGCGTGCTGGACATCTGGCGTGCGGCCGTCAACGCCACCCATGATTTTCTGGCACCACAGGATTTCGCCGCAATAGAGCAGGAACTCTGCGCAACCCTGCCACAGGTCCCGCTCACCCTTGCAACGCATGAGAACGGCACCATTCTCGGCTTCATGTGGCTGCATGCGGGGCACATGGAAGCCCTGTTCGTGGACCCGGCCCATCATGAAACAGGCATCGGCCGGTTTCTGGTGCGGCATGCCCTGAGGCTGCATCCCACGCTCACCACGACGGTCAATGCCCAGAATATTGCGGCCACCCGCTTTTATGAACATCTGGGCTTCACCGCTTTTGCCCGATCCGAACAGGATGAACAGGGACGGCCTTATCCACTGCTTCATCTGCGCCACACCCCGCCGGCAGAGGTGAAAACCGCCATGGCGGTTCAATGCCATCACAAAATGCTTTAGGCATTTACGGGTGAAGTGGGGACAGGTTTATGTGAGAAAAACGCAACCATGCAATAAATGGGAGCGTTTCACTGTTTCCATGAAATACTGAATTGCTCTAGTCAGATACGGCTTCGCGGGGTGGCGCGGCACAGCCGGGGGCGGAAAACCGCAGATGTGCGGGCCGCTTCCCCATCACCGATACAAGGATGGCACGAGATGGCCGAGACCACAGCCAAACTCCCCTTCATTCTGTCTCTGCGCTGGTCTGTGCAATGGGCTGTCGCGGTGGTTCTGCGTCATCAGCTTGCCGTTGCCATCTATATGGCGGTAGGGGTGCTGCTGGGGGCGCTCCTGCTCTCCGCGCCGGATCTGGTCTTCATTGGCTGGATCGTACTGGGCCTTGCCAGCATCGCCCTGGCGCTGGTGACCCATAATGAGGTGCTGCACGGCCCCACGCAGTTTGATGCCGCAACGCTGGGGCCAAATGGCGGGCGTATTTTCAGCTATCTGCTGGACTGTCTGGTGCTGGTGTTGCTGATGTTCATCATCATCTTTCTCCCCACCATGTTCATGCTGCTGGTGGCCAGTGTGGATAGTGCGGATGCATCCGCCCTGCTGTGGGGCGGCACCATCCTCATCACCGCCATTATCGGGCTGGTGCTCACCTCGCGGCTGGCGTTGCGCCTACCCTCGCGCGCCATAGGGGAAACCATGCCCTGGGGCGATGTGTGGCGGCTGAGTGCAGGCCACACCCTTGTGCTGGTGATTGCCCCCCTGCTGCTGACCATGCCCTTCACCATCATCTCCACCATAGCGGAACTGCTTGTTTCCACCAGCTTTGGCGATACCGTGAACTGGGCGCTGATGCCACTTCAGGTGATTACAACCTGCGCCTTCCTGTCAGTGGCCTATGGTCGTCTGCGGGCTTTTGCCGAGGAACGGGCGCTGGACGTGCAGAGATAAGTGGCCTTCCGGAAACGCCTGCGGGAGAGATGATCCCTCCCACAGGCACCCGCATTCATGGAGGAGCCTGAACCACAGGCCCATTGGCGCGCAGGCTTGTGGCCTTACTTGTCAGAAGCGCCTGCCGCACCCTCGACCCAATAGCCTGAAGACTTCAGCCAGGCCGCCGGGTGGTTGCGTTCTGTCAGCATGAAGGTTTTCAGGGCACGCGCGGCCTTTGCCTCCGCCGCAATCCACACAAACCCCTCTCCTGCCGGCTGCTTCCAGCTTTCAAGCGCGACATGGGCCAGTTGGCCATCATCGCCGCTGGTTCCTGCGCGATAGACCCACTGGATATTCAGCGCGGCGCGGGTCTGGAAAGTCTGCACTTCCGCAACATTCTGGACGATACAGATGACCGTGACCGGCACATCCGGGCGCAGGGTTTCCAGCCGGCGGCCAATGGCTGGCAGTGCTGTCTCATCACCAATCAGCAGATAATAATCGAAATCATCCGGCATCACCACGGAGCCGCGCGGGCCGGCAATCTCGAGTGTATCTCCCACTTTTGCGCTTCTGGCCCAGCCGGTGGCAATGCCATGCTCATGCAGCGCAAAATCAATGACCAGAAAACCGCGCTCAATATCAAAATAGCGCGGGGTATAATCGCGCATGCAGTCTTCGCCGTTTGCTTCCTTGCCGAAGAAAAGCTTGATGTGATCATCCGGGGAGGGGCTGGCGAAGCCGCTCATGTCGGTCGTAAAGGTCACCCGCCGCATGCGGGGCGTAAGATCAAACACGGATAAAACCGTAAGAATACGCCGCCGGATCTCAAAACGGACCCGTTGCGGCGCATGTGCAACCTTCTTCTCTTCCATGACAGAATTCTCTCGCAATACAGTGAGGCAATATGTTCAGGCGTTCAGAATGTCCCGCGTCGCCTGATCCAGAATAAGCACCACCCGCTCCTGCGTTTCAGGGGGCAGCGCTCCTTCATCCATGCGGGCATGGAGCGCCGCCTTCAGCGCACCGGCCGCCGCCCGGATACGCAGGGACGGACCATCCTCCCGCCCCCGGCTGAGATGCGACATGGTTTCGATCATCGCGTGAACCGCATCGGCATGTCGCTCCAGATAGGCCAGCCCGGCCCCTGTGACGGCATAGATCTTCTTGCCACGCTCATCGAGTGAGGCGGCCACATAATCCTGCTCGTCCAGCAGCGTCAGCGCAGGGTATATCGTGCCCGGGCTGGGCGTATATTCCCCGCCCACCATGGCCTCGATCTGCTTGATGATTTCATAGCCATGCCGGGGTTGGCGGTGGATGAGATGCAACACCAGCAAATGCAGGTCACCATGCGCAAAGAGGCGGCCAAGACGTCCGCCCCGTCCGCGCGCCCTGGGCCATGCGCGCGGCCCGTGCGCCAGCTCGGGCTTATCGAAAGACAAGGTGCCCTCAACCGCGCCAGGACATGGCGGATGCAACAATATTAGGCACATCGCGTGAGCCGACATCGGCAAAGTAGCGCTCGGATGACCCGCCAGCCCCCCCGCGCCCGCCAACCGTCACCAGCGGGGCCTCATCGCAGAAATCCATGCAGCCGCAGGTGGTGACCTCAACCTGAACCCCGCGCATTGCAGCCTCGCGCTGAAGATCGGCCACCAGATTTCCGCTCTCCCAGCGCGCGCGGCAGTTCTTGCCGGTACACACCACAATGCGCCCCGAGGCAATTGAGCCGGAATAGCCGGGATTGGGGGGCGGTGGAGGCGGCGGAGAAGGATTGCGGCCTTGCCAGCCAGCCCCGCCACCCGGCGCGGCCCAGCCGGCATTTGCCCCCTGAGCCTGCCCATGATGCGCTTGCTGCGGGTGAGGTGCCGCCCCGCCCGGCTGCCCGGCCCTGAAATTCCGGTTCAGCCCCCATTCAACCAAAAGCCCCAGAAGATTGATGCCCCGCACGATCTGATGTTCGATCCGGGACATATCAACATGGTGGCTCGTGTGATGCCCGTGAGCGTGGGCGGCGCGGCCATGATCCGTGCGCCCGCCCTCGCCTCTTGCACCAGATGCGTGGGCGTGCCCGCGGCTTTCGTCATGCCGGCGGGCCTTGCTCTTGTGTTTGGCCTCACTGCGCTTGTGACCGGATTTATCGCTTTTCTTTTTCCTGCCGGAAAGCTCGCGCATGATGAGCATACTCACAAGTGTCTGTCGCTGGTATTTCGATATATCGAAATAAACAGACCGGCAATTTCAAAGCACGGCACAGCTCAAAATAATATTTAGAATAAATATAAACTGTAAATGACTTGTGGGCGCAAGACAAGGCGGGCCACCGGATACCGGCCGGGTATATCCGGGCGACCCATGACAATGCCCGCATGACAGTGTCGGCAGGTTGCGCCATTGAAAACATATAAAACAGCTACGGCCCCACACAGGGTGGGGCCGCACAGTGTTTTACGCTGCCTCAGCGGCGGAAGCCTCCGTGGAAACCGCCACCACCAAAGCCGCCACGGTCTAAACCACCTCCGAAGCGGTCACCGCCACCAAAACGATCACCACCCCCGCCAAAGCGCTCGCCGCCGCCAAAAGCCTCGCCGCGATCAAAGCCGCCACCCATGCCGCCCATGCCGGCATCGCCATAATGCTCCACGCGCTGCTCGCCCATATCCCGCGCCCGGTTCTCGGCATCGAGATTGCTGACATCCGTATTGCGGTTCACATTCTGCCAGCCATTGGCGGTGTGCTGGTTCCAGCCATTATCCGTGTGCTGGTAGACATTGCCCTCATGGTCCACCACCACCTTGCCATTGTTCCACGCCACGCCGTTTCCGGTCTTGGTATTGCCGGCGACACCATGGCTGTCCACATCCACCTTGCCGTCATGGGCTGTCACAGCCGTCTGTGAGGCATGGCCGGAACCCGTGGTGGGGTTGTAGCCCGCGCTTTCACGCCCGGCGACAGCATTGCCGGTATAGGCATTGCCCGCCACCCCGGCCCGCGATGCGCCCCGCGCACCCGTTACAGGATTGGCATAGGCATTCTCACGCCCGGCGGCGTAATTGCCCGAATAGGGATTGAACGCCCCGCCAGAGCGGCCCGCAAAGGCGGTGCCATCCCGCGTCACACCATCCCAGTTGCGGCCAGACCAGCCGGTGCCGTTCCATGTGGTGCCCCAGGCGTGGTTCACCGTGGCCGCGCCACCCCAGCGGCCATAGAGATTGGCATGGTTGATATTGGTATAGCCCCACGGCCCGCCCCATGGGCCATAGTGATACGGACCCCAATAAGGCCCCCATGCCGGCCAAACCGCCGCGCTCCACGGCCAGCCTGCGGCAAAGCCGAAGCCGAAGCCCTCTGCCATACCCAGCGCAAAGCCTGCGCCATAACCATAGGTGGCCGGGCACGGGAACCAGTAGCTGCCCGCAAAGCCATTGCAACTGTAGCCGGTGCCATAAACCACCGTGCCGCCGGGGCTGAGGGTGACGCCCATATAGCCGGGCGTATAGCCCACCACCACCGCATCCGGCGTGGTCGCATAGACCCGCACATAGGTGACATAATGGAGCGGTGAGGACACCGGTATGGTGTAGATCACATCCGGCACCACATCCGCCACGCGCCACGGCCCGCTGGCCGCCGCCGCCACGAACCAGATGCCATTGTTGACCGCATAAAAGCGCTGGTCATCCAGACGGATCACCGGGGTCGGCGTGTTGACCGCATAATAGAGCGATGTGCCCTCAACCGGCTCGAACTTCGGCTCACCCTCAAACGAGACATTCAGCGTCACATCGCGCTTCACGCTTGCGGTTTGGGGAATGGTGGCCGCGATGGCGGCCTCCTTCGCCTGCGGGGTGCCGGCCACGGAAACCAGCACGTTTGCCTGCGGGTCCTGCGGCGAGATCTTCGCGAAATCCGCCGGCAGATCCTTGCTGGCCACAAAGCTCCACGGCCCCTTGATATCCTTGCCGCGGAACCAGCGGCCCGAGATCAGCACATAATAGGTGTTGGAGCTGGTTTCCATGAACACGGCATGATCCGCATTCTTCATGGTGAGCAGATTGGTGTTTGCCACCGGCAGCATCTGCGGCTGGCCTTCGGTCTGGATCAGCTCGGTAGGCTTGGTTGCGATCACGATGGCGGGCGGCGGATTCACCGGCTTGCCCTGCGCATCCAGCAGGGGATCTGCGGCGTGCTCCTGATTGGCGGCCCGTGCGGCGGCCGCGAGAGACGATGGAATCTGCGGTGTCACCACCCATAGCCCGTCTGTCAGGTCCGGCGTTTCATACCAGTGGCCCGCGGCCTCCAGATGCCATGTGCCGGCGCTGTCCTGCAACAGCAGCGGGCGGGTGTTGATGGCGCGCTGGAAACCGCTCACCCCGGCAATGGGACGCAGCACCGGCTCACCCGCCACGGGAATGAGAATGCTTGAGGCAGACGTGAAGATGATCTGCGGCGGGGTATTGTCCACCTCCTGCGTCTTCAGCTTGGCCAGTTCCTGGTTCACGGCATAGCTGGCCTGCAACTGGCCCAGCGGGGCGGTGAGACCATCGGCCGGCAAGCGCGACTGGAGCGTGGAGCGGATGCGCGCAGCCGCATCCGGCGCGGTTGGCACCTCGACACTATCAATGGTGATGGCAGCGAAATGCACGCTGCCTGCTGGCTTGTCCACCGCCACCCGGGCCGAGAATTTCACCATGCCATAGGTTGGCGCGCCGGCCTTCGGCCCGATGGCGACAGCCGCGCGTCCGCTCACCTTGTCTCCATCCCAGCTGTCAATCTGCGGCTGGTACAGCTGGAGCAACTGGTCATTGCCCAGATCAAAATCACGGGGCCAGTTTGCGGGAGAAGAGGGAGACTGGGCCTGCGCCCCTGTGGCCTGTGCATCAGCCGGTGGCTGTTGCTGGGCATGGGCCTGCGCTGAAAGCAGCAGGGCGGTCGCGAGAACAGCGGCTGAGGTTTTGGTCCAGTGTCTCGTCATGAAACCCTCCAGCGCCCTGATGGGGCGCGACAATGGAATGCGATCTGCATTCAGGATGGAATGGTGTCCCTTGCGGGCCACCTTCTCTCACTTTTCTGGCAACAGGACCTGAAGCTGAAGGCGAATTTGCACATCACTCGTGTCATCCGGGCGCACGGCATTATAGAACCCCTGCACCTGAGCGTTAATGGGCAAATCCCCCACCTTGAACAGGCGGCCAATGCCCCCGCCAATCGGCAGGGTCCATTTATTGCCACTGTCCGCCAGCCAGTTGGCCGTAATCGCCGGGCTTGTCGTCAGGTACCAGCCATCTTTCATGTTGTAGTTCACGAAAGGCTGGATCATCGCCTGATTGACCCGGTCCTCGCCCTTGCCCGCCCATACATTATTGGCAAGCACACCAACAACCCACGGGCCATCCATGGTCAGCAGCACAAGGCTCGGGCCTGCACCCCAGTCATTGTTGCCCAGCCTCTTGTCCGTTGCTGTCGGCAGCCAGAAAACCGGACCAACGCCCCAGATCAGCTTTCCCGGCCTGGCCGGTGACAGGAAAAAGGAGGGCTGGATATTGCCCAGCCCGAATTCCGGCCCCTCAGTATGGGAGACACGCGGCTGGGCCATGACAGGCGTGACCCAGCGCGTGACGAGGTTCCAGTCCTCACTCAGCCTGAACGGAATAACCGGCTGGACATTCAGGATATTCTGCGTGCCGTTATAGGGACCGGCATTCAGGTTGATATTGTTCTGGAACGGAATGGAGATCATGTTTGCGACCGGGTTCTGGGCCGCCCGGCGCAGTTCATCCGCATTATTTGCGGAGGAAGATGGACTGCCCTGTGCGTGGGCTGGCCCAGTCCAAGCCATCACCCCACATCCCATCGCCCCACATGCCGCAATCGCCAGCCCGAAACCGGCAAGAAACCGCCTGCTCCAGCTGGGAGCACGCCAAACACAGCTTTTCATGAAAAGCCCCACCACCATGCGCAACACACCATGCGCAACACACCAGTGCCTCAAACAGATGGCCGGGAACGCCCCCCCACGCGCCCGGCCATTGCTGAAAAGGATTACTGGCCGATGGCAATCGGCGCGGCCATCTTGGCCACCGGGTAAATCACGGGTGCCTTGGCATCCAGATTGACCTTGCCGGCATCAATCACCTGCACGGCGGGATTGTCATAGGTGCTGAAATAGTAGCGGGCGTTTTTCACATCCGCATAGGTGGTCCATTCGGTGATTTCGATACCATTCACCCCGCCACCGGCAGCAGAGTCCGCACTGGTGACAACAGCGCCGGGCGGAATATCAAAATTGTTCATGATATGGCGCACCGTCTGAAGTCCCTCTGTCGTGGTCGCAGGGGGCTGGGCATAGTGCGAGAAGAAGAAGGCGCGCACGAAGCGTGATGGCGAGAGCACATCACCCGGCAGGCCATGCAGACCGGCGCCGGTGGAAGGCGCGGAAAGGGTGAGATCACCCACCTTGATCGACTGCGGCTCTGTCGGGCTGAGATTCACATATTGGCCAAGATTGGCCAGATGCCAGTCAAAGGCCGGGCCATTGGTCAGCACACCGGTCGGGTTGTCGTGAATCTTCAGTTCGCCGGCAATATACTCGATCACGATGCTTGCGCCGGTGGCATCATGCAGGGGCACATGGATGGGGAGCGGGGCCTTGATCTGTCCAAGCTCGGCACGGTTGACCTTGATCTTGGGCAAGCCTTCCTTCACCTCAGCCACCGTGGCGAAAGAGGTCAGCAGATAGGTCAGCAGTTCGAAAGAGGCGATGGACTGCGCGGCATCGGCCTCGGACACATCCTGAAACTGGGCCAGTGCCGGCAGATACAGCAGGCCGCCAACCAGCCCCTTCTCGTTCATCCCGTCCGCAACAATAGACATGCCGAAGGCATTGAGGCCCACCACCCCATATTTGCCCTTCCACTGCAAACCCGTGCCCTGTTTTCCATCCGGCCCGGTGCCGGTAAATTCAAGATTGCGCGGAATGACAATCGCCTCGGAACTCAGCGGAATACCAAATTCCATTGTCCGGCCATAAATATAGCCGCCATCACCAGTCTTGATGAAAATGGAGGTGCAGGCAGAAGCCGCGATGGGGTGCGCCAGCAGGGCAGCGCCAGCAACAGCGGCAGCAAGCTTGCGGGTAAGGCGGGTCATGAACATCTCCATTTAAGAAAACCGGACGGTTCTTGCTGCATTCCCCTGAACACACACCCCTATCAGCAGGAAACAGCGGGCGAAAAAGCATCAGATACAGACCGGATATTGCAACGGGACGACATCTGAAGCTCAGGATACAAAACACTCCTGATCAAAAATGAGGAACAGGCCCCACGCACAGGCATACAGGCGCAGAAGAAACTCAGAACCGGAGCATCGCACGCAAGCACATATGATCCCGATCAGCCCCAACAAACCAATACCACAGAGGGGTGAGGATATACTGGGATATTATACGCCTCATGACAATGTGAACTGGAATGATCCACATCTAGCGGACCTCCCCCGGCCTGCCCCCGTTTTGCCCGGCCTGTGCGGCTCTAGTGATAAATAAAATATCCCAGCACCGCACCACCGGCGATCATCACAATCGGGTTCAGGCGCGTGGTCACCAGCACCACGAAAACAGCTGCCGTAATGGCCGCCGCGCTCCACTCCGTCAGCACACCTCTGGAGATACTGATGGAGCCTGCCAGCAACAGCCCGATGGAAACCGGTGCCAGCCCCCGCTGAATGGCCTGACGCCAGGGCCAGTGCTCCAGCTTCTTCCACATGCGCCCCACCCACAGGGTGAACAGGCTGGTGGGCAGAAAGAAAGCCAGCACCACGGCCAGCGCGCCCAGCGGGCCAGCCACCCACTGGCCGATGCCCGCAATCATCATCATGTTCGGGCCGGGGGCCATCTGGCCAATACTGTAGAGGTGGATCATCTGCGGAAAGGTCATCCAGTGGTGGGTGTCCACCACCAATGTCTTCATTTCCGGGAAAGCCGCCATGCCACCGCCCACCGTGAGCAGCGAGAGATAGGCAAAAACCGCAATCAGCATCGGGATCTGGTTCACGGCTGCCCCTTCCCTGGAGCCTGCGCGCGAGGCCTGTACCAGTAGATGGCGAGCACGCCGACCACGAACAGCACCAGCAGAACCGACTGGTGCAGCACATTGACGCCGATGACCGTGAGCGCGACAAAAACCAGATCCACCCAACTTCTGAGCGCCTTGCGCCCAAGCTGGAAGGTCACGGCCAGCACAAGCCCGACAGCCGCCGCAGATGCGCCATGCAGCGCCGCGCCAATGCCCGGATCTCCACCCTGCATATGGGCATAGAGAACAGCCGCACCTGCCATCAGGATCGCTCCCGGCAGGCAGATCCCCAGCACGGCAACAGCCGCCCCCGCCGCCCCGCGCAGGCGGTCTCCCACCAGAATGGCCATGTTGGAGGCATTCAGGCCCGGCAAGGTCTGGCAAACAGAAAGCAGTTCCACAAAGGTGGCATCATCAATCCATTTACGCCGGGTCACCAGACCCGTGCGCAGATAGGCGAGGATGCCGCCACCAAAACTGGTTGCACCAATCTCCAGAAATCCGAGAAAAATCGCCAAAAGGCTGATGTCTTCCCTCAAGTCTGATGCAGGGGGTGGGGTTTGGGAAGGCTCACTCATGGCTTTGCGGCGGATTGCCCTTGAGGCGATAGACAGCGCCGGTTTTGGTGGTGCCAAGGGACATCCAGTCCTGCGCCTCCATTTGCAAGGCCCGGAAGAAATCCAGGTGCCGCTGCACCGCCTTGGGGTTCAGCGCCTCACGATTGTCGAAGCGGAGCTGATAGGCGAACTCACCCACAAGCTGCATCTGGTCTCCACGCGTCCGCCACACCGCGATATTGCACGGCGCAACAAAGCCCTTGCCGAAATCCAGTGTCCCCAGATCCAGCAGAACCTCTTCCACGGCGGTGCGGTTCACCAGCTTCACATGCTCATGGGAGTTGGCCAGAATATCTCCGAGCAGCGGAAACACACGAATGATGGTGGCCTGTGCGGTCGGGTCCACAAGCCCATAGGTGCGCAGGGGAAACTGCACATTATGGGAATAGAGGGAGCGCACCCCGCCCAGCCTGTCCTTCAGGGGCAGAACCTCTTCCTTGAACTTGATGCGGTAATTGCCGTGAATACGCGGGCGCACATCCAGCGCCGTGGCGGTTTGCCGGTCCGGATGGCGGAACTTGAACACCATTTCCGGGTCGCCAACGGGGAAGCCATCTTCATAGGTGATCCGTCGCCGCAGAATATAGGCATTGTTGTAGAGCTTGAAATCCTGCGTATCGAGGAAGAGGACCTCGCGGATTTTCGGGCGCTGCCCCTTGGCAGAGTGCCGGTCAAACTCCACGTCCAGCCTCTTGGCGACGCGGGCCACAATCTGCGCGAACTCGCCGAAGCTGGCGAGCGATGTGAAGCGCATGCCATCCAGAATGATCTTGGCTTCTATATAGTGCACATCATCATGCGGATGCCCGTCGGCATAAAGATGGGCATCATCTTCAGCAGGTGTGGCAGGATTCGTCTCGGCGCCATCATTCATTGCGCACCTATCTGTGACAGCCTGCCCACCCTGCTTGCCACGCAAGTCAGACACGGCATTCATATCCCTTGAGATGAGCATAAAAGCCTGATCTTTCAAAGGGAATTTTGAACGTCACGAACAGAAGCGTTTTAAAACCTTTCTGAATATTGCCGAATAAAGCTTCGGGGCACCCGTTCGCGCCTGAGATCTACGCAGAAGGTCGTATACGGCCCCCGAATGAACTCCGGCCCAGCCCCAGACCTTGTGAAATCTCTCTTTTCAACAAAAAAGGTGCGCACAGTTTTTATGCGCACCTCAACACAGCAATAAAAAGCGGCAGAAAAGGCTTATGCCTTCCCGATACGCGCAATCCGCGCGCCAAGATCGGCCGCCTGCGCCGCAGACAGCACCCGCTTGGGAATGATGCGATAGAGCGCATCCGTCTCGAACAGCAGCAGGAAATAGTCATCATGTCCCGCTTTTCTGAAATCGGCCCAGCGGGTCAGGATTTCACCGGCAGTGCTGTTCCATGAAATGGTCTCGTCATCCCATTTCAGGGTAATAATGAGCGGGTCTGCCTGTTTCGCGCTGGCAGCCTTGCGGGCGGCACGCCAGCTCAAAAAGGCCATCACCGCCCAGGGCGTGCACCACAGCACCACCAGAAACAGTGGCGCAAACCAGATCAGCACAGAGAACATCTGCTCCCAGCCATCGCGCACATAGAGCAGGCCGCCATAGGCCAGCATGGCCAGCAGCCACACCCGCGCCAGCATGAACAGGAAAGAGCGGCTGAAGATGAGGATGCGGAAATTCAGCTTCTGGGCGCGCGCAAGATCCTGCGGCTCCATCTGAAACTGTACCACCTGCTGTTCTGCCCCGGCCATGGTATCTCTTGCCCCCTGTTTGTGTCTTGAGCCGCTCGCCCGCAGTTCTTGTGTCCTAACCATAGGTCAGGTTCAAGCCATCATCCTGATTTTGCCAAGCCTACCCACGCGCGAGAAATGTGCCGATGCGCGTCACCGCCTCAACCATGTCTGCGGCAGAACCGGCATAGGACAGGCGCAGGAACTGGTGGCCGTGGAAGGGGTCAAAATCCACCCCCGGTGTGGTCGCCACATGCACCTCATCCAGCATGCGCGTGGCGAAGGCGGCGGAATCGTCGGTGAAGGCCGAAACATCCGCATAGAGATAAAAAGCCCCATCCGCCGGCAGGAAGTGTTTCAGCCCAATGCCCGGCAGCCCTTCGGTGAGGATAAGGCGGTTTTCCTCATAACCGCGTTTCACGCCATCCATCTCCGCCCGCCCGTCAAAAGCCGCCTCGGCCGCGATCTGCGAGAGGGTGGGCACGGAAATGGAGAGGTTCTGCTGCAAGCGTTCAATGGTGCGTGAAAGGCCGGGCGGCATCACCATCCAGCCCACGCGCCAGCCCGTCATGCAGAAATATTTGGAGAAGGAATTGATGACCGTCACATCATCGCCAATCTCCACCGCGCTCACCGCCGGGAAGGCATAATCCAGCCCGTGATAGATCTCGTCGGAAATGAAGGCGATGCCGAGTTCGCGCGCGCAGGCGTGCAGATCGGTCAGCGCCGCGCGGTTCATCATGGTGCCGGTGGGGTTGGCAGGGCTGGCCACCAGAACACCCTTGAGCGGGGCATCGCGGTGGGCGGCAATGAGCTGTTCCGGCGTCAGGGCATAGCGGTCTTCGGGCAGCGTTTCGATCAGCACAGGCTCGCAGCCCAGTGCCGAGAGCACATGGCGATAGGGCGGATAGCCGGGAGAGGCGATCGCCACCCGGTCTCCAACCTCAAACAGCCCGAGGAAAGCAAGAATGAACCCCCCGGATGAACCGTTGGTCACCACCACCCGCTCCGGGTCCAGCTCAAGGCCATGCTGCTCGGTATAATGGCGGGCAATGCGCGCGCGCAGGGAGGGAATGCCCAGCGCCGCCGTATAGCCCACCTGCCCCGCTTCGAGCGCGGCGGCCGCAGCCTTGCGGGCCGTGAGGGGCGCGGAGGCGGCCGGCTGACCCACCTCCAGATGAATCACCTGCCCGCCCTCAGCCTCAATGCGTGCCGCGCGCTCCATCACATCCATCACAATGAAGGGCGCAACCGCGCTGCGGCGCGCCGGTGTGGGCACGAAGAGACCGGATGTGGAACGGGCAAAGCTGGGCGTGGTCATTCTCATTCATCCTTCCCGCAGCGGCAATGCGTGCGCTCACGCCGTGTTGCCGCCGCATTCTGGCTGTCCTTGAAGGAAAGGTTGCCGGCATCTCCGGCGCGGACCCGAGGGAAACTGGATCAGGAGACCGGATGGCACCCACCCTTCACATGTGTGTCCTAAAGCATTTTTGCGTGAAGGGTATGCTGCTTGCACCAACGCGGCAGGATTGCACATGCTGAAAGATGAAACGCGCTGTTTATCCCCCTCTGTTCACAGCGCGGCCTCCATCCTGAACGATGTTTGCAGGCAGGGCTTGAGAGAGACGGCCCGCCTCGTCATCCTGCACAGCGAATCGTATGCCCGGACCCGCGGTGTGAAAAAGGGACGAGGCACGGGAATCTAATGGGACGGCCACCTTCAACCCGGACACATGCTGCCTCTCCTGCTTCCGCCTTCCGCCGCCTGTGTGTGGCGGCGGGGCGCATGCTGGTGGCTGCCACTGTCGCCGCCCTGCCCTTGGAGGAGGCTTCGGCCCAATCTGGTGGAGGGCGCACGCAATCCATCATCCGCGATGCCGAGATTGAGGCCCTGCTGCGTGATTACACCCGCCCCATTCTGAAAGCCGCCGGGCTGGGAGCGCAGAATATCGAGGTGGTGCTGATCCCCGACCGTGCCTTCAATGCCTTTGTGGCTGATGGCCGACGCATTTTCGTCAATACCGGCGCGCTGATGGATTCCCAAACGCCGAACCAGATCACCGGCGTGCTGGCGCATGAAACCGGGCATATCGCCGGTGGACATCTGGCCCGCATGCGCGAGCAGATTGCCGGAGCGCAGACCATGGCCATTGTTGCCATGATGCTGGCGGGCACAGGCGTTGCCGCAGGGGCCGCCAGCGGCATGGACGGGCGCAATCTGGGCAATGTCGCCGCAGCCGGCATGAGCCTGCCGCAGGAAATGGCGCGCCGCTCCATTCTCTCCTACCGGCGTGGGGAGGAGCAGGCTGCCGACCGCGCCGCCCTGAGCTATCTTTCAAAAACCGGCCAATCCGCCAAGGGCATGCTGGAAACATTCTCCCGCCTCCAGAATGACCAGCTTTTCATGAGCCAACGCATCGACCCCTACATGCTCTCCCACCCCATGGCGCGCGAGCGCATTGGCTCGCTGGAGCAGTTGGCCCGCAAGAGTCCTCATTACCACAGGAAGGATTCGCCAGCCCTTCAGGCCCGTCATGACCTGATGCGCGCCAAGCTGGTGGGCTTTACCGAACGGCCAGAGGCCGTGAACCGCAAATACCCCCCCTCAGACACCTCCCTGCCCGCAGATTATGCCCGCGCCATTTCCGCCTATATCTATGGCGACCTGAACAAGGCCGTGGCGCAGATTGATGCCCTTATCGCCCGCCAGCCGGAGAACCCCTATTTTTATGAACTGAAGGGGCAGGCCCTGCTGGAGGGCGGGCGTGCCGCGCAGGCCGTGCCGCCCTTGCGCCGGGCTGTGGAACTCAGCAATGGCGATGCGCTGATTCGCACCATGCTGGGGCAGGCTCTGGTCCAGTCCGGGCAGGGTGGTGCCGCACCACGCCCCGGCAACAAGGCGGGTGCCCCTACGGGCGGTAGCGGCAGCAACACGCAGGATGCCATCCGCGAACTTATCATCGCCACCCTGCGCGAGCCGGATTCGCCCACCGCATGGCGCGCTCTGGCCATCGCCTATGGCAAGCGGGGCGACAAGCCGAATGCAGACCTTGCCTCTGCCAATGCCGCATGGGCGAGCGGAGAATATGAAACCGCCCGCCAGCTTGCCGCCCGCGCCCGAAAGGCCTTCCCCAAAGGCTCGCCCGGCTGGCTGAAGTCCGATGACATTATCAAACTCGACCCACCCGTGACGCGCGAATCGTCGTCGCGCCGCTGAACAACAGAAGTTGCACCATTATGGAGAAGCGCATGTTCCCCCTCCCCCGTCTCGGCGGTCGTCTTGCCCCGCTGGCCCTGGCTGGCGTGCTCACGGCGACGGCAGCCATTACACCTGCCTTCGCCTTTACGGATGAGGAAAAGAAGGAACTCGGCGGCATTATCCGCGAGTATATCATTGCCAATCCCGAGGTGCTGGAAGAGGCCATCACCGTTCTGGAGGCGCGCCACAATGATGCGCAGGCCGCCCAGCGCGGCAAGGCGCTGGAAAGCGTGCGGGAACTGGTTTTCGACAGCCCGCGCAATGTGGTGATCGGCAACCCCAAGGGCGATGTGACCCTTGTGGAATTCTTTGATTACAACTGCGGCTATTGCCGCAAGGCGCTGACCGATCTCAAGCAGCTCATCAAGGATGATCCGAACCTGCGCGTGGTGCTGCGCGAGTTCCCGGTGCTGGGTCAGCCCTCGGTGGAGGCCGCACAGGTCGGCATTGCGGTGCGCATGGTTGCCCCTGAAAAATATTATGATTTCCATCAGGCACTGTTCGCCATGGAAGGCCCGCTGGACCGCGAAAAGGCACTGGCAGCGGCAAAGGAAGTCGGCATCGACACCGACGCCCTTGAAAAGAACGCCCGTTCGCCCGAGCTGAACGCCACGCTGGATGAAAGCATGAAGATTGCATCCGCACTGGGCCTCAACGGCACGCCCTCCTATATTGTGGGCGAAAGCGTTGTGGTGGGTGCCGTTGGTGCCGACAAGCTGAAGGAAGCCATCGCCTCCAGCCGCGAGAAGGCGAAGAACTGACCAGACAGCGCCCCGACCCTTGCAGCTTTTCCACGACAGCAAGGGAAAATGGCGTATGAAGGCGGGGCGCTCTTTCCTTGCGGGCAGAGCGCTCCTATAACCGCAGGCGATCCGGCCAAGTGGGGCCGCAGCAGATCTGGCAGGATGTCCGATACCATCCACGTCCTTAACGGACCCAACCTCAACCTTCTCGGCACGCGGGAGCCTCATCTCTATGGGTCTCACACCCTTGCCGATGTCGAGGCGCTGTGCCGGCGCGAAACCGAGCGCCTTGGCTTTTCGCTTGTCTTCGCGCAGACCAACAGCGAAGGCGCTCTGGTTGACCTGATCCATGCAGCGCGAGGGTCCCGCGGTATTGTGCTGAATGCAGGGGCCTATACCCATACATCCCTGGCGCTGCGGGATGCCATCTCGGCGGTGGGCGTGCCTGCCATTGAGGTACACCTGTCCAATGTGTTCGCCCGTGAGGCGTTCCGGCACCACTCTTATCTTTCGCCCGTGGCGAAGGGCGTCATCTGCGGCTTTGGTCCGCAGAGCTACACCCTTGGCATTGCGGCGCTGGCGGGGCTTGAGGCCTGAGCGGCCCGCCCCTTCCCTTTAGCCCTCGTGCGGCCCGGTGGCCGGCAAGAGCAGGAACATGATGAAGCCTTCCAAAACCCCGTTTGATACCGATCTCGTCAAGGAAATTGCCAAGCTGCTTTCCGAAAGCGACCTGACCGAAATCGAAGTGCAGCACGAAGACCTGCGGATTCGCGTTCTGCGCAGCCCCGCTCCGGTTACGGTGGCGCAGTATGCAGCTCCCGGCTATGCCCCGGCTCCTGCGGCGGCAGCCCCGGCAGCAGCACCTGCTGCGGTGGTGGAAGCGCCCGCAACCGATCTGGCCAAGCACCCCGGCGCTGTGCCCTCTCCAATGGTTGGCACCGCCTATCTGGCCCCCGAGCCCGGCGCTCCCAACTTCGTGGAAATTGGTTCCACGGTAAAGGAAGGCGACACGGTCCTGATCGTGGAAGCGATGAAGACCATGAATGCCATTCCCGCACCGCGCTCCGGCACGGTCACGCGCATTCTGGTGGGGAATACCCAGCCGGTGGAATATGGCGAGCCGCTGCTGATCATCGAATGACGCGTGCACCGCAGAGGGCCGGCTGATGTTCAAGAAAATCCTGATCGCCAATCGCGGCGAGATCGCCCTGCGCATCCTGCGCGCCTGCAAGGAGCTGGGTATTGCCACCGTGGCAGTACATTCCACCGCCGATGCAGACGCCATGCATGTGCGTCTTGCCGACGAGAGCGTGTGCATTGGCCCGCCTCTGGCGCGCGATTCCTATCTCAATATTCCCTCCTTGCTCGCAGCCTGCGAGATCACGGGGGCAGATGCCGTGCATCCGGGTTATGGCTTTCTGGCGGAAAACGCCCGTTTTGCCGAGATTCTGGAAGAGCACGACATCCACTTCATCGGCCCCAAGGCGGAACATATCCGCATTATGGGTGACAAGATCGAGGCCAAGAAAACCGCACAGGCGCTTGGCATTCCGGTCGTGCCCGGTTCCGATGGCGGCATTACGGATGATGAGGAAGCCCACCGCGTGGCCGCCAAGATCGGCTTCCCGGTGCTGGTGAAGGCGGCGGCCGGCGGTGGCGGGCGCGGCATGAAGGTGGCCTTCACCAAGGATGACCTTTCCTCTGCCCTCTCCACGGCGCGGATCGAGGCCAAGGCGGCCTTTGGTGATGATGCCGTCTATCTGGAGAAGTATCTCTCCACCCCGCGCCATATCGAGGTGCAGGTGCTGGGCGATGGCAAGGGCCACGCCATTCATCTGGGTGAACGTGACTGCTCGCTCCAGCGGCGCCACCAGAAGGTGTGGGAGGAGGCCCCCTCCCCCGTGATTACCGAGGCCCAGCGCGCCCAGATTGGCGAAACCTGCGCCAAGGCGATGCGGGACCTGAAATATCTCGGCGTCGGCACCATTGAGTTCCTGTACGAGAATGGCGAGTTCTATTTCATTGAAATGAACACGCGTATTCAGGTCGAGCATCCCATCACGGAGATGGTCACCGGCATTGACCTCATCAATGAGCAAATCCGCGTGGCCGCCGGCGAACCGCTGACGCTGACGCAAAATGACATCGTGATGGGCGGCCATGCCATCGAATGCCGCGTGAACGCCGAGCATCCGACCAATTTCCGTCCCTCGCCGGGCCGCATCACCCATTACCATGTGCCGGGCGGCCTTGGCATCCGGGTCGATTCCAATGCCTTTCAGGGCTATCTGATCCCCCCGCACTATGACAGTCTGGTGGGCAAGCTCATCGTGCATGGCCGCACGCGTGAGGAATGCCTGAACCGTCTGCGTCGTGCGCTGGACGAGTTTGTGGTGGATGGTATTGACACCACCCTGCCCCTGTTCCGCACGCTGGTCCGCACGCGGGATATTCTGGAAGGCCAGTATGACATCCACTGGCTGGAGCATTTCCTTGCGGATATCGACGGCAAGGTTGTTCTGAAATAGGGTTTCAGGGCAAGATTTACACTCACCGGTGGCAGTTTCACCGGTGAGCCGGGAGCAGAACTGGCCCTGTTGCAGTTGCACATCGCGCCGCACATGGGGTCAAGCCAGATACAAGCACGACGATGCAGAAAGGCACGACGATGCAGGTTCATCTTCGCCACAGCTTTGCCGCGGCCCTTGGGCTGTGCGTAATGTCCTTCGCTCTTCCCGCTGCCGCTGCGGATACAAAGCAGGAAGCCCCTGCAACCACCGCCCCTGCCCCCCAGCAGGCCGAACAGGCAACGCGCACGCTTTCCGTGCATGATGACTGGGCCGTGCGATGCCGCGGCGAAGGCGAGGAGCGCGTCTGTGAAGCTGTGCAGACCATGCAGACGCCGGACCTGAAGAACATTCTGGCCCATATTGCCGTGCGCGCCCAGAAGGATGGCCCGGTCCATCTTGTTGCACAGGTGCCGCCAGGCGTGTGGCTGCCCTCCAACGTGGTGCTCAAGGTGAAAGACGTGGAAGACGTCGTGCTCACCTACAAGCGTTGCGCGCGGGAATGCACGGCTTCTGTCGAACTGAGCGCAGATCAGCTCAAGGCGCTGAAGGCCAGCAATGGCGCGGGCGAGGTGGTATTTGCAGCGGGCGAGGAAAAGCCCATCATTCTGCCGATCTCCTTCAAGGGCCTTGGCGCTGCACTGGAAGCCAGCCTGAACAAGTGAGCCGGAGACGTGAGCACGGCGGGCAAAGATTTTGCTGTAAAATGCCTTTGCTCACCGTCTGCTGAGAGAACATCAAAAAAGCCGGGCAGCCTGAAGCAGTCCGGCTTTTTTGCAACCGCACCTTGAAAAGCGCGGCAGATCTGGCCCATGCACGTTCAGGCATGCACCAGACAAGTGAACCAAAGCCGATGGCCGCACCCGAAGACCCTTGATCGAAGGGGCTGGTCTCCGGCACTTTGTTCGCAACCCATTCAATCCTTGCCTCAGGATGCACAAGGCTCAGCCATGACACAAGCTGGCGATGACAGCTTCCAGATCACCTCTGATGTGCTGCTGAAAGCCTATTCCTGCGGCATTTTCCCCATGGCAGAAAGCGCGGATGATCCCGGCCTGTACTGGGTGGAACCGGAGCAGCGCGGCATTATTCCGCTGGATGGCCTGCGCGTCTCGACCCGTCTGGCCCGCACAGTGCGCTCCGACAAGTTCGAGGTGCGCGTGGATTCGGACTTTGATGCCGTTATTGCCGCCTGCGCCGCCCCACAGGAAGGGCGCGAGAACACATGGATCAATACGCCCATCCGCCGCCTGTATCGCGAGCTGTTTGATCGCGGTCACTGCCACTGTGTGGAAGCCTGGCGCGGGGGCCAGCTGGTGGGTGGGCTGTATGGGGTGCGGCTGGGCGGTGCCTTCTTTGGAGAAAGCATGTTCCATATTGAGCGCGATGCCTCAAAGGTCGCGCTGGTGCATCTTGTGGGACGCCTGATTGCAGGGGGCTTCAAGCTGCTGGATACGCAATTTGTCACCAGCCATCTGGCCAGCCTTGGCGCAATTGAAGTGCCGCGCCGCCGTTACCAGCAGATTCTGGAAGATGCGCTGGTCAGCCCGGCAGATTTCTACTGCTGGCCTGCGGCCGTGACAGGTGCCGGAGCCTTGCAGCCGATCAGCCACACGTCATAAATCGGATGTTCCACGGCATGAAGGCCGGGGCTTGAGGCAAACATCCAGCCGGTGAAGATACGCTTGGCCTCGCCCTTCAGGGTCATTTCATTGACCTCACTGAAGGATGTGATGTTCTGCGTCTCGGTTGGCGGGCGCGTGTAGCAGGCACGCGGTGTAACCTGCAAGGCTCCAAACTGTGCCGTTTCCCCCAGCGGAATATCAAAAGAGGTGATCCGCCCGGTGATCTTGTCCAACCCGGCATAGACAGCAATGCGATTGGGAATACGCACGGATGGCGGCTGGATGACCGTTACATCCCCACCGCCCTCAGGCATGACGATTGCAGCACCGGCTGGCGCCACGGTACCCACCTCGTCATTTCTGGAAACAGGAGCGCCGGTTCCCGGCTGCCCCTCATCAGAAGTGGCATCAAAGGTCTGGCCGGGCTGATAGGTCTGGCTGTGGGGTGCCGGCGCTGTGGGCGAACCAAAACCGGATGGCGGCGGCAGATAGCTCTGCTCAAACCCATCATTCCCCTGCGCCAGCGCTCCCTGGCTGAAACCAGCGGAGAGCATCAGGGCAAGAGCCGGAGCAATACGGGGCAAGCGCATGGAAAACTTCAACCTGTCAGGCCAGCAGCGACACGGCCGCACCATCTGGCCCGGCTCCTTATGTTTCCTCCAGTAATCAGACCGGAACAAGGCAGAGCATAAATGCCAGCATGCCTTTTGCCGACCTGACCCTGAAAGCGGCTTATCACTCGCCGGGAGTCCAAGCCTTGTAATCGCCTGTCACCTGCGGGCGATGGCCGCCCGCCAGCAACGAACCCTGCGGGCGGTATGCTGCGGCAGAACCCGTCAGGTTCTCATGGTGCGGCTTCTCCCACGAATGGGGCTTGTAGTTCTCATCCACGGGCGCAACGTCCACGCGGTGATGCATCCAGCCCCACCAGCCGGGCGGAATGGCGGAGGCTTCCGCATAACCGTTATAGAGAACCCAGCGCCGCTCGAAGCCAAGGGTGGGGTCAATCTTGCCGCCCTTGGTGCGATAATAGCGGTTCCCGCATTCATCCTGTCCGACAAACTCGCCATAGCGCCTGGTCCACAGCCAGGTGCCGAAGGTGTTCTTGTTCCACCAGGTGAAGATAATTTCCAGCAGTCGCACGGCCACAGCCTCATTCCAGAATGGCGCGAACATGCCACTTGGGCCTGTCCATGTCCACCGCACAGATGCGCATCACCCATCAATTGGTGCAAAACACCGGGCCGCGCTTCATAGACGGCAAACCGGCACACGAAATTGTGCCGCCGTAGACATCAGGGCGCATGAGAGAATCACTGGAATGCAGGGGCCATTACCCGCCATCAGACGCATCATCCGTCATCACACATGGCACCCGGGCATTCCGCCGGATTCAGGCTTTCACAGACGCAGCGCCTCACCCGGACGCCAGTTGCGGCGGCGCGCGCCCACATCAGCCTTGCCGGTGCGTTCCATCTCCCCGGCGGCTTCCGCCAGCGCGAGATCAGATTCGATCTGGGTGAGCACGGCGCGGGCACCATCACGCTGCTGGGACAGTTCATCCACCGAATTGCGCAGGTTATCACGACGTCCACGCGCGGCCTGAGCCAGTGGAGGATAGGCAAAATGACGGGGGTCGTTCACTCCGCTCCGCTGTTCCTCAGCGGCAATATCGCGCTCCAGATCCGCAATCATGCGCTCGAAATCAGCCATCATGCCTTCGATCTGCGTGATGCGACGACGCGCATCGTCCATCTGGAATCTCTTGGCACGGATCAAGGGCTCCCGCGACTTCATCGCCATCAACTCCGCTCTATATCTCAACAGGAGATTCGCGCATCAGCGAACCCTTCGCAGACCCAACATGACCCGCCAGCCGTTGCCCCTTGGTTACCGGCGCCACATTTCTCTTCGATTTCCTGTTTGTTGCCCGCTTGGAAACTAATCGTTTACCCCCTTCGTTAATGATGCACTCACGGATCGGGCAGCGAACAACACGCGCTGACCGGGGCCGATGGAAGGTTTTCGGGACGTTCGGCGCATCTTGCGCAGGCGGAAAATCCTTAAGTGTCTGGAATTGAGTCGTTACGCTCACCCATACACAAAGTTTTTTCAGCCAGCCCTTGTGCGCTGGAATCCGGGTCTGTTAACGATTCGGCATTCGAACCGCGAATCACACCGTCGGCCGAGCAACGAAAGCCGGTTTCTGCCGTTTTTCGACCAGTTGCGAGGAAAGGGATAGCCATGCGCGTCTTGCTCATCGAGGACGACAGTGCGACGGCCAAGGGCATCGAGTTGATGCTCAAGACCGAGAACTTCAATGTCTACACGACCAACTTCGGTGAAGAAGGCGTCGATCTTGGCAAGGTTTATGAATATGACATTATCCTGCTGGATCTGAACCTGCCGGACATGTCGGGCTTCGAAGTGCTGCGCTCCTTGCGCGTGGCCAAGGTGAAGACCCCTATTCTGATCCTGTCCGGTCTTGCCAATACGGAAGACAAGGTGAAGGGTTTCGGCTTCGGTGCCGATGACTATCTCACCAAGCCTTTCCACAAGGACGAGATGGTGGCCCGCATTCACGCCATTGTCCGCCGTTCCAAGGGCCATGCCCAGTCCGTGATCCAGACCGGCGACCTGCTCGTCAATCTGGACACCAAGACCGTGGAAGTGGAAAACAACCGCGTGCATCTGACCGGCAAGGAATATCAGATGCTGGAGCTGCTCTCGCTCCGCAAGGGCACCACGCTCACCAAGGAGATGTTCCTGAACCATCTCTATGGCGGCATGGATGAGCCTGAACTCAAGATCATTGATGTGTTCATCTGCAAGCTGCGCAAGAAGCTGGCAACCGCTTCCGGCGGCAAGAACTACATCGAAACCGTGTGGGGCCGCGGCTATGTGCTGCGCGAGCCCATGGCCGGCATGGAGAAGATCGCGGTCTGAGACCTGAAGCGATCCTTCCTCTTCCAGAAATACCTTTCCTCGGTATCAAAATGCCCCGCATATGCGGGGCATTGCCTTTTCTGGGGTCGCTATTCCGGCGGGGTCGTCGAGGTCCAGCTTGTTGAGAAGATGGTCGGCGAGAGGCCCGGCTCTCCAGCGGAAGCGCCACGGAATGGCCTTCCGCACCGGCGATGCAGACCACGGCTTCCACCTCGACATTGCGGACATCTACCCCATGCCGGTCAGCTTCAGTGCGCGTGCGGGGTGCTGCCGCCAGATCCGTTTTCACCTGCCTTTTCAGCGGGTGCGGTCAGCACACCCTTGCGCGCAAGCCATGCCTTCATGAAGGCGATTTCATCCGTCTGCGCCTTCACGACGGCTTCTGCCAGCTTGCGCACTTCCGGGTCCTTGCCGTGCTCAAGCGCCACCTGCGCCATGGCCAGCGCCCCTTCATGATGGGGAATCATGCCCAGCATGAAGTCCACATCCGCACCTCCGGTGAAGGGAATGTCCATGCCCGCATGCATTGTCTCATTCGCCGCCTTATAGGCAGCGGTAGAGGCGGGCTCGGCCTGCGTGGCTGTAGGCGTGGCTACCGTGCCATGGTCCATGTGATGACCGCCAGATACCGGCTCGGCCGCAAGGGCAGGCACAGAAAGCGACAGCATGGTGAGCACGGATGCAGCAGCCCCCATGCGGGCAACATGATGAATAATCGACATTGAGTTTTCCTCGAACACATTGAAGTCGCAAAGGGGCATCGCGCGCCCACAAAGGCGAACCTGAAAAGGCAGCTTCCGGCACGGCGGACCGTCCGCCGGCTAAAAGCGTGAAAATGTTGAAAAGCTGCGTGTCACACGCCTGTTCGGGGAGGCGGCAGCAGCACGTCCATGCCCTGTGTTTTCAGGCCATGCGTCACGCGTACCTCATGCATCTGCACCACTGGCAGAGGCAGGGCGAAGGCCGGGGGCAGCATGAGAATGACATGGCAGGCCATGAGGCACACATCATCACAGCAGGGCATCTGTTCCTGCTGTGATGCGGGCAATTCATCCTGATACGAACTGAAAGCGGCGGGACCAGCAGGGTCTGGCGGAACGGCCCCCATCCGCTCACAATCATGGTGGGCAGCAGCTTCTGCCATCATGGGCAGTGCAGACGGGTGCATCGCGGGCATGGATGTTGCGGATGATGCAGCCATGGCATGGCCCGGCCCCATCCCCGAAAATGGCGCACACAAGAGTGCAAGGGCAAGCCCCCACATCATCACGGTGCGCCAGAGACGGTGACAGAACTGATTCATCCGCCCCTTGTCCGGGTGAATGATGGCAAAAAGCAGATCAGGCCGGGTTGGCGAAAATCCGCACCGTGTCCCCATCCTGCGCGAAGGAGATGGTCATCTTGCAATCGCGCGCCAGCATGCCGGCATAGAAGGGCTGAATGACGTGGGCGTCCAGCCCGCTTTCCGGGATCTGCCCGGCCAGGAGGGTTTCCACATTCTGCGGAATGCGGGCGCTGGTGCCGGTGGCGACCAGCGTAAAGCCGGTGAGATCACCTTCTGCACGCGGCTCGACGCGAATAACACCACCGCGCGGAATGGTGGAGCTGGACAGCAAGGTGAGATTGAGCAGCAGCTTCACACGGTTCTTGGGCTGGAACTCGCGCGGCAGCTTCCATTCAATCTTGGTGCGGTCATCCTCGATCATGCCGCACACCACCTGCTCGGCATCACCCAGATCAAGCTGCGCACCGGCAGAACCTGCCGCACCAAAGGCCAGACGGGTAAACTGAAGGCGGGCGGAAGCCTGACGGGCGCTCTTGGCAATAAGATCAAGCGCGACATCGCGCATGTCCGCCGCGTCCTTGTCCTCCAGCACCTCAATGCCGTTGACGATCGCGCCCACGGGGCTGATCACATCATGGCACAGGCGCGAGCACAGCATGGCTGCCAGTTCCAGATGAGACACACCGGGGATGGCATCGTGCTGTGTCACTTCGGTCGCGTTCACATCAGACATGGACTGGCACTCTTCAAAAGACGGCAGCACCATGCGATTCCGCAGATGCAGGAGTGATCCAGATACACCGGGGAACAGCCTTGTCACAAGCGCGGAAACCCAGAGCGCATCGACAATTGCGCCCTCCAGCGTTAAGAGGCGCTGAACTTTCGGGGCCATTGGCAGGCCCTGATGCGCCAGCCTCCTCACAAGCGAGCCCTGCCATGCGCCCCTCTTCCCCGACTGACGCTCCCCTTCTTGCAGCTCTCGCCGCCGCCGCGCTTGAGGCAGGCATTGCCATTCGCCGCATCGAGGCGGAGGGCATCAAGGCGCAGGAAAAGCAGGATCACAGCCCGGTAACGGAGGCGGACAAGGCCTCTGAAGCCATTATCTGCGCTGCACTCGCCAAGCTGCTGCCAGATGTGCCGGTGGTGGCCGAGGAGGCCATGTCTGAAAAGGCGGATGCCTCCACCACCATTTGCGGCCCCCGTTTCCTGCTGGTGGACCCGCTGGATGGCACCAAGGAATTCATCTCCGGCAATGGCGAGTACACGGTGAATATCGCGCTGGTGGAAGAGGGCGTGCCGGTGCTCGGCATTGTCTATGCCCCGGCGCGCAACCTTCTGTTTGCCGGCCGCCCCGGCGCCGCCTTCCGCGCCCTGCGTGCCCCCGGTGAGGCTGTGGCCATGGAAAGCTGGGAGCCGATTTCCTGTCGCACGGTGCCACAAGGCCCCATCACCGTTGCCGCCAGCCGCTCCCATGGCGACCCCAAGACCGATGCATTGATTGCCACATATGAGGTCGCCGAGCGCATTCCCGCTGGCTCTGCCCTGAAATTCGCGCTGGTGGCGGAAGGCCGGGTGGATCTGTATCCGCGCCTTGGCCCCGTGATGGAGTGGGACAGCGCGGCCGGCCATGCCCTTATCAATGCGGCCGGAGGCACCGTGACCCGCCCGGACGGCACGCCCCTCACCTATGGCCACCCGGAGAACAGCTTCAAGGTGCATGGCTTTGTGGCCTGGGGCCGGCGCGACTGAGCGCGACCCCACACGCATGGCCCGCAGCATCAAGGCAGGCGGCCAGACAACTTAACCTGCTGAACGCACGACAAATGGGTATGGATTAACCGTCTGCTAAGACGAAGCTGGGAATCTGCATCTGAACAACGGAGCGGCATCCTCAGGCCCGGTCGCAACATAACGGGTTTGGATTGCCACAATCGGGTGCCAGTTTATGGCGCTTGCCGCCCTGAACCTCCAGAAGCACACAGCGAGATTGCCCCATGCGTTTCCGTTCGAGCTTCCGCCCCTCCCCTCCGCGCCAGACTATTGTGCGCCATGCACTGGCCGCAGCTCTGGCGCTGGGCGGCATGGCGGCTCTTGCAACGCCGGCCAGCGCCCAATACCAGCAGCCCCAGCAACAGCAGCCGGCCACCTATTCCAGCAATGAGCTGGTGAGCCAGGGTCACTCCTTCTTCGGCAGTGTCTCACGCGGGCTGGCCCTGACCATTGAGAAGGCCGTGCAGCAATGGGGTGAGCCGAATGGCTATATTCTGGGCCAGGAAGGGGCCGGTGCCTTTATCGGCGGCCTGCGTTATGGCGAGGGCGTGCTCTACACCCGCAATGCCGGAGACCGGAAAATCTACTGGCAAGGCCCATCCATAGGCTGGGACTTTGGGGGCGATGGCGCGCGCACCATGATCCTCGTCTATAATATGCGCAGTGTGGATGATGTGTTTCGCCGATTTGGCGGCATTTCCGGCTCGGCTTATGCGGTGGCGGGCTTTGGCATGTCCGCACTGGTCTCGGAGGGAATGGTGGTCGTGCCCATCCGTTCGGGTGTGGGCGTGCGGCTGGGGGCCAATCTCGGCTATCTCAAATTCACACCCAATCCCACCTGGAATCCCTTTTGATCCCGCAAGAGCGCCCGCTTCAGGCCCTGCATAATGGGTGACCCCGTGACCGATGCCCCCCCACACATCCCGGCAGAACTGGTTCTGCTGGAGCAGGCCCTTGCCGAACTGGCCGGGCGCATCAGCGCGCTGGGGCGTGGGCGGCTCCCGGCGGGAGACCCCGCACAGGACAGGATTGCGCAAACCCTGCATGATCTGATGACCGGCCAGAGCCTGAAAAATGCCGGGTCAGACCCCGCTGCACGCACAATGGCGCTTCGTCAGGCGATGAAGGATCTGGCTGCTGTCATGGCTGCGGTCACGGCACTGGCAGAAGGAGAGGCCTCTCCCATTCCTGCACTGGTGCGTCATATCCCGCATGAGGCCGCTGGCCCGGGTACCAGCATCGCCGGACGCATCCGCACCCTGTTGTCGCCAGACTGACGGACCCAAAGGCCCTCAGCGGGCAGCCAGTGTCAGCTCCTTGAGCCGCTGGCGCATTTCCTTGGAGAGTTTGGGGAAGCTGGAGGGGCTCACAAAATCCGAATCCCGGAAAGGCGGGCCGCGCCGCCCCCCTGTAAACACGCGGAAGCCTTCTGCGGTCATCACCACATCTCCGGCCCGCAGCGTGGGGTCATCCTTGATATCAATATGGCGCAGGCCACCCTCACCACCCGTGGCGTGGCAACTGCACCCTTCCACCAGTTGTCGGCGGAACAGGAACGCCGTCGGCAAAGCCGAATAGGAGCGCCCACGACTGTTGACCGTCGAGGCAATATCGCTTGAACCGGTGAACAGTTCCATCTGCGCCGCCGGGCACAAGGACTGGCACTGGGCAGCCCCTGCACCATAGGAGCCACGGTCTACCCGCGCACCCAGCGGGAAGAAGCGTCCATCACAGGTCCGGACACAAAAAGCGCCGGAGCCGCCACCCGAGCTTCTGCCCTGTGCAGACCTCTGTGCAGAATCAGCACTGCCCTGCCCGTTTGCGCCGGGGGTAATGAGAATCCGGGTCCGGTCATGTCGCGGGTCTGCCTGCTGGCGACCACCGCCGAAAATGGTGGAGAAGAAACTTTCAATCGGGTTCTGGGCACGCTGGCTGCCCCCCCACTGGGCGACCCGGACAACGGTTCCCGCGCTTGCACGCACGGCAGGAGCCAGAAAAGCGCTCTCTTGCATCGGCAAGATGCGGGCATCGGCCTCACGCGCAATCTGCGGCGTATAAACATGCGTCACAGGGCCGGAGCCGGCCATGCTCTGCTGTGCCAGAAGCTGCGGGGTGGAAAGGGCGGCGGGCAGGCTGGCATGAGCCGCCATGCCAAAACCACCCCATGCGCCAATGAGGACGGCGGGAAGAGCAACAGCAAGCCGGAGCGCCCGAAGGGCCGTGCCCCTGACCCCAGCCAACTGAAGATGAGTGCCTGTTTTCATCTCCGCTCCCACGCAGCCTCCCGGAACCGGCGTAGAGTGCCATGCTGCTGTTCTGCTTGCGGGCATGCGCCTGCGCCAGACCAGCAACGTGTCTCCCTTTGGCGATACACTGTCGGGAGGCGAGGCGTCCAGCCCTGCCTGCAAGCAAGATTAACGCGCGGGTGCCCCTGCTCTAGGCGAACCGGGTTTCTATCGGCAGGCGAGGCATCGCCGGGGCGGGCTTTTCACGCGCCTGTGCCAGCAGGGCCAGAGGCGGCGTCACCACCAGCAAAAGGGCAAAGAGCATGGCGACAAGGCCAATCCATACAGACCCTTGCATCGGCCTTGCCCCGGCCGGGGCCGCACGGGGCGACGTGAAGGATGAACCTGAAGGCGCTTTAACAACCATGGCAGCCCCCTCTTCTGTTCCCTGAAATCCACATCTGCGGGTACGGCCCGGAGAATGTGTAAACAAAAGATCAAAAGACAGGCTCTGGTTCCATCTGTCCGCTCACATTTTTGCGAGCAGGCCCTCATCATGAAAGCCGCCACCCCGCAGGGCGGCGACATTCAGGAGAGACTCAGGATCAGCGGCGGCGGCAAACCTCACGCCAGCGCCATCCGTCCCGCTTGGAATTCACGCGCTCCCAGCGGCAGTTGCTGCGGGTGGGTGGACCCCAGCTGCGCGCATAGGAGGGCACCCGCCCCCGGAAATGCGGATCCCATGTGCAACGATTGCGGCGGCACACCCAGGCGACACTTTCCACCGGCGTGCCCAGATCCTGCCCGGCCAGAGCTGCTGCTGCCGCCATGGGCGGAGCGGCAGAAGCACTGTCACTCATCGCCCCAAACCCCAGCGCTGCAACAACAGCGCATGCAAAAATCCCAGCTTTCATCACGCTTCCCGCCTTCATCCAAGACCCTGAAACCCAGACTTCAGAGCGCCTTGCAATCAAGCGGAACCGTTTGATTGCAAGGCGCTCCAACCCGAGAGGAAGAGCATGTGCCGACCTGACCCGAGTGGTAAATGCCCTAAAGGTGCCGCATGCCCACTTTTACACCCCGGCAGATACAACACGGCAGGTTTCCCCACCACATGCCGCCCCGCCAACTTTTGAACACGACCAAGTTGGCGCTTGCCTCTGTGCATTCCCGCCTACGATACTACAGGCATGATCGACAAGCTTGAATATCTCATCGCCCTCTCGCGGGAACGACACTTTGGACGGGCCGCGGAATGCTGCGGCATCACCCAGCCCACGCTTTCAGCCGGCATCAAGCAACTTGAAGACATGCTGGGCGTGCTTCTGGTGCAGCGCGGCTCCCGCTTTGTGGGGCTGACAAGCGAAGGCGAGCGCACGCTGGAATGGGCGCGCCGCATCGTGGCCGACACCCGCGCCATGCGGCAGGATATTGATGCGCTGAGGCGCGGCCTCACCGGCCCGGTGCGCATTGCCGCCATTCCCTCGGCCCTGCCCATGCTGAGCGCGCTGACCACCCCCTTCCGCACCCGTTACCCGGATGTGCGCTTCACCGTCATCTCGCGCAATTCCATGGAGATCCTGACCGATCTCGAAAACCTCACCATTGATGCCGGCATCACCTATCTGGACAATGAGCCGCTGGGGCGGGTCACCACGGTGCCTCTGTATCGCGAGCGGTATCGGCTGGTGACCACCTCATCGCTTCTCCCGGAGGGGCAGGACAGCATCAACTGGGCCGAGGTTGCCCGCCTGCCGCTGGCTCTGCTGACACCGGACATGCAAAACCGGCGCATTATAGATGGTCTCATAACCGCCGCCGGCGGCAGTGATGCACCGACACTGGAATCCAATTCCATGATTGTCATGCTGGCGCATGTGCGCACCGGCCTGTGGGCCAGCGTGATGCCTGAAACACTCGCCAACGCACTGGGCAAGATGGATGGCGTGCGCGACATTCCCATTACCGCACCGGATATTTCCTATTCCATCGGCCTTGTGGCCCCCCACCGCGAGCCCGCAAGTCCGGTCACCGCCGCACTGATTGCCGAGGCGCGACGACTCTCTCCGATTCTGCAAGAGGATCAATTGCCACACTGAGTTGCCGCACCCCACTCATGCCGCACTGCAATAAAAGCTGTATATGACCATATATATGATAAATCGACCGGTTTAGACGCCCTTTGAAAACGGGCTGTAATTGATTGATTCCAATCTGGAATTTTTTCATTTACAGCCCCTGCCCCATCTCTCGTTTTTTGCCCGGGAAGCTATAATAGAAATGTTCTATCGCAGCATGTAACTGCTGCATTGATCGCCCCGCCTTTTGTGACACTCTTTTTAAAACGATCACAAAGAAGCATCCCCTTCCGAGGGTGCTGGTGGGGAAGGCATACGCCAATGGCAGTCTATGAAGACTGGAGCACCGTGCGCGCTGCGCAGGTGATAGAGGAATTCCAGCATCTGGAAGGGGCGGCCATGCCCATCCTGCACGCGGTGCAGGAAACCTTTGGCTATGTGCCAGACCCGGTCATTCCCATGATTGCCGAGCGGCTGAACCTGTCGCGCGCTGAAGTCTATGGCGTTGTCACCTTCTATCATGACTTCCGCCGCGAGCCTCCGGGCCGCCATGTGGTGAAGCTGTGTGCGGCAGAGGCTTGCCAGTCCATGGGGGCAAAGGCGCTCACCGCCCATGCCGAGGAACGCTTCGGCATCTCCATGGGTGAAACCTCGGAAGATGGCTCTGTCACGCTGGAGCCGATCTATTGCCTCGGCCTGTGCGCCTGTGCGCCCGCAGCCCTGGTGGATGGTCGCCTGATGGGACGTCTGAATGAGGACGCCATCGACGAACTCGCTGAAAGCATCCGCAATGAAAGGGGCGCACGATGACCGTTCACCGCATCTATGTGCCCAATGATGCCACCGCTGTTGCCTGCGGGGCCAATCAGGTCGCCCGCGCGCTGGAAGATGCGCTGGCAGCGCGCGGCATCACCTATGATATCGTGCGCAATGGCTCGCGCGGCCTGTTCTGGCTGGAGCCGCTGGTGGAGGTGGAAACCGAGCGCGGCCGTGTCGGCTATGGCCCGGTAAAGGCTTCCGATGTGGAAGAGCTTCTGCACGCCGGCATGCTGCATGGCGGCGATCACCCGCTGAATGTCGGCGTGGTGGAGGAAATCCCCTTCCTCAAGAACCAGACCCGCCTCACCTTTGCCCGCATCGGCATTATCGACCCACTCTCGCTGACCGATTATCAGGCCCATGGTGGCTACAAGGGGCTGGAGCGTGCGCTCACCCTCACCCCGCTGGCCATCATCGAGGAAGTGGTGGACAGCGGACTGCGCGGGCGTGGCGGTGCGGGCTTCCCCACCGGCATCAAGTGGCGCACCGTGGCCCAGACCGAGGCCGACCAGCGCTATATCGTCTGCAATGCCGATGAGGGCGACAGCGGCACCTTCGCCGACCGCCTTATCATGGAGGCCGACCCCTTCTGCCTGATCGAGGGCATGACCATCGCCGGCATCGCGGTGGGGGCCACCAAGGGCTATATCTATTCGCGTTCGGAATATCCCATCTCCTTCGTGGCGATGGAGAAGGCCATTTCCAAGGCGCGCGATGCCGGCCTGCTGGGCCAGAATGTGATGGGCTCGCCCTATCACTTCGATCTTGAAGTGCGCATGGGCGCGGGTGCCTATGTGTGCGGCGAGGAAACCGCGCTGCTGGAAAGCCTTGAGGGCAAGCGCGGCGTGGTGCGCGCCAAGCCGCCGCTGCCCGCCATCAAGGGCCTGTTCGGCAAGCCCACCGTCATCAACAACCTGATTTCGCTCGCCACCATTCCGGTCATTCTGGAAAAGGGCGGGGCTTTCTATCGCGATTTCGGCATGGGTCGCTCGCGCGGCACCATGCCGGTGCAGCTTGCCGGTAACATCAAATATGGCGGGCTGTATGAAACCGGCTTCGGCATTTCGCTGGGCGAGCTGGTGAACGAGATTGGTGGCGGCACAGCTTCCGGCCGTCCGGTGCGGGCGGTGCAGGCGGGTGGTCCGCTCGGGGCCTATCTCCCCGTTTCGCAGTTCGATACGCCGTTCGATTATGAGGCCTTTGCAGCCAAGGATGCGCTCATCGGCCATGGCGGCATCGTCGTGTTTGATGACACGGTGGACATGGCCCAGATGGCCCGTTTCGCCATGGATTTCTGTGCCCATGAAAGCTGTGGCAAGTGCACCCCCTGCCGCATCGGCTCCATACGCGGCGTGGAAACGCTCGACAAGGTGATTGCGGGCCAGAACCCCGGCACCAACCTCTTCCTGCTGCGCGACCTGTGCAACACCATGAAGCTCGGCTCGCTCTGCGCTCTGGGGGGCTTCACGCCCTATCCGGTGCTGAGCGCGCTCAATCACTTCCCTGAAGATTTCGGCGACACGACCGAAATGCCAGTGGCCGCGGAATGAGCCCGGAGGAACGCCCCATGGAAACCATTTCCGCTATCCCCCACAAGAACACCACCATCTCCATCCATGAGCGGGATTACGGCACGCCGGTCTCGACATCGGAAAAGATGGTAACGCTGACCATTGACGGCATGAGCGTCACGGTGCCCGAGGGCACCTCCATCATGCGCGCCGCGATGGATATCGGCACGCAGATCCCCAAGCTCTGCGCCACGGACATGCTGGATGCCTTCGGCTCTTGCCGCCTGTGTCTGGTTGAGATCGAGGGCCGCAACGGCACCCCCGCCTCCTGCACCACGCCGGTGGCCGAGGGCATCTCGGTCAAGACCCAGACCGAGCGCCTCAAGCAGATCCGCAAGGGCGTGATGGAGCTGTATATCTCCGATCACCCGCTGGACTGCCTCACCTGCTCCGCCAATGGCGATTGCGAATTGCAGGACATGGCCGGTGCGGTTGGCCTGCGCGAGGTGCGCTATGGCTATGAGGGCGAGAACCATCTTGCCCTCGGCAAGGACGAGTCCAACCCTTATTTCACCTATGATGCCTCCAAGTGCATCGTGTGTAACCGCTGCGTGCGGGCGTGCGAGGAAGTTCAGGGCACCTTCGCGCTGACCATCTCCAGCCGTGGCTTTGATGCGCGCGTCTCGCCCGGCATGTCCGAGCCGTTCTTGCAGTCGGAGTGCGTCTCCTGCGGCGCGTGCGTGCAGGCCTGCCCCACCGCGACGCTCAATGAAAAGACCATGTATGAGATCGGCACGCCCGAGCATGCCGTGGTCACCACCTGCGCCTATTGCGGCGTGGGTTGCGCCTTCAAGGCGGAAATGCGCGGCGATGAGCTGGTACGCATGGTGCCCTACAAGGATGGCAAGGCCAACCGTGGCCACAGCTGCGTCAAGGGCCGCTTCGCCTATGGCTATGCCAGCCATCAGGACCGTATTCTCAAGCCGATGATCCGCTCGTCCATCCACGAGCCGTGGAAGGAAGTGAGCTATGAGGAGGCGATTGCCTACGCCGCCTCAGAGTTCAAGCGCATTCAGGCCAAGTATGGCCGGCGCTCCGTGGGCGGCATCACCTCCTCGCGCTGCACCAATGAAGAAACCTATCTGGTGCAGAAGCTGATCCGCGCCGGCTTCGGCAATAACAATGTCGATACCTGCGCCCGCGTGTGCCACTCGCCCACCGGCTATGGTCTCTCGCAGACCTTCGGCACATCCGCCGGTACGCAGGATTTCGACAGTGTTGAACACACCGATGTGGTGCTGGTCATCGGTGCAAACCCGACCGACGGCCACCCGGTGTTCGGCTCTCGCCTCAAGAAGCGCCTGCGCGCAGGGGCAAAGCTGATCGTGATTGATCCGCGCCGGACCGATGTGGTGCGCTCGCCCCATATCGAGGCCGCCTACCACCTGCCGCTGAAGCCCGGCACCAATGTCGCCATTGTCACGGCCCTTGCGCATGTGATTGTGACCGAGGGCCTCGTGAACGAGGAATTCGTCCGCGAATATTGCGACTGGCAGGACTTCCAGGAATGGGCGTCTTTCGTCTCTGATCCGCGCCACAGCCCGGAAGCCGTGGAGCAGTACACCAAGGTGCCGGCAGAGCTGGTGCGTGGTGCCGCCCGCCTCTATGCCACCGGCGGCAACGGGGCCATCTATTACGGCCTCGGCGTGACCGAGCATTCGCAAGGCTCCACCACGGTGATGGCGATTGCGAACCTCGCCATGGCCACCGGCAATATTGGCCGCGAGGGCGTGGGCGTGAACCCGCTGCGTGGGCAGAACAATGTGCAGGGTTCCTGCGACATGGGCTCCTTCCCCCATGAGCTGCCGGGCTATCGCCACATCTCGGATGATGCCACCCGCGAGACCTTCGAGGCACTGTGGGGCGTGACGCTGGATGATGAACCCGGCCTGCGCATTCCCAACATGTTCGATGCCGCTGTCGAGGGCACCTACAAGGGCATGTATGTGCAGGGCGAGGACATTCTCCAGTCCGACCCTGACACCAAGCATGTCTCGGCCGGCCTTGCGGCGCTGGAATGCCTCGTGGTGCAGGATATCTTCCTGAACGAGACGGCAAACTACGCCCATGTGTTCCTGCCCGGCTGCACCTTCCTTGAGAAGGACGGCACCTTCACCAATGCCGAGCGCCGCATCCAGCGCGTGCGCAAGGTGATGGCCCCGAAGAACGGCTATGCGGACTGGGAAGTGACCCTCCTGCTCGCCAAGGCACTGGGCTATGACATGCACTATGATCACCCGTCCCAGATCATGGACGAGATCGCAGCTCTCACCCCCACCTTCAAGGGCGTCTCCTATGAGAAGCTGGAAGAGCTGGGTTCGGTGCAGTGGCCGTGCAATGACAAGGCCCCTGAGGGCACACCCACCATGCATATTGGCGGGTTCGTGCGCGGCAAGGGCAAGTTCATGCTCACCGAATATGTGCCGACCGATGAGCGCACCGGCCCGCGCTTCCCGCTGCTGCTCACCACTGGGCGCATCCTCTCCCAGTATAATGTGGGCGCGCAGACGCGGCGCACGGCCAATGTGGCCTGGCACCCGGAAGACCTGCTGGAAATCCACCCGCATGATGCCGAGAACCGCGGCATCCGCGACGGGGATTTCGTGAAGCTGGAAAGCCGCTCCGGCTCCATCTCGCTGAAGGCCCTGATTACGGACCGTGTGGCGCCGGGCGTGGTCTACACCACCTTCCACCATCCCGAGACGCAGGCGAACGTGGTCACCACCGACTTCTCCGACTGGGCCACCAACTGCCCGGAATACAAGGTGACAGCGGTGCAGATCTCGCCTTCCAACGGGCCAACCGCATGGCAGGAGACCTACGAGGATCTTGCCCGCAAAAGCCGGCGTATTGCCGCTCAGGCGGCGGAGTAGTCCCCCTCCGCCGCCCCCGTTTCCCATACCTTCGGGCGGGAAACGGGTATCAGGTAAAACGTCGTGCGCCCATGGCGATCCCTCCCGCCATGGGCGCTTTGATATAGGATCAAAGCCCTTGAGTCTGGCTCAGGGTTTTGATCAAGCCCACGCGGCGCTTGAGCGAAACCGTCAGGTACCGGCTCACAGCAAGGATGCTCGTGAGAATGATGAACATGCCGGAACAGGAACTGCAACTTCAGGCGCTGCCTCCTCCCGCACGGCGGATGGTACGCCTGCAAATGCGGGGCGGGGTGTTGAGCGAAGGCACGCGCATCGTGCCCGAGGAAGTGCCGGTTGCCCTCACCTATAACGGCACCACCCATGCGGTGATGATGGCCAGCCCGCTGGATATCGAGGCTTTTGCGCTCGGCTTTTCCCTCACCGAAGGCATTATCGGGAGTGCGGCGGATATTCTCTCCTGCGAGAGCCTTGCCATGCCTGAAGGCATAGAGGCGCGCATGTGGATAGCCGAGGAGAGGATGAGCCGTCTTTCCTCCCGCCGCCGCGCGCTGGCCGGCCCCACCGGATGTGGCCTGTGCGGCGTGGAAAGCCTGACAGAGGCCGTGAAGCCTGCGGCCTTCGTGCAGGCCGATACCTGCTTTTCACCGGATGTGGTGGCCGAGGCCATGGCCCTTCTCTCCCCGCACCAGAAGCTGGGGGATGCCACCCGCGCCGTGCATGCCGCAGCCTATTTCGAGCCGGGGTCCGGCATTCTGGCCGTGGCGGAAGATGTGGGCCGGCATAATGCGCTGGACAAGCTGGTGGGCATGGCAGCGCAGGCGGGGCTGGAACCCGCGCGCGGCCTGTTGCTGCTGACCAGCCGCGTCTCCATTGAAATGGTTCAGAAGGCGGCGGTTCTGGGCGTGGGCCTCATTGCTGCGGTTTCCGCGCCCACATCCCTTGCCATTCGCACTGCCGAGGCCGCCGGTATCACACTGTGCGCGGTGGTGCGGGCCGATGGCTTCGAGATTTTCACCCATCCCGGCCGGGTCATTTCCGGCATAGAAACAGAACGGCTGAACCATGGATCACAACACCGAAACTGATACCGTGCAACATAGCGGCATGATCAAGCTGGTTTATATGGCGAACCAGATTGCCACCGCCTTTGCCCAGATGCCCCATGCCGAAGCGGTGGAGAACACCCGCACCCATATCCGCAAATTCTGGGACCCGCGCATGCGCGCCAAGATCGCCGAGCATCTGGCTGCGGGGGGAGAGGGGCTGTCTGATGTGGCAAAAGAGGCGCTGGAAGGGCTGGCTCCTGTAACAGCCGGCTGAAAACCCGCCGCAGGCAGAAGTGGCCTTTTCCAGCGAAGCAAGCGGTTCGCTGGAAAGATCCACACGCCACCACATGCCTGTGCGTTTACAGCCCTATCCTGATCGCGCAACGCTTCAGGAGCTTGATGCCGAAACAAGGATAGCGGAAAGAGGAAAAGCGCCCTGGCGCACTCCATCCCTCGCGCCTTTCGGTTCGGCATGACACGCCTGCTTCTCATCCATACTGGCGGCACCATTGCCATGGTCCCCACTCCGCACGGACTGGCTCCCGAGGCCGGGCTTGTGGAGCGGGCCGTGGCCGCGCGCCTGCCACCGCATGTGGAACTGGTGGTGCACACCTTCAATCCGCTTGTGGACAGCGCCAATATTGGCCCGCGCGACTGGAACCGGATGCTCGATCTGATCGCCGCCGAGCCAGACATCCCGGTGCTCATCACCCACGGCACGGATAGCATGGCCTATACGGGTGCGGCGCTGTTTCAGGCGCTGGGCGGCATGGCGCGCTGCGTGGTGCTGTGTGGTTCCATGGTGCCGCTGGGCATGAAGGGTGATGCCGAGGCCAATCTGGATCAGGCCTTGCGCTACGCGCTGGAAGGCAAGGCCGGTATCAGCCTCTCCTTCAGTGGGCACATCCTGCCCGCAGCCGGGCTGGTGAAAGCCCACAGCACAGCGCAGGATGCCTTTTTCATCGTGCCTCAGCCCGCTGCATCCATCCCGCTTCACCGCCGCTTTGATATGGCGCGACGACTGGCCATTCTTCACCTCTCCCCCGGCCTGCCGGCTTCGGCCTTGCGCTGCGCACTGGCCGAACTGGACGGGGCGGTTTTATGCATCTATGGCGCGGGCACGGTGATGGATGACCCGGCCCTGTTCGAGGCACTTGCTGCGGCTATCGGGTCTGGCAAGCGGATTCGTGCTGTCAGCCAGTGTCGCGAGGGCGGGCTTGTACCGGGCAGTTATGCTGCCGGGCAGCATCTCTGGGCCTGCGGGGTGGAAAATGGCGGGGTGGAAACGCCAGAGGCTGCCCTCATCCATTTGTGGCTGAACTGAAAGCCGCAACTCTCCAGCCAGCCCCATAAAAAAGCCTTTCCCACACATGTGCGGGAAAGGCGGCAACACAGATACACGCTTTACAAGCGCTCAGTCCTGCATGTCATCCAGATCGGTATCGAGAATGGCCATCTCGAAATTGTAGGACAGGTCGTCGTCCTCATCATCCTTGAACATGATGCCGATGAACTCCTCTCCGATGTAGACATCGGCAGAATCCTTCTTCTTCGGGCGCCCCTGCACCTTGATATGCGGGTTGCCGAACAGGGTCCGCATATAGCGCTGAAGGCGCGCGAGTTCGGTTTTATCCAAGGGAAGTCTCCTGAAATGTGATGCAGCCTTATCGCCCCCGTGTGCGACGGGTTCAAGGCGTCATCCCCATCAAATGTCAGATATCCGCACCGGCGAAGATATCCATGTCCTCAAACATCTGGTCCATGGCGCGCGCCGGCTCGGCACAACCGGCCTGCCCCACCACCCGGGCGGGAATGCCAGCCACGGTGGAGTTGCGCGGCACATCCTTCAGCACCACGGAACCGGCCGCCACGCGGGCGCACTGGCCAACCTCGATATTGCCCAGCACCTTGGCGCCTGCGCCAATCAGCACACCACGGCGAATCTTTGGATGGCGATCCCCGCGCTCCTTGCCGGTGCCGCCCAGTGTCACCCCCTGAAGGATGGACACGTCATCCTCGATCACCGCCGTCATGCCCACCACAAGGCCGGTGGCATGGTCGAGAAACACCCCGCGCCCGAGAGGCACCTGCGGGTGAATATCCACCGAGAACACGGATGACATGCGGCTTTGCAGGTAAAGCGCAAAATCCCGCTGCCCCCGGCCCCACAGCCAGTGGGACAGGCGATGGCCCTGAATGGCGTGGAAGCCCTTGAAATAGAGCACCGGGTCCAGCGTGCGGGTCACGGCCGGGTCGCGGTCCAGCACAGCCATGATATCGGCACGCAGGGCCTGCGGAATGGAGCGGTCGCTCGCCACGGCTTCCAGATAGGCAGCGCGGATCACCCCGCCCGGCAAATCGGTATGGTCAAGGCGGGAAGCCAGCCTTTCGGCTATCACGGCCTCAAGGCTGGGCTGGCCCAGCACCTCTCCAATGAGGAAGGAGGACATCAGCGGCTCGCGCGCGGCAGCCTCTTCTGCCTCGGTGCGCAGGCGTGCCCACACCGGGTCCACCACATCATGCCAGCGTTCAACCGCAGCATTGGTAACCTTGAGAACGCTATCCTCGGCTTGCCGGGGCGTCAGTTCCACTTCCGAGGGAACGGGGGAGTGCGCCATGCCTGCCTCCTGCCTGAAAATCATGACTGTCTTTCTAACACGCAGCCTGCGGCGCGTCAGCGACCGCAATATGGCGCGATCACGGACGGTGGCGCAGAAACTCCAGAACGCCCTGCTTGAACACCTTGTCTCCCACCGCCGGGTTATGGTCACGGTTGGGAATATCCAGCGCCTCGCCATTCGGCAACAGGGCGGTAAGGGCGTGGGCATCGCCCGCCACGGCGTCGCGCGTGCCAACAGCCACCAGAACCGGCTGGAAAATCCGTCCCACCTCCGCACGCGAGAGCACCTGCCGCGAACCGCGGATACAGGCGGCAAGCGCCTTCAGATCCTGCCTGTTGGCATCGGCGAAGCTGCGGAACATGCGGCCCATCGGGTCGGTGACATCATCAAGGCTGGGGGCATCCATTGCATCGGCAATGGTCTGCGGCAGACCTACCCCATCCACCAGATGAATACCAAGGCCGCCCATCACCAGCGCGCGCACCTTTTCCGGGAACAGCAGCGCCATGAAGGCCCCCACGCGTGCGCCCATGGAATAGCCAATCACATCGGCCCGCTCCACGCCCACATGGTCGAGCAGCCTTGCGGCATCTTCCGCCATGCGTTCGGTATTGTAGTCATCCGGCTCATGCGGTTTGCCGGAGGCACCATGGCCGCGATGATCGAAGCTGATGACCCGATAACCGGCATCCAGCAGCGTCTTCACCCATCCGGGACCAACCCAGTTCACCTCCCGCGAGGAGGCAAAGCCGTGAATCAGCAGAACCGGCTCGCCGGTTCCCTCATCCTGATAGGCGATATCGACCGGACCGGACCTGAAATGGGGCATGACCTCTCCTGCACGGGGCATTGCCGGATGCGTCTTACGACGAAACAGTTTGCGGAAACTAGAGCCATGAGGCGCGCCTGCCAACCTCTTCGGCGCGCTGGCATGTGCATGGCTGCCCGGCGTGGCGCACTGGCCTGTTGCCGCGCGCACCCTTGTGCCCCGTCTTGCGCCACATGCGCCGGGCGCAGCCCACGCAAAAGGCATTGAAGCAGGACACCAGCAGGTAAAGATAGAAGGCGGCCATAAACAGCACCCACACCAGCTTGAGCAGAGCGCCGGAAACGACCAGTGCGCCGCGCCCCAATGTCTTGAGAATGGCCAGTGTTTGCACACCCTTCACATCTGCCAGACGGGCCACGCGTCCAAGATCCGCGCCATTTTCGGCCAGTCTCATGCCTTCCAGCGCGGCGCGGGTGCCCGCCTTTGCCTGCACCTTGCCCACATCTGTCAGCATGCGTCCAAGGCCAGTGAGTTTTTCGGTGCGCACCACATTTTTCAGCGCCACCCCGTCCAGCGCCGAACCGCTCCGCGCCATGCGGCCTGCGGCGGGCAGGTCCACGCTCTCCCTCACCGCGCGGGTAAGGCTGCGACCCAATGCAGCAGAAAGGTTTCCCGTGCGCTTGGCCACCTTCACCACACTCAGCCCGGCCCGCGCCGGAAGGCCGGTGCCAAATGTGGCATAGGTGCCGCCCGTGACCGCCAGCCCCACCACGGAAAGACCGAGAATCAACTCGTCAGCCTCTTCACCCTGATAGAGCCGCCAGCCCTCCCGGCTGGCATCACGCACATCGCCCCACACCATCAGGTCGCCCGCCAGCGCACCGGCAAAGCCTGCCAGTTCATCCGGCTCTCCAGTGGCAAAGCCCATGCCGAAATCCTGTGCCGTGCGCAGGGCGGTGGCAAGCATGCTGTTTGCCGCCTCCACCCTTTCACGCAGGGCAGCAGGCGTTGGAAGGCCCCGTGCATCTGCAAGCGCCAGATAGGATGCGGCAAGGGTGGGGTCATCCGCCGCAAGAGCATGTTCCATGGCCTGCGTTGCAGCCTGTGCATCAAAACCAGTGAGAGCAAGGTCCGACAACACGGCCGGATCATCACGCGCATCCAGCAGGCGCACGGCGCTCTTGGCCACCGGCAACAGCCATGGCAGTGCTCCAAGCAGCGAGGCACACAAGGCAAAAAGGGCGAACAGGCGCATCATTCCCCCCAATATGGACCTTCCAGCGGCCCCATGCGAGAGGCAGAAGACAAGCACGCAAGGCCGCTTTTGCCGTGCGCATGCACCCAACCGCACAATTCGCCCTTATGCCGCGCCAAAGGGGCCTTTTCTGGAAGGGATACAAGGGGTATGGTCCGGACAAATTCGGATCGTGGAACGGAAAAGACCATGGCGGCTGTTGGCATCCCTCATTTCTGCAATGACCTTGGCGTGACCATCATCGAGGTGGGCAGCAAGGAGTTCATGTGTGTCGGCGCCAAGCCGCCCTTCGATCATCCGCACATCTATCTTGATCTTGGTGAAGACACCGAGAAGGTGTGCCCTTACTGCTCCACCCTCTACCGCTACAATCCGCAGCTGGCCGCAGGCGCTGCCAAGCCGGAAGAATGCGTGTGGCATGATGACAAGGCGCTCTCCGCCGCCTGATCCCGTTTCAACACCCTCTGGCCATGCGTGATGTGGCCCGGATTATCATGGCAGATCCCATTCCCCTTACCCCTCGTCCCCGCCTTTCGGCGCGCAGCGCTGTCATTGTCGGGGGCGGCATAGGCGGCCTTGCCAGCGCTATTGCCCTGCAACGCGCCGGGGTTGCCGTGCATGTGGTGGAACGGGCGCGCAAGTTGCGGGAAGTTGGTGCGGGCCTTCAGCTTTCGCCCAATGCCACCCGCATTCTGCGTGATATGGGCCTGCTGAACCGGCTGGAGCAGGTGGCCGTTGCCCCGCGCGGGCTTGAGGTGCGCGATGGGCGCAAGGGCACTGTTCTGGCGCGGGCCGAATATGCTTCTGCTGTCGCCCGCTTCGGCGCGCCCTTTCTGGTTGTGCATCGGGCAGACCTGCAAAACCTGCTGGCGGAAGCCGCACAGGCTGAGGGGTGCGGCATTACACTGGGGGCAGAACTGGCCACGGTGGAAACCACTGCTGGCAGCGTGCGCGCCGTGGTGAAGCAGGGCGACAACCTCCACGCCCATGGGGCAGATATTCTGGTAGGGGCAGATGGCGTTCGCTCGGCCGTGCGCGCGCATGTGTGCCCCGGCGTTGTGCCCGTGTTTGCCCAGCGCATTGCCTACCGCGCCACCATCAACACGCCCTCCGGTCACCCGCCGGATGTACGCCTCTATCTGGGGCCTGATGCGCATCTGGTGGTCTATCCCGTCAAGGGCGGGAGCATGCTCAATCTGGTTGCCATCGTGCATGACACGCGCCCGGTGACCCACTGGAATGCACCCGGCACGAATGAGGATGTGCAGCGTGCCTATGGCAACTGGGCGCCAGAGGTACGGGAGTTGCTGGATCAGGTACCGCACTTCCTGTGCTGGGGCCTGTATGATATCGACCCCCTGCCCCGCTGGAGCCAGGGCCGTATCACGCTACTGGGCGATGCCGCCCATGCCATGCTGCCCTTTCTGGCGCAGGGCGCATCCCAGTCCATCGAGGATGCGGCCGCGCTTGAGAAGGCTCTGGCACAGGCCAAGGACCCGGAAACGGGCCTGAAAGCCTATGAGGACATGCGACGCGCCCGCACGGCGCGCATCCAGAATGACGCCCGCCGCAACGGTAATATCTATCACCTCTCCGGCCCGATGCGCATGGCGCGAGATCTTGTCATCCGCCGCACCGGACATCAGCTTCTGGACAGGTATGAATGGATCTATTCGGCCTGAAGCCTTGTTTAGCCTAAACAGCCTGCCCCACCAGCATGCCGACACCTGCCGTGACGGCCAGAGCCAGCCCGCCCCAGAAGGTGACACGCACAGCCGCTGGCAGAATGCGCGCCCCACCGGCAAGCGCACCCAGCACACCCAGCAGCGCCAGCACCACAAGACAGGCCGCTGAAATAGCGGGTGCCATCATGTGGTGCGGCACCAGAAGCGCCGTGAGAAGAGGCACAGCGGCACCGCTGGTAAAGGTCACGGCCGAGGTCAGCCCTGCCTGAATCGGCCGGGCGACGACAACGGGAGAAATACCCAGTTCATCGCGGGCATGGGCGGCGAGTGGATCTTTCCTCATCAACTGGCACGCAACCTGCTCTGCCAGATCCCGCGAGACACCGCGCTCCACATAGATTTCGGCAAGCTCCTGCGTCTCACCCTTCGGGTCCGTCTGGATTTCCCGCTTCTCACGCCTCAGATCGGCCCGCTCCGTATCGGCCTGCGAGCTGACGGAGACAAACTCACCGGCAGCCATGGACATCGCGCCCGCCACCACCGCAGCGATGCCCGCAACCAGAACCTGCTGCGGCCCGGCCGAGGCGGTTGCCACCCCCACCATCAGCGCGCCGGTTGAGATGATCCCGTCATTGGCCCCAAGCACAGCCGCGCGGAGCCAGCCAATCCGGTTCACATAATGATGCTCTGCATGCACGCGCGCCTGCGCCATCTGCCCCTCCGCCCCATCAGGTCACATTGTCCGCTCAAACAGCAATGTTTGAGCGGACAGAATGCGCTTCAGCCCAAAAGCCACAAGTGCAGGCTGATGTAAGCACCTGCATCCATGCGACAAGGCTCATAATGGCATAACCGTTCCCCGGCCAGCGCAGATACACAGCCTAACCCTGCGCGCCCTGCCAGAGCCGCGCCCTGTCATGCGGGGCATCCAGATCCAGAACCGGACCAAGCGGCACAATGCCCGTGGGGTTTATGGTTTTGTGGCTCTCATAATAATGGCGCTTGATATGGGTGAAATCCACGCTCTCCCTCACGCCCGGCATCTGGTAGATGGCGCGCGTATAACTGGAGAGGTTGGGATAATCCGCAATCCGCCGCACATTGCATTTGAAATGGCCCACATAGACCGCATCAAAGCGCACCAGAGTGGTAAACAGGCGCACATCCGCTTCCGTGAACTGCGCACCGGCCAGCCATGCCTGTGTTGAGAGCAGTTCCTCCAGCCTATCCAGCCGGGCGAACAGGGTGCGGACAGCATCTTCATACACCGCCTGCGTGGTGGCGAAGCCGGCCTTGTAGACCCCATTGTTCACATCATCATAAACAAGCGCGTTGATGCGATCGATCTCCGCACGCAGGGGCGCGGGGTAGAAATCGGCCTGCACCGGCGTGAAGGCGGCAAAGGCCGTATTCAGCATGCGGATGATTTCAGCGGATTCATTGCTCACAATGGTTCCGCGCTGCTTGTCCCACAAGACGGGCACGGTCACACGCCCGCTATAGTCCGGGTCTGCCGCGGTATAGATTTCATGAAGGCGCGTCTTGCCCAGCAATGGCTCGGGTTCAGGAAAGACCCAGCCTTCCGCGCCCATGAACGGGTCCACAACGCTGACGGAGATCACACCTTCCAGCTTCTTCAGGGCACGCATGATGAGGGTGCGGTGCGCCCAGGGGCAGGCCAGCGACACATAGAGGTGATAACGCCCCGCCTCTGCAGCAAAGCCGCCCTCGCCTGTTGGGCCGGGCGCGCCATCAGCCGTGATGAAATTGCGGAATCGCGAGGTCTGGCGCTCAAAGCGTCCGCCGGTGGAAGCGGTGTCATACCACTGGTCGTGCCACACACCATTGATGAGAAGACCCATGCTGCACCCCCTATCTGTATCAGGCTCCTGCCTTTGTGCATCACCGCGGCACGCAGGGCCAGCGGCATGGGCGAAAACCCCGCTTGCACCCGTGCAGAGGCATGAGACCCGTTTTTCATGACATTCCTGCCAAATGGATGCACATTCTGCCTGATTGACAAATGATATATTATATCAATAAGTGCCCTTGCCGGATGAACCATGAGGTTCAACCCCATTACGGGAGTTGTGCGATGAGGATGTTTTCAAGGGGCAAGCTGTTCCTGTCTGCCCTGCTGATGGGTTCTGCATTGGCCTGCACCAGCGCTTATGCCGATGAGGCGGTGAAAATCGTCGCCGCCGAGAACATGTATGGAAAGATTGCGGAAGCCATCGGCGGCAATCTGGTGGCCGTCACCAGCATCATTTCAAACCCGAATGAAGACCCCCATCTTTTTGAAGCCAGACCGCAGACGGCCGAGGCGCTGAAGAACGCGAAAATCATCATCTATAACGGCATTGGCTATGATGGCTGGATGGCGAAGCTGCTAGCCACCCATGCTCCCGCAGGCGCGGCTGTTATTGTGGCTGCGGATCTTGTTTCAGCACGGGACGGGCAGAACCCGCATTTGTGGTACAAGCCGCAAACCGCACCTGCTGTTGCACAAGCGCTGGCACGGCAGCTTGAAAAGGATGTGCCCGGCCACGCTGCGGATGTGCAGAAAAATCTTGCAGCCTTCACCGCATCTCTCAAGCCGGTGGATGAGAAGATTGCAGCCCTGCGCAGCCAGTATGAGGGTACGGTTGTCGCCGCAACCGAGCCGGTGTTCGGCTATATGGCCGATGCGCTGGGCCTGAAGATGGAAAATGCCGCTTTTCAGGAAGCGGTGATGAAGGATGAGGAACCTTCCGCCACGCTGGTCGCGTCTTTTGAAAAGGGGCTGGCTGATGGGACCATTCGCGTGCTGTTCTATAACAGCCAGGTCACGGATGCTGCCACCAGACGCATTCTTGATATTGCCCGCGCGAACCATGTTCCGGTTGTTGGCGTGACGGAAACCGCCCCGCAGGACAAGAGCTTCGCCGCATGGATGCTGGCGGAACTGGAAGCCACCGGCACGGCACTGGCCAAGGCCAGGACGGAAGCTGGCCACAGGCACTAACCGGAACGGCACGGCCAAACGGCCCCTTCACCGTGATGACAGGCGGCGCTTTCCCCGGACAGCAATGGGGGAAGCGCCCGCCGCAACGGCTCTCAAGGCTGCGCGGATGCCGGCAGGCCAAAGACCGTGTCAAACCCGAGATTGAACACGAACGTATAGACGAGAAAGAACAGGGTCAGCCCGATATCGAGAATGAAGGCATCCAGAAGCGACATGCCCAGCCACCATGCAAACAGGGGCACCAGCATCACCACCAGCCCGGCCTCAAACAGCAGCGCATGTGCCACCCGCCGCTTCAGGCTGCGCCCACGTACCACCTGCCGGGTCTCCCACGCCTCAAAAACCGTATTGAACAAGAAGTTCCACACCACGGCAATGACAGAGCTGCCAATAGCGACCACGCTGGTATGCTCCGCCGTTTGCCCGGAGGCAAAGGCCAGCCCCAGCGTGACAACGGCGATCGCCAAAGCCTCATAAATCACGAGATAAACCACCCGGCGGGTGACGGGAGACATGTTTTCACCTTCAGGCAAACCAGAACCGGCTTTGAACAAGGAATAGGCAGGGCCTGTTCAACCCGCATGACATTGCCGCCTGTTTGACGGCAAGCCCAACGGGGCACTGGCCTGCATAGCGCAACCACATGCGGCATGCACACCTGCCAGCCAAACAAGGCAAGCCCATGGCCACAGGGCTAGACCATGCCGGAAGATGGACACTCCGCCTCAAGTGCGGCGCGCAACTGGGCAAGCATACGGGTGAAAACCTCCGGTTCATTCACGGCCCGCGCCAGAACCAGCGCCCCCTGAATGCCGGAAACCACGGCCTCGGCCTGCACACGCGCACGCACCTCACCCAAACCGGCGCGGCCCAGAGCCGCGGCCAGTGTATCCATCCAGCGGACGAAATAGGCATGGATGGCCTGCGCGAAACGGTCTCGCGTTTCATCCAGCGCAAACACACCCACAATGCACACCCGCCCCCCGCCATAAAAATAGGTATCCACGGCCGCCCACATGGCGCCAAGAGCCATATCTGGCTCATCGCGCTCCAGCGGGGTGAAGATCTCCCGCTCGAACCAGTTCTGGATATGGTCCAGCACAGCCGCCGCCATCTCCTCCTTCCCGCCCGGGAAAAAGTGGTAGAGGCTGCCTTTCGAAAGCCCCGTGCGCGCCGTGATGCGGCTGAAGGTGGCCCCCTCATAGCCAAGTGCGCGAAAGGCCTCGGCGATGAGGGGGATGGTATCCGCCTTTTCGTGAACTGTACGCATATGCCCCCTTACAGCCCAAGCTCCGAGAGGCCGGGATGATCATCTGGCCGGCGCCCCTGCGGCCAGTGGAACTTGCGCTCTTCCGGCTGGAGAGGCAGGTCATTGATGGAAGCAAAGCGCCGCTGCATCAAGCCTTCGGCGTTGAACTCCCAGTTTTCATTGCCATAGGAGCGGTACCACTGGCCACGCTCATCATGCCACTCATAGGCAAAGCGCACGGCGATACGGTTTTCGCGAAAAGCCCACAACTCCTTGATGAGCCTGTATTCGCGCTCCTTCTGCCATTTGCGGGTGAGAAACGCCACAATCTGCTCCCGGCCAACCGGGAAATCGGAGCGGTTCCGCCACACGCTGTCTGGCGTATAGGCCAGCGCCACGCGGGCAGGATCGCGACTGTTCCAGCCATCTTCCGCCGCACGCACCTTGGCGATGGCGGTTTCTTCCGTGAAGGGGGGAATGAGCGGAGCCATCAGATGCTTCTCCTTTTAAACCAATCAGTTTTTAATAAACCAATCGGTATATTTCAGCAAGCCTGACACCCCCCTTTTCTGCCCACACCACTTTGCCGGCATACAGACCTGACTGGACCCACCCTGAATGACATGCTATCGCGCCTTGCAGGGAGAACAGTGACCCATGGCCATGCAGTGTGTGCGACGACGACAGGACAGCCCGCGCCCAACGCGCCCTTGACCCTGCCCGCCTTACCCCTGCACGCGACACAAGCCCCTTGGGGGCCTTCTGCCCGAGACCCAGCCATGACCGACCTGCCCCTCTGCGTTCGCCAGGAACATCCGGATGATGATGCCGCCATTGAGCGGCTGCATGCGCGCACTTTCGGCCCCGGCCGCTTTTCACGCACCGCCTTCCGCATCCGTGAAAACACCCCGCATGAGCGCACCCTGTCTTTCACGGCGCGGGTGGGAACCATGCTGGTGGGGTCTGTGCGGCTGACGCATGTGCGCATCGGCGCCACCCCGGCCCTGCTGCTGGGGCCGCTGACGGTGGAGCCACCCTTCCAGTCTGTCGGCATTGGTGCGCAACTGATGGAAACCGCGCTTGAAACTGCGCAGAAGGCGGGGCACAGGCTGGTGGTTCTGGTGGGAGATGAACCCTTTTATGCCCGCTTCGGCTTCAAACACACACCCTATGGGCGCATCACCCTGCCCGGCCCGGTGGACCCTGCACGCCTGCTGGTGAACGAGCTTGTGCCGGAAGCCTTCAATGCCGTTTCCGGTATGGTGAGCGGCAACAGCGAGGCCTGATACGGTCTTGCAATCAGGCAAGACCAGTTTGCTTTATCCGTATGCATCACCACGTCCACGCTCAGCGGGCATCCTTGGCGGCCGGAAGCGGCACATGGCGCACAGCCATCAGGGATTTGGTGATGCCGATAAAGCGTTCACGCACATGTTCGGCATCATCAAAAAGCGCACTGAACTGCCGCGCATCCAGCATACGGGCTGACTGAACGCTCGCCACCGCTTCACTGACCGTCTTTGCTTTTGGCCAGAAGCCACACTGGCGCATCATGACAATGCGGTACGCCCACGATTCCGGTATCCAGTGAATGAATGGCGTGCGGGCATGCGGCTCTATGGGGAACCAGAAATAAGGGGTCTGGATGAAATAGCTGCGCCCCAGCCTTTTGGCCTCGCGGGTGAACAGCGTCATCTTGTGCCAGTCACCCACATGCTCAATCACGGAGTTTGAGAACACCAGATCAAAGGATGCATCAGCAAATTCGGGCAAGGATGTCGCATCGCCATATCTGACGGTGATGCCCTTGAAATCCTTGACGGCACCATGGTCCGGATCAAGATTGACGCACGTGACGTGCGTGCTCTCAAAGTCGAAATGGGTGCGCCATGTATGCCAGAACCCTGACGTACCTCCAAGGTCCAGAATACTGCAACTTCCCTTCGAGGTAATATAGGAGGCCACAATACTTTTTAAACGCTCGACACGATGGAGCCGGAACTCGTTATTCGTCGAATCTGGTCGAATATCGAGCATGCCCGCCTCCTGAAGATCTGTGGCGGAACAAATATAAGGCAATCATGCCGGGATGAATACAGCCTTCCAGTTGCAATTACCAGCAGATTTGCCCCCCAAACAGAAGGGATCAACAAAGCCCGGAAGGCAAAATACTACCTTGAACCAGACCGGACAACATGCCGTGCCGGCTCCCGCTCTGGCCACGGGCTGGCGTTCCGGCGGGCCTGACTGTACGCATACATCGCAACAGCCAGAACAACACCCAACTCTCCCGGAACAAAAACCAGAGAATATACGGAAGAGGTCAAAATCAGGTAGATCACATAATCGCCCATCACAAGCTGGAATCTGTCTCCCGTTGCAATTCCATTGCGGTATATGGCAACAGCCGCCCAGATATGCACGCCAAGAATAAGAAGAGCGCCAATCAGGCCATATTCAAACAGCACGCCAAGCCAGCCCAGATCGGAAATAAAGAACTGCTGGTAGCCAAAAATCTCGCTCAGGCTGAAAGAGCCAAAGCGCGTTGTCGCGCCCACACCGAAGACCCAGCGCTCGGTACTGTCACCCAGATAGGCGGCGGCCAATGCCGATGAGTTCTGGCGAACAGACAGGGAGCCGCCAATCTTGGCGATGATGCTGTCCAGCCCATCCTGTGAGAACAGGCCGATATAGCCCAGGGCAAACAGCCCCAAAGGCAACCCCACCAGAACGCCCCCGCCAATCACCAGCCGACGCCAGCGGTCCGGCAAGGTCATGACCATGCCCAGAACCGTCACGACAAATGCCGAGGCAATGGCGAGCCTCTGCTTGTAGATCACCAGCATGATGATGAAGGCGCCAAGCATATAGAAGAGATGGCTCCACTTCCGCTCGGCAATAAAACTGCGGCCCAGATAAAAGACCAGAACCATGCCAAAAATGGTGGACAGGTAAACGCGGTTACCGCGCTCGCTGTCATACTGAAGCAGCTTTCCGTCTTCGGGCCTTGTGGCATACCAGGAGTCCGGCGCAAGAACCCAGATCACCACGAAAAGTATAAAGGTGAGAACACCAAATCCCAGAAAAACGCGCTGCACCTTCGCGGCAGGCAAGGCCAGAAGAGCCAGCACCCCGGAAAGAGCAAAATAATAGGTAAAGGGCCATGCCTTGACGGTTGTTGTCATGGCATCAAAAAAACCGTTCCCAAGCTGGATGACGGACATGAGCGGCGTGAACCCGATCATATATGCCAGCAGGATGAAAAACAGGTTCCGCCCCGGCAACTGCATCCGGAACACGGCATAGAGCGTGAACGGAAACATGAGCACGGGCCAGAGCTTGGAAAGGTAATATGGCGGCGGCATCTCCAGCGTGTAGTGAAACACCTGCGCGAAGAAGGGCAGCGCAAAAACCAGAGCAAGAACAGGCCAGACTGGAGCGGAACGCGCATGCGCGCCCCTCGGCTTGTGATGCAGAGGGATTTCCACCCGGTGTGCGGGCTGCATATTGACCCTGCGCGCTCTGTAAACTGACATGATTACCGCATCCATCCAGATACAACAGACACGTGCAGGGCCTGTTGCACCTGTTTCATACGCGCTTTCTTGCCTTTTCTGCCATGCCATAGGCACCCGGATTTTTCCAGGCCTTGGCGGCAGTCAGGAAGATCGGCATGGAATCCACGAATATGCGCCGCACATATAGCTTCGGGTCCTGAAACAGCCTGTGCAACCATTCCAGCCCGCGCTTACGATAAGCCTCCGGCGCACGCTTGGACAAGCCGACCAGAAAATTCAGGGAATTGCCCACGCACAGGCCGGTGCCCACGGCACCGCCATGCTGGTACACAAGCCGCGTGACATATTCCGAGCGGGGCGATCCCGTCACAAAAAACACGTAGCGCGCAGGGTGATCCAGCACGAACCGCACACATGTCTCGACCTCATCCGGCTTGTTGATGAAGCCCATGGGCGGCACATACATCGACACATTGGAAAGGCGATAGCGTTCCACCAGAAGGCGGAGCATCTCGTCACTCCCGCCGATGATGGTTATCGGGTCATCCGGCTGGATGAAATGATTGAACAGTTCCGCAGTAATATCGCTGCCAGGGGCAAGCGGAATGTGCAAGTCGAACATCTTGCGCGCGATGGCGCGCGGAATTGCGCCATCCATGGTGTGCAGCCATGCGTTCTTGTAGATCTCGATGAAGAGCGGGTCCTTCAGCTCATTCAGCCGCACCAGATTGGACGCATTTGGCGTGACAACATAAGCGAACGGGGCCTGCACCGGACGCGCCGCAATCAGCGCGGCAGCCTCCCGCACATTCAGGCAGGCAAACGGAACACCCAGAAAAGGTATGGTCTGGCACAAGGCCGGATGGACATCATTCTGCAACATACAGCCTCCATTCAGGCCCGCGCCCCGGCACCTGCCGGCCAGAGCGCGCCTCTGTCAGGGCATCACATCCCGAAAGGATTCAGCCCCGGAGTTGTTTGAGAATAAGTCCCGACGGTATAGCTGAACTGCCTCTGGAACGGCACAACCTTGTTGATGAACTGGTCAATCCACAGATTGACTTCAGAAATGGCGCTGTAAGGCACAAAGACCACGTCACCGCTCATCAGCGGCACATCCGAATCCGATGCGCCCGTCTCGATGATTTCCTTGACGTCCACCACACGCAGCATCGGAAGATTGTCAGGGCCGCGACGAATAACGGCAACCTGCGTGGTGCGGCCGGTTTCAGAGAAACCGCCGGCCATCATGATGCCCTGAAGCACGCTGATGCCATTGCTGTCGAGCTTGTAAACGGCCGGGCTGACCACCATGCCGCCAACATAGATTTTGGGAGAGGCCGCCTCTTCCAGCCCAACCACAACCTTCTGGTCCACCAGTTCCTTGCGGGAATCCCGACGGATTTGCGTCTCGAGAGCATTCAGCGACATGCCATCCACCCGCATCTGGCCAATCGCGCGGGGGGCAATGGTGCCGTCTGGCCCAACAATCAGGGTCTCGTCCATTTCACGGGTAATGAAATACTTGACCTGAAGCTTGTCGCCCGGACCAACGCGATACCCCGGCATCTTATTGGTCCAGGGCCGGAAGCGATCTGAGTTCACTTCAGTAAACCGGTAGTTGTGCCCGGTCGAAAGCGGCGGCGTACCTGTGCCGTTGATCTGGCCCTCACGCATCTGGCACCCGCCTATAGCCAGCGCGCATGCAAGCATGCCCGCAATCTGGCGATGGCTACGCCCTCCAGCCTTCCGGATATCTCCCGCTGGAGTGCGAACGCGCCCCCTCCAGTCGTTAAAAGGCAAGAACATGAGAAACTCCCGAAGCGGCGCGGCCAAGAAACAAGGCTGAATAAACCGACACACGAACCACCCCGCAGCACCCGAGATACAAGCTGCGTGGCCGAAACGAATCTCTCAACCTCTTTGCAGTCATGGTGAACAAACGTAGTTAATGCCGCGTTAATCGGCACACGCAGGACGCGCGTTAGAATAAATATATGCAACCTGAAATAAAAACCACAACCATACGTAGTTCACACAAGAATTGTATGGTTAAAAATATATTAAATACACAACTGTTGGCGCAAACAATGAAACCCGCAGGATCTTCAAGATGAGGGAAAAGGCGGTATATGCAGGAAGCAGAGCCAGGGAACCGGGGAACAGAAAGTGAAAATCAATAGTTTATAATTATTCAAATTAATGTATTCGCGCAGATATACACCGCCAAATTCGGTCACAACTGACAAACATCAAAGTTTATATTCCCATGCCGGCGCAAATCATGGTCCAATGGAATCGGAATTCCGGGTGGGAACCGAGACCCGCACCGACCCGAGAAGGCGTGAGTGTCATGGCGCAGATGAAATTGTTTGATGTGAAATCCGGCAAGGTGCGGGTACGCCTGCTTGAAGGCGGAGCCGCCGAAGAAAAGCGCCTGAGCGATCTGGGGCTGCACCCCGGTGCGCGCGTTGAGGTTCTTCAGCACAATGGGGAAAATGGCATTGTGCTGGCCGTCAATGAAGACACACGCCTTGTTCTTGATCGCGAGACGGCCCTGCGCGTCACGGTTTCCACGCTGGAACCGGCTGGCCCCACCACCTCCATCTCCACGCTCCAGCCCGGAGACCATGCCCGCATTGTGGGGCTGGGCAAGAGCCGGCCGGAATATCGGCAGAAGCTGATGTCCATGGGCCTGACGCCCGGCGCCACGTTTGAAATCACCCGTGTGGCGCCGCTGGGTGACCCGGTTGAAATCAAGGTGCGCGGCTTCTCGCTGAGCCTGCGCAAGGATGAGGCGGAAATGATTGCGGTGGAGAAGCTGTCATGAACACAGCTCGCAAGGCCAAGGACAAGGTCACCATCTGTGTTGTCGGCAACCCGAATTGCGGCAAGAGCACGCTGTTCAACGCCATCACCGGTGCCCGTCAGGAAGTGGGCAACTGGCCGGGCGTGACCGTGGAAAAGAAGTTTGGCACCTATAGCCATGAGGGCACCACCTATGAGGTGGTGGATCTGCCGGGCGTCTATTCCCTGGGTGCAACCATCGAGATCTCGGAGGATGAGCGCGTCGCGCGCGATTACGTCCTTTCGGGTGAGGCTGATCTTGCCGTCAATATTATTGACGCCTCGAACCTGGAGCGGAACCTCTACCTCACCACCCAGCTCCTTGAGATGCGGGTGCCGATGGTGGTGGCGCTCAACATGATGGACATCGCCGAACGGCGTGGCCTGAAGATTGACGTGGAAGCCCTGAGCGCGGCGCTGGGCTGCCCGGTGCTCTCGCTGGTGGCGGCGCGCGGTACGGGTGTGGACAAGATGAAGGCCCAGGTGGCCGAAATCACTGCCAATCCACATCCGCCCGCAGTGGAGCCTCAATATGGGCAGGTGATCGAGGCCTGTGTGAGGGATCTGGCTGAAAAGCTGGAGCCGCTTGGCCTGTCCCAGCCCCGCTGGCGCGCCCTGAAGCTCATTGAGGGCGACAAACTCTCGGCGCAGGAGACCGCGGCCGGCCTTGACGATGCGGTGAAGAATGCCCGCGAGACCGTGAGCGAAACCGAGGGCGAGGATACCGATATTGTGGTGGCCGATGCCCGCTTCGGCTTCATCACCGCAATTGTGGATGCCGTCCTCACCCGCCCGCGCGAGGCCTCGCGCACCTTGTCAGACCATATCGACAAGGTGGTGCTGAACCGCTTCCTCGGCATCCCCATCTTCCTGTTCATGATGTATGTGATGTTCGTCTTCACCATCTCCATTGGTGGCGCGTTCATCGACTTTTTCGATCAGGCCGTGGGGGCGGTTCTGGTGGATGGTGGCACGCAGGTGCTTACCGCCATCGGGTTGCCAGACTGGCTTGTCGTGTTGCTTGCACAGGGCGTGGGCGGCGGTATCCAGACAGTCGCGACCTTCATTCCCATCATCGCTTTCCTCTATCTCTTCCTCTCCTTCCTGGAAGATTCCGGCTATATGGCCCGCGCGGCCTTTGTGATGGATCGCGCCATGCGGACCATCGGCCTGCCGGGCAAGTCCTTCGTGCCGCTGATTGTGGGCTTTGGCTGCAATGTGCCGGCCATCATGGCCACCCGCACGCTGGAAAGCCGGACAGACCGCATCCTGACCATCATGATGGCGCCGTTCATGTCCTGCGGCGCGCGCTTGCCGGTCTATGCGCTGTTTGCGGCGGCCTTCTTCCCGCAGAGCGGGCAGAACCTTGTGTTCCTGCTCTATATTATCGGCATTCTGGCGGCCATCGGCACCGGCTTCCTGCTGAAGAACACGGTGCTGAAGGGCACGGTTTCCTCTTTCATCATGGAATTGCCGCCCTATCACATCCCCACCCTGCGCACGGTCATCCTGCGCGCATGGGACCGGCTGAACAGCTTCATCTTCCGCGCCGGGCGCTTCATTGTGCCCATGGTGGTGGTGCTCACCTTCCTGAATGCCGTGGGTACGGATGGCTCCTTCAACAATGAGGATAGCGAAAAGTCCGTTCTGTCCGAGGTTGGGCGCAAGCTGGTTCCGGTGTTCGAGCCGATGGGCATGCGTGAGGACAACTGGCCGGCAGCGGTGGGTGTGTTCACCGGCATTCTGGCCAAGGAGGCCGTGATCGGCACCCTGAACGCCCTCTACAGCCAGCTGGGTGATGCGGATGCAGCCAAGGCGGGCGAGGCTCCGGCAGAAAATGAGGAGGAGGCCACTGTTGGTGCGCAGGTGATGGCGGCATTTGCCACCATTCCCGCAAATCTTGGCGATGCGCTGTCCAACCTCACGGACCCGATGGGCCTCAATATGGCCTATACGCAGGATGGCGAAGCCGCAGCCGAGGAACTGGAAGTACAGCCCTCCGCCTTCCGTGCCATGGCAGCGCGCTTTGATGGACAGGCGGGTGCCTTCGCCTATCTGCTGATGATTCTGCTCTATATGCCCTGCGTGGCGGCGGTGGGCGCGATCTATCAGGAAACCGGCTGGCGCTGGACCGCGTTTGCCGCAAGCTGGACCACCGGCCTTGGCTGGTGTGCCGCGGTCATCTTCTATCAGGCCGCCCGGTTCAACCAGGCTCCCGGCACGGCGGTATTCTGGCTGGTGGTGTGTGGCACCATCCTTCTGGCCGCCTTCATCGCCCTGTATCAGACAGGCAAGCGCGTGGCCGCCATGCGCACCACGGAGCACCGGCTGATTCTTCCGGACGGGACATTCAAGGAGATGCGTCCATGACCACTCTGTCCGATGTAAAACGCTACATGCTGGACCACCATCGCGTGACCGTGGACCAGCTGGCCATTGGCGTGTCCACGACACCAGACAATGCCCGCAGCCTGCTGGAAATGTGGCGGGCCAAGGAGCGGGTCCGCTTTATCCCCTCCTCCTGCGGCGGTTCGTCCTGCGGCAAAGGGAAGTGGGGAGGATGCAGTTGTGCTCTGGCAACCCTTGAGCCAGAGATATACGAATGGGTGGAAGACAAGGAACGCCAGCCGTAATGATCCCCGACCTGACCCCTTTTTTCGATCTGCGCCGTTACATCATGATTGTGCATCATGTGCCGGGCCGCATTCGCCTCAAGCTCAGCCTGACAGCGCTCGCGCATTTGCCGAAAGCTGATCCTGCACCCTTCATAGATCTGGTGGCGCGGGTAAAAGGGGTGAAGGATACGCGGGTCAACGCATCAGCGCTTTCCGTTATCGTGGAATATGACCCGCAAGCCATTGCCGCACCGGTTTGGGAGCGCCTGCTGAAGGCGGACCCGGAAGAGGTGCGGGCCATACTGGAGGCACATATCGCCTGAGAAACGAACGTGTCATCACGCTTTGACACATGCGCCACATCTCTTGCGGTGCAACCCAACACCTAACGTGTTCGAATGTTTGAGGGGAAACTGATGTCGAATTACAACCAGCAATGGGGTGGCCCGCAGTCCGGTCCCTACTATGGTCAGGGTCAGGGTGGTTATGGTGCGGGTCCCCAGGGCGCTGGCCCACAGGATGCAGGGCCGCAGGGTGCAGGACCTCAGCCGGGTGGCGGAGCGCGCCGCATTGATGCACTGGATGTGCTCGAAGGCGTATTGCGTGATGGTTTCAGCCTCAGCAACTTCACCCGTATCGCCCGCGCCAGCGGCTCCAATTTCTGGATTGGTGCAGCCATTGGCGCCGGCGCCGTGGTATTGATGAACCGTCCAGATGTCCGCTCTGCCTTCACGCATGTGTTCAAGGCAGCCACGGACAAGGACAACACAGCGGGCTGACCCTGCCTCCAGCATTCCGGCCAATGGCCGCATACCCAGACTTCAGGAGCAAGACGATGTCGGACAAGAACGGGAACGATCAGGGCGTCCACTACCACTATCATTTCTATGGTTACGGCGCTGGCCCGCAGGGTCAGCCGCAGCAGGGCCAGCCACAGGACCAGAATGGCTATGGCGTGCCGCAGGGTGCCGAGCAGCAGGCTGGACCCTACCAGCAGAACCCGCGCGCAGATTACGCCGCAGCCCAGCAGCAGGCCCCCGGCTTTGCTCCCGGCGCTGTGCCGCCTCCCGGCTTCCCCTTCCCGCCCGGTGCGCCTTTTGCACAGCAGCCCAATGCCGCAGCTGGCAACGCGCAGGCCGCTGGCGCTGCTCCCGGTGGCCTCAACTGGCACCAGCACCCGTCTGCGGATTCGCTTATCAAGGGCCTCGCCATTGGTGCAGGCGCTGCATATCTGCTCACCAATGAAACCGCACAGCGCACCATTCTGCGTTCTGCCGTGCAGGCCTGGGCCCTGCTCCAGAACGGCATTGAGGAACTGAAGGAGCGCCTGCAGGATGCGGAAGCAGAAGTAGCCGCCGCCTCCGAGCCTGCGGCCGAGACCGACCTCTCCACCACTTCGGGGAGCTGAGTCCGCCATGAATATCCGTGTCGCCCACGAGGTCGCCAATCGGCTGCGCTTGCGGCTCGACGCGGACCCGGAACAGTTGTCGCGTGCCGCGACAGCTGTTCGCGATCTGCGCGGCGTGAAGGCGGTTCGGATCAACCCCGGCTGCCGGTCAATCATCGTTACCTATGATGGTTCACCGGATGCGCGGGGGACGATTCTCGCAACCGCTGCCGAGCCACCGAGCAATGTTCCGCCACTGGCGGAACCGCCGACCACCAACAGCTCGCCGCTGATCCTGTCTGCGGCCTCGCTGATTTCAGCCTACTTCCTGCCCAAGCCAGCGGCAGCTGCCGTCACCTGGCTCAACATCGCGCCAACCCTTGTCAAAGGGGCCGTGGCCGGTGTGCAGCACGGGCTGAAGGTGGAAGTGCTGGACGCGCTCTCCATGGGCCTGCCCAGCCTGCGCGGAGATTACACCACCGCCAACTTCACCCGCTTTCTGGTGGAGCTTGCCGACTATATCGAGTCCACCACCGCCGAGCGTTCGGATGAGCTGTTGCGCTCACTCCTGCATCGCACGCCGGATGATGTGTGGGTTCAGCTCGACAGCGGTGAGCAGATCCAGGTGCCGTTCAAGTCGCTCAAGGGCGGCGAGCATGTTGTGGTCGGCGTTGGTGAAACCATCCCGATTGATGGCACCGTGATTTCCGGTGATGCCTATGTTGACCAGTCGGCCGTGACAGGTGAAAGCCTGCCCATGCCGCGCACGGCTGGCAGCCCGGCACTTGCCGGTGGCATCGTTACGGATGGAAGCCTCATCATCCGGGCTGAACGTGTGGGTGAATCCACCACCACGGGCCGCATCACCCGCTACATTCAGGACGCACTGGAGCGGCCGGCGGAGATTGAGGCGGTTGCCGACCAGATCGCCGACAAGCGCGTCGGCATCACCCTTGCCTCGGCTGCGGGCGTATTTGCGCTCACCCGCAGCGTGCAGCGCATGGAATCGGTTTTCATGGTGGATTATTCCTGCACCGTGAAGCTCGGCACCCCCATCGCGCTCAAAACCGCCATGTATCAGGGTGCCCGCAAGGGTTGCCTTGTCAAGAGCGGGCAGGCCATCGAGGGACTGGCGGCTGTCGATACGGTTGTGTTCGACAAGACCGGCACTCTCACGGAGAACACGCTTCAGGTGACGGATATCTGCGCCCTTGCAGATGATGTGACCGAAGAGCATGCCCTCGCGGTTGTAGCCTCTCTGGGTGAGCACACCACGCACCCCATAGCCCGTGCCGTGGTGGCCTTTGCGCGTGAGAAACATCTGGCCCACATCCCGCACGAGGAAGTGAACTTCATCGTCGGGCATGGTGTTGAAGGTGTCGTGCAGGGCGAGATGATCCGCTTTGGCAGCCGCCGCTTCCTGGAAGAGGATGAGCATGTTTCCTTCAAGGGGGAAAACGAGCTGATCGCCAAGTTCCAGGCCGAGGGCAAATCGCTTCTCTATGTGGCGCGCGACAACAAGCCTCTCGCCGTGATCGCCCTGCGCGATCAATTGCGGGCGGATGCAGAAGCCACCCTCAACCGCCTGCGCGAGCTGGGTGTGAAGCAGCTTGTCATGATTACCGGCGATGAAAAGGCCAAGGCTCTGGCCTTCGGCAAAACGCTGGGCATGGACAAGGTGTATTATGAGAAGAAGCCCGAGGATAAGGCCAACATCATCACCGAGCTGAAAGAGGCCGGTGCCAAGGTGGCCTTTGTGGGTGATGGTGTGAATGACGGCCCGGCCCTGATGGCGGCCCATGTGGGTGTTGCCATGCCGAAGGCGGCAGATATTGCGCGGGCAACCGCTGATATCGTGCTGACCGAGGACCGGCTGGGTTCGCTCTCCTCGATCGTGGAGATTTCGCAGGAGGCCATGCGCCTCATCAACTCGAACTTCAAGATCGCGGTGGGTGCAAACTCCGCCATTCTGGCCAGTGCGGCGGCGGGCTATCTTTCGCCTATCACCACCTCCGTACTGCACAATGGCACCACCATTGCCGTGCTCATTCGCTCGCTTCTGGCTGGGCGTGAGCATGCGGAGCGCGCACATACCGCTTCCAAGCAGTGATATATGCCCCGCCTTCAGGCAGGTGGGGCATACACAAAAGAAAAGGCCGGTCGGGTTCTCCCGCCGGCCTTTTTCATGTTCAGGGCATTATCGTGCCCACGCCCTCAGGCCCGATGATAGGGATGCCCCGAGAGAATGGTCATGCCGCGATAGATCTGCTCGGCCAACATCACGCGCACCAGTTGATGCGGGAAAGTGGCCGCGCCAAAGGCCAGCAGCAGTGAGGCGCGCGCGCGCACCGCATCGCTCAGGCCATCTGCCCCGCCGATCAGCAGGCACATGGCAGAACGTCCATTATCCCGCTCCTGCCCCATGCGGGCAGACAGGTCCTCACTGGAAAGATTGCGACCGCGCGGGTCCAGCGCCACAAGCAGGGCACCAGGCGGGCAGGCGGCCAGAAGCGCTGCCCCCTCTTCCGCCATGCGATCTTCCGCACGACGGGCGGAGGATTCGGCAATCTCCACCATCTGGACATCGCCGAACCCGAGCGAGCGGCCGGTGGCCCGCGCCCGCTCGATATAACGCGCAACAAGATCGCGTTCAGCCCCGGCTTTCAGCCGGCCGACACTGGCAAGAAGAAGACGCACCCGTTCTCAGGCCTTATCCCGCCGGCCCTCAGGCCGGCGTGGAACCCGACCACATCTTCTCGATATTGTAGAAGGTGCGGACTTCAGGCTGGAACACATGCACGATCACGTCATTGGCGTCGATCAGGACCCAGTCGCAAGCGGGCTGGCCTTCAACACGCACATTGCGCATGCCAACAGCCTTCAGCGACTCGACCAGATGATCGGCGATTGCACCCACATGCCGCTGCGAGCGACCTGAGGCAACGACCATGAAATCGGCAATGGAGGTCTTCCCGCGCAGATCAATGGAGACAAGCTCTTCAGCCTTGTCGTCTTCCAGACGCGCGATGATGAGTGCGAGTGTTTCTTCCGCGTCCTTGGGCGCTTCAGAAACGGTGGCAGGCGTGGTGGCGTTGGTATTCGCCTCGGCGTCTGCCGGGAGAGCCGTCGTGGACAGGGCTCCGGTTCCTCTTCAGTTGCGGGCACAAGAGCGTGCGCCGTCTCTGTCTTTAGATTGCAGATAAACGCGCCAATTTTCAAGGCGGCAGTGCTGCTTTCACAAGCAACACCCACTTTCCCGCATCACTGTGCCTTGCGCGCACGGATCTGCGAGGAAGACATGGTGGATTTCAGCCCATGCAGAAACACCCATGCGGGCGGCTTCATGGTGGGCAGATTCAGGGCCAGGCGTTCCGGTAGGCGGTAGCGGCCTAACGCCCTTGCAGCGGGAGCAGAAACCGCCCCCATACTGGCCCCGGCCCGGTCCACCACCGCAATCGGCATCAGTGCTGCAATCTCGCGCCACTTCTCCCAGCGGTTGAACTGGATGAGATTATCCGCCCCCATGATCCAGACAAAATGCACCCCCGGCAGGCGATGCTTCAACTGCTTTACGGTTTCATGCGTATAGCGCACGCCCCACAGCGCCTCGCATCCGGTGGCGATGATGCGCGGATGGCGCGCCACATGCCGGGCATAGGCCACGCGCATCTCAAGGGAGGGCAGTGCGGAATTGTCTTTCAACGGGTTGCCGGGGGTCACCAGCCACCAGACGCGGTCCAGCCCCAGACGCTTCATGGCCAGCAGTGCCACAGCCCGGTGCGTTTCATGTGCCGGGTTGAAGCTGCCGCCCATCAGGCCGATGCGCAGGCCCGCCATCGCCGGAGGCACACGGCGCACATCCCCCGCCCCGGTCGGCGACAAGGGCGGGCGCTGGTTGAAAGCACCCGCCATCATGTTCACGCGCGCGTCTGTCCCGCACCATGAATGCGGTATTTGAAGGAGGTCAGTTGCTCTGCCCCCACCGGCCCGCGCGCATGCATGCGCCCGGTGGCAATGCCGATTTCAGCACCGAACCCGAACTCGCCGCCATCCGCGAACTGGGTGGAGGCATTGTGCACCACAATCGCCGAATCAACCTCGGAGAGGAAGCGCAGCGCCGCCTGCGGATCAGCGGTGATGATGCCATCCGTGTGGTGGGAGCCATGGGTCTCGATGTGGTGGATGGCCTCATCCAGCCCATCCACCAGCTTTACGGAGATGATGGCATCGAGATACTCGGTATCCCAGTCCTCATCCCCGGCCGGCTTCACGCGCGCATCCACCTGCTGTGCGGCAGCATCGCCGCGTACCTCGCAGCCGGCATCCAGCAGCATCTCCACCAGCGGGCTGAGATGGGTGGAGGCGACAGACTTGTCCACCAGCAGGGTTTCAGCGGCCCCGCAAATGCCGGTGCGGCGCATCTTGGCGTTCAGCACCACGCTTTTCGCCATGTCCAGATCGGCCGCCTTGTCCACGAAGACATGCACGATGCCTTCCAGATGCGCGAACACGGGCACGCGCGCATCGCTCTGCACCCGCGCCACAAGGCCCTTGCCACCGCGCGGCACAATCACATCCACATTGCCGCCAAGGCCAGCCAGCATCAGGCCCACGGCAGCGCGGTCCGCAATATTCACAAACTGCACCGCATCCGCAGGCAGGCCAACGGAAGCCAGCCCGGCCACAAAGGCGCGGTGAATAGCCCCGGATGAAGCGAGACTGTCTGAACCGCCACGCAGAATCACCGCATTGCCGGCGCGCACACACAGGGCTGCGGCATCTGCCGTCACATTGGGGCGGCTTTCATAAATAACGCCGATGACGCCCAAGGGCGTGCGCACCCGGTCAATGGTCATGCCATTGGGCCGGGTCCAGCTTTCCAGCACCTTGCCAACAGGGTCGGCCAGATCGGCCACCAGCTCGACACCAGCGGCCATGCCTTCCACGCGGGCGGGCGTGAGGGTGAGGCGATCAATAAAGGATTCGGCCATGCCATCGGCGCGGGCCCGCGCGAGATCCTGCGCATTGGCCTCAAGAATCTCGGCGCTCGCGGCGCGCAGGGCATTGGCGGCAGCGCGCAACCCTCTGGTCTTCACCTCACCATCGGCAAGGGCCAGAATCCGGGCGGCAGCGCGAGCACGCTGGCCCATCTCCATCATGGCCGCCTCCAGCCCTGCCGGCGGCGTGGCCCGCTCCGCAATGGCGGGGGCATTCACACGGGCGGCGGGAGCGGTGGTCATGACAGAAATTCCCTCTCTCGGGCATTAATGGGACGATCTGTCTATCATGAACTGCCCGCAGGCAAAACCATGAACCCCGCCGAGAGACGATAGCCGTTATTTTGCACCCAGCGCCATGTCGTCCCGGTGCACCATCTCGGAACGGCCATGGTGGCCCAGCAATTCCTCGATCTCATGGGTGGAACGGCCGATAATGCGCAGGGCATCCGCCGCATCATATGCCACCAGCCCACGGCCGATCTCGAGACCATCCGGCCCGCGCAGTACCACGGCATCCCCCCGCTCGAACTGACCCTCAATGCGGCGAATCCCCGCCGGCAGAAGGCTTGCCCCGCGATGCAGCGCCGCCACGGCACCTTCATCCAGATACAGCGTGCCGCGCGGCTCCAGCGCACCGGAAATCCAGCTCTTGCGCGCCCGCACCGGATTGGCCGAGGTGAGGAACCACGTGCAGCGCCCGCCCTCGCGAATCTGCCGCAACGGGTTTTTCACCTGACCGGAGGCGATCACCATATGGGTTCCGGAATTGGTGGCGATCTTGCCCGCCTCAATCTTGGTGCGCATGCCCCCGCGCGAGAGTTCGGATGCCGCAGCACCCGCCATCGCCTCAATCTCACCCGTGATGCGCGGCACCACCGGAATATGGGCCGCTGTCGGGTCCTGCGCCGGGGGGGCTGTGTACAGCCCGTCAATATCGGAGAGCAGCACCAGCAGATCCGCGCTGGCCATGGTGGCGACGCGGGCAGCAAGGCGATCATTATCGCCATAGCGGATTTCGCTGGTGGCAACCGTGTCATTCTCATTGATGATCGGCACCGCGCGCAGATCCATCAGCCGCTCCAGTGTGGAGCGGGCATTGAGATAGCGGCGGCGTTCCTCCGTATCACCAAGGGTCAGCAGAACCTGCCCGGCGGTGATATCCTCATGCGCCAGCGCCTCGGCCCATGTGCGCGAGAGAGCCACCTGCCCCACGGCGGCGGCGGCCTGGCTATCCTCCAGCCGCAATGTGCCTGCGGGCAGGTTCAGAACGGTGCGTCCCATCGCCACCGCGCCGGAGGACACCACCATCACATCGCAGCCGCGCCGGTGCAGCGTGCCAATATCCTCCACCAGCGAGATCAGCCACGGCAAGCGCACCCTGCCCCGGTCTCGGTCCACCAGCAGGGCCGAGCCGACCTTGATGACGATACGCCTGAAATCTGTCAGCGCGGGAACGGGAAGTGCAGAATCCACGGTGCTCATGGGGATCACAAAGCCAGAAAGCGCAGCCGCCGCATGCGGCGCACGGAAGGAAGATGGGGCCTGATACAGCTTTTTGCGGTGGGCGTCGATGCAGGGCGGAAGAAGCTGGGCAATCCCCGCGCTTTTCTTCAAAATGCCGGGTAATCCCGTAGCATCCGGCCGATCTGCCAGACCAACCCATGATGTGAGGACGCCATGAGCCTTGAAATCCGCGATATTGAAGAGCGGGACGAGGCCCGCTGGCGCACCCTGTGGGCTGGCTACAACCGCTTTTACGCGGCGCATGTGCCGGAGCAGGTCACCCTTCACACATGGCAGCGTCTGCTGAACCCCGCCGTGCCCATGCTGGGGCGCGTGGCGGAAAGTGACGGCCAATTATGCGGCTTCAGCCTCTGCGTGCTGCATGAGGGCAGTTGGGTAAAGGCGCCTGTGTGTTATCTGGAAGACCTGTTCGTGGATGAGAACTGCCGGGGGCAGGGAATCGGCAGGGCGCTGGTTCAGGATCTGGTTGATCTGGGGCAGAGTCGGGGCTGGTCCACCCTTTACTGGCATACACAGGCAGGCAACCCGGCGCGCACACTTTATGACAGCTTCACCCCGGCGGATGACTTCGTACGCTACCGGCTTGACCTGCGGCGTGCTCCGCCCGGCTGAGTGCGCCGCACTTACAGCGGCGGCGGGCACTCAGGTTGACCCCAAGCGCCACATCGCCCCGGTTCGGCAGCCCGCACGGGGCTGCCGTCAGATCAGGGTTGCCGTGAAATCAGGGCTGCCAGGTCTGATGCGCGGTTTCGGCTTCCTTCTCCTCCACCCGCGCCTGCTCCACGATGGACAGCAGCGCCCGCAGCGCCTCCTGCACACCCTGACCAGATTGCGCGGACAGAAGAAGCGGCTCCTGCCCACAGGCAGCCTTCAGGCTGGCCCTCTGCTCTTCCAGCAGTTCGGGAGACAGCGCATCCACCTTGGAGAGGGCGACAATCTCGGGCTTTTCATCCAGCCCGTTGCCATAGGCCTCCAGTTCGCCACGCACGGCAGCATAAGCCTCGGCGGCATCCATGCTGGAGCCATCCACCAGATGCAACAGCGCACGGCAGCGCTCCACATGGCCAAGGAAGCGGTCTCCAAGGCCCACGCCTTCATGCGCGCCCTCGATGAGACCGGGAATATCGGCCAGCACGAACTCGCGCCCATCCACCCGCACCACGCCAAGGCCGGGATGCAGGGTGGTGAAGGGATAATCGGCGATCTTGGGCTTGGCCGAGGTGGTTGCCGCAAGAAAGGTGGATTTGCCGGCATTGGGCAGGCCCACAAGCCCGGCATCTGCAATCAGCTTCAGCCGCAGCCAGATCCACTTTTCCTCGCCCTCAAGGCCGGGATTGGCGCGCCGGGGGGCCTGATTGGTGGAGGTCTTGAACTGGGCATTGCCGAAACCGCCATTGCCACCCCGCATCAGGCAGATGCGCTGGCCCACCTCGGTCATGTCCGCCAGCAGCGTCTCGTCATCCTCATCGAAGATCTGCGTGCCAGCCGGCACGCGCAACACCGCATCCGCACCCTTGGCCCCGGTGCAATTGGCCCCGCGGCCGTGATCGCCCTTCCTGGCCTTGAAATGCTGCTGGTAGCGATAGTCAATCAGCGTGTTGAGGCCATCCACGCACTCAATCCACACGTCACCGCCGCGTCCGCCGTCACCACCATTGGGGCCGCCGAACTCGATGAATTTTTCGCGCCGGAAAGAGACGCAACCTGCGCCGCCGTCACCAGAGCGCACATAAACCTTGGCTTGATCTAGAAACTTCATGGCCGAGCAGGTAGAGGCGCGGCACGCACAAAGCAAGAGGGCAGCCTGCCGCGCGCGGGCCATATCAGGTATATTTTACCCGCACGGCCCATTTGGCTGCCCCTGCATCATTCAACGGGCAGCATAAGCCACGCGCACGGTCCTGCCCAGCGCTCTTTCCCCGGGCTGTGAAACATGCACTGCGGCCTTTGACGTTTCATCCCTCCCGGCCCACAACACGCGCATGGATCTGTTCGCTGCCCCACGCCTTGTGAATGTGCTTTTGCCCATCGCGCTGGATACCCCCTACAGCTATGCCGTACCGGAAGGCATGGAGCTGGCTGCGGGAGATATTGTGCGCGTGCCGCTGGGCAGCCGGGTGGTGCTGGGCTGCGTCTGGCCTTCTGCCATGCCTGAGGACAGCCCGCGCAAGCTGGACCCCAAAAAGCTGAAGGCCATCAAATCCAGACTGCCCTACCCGCCCTTGCCGGCGGAGTTGCTGCGCCTCATCGACTGGATGGCCGATTACACCCTTGCCCCGCGCGGCATGGTGCTGCGCATGGCCCTGCGCCATGGCGAGACAGTGAATGCCCCGCGCGAGCGGGTGGGCGTGCGCGCCACCGGCAAGCAGCCTGAACGCGACACCGCCGCGCGTACCCGCCTGCTGGATTTTCTGGCCGATGGTTTCGTGCGCGGCAAGACGGAGGCCGCGCGCGAGGCGGGCGTCTCGCCTTCCGTGGTGGATGGGCTGGTGGATGATGGCGCGCTGGAAACACTGGTGCTGCCCCCCGAACCTGCCGCCTATCCACCAGACCCGGACCACGCCCCCGCCACCCTTGCCCCGGCGCAGGATGAGGCCGCCGCCACCTTGCGGGCTGCCGTGGAGGCCCATGCCTTTCAGGTATTCCTGCTGGATGGTGTGACCGGCTCCGGCAAAACGGAAGTCTATTTCGAAGGGGTGGCGCAGGCCATTCGTGACGGGCGGCAGGTCTTGATCCTCCTGCCGGAAATCGCGCTCACACAGGCGTTTCTGGATCGCTTCACCAAGCGTTTTGGCGTGAAGCCGGCCGAATGGCATTCCGGTGTTTCCGCCCGCCGCCGCGCCCGCACGCTGGAAGGCGTTGCCTCTGACGAGGTGAAGGTGGTGGCAGGCGCACGCTCCGCCCTGTTCCTGCCCTTTGTCGATCTTGGCCTCATCATCATTGATGAGGAGCATGACCCCGCCTACAAGCAGGATGACGGCGTTTCCTACAATGCCCGCGATATGGCCGTGGTGCGCGCGCGCATGGTGGGGGTGCCCATCGTGCTGGCTTCGGCCACGCCCTCCATCGAAACCGAGGTGAACACCCGGCGTGGCCGCTATCAGCGCCTGCCCCTGCCGGTGCGGTTTGGCGGGGCGAAGGTGCCCGGCCTTTTGCCCATTGACCTGCGCAAGGAAGGCCCGCCGCGCGGGCGCTGGATTGCCCCGCGCCTTGAGGGCGAAATCAACCAGACGCTGGAAGATGGCGGGCAGGCCCTGCTCTTCCTCAACCGGCGCGGCTATGCCCCGCTCACCTTGTGCAACTCCTGCGGCCACCGCATGAAGTGCCCGTCCTGTACCGCATGGCTGGTGGAGCACCGCTACCGGCGGCGGCTGGAATGCCACCATTGCGGCTATCAGGCCCCCGTGCCCGAGCATTGCCCGGAATGTAACTCCAAGGACAGCATGGTGCCTGTCGGCCCTGGCGTGGAGCGCTTGCAGGAAGAGGTGCAGACCCTGTTCCCCAATGCCCGCTCCATGGTGCTCTCCTCAGATATTCTGGGTGGGGTGGAGCGTATGCGGGCCGAACTGGATGCCGTGGCGAAGGGCGAGGTGGATGTGGTTGTCGGCACCCAGCTTGTCGCCAAGGGGCACAATTTCCCCGGCCTTGCGCTGGTGGGGGTGGTGGATGCCGATGTGGGCCTTGGCCATGGCGACCCGCGTGCCGCCGAGCGCACCTTCCAGCTTGTGCATCAGGTGGCCGGGCGTGCCGGGCGTGGCAAGACGGAAGGGCGCGGCTTTATCCAGACCCACATGCCGGAACATCCAGTGATGCGCGCGCTGGTGCTGGGTGAGCGCGATGCCTTCTACGATACAGAGATCGCCGCGCGGGAAGAGGCCGTTCTGCCACCCTTCGGGCGCATGGCCGCGCTTATCATTTCCGCCAGCACCGGGCCTGCGGCGGAAGGCCATGCCCGCCGCCTGCTGGCCAGCGCCCCCATTGTGCCGCAAGTGCGCATTCTTGGCCCCGCCGAGGCTCCACTTGCCGTGCTGCGCGGGCGGCACCGCTGGCGGCTTCTGGCCCGCTGCCCGCGCGAGGTGGACCTTTCCGCCTATTTGCGCGAATGGCGCAGCATTGCCCCCCGCCCCACCGGCGATGTGCGGGTGGCAATTGATGTGGACCCGCAAAGCTTCTTCTGAGCCGCGCCCTGCCCTGCCGACCTGTCATTCGCACATATACATAAAGTTGTAATGAAGCAGAATTGAAATCATGAGATACTGGGACAGTGATAATTGATTGCCAGACCATCCATTCTTCAGGATGCCTCATGCCCTACATGTTCAATTTTGACTGGTTCAGCGGCAATATCCCGGTTTTCGAGAAGCACCTGTCTCCCCTGGCAGGACAGGCCTGTGCCATGCTGGAAATCGGCACCCATGAGGGACGCTCCGCAACATGGCTTCTGGATAATATCCTCACCCATCCGGATGCGCGCCTGACCTGTGTTGATATTCATCAGCAAGACAATTTGATGGCGAATCTGGAGGCCACCGGCCAGCGCGGGAAGGTGGATCTCATCCTCGGCAAATCCGGCGATGTGCTGATGAACCAGCCCCGTGAGTCATTCGACTTCATCTATGTGGATGGCAGCCACTGGAGCTGCGATGTGCTGGAAGACGCCGTTCTCGCCTTCCGGGCTGCAAAGGTGGGAGCCATCATCGGCTTTGATGACTATCTGTGGGATGATCCGCAATACAACCAGCACGGCACGCCCAAGCCCGCCATTGATGCTTTCGTGGCCTGCTACACACATAAGCTGGAGATACTGGAAGATGGCTTCCAGCTCTGGGTCCGCAAGACAGGTGCCTGAATTTTCAAACCCGCTACGCCGTAACAGCCCACTCCCGGTGCCCTCGGCGTGGGCTGTATGCGCGCCCCAAATCGGCCAGCCTTCCTCCAGCGGCTGATCCGGAGAGCGACCAAACCGCCCGTGTTGCCCTTGCCCCTGACAGTTCAGGGCTTATGCACTGCCCCATGCAGGCGGCGCGCGGGGCCATGCCCCTGCGCCAGATATTCCCCCTTCTCCAGATCATCCAGAATGGGGCAATCGGGCCGCTCATCGCCTGAGCAGCACTCGGCCAGATGCTCCAGCGTCGCCGCCATCTGCTCCATGCCCGCAATACGCTGACGCAGATCCTCGATCCGCACCAGGGCAATGGCCTTGACATCCGCGCTACGCCGGCTTCGGTCACGCCACAGGCTCAGCAGTTCCGTAATTTCGGCAATAGAAAAGCCCAGATCGCGCGCGCGGCGAATGAAGCGCAGCTCATGCACATCCTCCACCGCATAATCGCGATAGCCTGCCGCCGTGCGCCCCACAGCCTTGATGAGCGCAATCTGCTCATAATAGCGGATCATCTTGGCACTGACGCCGGATGCCTGCGCGGCCTGCCCGATATTCATGATGCGCCTCTCCTGCCCTATACAACCGGCGCACGGAAATGGCGCAGACGCAGGGCATTGCCCAGCACGAACACGCTGGACAGCGCCATGGCCCCTGCCCCCAGCACCGGAGAGAGCAAGATGCCCCACAGCGGATACAGCACCCCGGCCGCAACCGGGATCAGCGCCGTATTATAGGCAAAGGCCCAGAACAGGTTCTGCTGCACATTGCCAATGGTGGCGCGCGAAAGCGCAATGGCATTGGGCACCCCCTTCAGGCTGCCGGACATCAGCACCACATCCGCCGTCTCAATGGCAATATCCGTGCCCGTGCCAATGCCAAAGCCCACATCGGCCTCTGCAAGTGCAGGCGCATCATTAATGCCATCGCCCACATAGGCGAGGCTGCCATATTGCGCCTTCAGCTTGCGCACGGCCTCCACCTTGCCCTCGGGCAGAACCTCGGCCACCACCTCGTCAATGCCAATCTTGCGGGCAATCGCCTCAGCCGTGCGGCGGTTGTCTCCGGTAATCATCACCACTTTCAGGCCTTGCTCATGCAAGGCGGCAATGGCAGCGGGGGTCGTTTCCTTGATGGGGTCCGCCACAGCCACAATGGCGGCCAGTTGTCCATCCAGCGCCGCATAGAGCGGGGTCTTCCCCTCGTGGCCCAGACGTTCCGCACTGCTGGCAAAGGCGGCAACATCCAGCCCGAGTTTCTGCATGAAGCGGTCTGCTCCAATCTCCACCCGCACTGCCTGCCCATTTGCTGCATGGACTTGCGCACGCACACCAAAGCCGGTCACGGATTTAAATACGCTGACCTGCGGCAAGGCGATATTCTGCGCCTGTGCCGCCTCCACAATCGCCCGCGCGATGGGGTGCTCGGACTTTGCCTCCACCGCCGCAATCGCGCCCAGCACCTGCCCATGCTCAAAGCCCGGCGCAATATCCAGATCCGTCAGTGCGGGTCGGCCGGCGGTGAGGGTGCCGGTCTTGTCCACCGCCACAACTTTGGCATCCTTCAGCAGTTGCAGCGCCTCGCCCTTGCGGAACAGCACGCCGATTTCCGCGCCGCGCCCGGTACCCACCATGATGGAGGTGGGTGTCGCCAGCCCCATGGCGCAGGGGCAGGCGATGATGAGCACCGCCACCGCATTCACCAATGCAAAGGTCAGCGCCGGCGAAGGCCCGAAGATGAGCCAGATGATGAAGGTGAGCGCAGCAATCCCCATGACCGCCGGCACGAACCACATGGTCACCTTGTCCACCTGCGTCTGGATCGGCAGTTTAGAGCCTTGTGCATCTTCCACCATGCGGATGATCTGCGAAAGAACGGTGGCCCCGCCAACCGCCGTGGCACGAAAGGCAAAGGCGCCGTTCTGGTTCACCGTGCCACCCACAACAGTGCCACCCGCCTTTTTCTGCACGGGAATCGGCTCGCCGGTGATCATCGATTCATCGACATAACTTTCTCCATCAACCACCTCGCCATCCACCGGCACTCTCTCGCCGGGGCGCACCTCCACCACATCACCGGGGGCCACATCTGCAATCGCGACATCCTGCGTGCGCCCCTCACGACGCACCCGCGCCGTGCGCGCCTGAAGCCCCACCAGCCGGGTAATGGCCTGCGAGGTGCGCCCGCGCGCCCGCGCTTCCAGATAACGCCCGATAAGGATGAGGGTGACGATGACCGCCGCCGCCTCATAATAGACATGCACGGTTCCGGCTGGGAGCAGGCCCGGCAGGAAGGTTGCGACAACTGAATAGGCATAGGCCGCAAACGTTCCCACTGCGACCATGCTGTCCATATCCGGAGCCAGCTTCAGCAGCGCCGGCACACCCTTGCGATAAAAGCGCTGGCCCGGCCCGAACAGCACCAGCGTTGTCAGCACGAACTGGAGATACCAGTTCGCCTCCATGCCGATGGTATCCATGATGAGATGGTGCATGCCGGGAATGAGATGCGCCCCCATTTCCAGCAAAAAGACCGGAAAGGTCAGCACGGCGGCAACAAGCACCACTTTTTTAAGATGGGCGGCCTCCACTTCCTTGCGCTCGGAAACCGTTGTTTCCTGCGGTCCATCACCGTCCAGCAGATGCGCGGTATAGCCCACCTTGTCGACAGCCTGCAGGAGCAGATCAGGGTCTGCACTGCCTTCAACACTTGCCCGTTCGGTTGCCAGATTCACCTGCGCTCGTGTCACACCCGGCACAGCTTGCAAGGCCTTTTCCACCCGGCCCACGCAGGAGGCGCACGTCATGCCTTCAATGGAGAGGGTGCGTGTGGTGGCGCGCACCTCATAACCCACCTTCTCCACCGCAGCGACCAAAGCACTATAGGGCACCGAGGATGCAGCCTTCACACTGGCCTTTTCAGTTGCCAGATTCACACTGGCACTCTGCACACCCGGCACGGCACCCAGCGCCTTTTCAACCCGCCCAACACAGGACGCGCAGGTCATACCCTCAACCGACAGCGTGACAGACCTCACCTCGACAGAAGGATTGTTCACCGGCGCGCTCACTGCATTTATCCTTTTAAACCTCTGACTGGCAGGCAGATTACGCCTTCCAACATTGGGAAGGTCAACATGCAAACGACACCTTGGAACATTTCGCCCCTTGACCTTCCCACACGGGCAAGTCTCACATTTGTGCAGAAGACTCACCAGAGGAAAGACCCATGCAGTTTCATATCGAAAACATGGAATGCGGTGGCTGCGCCCGGAGCGTGACCAAGGCGGTAGAAGGGGTTGACCCCGCTGCAAAGGTGGAAATTGATCTGCCCCAGCGCAATATCACCGTCACGTCCTCACAGCCGGCAGATGCTTTTGAGGGCGCTTTGGCAGAAGCCGGGTTTCCCACCCAAAAGCTCTCCTGAAGAGACGCCACAGGTTTGCGCAGGGCGATGCCCTGCCCCTGATATGGTGCCATGAGTGCAACTGAAACATGAACCCTTCAAGCCACTTGGCTGGCGACATCAGCAGCCGGGCGGTTTGAGGGGGCGAGGCTTTAGGGTTCGCTCACGCGCGAGACAAGACCGGGTGGGGAGCAACTCCCACAAGGTGTGAATTATATTACAAAGCTGCCAGCCGATCAGGCAGCATACCATCGTCCCAGCAAGAGCAAGCCACCTCATCCAAGCGGGACCAAGCGCAGCACGGCAAAGCCGCTCACATGGCGACCTTCTAGTGCTCGCCCATGCGGCTGAGATAGCGATACGGCGCTGCACTCTGCTTTATGACGCCTGAATACGGTTCCATCTGTTCAGCAGTCGTATTTTCCTCAGGCGTCCGGGTATCGCACCATTCGGAATGACCTGGGAATCCTGATAAAATACAGGCTAAACTCAGCGCATGAAAAAACCGGGGCGGCAAAGCCAACCCCGGTTTTAAAATCTACTAGAACTGCCATCGTCCTGAAATCAGAACCCGATCTGATGTCTCAGATCACAGGCTTATCAGTGGGTGCTGCTGTTCCCACGGGAAAGCACCTCGGCCACCTGCTTCAGGTCAGACAACAAGGTTTCAGCACGCTGCCGGGCTTCATCGCTTTTTGCGTCAGCCAGATCTTCACGCGCATTTTGAATTTGCTGCTGAAGATGTTCCCGGTCCAGTTCATCTGCCGGCACGGCTTGTTCAGCCAACACAGTCAAACCTGCAGCGTTCACTTCAGCAAAGCCGCCACGCACAAAAAAGCGCTGAACCGCGCCTGCAGCACGAATGGTCAGGATACCGGGCTTGAGCATACCCACAAACGGACCATGCCCTGCAAGCACGCCGAACTCACCCTCAGCGCCGGGAATGATCACTTCCGTCGCTTCGCCGGAAAACACCAGCTTTTCGGGCGAGACAAGCTCAAAGGAAAGAGTCGCCATCGTTTTTCGTCTCCGACTCGTGTCCCGAAAGGACCTGTCTGTACGTCGCATGCGCAAGCACGCATCTCAGAACACCGGGCCGCGATCAAGGTCCGCACCCGTGAAGGTCCCGGACAATTGTCTATGTATTTCCAGATTTGAAACACACAGACCCGCAAGGGTGATCCCAAAGCCCATAATCACTGGAACCAACTGAAGCGAGCGCTCTCCACGCCCGCTTCAGTTTTGTCATCACGCCGCTTCAGCAGCCATCTTCTTGCCCTTCTCGATGGCTTCCTCAATGGAACCCACCATGTAGAAGGCCTGCTCTGGCAGGTAGTCATACTTGCCTTCAACCAAGCCCTTGAAGCCGGAGATGGTGTCCTTCAGGTCCACCAGCTTACCGGGCGAGCCGGTGAAGATTTCAGCCACATGGAAAGGCTGGGACAGGAAGCGCTCGATCTTGCGGGCACGGGCCACGGTGAGCTTGTCCTCTTCAGAAAGCTCGTCCATGCCCAGGATCGCAATGATGTCCTGGAGGGACTTGTAGCGCTGCAGGGTCTGCTGAACCTCACGCGCGGTGTTGTAGTGCTCCTCGCCGAGAATGGCGGGAGACAGCATGCGCGAGGTGGAGTCCAGCGGGTCCACGGCCGGATAGATACCCTTTTCAGCGATGGAGCGCGAAAGCACCGTCGTCGCATCAAGATGGGTAAAGGAAGCGGCCGGGGCCGGATCGGTCAGATCGTCGGCCGGCACATAAATGGCCTGCACCGAGGTGATCGAACCCTTGGTGGTGGTCGTGATGCGCTCCTGCAGGGTTCCCATGTCGGTCGCCAGCGTCGGCTGATAACCCACCGCCGAAGGAATACGGCCGAGAAGCGCGGACACTTCCGAACCCGCCTGCGTGAAGCGGAAGATGTTGTCCACGAAGAACAGCACGTCCTGCCCCTGATCGCGGAAATGCTCGGCAACCGTCAGACCGGTCAGGGCCACACGTGCACGCGCACCCGGAGGCTCGTTCATCTGGCCATAAACCAGAGCGCACTTGGAACCGGCAGCAGAGCCACCGTTCTCGTGCGGGTCCTTGTTCACGTTGGACTCGATCATCTCGTGGTAGAGATCGTTGCCCTCACGGGTACGCTCACCCACGCCAGCGAACACGGAATAACCACCGTGCGCCTTCGCGACGTTATTGATGAGCTCCATGATGAGCACGGTCTTGCCCACGCCGGCGCCACCGAACAGGCCGATCTTGCCGCCCTTGGCGTAAGGAGCCAGCAGGTCCACAACCTTGATGCCGGTGACCAGAATCTCGGCTTCCGTTGCCTGTTCGGCATAGGAAGGAGCTGGCTGATGGATGCCGCGGGTGGTCTCGTAAGAGATCGGCCCAACTTCGTCCACCGGCTCGCCGATCACGTTCATGATACGGCCAAGGGTGCCATCGCCCACAGGAACCTGAATAGCCTCGCCGGTGTCGGCAACGTCCTGCCCACGCACCAGACCTTCAGTGGCATCCATGGCGATTGTGCGAACAGTGTTCTCGCCAAGGTGCTGCGCAACCTCGAGCACCAGACGGTTGCCCTGGTTGGTGGTTTCAAGCGCGTTGAGAATCGCCGGCAGATGATCGTCGAACTGCACGTCGACGACGGCGCCGATGACCTGGGTGATGCGTCCGACCTTATTCGCCATTTTCGTCGTCCTTCGTATCTCGGTCGTGAAGCGTCAGAGCGCCTCGGCGCCAGAAATGATCTCGATGAGTTCCTTCGTGATCATGGCCTGGCGGGTCCGGTTATAAGTCAGCGTCTGCTTCTTGATCATGTCACCCGCATTGCGGGTTGCGTTATCCATGGCGCTCATCTGCGAACCATAGAAAGACGCCTGATTTTCAAGCAGGGCACGGAAAATCTGCACTGCCACATTGCGCGGCAGAAGGTCGGCGAGAATGTCTTCCTCGGCCGGTTCATATTCGTAGATTGGCGCAGCCGCGTCAGTCTCCCGCTCGGGGAAGCTGGCAGGGATGATCTGCTGTGCCACCGGGTCCTGCTGGATCACGCTCTTGAAGTTGGAATAGAAGAGCGTGCACACATCAAACGCGCCCCGGTCCAGCATCGCCAGCACCTTGGTGGCGATTTCCTGAGCTTCCTTGAAGCCGATGGTCCGCACAGAGCGCAGATCCACCAGTTCAATGATATTGTCAGGAAACACCCGGCGGAGCTGATCGTAGCCCTTGCGGCCGACACAGAAGATCTTCACTTCCTTGCCATCGGCCAGAAGTGACTGGGTCTTCTCGCGAGCAAGACGCACGATGGACGTGTTGAAGGCCCCGCACAATCCACGCTCGCTGGTGCACACCAGCAGCAGATGTGTCTCAGTCCGTCCGGTGCCCGCAAGCAGAACCGGAGCCTGTGCATTACCCACAATGCCTGCGGCAAGGTTGCCCAGCACGGTTTCCATGCGGCTCGCATAAGGACGAGCCGCCTCCGCCGCCTGCTGAGCACGACGCAGCTTCGCCGCGGCGACCATTTGCATCGCCTTGGTGATTTTCTGCGTCGCCTTCACCGAAGCGATGCGATTTCTAAGTTCCTTCAGACTCGCCATCGCGCCCGTCCATCAGGTTCGAGGAACGTGGAAACGCCGTTCAGGCGAAGCTCTTGGAATAGGTGTCGAGCACCTTCGTCAGCTTCTCAGCTGTATCCTTGGAGAGTTCCTTGGAGGTGCGGATCGCATCCAGGATCTCGGGATTCTGCGAGCGCAGCGCCAGAAGCAGACCCTGCTCGAACTCGCGCACCTTCTTTACAGGCAGCGGGTCCAGATAGCCCTGGGTACCGGCGTAGATCACAGCAACCTGCTCTTCCACCTTGAGGGGAGAGAACTGGCTCTGTTTCAGCAGCTCGGTGAGGCGTGCGCCACGGTTGAGCAGCTTCTGCGTGGAAGCGTCAAGATCCGAACCGAACTGGGCAAAGGCTGCCAGCTCACGATACTGCGCAAGCTCACCCTTGATCTTGCCCGCAACCTGCTTCATCGCCTTGATCTGGGCCGAGGAGCCCACGCGAGAAACCGACAGGCCGACGTTCACGGCAGGACGAATGCCCTGATAGAACAGATCGGACTCAAGGAAGATCTGGCCGTCAGTGATCGAGATCACATTGGTCGGAATGTAGGCCGAAACGTCGTTCGCCTGGGTCTCGATCACCGGCAGGGCGGTGAGGGAGCCGGAGCCATTGTCGTCGTTCAGCTTCGCAGCGCGCTCCAGCAGACGGGAGTGCAGGTAGAACACGTCGCCCGGATAAGCTTCGCGGCCCGGAGGACGACGCAGCAGCAGCGACATCTGACGATAAGCCACGGCCTGCTTGGACAGGTCATCATGGATGATCAGGGCATGCATGCCGTTGTCGCGGAAATATTCACCCATGGCGGTGCCGGTGAACGGCGCTAGGAACTGCATGGGAGCCGGATCAGAAGCGGTCGCAGCCACAACGATGGAGTATTCCAGCGCGCCGTGCTCTTCCAGAACCTTCACGAACTGGGCAACGGTGGAGCGCTTCTGGCCTACCGCGACATACACGCAGTAGAGCTTGGCCTTCTCATCGTCGCCCTGATTGACGGACTTCTGGTTCAGAATGGCATCAAGCGCAACAGCGGTCTTGCCGGTCTGGCGGTCACCGATGATCAGCTCACGCTGGCCACGCCCGATCGGGATCAGCGCGTCAATGGCCTTCAGGCCGGTCTGCATCGGCTCATGCACGGACTTGCGCGGAATGATACCGGGAGCCTTCACGTCAACGCGGCGACGCTCGGTGTATTCGATCGGACCCTTGCCGTCGATCGGGTTGCCAAGTGCGTCAACAACGCGACCCAGCAAGCCCTTGCCAACCGGAGCATCCACGATGGCGCCGGTGCGCTTGACGGTCTGGCCTTCCTTGATCTCGCGGTCGGAACCGAAGATCACGATACCGACATTGTCGACTTCGAGGTTCAGCGCCATGCCGCGCGTACCGTTCTCGAACTCGACCATTTCGCCGGCCTGAACATTGTCGAGGCCGTAAACGCGGGCGATACCGTCACCGACGGAGAGAACCTGCCCGACTTCGGAAACTTCAGCTTCCTGACCGAAGTTCTGAATCTGCTCTTTCAGGATCGCAGAGATTTCAGCGGCTCGAATGTCCATCAGCGGACCTCTTTCATCGCATGCCGGATAGAATTGAGTCTGGTCTTCAGGGAAGCATCGACCATGCGAGAGCCGAGCTTCACAATGAGACCACCGAGGATGGACGGATCGACTGTGACATCGAGATTCACGTCCTTGCCGGTCTTTTGGGCCAGCGTATCTTTCAGGGCTGCAAGCTGCTCATCGCTCAGCGCCGCGGCCGCAGTCACCTGCGCCGTGATCTCACCGCGATGGGCGGCAACGAGCGCGGCATAATCCGCGATCATGCCCGGCAACCCGAACAGGCGGCGATTTTTCGCCACCAGCTTCACGAAGTTCCCGGCAAGACCGGCAATCTCCGCCTTATCCAGAATCGCACTGATCGCCTTCAGCTGCTCATCGGCCGTAAAAACCGGGCTCTTCACGAGCCGGGCCAGATCCTCGCTCTCGGCAATCATTGCCGAAAGACGATTGAGATCCGCATTCACGGTATCGATGGCGTCCGAGGCCTTAGCCAGTTCGAACAGCGCTGTCGCATAGCGACCTGCCATGCCTGACACGATTGTCTCCGCCACCCCGCACCTCTCTCGGACTTGCAGCCGCCCCGCACTTTAAGGCACCGTCTCAGCCCAAATCCTTGATCTGTTGGGAATATTCTTGTGCGACCTCGTGAGCGGAGAAAACCCGGCCCTCGAAAATCTCGGTGTGCCTAACACAGCCCGATGAAGGCGGCAACATGACCGAAGGGTGGCAATAGGGCTGACATGACGCATCGTGAGGGGAAAAAGGCTTTCCGCACCGCAACTTGCCTCTGGAAAAGCATGTTTTCCGATAAAACGAGATTCTGCTTCTCCACACATTTCCAAGGCCCTGTCCGCCATTCAGGCCCATACAAAACAAGGCTTTTGTGCCGACTGTTCCGGGCATTGAATGTCAGGATTGATGCCGCCACCGGCTTTTCAACGGGAACAATAAAAAACCCCGCCTAAATTTTAGGCGGGGTTATCTTTTTCAGGTGGAAAGCAACGCGTCAGTTCGCGCGGCTGGTCTTGTCCGGGCTGGCAGGGAATGCAGCGTTTTTCACTGTACCCTTCATCAGTTCCACAGCCAGCTTGAGCTGGGTGTCATCCTTTGATTCTGGCGGCACATAGGACGGCGAACCGGACTGTTCCTCCTCGCCATTCTTCAGATGCCCACGCAAGGAAGCCTCGCCCTTGGAAGGGCCGGCAGGCCCACCCAGCTTTTCCTTCACCTCATCGGGAATATCCTGAACCAGAATGATGTCCGGATCGATACCCTTGGCCTGAATGGAACGCCCGGAAGGCGTGTAATAACGCGCCGTGGTCAGGCGCAGTGCGCCATTGGAGCCGAGCGGAATGATGGTCTGCACCGATCCCTTGCCGAAGGTGCGCGACCCCAGCACGGTGCCGCGCTTCTGATCCTGCAGGGCACCGGCCACAATCTCGGATGCGGAAGCAGAGCCGCCATTCACAAGCACGATGATCGGCTTGCCCTTGGTCAGGTCTCCCGATCGGGCATTAAAGCGTTGGGTTTCCTCGGCATTTCGTCCACGCGTGGAGACAATCTCACCACGCTCAAGGAAGGCATCGGAAACCGCAATTGCCTGATCCAGCAGGCCACCGGGATTGTTCCGCAGATCAATGACAAAGCCCTTGAGCTTGTCGTCACCAATTTCCTTGGTGAGGTCATCAATCGCCTTTTTCAGACTGTCGAAAGTCTGCTCGTTGAAGGAGTTGACGCGGATATAGGCCACATCGCCATCCTCCACGCGCGAGCGTACCACCTAAATCTTGATGGTGTCGCGCACCACCTTGATATCAATCGGCTTTTCGACACCCTTGCGGACAATGGTGAGGTTGATCGGCGTTTTCACCGGGCCGCGCATCTTGTCCACGGCCTCATTCAGGGAGAGGCCCTGAACCTGATCGCCATCCAGCTTCACGATCAGGTCACCAGCCAGCACGCCAGCACGCGCGGCCGGGGTTCCCTCCATGGGGGCCACCACCTTGACCACGCCATCTTCCATGGTGACCTCAATGCCGAGGCCGCCAAACTCACCCTTGGTCTGCACCTGCATGTCGCGGTGATTCTTCGCATCCATGTAGGAGGAATGCGGGTCCAGAGACTGCAACATGCCGTTGATGGCTGATTCGATCAGCTTGGCATCCTCGGGGCTCTCGACATAATCGGAGCGTACCCGCTCAAACACGTCACCAAACAGGTTCAGCTGCCGGTAAGTATCTGAAGATGCAGCTTCTGCCGACCCGAACAGGGAATCGGGCAACAATCGCGGCTGAACCGCACCCATCGCCACCAGGGCGCCGGCTGCCACACCAAAAACAAAGAAAGAGGCCCGACGCATCATCCGCGTACCTTCCGACTGTCCGTTACTGCCCACCATGGAGCAGGATCGATAGAGTTCCCGTCTTTACGGAATTCAACATATAAATGGGGCTGTCCCGAGGCTGCACCAGAGGGAGGGCTGCCACTTCTTGAGGCTCCCCCCATCACGCCCACCGGTTCTCCGGCAAGCACGAACTGGCCCAGTTCCACTTCAATCCGTTCCATTCCTGCCAGCAGGATATGGTACCCACCGCCGGCATTGATAATCAAGAGTTGTCCATAACTGCGGAATGGGCCGGAATAGACAACCCAGCCATCAGCCGGCGCACTCACCTGGGCACCGGGGCGGGTGGCAATGGTCATGCCCTTTTCCTGCCCGCCAACGCCATCAGGCGCACCAAAATTCTTCAGCCGTTCCCCTGAAACCGGCAGGGGCAGCAATCCGCGGGCATTGGCAAATGCCATGGCTGGCGCAATCCGGCCCGGATCATTCAGGGCGACAAGCCCCGCTGTGCGGGTGGACTGATCAGCCGGACGGGTTGCCTCTGCTGTTTCAGCCGCGCCAGCCGCGCGGGCAGCGGGCGCAACCTCTGTCTCCAGCCGGGTCACCAGCGTTTCAACCTCATCCGCATTGCGGGCCACTGTGGCAGCGCGGGTGCGATCTTCCTGCGAAACCGGGTTCTGCGCCACCTGAAGGCGCTGGCGCTCACGCACCAGAGCGGAGATTCGCTCCCGGTCCTGTGATAGCGAGACGCGCAAGGCTGAAAGCGTCTCTCTGGCGGTGGCCAGTTCCGTGCGCACCCGCACCAGCTCCGAAAGATCCGCGGCCAGCGTTTCCGCCTCCACCCGCATTTCCGGCAACAGGGAGCCCATGAGAATCGCCGAGCGCACCGCATCCAGCGCATCGTCAGGGCGCATCAGCATGGCCGGTGGCGGGTGGCGTCCCATGCGCAGCAAGGCGGCCAGCACCTCGCCCAGCACCTCGCGCCGCTGGGCAAGCGAGGCCGTGAGTTCTGTCACAGCGCCATCCAGAGGTTTCAGGCGGGCTTCCACCACGCTCAGCTGCTGTTCAACCGTGCGGGCACGGGTCGCGCTCTCGATCAGCAGCTTGTTGAGACGGGCGCGGTCTCCCTTCGCCGCCTCAACCTCGGCCAGAAGGCGGGTGCGGAATTCCTCCTCCTTGGCCAGATCTGCCTTGAGGGCATCGGTATCCACGCCCTCCACCATGGCGCGGGCTGGCGGGCGCTGGGGCAGCGGCACCACCGCCCGGGAGGGGGAAGAGGCTGGAGGAGTTGCAGCGGGGGGCACACCGGGCGCAGGCGTCACGCTCTGGGCATGCGCAAGGGTTTGCCCGGCAAGGCCGAACATCAACGCACATACAAGCCGGCCGGTTTGCCTCATCATGCAGACCAAGATGCACTGCAAAGGGTTGAAGACATGTAAAGCCGGGCGACCCTTCGGCAGCCCGGCCCTGCACATTGCGAAAAAAGAAGTCCGCGCCCGTCAGGCTTCAGGCTTCCATGCTCTCCAGCTCTGTAATCATCCGGTCGATGAGCGAAAGGCCGGTTTGCCAGAAGGCCGGGTCACGCGCATCAAGGCCGAAGGGCGCCAGCAGTTCGGAATGGTGTTTGGTGCCACCTGCCGCCAGCATGTCCAGATAGCGCTCGGCAAAGCCCTCCTGCGCATTTTCATAAACCGCATAGAGCGAGTTCACGAGGCAGTCGCCGAAGGCATAGGCGTAGACATAGAAGGGCGAATGGATGAAGTGCGGGATATAGGTCCAGAAGGTTTCATAGCCGGCAGAAAGATTGATGGCCGGGCCAAGGCTCTCCGCCTGCACCTTCATCCAGATCTCGCCGATTGATTCGGACGTCAGCTCACCCTTGCGACGCTGGGTGTGGACCTCGCGCTCAAAGGTATAGAAGGCGGTCTGGCGCACCACCGTGTTGATCATGTCCTCCACCTTCTGGGCCAGCATGATGCGACGGGCGGCCGGGGTGGCCGCACCATCCAGCAGGCGACGGAAGGTCAGCATTTCGCCGAAAACCGAGGCGGTTTCGGCGAGGGTCAGCGGCGTCGGGGCCATCAGCGCACCCTGCCGGCCGGCCAGCACCTGATGCACCCCATGGCCCAGCTCATGCGCCAGCGTCATCACATCGCGCGGCTTGCCCTGATAGTTCAGCAGCACATAGGGGTGGGCCGAGGGCACGGTGGGGTGGGCAAACGCACCGGGAGACTTGCCGGGGCGAACCGGCGCATCAATCCAGTTTTTGTCGAAAAACACCTGCGCAATCTCGGCCATGCGGGGCGAGAAGGTGGAATAGGCCCCCAGCACTGTATCACGCGCCTCAACCCAGCCAATCTCGCGGGTTTCCACCTTGGGCAGCGGGGCGTTGCGATCCCAGAACTCCAGTTTCTCACGTCCGAACCAGCGGGCCTTCAGCGCATAATAGCGGTGCGAGAGGCGCGGATAGGCCGCGCGGATGGAAGATACCATCGCATCCACCACCTCCTGCTCCACCCGGTTTGCCAGATGGCGCGAAGAGGCAACATCCGGGAACGTGCGCCAGCGGTCGGAGATTTCCTTGTCCTTGGCCAGCGTGTTGGTGATGAGACTGAACAGGCGCAGATTCTTCGCGAAGGTCTCGGCCAGCGCCAGCCCGGCGGCGCGGCGCACCTCCTCTTTCGGGTCCTGCATCATGTTGAGCGTCGGCTCAATCGGCAGGTCCTGCCCGTTCACATGGAAACGCAGGGAGGTGATGGTTTCATCGAACAGACGGCTCCACGCACTGCGCGACGGCCCGGCCTTTTCATGGAACAGCTGCTCGATCCGGTCCTCAAGCTGGTAGGGCCGGTCCTTGCGCAGATCCTCGATCCACGGGCGGTAATGGCCAAGCGCAGGCTCCGCCATGGCGGCCTCAAGAGCTCCATCATCCAGCAGGTTCATTTCCAGCGTGAAGAACAGCAGATGGGTGGAGGCGTCGGTAAGGCGCTCCTGAATATCGCCGTAAAACTTGGCGCGGGCGGGGTCAGAGGTGTCTCCGGCATAGATCAGGCTGCCATAGGAGGCGATGCGGCCGATGAGATCTTCGATCTCCTCATAGCGCCTCACCACATCGGCCAGCGCGGCACCACCTTTACCGCCATCCAGCAAGGCAGCCAGCTTGCCCTTGCAATCCGTCTCAAAAGCCTTGCAGGCGGCATCCGCCTTTACAAGATCCGCTTCCAGTTCCGGCGCATCCATGGCCGTATAGAGATCGGTCAGGTTCCACTCCGGCAAAGGCTGCGATTGCGGCACGGCGGAAGCATCACAGGAGGAGCGGGAAAGGAGTCCGGCGAAGGAATCATAGAAAGGGAGCATAGGCCCTCCGGTGTGAAGCGAATGTGCGCCATTCATACCGCGCCGCACGCCCTGCCTTCAATGCACCAGAGTCGCAGGAGGCATGCACATCTGCGTGCCTGCCCAAAAACACCCCTGCGACAGCACGGCCTGAAGCACTTTCGAGCGGAGGGATCAGGCACCTGTCAAACAGATGCGCCGCTCCCGCTCTGGTGAAGCCGGAGCGGCCTGCTGCGACCCGAATCAATGCCCGCGCCTGCCGGTAAAAGCTGGACGAACCTGCCAGACCGACATCCTTGCAAACCAACGGATGCCCCAGCGGGAGAGGCTGGTGCTGCTCCCGTCTCTTCTTTTGCACCGTGTTTCATCCCCGCAATTGTTGCGGTGGAGTAACAACCTGAAAAAATGCCGACCACACATCGCCCTTGTGAGTTGATCCTTTAGGATTGTGGCTGCACCACAAAGGGGGGCAAGAGGTGTGAAGGAGGTTTCCATGCGGGCCGGCGGGCGAAATGAACAGTTTCGGCAGGATCATCAGCATCACCATGTTCTGGCGGCATGTCCGCGTGGTGTCTTCTCGTCCCGCCTCCTGATGGGAGCCGGGGTAATGAGCCTGTGTCTCGCCGTTTCCAGTCTGGCCCTTCTGTCTCACCCGGCGCTGGCGCAAACGGCGACGCAGGAAGTGCCCCCTTCGGCAGCGGCCTCATCTGCCCGCCAACTTCTGGATGGTCCACGCCCTACCCTGCCGGTGATGACAGACCGGGCTGGAATGGGCACCCGCGAAGCACCGGCACCGGCAAAAGCCGATTCAACAGCACCGCAAGCCGCGACGACCACCGCGGCACCTGAAAACCCTGCGGCTCCGGCCCTCGCCACGGCAGCCCCAACCACAGAAACCGCGCCAGCAGAGGCTACCCCTGCCCTGCCCCCGGCTGCATCTGCCCCAGTCACCGCATCTGCCCCCGTGCGCGGTGGCATTGACAGCGCAGGCGACACGGCCAGCGCACCTGTCGCGGCTGTTCCGCAGGCTGCGCCTTCGCAAGCTGTCACGTCTCCCACCCCGGCCCCTGTTCAGGCCGCGGTTCCTGCTCCGAGCGCAGAGAGCGCGGCTGCGCCATCAAGCGGTACAGCCGAAGCAGCTCCCGCAAACATTGCGCCCGCCGCCCCCGCGCAGGCTGCAACACCTGCGGCAGAACCGGCCCGCACACAGGCCTCCACCGCCCCGGAACAGACGCGCAGCCCCATTGCTGATGCGCTCGCCGCACTGCTGGTTTCGCCAGAAAAGATTTCTGCCACGACAGCAGAACGACAGGCGCTGTTCGTCTTTTATGCAGCCCGCAGCTATCAGCCCGTTTTTCTGGATGAAAAGGGCCTCAACAGCCGTGGTGCCGCCGTGCTTGCGCGGCTTGAGGCAGCGGGCGAAGATGGCCTGAACCCGGCGGATTATCAGGCTCAGGCCCCGGCAGCCGGTGCGCAGGCACCTGCCATGGCACAGGCTGAGCTGGATCTGGCCGTGGCCGCAATCACCTATGCGCGCCATGCCCAGTCCGGCCGTTTCAACCCGACCCGGATTTCAGCGCTGGTAACCCCCACGCGCGACATTCCGCGCCCGGAAGCCATTCTCGCCGATCTTGCCGACACAAAAGACGCCAATGCCGCACTGGCGGCCTACAACCCACCTCACCCGGGCTATGAACAGCTCAAGGCCGCTCTTGCTGCCACAATTGGTACGAAGCCTGAAAAGAGGCAGGTCAATATTCCATCCGGCCCGCTTCTGCGCCCCGGTGCGCAGGATGAGCGGGTGCCGGCCCTGCGCGCGCGCCTTGGCCTGTCGCAGACCACCAGCGACGATCTGGCCTATGATCCCGAGCTGATGGAAGCCGTGAAGGCATTTCAGGAAAGCAGCATGCGCATCAAGCCCACGGGCATGGTGGGTGATGCAACCGTACAGGCGCTGAACCGCCGCTCCGGTCGTGTCTCTGCCACGCATGATGACATCATTGCCAATATGGAGCGCTGGCGCTGGCTGCCGCGCGATCTGGGCGCAAGCCATGTGATGGTGAACATCCCCGAATACATGCTGCGCATCTATTCGGATGGGAGGCCCATTCATTCCACCCGCGTCGTTGTGGGGCGGCCTGATGCCCCGACGGCGCTGATTTCCAAGCCCATCTCTTATGCCGTGGTCAATCCCGCGTGGAACATTCCGCCGACCATTGTGCGCAAGCAGATGATGCCGCTCCTGCAAAGCAACCCGGCAGCGCTGGCCCGGCGCGGTATTGAGGTCACCAAAAACCGGTCGGGTGGCTACAGCTTCCGCAAGAAGCCGGGGCCGAACAATGATCTTGGCCGCATCAAGTTCATGTTCCCCAACGATCACGCCATCTATCTGCATGATACGCCAGCCAAGAACCTGTTCTCAAACACGCGCCGGGCCAACAGCTCGGGATGCGTGCGGGTGCAAAACCCGTTCGATTTCGGTTCGGTTCTGTTCAACCTCGCCATGGAAGGCCAGAACTGGGATGAGGCGCGCTTTGCCCGCATGTTTGGCCCCAAGGAGCGCTACATCAACCTGAAACGGCCGATCCCGGTGCATCTGGTCTATTTCACCCTTGCGGCAGATGCGCATGGGCGTCTCACCTCTTATGAAGACCTCTACGGCTTCAACTCTGCGGTAAAGAATCGGCTGGGTCTGGACGGGCGCCACCATGTGGCGGAGCGCGGAACCACCCGCAAGAACTGAACAGGCCAAAGGCAAAACACTGCAGGTGTGGCACCAGCCACCCTTTGAGGCATGATGCCGCACCTGCCCTCAAGTCTCTGCAAGACCGACAGCTTGCCTATGACCTTTTCGCCACAACCCTGCTTTCGTTTTCAGCATGTTTTGGCCATACTGGATGCCTACAGCCCAATGGCCGTGGGAAGCGGTGTTTTTGAGAAAAATCGTTTCCCCATCAGAAAAGCGCAACCCTGCGTCCTTTTCCTGATGCGTCCGGTCTGGCACCCGAAAGCCTGATGCGGCTTTCAACAGAAGCACATTCCGCCCGCAGGACGCGGGCCGCACGAGCACCCGGCTACAAATCCATGGGTGCGCCCGGAGGCGATGTGAATGAAACGATGTGGACATGACAGCCAGCAAATGCCGGGCGTCAACCTGACCTTAACTGGACGTGGACAAACTCCATTCGTTTCGTGCCGCGATTCTGTTCGCGGGACCGTTCAAATCTGAGCCTCGGGTTCGCGACATTGGCCACAACCACAACGCCGCTCACAGCCAGCCTTCTGCGCCATGGCCTGCGCTTGCCGCTTCTGCGCCGGGGCGCGGGCATGCTGCGCGCCTGCCTTATTGGCGCGGCCCTGCTCGTCGGGGGCACCAGCGGCCTGCAAAACGCAGTCGCCAATGGTGACACCCGCACCCTCAGCTTCAAGCATATGCACCGGGGCGAGTCCGCCACCTTTACCTTCAAGAAGAACGGCCGATATGACTCTGCCGTCCTGAAGCAGATGAACTATTATCTGCGGGACTGGCGGAACGACAAGCAGATCCGGATGGACCCGCAGCTGTTCGATATTCTGTGGGAGGTTTCCCAGGAAACCGGGGCGAATGCGCCCATCCATGTGCTGAGTTCATACCGTTCGCCCGAAACCAATTCCATGCTGCGCCGTCGCAGCCGCGGTGTTGCCAAGCAATCGCAGCACACCATGGGCAAGGCGCTGGATTTCTATATTCCCGGCGTTGCCATTTCGGACCTGCGTTCGGCAGGCCTGCGCCTCCAGCGTGGCGGGGTGGGTTTCTACCCCACGTCCGGCTCTCCTTTCGTGCATATGGATACCGGCAGCGTGCGCCACTGGCCGCGCATGACCCGTTCCCAGCTGGCCCGCGTCTTCCCGGATGGCAAAACCATCCATGTGCCTTCCGATGGCAAGCCCATGTCGGGCTATGATGTTGCCCTTGCAGAAGCGCAGGGTCGCGGCTCCAGCGGAGCATCAGATTCCGGCGGCAAGAAGAAAAACTTCTTTGCAGCCCTGTTTGGCGGCGGTCAGGATGAGGAAGAGGACTCCGCGCCCCAGCCTCAGCCCCAGCAGCGTGCCGCCCCGGAGCGCCCAGTTGCCGTTGCTTCCGCAACACGCATCGAGCGTGAGCCGGAAATGACCGCCATTCGCCCCACAACCGTAACCGCCGCTTCGGCACCGCTGCCCACAAGCCGCCCTTCCGTCCGTCAGGAGCCTGAAGCGCCCCTGCCGTTCCAGGTTGCCCGTGCGCCGGAGCCGGAAGAGGCTGAACGGACCAGCCGGGTGGCGAGCGTCGCGCCCCTGCCCATGCGCCGGCCTGCTGAACTTGTCGCATCCACACCTGCTGTGAACATGACTGTGACCAGCCTTGAGCGCGCACCCTTGCCAACTGTCATCACCCGCGGCACGGAACGCGAGGAAACCGGTTTAGAAACCAGCGCCCTTGGCTATGCGGCTGATGGCGAGGTTTTTGGCCCGGCCCCAACGGCCCGCTCTGCCACGGCCGGACTTGCGACCCCGGCCCGCCGCGCGGCCGAAACCCGCCGCAACCGTCGGGAACAGGCGCTGGCCCCGAAAATCGCTTTCGACCAGCTTTTCCTCTCTCCGCGCCTCGCCAATACGCTCTATCTGCGGACCCCGGAACTGCGCGTCTTCACCTCTTTCGTCTCCGCACCGCGTGAGGTGGTGGTCTCCAGCTTCGCGCAGGACCCCGGCTTTGGCCTGTCTTCCGGGTTCACCGGAGAGGCAGTGGCATCGCTTGATACCCGAACCTTTGCCGCCCCTGCACCGGCAGTGGCCATGTCCGGCCGCATGTAAGCGTGCATTTCACGACTGCCGGCCTCTGACAGTTCAAACCCCGCCATGCCCTGCACTGGCGGGGTTTTTCGTGGGCAAAAAGAAAGCCGGTCGAACAGATGTTCGACCGGCTTTTCATGTTCCGGGCAGGTGTCCCTCACCCGGCCACACATCCTTGCTCAGAGATAGATACCCAGCGCCTGACAATACAGCTCGACAATGGCATCAAGCTCCTTGCGCGCATCCACGTCTTCCTTGCGCAGCTTGAGAATGGCGCGCAGGGCTTTCACATCGAAACCATTGCCCTTGGCCTCTGCGAACACATCCTTGATGTCGTCGGAAATGGCCTTCTTCTCTTCCTCAAGCCGCTCGATGCGCTCGACAAAGGATTGCAACTGTTCCTTGGCAAAGCCCGCAGGGCCGTCCGAAACGTCTTCCGCCACCTGGCAGGTCTCCTTGTTCCAGAGTGTTGAGTGGTCACATGTCCTGAACACGAAGCGATTGTCGCTTCACGCGGACATGCGCCAGAACCGGCGCACCCGGCTGAATACCGGGCACGGATGCGCGCTCATGAATGGACAACAGAAGCACGGCTTCCGATTCCACGCTCATGAGCGCATCTGTATCATGCGCGCGCGGGAGCAAACAGGAGGTGAATCCACAGGCCCGCCTCCATGATGCCCTGATCCTGTTCCACAGACAGGCAACTTGAACATGTCCGAGGCAGGAAAGCGCCGTCCATGATTGACGGGGCCTTGCTGGACAGGCACACAATCGGTCTTATGTTTCGCAGTTCTGCCCACAGCATCCAGCCTGCCATGGATCACACAGCGACCACGCCCCACCGCCCCATGCGGCGCAGGCTCCGTGCCCTTGTGCTTGCCTTGATGCTGGGTGCCGTTCCCGGCTCCATGCTGATGGCCAGCATGGCCCATGCAGAGTTTCGCCTGTGCAACCGCACCCAGAGCCGTATCGGCATTGCTGTCGGCTACAAGGACGGCAATATGTGGCACACGGAAGGCTGGTGGAATGTCGGCGCAGAAAGCTGCGAGACCCTGCTGCGCGGCGATCTGATGGCCCGCTTTTATTATGTCTATGCGGTGGATTACGATCAGGGCGGTGAATGGACCGGAAAAGCCTATATGTGCACCCGGGACAAGGAGTTCACCATTCGCGGGGCCAATGACTGCCTCGCCCGCGGGTTTGAGCGCACGGGCTTTATGGAAGTTGACACGCAGGAGCAGAAATCCTGGACGGTTCAGCTCACGCAGAGCAACCAGCAGTCGAATGCTGACAATGGCGCACGGCAGGTGGAAGCGCCCCTGCCGGTTTCCCCCCCTGACAGTGCCCGCAAGAACTGATCTCTAGAACTGATCTTTGCGGGCACAAACTGCCCCGCTCCACGCCATGAAGAGTCTGGAGCGCCTCAACCCTTTCCTGCATGGCTGAAGCGCTCCACATGCGCAGAACCTCCGTTGTCACTCACCGGAGGCGCTACAGGTGTCGCAAGACCCGTGCAGGGGCCTGCCCCAGTGCGCGGAATGTGCCAAGCAGGCCAAAGCCCACAGTCAGAACCAGCGCCGCCGCCACCGCACCAAGGGCAGCCATAGGGGCGAAGGTGAAGGGAATATCCATCACCAGTACCGTCACCGCCCATGCGGCAAGGCTGCCCGCGCCCACGGCGAACACCGCCGTCACCAGCCCAAGACCCGCATATTCCAGCACATAGGAGCCGAGCAGGCGGGTACGGGTGGCCCCCATCGTTTTCAGCACCACCGCATCATAAACCCGGTGCTGGTGGCCTGCCGCCAGCGCCCCTGCCAGCACCAGAATGGAGGTGAGCAAAGTGATGATGCTCGCCGCGCGGATGCCGAGAGAAAGCTGCCCCAGCATTTCCGCCGCCTGATCGAGCGATTCTTTCACCCGCACGGATGTGACCGCCGGAAAGGCTTGCGCCACCTCTTTCAGCAGCGCCACCTCTTGCGCGGCATCTGCCCCGCCCGGCCATGTGAGGGTGGCCAGCACACTGTGCGGCGCACCGGCAAAGGTGCCGGGGGAAAACACCATGACGAAATTGATGTTCAGCCGCTCCCACTTCACCCGGCGCAGATTGGCGATGGTGGCGGTGATATTGCGCCCCAGCACATTCACGCTCACCGTATCACCCAGCTCCAGCCCGAGACGGCCCGCCAGCTTTTCATCAAAGGAAATGAGAGGGCGCGTTTCTCCCGGCTGCCACCATTCGCCCGCCACGAGTTGCGAGCCTTCCGGCAGGGTTTGCGACATGGAGATGCCGCGATCGCTGTTGAGCACCCATGCGGAATCCGCCGCCACCTTCACCTCATGCACCGGACGGCCCGCCACATGGGTGATGCGCCCGCGCAGCATGGGCACGGCGCGGAACTGCGCCTCTGGCGCTTTTTCAACGATAAAGGCCCGGAAATCCGCCTCGGATGCCGAGGGAATATCCACAAAGAAGAAGCTGGGTGCCTCCTCCTGCAAGGGGCCGGTCAGTTCATCATTGAGGGAGCGGTCCACCAGCGCAATCGCCACCAGCAGGGTCAGCCCCAGCCCGAGGGAGAGCACAACGGTGGGGGTCAGCGCACCGGGGCGGTGAACATTGCCCAGCGCAAGGCGCACCATGGGCGCGTGCGGGCGCGGCAACCGGCGGGCCAGCGCCATGACACCCAGCGCCACCAGCCTGAGCAGCACAAACACGGCCACAGCCCCACCCAGAAACATCAGCGCCGTGCGCCAGTCATCCGCGCTCAACACGGCAACAGCAGCCAGAAGAAGCCCCAGCCCCGCTGTCAGCGCCATGGCGAAGGGGCCAGGGCGCGGCTTGCGGGCATCAAATCCATCGCGGAACAGTACGGAAACCGGAGCCTCCTGCGCCGCCGCCAAGGGCCACACGGTGAAGGTTGCCGCCACCAGCAAGCCATACAGGCCAGCCAGCGCCAGCGCGCTCCAATCCACCCCCGGCGAGAGCGGGAAAGGCAGAAGGCTGGCAATGGCGGCGCTGGCCACAAAAGGCAAGGCCGCCCCCAGCAGCAGCCCGATGGTGATGCCCACCAGCGCAATCAGCAAGATTTCAAGGCCATAGGTGGCGAAGATGACGCGACGGGATGCCCCCATCGCCTTCATGGTCGCAATCACCTCGCGCCGTGTGGCCAGATGGCTGGACACACCATTGGCCACCCCCACGCCCCCCACCAGCAGCGCGGTGAGCGCCACAAGGGTGAGGAACTGGGCAATGCGGTTCACATTGCGCTCCAGTTGCGGCGAGGCATTCTCGCGCGAGCGGATCTGGAAGCCGCTGTCCTCGAATTCCCTCTGGGCCTCCTGTTCAACGGCGTGCATGGCCTCGGTGCCCGCATCCGGCAGGCGCAGGCGATAGCTCCAGCGCACGAGGCTTCCCGGCTGGATGAGGCCGGTGGCCTCCAGCGCCGCGGTTGAAACCAGCATGCGCGCGCCAAAGCCGATACCGGCGGAAAGCTGATCCGGCTCGGACACCAGACGGGCGCGGATTTCAAAGATGGCAGTGCCCACCTCTATCCGGCTGCCGGGCTGGAGATTGAGCCGCGCCAGCAATGCCTCATCTGCTGCCGCGCCCCATATGCCATCTTGCTCGCGCAGCAGCTCAGCCTTTGGCAAGGGCGGGTCAAGCTCCAGCTTGCCCACCAGCGGATAAGCGCCATCCACTGCCTTCATTTCCACAAGGCTGGCATCGCCATCACCGGCGCGGGCCATGGCCCGCAGTTGCGCCACCTCGCTCAGCGCTCCATGGCGCTGCATGAAGGCGCGCTCGGCCTCACCCGCCTGCCGCTGCACAAGGGTGAAATCCAGATCGCCATCCAGAATCGTGCGCCCTTCGCGGTGCAGACCTTCCGTCAGGGCCGCCGCAAAAGAGCCGATACCGGCAATGGCCATGACACCCACAATGAGGCAGGCCAGAAACACGATGAAACCCTGCCGCGCGCCGCGCAATTCACGCAGGGCAAAACGCAGGGGGGCCGGCATGTGTGAACGGGCGCTGCGGGGCATTTCCGCCTTCCTCACGCCGCTCATGCCGCCCCCTGCGCGCTGTCTTCCACAATTTCTCCAGAGCGCAGACGAATAACCCGCCCGCAGCGCGCGGCCAGCGTCGCATCATGCGTCACCAGCACCAGCGTGGTGTTGCGGGCGCTGTGGGCGGCAAACAGCAGGTCCATGATCTGCCGACCTGTTCCTTCGTCCAGATTGCCGGTTGGCTCATCCGCCACCAGAATGGGTGGTTCGGGAGCAAGGGCGCGCGCCACCGCAACACGCTGCTGCTCCCCGCCAGACAATTGTGAAGGATAATGCGCCGCGCGGTGGCCAAGGCCCACGGCCTCCAGCTCCTGCATGGCGCGGGCGAAAGCATCGACCCGCCCGGCAAGCTCCAGCGGAACGGCCACATTTTCAAGCGCGGTCATGGTGGGAATGAGATGGAAGGACTGGAACACAATGCCCACATGGCGACCGCGAAAACGGGCCAGCCCATCCTGCGAGAGCCGTGTCAGATCAACACCCGCCACCTCGACCTGCCCGCGATCCACATTTTCCAGCCCGGCCATCACCATCAGCAGGGTGGATTTGCCAGAACCGGAGGTGCCGACCAGCCCCACGGCCTCGCCTGCCCTGATATTGACCGAGATATCCTTCAGAACATGCACGCGGGCAGCACCACTGCCCAAAGACAGGTCCACCCCCTTCAGGGCCAGGGCAGGCGAAGCGGAAGAAAAGCTCATGCAGGAAAAAGCCTTTGCTGAAGCGGGCTGCGGGAATGAGGCGCACAGCGGGAAGCGGGGCGGGAGGAAAAGCTGCGGCGCATGGCGCCATGGCACGGGAGCACACGAATCATACATGGGGAATCAGAGATCTGCCCCGAGGGAAGCATCGAAAATGAACTTTAAGGCGCTGCGAGGGCTGCCCCTCGCCCTGCTGGTGGCTGCCTCAGCTTTTATCCTGCCCGTTCACAAGGCACAGGCATCTGAAACACCCCCGCCATCCAGCCCCGTGCGCGTTGTGGCGCTGGGAGACAGCCTGACTGCCGGCTATGGGCTGCCATCATCGGAGGCCTTTCCTGCCCAGCTTGAAGCCGCCCTTCAGGCGCGCGGTTATCATGTGGTGGTGGAAAATGCCGGCGTTTCCGGGGATACGACCACACAGGGCCTCGCCCGGCTGGACTGGTCCGTGCCCGAGGGCACGCAGGCCGTGATTGTGGCACTGGGTGCCAATGACATGCTGCGCGGCCTGCCGCCCGAGGTGGCGCGCACCGCGATGACCAATATTGTGGTGCGGCTGAAGGCGCGCGGCCTGCCGGTTCTGGTTTCCGGCATGCGCGCCGCGCCCAATCTTGGCGAAAGTTATCGCGCACGTTTTGATGCGATTTATCCCGAGATTCAGGAAAAATATGGCGTGCTGCTGCATCCCTTTTTTCTGGAGGGGGTGGCGGGCAACCCGGCACTGAACCAGAAAGATGGCCTGCACCCCACCGGCAAGGGCGTGGCCAGGATGGTGGAAGGCATTTTGCCACATGTTGAGCTGCTGCTGGCGGAAGCCGAGAAGGTGACCCAGCAGAAAAGCCTGCCGCCAGACCCGTAAGGCCCTGCACCTGTTGCCCCGCAAGGGCCATGGAATAGGCCATGAAATGAAAATGCCAGCTGGCCTGTAAGCCGGGTTCTGTATGGCGGGCCTTGCGGCCCACGTGGCGACCATTCATCTGGGACGCCGGTTGCCCGGCGCCTCTAGCAGTCAACCCGGACGACATCCCGAAGACGGGGTGGTTTCCCGTGTCGTCCCTATTTGACTTTGCTCCCGGTGGGGTTTGCCGTGCCGCTTCCGTTGCCGGCCGCGCGGTGGGCTCTTACCCCACCGTTTCACCCTGGCCTGCGTGAACGCAGGTGGTTTGATTTCTGTGGCACTTTCCCTAGGGTCGCCCCCGCCGGACGTTATCCGGCACCGTGTCTCCGTGGAGCCCGGACTTTCCTCGATGCGCAGAACGCACCGCGGCCGCCCGGCCAGCTGGCGTGCGCAGGAATGGGCGTACAGCGCCGCCCCGTCAAGAGCATCGGCCAAAAATCATGCCGGCTACCGGCCTTCCCCTTTCAATCCGGGGAAACGCTGCTCCATCTCCCGCCAGCTTCTCCCCATTTGCGGCGAAGAATGCTATCTCATGCCCATGCAGCCTTCATCCTCTCCCGCCCCTGCGGCATCCGCCATCACCTCTGCCCTCGCCACGCTCGCCACCGAGCTGGCGGGCCTTGATGCCCTGCGCACCGAGATGGAAGGTGCCCTCGGCCAGCACTTCACCGCAGCGGTGGAAACCATCCGCAAGGCCCGTGGCCGTGTGGTGGTGACAGGCATGGGCAAGAGCGGGCATGTGGCACGCAAGATTGCCGCCACCCTCGCCTCCACCGGCACCCCGGCCTATTATGTACACCCGGCGGAAGCCAGCCATGGCGATCTGGGCATGATTGCGCCGGAAGATGTCATCATCGCCCTGTCATGGTCTGGCGAGACGGCAGAGCTGCGCGATCTGGTACATTATGCAGGCCGCTTTGGCGTGCCGCTCATTGCCCTCACCTCCCGCGCGGAAAGTGCGCTGGGCACGGCGGCGGATGTGCTGCTGGCCCTGCCTGTGGTGGCCGAAGCCTGCCCGCACGGCCTTGCCCCCACCACCTCCACCCTGATGCAGCTCGCGCTGGGCGATGCGCTGGCCGTGGCCCTGCTGGAAAGCCGTGGCTTCACCGCCAGCGATTTCCGCCAGTTCCACCCCGGCGGCAAGCTCGGCGCAAGCCTGAGCTTTGTGCGCGATGTGATGCGCGCGGGTGATGCCGTGCCGCTGGTGCCCCAAGGTACGCTGATGGGCGAGGCGCTGGTGGAAATGAGCACCAAGGGGCTAGGCTGTGTCGGCGTCAGTGATGCGGAAGGCCAGCTTGTTGGCATCGTCACGGATGGCGACCTGCGGCGCAAGATGTCGGGAGATCTCACCACGCGATCCGTCGATACCATCATGACCGCCGCCCCCAAGACCGTGCGGCCGGACCAGCTCGCCTCCGAGGCTCTGGCGCTGATGAATACCAAGCAGATCACCGCCCTTCTGGTGGCGGAGAATGGCAAGGCGGTGGGCGTGCTGCATATTCATGATTTGCTGCGCACGGGCATTGCGTGAGGACACCATGCTGAAGGTCATCGCAGAAGACTTCATCAAGCCGGAAGCGCTGGAGAGTGTCGCCCCGCTTTATCGCGAGCTGGTGGAACGCACACGGCGCGAGCCGCTCTGCATCTCCTACGAGCTGTTTGTGGACCAGAAAGACCCCGGCCACTTCATCTTTATCGAGGAATGGCCGGACAGGGCGGCGCTGGATACCCACTGCGCCACGGAGCATTTCCAGCGGCTGGTGCCGCTCATCAATGCCCATCAGCGCAAGGAAGGCACTTTCATCCTGATGGATGCCTTTTCTGCCGGGGCCGGGGCTGGCCGGTAGGGCGCCCCCTCAGCCCTCGCCAGCCTTGTAGAGCTTGATGGCGGAATGGGTGGCCTGCACCGTTTCCACCACCTCTTCCGCCTCCCCCGCTCCATCAGCAGGACGGCTGGCCAGAAGATTGCGCAGGGTGAGAATGGTGCAGCCATCGGCCACGCCATCCACCCGCGAGCGCCGGAAATGGCGCTGGAAGGCGCTCACCAGCGTTTCCATGGCGCCATCATAACGCCCGTTCACCTCAACCTCATAGCCATACAGCGCCAGCATAGCCTGAAGCGCGGCTACCGGCTGGCCCTCATCACCAATCATGAAGAAGCGCCCACCCTCCATCTCGGCTTCCGGCACCAGATGGCCGATGCCAGCCGCATGCAGGCGCTCCCACGGAAAATTCTCGCCGGGGTCATGCTTGCGGGCGGGGGCGACATCGGAATGGGCCAGCACCCGGTCTGCCCGGATGGGGTGGCGGGAGAGAATATCGCGGCACAGTTCCACCACCGCCGCCATCTGCGCTTCCGGATAAGGCGGCAGGCCGCCGGAATGGCCGGGGTTCACAATCTCGATGCCGATGGAGCGCGAATTGGTGTCGCTCTCCCCTTCCCACATGGAACGGCCGGCATGCCAGGCGCGGTTTTCCTCCGCCACCATCTGCACGATACCGCCATCCTCCAGCACCACATAATGGCAGGAGACCTCGGCCTCCGGCTTCTGCATGATCTCTATGGCGGCCTGCGCCGTCTCCATGCCGGTATAATGCAGCAGCAGCATATCCACCGGCAGGCGGCGGGGGCCGAAATTGGGCGTGGGTGCAACATCGCGCACCAGCGAGCTGTTTGGGGTGAATGCGTTGGCCATGAAAATCTCCTCAGCGCCGCGCTTCTGTCAGCATCCGCACCGCAAGGCCGGCCAGAACCGTGCCCATCAGCCAGCGCTGCACCACGGCCCATGTGGGCCGCTGCGACAGGAAAACGGCGATGCTGCCCGCCGCAACCGCAATCATCGCATTCACGCTCACACTGACGATGATCTGTACCATGCCCAGCGAGAGAGATTGCACCAGCACGCTGCCCTGCTCCGGACTGATGAATTGCGGCAGCAGCGAGAGATACATGATCGCGATCTTGGGGTTCAGCAGATTGGTGAAAAAGCCCATCAGGAACAGTTTGCGCGGGCTATCCGGCTTCAGCTCCCGCACCTGAAAGGGCGAGCGCCCACCCGGCCGCAGCGCCTGCCATGCCAGATAGAGCAAATACAGCGCACCCATGATGCGTAGCGCGTCATAGGCAAAGGGCACCGCCATCACCAGCGCGGTGATGCCGAAAGCGGCACACAGCATGTAAAACACAAAGCCTAGCGCCACCCCGCCCAGCGAGATCAGCCCCGCCACGCGGCCCTGACAGATGGAACGGGAGATGAGATAGACCATGTTCGGGCCGGGGGTGAGCACCATGCCCAGCGAGATTGCGGCAAAGGCCAGCATATTGGTCAAATCAGGCACGGTTCGGCTCCATGGCAGCGCATCCTGAACCGGCTTGTTATCCTGCCCTGCGGGCGCTGGAAATGGGATTCTTCAAAACTGTGCGTGATGAAGCGCCGCAACCGGCTCAGCCCCCCTGCCCTTGGGCGGAGCCGGGCCGGTTTGCTCAAGGGCAGGCGTGATGCGGCCATAAGACAAACCTCAAGGCCCGCCCTATCCGCCGGTCCCATCCATGCACGGCAGCCACAGGCGGAAGCAGGCCCCCTGCCCCAAGGCGCTTTCCACCGCCATCTCGCCACCCGCCTGTTCCACAAGCGTGTAGCTGATGGACAGGCCCAGCCCGGTGCCACCCTGCCCCTTGGTGGAGAAGAAGGGATCAAAAATCCGCTGGATATGTTCCGGCGCAATGCCCTTGCCGGTGTCGCGCACCTCCAGCACCACACCATCACGCCCATCGCGCGCCTCATCCCGGCTGATGAGGGTGAGTGTGCCCCCGCCCGCCATGGCATGCAGGGCATTGACCATCAGATTGATGAGCACCTGCTGCAACTCCACCCGGTTCATGCGGATGAAGCCGGTGGCGCTGTCCTGCCGCACCACCGCGATTTCCGTGCTGGACATGAGATGCTGCACCAGCAGCAGGCAATCGCCCATCACATCCGGCACATGCACCGGCTCGCTGGTGCCGGCGAACTCGCCCGGCCGGGCAAATTGCAGCAGCTTGGAGACGATGATGTTGATGCGGTGGACCTGCTGGTCAATCAGGTTGAACTCGGTGCGCACCGGATTCACCGCCGCCCCCAGCACATCGCGCGCTACATCCAGATTGCCTTGAATGACCGCCACCGGATTGTTGATCTCATGGGCCACGCCCGCCGTGATCTCGCCAATGGAGGCGAGCTTTTCAGACATGACAAGCCGGCGCTGGGTGGCGGCCAGTTCTTCATTGGCGGCCTGAAGCTCTTTTGTGCGCTCCACCACGCGCCGGTCCAGCTCATCGGCCCAGCTGCGCAATTGCGCATCACGCTGCTGCACCAAGGCCAGAAGGCCATCAAAATGATGGGCGAGGCGGCCGATTTCATCGGCATTCTCGGTGATACCCGTGCGCGCATCCATCTCTCCGGCTTCCACGCGGGAAATGGTGCGGTCCATCGCCTCCAGCGGACGGAAAATGGCGGCGGCCCAGCGCAACAGCAGCGGAATGGTGATGAGCGCCACCAGCAGGAAGCCGGCAATGGCCACAATCAGCACCATCTGCTTCTGGGTGCGGAAGGGGGCATCCAGAAAGCCCACATACAGCATGCCGACGCGCGCGCCGGTGCTGTCCACAATCGGCTCATAGGCCGAGATATACCAGTCATTCACCACGAAGGCCCGGTCCAGCCACACCCGGCCCTGCCCCAGCACGGCCGCGCGCACCTCGCCCGAAACACGGGTGCCCAGCGCCCGCTTGCCCTCGAACAGGCGCACATTGGTGGAGACGCGCACATCATCCACAAACAGCGTCGCCGTGCCCTCGCTGCCTTCCGGCAGGCTGCCGCGCCGGTAGACGAGATCATTCATGGTGTCGATGAAATCAAGATTGCGGTTGAGCAGCACACCACCAATCAGCGCCCCATGAACAGCCGCCCCACCCGCGTGCGCACCACCCGCGCGCATCGGCGCATCGGCCTGCCCGTCGGCAAGCAGCAGCAGCACCGGCGTGCCGGACTGAACAACCAGCCCGCGCCCTTCCTGCGTGCGCTCAACCGGCACCGCACCGGGGGTGGAAACCAGATCAATCCGCGCCTGCTCGGCCAGAGCCGGGGAAATGCGGGTGAGATTTTCTGCCGAGAAGAGGTCAATCTGCGTGGAGGGCTGCCCCTCAAGCGCCTGCCGCGCAACACTCCATTGCCGCTCGCAGGGGGGCTGGGTGGAGCGATCCGCACCTGCGCTCCACACCTCGCCCTTACGCACAAATGCCAGGCAACGCCCCTGTTCATCCAGCAGATAGAGAAAATCCAGCCCCAGCGCCGCCCTGCGTGCAGAGAGGAAGTCTGCCATCTGCGCCACATCGCCTCCCGCCACCTGCGCAAAGGCCACAGAGTTGCCCAGCGCCTCAAGGCTGGCACCGCTATGTTCCATCAGGCGGTTCAGATACTGGCGGGCGGTGGTGAGGTCCCCGTTCACCTTGGTGGCGAGCAGGCGGTCAAACTGCTTCGTCCACCACCAGCCAGCCCCGGCCAAAGCCAGAGGCAGAATGATCAGCGTGGGCAGCAGCGCCATGACCAGCAGGCGCATGCGCACCGAGCGCAGACGCCGCAGCACGCCCAGCCGGCCGGATGGCGCAGGGCCTTCAGGCATTCCATGCCTTCAGTTTACGATCCAGCGTCTTGCGCGAGACAGCAAGGCGACGCGCCGCCTCTGCCCTGTTGCCGCCCGCTTCCGCCAGCACCTTCAGCATGTGGTTCTTTTCCATCAGCCCCAGCGCATCGGGTGAAAGCTGGGAGACATTGTCATTGGTCTCCACCTCCTCCATCTCCGGCACCACATCATGGGGGAAATCGCCCAGAATAAGCGAGCGTTCCACCACATTGCGCAACTCGCGCACATTACCGGGCCATGGGTAGCGGGCCAGCGCCCGCAGCACGGTGGGCGAAAGCTCCAGCGGCGGCACACCGAGACGGGCAGACAGCTCTGCCATGAACAGATGCACCAGCGGGGCAACATCGGCCGGGCGCTCCCGCAGGGGCGTGAGATGAATGTTCACCACATTCAGCCGGTAATACAAATCCTGCCGGAAACGGCCCGCGGCCACCATCTCCTCCAGATCACAATTGGTGGCGGCAACGATGCGCACATCCACCGGCACCTCCCGCTCCGCACCCACGGAACGCACTTTCTTGTCCTCGATCACCCGCAGCAGCTTGGATTGCATGGAGGGTGGCAGTTCGCCCACCTCATCCAGAAACAGCGTGCCGCCCTGCGCATAGAAGAACAACCCCTCACGCGAGGAGGCCGCCCCGGTGAAGGCTCCCTTGAGATGGCCGAACAGCTCGCTCTCGATAATATCGGGAGCTATCGCGGCGCAGTTGACCGGCACAAACGGCTTGTCGGCGCGAGTGGAGGCCAGATGGATGGCGCGGGCCGTCACCTCCTTGCCGGTGCCGGACTCCCCGGTCACCAGCACGGTGGTGGGCATGGGGGCAACGCGGGCTACCATTTGCCGCACATCTTCCGTGGCACCGGAAGCCCCGACCAATGCACCCACCGCAGGTACCGTGCGTTGCAGCGCCTGCATGCCGCCCAGTTCCCGGCGCAACACAAAGTTCTCGCGCTGGAGACGAGCGCGATCAAGACAGCGGGCAATGGCATTCAAAATCTGGTTGGAGCGGAAGGGCTTGAGCACAAAGTCTGCCGCACCGGCCCGCAGCGCCTCAATCGCCGTATCCAGATCGGCAAAGGCGGTGATGAGGATGACCTCGCGGAAGAAGCCGGTTTCGCGCAAATCATGCAGCCATTCCAGCCCGGTCCGGCCTGCCATCACATTATCAAGAATGATGAGATCGAAGGCTGTGCCTTCCAGCAGGCGTGAGGCGCTTTCCACATCCGCCGCCTCGGCCACATGGCGACAGCGCGGGGCCAGCATGCGCACCAGAAAATTGCGCATGCCCGGCTCATCATCCACCACCAGAACGGAAGATTCGGCTAGAGCAGGGCTAAAGGCATTCTCGCAGGACAGGCTTGCCGGAGGCTGGGTCATTATATTCATGAAGCGGCCACACTCCCTGCCCGTCCTTTGCCAGACAAGGCTTTATTGAGGAAGCACACTGCCTTGCGCGCTGCGGGGCAACCGGCTTCCGCCAGAGGCCGGGCACGGTCATATGCACCGCGCCAGCCTCATTGCTCCTATCAATCGCTCAAATCATGAAAACTATCAAACCCCATCGAAAGGCTTATGCCGTGGCCGGCTCGCCGATGCCCCCCTCATCTTCCGTGCTCTTGATGCAGTTTCGCCCGTTCCGCTTGGCCTGATAGGTCATCATGTCTGCCCGGTGAATGGCCTCGCCAAGGCTTTCCTTGGGGTCAACCTCCACCACACCGAAGCTGGCTGTCACGGTGCGCCCGTCCAGTTCATCAAAGCTTGTATTGGCGAGACGGGTGCGGAAACGCTCTGCAAAACGGACACCCTGCTCCCATGTCGTATCGGCAAGAAGCACAACGAATTCCTCGCCACCCCAGCGCCCTGCCACATCACTGCGCCGCAACTCTCCATCAAGAACCGCCGCGAATTCGCTCAGCACCATATCTCCGGCCGCATGGCCAAAGGTATCATTGATGGACTTGAAGTGGTCGAGATCACAAAAGACCAGACTGGCAGGCCGGGGACTGCATTTCTTGATGGCCAGCCGGGCCTGCATGTCAAAGCCGCGCCGGTTGGTCAGCCCCGTCAGCGTATCCACGCCACCTTCGCGCCGCAGGTCATCCATGATGTCCACCACCACGGCTGCAAAAAACGTGAGGGCAAGGATAAAGCCAAAGATCAACACGCTGAAATGAAGGATGAGCCAGAAAGGCGAGGAGTTGAACAACTGGAGGATTGTTGCCGGATCAACCCCCTCCTGCCGCATCTGGTCGAGGCGCAGCAGGTTCTCCGAAATCGGGAGGGTCACGGCCGTGCGCACAAAAAACTGGATGCCAAACAGCAGGATAGACCAGAACAGGATGCGATCAATGGCCCGGTGCCGCCGCCGATAGCCGATGCGCGCGGCAGCCAGCAGCAGCATGAGGCCATAGCCAAAATTCTGCACATAAATGCGCATCACAATGCTTTGGTGAACGTAGTAGAAATACCATGTCAGGCAAACAACCAGAACGGATAAAATGTAAAAAACGTTATAATATCCGTCTTTCTTGCACCGAACCAGCGCGCCCTTGACCATAAACAGGATGCAAACCGTATAAATAGCGCTTGAAATCAGGGCATTCAGGCCCCAATCCCCCGGCATGTTCAGCATCTGCATCAAGGCGGCGATGGAATAACTCAGAAACGCCCCTGAGAAGTACAGCATATAGCTGTAGCGACGATGATACAGCCAGGACAAAAAGAAAGCCCCGGCGACGATCATCGAAACCATCGGCCCCGTAAAAATATACAGGCGCTCATCCAGCATCTTCGTCCAGGCTCCCTAAGCCATTCCGCGACGACCCGTGCCGCATGGATGACCGCACAGAACAGCTATATTTCTGGTCGAAAAGCCTTCCGGCTCCTCGGACGGATACGCAAAACGCTTACACGCATGGACAAGGATGAGCGCACAAAGACCCATCCCCCGGTCGAGGAGTTCGGGTCTGCAACCTGTCCGCATCCTGCAACCTCGTACCAGGAGCACGAGGCAAACATGATGCGCACAACCTAAACGACCTGAATGGCCGCTCTAGATTAGCATGTGAAAAAGTCAATCCTGCAAAAGCGGGAACGTTTGCCAGCTTCAGCCGGGGAGCCTGCACTGCGACAATAACAGCACAAACAGCTTGCCCTCTACCTGTACTCACGATAGACGAGCCGGCGCAATTCCTTCTTCAGGCGCTGGAAATCGTGGAAGGTGAAGGCCAGAAAGGCTGTTGCCAATGCCCCGAGCAGGGCTGCAATGGTGCCGGACCAGCCCAGCGCCGTGGTCACGAAATCATAGACCAGATAGGCCAGCAGAAGGGTCACCACCAGCGCCAGCCCGTAATAGACCTTCGGCGACATGCGGGCGAGCACAACCCCAATACCGACCCAGATGACAACAGCGATGAGAATCGCCCAGCCCCAGCCCAGCCCGATCTTGGTGGCGATAAAATAGCCGCCGAAAGCACACATCAGGACAAAGCCAGCCAGCAGCAGCAACCCTGCGCGCAGGCGCAGGATGGACTGTTTGCGAACTTCCGTTTCAGTGGTGGGCAGGTTCATCTTCTTGTCCTGATCTGATTTCTTGCAGCGCGCCGTGCGCCCTTGTCATACAGGATGCGGCCAAGCGTGCTGCAACTCAATGGTTCAACGCAAACTCTCAACCGAAGCCTTGGCGCGTTTTCCGCAATTCCCACTCACGGTTTCTCCCATGCAGTTTCCAACCCCGCTCATTCCCGCGCGCCTTGTGCGGCGCTACAAGCGCTTTCTGGCGGATGTGATCCTTGAAGGCAGCCCTGCGGAGACCACCGTGCATGTCGCCAACCCCGGTGCCATGCTGGGGCTGACAGCGCCAAACAGCCGGGTCTGGCTCTCGCGCTCGCCCAACCTCACCCGCAAGCTGCCCTTGAGCTGGGAACTGGTGGAGGCCGATTTTGGCATGGGGCCGGAACTGGTCGGCGTCAACACCATGCACCCCAATGCCTTGGTGGCCGAGGCGATTGCCGCCGGGCAGGTGCCCGCACTTTCCGGCTATGCCCGACACAGGCGGGAGGTGAAATACGGGGTCAACAGCCGCATTGATATTCAGCTGGAAGATGATGCGCGCCCGCTGTGTCTGGTCGAGGTGAAGAATGTCCACCTCATGCGCACGCCCGGCCATGCCGAATTCCCGGATTGCGTCACCGCACGCGGGGCCAAACATCTGGAAGAACTGGCCAATCAGGTTGCAGCTGGTTCCCGGGCGGTGATGGTCTATCTGAGCCAGATCGGCTCTGCGCGCCAGATCAGCCTCGCACGGGATCTGGACCCCGCCTATGGCCGCGCGTTTGACAAGGCGCGGGCGGCGGGTGTGGAAGCCATCGGCCTTGTGTGCCGGGTCGAGCCGACAGGCATCACGGTGACCGGAGAAATTCCCGTGACAGGCTGATCTTCCGGCATATGCGGCCTTGCGGGCGCTGGTATCCGGGGCCATTTGTGGTGCATATTGCGGGGAATCCTGCACACAGGACCATGCGCCGCCTGTATAGGAGCAGGCAACAGGCTGGCGGCTGACGGAAGATAAACACGATGAACTATGTTGAGGCGGCAAATGCGCCGCTGCGCAAGAACGGGCAGATCAAGATCTATGGCCCGGAGGCTTTCGAGGGCATGCGCCGCGCAGGCCGGCTTGTGGCGCAGATACTGGACGCGATTGCAGAGCTGGTGAAGCCCGGCGTCACCACCGCCGCCATTGATGAACTCGTCTATGACATGACGACACAGGCTGGCGCACTCTCCGCCACCATGATGTATCGCGGCTACCGCTATGCAGTCTGCACCTCCATCAACCATGTGGTGTGCCACGGCATGCCGAATGACAAGCCGCTGCGTGAAGGCGATATCGTCAATTGCGATGTCACTGTCATTCTGGATGGCTGGTATGGCGATTCCAGCCGCATGTATGCGGTGGGTGAAATCTCCCGCAAGGCCGAGCGGCTGATCGAGGTCACCTATGACTGCATGATGCTCGGCATCGAGGCCATCAAGCCCGGCGGGCATATTGGCGATATTGGTGCGGCCATTCAGGAATTTGTGGAGCCGCAGCGCATGAGTGTGGTGCGGGACTTCTGCGGCCATGGCGTGGGCCGCGTGTTCCATGATGAGCCGAATATCCTGCATTTCGGCCAGCGCGGCGAAGGGCCAAAGATTGTGCCCGGCATGATCTTCACCGTGGAGCCGATGATCAATCTGGGCAAGCCGCATGTGAAGGTGCTCGCCGATGGCTGGACCGCCGTGACGCGCGACCGCTCGCTCACCGCCCAGTTCGAGCATTCCCTTGGTGTGACGGAGACGGGGGTGGAGATTTTCACCCTGAGTCCGAAGGGCTATACCAAGCCGCCCTACAATACACCCTGAGCCGGACAGCACCTTCCCATGGTGGATGAGCCTCGTGATGGCCTGCGTGAAGCGCCCCCGCATTTCCACGGGCATCGCGACCGCCTGCGCGCGCGCTTTCGCGATGCCGGTGCGCAGGCGCTGGCGGACTATGAGCTGCTGGAGCTGGTGCTGTTCCGCGCCATTCCGCGCCGGGATGTGAAGCCGCTGGCCAAGGAACTGGTGGCGCGCTTTGGTTCCTTCGCCGAGGTGGTGGCCGCCCCGCCTGCCCTGCTTGCCGAGTTTCCCGGCGTGAAAGACGCCATCATCACCGAGCTGAAAATCGTGGAAGCGGCAGCCCAGCGCCTCGCCAAGGGCGAGGTGAAGCGGCGGCCGGTTCTCTCATCCTGGAGTTCGGTGATTGATTATTGCCGCACCACCATGGCCTATGCCGACCGCGAACTGGTGCGGGTGCTGTTTCTGGACAAGCGCAACCAGCTCATTGTGGATGAAGTGCTGCAAACCGGAACAGTGGACCACGCTCCGCTTTATCCGCGCGAAGTGGTGAAGCGGGCGCTGGAGCTTTCCGCCTCGGCCATCATCCTGTGCCACAATCACCCTTCAGGCGACCCGACCCCGTCACGCGCCGATATCGACATGACCCATCGCATTATTGGCGTGGCCAAGCCGCTGGGCATTGAGGTGCATGACCATATTATCGTGGGCAAGGATGGCCACTCCAGCCTGCGCGGGCTGGGCATGATCTGAACCGGCATCCATTTCAGAAAGACACCTCAAAAAGGGCGCGACCATCAAGGCCGCGCCCTTTTTGCAGACCCGGTTCAGATCACTTCAGATCACTGAAAGAGGCATCGAAGGAGAGGGACGCCATGAAGCGGTCACCGCAGCTCTTGGCGTTCGAGCTCATGAGAATGCACTGGTCGCCATCAAGATCCGAGCCGTGATAGCGCAGGTCGAGTGTGGCGGCCTTGTAGCTGAAGCTGGTGCCAACGTGCCAGTAGCTGTAGCCGGAGATATCGACATAGTAGGGAATGTTGAAAACCGGCGTGTAGAAAGTATCGCCCCATGCCGCGCTGTCCAGCCACTGGTAACCGAACTCACCGGAAACCGTCCAGCCAATAACCTCGCCGGGGCCAAAGCTTGGCAGGGTGATTTCAGCCGTACCCGCCAGATAGGTGCCATCAGTGTTCGAGGCGGCATAATCACTGGTGTAATACAGGTGCATGCCGACATTCAGCCAGTCTGTCACCTGATAGCTGGGCTTGAAATAGACCTCCCAGTAGTTGAGGTCCGTATTCGCAACGCTGCCGGGATAGATATAGCCGATGACACCAACATCAAGGGTCAGCTTGTCCCAGGTGTGGCGCACGCCGCCATAGACATCCACTTCCGCCGAACCCGAGCCGAGGAAGCTGACATTGGAGCCCCATGCGCCAACATAGATCCAGTCGAACAGGCTCAGTTCCGCATAACCCTGAATGGCAGCATTGCCATTGGTCTGGCTGATACCGCGGAAGATATAGTCAGTTGTTCCGGTCACCCCGAAGGACACATCCCAGAACGGTACAGGTTCAGCCGGAGCAACGGCCTTGACCGGCGCAGCAACATCTGCCGCAAAAGCTGCACTGGTGCACATGAAGGACGCGACCGCTGCGACAGCAATTTTCTTCATCTCTACCCCCGGAAATTCATCTGGGCATAGAAAACACTAATTTTTCAAAGCTCTAATGACAAAGTTTAGGCATCAATTGCTTCAGTTTTAAGCAAAGTGTCGCAAATACTCGTTTTTATTGTCGCAATTATGCAACAGCCCATACAAAAGCTCTCGGCCCTGCATCAGGCAAAAATCATCCCGTTCAGATGAAGAACCTCTGGATACCACTCCAGACGAGCGCTTTATGTCTTTCGTCTTATATCATCCGCAGTACAGAAAGCGTTCACCCGAGCGGTGGCTTCGCCAAAGACCCGCGATTCAGTGCACGAGTCTTTGGCAATTCCGTTTCAACCTCGCCTCATTCGCAAGCGGGCACAGGTCTCATGTCGCACAACGGGCAGCGAGTTCCGCGCATTCCGGCACGGGTGTCAGCACCGGTTGCCCGGCAAACCACGCATCCAGATTATCCACCACCAGTCGCCCCATGGCGGCGCGTGTGGCAAGAGTGGAGGAACCGACATGGGGCAACAGCACCACATTTTCCAGTTCCCGCAAGACCAACGGAACATGCGGCTCATTCTCGAACACATCAAGCCCGGCAGCCTGAATGGCTCCTGAGCGCAAGGCCGTTATCAGCGCGGCCTCATCCACCACACTGCCGCGCGCCACATTGATGAAGATGCCCTCCGGCCCCAGCGCCTCCAGCACCTGAGCCTGCACCAGATGGCGTGTCTGGGCGCCGCCCGGCACGATGCACACCAGAACATCGACAGCCTTCGCCATCTCCACCAGATCAGGATAATGCCTGTAGGTGCAGTCCGTGCGGGCACGACGGCTGTGATACACAACCGGCAGGCCGAACGCCTCCAGCCGCCGCGCAATCGCCAGACCAATGCGCCCCAGCCCAATCAACCCCACCGTGCGCCCGCGCAGGGAAGAGGTGAGCCTGAATGCCCCGGACGGCCAGCATCCCTCCCGGACGAAGCGATCCGCCTGCGGCACCTGCCTCACCGTGGACAGCAGCAGGGCCAATGTCAGGTCTGCCACCTCTTCATTCAGCACATCGGGCGTATGCGTCACCATGATGTTGCGGGCCACCGCGCCCGCCAAATCCACCGAGTCATAACCCACGCCAAAATTGGAAATGATTTCCAGTGCCGGCAGGCGCTCCAGCAATGCTGCATCCACATCGCGCCCGCCCCCGCTGATGACGGCACGCACATGAGGCGCATTTTCCGCCGTCAGGTCATCTGGAAAAATAACGCTGAAACGCTGTGCAAGGGCAGGCTCAAGGGTCGGGTCCATGATCGTCCCGGTCTGAAGCAGCAACGGGCGGTCTTCATCACGCATGACCCAGTTCTCCCTTTCAGTCTATCCGGCAGCATGCCTTTAAGGTTCGCCTGTGTTTGAACATATCGTGCCCTTGCGATAACACCAGACAGGCACATCATATTCCGCCACAGGACACCATCTCATGGTTGGATTCTCCGGGTTTCAGCGCGTCTCCATCATTGCCGGCGCCCTCATGCTTGGCAGCGCTGGGGCGGCACAGGCGCAGTCCTGCACACTGGTTCTGGATGCGCAGACGGGTCACACCCGCATGGAGGAAGGGCATTGCGATACACGCTATACGCCGGCCTCCACCTTCAAGGTGCCGCTAGCGCTGATGGGATATGATGCCGGAGTGCTGACAGATGCGCACAATCCACGTTGGGACGGGCAAAAAGAGCAACGCGCTCCGCAGCGTGATCGCAAATCCGTGGATCCCACCATCTGGGAGGCGGACTCGGTTGTCTGGTATTCACGCGAGTTGCTCCGCCAACTGGGGGCGGAACGCTTCAACACCTATGTGAAGCAGTTTCACTATGGCAATGAGGATGTCTCTGGCGACCCCGGCGCAGACAACGCACTGACCAAATCCTGGATTTCCTCATCTCTCCAGATTTCCCCGCGTGAGCAGGCCGCATTCCTGCGCCGCCTGCTGGCACAGGACCTGCCCGTTTCCAGAGAAGCACAGCGCCAGACGATGGAGATTATTCCCCATTTCCAGACAAAATCCGGCTGGAATGTACAGGGCAAGACCGGCAGCGGCACCATGCCGGCCGATGCACCGCCTGAACAGGCCGGAAAGCCTGTCGGCTGGTTTGTGGGCTGGGCCAACCGAAACGGCGAAACCATCATTTTCGCACGGCAGAATATCGGCACGGCACAGGGCCGGCAGGGGCTGGTGGAACGTGAAACCCTGCTCTCTCTTCTCGAAAAACTATAGAGGGCGGGAGGCGATTATCGCCCCCGCATCACATCGGCCAATACAGGGTCCGGCTCCCGTTCCGGCCGGGCATAGATGTCTTCCAGCCGCACAATGTCATCTTCCCCCAGATAGGGGCCAGACTGCACCTCAATGATATTGAGGGACACCTTGCCGGGGTTTTCCAGCCGGTGCACGCAGCCCAGTGGCAGGAAGACAGACTCATTTTCACGCAGCAGGATCTGCTCGTCATCCCGCGTCACCAGCGCCGTGCCATTCACCACCACCCAGTGCTCGGCACGATGAAAGTGCTTCTGCAAGGACAGTTTCTGCCCCGGCTTCACCGTGATGCGCTTCACCTGAAAGCGCTCCCCATTATGGATGGACTGATAGAAGCCCCAGGGCCGATGCACGCGCACGGTCTGTGTGGCAGCGGCATGCCCGTCACTCTTGAGCCGCTCCACCAGCTTTTTCACATCCTGATCGCAATCCCGCCGGGTCACCATCACCACATCGGGGGTTGCCACCACAATCAGGTTCTCCACGCCAATGGCCGCCACAAGCTGCCCTTCGCCGCGCATGTAGCAACCGGACACATCCTCAGCCACCACATCACCAATCAGCACATTGTGGCCGGCGTCCTTCTCGCTGATGTCCCAGAGGGAGGACCATGAGCCCACATCAGTCCAGCCGCAATCCACCGGCACCACCACGGCGCGCTCGGTATGTTCCATCACCGCATAATCAATGGAGATGGAGGGCTGATCGGCAAAAGCTGCCGGATCAAGACGGATAAAGTCCATATCCCGCGTGGCATTGGCCACGGCCCCGCGACAGGCCGCGAGGATCTGCGGCTGCAAGCGCTCCACCTCGTCCAGAAAAACACGGGCTGGAAGCAGGAAAATACCGCTGTTCCAGTAATAGCCGCCTTCTTCCAGATAAGACTGCGCCCGCGCCTCATCCGGCTTTTCCACGAAGCGCTCCACCGGCAGCACACCACCCTCACCCGCCTGCCCCGCGCGAATATAGCCATAACCCGTTGCGGGCTTTGATGGCGCGATTCCAAACAGCACGAACTTGCCATCCCGCGCGGCCTGCGCGCCACGCTCCACTGCCTCCGTAAAAGCGGCGACATCGGCAATGCTGTGATCGGCCGGCATCAGCAGAAACAGGGCATCGGGATTACGCTCGGCCTCCAGAATGGCGGCAACGGTTGCCGCCGCCGTTGTATTGCGCCCCTCTGGTTCCAGCACCAGATCCGCATCCTGCACCCGCATTTCCCGCAATTGCTCGGCAATGACGAAGCGATGCTCCCCATTGGCGATGACCACAGGTGAGCCATACAGCTTGCGATCCGCACAGCGCCCCAGTGTTTCCTGAAGCATGGTGAGATGTGAGGTGAGCGGCAAAAGCTGCTTGGGGTAAGCCTCGCGCGAGAGGGGCCACAGGCGCGTGCCTGTGCCGCCGGAAAGAATGACAGGCACAATCTGCGCGTGCCCCAGAGGCGTGTGGGGTTCTGGCTTGGATGTCATCAGCATATTCATTTCAGAATCTGCGGGCGCTGCGGCCCTGTCATGGGGCCTTGCCCGCTTTGCCCGTCTGTCCTGCATCGGGTGGAGGGCGCGGGGCGATCACCGCGCAACCGCGCACCCAGACGCGCCCACAGGCCGGACTGGCTATGGGGCTGAGGCTCGCTTGCACGCAAAAGCTGCTTCATGCGCGCCCTGATGGAATCAGCACAGAACATGCGTGTGATGTCTGCCTGCGCCTGCATGCCTTTTTGTTCTGCCGCGGCCGGGCGCTCAACGGCAAAGCGCATTGCGGCGCTGGCATGGGCCAGATCTGGTTCGGCCCAGTTCTGGCCCTGCCAGCCGAAATAGTCCCCCGGGCGCAACGGCACCGGCATCCAGTCCACCAGAAGGGCATTTTCCGGTGTGGTGAAATCCATGTTTCCAGAATATCCGGTACAGATCACGGGCATTGCCGAAACCATGGCCTCGGCAATATTCAGCCCGAACCCTTCCGAGCGATGGAGAGACACGAAGCAATTGGCAGAATCGAACAGTGTTTTCATGTCCTGTTCGGTAAAGACCCCGGAAAGAAGCTGGATGCGCGGGCATGCGGCGGCAGCGGCGCGCAGGGTGACCTCATCTTCCAGAAACTGTTCTGCACCATGATATTTCATCACCAGCCGGGGACCATCAGGCCCATCGCCAAAGGCCTGACGGAACGCTGCGATGACACCCAGCGGATTTTTACGGCGCAGGGTTGAGGCGAAATCAAACACACTCAGGAAGATATAGTCCCCTGTCGCCCCCAGTCCAAGCTGCGCCCGGGCCTTCGCCCGCGTCATCTGCGCCCGCGCCTCCACCACATGCGGCAATATACTCACCCGCTTCTGCGTGGCGCGCTGGAAAGCCCCGGCAGCAAAGGCCGAACAGGTCCAGACCTCATCCACCAGATCAAAGGCAGGCTGCCACTCCTGCGGCACATGGGGCAACTCCCATGCCCAATAGCCGATGACATAGGTGTCTCGCATCAGGTCTGACGGGAAATAGAAATTGCCATTGAGCAGTTCGGGCGGATTGAGCACCACAATATTGCGCCCGGAACGATGGCTGATGGTATCCGTATCGAAGGCCACGCCATCACGACCCGGCAATGAGATGGCATGGCACATGGCCCCCGGCATGTTTTGCCGGAGCAGGCGCGCATAGCCGCGCGCGGAAGAGCCGATACCGATCTGCGAGCGCAGGAACCCCCATACAGCCACTGATTCAGCATCCAGTGGCAGACGTCGCAGCATTTCATAATGCGGGGGAATATCCCGGATACGAGAATCGCGACTGCCCAGTCCCAGATATTTCAAAAGTGCCATTCCGCGATTCCATCACGCCGGGCGCTCCACCAGAATGGCATTCAGGCCCCAGCTTTACGCGCCGCGCCCCTCCTGTGTGAAGAGGGAAGTCATTACAGACATTGTAAAATGAAGCCCCCTGATGCACAACCTGCGATAAGAGAATAAGCAAAAAACAATTTTAGGGTGTACAGCGCCGAGGGTGTAGTGTAGTCACTGTACAGTCCCGATGCGGCTCGAACGTCTCCTGTGAGGCTGGGTGCGGCGGGGCAAGGCTTTTGCCACATCCGGCACGCTTTGGGGGCGACCCGAGCGGGCGCATCAGGTTCTTCAAGAGGTTTACAATGGCACTGACTTCTGCCCAGCAGATTACCCAGCTCTATATCGGCTACTTCGACCGCGCTCCCGATCCAGAAGGCCTGAACTACTGGATTGGCCGTCTGAACTCTGGCGAGATGAACGTCCAGCAGATCGCCGAGAGCTTCTCCGAGCAGCCCGAGACGCTGGCAACCTACCCCTTCCTGCGCTACCCGAACCTGCTCGAGAATGATGCCAAGTCATTCATCACCGAGATCTATCAGAACGCCTTCAACCGCGCTCCTGATGCAGCTGGCCTGACCTACTGGACCAACCAGCTGATCTCTGGCGCCGTGCCGGTTGGCGATTTCATCGCTTCCGTGCTGTCCGGTGCAACCAACTCTGCGGCTGGCCAGGATCTGTCCACCCTCAACAACAAGACCACTGTTGGTCTGTCCTACGCCACGCAGGTTGCTGACGCGAATGTGCAGTGGACCATCGAAAGCGCCCATGCCGCGCTGCAGGGCGTGACCGACGCACAGGCAACTGTTGTTGCAGCTGAAGCCCGCATCGAAGCCTTTGTTGACGCGGCCGGTTCTGTGGGTGAAACCATTGTGCTGGAAGCTGGCAACCCCGGCCCGTATGTCGGCGGCGCACTGAATGACACCTTCCAGGGCATTCTCAGCGACGGCAACAACTCCACCTTCCAGACCTTCGACAAGATCGATGGCAAGGGCGGCGTGAACACCCTTCAGCTGATCGTGGAACGCGCTCCGGTTCTCCCGAACGCGACGACCATCTCCAACGTTCAGGTTGTCAAGCTCGACCAGACCAATGGCCTGATCCAGAGCCCCCTCTCCACGAGCGCTTTCGGCGATTCCGTTGAGGCTCTCTGGCAGATTGGTGCTTCTTCTGAGGTCACCCTGTCCAAGAATGGCCAGACTGCCGGCTTCGAGAACACCGCTCCTGCCAATGTGGTGACGGACAAGGGCGTGGCGGATGCCACTGTTGCCCTGAACCAGGCAAATGCCGGTGCATATGTTTCGGTCGGCACAGCCTCTACAGACCTCAAGACCGTGTCGATCAACGGCTCCATCGAGCATGCTGCAAACGTTGATGCAGTCCTTGCCCTCGACCTCGGCGCGAAGGTGACCAACCTGAATCTGTCTCTGGACCAGAAGACGGATGTGTCCGTAATCAACGCCGAAGCCATCAAGGTGATTGACGCTGCAGCTTCTGCTGGCGGCATTGATCTGGACCTGTCCGCAGCCCCCACGCTGGCTCTGGAAACCGCAACCTTCGGTAAGGGTGCAGACAGCTTCACCGCGATTGCTGACTCCTTCACCTCCAAGTCCCTTTCGATTTCGACGGCTGACGGCAACGACCTTGTTGACCTCAGCGGCGTTTTCGCAAAGACGACCTCTCTGACCATTGATCTGGGCGCCGGCAATGACGTTGCCACGCTCGACGGCTCTTTCACGCTTGACGCGACCGTGTCCGTGAATCTGGGTGCTGGCAACGACACCATCAACGTCTCCGGCCTGACCGCCACTTCGGCTGTCTCCCTGACCGGTGGCGCAGGTTCCGACCTGTTCGCGTTCGCCAACCTCACCAACTATGACGATGATCTGGGCGGCAAGATCACCATCACCGACTTCAATGGCGGCTTTGGTGGCGATGTGCTCAACATCTCCGCGCTGGGTAACTATGGCCGTCTGAACAACAACCAGATCGCCCAGGTTGCCGAAGCCAAGGATCTCGACGCTGCTATCGATGCTGCTCTCGGGTTCATCAGCGCTGGCGATGTGACCGCGTTCAACTATGGCGGCAGTGCCTATATCCTCTCCGAGGGTGCAGCTGGCGCAGAAGCCTTCATTGAAGTTGCCGGTGTTTCCATCAGCAGCTTCAACGGCACCAACTTCATTGCCTGATCTCTCCCATCCCTGATGGATTGAGACCTCCGCCCCGCCGTGTTCGCACGGCGGGGTTTTTCATGCCCGCCTGAGGCTGAAGGGCTGAAAACCGGGCACACCATTGAAAGTTGCGTTTCAAAAATATACAATTGAGAGTAGCGATCCGCTTATGGGTCGGGATCAGCGCGGTACTTCATGTCCAGACAGGGTGCACAGGGGCAGGCAGGCTCTCAGGCCAAGGCGCCAACGGCGCTTGACACGGCTTTGAAACTGACGAGACCCGCCTTCCTCACAGCTATCATTTTTTCCTTTTTCATCAACCTGCTGGGCCTGACCGGTCCGCTCTACATGATGCAGGTTTATGATCGGGTGCTCTCCAGCCGCAATGTCACGACATTGATGGTGCTGACCCTCATCATCGCCTTTCTTTACATTGTGTGGGCCGTGCTCGAGTCGCTGCGCTCCAAGGTGCTGGTGCGCGCGGGGGTGCGGTTTGATGAGGTGGCAAGCCCACCCATGTTTCAGGCCGTGCAGCGCATGTCGCTGATGAACCCCACCGCCGGCAGCGTGCAGGCCCTACGCGATACCGATACAGTGCGCGAGTTCTATACCGGGCAGGGTCTCATCTCGATGTGCGACCTGCCTTGGGTGCCGATTTACATCATCGTCGCCACCATGCTGCACCCCTATTTCGGCCTGCTGGCCGTGGTGAGCTGCATCTTCTCCGGCATTCTGGCCGTGGCGAATGACAGGGCCACCCGCGCCTCGCTGAACGAGGCCACCCGCGCCAACATCACCGCCAACAACAAGGCCACCACCACCTTCCGCAATGCCGAGGTGCTTCAGGCCATGGGCATGGTTTCGCGCTTGCAGGACAAATGGCGCGAGAGCCATTCCGGGGCGCTGGGCTGGCAGGCCGTGGCCTCAGACCGCGCCGGCATCCTGATGGCCGCCACCAAGTTCAACCGCGCCTTTGTGCAGAGCCTTGTGCTGGGGCTGGGCGCGTATCTCGCCATTGTGGGGCAGATTTCCCCCGGTGTGATGATCGCCGCCTCCATCATTGTGGGGCGCTGCATCCAGCCGGTGGAAATGGCCATCGGCAACTGGAAATCCGTCGTGAACATGCGCTCGGCCTATGATCGGGTGCAAACGCTGCTGCACTCCCTGCCTGCCATTGGAGACCGCGTGCTTCTGCCCAACCCGAAGGGAGATCTTTCCATCGAGGGGCTGGTGGCACGGGCTCCGGGGCGGGAGCAACCGGTGCTGCGCGGCGTCTCGTTTCAGGTTCCGGCCGGGCATGTTCTGGGCATTATCGGCCCCAGTGCCGCCGGCAAATCCAGCCTTGCGCGGGTGCTGGTGGGTGTGTGGCCAGCTCTTGCCGGTGCGGTACGCCTTGATGGCTCGGATCTCTCACACTGGGACCCGGACCAGCTTGGCTCCAATCTCGGTTATCTGCCGCAGGATGTGGAACTGTTTGCTGGCACCATCGCCGAGAATGTCGCCCGTTTCCGCGAGGGGGGAGGATGAACTGATTATCCGCGCCGCGCAGATGGCGGGCGTGCATGAGATGATCCAGAACCTGCCAAACGGCTACAATACCCAGATCGGCGAAGGCGGACAGGCGCTCTCTGGCGGGCAGCGCCAGCGCATCGGCCTGGCGCGCGCCCTCTATGGCATGCCCGCGCTGATCGTTCTGGATGAACCCAATGCCAGCCTTGATGCCGCAGGCGAACAGGCCCTGATGGATGCTGTGCGTCGCCTGAAAGAGGCCGGACGCACGGTCATCCTCATCACCCACAAGACCAACAGTCTGGCGCTGTGTGACCTCATTTTGCTGATGAAGGACGGCACGGTGCAGGCCTTTGGCCCGCGGGATGAGGTGCTTCAGCGCCTGATGAAACCGCATGTGGTGCATTCAGCCGCATCCGGCACGGCTCCAGCACCTCAGGCTGCGGCGGCGGCTGGCGGGGCGGCAGGGCCTGTTGCACCCGTGCAGGCCCAGTTCCAGCCCAATGGGCAGTTTTCTGCCCGTATGGGCCATGCCGGACCGGTCGCCGCACCGGCCACCCCGCGCATGACGTCCAGCGAGGCCTGAGTGATGTTTCAGAAGTATGGCGAGAAAGCCCGGCAACTCGGCACGGACCTGCTGGCAAAAGGCAAGATGCAGCTTGCACGTCTGGATGCAGCAAACGAGAAGGGCGATATTACGGCCCAGAACGGTGCGCCCAAGCCCAGCAGTGATTTCCGCTCTGTCGCGCTCACAGGCTATGCGGTCATTGCCTTTGCCTTTGTGGGCCTTGGCGGATGGGCGGCTCTGGCCTCTGTGGACAGCGCCGTGATTGCGGCCGGCGTCGTCTCGGTGGAAAGCAAGCGTCAGGTTGTGCAGCATCTGGAGGGCGGCATTGTGCAGTCCATTCAGGTTCAGGAAGGGGACAGTGTGAAGGATGGGCAGGTGCTGTTCCGTCTGGACCCCACCTCCGCACAAGCCAATTATGATGCCGTGCGCGCCCAGCTTGATGCGGCCCTTGCCACAGAGGCCCGGCTGGTGGCGGAGCGCAATCTGGCCAACAACATCTCCTTTCCAAAAGCCTTGATGTCGCGCGCGAAGCTGCCCGGCGTAAAGGAGGTTCTGGAAGACCAGACCGCCCAGTTCCGCGACCGCAAGACCGCACTGGATGGGCAGGTGGTTATTCTGGACAGCCGCATTGGCCAGTTGCGCACCGAGATTGAGGGACTGGGACAGGAAAAGAAATCTGCCGAGCAGCAGCTCCATTTCATTGATGACGAACTGGAGGGCGCGCGCAGCCTGGAGGAAAAAGGGCTGGTCACCAAGGCCCGCGTTTCCGGCCTTGAGCGGGAAAAGGCAAGACTGTTCGGAATTGTCGGCCGCAATATTGCTGACAGCGCCAAGTCTGAGGGCAGCATTGGTGAAATACAGATGCAAATCCAGCAGTTACGCCAGCAACGGGCGGAAGAGGTTGGCGAGCAGCTTGTTACCATTCGCCAAAAGCTCAGTGAACTGCGTGAGCGCATGAATGTGGCCCAGAACACCCTGGACCGCGTGAGTATCCGCGCACCTCGCGCCGGCACGGCCCAAAGCATCAACCCGCGCATCTACACCATTGGTGCCGTTGTGCGCCCCGGTGACACCATGCTGGAAATTGTTCCGACTGACGAGGACCTTGTTGTCGATGCGCGCGTGTCTGTCCATGACATTGACAGGCTCTCGACAGGCTCCAGCGTGGAAGTGAAGTTTCCCAATTTCCACGCCCGCACCACCCCCCTTATTCTTGGGCGGCTGATGTCTGTTTCCAATGACCGGCTGGTGGATGAAGCCACACATGAGCCCTACTATCTGGCCCGTATCTCCATCGCGGAAACGGATATTCCGGCAGACATGAAATCAGCCCTGCGCCCCGGAATGCCTGCTGAGATTGTTTTCAATACCGGTGAGCGCACGGTTCTGAACTATATGGTTCGCCCGCTGACGGATGCTCTGGGCCGCTCGATGCGGGAACGATAGGCGGAAGCGTTTCGTTCGAAAACGCTCTGAATGTGACATATTTTTGGTTGAACCTATGTACAACTCACCCATAGCGTGCATAGTTGAGTGAAGAAAAAAGAGGATTGAGGGCATCATGCTTGGAACCAGCCAGCGTCGCTTATCTGACGACGCACTCGAACTGCGCCGCGAAGCCGGCCGCTGGCTGAAGCAGCGCCGGGAAGAGATTGGCCTCTCCCAGCGTGAGTTGGCAGCCCTTGTTGGCACGGAATACTATACCTTCATTTCCCAACTTGAGAGTGGGCGCGGGCGTATTCCACCAGAGCGCTACCGCGTGTGGGCAGATGCCCTGCAAATGGAAGCGCGCTCCTTTGTCTGTACCATTCTGCGTTTCTATGACCCCCTGACCTACGAGATCCTGTTCGAGGCCGACCAAGGTGAAGCTGCTCCTGTTGTTGCGGAGCGCGGATGATCCTTTTTTAAAGGCAAGCAGGCATGGCTGTAAGCAATATCGTTTCCCTGTTCCGGGCGCGACCGGTGAGCCGCGACTGGAGCAATCAGGAACTGGCAGAGTTTTATCGGGTTGAAAGCGCGCTGATTTCAGTCGGCTTTCGGGTTGATACAGAACGCGGTCTTTCAGACGAAGGCGAACCCTGGTTCGTGTTCATTGATGGCATGAGTGATGATGTCATCGTGCATTGCGCACGGATAGATGGCGCCTATGTCATTGCCAGCGCCGCTTTTGACAGCGTTCTGCGCGGCCCGGATTTCCGATCGCTGGTGGAAACCTTTCTGGAGCGCCACCCGCTTGTGCTGCCTCCGGCAGATACGCCCGAGAAGAAAAGCAATATTCGGCTGCACCCGGCAGCCTTTCTTGTTGCGCTTGTTGCAACGGCCTTCTTCAAACTCTCCACGAATGAAGCATCTGCTTCTGAACTGGATGAGGATGACGGTTTCGCCGATGGCGTGCGCCTGCCGGAGCATGATACTGCACACGCACAGCTTGGAGCAGAACTGGACAAGCGCCAGACCATGGCTGTTCTGGCAGCCATTGCCGTGGTGACAACCCAGTTGCATGGAGACACGAACCTGACTGCAGGCGAGCAGCAGTCGGCGCGCTTTATCTCGGACTCAGAGACGAGCCAGAACAACCGGGATAGTGACAACGCGGCCTTCGCCTCAACTGCAGCCGGACAAGAAAGCAGAGGGAATGCGCTGACCGGTGACGTGATTGTCAGCGGCTTTCAGGAAAGCATGCCTTCGACCTATAATGCGCTTTCCAGCGACACCGGAAACATTCTGTCAGACCTCCTGTCTGTGCGGAAGTCTCTCCCTGATGTGTTGAGCGACAGCGGCAAGCTGACAGAGACATCCGTTTCCTTCTCATCGCCCAAAGACGCTGAGAGCCAGAAGGGTAGTTCTACCCATATCTTTCATGAAGATAGCGGCCTCGGCTCGGGAGACAGCTCCACGGGTTATGCGCAGGCCCGGTTGGCACAAACCCGGCTGGCGACCGCGAATGCCGACAGCGAAAACACGCCTGCCGCAGCAGATGCGCTGACCTACAATGCCGAGACAAACTCGCGTCAGTCTGCCCCCATTCTCACGGCGGTCGATAACCACATCTCGTTCGAGACCGACCAGACTGCCGCGATCCGGGACAAAATGCCATCTGCACCCGGCATCACGCCCGCATCTCCGGCAACACCATCGGAACCTGCGGCTCCGGAACAGGCCGAGCAACCCGACAAAGACAACCATGCGATTGATGTTTCGGGCATCCTGAATGCTGTTGCGCCACATCTCAGCGTGAATCTGGGCCGCATTCAGTATTCAGATGAAGCACACGCCTATGATGAACAGGCCCGTGAGCTGATCAGCAGCTTTGTGCGCAAGGATATAAACAGCACATCCATCACCCATGGATCTGACGTTGTGCTGATTGACAGCAATATTTCGAAATATGGAAACAGTGACATCAACTTTGTCACATGGTCGTTTGATGACGGCTCGACCATCAGCCTGATTGGTGTTTTCGATTACGGCCATGCAGCCTGAGCATAAGCACGCGAAAACGGGAGAGAAATGTGGCTTCGGTTTTCCGGCGGTGCTTCAGCTGGGTGTTGCGCCCGTTCTGGCGTCCTATTGAAAAAATGATTGAACGGCGTGTGGGACCTCTTGAAACAGAGGCCCTGCAAAAACTCACCAAACTGGATGCGCAAGCCGAGATAATCGAACAAATGCTCTATCAGCGTGCTGGTACGCTGGAGGGACGGGTCGATACTCTGGAAGAGCGGATAGGCCAGCTTCAAACCGCTGTGCATCGGCTGGAAAAGGGTTGGCGCCATCACGGCCCGGCATTCATGAGTGGCCTATCCAACCTTGTGCAACTGGAACAGGATGTCCGCATATTGCGGCAAGACATCCGCAACACGCACCACGAGAACCAGAACCGCGTGACCAGAGCCTGAGCACAACGATGACAGCCTCTTCCGAAGACTTCTGCTCCCCCACACGTCAAGCCATCATCATTGTGCCGTCCGTCACACAATATGATGCCATTTCCACATCTGTGGCAGATACATATCGTGCGCTGAGTGCTCTTCCCGGCTTTCGGGTCAAGATTATATCCTGGCGCTGCGATCTTCCGGGCATGGAATGGAAAAGCGCCGGAGACCTCTCCGACCTGCTTCTGGATGATGACTTTCTGGATGCCGACTTGATTGTTTATCACTTTGGCATTCACGTAAACCTGTTTGACGCCATGCTGATTGGAAATGGTCACGGCAAGCAGGTCTCATTTTTTCATAATGTAACCCCTGCACAATTTCTTCCTGAAAAGAGCCATGGATTGATTGAGCAATCCTTGCGGCAGATGGAAAACTTTCGACGCATTGATGAAATATGGCCTGTCAGCCAGATCAACAAAAAGGACCTTGTTGATCGGGGATTTGAGAGTGCGCATATTCACATCATACCATTGGCGGTGAATGCCCCGGCCCAGACTTTAATGGCAGACAAAAGCGGCCTCTCACCCGTAGAGCTGCTTTTTATCGGGCGAATTGTGCCTTCCAAGGGTGTGCTGGACCTGATCGAGGCGCTTTCTCTGGTTACCTCACGCACAGATGCTGCATTCCGCCTGCGTATTATTGGAAATCAGGAATGGTCTGACCCTGATTACCTGAATCAGGTCAGCCTCAAAATACAGGAAACCGGCCTTTCCCGGCATGTGCAGATGATCGGGACAGCCAGCAGTGAAGAGCTGGAACAGGCCTGTATCGAAAGCGATATTCTGGCTATTCCCTCATACCATGAGGGGTTCTGCAAACCGGTGATTGAGGCCCTGCGTGCAGGCATGATCCCGGTTGGATATGATGCCTATAACCTGCCCTATATTGCCAATGGTTTTGGCCGCATGGAGCCAGCTGGAAGCCGGGAAAAGCTGGCCGATGCCCTTCTGGAGATGATCCATGCCATACCCATGGCGCATCAGCACCCCTCCAGCCCCCTATTGCCGCTGGACCGGGGCATGACAAGCCTGACAGAGTTTGATGCCCTGTCAAAAGCTTATACAGACCAGTTCAGTAATGAGCGGTTTGACAGTCTGGTCCAGTCACGCGCTCTCGCCCTGCTTGGGCTGGAGACAACAGACAGCGCGTTCTGATCCCGCTTGCCTGTTGTTAGTTGTCAGTTTCAGGGCAGGACCTGAGCCATCTTCTGGTCCAGCAAAGTACCGCGGATCAAACCCTCCAGCCGCCGGGTCATAATGGGCCACACCAACTGCCCGGCCCAGTTGACCTGAGCCTGCTTCTGGACACTCAGCCTGTCCTGATCCGCCAGCATGTCGAGCAGACCGGAGGCCAAAGCCTCTGGAGCAATGCCCGGCAATGTCCTCACAATTGAGGCTATATCTTCAAAAATCGGCAGGGGTGTACAGGCCACCGGCGTGCCGGAAGCCAACCCCAGACGCACAGCCCCGCTCGCCGATTCCTGCGTGTTCTGGTAAGGGTAAACAACTACATCCGCCGCCGAAAGGCGCGCCATGATGTCTGCATCATCCAGAAAATCCGGGATCATGCTCACATGCCCCTCCAGCCCCAGTTCACGAATGAGGGCCTGGCAAGCCGCAAGCTCATCGCGGGATACATCTGCCGGATAAAGGGCATTGAGCATCAGCAGATGAATATCCGGCAGCGCATGCCGCATCAGCCCCACAGCACGGATCATTTCCCGCAGCCCCTTGTGCGGCAGCAAAAACCCGAATGTGGCCAGCACGGTGCGGTTTTCCAGCCCCAGCGCCCGGCGCACCGCCGCGCGATCTCCCTCATAGGCTTCCGGCAAACCGTGCGGAAAAAGCGTGACATTGTCGACCAGACCTATCGCCTTGAAGCGGTTGAGGTCTCCAACAGAGTGGACCATCAGGCGCGTGGCTCTGGCAAGCTGCTGGCGCATCTCGCCCAGTCGCACCCAGCCCCCCATGGGCCGCTCCACATCCATTGTGGAGTGGAAAAACAGGAAAACCGGAATTCCGGCATCCTCTGCCCGCTCGACCAGACGACACAAGGCATCCAGCGGGAAAAAGCTGAGATTGAACTGCACCACCAGTGCCTCTACAGCTTCTGCGCGGATCGCGGCATAAAGCTCTTCAAGGTCATCCTCTACCCAGCCCAAAGTCCAGCAACGGCGGACATTTTCGGCATCCTCACCTTCCAGAACGGTATTGCGGTTGGCAAAGAGGGTGACATTACCGTGGGGCAGCCCGGATAACAGGGCCTGCGAATAGGTCGCTATTCCGCACCGTGTATTCCAGGTGCTCACCCAGCCCAGTCTGGGCAGGCGCAGAACGGTACTGTCCAGAATATCCAGCGCATCCACGGCCTTGCGCGTTTTGCGTGCCACAATATCCCAGCAATAGTTCTGCCGGATCAGCTCTTGCCCGGCCCTCACCTTTCGCTCCACCTCATGGAGTGGAGCCGCTCGCACAGCCTGCATCTGTGCGGCCAGAGAGGCCACATCCGGCTCCGCCCAGACAGAAGCCGAAAGGCCCAGATGAGCGCGGGAATAGGCAAAACTGTAATCACACAGCCATGCGGTTTCAGGGGTGCAGAAATCTCGCTGGCCGCTGAACCCTGTTGTAATCACCGGCTTGCCGTGGGCCAGCGCTTCAGCCATCGGCAAGCCAAACCCTTCCCCACGTGCCGGGCACACCACCGCATCTGCGGAGGCATACAGGGCATGAATCTGCCCGGCGCTGATGTCCTCCTCAATCAACTGGATGGGCGCATGGTTGGGGGCGGTTGAGGCCAGCCGCGCGATTTGTGCCGCGACATCATTATGCTCATTCGCAAAGGTTTTGATGACCAGTTCCACCTGATCTTCCCGCTTGAATGCCCTTGCCCATGCCGCAAGCAAAGCATCCACCCCCTTGCGGGGGAAGCAGGATGAAATATGCAGATAGCGGAAAACACCCGGCATACGCGGCAAAGCCGTCACCTGCACCAGCGGCTCGAAAATACCATTGCCAACCATGGCAACAGGCACGCGCACCCCGTTATCGCGCAGCACTTTCTTCACAAAATGGCTGGTGACGGTAATCAGATCGAGCGACGCATTGAAGGAAGCCACATGGGCGGGCGGAAAGCCGCTTTCCTCCCAGGCATAATTGGACAGAATGCGGGTCAGCCCACGCATGTCCAGCACATAGGGCGGATAGAGATTGCGTGTCACCACATCCGGCATGGCCATATGGGTGGCATTGTGCCAAAGCGCAGCCGCAGCAGGCTCTTGCGCCAGAAAGGCAGGATCTGGCGGCAGACGACCGGGGCCATCCATGCTCACAAGGCCCACATGCTCGCCCTGCTGTTCCAGCTCCAGCGCCAGAGAGCGGTTCACAATGGCCAGACTGTAAGAGCTGTCAAACGGCCCCTCAATGCGCCAGCCGCCAAGCTGCATCCTGCCCGCCTCCTCAGGGGCACCGAACAGGGTCAAGATGTCATCATCACCCAGCGTTTCCAGAAAAGCGCGCTGTCGCATCACCATTTGCCGTCGAAGCCACGGCTCTTCCAGAACAAGATGGAGCGCGGCGGCCAGTTGCGCCGCCCCCTCTGCCTGCGCCATCAGGGCTGGCCCACGCCCCTGCGCTCCAGCCCGCCGAACGACAGGAATATCCGCGGCCATGGCGAGCAGGCACAGGCGCTCCGCCTGCGGGCTGCCATCGGCAACCACAAGCGCGGCACGGGCGAGCAGGGGCCAGATATTCTGGCCATGGCTGCCCTTCACCTGCGCAAGCTGAAGCGGCACCGGGCTGGCGCGCTGCAAAAGCCTGAAGGCCTCTTCAGCATCATGCCCCTCCCCCACATCCAGAACAGTGAGATGCTCCCGCGAGAGTTCAGCCGCAAATGGAGCGATATGAGGAGCGATAAAATGGAGATGAATATCTGCGAACGTCACAGTTTCTGTCCTGCCTGCGGCGGGTATTCGGAATGGTGGGGCACTCTCTTTCAGGCGAGGATCTAGTCCTGCCTGCGCATCTCACGACGACGCTGACGGCGCGCCCGGTTCCATTCCCGCAATTGCCGTCCGCCGGGCAAACGGGTCAGCACATCACGCAGCCTCATGGGGTCGGCACGCTCGACATAACCACAGGTTGTGTTGTGGCGGGAGTTATCATGACCATCCCTCATGCAAGACTGAATTGAATTCTCATCCAATACTTTTTTCTCCGCGCCTGAAAGCCGAACAGTTTCCAGATCAAGACGCACAGAAATCAATTCCAAATCAATCTCACATTTTTTCATCTGTCATACTTCTATCAAGAAAACGAATATCATCAATAATTGATAAAAACATAAGACAACCAATCATAAACTCCACATCACCCCAAACAACAGCATCTACTGTATGATAAATGGAGCAGTGCCTGATACATACTCGCATGCACAACGATTTATGTCACCACTCAAGCTTGCAAATATCAAATACACACGTAAAAGGATACGCCATAGATAATCAGGGTGCGGTCAGGCTGTCTGGGCAATCTGCCCTCCATACGCCGCATCAAATGCCCGGATGCGCGTATGTTGAACCACACCTCTTCCCGCATCATCCTGACCGGGGACTTCCTGCGCCCCGCGCCTGACGGCTTTTCCTCTGTAACGGCAAAAGACATCCTCTGGTTGCACCGTCTGTTTGGATCATGGATCAGGCATGTCAGCGCACAGCCCCCTGCACTGGTGGGCTGGGGGGTCGGTTCGACACCTGCGGACACGCTGGGTGACGACGACATTGCCGCCATCTATGCCGAACATGATGAGCCCCACACTGTGGAGGGATGGGTGAAGCTGAAGGACAGCCAGCTTCCCTCTCCCCATCTTGATGCCCTGGTCGCATCCCGTTTTGCCCAGGCCACCATTATCGGCTTTGAGCTGCCCGCCATCCTGCAAAAAGCCCTGCTGCGCAACGGGTCACAGTTTATAGATATTCGCTTGCATCCAGCAGGATTTGCAGACGATCTGCTGCTCGCCTTTCGCGCCTCCGCGCCGCACATTCAGGCAAAACTTGCGGCACAGGCCATACCGGCTCAGCTCATGCAGCGCATGGCCGACCTTGCCGGCGCAGAGGCCCTGTTCCACGCCTCATTCCAGCCCAGCGCAAACAGCCTGCTGGTTATGGGGCAGAGCAACAATCCCGCCGCCCGGCTTTCAGAGTTTCAGGAGCTTATTTGCACGGCAGCACACAAGCATGATGCCACCATCGTTCCGGCATCAGAGCCTTTCACGCTTGCCCTTTTGCAATCATGGGGCATTGCGGCCGAGGCTGGTGATGCGCCGCTCTATTGCCTGCTTTCCCATCCGCATGTCAGCCATGTGCTTGCACTGGACGGGGACAGGGCAACGGAAGCGCAGTTCTTTGGCAAGCATGTCCGGGCATTGCGCCCGCCGGAGTGCCCCCTCGCGCTCAACGGGAATGATCCAGCCCGCTATTACTGCATTGACGGGAAGGTTTTCACATCCACATTCTGGAGTGACCTGCTGGAGAGGCCGTCCCCCTCTTTCCTTGCGATAGCTCCCCGCCCCAACCGTCTGAGACGCACGCGTGGCCTGCCAGATGCAGCCACCCAGCAGGACCAGCACAGCCCTGCACATATGGGGCAGGAAGGCGGCCTGCTGGGCCAGCGCCTTGAAGATCTGCGCCTGCAACAAATGGCGAGCCGCTCGGACATGCAGGTGCGGCTTGCAGGTCTTGAGCATGAACTGCACCGGGCGCAGGTGGCGCTCACCGCTGCAACACGCTGGCAATCGGATGAAATGATGCATCGCAAGCGCACGCCTCTGGGCCGCATGGTCTTCCGCTCCAATGGACGCCCCACAAAAAGCCTGCGCAAGCTTCTGTTTCATGCCAGCGGCAAGCCTCGCGGACTGTTTCGCTCATGGATCATCACTTCAGCCGGCGAACCGCGCTCATGGATGCGGCAATGGATGATGAGCCCGGAATATCTGGCTCACCCCAACGCTCACCATGCCCCATCCCTGCGCCCGGTGCTGGCTGCGCCACGCCCCTTCACGGCCTGGCGCAGCGTCGCGGGGATGGATGATCTCAGCCCGGAAGATCTGGACGCGCTGATGAATGCCGTTCGCGCGGAAGTTCAGGCCTCACAGGTCCCCGCGCATGGCTGAACAGTTGCAGGCCGGCAAGCCACGCATTGCCATGGTCGCGGCAGGCTCCGCGCGCGGAGAGCTGGGCGGGGCAGAGCGCTTCTTCACCGGGCTGACACAGGCCCTGTGTGATATTGGCTTCGAGGCAGAGCTGGTGGCCGTGCCCAGCGATGAAAGCTCGTTCGAGGCAATCCAGCGCTCCTATCTGCGCTTTTATGATCTGGACCTGAGCCGCTTTGATGGCGTCATCAGTTCCAAGGCCCCCTCCTATGCGCTGCGCCACCCCAATCATGTCTGCTACCTGCAACACACCATGCGGGTCTTCTATGACATGTTCGATCTGGAGTTTCCCCAGCACCCGCAAGAGTTGCTGGAGCAGCGCCATTTCATCCAGCTTCTGGATACAGCCCTGCTGCGCGCCCCACACACCCGCAAGCTTCTGGCTATTGGGCAGGAGGTTTCAGACCGTCTCAAGCTCTATAACGGGCTGGAGGCGGAAGAGATCATCCACCACCCCACCACGCTGGGCGGGCTGCATGAAGGGGCGTTCGATTATTTCTTCCTGCCCGGAAGGTTGCATCGCTGGAAGCGGGTGGGGCTGGCCATTGCCGCCATGCGTGAAACCCGCATGCCCGCCCGCCTGCTGATTTCGGGCGATGGAGAGGATGCGGAGCGCTTCCATGCGGAAGCTGCCGGAGACGAGCGCATCGTCTTTCTTGGCCGCGTCAGCGACCAGCAACTGGCAGAGCTTTACGCCAATGCCCGTGCAGCCCTGTTTGTGCCCATGCGCGAGGATATGGGCCTCATCACCTTCGAGGCAATGAACTCCGGCACGCCGGTCATCACTGTGAACGACAGTGGCGAACCGGCCAATATCGTGCGTCACGGTGAAACCGGCCTCGTCTGTGCGCCCGAACCCGCGACGCTGGCAGAAGCCATGGAAAAACTGTGGGCACAGCCGGAACTGGCCCGTGCCATGGGGGCGGCTGGCCGCGCGAGCATTGCGCATATCACCTGGGAGAATGTCGCCCGCCGGCTCGGGCACGCTCTGGGTTTTGGGGATTTCCTCGCCATGCGCGAGATGTGAGGGGCGAAGATGTTACGCGTCACCATTCTGGACATGCAGCCCATCGACCCTCCTGTTGGTGGCGGGCGGCTTCGGCTTCTGGGCCTGTATCACGGCCTTGGGGAGAATATCGCGGCCACCTATGTCGGCACCTATGACTGGCCCGGAGAGAAGCCGCGCGACCAGAAACTCTCGCCCACCTTGCGCGAGATCATGGTTCCGCTGGAAGCGGCGCATTTTCAGGCGGCAGCAGAGCTTTCACAGGCAACAGGCGGCAGAACCGTCATTGATTCCGCCTTTCATACTCAGGTGGATCTTTCGCCGGACTATCTGGAACGTGCGCGTGCGGCGGTGCGCGAGGCGGATGTGGTCATCTATTCCCATCCCTGGCTCTATCCGCCCACGGCAGACCTGCTGGACCGCAGCCGCCAGCTTGTGATCTATGACTCGCACAATGTCGAAAGCATCCTGCGCATGAAGCTGCTGGATGATGACGCGACCGGCACGCAGATTGTGCGCGAGGTGGTGCGCATCGAGCGCATGCTGTGCCATGCGGCTGATCTGGTGCTCGCCTGCTCGCAGGATGATGCCCGCGCCTTTACCCGCCTGTTCGGCATTTCCCCGGCCAAGACGCGGGTGGTGCCCAATGGTGCATTCACGGAGCATACTCCGCCGGCAGATGAGGCCCGGCGCGCCGCTGCAAAAGCCCGGCTGGGGCTGGGTGCAGAGCCGCTCGCCATTTTCCTCGGCTCGGCCTATGAGCCGAATGTGGAGGCCGCGCGCTTCATTGTGGATGAGCTTGGCCCCGCGCTGCCACATGTGCATTTTGTGGTGGCGGGCGGTGTGGGGGAAGGCATGGCCCCGCCGCGCAGCCCCAATATCACCATCACCGGGCGCCTCTCCGGGGAAGACAAGGATGTGTGGCTCGCAGCCTCTGATCTGGCCGTGAACCCGATGTTCAGCGGCTCCGGCACCAATATCAAGATGCTGGAATTCATGGCCTGCGGTCTGCCCACCCTTGCAACCCCCACCGGGGCGCGCGGCATTGAAACCTCGGCGCAGGCTTTTCTGGTGGCTCCACCGGCAGAGTTTGCCGCGGCTGTTGCCAAGGTCGCCGGCTGTGCGGATGAACGCGCGCGCCTGCGCACCCACGCGCTGGAACAGGTGAAGCGGTTTTATTCCTGGGAGCGGATTTCCGCCCAGCTGGGGCGCATCATCACCCGCCAGCACAAGCGCCTCGGCCAGCGCCCGAAATTCTCGGTCATCGTGCCCACCTATGAGCGCCATGACATGCTGCGCGATGTCATCACCCGTCTTTCCCGGCAGGATAACCGCGATTTTGAAGTGATTGTGGTGGACCAGAGCCAGAGACGCTGGGCCGGGGCGGATGAGGATTTTGGCCTTGATCTGGTTTATGTCCACACCGATGTGCGCGGTGCTGTCACAGCCCGCAATATGGGTGCGGCGCTGGCTTGTGGTGACATTCTGGCCTTTACCGATGATGACACCCAGCCCCCCTCAAGCTGGCTTTCGGCCGCCGCCGCCCGCTTCAGGGATGAGGAGATTGCCGGGCTGGAAGGACTGATCCTGTCTGACAAGGTGGATGATCCGGCCTACCGGCCCGTCACCAATATCGGGCTGGAGAGCATTGGCTTCATGACAGCCAACCTGTTTGTACGCCTTGATGTGTTTCAGGCTGCCGGCGGGTTTGATATTGGCTTTGAAAACCCGCACTTCCGGGAGGATACGGATCTGGGCTGGCGGATTCAGGCATTTGGCCCGGTCCCCTTCTCACGCGAGGCATGGCTCTATCATCCGCCGCATCTGCGCTCCATTGAACGCGAAAGCCTGCCGGAACGCTCACGCTTCTTCATCAAGGATGCGCGATTGATGAAAAAGCACCCGGCACTTTACGCCGAACTGTTTGAGCGGGAGCGGCAGTGGCAGAACAACCCTCACTTCCTGCGCTTTCTGGCAGAGGGGCTGGCACTGGAAAAGATGGACGTTCCGCCAGAACTGGCAACACAGTTGCGGGCCTTCGCTCTGGAACTGCCCGAATGCGCCTCCACAGCCTGAAGGTGCATCTTTTGCTGCGCACAGTGGCGCTGTGAAACCGCGCCGTGCTATCGGCTGCCCGCATGCGCCAGACCTGTCTGTGCGTATCCGGGTTTCAGGTAAGGCAAGGTCATGGAAACGGCGCAACTCCTTTTCATCTGCTACATCATCGCCATTGTCGCCGAGGCGATGACAGCGGCACTCGCGGCCGGGCGGCGGGAAATGGACTGGGTGGGCGTCTATCTCCTGGGCTGCATCACGGCACTGGGCGGGGGCTCGGTGCGGGATGTGCTGCTGGGGCGCTATCCGCTGACATGGGTGGAGAACCCGCACTATCTGCTGATTACCGGGTTTGCCGCACTCTTCACCATTCTGATTGCCCGCTACATGCACCATTTGCGGCATGTCTTCCTGTTTCTGGATGCCGTGGGTCTTGTGGTGTTCACGGTGATTGGCTGCAATATCGCCATGGGCATGGGCATGCCCATTATCATTGTCATTGCCTCGGGCATGATTACCGGTTGCATGGGCGGCGTATTGCGGGATGTGCTGTGCGCCGATGTGCCCCTGCTGTTCCGGGCGGAGCTTTATGCCACGGTGTCCATTGTCACCGGCCTGCTCTATATCACGGGCGAGTGGCTGGGCCTGCCGCATGATGCGGTGATGATTGGCTCCATGCTGATTGGACTGACGCTGCGCCTTCTGGCGATCCGGTTCAACTGGGGCATGCCAAAATTCGTCTACACGAAAACATTGCATTGACCCTGTATCCAGCCCAAACCGTACCATCATACGCCTGCATCCGATGCAGGCGATATCAGGGAGTCAGGCATGACCGACACCGGGAACACTTCAGCCACCCCCGCCGCAGCACCTCAGGCACCGATTGTCACGGGTGAGGTACACGGCATGGTTGGCACCATAACCCTCAACAATGCAGCCAAGCGCAACGCCCTGAGCAGGGAGCTTCTGGATGCCCTGATGGCGCAGCTCAAGCTGTTTGAGGATCAATCGGTGCGCGCTGTCATCCTGCGGGCAGCGCCGGGCATGAAGGTCTGGTCTGCCGGCCATGATATTCGTGAACTGCCCAAGGGCGGACAGGACCCGCTGGGCTATGGTGACCCGCTGGAACAGACCCTGCGCGCCATTCGCAGCTATCCCGGCGCGGTTATTGCCATGGTTCAGGGCACGGTGTGGGGCGGGGCTTTTGATCTGGTGCTCTCCTGCGACACCATCATTGCCGATGACACCTCCAGCTTTGCCATCACCCCGGCCAATCTGGGCCTGCCCTACAATACCACCGGCCTGCTGCATTGCCTGAACCGCCTGCCGCTCAATCTCATCAAGGAAATGTTCTTCACTGCCGCCCCCATCCATGCCGAAGATGCGAAACAATGGGGTATTATCAATCATCTGGTGCCTGCCGCAGAGATTGAGGACTATACCCTGCAAATGGCGGAGCTTATCTCTTCCAAGGCCCCGCTGGCCATTGCCGTGGTGAAGGAACAACTGCGCGTGCTGAGCGATTACCAGCCCATTGCAGCGCAGGTGTTTGAACGCCTTCAGCACATGCGGCGCGAAATCTATGACAGCGAGGATTACAAGGAGGGCATCAACGCCTTTCTGGAAAAGCGCAAGCCTGTATTCCACGGGCGCTGACCCCATCAGCCTCCCCACATATGGGTGCAGCGGCCTGAAAAGACCTGGCTGCACCCTATAGTTCTACCCTGTATTTTATATCCATTCCAATATACTGCATATTGCGCAGGAAAAGTTGGAAACGGTTTCTCCACCTGAACTTTTAAGCTATCACTTCACTGCTTTATACGCGCCAGCATGGCGATAGACCATGCGCGCCAAACATCAATAATGAAGGCATGGGTCTGGGAGGAACGGACCTGCGCCATAATGCGCCCGATCCTGTCGAGCAGATGGAGTGTTTCGTGAAAAAAACCCTGCGTGCATCTTTGCTGGCGCTCTCCAGCCTTGCCCTTGCCTTGCCGGCCATGGCAGATGAACTGGTGATTTATTCCGGTCGCGGCGAAAGCTTCATCGCCCCCATCATCAAGCAGTTTGAGGCGCAAACCGGCGTCAAGACAAAGACCCGCTACGGCACCACCGCAGAACTTGCAGCCCTGCTGCGCGAGGAAGGCGACAAGAGCCCCGCGGATGTGTTCATTGCCCAGGAATCGGGCGCGCTTGGCTCCAACACGGACCTGCTGGCCGTGCTGCCGGACGGCCTGTTTGAAGAGCAGATCGACATCTACCGCAACCCGGCCAAGAACTGGATCGGCACCTCTGCCCGTGCCCGCACGCTGGCCTATTCCACCGAGCGCGTGAAGGCCGACGCCCTGCCCAAGCACGTGACCGACCTGACCAAGCCGGAATGGAAGGGCAAGGTTGGCTTTGCACCCAAGAATGCCTCGTTCCAGGCTTTCGTCACGGCCCTGCGCGCGCAGGAAGGTGAAGAAAAGGCCCGTGCCTTCGTGAAGGGTCTTGTGGATAATGGTGCGCGCACCTATTCCAACAATACCGCTCTCATTCAGGCCATTGCCGATGGCGAGATCGACACTGCGCTGGTCAACAACTACTATCTGCCGCGCTTCAAGCATCGCGATGCCAAATTCCCGGTGGAGCAGACCTTCTTCGAGAAGGGCGATACCGGCAATCTGCTGTTCGTTTCCGGCGTAGGTGTGGTGAAGTCTTCCGATGAGAAGGACGACGCGACAAAGTTTGTCGAGTTCCTGCTCTCTCCGGCGGCCCAGCAGTATTTCGTCTCCACCGTGGGCGAATATTCGGTCACCAAGGGCGTCATCAACAATCCTGCCCTTGGCGCAGCTGCCAACCCTGAAGCCGTGGCCCCGGACGTGAAGCAGGATGCACTGACTGACTCCGACGGCACCAAGAAGATGCTGACCGACCTCGGCCTGCTTTGATCTGACATGAGGCATGGACTGGCCACCAGCCCATGCCTCATTCCTTTTTCGGAAAAAGCCATGGTCACCCCATCAGATGGCCATGCTCCGTTCAAGACCTGACAAGCCGGCCTTGAACGCATAAAGATCCGTCAGACGACATCATCTGATTGAAAAGTTCATCCGCCCATGGCCCTTCTCCAGAAACCCGGCAAGGCACGCGCACCTTTGCTGCTGGCTCTTCCGGCTTTTGTGGCAGGCGGGGCGATGCTTGTGCCGCTGATCTATCTGGTGATGCGTGCCTCCCATGTGGAATGGGCTGAGCTGACAGCGCTGGTGTGGCGCCCGGTCACCGCCATGCTGCTGCTCAATACGCTGGCGCTGGTGGTGTGCGTGGTGGCGCTGTCCACCCTTATTGCCCTGCCCCTCGCGCTGCTCGTCACGCGCTATCGCCTGCCTTGCCCGGCGCTGTTTGCAACCCTGTTCACCCTGCCGCTGGCCATTCCCGGCTATGTCATGGCTTATGCACTCATCGGGCTTTCCGGCTATTATGGGCCGCTCAACCTGTTTTTCGGCCTCCGCCTGCCACGTCTTGAGGGGCTGGGTGGGGCAACACTGGCGCTGGGGCTATATGTCTTCCCCTATCTGTTCCTCAACCTGCGCGCGGCCCTGTCCTCGCTGGACCCGGCGCTGGAGGAAAGCGCGCGCAGCCTTGGCCGCTCCCCGGCCTCCATTTTCTGGAATGTGATCCTGCCACACCTCAAGCCTGCCTTCCTCTCCGGCTGGCTGGTGATTGCTCTCTATACGGTGGGGGATTACGGCGCGATCGCGCTCATGCGCTATGATGTGTTTTCCTCGGCCATCTATAATCAATATGCAGGGGCATTTGAGGTCTATTATGCGGCCTGGCTATCGCTGATGCTGATGGCGCTGGCGGCTTCTTTTCTGGCAATGGAAGCCTGGGCGATGCGCAGCGTGCGGCTCTCCCGCTCTGGCACCGGCGCGGTGCGGCTTGTCCACCGGCGCGCGCTCGGCAAATGGGCCGTGCCGGCCGCGCTGTTTATAATGCTGGTGCTGCTGGCCACTCTTGGCGTGCCGTTCAGTGTCATCCTGTTCTGGCTGATGCGGGCGCCAGATGCCATTGACTGGCTGGCGATAGGCCATTCTGCGGTGCAAACCCTGATGATAGCCGGCCCGGTGGCGCTCATTGCCATGGCTGCGGCCCTGCCTGTGGCGCTCATCAGCGCGCGCTATCCCGGACGCATGGCATTCCTGAGCGAGCGCATGGTCTATCTTGGCTATGCCGTGCCGGCCCTGCCCTTCGCGCTGGCCATGGCCTTTTTCTCGCTTTCGGCGGTGCCCTTTTTATATCAGAGTCTTGCCCTGCTGGTTGCCACGCTGGCCCTGCACTTTCTGGCGCTGGCCATTGGCCCCGCGCGGGCGCGGCTGCTGCAATTGGGCCCGCGCGTGGAAGAGGCCGCCCGCTCGCTGGGCTACGGCCCGCTTGAAGCCTTTTCCCGCGTGACACTGCCGCAATTGTTGCGGGCGCTTGTTGCGGGCGGCCTGCTGGTCTTCATGGTCGCGGCAAAAGAACTGCCCATTACCATGCTGCTTTCGCCCGCCGGCACCCATACCATGGCCATGAGCGTCTTCTCCCGCACCATTGAGGGCGCACTTTATGACGCCGCACCCTATGCAGGGCTGATGATCGTGTTTTCCGGCCTGTTCATCGGTCTGGTCCTGTCCAACTCCGGCCGCAGCCGTCACCAGCGTTGAATGCCATGCCCCTGCTTGTCCTTTCCGCCCTCACCAAAAGCTTTGGCTCAAGCCGTGCAGTGGATGAGGTGTCGCTGCATCTGGATGACGGAGAGATCCATGCGCTGATCGGCCCTTCGGGATGTGGAAAATCCACATTGCTGCGGCTGATTTCCGGGTTTGAGACCCCGGATTCCGGCACCATCACCATGCGCGGCCAGCCCGTGACAGCCCTTGCGCCAGAAGCGCGGGACATTGGTATCGTGTTTCAGGACTATGCCCTGTTTCCACATCTGACAGTGGAAGCGAATATCGGTTTTGGCCTGCATCGTCTTGACCGCGCCGCACGTGCGATGCGGGTGCGCGAGCACATGGACATGCTGCAACTGGAAGGGCTTGAAAAGCGCTATCCGGCAGAACTCTCCGGTGGGCAGCAACAGCGCGTGGCATTGGCCCGCTCACTCGCGGCCCGCCCCGCCTTGCTGCTGCTGGATGAGCCGTTCTCGAATCTGGATGCCTCCCTGCGTGAAGCCGCGCGCCGCGATATGCGCACGCTGCTGAAGGGCAGTGGCATCGCCGTTCTGTTCGTGACCCATGACCGGGAAGAGGCGCTCTCCTTTGCAGATCGCATCACCGTGCTGAAGGCGGGGCGGCTGGAGCAATCCGGCCCGCCGGAAGACATTTACGCCCGCCCCTGCAATGCCTTTGTTGCAGGCTTTCTGGGGCCGACCAACATTCTGGCCGGCACAGCCTCTGGCCGCACCGCCCGCACCGCTCTGGGTGATATGGCGCTGGCAGAGGAAGCGCAGGGCAATGTCACCCTCTCGCTGCGCCCGGAACACATAATTCTGGGCGCGCCTGAAACTGGCCGCCCTGTCTTCCGGATTGTTGAGCGGATTTTCCGCGGCTCTGCCATCACCTTCCTGTTGCATGCGGAAGATGGCACGGAGTTGCAGGTTCTAGCCGGCAGCAGCAGCCATGTCCGGGTGGGGGATAGTGTCAGTCTCACCCCCAATATGCCGGCGGTTCTGTTGCAAAAATAGGCCAACCCACCCGCTGCTCTGGCTTTGCGAAGCGCCTCCTCCAGCGTTTCACCATCTTTTTGCTGTGTTGAGACGCAACAAGAAGAAGCGTGAGAGATGCTTCCAGCATGTTTCAGGCGTGCCACTGCCCGAAAAAGCGCGGGGCCGGGAACATTCTGGAACCAGACAGCAAGAGGTCAAGCCCATGCTTCATTCTTCCGCCCTACCGGGCACCCTGCAGCCTTCCCGTCGCGCGCGCCCTGTTCTGGCAGCAGGTCTGCTGGCTGCACTCTGGAGCGCAGGATTAATGGTGCCCGCAGCCCATGCGACAGAACCTCAGCAGCCTGCCGTGCAAGATGCCTCCCCTGCCGCCATGCCAACCCCGGACAAGGACATGAGCAAGGAAAGCGACCAGAAAACAGACAATTCTCCCATCGGCATCTGGTTGCTGGAGGATATTCAGGACAGCGGCGTGATTGACCGCGTGCGCACGGAACTCGACATTCAAGCAGATGGGCGCATTTCCGGTTCCGGTGGCTGCAATCGCTTCAGCACGCAGGGCAAGCTGGAAGGAAACAGGCTGAGCATTGACCCGGCAGCATCCACCCGCATGGCCTGTCCGCCAGCCGTAATGGAGCAAGAGGCACGTTTTCTGAAAATGCTGGAAGATGTGCGGGGCTGGCGGGTGGATACGCAGACCCAAAAGCTTTTCCTGCTGGATGATGCAGACGCCACCCTGCTGACCTTCTCGGCCACCACACCGGCACAATAAACCGGCTAGCCATATTCAGAATATAACGCCGGCCTCCTGTGCAAAGCGCGGGAGGTCCATTGCCCGCCCCTATATGTTCACCTATTGTTCTGTTTTAGGCCAATAGACTGAAGGGTGAGCGATATGCTTTTGGGAAGCTGCTGCTGTGGCGCGGTCAAGTTCGAGCTTCTTTCTGCACCATCCATGATGGGCACCTGCCATTGCTCGCGCTGCCGCAAGGTTGGGGCCAGCACCATCGTTTTCATCAAGCGCGAAGATCTGCGGTGGCTTCAGGGCAAAGAGCATGTTGCGCTCTACAAGCCAGAGGAGCCGTACAAATATGGCCGCTGTTTCTGCAAGAGCTGCGGAAGCTCGCTAGGTGAGATTCTCTCGGAAGATAACAGCTTCCCCATTGCAGCCAATGCGCTGGATACAGACCCCGGCCTCAAGAACCAGTTTCATGAGTTCGTCTGTGAAAAGCCGTCCTGGTCTGAAATCTGTGACGGCGCACCCCAGTCAGACGGGCATCCATCCATGCCCTGAATCTGCCCTCCCCTGAATCTCCCAAGCACTGCATCGCGACAGAAAAGCGCATTGTGCAAAACTTCAATATAGGATACCCACCCACCCTATGTCGCACACTAGTTCACATCCCTACAAAACGGCCCTGAAGGCACGTGTGAAGCGGCTCGCCGGGCAAATCGAGGCCATAGACAAGGCGCTGGCACGCGATGCCCCCTGTGCCGAGTTGTTGCATCAGGTGGCTGGTGTGCGCGGGGCGGTGAATGGCCTGCTGGATGAGATTGTTGAATCTCACCTTCAGGAACATGTCGCCCGTCCCGGCCTGAGCGACGAGGAGCGAGCACAGGGCGCATCCGAGCTGACAGCCGTGATTCGACGCTACTCCAGATGATGACGCCGGTGCGCCCCGGCTGAAAGAGAATGGCGCAGCCCTGCCCCTGTCGCGCCCTATTGCGACAGTGAGGGAGAAAACAGATGACTGCTGATACGCACTCACACTCTGCCGGATCTCACGATCACAGCACCCCACAGGGCCATGAAACCCCGCCGGCGGCCCCGCATGAGCATATATTTCTGGGGGCGCATCATCAGGAAAATGCCCGACGCACCCTGTGGGTGGTGCTGCTGACAGCCCTCATGATGGGCGTGGAAATCATAGCGGGCCTGCTGACCGGCTCCATGGCCCTGTTGGCAGACGGATTCCATATGGCAACCCATGCAGGTGCCCTGGGGCTGGCAGCGATTGCCTATGCCTATGCGCGGCGCCACGCGCGCGACCCGCGCTTCAGCTTTGGCACTGGCAAGGTGGGGGATCTGGCCGCTTTCGCCTCAGCCCTGATTCTTGTGGTGGTCGCCCTGGGGCTGACGGTGGAATCCGTCATGCGTCTGTTTGAGCCGGTTCACGTCAATTATGGTGATGCCGCTCTGGTGGCCGTGCTGGGGCTGGCCGTCAATATACTGAGCGCCATTCTGCTTTCAGGCGGGCATCACCATCATCATGGCGGCCACGAGCATCATCATGAGCACCACCATGGTGGGCATATGGAGGGCGATAACAATCTGCGCTCGGCCTATATGCATGTGCTGGCGGATGCCCTGACCTCTGTGCTGGCCATTCTGGCCCTGCTGGCTGGCCGCTATCTGGGCTGGAGCTGGTGCGATCCCCTGATGGGTATTGTGGGCGGGGTGGTGATTGCCCGTTGGGGCTGGGGACTGATGCGCGACACCACGCGGGTCCTGCTGGATCAAACAGATATCCACATTTCCGATGAAATCCGCACTGCGGTTGAAGAACCGGGCGATGCGCATGTGGTTGATCTGCATGTGTGGCGTGTGGGCCCACAGGCCCGCGCCGCAATTGTGAGCGTGAGCGGTGCGGGAATCACCCCGGCTCTCATTCGCAGCCGCCTCGCCTGTATTGATGAAGTGGAGCACCTCACTGTCGAGTGCTGCTGACAGACGGGAGCAGAAGGCTTTAGGCCCCTCAGGCACGCGGCCCGTGCTCCATCCGCGCTGTCCATTCAGGGCCGTTTATACGCGATATTAAATCCGGCACTGGCAACCGAAAGCCCCTTTCAAAACAGGGCCTATGCCAGCGCCCGAAAGCCAGCGCCAGAATCAGAGGGCAGCCTGAGACGGGACATTCGAATCAGATCATGTGTGAAGTCGGCAAGCGCACCATCTGAAGCTGCCTTCCCACTCCTGTGATTGGCACAGATCCGATGAGGCATGAGTGCGGGCGTTCTGGTCAAAAGCCACCGGATCGCAGGGTGAGGTCCGGCTAAAAAGCAGAGCCTCTTGATTCACCGTACGCGCCATAGGCTTTTGCACCATAGCCAGCACTGATATGCAGACGCGCTCAGGATCGCGGTGAAGCAGACGTACGACAAATCTGAATGAGGAGGAAAAACAACCTGCCATCTCTTTTGGCAGAAACTTGGTGGAGCCAGGCGGAATCGAACCGCCGACCTCTTGAATGCCATTCAAGCGCTCTCCCAACTGAGCTATGGCCCCACATGCCGCAGGCTGCGCATATATTCTAACCAAAGGGATGCCTCTGGTTATCACTCTGCGCCGGGACTGTCCCACGGCTGGGTTTTGGAGCAATGCTCCGGTACTCAAAGTAAATTTGGTGGAGCCAGGCGGAATCGAACCGCCGACCTCTTGAATGCCATTCAAGCGCTCTCCCAACTGAGCTATGACCCCACCGGGCTGCGGGCTGTGCATCCAAAACAAATCAAGCCTAGGGTTTGACTTGTCTTTTTTGCACCGGGAAGTCCCGCAGCAGGTACTCGAAAAACAGCTGTCTTCCGAGTGAGGACGGCCTTAGAGCATGACCGAAGATGAGTGTCAACCCTCTTCGTCTTCCTCCAGACCATCTCCGATCAGATCGGAGACATCGTCATTGTCGTCCTCGTCTTCTTCGAGGAAGGCATCGTCATCACCGTCGTCCAGATCGTCATCCGCATCCGCGTCATCGGATACGGAAACCTTGGAGGAAGATGCAGATTCGGCATCTGCTTCCTCAAGGCTGATCACCTCGGCAGCCGTCTCCTCGTCGTCACCTGCATCGGCGCTTTCGGGTTCAGGACGAGCCACGGTCCGCGCCGCAGGTTCAAAGTAGGAGCGCGGATAACGCTCCCCAGTGAACGGAGACACGATGGGGTCGTTGTTCAGGTCGTAAAACTTGCGACCCGTAACAGGACAGGTGCGCTTGGTGCCGAGTTCAGGCTTCGCCACGGCAAAGATCCTCGGTAAGACTGTGGAAAGAGCGTGCTCCATTGAAACGTTGGATGCGTCATGTCAAGGCGCAATCTCTGAATTCGTTTTTTTTGGTGCTCCGGAAGGCGGTTTTCGCGCATGCATCCCTGTAGCGGATGCGCACACCACCCGTGCAGATGGCCCCGGCACGGCGGCTATGTTAGACGATGCGGCATGATTCGAGGCGTGGCCGCCGCCACCATGAAGGGGCACGGCAAAACCGGAGTTCAGCTCATGTCTTCCGCCAGCTCCAGCCCTGTTTCCGGCCACCATGATATGCCAGCCCGGCCCGCGACCGGGCGTTCCTCTCCCGCACTGAAGGGGCAGGTTCGCGTGCCGGGTGACAAGTCCGTCTCGCACCGCGCCTTGCTGTTCGGCCTGCTGGCAGAAGGGGAAACGCACATCACCGGCCTGCTGGAAGGTGAGGATGTTCTCAACACCGCCAAGGCATGCGCTGCGCTGGGCGCACGGGTGGAGCGGCTGGGTGAGGGCGAGTGGCGGGTTGAGGGCGTGGGGGCAAAGGGCCTTTCCTCTCCTTCCGAACCTCTGGATTTCGGCAACTCCGGCACCGGCGTCCGTCTCATGATGGGCCTTGTCTCCGGCCAGCCGATCAGCGTGACATTTGATGGCGATGCCAGCCTGCGCCGCCGCCCGATGAAGCGGGTGCTGGACCCGCTGGTGAGCATGGGCGTGGCCGTGGAGGAATCCGCCGAAGGCCAGCGCCTGCCGCTGCGCCTGAAGGGCAGCGCGGCACTGAAGGCCGTTACTTATGAAACCCCGGTGCCCTCCGCGCAGGTGAAGTCCGCCGTGCTGCTGGCAGGCCTTGGTGCGCCGGGTGAGACCGTTGTGGTGGAACGCGAGGCCACCCGCGACCATACCGAGCGGATGCTCACCCATTTTGGCGCGGATGTGCGTGTGGAGCCGCATGGTTCCCATGGCCGGCGAATCACCCTTGCCGGGCACCCAGCCCTCAAAGGTGCGCCTGTGGATGTCCCGGCAGACCCCTCCTCCGCCGCATTTCCGCTGGTTGCAGCGCTGATCGTGCCCGGTTCCGATCTGCTGCTGACCGATCTGATGATGAACCCGCTGCGCACCGGCCTGTTCACCACGCTCCGGGAAATGGGCGCAGATATCGAGATTCTGAATGAGCGCCTTGAGGGCGGGGAAACCGTGGCAGACCTGCGCGTGCGTTATTCCCGCCTCAAGGGCGTTGAGGTGCCGCCCGAGCGCGCACCGGCCATGATTGACGAATATCCCATCCTCGCCGCCGCCGCCGCCTGTGCGGAAGGTGAAACCATCATGCGCGGGCTGGCAGAACTGCGGGTGAAGGAAAGCGATCGTCTGGCCGCTGTGGCGGATGGGCTGGCGGCCTGCGGCATCACCCACCGGGTGGAGGGCGATGATCTCATCGTGACCGGCGGCAAGGTTGTGGGTGGCGGACCTGTCACCACCCATATGGACCACCGCATCGCCATGTCTTTTCTGGTGCTGGGCCTTGCCAGCGAGAAGGGCGTGAGTGTGGATGATGTGGCCTTTATTGCCACCTCCTTCCCCACATTCATGCCCATGATGCGCAGCCTTGGCGCGGTGATTGACTGAGATGCTGATTGCCATTGACGGGCCGGCGGCATCCGGCAAGGGCACCCTGGCGCGGCGTCTGGCCGCCCATTATCACCTGCCCCATCTGGATACCGGCCTTCTGTACCGGGCCGTGGGCGCGCAGTGCCTTGCACGCGGCCTTCTGGATGACATCCCTGCTTCGGCCGACATCGCCCGCGCGCTGGAGACGGACACGCTGGACCCGGATGCCCTGCGTACCGCCGAAATTGGTGAGGCGGCTTCAGTTGTTGCCGCCCGCCCGGATGTGCGCGCAGCCCTGCTGGCACTGCAACAGCGTTTTGCGGCGCAGGAAAAAGGGGCGGTGCTGGATGGGCGCGATATTGGCACGGTTATTTGCCCTGCGGCGGATGCCAAGCTGTTCGTCACCGCCACGGCCGAAGTGCGCGCCCAGCGCCGGTTTCTCGAATTGCAGAACCGGGGCGAAGTCACCAGTTTTGATGCGGTTCTGGAAGACATCAGGAAGCGGGATGCCCGCGATTCCGGCCGCAGTTCCGCTCCTCTGGTACAGGCCCGTGATGCGGTGACGCTGGACACCACCGCACTCGGCATAGAAGAGGCTTTTGCAGCCGCTCTCGCACAGGTGGAAAAGCGCATCAAAGGGCAGTGATGCCGGGACAGGCGGGGCAACGGCGCATCCGCAAGACAGCCCAACAAGGCATGCTATGAGCCGGTCCTCGCATGGAGCGTCGGGGCTGGCCCTTTATCGGCTCTGGCCAGCCGGATTGTTCACAAAGGCACAGGCCGCGACCGTGGCCGCACCGGCTGAACCAGAGGCACGCGCCGCCGGTTTGTGGCTGGAAACCTCGCCACGGCGCTATTTGCCGGCTGATGAAACCATTCCTGCCTTCCATGCCGCGAAATGGGCGGTGTTTGCGAGAATGCACGGGCTCTTTCGCCCCCGCGTCTCATCCCGTCAGGCCCCGGCATAGCCCTCGGCAGATGCGCCATCCTGTGATGCACCCTGCGCTGAAGCCTGCATGGTCGGATCATGCCTGCGCCGTTCTTCCCGTCGCCGGGTGCGGCGCGTCTTGCAGGTCCGCCATGGGGCCAGAATGGTGATGGCATTATCCAGCATGCCCAGCAGCTTGCCGCCATTCTCCAGTTCGCGGTCCAGCGCCGCCATGGTGCGATCCAGCCCCTCGGAATCATCCTTCAGCCACACCTTCACCACGCGCGAGAACAGAACAGCCAGCCCCCGTGCCCGCATGGCCCCGGCAAGGCCCGTACAATCCACCCCAGCCGTCGCCATCATCCAGCGCTGGGAACGCTCGGACAGGCAGAACAGTTGTAGCGCCAGCGCCGGGTCATGCCGCGCAGCGCCAGTCAGCGTGCCCACGGCCGCCTTGTGTGGCTCCAGCGCATCCAGACGGCGCATCAGCACTTCAAACAGCCGCTCTTTCGCGCTCTCGCCGGCGAATCCCCCATCATCCGGTCCACCTTCAGCCAGAACGTCACGGTCTGTCTGGCGAAAAAAAGCCGAGAGCAAATCATTCACGGAACCAAAGGCCCCGCGCAGTTCAGGCAGGGAAACTCCCGCGCGCTTTGCAACATCCGGCAGGGAAATGCGATGGGGCGGGGTGTGGGCGAGTTCAGCGAGAAAGCTGCGCAAACAGGCATCATGCAAGGCGTTGTCTGTCATCTGATCCTCCTGAACAGTGAGAGAGAAACGGGCACCCGCAACCCTCCTGCAGAAAGCTCCGCGCACCTTTTCAGAAAGGCGGAGGGCATCTCAGGCACCACACGGCCCTTGGCACCACTCAAAGCTGGATTTGTGGCAAGAGCATAGCCATTGCGTCCGCGCCGTTTCGTCTCATGAAGAGCGCATCCGCCTTTTTCCTTTTCAACGCCAGCCCTGAAAAGGAAACCGGGCAGGGTGACACAACAGCGTGCCAGAAAATCAGACGTCATTGCCGCTCTCCTGCTGCACGCTCATCTTTTCAGGCGCAGGCAGGCTTGCCCTGCGGCCCGCACTGGGGAACAACTGGCACTCATCCTTGCGGCGTGCGTCCAGAACCTGTCGCCGGCCAATTGAAGTATGCACATCATCATGTCTGCCTCTTTCCGTTTTCTGCATGCCGCTGATCTTCACCTCGACAGCCCCCTGCGCGGCCTTGCCCGGCGTGGGGCGGCGGCGAATGCCTTCCGTGATGCCTCAAGGCGTGCGCTGGAAAATCTGGTGGCGGCGGCCATGGAACAGAAGGTGGCCTTTCTCATCATTGCCGGCGACATCTATGACGGCGACTGGAAGGACTTCACCACCGGCCAGTTTTTTGTGCGGCAGATGGGGCGGCTGGCGCAGGCCGGCATCCGGGTATTCATTCTGCGTGGCAACCATGATGCCGCCTCCGTCATCACGAAGGACCTGCCGCTGCCGGGCAATGTGCATGCCTTCTCGGTGCGCACGGCGGAAACGGTGCGGATGGATGAACTGGGCGTGGCCCTGCACGGGCGCGGCTTTGCCAACCGCCATGTGCCGGAAAACATCGTGCTGAACTATCCGCCCGCAACCCCCGGCCATTTCAATATCGGCGTGCTGCACACATCGCTGACCGGGCGCGAGGGGCATGAGGTCTATGCCCCCTGCACCATCGCCGATCTGGCACGGCTGGATTATGATTACTGGGCACTGGGCCATGTGCATCAACGCGAGGTGGTGAACGAAAACCCGCATGTGGTCTTTCCCGGCAACATGCAGGGCCGCCATGCCCGGGAAACCGGCCCGAAGGGTGCAACGCTGGTGGAGGTGGCAGACGGACGCATCACCGCCCTCACGGCTCTCACGCTGGATGCGGCGCGGTTCGAGACGCTGGATATTGACCTGTCCGGCGTTGAAGACATGAGCGGCCTGTATCACATGGCCCGCGCAGCCTTTCATGCCGCCGTGGAGGGGGCGGAGGGTCGTCCTCTGGCGGCGCGCCTGCATTTGCACGGCACCACTCCCCTGCACCCTCATCTTCTGTCCCACCCCCTCCAGTTGCTGGAAGACATGCAGGCATTGGCTGCCGAGGCCGGCGTGGATGTGCTGGTTGAAAAGGTGGTACCGGCCACACATGATGCCCGCCCGCATGGCGAACTCGCCCTCTCCGGCTTTGATGCCATTCTGGATGACATCGCGGCAGACCCGGCCTTCGTCGCCGAAATCACCGCAGCCCTCACCGAGTTGCGCGCCAAGGCTCCCAAGGATCTGGCGCGGATGGCGGGCGAGGATGACCCGTCCATGGCCCATTGGGCCACACAGGCCATCGCGACCGCCCGCACCGGCATTCTCGCACGGCTGGCAGATGATCTTGCCCCGGCAGCCCCACGCAGCAAGGAGGATGAGGCATGAAGTTTTCCCGCATCGGCCTCACCCGCTATGGCCGCTTCACCGACCGGCAGATTGATCTGGACCTCAATGCGCGCGTGGTGGTGATTGAAGGGGCGAATGAGGCTGGCAAGACCACGGCCATGAATGCAGTGGCAGACCTGCTCTTTGGAATTGAGGAACGCTCACGCTTCAACTTTCTGCATGATTATAAAACGATGCGCCTTGAGGCCACGCTTGTGGGCGCAGACGGGCGGGCGCTTTCCCTTGCCCGGCTCAAGCGCCGCAATGCCGCGCTGGTGGACGCGGTAAACGATACGCCCCTGCCGGATGATGCGCTCGCCCCTTTCCTTGGCGCACATGACCGGCGCGCCTTTCTTGATATTTACGGGCTGGACCAGCAGCGCCTGCGCACGGGCGGACAGCAGATGGTGACGGGCGGCGGCGCGCTGGCGGAAACGCTGCTGTCTGTCGCGCCCGGTCTTGCCCATGTGGCCACCTTGCGCGACAAGCTGCAACAGAGTGCCGCCGAGGTGTTCAACCCGGCCCGCCGTAATGCGAACCATCTGTTTTACAAGGCTCTGGATCAGCGCTCGCTGGCCCGTGAGCTTTTGCAGAAGCATGAGTTGCGTGCGGATGAGGTGAAGGCCACCCGCGCCGCGTTCACCACCGCACAAGAGGCCCGCCGAAGCGCCGAGATGGCCGAGACCGAGGCCGCCCTTGCGGTCGCGCGGGCAGAGGCCCTGCGTCAGGCCGCGCGCGAGCTGCGCCTGCTGGCCGCGCAAGAGCGCATTCTGGATGATCTTGGGGCCTTGCCGGAATGCGACAGCGCTGCACTCCACCATATCCGCGCCCTGCTCGAAACCCATACCCGCGCAAGAGAGGACCTGAGCCGCACCACGCTGGAGGATGACGCGGCACGGGCCAACCATGCCGCCATCGCCGTGGATGTTGCCATTCTCGACCTTGCCGGCGAGGTGGAACAGTGCGTGGAGGATTATGTGACCATGCGCGACAAGCGCCAGGCCCTGCCCAACCGCGCACGGGAGCGGGAAAGCGCGCATCTGGCTCTGGGTGCCATTGCCCGCGATCTCAACCTTGAAACGGTGGATGCCCTGCGCACCCGCCTGCCTGCACGCACACTTCTGGCCCGCGCCACCCGTCTGGCAGACCGGCAACGCACACTGGAAGCGCGCGCCCTCACTCTGGCCGAGGAACGCGAGGCCCTTGCCCGTCGCCGTCGCGATCTTCTTGCGCGGCGCGATGAGCGCGGCAGTGTGGAAGACCCGGCCCCGCTGGCCCGCCGGCTGGAGGAACTGGATGGGGCAGAAGCCCGCGCAGAGGGGCTTCACACCCTCACCTCCCGTTTGAGGGCGGCGCGCGTGGCATGGCAGGCGCGTATGGCGCGTCTGCCATTTGGCCCCCATGCGGCAGATACCCTGCTGGCCCTGCCGCTGCCGGACCTTGCCAGCACGGAACGCCTGCGCGATGCCTGCGATGCGGCACAGGATGCCGTGGCCCGCCTTGCAGCCCAGCGCATGGAACTGGATGCCGAGCGCACCCGCAAACAGGCCCGCCTCAAGGTGCTGGATGCCGGAGGCACCGCCCCGACACCCGCGGCCATCACCGCCGCGCGCACCAGCAGGGATGCGCTATGGGCCAGTCTGCGCCCGCTGGCCACAGGCACACGCAGTTTCGCACCCGAGGATTCCGCCCGTGCGCAGGCACTGGACCACGCCCTCTCCATCGCCGACCGGCTGGCCGATGACCGGCAGACCGAAACCGAGCGGCTGGCAGACCTTGCCCGCACCACGCTGGATCTGGCGGATCTGGAAGCCTCCCTCGGCATTGCCGACCAAAAGGCGGATGCTGCCCGCGCAGGCCTTGAAGCCGAACAGGCCCGATGGGCGGGCCTGTGGGCCGCAACATCCCTCCTGCCCGCCCCCACACAGCAGGCGCTCACCTTTCTGCGCGAGGTTGAGGCGCTGCGCAGCGAGCATGATGCCCTTGTACGGGATGAGGCGCAGGCGCACACCCTCGCGCAAAGCCATAGCAGGGACCGCGAAGACGTACAAAAGCTGCGCGCCACTCTTGGCCTTTCCGCGCTGGATGAGCCCCCCCTGCGCATGGCCGAACTGCGCGCGGAGATGCGGGCACGCGAGGAGGCGTATCAAAACTGGCGCGACAGCCAGCGCGATGTGAGGCGGCTGGATGAGGCCGACGCAGATCTGGCCCACCGGGCCAGTGAGCAGGCCCTTCTGGAAGATGCCCTGAGGCAGGAGGCAGCGGACATATTCCCCGCCCTCGCCATCCGTCTGCAAGCCAGCGCCGATGAGGCGCGGGCGGCTATTGACCTGTGGCATGATGCGCTTGCCCATCATGGCGACCTTGAAACCGCAGAACGGCGCATGGCGCAGATCGAGGGTGATGAGGCGGCTTTCATCGCCCATGTGCAGGCGCTGTGCGCTCGTCTTGGTGCCGGAATGGGCGATGATGCCTATGCCATGGCGGTGCAGTTGCGGAACCGGCTCAAGGAGGCGCAAGAGGCAAGCGGCCGGGCACGGGATGCCCTGGCCGCGCTCACCACCCGCACCCATGCCCGCACCGCAGCGCAAGAGCGCCTGCATACGGCACTCGACACCCTTCAGCCCGTATTCGAGCTGAGCGGCACCCACATGCCAGATGCCCTGCCCGCATGGCTGGAGCGGATGGAAAAGGCCCGGACAGCCCGCGCGGACAGGGCGGAAATACTGGCCCGGCTGAATATCATTGCCGCAGACCGGCCACTGGATGACATCCGCACCGCTATCGCCGATGCAGATGATGAGATGCTGACCCGACAGGCGGCCGCCTGTGCCGCTGCCCATGCGGATGCCCGCGCGGCGCTCACTCTTTCCGTGGAACGCACCACACAGGCCCGCATCGCGCTGGATGCGCTGGAACAGCGCGAAGGCGCAGCGCAGGCGGCCCAGCAGGAACAGGATGCATTGGCCGGAATTGCCGAAACCATGGAGCGTTTTACGCGCGACCATGTGGCTGCCCGCATGCTTTCGCGCGCCATTGAGCGGTATCGCGAGGCGCACCAGCACCCGATTCTGACCCGCGCCAGCGCCGCCTTCCATACCCTCACCAATGGGCGCTGGGATGGCATTGCGGTGGATTATGACGCCGATACGCCGCGCCTTGCTGCTGCACGGGAGGGCCAGCTTACAGGTTTTGAAGCCCTTTCCGAAGGCACGGCAGACCAGTTGTTTCTGGCCCTGCGGGTTGCGGCCATTGAGGAACATGCCCGCCGCGCCACACCCTTGCCCTTCCTCGCCGATGACCTGTTTGTCAGCTTTGATGAAGAGCGCACCCAGGCGGGCCTGCGCCTGCTGGCACAGATGGGCGAGCACACGCAGGTTATCGTCTTCACCCACCACCGCCATGTGACGCACTGTGCCCGGCAGGCGCTGGGAGAGGCCGCCTGCATTATCCACCTGTGACGGGCAAGACGCACCGGCTTGAGGCAAAGCAATGCATCGGGAATCAAAGCGCGCTCTGTTATGCGTCCATCGCGGCCAGAGCGCGGGCGGCAGGTTCCCGGAGCCTTTTCGGGTGAAGCGGGCACCGGTTCACCCGAAAATGCAACAACCCAACACATGGGCGTGTTTCACCGTTATAAGCAACGTCTGAAACGCTCCAGTCACGCAACAGGCGTAGTCTTGCGCCCGACACTCGCCAAGGATGCGCCATGATCCGCCCGACTCCCGATATCCCGGAACTCTCCATCTCCACCGAACAGCTCTGCTTTCTGGTTCTGAAGTTCCGCGAATTCGATGTGAAGGACGCGCCCTCCGTCTCCGATCCCGGCTCCAATGCCAGCGATGACGGCATGCTGAATGTGCTGGAAGACCATGGCGATGACCCGGTGGTGACCGAAATCGCCAGCTTCATCAATGCCATGAATGAGGATGAGCAGATCGACCTTGTGGCCATGGTCTGGCTTGGGCGCTCCGATGACGGGCTGGAAAGCTGGGACGAATTGCGCGCGGCCGCCAGCCATGCCCATAACCGCCACACGGCCCGCTACCTTCTGGGCATGCCCCTGCTGGCGGATTATCTGGAAGAAGCCATGTCGCAGTTCAACCTTTCCTGCGAAGGCGAATAACCGGGCGGCTCCCCGCCTGTGGGCTGCGCCTGCATCTGCACGGTTTGGGGTGGCGCGCGGGCCAAGGGGTCGCTATACAGGCCATCAGGTCCCCGTAGCTCAGCCGGATAGAGCACAGGTTTCCTAAATTGGGCACGCTGGCGGAAACGCCGGATGTGAATCCGCTCAAAGTCGGGGAAAGCTTCGGCCATCAGGCCATGCCAATCCCGAGCCAAGCCGGAAGCCGCAAGGTGGATGGAAGGTGTAGAGACTAGACGGGCGGCGCCTAAAGCCTTTTGGCCATGGCGAAGGGATAGTCCAGACCACGAACGCCAAATGGCGGCGGCGAAAGCCGAAGTGGGATGAAACCTGGGGCCGCGTGTTCGAATCACGCCGGGGACACCAAAATATATATTTCAACGCCTTAGAGGCGGGTTAGCCAATCAGGTGAGCCGGCCTGTTTGGCGGGTCTGATACCCGCCTGACGGATAATCGCCCCATGCCCGCCTGTGCAAGCCAACATTGGCCAACCTCGCGACAGGGCAACTCACGGCAGAACACTCTGGCGAGCCTGATACAGGCTGTGCCCTGCAACCTGCATGGAAAAAGCCACCCAGACTTTTGAGCCACCGCCCTTCCTTGCGCGATCCGCCACCTTGTTCCGGCCCCCTCCTGCTGAAAGGCATTATGGCGCGCCCCGTGCCCGGCGGATCTGCTTGTCCGCATACATCAGTTGATCGGCATCCTTGAGTCCGGCCTGTGGCGAACTGGCAGAGGGATTGACACAGGCAATGCCAAAACTGGCCCCTGAATAGTCAAAACGATGCGCGCCAAAATTATAGGTGCCGATCAGCAGCGGTGCCAGCCGGCTGCGCATGGCATGGGCGGCCTCGTCCGGATTATCAGCACCGGGCGCATCCGCCAGTCCGATCACGATGAACTCGTCACCCCCCAGCCGGCCAAGCATGTCGCTCTCCCGCAGGCCAGCCGACATGCGCCGGGCAACCTCGATCAGGAACTGATCCCCGACCTCATGTCCATAGGTGTCATTGATGGACTTAAAGTCATCCAGATCAATAAAAGCCACCAGAACCCACAACTGCTTCCGCCGGGCCTGAGCGAACAGCAGATCAAGTTCGGCCATCACCGCGCGCCGGTTTGGCAATCCGGTCAAGACATCATGATTGGCCGCATAGCGTTCATCCTGCCGACGGAGCAGCACATGCCCCACAGCATGGCAGGAGAGCAGGATGAGCGCGAGACCCAGCACGCCCACCACAGCCGCCGTCCAGAAATGCTGCCGGCGCATCGGTTCCAGATGGTCCAGCTCTGCCAGTGTCAGCAACTGGTATTGCGTATTTGACAACTGGTGATGCCGGACCAGATAAGGCCGCCCCTCAATCATCCATTGACCGGCAGAAGCTGAAGCCGGCATCGGGCGTATATCCATCGGCTCGCCCGGCTTTTCATCCCCGTCCGGCAGTTCGACCGTGCCCTCCGGCAGAAGGGCGGCCACATTGCGCAGCATGAACGGCTCGGATGATGTGGTCGTCACCCGTCCCTGACGGTTCACAATCAGCGCAACATGCTGTCCTGTCAGGTAATGGGCCATATCCGGCGCATCAAACTTGACCGTGACGGAGCCGAGAGGCGCATCATCCGCATCATCAATGCGGCTGCTCACAAAATAGGACTGCGTTTTCAGGAGGCGGGCAATACCAAACATATGGCCATTGCCATGCTCCAATGCATCCTGAAGATATGACCGCCCGCTGTAGATGATGCCGACAATACTGTCCGGCTCGGCCCAGTTGCTGGATGTGACAGTATCATCAGACATATTGTTCAGGTAAATGCGTGCATATCCCAGATCATAAGCCAGCTCATTCATGAAATCGCCAACACGGCGCACCAGCGGGTCGCTTGTAAAGCGCGCCGCGCGCTGCTGGCGGGTGAGCTCATCAAAGCCGGGCGGATCGGTGCGGTAACGGGTTGCGAGCTGGATGACGAGATTCTGGCGCGCCACCATATTGGTCACGCTGACCATTTCGGTGAACAGGCGGTCCACGATGCGCGCGGTGGTCTTTGCCTCATATCCGGCACTATCCGCCATCCGGTCCAGATGCGCGCTCACGACCCGCTGCGACATCCACCAGCCCAAGGTGGCCACCAGCATCAGCCAGAAAACAGCCAGACCCGTGGTCACCAGCCGCATGATTCGCCGCATGTGCCGGTCACTCCGGCTGTTCCGCGACACCAAATCTTTCATACCACCCTGCCTGAAAGCGCATGGCCAAAAGAAAACCGATTGTGATCCGGCATGCACCCTGCCCCCTGAGACATCGCAGTCTAGTCATTCAAATCGCCCAGATCGAGCCTTGAAGTTGCGACAACCCAAAGCTGTCAAACCGGTCAAATCCGCACGTCCTTCAGGGTTGCATTTGCCCCGGACCTCATCTTGCTCCCAAATGCTCTATTGCGCCGACACGGGCTGGCGCTTATCGTGCGGCGAAAGTAGGCGATCTGGCCTTTCTGCCGCTGACCTTGAGTCGCGGAACGCACAAGCCTGTAGAGAATGACCTTCAAAAAAATCCCCGCGCTTCTGTCCGAAGCCCTCGCGACGCGCGGCTATGCTGCACCCACCCCCGTGCAGGCAGCTGTCCTGGAAGCGGATGCGGAAGGGCGCGACCTGATCGTGTCTGCGCAGACCGGTTCCGGCAAGACCGTGGCCTTCGGCCTCGCCATTGCGGACAATCTGCTGGACGAGAACAGCATGGCCCGTCCGGCCCCCACGCCTCTGGCTCTCGCCATTGCCCCCACGCGTGAACTCGCCTTGCAGGTGAGCCGCGAGCTGGAATGGCTGTATGGCGCCACCGGCGCGCGCGTCGCCACCTGCGTCGGCGGCATGAACCCGGCGCTGGAGCGGCGTGCCCTTGCACGCGGTGCCCATATTGTTGTCGGCACCCCCGGCCGCCTGCGTGACCATCTGGAACGCGGCACGCTGGATCTTCAGGGGCTGGCGGCTGTCATCCTTGATGAAGCCGACGAAATGCTGGACATGGGCTTTCGCGAGGACCTGACCGTCCTGCTGGATGCCACCCCCGAAGAGCGGCGCACCCTGCTGTTTTCGGCCACCATGCCCAAGCCCATCATCGCCTTGGCCCGCCGCTATCAGCGCGATGCGCTGCGCATTTCCACGGTTGAGGAAAACCGTGGCCATGGCGATATCAGCTATCAGGCCATGGCCATTGCGCCATCGGATATCCAGCACGCTGTCGTCAATCTGCTGCGCTTTCATGAGGCGGAAACCGCCATCCTGTTCTGCGCCACGCGTGATAATGTGCGCCACCTGCATGCCAGCCTCACCGAGCGTGGCTTTGCGGCGGTGGCCCTTTCCGGCGAGCACAGCCAGAATGAGCGCAACCATGCGCTTCAGGCCCTGCGCGACAAGCGCGCCCGGGTCTGCGTCGCCACCGATGTGGCCGCGCGCGGTATTGACTTGCCCGGCCTGACACTGGTGGTTCATGTCGAGATTCCGCGGGATGCGGAGGTTCTCCAGCATCGCTCCGGCCGCACGGGCCGCGCGGGCAAGAAGGGCACCGCCATTCTGCTGGTACCCTACACCCGTCGCCGGCGCGTGGAATCCATGCTGCGTGGCGCGCGCATCAATGCAGAATGGGTATCTCCACCCTCAGCCGAGGAAATCCGTCAGGCTGATACGGAGCGCCTGCTCGCCCAGCTGATGACGCCGGTGGAGATCAGCGATGAGGATCGCGCCATCGCCCAGCGTCTTCTGGCTGAACGCAGTGCCGAGGATATTGCCGCAGCGCTGGTGCATGTCCACCGCTCGGCCCTGCCCGAGCCGGAAGACCTGATCGTGGACAACAGGGCTGTTGCCCCGCGTCCCACACGTCAGGATTTTGAAAACAGCGCTTGGTTCCGGCTGAATATCGGCCGCCGGCAGAATGCCGATCCGCGCTGGGTGCTTCCGCTGCTGTGTCGTCGTGGCAATGTGGGCCGCAACGAGATCGGTGCCATCCGCATCAACGACACCGAAACCCTGTTTGAGGTACAGCAGGCTGTGGCCGCCCGTTTTCTGGCGAAGTTCCGCCGGAAGGATGAGGATGATGAAGGGGTGGAAATTGCCCCCATTGATGGCCAGCCCCCCATGCCCCCTCGCCCCAAGCGTGGCAAGCTGGATAATGCGGCCCCCCGGACTGCTGCTGCCCGTCCCCATCGCGCACAAAAGCCGCGCACGTCCGGCCCGTCTGGCCCATCCGGCGCGCCGCATACAGACCGCAAGCCCGGCAAGCGCAAGAAGCCGGACCAGTATCGGTGATCTGTATTCTGGTGGATGCGGACGCCTGCCCCGTGAAGGAGGAGATCTACAAGGTCTCCTTCCGTCACGCGGTGCCGGTCACGATTGTGAGCAACAGCTTCATCCGCATCCCCATGGATGATCTTGTCAGCCGCGTCATTGTCGAGGCTGGACCGGATGTGGCCGATGACTGGATTGCCGAGCGCGCGGGTGCGCACACGGTGTGCATCACAGCCGATATTCTGCTGGCGGAACGGTGCGTGAAGGCGGGCGCGGTGGTGATTGCGCCCAATGGCAAGCCCTTCACCGAAAACTCCATCGGCGGGGCCGTGGCCATGCGGGCACTGATGTCGGATCTGCGGGCAACCGGAGATATTGTCGGCGGCCCGCCGCCCTTCAGCAAAAGCGATCGCTCACGCTTTCTCTCGGCGCTGGATACCGCTCTCGTGCGACTGCGCCGGACCCTTTAGACAACATAGAACAGCCCGGAAGCGCATGGCCTTGCGCGAATGGCTCGCGCCTGCAAGGCTTGAAACGGCCCCGGTCCCTGACCGGCGCCGATCCTGTTCAGTGCACGCTCAACGGCACCAGTTCATGCTCTGCCGCATTGGCGAGCGCGGCCTCCCGGCTGTCTGTCAGCATCATCGGTGTGCCATCTGCCGCATGAAGCGTGAACAGCGTGATGCCCGGCGCAATCGCCGGCACTTGCGGGAACATGACACGCGCATCTTCCGAACGGATGGTGCGCACATAGGCGATTTCCCCGCCACCCAGAACGGCCAGCGCCTCGGGGCTTAAATCCTGCTGAATGAACTGTTGTGCCATGTGAGTTACTCCTGTCTCGTTGGCCATGCCATGCGCGCCCGCCCTCAGGGCCGGGCCACGATGTTGATCCGCTTGACGCTGCGCACCGGCTCCGGCCGCACAAGATCCACCGAAAGCAGGCCATTGCGCAGTTCAGCGCCCAGAACGCTCATCCCTTCCGCCAGCACGAAGGTGCGCTGGAACTGTCGCGCGGCAATGCCGCGATGCAGGAAGGTGCGCTCTGCGCTGTCCTCGACCTGTCGCCCACGAATGGTGAGTTCCATCTCTTCGAGAGTGACCTCAAGCTGGTCTGATGAAAAACCGGCTACAGCCAGCGTGATGCGCAGGCGCGGCGGTTCACCCGGCCCGACATCCAGCCGCTCCACATTATAGGGAGGGTAGCCATCAGCCCCTTTAGTGACCCGGTCCAGAACCCGCTCGACTTCATCGAAGCCCAGCAGAAAGGGGTTTGAAAGCGAAGAAACCCGCGACATGCCTCAAAGTCCTCGTCAAGCGACTTTGCATTGCCGGATGCCTCCCAAGGGCTGCATCCACGGAACCCGGATGGCGTCCCGCATACTCCCATATGGGCATGCGCCACCCCCTGCGCAAGGCACCGCCAGACCGGCCCGGCCGTGGACGGTTGCTGCAAAGCACATAACAGTTCCTGTCCGGGGGTGGACATCACGCAGACGGAATGAAAGGTTGGGGCCGATTCAGTCAGGCCGCGCCCGCACTGCAACCGGCCTGCAACTGATGGGCCGGGCCTGTCAGATCCTCGCCGCGTTGCCGCCTTGCGACGCTTTCTTCCGTGGTCACCGGACCACGCCAGATCCCGTCGGGAGATTCCCCGCAATGCTGCTGCGCATGCTGCCCCGCACACTTGCCCTGCTGCTGGCCTCCATCATGATGATGGCGGCGGCGATACCTTCGGCCTTTCCAGTACAGGCCAGCAACGCCCATACGGCCCCGGCTGCCCCGCCTGCACCACCGCCCGTGCCAGTGCATATAGCGCCACAAACACCTGCGCCCCCGGCTACAGCGCCGGGGTCGGCACAGCCGCAGCAGCATCAGCCTGCGGCAAGCCCCCTGCCGCCCGCCGCGACCCCGGACCCGAAGCCCGCAACCGGATTGACCAGCCAGCAGCGCGACGAAATTCGCACGCTTTTGAAAACCCTTCAGGATGAAACAACCCGGACCCAGTTTCTGGGCAATCTGGAAACACTGGTCAGTGTCGGGGACCAAGCCCAGCCCAAGCATGAAAGTGACTGGCTGGAGGACACCGCCCATGCGGTGAGCCATTTCTCTGCCCTCCTTCTCAGTCTGGTTGCTGAAATGGGGACCTTGCCGGAGCGCGCTTGGCATCTGTTTGTCAGCCTGTCGGACTCAAATCTCGCCGAAAACATTGGCTGGACCGCACTCATGGCCAGCATGGTGCTGGTGGCGGCGCTGGCGGCGGAATGGATTGTGGTGCGCGTGCTACGCCGGCCCCGCCGCGGGGTGGAGGCCCGGCAGAGCACTCATATTATGGCGCGGATCAGCTGGCTGGTGCTGCGCACGCTGATGGATATTGCCCCCATCGTGGCGTTCTATGTGGTGGCCTTTGCCGTCCTGACAGCCATCAACCTGCCATTTGTGATGCGGCTTGCGGCTGTCACCATCATTCACGCCAATGTGCTGGACCGGATTGCGGTCGCGGCCGGACGTGCCCTGCTCTCCCCGGGCAACCCGAACCTGCGCCTGCTCCCCCTCAATGATGAGGGCGCGGCCTATTGCTTTGTGTGGGTGCGGCGCTTCTCGCATACCATCATTTATGGCTCCTTCCTGCTGCGCGCCGCATGGATGCTGGGCCTTTCCACCCCTGCCCATGATGTGCTGCGCGACATTCTGGTGTTCATCGTCGCCGGCATGATGATTGTTTTCGTCCTGCAAGTGCACAAACCGGTGGCCCGCCGCCTGCGCAAGATGGGCAATCTCTCCGGCCGCCTGCATCGCTTGCGGAACCGGTTTGCGGATTTCTGGCACCTGTTCGCCATCGCCTACATCATCGCCGCCTATCTGGTATGGGCGCTGGATGTGGAAGGCGGCATCATGTTCATTGCCCGCGCCACCTTCCTCTCGCTGATTGCCGTTGCTGTTGCCCGTGTGCTCACGCTTGGGCTGCATCGCCTTTTCAACAGCGTGTTCAGCCTGAATGATGAGGTGCGCGCCCAGTTTCCGGCGCTTGAAATGCGGGCCAACCGCTATCTGCCTGCGCTCCGGCAGGGCGTAAACATTCTGGTGGCCCTCAGCACCCTTCTCACTGTCATGGAAATATGGGGCATTGGCCCGTTTGAATGGCTGGCGACACCGGAGGGTCAGGGGCTGGTCGGGCGCATTGTCTCAATCATCATCCTCGTCATCGGGGCCTTCATCCTGTGGGAAATCGGGGAGGCCTTCGCCAGCAACCTGTATGAGCATCATGCCGGCTCCACCCGCATGATGACGCTGCTCCCCTTTTTCCAGAACGGTTTCCGCATCATCCTCGTCACCATCTCCAGCCTGATCGTGCTCTCCGAGATGGGGGTGGATATTGCCCCGCTGCTGGCCGGTGCCGGTGTGCTGGGTCTGGCTGTCGGCTTCGGTGCGCAGACCATGGTGAAGGATGTCATCACCGGCGTGTTCATTCTCATGGAAGACACGCTGGCGGTGGGCGACATGGTGGAAATCGGCGACCATACGGGGTTTGTGGAGAAGCTCTCCGTGCGCACGGTGCATCTGCGGGACATTGATGGAAATATCCACTCCCTGCCCTTTGGCGAGGTCCAGACCATCAAGAACATGACCAAGCAGTTTGCCTATGCGGTGACGGACATTGCCATTTCCCTGCGTGAAAATGCCGATGCCGCCATGGCCGTGATGGAGGACACCGCGCGGGAGATGGCCGCAGACCCAGCCTTTGCCGCTAGCATCACGGCCCCCTATGAAATGTTCGGCGTGGATCATATCCGCGAATCCGGCATCTGGCTGCGCGGGCGTTTCAAGACCGTTCCGCTGACCCAGTGGATGATCCGCCGCGAGTTCAACCGTCGGATCAAGATTGCCTTTGAGGCGCATGGAATCCAGCTGGCATTCCCGCATCAGACCATTTTCTTCGGGGTGGACAAGCAGGGCCATGCCCAGCCCGTTCATGTGGTGCAAGATGCGCCATCTGTGCCTCCTGCCGCACCTGCCACACTTGCCGCAGGGCAGGATGAAGCCCAGCCGGATGCGGATTCGCCGACAGAAAATCAGGGTTCATCCGTAGAACAGGCTGCTTCCGCCACTGCGGGAAAAAAGACATGAAGGCATTTTGAAGGGGCGCAGATACAACAGTCGCAGCCACAGAATAAAGGCGTCCAGCCGAAACTGGACGCCCTGGAGCCGACGACGCACAACATGACATCGGCAATATGTATTCTGCAAAAGAACGGCCAGTCAGAGGCCACCAGATATAGTGGCCCCTATCGAGATCCATCTAGATGCGCGTGAAAGCCAGCCAGAATTTGCATTCTGCAAAACGTCGATTTTCAAATCGCAAGGCATAATGCAAAGACAGTGCAACCCGCCATCTGATGGCCAGCCCCTATGCCGGTTTTGCCAATGCCAGCGCCCGGCCTTCGGGCTGCCCAGACTTTGCAGGCTCCTCACGGGCTTTTTGCGCAGCCTGCGGTGGAGCCGTGCCATCTTCCGGCTTCAGCCATGTATCCAGAAACGCATCCAGCCAACGGCAGACGGCGGAATCATAGCGCGCCCACCCTTCCAGATGCTCCATACCCGGCTGCGCACCGCGCCGGGTCAGATGGTCCGCACCGCGCTCGGTCCACAACCGCATCATGGCCTGCGTCACTTCCGGGTGAAACTGAAGGCCATATGCCGTATTTCCATAGCGAAAAGCCTGATTTGGAAAAGTCGCACCTGTGGCCAGAAGTTCGGCCCCATGCGGCAGGTCAAAGCCTTCCGAGTGCCAATGATACACGTGGCTGGGCCAGTTCAGCATGGCCGAGCCCGCTGAGGTGGGAGACAGCGGATAATAGCCAATCTCGCTCTCCCCCGCATGATGCGGCTGCACCTGCGCACCCAGCGCCCGCGCCATCATCTGCGCACCAAGGCAAATCCCCAGCAGGGGCTTTTGTGAGGCGAGGGTTTTCTCAATCAGGCCGATTTCGGTGCGGATGAAGGGCAGCGGATCATTCACACTCATGGGGCCGCCAAAAACGGCGACACCGGCATGATGGTCCAGCGATTCCGGCAGTTTGTCGCCAAGCGCAGGGCGCCGCACATCCAGCCCATAGCCGCGCTTTTCCAGCCGCTCACCAATACGCCCTGCGGAGGAGTGCGCCTGATGTACGACAACCAATATGTCAGAGGGCTTGCCGTGCTTCGCCGCCCTGTGCTGCCACTTAGCCTTCCTGCTCACCGCCTGCTTCTGCCTCTTCCCGGATTTCCCGGCGGATCTCGACCCGATCCCGATCACTGATGTTCAGCAATTCGGAAACGCGCGCCACGAGATTGTCTTCAAATTCTGTCAGCCCGCCATCTGCAAAGGCGACCTCGAACATCATCTCGACAATGCGCCGCCGGCCTTCCTCATCCAGCGCCCGGTTAAGCGTACTGGTGAAAGCGTAAAGATCAACCGCCTCGGCATCCTTGACAATCGCTTCCTGCATCAGGGCACTGCTTGCGGCGGCATCCAGATCAAACCGCGTGGCCAGAATGGATTTGACCTTGCCCTGCTCGGCCGGGTTCATCTCGCCATCAATGGTCACCACATGCACCAGCAGTGCGGCGGCAGCGAGGCGATAGTCGCTCGGACTGAAAGCCTCTGCATCACGCTGGCCACCGGTAATATCCGTAATGAAACTGGTGAGTGTGCGGAACATGCGTGTGCTTCCCTCGGGCTGGAGCATTTTCGAGCGAAGTGGAACCCGTTCGCATCAAGAAAAAGAACCACTCAATAAACGGAAGGTCCTGCCCGCCTCAATGGAACAGACAAAACCCGGCAAACCTGCCGAATGGGCTGGCGCTCATCCGGCCTATATACGGCCTGTGCCATTATACGGCCTGTGCCATGCAGTTCTGGCATGAGCAAGTGCAGAAGCGCCGACATGCCCTCCATTTGCGGATTTGCCGCCGGTTTGCCTCCTGCCTGCCTCTTGCCAGCCCGGCAGCGCAACCTGTGGCAATCCGGGGGAAATCAGTCCCCGGTGTCACGCACACATCACCCCAAGAGGCACAGGTTTCTGCCCTGCCAATCAGAAGCCGAACAGGCGCTGGAACCGCAAGCCTGCCGTCCATGCGCCAACAGAGCCGCCACAGGAGAAGTTGCTGCCCGCAGATGCCGGGAGCGAACTGATACATCCGTTCACCATGAACGGTGTGCTGCTCTCAACCCGCGAATAGAGAATCTCGACACCAATCTCCAGCTGCTTGGCCGGGAACCAGACCAGATTGCCACCGGCCTGCCAGAGGTTGAAATCCATATAGCCGTGCTGTCGCGCATAGTTGGTCTCAGGCGCATCAATGCTGAGATAACCCGCATACAAACCGGAGCGCAGGTTCGGCAGCCAGTTGTGACGGTACTGGGTTGAGATCGACCACGCTTTCGAGGTCTCATAACTATCAATCCCGTCCCACACGACATCGCCCGTGCGATAGTAGGCCCCAGCGGTACCGCCGTTTGTGATCTGGCCGAAGACACTTGAGCTTGGGGAGGTCGGATTGCCGGAAAGGCCCGCATAGCTCATGGCACCATCGGTATAAGCGCCGGTCACATAAATCTGGTCGCCTTCCTTGATCATCGGAAGATTCAGGGCGACCACGCCCCCCACAGCCCAGCCCACCTGGTCCGCTGCGCTCTCAAAGTTCGAAAACTGGGTGGCGACGCGCGTTTGATGCAATGCGCCATTCAGCTGAACAGCCCCCCAGGACTGATCAAACCGCAGATTGAGAACAAGGTCGGGCAGTCCATTTCCGGCCCGCTTGTCGGTTTCATTGGTCAGCGGCGAATAATAGAAGCCGGTTCCCTCATAACGATAGTAGCCATCCTCGATGGACACCGAGGCAGACAGGCCATCGCCAAACTCATGCGTATAGGCCAGCAGGTTCGTCCAGCGGTCGGAACGGGTATAGGCTGTTGTATAGAGGAAGGTGCGCACGGCATCGACAGGGTCGAAGAAAGACTGCGTATAGCCAGCCGTAAACCCTGCAAACTGGATGAAGGCCCGCGGCAGATAGTGGCTCTGGATCCACCCGTATTCCGGCGTATCCCATGTAAACATATGGGCACCAAAGCCGACATAGCCGCGCAATGTGCCATAATCCGTTTCTGTGCGGGCATCGAAATAGGCGATGGCACGCGCAAAGCTGGTTGTCCGGTTTAACGTGCCATTATCAATCTGGCCCGTAATGTACGGATTGAAGGCTGCAACGCCGTTATAATTGAAATCGGCCCGCAAATAGCCTGAGATCTGAAGGCAGGTATCTGTTCCGGGAATGGCGATGAAGCCCGGCCCATATCCGGGGCAGATCTTCACATATTCAACCGCCTTTGCCTTCAAGGGCAAATCGGCAGCCTGCGCGCCCGCAACGGTAAAAAACGCCGCCACGCTGCCAAGAAGCAGTTTCTTTTGCATCTTCCCCCCAATACCCTTCAGCAATAATGCCGACCCGGGCCACATCTTTTTTTTATTGACCCTGCACCGCGCAAATTCCGGCCAGAAATATTTGCCCAAAGCAAACCCCTGTCCTGAAGTGCATCAGTAGAAATGGCCGAAGGCGCCCCTCACCACAATCCGACCATAATCACAAAGAGCCAGCATTCAATACAGGCCAGACATCTTCATCTGGAACAGATGAGAGTTCTGCACGCACTGTAACTGGAAAGACACAACCTGAGCATGTGTCTGGAGGTGAGATGCAAAACAATGCAACGGGCCGGCACGTATGGATCAAGAAAAAAAGATAAAAGTCGTGTTCCATCAACACCATCCGGCCTGATCATGACATTTGGGGGCAGGCCGGACTTTTGAAAACTCTTTCGCATATGCAAAAAGTAGTATTGATCTGAAGAAAAGAACATATGCAGACGGAAAGCCATGCGCGCCTGCACAGCTTTCCGGATATCGCCTTATCTGGCGGCCAGTATCCGGCGCGCAAGCGCGGCAAGGGCCAGCCCAACCACCATGGCACACACAAAAACCAGCGCCTCAACCTTGCCCAGCCCCAGTGCAGGAATGGAACCGCCGGGACAAAAACCGGCAATGCCCCACCCGATACCGAACACCGCAGCGCCGCCCAGCAAGGGCAGGTCGATATCGCGCTTTTCCCGCAGGTGAAACCGGGTGTCCAGCAACGGGGCCGGACGCTTCAGCACGAAGCGATATCCAAGCGCGGTCACACCCAGCGCCGCGCCCATCACCAGAGCCAGCGAGGGATCCCAGCTTCCCGCAATATCAAAAAAGTTCAGAACCTTGGCCGGGTTCGCCATGCCTGAAATGACAATGCCACCGCCAAAGACAAGACCAACAGCCAATGCGGCGAGAATCCGGGCCATCACAGACCTCCAATAACGTGGCGAATGATGAAGACCGTGGCGGCTGTCGTCGCCATGAAAGTGAGCGTCGCCACCACAGAGCGCCGGGAAAGGCGCGCCATGCCGCACACGCCATGGCCAGAGGTGCAGCCGGAACCAAAACCCGCGCCCAGCCCAACCAGCACACCGCCCACCACCAGCCAGCCCAGAGGGGTCGGGCTTTCAAAGGGAATGCCCACCCCGCCAATCCCGACCAGAACAGCCGGTGTGACAATAGCCCCGGCAATGAAGGCGGCACGCCATGGCCAATCCCGCGCAACCGGTGGAATGAGGCCGGAGAGAATGCCCGTCATGCCAACAATCCGGCCATTGAACGCCATCAGCAAAACCGCTGCGAGGCCAATCAATGCGCCGCCCGCCAGCGCGCTCCACGGTGTAAATTCCGTCATGATGCAGGGGTCCGCTTTCTGTAAAGGGAAGCCGTGTTCCGGTGTCACGGTGACGAAAATGCCCGCCACCCGGACACCGGAACACGCAATATTCACGTGCTGAACTGATCATAGGCCCGCAGGGCATCGGCTGCATACATCAGGGCCGGGCCGCCGCCCATATAGACGCACATGGAGAGCACATCGCACAGCTCCTCACGCGTCGTGCCCATGTCCCGCAGAGCCTTCACATGAAAGCCGATGCAGCCGTCACAACGCTGGGTGACGCCAATAGCGAGGGCGATCAGCTCCTTCGTCTTCTTGTCCAGCGCATTCTCTGCCGAGGCGGCCTTGGCGAGGGCATAGAAACCGTTCATGGTTTCGGGTGCCACTTTTTTCATTTCTGCGGTATATTGAGATATATCACGAATTATTTTCGTATAATCCTTGCTCATCATATCCACCTGTTTGACGTCCCAATTCAATTTATAATTTTATGATATTATAAATATAAGAACTGTCAAGCGTACAAATGCAACCTGCGAGATGCCGATGGACAAGGGTGAGTTTCAGGATTTCGAGAAGAGTGTAGACAGGGCGGCTGCATTTCTGGGCGGCCTTGCCAGCCCACACCGCCTGCGCATCCTGTGCCAGCTTGCAGATGGAGAAAAGAGCGTTTCCCAGCTTATCGAGGCCACGGGCATGCCGCAGACCTCCATGTCCCAGCATCTGGGCAAGCTGAAGGATGAAGGCATTGTCACCTTCCGGCGCGAGCACCGCACGCTCTATTATTCGATTTCCAACGCTCTGGCCGTGTCCATGCTGAACATTCTGCACGGCCATTATTGCGGGTGAGGCGGAGCGTCACGCTCCGCTATTTCCAGCATCCAGATGCAGGGAAAGATCGCGAATAGTGGGCGCATCGCCGGTGAGCGGGTTATCCCCGTCCCAGCCATAGCTCAATGTTTCAAAGCGCATGGAGCGCGCATCAATCATCAAGAGCTTGCCCACCAGCCCCTCGCCAAAGCCCACCAGCACACGGATGGCCTCCAGCGCGGCGATGGAACCGGCAATGCCCGCCAGCGCACCGATGATGCCCGCCTCTGAACAGGGCGCAACTGTGCCGGGCGGCGGCGGTTCTGGAAACAGGCAGCGATAGGTGGGGTTCAGCACGCCATCCGCCCCGCGCTCATGGGCGCGCACGGTGGTCACTGTGGCATCAAATGTGCCAAGGGCTGCCGCCACCAGCGGCTTTCCCGCCAGCACACAGGCATCTGACACCAGAAAACGGGTGGTGAAATTGTCAGAACCGTCCACCACCACATCCACGCCGGAGATCAGCTCCAGCGCATTGCCGGCAGTGATGCGGGTGTGGTGGGTCACCACCTCCACATGAGGATTGAGAGCGGTGACGGCATCACGCGCGCTGTCTGTTTTCGGACGGCCAATATCCTGCGTGCGGTGAATGACCTGACGCTGGAGATTGGAGAGGGAAACCTCATCATCCTCCACCAGTTCCAGCCGCCCCACTCCGGCCGCAGCCAGATAAAGCAGCACCGGGGCGCCCAGTCCGCCAGCACCAATCACCAGAACCCGGCCCGCCTTCAGCTTCTGCTGCCCCGGCCCGCCCACATCATGCAGCACGATATGGCGCGCATAGCGTTCAATTTCTTCTGCTGAAAAAATCATGGCGGCCACAAAGCTCCCGAAAGCGCGGGCGGAAAGAAGGTCAGCGTACCGCTGTGTTGCCCGGTGCCACGGCGGCGGCATCGCGCGGCGCACCGGCCAGCTTGTCGATAAGCGGCAGCAAGGTGCCATTCACGGATTCCGGCGTCAGCGGACCCACGAACTTGTGGACGATCCGCCCCTCACGATCCAGCAGGAAGGTTTCCGGCACACCATACACACCCCAGTCAATGGCTGCACGGCCGCGCGGGTCCACCCCAACGGCCTCATAAGGCAACCCATACTGGCCAAGGAAGCGACGGGCGTTTTCCGGCGTATCCTTGTAGTTCAGGCCGGCCACGGTGATGCGCGGGTCTTTCGCCAGATCCATCAGCAGCGGATGTTCCTGTCGGCACGGCGCGCACCATGAGGCCCAGATATTGACCAGAGCGGGCTTGCCCTTCAGCGCCGCCACATCCAGCCCCGGAACCGGCTGGCCTTGTGCCATCAGCCCTTCCAGCGGCGGCAGGGTCACTTCCGGTGCAGCCCGGCCCACAAGAGCGGAGGGCAGTTTGGAAGGGTCATTGCCCGAAACAAGCTGGCTGAAGAACAGCCCCGCCAGCGCGAGAAACACCACCAGCGGCACCGCCATCACCCACAGGCGACGGCGCAGCCGTGCGGGCCGGGGGGCGGGTGAAGGAGAGGGTTCAGTCGTCATGGCCGGCCTCACACACTCTTTTCCAGCGCACCGGCCTGTGTGGCCAATGTGCGTTCAGCAGCCTGCCGGCGACGGGTCTTTCGGCGCGCTTCCAGTTCCGCCAGCACACGCTGCGTGCCGCGATACTCCAGCACCAGCCAGAGCGTGAGCAGGCCAAGGCCCAGAATGGAGACCCCGTAGGCAGCGGCGATGAAGGTAAAGTGGGTCATGCGCGTCTATCGTTCATCCAGCATTCGGTTGGGCATCATGGCCCGCGATCATGGCAGCGCTCAGGCAGAAGCCTCGGCCGCCGCCCGTGCCTCCAGAGACTGCACCCGACGGCGCAGGATTTCCGTGCGCATGCCCAGCATCTGCAAGGTGATGAACAGCAGGCTGAACCCCACCGCGCAGGCGAGCAGCGGCCAGAGCAGGCTCTGCTCAATGGTCGGTCCATCCATGCGGATGACCGAGGCCGGCTGGTGCAGCGTGTTCCACCAGTCCACCGAGAATTTCACAATCGGCACATTGATGAAGCCGACGAGGGTGAGTACCGCCGCAGCCCGCCCGGCCCGGTTCGGGTCCTCAATGGCGGCGCGCAGGGCCATCAGGCCCAGATACAGCAGCAGCAGCACCAGCATGGAGGTGAGGCGGGCATCCCACACCCAGTATGTGCCCCACATGGGCCGCCCCCACAACGCGCCGGTTATCAGGCACAGCGTGGCGAAGGTCGCGCCCACCGGTGCGGTTGCCTTGTGGGCCACATCCGCCAGCGGATGCTTCCACACCAGAAGGCCAATGGCCGAACAGGCCATGAGCGTATAGCCGAACATGGACAGCCACGCGAAAGGCACGTGGATATACATGATCTTCACTGTATCTCCCTGCTGGTAATCAGCCGGAGCATTGAAGGCCAGAAAGAAGCCGACAGCCAGCACCACCACACTCGCCACTGCAAAAACGGGCAGCAGACGGGTGGAGATCGCCATGAAGCGGACGGGATTGGCAAGATCAAGTAACGCCATGGAGCGGTTCTAGTTGTGAGTGCGGAAGGATGGAAGTCGGAAAACCCCGTAAGGGCACGGATTCCTGCTCAGGAATGGCTCTTGCGGGTGCGACAGAAGCGCCCGCAGCAGCTTTTTTGCACCGGCCAACAGGGCGCCCCTGCCCCAACGGCATGCAAGCAGCGATGCGCGCCCTCAACTTCGGGCGACTCGCAAGGCAGCAGCGGCAGCCACCGGGCCAAGAACCAGCGCGAACAAAGTCAGCCCCAGCAATACCCGGAAGGGCGTGCCAAACGGCACCGGCCCTGTAACCGCCGATGTGGTGGCGGAGACCGCGAAAATCAGCACCGGAATGGTGAGGGGAATCACCAGCACCGCAATCAGCAACCCGCCCCTGCGGAACGCGCCGGCAAAAGCGGCCCCCACCAGCCCCAGAAAGGTTACAGCCGGCGTGCCCACCAGCAGGGTGAGGGTGACCGCACCAATGGCGGCGGGTTCCAGATTCAGCATCAGCGCCAACACGGGCGCGGCCACCACCAGCGGCAGGCCGGTGGCCAGCCAGTGTGCCAGCCCCTTGGCGGCGGCGGTCAGTTCCAGCGGAAGGGTGGACAGGCTCATCGCATCCAGCGATCCATCCTCCACATCCGCCGCGAACAGCCGCTCCAGCCCCACGAGGCTGGCCAGCAGCGCGCCGATCCACAAAATGGCAGGGCCGATACGCGAGAGCAGCACAAGGTCTGGCCCAATGGCAAAGGGCACCACTGTAATCACGCAGAGAAAGAACACGACGCCAAGCCCGGCCCCGCCCCCCGCGCCGAGAGACAGCGCCAGATCGCGCCGCACCACGGCAAGAAAAGCCCCGATCATGAATCACCCTTCATGGTGCGCCTGTTCATTGTGCGTCCTTATAGGGCTGTGCCGCGTCCCGTCCATCGGGCAGATCAACATCCGCAACACTCATAGCTTGCCGCCAAGCCTCAGCTCGTCCGTCTCACCCAGATCAAGCGGGGCATGGGTTGCCGCAATGAGGAGGCCCCCGCCAGCCAGATGCGCGCGGCTGCATGCCGAGAACCACGCCTGCGCTTTCACATCCAACGCGGTTGTCGGCTCATCCAGCACCCAGATGGGGCGGCGCGAGACCAGAAGGCGGGCAATGGCAAGCCGGCGCTTCTGTCCGGCAGAAAGGACAGAGGCGCGCAGGCGGCCCAGCCCGCCCAGCCCCACCTCTTCCAGCGCGTCCTCCACCTCCAGCCCATTCGGCCCCAGCATCCTGCGCCAGAAGTCCAGATTCTCCGCCACGCGCAACGCGCCCTTCAGTGCATCATCGTGGCCGAGATAGTGAATTTGTTCGCGAAAAGCGGTTTCATCGCCATTTCCATCCACCCGGACCGTGCCGCGGGTGGGGGAGAGATAGCCGGAAATGATACGCAGCAAAGATGATTTACCCGCCCCGTTCGGCCCCAGAACGAGGAGAGCCCGGCCCGGCCGCGCCTGAAAATCCAGCTTCTCGAACAAGAGCTTGAAGCCCCTCTGGCAGCTCAAACCCTCGCCATGAAGCGCCGTTATATTGAGAGGGCCCATCTTCCTGCTTTCATCACATTCGCATCTTTTGCTGTCTTATCGCATGACCGCAAGTTGAAATGGCTCTATAACCCGTTTCAACCGCACCAACCAAGGTGAGGGCACTTCCCGCACCTTCCGGTCCTGGCGCCAGTCGTTCACTGAACCGGAGAGCATGCCATGACTTCTCTTGACAGCTTCAAGTGCCGCACCACCCTCACGGTGGATGGTCAGGACTATGTCTATTACAATCTTGAGGCTGCAGAAAAGAACGGGCTGGAAGGTGTGTCCCGTCTGCCGTTCTCAATGAAGGTGCTGCTGGAAAACCTGCTGCGCTATGAAGACGGCCGCACGGTGACCAGGGAAGATGTGCGATCCATTGCCGAATGGCTGAATGACAAGGGCACGGCTGGCCGCGAGATTGCCTATCGCCCCGCCCGCGTGCTGATGCAGGACTTCACCGGCGTGCCCGGCGTGGTGGATCTGGCCGCGATGCGCGACGCCATGGTGGCGCTGGGGGGCGAGCCGTCCAAGATCAACCCGCTGGTGCCGGTTGATCTGGTCATCGACCACTCCGTGATCGTGAACTTCTTCGGCTCCAACGCGGCTCTCGGCAAGAATGTCGAGGAAGAATACAAGCAGAATCAGGAGCGTTACCGCTTCCTCAAATGGGGCCAGAGCGCGTTCGACAATTTCCGCGTTGTGCCCCCCGGCACCGGCATCTGCCATCAGGTGAACCTTGAATATCTCGCCCAGACGGTGTGGACCCGCAAGGAAGACCTGAACGGCAAGAATGTCGAGGTCGCCTATCCCGATACGCTGGTGGGCACTGACTCGCACACCACCATGGTCAACGGCCTTGGCGTGCTGGGCTGGGGCGTGGGCGGCATCGAGGCCGAGGCCGCCATGCTGGGCCAGCCGATCTCCATGCTCATTCCCGAAGTCATCGGCTTCAAGCTGGATGGCGAGCTGAAGGAAGGCATCACCGCCACCGATCTCGTGCTCACCGTCACCCAGATGCTGCGCAAGAAGGGCGTGGTGGGCAAGTTCGTGGAATTCTACGGCCCCGGCCTTGAGCATCTCTCGCTGGCAGACCGCGCGACCATCGCCAACATGGCCCCGGAATATGGCGCGACCTGCGGCTTCTTCCCGGTGGACAGCGAAACCATCGCCTATCTCGACGAAACCGGCCGCAAGGATGCCCGCGTCAAGCTGGTGGAAGCCTACTCAAAGGCGCAGGGCATGTGGCGCACGGCCGAGACGCCGGACCCGGTGTTCACCGATACGCTGGTGCTGGACATCAGCACCGTGCTGCCCTCCATGGCCGGCCCCAAGCGCCCGCAGGACCGCGTGCTGCTTTCCGATGCCAAGGCCGGCTTCATCACCGCGCTGGAAGGCGAGTTCAAGAAGGCCGGTGAGGTTGAAAAGCGCGTGCCCGTCTCCGGCGTCGACTACACGCTGGGCCATGGTGATGTGGTGATTGCCGCCATCACCTCCTGCACCAATACCTCCAACCCTTCCGTGCTCATTGCCGCCGGCCTTCTGGCCCGCAATGCGGTGAAGAAGGGCCTGACCTCCAAGCCATGGGTAAAAACCTCACTCGCGCCCGGCTCGCAGGTGGTGGAGGGCTATCTTCAGGCGTCCGGTCTCCAGACCGATCTCGACAAGCTGGGCTTCAATCTGGTCGGCTTTGGCTGCACCACCTGCATCGGCAATTCCGGCCCGCTGCCGGGCCACATCTCCGAGGCCATCAACCAGAATGATCTGGTGGCAGGGGCTGTCATCTCCGGCAACCGCAACTTTGAAGGCCGCGTGAACCCGGATGTGAAGGCGAACTATCTCGCCTCCCCGCCGCTGGTTGTCGCCTATGCCATTGCCGGTTCGCTCCAGATCGACCTGACCACCGAGCCGCTCGGCACCGGCAGTGATGGCAAGCCGGTCTATCTCAAGGATGTGTGGCCCTCCAACAGGGAGGTGGCGCAGTATATTCGCGAGAATGTCACCAAGAAGATGTTCGTGGAGAAATACTCGGACGTGTTCAAGGGGGATGCGCACTGGCAGGCCATTACCGTACCCACCAGCCAGACCTATGCGTGGGATGACACCTCCACCTATGTGCGCAACCCGCCCTATTTCGTGGGCATGAGCAAAACCCCGGCTCCGGTGAAGGACATCGAGAATGCCCGCATTCTCGGCCTGTTCCTCGATTCCATCACCACCGACCACATCTCCCCGGCCGGCTCCATCAAGAAGGACTCGCCCGCGGGCCTGTATCTCATCGCCCATGGCGTGGCCCCGGCGGACTTCAACCAGTATGGCACCCGTCGCGGCAACCATGAGATCATGATGCGCGGCACCTTCGCCAATATCCGCATCAAGAACCAGATGGTTCCGGGCGTGGAAGGCGGCGTCACCATCCATTATCCGGGTGGCCAGCAGGAAGCGATCTACGACGCGGCCATGCAGTACAAGGAAGAGGGTGTGCCGCTGGTGGTGTTCGCCGGCAAGGAATATGGCACAGGCTCCTCGCGCGACTGGGCGGCCAAGGGTACCAATCTGCTCGGCGTGCGCGCGGTCATCGCCCAGTCCTTCGAGCGTATTCACCGTTCAAACCTTGTGGGCATGGGCATTGTGCCGCTGGTGTTCCAGGATGGGGAAAGCTGGCAGACGCTGGGCCTGAAGGGGGATGAGCAGGTCACCATCAAGGGCATTGAGGGCGATCTGAAACCCCGCCAGATGCTGACCGCCGAAATCCGCTTTGCGGATGGCAGCGTGAAGAATGTGGAACTGGTCTGCCGCATCGATACGCTCGATGAGCTGGATTACTTCCGTAATGGTGGCATCCTGCCTTATGTGCTGCGCTCGCTGAACGCCTGATCCTTCATTCTACGCATTGAATCTGCGCCGGCCTGTTTCGCACAGGCCGGCGTTTTCATGTCTGGTGCAGCGCATTCAGCGCAGGTGTTAAAACACCATAATGTGATGTCTGAACACTCCATTGTGACTGGCACAGCATCAGTTGTTCCGATAATCGGAAGCACATGCACGAATGAGACCCCACGGATGAAATGGCCCTTGCGAGCATGATCCTGCGCAACATCATTTCCCCGCTTTTACTCGCTCTTCTGACGACGCTTTCGCCCGCCGTCATGGCGAAGGATGTTCCCAAATCCGTGGTTGAGCTGTTTACCAGCCAGTCCTGCTCCTCCTGCCCGCCTGCTGATGATCTGCTGATGCGGCTGTCCAGACAGCCCGGCGTCATCGCGCTGACCCTGCCTGTCGATTACTGGAACTATACCGGCTGGGAGGACACGCTGGGGCTGCCCGCCCATACCGAGCGCCAGCGCGCTTATGCCAACCACCGCGGCAGCCGCAGCATTTTCACGCCGCAAGTCATTGTTGGCGGCGTGCATGTGGTCAAGGGACATGACGAGGCGGCGGTGCAGCAGGCCATGAGCGCTTTGGAGCAACACCCCAAGGCCCTTTCCGTGCCCGTTTCTGTCCGCCTGCTGGAACATGATCTGGAAGTGACCCTGCCGGAAACGGCCCTGAACGGAGAAACAGCCGAAATCTGGGTTTGCCCGGTCAGCCAGTTCCGTGAGGTTGAGGTCCTTGGAGGCGAGAATAACGGTCACACCCTGCAATACGGCAATGTCGTGCGCGGCTGGGTGAAGCTGGGAGACTGGACAGGACAGGCGGACCAGTTCGTGCTGCCGATGTCACAGCTCAGGCATGATGGCGCAGACAAGGTGGTCGTGCTGGTCCAGTCTGGCACATTCAGGGCACCCGGCCCCATTCTGGGGGCCATGGCGCTGCCCTTGCCAGAGAACATGCGGCGCGCAAGCCTGCCGGCAGGCGATGAAGTCAGCAAACGCTGAAACAGATTGTCATATCCGGGAAAGCCCGATCACGGGAAAACCGCCGGAACGGGTGCCCGGCAGAGTAACCTGGCGGGTGCCCGTTCCGGGGTGAGATGTAAAGACATCTTCATGTCTGAACAGATCAGGATCAATGTTCAGACCAGCAGAGACCGGCCCGGAAGCACCCCGGGGGGCTTGGGGGGCTGGGATAGACCGAGGCACCTCACGGACCGGCCCTGCTATGCTTTCAACAGTGCCGCCCCGAATTGGCAATGCATTGACCAAATTCGGGCGAGACTGTGTCTGTGCCTGACATTGTCGTGATCATCACCCGCCCTGCTACCTCAGCCGCCTGCGCGCCTCTTGCAAGCGCCGAGCAGCGGGACAATCCGGCCCAGGACATTTTCAAGGCGGCCACGGCCCAGCTCACATGCAGACAATGCGATCCGCCAAAAAGCTGGATCACACGCCGTTTTCATCGCACAGTGAGAGGCTCAACATGCCTTGCGGCCTGCGCAAATGCCTGTTTTCAAGGAGGCCCCATGGGAGACGAACCACCCGTTCATCTGGCCACCCTCAAGCCTTCTGGCGCAAGCACGGGCGTGCCCTCTTCCGCCTCACAGCCCTCTCCCCCTGTGCAGGTCACGTTCAACCGGCAGGAACTGGACCGTATCCTGAACCTGTACGGGCGGATGGTGGCCGCCGGTGAGTGGCGGGACTATGCCATCGACTTCACCCGCGAGAAGGCGATTTTCTCCATCTTCCGCCGCACGGCTGATGTGCCCATCTACCGCATTGAAAAAGACCCGCGCCTTGCCCGCAAGCAGGGGGCCTATGCGGTGGTATCGCAGACAGGACTCATCCTGAAACGCGGACCGGAGCTGGTGCGCGTGCTGGCGGTGCTGGAAAAGCCCCTGCGCGCGATCTGACCCCCGGCCAGAGCGCGCAAGGCCGTCAGGCATGTCCGCGCCTTGGTCCCTGTCGGCGGGCCGTGACAGCACGCGAAACCAGCAGCTTGTCGATCCGCCGCCCGTCCATATCGACAATTTCGAACCGCCAGCCAACATCAAAGAACACATCGCCCTCCTGCGGCAGCTCCTTCAGCCGGGCCAGCGCAAAGCCAGCCACCGTGTGGAAGTGCTCATCCTCCGGGAAATCCACCCGCAGCAGTTCACGCAGTTCATCTATGGGCGCATCACCCGCCACCAGATAGCTGCCATCCTGCCGGCGCACCACAAAGCGCTCGCTCTCCATGTGGTCCGTATGCCGCGGGGCTTCATCATGCCCATGCAGCGCCGCATCCTCATGCATGGTGCCGGTAATGGCGAGCAGCAGGTCATAGCCCGTCACCACCCCCGCCATGTCTCCATATTCATCCACCACAATGCCCATGGGCACCTCGGCGCTGCGCAGAATCCTCATGGCATCCAGCGCGCCGATGGTCTCCACCAGATAGGGGGCCTGTTGCACATGGTCGCGCGGGTCCGGGTTTTCGCCACGCAGCCAGGCATCCAGCACGCGCTTGGCCTGAATGACACCAATCGCCTCCTGCGGGGAACCATCACAGGCCGGCAGCCGTGAATGGGGCGAGGCCAGAAGCTGGGCACGGGCCTTTTCCGGCCCCTGCGAAACATCCACCCACTCCACATCGGTGCGCGGGGTCATGATGGCCTCAACCGGGCGGTCCGCCAGCCGCATCACGCCGGAAATCATCCGCCGCTCATCCGGGCGGATGACACCGGCGCTTTCGGCGTCCGTAATCATGGCGCGGATTTCCTCATCCGTCACCGCGTCCGAATTGTCTTCCTTCACGCCCAGAAGGCGCAATGCCGCGCGGGTGGAGGCATCCAGCAGCCACACCATGGGGGCGGAGATGCGCGAAAGGGCCACCATCAGCGGGGCCAGCATGCAGGCCAGCGGCTCTGGATTGCGCAAGGCGAGGCGCTTGGGAATCAGCTCACCGATCACCAGCGAGACATAGGTGATGGCCGCCACCACCGCGATATAGCCCAGCGGATCTGCAACCCCGGACGGCATGCCCAGATCCCGCAGCAGATTACCGAGTTGTGCGCCAAGGCTGGCACCGGAAAACGCGCCGGCCAGAATGCCGATGAGCGTGATGCCCGCCTGCACGGTGGAGAGAAAGCGACCCGGCTCTGCCGCCAGCACCAGCGCGGTTTGTGCGCCGCTGCGCCCCTTGGCCGCCATGGACCGCAAACGGGCGGGACGCGAGGACACGATGGACAATTCCGCCGCCGCGAGAACCGCGTTCAGCAGCACCAGCACCAGAACAATGATGATTTCAAGAAAGGGCATGGGAAAACAATGGCTCCTGCGTGCTCTCATTAGCACAGGCACGGCCTGCCCCGCGATGATATTCATGACATGGGAGCCGTGCACAGAACGCCGCTTTCCGCGCCAGACATTCCCATTCGGCCCAAGCTCGTCTATGCAGCAGAGGCAGCAAGGCAGGTCTCGATATGTCATTCAACAGCTTCGGCCATCTTTTCCGCGTCACCACCTTTGGCGAGAGCCATGGCACAGCCATTGGCTGCGTGGTGGATGGCTGCCCGCCGCAACTGCGCTTCACACTGGAAGAGGTGCAGGCCGCGCTGGATCGCCGCCGCCCCGGCCAGTCGCGCTTCACCACCCAGCGCCGCGAGCCGGACGAGGTGAAGGTACTCTCCGGCGTGATGGAGCACCCGGAAGGCGGCCTCATCACCACCGGCACGCCGATTGCCCTGCTGATCGAGAATGTGGACCAGCGCTCGAAGGATTATGCCGCCATTGCCGGTGCATACCGACCGGGCCATGCCGATTTCACCTATGACATCAAATATGGCATCCGCGACCATCGCGGCGGCGGGCGTTCCTCCGCGCGTGAAACCGCAACCCGTGTTGCGGCCGGGGCCATTGCCGCCAGGGTTCTGCCCGGCGTCACCGTGCGTGGCGCGCTGGTGCAGATCGGCGATATCGAGATCGACCGCTCCCGCTGGGACTGGGACGAGGTACACAACAACCCCTTCTTCTGCCCGGACCCGCAGACCGTGCCAGTGTGGACCGAATATCTCGATGATATCCGCAAGGCCGGTTCCTCCATCGGCGCGGTGATAGAGCTGGTGGCAGAGGGTGTTCCGGCCGGCCTTGGTGCACCGCTTTATGGCAAGCTGGATGCAGACCTTGCCGGCGCGCTCATGGGCATCAATGCCGTAAAGGGTGTGGAGATTGGCGAGGGCTTCAATGCCGCCCGCCTGACGGGTGAGGCCAACGCCGATGAAATGCGCCGTGGCAATGAGGGTCGTCCGCATTTCATGGCCAACCATGCCGGAGGCATTCTGGGCGGCATCTCTACCGGCGCGCCGATAGTGGCGCGGTTTGCGGTGAAGCCCACCTCCTCCATCCTCACCCCCCGCCAGACGGTGGACCGCAAGGGCGAGGAAACCGACCTGTTCACCAAGGGCCGGCATGACCCCTGCGTCGGCATCCGCGCCGTTCCGGTGGGCGAGGCCATGATGTGGTGCGTGCTGGCAGACCATCTGCTGCGCCATCGCGGACAGGTGGGCGAAACCCCGCGCTGGCCGTTCGAGGACTAAAGGATGAGCCGGCGAAACAGGGCATGTTTCGCCAGCAAGCCCGTTTTCGCCCAGCAGGGAAAAGCGTTTTCATGAAGCGCTGGGTCGCTCTTGCAGAATCGCTCTTGCCGGGCCGCCTCAACTCCGGCGGGCACGGGCCGCATTGCGCTTCACCACGGCCACAATGGCCCCGTGCACCACAATCGCCAAAGCCAAACCCAGCATCTGCTGGAGCGGGCTGGCCGGTACCACCGCAAGGCCGAAAACAGAAAACGGCACAAACAGCAGGGCCGCACTCACCAGGCCCGGATTATAGCGGCGCAGGACAAGCATCATGCCGATATGCGCGATGCCATTGATGAGGATGAGGTACAGCGCCGCCACGCCCCACCCTGGCGCAAGCCAGAGCGCCGCATAGAGCGCCACCAGATTGATGCCCCACACGCCCGGCAGGTTGATCCACAACACATCGGCAACGGTGAGCGCCTCCACGCCACCGAACAGCCGTGTATTCACAAAGCGCCGGAAACGATCCCCCAGATGCTCCTCCACCTGATGGAGCATGTAGAGGGGGCCAGCCAGATAGATGATGCGCACCGCACCCGCAGGCATGGCGGGCAGCACCAGCAACAATGCTGCGCACATGAAGATTGCACCAGTGACCCACCGGGCTGCGAGCCAGTCTTTCATCACATCTCCCCACTCAGGACTTGAGAACGTGCCGCCCCGCGACCATTCTGGCAAGAGAGCCGGGAGGCAGGAAAGCAGGGAGGCAAGCGAGCCAGAAAGAAGCCGGGAAAGAATGGCCCAGCCGACCGCGATTTCGGTGTAACTGAATTTTTCGGAATTTCATTGTCACTGAAAACCAGAGTGCTATGCTGTGGGCATGAAACTCGCGGAATGGCTCAGCGCCACAGGTACGACACGCAGCGCCTTTGCAAGACAGGTGGGCCTTTCGCCCGCCAGCATTACGGCCCTGTGCAATGACGAACGCTCCTGGATTTCCCGCGAGACTGCCGAGCGGATCGCCGAGGTGACGGGTCATGATGTGACCCCGAATGACTTTCTCGGCCTTGCCCCTTCCCCTGCCCGAGGTTCTCCCGTGACCGAAAACACCATTCAGGACCGCGTTGAGGCGGCCATCGAAGCCTTCGCCCGTGGCGAAATTGTTGTGGTGACCGATGATGATGACCGCGAGAATGAGGGCGACCTCATCCTCGCCGCTTCTCTCGCCACGCCGGAGAAGATGGCCTTCATCATCCGCAATACCTCCGGCATTGTCTGCACGCCCCTGCCCGCTTCTGAAGCGCGCCGCCTGCGGCTGGACCCGATGGTCTCCACGAATGATGCCCCGCACAGCACCGCCTTCACCATTTCCATAGATGTGCGCCACGGCACCACCACCGGCATTTCTGCCGAGGAGCGCACCAATACCGTGCGCGCATTGGCCAACCCGAATATGGGCGCTGCCGATTTTGTGCGCCCCGGCCACATCTTCCCCCTCATTGCGCGCGAGGGCGGCGTGCTGATGCGCTCCGGCCATACCGAGGCCGCGGTGGATCTGTGCCGCCTTGCCAATATGCCGCCCGTCGGCGTCATCTCCGAACTGGTGAATGATGACGGCACCGTACAGCGCGGGCCTCAGGTTGCGGCCTTTGCCGAAAAGCACGGCCTGCTGCGCATCTCGGTGGCAGACCTCATCGCCTATCGTCAGGCGCGCGAGAAGCTGGTGGTGCGATCTGCGGAATTCCCCGTGGCCACTGCCGTGGGTGAGCTTCAGGGCTATTCCTACACCACCCCGTTCGACTCGGTGAACCATCTGGCACTGGTCAAGGGCCGCATTGGGGATGGCCGCAATGTGCTGGTGCGCCTGCACCGCGCCGACCCGATCGACGATGCCTTTTCCGGCGGAAAGACCATTCGCAATGCGCTGGAGCGGATTGATGCGGAAGGCCGCGGCGTTCTGATCTATCTGCGCGATGGCACAGCCGGCGTGCCTGCCACCGCCATGGGCCAGCAGGAAGGCGGCAGCGCTGCCGAGCGCGACCGGGACTGGCGCGAGATTGGCCTTGGCGCGCAGATTTTGCGTGACCTCGGCATTTCCTCCATCCGCCTGCTTTCCTCCACTCCGCGCACCTATGTGGGCCTGGATGGCTTCGGCATTGAGATCGTGGAAACCGACGTCGCAAAGAACACGCCGGACGCCTGATCCACCTGTTCCGCTTTTTCATCCCCCGGCCTGCCCGTGCAGGCCGGGGTTTTTTATGTCTGCGGCACGAATCGCGACACCGGTGAAATCGGGACGCCCATGAAAAAGCCCCCTCCCCACGCAGGGGGAGAGGGCCTTTCATCACGTCAAGGATCAGTCACCTGATCGCGGAGCCGGAGTTCAGCGCCCGGCGCAAGCCTCAATCACATCATCAAATGTGCGCAGGCCGGGGCGCGGGGCATTGACCAGCACCGCCATATTGCCGGGGGCATGCTGGTTCGCCAGCATCTTGCCGTGTGCCTCGGGAATACGATCCCACGAGAACACCTCGGACATGCAGGGGTCCACGCGCCGGTCGATGATAAACTGGTTGGCGGCGGTTGCCTGCTTGAGATGGGCGAAGTGCGAGCCCTGAATGCGCTTCTGGCGCATCCACACATAGCGGGCATCAAAGGTGATGTTGAAGCCGGTGGTGCCGGCGCAGAACACGATCATGCCGCCGCGCTTGCCCACCAGCGTGGACACCGGGAAGGTGCTCTCGCCCGGATGCTCGAACACGATATCGACATCGCGCTTGCCGGTGATGTCCCAGATCGCCTTGCCGAACTTGCGGGCTTCCTTCAGCCATTCCGCATATTCGGGCGAATTGACCTTGGGCAGCTGGCCCCAGCAGTTGAAATCCTTGCGGTTGATGACGCCCTTGGCACCCAGACCCAGCACATAGTCGCGCTTGGTCTCGTCCGAGATCACGCCGATGACATGCGCGCCGGAGGCAGCGGCAAGCTGCACGCCGAACACGCCGAGGCCGCCGGAAGCGCCCCACACCAGCACATAATCGCCGGGCTTGGCGGTGTGCGGCGCATGGCCGAACAGCATGCGGTAGGCGGTGGCAAGCGTCAGCGTGTAGCAGGCGCTCTCTTCCCAGGTGAGATGCTTGGGACGCGGCATGAGCTGGCGGGCCTGCACGCGACAGAACTGGCCAAAGGAGCCGTCCGGCGTCTCATAACCCCAGATGCGCTGGGAGGGGGAGAACATCGGATCGCCGCCGTTGCACTCCTCGTCGTCGCCGTCATCCTGATTGCAGTGTACGACAACCTCATCGCCCACCTTCCAGCGCTTCACCTTCGGACCGACAGCCCACACGATGCCCGAGGCATCGGAACCGGCGACATGGAAGGAGGCCTTGTGCACATCGAAGGGGGAGATGGGCTGGCCGAGGCCGGCCCAGATACCGTTATAGTTGACGCCGGCCGCCATCACGAACACCAGCACGTCATGCTCACCCAGTTCCCAGGTGGGCACCACTTCGACCTGGAAGGACTGCTCTGGCGGGCCGTGGCGCTCACGCCGGATGGCCCAGGCATACATCTTGGAAGGCACATGACCGAGAGGAGGGATCTCGCCCATCTCGTACAGATCCTTCAACGGCGCATCTGTCGTGTCCTTCGCGGCATTCTGGCCCATAGCGCTTCGTCCTCTTCCTGCGTGAACCTTCCGGCTCTTTTTGAACTGTTATCGCAATGCAGCGTATCAGAGATGAACGGCTCGGCAAGAGACTCTATAGGCCCTTGCCTGTCCCCCTTTTGGCTTAGATCATGACCCAGACAATCCGGTTCACGGCGCGGGCCACTCGCATTAGAGTGGTGCAACAGGAGCAAGCAGCTTCTTGCACAGCACAAGGGAATGCAGCCTCATGGCACTTATCTGGACCCTCATCATAGGTGCGGCCGCGGGCTTTCTCGCGGGGCAGATCTTCCGGGGCTATGGCTTCGGAATTGTTGGAAACATTGCCGTTGGCGTTGTGGGCGCGCTGATTGGCGGTTTCTTGTTCGGCAATGTCTTCCTTGTCGGCGGGCTGATCGGGCGCATCATCTGCGCCACCATTGGCGCGGTGATCTTGCTGTTCGTCATTTCGCTGGTGAAGCGCGGCGACTGAAAAGACACCGCATCCCTCCTGCCCCGACACGGAATGCGGCGGCGGGTTGTCTGGAATTTTTCCATCGACGCCCGCCGCATTGCAGCGCACAATAAGCTGGCTCGGTTTTTCGGAATCGAGTTGGGAGGTATGCGTTCTCCCTGCACAGACAAGGGAAACGCGGCGTGCAACAACCAATGGATAATGGGGGCAGACGGATGGTCGTCCGCGATAAACCCTGGCTCTTCCGCACTTATGCCGGCCATTCCACGGCAGCGGAATCCAACAAGCTTTACCGTTCCAACCTTGCCAAGGGCCAGACGGGTCTTTCCGTCGCCTTCGATTTGCCGACCCAGACCGGCTATGACAGCGACCACCCCCTCGCCCGTGGCGAAGTGGGCAAGGTGGGCGTGCCGATTTCACATTTTGGTGATATGCGCACCCTGTTCGACGGCATTCCGCTGGCCGAGATGAACACCTCCATGACCATCAATGCCTGCGCGGCATGGTTGCTCTCGCTTTACATCGCGGTGGCGGATGAGCAGGGGGCGGACCGCACAAGGCTTCAGGGCACCACGCAGAACGACATCATCAAGGAGTATCTTTCGCGCGGCACCTATGTGTTCCCGCCCGCGCCCTCCATGCGGCTGACGAAAGACACCATCATCTTCACCACGCAGCACTTGCCGCGCTGGAACCCGATGAATGTGTGCTCCTACCATTTGCAGGAAGCCGGCGCGACACCGGTGCAGGAACTGGCCTTCGCACTGGCCGACGCCATCGCCATTCTTGATACGGTGAAGGCCTCCGGCGAGGCGGAAGGTCCCATTTTCGGCGAGGTTGTGGGCCGCATCTCCTTCTTCGTGAATGCAGGCATGCGCTTCATCACCGAGATGTGCAAGATGCGCGCATTCGTGGATCTGTGGGACGAGATCTGCGTCAACCGCTATGGCGTGACAGACCCCAAGCAGAAGCTGTTCCGCTATGGCGTGCAAGTGAACTCGCTGGGGCTGACCGAGCAGCAGCCGGAAAACAATGTCTACCGCATCCTGATTGAGGCGCTGGCGGTGACGCTCTCCAAGAAGGCGCGCGCGCGTGCCGTGCAGCTTCCCGCATGGAACGAGGCGCTGGGCCTGCCCCGCTCGTTTGACCAGCAATGGTCACTGCGCATGCAGCAGGTGCTGGCCTATGAAACCGACCTGCTGGAATATGGCGACATCTTCGACGGCTCCACCGTCATCGACAAGAAGGTGGAAGAGCTGAAGGAAGAGGCCCGCGCCGAGCTTGCCCGCATTGAGGGCATGGGCGGGGCGGTTGCCGCCATTGAAAACTCCTACATGAAACAGGCACTGGTGGAATCCAACACCCGTCGCCTTGAGGCGATTGAGCAGGGCGAGCAGGTGGTGGTTGGCGTCAACCGCTGGACAGAGACCGAGCCCTCCCCGCTCACCACCGGCGAAGGCGCTATTCTCACCGTGCCGGAAGGGGTGGAGGCCGAGCAGATCGCCCGCCTTCAGGCCTGGCGTGAAGCCCGCGATAACACCGCCGTGGAGAAGGCACTGGCCGAGCTGAAAAGCGCGGCACAGGAAGGCCGAAATATCATGGAGCCTTCCATTGCCTGCGCCAAGGTTGGCGTCACCACGGGCGAATGGGGCACCTGCCTGCGTGCCATTTTCGGCGAATATCGCGCTCCCACAGGGGTTGGTCGTGCCGCCCGCATTGATACGCAGGGGCTAGATGAGGTGCGCATCGCGGTGGATGAGGTCTCATCCCGCATCGGCCGCCGCATCAAGTTCCTCGTCGGTAAGCCGGGGCTGGATGGCCACTCCAATGGTGCGGAGCAGATTGCCGTGCGCGCCCGCGATTGCGGCATGGAGGTGGTGTATGAAGGCATCCGCCTGACGCCCGCCGAGATCGTGAATGCCGCGCTGGAAGAGAGCGTGCATGTGGTGGGCCTCTCCATCCTCTCCGGCTCGCATGTCCCGCTCGTGCGCGATGTGATGGAACGGATGCGCGCCGAGGGACTGGATGATGTGCCTGTTGTGGTGGGCGGCATCATTCCGGTCGAAGATGAAGTTGCGCTTCTCGGCTTCGGGGTTGCTGCGGTCTACACGCCGAAGAATTTCGAGCTAAACCGCATCATGGCCGACATCGTGTCGATCGTGGACCGCCAGAGCCAGAAAGCGGTCTGATTCTGCCCTGCGCCAGTTCGGGTGGGATCATCCGGGCGCAGGCACGGGCCGGATCAGGTTCGTACCTGCGGGGCAAATTGCAGCTGGACATGTTCTGAAAACGGAGGCCGCAAGCCTCCGTTTTTTCATGGAGGTGCCGCATAGGGCTGCCGAAGGCACCCTGTTCTGGCCTGAAGCCGCACGGCGGCCAGATTACGGTGGTGCCCCTTCGCAGCGGCCATCAGACCTGCCGCTGCCGGCTTTTCCGGCGCACACGCGCCCTGTTTTATCCGGCTCATCACAAGCGCACCCCGGCATGATGCGGGTTACCCAAAACCAAGGCATCGTCGCCCATATCTTTGCCGGCTCCTTCCCTTGGGAGATGGTTGAATATATCGGCCAAGGCGGCATTATCGGCGCACCTTGTCTGGTGATGGTGACCTTCCGGCCTTGCCGGAGCCGCTTTCCCCTGCCCCATCTTTGCCCGCTGGCTCTTCAGCGCATCTCGGGCGAAGTGGATACCGGCTTGCATAGAGAAAATGCGGCCACTCAAAAGGTAAAGGCATTTCCCTGCTTCCACGGAACCGGGAAATGCTCCAGCCGGTTCCGATGTCTCTCCTGCCGGAAGAGGCATTCATGGAGAAAGCATGTCTGTTCCTCCTGCATCACGCCCCTTGCAGGGATTGTTCAATGCGCCCTACCTGCTGCTCACGCTCACCGCACTTTTGTGGGCGGGGAATATGGTGCTCGGGCGCTATGTGGCCGGGCATGTGCCCCCCGTCACGCTGGCCACGCTGCGCTGGATAGGGGCGACGCTGATCGTGCTCCCCTTCGCATGGGGGCAAATCCAGCGGGATCTGCCCATTATCCGGCGCTCCCTATGGATGCTTGTGCTGCTGGCTGCCACCGGCATCTCCAGTTTCAACGCCATGAGCTATCATGGCCTGCAATATACAGAGGCGGTCAACGGCCTGCTCATACAGTCCATGGCCCCCCTGCTGGTGGGGCTGTGGAGCTTTTTTCTGTTCCGCGACAAACTCTCGGCAGGACAACTGGCGGGTATTGCCACCTCGCTCTGCGGGGTGGTGGTCATCATCAGCCGGGGTGATATGGATACCCTGATCCACCTCACGCCCAATATCGGTGATATGTGGATTGTGGTGGCGCTGCTTATCTATGCCTTTTACACAGCCATGTTGCGCAAGCGTCCAACCCTTGGCCCGCTCTCCTTTCTGGCGACCATCATGGCCATAGGGGCGGTGCTGCTGGTGCCGTTTTCAGCTTATGAAATGGCCAGTGGACGGCCCATTCACTTTGATGCGCCAACGCTGCTGACACTGGCCTATGTGATGATCGCGCCTTCTGTGCTGGCCTATCTGTTTTTCAACCGGGCGGTAGAGCTTGTGGGTGCAAACCGCGCCGCGCCTTTTCTCCATCTCATGCCCGTCTTTGGTACAGCACTGGCCATTGTTTTCCTCGGCGAAAGTCTAGCCTGGTTTCATCTGGCCGGATACGCGCTGGTGATATGCGGCATCATTCTGGCCACACGCTCCAACCGGCGCCCGCCCGCGGGCACCGGCGCGCCCATGCCGTAACGGATTTCCCATAGAAAAAGGCCCGCGTCTTCCGGTGAGACGCGGGCCTGATATTTTCAGCAATAGAGCGGGCGAGAGATGCGCCCGCCCCTTTCAGCCGATGCTCAGAACTCGACCAGCTTGGCCTGCTTCACATGCGGCAGGGACTGGATCTTCTCCAGCACTTCGACCGGTACCTTGCCATCAATGGAAACCAGCGCAATGGCCTCGCCGCCTTCCTTGTGACGGCCCAGCGAGAAGGTGGCGATATTCACGCCTGCCTCGCCCAGAAGGCCCGCAAAGCGGCCGATAAAGCCCGGCTTGTCCTCGTTCGTCACATAGATCATGCGCTGGGCGAACTCGGCATCCACCTTGATGCCCTTGATGTTCACCATGCGGGGGTGACCATCGGCAAACACCGTGCCGGAGACCGAACGCTCGAAAGTATCCGTCACCACGGTGATGGTGATGAGGTTGTCATAGTCGCCAGCGGCAGCGCGGGTGGTTTCCTCCACCACAATGCCACGCTCCTTGGCCACCGAAGGGGCGGAGACGACATTGATATCCTGAAGTGCGGGGCGCAGCAGGCCGGCCACTGCAGAAGAGGTCAGTGCCTTCACCTTCAGGTTCGCAACGCTGCCCTCATAGGTGATGCGCACGGTCTTGATGTCAGTGTCGGTCAGCTGGCCCGCGAAGGAACCCAGCTTTTCGGCCAGTTCAATGAAGGGCTTCAGCTTGGGGGCTTCTTCCGCCGTGATGGAGGGGAAGTTGACCGCGTTGGAGATGGCACCAGTGAGCAGGTAATCGCTCATCTGCTCGGCCACCTGAAGGGCGACATTTTCCTGCGCCTCGGTGGTGGCAGCGCCCAGATGCGGGGTGCAGACCACATTCGGATGACCGAACAGCGGGTTGTTTTCGGCCGGCTCCACCGTGAACACGTCAAACGCCGCACCTGCCACATGGCCGGAATCGAGCGCTGCACGCAGGGCAACCTCATCCACCAGGCCGCCACGGGCGCAGTTGATGATGCGCACGCCCTTTTTGGTCTTGGCAAGGTTCTCGGCAGAAAGGATGTTCCTGGTCTTCTCGGTCAGCGGAGTATGCAGGGTGATGAAGTCTGCACGGGCGAGCAGGTCTTCCAGTTCCACCTTTTCCACGCCCAGATCCAGAGCGCGCTCGGCGGACAGGAAGGGGTCAAACGCGATGACCTTCATGCGCAGGCCCACGCCGCGCTCGGCAACGATAGAACCGATATTGCCGCAGCCGATGATGCCGAAGGTCTTGCCCGTCAGCTCCACGCCCATGAAGCGGTTCTTCTCCCACTTGCCGGCCTGGGTGGAGGCATCAGCGGCGGGGATTTCGCGGGCCAGCGCGAACATCATCGCAATGGCGTGCTCGGCAGTGGTGATGGAGTTGCCGAACGGCGTGTTCATCACGATCACGCCCTTGGCGGATGCCGCCGGCAGATCCACATTGTCCACACCGATACCGGCGCGGCCGACAACCTTCAGGCGGTTGGCGTTCTCAAGGATCTTGGGGGTGACCTTGGAGGCGGAGCGGATGGCGAGGCCATCATAATTGCCGATGATTTCGGCCAGCTTGTCCTTGTCCTTGCCGAGGTCCGGCTGGAAATCGACCTCAATGCCACGATCCTTGAAGATCTGGACGGCGGCGGCGGACAGCTTGTCGGAAATCAGAACGCGGGGTGCCATGGTCGGCTCCGTAAATAAGGGGGTGTCGCGAACCGGCGCGCCATCAGGCAGCATTCCGGCATGAAGGCTCCCCCGCTTGCGGGAAAGCTGCGAAATGGAGGGGTGCGTGCCTGCCCCATGCTATGCACTGGCGTGATACGCCCACAGCATGACCGGGCAGCGACAGCGCCGGAAACGGGGAGAGACATGTGGCGTCTCCCCGCATCATCAGCACTCAGGCTGCAAGAGCGGCCTTGGCCTCATTGAAGGCCCAGTCCAGCCAATGGGTCAAGGCTTCCACATCCGCACGCTCAACGGTGGCACCACACCAGATGCGCAGGCCGGGAGGGGCATCGCGATAGGCACCGATGTCATAAGCCACGCCGCCCTTTTCAAGGCCGGACGCAATCGCCTTGGCGAACACGGCCTGCGCTTCAGCCGGCAGAGCCGTGACAGCAGCGTCAACCACCTTCAGGCACACCGAGGTGTTGGAGCGGGTGACCGGATCATTGGCCAGAAAGTCCACCCAGTCCGTGCGGGCCACCCACTGGGCAATCGCCTCGAAATTGCGGTTGGAACGTTCCTGAAGCGCCTTCAGGCCACCAACCTCCTTCGACCACTTCAGCGCATCGATATAATCTTCGACGCACAGCATGGAGGGGGTGTTGATGGTTTCACCCACGAAGATGCCTTCGTTGATCTTGCCGTTCTTGGTGAGACGGAAAATCTTCGGCATCGGCCATGCGGGCTTGTAGGATTCAAGCCGCTCCACAGCGCGGGGCGAGAGAATGAGAATGCCATGCGCACCTTCACCGCCCAGCACCTTCTGCCAGGAGAAGGTGACAACATCGAGCTTGGTGAAATCAAGCGCCTGCGCAAAAGCGGCAGAGGTGGCATCACAGATGGTGAGGCCTTCGCGATCCGCCGGGATCCAGTTGGCATCGGGAACCATCACGCCGGAGGTGGTGCCGTTCCAGGTGAAGACCACATCATGGCTGAAATCGACCTGGGTGAGGTCCGGCAGGTCGCCATAAGCGGCCTTCAGCACGCGGGCATCAGCCAGCTTGAGCTGCTTGGCAACATCGGTCACCCAGCCTTCGCCGAAGCTTTCCCATGCCAGCATGTCCACCGGGCGCGCACCGAGCAGCGACCACAGGGCCATTTCCACCGCGCCGGTATCAGACGCAGGCACGATGCCGATGCGGTAATCCGCAGGCACTTCCAGAACTTCGCGGGTGAGATCAATTGCCTCTTTGAGCTTGACCTTGCCGACCTTCGCGCGGTGCGAGCGGCCAAGGGGTGCATCAATGAGGGCTTCGAGCGTCCAGCCGGGACGCTTGGCGCACGGGCCAGAGGAGAAATTGGGGTTCTCCGGGCGTACGGCCGGGGCAGGATTCGCAGTCATGTAACCATCCTTACAGATGGGCGCCTCCCGTTGGGGAGAGGTGTCCCGCCAAAAGCGATACGCTGGCGCAGATGCCTCGTCAAGCACTCATCTCAGGCATATTCCGCCAAGCTCCGTCCATTCGTCGGCAAATGCCACATGGCCTGCGGTGCGGCGCATTCCGCACAGGGCCTGACGCCACCTGAAAGCGCCAGACCGCCTTGTTTTTGCGCAACCCAGACCGGACCGGCCCGCCCGCACGGGATGGTTCGCGTCTCAGAAATCCGGATTGACCGGACGTGCCAGCCCCAGCCTGTCCCGCAATGTCGTGCCCTCATATTCCGTGCGGAACAGCCCCCGATCCTGAAGAATCGGGATGACGAGATCGACGAAATCATCGAACGCGCCGGGGAAATAGGGCGGCATCACATTGAACCCGTCGGCAGCACCGCTCTCGAACCAGAGTTGCAAGGTGTCCGCCACATCCTCGGCAGAGCCGCACAAGACCCAGTGCCCGCGCGCAGCCGCCACCAGATTGTAAAGATCGCGCAGGCTCATGCCCTCGCGCCGCGCCTTGGCCTGCAGCACGCCCGTGAAGGACTTGTATGTGTCCGCCTCGGGCAGATCGGGAATCGGGCCATCCAGATCATAGGCACTCATGTCACAGCCAAAACGCTCGGAGAGCATGCCCAGCGCATTGGAGGAATCAACGAACTGCATCAGTTCGGCCAGTTTCTCGTGCGCCTCTTTCGCGGTGCGCCCCACCACGGGCATCACACCCGGCAGCACACACACCTCTTCCGGGCGACGTCCAAGGGCCGGCAAGCGCGCCTTCAGTGCATCATATCCGGCCTTGGCCTCAGCCATATCCTGCACCACCGCGAACACGATATCCGCCGTGCGGGCGGCCAGTGCCTGCCCCGGTTCAGACCCGCCCGCCTGGGAAATGACAGGATGCCCCTGTGGTGCGCGCGAGATATTGAGCGGCCCCTTCACCTTGAAGAACGCCCCCTCATGATCCAGCGCCCGCACGCGGGCCGGGTCGATATAGACCCCGCTTGCCTTGTCGGCACACACGGCATCATCAGCCCAGCAATCCCAAAGCCCCTTCACCACATCAAGAAACTCGCCGGCGATTTCATAGCGGCGGGAATGGTCCGGGTGCAGGGTGCCGAAATTGGCGGCGGCGGCAGGGGCTGCCGTTGTCACCGCATTCCATGCCGCCCGCCCTGCGCTGATATGATCCAGCGAGGCAAAGGCGCGGGCCACCGTATAGGGGTCCGAGTAGGTGGTGGAAACCGTGGCGGCAAGGCCGATATGCCGGGTGGAGCCGGCAATCGCCGCAAGCAGTGTCAGCGGCTCCAGCCGGGAGGTGTAGGACGGATGGGCGGACGGGTCTGCATTCAGGTTGTCGCCCATGAAAATCAGGTCAAACAGGCCTCGCTCGGCGGTCGCCGCAATCTGGCGCACCTTGTCGATGTCCTCGAAGGTGTCAATCGCGCCCGGCACGCGCCAGCCGGCAATGTGGCTGCCTGTTCCCAGCAGGAACAGGCCAAAATGCATCTTGCGGGTCATGGGCTTACTTCCAGAAAATGAAGCGGCGCTCGCAGAAGCTGACGAGGCCAAAGAAAGCGAGACTGATGGCGGAGGCCACGAAGATGGCCGACCAGACCCGCACGAAATCCAGTTGCAGCACGGCCTGATAGATCACCCAGCCCAGCCCGTCATAGGCACCCAGCATTTCGGTGACGATGGCGACTATAATGGCCCGCACTGTTGAAACGCGCATGCCGGCGGCTATCAGCGGCAGGGCCGTGGGCAGGCGCAGCCGCCACAACACACTCATCCGCCCCGCCCCGAACGAGCGCATCAGGTCTGCCGAGCGCCTGTCCACCCGGTCAAATCCGGCAAGGGCGGAAAGGAAAACCGTGAAGCTCACGGCCAGAGCCACCATCACCACCTTGGATGAGATGCCGATACCGAACCACAACAGGATGAGTGGCGACCATGCCACCACCGGCACGGAATTGATGGCCGTGGCCACCGGCAAAATGGCGGCGCGTGCCCGCGGCACCAGTGTAATGAAGGCCGCCAGCGCAATGCCGATACCCGAACCTGCCACATAACCAAGCAGAGATTCCGTCAGCGTATAGAGCGCCGCCGGCGTCAGCACCTGCCGGCTCTCGACAATATTGAACAGGATGGAACTGACAGCCGGCAAGGTATAGGCAGGCAGCTCAAAGCCCCGTGCCGCACCCTCCCAGGCTGCAACCAGCAGCACCATGCCCAGCACGCCGCGCTGTACGGCCCGTGACACCGGAAGGGTCACAGCGGGCGAACGTTCCATGCTCACACTGCTCATTGCTCTGCCCCCCAGAAGACAAGCCAGCGCTCAACCGCACTGACAACGCCGTAGAAGCTGGTTCCCAGAAGCGCGCACACGGCAATGGCAGCCCAGATGGCGACGACATTCTCGTTGTACATGCCCTGCAACAGCAGCACGCCCAGCCCGGCCGTATCGCCAAACCATTCGCCGACAATCGCCCCCACCAGTGCCAGCGCCGAGGCCAGCCGCAACGCCACGAAAATCTGCGGCAAGGCAGCGGGCAAATGCAGATGGGTGAGGATCTTGAAACGGCTGGCCCCGAAAGAGCGCATCAGCGCATCCTGTCGCGGATCAACCGCCTCCAGCCCCACCAGCGTGTTCACCGTGACAGGGAAAAAGGTGAGGTAGAAGGCAATGGCCGCCTTCGCCAGAAGCGTATTGCCGAACCACAAGACCACCAGCGCGCCGAAAGCGATGACGGGAATGGTTTGCGAGACAATGAAAATCGGGAAAACCAGCTCCCGCAATGCGCGCGAGCGATAAAACAGAACCCCGATGCCAACCCCGAACAGCGCCCCGGAAAAGAAGCCCAGCAACGCCTCTGTGGCTGTGCGCAGGAAGCCCTGAATATAGGGCTGCGGCGTCGCCACAATGGCCATGAGCACAACACTGGGACGCGGCACATAATAGGAGGGAACGCCAAAAGCGATGATGATGGCCTCGGCAATCGCCAGAACCAGAACCAGCCAGAACAGGCCACGCACCGCCCGCCAGAGCGGGGCGCGCAAGCTGGCCGGGATGCCCCCCGGCGCAGGGGCCGGGGCAGCAAGAACAGAAGTGCCTGGAGCATCACTCATGGCAGGCGATCCGCAAGCGGGATGGCTTCAAGGAAACTGACATTGAAGGTGGCATCCAGATCCACCGGCTTCGAAATCACCTTTGCATCCACGAAGAGCTGCTGGGTGATTTTCACCGCATCCATGTCAATCCAGAGCAACCCCTTTTCCTTGGCCTGACCGGCCACCATCAGGGTCTTTGCCTCTTCCAGCATGAATTCCTGATGGGCACGATCCAGCGTGGGGGCGATGGCCATGATGGTATCAACCGCGCCCTTCGGGTCCGCAAAGGCATCGCGCCAGCCCTTCAGTGTGGCGCGCAGGAAGGCCTGCACCAGTTCCGGCTTTTCCTTCGCCGTCGTCTCGGACACGATGATGGTGTCACGCGGGAAGGTGATGCCATAGTCTTCCGCCACAAAGGTGCGCAACGGCTCTGCCCCCATGCGGGTCTTGATGGTGTAGAACTCGTTATAGCGGGTGGCGGTGATGACATCGATCTGCCCGTCCACGAACGGCGTCACGCTCACCTGCTGCGGCTGGATGTCCGCCAGCTTGGGGTCTATCCCCGCCTTGGTCAGCATGGCGCTGAGCACATGGTTGGCACCGGTGAACCATGTGGTGACCTTCTTGCCCTTGAAGTCCTCAAGGGTCTTCACCGGGCCATTCTCACGCGCCACGAAAACGAAAGGCGTCATCTGGTGGGCAATGCCGACGCACACCACCGGCATGCCCTTGTCGCGGGCAGCAAACACACTGTCGAGACCGCCGGACAGGCCAAATGTATCCGCACCCGTGGCCACAAGATTTTCCGTCAGCAGGTTCGGTCCGCCGGGGTTGATGGTCAGGTCAATGCCTGCATCCTTGTAGTATCCCTTGGCGGCTGCCACGTAGAAGCCGGCAAACTGGGCCTGCGGCAACCATTTCAGGCGCAGGCTGGCCTTGGTGAGTTCCGCCGCGGCGGCCGGCATTGCAGGCACGGCCACCCCCATAAGGGTTGCTCCGGCCACAAGGGATGCAATCAGGTTTCGACGCGAGATCATGGCAGTTCTCCGGGGTTGCTGGCGAAAGGGGTTGGAAAGGGAAGCGGAATTACTGGCGATAGCCGGGGTCAAGCCGGTCAAGCTGGCGCATCAGGGCGGGCCACTCGCGCTCTCCGGGCACGAGAATGTCACCTTCCTGATCCCAGAACTGGCGGGCGGCCTTCTCGCACACCTCATGGGGCGGCATGTCCAGCGTCACGCCCGAGGCACAGGCGGCCTGCATGGCAAGCTGGATGCGTGCGGCGCGCTCGAAATAATAGAGCAGCATGAAGGCTTCGCCGGCGGTGCGGCCCACCGTGAGAATGCCGTGGTTGCGCATCAGCATCACCTTGTTCTGCCCAAGGTCCGACACCAGCCGCGCCTGCTCGTCCATGTCGATGGCCACGCCCTCATAATCATGGAAGGACTGGCGATTGTAGAAGCGCATGGCGAACTGGCTCAGTGGCAGCAGCCCGTCCTTCTGGCCGGAAACAGCGACGCTGGCATCGGAATGGGTGTGCAGCACGCAGGCCGCATCTGCCCCGCTCTTGTGTACGGCTGCATGGATGACGAAGGCGGCCAGATTCACCTCATAAGGGGTGTTGTCGAGCTTGCGGCCCTGCGTATCCAGCTTCACCAGACTGGAGGCGGTGATTTCATCAAACAGCAGGCCATAGGGGTTGATGAGAAACTCACCCTCGCGCCCCGGCACCCGCATCGAGATGTGGTTATAGATGAGATCATCCAGCCCGAGCTTCGCCACCATGCGGTAGCAGGCGGCCAGCTGGACCCGAGCCTCCCACTCGGCAGGGTCACGGGAGGAGGATGGAACGGCAGCGGTGGCGCTCATCAGTGGGTCTCCGGGGCTTTGGGGGCAAGGTCCGCGCCGGGGGCGGCGAAGGATTTCATCGCCTCCTCCTCAATGGCCTCAAGCAGGGTGCGCTTGAGGCGGATGAATTCGGGGGAGATGACCACCTCGGCCGGGCGCGGACGCGGAAGGTCCACCTTCTGCTCCAGCTTCACGCAGCCGGGGCGCGCGCTCATCACAATCACCCGGTCACCGAGGAACAGCGCCTCGTCCACATCATGGGTGATGAACAGGATGGTGCGCTTGTGGGTCTGCCACACATCCAGCAGCCAGCGCTGCATCATGGTGCGGGTCAGGGCATCAAGCGCACCGAAGGGCTCATCCAGCAGCATCAGCTCGCGCTTGAACATGAAGGTGCGCATCAGGGCCACGCGCTGGCGCATGCCGCCCGAGAGCTGGTTGGGATACTGGTCACCAAAGCCGGCAAGGCCGAACTCCGGCAGCATGGCCCGCGCCCGCTCCCGCGAGGCCTTGCGCGGCGCGCCTTCCACATCCAGCGGCAGAATGGCGTTGTCGATCACCGAGCGCCAGGGCAGCAGCAAATCGCGCTGGGGCATGAAGGACACATTGCCCAGAAGGTCTGAGGCCAGCACCGAGCGGTTCTGGAAGCGGATCACCCCGCCCGCATCCGGCTCCTCCAGCCCGGCGACAATATTGAACAAGGTGCTCTTGCCGCATCCGCTGGGGCCGACCACGGTGACAAACTCACCCGGCTCGATGGAGACATTGAAACTGCCCAGCGCCTGCACAGAACCAAAGGTCTTGCTGACGCCACGCAGTTCAAGAAGCGGGGGAAGGGCACGGGCAGATGAATCCGCGGCAGATGTACCCTGATGGGCAGCAGGTGCTTGCGCTGCACCGCGCACGCTGTCCGGCTGCCCCATATCGTGAGAGACTACGGGCAAACGCAGGCCTTTCTCTATGTATAATGCAAACGCATTTGCGCATGCACAACATTCCAATCGATACACCCTGACTAGCAATGCACATGCCAAGTCGGGTCAATGGTAGAGATGAGCCGGCATTTTGCTTTTGAACTGGGCCAAATCCTGCATATAGCCCTTACGAAGAAGAGTGCGCCATACGCCGCACAATGCTACGATGTATACAAATATTCGAAGTGGATGCACATATGCACGATTTTTGCGCACAGGACGAAAGCAACTGCCTCCCGAATGAACAGAACAGCAAGGGTGGAGAGACCCATGCCGAGCGCATTCGCAAGGCTCTGGAAACAGAAATTGCATCGGGACGCATCGAACCGGGCAAGCGCCTTGATGAACAGGAGATTGCGCTTCAGTTCGGCGTGTCGCGAACCCCTGTGCGTGAAGCATTCCGCATGCTTGCAGCCAGCAGTTTCGTGGATTTGCGCGGGCGGCAGGGCGCCATGGTGCGCTCCATTGCCGGGCATACGCTGGTTGAGATGTTTCAGGTGATGGCGGAACTGGAGGGACTGTGCGCACGCCTTGCCGCACGGCGCATCAAGCCCGAGCAGATGGCGCGGATAGATGCCATACACAAACGCCTGGAAGCGGCCTGCGACCCGCAGGGGGTGGATGCTTTTTATGATATAAATCAGGAGTTTCACGAGGCTGTCTATGAAGCCTCCTGCAATGCCTTTCTGGCGGCGCAAACACGCGGGCTGCGCAATCAGGTGGCCGCCTATCGCCGTCGCGTCACCCGCATGCCCACACGGCTGGATGCAACATTAAGCGAGCATTCCGCCGTCATTGAAGCCATTCGCGCCCATGATGCAGAACGCGCCCACAGCGCCATGCGCAACCATGTGAACCTGCTTGGAGATGACCTTCTGGACTTCCTCGCGGCCTATGGGTGAGCATCTTGGTATGCAGTTTGCATAGGTTTGTATATCGGAAAAACCGCCGGAGATACAAACTTGCAGCTCAACCTCAAAGACAAGCGCGCCCTCATCACCGGAGCCTCCAAGGGCATCGGGCTTGCGACCGCTGAAATTCTTGCAGCCGAGGGCTGCCACCTGCATCTGGCCGCCCGCAATGGCGAGGCGCTCGCCAAGGCCAAGGCCGAGATTGAGGCCGCCCATGGCGTCAGCGTTTCCATCTATCCAGTCGACCTGTCCAGCACCGCAGCCATGGAAAAGCTGGCGGCGGATGTGGGGGATGTCGACATCCTCATCAACAATGCCGGCGACATTCCCGCCGGTTCTCTGGAAGTGGTGGACGATGAAGCCTGGCGGCGCGGCTTCGACCTGAAGGTGTTTGGCTACATCACCCTCTCGCGCGCCTATTACACGCGCATGCGCGGCAAGGATGGCGTCATTGTCAATGTCATCGGCAATTCCGGTGAGAACTGGGATGCCAGCTATATCGCCGGCTCCACCGGCAATGCCGCTGTCATGTCCTTCACCAAGGCGCTGGGCGGCGCGAGCCTGAATGACGGCGTGCGCGTGGTGGGCGTGAACCCCGGCCCTGTCGCGACCGATCGCATGCTCAAGATCATGAAGCGCAAGGCGATTGACATGCTCGGCTCGGAAGACCGCTGGGAAGAGCTGTTCGACAAGTATCCCGGCAAGCGCCCGGCCACGGCCGAAGAGGTGGGCGATCTCGTCACCTTCCTCGCCTCCCCGCGCGCCGGATACATCACCGGCACCATCGTGACCATTGATGGCGGCATCGCCGCGCGCGGCTCGGTCATCTGAACCCGGAAACGGCCCAGCGCCGCCCTCACTGAGGGCGGCCCCCTTCACCACATCCGCACCCGGCCCGCACAGCACAAGGCGGGGGCGTCAAAGGCTCATGCGTCATGTCCACTGCTCGTCTGCGCAACCGCTATTTCGATGATCTGTTCTCCAACCCGCGCCTGATGTGGCTGGGGCAGAACACCAACCACATCGCCGCCCATCCCGCCGTTGAAGAGGCGATGTTCGACTCCATCCGCAAGCAGGAATTCAACGCCTACGCCCCGCCGCTGGGCTTTGAGGCCCTGCGCGCCGCCATTGTCGCCGATCTCGGCACACCGAATGCGGAAGCGATGGTGACAGAGGGCGGCGTCTCGGCGCTGGCCATGGTGTGCCGTGCCTTCTGCACGTCCGGCTCCACCTTTGTCACCACAGACCCCACCTGGAAGTGGCCCTGCATGTTCGCCGAGCAACAGGGTGCGACGGTGATCGAGATCCCGATCTATGACGCCGCCTGCAATTATCGTCTCACGCCCGAGGCGCTGAAGGCGAATGTGGATGAACGCACCGCTGTCATCTATCTGGTGGACCCCAACAATCCGCTTGGCATCCGCTATACGCGCGAGGAAATAGAGGCATTCGCCGCCATCGCCCGCGAATGCGGTGCGCTGCTGGTGCATGACTGCACCTATCGTGACTTTGCGGACGGGCACTACCCCGCCCTGCATGCCTCGCCGGAAGGTGCTCTGGTGTCGCTCAGCTTCTCCAAATGGCTGGGGCTTGCCGGCCTGCGCATTGGTGCGCTGGTGGGTGCGCCGGAGCTTCTGGACAAGTGTGCCGCCCGCGCCACTTCCGTGCTTGGGGCCAGTGTCATCGCCCAGCGCGCGGCTTCCGCCGGCCTTGCCATCAAGGATGAGTGGATGGGGAAGGTGCGCGCCATCGACCGCGCCAACAAGGAGATGATCCGCGACGCCGCCCTCGCCATCGAGGGGCTGCACCTGCCGGTCTATCCCTCGCACGGCAACTTCCTTGTGATCGAGACCAAGGCTGCCGGCATCCGCCCCGAGGCGCTGGTGGAGGCGTGCCGGCGCAATGACATCATGATCCGTCAGGGCACCTACCACACGGCCCGTTTCGGCGACCGCTTCGTGAAGGTGAGCACATCGGTGCCGACCGAATGGGCCGAGCGCTTTGCCACCCTCCTGCCGCAACTGGTTGAGGACGCGCGCGCCCTCAATGATGTTCCCGCACAGTTCTGAGGCGCGCCATGAAAGCATCATCACTCACCGTCACGGCCAAGGATGGCGTGCATCTTTATGTGCAGGAAGCGGGCGAAGGCACGCCCATCCTGTTCATCCATGAATTTGGAGGCAATCACGAGAGCTGGGAACCGCAGATGCGGTTCTTCGCCCGCCGTCACCGCTGCATCACCTATGCCGCGCGCGGTTATGCGCCCTCCGATATTCCCACCCGGATCGACAGCTACTCACAGGCCATTGCGGCGGATGATGCGGTGGCGGTTCTGGATGGGCTGGGCATTGAAAAGGCACATATTGTCGGCCTCTCCATGGGTGGGTTCACCGCCGTTCATTTCGGCCTGCGCACGCCGGAGCGCGCCCTGTCGCTGACGGTCGCCGGGGCGGGCTATGGTTGCGAGAAGGAGTTTGAAGAGTATTTCCGCGGTGTCTCGCTGGAAGTTGCCGACAATTTCGAGAAGCTGGGTGCAAAAGAGTTCTCGAAAATCTATGCTCTGGGCGCAAGCCGGGTGCAGTATCAGAACAAGGACCCGCGCGGCTGGCGCGAATTCGCCGAACGCCTCGCCACCCATTCCGATATTGGCGCGGCCATGACCATGCGCGGCGTGCAGGCCCGTCGCCCTTCCTTCTGGGATCTGGAAGATGAGCTGCGCCAGATGGATGTGCCCACGCTGGTGATGGTGGGCGATGAGGATGACCACTGCCTGCTGCCGGGCATCTTCCTGAAAAAGACCATCCCCGCCTGCGGCCTCTCCGTCTTTCCCAAGACCGGCCACACACTGAATCTGGAAGAGCCGGCGGCCTTCAACGCCCAGCTTGCCGAGTTCATTGCGCAGGTGGAGGCAGACCAGTGGCTGGCGCGAGACCCGCGGGCCATTCCCGGCCAGATCATGCGCACCTCATGAGAACGGCCATGCACCAGCACCTGCCCAAAATAGATGCCGGGCGCTTGTGGTGGCGCACCATGGCGCTGGCCGAGATTGGGGCGCTTCCAGCCGGTGGTGTGAACCGGCAGGCGCTGAGCCGCGAGGATATTGCGGCCTGCCAGCGCGTTATGGTGTGGGCGCAGGAGGCGGGGCTTTCCGCCTCCTGCGATACGGCAGGCAACATGTTCTTCACCCTGCCGGGGGCGGATCGCTCTGCCCCGCCCATCCTTGCCGGGAGTCATCTCGACAGCCAGCCCACAGGTGGCAGGTTTGATGGCGCGGCGGGCGTGATGGCTGCCCTTGAAGCCGCTGTTACCCTTGCACAAAGCGGCATGCCGCGCCGCCGGGATCTGGTTGTCGTGGCATGGATGAATGAGGAAGGCTCGCGCTTTGCTCCCGGCATGATGGGATCGGAGGTCTTTGCCGGCGTACGCACCCTTGAAGCCATCCGGCCGGTGCGGGATGCGGACGGGGTGAGCGTGGAACAGGCGCTGAAAACTTTCCTTTCTGCCTTCCCGGATATGCCCTGCCGCGCCCCCGGCTTTCCGGCAGGTGCATTCGTGGAACTGCATATCGAGCAAGGTCCGCTTCTGGAGGCATCGGAAACAGCCATCGGCATCGTCACCGGCATTCAGGGCAAATACACCTATGAGGTGGAGATCCTTGGTGCGGAAGACCATGCCGGAACGCAGGACATGGCCGCGCGGCGTGATGCACTGGCGGCCTTCACCCGCATCTCTGGCCGGCTCTATACCGAGATTGGCGGGCATGATGAGGTGGTGAAATTCACCATCGGGCGCATCGAGATGGCCCCCAATGCGCCATCTGTCGTGCCCGCGCGGGTGACCTTCCGGATTGACCTGCGCCACCCGGAAGATGAGGTGCTGAACCAGCTTGGCGCGCGCCTCATCGCCCTTTGCAACGGAAGCGCCGCCCCCTGCACCGTGAGGGTCACGCAACTGGTCGAGGCACCACCCAACAGCTTCGACCCCACCCTGCGCCAGCTCATTGGTGCATCTGCACAGGCGCGCGGATACAGCGCCATGCCCATCCTCTCATGTGCCGGGCATGATGCCCGCCATCTGGCGAAACTCTGCCCCACCGCCATGGTGTTCGTGTCCTGTCGTGATGGCATCAGCCATGCCGAAAACGAATTCACATCTCCCGAGCAACTCGCACAGGGCACACAGGTGCTGGCCGATGTGCTGGTGAGGCTCGTCACCGAAGAGGGAGTTTTGCCGTGACCGCAAACCAGACACCCACCGCCCCCCTGCCAGATATGGCGGACATGCCGGAACAGTTGCCCTCCAGCCCCGCAAATGCCGCCCAGGCGCGGGCGCGGTTCTTCAATTCCGGCAATGCGTTCAATATCAAATTGCCGCCCGTGCCCGGCGGCGTGTTCAGTGACCCGCCGGCACAGGCCCTTGCCCCTGATGCCCCGACCGGCCTCATCTCCTGCGACCAGTCTGCCGCCATGGAGACCCCCTTCCCGGCCACGACCCCGCTTATGCTGGCACGCTATGCCACCATTTCAAAGGGAGACACGCTGGACTTTGACATCATCGCCACCGGCTCCATCTGGTATGTCATCAGCGGGCAGGGCACAGTGGAATGCGCGGGGGAAAACATCACGTTTGCGGCGGGAGATGTGTTCCTTCTGCCGGGCGTGCCCGCACGCATCCATGCTCATGAGCGTATCGTGGCATGGCTGGTGAGCAATGAGCCACAACTGGCCTTTGATGGTGACTGCCCGCCCGATGATGCACGCCGCCCGATCTCACCCGTGCATTATCCGGCTGAGGAAATCCGCCGGCAAATCGCGCTCATCTATGCCCATGCGCACAATGAGCGCACCTCCGGCATTGCGCTGATTTTCTCCAGTGATACGCAGTCTGCCGCACGCAATATCATGCCGACACTGACCCTCTCGCTGAACACATTGCCACCGGGTGAGAACCAGCGCCCGCACCGGCACAATTCAGCGGCCATCACACTGGTGCTGAATGGCGAGAACTGCCATTCCATGGTGGGCGATGAAATGTGCCCATGGTCACCATGGGCAACGCTGGTCACGCCGCCCGGCGCGCCGCACTCCCATCACAATAATGGCGACAGCCGCGCCCTGTTCCTCATCGTGCAGGATGGCGGGCTGCATTATCACGCCCGCACCATGGGCTTTGCTTTTCTGTAAAACAGGACATGGAGCGGTGACGCGGCTCCCGGCCCCGTCACCGCTCCATCAGTTTGCGCAACCAGCCTTACTCGCCCTTGATGTAGACGACGTGGGTTTCAGTAAACTCATACAGGCCGTGCTTGCCATCCGCCCCGCCAATGCCAGACTTGCGCCGCCCGGCATGGAAGCCCTGCATGGCCTCGAAATTCTCGCGATTGATATAGGTTTCACCGAATTTCAGCTCGCGTGCCGCCTTCAGGGCCGAATTCAGGTCACGGGTATAGATGGAGGATGTCAGGCCATAATCGGAATCATTGGCCAGTGCGATGGCCTCATCCAGTGTCTCAACCGCCTGCACCGGAAGAACCGGGCCAAATGTTTCACGGCGCATGATGTCCATGTCCGCACGCGCGCCGCTCAGCAAGGTCGGTTCATAGTGGAAGCCCGCACCGCGCTCCGCAATCCTGCCGCCAGTTACAACAGTTGCGCCCTGCGCCTTGGCCAGCTCCACCGCATCAGCCACCTTTTTCAGCCCGGCTGCATTGATAAGCGGGCCCATATGCAGATCAGCCTCAACTGAGGGATCGCCATACCGGGTGGTTTCAAACAGGGTTTTCAGCTTCGCAACCAGTTCGTCATGCACCTCTCGCGCGACATAGACCCGCTCGGCGCAATTGCACACCTGCCCGGTATTGATGACGCGCGAATTGAAGATGGCCGTGGCGGCCAGATCCAGATCGGCATCCTTCAGCACAATGGCCGGTGCCTTGCCGCCCAGTTCCAGATTGACGCGGGTGAGGTTTTTGCCCGCAACCTGCATGATATGCGAACCGGTGCCGACCGAGCCGGTGAAGGTGATGAGATCAACCCCCGGATGCGCCACCAGCGCCTCACCGGCAATATATCCGCGCCCACCAATGAGGTTGAACACCCCCTTCGGCAGATCCGTCTGCGCCACCAGCTCAGCGAAGATATAGGCGTTGAGCGGGGTTTCCTCGCTGGGCTTGATGACGATGGTGTTGCCCGTGACCAGAGCCGGAGCCATCTTTCGCGCAATGAGGAAGAAGGGGAAGTTCCACGGCAGAATACCGGCCACCACACCCACCGGCTTGCGCAGCAGCAGCATGGTTTCGTTGGGCCGGTCGGAGGTCAGCACCTCACCTTCAATGCGGCGTGCCCACTCGGCCATATAGTCGATATAGTCTGCGGTGAAATCGACCTCGACCTGCGCAAGACCGGGCACCTTGCCCTGCTCCTTCACAAGAATGTCTGCAAGGGCCGTGCGATGTTCGCGTACCTTGGCTGAAATCTGGCGCAGGAAACCGGCGCGCTCAATCGGCGGCAAATGCTCCCATGCCCCAAGCGCCCGGCGCGCTGCGGCAACGGCCTGATCCACCTCGGCAGCATCGGATTGCGGCACGCGGGCGATAATCTCACCCGTGGCCGGGTTGATCACATCCATCTTGTCGGATGAGGGTTCAACAAAAGCGCCGTCAATATAATTGCGATAGGTGCGATCAAGACCAATGAAGGCATGTGCAGACATGAGCCACTCCCCGGAGGCGATGAAGAGGCGGCAGCATAGGAAGATGCAGGCCAGTTTGTCTCGCCGTTTCTTCTGAATGCAGCGCAACATCAGATGTTTTGCACTGCACACCCGGTTTCTGGTGACCCCTTTCGGATCATCATGTAGTATCCGGCTAATACCATTATTCGTGTACCCCGACCTACTTTCCTTTAACCGTCAGCAGGGAGGATGCGAGATGGCAAGAATTCTGATGATCACCGGTGACTTCACCGAAGATTACGAAACCATGGTGCCTTTCCAGACATTGCTGGCCTGTGGCCACAGTGTCGATGCGGTCTGCCCCGGCAAGAAGGCGAACGAGACCGTTAAAACCGCCATCCATGACTTTGAGGGCGACCAGACCTATTCTGAAAAGCCCGGCCACAATTTCGCACTGAATGCCGATTTCGACGCCGTGAATGCCGCCGATTATGACGCACTGGTTGTTCCCGGCGGGCGGGCACCGGAATATCTGCGCATGAACCCTGAGGTTCTGGCCAAGGTGCGCCACTTCTTCGAGGCCAACAAGCCGGTGGCCGCCATCTGCCATGGCGCACAGCTTCTGGCTGCCGCCGGTGTGCTGGAAGGGCGCACCTGCTCGGCCTATCCGGCCTGCGCCTATGAGGTGACGGCCTCTGGCGGAACTTTTGCCGATATTGCGGTGACAGATGCCGTGACCGATGGCAATCTGGTCACCGCACCGGCATGGCCTGCCCATCCGGCATGGCTGCGTCAGTTCATGGCGCTGCTCTGAGACTACGGTTTGGTTTGGAAAACAGGGCATGTACCGGCACAGGACCGGTGCATGCCAAACAGGACAGGGTGGCCGCGCCATGTGCGAACTCTTCATCAAGGCCGCCCCGGACCAGTGGCAGAGCCGCACCCACAGCCTGCGCATTGATGGCGTTGCCACCTCCATCCGCATTGAAAACCACTTCTGGGAAACCCTGACCGAAATTGGTGCGCGCGATGGCATGAGCGTCGCCCAGCTCATCACCCGGCTCTGGCATGAGGCGATGGATGCCGACCATGATCTCGGCAACTTCACCTCATTCCTGCGCGTATGCTGCGCCCGCTATCACGCCCTGATTGCCGCCGGAGAGGTTTCGGCAAACCCGCAGGTCCCCATCTCCAGCCACCGCGCACAGGACATCCTGACAAGAGAAAACAGCCGGCGCAACGCACCCATGAATTGAGGCGCGCACTGCCCAGTTCACCCTTGCAGGGCATTCAGCTGCAGAACCCGCACGTGATGGATCAGATGTTTATCTGATTGACGCAGGGCTGCGCTGTGGTTGAAAACCACCCCGCCTGAACCGACGCCAGACAGGGAACATGATGGAACATCTGGAAGACATTCTGAATTCCCACCCTCATGTCGAGACCACCTTCTGGCTGCTGGCCCTTGTTATCGGCTCATCACTGACAGGCCGAATCGTCCGCTTTATCCTGCGCCAGATCGTCCAGCGCCTTGCGGCGGACATCAAATTCTTCAAGGGTCATGATCTTGCACATGCAGGCATCATCACGCGCCTGTCCTATACTGTGCCGTCCATCCTGATTTCTGCCGGTATTGAGGCTGTTCCGGGGCTGGGTGCCCCTGCCATCGCGCTTGTGCGCCATCTGGCAGATGCCTTTATCATCCTTTTTGTCGCCATGGCGATCACGGCAACCTTCCGTCTGCTCGGCGTGATATGGCAGGCCCACCACAGGGAAACCGGCCGGTCCATCAAGGGCTATGTGCAAATTTCCACCATCATCACCTATGGCGTGGCGACGATCCTGATCGTGGCCGTTCTGATTGACCGTTCACCGCTCATCCTGCTTTCCGGGCTTGGCGCGCTGACTGCCGTTCTCATCCTTGTCTTTCAGGATACGCTGCTGTCTTGCGTCGCGGCCATCGAACTGTCCTCGACAGATATTGTGAAAGTGGGCGACTGGATCGAAATGCCGGCGATGAATGCCAATGGCGAGGTGATTGACCTGTCCCTTTACTCGGTCACGGTTCGTAACTGGGACAATACCTATTCCACCTTTCCCCTGCGCAAGATTGTTTCCGAGCCCTTCAAGAACTGGCGCGGCATGACGGAATCCGGGGGGCGGAGAATTTGCCGGGCCATTTTCATAGACCAGACCAGCATCCACTTCCTCACCGAGGCTGAGCTTGAGACATTCTCCCATCTGCGTCGGGTGACAGATTACATCGCACATGAAAGGCAGGTGATGGGGGACTGGAACGCGAAACTGGGTGATGCCGCAAATGTGCAGGGCAATCTGCGGCGCATGACCAATCTGGGCCTGTTCCGCGCCTATCTGGACAACTATCTCAAGGACCATCCTGCCCTGCGCAAGGACATGACACTGATGGTGCGGCATCGCGATCCCGGCCCATCCGGGCTGCCGCTGGAAATCTACGGCTTCACCAACACCACAAACTGGCTCGCCTATGAGGGCATTCAGGCTGATATTTTCGATCATGCCATCGCGATCATGCCGGAATTCGGGCTGACCATTTTTCAGGAAGGCTAAGGCCGGCACTGCAATTTTAAATGCAACACCGGCCCTCCCCGGAAATCTAGCCCTGCCCCATCAGCATTCGCCGTGCCTCAAGGCGCACCTTGATGAAGGCGATGAGGAAGGCGGCTGTCAGCACCAGCACAATGGTGGGCGCGGGCGCGCTGTCGAGGAAGAAGGAGAGATAGACACCCGCAAGCGCGCTGCCCACCGCAACCCCAACCGCAACCAGAAGCATCGGCCCAAAGCGCCGAGTGATGAGGAAGGCCACGGCCCCCGGCGCAATCAGCAGTGCCACGGCCAGAATAATGCCCACAGCCTTCAGCGCCCCCACAATGGCAAGCGAGAGCAGCACCAGAAAGCCGTAATGCAACAGCCCCACCGGCAAGCCGATGGCCTGCGCCTGCGCCGGATCAAACGCATGCAGCAGCAGGTCCCGCCACTTCACCGCGATGACAAGGCTGACCAGTGCGGTAATGGCCGCACTTTCAAGAATATCCCCCATCCCCACGCCCAGCACATCGCCAAACAGGATGTGATCGAGATGCACATCCGGCTTCACCGCCGTGTAGAGCACGATGCCGAGGCCAAACATGCCGGAGAAGACCACGCCCATCACCGTGTCTTCCTTCACCCGGCTGTTGGCGCGCAAATAGCCGGTGCCCAGCGCGCACACCATGCCGGCACAGAAGGCGCCAATGGCCAGCGGAATTCCGGCCATATAGGCCAGCACCACGCCCGGCAGCACGCCGTGTGAGACCGCATCGCCCATGAGCGACCAGCCGCGCAGCACCAGAAAGCAGGAAAGCAGCGCCATTGGCACCGCCACCAGAGCCGAAATCACCAGCGCATAGACGATGAAATCAAACTCGAACGGCAGCAGCAGCGTATTCACCAGTTCGCTCATGCGCCTTCCTCCTGCGCCAGTGCGGCGGCGGCGCGACGGCGCGCGGCCAGCACCCCATGGGTGGGCGCGAACACGAAAGCCAGCAGGAAGATCAGCGTCTGCAACACCACGATAATGCCGCCCGTTGCCCCATCCAGAAAATAGGAGAGATAAGCTCCGAAAAAGCTGGTGCCCGCCCCCAGCAGGACGGAAAGCGCAATCAGGCGCTGGAAACGGTCTGTCAGCAGATAGGCGGTTGCACCCGGCGTCACCACCATGGCGATGACAAGAAAGGCCCCCACGGTCTGCATCGCCGCCACGGTGGAGGCAGACAGCAGCGTGAAGAAGATGACCTTCAGCAGCCGTGTGCGCAGGCCAATAGTGCGCGCATGGGTTTCATCAAAGAAGGTGACCATCAGATCCTTCCAGATGACCAGAAGAACCGCCAGCGACACCACGCCGATAATCACCAGTTGCAGCGTATCCTCCGGCGAGATTGCCAGAATATTGCCCAGCACAATGGTCTTCACATCCACCGACATGGGAGAGAGCGAGACCATGAACAGGCCCAGCCCAAAGAAGGAGGTGAAGATGAGGCCGATCACCGCATCCTCCTTCAGCTTGGTGCGTTCCTGCAAAAACAGGATGGCCGCAGCCGCCAGCCCACCGGAGAAGAAGGCCCCGATGGAAAAGGGCAGCCCCAGCAGATAGGCCCCGGCAACCCCCGGCACGATGGAATGCGACAGCGCATCGCCAATCAGCGACCAGCCCTTGAGCATGAGGAAGGCGGAGAGAAAGGCGCACACCGCCCCCACCAGCGCGCTCACCCACATGGCGTTGGTCATGTAGCCATAGGTGAAAGGTTCCAGCAGCAGGCTCATGAGGGAATATCCCCTGAAGCCTTTTCCCGCTCCACCTGCCCGCTTGCGGCGGGGCGGTCCTGCACCAGCACGAGCGGGCGCTCATCATCGGTCAGCACGCCCACCGTGCCAGAGGCCGAGCCATGGCTCTCATCCAGCACGAAGTGGCGCAGCACCCCGCCAAACGCCTTTTCCAGATTGGCCTGCGTGAAGATCTCATCGGTTGGCCCATAGGCCAGCACCGTGCCTTTCAGCAGCACGGTGCGATCACAGAACTCCGGCACCGAGCCCAGATTATGGGTGGAGACCAGCATCACCCGCCCTTCATCCCGCAGTGATTTCAGCAGGGCAATGATGGCGTCTTCCGTCTTCACATCCACGCCGGTGAAGGGTTCGTCCAGCAGAATAACCCGGGCATCCTGCGCCAGTGCGCGCGCCAGAAACACGCGCTTCTTCTGCCCGCCGGAAAGCTCGCCAATCTGGCGGGAGCGGAACTCGCTCATGTTCACACGGGCAAGGGCGGCATCCACCATTTCCCGGTCTTTGGCACGGGGAATGCGCAGCATGTTCATGTGGCCGTAGCGGCCCATCATCACCACATCTTCCACCAGCACGGGAAAGGTCCAGTCCACCTCTTCCGATTGCGGCACATAGGCGACAATATTGCGCTTGAGCGCCTCACGCACGCTCATGCCCAGAATGGAGACGCTGCCCCGCGCGCTCTGCTGGAAGCCCATGATGGTCTTGAACAAGGTGGACTTGCCCGAGCCGTTCACCCCCACCAGCGCCGTGATGGTGCCGGTGGGAATTTCAAAACTCGCACTGCGCAGCGCAGTGTGACCATTGCGATAGGCAACGGTCACATCACGCACGCTCAGCCCCGTGCCGGGCGGCTCAACAGGCCGGCCCCGGCCCTCTGGCTGAAGCGCCATGTTCATTGCGCATTCTCCCTGGCCTTGTCTGCACCCTTTGGTGCAAGGCCGTCCGCGATGGTGTCCGAGGTCACGCGCAGCAGGTCCAGATAGGTGGGCACCGGGCCGTCCGCCTCGCTCAGCGAGTCCACATAGAGAACGCCGCCATATTGCGCGCCGGTTTCCCGCGCCACCTGCTTTGCAGGCTGGTCGGAAATGGTGCTCTCGGAGAAGATAACGCCGATATTATCTGCCTTCATCCGGTCAATGACTTTCCGCACCTGCTGCGGGGTGCCCTGCTGGTCTGCATTGATCGGCCACAGATAAAGCTGCTTGAGATCATAATCCCGTGCAAGATAGCTGAAAGCCCCCTCACTCGTCACCAGCCAACGCTGATTTTCCGGGATCTGCGCCAGCCTTTCGCGGATGGGGGCAACAGTATCGCGGATCTTCTGCTTGTAGGCCTCGGCATTGGCCTTGTAGGTTTCCGCATTCTTCGGGTCATGCTTGACGAAAGCATCACGGATATTGTCGACATAGATCAGCGCGGCATCGCCAGACATCCAGGCGTGCGGATTGGGCCTGCCCTCATATGGCCCCTCGTCGATGCTCATCGGCACCACGCCTTCGGTGACCACAACACTGGGCACATTTTTCATGCGCTGGAAGAACTTCTCAAACCAAAGTTCCAGATTCAGCCCATTCCACAGCACAAGCTGGGCATCTCGCGCCTTTATCAGGTCGCCGGGGGTGGGCTGGTAATTATGGATTTCCGCACCAGGGCGGGTGATGGATTCAACAATGGCGGCATCGCCCGCCACATTGCGCGCCATATCCGCAATCACGGTGAAGGTGGTGATGGCCTTGAACTTGTCGGCCTTCGCCTCTTCCGCACCGGCAGCGCCGGACATGAGCAGCGCCGCACCGGACATGAGCATGCCTGCAAGCAACGCCCTGGCATGGCGCACGCCTGCCTCACCCACCTGCGTACGCACACGCGCCAACCCTGCTCCCAAACGTTCCCTGCTGCCCGGCATTGTCTGCTCTCCACGATTCGATCATCGTAGATTACGGGCCATTTCCGCAATTGCAAATCAATTGCATTACGAACTGGCATTCTTTTGCGAGAGTGCCAGCGCAGGATAAATCCGGCTGGAGCGCCTTTGGCATCAGGGTTTTGCAGCTCCATGTCCTCTCCCGCTGCGGGCGGTGCTCTTTTGGCGTGATGGTGTATGGCTGGGGTCACATCCACCATTCCGGCCTGTGATGCAGGGTGGCGGGCAGAAAAAACCTCCCCCTGCAATTCCCCGTCTTCTCCTGTCTGCGGCTGTGCAGTCTGCGGCGCTGGCTCATCATCCGGATGCGACAATACATGGTTCAGCATGCCGCGCGCCACCTCGCGTTCCGCCATGATGATGAAGTTCGCCCCGTTCCGTCGCAGATGATCCACCTCATTATCGAAATAGGCGAGGCGATGATTTCAATCTGCGGATTCAGCACCCGTACCTTGCGCAGCCCCCCCCTGCATCGAACCCGCCAGCAGATAGCCCAACCAGAGACGAGAGCTTCAGCCGCTGGGCAATGGTTCCGATACAAGGCCAGCACGAACGCGCCGACAGGAGTCGCAATAAGCGGCGTGCCGTGAAGCACGGGGAACGCCCTGAGAGCAGTATCGAATGAAGCGGGTCCTGTTCACATGAAGAACATGCGATGGCTGGATCTGTCAGAGTGCTTTTATAAAACACGCATGTATTTCGGGAAGGCAGACAGGACCAAGGCACTGGGCCAGCCAGCGCCCCGGCCGATGTCCATTCGGAATGACAGCAGACTATGGCAAGCCGGCAGATGATCCATGTTTCCAACCCCGGAAACATGCGCTCCGGCCCCCAAAACCCGAGGTGGCCTGAACAAAAAAAGCGCCCCAATGGGGCGCCTTGGTGTTGTCGACAGATCAGGCCGGGGAACCGGAGCACACCCGGCCAAGCCTCACAGCCAGGGGCGCTCTGTGGCCTTGATGCCTTCATAGGCATTGATGGATGCGGCCTTTTCCAGTGTCAGGCCAATATCATCCAGCCCCTCCAGCAGGCAGCGCTTGCGGAAGGGGTCGATCTCGAAATGGATTTTCCCACCATCCGGGCCACGGATCTCCTGCGCCGGCAGATCAATCGTCAGCGTGGCGTTTGCACCGCGATCGGCATCCTCAAACAGCTTGTCCAGCTCATCCTGCGAGACGACGATCGGCAAAATGCCGTTCTTGAAGCAGTTGTTATAGAAGATGTCGGCGAACGAGGTGGAAATGACGCAGCGGATGCCAAAATCCAGCAGCGCCCAGGGGGCATGCTCGCGCGAGGAGCCGCAGCCGAAATTGTCGCCTGCCACCAGAATCTGCGCGGTCTTGTAGGCCGGCTGGTTCAGCACGAAATCGGCATTATCGGAACCATCCTCATTATAGCGCATCTCGGAGAACAGGCCCTTGCCAAGCCCGGTGCGCTGGATGGTCTTCAGATACTGCTTGGGAATGATCATGTCCGTATCGACATTGACCAGCTTCATCGGGGCAGCCACCCCTTCAAGAACCGTGAACTTATCCATGGAGACCTTCAAGCCTTCCTGCTGTGGAATGAGCCTGCGTGATGACGCGCTGGGCCAAAGCACCTTTCTGTTTCAGTAAAACAGAAAGGCATTCCGGCTCATTGTGGGTCGCATTCCCTTCGCGCGAACCGGTGTCCACTGCGTTCGAGAATACTTTGGATGCGCATCATCCGTGCCCTTAGGCTGTTTCTTTAACAGGCGCGGGCCGCCTTGCCCAGCGCCTCAAGGCCAACTGCGCATTTTGGCAGGGCTGGCGCAATGCACCCAGGCCGCACGCAAGCTGCGCCAGAGCCGCCGGATGGATCAGCCCACCGCTTCCACCACCGGCTCGCGGCCAATGAGGCGGGCAAGCTGGCGCACACGGCTGCGGATGCGTTCATTCACAAGGGAGGCCTGCCCCAGAGGCACGCTCAGCACCAGCTGGTCCTCCCGCACGCGCAAGGGCACGCGAGGCAGAACACCCGGCATGGCGGCAGACAGCAGATAGGCCACCCGCATTGCCCCGCCCAGAATACGCGCCCGGTCAAGCGTACCCGTGGAAACCAGCTCCAGAATACGGCTGCCATGGTCATCCGCACCCAGGCCCTCATAGCGGAAATACACCGCAAGGGCGAGATAGGCGCGATCATGGTGATCCAGCCCCACAAAGGCCGCGCGGGAGATGGAGTTCATGCTCTGCTCGCCGCGATAATCAGGATGCGCACGCCAGCTGATATCGGACAGCAGGCAGGCGGTGCGACGCAGGCGGACTTCATCCCTCGATTCTTCCAGCGCGGCGGAAGAGGCGAAGAAGGCATCTGTCCACGCCACAAGATCCGCCCCATGCTGGGGGGAGCGCGAGCGCAACTGGTTGACTTCCGCCGCACTCAGCAGCAGCGGGTCTTCAGCCTGCTGTTGCGCGCTCAGCTGGGAATAGAGCAGCCCCTCACGCACACCAAGTGCGGAAATCACCACCTGTGAGGCCCGGCCCTGCCGCACCACATGCTCCAGCACCATGGCACCATAGGCCAGAAGCGGGCGACGGGCAGAAGAGACAGCCTCAATATGGGCCAGCGTTTCGGTATCGCCGCGGTAGATGATGCGGGAAAACTCCAGCGCCTCACGCGCGGGAATGGCATAGCCATGCATCACATGCAGCGGATACCCCTTCTGGAACATGTGCAGGCGCGCCAGCGCACGCCATGTGCCGCCCACCGCATAGAAGGTGCGCCCGGCCAGCCCGTTCAGCACGCCCTCTTCCGGCATGGTATCGCGGATGATCTTTTCAGCCTTGCGCAGGGAGCGCGAGGAGCGGTCCTGCAAGGCAAGCCCGCCGAGCGGCAGGGTGATGCCGGTACCAAGCGTATGGCCCTTCACATCCACCAGCTCCAGCGAGCTGCCGCCAAGGTCGCCCACCACGCCATCGGGGTCATGCACACCGGAAAGAATGCCGGAAGCGGCCAGTTCCGCCTCCCGCTTGCCGGAAAGAATCTCAACCTTGACGCCGCAGATATCCTCGCAGGACGAGATGAAATCGGGACCGTTTTCAGCATCCCGCGCCGCAGCGGTAGCAAGCGCATGGATCTTGCTCACCTGCATGGCATCGCACAGGGCACGGAAGCGGCGCAGGGCCGAAAAAGCCCTTTGCACCGCATCTTCCTGCAAGCGGCCGGTGGAAACCACCTCGCGCCCCAGACCGCACAGCGCCTTTTCATTGAACAGCGGCGTCAATGCCCGCTCAAGAGCCTCATAGACAACAAGACGAACCGAGTTGGACCCGATGTCAATCACGGCGACGGGGGCACCTGCCCCCATGCGGGCCGGTGCCCGTTGCAGATCTTCCACCGCTTTAGCGCCGCACAAGGAGGCTGCGCGGTGAAGAATGTTTGAGAGACTTTCCACGTCCAGACAAGCTCGGGTTCGTCATGAAATATTGATGGGCGTTGAAAGGTTCTTCGCCCGGGGCGGGGAATATGCGTTCAGAAGAGCCATCGGGCAAGACCCGCCAGCTCTGCTCATTATCAATGAGATTGGCCACCATAATCTGTTCCAGAACCTGCTCATGCACGGTTGGATTGGTGATGGGGCACAATGTTTCAACGCGCCGGTCCAGATTTCTCTGCATCAGGTCTGCGGAGGAAATATAGACAAGCGCATTCGGACCCGGCAGGCCATGGCCCGCGCCGAAGCAATAGATGCGGGAATGCTCCAGGAAGCGCCCGACAATGGACTTCACCCGGATATTCTCGGAAAGCCCGCGAATGCCGGGGCGCAGGCAGCAAATGCCGCGAATGATGCAATCCACCTGCACGCCAGCCTGACTGGCCTTGTAAAGCGCATCAATAATGACCGGATCGACCAGAGAATTGCACTTCAGCCAGATCGCAGCCGGACGACCGGCGCGGGCATGGGCAATTTCCTCGTCGATATGCTGCAACAGGCGCGGTTTCAGCGTGGTGGGCGAAACCGCCATCTCCTCCAGCTCGCCCGGCTCGGCATAGCCGGTGATGAAGTTGAAGATACGGGCCACATCCTGCGCGATCACCGGATCGGTGGTGAAGAAGCTCAGGTCGGTATAGATGCGCGCGGTGATGGGGTGATAATTGCCCGTGCCCACATGCACATAGGTGGTGAGTGCCCCGCCCTCGCGGCGCACGGCCATGGACAGCTTGCCGTGGGTCTTCAGCTCGATAAAGCCGAACACCACCTGCACGCCGGCCCGCTCCAGATCCCGCGCCCAGCGGATGTTCGCCTCTTCATCAAAGCGCGCCTTCAACTCCACCAGCGCGGTGACAGACTTGCCGGCTTCCGCCGCTTCCGCCAGCGCCTTTACGATGGGGCTGTCGGAGGAGGTTCGATAAAGGGTTTGCTTGATGGCAACGACGTTGGGGTCCCGTGCGGCCTGGCGGAGAAACTGAACCACCACATCAAAGGATTCATAAGGGTGGTGAACAAGAATGTCTTTCTCGCGAATTGCGAGAAAGCAGTCTCCTCCATGATCTCTGATGCGCTCGGGAAATCGCGCATTGTAGGATTTGAACTTCAGGTCCGGCCGGTCCACGCCCGCAAGCTGCGAGAACTCGTTCAGCGCCAGCACGCCATGGACGACGAAGATCTCGTCATCCGCCACGCCCAGCTCACGTGCCACGAAATTGCGCAGTTCCTCCGGCATGGCGGCATCAGCCTCCATGCGGATCACCTCGCCATAGCGGCGCTGCTTGAGGGCCGTCTCGAACAGGCGGACAAGATCCTCGGCCTCTTCTTCCACATCCAGATCACTGTCGCGGATCACACGGAACACGCCCTGCCCCTTCACCTCATAGCCGGGGAAGAGCGAGGAAATGAACAGGCCGATCATCTGCTCCAGCGTGATGAAGCGCTGGCCTGCCACATCCGGCAGGTCCGGCAGGCGGATGAAGCGGTCCACCTTGGCGGGAATGCGGATCAGCGCATTCATGCCGCGCCCGTCGCCCTTGCGCGCCAGTTGCAGCGCCAGCGAGAAGCCAAGATTGGGTATGAACGGGAAGGGATGGGCCGGATCAATCGCCAGCGGCGTCAGCACCGGGAAAACGCGATTGAGGAAATACTCCTCCAGCGTCTCAAGGTCGCTTTCGCGCACATCCGCACCGGAAACCAGCCGGATGCCGACATCTTTCAGATCATTCCGCAGCTCCAGCCAGCGCTCCTGCTGATCCGAGATCAACTGGGCAGCGGTGGAGAGAATCACGGTCAGTTGCTCGGAAGGGGTCCGGCCATCCGGGCTTGGGGTCTGGATGCCTTCGCGCACCTGCTCCTTCAGGCCGGCAACGCGGACCATGAAGAACTCGTCGAGATTGTTCGCCGAGATGGACAGGAAGCGCAGCTGTTCCAGCAGCGGGTGATTGCGGTTTGAGGCTTCTTCCAGCACGCGCCGGTTGAAGTGCAGCCAGGACAACTCGCGATTGATGAAGCGCTGTGGCGCGGACGCCAGATCCAGTGCCTCGCGCATGTCATCAGAAAGGGTGGTGTTGTTACCGGTCAGGTTCATGTCCGTCTCGCTCACTTCCGTGTCACTCCCCTTGGTCGGCACAGCACCTTCGAGTCCGCTCATCACCATATCCCGCACATGTTCGCGCGGAAGATGGTGATGTTAGATGACGCCTCTATGACGAAATACACAGCAAAAGTCTTAGAGGCATCATCTCGTGGTGGCCCGCTCACGCGGTATCGTCATCAGGCGCGGGCCTGTCCTCATCCTCGTCATCGGGATGGGCGGAAAGGTCTGGCTGCTCACGCAAGGCCTGCGCTGCAAGGGCGCGGGTCAGCGGACGCTTCTGCGCGAGGGCGGCATGATCCAGCGCCTCCACAATGCGCCGCGCGCCCGCAACCGAGCGCTGCATGCGCAGCAAAATATAATTGACCGTTGCCTCATCCACAGCCAGTTGGCGATCTGCAAACAGCTTCACCAGCACCGCCCCGAGCAGCACATCATCGGCCGGCTCGATCATGAAAACCGGAATCGCACGCAGACGCGAGGCAAGGTCTGCCGTCCGCAACCGGAAAGAGGAAGGTGGCGTGCGTGCCGTCATCAGCACGAAAGCCTGCTGCTCGCGCGCCAGATTGAGAAGATGAAACAGCGCGGCCTCATCAAACGCCCCGGCCTCCAGATCCTCCAGCGCCAGCGCGCCGGTTTCCAAAGCCTCGGGCACCTGCGCGCGGGTCAGCTCTGCCGCAGCCATAAGGGAGGCCCCGGCATGTTCGGCGAAGATCTGCGCCAGATGGCTTTTGCCACTTCCTTCCGGCCCCACAAGGCAGACCACGCGGGAGGACCACTCCGGGAATGCATCAATAAGGGCCAGTGCCGCGGCATTTCCCGGCGCACCCAGAAAATCCTCCCGCCGCATCGCGGGGGCGGTTGAAAGGGCCAGCGGCAATTGTCGCGGAGGAAGAACGGAAACCATCGCCGCCCCTCAGCCTTCATTCCGGGCAGAGGGCGGTTCCTCACCGGCCCCCATATAAAGCTTTGAGGCGCGATAGCGGGTGATGGCGAAACTCACCAACACACCGGCAACCGCTGTCAGCGGTACAGCCAGAAGCAGACCGACAAAGCCGAACAGATAGCCAAAGGCGAACAGCGCGAACATCAGCCACACCGGATGGACGCCAATGCTGTCTCCCACCAGCTTGGGGGCGAGGACATAGCCCTCGATGGTCTGGCCAAAAACAAAAATCCCGAGAATGGCGCCAATCATTGTCCAGTCCGGGAAGAACTGGACAATGGCGACCCCGATCGCCAGCACAAACCCGGTCAGCGACCCGACATAGGGAATAAAGGTGATGGCCCCCGAAACAATACCGATGAGCAGGCCGAAATTCAGCCCGGTCAGGGACAGGCTGACGGCATAGAACGTGCCCAGCAACAGGCACACCATGGCCTGCCCGCGCACAAACCCCGCAACCGCCCCATCCATCGCCCGCGCCAGTTCACGCACCACCGGACGATGCGGCACCGGCACCAGCCGGTCCACGAAAGCCAGCATGTCATCCCAGTCACACAGGATGTAGAACATGACCACCGGCGTCACGACAATCAGCGCGAACATCGCGATCAGCGCCTGCCCCCCGGCCCAGACCGACGACAAAAGGCCCAGTAGGTAACTGACCCCCTGCGTCATCAGCTCGGAGATAGAGCGCTGCATATCGGGCAGGCGGTCGCCCACGATATGGCTCAGCCATTCGCGATTCTCTTCAGTGAACAAACCCTGCAGGCGCGCCACATAGGCTGGCAGGCGCTGCATGAATTCCAGCAACTGGGTGGAGAGAATGGGCAAGAGCACCAGAAAGAACAGCACCACCGCCAGCAGCATGATGATGACCACCACCAGCGAGGCCACCGTTCGCCCGATGCCGATGCGGCGCATGCGCACCACCGCCGGGTTGAGGAAATAGGCCAGCACAATGCCCATGACGAAAGGCAGGAGAATGCCACTCAACAGCCACAGGCCGAGCGCGGCAACCACCAGCGCCCCAACCCAGAAGCGCCATTCTATGCGCATCGGCTCTGCTCCATTGCGCCGGGCAGCCACCAGCGCTGCCCGCATGGCGCCCTGCGCCTTACGCTTCCTGCCCCGCTGCGCGAGACCCCGTGCCTGACGGCTTTTCAGTTCGCCATGTGGCGTATCCATTCCGCGAGATAGGCAGCGGCGGAAAGGCACGTCAAGACCCCAACGGCCACCAGCCCCACGCTGAACGCCCCCGGCATGTGGATGCCGAACCCGGAAACGGCGAGAACAAAGGCGGCGAAGGCAATCTGCGCCACCGTATTGATTTTCGAAACCAGCAGGGGCCGGATGATGACAGGCTTTACCATGACCAGCGCCAGCACTACCGCCCCGATAATCATCACATCGCGCGAGACAACCGCAATCGCCAGCCAGCGCGGGATCAGGTCCACCACCGCCAGCGCCACATAAATGGAAACCAGAAGCGCCTTGTCCGCCAGCGGATCAAGATAGGCACCAAGCTCTGTCTGCATGTTGAAGCGCTTGGCGATGAAACCATCCAGCGCATCGGAAATACCGGCGAGGAGAAACAGCCAGAACGCCAGCTGCACCTCCTGCGCCGCAATGGCCCACACAACGATGGGCACAAGAATGATACGGAACAGGGTGATCAGATTGGGCAGGCTGACACCGCCCCCGAACGGGGAGAAAAAGCCGCTCATGCCGACAGCATGCCGCGCGCATGCCTGCGCACGGCCCAGACCATACCCTTTTGCAACACCCGCCCCCTCATGGTTCTGATCCGGCCCTGATGCTCAGGCCGGCCGGCGCTTCACGGAGAAGGGCGAGAAGCCCTGCTGGCCGGCCATGGCCTGAATGCGCGTGATGTTGACATGGCGTGCCACGGAGCAGGCAAAAAACACCTGCTCGGCAATATCCGCACCAGTCATGGGAGCCATATCGGCATAAACATGTCCGGCAGCGCCCGCATCCCCCCGGAAGCGGACGACAGAGAACTCGGTCTCCACCATGCCCGGCTCAATATTGGTGACGCGCACGCCGGTGCCGGCAGTATCGGCCCAAACATTCAGGGCAAACTGCTTCACGAAAGCCTTGGTGCCGCCATACACATTGCCACCGGGATAGGGATAATCACCAGCCACCGAGCCGGTGAACACCAGATGCCCCTCGCCCCGCTCCACCATATGCGGCAGCGTGGCAGCAACGGTGTTGAGCATACCCTTGATGTTGGTATCCACCATGGTATCCCAGTCTTCCATCCGCGCTTCCCAGGTTGGCTCCAGCCCCATGGCCAGCCCGGCATTGGCAAACACCACATTGAAGCGGGCGAAAGCCTGCGGCAGCCCTGCCACCAGCGCCTTCGTGGCCTCAAGGTCACGCACATCCAGTTCCTCGGTGTGAATGAGGTCTCCGAATTCCGCCTTCAGCGCCTCAAGCCGGTCCTTGCGGCGGGCCACGGCAATCACGCGCGCGCCGGCCGAAGCAAAACGCCGCGCCGTGGCTGCGCCAATGCCCGAGGATGCGCCGGTGATGAGCACCGTCAGGGTTTTCGGGTCCAGAAAAGTGGGGGCAGACGGGGACATGGCGCAGCTCCTGAATGTATCCTGATTGAAGGAAACGGTTCTGGCAGAGAATATCTGCACCGCCCTGTTTTGAAAGGGGCCAAGGCGCAGGATATGTGAGGCTGATACCCGCCCTGCCCTTCTGCGTCCACCATCACCGGCGGAGGCAGCCGGATAAGGACAACACAACCTCCCCCCGTTTCAGGCTGATGCGATGCAAAAGGCCCTTGCGCAAAAGTTTGTTTGCAATGTTTGGTCTTTGTCAGGGCTTTTTGATCTGGACCGCTTGCGGTGCAACAGAAACGCCGCCTATGTTTCCGGTTCCGCCGTTATTCGGTCAGGATCGGTCGTCAGACTGGCGAATCGCAGCAGTGTGGCAAAAGCGTGGGTGCGGAGAGATTTGATGCAGGTTGTCCGACGTTCCGTAGCCATGACAGCCATCCTGACCCTCTCAGGTCTTGCTCTGGCCGGATGCAGCACGGAACTCAGCGGCTTTGGGTCCAAGCCCTCTGCTGTTGCCGGAAACACCGTGCTGAGCGCCCCTTCAGGCACCGTTGAAACCGCAGCCCTGCCGCCACCACCTGTCACCACCACCGGCAGCATCCCGGCCCCGGCCCCGATACAGACCACACTGCCCGGACGCACAACGACAGCCGCCAGCGCCATTACACCCAACAGCGTCACCAGCAATGTGCCGCTCACTCCGCCAGCAGCAAACCCCGGGGCGAATGCCTATGCGGCCTCTGCTACTGACGGGCAGCTTGCAGGGGCCTGGCAATTCAAGTGGGATGATGGCCGCAACTCCTGCCCGCTTAAGCTTTCTGCCGAACGGGGCATCAGCAGCCTTGCCGCGCAGGCCGATATTTCCTGCCCCGGCGAGATCTTCATGACCAAGGGTTGGAGCATGATGGGGTCTGACATCGTACTGCAAAACCATCAGGGCAAGATCACCGCCCGCCTCAGCCCGGATGGCCCCAACCGCTATGCGGGGGAACTGGTGGCCGACAACCAGAAGGTCGTGCTCTCCCGCTGAGAAGCGCTCACGCCATCAGTGCGTGATAAAGAGCCTTGAAGCGCCCCGCAGATGCGCCCTGCTTGCGGGAGTATTAGCCATGCGGAATGAAGACCTCGCAAGCCACGCCGCAACCATTGCCGCGACGGGAGCGCAATCGCCGCAACTTTCTCGCCTGTTAAATCTGGCATTGATACGCTCTTCTTGTCTCTAGGCCTTTTGATCCCGTCCATCTGAAAGAACAGAGTGGAAATCAATACGCATTCTTGCAGCGATGACTTCAAACGCGAGCACTGGATATTGCAAAACCATCCAGACAAGAAATGCAGGCCTGAACCTGATTAACCCCCCTACAATATGCGACGAACCGGCCTCAGACAGGCAGAAGACCTCTCTGGCACAGGATGAGCGACATCCGAAATACAACCTTAAAATCCACAAATACAACCCTTGATACTCATGGTGTTGCAACGCGAGAAAAGAGCCTTTAAGCATCCCGCAATTCTCCCCTGAGTTGCGGAACGACCAATGATGCGGAATGATATTCAGGCTCTTCGCGGGTGGGCCGTCATCATTGTGGTGCTGGATCACTCCGGCCTCAACCTTCTCCCCTCAGGCTTTCTTGGTGTTGATATTTTCTTTGTGATCTCGGGCTTCCTGATCACATCCCACCTGAAAGAAGGTATTTCCAAATCCACTTTCACTCTGGCAGATTTTTACTTCAAGCGTGCGCGACGGATATTGCCGGCAGCATATGTCACGATCATTTTCACCTGTATCGGCGCAATGTGGTTCCTCTCGGCTTCCGAGATGGCATCCCTCCGGGATCAGGTCATTGGCGCTGTTGGGTTTTTCATAAACTTTGTATTTCTTGACCAGTCTGACTATTTTGCAGACGATGCAAAGATGAAGCCTCTTCTCCACATGTGGTCACTCGCTGTGGAAGAGCAGTTCTATATCTTCCTGCCGCTGCTCATGATGTTCATTCCACAGCGCTGGTGGAAGGTTTCTGTTCTCATCGGCCTTCTCGCAAGTTTTGTGACATGCATCATCTGGATGCAATTTGATGCATCGGCCGCCTTCTACATGCTGCCCTCACGTGCCTGGGAACTGCTGATCGGCTCGACTGGCGCTCTTGTTCTGGTGCAGTCTCCGCATGCACGCAAAGTGGCGCAAAGCCTGTTCTGGCCAGCCCTTCTTGTCCTGCTGGCCGCACCTTTCCTGCCCTTTACCTTCGCGCACCCCGGCTGGCATGCGCTTGCTGTCTGCCTTGCGACGATTGCGATCATCCTCGCATTTCGGGAGGGGCTTCAAACCAATATTGTGGTGCGTGGACTGGCGCGCGTCGGCGATATTTCCTATTCACTCTATCTGACGCACTGGCCGGTCATGGTCTTTGTGTACGCGGCCTATCTTGGTGAGCCGGTACTGGGCGCAAAAATAGCCGCCATTCTTATCGGCCTTCTTCTGGCTATTGCTCTTTACATGTGTGTTGAGCAGCCTGCACGCCGGGTCAGGGCCCCCTCCCTGCGCTTTGTCTCAACCATGGTTCTCGCATCTGCCTTTACGGTCGGCTCCTATTTTGCCGCCGCTGCTGCCGTGCGAACGAATATTGACTTTGTGGCCATGCGCAAACCCAATTATGGTTTTGGTCCGCAGTGCAACTTTTCCAATGGAACAACGTTTACCGGCCAGCCAAAATGCAGCAATGGCCCTTCCCCAACAACGCTTGTCTGGGGAGACTCATATGCCATGCACCTGATGCAGGGCCTTGCCGCGCATTACAAACCCACTATTATTCAGGCCACCTTGAGCGCCTGCTCTCCAGTTCTGGGAATCGCGCACAAGCGAAACATGCCCAATTCCGAGAAATGGGCAGAAGGCTGCCTTGGCTACAATAACAGCGTAATTGAGTATCTTGAGAAAACGCCAGAGATTGACACCGTGTTTCTGGCCAGCCCATGGCGTCTGTTCAACAGAAAGAACCAGTATTGGACAGTCGTTGACGGCAAGAAATCAATTGTGACCCTTGGGCCGAAGCAGGCATATGACGCCTTGGACAAAACAATTGAAAGAATTCAGAAGCTTGGAAAAAAGGTCGTCCTGTTCACACCACCCCCGGCAGCAGGCATGAACATAAGTGAATGCATAGAGCGGGAGATGAGCGGGAAGGTCATTTGGGGGCGAGAGAACTGCGCCATCGACAAGAGCACAGCGTTCAAGGCTGACGGATATATCTACTCACAAGCCCGACGCATGCAGAAAAAATACGGCATCAAAATCGTTCATCTGGCGGATGTCTTGTGCGGTGACAAAACCTGCGCCACCACGATTAATGGCACCATGATCTACCGGGACTCCGGGCACATCGCCATTTTAGGGTCCGCGCCTGTCTTTGAGCGCCTTAAAGTGCGGGGCAAGCTGCCCTGAGTTCTGCCTCGCAGGCACAATCTTCTGACAGCAGGACGGCAAACACAGGCCGCCCTCGCTGTCAGTCATCCGAAAATCACCGCCGCAGCGATCACCCCATATGAGAGCAGAAAGAGGAGGCCATCCCTCATGATGCGGCCCCGATGTGTCGTCATGGCTATAATTCCACCTTCCTTATAGCCATTATGGGATAAAAGTGCATTACATAAAATAACAAAATTTTATGTAATATAAGGTGAAAAAGCCATCAATTTCAATTAACTAAAATCAACAGGACGAGAACGGATTATCAAATTTCCCATATTTCCACAAAATAAAAGAGTTTAATTTTAATTATTGCGCAAATTAGAATGTTATTTTACCTTATACGCATTACATATGAGCATTGAGCGCCCTCCCCCGACCGGGAGCGGCGGTGAATTCGGGACAGAACCATGGCCTCGCCCCTACAACGCAAGCTGAAAATCACCGGCCCCACCGTGGTGACCGCGAACCGTCTGCGCGATGGCGTGGTCGTATGGTTGCAGGCGGGCGGCATATGGGGTGAAAACCTCGCACAGGCTGCTGTCGGTACAACATCTGACGAGGTTCTGGACCTGCTCGACATTGCAAATGCAGATGAGAGCATTGCGGTGGGTGCCTATGCCGCCCGCATCAATCTGGGTGAGGATGGGCTGCCGGTTCCGGGCAACCTGCGTGAGCGCATCCGCTGTGCAGGCCCCACAGTCGCCTATGGCGAAACTGCGGGCGCACACTGAATTTACAAGGCCCATCAAGCCCCTTCATTTCCGGCCCTCACCGGCCGATGGCATGAAAAACGGATCACCCCATGTATGTTTATGACGAGTTCGATCGCAGCTTCCTTCAGGAGCGCGTCGTCGAGTTTCGTGATCAGGTGGCCCGACGCCTTTCGGGCGCGCTGAACGAGGAAGAGTTCAAGCCCCTGCGGCTGATGAACGGCGTGTATCTGCAACTGCATGCCTATATGCTGCGGGTGTGCATTCCCTATGGCACGCTCTCGGCCAACCAGCTCCACAAGCTGGCCCATGTGGCGCGGCGCTATGACCGCGACTATGGCCACTTCACCACCCGCCAGAACATCCAGTACAACTGGATCAAGCTGGCCGAACTGCCGGACGCGATGGCAGACCTTGCAGAGGCTGGCCTGCACGGCATCCAGACCTCCGGCAATTGCATTCGCAACACCACCACGGACCCGTGGGCGGGTGCGACCCCGGAAGAGATTGAAGACCCGCGCATCTATGCGGAAGTCATCCGCCAGTGGTCCACCAACCACCCGGAATTCACCTTCCTGCCGCGCAAGTTCAAGATCGCCATTACGGCTGCCCAGCGGGACCGCGCCGCCATTCGCGTGCATGATGTTGGCCTGCGCCTGCATGAGCGCGACGGGCAGCATGGCTTTGAGGTGATGGTGGGTGGCGGCCTTGGCCGCACGCCCTATATCGGCAAGACCATCCGCGAGTTCCTGCCGAAGGAACATCTGCTCTCCTATCTGGAGGCGATCCTGCGCACCTATAATCTGGGTGGACGGCGCGACAATATCTACAAGGCGCGCATCAAGATTCAGGTGCATGAGCTGGGCGCGGAAGAATTTGCCCGCCGCGTGGAAGCCGAGTGGGAAGCCACGCGGGATGGTGCGCTGCTGCTGGATGAAGCCGTTCTGGCCGATATCCGCTCGCGCTTCGTCACCCCGGATTTCGAGGTGCTGGAAGATAATCCGCCGGAGCTCACCGCTGAGCAGGACCCGGCTTTCCTGAGCTGGCGGAAGAATTCCGTGGCCGCCCACAAGGCGCCCGGCCATGCCATCGTCTCCATCTCGCTCAAGCCCATCGGCCTGCCACCCGGTGATGCGACAGCAGACCAGATGGATGCCATTGCCGCGCTTTCCGAGCGTTATGGCTATGGTGAAGTGCGCGTGGCGCATGAGCAGAACCTCATCCTGCCCCATGTGCGCCAGAAGGACCTGCCCACCATCTGGAAGGCGCTGAAGGATATTGGCCTTGCCATCCCGAACATGGGTCTGGTGACCGACATCATCGCCTGCCCGGGGCTGGATTACTGCTCGCTGGCCAACACCCGCTCCATTCCGGTTGCCCAGCGCATTTCCGAGCGTTTCGCCGATGCCGAACGCCAGAAGGACATCGGCCTGCTGCACCTGAACATTTCCGGCTGCATCAATGCCTGCGGCCATCACCATATCGGCCATATCGGCCTGCTGGGCGTGGAAAAGAAGGACGAGGAGTTCTTCCAGATCACACTCGGCGGCAAGGGCAACTCCAAGGCCCGCCTTGGCTCCCTGCTTGGCCCGGCAGTGGCCGAGAGCGAAGTGGTGGATGTGGTGGAGCGGCTGGTGGATACCTATCTGGCGCTGCGCACCTCCCCGCAGGAAAGCTTTATCGCCGCGGTGGAACGCCTCGGCATCGAACCCTTCAAGGAGAGCGCCTATGCCCCTCGTTGAAACCGGCACGCCCTCCCCCACCCCCTATGTGCGCGTGGCGGATGATGAAGCCCTGCCCGATGGTGCGGTCATTGTAACCGCCGAGCGCCTGCTGGCGGAGGGAGATGCCCTGCGCCAGCGCAATGGGGATCTTGGCGTTTTGTGGCCGAATGATCGCGATGTGTCGGAGCTGGAGCCCTTCCTGCCCCGCCTCAACCTGATCGCGCTGGATTTTCCGAAATATCGTGACGGGCGCGCCTATAGCCAGGCCCGCCTGCTGCGCGAGCGCTATGGCTTCAAGGGCCAGTTGCGCGCCACCGGCAATGTGCTGCAAGACCAGTTCCTGCACATGGTGCGCTCCGGTTTCGATGCGTTCGAGATCGACAAGGAGGCCGATGCGGCCAACTTCGAGAATGCCCTGAAGACCTATTCAAACTTCTACCAGCCGACGGGTGATGGCCGGCCCACGGTGCGCAGCCTGCGCGCCGGCATCAAGGGGAGTGATGGCTTATGAGCGCAACTGCCAGCCTGATCCGCGAGACTTCGGCCCTCTCCGCCCCGCAGCCCGTCAGCCATGAGCTACGGGAACATGCACCGCTTAATATTGAGGCGCTGGATGCCCGCCTGCGCGGGGCCACCCCGCAGGACATCATCGCCGCAGGTCTTGAAGCCTTCCCGGACCGGATCACTGCGGTCTCGTCCTTCGGCACCGAATCTGTCGTGCTGCTCCATGTGCTGGCGCAGGTGGACCCGAATGTGCCGGTGCTGTTCCTTGATACCGGCCATCTCTTTCCCGAGACGCTGGCCTATCGTGATGAACTGGCAGCACTGCTCGGCCTCACGGCCGTGCGCACCTTCCATCCGGACAGCGCAGCCCTTGCCGCGCGGGACCCGGACACGGACCTGTGGTCCACAAATCCCGATGCCTGCTGCGATGTGCGCAAGGTGGAGCCGCTGGCCAATGCCCTGCGCCCGTTCGAGGCGTGGATCAATGGTCGCAAGCGCTACCAGTCGGAAACCCGCGCCTCCATTCCAGTGGTGGAGCGCGATGGGTTGCGAGTGAAGTTCAATCCGCTGGCCTCCATGGGCCGCGAGGAGATCAGCGCCTATATGGACAAGTATGACCTGCCCCACCACGCGCTGGAAAAGCACGGCTTTGCCTCCATTGGCTGCATGCCCTGCACCAGCCGTGTGAAGCCGGGAGAAGATCCGCGGGCAGGACGCTGGCGTGGACGCGCGAAGACTGAGTGCGGCATTCACTGCGGCGATGGTATATAGTCTTATTTCTATAGATTTTGTTGAATTAAACTTGACCAAGCGCGCATGTGGTGTCATCGTTCCAGTATGAAGGAAGATCTGCCCGGCAGATCTCATGCACCGGAGGCTTTCACCGCATGCGCCAATACCTGAAGATTTCTGCCGGCACCTTTGCACGCCAGAACCCCACCCGCTCTTTCACTTCCAGCAAGCGCCGTTTGTCTGCGCGCATCAGTGGCGCTGTTCTGGCGCTTGCCCTTTCGGCCGGTTCCGTTCTGGCCGCAGACACCACCCTGCTGAACGTCTCCTATGACCCGACGCGTGAGCTGTATTCGGATGTGAACGCCGCTTTCATCGCCAAGCAGAAGCAGGCCAAGCCGGAAGACAATCTCACCATTCGCCAGTCCCATGGCGGCTCCGGCAAGCAGGCCCGTTCAGTCATTGACGGTCTTCAGGCCGATGTGGTGACGCTGGCGCTGGCCTATGACATTGACGCCATTGCCGAGCGCGGCATTCTCGACAAGGACTGGCAGAAGCGCCTGCCGGACAACTCCGCCCCCTACACTTCCACCATCGTTTTCCTTGTCCGCAAGGGCAACCCGAAGAATATCAAGGATTGGGATGATCTGGTGAAGCCGGGCATTCAGGTCATCACGCCCAACCCCAAGACCTCCGGCGGCGCACGCTGGAACTATCTGGCCGCATGGGGCTATGCGCTCCAGCAGTCTGGCGGGGATGAGGCGAAGGCCAAGGAGTTCGTGAAGGCCCTGCTCAAGAACGCCCCGGTGCTGGATACCGGCGCGCGTGGCTCCACCGTGACCTTTGTGGAACGCGGGCTGGGTGATGTGCTGCTGGCCTGGGAAAATGAGGCCTATCTGGCCGTGAACGAGCTTGGCCCGGACAAATTCGATATCGTCACCCCCTCCGTCTCCATTCTGGCAGAGCCGCCGGTTGCGGTTGTTGACAGCGTGGTGGACAAGAAGGGCACGCGCGAACTGGCCCAGTCCTATCTTGAGTTCCTGTATTCCCCAGAGGGACAGGAACTGGCGGCCAAGCACTATTACCGCCCGCGCAATCAGGAAATCGCGGAAAAGCACAAGGGTACTTTTGCGCCTGTGAAGCTTTTCACCATCGATGAAGTGTTCGGCGGCTGGCAGAAGGCCCAGAAAGACCACTTTGGCGATGGCGGGGTGTTTGACCAGATCTACTCGAACTGACCTGACCCACATGGACTGGCGGCAACCCCAACCTGTTGTCGCCAGCCCCTCTCCTACCGGGACAGCCCGCACGGTACGGGCCAGATCCACCTGCAACCGGGGCGCTTGATCCTTCTGCCGCCTTTGGTTTTCATGCTGGCGCAAGCTGGTCCTTTTTTCCCGTCGCAGGTTCAGAACTGCTGGCGTAACGTGTAAAATCCGCTCATGAGCACATCAGCCAAAAGCCTGTCCGGACAGAACCGCAGCGTGATTCCCGGTTTCGGAATCACGCTGGGCCTGACGCTGACATGGCTCTCCCTCATTGTTCTGCTGCCGCTCTCGGCCCTGTTCATCAAGACCAGCGAGATCAGCTTCGAACGGTTCATCGCCATCGTCACCAGCGAACGCACGGTGCATGCCCTGCAAATCTCGTTCGGCCTGTCTCTGGTGGCGGCGCTGGTGAACATGGTGTTCGGCCTCATCGTGGTGTGGGTGCTGGTGCGCTATGATTTCCCCTTCAAGAAGGTGGTGGATGCGCTGATCGACATCCCCTTCGCCTTGCCCACGGCCGTGGCGGGCATCGCGCTCACCGCCATGTATGCGGAAAACGGGTGGATCGGCTCCCTGCTGGCGCCGCTGGGCATTCGCGTCTCCTTCACGCCGCTCGGCATTCTGGTGGCGCTCATCTTCATTGGCCTGCCCTTTGTGGTGCGAACCGTGCAGCCGGTTCTGGCCGATCTCGACAAGGAACTGGAGGATGCCTCCGCCAGCCTTGGCGCAAGCCGCAGCCAGACCATCTGGCGCGTGATCGTGCCTTCCATCTGGCCGGCACTGCTCACCGGCTTTGCCCTCGCCTTCGCCCGTGCAGTGGGTGAATATGGATCGGTCATCTTCATTGCTGGCAATCTGCCCGGCATCTCTGAGATTGCGCCGCTGCTCATTGTCATCCGGCTTGAAGAGTTCCGCTATGCGGATGCCACCGCCATCGCGACCGTGATGCTGCTGGCCTCCTTCTTCATGCTGTTCGTCATCAATCGCCTCCAGCACTGGGCTGAACGCCGGGGAGCGCGCTGATCATGGCTGATTCCACCTCGACACATGACACGCCCGGCCTCATCACATCGGAAGGCCTGCCCTCCGGCGTGTATGAAGCGCGGGCCTATGCCCATCCCTACAAGCCGGTTCGCACCGAGCCGCTTGTGGTGCGCCTCACCCTCACCATCATCGCACTGGCTTTTCTGGGCCTGTTCATCGGCCTGCCGCTGCTCATCGTGTTCGTTGAGGCTTTCAAGCGCGGCTGGTTCGCCTATGCCTCCGCGCTGGTGGAACCGGATGCGCTGGCGGCCGTTCGCCTCACCCTCATCGTCGCAGCCATTTCGGTGGTGGCGAACCTCATCTTCGGGCTGGTGGCCGCATGGGCCATCGCCAAGTTCGAGTTTCCCGGCCGCAGCCTGCTCATCACGCTGATTGACCTGCCCTTCTCGGTGTCTCCAGTGGTGGCGGGTCTGGTGTTCGTGCTGCTGTTCGGCTCGCAGGGCCTGTTCGCCTCGCAGCTTCAGGCGTGGGATATCCAGATCATCTTTGCCCTGCCCGGCATTGTGCTGGCCACTATCTTCGTCACCTTCCCCTTTGTGGCGCGGGAACTGATTCCCCTGATGCAGCAACAGGGCACATCGGAGGAGGAGGCTGCCGTTTCGCTGGGCGCGGGCGGGCTGTCCACCTTCTTCCGGGTGACACTGCCCAATGTGAAATGGGCGCTGCTTTATGGCGTGCTGTTGTGCAATGCGCGCGCCATGGGAGAGTTCGGCGCGGTTTCGGTGGTGAGCGGCCATATTCGCGGCCTCACCAATACCATGCCGCTTCATATCGAGATCCTGTATAACGAATACCAGTTCGTCGCCTCCTTCGCGGTGGCATCCCTTCTGGCGCTGCTCGCTCTTGTAACGCTGATCGCCAAGACTGTTCTGGAACACCGCCTCGCAGAGGATGACAAATGAGTATCGAAGTCGTTGGCGTCACCAAGCGCTTCAAATCCTTCACCGCCCTCGACAATGTGAGCCTCAAGATCAACAGCGGCGAGCTGGTCGCGTTGCTTGGGCCTTCCGGTTCGGGCAAGACCACCTTGCTGCGCATCATCGCCGGGCTGGAATGGCCGGATTCGGGCGAAGTGCGCTTTGACGGGCAGGATGCACTCTCCCGCTCGGTGCGAGAGCGCAATGTGGGCTTTGTGTTCCAGCACTATGCCCTGTTCCGCCATATGAGCGTGTTCGAGAATGTCGCCTTCGGCCTGCGTGTGCGCAAGGGCAAGGACAAGGTGCCGGAAGCCACCATTCAGGCCAAGGTGAACGAGCTGCTGAAGCTGGTGCAGATTGACTGGCTGGCAGACCGCTACCCCGCCCAGCTCTCCGGTGGCCAGCGCCAGCGTGTGGCACTTGCCCGTGCCCTTGCCATTTCACCTCAGGTGCTGCTGCTGGATGAGCCTTTCGGCGCGCTGGATGCCAAGGTGCGCAAGGAATTGCGCCGCTGGCTGCGCCAGTTGCATGAGGAACTGCCCGTCACCTCTGTTCTCGTGACACATGATCAGGAAGAGGCTCTGGAACTGGCAGACCGTGTTGTCGTGATGGGCCATGGCCGCATCGAGCAGGTGGGCACCCCCGGCGAGGTCTATGACAACCCGGCCACCCCCTTCGTGCATGACTTCATCGGCGAAACCATTGCCCTGCCGGGTGAGGCGCGCGGCGGTGGTCTGTATCTGAATGAAAAGGCGCTGGGGCTGGATGCACAGGGCCTCGCTGATGGCCCGGCCCGCATTTTCGCCCGCCCGCATGATGTGGATCTGGCCAGCCCGGATGAGACTCCCTTCCGGGGTCGTGTTCTGGCCGTGCGCACCTTCGGCCCCACCCGCCGGGCAGATGTGGAACTGAAGGGCGAAAGCGGTCCTATCGTGGTGGAAGCCGCCGTGCCGCTGGACCGCACCCTGAATGTGGGCGAGGAAGTGGGCCTGCTCCCCCGTCGCTACAAGGTTTTCCCGGCCGCCACGCGATAATTCCCGCACCACCCCTCCCGGCCTGCGGATCAGCGCCGGGAGGGGTTTGCCATAGCGCTGGCACGCCCCGCCTCAAAACCGGAGGCGGGCGCATGCATGGGTGCGCTCTTGCTCCCCGGTCCCGGCATTTGCCCCGCATGGCGGGTTTTTCAGGCGCGGCGCGGGTTTAGCCAAAGGTCTGGAATGGCTCCGATCTGACCGACTATTTTTCGCCATCTCTTCATGCAACATACAGTTGGTTCTATAATGGCAGCGCAAGCTGATGATGGCAGACCGGAATAATCTCCGGTATAATCATGCCAGCCTGTATGGGTCAGGTCATCTGGCCTGAATCATTTGCGCTCTCGCGGCCCCGGCTTGTGGGGCCCATCATGGAGGAGGTCACGTGCGTCCATTCCTCATCGTGGCTCTGGGTGCCCTTGGTGCTGCGGCCCTTGCAAAAATGCTGGCGGCAGAAAGTCGGCGTGTGAATGATGCGCTCAAGCGCCAAAGCGCGGCAGACACCGGCGAGATCAAAACCATCTCGCTCGAAAAAGATCCCCGGACCGGGGACTATCGCCCGAAAAACGGCTGATCCCCGGCCTCAGACCTTCTGAATGTTCCTGCCTGCTGAAAGCTTCGCGCCCGGCAAGACAGGTGCGCAGCATGTGTCTTGCAAAAACAACGCGCTTCAAATGAAACAGGCCAGCTTTTCAAAAGCTGGCCTGTTTCATTTTATCCTGTGCATACGGCATCAGTCCTTGGGCGGATTGGCCACGGCCGCAGAGGTCAGTGCGGCACCCGCGCACCCGCTTTCCATGGAACTGCGTTCCGCACGGCTGCGCACCCGCTCGCGGTGGATGACATAAAGGCCAGAGCCAACCACCAGCACCATGCCCACACTGGTCCACGGGTCCAGCGAGTCGCCAAACACAAAGGTGCCGTAGATCAGCGCGCCGAACACGATCACATAGCGCAGCGGCGAGATGGACGAGATGGGCGCATTGCGGAAGGCATAGACGATCAGCAGCGTGCCCACGGCAAAGGAAATTGCCGCACCCACCACATAAACCAGTTCACGGACAGAGGGCATCCGCCACACTTCCCATGCGCCCATGGCCAGCGCACCCACCGCAAGCATGGCCGCAGCCGCAAAAGCCACCACGCTGCCGGGAATCTCCAGGCTGATATTGCGTGTGGAAATATCGCGGATCGCGCCGAAGAAAGCCGCCAGCATGGGCAGCAGCGCAATGGCGGTAAATGTATCCGGGTCCGGCTTGGTGACGATGATGGCACCGGCAAACCCGACCAGCACCGCACACCAGCTGCGCCAGCCCACCTTTTCACCCAGAAGCGGCACAGCCAGCGCCATGGTGATGAGCGGGGCAGCCAGATAAATGGTGCTGGAGGCCGCAATCGGCATCACGGCCAAGGCCCCCACATAGGTGAGTGTGGTCACGGTATCCAGACCAGAGCGCATCAGCACCGATGGACGCGCGGCCAGAACCAGCGCCGGCAGGTCTCCTGTCCGTGCCACCACCACCAGCAAGAGTGCGGAAGCAATCATGGTGCGGATGAACAAGGTCTCGCCGATCGGCAGGTCCTGCACGGTCAGCTTGACGAAAGTGTCGTTGGTGACGAACAGCCACATCGACACAATCATGGCGATCACACCCCGCACACCGGGGGAGGCTGGCAGCAGGCGGCTGACGAGAGCACGGGGCTTCATGACTTTACGCATTTGACCACCCCCCACTTGCTTCAGCCTGGCACTGCACATGCCAACGCACGCCAAAAACGGGCCGCAGCACTGATGCAGCCCCCGAAATTCGCATGGATGCAAACGCGCTCCCGCGCGCAAAACACACCACCGGATGCCTCTTGGAAAAGAAATGAAATCCACGCCCGAAGCAGAAACTGCCTGAGCCGATAGGCTATAAGTCTAGCCCATCTCATCCAGAATAGAGCGCGCTCATTTCAAGGAGCTGAATGCGCGGCCTTGCGTCGCACGCATGGCACCGCCACGCCTTCGCCGCAATGGAGCACTTTTCCGGGGCCGAATAGGTGAAATATGGCGAAAATCAGCAATGCGCTGCGTTTCCGTCAGCCTCCGGTCGTGCTCATGTGCCGCTTCACTGCGGGTGCCTGCCCCAGCCTCTCAATCAGGAAATCGTGCCCCTTGGGCTTGCGCAGCATGGCTTCATCCAGCGCGCGATGGAGGGCTGCATCATCATCCACACTGTTGCGCAAGGCGGCGCGCAAATCCACGGCGTCATCCTGCCCCAGACACATGTAAAGCGTGCCCGTGCAGGTGATGCGCACGCGGTTGCAGCTTTCGCAGAAATTATGGGTGAGCGGGGTGATGAAGCCGAGCCGCCCGCCGGTTTCCGCAACATTCACATAACGCGCCGGCCCGCCCGTGACATAGGAGCTGGGGGTGAGCGTGTAGCGCTGCGCCAGCTTCTCGCGCACCTGTGTGAGCGGCAGATACTGGTCCAGCCGCTCCTCTTCCACATCCCCCAGAGGCATCACCTCGATCAGGCACAAATCATGCCCCTCGCCATGCGCCCATTCCATGAGCGGGGCGATCTCATCCTCATTGAAACCCTTGAGCGCCACCGTATTGATCTTCACATGAATACCGGCCGCACGCGCCGCAGCAACGCCCGCCAGCACCTTTTTCAGATCCCCCCTGCGGGTAATCGTGCGGAACTTGTCTGCATCCAGCGTATCAATCGAGACATTGATGCGCCGCACGCCGCAATCGGCCAGTTCATCGGCAAACAGGGAGAGGCGCGAGCCATTTGTGGTGAGGGTCAACTCATCCAGCAGCCCGGATTCGCGATGGCGCGAGAGGGCGCGGAACAGGCTCATCACATTGCGCCGCACCAGCGGCTCGCCCCCCGTGAGGCGCAGCTTGCGCACCCCGCGCATGACAAAGGCGCTGCACAGCCGGTCCAGTTCCTCCAGCGTCAGCAGCTCTTCGCGCGGCAGGAAGGTCATGTGCTCGGACATGCAATAGGTGCAGCGAAAGTCACATCGGTCAGTGAGGGACACGCGCAGATAGGTGACATGACGGCCAAACCCGTCCACCAGCGCCCGGCTTTTGGGCGCACCGATATGGCCGGAGCGCTCCGCCACATCCTGAAGGGGACCAGATGCCGGCCCAAGACCGGAAAAAATGCGCCTCACCACCTGCTTGCTCCCTGGCCAGTGCCGGGTTCACGCCCGGTGACCATGTGCGGTGACAGAGCGGCATTTCCTGCCTGTCCCTGCCACATCCATTCCCCCACAGCCTGCCATGCCTGCCACATGGCTTTTGGCCTCTTCTCTTTATAGCTTAAAAAGAAAATTGACGACAGGGTGGCGCTTATCCTTCGGTCACGCCCTCAGGGTCAAGGAATACACGCATGAATGACACGCCCTCTCACTCCCGCTGGCCCACCGAAATCCGCCTGCTGGAAGATCGCGACGCGCTGCGCATCAGCTTTGATGATGGCGCAACATTCACACTTTCAGCCGAGCTTCTGCGGGTGGAAAGCCCTTCCGCCGAGGTTCAGGGCCATGCACGGCATGAGAAGAAGATCATCCACGGCAAGCGACAGCTGCGCATTTCCGCTGTGGAGCCGGTGGGCAATTATGCCATCCGCATCCTGTTTGGCGATGGGCATGACACCGGAATCTATCCCTGGACAACGCTGTATCGTTATGGCGTGGAGCAGGAGCAGATGATGGCGGATTATGTGAAGGCCCTTGAGGAAAAGGGCCTCTCGCGCGGCTGAGGGGCTGAGGGGCGGCAGCTTTGCCGCAAGAGTAAAATCGAAAAGCATGTGCAAGGCTGCTGTCCGGCACAGTGGCCGGACAGCAGCCTTGCAGAACAAGATCAGCTCAGGCCGTCAATGAACCCTTCCGGCGTCACAAAAATATTGTGTGCGGCGGGGGTGGATGGCAGGCCGGGCATGGTCATGATGTCGCCCGCGAGCACCACCACAAAGCCTGCCCCGGCAGAAAGACGCACATCGCGCACCGGCAGCACATGGCCTTCCGGCGCGTTGCGGGCCTTGGGATCTGCCGAGAAGGAATATTGCGTCTTGGCGATGCACACCGGCAGCTTGCCAAAACCTTCCGCCTCATAATCACGCAGCTTGTTCAGGGCGCTGGTGGAGAAATCCACCCGACCGGCACGGTAGATCTCGCGGGCGATGGTTTCGATTTTTTCGGCCAGCGGCAGTTCATCCGCATAAAGCGGATGGAAGCCGGAGGGCTCTGTGGTGAGCGCCATCACCTTGTGGGCCAGCCCTTCCGCACCCGCGCCGCCCTCGGCCCAGTGATTGCACAACTCGACATCCACGCCCAGTCGCGCCATCTCGGCCCGCACGGCTTCAATCTCGGCCTCGGTATCCGAGGTGAAGCGGTTGAGTGCGACCACAACCGGCAGGCCAAACTTGCCCATATTCTCCACATGCCGGCGCAGGTTCTGCGTGCCTTCCAGCACGGCGGGCACATTTTCAGGCCCCAGCTCCTTCACGCCCACGCCACCATGCATTTTCAGCGCGCGAATGGTGGCGACAACCACCACCGCATCGGGTGCAAGGCCAGCCTGACGGCACTTGATATCAAGGAACTTTTCCGCGCCCAGATCGGCACCAAAGCCGGCTTCCGTCACCACATAATCGGCCAGCGCCAGCGCGCTCTTGGTGGCGACAACGCTGTTACAGCCATGGGCGATATTGGCAAACGGGCCGCCATGCACCAGTGCGGGCGTGCCTTCCAGCGTCTGCACGATATTGGGCTGGAACGCATCGCGCAGCAGCGCAACCATGGAGCCAATGCTCTCCAGTTCCTGCGCCTGCACCATGCGGCGGCCGCGCGTCTGGCCAATCACCATGCGCGAGAGGCGCGTCTCAAGGTCTGCCAGACTTTCCGCAAGGCAGAAAATCGCCATCACCTCGCTGGCCACCGTAATGTCGAAGCCATCCTCACGCGGGAAGCCGTTGGCCGGGCCGCCAAGGCCCACCGTGATGGAGCGCAGGGCGCGGTCGTTCAGGTCCATCACACGGCGCCAGCTGATGCGGCGGGCATCCAGATCCAGCTTGTTGCCCCAGTGGATGTGATTATCGATCAGCGCCGAGAGCAGGTTATGTGCGGCGGTGATGGCGTGCAGGTCCCCTGTCAGATGCAGGTTGATGTCCTGCATGGGGATAATCTGGGCATGGCCGCCGCCGGTTGCCCCGCCCTTCGCGCCGAACACCGGGCCGAGGGAAGGCTCGCGCAGCGCAATGGCCGTGCGGGTGCCAAGGCGGGTCAGGGCATCACCAAGGCCGATGGTGGTGGTCGTCTTGCCCTCACCGGCAGGGGTGGGACTGATGGCGGTGACCAGAATGAGCTTGCCGCGCTTCTTCTGCGCATCTGCCGCTTCCAGCCCGGCGGTGAATTCCAGCGCCAGCTTGGCCTTGTACGGGCCATGGCGATACAGCGCCTGCGCAGGGATAGAGAGCTTTGCCGCCACATCCTCAATGGGCCGGGGCGTCACGCGCGCCGCGATGGCCACATCGGAGTTGGGATCAATCGGGCGGGCGGTCTTCTGGTTCATACGGCTCGTTCCTCTGCGGGGGCGGCAGCCGCGACGGCGGGCCGCGCGACTCTGCGCCTCACGTTCAGAGGCTTTAGAAGGGGAGAGCGGGCAAGGGAAGCCCGCCAGGCATGCAAAGCGTCACCATCACCCCGTAAAGGCATGCTTGTGCGGCATGGCGCTGCTTCCGACATGCCCAGCGCCCACCATATCCGGGAACATGCGGCCCATCGCCCCCGACCGATTCGCCGACCTGACGGCCCCGAAGACAGGACATGCGAGGCTCGATTTTTCCATATCCTCATCCCCGGCAACCGCTTCATCGGCAGGAGATAGCGTTTTCCGGCACCGCATCTTCCAGATGCGGTCTATTGATCGCAGTGAAGAAACGCAAAACTTGTGATATTGCGCTTGACGTTCGGGCGTAGCCGCCGCCCTCTGCCCGGACAGTCATCCATCGTCCTGAATTCCAGAATGAATGTGACGAGACCAGCAGGTGCCCAAGCCACCCGGTTCTCGTCTGATTGCGGGAGAGAACGTCATCACCACCGAGCGTGAGCCCGATCACAGGCCCGATCGCAAGCGCCTTTCGGCCTTCCTGTCCCGCTTCCGTGGATCTGCGAAGCGCGAGCTGCGCATGACCATGACCTTTTCGGTAGTGACAGGCCTTCTCATCATCGCGCAGGCCTTTCTGGTGGCGCGCATCCTCAATGGCGTCATTTTCCAGCAGCAGCCCCTTTCGGCCTTTGCGCTGGAAATTTCAGTGCTGGTGGGGCTGATCCTGCTCCGCTTTTGCTCAGCATGGGCTACGGAGCGGTTCGGCTTTTCCGCAGCAGCCCGCGTGATGCGTGTGATGCGTGACGAGCTGATTGACCGTGTGGAAAAAATCGGCCCCGTGGGCATGGCCGAAACCCGCACCGGCGAAACGGTGACCGCGCTGGCAGAAGGCGTGCGCGCGGTGGAGCCCTATTATTCGCGCTATATTCCCGCCTCCGTGCTGGCTGTGGTGCTGCCCGTCGCCATTCTGGTTGTGGTGTTTCCGCTGGACTGGATTTCCGGCCTCACCTTTCTCATCACCGCCCCGCTCATTCCGGTGTTCATGATTGTTATCGGCAAGGGTGCCGAGGCGATGAACCAGAAGCAGTGGCGGCGGCGCACCCGCATGGCCGGCCATTTGCTGGATGCCGTGCAGGGGCTGGCGACCCTCAAGGTTTTCAATGCCGCAGGGCGCATGGCGCGTGAGGTGGCCAGCGCTGCCGATGGCTACCGGCGCGATACCATGGCGGTGCTGCGCATCGCGTTTCTCTCCTCCATGGTGCTGGAGTTTTTCGCCTCTGTCGCCATTGCCATGGTGGCGGTGTTCATCGGCTTCCGCCTGCTCTGGGGGCAGATGAGCTATTTTGATGGCCTGTTCATTCTGCTGCTGGCCCCCGAATTCTACGCGCCCCTGCGCGCCATGGGCACGGCCTATCATGCCCGCATGGAAGCCATTGGCGCGGCCGAGCGCATGGTAGTGCTGGAAGATGCCCCGCAACTGGCAGAGGCCGGTGGCACCACGCCCCTGCCCTCTCCCGATGCCATCGAGATCACATTTGAGGATGTGCATCTCACCTTCCCGGATGGGCGCACGGCGCTGAACGGCATCAGCTTTACCGTTCCGGCAGGGCAGAATTTCGCGCTTGTGGGGCCCTCGGGGGCGGGCAAGTCCTCGCTGCTCAATCTGGTCATGGGGTTTGTGAAGCCCAGTTCCGGCCGGGTGCTGGTGAATGGCGTTCCCCTGAGCGAGCTGGATATCCGGCAATGGCGCGCGCGCATGGGTTATGTGCCGCAGCGCCCGCGGCTGATTGTCGGCACGCTGGCCACCAATATTGCCCCAGGTGATGAAACGCCGGTGCCCGAGCGGCTGGAACATGCGGTGCGCGAGGCGCATCTGAATGACGTGGTGGCACGCCTGCCCGGCGGCCTTCAGGGCCGTGTGGGTGAAGGCGGCTCCGGCCTTTCGGGGGGGGAGGGGCATCGTCTGGCCGTTGCCCGCGCCTTCTATCGCGATGCCTCCATGATTGTGCTGGATGAGCCAACCGCCCATCTCGACCATGAAAGTGCCGCGCAAATTCATGCCGCGCTGGAGCGTCTTCTGCCCGGCCGCACCGGGCTGACCGCCGCACACCGGCTTGCAGGCATTGTCCATGCAGACCGGATCATGGTGCTGAAGGGCGGAACCATTGTTGAAAGCGGCAACCATGAAAGCCTGATGGCACAGGGCGGCCTGTATGCCGACCTTGTGCGCACAGGCGCAACACCGGATTGGGAGGATGCGCAATGAAGGATTTCCTGCGTCTGCTCTCCCTCATGCGCCCGCAGGGCTGGTGGATGGCGCTGGCGGTGCTGGTCTCCGCCCTTGCCACCATGGCCCATGTGGCGCTGCTGGCGACTTCCGGCTGGTTTATCACCGCCATGGCCGCTGCCGGCATGGCCGGTGTGCTGATCGACTATTTCACCCCCGGTGCGATGATCCGCGGCTTTGCCATTGCCCGCACGGTGGGGCGCTATGTTGAGCGCGTGGTGGGCCATGAGGCCACGCTGAAGTTCGTGGCCAACCTGCGCCCGTGGTTCTTCAACCGCCTCACCCCGCTGGCCCCTGCCGCACTGGAAGACCAGCGCAGCGGGGACCTGCTGGCGCGGCTGAAAACCGATATTGACCGGCTGGAATTCGCCTTCCTGCGCATTCTCTCTCCGGCCTTTGCAGGCGTGTTGGTCATTATCGTCGGCGTGCTGGTGGTGTGGCGCTATGATGGAGCCATTGCGCTGGCGCTGATGATTGCCGCACTGATTGCAGGCGTTGGCCTTCCGGTTCTGGTTCACCGCCTTGGTGCCAATGCCTCCCGGCGCGTGACCGCCCGTTCCGCCGAACTCAACGCCCTGCTGGTGGACCATATCGAGGCGCGGGCCGAACTGGATATTTATGACCCCGCCCAACGCCATCGTCGCGCTGTCGATCTCACCTCCAATGAGATGATGGATGATGAGAGCCGGCTGGCCAGCCTCGGCGGCTTCGCCATTGCCAGTGTGGGCCTTGCCGCGCAGGTGATGCTGCTGGTTGTGCTCCTGCTTGCCGCTCCGCGCGTGCTGGCCGGCACCCTGCCCGGACCGGACCTGCCCATGCTGGCGCTGATGGTTCTGGCGCTGTTCGAGGCTGTGGCCCCGCTGCCGCTCGCGTGCCAGACCTTGCCCGGCACGCTGGCATCCGCCCGGCGCATCTTCTCCCTGGTGGAGCGCCCGACCCCGGTGCCCGTACCCGCCGCACCCGTGGCGGTGCCGGAAGGTGGAGCGCTGGCCTTCAACCAGACCGGATTCACCTATCCCGGAGCAGACCGCCCTGCCTTGCGCGGGATTGATCTGGCGCTGGAACCGGGAAAACGCATTGGCCTGATTGGGCCAAGCGGGTCTGGCAAGTCCTCCATCGTGGCACTGGCCCTGCGCTTCCGCGCACCGGATGCCGGAGACATCCGCTTCGCCGGGGAAACCGTTGCCGATTATAACCCCGATGTGCTGCGCACCCGCATGGCTGTGCTGACCCAGCATGACCATCTGTTTTCCGCCACCATCCGTCACAATCTGCTGATGGCAGACCCGGATGCCACGCAGGAAAAACTGGAAGAGGCATGCGCCCGCGCTGGCATCCTGTCCTTCATTCAGGCCCAGCCGGAAGGGTTTGACACCTTTGTAGGTGTGCATGGGGCCAAGATTTCCGGCGGCGAGGCCCGCCGCCTCGGCCTTGCCCGCGCCCTGCTGAAGGACGCTCCTGTCCTGATCCTTGATGAGCCGACTGAAGGGCTGGATGCCGACACCGAGCGCCGGGTTCTGGACGCGGTTCTGGCTGATACGGGCGAGCGGGCGCTTCTGCTCATCACCCACCGCCCTGCGGGTCTGGAACAGATGGACGAGGTCGTTCTGATTGAGGATGGCCATATCGTTGCGCGCGGCGCACCCGCCGAAATGATGCACCATATGGATTAAGCGCCCCGCACAGGCAGCAAAACCAAAGCAATGCCGGCCCCTGAACAAGAGGCCGGCATAAACCCGTGCAGGCGATAATGCCGAGACTCAGGCCATGCACGGCATGGAACCCGCCAGAGGCGAAAGCCACTGAGAAGCTGGCACCGTGCATCACATATCCCGGATGATGTCTCACCCGCAGAGAAAAGTGACGCAGAAATGCGGTGCAGATATTTTCAGGCGGTCATGGCGGAGAGGGAGGGATTTGAACCCCCGATGGGCTTGCACCCATGCCGCATTTCGAGTGCGGTGCATTCAACCACTCTGCCACCTCTCCACAAAGGTGCATGTCGATAGAATCGGCTGCGTGGTTCTGCGCTTCTAACCGAGGATAGGCCGACCCACAAGTCATAGTCTGTGGACAGTCCTATAGTTTTCATATTCTGCGCCCCGGCGTGTCTCCGCGAGGACATATCCTGAGGCTGGAGCCATCCGCTACTGATGTGGCGAAAGACGGAAAAAACCATGACACACCAGAGTGTTAGGGTACGCACTCCCAGCCCCACCCGGTTCATGCGCGAAAAATCACCAGCGCACAGTTCATCTCGCCCACGGGTAGGTGTTGCCTTGCCCACATGCCCATGGGCGGCTGAACCATGCCGGAAGAAAACGCCGTCTCAGGGTGCGGAAAGTGCAAAGCGCAACAGTAAGGTCCGCTGGATGACACTGAAATTATTGTCTGAAACAAGGGTAAGCAGCGTGCGCCCGTCTGGTGCAGTGGTGGCGCTGATGCCTTCCATATTGTCGATTTCATAGCGGCTGTTGAAGGTGCCCAGAATTTCGCCAGAAACGACCGCGCCGGGACGAATATCCGCCAACGCAAAACGGCGGATTTGCATCATCACGCCGGTAAACCATGAAAAATGCCGCTCCAGCAGATACAGCGTGCCATCGGGAGCAAGGGTAGCATCCGTGGCATTGAAGGGGCCGCTCTTGCGAATGGTGAAACTGCCCGGCTTCGCCCCGCCAATGATGAAGCCCGGCAGGTCTCCACCTTCCTTCAGGCCCGCTTCCCCAATGCCAATCAAGGCTCCCTTGAGCGGACCTTGTGGCACATAAACGAGCGTTTCCAGCCCCTGATTGCGCCGCAACTTGCGCACATCTGGCGGAAGCTGCACGCGGGTGCCATTCCGGCCCATGGGCGGGCGGGCAAAGCGCCACACCTCATTGATGGTTTCAAGGCCGATATAGGCGGCGTCCGCAGAAAGGGTGAGGGACTCCGCATCGCCCCGCCCACGCTGGGCAAGCAGGCGGCCCTTGTCATCCTTGAGCGCCGTTATCTTCACATTGGAAAGACCGGTGGGGCGCTCGCCCTCCAGATCCAGCGTGCCGGAAAGCATGGCTCCGGCATCTGTCACCATCAAAAAGCTGTTGTCCTCCTGCGAGAGCACAAAGCCGGAGAGGCCACCGAAGGCGGGCTCCGAAGAGGTGAGCACCAGCCCGCCCAGAAAGGTGAGAGGTCCGAACTGTTTGTCTTCACTGCCCGGCAGAAACACGGAAACGGGTTTGGCGAAAACCTCAATGGCGCGGGGTGTGCTGGGTGGGGCGGGCGGTTTGGCATATGCCGTGGAAACCGGAGGAAAAACCAGCGGCAGCCCACCACCCAACGCGCACCACAGCCCCAAGGCCAAACCAAGGGTGGCCAAGCCAAATGGAGCAAAGCTACGGGGCGCAAACCCCGCCCGCAATTTACCCCATGCGGAAAGCCTGCCCGCGCACGGCAGATGCCGCTTTGTCATCAATGCCCGCGCCGTCCGCGCTGTTGCGGCCTGTTCGTATCCTCAAACAGTTCCGCCAGCTTTTCGGTCATCACGCCGCCCAGTTCCTCGGCGTCCACAATGGTGACGGCGCGGCGGTAGTAGCGCGTTACATCATGGCCGATGCCAACCGCGATGAGTTCCACCGGAGAGCGGTTCTCGATCTGCGCAATGATGTGGCGCAGATGGCGTTCCAGATAATTGCCGGGGTTCACCGAGAGGGTGGAATCATCCACCGGCGCACCATCCGAAATCATCATCAGGATACGGCGGGACTCGGTCCGCGCCAGCAGGCGCTTGTGCGCCCAGTCCAGCGCCTCGCCATCAATGTTTTCCTTCAGTAGCCCCTCACGCATCATCAGGCCAAGGCTGCGGCGGGCGCGCCGCCATGGCGCATCGGCAGACTTGTAGATGATGTGGCGCAGGTCGTTCAGGCGGCCGGGGTTTGGCGGCTTGCCATCGGCCAGCCATGCCTCGCGTGATTGGCCGCCCTTCCAGGCGCGGGTGGTAAAGCCCAGCACTTCCACCTTCACACCGCAGCGCTCCAGCGTACGCGCCAGAATATCGGCGCAGGTGGCGGCAACCGTGATGGGCCGCCCGCGCATGGAGCCGGAATTGTCGATCAGCAGCGTCACCACCGTATCGCGAAAATCCGTATCGCGCTCGCGCTTGAAGGAGAGCGAGGCGGTGGGGTCCGTGACCACGCGGGAAAGGCGGGCCGGGTCCAGCACGCCTTCTTCCAGATCAAACTCCCAAGCGCGGTTCTGTTGCGCCAGCAGGCGGCGTTGCAGGCGGTTTGCAAGGCGTGCCACCACGCCCTGAAGGTGAGAGAGCTGCTTGTCGAGATGCGCGCGCAGACGGGTCAGTTCTTCCGTGTCACACAGCTCATCGGCATGCACCTCCTCATCGAAACGGGTGGTGTAGGCGTGATATTCCGGTCCGCGCATGTCCTGCATCGCGGGGGGGGCGCTGGTGCAGGGCCTCGCCCGGCTCATCAAGGTCTGCGACCTCTTCACCATCGGGAGGCGTATCGGCAGGCGCGCTGTCGCTCTCCATCTCGCCTTCGGGCAAATCCTCGTCAGAAAGCTCGCTCTCGGCATCGGCGGCGGTAGGCTGTTCATCACTTTCCTGGGTCTGGCTGTCCTCGCCGCCCTGCTCGTCCTGTCCGCCATCCTTTTCCTCGGTGCCGTCCTGCCGGTCATCCTTGCTGCCGCCATCCTCACCCATATCAAGCGAGGTCAGAATATCGCGCGTGAGCTGGCTGAAAGCCTTCTGGTTCTCCACACTGCCGGCCAGCCGGGAGAGGACATCACCCGCGCGGCTTTCCACATAATCGCGCCACAGCTCCACCACCCGGTGGGCCTCGCGCGGGGGGGCCTCGCCCGTCAACCGCTCACGCACCATCAGCGCAATGGCTTCCTCAAGCGGGGCTTCGGAACGCTGGGAAATGTCGGCATAATTCGTGCGCCGGTAACGCTCGCTCAGCATGGCGGCCAGATTGGAGCGCGTGCCCGGCAGGCGGTTGGCACCAATCGCCTCCACGCGGGTCTGTTCCACCGCCTCGAAAATGGCGCGTGCCTGTTCGCCTGCGGGCTGCATGCGATGGTGCAGCTTCATGTCATGGCACGCCTGCCGCAAGGCAAGGGAATCGGCATGGCCGCGCACAATAGCGGCATCATGCGGGCTGACGCGACGCGGCGGCTCCGGCAGGCGCACACGGCCGGGGATGAGAGCCGGGCGCTCCGCGCCAAAGGCCACCTCAAACTCGCTGACACCGGCAATGGCCTTGAAGCAGCCGGCAATGGCCCGCTTGAACGGCTCGGAGGGCGCTTCACCCTGCGCTTTGCCAGGGGTGCGGTTGCTGGGGGCCATGACGGGCCTCTTCAAATCTGCGGGCGACTGTTCAGCGCTGCGCGGGCTGAGGGAACCCCGCGCCGGAAAGGTTCGGCGCGGGTCTCATCGTGAGTGGTGCAGGCCGTACCTGCACCCGTTGGCTTCAGGAGAGAGAGACGTTCACCGTGCTCTCGGCCAGTTCCTTGCCAAAGCAGCGCTGGTAGAACTCCGCCACCAGCGGGCGCTCCAGCTCGTCACACTTGTTGAGGAAGGTGACGCGCAGGGCAAAGGCCAGATCGCCGAAAATCTCGGCATTCTCGGCCCATGTGATGACCGTGCGCGGGCTCATCACGGTGGAGAGATCGCCATTGATGAAGGCCTGACGGGTCATGTCCGCAAGGCGCACCATGCGGCCCACGGTGTCACGGCCGGCATCGGTCTGGAAATGCTTGGCCTTGGCCAGCACAATGCCCACCTCATGGTCATGCGGGAGATAGTTCAACGTGGTGACGATGGACCAGCGGTCCATCTGCGCCTGATTGATCTGCTGCGTGCCGTGATACAGCCCGGTGGTGTCGCCAAGGCCAATGGTGTTGGCGGTGGCAAACAGGCGGAAAGAGGCATGCGGACGCAGCACGCGGCTCTGGTCCAGCAGGGTCAGGCGGCCGGAGGATTCCAGCACGCGCTGGATGACGAACATCACATCCGGGCGGCCGGCGTCATATTCATCGAACACAAGCGCGATATTGTTCTGGTAGGCCCATGGCAGGATGCCGTCACGGAATTCGGTGACCTGCACGCCATCCTTCACCACGATCGCATCCTTGCCGATGAGATCAATACGCGAGATGTGGCTGTCGAGGTTCACGCGCACGCACGGCCAGTTGAGCCGCGCGGCCACCTGCTCGATATGGGTGGACTTGCCGGTGCCGTGATAGCCGTTCACCATCACCCGGCGGTTGCGGGCAAAGCCGGCCAGAATGGCCATGGTGGTGGCCTTGTCGAACAGATAGTCCGGGTCCAGATCGGGCACATGCTCATTGGGTTCGGAGTAGGCCGGCACCTGCATGTCGAGGTCAATGCCAAAGGTCTCGCGCACCGAAAGGGTCACGTCAGGGGTGGGGGCCAGGGTCTCGGTGCCGCTCATAACTCCTCCGCGGACGCGCGCAGCGCCCCTTTGTTTAGATCACGATCTGCCATGTTGCCTGCGATGATGGCGCAACATGTTGAAAAAATCGCCCTCTGACTTCATGAAAAGAGACAGATTTTCCATCTGTCCCCGGCTGGGGGCGTCAAACCCCGGTGGTGGGCAGACGGATCAGCACAGACCCGCCTGTTTCAGGGTGGTGTAGGCCTGAATGACGCTGCGCAGCCGGTCCTCGGAGGAGCGGTCTCCCCCGTTTGCATCCGGGTGGTGCAGTTTCACCAGTTCCTTGTATCGGGCCTTGATGTCATCCGCGGTGGCGGAAATGTCGAGACCCATAACCTCAAAAGCCTGCCTTTCGGCATTGCGCACGCTGCGCTGGCGGGCCGCACTCTCGGCGCTCGCCTTATGGAAATTGCGGCCCATCTCGCTGCCAAAGCCGAACGGGTCCTGCGTGTCCGTCTCGGGCCGGTCCTCGGCCACCTCTTCCTCGCGCGTGCCACGCCGGGCACCCATGCGCCATGTGGGGCGGTGGCCTGTCATCGCGTCCTTTTGATAGGCGTGGACGGCATCATCGCTCATGCCCGCAAAATAATTGTAGGACTGGTTATACTGCTTCACATGGTCCACGCAGTAGTTCCAGTATTGCCCCTCCATATTCCGCCCCTTCGGCGCGCGATGCGTCGCCGGCGCAGTGCAGCCGGGCCACTGGCAGCAGTTTTCTGCCGGCCGCTTTCTGCGGTCCTCATCCGGCTTGACGCGGATACGGTCGAAAAGGGGAGAGTCCAGTTTCATGGTACACGGATTATGAGCGTGGCAGCCCTTCGCGACAAGGTGAAGAGCCATATGGCGGGCATGCTGTGGGCGAGGGGCGCACAAGTGGGGGACAGGTGTGGACAACGCGCATGAAGACATCCTGTCGGCCCAAACGCGCCGCAACATGCCCTCTGCGTTGCCCCCTTATAGGACGCGGAGCCTGCGCACGCCAAGGCACAGTTATCAGGTTTTGACGCGCGGATAAGCCGCAAGGCACGCGCTGGAGGCAGGCACTCCCGATATTGCCTCTTTTCCCTCCCTGCATCAGGGGGTTAAATAAGGCTCCTTCCGCATCACATGCGGCCAATGAGGTGTACATCATGTCTGATCCAGCCCTTGCATCCATCCGCAAAGCTCTTGAGGACGGCCTCAATCCACTGGTGCTGGATGTGGAGGATGAAAGCCACAAGCACGCAGGCCATGCCGGCGCACGCGGGCGCAGCGATGGCGGCATCACGCATCTGCGGGTGCGGGCGGTGTCCGAACAGTTCACCGGCAAGAACCGGGTGGAGCGTCATCGGCTTGTGAATGCGCTGTTGCAGGATGAAATCGCGCGTGGCCTTCACGCGCTTTCAATCGAGGCGAAGGCTCCCGGCGAATGACCTTTTACCGAGACTCTCAGGGCAGCCGCCTTGCCCGCCGCGCCGAATATGCCACGATGGATGACGAGGCCGCCACCGACAGCGCGCTGGTGCTGTTCTCGGGCGGGCAGGATTCCACCACCTGCCTTGCCTATGCACTGGACCGGTTTCGCCGGGTGGAAACGCTGGGCTTCCATTACGGCCAGCGCCACGACATTGAACTCGACTGCCGCCCCCGCGTGCGCGAGGCCATCACCCGCCTTCGTCCCGGCTGGGCCGCACGGCTGGGCGAGGATCACCTCATTACGCTTGAGGCGCTGGGGCAGATTTCAGATACGGCACTGACCCGCACCACCTCTATCGAGATGGAAAAGAACGGCCTGCCCAATACATTTGTGCCGGGGCGCAATCTGATTTTCCTCACCTTTGCGGCCGCGCTGGCCTATCGGCGGGGCATACGCCATATCATTGGCGGCATGTGCGAAACCGATTTCTCCGGCTACCCCGATTGCCGCGATGACAGCGTGAAGGCGATGCAGGTGGCGCTGAACCAGGGCATGGCCAGCCATTTTGTGCTGCATACCCCCCTGATGTGGATCGACAAGGCGCAGACCTGGCGGCTGGCCCAGTCTCTGGGCGGGCCAAAGCTGGTCGAGGTCATCATCGAGGAAACCCACACCTGCTATCTGGGTGAGCGCGGCGCGCGTCATGACTGGGGCTATGGCTGCGGCGAGTGCCCGGCCTGCCAGTTGCGCGCCGAAGGCTATCGCGGTTTCCATAGTGGTGGCGGCAAGGCCGAATGACGAACGGGAAGCGGCATATGAACATGGCAGGCCACATGGGAACTTCTTTCCGCACGCACCGCATCTGGGCGGGCCCGGTGCTTTTCCTCGCCACATTTTTGCTGTGGGGCACGACAGCACAGGCGGCGAGCTTTGAGTGTGCCGGCGTGACGAAGCCGGATGAAAAGACCATCTGCAACAATCGCGGCCTGAATGATCAGGATGTCCGCATGGCCACCTTGTATGATGTGCTCGGTCATCTTGTTGGCATGGGTGCGCGCGGGGCGTTGCAGGATGCGCAAAAGGAATGGCTCACAAAGCGTGCCGCCTGCGGCACGGATGAGACATGCCTGAATGAGGCCTATGAAAGCCGCCTCAATACACTTCGGCAAGGTTTGCAGGACATATATAGCCGCGGGCCTTATTGACCGGGCCTGATTTGCCCGCCTGAGGCAACAGAACGGAATGCACCGGAAGGGTGCAGAAAGGGTATCATGGGGGCGCTGGCCGCACGCGGTTTCGACGCGATCGACACCTGGGTGTTTGACCTCGACAACACGCTTTATCCCGCCCACCATGATCTGTGGAACCAGATCGACATGCGGATGAAGGGCTATATCGCCGCCCTTCTGGGTATTGCCTCGGAAGATGCCTTCGTCATCCAGAAGGATTATTATCGCCGCTACGGCACCTCCCTGCGCGGGCTGATGATTGAGCACGGCATTGATGCCGCCGCCTTTCTGGACCACGTGCATGATGTGGACCTCTCCACGCTGGAGCAGGAGCCAAAGCTGGCGCAGATGATTGAGGCCCTGCCCGGGCGCAAGCTGGTCTACACCAATGGCTCGGAACGCCATGCCCGCAATGTGCTGGCACGCCTTGGCATGGATGGGCAGTTCGAGGCCGTGCATGACATTGTGGCCGGTGAGTTTCACCCCAAACCTACAGCCGAGGCCTATCAGCGCTTCCTCAAGGCCCATGGCGTGGAAGCCGGTCGGGCGGCGATGTTCGAGGATCTGGCACGCAATCTGGAAGTGCCGCACGCGCTGGGCATGGTCACCGTTCTGGTGAGGGCAGCCGGCGAAGTCGGGTCCACCCGTGAAAGCTGGGAACTGGAAGGGCATCAGGAGCGTTACGTGGATCATGTCACCACAGATCTCGCCGCTTTTCTGGAGCAGCTTCCGCCCAGAGGGCGATAGGGATCTGCGACATTCTGTCCATACCCGACCCGTGTAACAGGATAAAATGTGGACAAATTGTCCACATTGCACAACGCCAATTGTGGCAGTTTCATGTATCCATGCGTGTTCCCTGACTGTGGCCTGCCCTTTGCAAAGGGAGAAGGCAAGCGCACCGGCCTGAGCCAAAATGCGCAATGAAAAAAGCAGTCAGGAGGAAGCATGTCCCTCGCCACCGTAGCGCCACCCCCATTCCTGAGCCGTGAGCGCACTATTGCGAAACCCGGTTTCAGCCGCTGGCTGGTGCCACCGGCCGCTCTCGCCATCCATCTGTGCATCGGCATGGCCTATGGCTTCAGCGTGTTCTGGCTGCCGCTCTCGCGCGCTGTCGGCATCACGGCATCCGTCGCCTGCCCGGCAGACATGGGCTTCTTCGCCTCCATGTTCGCCACAAGCTGCGATTGGCAGATTTCCCAGCTCGGCTGGATGTACACCCTGTTCTTCGTGCTGCTCGGGTCTTCCGCGGCGCTGTGGGGCGGCTGGCTTGAGCATGCCGGCCCGCGCAAGGCTGGCCTTGTTTCCGCCTTCTGCTGGTGCGGTGGCCTCGTCATTTCCGCCATCGGCGTCTATTTCCACCAGATCTGGCTGATGTGGATCGGCTCCGGCGTGATCGGCGGCATTGGTCTGGGTCTTGGCTATATCTCGCCCGTCTCCACCCTCATCAAGTGGTTCCCGGACAAGCGCGGCATGGCAACCGGCATGGCCATCATGGGCTTTGGCGGTGGCGCGATGATTGGCGCTCCGCTGGCAGATATCCTGATGCGCCATTTTGCATCGGCAACCGATGTCGGCGTGTGGCAGACCTTCCTTGTAATGGCAGCCATCTATTTCGTGTTCATGGTTGGTGGCGCGCTCACCTATCGCGTTCCGGCTGAAGGGTGGACCCCTGCGGGCTGGACCCCTCCCCCGCCAAGCGCCAATGCCATGGTCACCCATCGCCATGTGCATCTGTCCAAGGCGTGGAAGAGCCCCCAGTTCGCCCTGCTGTGGCTGGTGCTCTGCCTGAACGTGACCGCCGGCATCGGCGTGATCGGCGTGGCATCGCCCATGTTGCAGGAAGTGTTTGGCGGTCGCCTGCTTGGCCTCAACCTCACCTTCGGTGAACTGGATGCCACCCAGACCGCACAGATCGCCGCCATCGCTGCGGGCTTCACCGGCCTGCTCAGCCTGTGCAATATCGGTGGCCGCTTCTTCTGGGCCTCCTGCTCCGACAAGCTCGGCCGCAAGCTGACCTATGCGATCTTCTTCCTTCTGGGCATCGTCCTGTACGCCGCAGTGCCCACCGCAGCCTCCATGGGCTCTGTGGTCCTGTTCGTGCTGGCCTTCTGCATCATCCTGTCGATGTATGGCGGCGGCTTCGCCACCATTCCGGCCTATCTGGCCGACCTGTTCGGCACCCACATGGTGGGCGCGATCCATGGTCGCCTGCTGACCGCATGGGCGACCGCCGGTGTGCTTGGCCCGGTGCTGGTGAACTATATCCGCGAATACCAGATCGCCTCCGGTGTGGCGCGCGCGGATTCCTATAACCAGACCATGTACATCATGGCCGGCCTGCTGGTTCTTGGCTTCATCTGCAACCTGCTCGTGCGCCCCGTGGCCGAGAAGCTCTACATGACCGATGCAGAGCTGAAGGCCGCCGGCAAGAAGGTTCAGGAAGAGGAAGAAGCCGGAGCGGACTTCGAGGACTTCGAGGAAGAGGCCAAGGACGGCCCGATTCCCGGCACCTCCTACAAGGCCGCAGCACCTGCCGCAGCCGCAACCACACCCTCGGTCGTCATCCTGTTCGCCTGGCTGGTGGTGGGCGTGCCGCTGCTGTGGGGCGTGTGGATCACCCTGCAGAAGACCGTTCTGCTGTTCCAGTGATCCGGACAACTCTGGTGCAGGCCCTGCACCAGAGCAAATGCCGGGAGTTGTAACGACACAGGCCGGGTGCATCACGCATCCGGCCTTTTTCATATCCGGCTTCAATATGGATGGGCCCCGATACGGGGCCCTCAAAAGCACACCGGCCAGACCCCGGCACCTTAACGGGCCCTCAACTCATGTCCGACTATCAAATATGAGGGCCACCCCGCTTGTACAGGGCTAAAATAATGGCCGATTTGATCTGGCTTAAGGTATGATGCCCTGAAACTTTCAGGATCGGTGCTGTCACTTTTGTTTAAACGGAGTCGGCGTCCTGTGAGCATCAACAAGGTGACAGGTTGTGAGGCCGTTGCTGGCCAGACCGATAGTGCCCATGTCGCCGGGATTATGGATATTTGTCAGGAATGGGCCTGGCAAATGGATGATGCCGGCATATTCACATTCTCCTCCAGTCTGGCCCGCAATATTGTGGGCTTTGAACCGGCGGAACTGATCGGCCGTTCCTATCTGTCCCTTATGCCGGTTCAGGATGCCATTTCGTTTGGCCCGGCCCTGATGAAGGCCATGCGTGAAGGGCGCGTTCTTCACCGCACGCTGCACCGGATGGTCCGCAAGGACGGACAAACCGTGCTGCTGGATATGAACGGTGCGCCCCTGCCCAGCGAAACGGGCACGGCCTCCGGCTATTGCGGCGTATGCCGTCTGGTCACCAACAGCATCATGGAGCCTGTGGGTGACGCGATCAGCCCCTATTGTGACCTGTACGCGGTTGCCCTGTTCGTTCTGGACCGCGAAGGGCGCTTTGTGAATGTGAACACGGCGTTCGCGCATCTCGTCAATCTGTCACCGGCTGAGATTGAAGGCCGGACCATTCTGGATATTATACCCGCAGGTGACGTCAATTTCCGGCGCGACATACAGGCCTTTGATCGCGGCGAGAGCGTGCCCGCGCATGAGTTTGTCTGGCGAGGGCGCATCTATCTGGTTGCCGTGAAGCCTGTGCGGGATGCCCAGGGCCACACCATCGGGGCCTCTGTCTCCTTTACAGATGTCAGTATTTACAAACGTGCGGAACGCATTCTGGCCGCCGCAAACGAGCGCCTTCAGGCCACCGCAGAGCGGGACTTCCTGACCGGCCTACTCAACCGGCGCCAGTTTGAGGAGGTCTACCGTGTCGAGGTCAGCGCCGCGCGGCGGGAGCAGGCCCCGGTCTCATTGCTCATCATAGATGTGGACCAGTTCAAGCTCTACAATGACCATTACGGGCACCCGGCCGGTGACAAGTGCCTGCGACGTGTGGCTCAGGCCCTTTCCGCAAACCTGTCGCGTCCGCGTGATGTTGTCTGCCGTTATGGCGGGGAGGAATTCGTCTCCATTTTGCCGAGCACCCACCCTCACGGGGCAATGGCCGTGGCCGAGCGGCTGCGCAAGGCTGTGTGGGAGCTGAACATTCCACATGTGCAAAGCGGGCACGGCCGCATCAGCGTCAGCATCGGCGTGTCATCGCTGATGAACATCGGTTCGAGCGGAGACATGGCCAAGCGCCGCCGTCTGCTGCTGGAGGCTGCCGATGGTGCCCTTTATGCCGCCAAGCGGCAGGGGCGCAACAGCGTGTGCGCAGCAGAGCCTGTCAACCTGTCCTGAAATGCAACGGCCCGCCTCTTGAGAGCGGGCCGTCTGCCTATGGGCATGTCCTGATATTGCGAAACAGAAAGCCCCCCTGTGAAGGGGTAGCCAAAACCTTCGCGCGAAGAGAAGTTCCCTTCGCGCGAAAAGCTGTCAGCGTGAAAACTTCTTGTACTGAAGACGCTTGGGAATGGTGGAGTCCACACCCAGACGACGCTTCTTGTCTTCCTCATAATCGGCGAAGTTACCCTCGAACCATTCCACATGGCTGTCGCCCTCGAAGGCCAGCATGTGGGTGGCGATACGGTCAAGGAAGAAGCGATCATGCGAGATCACGACGGCGCAGCCGGCATAATCTTCCAGAGCTTCCTCAAGCGCGCGCAGGGTTTCCACGTCAAGGTCGTTGGTGGGTTCGTCAAGCAGCAGCACGTTGCCGCCGGTCTGCAACACCTTGGCCAGATGCACACGGTTACGCTCACCGCCAGACAGGGAGCCGACCTTCTTCTGCTGGTCGCCGCCCTTGAAGTTGAACGCCGCGCAATAGGCGCGCGACATGATTTCCTTCTTGCCGACATAGATGACATCATTGCCGCCGGAAATTTCTTCCCACACGGTCTTCTTGCCATCCAGCGTGTCGCGGCTCTGGTCCACATAGGAGAGTTTGACCGAGTCCCCGATGGTGATGGAACCGGCATCCGGCTCTTCCTGCCCCGTAATCATGCGGAACAGGGTGGATTTACCGGCGCCGTTCGGTCCAATCACGCCGACAATGCCACCGGGAGGCAGCTTGAAGGTGAGATCGTCGATCAGCAGCTTGTCGGCAAAGCCCTTCGAGAGATTCTCGAAATCAATGACATTGTTGCCGAGGCGCTCGGCCACCGGAATGATGATCTGCGCAGACTGTGGGGCCTTCTCCGAGGCACTCTTGACGAGATCATCATAGCGCTGGATACGCGCCTTGTTCTTGGCCTGACGGGCCTTGGGCGAGGCGGAAATCCACTCCTGCTCGCGCGCAAGCGCACGCTGGCGGGCCTCATCCTCGCGGCCCTCCTGCTGGAGGCGCTTCTGCTTCTGCGCCAGCCATGAGGAATAGTTGCCCTCATAGGGAATGCCGCGGCCGCGATCCAGCTCCAGAATCCAGCCCGTGACGTTATCAAGGAAGTAGCGGTCATGGGTGACGATGAGAATCGCGCCCGGATAGGTCCGCAAATGGCCTTCCAGCCAGTTCACTGTCTCGGCGTCCAGATGGTTGGTCGGTTCGTCGAGCAGCAGGATTTCAGGCTGTTCCAGCAACAGGCGGCACAGGGCCACACGGCGGCGCTCACCACCGGAGAGCTTGGAGACATCCCAGTCATCCGGCGGGCAGCCAAGGGCTTCCATCGCCTGCTCAACCTTGGATTCGAGATCCCACAGGCCCTGCGCCTCAATCTCGTCCTGAAGGCGGGTCATCTCGTCCGCCGTCTCGTCCGAATAGTTCATGGCGAGTTCGTTGTAACGATCCAGAATGGCCTTCTTCGCGGCCACACCGTTCATCACATTCTCACGCACATTCTTGTCCGCATCGAGATGCGGCTCTTGCGGCAGATAGCCCACGCGCACGCCCTCGGCGGCCCAGGCCTCACCCGCATAATCCTTGTCGATGCCAGCCATGATGCGCAGCAGCGTGGACTTGCCCGCGCCGTTGACGCCAAGCACACCGATCTTCGCATCCGGGTAGAAGGAGAGATGCACATTATCGAGCACCTTCTTGCCGCCGGCATAGGTCTTGGTGAGACCGCTCATATGGTAGGCATACTGATAGGGGGCCATGCGCCGCCGGCTCCATCCGAAAAGAGGGATTGAGGGAAGTTACAGCCCTTCTAGCCCCCCCTTGCGGAAGCGGCAAGCATATGCAGACGGGAAGCCACAAACCCTGTGCTGGCGGCCTTCACATCTGCGCCCCCGATTGTCAGGAATTTCAGATTTTTGCGCGATCTGTGGAAAACCCGGATATTGCGACTTGCACAAAACCAAAGCCACCTCTAAAAGCACCTTCACCGCGACGCACTGAGGCGCGGCGAAACAGGATGCGGGCGTAGCTCAGGGGTAGAGCACAACCTTGCCAAGGTTGGGGTCGTGGGTTCGAATCCCATCGCCCGCTCCAGTTTTCTTTAATATTCAGTGCGTTACAAACAAGCTGCCGCAAGGCGGCTTTTTTGTTGTTTGCAGCATGGCATGCCGTGGCCCCACCCAAACAAGAAACCCGGCCAAACAGGCCGCTCCCAGCCGCACTTCAGGTGAACTGGCTTTAAAGGTCGTTCCAGCACGGAAATTATGGGTGCTGGCGGCGGGGATGCTTCAAAGGCTCGCGATTCAGGGAAAAATTCTGGTGCGGAGCAGGCCCACTCATGCCGCCGCGCATCCGCGACAGCCAGTTTATTGCGAGCGATAAAAGAGGCGTGCGCACGCGCGCGCATCGTTTCACCCTGACTGGTCGGGAACAACCATCCGGTGGAAGGCATGCGGCAGCATTGCCAGCCGCCCTCCCAAACCACAATGGGTGAAGCGCCAGCCTATCGGACGACAGCATTCATCAGCACATTCTGGAAACTGAAGGCAGGCTGCAACCATTGAACCCGTCTTCATCCAGCCCCTTCTGCACTGCGCTGATATTCCTGCACTTGAATTCAACTGAAGCGCGCGCGGCTGATCCTGACCTGAAGCTGACGATGCCCCCTGCCCTTCCCCCTGTTTGCTCGCCTTAGGGGATAGCCGGACAACATATCTCGCCCCCCTCGCGGGTCGGATTTTAGGACGCAGTGCAGCAAAACATACCCGGCGCACAAGATGAGCAGCCCCATCTACCCAGTTTCACGGATACGGCATCAGAATGGGAGCCTCCATATTCGTTCAATACTTGACCATGACAGAACTGCCCCTCATGCCATTTGAATAAGCTCGCACGGCTCGTCCATCTCGGAACGGTTTCGGCGAAAAAAGAATGATGAGGGGAGGACCGGGGATGCCACTTGCCCTTTGGCTGTCGCGCGCCATAGATGCGACAAATACATTTATTGGAAAAGCGGTTTCCTGGCTATTGCTGGCCGCCATCTTGATCAGCACAGTCAATGCCATCACCCGCAAAGCATTCTCTCTCAGCTCAAATGCCTGGCTTGAGGCGCAATGGTATCTTTTTTCGGCGGCTTTTCTTCTTGCAGCATCCTACACACTGCTCAGCAATGAGCATGTGAAAGTCGATCTGGTTTATGGAAAGATGTCGCGCCGCGGACAGATCTGGGTCGAGATTCTAGGCACACTGTTTTGCCTCCTGCCCTTCTGCCTCATCACCATTTACCTGTCCTGGCCCATTGTTCTTTCAAAGATCGCCTCTTCAGAGATGTCCAACAATACGGGCGGCCTGATCCAGTGGCCCGCCTGGGCTCTCATCCCCATTGGCTTCAGCCTTTTGGCCTTGCAAGGGTTTTCCGAACTCATCAAGCGTATCGCCATTTTGCGCGGTGATATTCCTGACCCGGTACTTCTCGCGGACGCCGAGGCGGCCGCTCTTTCGTCCCAGTAAGAACCGGGAGAGCGGATCGTGATTGCAATTATCGCGGAAAATCTTGCGCCGATCATGTTCGCATCGCTGATTGTCGTTTTGCTGCTGGGTTATCCAGTCGCATTCGCACTGGCGTTTGTGGGCTTTATTTTCGGCTTTATCGGTATTGAGCTGGGCCTTCTGCCCATCAACCTGTTCGGAGCTATTCCGGACCGGATCTTCGGGCAGATGTCGAACGAGACATTACTTGCCATTCCCTTCTTTACCTTTATGGGGCTAATCCTCGAAAAAAGCGGAATGGCCGAAGAACTGCTCGACACCATTGGCCAGTTGTTCGGCCCGGTGCGAGGCGGGCTTGCCTTTGCTGTCATCTTTGTGGGCGCCATTCTGGCCGCCACAACCGGCGTGGTGGCGGCATCCGTTATTTCCATGGGCCTCATCTCGCTGCCCATCATGATGCGCTATGGCTATGACCGGCGCGTGGCTGCCGGCACAATCGCCGCTTCGGGTACACTGGCCCAGATTGTGCCGCCAAGCCTTGTGCTGATTATTCTGGCCGACCAGCTCGGGCGTTCGGTCGGGGATATGTACAAGGGCGCACTGGTTCCGGCCCTGATGCTTGTTGGCATCTATGTGCTCTACATTATCGCCGTATCCATTATCAACCCACAGAAGGTTCCGGCGTTGCCGAAAGAGGCGCGCACGCTTCATGGCTGGGCGATGCTGCGCAAGATCATCACCTCTCTTGTGCCGCCGCTGGTGTTGATCTTTCTTGTGCTCGGTACAATCTTTCTTGGCATTGCCACGCCCACAGAAGGCGGCGCGATGGGCGCATCGGGCGCACTGGTGCTTGCTGCCATCAATCGCAAGCTAAACCTGCCTTTGCTCAGCAAGTCCCTTCATGCCACGGTGAAGCTGTCGGCATTCGTGATGTTCATTCTGCTGGGTGCACGCGTGTTCTCTCTGGCCTTCTATGGCGTCAATGGCCATATCTGGGTCGAGCACCTGATGACATCGGTTCCCGGCGGCGAGATCGGCTTCCTCATTCTTGCGAATGCGCTGGTCTTTTTCCTCGCCTTCTTTCTGGATTATTTTGAGCTGGCCTTCATCATCGTGCCGCTGCTTGCACCGGTTGCGGCCAGTCTTGATATCGACCTGATCTGGTTCGGCGTGATGCTGGCGGTCAATATGCAGACCTCGTTCATGCATCCGCCATTCGGCTTCTCGCTGTTCTTCCTGCGCTCCGTTGCACCCATTCGCGCCTATAAGGACAGGATCACCGGGGCCACTATCCAGCCTGTGACATCCATGCAGATTTACATGGGCGCGATCCCATTTCTGCTGATCCAGTTGTGCATGGTTGCTGTCATCATTCTTTTCCCGCAAGTTGTCATGCACTACAAATCCGGGGCAAAGGTGGTTGACCCAACCTCGATCAAGGTCAATGTGCCCATGCCGGGTGCGGGTGGCGCAAACCCCTTTGGCGCACCGCCGCCACCATTTGGGGCACCTGCAGCGCCATCATTTGGAACACCACCCGCCCCGCCTTCCTTTGGTGTGAAACCTGCTGATGCGCCAAAATAAACGGGCGATCACCCTCTCCAACAATCCGCTTCCCGGTAGTGCCGGGAAGCCTAACCTTCGATCCTGTTCCTGAAAATAAACAAGAGTGGAGGAAACAATGACACAGTCGATTGATCGTAGAGGCTTTCTGTCCAAAAGTGTTCTGGTTGGTGCCGGCGCAGCGGCCGCAGCATCTAGCTTTCCTTCTCCCGCCCTTGCGCAGGAACTGCCAACCATTCGCTGGCGCCTGACATCCGGCTTCCCGAACAATCTGGATACCATCTATGGCGGGGCTGTTTATGCCGCCAAAATCATCGAGAAGATGACACAGGGCAAGTTCCAGATTCAGGTCTTTCAGGCTGGCGAACTTGTTCCCGGACCGCAGGCGATTGATGCCGTGAAGTCCAATACGGTCGAAATGGCGCATACCTGTGGGTACTACTTCACGGGCAAGGACCCGACTTTCGCCATCGGCTCTGCCCTGCCCTTCGGCCTGAATACCCGCCTGCAAAATGCCTGGCTTTACCATGGCGGCGGAAATGAAGCCTATGATGCCTTCCTGTCAAACTACAATATCGTTGGCTTTCCCGGCGGTGGAACAGGCGCGCAGATGGGCGGCTGGTTCCGCAAGGAGGTCAACAGCCTGACAGACCTCAAGGGCATCAAGATGCGTATTGCCGGGGTCGCGGGCGAGGTGATGTCCCGGCTTGGCGTTGTGCCCCAACAACTTCCGGGTGGAGATATTTACCCGGCGCTGGAGCGTGGCACGATTGATGCTGCCGAGTGGGTTGGCCCTTATGATGACGAGAAGTTCGGATTCTACAATATTGCACCTTATTACTACTATCCGGCTTTCTGGGAAGGCGGGCTAACCATCCACTTCTTCGTCAACAAGGATGAGTGGGCCAAGCTGCCGGATTACTACAAGGCCGTTCTGGAAGCCGCATTCCGTGCGACGAACATGAACATGCAGACCCTGTATGATGTGAAGAATATGGCCGCCATCCGCTCGCTTGTTGGCAAGGGCACGCAACTGCGCCCCATGCCGCGCGACATTCTGGATACCGCCTACAAGATCAGTTTTGATCTGTATGGCGAGTTCATGGAAAAATACCCGGAGACATGGGCCAAGATCTATCCGGAATGGAAGAAATTCCGGGATGAGGGCTTTGAATGGTTCCGCGTTGCTGAATACAGCTATGACAGCTTTGTGTTCTCGGCACAGGCCTCAGGCCAGTAAACCGGCCTGAGCCTTGCTTTTCAGAAACCCGGAAGGCTTGCGTCTTCCGGGTTTTTATCCCGGTATTTTCCAGAAGAAATAGGCAGTCATCAGGACACCATAGATAATGATGGCAATGCGCAACGCTTTTGCAGGAATGAGATAGGCATAGCGGGCAGCAACATAGCCGCCAAGCGTCACCCCAACCAGAGCGATGGAGCCGCTATACCAGTCAATCGCCCCGCTCCATGCAAAGCGCGCAACGGCAACCATTGCGATCAGGGCTGAGATCCAGAGCTTCAGCCCATTCATGGCATGAATGTCTGAAACACCGGCTGTTGCAAGGAAGGCCAGAAGCAGAATTCCAAGCCCTGCATTGAAGAACCCGCCATATACACATACTGCGGCAAGAAAGATCCAAAGAGCAATGGCTCCAAAAATCTGCGTACTGCGCCGTTGCGATGAAAACTGGCGCAGATATAGGCTGATCTGTCCACCAAACGCGAACAGCAGGACAGCAACCAGCATCAGCCATGGCACCAGAATGGCGAACTGCTCATCGGAAACGACAAGAAGCAGCTCTGCACCCAGATAGCCGCAAACAACAGAAACAATAGAATAGGCCAGAAGCCTCTTCTTGTATTGGGATATATAGCTCCAGAAACCGAAAGCGCCGCTCATATAACCGGGCATGGCCGCATAGGTGTTCGAGGCATTGGCCAGAACAGGCGGCACTCCGGCAAACATCAATGCAGGGAGCAGAATGAAGGAGCCTCCTCCTGCAAGGGCATTGATGGCCCCGCTTAGAACACCGGCCGAAAACAGAAATATTTCTAACATAGCGCTCCCTGCCCATTATTATTTTTAGGAAAACCCACCACCCTACAAGGAGCCTTTACTCATCAGCCCATTGTCGATGGCATAGCGGATGATTCCTGCTGTTGTTGTCACACCAATCTTTTTCTTGATATTCTTGCGATGCGTTTCCACTGTGCGCTCGGAAATATCAAGTATCCGTGCCGCATCCCGGTTACTACAGCCCTGTGTGATAAGAAGCAGCACATCCTGCTCCCGTGTCGTGAGGGCAGTGGTCAGGGCAGGCATGGCCCGTCGTTCCAGCAGCGCCTCCTGCACACCTTCCGAGAAATAGGTTCCGCCTGCCGCTACCGCATCAATGGCTGCCACGATCTCATCTGTTGAAACATCTTTCAGAATATAACCGGATGCACCATACATCACGGATGTCGAAATATACTCCCGGCTATCATGCATGGAGAGCATCAGCAGGCGAGAGGATGGCACACGCTCCCGAAACATCTCGATCGCATCTATGCCATTCATTTGCGGCATGTTGATATCCATCAGCACCACTGCGGGCCGGGTTCGGATGGCAATATCCAGCCCTTCGGCAGCAAGCGGTGCGGTGCCCACCACTTCAATGTGATCATAGGTCTCAAGTATGGCTTGCAGCCCATCCAGAACGAGCGGGTGGTTATCAATCAGCAAAACCTTGGTGGGGGGCGTGGTGTGGCTCATGTCGGCTCCGCCTGTGATTGCCGCCCGATCAGCGCGGAATGCGGCAATACGGCTGTCAGCCGGGTGCCTTTGTGGGAACTCTCGACTTCCACATGACCACCAAAATGCGCCATTCGTTCCTGCATGTTGCGCAGTCCCAGCCCGGAGCCTGTATTGCGGGGGGGCGAAAAACCGCGCCCATTATCAATAATATCCATTTGCAGGCGACCTTGCCCGTTCATGCCGCCCGCATCCTGCGCATGGCTGCTGGTGAAGCGAACCGCCACTTTCGTGGCATTGGCGTGGCGTTCAATATTCGTCAATGCCTCCTGCGCAACGCGATAAAGGGCAATCTTTGCCTCAGGTACAAGCCTGTTCTTGAAAGCCACAGATTCAAGACTGGCATCAATATTGTTGCGCTCCGAGAAGTTGTTGATCAGCGCCTCTAGGGCGGCTGTGAGGCCAAGGTCATCCAGAACATGGGGGCGCAGCTCATGCGACATGCGCCGCACTTCCTTGATGGCATCATTCAGGGCATTCGCGCCCTTTTCAATCGCTTGCACGGCATCAATATTGTCACGGTTCACCTTGCGGCGGGCCAGGTCGATCGCATAGCGCACACCGACAAGATTTTGCGAAATGCCATCATGCAGCTCCCGCGCCACGCGTGAACGCTCCTCTTCCTGCGTGTCGATAATGCGCTGCGTCAGCTTTTTCAGCTTCTCGTCTGCCAGCCTGCGCTCGCGCAGGTTCAGCAGCATGCAGGTGGCGAAGACAACGAGCACGGCTGGAACCGCAATTCCGGCCACAATAAAGAATGTGCGCCCAATGGTTGCGCGCAGGTCGGCATTGGCGGTCGCAGTCTGCGCAAAGACATCATCCAGATAAACGCCTGTCCCCAGCATCCAGCCCCATTTATCAAGTCCAGCGGCGAAAGACAGCTTGTCTGCGGTCTGTCCCAGAGAGGGCTTTTCCCATTTATACTGGAATAACCCGCCACCCTCGCGGGCTTTCTCGATCAATCGTGCAATCACCTTGTTGCCGTCAGGGTCGGTCAGGTCATGCCAGTTACGACCCGGCCGGAAGGTCTGCCGTGGATGAACAATACTCGTGCCATGATAATCATAAACAAAGAAGTATCCGTCCTCCCCATAGTCGAGAGCATTCAGGATATTACGGACCTTTTCTTTTGCCTCCTCATCATCTGGCCCCGCATTTGTATAAATCTCATTGATAGCGGAAAGAGCAAGGTTGGTCAGGTTCAGCAACTCTGTCTGCTTTGCAGCCAGCATGTTGCGCTCGAAGGTTGCGATACTGGAACGCACAAGATGGGTCGATTGCCAGGTGAGCAATGCCGTAATCGCCAGAATGGCAACGACAAGCGGCACGATGGCCAGCGCCAGAATTTGCTGCCGCAGATTCACACGTCACCTTCCCCCTGCGGCCCTCTGTTGGGGCCTTTCGCAGCATCCATATCCCGAGATGGTCCACTTTTGGAAACATAAAGATATTGCCGTATTTTGCCATGGTCTTAAATGGCCATGCCTGAAGGTTTCGCCCCCGAGGGGAGCAGGCCCGGCAGGCTTATTCCTGCATGTGAAGCGCGCGCGCCAGTTTCCCTGCCGCAAGTTCAAGTTCTGCAGGCGTATAGGCAGCAAAACCCATCAGGAACCCGGCCTTGCCATTCCCGGCAGCATGCAGGGCAGACAGGCCCAGCACATCCACCCCAACATGGCGCGCGGCATCAATAGCTGTGTGCTCACACAGGTCACAGGTCAGCACACAGGGCATCTGCAGGCCACCGACAGGAACGCGCGCCTCAACAAAGCTGGACAGATGCCTGCGAACCAGAGCGTCCAGCACCTCAAGCCGCTGGGCATAAATGCCGCGCATGGTGCGCACATGCGCTCCAAAATGCCCGCCCTCCATGAAACGCGCCAGCGTCAGTTGCGTGATGGAGGCCGTGTGCCCATCCAGCAGCGTGCGGGCCACCGTCATCGGCTTCACCAGTTGCGGCGGCAGCACCACATAACCGATCCGCAAGCCCGGAAAGAGGGATTTGGTGAAGGTGCCTATATAGATCGTCCGCTCATGCGCATCCAGCCCCTGCACGCAGGCCGTGGGCTTGCCCGCATAATGGAACTCGCTGTCATAATCGTCCTCGATAATCCATGCTTGGTTCCGGGCGGCCCATTCAATCAACGCAAGACGCCGCTCCAGCGCCAGAGTTGCTCCGGTGGGAAACTGATGGGATGGCGTAAGGCAAATGGCACGGGCCGGATGCGGGTCGTTCAGGACCGGCTCAACCCGCACGCCCTGCCGGTCCACGCGCACAGGCACACATTCAAGCCCTGCGGCCTCGAAGGCCTTGCGCGCACCATAATAGGCCGGGTCTTCAATATAGATCCGCTCACCGGGGTCCAGCAGCAGGTTCGCGCAAAGGGTCATCGCCTGCTGGGAACTTGTCAGCACCAGAACGCGGTCGGCTGAGGCACGGGCACCACGTTCAAGGTTCACATAATCGGCAATAGCGTGACGCAGCGTTTCCACGCCTTGCGGATCTGCATGTTGCAGGGCGGTCGTGCCCATATCTTTCAGCACCTGCCGCTCCAGCCGCTCCCACAGGGCCAGCGGAAAGCTGCACGTATCCGGCACGCCGGGGGCAAAAGGGCGCGGCTTCAACATTTCGCGCACACCACCGCTCTGGAACATGGCATTGCCGCGCCGGCTCAGATTGGGGGCCTGAATGCCCGCAAGGGCATCGCGCCGGGAGCGCCGACGGGCGGGGGCAAATGCCGTCATCTCCGCCACAAAACTGCCGCTGCCCACATGCCGCTCGATAAAACCCTCCGCATGAAGCTGGCTGTAGGCCGCCTCAACCGTATCCCGCGAGACCGACAGGGACACAGCCAGCGCGCGTGAGGCGGGAAGCGGTTTTCCCGGCCCCAGCGCGCCATCAAGGATCAACTGGCGGATGGCCCGCTGGATGCGCGCATGCAGCGGCATGGCCGCATGGGCCGGGTGGGCAAGCCATGCCTTGACGGTTTCAAGCTGCGTGTGGCGGAACAAATGGTCTGGTCCATTTCCAATAATTGGATGGGAATATCAGGCCATTTGTCCGTTAGATGTCAAGCCGTCTTCAAGGCTTCAAGCCCTGCCTTTCCGGGGAAACATCATGTCGTCCAGTCCATCATCCATCCATGTGAAGGATCTGCTTCACCCCACGGTTGCCGGGATGATCTCGGTCATCGTCAACTATGGCGGCACCTTCATTCTGGTGTTTCAGGCGGCCCGCGTGGCCGGTCTCAGCCCGGAGCTGACAGCATCATGGGTCTGGTCGGTTTCGGTGGGGGTGGGGCTGACAGGGCTTTATCTCAGCTGGCGTTATCGTGCGCCCGTCATCACGGCATGGTCCACGCCTGCCGCCGCATTTCTGGTCACGGCCCTTGCCACCACGCCCTATCCGCAGGCCATAGGGGCCTACATGCTTTCAGCGGCAGGCTTTGTGCTGCTCGGGCTTTCCGGCTGTTTCGAGAAGGTGATCCGGCTCATTCCACCCGGCATTGCGGCGGGGCTGCTGGCTGGCATTTTGCTGCAATTCGGTATCGGGGCATTTGGCAGCGCGAATGTGGACCCGGTTCTGGTGGGCCTGCTCATCGTCTCTTATGTGCTGCTGAAGCGCTTTTCCGCCCGTTATGCGGTGGTTGGCATATTGATGATTGGCCTTGGCTTCCTGCTCACGCAAGGGCGGGTGGACCTGTCCGGCCTGCAACTGCAATTCGCCGTGCCCGTGCTCACCGTGCCGGAATTCACGCTGAATGCCGCCCTGAGTGTGGCACTGCCGCTGTTTCTCATCACGCTCACCGGCCAATACATGCCCGGCATGCTGGTGCTGCGCAATGACGGGTTCAACACCAGCGCCAACCCTATCGTGACCGTCACGGGCCTTGGCTCGCTCATCATGGCCCCGTTTGGCTCTCACGCTTTCAACATCGCCGCCATCACAGCTGCGATTGCAACGGGGAGAGAAGCCCATGAGGACCCCTCGAAGCGCTGGATCGCGGGAATTGCGGCGGGCTGTTTCTATGTGCTGGTGGGCGTGTTCGGCGTCACGTTGGCGGCGGTCTTCATGGCCTTTCCGGCAACATTCATCACCACGCTGGCCGGCCTTGCGCTGCTTGGCACCATTGGCGGAAGCCTTGCCGGCGCAATGGCGGACCCGTCATCGCGAGAAGCTGCGCTCATCACCTTTCTCGCCTCGGCAGCGAACATCAACATGCTTGGCATTGGCGGGGCCTTTTGGGGGCTGGTGATCGGCCTTCTGTCCTACATGCTGCTGAATGGGCGCCTGCCACGCAAAACCCCGGTCCAGACCGCAACCAGCGAAAGCCCTGCGGAGTGAAGCCCATGACCCATGCACTTCTTCCCGTATTCCAGCCCGCCCCCCTGCTGTTCGAGCAGGGTGAGGGCGCATGGCTCACGACAAGAGAGGGGGAGCGTTATCTGGACTTTGGCGCAGGCATTGCCGTCAATGCACTGGGCTATGCGCATCCGCATCTTGTAAAGGCGCTGGAGCGGCAGGGGCGCAGGCTCTGGCACCTGTCCAATGTCTATCGCATCCCGGATGGCGAGCGTCTGGCCGAAAGACTGACAGCCGCATGCTTTGCCGATCTCGCCTTCTTCGCCAATTCAGGCGCGGAGGCAAATGAATGTGCGATCAAGATCGCGCGGCGCTATCAGCATGCCTGCGGCCATGATGAGCGGTGGCGGATCATCACCTTTGAGGGCGCGTTTCACGGCCGCACACTGGCAACCATGGCCGCTGGAGGGAACAGAAAATATCTGGATGGCTTCGGCCCGTCCGTCGATGGCTTTGACCTGTGCCCGACAAAAGACATTGCCGCCGTTCGCGCGCGCATCGGGCCGCAAACCGCAGCCATCATGATTGAGCCCATTCAGGGTGAAAGCGGCATTCAGGTGGCGAACCATGCGTTCCTGCGCCAGTTGCGGGCACTTTGTGACGAATTGGGGCTGTTGCTGGTTTTCGATGAAATCCAGTGCGGCATGGGGCGCACCGGCTTTTTGTTCGCACATCAGGAGGCAGGGGTCGCACCCGATATCATGACATTGGCAAAAGGGCTGGGCGGCGGTTTTCCCATCGGGGCCTGCCTTGCAACCCGGCGCGCGGGCAGCTGCATGACACCGGGCGCGCATGGCTCAACCTTCGGCGGCAATCCGCTGGCGATGGCTGTGGCCAATGCCGTTCTTGATATTGTGCAGGACAATCACATGCTTGCCGAAGTGCGCCGCAAGAGTGTCTTGCTTCGCGCGGTGCTGGAGGACGCGGCAGGCCATTTCCCAGATCTCATCAGGGAGGTGCGCGGGCGGGGTCTGATGCTGGGCATCAAAACCGTCTTGCCCGCGCAGCAGATGGTCGAGGCCTTGCGCCTGCACGGGCGGGTGCTGACAATTCCGGCGGGTGACAATGTAACCCGCATTCTGCCGCCCCTGATCGTGAGTGATGAGGACATCCAGCTTTTTGCCAGGGGTCTCCATCACTCACTTTCCCGGCTCTCAAGTGAAATGCCATAGCCGGCACGGCACACGCCCACCGCTGGCCGCACGGCCTGCCTCCCCTCCGCGGCTCGCGGAAAAGAGCTTGGAACAGAAAGGCTTGGGCGGACCAGACAGAGCCATTGATGCCGCCGCACGGCCCGCATCATGCCATGTCCCCATGGCATGTGTGCCCATAGGTCAGGCCTGCTTGCTCCCGGCTTCCAAAACAGGCATGGTCCGGCAAGATATGATGGCCCAAGACCATGGGCTTTCACATGTCCTGTCCATTTGAAGCCGGGAATCGTAATGCGTCTGTCCAGCTCTGGGGAAGCCTCTGTCACACAGGGCGATGATGATGCGCAGGCACCCTTGAACGTAACGGCCGTGGAACGGTTGCTGCGCGCCGTGCAGGAGCTGTCTTTCTCGCAGACGCTTGAAGAGGTCCAGCAGATCGTGCGCGCCGCTGCGCGCGAGATCACGGGCTGTGATGGCGCGACTTTCGTCTTGAATGATGAGGGCCTCTATTGTCGCTATGTGGATGAAGACGCGATCGAGCCGCTCTGGAAGGGGCTTCGGTTCTCGCAGGATATCTGCATCAGTGGCTGGGTGATGCGCCATCGCCAGAGCGTGGTCATTCCCGATATTTATGCCGATCCCCGCATTCCCAAGGATGCCTACCGGCCCACATTCGTGAAAAGTCTGGCCATGGTCCCCATCCGCACCATGCAGCCTGTCGGGGCCATCGGCAATTACTGGGCGACCCCCCATGTGGCCACAGCACTGGAAGTGCAGATGCTGCAATCCCTCGCGGATTCCACTTCCGTGGCCATGGAGAATATCCGCATCCGCAGCGAGATGGAGCAGCGCGTGACGGACCGGACTCTGGCTCTTCAGCAGGCCAATAGCGAGATCTGGAAAACCGCATCAACAGACAAGCTGACCGGCTTTCTCAACCGGCACGGCTTTGATGAAAGCATGCATGCGGCGGAGATGGCCGGCATCCTGAAAAACGGTGTCCGCCTTCAGATCGCTTTTCTGGATGTGGATGGCCTGAAAAAGGTCAATGACGGACTGGGCCACGCACAGGGCGATGCCCTGCTGTGCGATGTGGCACATGCCATGCGCCGCAGTTTTCGCGCCAGTGATGTGATGGCGCGTTTTGGTGGAGACGAGTTCTGTGTGGCAATCATCTCTCCCGGCCTTGAACCTGTAGCCCTGGAGGCGCGGCTGGAGGATCAGGTCGCATTGATGAATGCGGAGCTGAAGCGGCCCTATCACATCAGCGTGAGCATGGGCGTGGTGGAGACGGTGGTAGATGGAAACATCCCGCTCACCCGCATGCTGGCAGAGGCAGATCGCCTCATGTATGAGCGCAAGGCCCGACGCAAGGCCGGGCACTGACAGCAGCCCAAACCCTGTACAAACCTGTACCCGGAACGCCTGAACTTGCGCGGGATTGCCTATGCGCGCCGCAATATCGGGCGCCATGGGCCGGACAGGAGGGCGTGAATCCGGCTTCTCCGGGAAACGGCGGAGAAAGGGTCCATATGGTGGAAGATAACGAGCCGGATGGTGCCATGGGGGGATACCATCCGGCCCGCCTTTCCCCATGCCGGTCAGGGCTTGGCATGGGTTGGGGGACGGGTATGACCCGGCGTGGAACGCCTCTCGCATACCCGAAACCTGATGACGCCGGAGAGCGGGAACGACACCGGCCGCCCCTGCCCACGGAGACGAAATCACCGGGCAAGCCAGCACCGGGAAGTCCCTCGTCCGCGTCTTGGAGATGAGACCTAGCACCCGTTTCGGGGATCAACAAGGTACCTCTGGCACCAGATCAATCAACTTCCTGTCATAACCGGAGGGACCACGGAAACGACATTCCTGTCCGTCCGCGCACCAAGCGCGCGGCGAGCAACCGCATAGCCTTCCTGCTGATTTGCATGAATTGCGATGTCGGAAAAGTCATAATCCTTGGTTGCATGCTCCCCGCGCTGGCCCTCGCGCACGAAGCGGGTGATGGTGGTGGAGGCCCCGTCTCCCATCAGCTGGATATAGATGGGAAGACGCTCGAAACGGGCGCGTTCGGCAGGCTCCATCCTGTCCATCACATAGTCGATCAGACGCCTGTAATTCTCCACCTTCTCCCGGTGGTGCAGGTCGTTCTGAACCCGCTCGGCATAGACGATCTCATCGCGGCGGGCCATCACTTCCATCAGGTTCGCCGGCAGGGGGCGATGACCGGAGAAAAGGTCCACAATGAAGACCCTTTTGCCATGCGTTCCACAACGCTCCAGCACCATATCCAGCGGCGAGTTGGAGATGATGCCCCCATCCCAATAGGCGCGACCGTTGATTTCTGTCCATGGAAAGCCGGGCGGCAGGCTGCCGCTGGCCAGCAAATGGTCTGCGGTCAGGTCGTCCACATAGCTGTCAAAAACCGTGAGGGTCGCGGTGGTCACATCCACCGCGCTCACCAGCAGGCGCACCGGGCTGGTCTTCAGCGCCTTGAAGTCCACATAGCTTTCCAGCAGCTTTTTCATGGGTGAGGTATCGTAGAGGCTGGTCCAGTTGGCGGGCCACATGGCCGGGCCAAGCTGCGGCAGCAGCCAGCGCGGGGTAAAGAAATTCGGCACGCCGCACGTCACCACCTGCATGGCGGCCAGCCAGCGGCGCATGTCCACCAGCGGCAGCAGCGGCGTGTTCACGGTCATGTCTGCCCAGAAGCTGGTGAGCGCCTCGGTGGCATTGCGCGGATGGGCGGCGATAATCGCCCCGTTCAGCGCACCAATGGAAACACCGGCGACAATATCCGGGAAGATGCCATCTTCCTCCAGCGCCCGCACCACGCCGCACTCAAAGGCCCCCATGGCTCCCCCGCCCTGAAGAATGAGCGCGGTCTGGGTTGGAATCTGGTTCAGCACATATTCCGGCTCGTGCAGCTTGTCCTTGATGGCACCCAGCCCCACGCGATGGCGGATCAGCCCCTCCGTCACCCGCGTTTCATCCGGGGGGCGGCCCACGGAGAACAGGGCGCGCGGCACATCACCCTTGAGATAGAACATGGCATAGGAGCCATCATCCAGCTTGCCGCGTGAAACCCAGTTGTCTGCCCCTTCGGTCAGGCCCAGCACATTGAAGCCGATGTCTCCCACCTCGCAAAAGAAGTAGGACACCTCATCATAGGGCATGCGCCGGCCCATCATGTTGCGGGCGGCCAGCCGCCCCTGCTTCAGCGCATTGTCCCAATGCTCGATATGGCGATGGTGGGCAAAGACCGGATCATAGAAGGTGGTGACATCGCCGGCCGCGAACACATCCGGCGCGCTGGTGCGCAGCAGGGCATCCACCACCACATAGCCGTTTTCCAGAGCCACCCCGCTGCCTTCCAGAAAACCGGTGGCGGGTGTCACGCCAATGCTCACTACCATGAGATCGCAGGCGATGCGGGTGCCGCCGGAGGTCTCCACCTCTTCCAGCCGGCCCGCGCCATGCAGCGCCTTCACCGTATCGTCCAGCAATACGGTTGCGCCCCGTTCGCGGGCATAGGTGCAGAAATAATCCGATAGCCGCGGCGCTTCCAGATGGCGCAGCAGCAGCGGCCCCTGTTCAATGATCGTGACCTCAAGCCCTGCATCCAGCAGCGCCATGGCGATTTCCATACCAAGGAAACTCCCGCCCAGCACGGTAGCGCGGCGGGCACCGGGAATAGCGGCGCGGATGGCCTCGGCATCAGTCATGTGGCGCAGGGTGAACACGCCCGGCAGATGCGAGCCGGGCACCCGCAGCGGCTTGGGCGTCGCGCCGGTGGCAATCAGCAGCTGGCCATAGGTGATTTGCCCGCCACCCAGCGTGGTGACGGTATGGCGCTCCGTATCCAGACCCACCACCTGCACACCAAGGGCAAGGTCAATCCTGTTTTCCTCATAGAAGCTTGCAGGGTGAATGAAGATGCGGTCCGTTTCCTCCAGCCCCAGCAGCACCTGCTTGGACAGGGCAGGATGGTGATAAGGCGGCATCTGCTCGGCCGAGAGCAGCATGATGGAGCCTTCCGCCCCCTCCCCCCGCAGCGTGGCGGCGGCTGCCGCGCTGGCCATGCCGCCGCCCAGCAGCAGGAAATCGGCATGTCGCACCGGCACCGCTGTCAGGCCGGGCGGCATTGCAGGGGCCGGCAGTCCGGATGCTCCCCCACCCATGCCAGAGCGGGAAGATGGAGCATCCGCCCCTTCATCTGCACCAACTGGCCTGTCCATCATGGCACTCTCCCCGCATTGACGCATGATCCGGTGTTCCGGCAGCACTGGCCGGCGCCTGCTTCCCGATACCCTGTTCAGGTGAAGGTTTTTTCGCACAGGCGGATTCATCTTCACGCTTGCGTGATCATAGCACCACCAACTCCTTTTCCGCATCCTCTGGTGGTCGCGACACAACCGCATTTTCAGAAAAGTAGACTTGCGGCCATTCCCAATTCGTAATATTTGAAGTTACATGAAAAGAGACAGCCGGCTTTCATCCGTCCTGCATGCGCTGCTGCATATGATGGAACATAAAGACCCCCTCACCTCTGAACTTCTGGCCAAGTGCATGAACACCAACCCGGTGGTCGTGCGCCGCACCATGGGCCTGCTGCGTGAGGCCGGCATCGTGACCTCCACCCGCGGCCATGCGGGAGGATGGGTGCTGGCCTGTGACCCGAAGACGCTCACCCTGCGCACGCTCCATGAAGCGCTGGGCGAACCCGCCATTTTCGCCATCGGCAATCGCAATGAGACGCCCGAATGTCTGGTGGAACAATCGGTCAACGCCATGCTCAATACCGCTTTCAATGAGGCAGAGGCCCTGCTGTTGCAGCATTTCGAGGCCGTCACGCTGGCGGACCTTTCTGCCGATTTCAACCGGCGCGCTGGCGCTGTCCGCGCGGCCCGCGCACAGGAAAAGGCATAAGCCATGACATATGATGTGATGATTATTGGCGGCAGCTATGCGGGCATGGCCGCAGCCCTCCAGCTTGTACGCGCGCGGCGTTCCGTTCTCATCATTGATGCCGGCCAGCGCCGCAACCGCTTTGCCCAGAGCTCTCATGGCTTTCTGGGGCAGGATGGCGTCAACCCCGGCGAAATTGCCCGCATTGCCCGAACCCAGCTTCTGGCCTACCCCACCCTGAGCTGGCAGGATGATCTGGCCGAGAAGGTTGAAGGCGCGCACGATGCGTTCAGGGTCACCACCTGCAGCGGCGTGCAGTCTCATGGCCGCCGCCTGCTGTTTGCAACCGGCGTGAGCGATACGCTGCCAGTGGTGGAGGGTGTCGCCGAGCGCTGGGGGCGCAGCATTTTCCACTGCCCCTATTGCCATGGCTACGAGCTGGGCCAAGGCGCCATCGGCTGTATCGCCACAGGTCCCATGTCTGTGCATCAGGCCATGCTGTTACCGGAATGGGGCACTGTGACACTTCTGCTGAACGATGCCGTCAGCCCGGATGCCGGGCAACGCGCGGAATTGCAACATCGCAAGGTCACGCTGGAAGAAACACCCGTGATGCGGGTGGAAGGTGTGGCAGATGTGCGCCTTGCGGATGGCCGCCTGCTGTCTTTTGCGGGCCTGTTCATGGCCTCCCGCACCGCGCCGGCAACCGGCCTTGCGCACACGGCCGGCTGTGTGCTGGAGGACACGCCCATGGGCACCCAGATCCAGACCACACCGCAAAAAGCCACTTCGGTTCCCGGCATCTATGCCTGCGGAGATGTCGCACGCGTGCCGCACTCCGTCTCTCTGGCGGTTGCGGACGGGGCATGGGCGGGCGCACAGATCCACCACTCACTGGTTTTTTGAAGCCAATCCCCCAAGCCGGCTTTTGCATCGCAATAACCGGAACCGGCTGTGCAAGATCTGCCCAGCCGGCATCTTTCCTGTCCTGCACTTGAATTATTCCATCCTGCTGTAAAATTCATTCAAGGCGTGACAATATTTTGTCTTTTTCTTCCGTTCCCTTAGGCTTCGTGCAAATCATGGTGCATCGTTTCCACGTCATTCAGGCGTCGCGGCAAATGGTGAAAGTCATGCTGCCGCCATGCATGCTTCGGCGGGCATAAAGGGGGCTGCGCCCACTGCGCAGGGGAGAGACAGGATGGATACGAACGGCTTTCACGAGGCTGAGGCACGCCTCAACGCACAAAAGCGCGTGGAACAGACACAGGCTCTCCTTGCCCGGGGCACCCCTGCGAGCGGGCATGTGCCAGCAGCCTTTATCCGCGCCTTTCTGGCAGACATGACGCCGGAAGACATCCTGCCGCTTACCCCCACCTTTCTGGCAGATCTCACCCGGCGCGCATGGGAGCATGTCTCCAGCCGCCGTGTTGGCACCAGTGATGTGCGCCTGTTCAACCCGCAACTCACACCCGATACGCCGGAAGCGCCCATCACCATCATTGAGGCGGTGAATGACGATATGGCATTCCTGTTCGATTCGGTGGTGGGTGCTGTCGCGGCACGTGGCATCGAGCTGAAACTGGCAACCCACCCCATCCTGCATGTGGAGCGTGACATTCAGGGCCGCGTGAAAGGGCTGGAGGATTCCGGACGGGCCGGAGCGAGAGGACGACGCGAAAGCCTCATCCATCTGCATATTCCCGTCATCAGCCCGGCAGAAGGGGCGCAACTGCGGGGCGAGATCGTCGAGACACTGACGGATGTGCGCGCGGCCAATGAAGACTTCCAGAGCATGCGCAGCCAGGTTCTGGCGCTGGCCGACAGTTACCGCCAGGGTCGCAATGGCGTGAGCGGCGCACAGGCGCAGGAGGCGGCAGACCTGCTCTCCTGGCTGGCCGCAGACAATTTCATCTTTCTCGGCCTGCGCCATTACGACATCACGGCTGATGGTGGCCTGCATGAACTGCCGGCCAGTGGCCTTGGCGTGCTGCGCGACCCGGCAGTGCATGAACTGCGACTGGGCGATATTCCTGTCATCACCACGCCGGAAATCCGCGCCTTCCTTGCCTCGCCCCAGCCCATCCTGTTCACCAAGGCCAGTCTGCGCTCGCGCGTTCACCGGCGCGACACGATGGATTATGTGGGCATCAAGACCCATGACGCGCAGGGCCGCCTCACCGGCGAGGTGCATGTCATCGGCCTGCTCACCTCCAGCGCCTATACCCATTCCGTGCAGCAGATTCCCTATCTGCGCCTGAAGGCGGAGGCTGTCATCAATGCTGCCGGGCTGGAACCGGACAGCCACTCCGCCCGTGCCCTTTCCACCGTGCTGGAAACCTATCCGCGTGACGACCTTTTCCAGATCGACACCGAAACACTGCTGGCCCACACCCGGGACATTCTGGCGCTGTATGATCGCCCGCGTGTGCGCCTGCTGCTGCGGCGCGACCAGTTCGACCGCTTCATCTCCGCCCTCGTCTATGTCCCGCATGACCGGTTCGACAATGCCGCCCGCACCCGTATTTCCGAGCGGATGGCCGAAGCCTTTGACGGTCGTGTCACCTCAATGGTCGAGACCTATCTCACCGGCGTGCCGCTGGTGCGGCTGCATGTCATTATTGGCCGCCATGCCGGCCATATGCCGACCGTGAACCGGGCATCGCTGGAAACAGAGGTCGGCGCGGCCACCCTCTCCTGGCGTGATCAGCTCTATCAGGCCATCAGCGCCAGACAGAGCGATGGCAAGGAGGGTTTCACCTCTCTTCAGCAGCGTTATGTGGATGCTTTCGGGGCAGGCTACAGCGCCGCATTCAATGTTGAAACCGCACTGGATGACATCAGCCGGATGGAGCGCCTCAGCGCCGAACGGCCTGTTGCCCTTGATTTCTACCGCCGTGACAGCGATGCGGAAAACCGCATTTCCCTGCGCCTGCTCTCCTATGGCGCACCGCTTCCGCTCTCCTCCCGCGTGCCGATGCTGGAGAATATGGGGCTGAAAGCCATCAATGAGCGCACCTATCGCATTTCCCCGGCGGATATGGAGCGCTGCTGGCTGCATGACATGACGCTGGAGCGGGCAGATGGCGGGGCCATCTCTGTATCCGGTGCGGCCGAGCGGCTGGAGGACTGCCTGAATGCCGTGCTGCGCGGCGCGGCCGAGGATGACGGCTTCAATGCCCTTGTGCTGGATGCCGGGCTGGACTGGCGCGAGGCGGCACTGGTGCGCACAATGGGGCGCTACCTGCAACAGGTGGGCATTCCCTTCTCGCAGGATTATCTGTGGCGGGCGCTGGGCCGGCATGAAAACCTGACCCGCACCATCGTGGCCCTGTTCAAGTCCCGTTTCGATCCGGCTCTTGATGGCGCGGAAGAGGCGCGGATTGCCCGTGAGGCACCGTTGCGGGCTGCGCTGGAGCAGGATCTGGCCGCCGTTTCCAGCCTCGATGATGACCGCATCCTGCGCCATTTCATCAATCTGGTGGATGCCGCCCTGCGGACCAGCTTCTACCAGAGCGATGCCGAGGGCCAGCCGCGCGTCTCCATCGCCATCAAGTTTGAGAGCGCGAGGGTGGAAGGACTGCCCCTGCCGCGTCCGCTCTATGAGGTGTTCGTCTATTCGCCACGGGTTGAGGGCGTGCATCTGCGCTTTGGCAAGGTGGCGCGTGGCGGCCTGCGCTGGTCTGATCGCCCGCAGGATTTCCGCACCGAGGTTCTGGGCCTTGTGAAAGCCCAGCAGGTGAAGAATGCCGTGATTGTGCCGGTGGGTGCGAAGGGCGGCTTTTTCCCCAAGCTGCTTCCCGTTGGCGGCGCGCGTGAGGCTGTGCAGGCCGAAGGGCGCGGGGCCTATGAGATCTTCATCTCCGCCCTTCTGGATCTGGCGGACGACCTGAAGGATGGCGCTGTCGTCCACCCGGATAACACCGTACGGCTTGATGGGGATGACCCCTATCTGGTGGTGGCGGCAGACAAGGGCACGGCCACCTTCTCCGATACTGCAAACGTGCTCTCCCATCGCCACGGCTTCTGGCTTGATGATGCCTTCGCCTCCGGCGGCTCGGTGGGGTATGACCACAAGGCCATGGGCATTACCGCGCGCGGGGCGTGGGAGGCGGTGAAGCGCCACTTCCGCGAACTGGACATCGACATCCAGACCACGCCCGTCACTGTCGCCGGTGTGGGGGATATGTCGGGCGATGTGTTCGGCAATGGCATGATGCTCTCGCCCGCACTCAGGCTGGTTGCGGCGTTTGACCATCGCCATATCTTCCTTGATCCCGAGCCGGAACCTGCACGCGCCCATGCCGAGCGTGTGCGCCTGTTCAACCTGCCGCGGTCCTCATGGGCCGATTATGACCCAGCGCTGATCTCGGCTGGCGGCGGTGTTTTCCCGCGGGATGCCAAGAGCATCACCCTTTCCCCGCAAGTGCAGGCGGCACTGCGGTTCAACCGCGACAAGGCGACCCCCACCGAACTCATCACGGCCATTCTCAAGGCCCCGGTGGACCTGCTGTTCTTCGGCGGCATCGGCACCTATATCCGCGCCTCCACGGAAAGCGATGCGCAGGTGGGGGACCGGGCAAATGATGCCATCCGCATCACCGGCAGCGAGCTGAATGCCCGCGTGGTTGGCGAAGGTGCAAACCTTGGCATGACCCAGCGCGGACGCATTGAGGCCGCCCGCCGGGGTGTGCGTCTCAACACCGATGCCATCGACAACTCCGCCGGCGTGAATACCTCGGACGTGGAGGTGAATATCAAGATCGCCCTTGCGCACCCGCTCGCGCTTGGCGAAATCACCCCTGTAGAGCGCGCCGCCCTGCTGAAGCAGATGACGGATGAGGTGGCGGCTCTGGTTCTGCGCAACAACTATCTCCAGCCTCTGGCGCTCTCGCTGGCAGACCGGCAGGGCGGCGATGACCTGCCCTTCCAGCAGCGCATGATGCAGGTGCTGGAAGCGGAGGGTGCGCTGAACCGGGTGGTGGAGGTTCTTCCCTCTGATGCGGAAATTGCGGACCGTCGCGCCCGCAACGAACATCTCACCCGCCCGGAACTGGCTGTGCTGCTGGCCTATGCCAAGCTCACCCTGCATGATGCACTGGTGGCGTCCAGCGTGCCGGATGACCCGTATCTGGCGCACGAGCTGACCATCTACTTCCCGCCGGAACTGCGCGAGCGCTTCCCGCAGGCGATTGCGACGCATCGCCTGAAGCGGGAAATCATCGCCACCGGCCTGTCCAATGCGATCGTCAACCTGTGCGGTCCGGCCAGCTTTGTGCGCATTTCTGACCAGACAGGCGCAGATGCCGCCGCCATGGCCCGCGCTTTCGCCGCCGTGCGTGACAGCTATGACCTGCCAGCGCTGAAGGCTGCCATTGACGCACTGGACAACAAGGTGAGCGGGGCCGCGCAACTCTCGCTTTACGCCACCATTCAGGATCTGGCCGTGGGCCGCATCCTGTGGTTCCTCAGCAATGTTTCCTTTGCTGATGGCATCGAGGCGGTGGTGACGCGGTATCGCGCCAGCATCAGCGCGGTGATGACAGCACTGGATGACAGCCTGCCAGACCATTGGAAGGCGGACCGGGAAGCCCGGATTGCCGAGCTTGTGGCGGCACAGGTGCCGGAAGATCTCGCCCGCCGCATCGCCTCGGTTCAGGCTCTGGCGGCAGCAGCAGATATTGCGCATCTGGCCCACACCACCGGCCGGCCAATCCCCGATGTGGCCCGCACCTTCTTCGCTGTGGGTCGTTACTTCGGGGCCGATGACATTGTGGTGCAGGCCCGCACCATCTCTGCTCCGGATTATTATGACCGTCTGGCGCTGGACCGTGCGATGTCCCAGCTTGAAACCGGGCTGCGCCGCATCTGCGGGCAGGTGCTTGCAGATGGGCTGACCGGCCAGCGCGGGCTGGAAAGCTATGTGGCGGCCCACCGTGATGAAGTAGAGCGGATGCATGCCACCATCCGCAACATTGTCGCCTCCGGCCTGTCCCTCTCCAAGCTGACGCTGGCGGCCAGCCTGCTGGGTGATCTGGTCCACGAATGAAATGCAAGGGCCGGTGCATGCACCGGCCCTTTTTCTTGCCGCCCGTGTGCAGTCACGCCTGTATCCAGGTAGAGATATTGGCCCCCTAAATTAATATGATACCGCTCTTTTGTAGTTCAAAGACGAATATTTAGAGATGCCAAGTATTTTACTTTTTCTTACCCGAAGGCTCTGCTTACATGTCCCGCATTAGGAGCGGGAGTAAGATAAAATGCCCAAAAGTTCCTGTACCTGCAATGATGACGCCGCCTGTACGACCCATGATGGAATGGGTCGCCGCATGTTCATGGCAACCGCAATCGGGGCCGGAATCGCGGCCACCGGCGGCTTTTCCTTCACCTCGGCGGAGGCCGCGACATCCGATCCCCAAAAGGTCAAGTTCATGGAAGAGGCCACAAGGCTGGCCATTGAATCCGTTGAAAAGGGCTGGGGCGGCCCATTCGGTGCGGTGATTGTGAAGGATGGAGAGATTATCGGTCGCGGGCAGAACCGTGTCCTGCTCACCGGCATTCCGGTCTACCATGCTGAAGTCACCGCGATCATTGATGCGTCCACGCGCCTGAACCCCAAGGCCCTGCTTGGCAGTGACTATGGGCCGGGCACCATTCTTGAAATGATCCCCCGCGAGCCCGGCTCACCCGACCCGGTGCCGGAGCGCGCGCGGATGCTGAAGGGCTGCGAGATCTACATCAATGGTGCGCCTTGCCCGATGTGCATGAGCGCCATCTACTGGTCCCGCATCGATCATGTCTATTTCGCCGCCAGCCTGAAGGATACGAGCGCCATCGGCTTTGATGATGCCTTCCAGTATGAGGACTTCGCCAAGCCATGGGCTGACCGCCGGATTGCGGTGACCGAGAATTTTGAACGCGATACCGGGCTCAAGGCCTATCAGGCATGGATGAACAAGAAAGACCGGCATCCATACTGAGCCGGTCGGGTGCAGGCATCCGCGCCCGTTGTGCAGGTTAACGGGCATGTCTGTTCCACATCCCGCCCGTTTGCGACAACAGATATGGCCGGGGCCGCACGGCGCACCCATGATGCGGCCTGTTCATGAAACCTTCCGGCCAAAGAAAAAGGCGCGACCCCATGGGCCGCGCCTTCATTTTCATGCCTTGGAGGGCTGGATCAGAAGTCCATGCCGCCCATGCCGCCCATGCCGCCGCCCGGCATGGAAGGAGCAGAATCCTTCTTCGGCAGTTCGGCCACCAGAGCTTCGGTGGTCACGATCAGCGAAGCGATGGAAGCAGCGTCCTGCAGGGCCGTGCGCACAACCTTGGCCGGGTCCACGATGCCGGTGGCGATCATGTCCACATACTCTTCGGTCTGGGCATTGAAGCCGAAGTTCTGGTCAGCGTTCTCGAGGATCTTGCCAACCACGATGGAGCCTTCAACGCCGGCATTTTCGGCGATCTGGCGGATCGGGGCCTCAAGGGCGCGCAGGACGATCTTCAGGCCGGCAGCGATGTCGGCATTGTCGGAGGTCAGGGCCTCGACAGCCTTCTTCGCACGCAGCAGGGCCACGCCGCCACCGGGGACGATGCCTTCTTCCACCGCAGCGCGGGTGGCGTTCAGGGCGTCATCAACGCGATCCTTCTTTTCCTTGACTTCCACTTCGGTGGAGCCACCGACGCGGATGACAGCAACGCCACCAGCAAGCTTGGCCAGACGCTCCTGGAGCTTCTCGCGGTCGTAGTCAGACGTGGTGGTCTCGATCTGGGCCTTGATCTGGGCAACGCGTGCCTCGATGCCGGCCTTCTCGCCAACGCCATCAACGATGGTGGTCTTTTCCTTCTCGAGGATGATCTTCTTGGCGCGACCGAGGTCAGCCAGAGTCACATTCTCAAGCTTGATGCCGAGGTCTTCGGAGATGACCTGACCACCGGTGAGGATGGCGATATCTTCCAGCATGGCCTTGCGACGATCGCCGAAGCCCGGAGCCTTGACAGCAGCAACCTTCAGGCCGCCACGCAGCTTGTTGACGACGAGCGTGGCCAGAGCCTCGCCTTCCACGTCCTCAGCGATGATGACGAGCGGACGGCCGGACTGCACAACAGCTTCCAGAACCGGCAGGATCGGCTGAAGACCAGAGAGCTTCTTCTCGAAAATGAGAATGTAGGGCTCTTCCAGATCGGCAATCATCTTCTCCGCATTCGTGACGAAATACGGGGAGAGATAGCCACGGTCAAACTGCATGCCTTCCACGACATCCAGCTCGGTCTCGGCGGTCTTGGCTTCCTCGACGGTGATGACACCCTCGTTGCCAACCTTCTGCATGGCATGGGCGATCATCTCGCCGATGTCGGTATCGCCATTGGCGGAGATGGTGCCAACCTGTGCGACTTCCGAAGAGGCGGAAACCTTGCGGGCGCGGCCCTGCACGTCGGCCAGAGCGGCAGCAACGGCGAGGTCGATACCACGCTTCAGGTCCATCGGGTTCATGCCGGCGGCAACTGCCTTGGCACCTTCCTTCACGATGGCCTGTGCCAGAACGGTGGCAGTGGTGGTGCCGTCGCCAGCCAGATCATTGGTCTTGGAGGCAACTTCACGCACGAGCTGGGCGCCGAGATTCTCGAAGCGGTCTTCCAGCTCGATTTCCTTCGCCACGGACACGCCGTCCTTGGTGATGCGCGGAGCGCCGAAGGACTTCTCGATCACAACGTTACGACCCTTCGGGCCGAGCGTGACCTTTACAGCGTTGGCAAGAATATCCACGCCGCGCAGCAGCTTTTCACGCGCATCGGCAGAAAACTTTACGTCTTTTGCAGCCATAATGGCCTCCTGAATTGAATTTTATCAGCAGCTCCGGCCCATCGGGGCCGACATCAACAAAAGTCAGCCGACAACGCCGAGGATGTCGCTTTCCTTCATGATGAGCAGGTCTTCACCGTTGATCTTCACTTCGGTGCCGGACCACTTGCCGAACAGAACGCGATCACCCGCCTTCACATCGAGGGGCACCAGCTTGCCGGCTTCGTCACGCGCGCCGGGGCCAACAGCCACAACCTCGCCCTCCTGGGGCTTTTCCTTGGCGGTGTCGGGAATGATGATGCCGCCGGCGGTCTTCTGCTCGGCCTCGATACGCTTCACAACCACGCGGTCATGCAGGGGACGGAAGGACATGGATCAATTCCTCATCGAAACTGGGATACGGCCCGGTAAACGAACCGTAGCTGGCACTCTGGTTGGGTGAGTGCCAAGCTCGGGCCGGAGATAAGCAGCACACCCCCGTCCGTCAAGGCACCACCAGACGCACTTTTTCCCTTTTTTGCGGATCAGCCCGGCAAAAAGGTAGGCAGGAGGGTCGGCAAGTGCTGGAAAATGCAAAGAGATACGAACCAGTAACCGGTATGCGCTATGGTAAAGACGGTGGTGGCCCGGAACGTCCACCTTCGGCCGTTTTCCAGCATCGACGCATGCGCGTGCAGAAGATATGCTTCCCCATGCACTGCGGCGGTGGAAACGGCGTGAAACCGGAATGAAGACGGCGGAGGCCTTGGAGCAACTCATGAACGCGAAGCTTGCATGGACGAACGCGCGCAGCGCACACAGCTACCGGAGCGTACTGACCGGTGGCATGGTCGCCGCCATGGCGCTCACCCTCGCCGCTTGCAGCACGGGCCCAACGGAACCACCGCCTCCGGCCCTTCCCCAGTATTCCAGCCCGATTTCAGCAGACCAGTTCATCGGTCGCTGGGGCCTTGCCTCCTATCATCGCCCGGATGATGCCACCCGCACCGAGAAGCAGGCGCGCGGCCAGTGCTCGAACCCTTATGTCATCTCGTCCGGCACCAATGGCGGCGTGCTGATGTATCTGGCTGACGACAACAAGCTGACCGAGGTTGTCTCCAAGGCCGCCGGTGGCCCCACCTTCCTCGGCCCGCCGGAAGACCCGGCCGGTGGCCCGCGTGATCGCCAGATCCTGCGCAAGGATGGTGACGTGATGGTTCTCAAATGGGTGGACCCGGAAATCGCCGGACGCTACGGCACCATGATTTATGTGCGCTGCCCCTGATCGAGCGTGCAGCGCCTGCGCCTTTTCGGCGACATGAAGCGAAACAAGACCCCCGCCTGTTCAACTGGCGGGGTTTTTCATGTTCGGGGTCTGGTCCGCTGGGCTGGTGAATGCGCTATCATCCGGCCATGACATCAGCAGACGCCCTTTTCCAGCCCTCCCCGGACGCCTTCACTGAAGCCGACATGATCGCGCAGGCCCTTGCCTGTGTGGAAGCCTTCACGGAGCGGTTCAATGCGCGCGATATGGCGGGCATGGATGCCCTCCTCCATTTTCCGCACATCATTTTATCTGGTGAACAGCTTGTGCTCTGGGATGGGCCGGGCAAGCTGCCAGCATCCTTCTTTGAGGATCTGGAGCGCGAATCCGGCTGGGCGTTCACGCGCTATGTGCGCAAGAATGCCGTGCTCACCAGCCCGCGCAAGGTGCATCTGGTGGTGGACTATACGCGCAACCGGAAGGACGGCTCGCCCATCAGCACCCACAGCAACCTGTGGGTTGTCACCTTCGAGAACAGCCGGTGGGGCATCAAGCAGCGCTCATACTGACCCACCGGCCTTGAGAACAGGAATGCGCCTCACTCATCCATCTTGAGCGCGGCGATGAAGGCTTCCTGCGGAATCTCCACCTTGCCGAACTGGCGCATCTTCTTCTTGCCCTCTTTCTGCTTGTCCAGCAGCTTGCGCTTGCGGCTGATGTCGCCGCCATAGCACTTGGCGGTCACATCCTTGCGCAAGGCGCGGATGGTTTCGCGGGCAATGATCTTGCCCCCGATGGCCGCCTGAATCGGGATCTGGAACATGTGCTGGGGAATGAGATCCTTCAGCTTCTCGCACATCACCCGGCCACGGCCTTCCGCGCGCGAGCGATGCACCAGCATGGAGAGGGCATCCACCGGCTCGGCATTCACCAGCAGGGACATCTTCACCAGATCACCGGCGCGATAATCGGTAATGTTGTAGTCGAACGAGGCGTAGCCCTTGGAGATGGACTTCAGCCGGTCGTAGAAATCGAACACCACCTCGTTCAGCGGCAGGTCATAGGTGACCATGGCGCGCGAGCCGACATAGGTCAGCTCAATCTGGTTGCCGCGCCGGTCCTGACACAGCTTCAGCACGGACCCCAGATATTCATCCGGCGTCATGATGGTGGCGCGAATCCACGGCTCACGAATCTCGGTGATCTTCATCACGTCCGGCATGTCGGCCGGGTTGTGCAGATCGATCACCGAACCATCGGACATCGAGATTTCGTAGATGACCGAAGGAGCGGTGGCGATCAGGTCGAGATTGAATTCGCGCTCCAGCCGCTCCTGAATGATTTCCAGATGCAGCAGCCCGAGGAAGCCGCAGCGGAAGCCGAAGCCAAGCGCGGCAGAGGACTCCATCTCATAGGAGAAACTGGCATCGTTCAGGCGCAGCTTGCCCATGGCGGCACGCAGGTCGTCAAAGTCTGCGGCATCCACCGGGAACAGGCCGCAGAACACCACCGGCTGGGCCGGCTTGAAGCCTGCCAGAGCCGTGGCACACTGGCGCTTGTCCTCGGTAATGGTGTCACCCACGCGGGTGTCCGCCACTTCCTTGATCGAGCCGGTGAAAAAGCCGATCTCGCCGGGGCCGAGATCTGCCATGGCGACCATTTTGGGGGTGAACACACCCACCCGGTCCACATCATAGACAGCGCCGGAGCCCATCATCTTGATGCGCTGGCCCTTCTTCATCACGCCGTCAATGATGCGCACCAGCACCACCACGCCGAGATAGGTATCATACCAGCTGTCAACCAGCAGGGCCTTGAGCGGGGCCTCGCGGTCTCCCACAGGCGGCGGCAGGCGGGTCACGATGGCTTCCAGCACCTGATCGACATTCATGCCGGTCTTGGCAGAGATGCCGATGGAATCAGAGGCATCAAGGCCAATCACGTCCTCAATCTGCGCCTTCACCTTTTCCGGCTCGGCGGCAGGCAGGTCCACCTTGTTGAGGACCGGGACAATCTCGTGATTGTTGTCCATGGCCTGATAGACATTGGCCAGCGTCTGCGCTTCCACGCCCTGCGAGGCATCCACCACCAGCAGGGAACCTTCCACGGCAGCGAGCGAGCGGCTCACCTCATAGGCGAAGTCCACATGGCCGGGGGTGTCGATGAGGTTGAGCGTATAGGTCTCGCCATCATTCGCCTTATAGGCGAGGCGCACGGTCTGCGCCTTGATGGTGATGCCGCGCTCACGCTCGATATCCATATTGTCGAGCACCTGATCGGTCATCTCGCGGGCGGTCAGCCCGCCGGTGATCTGGATCAGCCGGTCGGCAAGGGTAGACTTTCCATGATCGATATGGGCGACGATGGAAAAGTTGCGGATGTTCTTTTGAGGGCTGGCGGTCATCTGCGCCGCATAGCATTGGCCGCGTGCAGCGACAAGCCATCAAGATGAGACGGCTGAAACTCTGTTATGGCAACACTCGCGCACAGGGTGGCAGGCCCGTGACCAGCCACGGGCTGCGTCCTGCATTCGGGTTGACTGCGAATCACGTCACCCATGGCCTCATATTCCGCCTGTTCACTGCCGGTACCAACCGCACCAGAGCGGGCCATAACCACGGATGAACGGGCGGCAAAAAACCGCCCTCCTCCGCTTCCGGCCAGCAAGGTGAATTCACCCGGACAAGCGGAACCCAAACCGTATTGAGGCTGCGGTTTCAGGAGACAGCCTTCCCCTGCACCAGATCCAGCAATGTGCGGGCCGCGCGCGAATGATAACGGTCTGAATGGCGCAGGGCATAAAAGCGGCGGGGCGGCAGGGCCAGCGGCAGGCGATGCAGCGTGCCAAGGGCAAAACCGGCAGCGGCCACCAGATCCGAAATCACGGTTGCCCCGGCTCCGGCGGAAATGGCGCTCAGCACGGCCTCATTGGAAGGCAGGGACAGCGAAACCTGCAAGGCTGCCGGGTCCACACCCGCGCCGCGCAATGCATCCTCAAACACCTGCCGCGTACCGGAACCCGCCTCACGCAGCACAAAAGGCACATCCAGCAAATCTGCCGGGGCAATACTGGTCCGCCCTTGCCAGGGGTGATCGCGCCCCACCACCAGCACAAGCCGGTCTCCGGGAATGGCAAGGCGGGCGATTTGCGCCGCCGCAACCTCTCCCTCCACAAAGCCGAGATCAGCCCCGCCTTCCAGAATGGCGGCCACAACCTGCGCCGTATTGCCCAGCGCCACTTCCAGCTCAATATGGGGGTAGAGGCTGTGGAAACGGTGCAGCAGCGGACCCAGTCGATAGTTCGCGATCGTCTGGCTGGCATGGATCACAAGCCGGCCGCGCCGCATGCCGGAAAGGTCTGCCAGCACGCTTTCGGCAACACTCACCCGCGCCAGAATGGCCTCAGCCTCGGTGCGGAACAGGCGGCCCTCCTCGGTCAGCTCAATGCGCCGGCCAATGCGGTGGAACAGCAGCACCCCACAGGAGGCCTCCAGCGCCGCAACCGAGGCACTGACGGCGGATTGCGTCATGTTCAGCCGCTCGGCGGCACGGGTCATGTGGAGCTGGTCAGCCACCATTACGAAGACACGCAACTGTTCCAGTGTCATGGTGGCAAATGTCCCTCACCTGTGCGCCTGTACCCGCGTCATTTTATAAATACGACCATCCAACATCTTATAGCCACTCTCTTTTCCATGTTGCATGTCAGGGATGGGAAAGTCCGGGCCTTGTTTTCGCGGCCGGTTCACCACACCCTGCGCCTGTTTTGAGGGAGACCTGCCCGGCTTCAGCCGGTTCAGGCTCATATTATATTTCCCAGCCTCTCCGGTCCCCAGCCTGATTGTGGGCGGACAGTGCTTGCGGGCAGATTCTGCGGAGGCACCATGCGTTGGATAAAGGCGCACAAATATCAGCACCTGTTTCATCGCACCGGCTGCGCCTGCATGCGCCCCGAGGTGCAAAATGTCTGCGCCCGGCTTGAGCGCGGCATTGAAAGGCGTGCCTTTCTGGGCGGGCTGGCCGCACTCGTGGCGGCCCCTGCCCTGGGTGCCATCTCGCCCGCCTTTGCACAGGCTGCCAGCCGCCCCCTCCTGCTCAGCAATGCCCGCATCTTCGATGGCGTTTCCAGCACCTTGCTGGAAGGGCTCAACATTCTGGTGGAGGACGGGCGCATCAAGGCCATGCCCGGCGTGGCTGAAACCGTTGCCGATGCCGAAATTCTGGACTGCTCCGGCAAGACCCTGATGCCGGGGCTGATTGATGCGCACTGGCACACCCTTCTGGCCGGCATTTCCCTGACCGAGGCGATGACGGCAGATATCGCCTATCTCCATCTGGTTGCGGCAGAAGAGGCGCAGAACACCATATTGCGCGGCTTTACCACGGTGCGCGATGCGGGCGGACCCTCCTTTGCCCTGAAACGGGCGATTGATGAAAACCGCATTGCCGGGCCACGCATTTTCCCTTCCGGTGCCATGATCTCGCAGACCTCCGGCCATGGCGACTTCCGCGGACGCCGGGACCTACCCCGCGCGTTTGAAATGGGCCTGAGTGATGCCGAGCGGGCAGGCATTTCCGCTCTGGCGGATGGCGTGCCGGAGGTTCTGCGCCGAACCCGTGAGCAGCTGATGCTGGGTGCCAGCCAAATCAAGATCATGGTCGGCGGCGGCGTGTCCTCCCTTTATGATCCGCTGGATTCCATCCAGTTCACCGCTCCGGAAGTGCGCGCGGCCGTGGAGGCGGCATCAGACTGGGGCACCTATGTGTGCGCCCATGTCTATACCCCGGCGGGGATCAGGCGCGCCTTGTCCAATGGGGTGCGCTGCATTGAGCATGGCCAGCTTGCGGATGAGGACGCCGTGCGGCAGATGGCCGATACTGGCGCATGGTGGAGCATCCAGCCCTTTCTGGCGGATGATGACTCCAACCCCAAGAGCCTGCCCGAGCAAAGGGCCATGCAGGAACTGATTGCAGAAGGCACGATGCGCGCCTTCGGGCTTGGCCGGCAGTTCAACATCAAGATGGCCTGGGGCACGGATATCCTGTTCAATCCGGCTGGCACCCGCACACAGGGGCGCCAACTTGCCAAGACGGCCCAATGGCTGGACAATGACGGAGCCTTGCGCATGGCCACCAGCGGCAATGGAGAGCTTCTGGCCCTTTCAGGCGGGCGGGCGCCCTACAAGGGGAAAATCGGCGTTCTTGCCCCAATGGCCTATGCCGATATTCTGGCCATAGACGGCAATCCGCTGGATGATATTTCCCTCATCAGCGACCCGGACAAGAATATGAAACTCATCATGAAAGACGGGCGCATCTACAAGAACACGCTGGCGGGCTGATACCGGGGTTACGGCATGAACAGGGCGATCAGCCCAAAGCTGAAGGCAGAGATGAACAGCCATGCCACAGCCCCCAGTGCCAGCGGACGGATGCCCTTCATGCGCAGCTTGCGCACATCCGTCTCAAGGCCCATGGCCCCCAAAGCCACGGCCAGCAGGAAGGTGGTGAGGGTGGAAAGCTGCGGCTTGGCCTCCACCGGCACCACGCCCATGCTGTTCACAAACACCAGCGCAACAAAGCCGAACACAAACCATGGCAGGGGTGGGCTGGCATGTCCGGCCTCCCGGTTTCCACGGGCGCGCCACATCGCAACCGCACCAAGGCCGATAACCAGCGGGGCCAGCAGCATCACGCGGGAGAGTTTAGCCACCGTGCCGAATTCCCCGGCCTCCTGCCCCCCCTGGAAACTGGCCGCCACCACCTGCGCCACCTCATGGATGGCCGAGCCGGTCCACAACCCATAAGCCTGCGCATCAAAGCCGGTATAGGGCATCAATAACGGGGCCAGCAGCATGGAGAGCGAGCCAAAGACGGTGACGCAGGCCACTGCATAGGCCACATCCTCATCAGAACCGCGCGTCACGGTATTGGTGGCGATCACGGCGGAGGCTCCACAAATGGCGGTGCCGGAGGCGATCAGTTCGGAGAGCTTCGCATCCACCCCCATCAGCCGCCCGGCCCAGCGGGTGAAGAAGAAGCTGGCGAACAGCACCACCGCGACAATCAAGAAGCCCGTGCCCCCCACCATACGCACCTGCTCAAAGGTGAGTTGCAGCCCCAGCAACATGATGGCGAAGCGCAGAATACGCCGCAGGGCAAACTTCACGCCCGGCCTGGCAAGGGCCGGCGTGCCCACCAGATTATGAAAAGCCATACCGATAATGATGGCGATGACCAGCGGGCTGAAAAACTCCAGCCCCGGCACCATCCGCACGCCATAGGCTGCACCTGCAATGGCCAATGTCAGCGCCAGTCCCGGCAGAATGCCACCGCAAAACCGGGCAAGAAATGGCGGGGATGCCACAACGGGATGCGCGCCGATTGAGGGCTGGGCGGCTGATGATGCGGCGGGATGTTCGTTGGACATGACAGGCTCCTGCACGCATGCCTGCGTGGCCTGCACAGGATTGACGCCGGCAATCAATCGATCAATACGCTTGGATTTCTACGTTCGATCTGTTTTTTCGATCAATCCTTGTCTGCGACATTTTATTCCACAGCCTCAACCGGGAGAAACCCAGTCTCCATCAACACTTGCAGCGCCCGTGCGCCCGGTCGGAACAACTCGCGGCTCAACATATGCAGCTTTAAAGTGCAGAAAAATAATGTTGATCACATGCCTGCAAGGCTGCCGCATCCGCCTTTTGTATGCGCCATGCACGCGGGAATATCTGAAATGGGCTTTCTCCCGGTCGTGGCAGATGGCACAAGGCCACTCAGCTTCTTTGCGCCTGCGAGGTCCGTGTGAACACCCAACCGGCTGCCCGTGACATTCTTGCCTCTACGGCCTGCCTGCTGTTCACTCATGGGCAAGTCACCGAGAGCACCAACAAGTCCATTGCCCGGCTGGGCAAGGCGCTGGGTGTTGAAGTGCGCGTGCTGCTGCGCTGGAGTGAGGTAGTGCTGCTGATTGACGGGCAGGCAACGCCCCTCATCTATATTGCCAAGCCCACGGCGCTCCATATGGGCCGGATCAGCGCCATTCTTCATATGATTGATGAGGTTGAGGCGCAGCGCATGACCCTTGCGCAGGCGGCAAGAGAGCTGGACTCCATTGCGCAGATGCCGACCAGTTCCACACTCCGCTTCTCTGTCATGGCGGGTGCGGCGGCCTGTGGTCTTGCTGTCATTTTCGGCGCATCGACGCTGGCAACCTTTGCCGTCATTTTCTTCAGTGCATTTTGCGGCGGCCTGATGCGCAGGCTTGCAGCCCGCATCACCCCCAACACACTGGTCCAGCCCCTGATTGCCGCCCTCATCGCCGGTGCGGCAGGCAGCCTATCCGTTCATGTCGGGCTGGATGCGGACCTGCGCCTCACCCTGATCTGTCCCTGCATGATCCTGATGCCGGGTCCCCATTTCCTGAATGGCTCAATAGATCTGGTCCGCGCCCGCATTTCCCTTGGCACAGCGCGGCTTGTCTTTGCCTGCCTTCTGGTGCTGATGATCTGTATTGGCCTGCTGCTGGGGCTTGCCCTTGGCAACACCAGCCTGCCTTTGCACCACGCCCCCTTCTCTGTTCCCCTCCTTCACAATGTGATTGCGGCGGGGCTTGCTGTGGCCGGCTATGGCACCTTCTACAACATGGCCTGGAGGGTTCTGCCGCTGCCCATCGTGGTGGGCATGAGCGCACATGGAATGCAATGGCTGCTGCTGGACTGGGGCGTGGCGGTTGCGACAGCCACTCTGGGCGCCTGTGCGGTGGCCGGCCTGCTCTCAGCGGTGCTGGCCCAGCATTTGCGCCAGCCCTTTGCCGCCTTTGCCTTCGCCGCAGTTGTCTGCATGATTCCCGGCCTGTATCTGTTTGATGCAGCCGCAGCTCTTGTGCGGATGGTCTCCCATGGCCAGCATGAACCGCTTGAACTGCTGCTTTCGGGAGCCATCAACGGGGTTCAGGCCATCCTCATCATTCTGGCCATGACCGTGGGGCTGATTGTCCCCAAGATGCTGTATGACAGTTACCACAAGCATTTTGGCGCACAGGCCCAGCGCTAGCTTGCACCCCTCGTGCCATGCGCGCCGCAATTCAGGAGTGGCGCATATAATCTGCCAGAACCAGTGCATGGTTGCAGGTTTCGTCATGCGCGCCATAAAGCAGCGTCACCGGGCCTTGCTCCATAAAAGTGCGCAGATGGGCCACAGCTTCCCCATATGTCTCCAGCTCGGCCCGATAGCGCTCTGAAAAGGCTGCATAGCGGGCCGGGTCATGGTCAAACCACTTCCGCAATTCGGTGCTGGGGGCAATGTCCTTCAGCCAGAGGGTGAGCGCAGCCTTCTCCTTGCTCAACCCGTGCGGCCACAGGCGATCCACCAGAATGCGCGCGCCATCATCAGGCCGGGGCGCTTCATAAACGCGCCGGATGCGCAGGTCACAATGGAAAGCTGTCATCCCCCCTCCCCTGATACATCCGCCCGAAACGGCAGGACGATCTTCACACGGCCACGCAGGAGCCCACAGGGAGATGACATGCGCCACAACCCGTCCTGAGCATTCAAGGCATCATATACGCATGTCTGCTTGTTATCATGTCAAGCCGGGCGCACTATCCGGGCAGGATGATGCCGGAACCGGGCCGGAAGGCCGCGAAGTTGTGTGTTTCCGGCCACCACCATCCACCATAAGCCAGCCTGACCGGGAAAGTCGTCCGTTTCAACCTGCCCCTTCTTGCGCCCGCCTGCATCGCGATTGAATATCGCGCTCCGGGATCAGGATCCGGCACCGCTATCGCGTGACAAGGGAGCCGCACAGTGTCGTCTGCGCACATTTCAGTGGAGCAAGGCATCCAGGCCGCAGGGGTCGGGAAATTCCAGTATCGCCTGTTTGTTATTTTTGGTCTGGTCTGGGCCGCAGATGCCATGCAGGTTCTGGCCATCGGCTTTTCGGTGCCCTCCATCGCCCGCACCTTTGGCATCTCGATTCCCGCCGCCCTGCAAACCGGCACGATGTTCTTTGTGGGCATGCTGATCGGCGCTTTCGTCTTCGGGCGGCTGGCAGACCGCATCGGCCGGCGGCCCGTGCTGTTCATTTCCATTCTGATTGATGCGATTGCCGGTATTGCATCCGCCTTTGCCCCAAGTCTGGAATGGCTGTTCTTCCTGCGCCTGCTCACAGGTATTGGCGTTGGCGGCACCCTGCCTGTCGATTACACCATGATGGCGGAATTCCTGCCCGCAGTAAGGCGCGGGCGCTGGCTGGTGCTGCTGGAAGGGTTCTGGGCTGTCGGCACCATTGCCATCGCCATTCTGGCGCTGGTTGCCGAAAGCATGGGGCCGGATGCCTGGCGCACAATCTTCTTCGTGACTGGTATTCCCGCCCTGATTGGCATTGCATTGCGCTTTTATGTGCCGGAATCGCCCTACTATTTGAACAACAAGGGCAAATCTGACGCCGCCCATAAGGTTCTTCAGCGGGTGGCGCGGGAGAATGGCCGCAGCACCTCGATTGGCGCCCTCCAGCCGGGGCTGATGTCCAGAAAGTCCATTCTGGCTCTTTTCTCCCCGGATCTGGCGCGCCGAACGGTCTTCCTGTTTCTGGCCTGGTTCCTGATCTCCGTCTCCTATTACGGCATTTTCGTCTATTTGCCGGTGCGCCTTGCCGGAGAGGGCTTCGGCTTCATGCGCGGGCAGCTTTTCCTCGTTGTTCTCGCCATTGTGCAGTTGCCCGGCTACGCGCTTGCGGCCTATGGCGTGGAAAAATGGGGCCGCAAACCCACCCTCATCGGCTTCCTGCTGCTGAGTGCCGTGGGGTCCATGCTCTACGCCCTTGGGCAAACGCAGCTTATTGTGGTCGGCTCCACCATGCTTTTGAGCTTCTCACTGCTGGGCACATGGGGCGCGCTTTATGCCTTTACCCCGGAAATCTACCCCACCGAACTACGCTCAAGCGGCATGGGCACAGCCAGCGCCCTCGCCCGCCTCGGCGGACTGATGGCCCCTTCTGTCATTGCGCCACTGATGACCACCAACTTCAATCTGGCTCTCGGGGTCATCTCGGCCCTGCTGGTCATCTCGGCCCTGTCTGTCAGAATGATTGACGCCGAATCCCGTAATCAGGCCCTCTCCTGATTTCCGGGCACAACAAACAACAAGGCAGGCCGCATGTTTTATAGAACCCGGGATGGACACGGCCTGCCACGAGACCCTTTCTCCGCCATTATTTCCCCGCGCCCCATCGCCTGGATTTCCAGCCGGGGCGCGGATGGGGCAACAAACCTTGCCCCCTATTCCTTCTTCAACGCCATTGCCTATACGCCACCACAGATCATGATCTCCTCCCTCGGCCGGAAGGCAGACCGGGCGCGCGGAAAGGACAGCTTCTCTCATATCTCGGAAACCGGCGTGTTCTGCGTGAATATTGCCGGCCATGAAGACCGTGAGGCCCTGAACCAGTCCTCTGCCGACTACCCGCGTGACATCAGCGAGTTTGAGGTACTGGGCCTCGAAATGGCGGAGTGCGAAACCATCGCCTGCCCGCGCCTTGCCCATGCCCCCGCCGCGCTGGAGTGCCGCCTCACCCGGACCATTGATCTGGAAGGCGAGCACAATGTGCTGATACTGGCGCGCGTGGAGGCTATCCATCTGCGCGATGACTGCATCACGCCAGAAGGCCGGTTTGATATTACCCGCTTCCGCCCGCTTGCGCGGCTGGGCTATATGGATTTTGCATCCATAGATACTGTCTTCCAGATGAAGCGCCCGAAGCTGGACCCGCAGTAACGCGCAGCGCATCACCTGCTTCACAACATCATCAGCGTTAAAATTGAACGGCCTGCCGTAAAAACACCCGCGCGCCTGATGGCACGGTTATGCCTGCGCACAATGAAATGAATAGTTCAATTATATCAATCGGATGCGGCTGTATATCCATAAAATCAATAAATTCTATATAATATATTGACATTAAGGGTTCCCAAGGGTCATCTTGGGTCATCCCGACCTTGAAGCCCACCGTGATTGCGGGGGCATGGAGGAGTTGTCGATGTCCCTTTCGCGCCTTCGCTGCCTGGCCCTGGCATCCCGCCTGGCTCTTTCTGCTGTTGCAATTCCTGCCGCCTACGCCATTGCCGCGCCCGCCATTGCAGCCGCACAGGAAGGTCCGCTCGTGGAGGCGGAATGGCTGTCCAAAAATCTCGATAACCCGAAAGTGCGCGTCTTCGAGGTCAGCGTGGACCCCGGCATCTATGAGCGCGGTCATATTCCCGGTGCCCTCAACATCAACTGGCATACGGATCTGGTCGATCCTGTGAAGCGCGATATTGTCAGCCCGGAGAAGTTCAAGGAGTTGCTTGAGCAAGCCGGCATAGACAAGGACACGACCATTGTCCTGTACGGGGACAACAACAACTGGTTTGCGGCATGGGGCGCATGGGTCTTTAATCAGTATGGCTTCGGCGACAATGTCAAACTGCTGGATGGCGGTCGCAAATACTGGGAGCAAAAGAGCCTGCCCTTCGATACCAAGGTCGCGTCCTACACCAAGACAGACCTGCCCCTGCCCGCAGCCAAGCCGGAATTGCGCGCCCGCCTTGGAGATGTGCTTGAAGTGGTGGATGGCAAGAATGAGGCCGTGATTGTCGATATCCGCTCACCCGATGAGTATTCGGGCAAGCTGTTTGCCCCTGAAGGCTCCAAGGAACTCTCCATTCGTGCAGGGCATGTGCCCGGTGCCAAGAATGTGACATGGTCCAAGGCGGTAGACCCGGAGACCGGAAAGTTCAGGACCCGTGAGGAACTGGTCAAGCTCTATGCGGATGCGGGCGTGGATGGCTCAAAGCCCGTCATCGTCTATTGCCGCATTGGTGAGCGTTCCAGCCATACATGGTATGCCCTCTCGCGCATCCTCGGCTTTGATGTGCGCAACTATGATGGTTCCTGGACGGAATATGGCAATTCCGTTGGCGTGCCGGTGACCAATCTGGCCGGCACGGTGTGGCAGGGCAAATAGGCCCTTCAGCACGGGCTACAGACCCACCTGATACTCCAGACAAAAGGTCCGGCGGGAGAGCTTCTCCACGCCGGACTGCCTGTTCAGTCCCGCGATTTTTCAGGACCACGTCTCATGCGCGCCGTTTCCATTATCCTGTCTGGCCTGATCGCCCTTGCGATCCTCGCCGGAATTGTTCACCTGTCTGATGGAGATCATGCGGCGCGCGGGCTGGGGCTTTCCCTCGCATTGGGCAGCGCATTTGGCATTGTGCTGCAACGCGCCCGTTTCTGTTTTTTCTGCAATGCGCGGGATCTGGTTGAACGGCGCGATGCCAGCGGTGTCATGGCCATTCTGGTGGCGCTGGCTGTAGGTGTCGTGGGCTATATGGTGGTGATTGGTGCATGGCTGCCCGTGCCGCTCAGCGGGCGTTTGCCGCCAGATGCGCATATCGGCCCTGTCAGCTGGGTTCTGGTGGTAGCGGCTTTTGCCTTCGGGCTGGGCATGGCCATCTCCGGCTCCTGCATCTCGGCCCATCTTTACCGGCTTGGAGAAGGCTCTCCCACCTCCCCCTTCGCGCTGATCGGTGCAGTGGCAGGCTTTGCGCTGGGCTTCCTCAGCTGGAACACGCTCTATCTTTCCGAAATATCAGAGGCCCCCGTCATCTGGCTGCCGCATCATCTTGGCTATGCCGGCACACTTCTGGGCAGCCTTTTCGTTCTGGGATTGCTCATGGTGGCCAGCCTACTCTGGGCACGTCCACAGCCGTCCGAACCACCCCGGACCACGCATGGCCTTGCAGCCCTGGGCCATGCCGTTTTCAAGGCCCGGTGGCCGGCCATGACTGCCGGGCTTCTGGTGGGGGGAATATCCGCCGCCAGTTACCTGCGTGTCGGGCCACTTGGAGTGACCGCAGAACTGGGCAGTATCGCACGCAGCACAGCCAATGGCTGGGGGCTTTTGCCAGAAACACTCTATGGGCTGGATGGCTTTCGCGGTTGCGCCACCATCGTGAAGAATACGCTGCTTTCCAAAAACGGACTGTTCATTCTGGGCATTGTCGCCGCCAGCTTTGCCTCTGCACTGATCGCCGGCCAGTTCCGCCCGCGCCGGCCTTCAGGGCGAGACATCATCGCCGGGCTTGCCGGAGGGCTGCTGATGGGATGGGGCGGCATGACAGCGCTGGGCTGCACTGTTGGCGTGCTTCTGTCCGGCATTCATGCCGGAGCCTTGTCAGGCTGGGTATTTCTGATTGCCGTTTTCGCCGGAATGCTGGCTGGCCTGCCCTTGCGTCGAAAGCTAATGGCAGCCTGAGCGGGCAAGGGCATTTTGCCCGGTGAAATTGGGCCGGAAGCTCGAACAGCATCTTGACGCAGGAACAGGCCCGGAGCCTCGGGACCCTTGCCGCAGCCTGCCCGCAGGCGACCTCCGGCATTTTAGGCTCAAACTGACGTGAATTCAAAAGGTTAAGTCCATTCCGAAAACCATCCCCCGGCTTGGAACCTTCATCATTCTACATAATACATAATGTATATTAATTTAATTGACATTAGGATGATTCCGCTTCAGGATCGGAACATCAGCAGTTCAGCATACCCCTTGCGGGCTGAAGCAATGGCTGGCCCATCCAGCTCATGCAACTCCTATGGCCCACTGGAAACCCGTTATGAGTCTTATATTTGCCCCGGAATATGATGCACCTGTCGAATATATCAGGCGAACACGGGACTGGTATCTTGGTCTTGGATATGACAATCCTTACATCTGGGCACATTATATTGAGACGCCATTCCAGAAACTGCTGAAACCACTGTCTCAAAGCAGGGTTTCCCTTGTTACAACGGCTGCGCCCTACCAGCCGGAAAAAGGGCCGCAAGGGCCCGGTGCGCCCTACAATTCCGCTGCCAAATTCTACAAGGTCTATTCCGGTGAAACCGACCGGGAGCATGATCTACGCGTGTCCCATGTGGGCATTGATCGCAAACACACCAGCATGGAAGACGGGCGAAGCTGGTTTCCGCTCCGGGCCTTGCGTGAGGCCGCCGCACGGGGGCGCATTGGGGGGCTGACCGCGCGTTTTCATGGCGCGCCCACCAATCGCAGCCAGAAGCATACGCTGGAGGTGGATGCCCCGGAAATTCTCGCCCGGTGCAAGGCAGATGGTGCGGATGCGGTCCTGCTGGTGCCCAATTGCCCGATCTGCCACCAGACCCTGAGCCTTGTCGCCCGTCACCTTGAGGAAAATGGCATCTCTACAGTCATCATGGGCTGCGCCAAGGATATTGTGGAGTATTGCGGGGTTCCGCGCTTCCTGTTCAGTGACTTTCCACTTGGGAACGGTGCCGGCCGCCCGCATGATGAAGACAGCCAGGCCCTGACACTGGATTACGCCTTGCAGGTGCTGGAAAGCGCGCCGGGGCCACGCACAACATTCCAGTCTCCCCTGCGCTGGAGCGGGAGTGCGGAGTGGAAGCTTGATTACTGCAACCTCTCCCGGCGTTCCGCAGAAGATATTGCGCAACTGAGGGCCGAGGCAGAAGAGGCACGGCTGCTGGCGCGCAAGGTCCGGGCCGAAACATTGTCCGTACAGGGAGCCGCCTGATGACACGCCCGTTTGAAGGGGTGCGCGTGCTGGATTTCACGCGCTTTTTTGCCGGTCCCTTCGGCACCTACCAGTTTGCCCTGCTCGGCGCGGATGTCATCAAGATTGAACCGCGCGAAGGCGAGGAGCAGCGTCGCACGCAACTCAGCCCGGAATGGACGGAACGCAATCTGTCCCCCGCTTATGCTGCGGTCAATGCCAACAAGCGCTGCATGACCCTGGATCTGCGCAAGCCTGAGGCGCGCGAGATTGTCCTGCGGCTGGTCAAGGATGCCGATATTGTCTGGGAAAATTTCCGCCCCGGCGTGATGGACCGGCTGGGCCTTGGCTATGAAACGCTGAAAGAGATCAATCCGCAGCTGATCTATTGCGCGGTTTCCGGCTTTGGGCAGAGCGGTCCAGCCTCCCGGCAGGCCGCTTTCGATGGCAAGATTCAGGCGATGTCCGGCATCATGTCCATCACGGGCAATCCCGAGGATGGCCCCATGCGCGCAGGCTTTGCGGTGTGTGACCTGATTGGCGGGCTAACCGGAGCCTTTGCTGTTTCCAGCGCCCTGTATCAGCGCACCCATACCGGCAAGGGCCAGTTTGTGGATGTTTCCATGCTGGATGCCACCCTTTCCGTTCTGGCCCAGCATGTGACGGAATACACCACCACCGGCCATGTGCAGCGCCAGTATGGCAATCTCTCCGTCACGCGGAAGGCCACGGCAGACCGTTTCCGCTGCGGCTCGGGTTATATCGTTCTGGCGGTGTTGCTGGACAAGCAGTTCGTCCGGCTGATGCAGGTTCTGGGGCGCGAGGATGTGCTTCTGGACCCGCGCTTTGCGGACTGGCCGGGCCGCAATGGGCATCGCGCAGAGCTGCGCGAGATCATTGAGGCAGCCATGGCCGAAGGTGATCCGCGCCTGTGGGAAGAACGGCTGACACAGGCCGATGTGCCCTGTTCCACAATTTACAGCCTTGATGAGGTTCTGGCGCATCCGCAGGTGGCGCACCGCGAACTGCTTCAGGAGGCACAGACACCCTTTGGCCCGCTGACCTTTGTGGGGCCGGGCTTCCGCCTCGCCCATGGCACCGGCCGGGTTGATCGCGCACCGGGACTGGTGGGCGAGCATACCGGGGAAATCCTTTCCCAGTCAGGGTTTGAAGACACTGAAATTGCAGCATTGCGGGAGCGGCAGGTCATCTGACCCCGGCAGGCGGCACCCCATATTGAATATCCCTGGAGACAGAAAGATGTCGTTTTTTAAAAAGCCGTCGCGGATTGCCATGATCTCCGCGCTGGTCGGAAGCCTGTTTGTGGCCGCAGCTCCGGCGCGGGCCGAGGTCGAGACCATCAAGGTCGCCAATCAGTATTCGTTCGGCCATCTCACCTTGATGATCATGAAGGACCAGCAGTTTCTGGAAAAGCAGCTGAAGGCTCAGGGTCTGGACCAGACCAAGGTGGACTGGGTGAGCCTTGCCGGATCTTCCGCCATGATTGATGCCCTGCTTTCGGGCGGGGTTCATGTGGCCAGCACGGGCATCAGCGGCTTCGGCGTCTTGTGGGACCGCACGCGCGGGGAAGTGAAGGCCGTTGGCGGGCAGGTCAGCCTGCCCACATTGCTGGTGACGCGCGACCCGAATGTGAAGAGCGTCTACGACCTGAGCGAGAAGAACAGGATTGCGGTGCCGGCCGTGGGCGTCTCGCCTCAGGCCATCTTCCTGAAGATGGCGGCGCTCAAGGAATATGGAAAAGACAAGGTTGACCATTTCGACAAGCTGACCGTCACCATGGCGCATCCCGATGCCTATGCGGCCATGCTTTCGGAAGGCAGTGGCGTGGATGCCCATTTTGCCCCCGCCCCCTACCCGGAATGGGAGCTGGAGCGCATTCCCACGGCCCGCGTCATCCTCAACAGCGATGATCTCACCGGCGGCCCCGCCACCACCACCGTGCTGATGAGCACCGAAACATTCCGCAAGAACAACCCGAAGTCCTTTGCGGCCGTCAATGCCGCGCTGCGCGAGTCCATCACCTTCATCAATGAGCATCCCCGGCAGGCCGCCGAGATTTTGCTCAAGACCATGAACAATACAAAAGACAGCGTAGACGACATTGAAAAGCAGATCGCGGACCCATCGGTCAAGTTTGATTATGTGCCGCACAATACAGTGAAGCTGTTTAATGCCATGTCCGAGATTGGCGTGCTGAAGCGCAAGCCCGCGGACTGGAAGGAACTGTATTTCCCTGAGGCACACGAGCTGGGTGGAAGCTGAACCTGTCATGAATGCACATTTCAACAGCCTGAGCGCCACCCGGGATGTGCCCGTCTCCCAGCCGCCATTGCTGGAAGCACGGGACGTCTCCCTGCAATATCGCACCCGCCATCATCTGGTGACTGCGACCTATCGGGTGAGCTTTGAGGTTCACAAGTCGGATCGCTTCATTCTGCTGGGGCCATCGGGATGTGGCAAATCAACCTTGCTCAAGGCTGTTGGTGGCTACATGACGCCAACTGAAGGCGATATTCGCCTGAACGGGACGGCGATCAGCCGTCCCGGACCGGACCGCATGATGGTGTTTCAGGAGTTTGACCAGCTTCTGCCATGGAAGACCGTGAAGGAGAATGTCATGTTCGCCCTCACCTCCAGCGGTCGCCTGTCCCGCGCGGAAGCGGCGGACCGGGCCATGGCCTATATCGAGAAGGTGCATCTCACCAAGTTTGCCAACAGCTATCCGCATATGCTCTCGGGGGGCATGAAGCAGCGTGTGGCGATTGCCCGTGGCATGGCGATGGAACCGGAAATCCTGCTGATGGATGAACCGTTTGCGGCGCTTGATGCCCTGACCCGCACCCGCATGCAGGATGAGTTGCTGCAATTGTGGGAAGACACGCGCTTCACCGTGATGTTCGTCACCCATTCCATCAGCGAGGCGATCAAGATCGGCAACCGCATTCTCCTGCTCTCGCCGCATCCGGGGCGGGTGCGGGCGGAAATGCAATCCAGCGGCGTGGATGAGTTGCACCCGGCCAGCGGCATCCCGATGTCCGAGCACATCCACAAGATGCTGATGAGTGAAGAGACGCATGCGGAGATCGCCCATGTCTGACATCACCCAGGGCACACATGTCACCACAAGACCTGCGGCCCCCATAGATTTCTTCGTGGTGGAGCGCCCGCTCTCGCCCTTCCAGCAATTGTATGCATCGGACCTGTTCCGCAAGGCCATTGTGCTGCTCGCCCTGGTGGCGCTGTGGGAAGGATATGCGCGCTGGCTGGACAATCCGCTGCTGTTCCCAACCTTTGGTGAAACGGCGCTGGCGCTGGCACAGGGCGTGGCCTCGGGGCGGTTGCCGGATGCGGTGTGGGTTTCACTGAAGCTGCTGCTGATTGGCTATGCTATCGGCCTTGCGCTGGCAGCCCTGCTGTCTGTGGTGGCCATTACCACAGCGATGGGGCGCGATGTGCTGGAAACGATGACAGCCATGTTCAGCCCGCTGCCTGCCATTGCCCTTCTCCCGCTCTCCCTGTTGTGGTTCGGCCTTGGGCCAACTTCTGTGATTTTTGTTCTGGTGCATTCGGTGTTGTGGCCGATGGCGCTGAATACCCATGCGGGCTTCTGCGCTGTCTCCAACACGCTGCGCATGGTGGGCCGCAATTATGGCTTGCGCGGGCTGCCCTATGTGGTGCTCATTCTCATTCCCGCGGCCTTCCCCTCCATTCTCACCGGGCTGAAAATCAGCTGGGCTTTTGCATGGCGCACACTGATTGCCGCAGAACTGGTCTTTGGTGTTACAACCGGCGGGGGTGGACTTGGCTGGTATATCTACCAGAACAAGAACAACCTTGAGATCCCGTCTGTATTCTCGGGCCTTCTGGCTGTCATTATTGTGGGCCTTGTGGTCGATAACCTGATCTTCCGCCTGATTGAGGCCCGCACAGTACGGGTGTGGGGCATGCAAAGCTGAATGGTCACGTTTCCGCAGGCAAAAAGCCTCCCGTTTTTCCAGCGCACACAGGATTTGTGCTCATGACGACATCTCTTTCCGGCAATATTTCGCCCTTGCGCGAATTTGTCATCTCGTTCGGCCGGTTGCTGGACCTGCATCCGCAGGAGCCGCGCATTCTGGAAGAGGGTGGCGCATTGCTCGCCCGCCTCATTTCAGAGGACAACTGGCTGCCTGATGACTTTGCCCAGCCGCATCCCGAGTTTTACCAGCAATATCTGCTCCATGCCGACTCCACGGAGCGCTTCAGCGTGGTGAGTTTTGTGTGGGGACCGGGGCAGACGACGCCGGTGCACGATCACACGGTCTGGGGGCTGATCGGTGTCCTGCGCGGGGCAGAGATCAATCAGGGCTATCGCCTGAACGAGCAGGGGCTGGCTGTGCCGGAGGGCACGCCGGACCGGCTGGAGGCGGGAGAAATTGAAAAGGTTTCCCCAACCATTGGTGATCTGCACAAGGTTTCCAATGCCCATGCCGACCGCACCTCGATTTCAATCCATGTCTATGGTGCAAATATTGGCGCGGTGAGGCGGCACACTTATCCTGAAAGCGCGCCGCGCAAGAGCTTCATTTCCGGTTACAGCAATACGCGGTTGCCCAATCTGTGGGATCAATCTCGGGAGAAGTCCGCATCATGAGTGCAGAAGAGCCGCAGCGTTTTCCAACCTTGTCTTATGCCGAAGTGCGCCGCCGCCTGCTGGCGCGCGAGGAAGTGGCGCTGATTGATGTGCGGGAGGAAGACCCGTATGCGCAGGAGCATCCGCTCTGGGCCTCGAACTTCCCCCTCTCGCGCATCGAGCTGGAGGCATCCCGCCGCATTCCGCGCCGCGACACGGCCCTGGTGCTGTATGGCGATTTTGAGGGGCAGGACCTTGCCCCCCGCGCCGCGCAGGTTTTCAGGGCGCTGGGATATGAGGCGCTTCATCTGCTGGAAGGCGGGCTGGAAGGCTGGAAACAGGCCGGAGGCGAGGTGTTCCGGGATGTGAATGTGCCCTCCAAGGCCTTTGGCGAACTGGTGGAGCATGAGCGCGGCACCCCCTCTCTTCCCGCACAGGAGGTGCAGGCCCTGATTTCCGGCGGCGCTGATGTGGTGATTGTGGATGCGCGGCGGTTTGATGAATACCAGACCATGAGCATTCCCTCTGCCACCAGCCTGCCGGGTGCAGAACTGGTGCTGCGGGTGCGGGAACTGGCACCAAACCCGGAAACGCAGGTGATTGTGAACTGCGCCGGGCGCACGCGCAGCATTATCGGCACGCAGTCACTCATCAATGCGGGACTGCCAAACCCGATCGCCGCCCTGCGCAATGGCACCATTGGCTGGCTGCTGGCGGGCCAGACACTGGATCATGGGGCTGCCAAACAGGCCCCCGAGCCTTCTCCCGCCCATCTGGGTGATGCACAGGCCGGGGCGCAGGAGATTGCCCGTCGCGCTGGCGTGCGGCAGATCCGTTACAGCGCGGCGCAGACTCTGGAAGAGGCGGGCCGCACCCTGTATCGGCTGGATGTGCGCACCCCTGCCGAATTTGAGGCCGGCCATCTTCCGGGCTTCCTGAGTGCGCCCGGTGGGCAGCTTGTGCAGGAGACGGACCACCACGTACCGGTGCGTGGCGCACGCATCCTGCTGGATGATGCTGATGGCGTGCGTGCTTACATGACGGCATCATGGCTGGCCCAGATGGGCTGGGAAACCTATGTGCTGACAAGCGTTCCGGCATCCTTACGGATACTTTCCGGTCCGGATCGCGAAACCCTGCCCCTGCCCGCGGTTTCCACCCTGACAGCGTTGGAGCTGTCGCATCTGCTGAAGGATGAGGCTGCCGGTTCGGGTGTACAGGTTCTGGACCTGTCTGCCGGACGGGCCTATGGCGCAGGCCATGTTCCGGGCGCATGGTTTGCCATTCGTGCCCAGCTTGAACACGCGCTGGAGCAGGTTCCGCAGGCGGCCCTTTATGTGCTCACAAGCCCTGATGGCATTCTGGCGCAGCTTGCTGCACCGGAGCTGGAGGCGCTGGTCGGTGCATCGGCGCTGGTGCAGGTTCTTGAGGGCGGCAATGCCGCATGGCAGGCCGCCGGTCTGCCACTGGAAGCGGGAGCGCGGCATCTCGCCGTTCCACAAACAGACCGCTATCGCCGCCCCTATGAGGGAACGGATGCCCCGCGTGAGGCGATGCAGGCTTATCTGGATTGGGAGTTCGGCCTGATCGCACAGCTTGAGCGCGATGGTACCCACCATTTTCAGGTGGCCTGAGGCATGCAAAACGGCCGGAGCGCGACATGACAGATCAGCCAGAGGACACGGCGCCCCCCTCCATTGATCGCCCCTCGGCCGGAGGAACACCCTCCCTCGTCTTCAAGGGAGCACAGCGTCAGCACAAAAAGCGGTTCGGGCTTGGGGTGCATCATGAGCCCGCCCGCGATGTGCCCGTCTTCAAGAAAACACAGGTTCTGGTGGTGGGGGGCGGGCCTGCGGGCACGGCGGCAGCCATTGCAGCCGGGCGGCTTGGAGCGGATGTGACACTGGTTGAGCGCTATAATCATCTGGGCGGCCTTTCCACCGGCGGCCTTGTGCTGTGGATCGACCGCATGACCGACTGGACCGGCCAGCCGGTCATTCGCGGCATTGGCGAAGACCTTCTGGCGGCATTACCGCGTGATGGCATCATCGGAGCACCCCCACGCCTGTGGGGCTCGCGGGATGCGGAGCACAACCGGTTCTGGGGCCTGCGCACCAGCGCATTTCGCGGTGTGGTGACATGGTCTCCCACCATTGATCCGGAATGGATGAAATGGCGCTCTCTTGAACTGGTGCGGGCGGCCGGTGTGGACCTGCTGCTCCACGCATGGGCAGCCGCCCCCATTATGGATGGCAACCGTCTGCGCGGGGCCATTTTCGAGAGCAAGCAGGGGCGTATCGCCATTCACGCCGATGTGGTCATTGACACGACCGGCGACGGGGACCTGTTCGCGGCGGCGGGTGCGGCCTATGAGGCCAATATCAATGAGGCGGATATTCACCACTGCATCAATGTCTCATGGCTGTTTGGCGGCGTGGACATGCGCGAGTGGATTGATTTTCGCAGCAGCGACCCGGAAGGCTTCTCTGCCTTCATGCAGCGCGGGAGAGAGGCGATCGGTTCCTTTGATCGCCCCTTCGTGTCATGGCGCAATGATGTCGGCCTGTTCATGGGGCCGCGCATGTCTGGCTTCAGTTGTCTGGATATTGATGACCTGACAGCGGTTGAGTTCGAATCCCGGCAGCTGATGGTGAAGCATCTGGAATTTTACAAGGCACATGCGCCGGGCTTCCGCGATGCGTTCCTGATGTTGAGCGGGCCGCAGATTGGCGCGCGGCACAGCCGGCGTCTTTCCGGGCGCGAGCAGGTATCCCGCAGCAACTGGATGTCTGGTCAGCCCCTGCCGACTGAAATCGGCGTGAGTCCCAGTCTGGGGGCGCAGATCCCGAATATCTCAGTGCCCTATGGCGCGCTTGTGCCCCGGCAGATTGAGGGGCTTCTGGTGGCTGGCAAGCACATATCCTGTGATGTGCATTCCAACTCCTTCATGCGGGAAATCCCGCAATGCTGGATGACGGGGCATGCGGCCGGAGCGGCGGCGGCCCTGAGCGCACAAGGCGCGACAGCCCCGCATGCACTGGACGTGCGCACCTTGCAGCACAGCTTGCTGAAACAGGGAGCCTATCTGCGACAACAGGAAGGCAGTCTCCAGACCGGCCTTTGATACGCGCCGTTCTGGGGTCTGGCCCGGATGCCATGCCCAAACATGGGGGAAATGGTGCAAGACCGTGAGAACCGTTTTCACGATGGCAGGTTTCACGCGGACAGGTTTAATGCGGACAGGCGCAGAGCCTACCGGCGTGAGCTGGGGCGGAAATGCTCAAGTTCACGCCGCACCTGATCCAGCTCTCCCAGAAATGTATCGAGACGGCGGGCAAACAGTTCTTTCAGACGAAGGGCAGACTGGGGCCTGCCTTCCAGAATTTTCAGCAAATGCGAACGCCGAACATGCAGCAGCTGGGTCGGTTCCGTTGCCAGCGCCAGCGCTGAACGGGGCAGATTAACCAGCAGCGTCATTTCACCAACAAGCGCTCCCGCCGCCACCTGCCGCACCGCTGCGCCGGGCTCCTCAGGGGTCAGTTCTAGGCTTCCCCCTGCAACCACATATCCGCCGTCCGAGGCATCCCCTGCGCGAAACAGAACCTGCCCCGGAACAAGTTCCACCATGTCAGCATCCCCCGCGAGCGCCCGAAGGGCTGCCCTGTCGAGAGCTGCGAAAACGGGAATGGGGTGCAGCAGCGCAAGTTTTTCTTCTGGGCTCACGGTTCAATCCTTGCCACGCGCAAAACACCCGGCTTTCAGGCGATCTTTCTGGAGAGCCCCGCATTTTCACGAAATGGCAAGGCCCCCAACCTTTGCATGCGGAAGCATGATGAAAAATCATCGCTTCGTGTGAAAGCACTCTAGGGCATCAGCCTGTAGCCACCGGCATGCGTTTCCAGCAGGCCCGGCTTGGCCGGGTCGGGCTCGATTTTCTGACGCAGCCGATAAATATGCGTTTCCAGCGTGTGGGTCGTGACACCGGAATTATAGCCCCAGACCTCCTGCAACAAAATCTCGCGCGGCACAGGCACCTGCCCGGCACGGTAAAGATAGCGCAGAATCGCTGTTTCCTTCTCGGTCAACCGAATGCGTGTGCCGCTCTCTGTCACCAGCGTCTTGGCCCCCGGACGGAAGGAATAGGGACCAATCGCAAAGACCGCATCCTCACTCGCCTCATGGGAGCGCATCTGTGCCCGCAGGCGCGCCAGCAGCACAGAGAAGCGGAAGGGCTTCACAACATAGTCATTCGCCCCTGCATCCAGTCCCATGATCGTGTCGGCATCGCTGTCATGGGCTGTCAGAATGATGATCGGGGCCTTGAAACCATTGGCCCTGATCTGACGCACCGCATCGCGGCCATCCATATCGGGCAGGCCCACATCCATGATGACCACATCCACACTGCCATTTTGCGCAGCGGCAATCGCATCCTGAGCGGTCCCCACGGGTACAGGCTCAAACTCGGCCTGTATCACCAACTGCTCGATCAGCGCGTCACGCAACTCCTGATCATCCTCGACAACCAGAATTTTCCAGGCATTGGCCATCGCCCCCTCCTGTACCCTTGCGGGCATGCGAATCGTGCAAGTACAGCATGGCTTGTACGCAGTGCGAACCCGTTGTGCGCGCTACGTCACCTTATAAGGTAGCATGGTAATTTATGCGAGGCGAAACTCCTGTGGGCATCTCTGCTTTAACGGTTCACCGCAGGCCCGGCCGCTCTCACGAGGGGCTTTTGCTGGGGGCGGGGGTGGCCCTGCCCGTCGCGATCGGGAAAAATGGCATCTGGCCACACAAGCGCGAAGGTGACCATCGCAGCCCAGCCGGCACATGGCGCATGCTGCGCGTGCTCTACAGGCCGGATCATGGCCCGCGTCCCGTCACCCGCCTGCCCTGCGCGCCGCTTTGCCCGGATGATGGCTGGTGCGATGCGCCAGACCACCGGCTCTATAATCGCCCTGTAAAGCTTCCCTTTCCAGCCTCCCATGAACGGATGTGGCGGGATGATGCGCTGTATGATCTGGTGCTGGTACTGGATCACAATAGCCGCCCCCGCATCCGCCGGCATGGCTCGGCTGTTTTTATTCATCTTGCCCGCCCCGGCTTTGCAGGCACGGAAGGATGCGTGGCCCTGCGCCGGGCCGACATGCGCCGCCTGCTCGCCCGCCTGAACCCAGATGCACGCATCACCTTCTTGCCGGGCTAGAATCTCCCCTAAAGGAAAAAGCCCCGCATGATCGCTCATGCGGGGCTTTTTTCATTCCGCAGGTGCGGAGTGTTGTGGAGGCAGTGCCTTTTTCCGGCTCTTGCCCAGATCATTCAGCCAGCGGCAGAAGACATAGAAGACCGGGGTAAAGATCAGGCCGAACAGCGTCACGCCGATCATGCCCGAGAACACCGCCGTACCCAATGCCTGACGCAGCTCTGCACCCGCACCTGTTGCCCAGACCAGAGGAACCACGCCCAGAATAAAGGCCAGCGAGGTCATGATGATGGGGCGCAGGCGCAGACGTGCCGCATCCGTTGCCGCATGCAGGATATCCTCGCCCTGATCTTCCAGCTGCTTGGCAAACTCCACGATCAGGATCGCGTTTTTCGCCGCCAGACCAATCAGCACGATGAAGCCCACTTGCGTCAGGATATTGGAATCCATCCCGCGCAGGTTCACACCAATCAGCGCCGCGACCAGACACATGGGCACGATGAGAATGACCGCCAGTGGCAAGGTCAGGCTCTCATACTGCGCCGCGAGGATCAGGAACACGAACACCACGCCCAGCACGAAGGCGAAGATGGCCGTGTTGCCCGCCCGCTCCTGCTGGAAGGCAAGGCCGGTCCATTCATAGGCGAAGCCCTGAGGCAGCACCTGCTGGGCCAGCCCTTCCATGATCTTCATGGCCTGCCCCTGCGAGTAGCCGGGGGCTGGCGAGCCATCAAGTTCTGCTGCCGGATACAGATTGTATCGCGCCACGCGGTACGGACCGGACAGGTCCTGCACCGTTGCAAACGAACCCAGCGGCACCGTCTCGTTCGAGCCGGCACGCACACGGATGGCCAGAATATCCTTCGGGTCGAGGCGGAACTGCGCCTCGGCCTGCGCCTGCACGCGGAAGGTTCGGCCAAACATGTTGAAGTCATTCACATAGGACGAGCCGATATAGGTCTGCAACGCGGCGAACACGTTCGCCATGTCAATCCCCAGATGCTGCGCCTTGGCACGGTCGATATCGAGATAGAGCTGCGGCGTCGAGGTTTCGAACAGGCTGTAAACCTGCATCAGCCCCGGTGTCTGTGCGGCAGCACCCATCATGCCATAGGTCGCATCACGCAGGGCCGAATAGCCCGCGCCATCGCGATCCTGAATCATCATGCGGAATCCGGAGGCATTGCCGATACCCTGCACAGGCGGCGGTTGCACCACCAGAACCTGCGCTTCCTGAATAACGGACAGCTTGCCCATCAAGACCTTCTGGATCGCCTCGGCGGTTTGCTCCGGGTGACCCGCGCGCTTGTTGAACGGCTCCAGAATGATGAACATCGCGCCCGCATTCGGCGCATTGGTGAAGGTCGCGCCGGAGAAGCCGACAATGTTCACGATATGCCCGACACCGGGCGTACCCATCACGATTTCACCGGCCTGCTTCATCACCGCCTCGGTGCGCTGCATGGCAGCACCGGGAGGCAACTGGGTGGCGACGATGAGATAGCCACGATCCTGCTGGGGAATGAAGCCCTGCGGCGTGGTGGTGAACAGCCAGCCGCCATAGGCCACAACGCCCACATAGAGCAGCAGCATCAGCACCACCACCCGCACGAGGCGGCCCGTCAGCCAGGCATAGCCATGGCTGATGCGATCAAACATCCGGTTGAAGCCATCAAAGAAGGCCACAAACGGGCGTGCATACCACGCATGCTCGTGATGGCCCTCCCGGTGCGGTTTCAGCAACAGGGCGCACATGGCCGGAGACAGGGTGAGCGACACCAGAAGTGAAATCAGGGTCGAGCCTGCAATCGTCAGCGCGAACTGCTGGTAGAACTGGCCGGAAATGCCGGTGATGAAGGCGGTGGGAATGAACACCGACGACAGCACGAGCGAGATGGCAACAAGGGCGCCGCCCACCTCATCCATGCTCTTGTAAGCGGCATCGCGCGGGGAAAGCCCCTCCGCGATGTTGCGCTCCACATTCTCCACCACCACGATCGCGTCATCGACCACGATACCGATGGCGAGCACCAGACCAAACAGCGAGAGGTTGTTCAGCGAGAAGCCAAACAGACTCATCACGAAGAACGAACCGATCAGCGAGATCGGGATCGCCAGAATGGGGATGATGGCCGCACGCCAGCTCTGGAGGAACAGGATGACCACCAGAACGACGAGAATCACAGCCTCGATGATGGTGTGCACCACCGCATTGACGGATTCGGAAATGAACACGGTCGGATTGTAGTAAACCGCATATTCAACGCCACTCGGGAAGCGCGCCGACATTTCCTCAATCGCGGCCAGAACGGCATTACCCGTATCCAGCGCATTGGAACCGGGACGCTGGAACACACCCAGAGACACGGCAATATCGCGATCCACAAAGGAGGTGGAGGTGTAGTCCTGGGCGGAAATCTCCACCCGGCCCACATCCTTCAGCCGCACCAGCCCCTGACCGCTTTGCTTGACAACGATATTGGCGAACTCTTCCGGGTCGCTCAAGCGACCCTGCGTGCGCACCGCAATCTGGAAGTCGCGCTGCTGCGCAACAGGCGGGGCATTGAGCACGCCGGAGGCCACCTGCATGTTCTGGCCGCGCAGGGCAGCCACAACATCGGTCGCCGTCAGGTTCATCTGGGCCAGACGGTTCGGGTCCAGCCACACCTGCATGGCATATTCACGCGCACCGAAGACGGTGATGGAGCCAACACCATCAATACGCGAGAGCACATCCTTGATCTGCATGTTCGCGTAGTTGGAGAGGAACAACGCATCACGCGAGCCATCCGGCGAGATCAGGCTCACCACCATCAGGATGTCCGGTGAGGACTTGGCCGTGACCACGCCCACCTGCTGGACTTCCGCCGGCAATCGCGGTTCGGCAATGGCAACGCGGTTCTGCACCTGCACCTGTGCGGTGTCGAGATCTGTTCCCAGATCGAAGGTCACCGCAATCGAGAAGCGCCCGTCCGCCGTGGAGTTGGACGAGATGTAGAGCATGTGCTCCACGCCATTGATCTGCTGCTCAATGGGCGCAACCACGGTATCGGCAACCACCTCTGCCGAGGCGCCCGGATACTGGCCGGAGACGGTAATCACCGGCGGGGCAATTTCAGGATACTGGGCCACAGGCAGGGAGAAATAGGCCACCCCGCCGAGGATCATCACAACGATGGAGACGACCGACGCGAAGATCGGCCGATCAATGAAGAAGTGGGAAAAGCGCATGCTGCTCTCCTCACTTGCCGGCTTCGGCGGGTGCGTCCGGCTTTGCTGGGGCCGCTGCTGGCGCTGCCTTTGCGGGGGCCTTGTCCGCCGGCACCTTGGCAGGTTCTGCCTTGGCCGGAGCGGGCGCGGCGGGCGCAGGGGCCTGCTGCGGGTTCACCACCACACCGGGACGCACGCGCATGAGGCCATTCACCACCACGCGGTCATCCTTGGTCAGCCCCTCATGAATGACACGGCTGTGTGCATCCGCCAGCGGCCCAAGGGTCACGAATTTCTGCGAGACCTTGTTGTCCGGTCCCACCACATAAACGAACTTCTTCACCTGCTCGGAGCCGATGGCCATATCCGGGATCACCACCGCCTCATAGGGGTCGGAGGAATCCAGACGAATACGGGCGAACATACCGGGACGGAACAGTCCATCCGCATTCTGGAACAGGGCACGGGCGCGAATGGTGCCGGTTTCCCGGTCAATCACATTGTTGAGGAACTCAAGCTTGCCCTCATGGACGAAGCCGGCATCATCAATCAGCTTCAGCTGGACCTTGGCATCCTTGACCCCCGCCCCGCCATTGCGGCGCTGCATGCGCAGCAGGGAGGCCTCATCCATGGTGAACTCGAAACGGATGGGATTGGTGGAGACGATAACCGCCAGCAAAGTGGGCGCACCGCCCGTACCGCCCGTGACATAGTTGCCAACCGAGGCGCGACGATCACCGATCTGGCCCGCAACAGGGGCGCGAATCTCGGTAAAGTTCAGGTCCAGCTCGGCAGCACGCACGGCGGCTTCCTGAGACTGCACGGTTGCGGCGGCATTTCGCTCGGCCTGCGTGCGCTGGTCAAAGGTCTGCTTGGAGATGGCCGTGGAATTGCGATCTTTCAGCAGGGTGGATGCGCGATCCAGATCTGCCTTGGTGAAATCGAGATTGGCCTTGGCCTGATCCAGATTGGCCTTGGCCTGATCCAGCGCAATCTGGAACGGGCGCTGGTCAATCGTGAACAGGAGGTCATTTTCCTTCACGATCTGACCATCGGTGAAGTGAATGGCCTGAAGATAACCGGACACACGAGCGTGGATATTCACTTCGTTAATAGCAACGAAGCGGCCCACATACTCGTCCTGCTCGGTCACGGTGCGCGTGGTCGGGTTCGCGACACTCACAATGGGTGGCGGGGGAGCTGACGGCGGGGCCGCAGACTCACCACAGGCGGCCAAAGGCAATATGAGGGCAAGTCCTGCAACGACAGGAAGGCGCTTGGCGTATATCATTACATCCGGCTCCTGGCGGATGACGAGCATCCGGGAAAATCCTGAGCGAGGGTTCGGCGCCTCCCGCAACCGACGAGCCGAAACCGGAAAGGCTGCTCCGATAGCACAGGCTGCATGAAATGCAAAAGACCTGACGTGAAAATCTCTCTTCACGATGCTGTCGGCACCCTTTTCCGGCCCATCACGCCGGCAAGGAAAGACCGCCCAAGAATGGCAAGGACGGCACAGGCATAAACGATGCCTCCACCAACCACAACAAGCAGCAGAACAAGCTCTTCGCGCGCGGGAAAGACTGCCGGCAAAAGATATTGCGCGCCCTGCTCCGCGCCATAAAGCGCACCTGCCACCAGAATGAGAACGGCTCCAAGGCGCAGCAGATTGCCCCCCAGCAAGCTATCGCCAATCGGATACCCGAAGCGCCTTGCGAAAAAGAGCAGCAGAGCCAGGTTGAGCCACACGCCCACCGCTGTCGCAAAAGCCAGCCCCACCTGCGAGAGATGCCCCACCAGCACGAGCTTCAGCGCCAGATTGAACCCCAGCGCAATAAGAGAGGCGATCATCGGGGTGCGGGTATCGCTGCGCGAATGGAAAGGCGCAATAAATGTGCGGATCAGCACCACAGCCAGCAGGCCGATGCCATAGGCCTGCAACGTATCTGCGGCTGCCGCCGCATCTGCCGTGGAAAAGGCCCCGCGCGCAAACAGCGCCTGCATGATCAGGTCTGGCACCAGCAGCACGGCGGCAGCAAACGGAATGGAGAGCAGCACCGCCAGTTCCACCGCGCGCGCCTGCGAATGGGCAGCGCCAGCCTCATCCCCCCCGGCAATGCGCCGCGACATATCCGGCAGCAGCACCGTTCCAATGGCAATGCCAACAACACCAATCGGCAACTGGTAGATGCGATCTGCATAATAAAGCGCCGACAGCGCACCGGAGGGCAAAAAGGAGGCAATAATCGTATCGGCAAAGGCCGCGATCTGCGCCCCGGCAGCGCCAATAATGGCTGGCCCCAAGGCGAGCAGGAACCGCTTCGTGCCGGGGTCCAGCTTCGGGCGGCGAAAGCGGATGCCGATGCCGTTGCGCTCTGCATCCACCCCCACGAACAGCACCTGTAAAATGCCGGCCACCAGCACGCCCCATGCCGCCGCATGGCCCGCATTGGGAAACAGGAAGGCGGCGGAGAGCGCGCCGATCATCGAGATATTCAGCAAAATGGGGGCGGCGGCGGGAATGGCGAAGCGCCCGCAGGCATTCAGCGCGCCGGACATCAGCGTGACAATGGAAACCAGCGCCAGATAGGGAAAGGTGACGCGCGTCAGCGTCACCGCCAGTTCAAACCGGAACGGGTCATCGGACAGGCCGGGTGCCAGCAGACCCACAAACCATGGCGTAAAGCCCAGCGCGACCGCCAGCAGCACGCCATGCACCAGCAGCATGGCGGTGAAGACCTGATCTGCGAACCCCTTCGCCGTTGGCAGTCCATCCTGCTCTTTCAGCCGCGCATAAGTGGGGATGAAGGCCGCATTGAATGCGCCTTCTGCAAAAATGGCGCGGAAATGGTTGGGCAGGCGAAACGCCACCAGAAAGGCATCGGCCACCGGCCCCGCCCCGAGCACAGCCGCCATCACCACATCACGGATAAAGCCCGCAAGGCGCGAAAGAAGCGTAAAACCGCCGACTGAGAGGATGTTGCGGAACATGGAAAGCGGCCAGCGCCCTGATGATGAAGAAAAGGCCAGCCCGCCCGGATTGGACGGCCATGCCGCGCATTGAACATCTGGAGCATTTTCGAGCGACGGGCACACCAGTGTGTGACAAGAAAATGCGACCACTCAAAAGATAAAAGCATATCTCCGTTTCAAAGGAGACAGGCACATGCCCGGACCGGGTAACTTGCCCGGGTTAACAAAGCCCAGTCTGCTTCCCCCTCCAGCATTCGCCCTGCGGCCGTGCCCCTTATGGCCCCGGCCGCAGGCGCGTGCGAATATTCTGCTCCAGCTCATCACGCACAGTCCGGTAGGCTTCCAGCCGCTGCTCCCGGTTTCCACCAGCACGGGTAGGGTCTGCGGTGGGCCAGTATTCCACATCCAGCGCATTGGTACGGGTGAGTTCCAGCGCACGATGGTGAGCGGAGGGGGCAAGGGAGATCACGAGATCAAAACCCGTGCCCTCATATTCTTCCAGTTCCTCAAGGGTTTGCGGGCGATGCTTGCTGACATCCAGCCCCATCTCATCCATCACGGCAATCACAAAGGGGTCCACCTCCCCCGCAATGACACCCGCAGAACCGACATAGATGGATTTGCCGAACAGATGCCGGGCCAGTGCAGCCGCCATGACCGAGCGGACCACATTTTGCCCGCACATGAACAAAACGGATTGCGGCCGCGCCGAACGCTTTTGCGTTACCGGAATATCCGCGGCCGTGGGCATATGGTCAGCCCTTCCAGTGCAACGCGCAAATCAGCGTGAACAAGCGGCGGGCCGTATCAAAATCCACCTCGATCTTGCCGTTGAGACGCTCACGCAGCAGTTCGGACCCATCATTATGCATGCCGCGCCGGCCCATATCGATCGCCTCGATCTGGCTGGGGGAAGAGGTGCGGATGGCGGCATAATAGTTTTCGCAAACCATAAAATAGTCTTTCACCACCTTGCGGAAGGGCGTGAGGGAGAGGTGGTGCTGCACCACGGCATCCCCACTCTCGCGCTTCACATCCAGAACAAGGCGGTTTTCCATCAGCGAAATATGCAGGCGGTACGGCCCCTCACCCGGATCAGCACAGGGCCAGAAGCTGTTGTCCTCGATCAGGTCCCAGATCGCGGTGGCACGCTCATGCTCAATGTCTGAGCCGGCATGGCCGATGGAGGCCTGATCGAGCGTCACTTCAACCAGACGGGTGACCGGCTTGTTTGTCATGCCCCTATGCCCCTCCTGCATTAGTGCGGATGGAGACCGAACGCCCATGGGCCTCCAGCCGCTCCACACCGGCAAGGCGCACGGCGGAAGGACCAAGAATGGCCAGCGCATCCGCATTCAGTTTCAGGATGGAGGTCCGCTTCATGAAATCAAGCACGGACAGGCCCGAGGAGAAGCGCGCCGAACGGGCTGTGGGCAGCACATGGTTGGTGCCGCCGACATAATCGCCAATCGCCTCAGGGGTGAACGCGCCGATAAAGATTGCCCCGGCATGGCGAATGCGGACCGCCATGGCATCCGCATCACGGATCTGGATTTCCAGATGCTCGGGCGCAATACGGTTCACCAGTTCCGGCGCCTCATCCAGAGAGGCCACCTTGATAAGCGCCCCGTGATCGCGCCATGAGGCAGAGGCAATCTCTTCCCGCGGAAGGGTGGTGAGCATGCTCGAAACCGCCTTTTCCACGCGGTCCAGAAGGTCTGCGCTGTCACTCACCAGAATGGACTGGGCGGCGGTGTCATGCTCGGCCTGTGCCAGCAGGTCAGCGGCAATCCAGTCGGCATTGGCCTCATCATCGGCAATGATGAGCACCTCGGAGGGGCCGGCGACCATATCAATGCCCACCTGCCCGAACACCTGCCGCTTGGCCTGTGCAACCCAGGCATTGCCGGGGCCGACAATCTTGTCCACCGGGCGAATGGTTTCGGTGCCATAGGCCAGTGCGGCAACAGCCTGCGCCCCGCCCACGCGATACACCTCATCCACCCCGGCCAGACGGGCTGCCGCCAGCACCAGCGGCGCAATCTGTCCATCCGGAGACGGCACCACCATCACAATGCGCGGAACACCCGCAACCCTGGCTGGCACCGCATTCATCAGCACGGATGAGGGATAGGCCGCCGTACCGCCGGGCACATAAAGGCCCACGGCATCCACGCTGGTCCAGCGATGGCCAAGCTCCACGCCAGCCGCATCCACATAGCTCTCATCGGAGGGCTTCTGGCGGGCGTGGTGTGATTCGATGCGCGTCTTGGCAAATTCCAGTGCCTGCCGGGTGGGGGCATCAATGCTGGCCAGCGCCGCATCCAGTTCCGCATCCGTCACACGAATGCCCAGTGTGGCAAGGTCCACCCGGTCATAGGTGCGGGAAAGCTCGACCAGCGCCTTGTCTCCATGGGCGCGCACATCAGCGATGATGGCAGCCACCTGCTGCTGCACATCCACCGCCGCCTCGCGCTTGGAACCAAGAAACTGCGAGAAGCGCTCAGGAAAGTCGGGCTTTTGGGTATCGAGATAAATAGGCATGTTGCCTTGCTAGATCAGGTTCGGTGCCAAGGAAAGCCCTGCTCTTGGGTCAATTGCCGCACAAGCCGGGCAAAAGAGCCGTCAGGCCACGGTTTGCGCGTGGGAGGGAATGCAGGTGCAATCCCATGCCTCGCCCAAATCACGCAGGTTCGCCTCAATGCACTCCACATCCAGCCGCACCTCGGCGCCACCGGAGAAGGTGAGCAGCACATGGCCGGAAGGCGTATCGGACGCATGGAAGGTAATGGCCAGAAGACTGAGCACGCCTTCCTTTTGCGCCTGCTCCATGCCGCGGCATTGCACGGCACGCACCCGCTCGAAATGCAGGCCGGAGCGATGGCGCACGGCCTTATCCTCCAGCAGGCTGCTTTCCCAGTCAAACCGGTTCAGCAGAAGGGCAAAGCGCTGCGCGCGCGGCACAAAACCCATATCAACCCGCTTCACCACCGCATCCTGCAAATGCGCGGAGATGATGGCGAGGTCTTCCTCATCAATGGCCAGAAGCTTCAGATCGGACATAGTGGCCCCGTTCCTGCTGTCTTCAACCCTCACACTGCCCAGCTTGCAAAGCCGGGAGCGTTACCCTGCGCAGATAGATACGCCCCCAGCCGCTTTCAATCCCACACGCCCGCATTCACCGAAACGGAAGCGTGAAACAGCAATATCAGCCGCTGATGCGCTCAATCACCGCCCCGCAGCGCGAGAGCTTTTCCTCCAGCTTCTCGAAGCCGCGATCCAGATGATAAACGCGCTGCACCAGCGTCTCGCCCTCTGCCGCAAGGCCGGCAATCACCAGCGAGACAGAGGCGCGAAGGTCTGTCGCCATCACCGGCGCGCCGGTCAGCCGCTCGGCCCCTTCAATGGTTGCGGTATCCCCATCCAGATGGATGCGCGCACCAAAGCGGGCCAGCTCCTGCACATGCATGAAGCGGTTTTCAAAAATGGTTTCGGTAATGCGTGAAGCCCCGTTCGCCCGCGTCATCAGGGCCATAAGCTGGGCCTGAAGATCGGTCGGGAAACCGGGATAGGGCGCGGTGCTGACATCCACGGGCAGGAGGACATCGCCGGCACGCCGCACACGAATCCCCTCATCCGACACATCAATGCGCACACCAGCCTGCTGAAGAATATCAAAAGCGCTTTCCAGCAGGTCCGCCCGCGCACCAGCCAGCATCACATCCCCACCCACCATGGCGGCGGCCATGGCATAGGTGCCGGTCTCGATCCGGTCAGGCAGCACGGCATGGCGCGCACCGCGCAGGCGCGTCACCCCCTGAATGCGGATGGTGTGCGTGCCCGCACCTTCAATGCGCGCGCCCATCTTGATGAGGCATTCGGCAAGATCCGTCACTTCCGGCTCGCGCGCGGCGTTTTCCAGAATGGTCTCGCCATCCGCCAGCGTGGCCGCCATCAGGGCCGTGTGGGTGGCACCCACGGAAACCTTGGGGAACACATAATGCCCGCCCTTGAGCCCCCTGGGCGCACTGGCCACCACATAGCCGGCATCAATCTCGATATCCGCACCCAGCGCCCGCAGGGCATCCAGATGGAAATCCACAGGCCGGGTGCCGATGGCGCAGCCGCCCGGCAGCGAAACCCGGGCCTTGCCCATGCGCGCCAGCAGCGGACCAACAACCCAGAAGGATGCGCGCATGCGCGACACCAGATCATAAGGCGCGGTGGTATCGACAATCACGCGGGCATCCAGCTCCAGCGTCTGCCCCGAATAGGGGTCATCGCCAATGCGCTTGCCATTGGTGGTGATATTGACGCCGTGATTGCCCAGAATACGCTGGAGCAGCGCCACATCGGCCAAGCGCGGCACATTTTCAAGAACCAGCCGCTCCTCGGTGAGCATGCTGGCGATCATCAACGGCAACGCTGCATTCTTGGCACCGGAAATCGGAATCGTGCCTTCGAGAACATGGCCGCCAACGATGCGAATCTTGTCCATACTGGTTCTGTTCCCGGCGGCCGGCATGGGGCAGCCTGTTCAGGCTGCGCCGAGGGAGAGCCGTTCACGTTTCGCATGCCTCTGCGAAAACGCCTCACCCGACATGGGGCCACATATTCTCACACGGACTGGTGCCCGCTTTGGTTGAAAAGGCGGCGGAACATTCCCTGAAGACATGACGCCGGGAGCATCCCACCTGTTTGAAACCCTGTTGGCCCCGCCTGCACAGGCTGACGGGGAAAGATGCGCCGATACAGGAGGCCGGAGCCGGATCACAGTGATCTTCCGCAAATCGCGCGAAAAAATGACCTCATTCCCATATTGGCTTTCAAGGCCGTTCGATCAGGCTCTAGCCCGCCTCATCCTCCGACACAATTCTTTCCTGCTGCCTGTCCTTTATGGTGGGGCTGAGCTCCTCGGCCCCGGCCTCACCATTCGGGACGGGCCCGGGCTCTGCATCCCGTCGTGCGCGCGCCTGCGCCTTGCGGCGCGCCAGATTTGCACGCAGGGCAGCCGCCAGACGATCTGTCTTTCCATCAGTTTCAGACATGGCTCTTCAGGTAACGTTGAAACAGCCCCATCGCAAGTTCAAAAAGCAGCGGCCCGGTGCACACAAAATAAAAGCCGGAAGACTGATTCTTCCAAAAACCAACGTTTCATTCAACGTGATGCCGAACACGCACACCCCTCCGGGTATGCCGTTTCCCGCGCCGACACATGGTCGCCTCCCGGCCAGACTGTGAGCCGGCAACAGCCTGAATGCTGCGGCAGCGCTTCCTTGCGGGGCAGCAAAGGGGGCGTCACCCCTGGTTTGCCCGATATCCCCAGCCAGAAACCCATCAGGGCGCTTTACCTTTGCACGGCTCTGCCGCCTTCTGTCACCGAATGGGGATGGAGGCTCTTGCCATGCGATGCGATGGCGGCGGACAGGATGATGAGGCAACAGCGGCACACATGCCTGCGCTTTGCGCGACGGACTTCGACCTGATGTTCCGGCAGGGCATGGCGCTTGTGACCGCCGTGGCCACACGTCTGCGCCAGCCTGCCTTGCCCGGCACCGCCAGCCTTGACAACAACAGCCCGCAGATTCGCATCGCCCTTCTGGCACAGGCACTGGAGCTGAACACGGCCCTTCAGCTTCTGCGTTCCGCACGGGAGGGACATCTGCCGCCGGAGATTGCACGGCGTGAGATCCGCCTGCTGCTCAACCGCCTCGCATCTGCACAGCTCATGACAGATGAGGCTTCCGAAACGGGTGAGGATGCCTTGCACCTGCCCGTTCTGTTGCGTCTGCCGGCGCACCAGCTGGCCAGCCTTGAAGCCGCTCTCAGGCCCCATCTGACCCTTCTGGCTGAAGAGACCCACACCGGCACAACGCGAGCCCGGCCCAGCAAAACGCGCCACATGCCCCACAGGCCAACCCGCCAAAGCCTGCATCTGGTACCCGGAGCGGACTGAAGAGCAGCATGAATGAAAACAGAAAACGCCCGGAGTTCGGCTGAACTCCGGGCGTTGATTCATTTATGCCGTGACAGGAAGGCCCACTTTACGCGACCAACCATATTGGGCCATCGCATCCCTCACGCGAACCGGAAACCGCTCCGCGCGAGAATGCACCCCAAAATCACTTGAGCAGCGAACCGAACTTGTTCTTGAAGCGGGACACGCGGCCACCGCGGTCGGTGAGCTGCTGGGTGCCGCCGGTCCATGCCGGATGAGTGCGCGGGTCGATATCCAGCTGCAGGACGTCGCCTTCCTTGCCATAGGTCGAGCGGGTCTTGTACTCGGAGCCGTCCGTCATCACGACCTTGATGAAGTGATAATCGGGATGGATGTCGCTTTTCATCGGTTTAATCCTTTTCGCAGCGTCAGGATGATCGCCGACCAAAGACGCGCGCGTAAATTCGTTTCCAGAAGGAAGTGGCGGGTCTATAGCCGAGACCATGCCGCGATACAAGCCAAAGCATGCAGATCGGGGATATCAATCACGTTTATTCTGCGTGCGGGGCCGCATTTGCGGGGCGCCACTCCATGCGGAAGGTGCGCCGGTTCGAGGCAGGGTTTTCCCCCTCCCCCACAATTGTGAGGCCCATTTTCTCATAGAATCGCACCGCACGCGGGTTTTCCTGGTTCACATCCAGCGCCACAAGCGTGGGTGAAAGAAGCCGCGCGCGCTCCATCAGCGCCTCGGCCATGCCTTGTCCCCAGAAGTCGGGATGCACGGATAGCTGGTCGAGATAGCCGGTTTCGGGATGGATCACCACAAATCCCCCCACACGCGCCCCACACTGAGCCACCAGCAGGCACGCACCGCCAGCAAGCAATGCATCCAGATGCTGCGCCAACCACTCCACACGTGCGTTGAAATCAATTTCCGGCAAGGTCCGGGCCCAGCTGGCCACCCAGAGCTGCGCCATGGCGGGCCGGTCCGCGTCCTGCCCCGGACGCAGCGTGATTTCAGACATCGTCACACCATCGCGCGCCATTCACCGCTCGGTCAGCTTCAACTCAATACGACGGTTGCGGGCAAGCGCTTCAGGCGTGCCGGAAGTATCAATCGGCTGGAACTCGCCAAATCCGGCAGCAATCAGATGCTGCGGACTGACCCCGCGCGAGATGAGATACTGCACCACCGCAATTGCACGCGCCGAGGAAAGTTCCCAGTTGGAGGGGAACTGCGCATTGGCGATGGGGCGGATATCGGTATGGCCATCAATCCGCAAGGCCCACTCAATATCTGGCGGAATCTGCTTTTCCAGTTCCAGAATCGCATCAGCCAGCTTGTCCAGCTCCACCCGGGCTTCCGGCCTCGGCACGGCAGAGCCGGGATCGAAGAAGAGTTCGGACTGGAAGACGAAGCGGTCACCCACAATGCGGATATCCGGACGATTGCCCAATATGGTGCGCAGGCGGCCAAAGAACTCGGAGCGATAGCGGGTCAGTTCCTGCACCCGCTGGGCGAGCGCCACATTCAGACGGCGGCCAAGATCCGCAATGCGGGCCTGACTTTCATTATCGCGTTTTTCGGAAACATTAAGCGCCTCCTCCAGCGCGGCCATCTGGCGGCGCAAGGCGGCGATTTGCTGGTTCAGAAGCTCGATCCGCGCCAGTGCGCTGGAGGCCGCATCCTTCTGCACCTCAACCTCACGGTTCAGCGCCTGCTCGCGGCCGCCATTATCCACCGGAGCGCCCGGAACGGCGGCCAGCCGTCCGCGCAATTCATCACGCTCCGCCTGCATCGCATCCAGCGAGGCACGCAGCGAGGCCATCTCGCCATCTGTCACCTGCCCGCTGGCCCGCTCCAGAGAGAGCAACTCGGTCAACTGGCGGATCTGTGATTCAAGACGCTGGAGAACCGTGTCCTTGCCCATCATTTCCTGGGTCAGGAAATACTGGGTCAGCATGAAGACAGACAACAGGAACACGAAGACCAGCAGCAGGGTGGACAGTGCATCCACAAAGCCGGGCCAGTAATTGATGGTGCGGTCGCGCCCGCGGCGGCCAAGGGCCATGGGCTATCTCCCCGCCGGGCCTTGAGGCGCGTTCTCAGAACCGCCGCCCGGCGCGGGGGCCGTGCCATAAGCCCCTGCAATGCGCGCGGCATGATCCAGCTTCTGCGAGAGAAAGCGCAAATCCTCCTGCTGGCGAACCTGCGCCTCCAGCACCTGCTTCAGCAGGGCCTGCTCCGTGCGCATATGGGTCACAAGCCCTTGCAGGCTTTCCGCCAGATGGGTCATGGAACTGGTGACGCGATGGGAACCGGATTCATCCACCGTCTGCTCCAGACGGGAGAGGGCTGCAATCAGCGGCTCATAATCCAGCGTTGAGCCGGGTGCCGGCAGGGCCAGCAACGGCTCCGTGCCAATGGTGGAGACATGGCGCTGCGGCATGGGTGCGCTGGCCGGCTGGTCCAGATCCCGCACCGTGGTGGAAAGCCAGTCTTCCAGATCCGTATAAAAGCGGTTCTGTGCCTGTCCGGCCTGAAGATCGAGAAAACCCAGCACCAGAGAGCCGGAAAGACCAAAAAGGGAAGATGAAAAGGCCGTGCCCATGCCGCCCAGAGGGGCCGCCAGACCATTTTTCAGATCCTCGAAAATTGTACCGGAATCAGGCCCGACCTGAAGGGAGCCAATGACCCCGCCAATGGCTGAAACGGTTTCCAGCAGGCCCCAGAAGGTGCCCAGCAGGCCCAGAAACACCAGCAGGCCGGTGAGATAGCGCCCGATATCCCGACTTTCATCCAGCCTTGTGCCAATGGAATCCAGAATGGAACGCATCGTGGTCTGCGAAATGGCCATGCGGCCAACGCGATCGCCCAGCAGGGCAGCCATGGGTGCAAGCAGGACCGGCTGGTCTGCAATGCCGACTCCGGGGTCGGACAGGCGAAAGGCATTCACCCAGCCCACTTCCGGAAACAGGCGCATCACCTGCCGAATGGCCAGAATGATACCAACAGCGAGCACGCCGAAGATAACGCCGTTCAATCCCGGATTATTGAGAAAGGCTTCCCATATCTGGCGATAGAGCACAGCAGCCAGCGCCACGCACAGGGCCAGAAAGACCATCATGCGCACGAGAAAAATACGGGGCGAGGTCACTTTCACGAAAGGATCAACGACGCGTGCCATGCAAGTTCCCCATGCCTTGAAGCGCGCGCACTATGACACAGTGCATTGCAAAAGGCATGGGCCTTAAGTCATGTGGGCGCACAATAATTCAGGGCCGCGCATACCATATTACAGGCGAAAAGCTGCATCTGCTGCGGTGCGTGAGGCCTGTTTGCTGGCTAAAGTCTGTTCAAGACGCGCAATCTCTGCCTTCAGCGCCTCGATCCGCTCCAGAATTTCGGTCTCGGACAGGGAACCGAGGTCTGCCCCAATCCGAATCTCGCGCGATTGATTCGCTCGCACATCCTCATCCATTGCCATCTCCCTGCCGCTTGCGCTGGCATTGAACTTGCCTTGTGCCGTGAACCGGCCATGATCGGCGCATGTTATGGGCATGCTCCCCATAATCCCCTGACTGACGCACAGTTTCACATATCATCAAGAAGCATCTTGCCTCTTGCGCCGATGATTTGAAAATAGCCCCTCCGTGCGGTGACGCGCACGCCCCCTGCTGGAGTTTTTCCATGTCTGCTCATCCGGCCCCGGCATCATTGCCTGAAACCATGACCGCCATCACCATCACCACCCATGGCGGGCCGGAAGTGCTGGTGCCCGGCCCGCGCCCGGTGCCGGTGCCTGCACCCGGTGAGGTTCTTGTGAAGGTTGAGGCCGCAGGCGTGAACCGGCCGGATGTGATGCAGCGCAAGGGGCTTTATCCGCCACCGCCCGGTGCATCGGATATTCCGGGCCTCGAAATTGCAGGAACGGTTGTGGCGCTGGGGTCTGCTGTCACCGGCCTTGAGCTGGGTGCGCGTGTGTGCGCTCTCGTCACAGGGGGCGGCTATGCGCAATATTGCACCGCACCCGTCGAGACCGTCCTGCCCTTTCCCGAAGGACTTTCGGCGGCAGAGGCCGCAGCCCTGCCCGAAACCCTCTTTACCGTGTGGAGCAATGTGTTCGAGCGTGGCCAACTTGCAGCCGGTGAATGGCTGCTGGTGCATGGCGGCTCCAGCGGCATTGGCACCACGGCCATTCAGCTGGCCAAGGCATTCGGGGCAAAAGTGGCGGTAACGGCCGGTTCCGAGGACAAGTGCGCAGCCTGTGTAAAGCTGGGAGCCGATCTCGCCATCAATTACCGCGAGAAGGATTTCGTGGCCGAGGTGAAGAGCGTCACTGGCGGCAAGGGGGCCAATGTCATTCTCGACATGATCGGCGGCCCCTATATCCAGAAAAACTATGAGGCCGCCGCCGTGGACGGGCGCATTGTGCAAATTGCCTTCCAGATGGGATCAAAGGTGGAGGTGGATTTCATGCGCGTGATGCTGAAGCGCCTGACCCACACCGGCTCCACCCTGCGCTCCCGCCCTGTTGCAGAGAAGGCCGCCCTCACCGCCGCAATCACGCAACATGTGTGGCCCTTGATTGCAGAGGGGCGCTACCATCCGGCGCTGGATACAACCTACCCGCTTGCAGATGCCGCTGCCGCCCACGCTCGCATGGACAGCAGTGCCCATATCGGGAAAATCGTGCTGACAATGCCGTGATTGCACATTCGGCAGCAGGCTCGGCCATGTCGTGCTGCGGTGCCATCCCGCACCGCACGTCCATGCGGCAGCGGGTGGAGCCGGCCCATCCACCGGAACATGACAAGGCCCGGGCCTGCCGGGCCGCTCGCCTTGCTCCAGCCGCAGGGCTCCTTTAGTGAATAAGTGATTCTTCGTGCGTTCCGATGTGACATCCCCCGTGCGGCCTCTTTCCGAAGGGGTCATCATGTGGTGCTCGAAAAGCCAATTCAGGTGCGCTGACCCTATGCTACGCCTCTTTCTTGCCGCCCTGCTCGCCATGCTTGCCAGTGTTCTGGCCCTCCCTCCATCTGCCTATGCGGTGGAGCCGGTTGCGGTGCGGGGTGATGCGAAGGTGACGGATCTGCTGCCCGCAGTGGAACGCAAGAAAACCGAGGATGGCCGTTTCCAGTTCTCCACCGTACCGGATTCCGAAGGCGTGGTGCGACGGATCGAGGTCACTGCAAGCGAGGGGCGCACCGACAGCACATGGATGATCTTCGCGCTCTCCAATGATACGGACGAGCAGGTGGACCGCCTGATTGTGGCCCCCCATTACCGCATGGTGGGCTCTGGCCTGTTCTGGCCGGATCTGGGTGACCGGCGCATCCTTTCCCTCACGCCGAGCCAGGGCTTCAAGCCCGAGAAGCAGAACGCTCCCGACGCCGACGCCTTCATGGTGACGCTCGACCCCGGCTCAACGGTCACTTTCGTGGCCGAGGTGAATGGCGATGACATTCCCCGCCTGTTTCTGTGGGAGCCGGATGCCTACAAGGACCGCGTCAACGCCTTCTCGCTCTATCAGGGTATCCTGATCGGCATTGCTGGCCTGCTGGCGCTGTTTCTCACCATCCTGTTTGTGGTGAAGGGTTCGGTCATGTTCCCGGCCGCCGCCGCGCTGGCATGGGCGGTTCTGGGTTATATCGGGCTGGATTTTGCCTTCTGGTCGAAGGTGTTTGCGCTTTCACCCGTGGCGGAACAGTTCTGGCGGGCGGCGGGCGAGGCGATCCTCACCGCCACCATGCTGGTGTTCCTGTTCGCCTATCTCAATCTCAACCGCTGGCATGTGCGTTATGTGCATATTGCCGCGGGCTGGCTCACCTTTTTGGCTGCCCTTGTGGTCGTGGCGCTGCTGGACCCGCCGGTGGCGGCCGGCATTGCCCGCCTCTCCATGCTCATCGTGGCACTGGGCGGGTTCGGCGTGGTGCTCTGGCTTTCCCAGCACAATTATGACCGCGCGGTACTGGTCATCCCCACATGGGCCCTGCTGGTGGTCTGGGTGATCATGGCCGGCCTTGCCATTGGCGGAGCGGTGAGCAATGACCTTGCCGCACCAGCCCTGCTGGGCGGCCTTGTCATCATTGTCATGCTTATCGGCTTCACGGTGATGCAACATGCCTTTGCCGGCATCGGCGCGATTGAGGGCTCCACATCGGACCTTGAGCGCCGGGCTCTCGCGCTCGCCGGCTCCGGCCTGATTGTGTGGGACTGGGATGTGGATTCAGACCGCATCTACACCTCGCCCGAGGCAGAGGAGGCCCTGGGCCTCAAGCGCCATTCGCTGGAAACCGAAGCCGCCGGCTGGCTGGATGTGCTGCATCCGCTGGACCGTGACCGCTTCCGCGCCACACTGGATGGCATTATTGACCAGCGGCGCGGGCGGATTGATCAGGACTTCCGCCTCAAGGCGGTCGATGGTCACTATCTCACCTTCAACCTGAAGGCCCGCCCGGTGGTGGGTGCGGATGGCGAGGTGGTGCGCTGCGTCGGCACGCTGTTTGATGTGACGGGCGAACGCATCGCCGCCGAGCGCCTGCTGCATGATGCCGTGCGCGACAACCTGACCGGCCTGCCCGGCCGCGAGCTGTTTCTGGACCGGCTGGATCAGGCCCTCATCATGGCGCGACAGGATGAACGCCTGCGCCCCACCGTGATGATCATCGACCTTGACCGGTTCCGGCAGGTGAATGTGGATGTGGGCATGACGGTGGGCGATTCCGTTCTGCTCACGGTTGCCCGCCGCATGCAGCGCCTGCTCAAGCCACAGGATACGCTGGCCCGCCTTTCCGGCGACCTGTTCGGCCTCATCCTGCTCTCGGAACATGATGCCGAGCGCATCACCACTTTTGCCGATACGCTGCGCCGGGCCTTGCGCGCACCAGTGACGCTGGCCAATCGTGAGATGTTCGTCACCGCCTCCATCGGCCTTGTGCTGCTGGGCCGCGAACTGGGCAAGCGCGATGAGGTGATGAAGGACGCGGAACTCGCCATGTATTATGCCAAGCGCATTGGCGGCGACCGCATCGAGGTCTATCGCCCGGCCATGCGCCAGCAGAAGATTGACAACTCCACACTGGAGGCCGAACTGCGGCTGGCTCTGGCACGCGGTGAAATTTCCGTGCGCTACCAGCCCATCGTGCGGCTGGGAGACCGGGCCATTGGCGGCTTTGAAGCCTATATGCGCTGGAACCACCCCCGCCTTGGCGAGCTGGCCGCCGCTGAATTCCTCGCGCTGGCGGAGGAAACCGGGCTGGTTCTGGACCTTGGCCTGCATGTGCTGGAAACGGCGGCCGCACAACTTTCCGAGTGGCAGCGCATGTTGCGGGTAGACCCGCCCTTGTTCCTCCATATCAATGTGTCTTCACGCCAGCTCCTGCGCCATGAGCTGATTCAGGACCTGAAATCCGTGATGACCCGCCACCCGGTGGCGACCGGCTCACTCAAGATGGAAGTTTCCGAAAGTCTGGTGATGGAAAACCCGGAATATGCCGCCGTGGTGCTGGGCCGCGTGCGCGAACTGGGTGGCGGGCTGTGCCTTGGAGACTTTGGCGCAGGCTATTCCTCCCTCGCCTATCTCCAGCGTTTCCCGTTTGACTCCATCAAGATCCAGCAGCGCTTTGTGCGCGATACCTCAAAAGGCGCGGCCCGTGCCGCCCGCCCGGTCATCGTTTCCTCTCTGGTCAATCTGGCTCATGATCTGGGCATGGATGTCGTGGCCGAAGGCATGGAGCGGGAGGCCGAGGCCGACGAGATGACCCAGTTCGGCTGCGAATATGGACAGGGCGTGGTGTTTGGTGAGCCCCTCACCATGGAAGACTGCCGCGCCCTCATCGCCCCGGCCCCAGTGCCTGCAACCAAGAAGAAGCAGGCTGCCGCACAGTGAGCAAAACCTCCGCCCGATACTTTCACATCGTGGCGGAGGAGCCGGCAAGGATGCGCCCCCGTCATGACATGGCCGGGCCGCATGAGAACGCGGCCCGCGGGCATCGGGAAACCTGCAACAGGAGATAGGAACTGGTGCTGTGAACCGGGGCTGAAGCGCGCTCAGGCGTGACCGACTTCGCTTGAAAGCATGGCCGGCTCAATCCCCAGCCGGCGCAAGGCCAGATCATAGCGATGATCGGTCGTATCGCCGAAAATAAGATCAGGACTGGCGGGACATGTCAGCCAGCCATTGGCCTGTATCTCCGCCTCAAGCTGGCCCGGTGCCCAGCCGGCATAACCCAGCGCCATCACCGCATCACGCGGGCCATGGCCGGCAGCGATAGCCCGCAAAATATCCAGCGTGGCCGTGAGGCTGATGCCGCCATCAATCGTCAGGGTTGAGTCCTCGACGAAATAGTCCGCCGAATGCAGCACAAACCCGCGCCCGGTTTCTACCGGCCCGCCATGCAGCACTCTGATGCGCGCGGCAGAGGACGGCAGCGAAATACGAGAGCCGTCATTCACAACATTGAGCTGTGTCAGCAAATCGGGGAAAGCCAGATTTTCCACCGGCTGGTTCACCACAATTCCCATCGCCCCGTCAGCGGAATGGGCGCACATATAGACCAGCGTGCGCGCAAACTCCTGATCGCGCATGGTGGGCATGGCGATGAGCATCTGACCTTCAAGAAAGCCGGGATTTTTTTCCGGCGCCGGGGATCATCCATCTCGATCATGACCACAGCGTAGCGCGCCCAAACGGTTTTGGAAATGCAAACAACACCCGGCGTGCTCAGGCAATGATATCCGGGAAAAGCTGGTCCTCGAGATGACCAATACGGTCCTTGAGTTGCAGCTTGCGCTTTTTCAGCCGTTGCAACTGAAGAATATCTGCCCCCATGACGCTGTCGAGCGCGGCAATGGCCGTATCCAGATCACGATGCTCCTGCCGCAGCCGCTCCAGAAGCAAGCGCAGATCCCGTTCCTCATCAGTGGTCATGCCCAATTCCGTCATCTCCGGGCCATGCCCGGTTGGCCCCGTTGCTGCGCCAGGCCTCACATCACGATCTGGCGCATGTGTCGTACCATAGCCCATGGCGCGGATGCATTATGACATGAATCCGGCCCGCGCGGGAAAGACTGTCTTGCCTGTTCACGCATGGCGGGCGGCGCGTGAACGGGTCGCACCATGCCCGCCCTCCGCACCGCAGCATGGCCTTCATGAGATGAAAGACACTGGACTGACAGTCACATGACAGTTTCCCGGGCTACACATCACCTTTGGTGGCACTTGAAATTGATGCACTGCAAGACATCTTCTGCACAAAAGACCCCGAAATAGGATCGACACCTTGTCACTCCCATGACAGACTGATGGCTGGTGACGTAGACAAGGAGCATGTACACATGTCCATCCAGTCGCACCTTCAGGAGTTGAAGCGGCGCCACGCGGCAATCGAGCAGGAACTCGGTCAGGAACAGTCCCGGCCAGCGGCCAATCAGGCCCGTGTCGCGGAACTTAAACGCAAGAAACTTGCCCTCAAGGAACAGATCACGAAGCTCGACGAAACCGTCACGGTTCATTAGCGGTTCGGGTTTCAGCACCACACATCATCCACTGATGTGACCCATGCACCTGAAACCGGGTGTGTGGCCGGGCATTTCTGTTCATTCCAAACAGAACATTTTCAAGCGGGAAACACTGTTTCACGGCAAGAAAGTGCGTCCCTTCAACATACTGGAGCGTTTCGCCGTTTCAATGAAATGGTGAAACACTTCGGTCAGGCGGCAGGACAATGCGCCGAACCCTTTGCGTTCCGGCGCAAGGACAGGCATTAATCCGGCATCATGGCTCCTCCGCTGATCCTGCTTCAAGATATTCATCTGCGCTTCGGCGCCACGCCCCTGCTCGACGGAGCGGAACTTTCCGTTTCGGCGGGCGAACGTCTGTGCCTTGTCGGGCGCAATGGCTCTGGCAAATCCACATTGCTGAAGGTGGCGGCCGGACTGGTTGCGCCAGATGATGGCACGCGCTTTTTCCAGCCCGGCACCACGGTGCGCTATCTGCCGCAAGAGCCTGACTTTGCAGGCTTTGAAACCACGCTTGCCTATGTTGAGGCAGGTCTTGGGCCGGGCGATGACACCTATCGTGCGCTCTATCTTCTGGAACAGCTTGGCCTGACCGGGCAGGAAGATCCGGCTCATATTTCCGGTGGCGAGGCCCGTCGCGCGGCGCTTGCCCGCGTGATTGCGCCCGAGCCGGATGTACTGCTGCTGGACGAACCCACCAACCATCTGGACCTTCCGGTTATTGAGTGGCTGGAAAAGGAATTGCGCAGCCTGCGCTCGGCCATCGTTCTCATCAGCCATGACCGGCGCTTTCTTGAAACCCTTTCGCGCGCCACGGTGTGGCTGGATCGCGGCACAACCCGGCGCATGGAACAGGGCTTTGGCGCGTTCGAGGCCTGGCGCGATGACGTGCTGGAACAGGAAGAAACCGAGCGTCACAAGCTGGATCGCAAGATCGTGGCCGAGTTGGACTGGCTGCGCTATGGCGTCACCGCCCGGCGCAAGCGCAATGTGCGCCGCCTTGGCCTGCTCAAGTCCATGCGCAAGGATCGCTCCGAAGAACGCCGCGCCACCGGCAATGTGAAGATCACTGTCAGCGAGGCGGAAACCTCCGGCAAGCTGGTGATCGAGGCCAAGAACATCTCCAAGGCTTTCGATGGCGTGCCTGTGGTGCAGGAGTTTTCCACCCGCATCCTGCGTGGAGACCGCATCGGCATTGTCGGCCCCAATGGAGCGGGCAAGACCACGCTCATCAAGATTCTGACCGGCGAGCTGAAGCCGGACAGCGGCAGCGTGCGCCTTGGCACCAATCTTGAGGTTGCCTCGCTTGACCAGAAGCGCGCCGCCCTCGCCCCGACCACCACATTGCGCGATGCGCTCACGGGGGGTGGTTCAGACACGGTGGTGGTTGGCGACCAGCCGCGCCATGTCATGGGCTATCTGAAAGACTTCCTCTTCACGCCAGATCAGGCCAACTCGCCACTTTCCGTCCTTTCAGGCGGAGAGCGCGGGCGGTTGATGCTGGCGCGCGCCCTCGCCCAGCCCTCCAACGTGCTGGTGCTGGACGAGCCCACCAACGATCTTGATCTGGAAACACTGGATCTGTTGCAGGAAATGGTGGCCGATTATCCCGGCACCGTCATCCTTGTCAGCCATGACCGTGACTTTCTGGATCGCACCGTCACCAGCGTCATCATGGCGGAAGGGCAAGGCGTGTTCCGCGAATATGCCGGCGGCTATGCCGACATGGTGAGCCAGCGCGGAACAGGCGTGGAGGCAAGGAAGGGCGCGGAAGCCAAAACTGCCACGCGCGAGAAACCCGTAGCCAAGGACGCAGCGGATGCAGGCGGGAAGAAGCGCCTGTCCTTCCATGAGCAACATGCCCTGAAGACCCTGCCCGCCACCATGGACAAGCTGCGCGCGCAAGCCGCCAAGCTGGAAACCGTGCTGGCAGACGCCCAGCTCTACAGCCGTGACCCGGCGCGGTTTGAAAAGAGTTCTGCTGATCTTGCCCGCGTGCAGGCAGAGCTGGAAACGGCTGAGGAAGAGTGGCTGCGGCTGGAGATTCTGCGCGAGGAACTCGGCGGCTAAAGCCCAAGAAACCTCTCCTGTATCCGGCAAACCAGATACAGGAGAGGAAAGGCGTATTCTGTGATGATTCCAGATTGATTTATCGGGAAAACACTCCGAAGGTGCTCACACATATCATGCCCTGCAATATATTTGAGCAGAGCATGTGGCCTCGCACAAAATCTCGTGGATCGAATACAGCGTACAGCATGCCGAATGATTCCCAAACCTTCAACCGGATCTCTCCTGATCCGTATTCGGCCACAGATAAAATCAAGTTGATGCTTGTATCGACGATGGTAGTGAGATAGCCTTTTGGAGACTGAACTGGTATCATAGTGGTACCGCGTCTTCCGTAATGGAGATCTCCGCGTCATGACTCTTCCGCTGAGTGGCATCAAGGTTATCGACTTCACCGGCGTTCAGTCCGGCCCATCCTGCACACAGCTCATGGCCTGGTATGGCGCGGATGTGATCAAGGTCGAGCGCCCCGGCGTCGGCGACGTCACCCGTCGCCAGCTGCGTGACATCCCGGAGCTGGATGCGCTGTATTTCACCATGCTCAATGCCAACAAGCGCTCGGTGGAACTGAACACCAAGACGCCTGAAGGCGAAAAGATCATGGAACAGCTCATTCGTGAGTCTGACGTGCTGGTGGAGAACTTCCACCCCGGCGCGATGGATCACATGGGCCTGACCTGGGAACGTATTCAGGAAATCAACCCGCGCATCATTTTCGGCTCCATCAAGGGCTTTGATGATGTCTCGCGCTTTGCCGATATCAAGGCCTACGAGAACGTCGCGCAGGCCGCTGGCGGCGCCCTTTCCACCACCGGCTTCTGGGATGGCCCGCCCACCGTCAGCGCCGCTGCTCTGGGTGACAGCAACACCGGCAACCATCTGCTGATCGGCCTGCTCACCGCACTTCTCGGCCGTGAGCGCACCGGCAAGGGCCAGCGCGTCACCATCTCCATGCAGGACAGCGTGCTGAACCTGTGCCGCGTGAAGCTGCGCGACCAGCAGCGTCTGGAGAAGGTGGGCTATCTGGAAGAATATCCGCAGTATCCGAACGGCAAGTTCGGCGATGCAGTGCCGCGCGGCGGCAATGCGGGCGGCGGCGGCCAGCCCGGCTGGGTGCTGAAGTGCAAGGGCTGGGAAACCGATCCCAACGCCTATGTCTACTTCACCATTCAGGAACAGAACTGGGAAGCCACCGCAAAGGCTATCGGCCACCCGGACTGGGCGACTGACCCCAAATACGCCACCGCAGCAGCCCGCCAGCCGCACATCTTCGACATCTTCGCCGAAATCGAGAAGTATCTCTCGACCAAGACCAAGATCGAGGCCGTGGAAGAACTGCGCAAGTTCGATATTCCGATTGCCCCCGTGCTCAGCATGAAGGAAATCGCGGTTGATCCGGACCTGCGCAAGAGCGGCACCGTGGTCGAGATGGACCAGAAGCTGCGCGGCAAGTGCCTGACCGTCGGCAGCCCCATCAAGTTCTCGGACTTCACGCCCGACATCAAGAGCGCTCCGCTGCTGGGCGAGCACACCGAGGAAGTACTGGGCCAGCTGGGTTACACCGCTGAACAGATCGCCGACTTCAAGGCCAAGAAGGTCATCTGATCCGGCACGATCACGCTCTGGCCGCCAGTCATCCAGACCGGCGGCCAGTTGGCGCGTTTTCCTGTTTCAATGAGGCAGGAGAATGCGCTAAATTATTGAATAATCGTAGCTTCCTGCAGCGAGTCTCTATCACCTCGCGCGGGAAACTACTGTGCTCCAGACATAATGGGGATCAGCAATGGCTGGCGAAAACGACGCGCAGATCGATGGCGCTCAAATTATTGTCAATGCGCTCAAGCTGAACGATATCGACACCATCTATGGCCTCGTTGGTATTCCGATCACCGATCTGGCCCGCCTCGCCCAGAAGGAAGGCATCCGCTTCGTCGGGTTCCGCCACGAGGCGAGTGCCGGCAACGCTGCTGCCATCAGCGGCTTCATGACCGGCAAGCCCGGCATCTGCCTCACGGTTTCCGCTCCGGGCTTCCTCAATGGCATGGTAGCGCTGGCGAATGCCACCACCAACGGCTTCCCGATGATCCTCATCAGCGGCTCCTCGGACCGCGCCATCGTTGATCTTCAGCGCGGCGATTATGAGGAACTCGACCAGATGAACGCCGCCAAGCCCTATGCCAAGGCGGCCTACCGCGTGAACAAGCCGGAAGATCTGGGCCTTGGCCTTGCCCGCGCCATCCGCACCGCTGTTTCCGGTCGTCCCGGCGGCGTGTATCTGGACCTGCCCGCCGATGTGCTCGCGGCAACGCTGGATGCACAGGCGGCAGAGAAGTCTCTCATCAAGGTTGTGGACCCTGCCCCGCGCTACATTCCTGCGCCAGACGCCGTGGACCGCGCGCTGAAGCTGCTGGCCGGCGCCAAGCGCCCGCTGATTGTCATCGGCAAGGGTGCGGCCTATTCGCAGGCCGAAGACGCCATCCGTGAATTCGTTGAGAAGACCGGCATTCCCTTCCTGCCCATGTCCATGGGCAAGGGCGTGGTGCCGGATACCCACCCGCAATGCACGGCTGCCGCCCGCTCGCTGGTTCTGGGGCAGGCCGATGTGGTGGTGCTGCTGGGTGCGCGCCTCAACTGGCTGCTCGGCCATGGCAAGAGCCCGGAATGGTCCGCAGACGGCAAGATCATCCAGGTGGACATCCACGCCGCCGAGATGGACAGCAACCGCGGCGTCGCGGCTCCCGTGGTGGCGGATATCGCCTCGGCCATGGAGGCATTCCTTGCTGGCCTGCCTTCTGCCGGCATTGTCCCGCAGAAGGAATGGTTGCAGACCATCGCAACCAAGGTCGACACCAATCGCGAGAAGATGGCCAAGCATCTGGCTGCCACGCCCGCCCCGCTGGACTATTACGCCGCCTATAATGCCGTGCGCAGCGTGATTTCCGACAACAAGGAACTCTATATCGTCGGCGAGGGTGCCAACACGCTCGATTTCGGTCGCAATCTCATTGACATGCACCTGCCGCGCCGCCGTCTTGATGTCGGTACATGGGGCGTCATGGGCATCGGCATGGGCTACAGCGTTGGTGCGGCTGTCACCAGCGGGCAGCAGGTTCTGGCGATTGAGGGTGACAGCGCCTTCGGCTTCTCCGGCATGGAGATTGAAACCATCGCCCGCTACAAGCTGCCGGTCACCATTCTTGTCTTCAACAATGGCGGCATCTATCGTGGCGACAACCAGAACCTCTCCGGCGGTGCGGACCCCTCCCCCACCACGCTTGAGGTCGCGCATTATGACCAGATGATGCAGGCGGTTGGCGGTCTCGGCTTCCATGTGGAAACGCAGGACGAACTGGTGGCCGCGCTGAAGGAGGCTCTTTCCTCCGGCAAGCCGGCGCTTATCAACTGCGTGATTGACCCCCATGCGGGCACAGAGAGCGGGCATCTCACCAACCTGAACCCGCAGAGCACGGTTTCGCACAACTGATCCCTGCCTTTTCACGCTTGTAACACCGCCTTGCCCCCGCAGGGCGGTGTTCTCTGATTGAGGAACATCCATGTCCGACGCCCCGAACGCACACGGCGCCTCATCTGCTGAAGGCCCACTGTCCGGCCTGCTTGTTGTCGATCTCACGCACATTCTGAACGGCCCGTTCGGCACCATGATTCTCTCGGATATGGGTGCGCGGGTTATCAAGGTGGAAGAGCCGGGTCACGGGGATGACACCCGCACCTATGGCCCGTTTGTGAATGACAAGTCGCTCTATTTCGCCTTCGTCAATCGCGGCAAGGAAAGCATTGTTCTGGACCTGAAGAAGGATGAGGACCGGGAGGTCTTCTTCAATATCGTGCGCAAGGCCGATATTCTCACCGAGAACTACAAGCCCGGCACAACAGACCATCTCGGCATTTCCTATGAGGCGCTCTCCAAAATCAATCCGCGCCTCATCTATGCCTCGTCCGCAGGCTTTGGACAGACAGGCCCACTGGCATCCTATCCGGCCTATGATACCATTGTGCAGGGCATGAGCGGCATCATGCTGGATACCGGCCTGCCGGGAGATCCGCCGATCCGCGTCGGCACTTCACTGTCGGATCTGTGCGGCGGCATCTTCATGTATGCCGGTATCATGACCGCCCTGCATGCCCGCGAGAAAACCGGCAAGGGCGCGCATGTTGATATTTCCATGTTCGACGCCACCCTCTCCTTCCTGGAGCATGGCTTCATGGCCTATGTGGCCACAGGCAAGGCCCCGCCGCGCCTTGGCAACCGCCACCCCTCCATCGCCCCGTTTGACACGTTTCAGGCGGCAGACAAGCCCATCGTCATTGCGGCGGGCAATGATCATCTGTTCGGCGAAATGTGCAAGGCCATTGGCAATCCGGGGCTGGCCACAGATCCGCGCTTCAGCTCCAATGAAGGCCGCGAAAACAACAATGCCGCCCTCAAGGCCGAGATGGAGGCAGCCCTGCAAAAGCAGCCTGCCGAATACTGGCTAAAGGTGATCCATGAGGCGGGCGTTCCGGTTGGCCCCATTCTCACTGTCGCTGAAGCCGTGGAGCACCCGCAGACAGCCGCGCGCAACATGCTGATTGAGGCCGGTGGCCTGCGCATGCCGGGCAACCCCATCAAGATCAGCGGCTATGATGATCCCAAGGTGCGGCCTGCCGCGCCAGAGCTGGATGCCAATGGCGCGAGCATTCGCGCAGAGTTCAGCAAGGGCTGAGGCATACCTGCGCCTTGCACCCCTGTTGCGGCATGCACTGGCACGCCGCAACAACAAGCAGTACAACAGCCTCCTGTTCCCTTGCTGAACAAGAGGCTGTTCCCGGTTTCCGGCTCCTGGCACGCCGAAGACCGACAGAAGACACGATTTGCGCGTCCTGCATTTTCGGCGACCTGAACATCAGGATGGTTCAAAAGCTGAAACCATGACGGGTAGCGATTTTTCAAAGTATCCGAATGAATTGGCCGAAACACATTTGCTTCTGAAACAGGCCGGGTAAACCTGTTTCAGCTTCACAGAAAAAGGGGGGTTCCTGTGGAACAATTTATGTCCAAGCTGCTGATAGCAGACCTCATACCCATTATCGTCGTCATGCTTGTTGGCTATGTATCCGGCAAGAAGAATGTCTTCCAGACCGATCAGGCCCGCGTCTTCAACAAGCTGGTTCTGGATTACGCCCTGCCGGCAGCCCTGTTCGTCTCCATCGTGCGGGCAGACCGGGAAATGCTGGTGGCCAATGCCACGTTGAGCATGATCTCGCTGATCGGCCTCGTTTGCCTGTTCATGCTCTCCTATTTTACCATCCAGTGGTTTTTCAAGCGGACCAAGGCTGAAGGCGCGGTCTGCGCCCTGATTGCCGGCTCGCCCACCATCGGCTTCCTCGGCTATGCCGTGCTGGACCCGCTGTTCGGCACCGGTGTTGAAACGGGCCTCGTCATCGCCATTGTCGCCATTGTGGTGAATGCCGTGACCATCCCGATCGGCCTGTATCTGCTGAACGCCGGCGGTGGCGGAAACACCCCCGGCACGGCCCCGACCGGCAATGCCCTGCTCTCCGCCATGAAGGAGCCTGTGGTGTGGGCCCCCATTCTTGCCGTGGCTCTGGTGGTCATCGGCATCAAGGTGCCGCCATCCTTTGACCCGTCGTTTGAACTGATCGCCAAGGCCAACTCCAGCGTCGCGGTGTTCGCTGCCGGCCTTACCCTTGCGGCCTACAAGATCGAGCTGGATTGGGAAATCGCCTACAATACGGCGTTCAAGCTGATCCTGATGCCGGCAGTCTTCCTGATTGCGGGCTGGGCTTGCGGCCTTGATTCCGAGATTCTCCAGATGCTGGTGCTCAGTGTCACCCTGCCTCCGGCCTTCTCGGGCATCATCATTGCCAGCCGTTTTCAGGTTTATACCCGGACCGGCACGTCTTCCCTTGCAGTGTGTGTGCTGGGCTTCATCATTGCCGCGCCGTTCTGGATCTATATGGCCCGGCTGATCAGCGCCTAGAACCGCAGCCGGGGAGCATCCCCTTCTGCATCAGACATTGCCGCCGCCCTGCCCTCACCGGCACGGGCGGCGGTTTCATATCGAGCCACTTGAGAGATGGGCCCGCAGTGCCTAACTGTTACAGGTACCAGCGCCGGATGAACCCATGTTTTCAGATGCCTTTCTCGCCCTTCAGCAGTCTTTCTCACCACTCTTGCGGCGTGTGCTGCTGAAGTCTGCGGCTCTTGCCATCCTGCTTCTGGTGGCACTGGCCTTTGCGCTTCAGGCCGCCATTGTGCATTTTCTGGAAATCCCGTCCTACCCTTGGGTCGAGATGACGCTGACCATCATCACAGGTCTCGGCATTGTCTTCGGCGCGCTGTATCTCATGCCCGCAGTTTCAGCGCTGGTTGCCGGCCTGTTTCTGGATGATGTGGCTGAAAAGGTGGAGCAGGCCACCTACCCGCAGGACCCGGCCGGCGTTCCCCAGCCGGTTGCGCAACAGCTCATGTTTTCCCTGCGCTTCTTTGGGCTGGTACTGGTGGTGAACCTGTGCGCCCTGCTGCTTTTGCTGGTTCCGGGCGTCAATCTCATCATCTTCTATGTGGCCAACGCCTATCTCATCAGCCGAGAATATTTTGAAATGGCGGCCATGCGCTATCGCTCGCCGCAGGAGGCGCGGGCCTTGCGCCAGTCTCACGCCGTCACAGTGTTTGTGGGCGGGCTGATGCTAGCGCCGCTGCTGTTCATCCCCATCCTGAACTTCATCACACCCGTGGTCGGCACCGCCTTCATGGTGCATCTGCACCGGCGCGTAGCCCCCTTGCCTGCCCATCGCACGGAAGATGGCGCGCTGATGATTGAGGGCAAGGCGCTGTAGGAGGGAAGAGCGCCTGTTCAGCGCGCTCCGTCGTCCAGCCCTACGACATGCAGGGCGCCCTGCTGTCGCGCAGAGACTTGTGAAAGATCAAAATCCGCAATGGCCGCTTCAAACAGCTGATGGAAATTCAGCTCTGCCCGCAAGTGCAGGAAGACCGCCCCCAAGCCAATTGCGGCCCGATCCATAAACACGAATTCGCGCGGCACCGTTACCGGGCCAAGACGCTTGAGCGCTGTATGCACCTCAAACGCCTCGCGCCGCCCATATTGGCCGGGTGTCACCCCATCGGCGATAGTGCGCACGCGGTCATCCATCAACGGCCCATAAATAAAGCGCGCCCAGATATTGAGCACATCAATCAGTTCGCGCTTCAGGCCATTGAAGCCCCATGTCTCATAGGCATGCACCACGCGGGCCTCATCTCCTGTCCGCAGGCCACGATAGAGGTCAACCACCCCCGCGACAAAGCTTGGCGGGAAAATGCGGATGCAACCATAATCCAGCAGGTTGATGCCGGCCGGGGCAGCGCCATCAGCGGAACGAAACACCGTGTAATTGCCCAGATGCGGATCGCCATGAATGACGCCAAACCGGCTGAAGGGCACCCACCAGGCGGCAAACATGGCCTGCGCCAAACGGTTCCGTTCCTCTTGCGTATGGTCAATGAAGGAGAGGATTTTCTCGCCCTCCAGCCATTCCATGGTCAAAAGGCGACCGGTGGAAAGGTCCGCGCGCACGCGCGGCACGCGCACCAGTGGTTCATCGGCCAGAATATGGGCATAGAGCGCGGCATGGCGGGCCTCGCGCCGGTAATCCAGCTCCTCGCGTACCCGCTCGCCAATTTCCACCGCAATCTCGCGCGTATCCAGCGCGCCATCCATGCGACGATGCAGGGAGAACAGCAGATCCAGCTGGGAGAGATCCGCCTCCACCGCCGCCTGCATGTCAGGATATTGCAGCTTCACGGCCACCGCCTCGCCATCCAGCGTCACGGCGCGGTGAACCTGCCCCAGAGAGGCGGCAGCAGCGGGTGTGCGTTCAAAGCTGGTGAAGCGCTGCTCCCAGTCCCGCCCCAGTTCGGCTGACATGCGCCTCTTGACGAAAGACCAGCCCATGGGCGGCGCATCGGACTGGAGCTTCTGCAATTCGCTGGAATATTCGGCGGGCAGCAGGTCCGGCACCGTGGCCATAAGCTGGGCCACTTTCATCAGCGGCCCTTTCAGCCCGCCCAGTGCTGATGCAAGAGCTGCGGCATTGGCCCCATCGCGCCCCTCACCGCCCGGCAGAAGACGGCTGCCGGCAATGCGCGCCGCCACCCCGCCCACATTCGCCCCCACGCGGGCATAGCGCAGGGCACGGGCTGTAAAGCGGTTTCGTTCCTCATCCACCATCACAACTGCTCCAGACCGGGCGACGGCAGGGATGCCGTATCCTCTTCTGTCTTGCACGGCCAGATGGTCCGCATATGGCAGAAGGCAAACCGGAAAGCGGGATGCCGAATGGCATCCCCGTTTTCCGCACTCCGAATCCGGCCCATGCGAGAAACGTGGCCGGAATGGCCAAGGTGCCAGATGCGCGCACCGGCAACCAGAGGCTGGAGCGCGGCAAAATGCCGGGGCGCACGGAGCACACAGGAGGGAAAGACCGGCACAACGCCTGATGTTTCTGAAACAACGCTTCCCCAGCCATCACATGTCACGCTGAGGCATGCTCCGGCGCACGGCACAAGCCTTGCCACGCTCCTGCGGGCCGCGTATGCCAAAAGTCATGCGTGCGCTCTGCTCCTTCCTCACCCCCTCCGGCGCACCCGGCCTTCTGGCCATTCTGGTGCGCATGGTGCTGGCCTATGTGCTGGTGGTGCCGGGTGTGGCGGCAAGCGCGCTCTATCCTGCTTCCGTCGGCACATCCCCCGTGCTGTGCCTGAACGGAACAGGCTCATCCGAAGATGCCCCGCCAGCCCGGCATGACATGACATGCTGCATCATCGGCTGCATGGCGGGAGGCGGTCTTTTCCTTCCGCCGGATCGCGCTGATCTTGCCAGAACCCTGCGCAGCGCTGTGCTGCTGCATCACCGGCCTGTCGCCGTTCATGCCCTGCCCCGCGCGCCCACATCCGCATTCCATGCACGCGGCCCTCCTGTTGCGGATTGAGCTTTCTGGTTTCAATCCCAATTCTGGAGAATCTCATGTTCCAGCGTTCCGTTTTTGGCGCCGTCATGGTCGCCGCCTGTGCCTTCACCCTTTCTCCCGCACTGGCGTGCAAAGACCATGCTGATGCCTCGGCTGGTGCCCATCAACAGATGGCGCAAGCCACAACCGGCCAGCACGCCCCGGCCACCACGGACAAGAAGACCGCCCCACAGGATGTGGTGAAGATCGGGACTCTTGAAATCACGGGCCCGTGGAGCCGCGCCACGCCCGGCGGCGCAAAGGTGGGAGCAGGCTATATGCACATCACCAACACCGGCACCAGCCCGGACTGGCTGACAGGCGGCACGTCCTCAGCCTCCGATCGGCTGGAAATCCATGAAATGGCGATGAAGGACGGGGTCATGACCATGCGCCCCCTGCCCAATGGCATCGAGATTGCCCCCGGCCAGACCGTGAAGCTGGAGCCGGGTGGCTACCACATCATGTTCATGGGCCTGAAGACGCAGCTCAAGGAAGGCGAAAGCGTCAAGGGAACGCTCGTCTTCAAGAATGCGGGCACGGCTGATGTCAGTTATCAGGTGCGCAGCATTGCTGCTGGCGCGCATGGCAAAGGCCATGGCAGCCCCAAGGGGCATTGATACAGCCCCTGTGATGCATGCCTGAATGCGCCACAGGGTTTCCATCAGGCCCTATATGAAAACCGCCCGGCCTTTCACAAGACCGGGCGGCTTTTTATGCATCATGTTTCAGGGCGTGGCTGGCTCACTGCGCCTTTGGCTCTGCGGCAGGGGTCTCCTGTGCCGGAGCGGCTGGCTCAGGGGCAGCAGCCGGAGCAGAAGCCTCGGCTGGAGCTGTGGCTTGGGCTGGAGCCGCAGATGCGGGAGCGGCGGCTTCCTTGCCAACCAGCAGCGGCTCCAGTTCCTTGTCCCATGCCTCCATGCCGATCGCGCCATTCACCTTCTTGCCATTGATGAAGAAAGTAGGGGTCGCGTTCACACCAAGCTGGGTATTGGCATAGGTCGCACTGGCCTGCACCTTGCCGGCCAGATCATTGTCTGTCAGGCACTTTTCAAAATTGGCATCGCTCATGCCAGCCTGCTTGGCCACAGTGCGCAGGCCCGCTGCCGGATCATTCGAGAAGGCCCATGCGCGCTGGGTTTCAAACAAGGCGCTGATGGTGGGGAAATAGGCCGATTCCGGCATGCAGCGCGCCAGCATGAAGCCAGCGGTGGACACCGGATCAAACGGCATTTCGCGCAGGATGAAATAGACCTTGCCGGTATCAATATATTTCTTCTGCAGTTCCGGCAGGGTTTCCTTGTGGAAGTTTGCGCAGTGGTTGCAGGTCATGGAGGCATATTCAACCACAGTCACCGGCGCATCCGGGTTGCCCAGCGCCTTCACTGTCAGCGGGGTTGCCTCCGGGGCCATCAGCTTGGCTTCGGAAACGGTTTCGGAGGCGGACTGCGCCATGGCAGGCTGGAGCGCAAGGCCGGAAACCCCGGTCACCGCCACAAGGGCGAGCAGGCTTGTTCCGATGCAAAAATGGCGGCGAACGAAGGACATGCTTTTCTCCGAATGATCCTGAAACGCGGTTCCGGCGCTGTTCGCATGAAACAGAGGCGTTTTTTCAGCAAGCCGAACCAATATGGCAATTCAGCGGATGGGGAAACCCAATCTCACGACCGTCCACGGTGCTCTCGCCGGACCAGCGCGCCAAGACGGGCAAGGGAGGCGTTCAGCTTTTCATCTTCCAGTGTGCCGATTTCCTGAAGAATGGCCTCGATTTCCTGCGGCTCAGGCTCCACCGGTGCAGGCGGGCGCACATGTCGCGGCGGCACAGGCCCCTGCCGCAAGGCCAGACGCCCCACACAGCGCCAGCCGAAATAGGTATTGATACGCTCCAGCACCACCGGTGCGGCATATTGCATCTCAATGGCATATGCTCCGGCAACACGCACCACCAGTGTCGCCGCGCCGCCCTCTTCCCGTGGCCATTGCAGTTTCAGGGGCAGGGAGTGGGGAGCCAGATCCACGCCGACAATTTCATCCCAGTGGGTCACCACCTCGACCACCGAAAACCCGACCCGCCCGCATACCTCTGCAAGACCGGGCGCAACAAGGTCCGCCAGCGGGCGCGCGCTCCTGTTGCGGCGGATATTGGGATTGGAGACAGGCTTCCGGGATGACATCAACATTCTTTCCCGCAGTGAGGGCACATGCAGAACAGCTGATACCACAGGACAGGGCCAAGATGGCCGGAAATACAGCCTTCTGTCATATCCGCTCCATATGCCGGCATGCCCAATAATCGGCCAGATACCGCAAACTTGACGCAGCGTATCATGGGTTCCATGAGTGGGCATGCGTGATGAAAACGGGGGCGAGCCGAGAGACATCATGAATACGGTCCCGAGCCAGCCAGACAGCACGATGCAAGCCAACCCGGCATCGCCCGATACTCCCGCACCCGTCCACAAAGGCAGAAAACACCTGCTGCTGGGTCTGGGGGCTGTGGCGGTTGTGGCGGCTGCGGCATGGGCCGGCTGGCAATACTGGACCGTCTGGCAATATGAGGCCTCAACCGATGATGCCTATCTGCATGCAGATTATGTCTCCATCGCCCCGCAGGTGTCCGGCTATCTGATTTCGGTGAATGTCGGCGACAACCAGCCGGTGAGGAAGGGCGATATTCTCGCCATCATTGATCCCATTCCCTATCAGGCCGCCGTGCAGCAGGCGCAGGCCACCATCGAGCATGGCAGCGCGCTGATTGTGCAGGTGAGAGCCGAACTGGCGACCCAGCCCTCCATCATTGAGGAAGCGCGGGCATCCATCAGCGTGAATGAGGCCGTGCTCAAGTTCGCGCAGGAGAATATGGCGCGCTATGGCACGCTGGCGCGCGAAGGGTTCGGCACCCAGCAGGCACGCGAGGAGGCCGCCTCCAATCTGGGGCAGGCACAGGCCCGGCTGGAGTTGAGCCGCGCGGCGCTGAATGCCGCCGAAAAGCGCACCGCCACCCTCACGGCAGAACTTGCCGCCGCACAGGCCGCCCTGAAACAGAATGAGGCGGCGCTGGTGCAGGCCCGTTTCAATCTGGACCGCACGGTGCTGCGCGCGCCGATGGATGGGGTGGTGGGCAATCGCGCCCTGCGCCTTGGCATGTATGTGCAGCCGGGCAGCCAGCTTCTGTCCATCGTGCCGCTGCACGCGGTCTATGTGAAGGCCAACTACAAGGAAACCAACCTTGCCGGCATCGCGCCCGGCATGCCGGTTTCAATCTATGTGGATACCTTCCCGGATACGCCGGTGCGCGGCATCGTCAATTCCATCGCGCCTGCTGCGGGGCAGACCTTCGCGCTGTTGCCGCCCGATAATGCCACCGGCAACTTCACCAAGATCGTGCAACGCGTGCCGGTGAAGATCACCATTGATCCGCATGACAAGCTGGCCGGCCAGTTGCGGCCGGGCATGTCGGTGACAGCCACCGTGCATCTGCTGGGCAAGAGGGTGGAGCCGGAAGCTTTCACGCCCCAGACAGCCCCTGCCCAGCCGGCCCCCCTGCCCGCTTCCGTGGCTGTGCCGGCCCCTGCCCCCATATCGCCCCCTGCTGCACCTCCTGCGTCCGTGCCTGACGCCGCAGGTCCCGCACCGGTTTCCAGCCCGCCTCCCGTCCGGCCGGCAACGGGCCGCTAGGGCATGGCCAGCGCAGGCCCCGCCCCGGTGCAGGAAGAACCCGCCAGCATCCGCACATGGGTGGCCGTGTTCGGCTGCATGCTGGGCGCGCTCATGTCGGTTCTGGATATTCAGGTCACCAACTCGTCGCTACCGCAGATTGAAGGCGGCATCGGCACCGGCCGGGCCAATGGCACATGGATTTCCACCGCCTATCTCATCGGCGAGATCATCATGATCCCGATGGCGGATTATCTGAGCCGGGTGTTCAGCTTCCGGCGGCTGATGCTGTCCAGCACCGTGCTGTTTCTCATTTTTTCCATCGGCTGCGCCTTTGCGACCAATCTGGAACAGATGATTATCCTTCGGGGCTTTCAGGGCTTTTCCGCCGGGGCCATGATTCCGCTGGCGATGACATTCGTGCTCTCGGAACTGCCGCGCCGCCAGCAATCCATCGGCATTGCCGTCTTTGCGCTCACGGCCACATTCGGCCCCGCCATTGGCCCCACGCTCGGCGGCTATCTCACCACCCATTATGACTGGCGCTATGTGTTCTTCATCAATCTGGTGCCCGGCATTTTAATGCTGAGCCTGCTCATTCCCACGCTGCGGGTTGAGAGGATGAACCTGCCATTGCTGAAGGAGGGCGACTGGTGGGGCATCGCGTTTCTGGCGGTCGGTCTGGCCTGCCTGCAAACCATGCTGGATGAGGGCAACCGCTATAACTGGTTCGGTTCACCCTATATTGTGAAGCTCACCATTGCCGCCGCCATCTGCCTGTCCATCTTCATCACCATTGAGCTGATGGTGAAGAAGCCTTTGATAAACCTGCGGCTGTTTGGCTATTACAACTTCACCTTCGGCACCATCGCCAATGTCATTGTGGGCGTGGTGCTGTATGGCTCCATCTATGTGCTGCCCACCTATCTGGATGAAGTGCAGGGCTATGATGCCGAGCAGGTGGGCATGGTGATGATCTGGGCCGGGGTGCCACAATTGTTCATCATCCCCTTTGTGCCGATTTTGCTGAAGCATATGGATGCGCGGCTGCTGATTTCCATCGGCCTCGCCATTTTTGCCATCAGTTGCTTCATGGACATATACCTCACCTCCGATTTTGGCGGCGACCAGTTCATGCAGAGCAATATCGTGCGTGCTTTCGGGCAGGCCATTGTCATGGCCCCGCTCACGCTGATTGCCCTTTATGGGCTGCCCAAAGAGATGAGCGGCCAGGCCTCTGGCCTGTTCAACATGACGCGCAACATTGGCGGGGCGGTGGGCACGGCCATTCTCGCCACCATCATCACCAAGCGGGCCGATTATCACGGCAATATCATTGGCGAGGCCGCCACCAATACGGACCCCACCGCGCTGGAAGCCCTGCGCCAGATGCAGCTCTATTTCATCGAGCGCGGCATGACAGACATGGATCTGGCCTATCGCAAGGCCCAGGTCCTGCTGGGGCAGATGGTGGAGAAGCAGGCTCTCATCATGGGCTATTCCGATGCCTTTTTCGTGATGGGAGCCTTGCTGCTGGTGGCTATCGGCGCGGTTGCCATTACCCGCGCACCGCGCTGAGGCGACGGACTGGAATCCCTCCAACCTGCTGCATATCCATCACTTTTTTACGCCTGCGGGCAAAGACTGCGCTATTCATCTGCTGGATTCACAGATGGTCCGGCGTGCTCATGTTCACACAAGGCGTGGTTGCCCAGAACCTCAATGACCCGGCATTCGGCAATGGTGCCATGGGCGCACTGGTGCACCATGCGTTCCAGCTCGCCCCGCAATGCCTGAAGCCGCTCAATCCGCGCCTCCACCTGCACAAGCTGGCGCTGGGCAATGGCATCGGCCTGCTCACAGGAGCGGGCCGGATCATCGGAAAGCCCCAGCAGCTCACGGATCGCCTCCAGAGGAAAGCCCAGCTCGCGCGCATGGCGGATAAAGGCCAGCCGTTCGCGGGCCTTGCTGTCATACAGGCGCTGATTACCGCTGTTACGGTCTGGCGCGCCGAGAAGGCCGATCTGCTCATAATAGCGGATGGTGGGCACCTTCACGCCGGTCGCGCGTGAAAGTTTTCCAATCGAAAGCATGAAATCACCTCTTGATGCTCTAGTGACTAGAGCATTTAAATAGGGCAGCAGATGGAACAGGCAAGCCGGAGGACCCGATGAACGCGCCTGTCAGAACCTGCGAATGGACCGTGACGGGGATGGATTGCGGCTCGTGCGCCGACAAGATCCGCACTGCCGTGGAACGGCTTCCGGGTGTTTCAGAAGTTGAAGTGGCGCTGATGAGCGAACGCCTGCGCGCCAAGGTGGAAGAGGGCGGTGCCGATAACGCCACCATTGAGGCGACCGTGCGCAAGCTGGGCTATGATATTGCCCCGCGCACCGCATCAGCTCCGGCACCGCACACCCATGATCACGCCGGACATGAGCATGATCACTCCGCACATCTTCATGAAACGGATGGCCATGAAGTGGATGGCCATAAAACGGGTGCGCCATCGGATACGGGCTGTGAATGGACCGTGACGGGGATGGACTGCGGCTCCTGCGCAGACAAGATCCGCACGGCTGTTGAACGGCTGCCCGGCGTTTCGGACGTTGAAGTCTCGCTGATGAGCGAGCGCATGCGGGCAAAGGTCGATCAGGCCGTAACAGACAGCGCCACGGTTGAAACCACCGTGCGCAAGCTGGGTTATGACATTGCGCCACGCAACGGGGCGGCTCCATCTCCCGGCACACAGACGCACCATCACAGTCATGACCATGCCGGACATGAGCATTCTGGTCAGGATCATGAGGGCGAGGGCGCTGGAGAAGCCGGCGGTCATGACCATGACAACCCGGCAGACCGCGGCAAGCGCTGGTATCAGACCCGCAAGGGTCATCTGGTTGTGCTCACCGGCGCGCTGCTGGTGGTGGCGTGGACACTGGAAATCCTGTGGCCTTCCCTTGGCCTGTGGCCGTTTGTGCTAGCCTGCCTTGTGGGTGTTGCCCCTGTCGCGCGCAAGGCTTTCGCCCTGCTGCGCACCGGCCAGCCCTTCTCCATTGAAAGCCTGATGACCATTGCCGCCATCGGCGCGCTGTGGATTGGCGCGGCGGAAGAGGCGGCGCTGGTGGTATTCCTGTTTGCCGTGGGTGAGGTGCTGGAAGGCGTTGCCGCCAACAAGGCAAGGGATGGCATTCGCGCCCTCGCCAATCTGGTGCCCAAGACCGCACGGCTGGAAACGGCACAGGGCCAGCGTGAGGTGCCCGCCAATCCCTTGAGATTGACCAGATCGTGCAGGTTGCGCCGGGTGAGCGGATTCCGGCCGATGGCACGGTGATTGAAGGCACATCCGGCGTGGATGAAAGCCCTGTCACCGGCGAAAGCGTGCCTGCCCTCAAGAAAACGGGCGATCCTGTCTTCGCCGGGGCCATCAATACCGAGGCCGTGCTGCGTGTGCGCGTGACCAAGGCGGCCTCTGACAACACCATTTCCCGCATCATCCGCCTTGTGGAAGAAGCGGAGAGCGCCCGTGCGCCAACCGAGCGTTTCGTGGACCGCTTCAGCCGCTATTACATGCCCGCCGTGGTGGGTGTGGCGCTGCTCACCATTCTCATTCCCCCGCTGTTCTTCGGTCAGGACTGGGATACGTGGGTGTATCGCGGCCTTGCCCTGCTGCTTATCGGCTGCCCCTGTGCGCTGGTGATTTCGGTTCCGGCCTCCATCGCCTCGGCCCTGTCCACCGGCGCACGTCACGGTCTGCTGCTGAAGGGCGGCGCGGTGGTGGAAGCCGCCGCCAAGGTGAACCATGTGGCTTTCGACAAGACCGGCACCCTCACCGAAGGTCGCCCGGAAATCACCAATGTCCTGCCCCTGAACGCCACCGAGGCCGAACTGCTCGCAGTGGCCTCAGGCATCGAGAACGGCTCCCGCCACCCGCTGGCGCAGGCCATCATCCGCCGCGCACAGCAGGAGGGCGTTGCCCCGGCCCCCCTCAAGGATGCCCGTGCCTTGCCCGGACAAGGCGTGGAAGCCATGCTGGATGGCGTGCCCCACTGGGTGGGCAGCCCCGGCTTTGCCGCCGAAAGTGAAGTGCTGACAAGTGCGGCACAGGCCTGGGCCGAGAAGCTGGAAGCGGAGGGCAAGACCACCGTGGTGGTGTTCCGCCCCGGCCATGCCTTCGGCCTGCTGGCCATGCGTGATGAACCGCGCGCGGATGCCGCCGAGGCTATCCGCCAGCTGAAGGAGCTGGGGGTCAGCGCCACCATGCTCACGGGCGACAATCCCCGCACCGCCGCCGCGATTGCGGGCAAGCTGGGCATGTCGTTCCGCGCGCAGATGATGCCCGAGGAAAAACTCACCGCCATCCGCGAACTCGGCAGCGCGCATGTGATGATGGTGGGGGATGGTATCAATGATGCCCCGGCCCTGCGTCAGGCCGCCGTGGGTGTCGCCATGGGCTCGGGCACGGATGTGGCGCTGGAGACGGCGGATGCCGCCATTCTGCGCAACCGCGTGCTGGATGTGCCGGCCAAGATCCGTCTGGCCCGGCAGGCCATGCGCAACATTCATGAGAATGTGGCGATGGCGCTGGGGCTGAAGGCGGTGTTCCTTGTCACCTCCATCCTCGGCATTACCGGGCTGTGGATCGCCATTCTGGCTGATACCGGCGCAACGGTGCTGGTGACGCTGAACGCCCTGCGCCTGCTGACCTACAACCCCACGCGCGAAAGCTGATAAAAAACCCGCCCCGGCCTGTGTGCCGGGGCGGGTTTTGCTCTTTATGCCAGTAACAATTCCTGAAAGCCCGAGCCTACAGGCTGCCCCGCCCCAGTGCGCAGCCGCTTTCCTTGGTGAGCCCATTGGGCGTGCCCCAGTCATTTTGTGGCAGGTCCGCATATTCGCCGGTGAAATCCTGCTTCTTCAGCTCGAATTTCACAGGCTCCCCGCTTTCCGGGTCAAAATCTATAATCCAGAAATAGTTGTAATTGGTGTCAGACCATTCATCCGGCACACCCTTCAGCTTTGCGAGGCCGAGCAGATTATAGAGCGTGACATCCATATCTGCCGATTTGTAGCGCGGGTGCTTTTCCTGCACGATGCGGGTGTTATCCCACACCATCACCACCGTTTTGCCTTTCCATTCCGGCGTCTCGTGCAAATCCTTCACGGCCTGAATGGTGCGTGGCCCAAAGGCATCATACCAGTCCTTCAGGCCATAGCCCTTCACCACACTATAGCCTGTCACCGTCATGCCCCATGACAGCGCAATGGGTGAACTGGTTTCCGATGTGTGCGGCGTGATCGACAAAATGGCGGCAGGCGCCTCACCCGGCGCGAACAGGGCGTGCTCCGCACCCTTGCCCAAAAACTGTTTGGCCAGTGCATCAGAACGGCGCTCGCCTATCTTGCACAGCCGGTAAGGGTCTGCCTTTTCGCCATGACGCAGCAGAATAACGCGCGCGGGCATCGCAAGGGCCTGCGCCACAGGCGCGGCAAGGAAAAGAGCCGCCAATGCACCGGCACAGGCGGCCCTACCCCATGACATGCGCGCGCTGAAACCTGCCATCATCTTGCTGTTTCCTCTTTTTAACCCAAGCCAAATGCGGCGCGAAGATGGGACAGATAGCGGCTCACGACAAGAGCAGCGGGGCGCTCCATGTTTTGAGAGCATAGCGGGTGCGCCCATCTCAATATGCCGCCGCATTGTCCGCACGCATAGCATTCCCCATTGCACACGGGCATGCAGCAACGGGAAGGACCATCACTGCGCCGGCTGCCTGTCTTTTCCCGGCTGCGTCTCAATCAGGGCCTGAATGGCAGGCACCACCGCCCCATCCAGCGGCAAGGCGGGGTCGGTATAGGTTGCAAAAGGCTGGCCGGGAACATCAACCTTCAGCATATGGGTTACTCCGGGCAAAACCTGCTTGCGGGCCTGCTTCATGGCAGCGGCCAGCAGGTCTGCATCCACAGTTTTCACCTGCATGTCATGATCGCCCTGAAGGATCAGCACCGGCCCCTGCCAGCGTGAGGCGATGGCGGACGGATCATGGCTGAACAGATCCATCATGAACCGTTGCACCCCCGGCGAGAACAAGGCCTGCAAGGGGGCGGGAATGGTTTCCGGTGCGCGCGTCTTGCCAGCCTCAAGATCTGCAACAATCTCGCGGACCTGCGGTGCAAGAGCGGCGGTTGCGGGGTTGGCCGCCATCTGCTCCACCAGCAACTGCCCGACAGGGCGGCCGGGCGCAGCCATGAGAATGAGGCCACACACCTCGTCCGGTGCCTGCGTCACGGCCATCAGCGCCACAAGCCCCCCTTCCGAATGGCCCGCCAGCCACACGCAAGGGGCCAGCGTGCGTGCCTTTTCCATCCATTTACGGGTGTCAGCGGCATATTCACCGATGGTGACCTGATTGGGATCGGAAATGGCCTTTGCGCTGCCAAAAAAGCCCCGCTTGTCCACCCGCAGCGAGGCGATGCCCGCCTTGCCCAGCGCTTCGGCCAACTGGCGATACATATCCGATTTCAGGCCCACGCCCGGCCCATTGCCATCGCGGTCTATTGGGCCGGAACCGGGAATGATGAGCACCACATTGCGCGCACCATCCACCTTTATCGCTTCTGCGGCCAGAGGCCCGGCCGGCCCGGCAGCCTGCATCTCCTCAGCCCTGGCCGATGCCCCCCCCAGCAGCAGGACGCAGGCCATGGCCGCCACGGATGCCCGCAAGCCACGGTTTATGGAACGGGCCTGTTGTTGCCGCGAAATCATCTGGCGCATCCTGTTTGCTGCAAGCAGGTGCCGACATGAAACAGGCACCCGTCGCCCTTATAATATGGTGCGGATGCCGGATGAAACACACTCCCGGCTGTGCCCCCATTCTCTGCACTGCACCGGCCGGGGCTGTGTTTCCCTCGCACAATCCGGTATCTGCCATGCCTGAAAAGGCTCTATGCTGGACAGACCATGATCGAGATCACCCCCCGCATCGCGATTGACGCGCAGGAACTTGAGTTCGCCTTCATCCGCGCCGCCGGACCGGGCGGGCAAAATGTGAACAAGGTGTCCAGCGCCGTGCAAATGCGTTTCAACATGGCGGCCTCCCCCAACCTGCCGGAAGGGGTGAAGATGCGTCTGGCCCGCCTTGCCGGCCAGCGCCTGACCCGCGAGGGGGTGATTGTCATTCAGGCCCAGCGCTTTCGCAGCCAGGAGCGCAACAAGGAAGATGCCATTGAGCGCCTTGTGGAACTCATCCGCGCGGCAACGGTGGTGAACCCGCCGCGGCGCCCCACCCGCCCCACGCTCGGCTCAAAGGAGCGTCGCCTTGCTGAAAAGAGCCGGCGCGGACAGGTCAAGAACCTGCGTCAGAACAAGCCCGGAATGGACTGACCCGCACATGCAGGAACTGGAAAAAGCCGCGCGCGGCATGCTGTATGATGCCAATTACAATCCGGATCTTCTGGCCCGACGCAAACAGGCACGCCGCCTTCTGCACCGTTTCAACCTGCTGTCCCCGGATGATGAGGCGCAAAAATCAGAACTGGTGCGTGCCCTGCTTGGTAAAACAGGCGAGCGCTTTGTGATCGAAGGCCCCTTTCACTGTGATTATGGCTTCAACATCGAGATTGGCGAGAATTTCTACGCCAATGTGAACCTTGTCATTCTGGATGGGGCAAAGGTCTGCATCGGAAACAATGTGTTTCTGGGGCCGAATGTGGGCCTTTATACCGCCGGCCACCCGCTGGATGCGGCACGGCGCAATGCCGGGCTGGAATATGCCCTGCCCATCACTATTGGTGATGATGTGTGGATTGGCGGCGGTGTCAGCATTCTGCCGGGAGTGCGCATTGGCCATGGTGTCGTGGTGGGCAGCGGTGCTGTGGTGACACGCGATATTCCAGACCATGTCATCTGCGCCGGAAACCCGGCCAAAGTGATCCGCCCTATTGGCGACAGGGATGCCGGGCGGGAGACATTCAGCCGGATATAAAACGGGAATGTGGCGGGCAGCCCGACAGAATGGCCTGCGGGCCACATCAATAACGGCCGGGATCGTCTGGAAGCATCCCTTCCCTATGAAGGCAGGGCAGCTTGCCCCGCGCCCTCAATGTTCCGCGTTCAGCAGACGCTCGGCAGCGGCGCGGGCTTCATCGGTCACGCTTGCCCCAGCCAGCATGCGGGCGATTTCCTCGCGGCGATGCTCAGCACTCAGCGGCGCAACGCTGGTGATGGTGCGCGGCGCATCCATGTCCTCCACCGTTACCCCTGCCCCACCGGAACTTTGCTTGGCAATGAGCAGATGATGGCGCGCGCGCGCCGCCACCTGCGGGGCATGGGTCACGCACAGCACCTGCACAGTGTGAGACAGGCGCGCCAGACGCTGGCCAATGGCATCAGCCACAGCCCCGCCAACGCCGGTGTCGATCTCGTCAAAAATCAGCGTGGGGGCAGACCCCTTGTCAGCCAGCACGACTTTGAGAGCCAGCAGGAAGCGGGACAGTTCGCCACCAGAGGCAACCTTCATCATCGGGCCCGGGCGGGTGCCGGGGTTGGTCTGCACCCAGAATTCCACGCTGTCACAGCCATCCGCACCGGGAGTGTCCGGATCTGTCGTGACTTGCGTGATAAAGGTGGCGTTGCCCAGTTTGAGCGGCCCCAGCTCTGCCGCAACAGCAGCATCCAGCGCGGCCGCAGCCTTGCGCCGCACTGCGGAAACCTGTGCCGCCGCCGCGCGATAGGCGGCTTCGGCATCAGCCGCAGCCTTGTCGAGTTTCGCCAGCAGGTTTTCGCTCTGGTCGAGTTGCTCCAGCTGGGAGCAGAACTGTTCGGTGATGCGCGCCAGATCATCCACTGGCACGCCATATTTGCGGCCCGCCGCGCGCAGGGCGAACAGGCGCTCTTCAATGCGCTCCAGCTCGGACGGCTCAAAAGCGGCCTCATCCAACGCGGCCTCCAGATGCCCGCGCGCCGTTTCCAGCGCATCCAGCGCCTGATCTATTGCTTCAACAGCCGGACGAATCAGCTTTTGCCCCTCATCTCCGGCACGGCGCTCCAGCCGGCGCACGGCAGCAGAAAGGGAGGGAATCGGCGAAGAGCCACCGCCCACCGCATCCAGCGCCTCGGAAATGTCTCCGGCGATCTTCTCGGCATGCATCATGGCGGTGCGGCGGATGGAAAGCTCTTCCTCTTCGCCCGCCTCTGCGCCCAGAGTGGACAACTCATCCACCGCATGGCGAATGAAATCCGCTTCCTTGGCCGCCTCTTCCAGCCTTTTGCGTTCCGTGCGGGCCGTATTGAAGGCGCTGCGCCATGCTTTCCACAATATGCCCAGCGCGTTCAGGTCCGCCCCCAGAACGGCAAAGGCATCCAGCACGGCGCGATGGGTTGCCGGGTCCACCAGTGCCCGGTCGGCATGCTGGCCATGCAATTCAATGAGGCTGGCACCAATGCGGCGCAGCATCTGCACACTCACCGCCTGATCGTTGACACTGGCACGGGTGCGACCATCCGCCATCTGCACCCGGCGCACGATCAGTTCCCCTTCATCGGGCAAATCGGCCTCGGCCAGAATCGCATGAACGGGATGATCCAGTGCAAGATCAAACACGAGCGTCACCTGCCCGCGCGGCGCCCCATGGCGCACCAGCGTGCCATCACCCCGCCCGCCAAGGGCGAGGGATACGGCATCCAGAAGAATGGACTTGCCTGCCCCCGTCTCGCCTGTCAGCACCGTGAGGCCATCTGACAAGGCAAGATCGAGCTTCTCAATCAGGACAATGTCGCGGATCGAGAGCGACGTGAGCATTCAGACTCAGCTCCGTCCCCCGGCAAACGCCCGGCTGATCCACGAGGACTTGTTCTCCTGCGGCTCAACCCCGCCCGACTGCACCAGCTTGTGCGCCTGCTTGTACCAGGTGCTGTCGGGGTAGTTGTAGCCCAGCACGGCGGCAGAGGTCTGCGCCTCGTTCACCACGCCCAGCGCCATATAGGCTTCGGTCAGGCGCATCAGCGCCTCTTCCGTCTGGCGGGTGGTCTGGTACTGGGTCACCACGGTTTTGAAACGGTTGATCGCGCCCGTGTAATTGTTCTGCTTCAGATAATAGCGGCCGATCATCATTTCCTTGCCGGCCAGCTGGTCACGCGCCACCTCGATCTTGCGACGGGCGGTTGCTGCATATTCGCTGTCCGGGTAACGGTTCACCACATCCTGAAGGGCATCCAGCGCCTGACGGGTCTTGCGCTGGTCTCGGGTGATGTCGGGAATATTCTCATACAGCGCAGAGGCCACCAGATACTGCGCATAGGCGGCATCCTGCGAGCCGGGATGCATGGCCAGATAGCGCTTGCCGGATGAAATGGCATCATCATAGTTCCCCGCCTCATAATTGGCGAAGGTGTTCATCAGCAAGGCCTTGCGCGCCCATTCCGAATAGGGGTGGAGGCGGTCGATATCCTCGAAGCGCTTGGCCGCAGCCTGCGGATCATTCTTCCGCAGGAGGGTCAGTCCCTCATTATAGATCTTTTCTGCCGGTTCATCGGGGACGATCACATCGTCCTTGTCCGTGCTGGCGCAGCCGCCCAGTGCGAGGCCAGCCACAAGAAAAGCGGCCATCAGGCCCGTTCTGCGGGTTCTGCCAGCCATGTTCCCGTGGTTCCCGCCTGTAAGGATCGCGCGCATGCGCCCAGCCTTGTTCATGAATCGCATACCGTCCAGCTTCTGTCCCACGCCGATGGCGGTGCTGTTCTAATGCAGGATCGCGAACAAGGAAACCTCATCCGCGTTTCGCCCCGGTTTTCCTGTGCCTGCCTGTCGGTCCACATCCGGCCGCACTCCCCCTGCACACCGCAAGCGAACCCTCCATGAGGCGGTATCGCCCCAATCCGACCGCAATATGGCGCATGGTGACACCTGCAACTCTTACAAGGCACAGATGCGCCCGCAAGAGCCGCGCTTTCCCCCGGCTGCCGATCATGCGATAGCTGGGACAAGATGGCAGACAGGCTGCCAGATCACATTCTGCCACATCGCAGGTTCCTATCCGGTTTACAAAAATGCAGCTTTCTTCCGATGACTGGTTCGACATTCTCGCCTTCCATCAGGAAGCCGGCGTGGATGTTGCGCTGGACGATGCGCCGGTGGATCGCTTTGCACAAAGCGCACAAGAGGCCCAGCGCCCCCGCGCATCACAGGCCGAGGGTCGGCAGCAGGTTCAAAATACCCCTGCTGCACGCCCCGCAGCCGCGAGCCCTGTTCAGCAGTCCGCACGCGCCCCCCAGCCCGCACATGCGCCCCTGCCGCCCCAGCAAGCCCCCCATCCACCGGAAGAGGCCGAACTGGCCGCGCGCGAGGCGGTGCAGGCCGCCAGCAGCCTTGAAGAGTTGCGCGCCATCATGGAGGCGTTTGATGGCTGCGCCCTGAAGCGCACCGCCAGCCGGCTTGTGTTTGCCGATGGCAACCCGCAGGCGCGTATCATGCTTGTGGGGGAAGCACCCGGGCGGGAGGAGGACCAGCAGGGCCTGCCCTTTGTGGGCCGGGCCGGACGTTTGCTGGATGTGATGCTGGCCAGCATCGGGCTGGATCGCACCAGCGTTTACATTGCCAATGTGGTGCCCTGGCGCCCGCCGGGCAACCGCACCCCAAGCCCGCAGGAAACCACCATTTGCCTGCCCTTTATCCGTCGCCAGATCGAGCTGGTGAACCCGGATATTCTGGTTTGTCTCGGCGGACAGTCCGCACAGGCCCTGCTCTCTTCGCGGGAGGGAATTACACGCCTGCGCGGCCGGTTCATGGATTATGACACCGGAACGCGCACCATCCGGGCCATTGCCACCTTCCACCCGGCCTATCTGCTGCGCACCCCTGTGGGCAAGCGGCAGGTGTGGCAGGACCTGCTGGCGATTGAGGCGCACCTTCCGGCACAAACGCCATAAAACCCGCGCCGCCGACCCCGGCGATGCCAGACAGCACGCCCTTGCACCACCGCGCCCCCATCACCCCTTGATGGTGCGAATCAGTCGCCCTGAGGCTCGGACACCAGCGCGGAGTTGCGGTAGCGCGGGTCATAGGTCACTTCCTCGCCCACCCATGATGGCAGTTCCACCACTTCATCCGGGCTTAGAAGCTCCACCTCGGCCATCACCAGCCCCGCATTGGCGGCCTCGAACACATCGATGGTCCACACCTTGCCGGCATGGGTCAGGCTGTAGCGCACCTTCTCGATCAGCGGGCGGATGCACAGTTCTTCCAGCATTGCCTGCGCATCTGCAGGCGGAATGGCATATTCAAACTCTGAACGGGACATGCCCGCCGTCTTGCCCTTTACAGTGATGAAGGCCTGTTCACCTGCCATCCGCACGCGCACCGTGGCATCGGCTTCCAGACACAGATAGCCCTGCCGGATGGGACAAGCCTTGGCACCCTCACGCCAAGCCTCTGAGGTGACAAGGAATTTACGCTCAACTTCAACTGCCATGACACCAACACGCCTATTGCTGTGATGCGCAGTGTTAGAACCGCCTGAAGGCGAGTCGTCCAGTCAGTTCGGTATCTTTTCTGAAACAGGAAAGACCCGGACCCGCTCAGTTGCTGGCAAATGAAAGGCATCTGGCCGACAAAGCTTTGCCGAACCCCGCATAAATCCATTGCATCGCACCATAACGGGTCAGGTGAAGCATTTCAGATACCAAAAATACTGGCAGACATGCACAGGCGCATGGGGAAGATTCTTTCCCGGAAGAAAGCATATTCAAAACAATGATTTGCCGACTCACAAACCAAGGCGCGCCCACATGGTCCGCTCTTCTGCCGCCGCCAGCGCACCTTCAGCCCCCTTGTGGGCCAGCAGGCTGGCCAGCCCGCCAGAACGGCGCCAGGGGAAGGACGAACCACCCTGCACCAGCGGCATCTCGACCTTCTCGCCATACCGGGCGCGCAGAACGGCGCGCACATCACCCAACCCATCCACAAGGCCCAGAGACAAGGCCTGCCCACCCAGCCAGAACTCGCCGGAAAAAAGCTGTTCATCCGCTGCTGTCAGGGCATCTCCGCGCCGGAAACGGACCAGATCGGCAAACACCGTATGGGTTTCGCGCAAAAGCGCATCAAACCGCGCCACATCCTCCGGCTGTTCCGGGCGAAAGGGATCAAGCGTCACCTTGCGGGTACCGGCTGTGTAAACACGCCGCTCCACGCCCAGCTTTTCCATCGCCTTGTCAAAGCCGAAACTTGCGCTCACCACGCCGATGGAGCCGATGATGGACATGGGATCAGCGAAGATCTCATCTGCCGCACAGGCAATCATATAGCCGCCGGATGCCGCCGCATCCTCGACAAAGGCGAAGACATGCTTCTCCTTCTCGTCCGCCAGAGCGCGAATCCGCTTGTGGATGAGATGGGACTGCACAGGCGCACCACCGGGCGAATTGATGAGCAGCGCAATGGCGGGCGCATCCTTCATGGCAAAGGCCTTGTCCAGCGTCCTCGCCACATTGGACAGTGTCATGCCCTGGCTGAAAGGCAGACCGGCCCCGCCGATCACACCAGACAGGCGCACCACCGGCACAAGGGTGCGCTCACCTTGCCAGCTTTTGGGCAGAATGCGACGCACCGGCCGCGCGAGGGAAGAGAGAAATCCAGACATGGAATGAGGTTAACACCAAAGCGCGGCGAAAAAGAGCGCCTTCTGCGCTCTCACACGTCCGTTTTGCCGCCCCGCGGCAACAGGGCCGCTGCCGCCCGCAACACCAGCAGGGCCGCGATGGATGGTGCCCCGCTTTCATCCGCCAGCATCAGCCCCGGATGGATCACCGGAGCGGTGCGCCGTTCCTTGATGGCGCGCACAAGAAGGCGCATGGCGGGAAGGCCGGGGCGTGCATGCACCGGCAGCAACTCCACCGCACCGAACCGGCCTGAAAGGGCCTCCAGAATATCTGCAAGATCTGCCGGGCGATGGATCAGGCACAAGGTGCCTTGCGGCGCGAGGCAGCGGCTGGCCGCCTTCACCCATTCACACAGAAGGCCCTGTCCTGCCGCATGCGCCAGCGCCCGTCCGGCGTGGGGCGAGGTGCGATGGGAGGCCTCCATATTGTAGGGCGGGTTCATCAGGACCAGATCAGCCTTGCCCGCCAGCGCCAACTCCGCACCCTTGGGATGGGCAATGTGCGTCACATCGCCCTGCACCACGCCGCAGCGCGTCTCCATCGCGTTCAATGCCACATTCGCGCGCGCCAGCGTGGCCATGCCCTCATCCAGTTCCACCAATGTGCCATGGGCCTGCGGGCATCGGGTGAGGAAGGCAAGGCCGGCACTGCCAACCCCGGCCCCCAGATCCACCATATGGCGGCATTCGGCAGGCCCCAGCGCCGCCAGCAGAATCGCATCATGGCCCACGCGATGCCCGCGCGCGGCCTGCCGCAGGGCAAGGCGGCCATCCAGCACATGGTCCAGTGTGGTCTGCGGCAGGTCTGGGCTCATCATGGCCGGCCGGACCAGAAGCCGCCACGGGCATCAGCAGGAGGCAGGGCCTCCCCCAGCCCGGCCCCGACCAGAAGCCGGCGCGCCTCCACAATGTCCTCGTCCAGCACCAGAATCCGGCGGGGCAGAATCCCGATGGACCCCTCCACCGCGCTGATATGCACATCCACCACCAGATGATCGATTCCCGCAGAATTGAGGAATGCCTCGATCGCGCCCAGCAGCACCACATCGTTGGTTCGCAGCAATTCGCGCATCAGATGAGCCTCATTTATGGCAGAAAGAGCAAATTCAGCCCTGCAAACGGGGGCAGGCCTTGCGCGAGTCCCGTCTGCATCCCTATGGTGCGGCTCAAAGAATGACAAGCGGGAGCGTTTCTTGTCTGTAGTCCTTCCGTTCGAGCCCAAAGATCCTTCCATCGAGACTCTGGTGCGTCTCGTGAAGGCAGACATGGAGCGTGTCAACGCCGCCATTCTCGCCCGTACCGGGTCGGATGTGGCGATGATCCCCGAGGTGGCCAACCACCTCATCTCCTCTGGCGGCAAGCGTTTGCGGCCCATGCTCACCCTCGCCAGCGCCAGCCTGTGTGGCTATGAGGGTGAAGGCCATATCACGCTCGCGGCGGCGGTGGAGTTCATGCACACCGCCACCCTGCTGCATGATGATGTGGTGGATGAGAGCGACATGCGCCGCGGCAAGCTGGCCGCCCGCAAGCTCTGGGGCAATGAGGCCAGCGTGCTGGTGGGTGACTTCCTGCTGGGACAGGCCTTCCGCATGATGGTGGAGGTCGGCTCGCTGACCTGCCTCGACATCCTCTCAAGAGCCGCCTGTGTGATTGCCGAGGGGGAGGTGATGCAACTCGCCGCCGCCAAGAATACCGGCACCACGGAGGAGAACTATCTCGCCATCATCCGTGGCAAGACAGCAGAACTGTTCGCCGCCGCCTGTGAGGTGAGCGCGGTTCTGGCAAAGCGCTCCGAAACCGAACAGGCCGCCTGCCGCGATTATGGCATGGATCTGGGCATTGCCTTCCAGCTGGTTGACGATGCACTGGATTATGGCGGAAGCGCCGAAAAGCTGGGCAAGAATCTCGGCGATGATTTCCGCGAGGGCAAGATCACCATGCCGGTGCTTCTGGCCTTCCATCGCGGCGATGCGACCGAGCAGGCGTTCTGGCGCAAATGTCTGGAGCGGGGCGAGGCCGATGATGCCGACCTCCAGCATGCCATTGGACTGCTGCGCGCACGCAATGCGATTGCTGACACGGTGGAAAAGGCCCGCGCCTATGGGGCAAAGGCCAAGGCCGCGCTGGAGATTTTCCCGGACAATGCAGCGCGCGCCGCTCTGGCCGAGGCCGTGGACTTCTGCCTCGCCCGCGCACACTGATGCCACAGGCTCTGGCCAAGATCGGGTCAGGATCGGGGTCGGGAACGCTTTCAGGTGTCACGCAGACTTGCCACAGGCTTGGCAACGGCATCTGCCTCAAGTGAGAAAGGCTGCCCTGTTCAGCAGGGTAGCCTTTTTCATGATGGTAACCCAGGTCCGCAACCGGATGCGAAACCTTGTATGTGTCAGGACGCGCCTTCACGCAGATCCGCAGGCAAAAGAGCCTCTGGAATGTTCTGATAGCTGACCGGCCGCAAGAATCTGCGGATGGAAAGCGTGCCCACGGAGGTCGCCCCGAAATTCGTGGAAGCGGGATAAGGACCGCCATGAACCATGGCATCCGCAACTTCAACGCCTGTCGGGAAGCCATTGGCGAGCACCCGGCCAGCCTTGCGCTCCAGCACCGGCAACAGGGCGCCTGCAAGGGGATGGTCGGCATCATCCATATGGATCGTGACGGTCAGTTGCCCCTTCAGCCCGCGCGCAAAATCCACCATGGCCTCAGCGGTTGGAACACGCACAACCAGCCCCAGCGGCCCGAAGACCTCCTCGGACAAGGCATGATTTGCCATAAACGTGGCGAGGGAGACTTCATAAAGGCCGGGGCCTGCCTCCCGGCCCGCGCTCCGGCTCTCCACAAGCGGGCGAATCTCCCCATGCCCCTCCAGAGCGAACACGCCCTTGCGATAGGCCTGCGCGATCCCCTCGCTCAGCATGACCTGCGGCGCGGATGACCTGAGCGCCCCGGCTGCCGCCGCAACCACACGGTCTCCTTCCGGCCCGTCCAGAATCACGGCAATGCCGGGATTGGTACAGAACTGCCCGGCCCCGAGGGTGAGAGACGCCGCCCATCCCGCGCCAATGGACTCGCCACGCGCCGCAACAGCGGCCGGCAGCAGAAACATCGGATTGACGGAACCAAGCTCGCCAAAGAAGGGAATCGGTTCCTCGCGCGCCGCACACAAATCAAACAGGGCACGTCCCCCGGCCAGCGACCCTGTAAAGCCCACGGCCTTGATTTCCGGGTGGGTGACAAGCGCACCGCCAACCGCATTTCCACCCCCCTGAATCAGGGAGAAAATACCCTTCGGTGCGCCTGTTTCCAGAATGGCGGCGAGAATCGCCTCGGCGACAACCTCGCCTGTGCCGGGATGCGCCGAATGGCCCCTCACCACAACAGGACAGCCCGCCGCCCATGCGGCAGCCGTATCCCCGCCTGCGGTTGAAAAGGCCAGAGGAAAGTTCGAGGCCCCAAAAACAGCAACCGGGCCGACGGGGCGCTCCATCAGCCGCAGATCAGGGCGCGGAAGAGGCTGGCGATCCGGCAAGGCGGGATCATGCCGACGATCAAGATATTCGCCCTTGCGGATATGGCTGGCAAACAGCCGGAGCTGCCCCACGGTGCGTCCCCGCTCACCATCCAGCCGGCCAGCAGGCAAGCCGGTTTCCTCTACACCAATCCGGGTGATGATGGCTCCCCGCGCCTCGATCTGCGCCGCGACAGCTTCCAGAAACAGGGCCCGCTCCTCACGCGGGGCATAGCCCCATGACCAGAAAGCCTCTTCCGCTGCCGCACAGGCCTGCGCAACCAGATCCACCGTACCGGCACAAAAGCGGTGGGCTGGACCTGATGCGGGAGAGGATGAGAAATGCTCGGCAGAAGAGACCCAAGCCCCTGCAACCAGATGCTTGCCATGTGGGATAAAACTCATCCTCTTTCCTTTCATCCGAACCAGACCGGCCCCCGGATACAGAAATCATGACCGCACGGCTCCCGCATCCGGGAGCCGGACAGGCTCACGTCCAGTTTTCAACCATGTCACAGGCGATATTGAAGGCAGCCACGGTTGCCCCGACATCCGCTCGCCCCTGCCCGGCAATATCGAAAGCGGTGCCATGGGCGGGCGTTGCGACCGGGAAGGGAATGCCCCCCTGCACAGTCACACCACGCTCAAAGCCCATCAGCTTCAGGGCAATCTGCCCCTGATCGTGATACATGGTGACAATGGCATCCAGCTCTCCCGCCTTGGCCTTGAGAAAGACCGTATCGGAAGGCCATGGCCCCGTGATGCTCAACTGCTTTTCGGCCAGACGGGCCACCACCGGCTGGATCAGGTCAATCTCTTCCCGCCCGAAATTGCCGCCATCTCCGGCATGCGGGTTGAGCGCGCACACGGCAATGCGCGGGTGAGAGACGCCGGAACGCCGCAGCGTCACATCAATCAGGTGGACCGCCTCATTCAGGCGCTCTTCGGTGATGGCATCGGCGACATCGCGCAGCGCAATGTGGCTGGTGACCCGGCTGGTCCACAAACCATCCAGCGTATTCAGCTCGGACAGATAGTCCGTAACGCCCAGATAGTCGCCCATATGGTGCAGCTCATCGGCGAAGCGCAACCCTGCCAGATGCATGGCGGCCTTGTTGAAGGGGCCGAAAACAATGGCATCAATATCGCCATCCCGCGCCAGACCAAGCGCAAGATCCAGCGTGGCCAGAACGGAGGCGCCGGATGCCTGATTGACTGTGGCCAGCTGCACATCATCTGCCGCAATGGTCTCAGTTTCAAGCCAGCCCAGCCCGTCCGGCACAGGGTCTTGCCTGTGGCCTTGCGGCCGGAATGGCGTCAGCGCGAAAGACTCTCCGGCCTGCTGCATGCCAAGCTCGAAAACGGCGCGGTCACCGATCAGCACGATCTCTGCCCGCTCCAGCGTTTCCGGCCGGGCAAGAAGGCGGGCGATCAGTTCCGGCCCGATCCCGGAAGGATCGCCGGGAATGACACCAATGCGGGGGCGTCTGGCCTTGTCCTGGGTCGTCATGGTCTGGGTTTCTTTCCGGCATATCCGCCGACAGGGCATCTCACCATTTCATGGACATGATGAAACGCTCCAATTCATGGAGCGGGCGCTGTTTCCCTGTTCAGAACTAGCGCCCAAGGCACTTATGGGCATGAAGGCCATTCGGCCTTGCAACCGCGCGCGATCAATGACCCCATCTCAGGGAGATCGGGTCCAGCGGGCGCAAAAGTTCCAGCAACTCACGCCGCGTTTCGGGCGGCAGCGGTGCAATGGGATGGCGGCAGAAATCGGAGGCGAAAACACGCCCCTCAACCATTGCCGCCTTCGCAGCCCGGAAGCCGCACTGGCGGTTCTCGTGGTTCACAGATGGCAGGAGACGCGCATATCCGGCAATAGCGGCATCGCGTCGGCCAGCCAGAAAGTCTGTCACCACCGTGCCGATATGCTCGGTCACCATCGCCGAACACATGGTGGCTATCGCGCCAGCTTCCAGATCGGCGAGCATGGTAATGCCCTCCTCCCCGTCAAACGGGCCAAGAATGGCGTCTCCACCCTCGGCGATGAGCGCACGCAACTTGTTTGCAGTGCCGGGGCATTCAATCTTGAAGGCCTGCACCATTTCAATCTCGCGCGCCATTTTGACCAGAAGCGACACAGGCATATCAATGCCCGAAAGTGGCGCATCCTGAATCATGATCGGAATGCCCACCTCGCCGACACGGGCAAACTGTTCATAGATCTGCTGCGCATTGCCCCTGAACAGGGTGCCGTGATAGGGCGGCATGATCATGACGCCGACAGCCCCAAGCTCCTTCGCCAGTTGCGCCCGCTGAACTGCGATCTGCGTGGTGTAGTGCGAGATTGTGACGATGACCGGAACCCGGCCAGCCACATGTTCCAGACTCAGGCGCGTTAAAATCTCTCGCTCCTCATCCGAAAGCAGAAACTGCTCGGAATAGTTGGCAAGGATACAAATGCCTGTCGCACCCTGATCAATGATGCAATCCAGCACCCGCCGCATCCCCGGCAGGTCCAGCGTGCCATCATCATGAAACGGGGTGGGTGCAACAGGCCATGCGCCGGATATCCAGGGATGAACCGTGCTCATTCTTCGATCCTCAGATTGGAGAGATGCTTGTCTGAAATGGTCAACCCCAGACCGGGAAGGGTTTCATCAAGTTGCAGGCGTCCATCAACAGCAGCCGGATCACCTTCAAAGATATAGTAGAAAAGCTCATTTCCAACTTCCACATCATGAATGGGGAAGTATTCGGAAATAGGGCAATTCACATTCGCCATTGTCAGATGATAATTGTGCATCTGCCCGGCATGCGGAATGACAGGCACCTGGAAAGCCTCTGCCATGGCATTGATCTTCTGCGCGGCAGTAATACCACCCACACGGTTTGTATCATACTGCACAACACTGACAGCCCGCGCCTCCAGCAATTGCCGGAAACCAAACAGGGAAAACTCGTGCTCCCCGCCGGAAATCGGAATAGGCCCCCTGTTCAGGGCAGCATAGCCATCGATATCATCTGCAATAACCGGCTCTTCCAGCCAGCGCGGCTCATACTTCTCCAGCTTGGGAAGCATTCTGCGGGTGTAGTCCAGATTCCAGCCCATATAGCATTCGAGCATCAGGTCGCGATTGTAACCGACAACCTCGCGCACCGCCTCAACACGCTTGAGGTTTTCACGCATTCCGGCCATGCCATCCTTTGGCCCCCAGCCAAAGCGCATCTTGAAACCTATATGGCCGGCATCTACAGCAGCCTGTGCCTCAGCCTGCATGGATTCAATCGAGCCGGAATAAAGCTTGGAGTAGTAAACCGGAATACTCTCTTTGGTGCGACCACCCAAAAGCTTGAAGACCGGCTTCCCGCTGAGTTTGCCCATCAGGTCCCAGATTGCGATATCCACTGCGGAAATTGCAATCATGCCAACGCCCTTACGGCCCCAGGCCAGTGTGCGCCGGTACATTTTCTCCCACAGATAGGCGTAATCAAAAGGATCTTCATTGATGATAAGGGGAGCCAGATAGGTATCAATTGTCTGCTTGACCAAGGGCGGGCAAAGCGCAGCATTGCCAATGCCGATCTCGCCGCTGTCAGCCTCTACTTCGCATGTCAGCCATTGATGGAAACGAAAGCTTCCCATTGCATCGCCCTTTTCATAGAGCGCATCTGAAGCATTCGTGCAGAAGTTGCCTTCCGGGGGAACTGTCGGTCCAGTCCAGTTCCAGATACGGACACGTACAGATTTGATTTTAGCCATAATACAAGCCCTCGCATTCAGGCGCACGGGTACAGCCGCCCCGATACGCAGATCATGGATAGAATTCAGATGATTGTGATATTACGCAGTCTTTTTCCGCATAATATTGAATCTGCCCAGCACACGCTTTCCGACAGGAAGCATCAGCATCGCCAGAGCAACAGCCATTATTCCGCCGACCAGCCCATTGGAGAAGAAAATCCCGACTGAACCGTCTGAAAGGATCATGGACTGGTGGAAAGCATGCTCCGCCTTGTGTCCCAGAACCATGGCAAGAACCAGAGGGGCCAGGGGGTAGTCAATCTTTACAAAGACATATCCGACAACCCCGAACAACAGGGCAAGCCACAAATCAAAGGTCGCATTCGATACAGTATAGGCTCCGATGAAGCATATCACGACGATGATGGGGGCAATAATCGAGAATGGGATGCGCAGAAGTGCTGCGAAAAGGGGAACCGTAGCCAGAACAAGTACAACACCAATAACATTGGCAACATACATGCTGGAAATCAGGCCCCATACAAAAGTCGGCTGGCTTTCAAAGAGTGTGGGACCCGGCGTAAGACCCCAGATCATAAGCCCACCCATCATGACAGCAGCTGTCGCGGAACTGGGAACACCAAGAGCAAGCATGGGCAACATGGCGCAGGTACCTGCACTGTGATCTGCCGTTTCCGGGGCAATAATACCTTCTGCACGACCTGTACCGAAGGGCTCACCCGGCTTTGATGCCTGACGGGCAATGCCATAACTCATGAAACTGGCTGCCGTGGGCCCGCCGGGTGTGATCCCCATCCACACGCCAATGGCACTTGAGCGAAACAGCGTCGCCCAGTATCGGGGAAGTTCACGGGCAGTCAGGAACATCTCCTTCAACTGAATACGGGAGGCCGTACCACGAAAGCGCAGTCCTTCCTCAACAGTTGAGAACATTTCACCCAAACCAAACAGACCGATAACAACAACGAGAAAGCTGATCCCGCCAAGCAGATCTGAATAGCCGAAGGTCAGGCGCAGAGATCCTGTAACGGTATCCATTCCAACCGTAGACATGCCCAACCCAAGTGTCAGGGCCACAACGGTTTTCATTGGCGAGGCAGAACCCATGCCGACAAATGCACAGAAGGCCAGAAAGTAAACGGAGAAATACTCTGGCGCACCAAAGCGCAATGCGAACTCAGCGGCCCAGCCGGCCAGCAGGGTGATGACAATAACGCCAACCAAAGCCCCGAAACCTGCCGAGAAAAAGGCGAATGAGAGCGCGCGTGTACTCTGCCCCTTTTGCGCCATTGGGTATCCGTCGAATGTTGTCGCAACGGAACTGGGCTCACCCGGTATATTGAAAAGAATAGATGTTGTAGAGCCGCCAAACAGGGCGCCCCAATACATGGATGCCAGAAGAATGATTGCCGATACCGGCTCCATCGAGAAGGTCAGGGGAATAAGCAGGGAAACACCGTTTGGTGCCCCCAGACCCGGCAGGACCCCGACAATGAGACCAAGCATAACACCAACAACCATAAGCATTATATGATATGGCTGGAGTGCAACTTCAAAACCATGCATAAGAAAGGCGAAATTTTCCATATTCTGTCCTTCGCCTGTATCAATATATGCCAAGTGCAGCTTCCAGCGGCCCCTTGTGGAGCGGAACCAGGAAGATCACTTCAAACACAATGTAGAGCGCCAGGCTGAAACCAATGCCAAGCATCACAGCCTTCATTAGCCGCAAATGACCTTGCCAGTGCGAGACATAGATCAGATAAACCGCACTCGCGACAAATGAACCAAGAACAATCATCATTCCAACAAACACAATTATTGGAATAATAAATTTCGCAACACGGGTAATCTGTTCCCGGCTGACAACATGATCCGACCCGGACTTGGACAGAGCCCCCGCAACTCCATTCCAGATACTGGCGAATGAAAGAATCAAGCCAATCCAGAAGGGGAAATATCCTGGCTCCGGCCCATGACTGGACCAACTCACCCCAAGCTCAAGCCCCCCAACAACAGCAAGTAGTCCAGCTACAGCTGTAACGGTGGCTGTGGCGACTTCCATTTGTGATCGCGTAATCACGGGATACTCCATTGCTCGCCGGTCTTGCGGGCCCAGTTCTGGACCCGCACCGTTTCAGATGCCCTACTTTTTCAGCCAGCCTTCAGCTTCGAAGACCTTGACTGAATCAGCATCAGATTGCGCAATGAAGCTCTTGAGTTCTTCACCCGACTTGAAATCGCCTGTCTGCGAGGTTGTGGCAAGATATGCCTTGAACTCCGGCGTCTCAGAAACCTTCTTCATGAGATCGGCATAGAATTCAACAACTTCCGGGCTGGTTCCAGCCGGCAGCCAGACCGTGCGCGGCAGGCGATATTCCTTGATATTCAGCCCTGCCGATTCACATGTCGGAATATCAGCCCATCCCTTGCCATCACGGATCGGCTCACCGGCCTCCATCGGGCGCGGGGCAAACACGCATAGTGGCTTGACCCCGCCAGCCTTCCACTGGCCAAGATTCTCGTTGGGATTATTGACATTGGCCACCACATGCCCGCCAGCCAGCTGCACGGCAGCTTCCCCGCCACCATTGAAGGGCACATACTTGAACTGCGCACCCGTAGCCTGCTTGATCAGTGCCACGAGCGTCTCATCCACATCCTTGGCCTGACTTCCGGCAACAGCAAGGCGACCCGGCTGCTCCTTGGCATCCTTGATCAGGTCTTCAGGCACCTGATACTTGGAATCACCTTTAGCCCAGAGAATAAACTCATCCATCGCCAGCGCGGCAACAGGGGTCAGGTCTGAAGCCTGATAGGCCATGCGCGTAACATGCGGCAGAAGATAAACATTATTGGTTGCAAATATCAGCTTGTGCGGATCAGACTTATTCTGCTTTCCATAAAGAAAAGCCTCTGCCCCGCTGCCTGCACCCTTGTTCAAAACAATAACAGAGCGATCCATCAGATCATACTTGTTGATGATGGATTGAATCGTGCGTGCAAAATTATCTGTACCGCCACCGGGCCCCGCTGAAACCACGAATTCTACAGGCCGTGTGGGAGACCATTCTGCAAAAGCAAAGCTGGCTGTAGAAACCAGAATTGCAGACGCAGCAAAAATATTCTTGCAGAGCTTCTTCATCATTTTTCCTCGCCATAGGGATCGCCTGCATTTTTATTGCGCAGGTCGTTTATTCTTGGCCGAACCTCACGGGAGAGGCTCGGCTTAGTCTTCATTTAAATGGCCGTTCAGCGCGGAGTGTTCTCAAAAACCCATGCAGCGCTGCTGTCAAAAACAACTAGTCGCGCGTTTCCAACATGTCAACTGGTTCGGTAACCAGTCCAGTAGACCGGGGCGCGACAAATTGTTATAAAGGCCCCAAGACATGCGTGAGGCATCCCTCCAAGGGGTTTGAAATGAACAAGGCTCTGAATCTCGACAAACTGAAAGCGGGCCTGTCCAAGCGGACAATTCGCGCGCAGGTCAGTGAGCGTCTGGCCGCCATGATTCAATCTGGCCTGCTTCAACCCGGTGATGAACTGCCCTCCGAGCGGGAGCTTGCAACAACGCTTGAGGTCAGCCGGGAAACGGTCCGCGGTGCCATACAGACGCTGGCCGCCATTGGCATGGTGGAATGCAATCAGGGCAGCCGCAGCCGCATCATCGGGCCGACAGACTACCCTATCGGCGGCCGCACAGCCGTGCCCCCGCCACAGGATGTGCAGCATGTGCATGAGGCCAGAAAGGCCGTTGAGCTGCCTGTGGTGCGTCTGGCTGTTGAACGCATCAGCGGCTCGGATCTCAACCGTCTTGCACGGCTCGTGGAAGCGCAGCGCAGCATGATTCATGACCCGGTACGCTTCCAGATCTCGGATGCGGAGTTTCATGACCTGATCTATCGTTCAGGCGGAAACCCCCGACTTTCCGAATTCCTGAACGAGCTTTATTCCTTTGGGCTTGAATATCGTCGCTACGCCTTGAGAAAGCAGGGTGCGGTTGCCCAAAGTCTGGCAGATCATGAAGCCATTTTTGAAGCCATGGCCGCGCGCGATGCCGATCTGGCTGTCAAAATGGTTGAGCAGCATCTGGGCCGCATCCTTGAAACCACCGTTGAGGTTCTGGACAGGTCACAAACCTCGTGAAACGTTCAGGCCAACCCTGCAACACTTTCCGCGGCTAGCCCCGCGGCCCGAACACGATGACGGCTGCACCGGCAAGGCACAGCAGGCCGCCGGCAATATCCCAGCGGTCCGGGCGCACATGCTCCACGGCCCACATCCACAGCAGGGATGAGACAATATAAATGCCGCCATAGGCTGCAAAGGCGCGCCCGGCAGCGTCAGATTCCACCAGCGTCAGCGCCCATGCGAAAATGGCGAGGCATACCAGCCCCACCGCCAGCCACCAGTGAGAGCCCCCCAGCCGCGTGACATGCCAGAAGGCAAAGCAGCCAGCAATTTCACCCAGTGCAGCAAGAAGATAGGCAGGCAGCGTCATGTCAGTTCCTGTCTGTGTGCGCCCCTGAAGCCTTGTTGCATGGCACGGACACAGGTCCACATGATGCAAATGGGCCGCGCCAAAAGGATGCGCCGGAAAGTGGTGCCGGGCGGGGCGAACATCAGCGCAAGACCGTAGGCCGCACCCACCATTCGGGATGCAGGGATGACAGGCGACGCGCCATCCGCGCGGCAGCATGGCAGTCTTCCGTCAGGGCAAAAACCGTGGCACCCGAACCGGACATCCGCACCAGACGCGCTTCCGGCTGCGTGGCCAGCAGATCCATCACCCGGCCAATCTGTGGCGCAACAACCTTGGCGGGCGGCTCCAGATCATTCGGCAGGGCGGCCAGTGCGGCATAAAGATCTCCCGGTTTCCGGGGCAGCATCTCCCCAAGACCGGGATGGACCGGCCCCGGCAAGGTTTCGCCAGCGCGCAAGCCAAGGGCGCGAAACACATCTGCCGTGGGCACCGGCACGCCACAATTCACCAGAACGGCAAAAAGGGATGGCATCTTCAGAGGCGGGGAAAGCTGCTCACCCACGCCTTCCATCAGCCGGGCGCGCGGGTCCACACACACCGGCACATCCGCGCCGCAGGTGGCCGCAGCAGCAAACAGGCGCGGGTCCAGTCCATCCATATTATTCAGGCGGGCCAGCAGGCGCAGGGCGGCAGCGGCATCGGCAGAACCACCGCCCAGCCCCGCCGCAACAGGCAGCCGCTTCACCAGATGGAACGCCCCAAGGCGCGCACCCGGCACCCTTTCGGCAAAAGCCTGCGCGGCCCGCAGCACCAGATTGTCCGAATCCGGCCCGGCGGCCTGCGCTGTCGGCCCGGCCAGAGTGAGGGCGAGCGGTGCATCCGGCTCCAGAGTGAGAACATCTCCAGCCCCGGCAAAAGCAACGAGACTGACAAGATCGTGGAATCCATCCGCGCGGCGAGCGGTGATGCGCAGGGTCAGATTGATCTTTGCCGGAGCGCGGGCGACGAGCTTGGTCATGCTCAGGCTTATGCCGCGCGACACATGCCGGGGCAAGAGCCGCCCGAATACGGATCAGCTCCAGATCACCCGATGGAGCAGGCGATGGCCATCACCAGCCCGGCACCACACCGGCCAAAACCGTGGCAGATCCGCGTGAACGGCACTGTACGCACAGAAAAGAATGACCAAACTTGCGAAGGCGGCAGAAAATCGCCATCCTCCCGCCATCTCGCGCAGGTTGAATGGGCTATAGTCTGGCCCTTGAAGCGTTTCAGGATTCCCGATCAGTGAAGATTTCCCGCCCTTCCTCACTCGCGGTTCTCGCCACTGCTTTTGCCGTGACGCTGCCAGCCCTTTCCCCCGCCTATGCCGATGCGCCGACAAAACCGGCTGCTGCGGTGCAGCCAGATGACCAGCCGACCATAGCCGGCAGCTATCTGGCCGCCCGCTTTGCCAGTTCCGAGCGGGACAATGACGCCGCCGTCACCTATCTGCGCAACCTGCTGAAGCTTGATTCGCGCAACCCGGAGGTGGTGGAACGCACCTTCTTCGCCACCCTGATGGATGGCGACATGACTGCAGCGGTGAGCTTGGCCAACCAGTTGGTGAAGGTGGATAACTCCAACCGCATCGCCCGCCTCACACTGGGGGTGAATGCGCTGGGCAAGAAGCAGTTCCGCACCGCGCGCAGCAATCTGGCCCTCTCCATGCGCGGGCCGATTGGTGATCTCACGGCGGTTCTGCTCTCCGGCTGGGCCTATTATGGTGCCGGAGATACCAAAAATGCGGTGGCCTCCATCAGGAACCTTCAGGGCGCGGACTGGTATGCCCCGCTCAAGGCCCTGAATATTGGCCTTATTCTGGATGCCGCCGGCCAGCAGAGGGAGGCCGGACGCCACCTCAAGCAGGCCGTGGAACTGGACCCCGGCTCGCTGCGCACGCTGGATGCCTATGCCCGCTGGGTCTCACGCAATGAAGGTGTGAAGGCCGCGCTTGCCGTTTACAGCCAGCTGGATGAGCGCATGGCGCAGCACCCGGTTGTGGAAGCGCAGAAAAAGCTGCTTGAAGAAGGCAAAACCCTGCCGCCGCTGGTCACCACCCCGCAGCAGGGCGCGGCCGAGGTGCTCTATGGCCTTGGCTCCACCCTGGCCCGTCAGGGGGGGGAGGATCTCGCCCTTGTCTATCTTGAGCTGGCAAGCTGGCTTGATCCGGAACATCCTTTCATCAACATCACGCTGGCGGAGTTGCATGAGCAACTGAAACAACCCGCCAAGGCCATTGATGTCTACCGTACCGTGCCCGCCTCTTCCCCGCTGAAGCGGGATGCTGAAATCCAGCTTGGCGTGGCACTGGAAACGGCCGACAGGTTCGAGGAAGCCGAAACCCATCTGCGCAAGGTGGTGGCGGAAACGCCGGATGACCCGGACGCCTTCATCGCGCTGGGCCGCGTGCAACAGGCCCGCAAGATGTGGGGCGAGTGCGCGCAGACCTACACCCACGCCATAGACCTCATCAAAAACCCCACCCGCTCCAACTGGCTGCTGTTCTATTTCCGCGGCATCTGCAATGAGCGTTCCAAGAACTGGCCCGCCGCAGAGGCGGATCTGAAAAAGGCACTGGAGCTGTACCCGGACCAGCCGCATGTGCTGAACTATATCGGTTATTCGTGGGTGGATCAGGGCGTCAATCTGGATGAGGGCCTGAACATGATCCGCAAGGCGGTGAGCCTGCGGCCGGATGACGGGCCGATCGTGGACAGTCTGGGGTGGGCCTATTACCGGCTGGGTCGCTACAATGAGGCGGTGGAAGAGCTGGAACGTGCCGTGGAACTCATGCCGCAGGACCCGGTGATCAACGATCATCTGGGCGATGCCTACTGGAAGGTCGGGCGCAGGCTTGAGGCCGGGTTCCAGTGGTCCCACGCACGTGAGCTGAAGCCTGAGCCCGAGAATCTGGCCACAATCGAGCGCAAGCTGAAGGATGGGCTGGATGCCGGGACACCGGTGAAGCAGGCACAGGATGGGGCCAGCGCGGACAAGCCTGCCTCCAGCCCGGATAAGGACAATCCGGAAGGCCAACCTGATGCTGCCCAGCCAGAGGGAACCAAGTCTGACGGTGCCAAGTCTGACGAGGCCAAGCCGGCAGATGGCAAGGCAGAGGACGCCAAACCGGCAGACCCGCAGACCACGCCCGCCTCACCTGAGGGCAACACGAGCGAGGACAAGGCACCTGAGGGCAAGGGCACGCATTAGGCCCGGTGCAGGCAGGGCAGCCATTTGCGCGTGCCCTGCCCACATGGCTCTAGCCTGCAGTGCATGAGATTTTATGGCTCCGGTGGCAGCTCCGGAGCCATATTTTTGCCCTTCAGCCCGCTTCGGTTACAGCCTTGGCGTGTTGGTGCAGCGGGGCAGGATACGCTAAACTGGCCTCGTATCATCGCCGATCACGCCGCCAGATGTGGCAAGCCGGACATGCCAGCCACAATCACCGGACCAGCCCCGCTTCGGGCAGGGTGTGATCAGGTTTACGGCCCGTTCCCGCACTTCCGTTTCATATGGCGCGGGAATGGCGCAGTCATTCCAGCTCCGGCTGGCACCCGGCGCGTTTACCGGCCAGAATGGGCCCGCAAATGCCCGGGCTGTTTTCAACACACATGCTGATGAACCAATCAGCGCTCCACGAAACGCCATGTCTCTTCATGGCGCTGAGGTTCTGATGCTGGATGATGAATTTCTGCTGCTTCTGCTGGTGTTGCTGGCCTTCCCGGTCATGGCCATTGCCGCACTGGTGATGGCGCTGCTGCAACGCGGCCGCATGCGCGCGCTTGAGCAGCGTATCATCCAGCTGGAAAGACTCACGCACCAGTTCCGCATACAGGGCGACCAGATATCCGCGCCAACATATGCGCATCCGTCCCCGGAGCCACAGGCCGCTCCAGAGCAAGATCCCGCCCTCACACAAACACCGGCTCCAGAACCATCACCACCGCCGCAATCCGAGCCGGCTCCTGTCGGGCGTTTTGCCATGCCCACCCCGCCCCCGCTGCCCTTCGGGCAAAAGAGCGCCTCTGCCCTCACGCGAGACGAGATGGTGCGGCGGGCTGATCTGGCTGATGCGGCAGCCCTTTCACCACCGTCCGCACCACAACCCAGCCTGCGCGAGCGGTTGGGCGGCTTTGAAGAGCGCATCGGCGCGCGCTGGACCGTGTGGGTCGGAGGCCTTGCGCTTGCCCTTGGCGGGGTTTTCCTCGTTCGTTTTGCCGTGGAGCAGAACCTGCTTGGGCCAGTCGCCCGCATCTGCCTTGGCCTGCTGCTGGCCATCGCCCTGCTGGTGGCCGGAGAATGGCTGCGCCGTGGGGAAAAGCGCCATGCGCCAGCCTCTTCCGCCCCCGAAACCACGGGCGAAGAGCACATATCAGAAACATCCATATCGACGCCACAAAGTGCATCCCCGGCGTCCACCAGCAAGCCGTCCCTGCCCCCTCAACACGCGCGCCCCTTGCCCTCCGTGCCCGCCATGCTCACGGCCGCAGGTACCATGACGGCCTTTGGCAGCATCTATGCCGCCTATGAGTTGTATGGGCTGATTTCGCCGGCTTTCGCCTTTGTGCTGCTGGCTCTCACCGGCATCGCCACTGTTTTCGCCGCCCTGTTGCATGGCCCGGCACTCGCTGCACTGGGCTTTGCGGGTGCAGCGCTGACACCGCTGCTGATCCAGTCGAACGATCCGAATGCCTTTGGCGTCGCCATTCTCATTACAGCGGTGGGCGCCAGCGCACTGGCTGTTGCACGCGTGCGCTACTGGCGCTGGCTGGCGCAACTGGGCATATGGGGCATGGCGGCATGGGGCTTTGTGCTGCTGCTGTTTGAGGTGCCACAGGCGATTCCCGCCACCGGGCTGATGGCACTGGTGCTGCTGGGGCTGACGGCCATGTTGCTCACCCCCGGCCTGTTATGGGGCCCGCCCGCCATTGGCCACAGGCAGGACAGGCTTTCCGCCAGCGCCGTTTCGCTCTCACTTTTGCTGGCCGCCTGTGCCGCCGTGTGGGGTGAAATGGAAACAGCGCCCCTCACAGTCTTCATCCTTGCCATTGGAGGTGCGCTGGCATTGGCATGGCGCGCGCCGGCCCTTGCCCTGGCAGCGCTTGCAGCAGCCATCATTGCCCCCCTGCCGCTGCTGGAATGGGCCTTGCCTTCTCCGGTCGGCAGCGCACTGGCCCCTGCCGGCCCCATGGAGGGCGCGGTTTCCGGGCCGGAATTCTACCGGCTTGGTGGCTTCCTTGCCTATGGCTTCCTCATGGGCGGGCTGATCCACGTGCTGGGCCTGATGCGCACGCATCTGCGCGGGCGCGGGCGGGCCGCACTCATCTGGGCCATGGCCGCAACGGCTGGTCCCCTTCTGCTTCTGCTGGCGGCCTATATCAGGCTCACGGTCGCCATCGTGCTCTTCATCATCGGCTATGGTGACATGGCGCAGATGGAGCCAAGCCCCGCCTTTGCCCTTGTTGCGCTGGGCCTTGGCCTGCTGTTCACATGGTCTGCCGAAAGGCTGGGCCAGTCTTTGCGCACTGCTGCTGCGGCCGTGTTTGCTGCCGGTGCGGTGGTGAGCCTTGCACTGGCGCTGGCCTTCGCGCTGGAAAAGGGCTGGCTCACTGTCGGTTTGGCGCTGGCAGCGCTGGGCGTGGCATGGGTTTCCACCCGGCGCGCCTTGCCCGGCCTGCGCCAGCTTTCAGCCGGATTGGGGCTGGTGGTTCTGGCACGCATCTGGTGGGCCCCCGCCATTGCCGGAACAGATCCCGGCTCCACCCCCGTCTTCAACTGGCTGCTATGGGGATATGGCGTTCCGTGCCTAGCCTTTGCAGGTGCGGCGCATTTGCTGGGACGCACTCGCGACGACCGGAGCCGCCGGATTCTGGAATGCCTCTCCCTGCTGTTCGCGGTTCTTCTGGTGGCGTTCGAAGTGCGGCACCTGGCCCATGGCGGATTGGCGCTGGATGAGTTCGGCTCCGGTACCGGCCTGTTTGAGAACGGCCTGCTCACCACCCTTTATGGCGTTATGGCGCTGGCATTGGCGCGCATGGCGGAAAAGAGCGGGCGCAGGCTGCATGCCACATTCAGCCTTGTGGTTGCGGCGCTGGCTGGCATCAGCGCGCTGGTGGGGCTGTTTGGCATCAACCCGTTCCAGCTTTCCGAAAATATCGGCGGATTGCTGATCAACGACCTGCTGCTGGCTTACGGCATTCCCGCCGTGCTGGCGATGCTCCTTGCACGCCATATGCCGGCAGCGCCCGGTGCTCTACGGCTGGCGGTGCAGGGGCTTGCCCTTGTTCTGGCGCTGGCCTGGCTCAGTTTTGAGGTCAGCCGCTTCTTTCAGGGGCCGGTTCTCAGCTTCAGCGCCATTTCCGCAAGCGAATGGTATGCGTGGTCTGCCGCATGGCTGGGCTTTGGCATTGTGCTGCTGGTTGTGGGGCTGTGGCGCAATTCACAGGGATTGCGCATGGCCTCCGCGCTGGTCACGGGCGCAACTGTTGTGAAGGTCTTCCTGTCCGATATGGCGGATCTGGAAGGCGCGCTGCGCGCTTTCTCCTTCATCGGGCTGGGCATTGTGCTGGTGGCCATGGGCTGGCTCTATCAGCGCCTGCTGACGCGCAAGCCGCCGGCACAGGACAAGGCGGAATAAGACATCCCCCGCGCCTCCATCTGGTTGCGCGGGGAGATGGATGTTCGCCATCAGGCGCGGCGGGCCTGCCCCTTTTGTGCGCCGATGAACGGCACCAGAGGCGAGGACTTCAGCGCGAAAGCCCCTTCACCGGCCAGCGCCACCACCAGCGAGGAGGCGATGAGGAAGGCGGGATATTCCCAGCCGCCGCCCGCTGCGGAGAAAGACCAGCCATTGGGAATATGCACATTCATTGCCCCGGCCATGATGGGAATGAGCAAAATGGCGACCGGGCGCGCATAGACACCGGCCATCAGCAGCAGCCCACCGATAATCTCCGCAAGAATGAGCGGCAGTGCCAGAAAGCCGGGAATGCCCTGACTGGCCAGAAAGCCGGCGAAGCCCGGTACGGTGAAGACGAAAACCTTCATCAGGCCGTGGGACACCCACATCAGCCCCAGTGAAAAGCGAAGGATAAAAAGCCCGTAAGGGGCGGTGCGAAGATCCACCATGGTTTGCACTCCAATTCGTGTCTGCACCACAGCTATTCCGTTCACCCCCGCAATGCGATATTCATTTCCGCGCTCGAATTTTTGCACGGATGCAATGAGATCATGATTGCGTGGGATGATTTCCGCCTTGTTCGCGCCATCGCGCAGACAGGGGCGCTGGCTGGGGCGGCAGAAGTGCTGGGGGTCAACCACTCCACTGTTTTCCGCCGTCTTGGCACGCTGGAGGAACAGCTTGGCACCCGCCTGTTCGAGCGCTCCCGCGCGGGCTATGCTCCCACCCCCACGGGCGAGGAAATGGTGCGTCTGGCCGACCGCATGGCCGAGGAGGTGGTGGCCGTTGAGCGGCGCATCACCGGGCGGGACCTGCGCCCCTCGGGTGAATTGCGTGTCACCACCAATGATATTTTGCTGACGCATATGCTCACCCCCATCTTTGCCGGGTTCAATGCGGCCTTCCCGGAAATCCGGCTGGATGTGGCGGTTTCGAACCAGTCTCTCAACCTCTCCAAACGCGATGCGGATGTGGCGATCCGCGCCAGCAACCATCCCGGCGATACGCTGGTGGGCCGGCGCATCGCCACCATTGCGTGGGCGGTTTATGGCCGGCCGGACATGCTGGGCAGCACGCGGCTGGAGGCGCGGGACCTGCGCCGGCATCAGTGGATCGGGTTTTCCGATGGGCTTGGAACGATCAAACCCGCCAAATGGCTGCGCGAGCGGGTGGGTGATGAGCAACTGATCTATCGCGTCAACACGGTTTTAGGGCTGGCGGAAGCGGCAGCGGCCGGCATGGGGCTGGCGGTGCTGCCCTGCTTTGTCGGTGCCACCATTCCCGGCCTTGTCCGGCTGATGGCCCCGGACCCGGAAATGGAAGCCGGCCTGTGGCTGCTCACCCATCCCGATATTCGCTCTACCGCGCGGGTCCGAAGCTTCATGGAACATGCAGGGCGTGAACTGGCGCGGCTGCGCCCGCGTATTGAGGGGCGTGAGGATGGCGTGGCCCATACCGTGCCAACCCGCCGCCATGATGATGAGGCCGGTGCTGATATCTGAAGGTGAAATGCCCCCTCGCCCCGGCCCTTGAACGAGGTCAGGCGGTATTCACAGGGGCTGACGCGCGCGCCGTGCAGGCTTCAATCAAGTGGCCGCGAAGGTGTATGAGCCAGCCTTACGGGCTTGCGGCACCTCAATGGGGTTGCCGCGCTTTTTGGGCTTGCCACACCTCTTGGGCTTGCATCAGTCTCCCGATGCCTCACGGCCACGGGTCCGGCGGGAGGCAACCTTGGAGTTGCCTTTCTCCACCCGCACAAAATCGCACCACATGGTGTGTATGCCTGCCAGCGTACCCCGGAAACTTCCCGGCCCGGTCCGCACCACATTGAAGCACGGCTCAAACGCCATGCCCTTCAGATAGCCGCAGACCGCGCCATCACGCACACGCAGCGTATTGGCGGGCAGGCGCACATAGCGGGCGGGCTTTTCACGTAATGAAATGGTGCCGGCGACAGACCCGTCCGCATGCACCCGCCCGGCCCCGCGCGACCCCTCAAAGCAGGAAAAGGAAAAGGCGCGTCCCACCACGAAGGCGCGCGCCTGCTCCGGGTCCAGCTGCTCGGCATGGGTGGTGCTGGTCGCCAGCGTAAGACAGCCTAAGGCCGCAAGAAACAGGGTGCGCATGAGACAGGTTCAATCTTGGGGCAAGTGACAGTGAGGTTGCGCAGACACGCAGACCTTTTGTCAAGGCCGCAGAACATGCCCGCGGCCCTTTGCATGCCATCTATGGCACGAATGCTGCACCTGTATGTCAGGCCGCCGCAGAGGCAACCGGGGCGCGGGCGGGGCGCTCGCGGATGGGCAGATTGATGGCGGCAGATGCAAAGGACAGCGCCACCGAACCCCACCAGACCCACGCATAGGAGCCGGTGCGCTCATACAGTTCTCCCCCCAGATACACGCCGAGAAAACCCCCGACCTGATGGGAGAAGAAGGCGAAGCCATACAGCATCGCCATATAGCGCGTACCAAACATCAGCATCACAAGGCTGGAGGTGGGCGGCACGGTGGAAAGCCACAGCAAGCCGAGGGCTGCACCGAAGATCATGCAGCTCAGCGGGCTGATCGGCACCAGCAGGAAAACCGTTATCGCCACGCCACGCGCGGCGTAAATCCAGGCCAGCAGCCATTTGCGAGACATGCGCCCCACCAGAAGCCCCGCGCTGATGGAACCCACAATGTTGCACAGGCCAATAAGGGCCAGTGTCGCCGCGCCAATCTCGATGCTCATGCCCGCATCCATCAGATAGGCCGGCATATGAACGGTGACGAAGGCGAGCTGAAAGCCACAGGTGAAGAAACCCAGCACCAGCAGCACATAGCTGGGATAGCGCAGTGCCTCTTTCAGGGCACCGCCCACACTCTGCCCCGGCACCTGCGCGGCCCCCTGCGCCTCACCTGCCGTACCCCGCGTAGCCAGTGCAATGGAAAGCGGCATCACCAGAAGCATGGCCACGCCAAAAATCACCAGTGTCTCTTGCCAGCCAATAGACCCAATCAACCCGCTAGTGAGGGGAGGAAACAGAAACTGGCCGAAAGACCCCGCCGCCGTCGCGGCACCAAAGCCCAGCCCTTTCCACTGGTCCGGCAGCAGCTTGCCAAAAGCCGCCAGCACCAGATTGAAAGAGGCCGCCGAAAGACCAAAGCCGATCAGCAGGCCCGCCGTAAGATAAAGGGAGCCGGGTGTGACAGACCACGACATCAGCACCAGACCAGCCGCATAGAGAAATGCGCCGATACACAATACCCGCACCGTGCCATACCGGTCTGCAAACGCACCGGCGAAGGGAGAGCCGATGCCCCACAGCAGATTCTGCACGGCTACCGCCAGACCGAAAATATCCCGCCCCCATCCCATATCCGCAGACATGGGCACAAGGAACAGCCCGAAGACGGAACGCGGGCCAAAAGTCAGCATGGCAATGGCGCAGCCCGCCACAATGACAAGCACGATGGAGCGCGAGGAAGGACCGGAACGCGGCGCAAGCGCCGGGTCTGCTGGCGGAACCGGGGAAGTGGTGGACATGGACGTTTCCTGATGCAGCCCGGGGCGGCTGCTTTTCAGGGCATATTATAGAGGCCCGCAAAATAGGCGAGCCGTCACCTTGGGGAAACCGGCACCAACCGGGCGCGGGCCTGCTTCACCGGCCCAGCAAGTTCCCCTGCACGCCAGCCTTTGCCACTCACCCAACCCGGACCCATGGGATTGGGAACATGGGATTGGAAAACGGCCCATATCGCCCTTTCTCAAACGCACATGGCGCGGCCGGGGGAACCGGCCACGCCATGGCATGGGTCTGCAAAAAGCTGAACCGAAATCAGATCACTCGGCTTCTGTCTCTGCCGCATCGGGGGCTTCATCTGTATCAGCGCCAGCCGGAGCAGCCTCAGCCGGACCGCCTCTCCACTGGGGACCCGGTCCACCCCAGCCATGCGGCCCCATGACCGGATGACGCGGGCCGGACTGGCCCATGAAATTGGCGAAACCGCCACGCACCAGCACACCCAGCTTCTGCTTCTGCTCGGCAGACAGGCTCTTGTAGAACGGGTCTGCGGCATCGGCGATCTTGCGCAGGTTGTCCGCGCGGGCATCCATCCGCTCGGCGGCAGCACGCATGCGGGCAACCGGGTCAAAGTCCGGGCGCTCATCATTCTTGCGCGCGTCCTTCCGGGCTTCCTTGCGGGCCTCAAAAGCGGCCTTGCGGGCTTGGGCACGCTCCTTCGAGATGTCCTGAACGGTTTTCTGAAGGGTAGAGAACAGCTTTTCCTGCTCTGCATTCAGCTTCAGGGCCGCCTTCACCGCAGCAAATCGCGCATCGGCAAGGAGCGCCTGATCTTCTGCGGAGATCCGCCAGCCACCGGGCTTGCCCGGTCCACCGGGGCTGCCAGGGCCACCCGGTCCGGGCGCGGCGAAGGAAACCGAGGTCCCGGCGATGAGAGCGGCAGCAGTGGCGACAAGAACGGCTTTCTTCATGACTTGTCCTCCTTAAAAGACACCCTGATCATGCCGCCCGCATCATCACATCTCAACTTAAACTTCTGTAATTATCCATTTGAACATCTTACAGAATTGTCATGCATATCGGACTTCTTCCTGACAGATCAGGAACCGATTTTCGCCACATCTTTTAACGCATCCCCATGTGCGGGAAGAATCTCTTCCCGCGAGAGGGAGCGCACCTGCCCCGCCTGCGCACCAAAGCCGCGTCGTTCCATCTCACAGCGCCACGCCCCCGCCTCACCCGCGATGCGATACAGGGCATAGCCGCCAGCCTTGCTCCCCGCACGCGGCCCCGCAGAAGCCGAGGGCACCCCCACCACCGGCACAGGCCCCTGCACGGAAGGCAGATGCAGAAGGCTGGCGCGGTGGTCATGGCCATGGATCACAAGTTCCGCCCCCGCATCCGCCAGCACCTGCCGCAGCGCCGCAGCATCCCGCAGGCGACGATGCCAGGGGCCGGTATCCACCAGCGGATGATGCACCATGACAACCCGAAAGGCCCCCTCCTGCCCCAGCGCCTCCAAAATCTGCCGTGCGGCCTTCAGTTGTGCAGGTCCCACCCGGCCCTGCGCCAGAAATGGGGCGGTGGGAATGGCCGAGGTCAGCCCCACAATGGCCACGGGTCCACGCCGGCGCACATAGGGGTAAGGTGCCACCTTCGCACCCGCGTCATCCCCAGCCAGAAAGTCTGCCCAATGGCGCTCCGGCAGGCCTTTGGCAGCGGCCACATAGGCATCATGATTGCCCGGCACCACGCTCACCCCCTCACCTGTTCCTAGTGAGGCGAGAAAGGCCGCGCTATTGGCAAACTCATCCTCAAGGGCAAGGTTGGTGAGATCACCACTCACGCAGATATGGTCCGGGGCCTGTGCCAGCAGGTCCGCCATCAGCGGTTCGAGGGTCTGTTCGCCCAGATGGTGCTTGCGGTTGTTGCGCCAGTTCATCCAGCCCAGAAACCGCTTGCCGATAAGGTCCACCGGGCGCGGCTCAGGCAGGGGGCCAAGATGCGGATCGGACAGATGGGCGAGCACGAACATCGAGGCAGCCTTTTCATAGAGCCTAAGCAGCAGGCGCGCCTTGCTTACTCCATCGCGCCGTTGCGGTAAAAGCTGGAACAGTGCCATCTCATTTTTGCGGGATTTGGCAAGCAGAGTGAAGCGCACCGGCTTTCCGGCCTGCCATGCTCCCATCCATCTGGAGACAGACACACCGTGCGCCCTGCTTCTGCCCCGCGATTTGCCCGCCCACTGCGCCCTGCCCGTGCCACCCCCGGCCAAAAGCTTGCCCTGCATGCGGTGCTGCTCACGGCCCTTGCAAGCCTCTCCACCCTGCCCCTCCATGCGGCGGAGGTCGAGGTGAAGGGCCAGCACATTCTGGTGGATGGCAAGCCCCTTGTCCCCAATGGGGCCGGAGGCGAAACCCGGCTGGAGGATCTGGCCAGACTGGGCGCAACCGTGGTGCGCACCTATGGACAGGAGCCGGGGAAAATTCTGGATGAGGCTCAAAAAGCGGGTCTCAAGGTGATCGTCGGCCTGTGGCTGGCGCATCCGCGTCAGGGCTTCGACTATAACGACAAGGCTGCGGCACAGGCCCAGCTTGAAAGCTTCCGCCCCATGGTGGAACGCTACAAGGACCACCCGGCCCTGCTGATGTGGGGCATTGGCAACGAGATTGAGGTGGACCTGCCGCGAGACCCGGACCATCCGCTTTGGCCCGCTCTGGAGGAGGCCTCCCTCTTTGTGAAGAATATTGACCCCAACCACCCCACCATGGCTGTGACGGCCGATACGGGGGCAGACAAGATCGCGCTGGTGAAGCGCCATGCGCCCAGCATTGATGTGCTGGGCGTCAACGCCTATGGCGACAGCCTGCTCACCATTGACGAGCGCGCCCGCAAGCAGGGCTGGGAAGGGCCGATCATCTTCACCGAAATGGGTGCCAACGGGCATTGGGCTGTGCCGCAAACCGCATGGGGAGCACCGCTGGAGCCAAGTTCCACCGAAAAGGCCCAGAAGATGCGGGCCTATTTCACGCAGGCACAGGAAAAGGGCATTGGGGCCGTGCCCATATTGTGGGGCCAGAAGCAGGAGGTCACGCCCACATGGTATTCCCTGCTGCTGCCCACCGGAGAATATACTGAAACCGTTGAGGTGATGGCCGATCTCTGGGGCGGCACACCGCCCGGCGGGAAGAACAGGACGCCCCGCATTCTTTCCCTTGTACACAAGGGGCCACAGAGTTTCCCGGCTGATGGTGAAACCCGCATTGTGCTGGAAACCTCGGACCCTGATGGCGACCCGCTTGATGTGAGCTGGGACATCATGGCTGAAAGCACCGTGCGCAGCGTGGGTGGCGCACCCGAGCCGGTGCCGGAGCACTTCCCGCAGGGTGTGCATGATGCCAGCCCTGAAGGCGCGCGCATCGCCAGCCTGCCTCCGGGCCGCTACCGCGTGTTCGTGACCGTACGCGATGGCAAGGGCGGGGCCGCCACCGGCAATCTGCCGATCGAGGTGAAGTGAGGGCCTCCTGCCGCAAGTGCTTTTGAGGTGCTCTTGAAGTCACCCTGAGGAGATCTCGGCAAGAGGCTCCGGCCTCTTGCATCCTTTGGCCCGATGAGTCACATCCAAAGGGCAGAGACAGGGATGTGAACGCAGATGGTGAATGACGACAGGGCCACCTCTCCCGCATCCGGCCTGTTCAGCACCTGCCTTCAGCGCCCGCTGCTGGTGGCCCGTTTCGCCCGCCCGCAGCGCATGGTCTCATGGTCGCTCAACCGCCCCGGTTTTGTGGTTGCCGATACGGTGGCCTGGCTTGAGGTGCGCAACGCGGACCTGACCCCGGAAGCGGATCCGCTCGCATGGTTTCTGAACAGGCTCAAGGCCAGCGCACTGGAACAGGCGGTGGGCATGATGACCTCGCGCGATGTCGCCTGCCATCACCTTGTCCTGCGACAGGTGGATGATGTGCGCGCGGCCTGTCTTGTCACGCTCGGGCTGAATAATGGGGAATGCGTTGGCGCACGCTTTCCGCTCACCGCCTATTCCACCGGCACCGTGAATATACTGGCGGCGGTTGACCACCCCCTCACCGATGGCGCGCTGCTGGAGGCCAGTTCCATCGTGGTGCAGGCCCGCACCCGCGCCATTGTGGACATTGGCTTCACCCGCCCCGGCAATGATGAGGCCGTCTCCGGCACCGGCACAGACTGTGTGGTGATGGCCTGCCCGCAGGCCCCCCTTGCAGAACAATGCCCCTATGCCGGCCTGCACACGGCCACAGGCGAAGCGCTGGGCGCGGCTGTGCGGGCTGCCGTGCGCGCCGCCGGGGTGGAATGGATGGCTGACCCGCGCCGACTGGTGTTCTGAAAAGGCCCGCAGGCTCATCAGGAGGCGGCAAAACCGCGTCCGCATCACTTCGCACGCATACGGAAGACCTGCAACAGGCCTGCAACCGCCATGTGGGCATCTGCCATGCATTCATGTGTGATCTTGTCTTGAGAGGGATCAAGGTATCCCGCTCGACTATGTTACACTTATCTGACATCATTTTCTTCATGTGACCAACATCGTAGCCGATATATGCCGCCTTCATTCCGTGACGGTCTGGATGTGACGCCTCAATCTGCGGTGCTTTGGCTCATGAACTGCCACCCCCTTGAGGAGACAGGACATGGCGCAGGATGACACCCCGCAGCCCTCACACGCTGCCGAAACCACCGAAGACGTTGAGCTGACCCTCTCCGAGACCCGCATGGAGGCGGCTCAGGAATCCTCCCTGTCAGCCTTGACAAGCATTTCTGCTGAAGCAGCCGCCCTTGGCGGTCTGGAAGCGCTTCTGGCAGGTGCCTCGCCCGATGATGCCAGCCGCATGCGCAAGGCGCTGGGACTGCCCAAAGTGGCGCGCGAGCCGAAGGTCACGAGCGATGAGATGGCCGAGGACTGGCGTTCAGGCGCCTATCCCTTCAAATACAAGATGCTGCGCCGCGATTATGAGCACCAGAAGTTCATATTGCAGGCCGAGCTGCTCAAGCTCCAGTCCTGGGTGAAGGAAACGCAGCAGCGCGTCATCATCATTTTTGAAGGCCGGGATGCTGCCGGCAAGGGCGGGGCGATCAAGCGCTTCATGGAGCATCTCAACCCGCGTGGCGCGCGTATTGTGGCACTGGAAAAACCCAGTGAGGTCGAGCGCGGCCAGTGGTATTTCCAGCGTTATGTACAGCACCTGCCCACCACCGGCGAGATCGTGCTGTTTGACCGCAGCTGGTACAATCGCGCAGGCGTTGAACGGGTGATGGGCTTCTGCTCGGAAGATGAATATCGCGAGTTTCTCCGGCAGGCCCCGGAGTTTGAGCGCAATCTGGTGCGCAGCGGCATTCATCTCTTCAAGTTCTGGTTCTCGGTAAGCCGGGAAGAACAGCGCCGCCGCTTCAAGGAACGCGAAGTGCATCCGCTGAAGCAGTGGAAGCTGTCGCCCATTGACCTGGCCTCGCTCGACAAGTGGGATGATTACACCCGGGCCAAGGAAGCCATGTTCTTCAATACGGACACGGCAGATTCCCCGTGGACGGTCATCAAGTCTGATGACAAGAAGCGCGCCCGGCTGAATGCCATGCGCTATGTGCTGCACTCCCTGCCCTATGGCGGCAAGGATGTGGAACGCATTGGCCCGGTGGAAAGCCTGCTGGTGGGCCGCGCCAATTCCATCCATGAGCGTGGCGAATACTGAGCCTGCCAGAAACGGCAGGTCAGGCATTCTTCAACAACAGCGCTGGGGCTTCATGAAGCCCCAGCAAAAAGGGGCCTCGGCGTTCAGACCACATTCAGGGCAACGGTTGCCACCCCATCCACGCCACCTTCCAGCAAATCACCCTTTTCAATCGGCCCCACACCCGCCGGTGTGCCGCAATAGATGAGATCACCCGGCCGCAGGGTGAACAGGGTGGAGAGGGTGGCGATCATTTCCGGCACCTTCCAGATCATCTGGTTGAGATTGCCTTCCTGCCGCGGCTTGCCATTCACATTGAGATAGATGCGCCCCTGATCCGGGTGGCCGCACACCTCCACCGGCACAATGGCCGAACAGGGGGCGGACTGCTCAAATGCCTTGCCGATTTCCCATGGCCGACCGGCCTTTTTCATCTCGCCCTGAAGGTCACGCCGGGTGAGATCAAGGCCAACCCCATAGCCGAACACGCACTCCAGCGCCTTCTCAACCGGGATATTGTCTCCCCCCGCCTTCAGCGCCACCACCAGTTCTATCTCATGGTGGAAATCATGCGTCATGGTCGGATACGGGATGCTGGCACCAGACAAAACCAGACAATCCGGGTTTTTCTGGAAGAAGAAGGGGGCCTCCCTTGAAGGGTCATGCCCCATCTCGATGGCATGGTCGGCAAAATTGCGCCCGACGCAATAAATGCGATGCACCGGGAAAACCTCTTCCTGCCCGGAAACAGGCAGGGCCGGCTGCATGGGCGGCGAAATGACATAAGCGACCATGGGGGAAACCTTTCACATCACGCAACACGCCGAAACCGGCACACCATGCACATATGGCGCTTCACGATAAGGGCACATCCGCAGGGCAGGCAACGCCCGTTCCGCCAAGACCGCAATAGCCATTGGGGTTTTTCGCCAGATATTGCTGGTGATACGCTTCGGCAAAATAGAATGGCCCGGCCGGTGCAATCGTCGTGGTGACGGGGCCAAAACCGCGCGCCTTGAGCGCGGTGGCATACACGGCTTCCATCTGTCTGGCGCAGGCGAGTTCCGCCTCATGCGAGGCATAGATACCGGAGCGGTACTGGGTGCCAATATCATTGCCCTGCCGCATGCCCTGGGTCGGATCATGAGATTCGAAGAACAGGCGCAAAAGCGTTTCAAGGCTCACCACTGCCGGGTCATAAACCACCAGCACAGCCTCAGTATGGCCGGTGCGCCCGGAGCAGACCTCCTCATAGGTCGGGTTCGGGGAGATGCCATCGATATAGCCAACGGCCGTCACCCACACGCCCTCATGCCGCCAGAAGCAACGCTCCGCCCCCCAGAAACAGCCCAGCGCCAGAATAACCTGTGCCAGACCTTCAGGATAAGGCCCCTTCAGCGGGCGACCTGTCACAAAATGGGTCTGTGCCGTCGGCAGGGCCTGCGCACGGCCGGGCAGCGCCATGGCGGCGCTGGGCAGGGTCAAAGGCGGTGTCTTCCAGAACATGCGATGCCTCCTGAAACCTGCACCCCGGAAAATGGCGCAAAGCGAGCCTGCGATTCCACTGGCAACGGAATCGCGATGCGCCATCCGGGGCAGTCATCCGAAAGTTGAATCGGGCTCATCATAAAGCAACATTGCTCCGGGTCGAGGCCCTCTGCCTTGTCAGACATTCGCAGGGGGGAGGAGCCTTCGGCTGTGCGGCCAAAGCCTCCCTGAAAAGGCAGATACTCCCGTGAGACCCTCCATGCGGCGGGCGCAAGGCCAGCCGGAAGTACGATGAAGGATATAGCATTCTCTTTCTATATCATATAGTTATGTCGATTTTATCATAGATTTGGGCGAAGACATGCCACCGGCTTCAGGCTCTCCACGCCCCACCCGCAGGGCGGATCACGCATGCCCGCTGATGGCCGGACGTGCGGGAGGAACAACCGCCACCCATACGAAAATGCTGGACAAGTTCGCATTTGCTTGGCAGCGGTAGCGCGAGCGTGGCACCCGCCTGCGCACTACCGTGGCTTGAAGCGAGAGAAACATGCGCATCGAAGCGATTCCGGTCGGCAAGAACCCGCCGAATGACATCAACGTCATCATTGAAGTTCCAATTGGCGGCGAGCCCATCAAGTATGAGATGGACAAGGAATCCGGCGCCCTGTTCGTCGATCGTTTCCTCTATACCGCCATGCGGTATCCGGGCAATTACGGCTTCATCCCGCACACCCTTTCCGGCGACGGTGACCCGTGCGACGTGCTGATCGCCAATGCCCGCGCACTGGCGCCCGGCTCGGTCATCAGCGTGCGTCCGGTTGGCGTGCTCATCATGGAAGATGAGGCCGGTCAGGATGAGAAGATCATCGCCGTGCCCTCCACCAAGATCACCCGCCGCTATGAGCGGGTCGAGAACTATGTGGACCTGCCGGAAATCACCCTGAAGCAGATCGAGCACTTCTTCGAGCACTACAAGGATCTGGAGCCCAACAAGTGGGTCAAGATCGTGCGCTGGGGCGACAAGGAAGAGGCCATCCGCCTCATCAATGAAGGCATTGAGCGCGCCAAGGCCGAAGGCTGAGGCTGGTGTGAGGCAGGTGGCTCTTTTGCCCTTGCCGCACATATCGCACACGAACGGCCGGGCCAGTCCCGGCCGTTCTCACATCTGCCGGATTCCTCGCCCAGTGACCGTGAAACGACGCGCACCCGTGCAGGGCCGTCGAGAGCACAGGGAAGAACTCCGTGACACGCAGGGCCATGTCATTCCGGATCATCTGCGCCATCGCGCTCTGCGCTCCCCTTTGCGCCCATGCCATGGAAGTGCGCGAGGGCCAAAAGCAGAAGACGGAAGAGGCGCGTGAAGGGCAGACCCGGCGCACACTCATCATCATCCACGGCATGAAAACGCCAGAGGACAAGGCAAGACTTCTTGCAGTCGCCCATCAGCTTGGCGCCACCGTAATTTACGACCTGAAACAGGTGAGCGCGCTGGTGATCCAGCTACCGGACCACCCCTCTACCGAACGGGCCATCGCTCATTTCAAGGGCATGGACGGTGTGTTCAGCGTGGAGCGTGACAGCATCGTCAACACAGAGCGCCATCATCAGGGCATCCATCACCAGCGTGGCATCCCGCTCTGCCTTCATTGACCAGCCCACGATGCGCCGTGAAAAAAGATCCAGAACGGCTGCGACATACAGCCAACCCTCGGCGGTCCACACATAAGTAAAATCAGCCAGCCATTTTCGGTTTGGCAGATCGGCCTGGGAATTCCGCTCAAGGATGTTGTCGGCAATGACTGCCCGGGCACCATCATCCCGGGGCTTTCCCCGCCGTCTGGGGCGAGCCTTCATGGCATTTTCGCGCATGAGACGCTCAATCCGGTGAAGCCCGCAGGAGAGGCCTTGTGCCAGAACATCACGCCAGACCCGCCGTGCGCCATAGGTGCGATCAGACGAGCTGAAGCTTACCGAGATCGCTGCCGCGAGCCGAGTATCATGAAGCTTTCGGGCGCTGTGCGAACGATTGAGCCAGGCATGAAAGCCTGAGCGGGACACCTCCAGCGCCCTGCACAGCCAAGTGAGCGGCCAGATGTGGCGGTGTCTGGCGATAAAGGCGAACCTCATATCGCCTCGCGCGCGAAAAAAGCGGCAGCCCTCTTGAGGATATCGCGCTCGGCCTTGAGGCGGGCCACCTCCTTCTTCAGAGCTGCAACTTCAGCCGCATCGCCCCGCAGCTGGCCATGGCCGGGAAAAGCCGTTGCTGGCGCCGCCGCCTGCTCCCGCACCCAGCGGCGCAGAACGCTTATCTCCAACGTCCAGATCACGACTGGCCTGGGCAACGCCAAAGCCACGTTCCGTGATCAGCTTCACGGCCTCGGTTTTGAACTCACGGCTGTAGGTCCGTCTCGTCATTATCTGCTCTCCGGTTCCAGGACACGATCTTATCGATGTGTCCACAAAACCGGCAGCAGCTCAGAAGCGGCCCTGTCGATCCTGGCATTCAACGTCCTCCACGCCGTGAATGCCTTCGGACCCCGGAAAATGATCGGGGCCGCCTGATCCGTTCGGCCCTTCGCGCCATGTCGTCGGCAGGACCGTAGCGAGTTTCTGCACAGCCTGGGGGGCTCCCCGCAGAAGGGGTCGGCCGAGACCTTAGGCTCGGCCGCAGGGGAAGGCTTTCCCCTCATCCCGGACTATTTACCCGGACGCTTCCCGAATCCCCCAAGTAGGATGGAAAAGGGAGGCGCGAGTCGGTATGATGTAATTCTTGCGGGGACATTCGCCGTCTGTTCCGCGAACCGAAGCGGCAACCGTAACCAGCGATAGATGGTGAAATTTTTTCGAGCCAAACAGCCGGAAAAACCCAAGGATTTCAAAAGGAATAGCTTTTTGACGGTGGGTACGGCGGCATATGACCCCTAGAAAATATTTTTCGCTTTGTTTTTCAAATGGTTAGGCCATAGAACGCACGATCGAGTGGGAATGATCCCGCATCCGGCATAGGCCCGACGGCGCTTATAGTATTGGTTTATGAAGAACATGAACAAAGGCCCATGAGATCACTCATGGGCCTTTGTTATGACAGAGACAGATCAAAAGGCGCGTGCGCGCTACTCCGCCCATCCCGGATCAGCTGTAAAGGCGATGGTCAACCAGCGGTCTGGTCCTTCATCACCAATCGCCAGCCCCACCTCATCGCGAATGGCATCCCACTCCTCCAGCTGGCGGGGCGGCGCATCCGGGGGGGCCACGAAATAGATCTCAATCTGCTTGGCCCGCCCAACCTTGGCGACATAAGCGCGATAATACAGGAAACCGTGACGCTCCACGGCTGAAGCGGCCACCTCATCAACCTGTATTTTCAGATCCGGCGGGGTGACCAGCAATATTTCGGAAAAGGCCTGCCGCACCGTGCCAATGGGAATCGGAATGATGAATGCGCTGACAACGGCGAGCGTAAACGGGTCCACATAGGCCGCCATCCACTGGTAAGATGTCCCCTGCACCAGATAGCCGATGGTGAAGGCCACAAGCAGCGCTGCGGAAATGCAGGCCGACATGAACCAGGAGCGCATGTCGAGCAAAATGAAATCCGAGCCAATACGCTTGTTCAGCACATATTCCAGCCCTGTCATGAAGGCGCTGATGGTGAAGGCAAAGACGGCGAAAAGAATGGCTTCATCAAAAACAAGAACATTGCCGCCATCCAGCAGGCTGTTGATGGCATTGATGAGCGCATAAATGGCAATCGTCAGCAAAATCGTGCCGTTCAGCCCCAGCACAATCGGTTCCAGATGCCAGAACCCCATGGTGAAGCGATTCTGCAACCGGCGCGCCAGATGACCCGAGGTTGAGGACGTGATGATCAGACGGGCGACAAAAAGCGCCAGTACACTCATGCTCGCGTCAATCAGGCTATACACGGCATCAAAGGCAATGGAGAGCGAACCGGAAATAAAGCCGAACACAACACCAATCACGGCCAGAAGAATGGTCACCGCAATGGAGGCCGCAAGCAGGTTCTGCTCGTTCCAGCGGTGCTCTTGGGGCGCGAGGGGCATGAAAAATTGTCCTGATACAAATTGAATGATGGATTGAAAGGCAGGTGCCCAGCTTAACCTGCCGGCATACAAATGGCGATGGCTGGCCAGCCCTGCCGCTTTCTCATGGCTGCCGGCTCCCACATGGAATGTCCGGCATCAGTTGTCAGAACGATCCCATCTCACTATAGAATTGAACCAAGGACCCACGCTTTCGGCGCGGGGCCACAGACGGGTACATTCCGGGCTGAGAGACATGGTCGCACGCATCTATAAGCCTTCACGCAACGCTATGCAGTCTGGCATCGCCAAGACCAAGCACTGGGTGCTTGAATATGAGCCTGAAAAGGCGCGTCAGGTGGAGCCATTGATGGGCTACACATCCACCGGCGACATGAACAGCCAGATTCACCTTGTCTTCGAGACAAGGGAAGAGGCTGTTGCCTATGCCGAGCGCGAGAACATTCCCTACCGGGTGTTTGAGCCGCATGAGCCGAAGCGCGCACGCATTGCCTATTCCGACAATTTCAATTTCAGCCGCATGGGTCAGTGGACACACTGATTGCGGTTTCCGGCTGAACTGAAGACCGGGCGCATATCAAGCTGCGCCCGTTTTCATATTGTCATTTTTATCTTGCAACATGCGGCTTCGTGCTTCAAAGCACCCCACAGTCATGCCTTTGGAGACATGGCTGGTGATGAGCTGCATGAACATGCCTGAAAACATCACAAGGCCCCGTAGCTCAGCTGGATAGAGCAACTGCCTTCTAAGCAGTAGGTCGCAGGTTCGAACCCTGCCGGGGTCGCCATTGTTTTCGTTGTATTTCATATGCTTAAATCTGATGCGGCATGTGGCCGCCGCATGATGAAACGGGAACAAACAGGGCCAATTCGGGAGTTTCGTCGCAGAAAGTCCCGAAAAAGTCCCGAAGCATGTATAGCGCGCCGCTGCCTTTTGCCACGATGGTCGGTGACTTTTGCCACTCCCCAAAGCGCGGCGCGCTACGTCAGAAGCGGATCTTAACCGGCCTTTTCTGGCGCCCCATTGAGCCCATCCTGGAGCCTCTCACAGGCGATTTCAAAATAAGCCGGTTCAACCTCGGTCCCCACATATGGGCAACTGGCTATCTGGCACGCCAAGCCGATGGCGCCACCCCCATGAACGGGTCGAGGATTGCGCCGTCAAACTGCGGGATCATGTACCTAGCGGTCAAGGAACTGCGCTCCCACCTGTTGGTGCGACTGACTGGGCGGGTACCGTTGCCGTTTGCGCAGCAGGAAGCGAAGGACGATTAGATGTGGCAAATACGAGAGACACGAACACCACCGCCAGCATCACGAAGCCAAGCAGGTAAAAATTTGTAAGGCGCTTATCCGAGTCCATTGTGATGCCGAATACTCTTACGCTATTGCTCACATCAGATATCGTTTGACCAAGATTGATACTTGGTATCCGGATCTTTAATTGCTCTTCTATTTTGTCGGCATGCTTCACTGCGCCCTTAAGAAAGATATGGTACCAGTAACGGTCCATCAAGAAAAAACTAAACCAAACAATGACAGCTGCAACAATAAGACCTAGGCCTGCAGCGAATCGGATACCGAAGAATGTAGTTTCAAGCCCCTGCTGATAGGTGAAGCCAACGGCAGCTATTAGGACGCCAACTATCGTAACAGCAAAATTTCTAATTCGCATTTCAAGATCGTTGAAATGCTGCTGAACATCGACGGTTTTTTCCATATATCGATCGTGTTTTTTATTTCATCCGGGTCAAAATTTCTTTTATTTTCATCAAACGGCCCAAAATCGCAGTAGATAAATATCTCTGCAAAGGAGTCCTTCAGGACCGCGCTGGGCTCGAACGCGTGTCCTTTTGCGGTGATTTCCCGCTCCCGCTGCACATCGGCTTCGGTCCAGTGAGACACGCACTGCAGCAAGTTGTATTCAGGTCTGCGCTGGCTTTCCCCATATTTTGCGTGAATGTCAAACACACCCACATCTCGAGCCATAGCAACGTCTTTGAACAGGCTATCACCGACATAGGCACAGCGTTCTGCCTTGGCACCCACTGCTTTGATGATGTCCAGGAGGATACGCGGGTTTGGCTTCAGTTCGCCAGGCGGCGTATGCCTTACCTGAGTGACCTGTAGCTCATAGAATTCGTCCGGCAACCGGCGCATTTTATCGACGGAGATGCCGGCAGGCGTATCGTGATCCTCTGGGCTAAACAGGACATCAATGACGCCATCCAAGCCAAACCGCTTAAGACGATAGGCACTGTAAAATCCCATCAACTCTGTATAGGCAACGATCTTCGTGCCTTTCCTTTTTAGATCCCATAGGCACCGAAAGACACTTGGGTATAGCTTTAGATTTAGATCGCGCCCGCGTCGCGAGGCCTCAAGAGCATCGTGGAAACGAATGCGGATATCCTCAGTCTGGCGGATATCCTTCAGCGCTTCAATTTCCTCAAGCAAGAACGTATATTCTGAGGTGCGTTGGACTTGGTGAACGGCCCGTATGTCCGCCTCTATTTCCGAAGCTGGCCGGCCCGTCACTCTTAATATATCGTTGTAAATCGGTACGAACGACGCATACCACACTGCAAACCAGTCAAATATGGTGTTATCCAAGTCGATGATGAGTGTGTCGATGGTCTTTCTGCTCATCTTAATACCCTAGTCAGACCGCCAAGCATTGCTCTGCTTTCGGGTTCATTGCGCAATTGATAATTTGATCCGGCCAGGACCCTAACCAAGGGAACGACCCCGCGCTAGTGCAGACACTGGCATTGCGAAGCCGGCCGGGGCATCAGGTGCTTCAGTCGTCATGTGATGATCTCCCACTCACGCTTCACGCACCAACGGCACAATAGGTGCGACATAACCCTTGGTGATTAGCGGCATATGCGCATCGGGCTTTCCATAGAGCCTTGCTGCCAGCTGCGCCTTCATTTCCCCCGAGGGGTAGGCCCATGAAAAACCTTGTTTAAAATCGGCGTAATTGGTCAGATCCCATAACAGGGAGTAGATCCACACGCCTGCCCCGCCCATCTTCAGTGAGGAATTGATGATGTGGGCATATTCGCCGGATGTCAGATTGTAGTCTGGGGTGCCTTCTGTCGCGCCAGATTGTGAGCCTCAGTGCATTCATGGCCACTCTCTACAGCATGCGTGGGGGAGAAATTCCGGGTCCGAAGACCGTGGAAGTGTTGCTGCATCATGTTCGGCAGAAGGTGCGTCCGCATGGCATCACCATTCATAACCGCTCCCGCCAAGGCTGGTACATCAACCGTGCCGACCGTGAGCGCCTGCGCGGGCAGCTGCTGAGCGACGGGGCCTGACATGGTGCGGGCGCGGCGGGATAGCCAGAACACTGGATCTGCTCTGCTGGGAGCCTGAGAGCACGGGGGCGGCTGCGCCCGAGTTCCGGGGGCCTGCTGAGATCGTGATCCCGCGTCTGGTCTCAGAAGCGCTCAAGGTTGCGACCGATGCCGGCCATGACCGGGAAGCCGTGGCTCATGCCATAACGCTGCGCCTCAATCGACGCGTCTCCAAGGACACGCTTGATGCCTGTCCTTCAGGCCGACTTTGCGCTTGTGGATCGACGGGGATGAGGCGACCCTCATTCTCCAGGCCGAGGCGATGGCGCGTGGCGTGTTCGCCACATGGCAGCAGATGCTGGGTGCGCGCGTGACCACAGCGGGCGTGACATCGCCGGTCAAGCAGCTGCCCGGCATTATTGAGGCGGAGATCGAAGGTTACAGCTACACGGCACTTGCCGCGTCTGATTACGCCATGCTCGCCTCCCTCCAGGTGGTGGCCGAAACGGCATGATGGCGCGCCCCTCGACTGTCATTGGCCTGATCCCGCCGCCCCTGCGCGGCGATGCGCGTGTTCCTGACCAGAAAGACGACACAGAAGCCGAGGAAAGGGTGATTGGCATCGCCTTCTATGAGACGGAACTCTCCGACATAGGGGGTAGATGCGTCCATACAGTGGTGTTTCTGATTGGTCACGATGGGGAGAGGTTCTCACGGACCAAAACCGAATTTGACGGCCTTGCGAGACAACATCGCCCCATGACGAAGGCAGTTATGCGGTGGCAGGCATTGGGCGTTCTCCCCGATCACATTGAGAGGCCAGCGCCTTCAGGAACTGTTCTCTCATTGGTCGAGGGCGGGGCAGCATGACCCTAGATCTGACCGATAGTCATCCGGCAGCCCTCCACTTCGTCGGCTTCCGTGGCGAGGAATACTGGTCAGCAGTGAGGGTGTGGGGCCTTCCCGATTTCGTCCACCGCTGGTGGGACAAGAGAGCGCGACGGGAGATCGCCGCGCAAGACACCGTGATTTTCGCACAGGGTGATTGGTGGCAGGAGCCGCGCCGGTTCAATGCGCAGGATTTGGAGGGGTGATGAACTACGCTTTTTAAACTCCCTTCCCCCCGCCCATGAAATAATATATATATCAGTCAATTAATGACGTTTAATTTGAATTAAACTCATATAATTCAATAAATTATACGGGACATTGGGCGGGACAAAAAATGGGACAAAAAAGGGAATATCGCTCAACACATCCCTGGCTGACGTTCAATATCGACCTAAATCGCTTGAGCCATAATGCATGGATGCTCATAGGAGAAGTCATCTCTAAATCCATGCATATAGCGAACGCTCCTATTGCGCCTGAGCGGGCGAAAGCTCTTTATAATATTTTCCTCGCAAAAGGTGCCGCTGCTACAACTGCTATCGAGGGGAACACGCTTTCCGAGGATCAGGTGCAGAAGCAGGTCGAAGGAAAGCTAGAGCTTCCGCCATCGCAGGAGTATCTCCAGCGTGAAGTTCAAAATATTTTAGATGCTTGTAATCACCTCGTACAGGCGCCATTCGAGAACGGACCATCTCCGATTACCCTCGAGTTTATCAACGACCTGAACAGACGCGCTCTTAATGGGCTCGATCTGGACGAGGGGGTAGTTGCTGGGGAAATCCGGCACCACAGCGTAGTTGTCGCGGGTTATCGCGGGGCCCCGGTGACTGACTGCAATTATCTCCTTGAAGAGCTTTGTGTCCATATTGAGCGGACCCTAGATGTCCCGCCTGAAAAGAAGATGATGCATGGAATCTTGGCTGCCCTATTCGCCCATGCATATATAGCTCTAATACACCCATATGGCGATGGAAATGGCAGGACATCAAGGCTTCTGGAGGTATATATACTTCTTAGATGTGGTTTCCCAATGCCAACATGCCAACTACTTAGCAACCACTACAATAAAACAAGATCCGTATATTATCGGCAGCTCGATTTAATTTCTAAGAATGGCGGAGATATTACAGGATTTTTTGAATACGCATTACAAGGCTTTGCAGATGGATTAAAAGAACAAGTTGAGCTGATCCAAGGTGAGCAGGTGCGAGTGACGTGGATGAATTTCATTCATAGCAAGTTTGCTGATGAGACGACACCCGCTGCAAAGCGCAGAAGGGATTTGGCAATTGCTATAAGCAAGTACCCAAAAGCCAGAACAATGGATGAGGTTCTAGAGGGATCTCCGAAATTGAATAAAGCCTATGCATCTCTGGATGATAAGACGTTAACTAGAGATATAAATATACTTCATAGGCTCGAATTAATCCTGCGGGGACCCGGCAGAAAAGTGCGCCCGCATATCAGCCAAATACACGGCTTCCTCCCATGGCGGAATGAGGTGGACTGCTGATACGCAGATCGGCAATGAGCATACCTCTTGCTACCCGCCCTGAACAAAAGTAGAATCTGATAGTCAGCCCCGCTTCGTGGTGGTCGCGGTTCTGACGCCGGGAGGGCATGATCTCACAGGAGAGAACATGTCCAGGAGTAATAGAAGGTGGTACAAGACGCGTAACGCTGCGAAGAAGCAGGAGACGAATGCCGGGGCCATCGCCTCGGTTTCTTTCGTTTCTCCTGCTGTGCAGTCGGCTCTGGCTATCCCGAAGAAGCGCTATCCAAGCGGGCAGCCTGTCCATAGCATCCGTAAGCCCAAACAAGAGACTGCGGCTGAGATTGTGCGCACCGCTCTGGCCCAGCGAGAGAAGATCGTCGGAAAGAGTGAGCGTGATGATCAGGAGCCGGGGACGGTGCTTGGCATCTTGAAGCGCAAGGGCCTTATCACCGAAGGGCAGATGCAGGCGGGCCTGCAGTTCGCCGTCATCGTATATAGCGGGCGACGGGCCGATGGCATCCCGGATCCCACCCCAAGGGCGGCGGATATAAATGGCGCTGGAGGCCTTTCCACCCGAGGCGATGATTTCGACCTTTCTGCCATCCACGCAAAACGCCGGTATGAAAGCGCACTGAAATGCCTTCTCAGGTTTGGCCCCGGCGTTTATTCCGAGGTGGATCTGGTCTGCACTGAGGATCGCCCGCCAACGAACATGATTCATCTGAGGGTCGGCCTCAATGCGCTTTGCGAGCATCTGGGGTTTTCTTGCGGTGAATTGGATAAAGCCTGTTGACGCGTGTGCGCGCGTAGACTACAGATTATCACAGTGCCGCAGTGCAATTGAACGCCTGCGGCATTTTTCATTCCATTTCAGATCGAATGCCTTTGCTCTCGGGAGTGGCACACTAGCGCCGTTTCAAGCGCCCCGAGAGATACTGGCATACTCCACGGCCTCGGGTTGCCCCCCGAGGCCGTTTTGCGTCGGTGTGTTGTAGCGGTAGCATGCGGGTCTCCAAAACCCTGCGGCCGGGGTTCAAATCCTCGCACCCTCGCCAACTATTGAGCAATCCTCAATAGTTCAACTCGTGCAATATCTGCACAGGTTCATTCTTGCGACCACGGCTCCAGCTTATGGAACAGGGCAGCGCAAGCCAGAGCCACAGTCCTCGGAATGATGACCGGCTCCCCGTTCTCCCGCCGAACGCCCTTGTCGTAGTTCTCGACGGTCGGCTTCGATACGCCCAGCGCTTCAGCGGCCTTTGCCTGAGTGAAGCCCATTGCCTTACGCCAAGCCTTGAAGTCATCACTGGTCATGGTAATATCCCTTTTGCGGAGGGGGTGAGGCTCGTTCCGTTCCGGTGGAGGCCGGGGTTTCCCCCGACCTCCCTCTGGCTTAGTTGATGATCAGTGTCAGGTGCCACCCTAGGAATCTGATCTTCAACACTACCTTCCGGATTTTCACTCGCCTCACCCCCTTTCCAGTTGCCGGATCATCGCGACCCGGTAAGAATATTGTATCGTACACAGTACGAAATAACAAGCAGAAAGAGCGAGTTTTTACCCCTTTTTGTACGAATTTCTTTCCATGCAAGGATGATCTTCCGCCCTGATGATCAGGCGCGGACTTCTTTGCATTTTCTGCAAACAATTCGGAGGCATCATGCCTCACATTGATGCGCACACTGCTGCTGCAATCGCTGGCCTATGCCTTCTGGCGTGGGCCTTTTCTTTGTTGGGCACCCCTCCGGAGGCCTGATGCTGCATTACATCCCGCCACGCATGCCCGGACGTCGGCCATCGCTGTCGCCACTGGACCGCTATCTCGCCACTCACCCCACCTGTGAGCGCTGCGACGAGCCCTCTGAGCACGGACGCGCTGGCGGAGTTGATGGGGGCGCTGAATGGGCAGGGCCCCCGCCTCTGTTCGGGTAACGCCAAGTCTCCCCAATTATCTTGGTGTCGGGGGGTGGCACAGATGCAGACCTATGGCATCCAGTTGCGGGCCTATCTGCAAAGCGCGTCCGGCTTCTCACGGTCGAAGATGTCTCGGTGCAGATGTTTGAGCACCAGATGACCATCACGGGCCGGGCCGCTGAAATGGGCGGCAAGGTGAAAGAGGGCAAAGAACGCCACTGGGATGACAAGATGCGGATATCAACCGCAGGGGCCGGGGGCTCGAACTTCATGCCGAACTTGAGGATGCCCTGAACGCCGTCGTCTGCGGTCTGGCCATCAAGGAGCCAGAAGTCAGAACCCGGCAGAAGCACGCCCTCATTCTCAAGCCGCTTGAGCGTGTTCCGGCCAGACATGACCATGAGGTCAAGCTGGGCCAGCGTCTGCGGGCGGTCGTTGAACGCGAGGAAGGCTTCTTCGATGCTCTCATTGACCAGATCGGCCACGCGCACAACGGAGATGAACTGCCACAGCTCATTGTCTGCGCAGGTCCAAGCGAGGCGATTTCGGTAGCCATGGAGACTCCAATAAAAAAACCGCCCTAAGGCGGATTGGTGTAAGCCATAAATTGACATAAGTAAGCGATTGGCTTACACATCACTCATGATCAAGACGTTCAGAAACAAGCAACTCGCGGACCTCTGGGCGTCCGGAAAATCCAAGATCGACAAGCGGATGCACTCCCGCATTCTCCGCCGTCTTGATGCGCTGGATGCGGCTTCAAAGCCCGAGGACATGAACCTGCCGGGCTTTGATTTCCATTCATTCCCGGAGCGCACGCCGGTGCGATACACGGTCCATATCAACGGGCCATGGTGCATCACCTTCGATTTCGAAGATGGCGATGCCTATCAGGTCGATCTTGAGCAGTACCATTAGGAGGCACGATATGCAGACCTACGAAGCCCAAAGGGGTGCAGACCGGTGCCCCACCCATCCCGGCGAACTTTTGCGGGAGGATCTCATCCCAGCCGTTGGCAAGCCTAAGACAGAGATTGCCCGGCTTCTCGGCATCTCACGCCAGCACCTTTACGACATCATTGACGAGAAAAAGCCCGTCTCTCCCGCTGTTGCGGTGAGGCTGGGCAAACTCTTCGGCAATGGCCCCGGCCTTTGGATCAGGATGCAGGCTGCATATGACCAATGGCACGCAGAGCGGGAAGTGGACGTTTCCGGCATCCCCACTCTGGTGGCGGCCTAAAGCGAACCAAAACATGGTCGAAAACATAAATCCGGGGCAGGACATCTCGCCCAGCCCCCCCGCATTCTGGATCTGCGGACCATCTCCCCCTCCACCCTACTTATCCGGTGGCGGGATGGCGGTTCTACAGAAATTGACCTTGATCAGTGGATAGTCTCCGGCGGCGACATTCTTCGGCCGCTTCGTGATCCTGAGGTATTCCAACGCGCGACCATCGGTAGCCATGGCGCAGCGGTGGAATGGGGTCAGTGCGACATAGCCATAGATGCCATGCACTTAGAAATGCTGGCGCGAGGAAATGAACTGCCTTGAGACTCCGGTCATGGCGGCTCCAATAAAAAGCCGCCCGGTTAGGGGCGGCTGATGGCATAATATATAATACGCTCTATAAAAGAGTAATGAGGTAATCCAACTCTCTCTCATAGTTTGTTTTTGACTGATTTACCTGTAGGCGTTTCCCATTATCAACGGGGTGGAACGCTCCAACCTTAAGCAGGGGTATAGGAATGCTCAATGCCCCGGAAATACGGCCTGCCGACATAAAATCATCAGTTAATGCGAACGCATCAGCGGGATCACTGCAGTCGAATAGCTGCGGGTATCGAGAGGCCACATCATAAGCCCTTTCGATATACATCTGAGAAGCCATATCTTTAACGCCGGCTTTGTTGCTTCTTGCCCCAACCATTGTCATGACAATAGCAGCAACTTTAGGAGCCGTAATTCCGCCCGCTCTATCTCGCCATACGTTAAAGTCGCTAGATGGAGACGAGAGCATTTCAAGCGTTAGGTTTAGTGAATCAATTGAATGCTCATCAACCCTAACAGGGATAATCATTGCTTCAGCTGCGCACCAAGCTAAGTGAGTTGCCCCAGCATAAAAAGGGCTACAGTCCATCAGCGTGACTTCGCAGTCTTTTAACTTCGCCTCATCATCCATAATTGTCTTAAGGCTGAGAAGTATATTTTTAACAGCAGATTGGTTATTCGCAGCGACAGCTTGCTGAAGTTGTTGATATAGAGATGATGGGAACGCAAATAATGCGGAGTCCCCGGGGATGAAGTAGCATGAATCCCCCCCCTTAAAGCCATCATTTATCTTGCTAACAAGATATGATATATCTTTCGGTATTTTCCCAAATGCAGGACCGAGAACTATTGGCCTCAGTGCATCTCCTATATTTACAACATAATTTTTGTCTCTCATTATTACTTCTGTAAAATTCCTCTGTGGGCAGAGGTCTACCGCCAACGTCGATCTCTGTCGGGACAGCAAATATGCCAGATTAAATGATAATGTAGACTTTCCAATGCCCCCTCTTAAATTGGATACGCAATAGCTTTTATATTTAAAGCTCGTATTCTTTTTAACTGGAGCCGAGACTGACTCCTCATGTTTGCGGATTATTTTTGCCAAGCCTGTAGTCATGGTAACCTCCATCTGCGTGCAGGTTACCATGTATTTTGATGGTTGCAACAAAAACTGCAGGTTACGCAGAAATTAGCAGGCCTAATAGCCAGCCCTAGGCGGCCCTGCTGTTGCTTTCAGTGCATGGGCTGGCGATCAATCACCCTGCCAACCACGATAAAGATCGGAAGCATGCCCATTGCCCCTTGGGGCGGCCCGAAGCGTGTCGTCTTTGTCACATCGTAGCCAGTCATCGTTCGGGTGCCGATCCCGAAGTGCAAGCCGTCCTGCGACATGACCAGCAAGGCTTCCTCACCGGGGCAGACCGTCATGCCGATCTGAAAGGTCACGGCCTCATCGTCCATGCCGATAACGCCGCGCCCTTGCGTATTCATCTGCTTGTTCATGCCGGGGGTGGCCAGCGCGCCTTGGCCTTTCTTCTCTGCGATATGGCGGACCACAGCAGCCCGCCCGCCTTTGTTCAGCCATTCCTGCGCAAGATCGACATCGAACAGGCGAGATTTCGCGGTGCCGGTGTCCAGCTTGCCGCTGATAAGAGCGCCGGCACCTTCAAGCTTGTTGCCAAACCAAGCCGCTGTGCCGGGCGGGCAATTCTCGAACCCCTCGCTCTTGAGGATAGCCCCCGGCGTCTTGTCGAGGTGTTCGGCATTGGCAAACACAGCGCGCGCGTGACATCTGCTGAAGCGGCCCAGCTTGCCGGCAAGCCCTCGGCCCTGTTTGAGCGGGTCTATGGTCTGGGGAACCCCAAGAAAGCCAAGGAGCTCGGGAGCACGAAGGCCGGGGATGGCCGGGCCTTCCGGGGCAATGGCATCATGCAGACCACAGGCCGGTATAATCACCGCGCCATGGGGCAGAAAGCCGGGCTGGGTGCCTTGTTCGAGGATGACCCGGGCAAGGTGACGGCGGCCGAATATGCGCTGATCCCGGCATTGGTCGAGTGGCAGAAGGGTGGTTGCAACGCGCTGGCGGATGAGAGCGACATTCTGGGCATTTCCCGAGTCATCAATCTCGGCAATGCCAAGAGTAAGGCAGAGCTGAACGGGATGGCCGATCGCAGGGCTTGGTTCAACAGGCTCTGGCCAGCTATCCGTGATGGGGGTTTTCCCCCGCTCAGGGAAAAACCTGATGCACCGACCAACGAGCCGGCTGCACCTGCCCTCACCGTCACCGAGATCAAACGTTTGCAACAGTCCCTCTCCGGGCTGGGCTATAACCCCGGCTGGATTGACGGCATCTGGGGGAGCCGCACACGCGGGGCGCTGCTCGCCTTCAAGGCGGATGACAACATGCCCCTCACCGATACGGTGGATGCTACCGTATGGGTGGCCCTTGCCCGCGCCCCGCATCGTGAGGTGAGCGAGGCCCGCGCCGCTGTCACCGCCCGTGACCTGTCTGCAAAGGGTGATGAGGTGGTGAAGGCGGCGTCGGGCGTGCGCAGGCTGGCGGTGGCCATTGGTGCGCCGGCTGCTGTCATCGGTATTCTGGATAATGTGCAGGATGCCGCCGGCTATCTTTCCGACCTCTCCGGGTTGCTCACCAATGTTCCGGGCTGGGTGATGGCCGGGGCCGTGGTGGCAGGGGCCGTTGGCCTCTACATGCTGGGCGGCAAAGTCGAGCGGGCGAAGGTCGAGGCGGTGCGCTCCGGCCTTGACGCGGGGGTGGCGTGATGGCTGATCTCCCCCCGGATACATATCTGGGCTTTCGCCCCTCGCACCTGCTGGCCGGGGCAATTGGCGGAATCTGCGGGGCGCTGGCCAGCCCCAGCGGCTCGATATGGCGGCATATCACAATGGGCATCGTCGGCACGGCTGTGGCAGCCTATGGCACGCCGGTTGTTGCGCCCATGGTGGCGCTCTATCTGGCCTCGCACAATGTCCCGCTGGGCTCGATTGAGGGGCCAACGGGGTTTGCGCTTGGCGTGTGCGGCATGAGCCTGTGCAAAGTCGCGCTGCGCTGGGTGCAGATCTGGCGTGATGGCCCGATGCCCAAACTGCCGCCGGCGGGGTGAGCCATGGCTGATGCGCCAATAAGCGGGCCGCGTGCCCGCGTCATGATTGTGATGGAGGATGGCGGGGTTTTCCTCGCCATCACTCGCCCCAACGCTCCGGCGGAACGGGTGCCGCTGACCGGGCGCGACGTGCCGCGGCTGGTGAGGGAGTCGGCCGCTTGGATGTTCTCGTTTTCAGGGACATTTTCAGGGACATTCGGCAAACCTTTTCCAAGGTTTCTGGATTCGTTCCTTGCATGTTCCTCCATGACGAGGTCGGAGCAGATCTGGGGCCTAATCGACAGATCGAGGTGACGTGCAAGCGCTGTGGGAAAATGCGCTATGTCCGGGCCGGTCAGGTGGCGGCCTATCCGCCACTCTCACAGGCGTATCTGGACGAGGTAGAGCGCGCCCTGCGCTGCCGGGATCGGTTCTGCAAAGGGCCTGTCAGAATAGCGCTGCCCCACCAGCATCAGATGGAGGGGTTTGTGGGTGGGATGGCGTGATGTTTATGCCTCATCTCCGATACCCGCGCGCAGATCGCTATCCAAAATCCAGAATCTGCGGGTATGGTTAAGGGTATTTGCAGCGCCAACCTTCAATGGATATGCTTGTATATCAAGGTCGTAGCGGAAGAAATGGGAAGCTGCCGGGGTCGCCATTGTTTTCTTTGTATTTCAATTACTTAAATCTCACGCGGCATGTGGCCATCGCCTGATGGAATGGGAACAAACAGGGCCAATTCGGGAGTTTAGTCGCAGAAAGTCCCGAAAAAGTCCCGAAGTATGTTCCGCATCCGTTCCGAATCTCAAACGCAAAGAAAGCCCCCACGCCGAAGCGCAGGGGCCGCTCTCATTTCGTCACCGGATTTCCGAGCGCCTTGATCCTCGCCAGAGCCACCCCAGCAATCGTCATCCCAACGATGCCTAACAAGGCTGAGACGATGTTATCAACCTGAGGGTCTGGCAGGTATCCATAGCCGTGGTGATTGACGATGGCTGATATCAGTGACGTGCCCTGTGCTGCCGCGACTATGCCGACGACCACACCAAGGCGGGATTTCACCCGATTATTGCCACTCCGGCAACAGCGGAGCAGGCTGGGAATCCATAGCAGAAAATCCCGAAACAGTTCCAGATTCGCCTTTTATGAAGGGGAGTTCATGCCTGTGGGGATTGATGGAATGGCCATCTTCTTCTGCCATATCGCGAAGCGATCAACTGGCCTTGGCGTATCCCTCAGCCCGTCCGACGATATGTCCGAGCCTTGTACAGCCCAGAATGGACACAACCTCTCCATGCCTGACCTGTTGGAAAGGTCAAGCACGCAAGATCATCTCACATTTAGGAAAAATGGTCGGAGCAGCAGGATTCGAACCTGCGACCCTCTGGTCCCAAACCAGATGCGCTACCAGGCTGCGCTATGCTCCGACGAACTGTAAGCCTAGGCGCTGTCTATCTTTGCGAAGATGGATGCGCAAGAGGGCAAAGAACAAAAGAAGCCATATAAGGTGAGAAAATCGTAGTTTCGCACATAAAGTCCCGGAAAAGTCCCGGAAGGTGTTCCAGATTCGTTCACGCCTCAAACGCAAAGAAAGCCCCCACGCCGAAGCGCAGGGGCTGATCTCATTTTGCAACTGACATGCCCTTGACCCGCACAAGGATCGCCTCAACGATTGTCATGCCGGTGATGCCCAGCAAGGCTGCTGCGATATTGTCCACCTGCGGATCTGGAAGGTAGGCATGGCCGTAGTGGTCCACGATGGCGGACACCAGCGGCGTGCCCTGAACCGCGGCCACGGTTCCCACCACAACGCCAAGGCATGATTTCAGCCAGCCATGCCGAAGCAGGATGGCGCGAACTACCCCGCCACCGGCTCCGGCTGCCAGTGTGGAGACCTTGACGCCCCATACCGTGGAATCAGGGTCGAGCCACGCCATCACGCCACCTTGCGGCGGGCAAGCCACGTGCTCACCGTGCGCCAGATCGGCGGTGCCAGCGCCAGTGCGCCGCCGGCAATCACCTCCCAATCCGCCGCCGTCACCAGCCCCCGGCCCACAAGGATAGACCCACCAATGGCGATGGCGTAACGCGCGAGCTGCGGCCAGAGCGATTCCAGCGCCTGCGGTGCGGGCAGGGCTTCCGCAATCGCCTGCGCCACCTCCGGCGCGGCAGCCGGAAAAATCGGAACATCAGGGCGCAGGGCCGCAGCCTCCGCCGCCTTGCGCAGCGCAGTTTCAACAAGATTTGTCATGGGATGCCTCAGGCTTCGTTCGTGGAGAGTTTGCCGGCTGCCGTCAGATGCACGGCCTTACCCGTGGGTGGGTTGACCGTCTTCGGCCAGCGGGTGGCGATATGGCGGTATTTGGCAACGCGGGTGACATTGACCATGTTGTTCTGGTTTCCGCCCAGAACATGGAACGCGCTGGAATCCTCACCAACGTAGAAACCCACATGCCCGCCGCCATCGCGCGAGAACACCAGCAGCGCGCCCGGCTGCGGCTTGCAGCCCACCCCAAAGGCCTGCCAGTTTTTCGCCCCCAGCGGGTTTGAGGGAATGGGTTCATCCGGCAGGGTGGAGGTGATGCAATGCGCAACGAACAGACCGCACCACGGAATATCGTCATCCGTGAAAAAGGACTTCACCCAGCCGCCCAGCCGGGACGCCCAGCCCATGATGACGGGATTGCTGCCTTTGCCGGCAACCTCTTTCACGCCCTTCAGGCGCTCCGCCGTATCGAACCACGGCAGCAGGGGCGCGCCCACCGGCTGGGCAGGGTCTCCCGTCTTGCTGGCATAGGCAGCGCGCAAAGCGGCTTCGGTCTTCGCGCCCACCGTTCCCGGCCAGCGCACATCAACCTTGTAATCAGACTGAAACTTGCGCACCGCCGCGCGGGTCAGCGGGCCGAACGCACCATCTGCCCCCGCGCGTCCGAGGTCATAGCCCAGCGCAATGAGCATGCGCTGCAATTCAATGGTTTTCATGATGCCTCCGGGCAACAAAAAACCCGGCGCGCGAGATGCGGCCGGGCATGAGAAAGCGTCGCGATGAGGCGTGCGGGAAATCACCACATCGTCAGAATGAATACCGGGATACCAATATTATCAACCGTGAGCCCTGATTCGAGAGGGTGATAACAAGTGGTGATAAATATGAACGCGAAAATTACAGCTATTGAATATATCAGTGATCTTGTCCGAGAAATGCAGATTATTGCGGAACGGCACGATCTCGATACACTCGCCTATATACTCGCCATTGCTGCGCTGGATGCCGCTGAGATCAAGAGCGATCTGTCACCCAGTCCACACGAATAGTTTCGATTAAAAGAGGCCGTCAGGGCGGCCTCACTTATCACGCTGGAAGGAAACACAGCCCAGCCGCCGCCAAGCGCCCAAGGGTATACCCCGGCGCCATTAATGGCGGCACAGGAGGCGGGCGAGATTGTATCCAGATTTCATTCAGAGGCTGATGATTTCCTCTTGCTCCTTCGCCAATCCCATGGCGGCTCAAACTCGGTTGCCCAGATGCCAGCTCCGGCTTTCCGGGCCTCTGCTTCCTCCGGCTCATACCGTGTGCTGTATCGGACATAGGCCACGGCCCAGCCGTTGCGGACCATTTCAGAGCCAATGTCCTCACCGCCAACGGTGCAATGGGCCAGCACACGCTTGTAACGGTCTGTGCCGGCTGGGGTGCAGGTGACAGGCTTCGCGCCGATCAGATCCGACAGCCATAGGGCTGCCCGTTGCCCGCAGCGCCAGTTCTGCCCCGTCTCTCGATGGGTGCAGGGTTGGGAGCTTTCGAGAGCGTCAATGCCTTCCAGACGGATGCGCTGTCCGTGGATTTCCAGAGTGTCGCCGTCGATCACAGACGCCCTGCCGATCAGATCATCAGCGTGTGCTGGGGAGATGAGCGCGAATGCGATCAGGAGGATGCGGAAGAATGACATGCCCTATATGGTTGCATACCAGACTCTACACGTCCACGGGTTGTGTCACGCGCCACTCTTTGGCCCATTCTGGCTTTCGCCGGAAAGGTCCGTGGTGTAGCCGCCCTTGCTGAAATTGTGGGTCGCAGTCTTGATAATGAACGGGATGCCATCCACGCCGGGGCGACAGCCTTGGAATGTCAGGGGCGCACCGGCGCGGGCTGTCGGGTCGCCGGGAATGGAGCATGAGAACGTCGCCTGCCGCCGGAGAAGATCGCCCGCCATGGATTTAGCCGCGGCGCGGGCTTCTTTCTCGTCGGCATACTGTTCGGTCAGGACGTAATCAGCCCTTCCGTCAGGGTCGCTCTCTTCCTCGATTTCGACCTTTTGCCCCTTGGCCCGGTCGGTGTAGCTGGCCTTGACCTTCCCGCTCTTGGTCCTGTCGGAGAATTGCACCTGTCCCGATCCTGGAGAAATAATGTCAGGCGTGATGGTGATGGGCGTCAAAGCGGAGCCGGATGCGCTTTTGCCGCTGGCCTTGCTGGCAAAGATCAGCTTCCCGTCCTTCACGGACATGAGCGCACCGTGGCGTTCGGCCAGCCGTTCGAGGAAATGGATGTCGCTTTCACCCATCTGGCCAAGCCAGTCGAACTTGAAGTGCCCGATTTCGTCGTCAACCATGGGGGACAGGCCATGATCCGCCGCTATCTCTGACACGATATCCTTCAGGGTCTTGTCATCCCAATGGCGTTCCTTGCCCTCTTTCACCTTGCCACCCATTTCAGCGGCCCGGCCCGTGATGGTCATCTGGTGCTCGAACATTTGCACTGAGACATCTTCCACCGTGAAGCGGCCCATGTATGCCAGCGCGCCGGAATAGCCCATGTGAATGGTGATCGTGGCTCCAGTGCGAGGGATTTCAGCGCATGGCCAATCGTTCAGGACGATGTTGCAGCTATCCGAGGACACCCCTCAGCATCCGAGACGGAGCATGAGATGAGGCGGCGCATGAACTTGTTATGGACGAGCTTCCCGTCGATTTCGATGCGGCAGGCCGGGGTCATCGCATCAATCCCACAGCTTCACGACCGGCACCTCAGTGCTGGTCACAATGTCAGGCAGCACAACACTGGTGCCCATCGGCAGGATCGGCCCCTTGGCGGCCAGCCCCGGATTTGCGGCAAGAACGGCTTCCACATAGCCGCTCTCGTCGCCATAGGTGCGGCGGCAGATGATGTCTGCCATCTCGCCTTGGCCCGTGGTGATTTTCTCAGCCATATCAGAACCAAGTCAGAACAGAGGTGGGGGAGAAGCCGCCAGCGCTTTGCACATAGGCCCTTAGCTGGATGCCATAGGTCTGCATCTGCGCTACGCCGCCAGCGTTGATGTAGGCATGGTCATCGAAGATGTCCTCGATGACCCACATGTCATGGATATTCTGCGTGCCGGACATGGTGACGAGGGGCAGGATTTGCCCGGCCTCCTGCGCCTTGTAAATGCCGCGCAATGTTTCGTCGCCACCCCATTCCAGTGGGAAGATGACGCCGCGAATTTCCATGTTCGCGCCATCGCCTCCCGTCCACTGGATCGGGTTCAGCCCACCAGCTACGGGGATTTCAGCCCATCGCGTGCCCTGATTGCGGCGGCGAGCGTCGAAGCCGAAGCCCATTGCCTCGAAGACGAACGGGCCAAGCGCCATGATTGAAGGTCCGGCCATTGCCGCCTCCCATTAAGAGTTGTTCAATCGGGATGATGTCACCTGCTCGCGTCACAACCTATGAGGGTGAAAATGCGAGCGACAAACTTGTTCACGGAACATCTCAATAATTTGGAATGGCATCTCGACCTCACAGACAAGCCCTTTACGAAGAACAGGCTTGAATATGTGCAGAAGGACCTGAATGCCATTCGGGATGTCATCGATACCTTAACCCACCCCAACGATGCCTTGACCGCCGCCCGCCGTGAACTCGAAGATGCGGCGATCACTCGTGTCGAAGACATTGATAACCCAGCCGCAAAGCATGCGGTAGAACTGGCAATTCAACAGTTCCGGCAGGCGTCTAACGAAGCGAAGGCCAACAATCAGACCATCGCCACCAGACAAGTTTAGGACGCCTCAGGGCTTTCAGCGCCGGGCGCATTGATTTTATCCCGAACGCTCTGGGCAAAAGCCTCTGTAGCATCCCGGACGTAGAAAGCGAAAATGCGGGACAGGTGACCTAAGGTTGCCGCCCCGTGAGAGACATCGTGATGGTCGTAAAGCTTCCACGCCAACGTCGTCACGGTGTCCATTTCGTCCCGCAGAGCCTCAAGGTCTTTCAAGACTCGCTCAGGCGTAACAGGAAGCGTCCCCTCCTCAGCGCTATGCAAGAATCGGTTGAAGGTGCCAATCCTCCAACGCCCAAACTTTTCCATGTCAGCGACAGTCTGCGGCGAGACAAAGATATTCGTCCCCTCAGATGCGGCTGCCTCGTCTGCCATGGTCTGGTGATAGATCCTCGCCATCAGCTTTTTCATTGCACCATTCTCTGCCTGAATGGCCTTGATCTGCGGTCGCAACCTTCTGTAGTTCTTCTGCCGCCACAGGGACGCGCTCAGACAGCGCCATCAGATCGCGGCCAAACTGCTTCACGCCCTCCGCACCATCCTTGAAGTCCACGACCTTGGACACGTCAGCCAGTGCGCTTTCAAACTCCATTGCCGCTTTTGTGGGGGCCTGCAATGCCTTGTATAGCGTGACACCAACTGCGGCGGCCTCCACGACGCGCCCGCGCATTTCGTCCAATTGACGATTGTTTAGCTTGACCTGCCGCTCTAGGTTGCGAACTGCTGCGCTTACAGCTTTGGCAGGCCCGGTCACCCGGTCCACCAGCGACAAGATCAGTTGGGAGGTCATGGTTGCCATGATGGAGGCCTTTTACATCTATTGCAGGGGCGCAGCTGTTGCGGGGGCCTTGCTATGTCTCAGCGGCGGGAGCGCGTTGGCGCAGGAAATCCCGCGCTATGATCCAGATGGCTGGTGCAAGCGCGTTGCGGAAATGGGCGGCGGGTCTAGCGAGTGGATGAAGCAAGCCTGCCTAGAGCAAGAGCAGGCCGCCTACGACAAGTTGAAACCACAATGGAAAGACGTGCCCAAGAAGACGCGCAACTGGTGCGATCAAGTCGCCAAAAGCGATGGGCGCGGTTCCTATGCAATGCTTGAGCAGTGTGTGGATATGGAGTTCTTCGCCAAGCAGAAGAACGACAATTCAAAATTCAAATTTTGAGGCTTGATATGCGATTTGTTTTATGGGCCGTTGGCGTAATAGCGCTTGTGTTTAGTATTGTTGCCGCTGGAAATATCCGTTCCGACATCCAAACTGGAATTGCAGCCACATCGTTCTTTAGCGCTTTTATTCTGTTTGGTCTGGCCACCGTTCTTGGCAGGTTGTCAAAAATAAATGCGGGAGAGTCGAAATGAACAAAGCCGGAGCGGCCCTTGCCGCATTAGCACTTTCATGCATCCCAGCCGCAGCTCAAGAAAACAAGCCGCAGATTGGGGAGTGGTACTGCCTCAACCCATCGAATGAAGACATTCGTGATGTTCAGTTTATCGGGGAGACTTGGAGGGTCAACAACCTCACCTTGAAAGAGGGCTTGTCCCCGCTCCTCGACAGCCCATCGGTCACTTTCTCAGCATCCATAGCCAATAGGTCCAGCGATAAACTTGACACGTCCATTGAGGTGATGGGGCTTGCAGCATCCTCGCCGATTTTCGCTCTGTCTGCGAGGCCGATATTCCCCGTGGTCGAAGCTAATGCAAATGGAGAGGCGAAGGGGTACACGCTCTCTAACAAAGGTGAATTGGCGAAAGCTGATAAGATTTGCATCCGTGCCAAAGCCTTCGTCAAAAAATAGACCAACTAAATGGGCCGCCCTATAGGCGGCTCTGCCCTCACTCGCCGGGGTGAGTGGGGTGGCGACGATCCCCCGTCCACCAGAATACGACGCCCGCAACGAGCAGGGCTCCGATGGGGGCGATCATCAGCAGCGCGAATTGTTCAAGCGTCATGGCTGAAGCCTCCCGAGGATTTTCCTCGCCATCAAGTGTAGGGCAGCGCTGACCGCTATGCAAATGATGGCCAGCAAAGCAATGGGCCACCCGCCTTGCGCCCCGTTGTTCAGAACGGAAACGATGGGCGCAATCGCCCCCACAGCGAAGAGAGCTATGGCAATACCGTTCAGATATGTGGCGGTGAGCTTTGTGCGCTCATTATGTATCAGCGGCATTGTCGTCTTTCAGCGCTTTCCCCATCAACTGCCTGATTGCTTCCGGCCTTGATGGCTTCGGCTCTGGCTGGACTGCTATCCATGCGTCTAGGGCGGCGAGGGCGTTGTCATGAAGGCGCACGCCAACGGTCTGGCCCCGGCCTGTTGCTGGGCGGCCCCGGCCTCTTTTTTGGCTAGCATTTTTTTCTTGCGCACTCATGATTAAATGCTATCCTAAAATAAGTCGGACCACAAGCAGTCTAGCACACTGCGAGCGGCCCTAACCCCGAACATGGAGCGACCCATGTCCAAGGCTGTTGCCGCCAATACCACGATTCCGTCTGAAATACCTGAGCTCAAGCCTGTGGAATACCAAGGCGTGCGCGTGATGACCACGGAACAGCTCGCTAGTGCCTACAAGGCGGCCCCGATCCGTCTCCAGCAGAACCACGCGCGGAACCCCGACAAGTTCGAGGAAGGCCGTCACTTTTTCAAGCTAACTGGTTCCGATCTCAGAGACTTTAAGGACAGACTATCTCAGAGCGAGTTAGTTGGCGCACGGGCTCGTGGCCTCATCCTCTGGACGGAACGCGGCTGCCTCCGCCATGCCAAGCTGCTTGAAACCCCCAAGGCATGGGAGGTATTCGGCCAGCTTGAGGAAAGCTACTTCATCGTGAAGGCAGCGGCACAGGCTCCGGCGCTCCCATCCAATGCCGACGAGATGACGACCCGCATGTTCGGCATCCTGAAGCAGATGAACCATCGTTCCGCGGAGATGTCCCGAGAGATTGCCGAACTGAAAGACCAGTCCCGCGAGGTTGCGGTGCTGAGAGAGCAGATCAACGCCGTGATCGAGGTGGTGACGCCTTCTGTTCCGGGTGTGTTCCGGGCCGGGAAAACACCGGGGGCGATCCTCAAGAGCGAAGGCTTCGAGAATTGCCCGCCCGGTACTTCGCGGGGCTTAATCATTCCGGCGTTGCGGAACTCTTCCATCGTGCGTTCCAGCACGGGGATGGTGATGGAATTGCACTGCCCAGTCGTCCCCGCCACCGTGATCTTCGTATCGGCAGAATAGCCTGTGCCGGGAACGGTAACGGCCACAGAGGCGATGCCATCAGGCGCCGCAATCGTGGCATAGCCCGCCATCGAAATCAGCTTCGGGCGCGGCAGGCCCAGAATGGTGGCCTTGAGCAGTGAATGTACGCCGGTCTTTCGGCTGAAATCACCGACCATGGGCGGAGTCGGTGGCAGAGGTGCGCGGCAAGGAAACGCTGCTGACCGCCCTCATTGAGGTCCGGCAACCAGATAAGGCGGGAGGTGGAGAATGAATCATCTCATTTCCACCCCAGCGGCAGCCAAGATCCTTGGCATCAGCCCTACCACCTTGCGCGAGCATGCCGTGCGGGGTGATATTCCATGCATCCCTATCGGCCATGGGGAAGTGAGAAAGCGCCGGATGTTTGACCCGGCCGACATTCAGGATTTCATCAACCGCCGCCGGGAACGTGAAGCATGTCCGTCTATAAAGACAAGCGCAGCCCCTACTACCAATACGACTTCCAGCGTGGGGGTGTACGATTTCATGGCTCGACGGGCTGCACTGCGCGCAGAGAAGCAGAGCGATTTGAAGCAGAGCGGAAGAAACAAGCTGTCGCGGCGGTTGCAGAGAAAGGGGGCAGCGCCCCCATGACGCTCAATGCCGCGGCGGACCGGCTTTGGATTGAGGTCGGCCAGTATTATCGCGGCTCCTATCGGCAGACCTTCGAGACCGCCTTGGAGTGGCTGGTTCTGGATCTGGGCAAAAATACCCTGATCTCCGACATCGGGAAAACCCACCTGTCAGGGGCTATCGGCCGGCGCAGGGGAGATGGGGTGTCCAATGCCACCATAAACCGGACGGTGACAGAGCCACTCCGGCGCATCCTGTCTCAGGCGAAAAAGCAGTGGGGGCAGACAGTCCAGACAATCGACTGGAAAGACTTCATGCTGCCAGAGCCTAAAGAGCGCATCCGGGAACTGCGGCAGGATGAAGAAGCAAGGCTGTTTGAACACCTTCGGGAGGATTACCACCCCATCGTGCGTTTTGCCCTGATCTCCGGTTTCCGCTTGGCAGAATGCGTGAACCTGACATGGGGTGTTGTGGATTGGGGCGGACGGACGATCACAGTGACAGGGAAAGGCGACAAGACCGATACGGTCCCACTGACAAAGGGCATGAGGGCCATCCTTTGGCCGCTACAGGGGCAGCATGAGACGGCGATATTCTGCTATCGCCCGCAGAGGAGTGGGGATGAAGAGACGGAGCCTCACCCGGCCCCGATCACATACGAGGGTATGAAGACGCAGTGGCGGCGGACATTGAAGAAGGCGAAGATCGTTGATTTCCGCTTCCACGATTGTCGACACACAACGGCCACCCGCCTGCTACGCTCAAGTGGCAATCTCAGACTGGTGCAAAGACTGCTCCGGCATGAGGATGTGACCACCACGACGAAGTACGCGCATGCGGATGTTGATGATCTTCGGCAGGCCATGGAGCAGGCTGAATCCGGAACCGGGACACGCAGTCCCGGAATAATCCCGGAAAAGCGTCGAGGTATTTCAGATTAGATTGAAATATCAGGAGGATAGGAGGGGCAACACATTTGCTCCCAAACCAGATGCGCTACCAGGCTGCGCTATGCTCCGAGGGCCGTTAAGGCGACGCAATACCTACATTTCCCCACCGCATGTTGCAAGAGGGAGAGAGGAGAAAATGGCAAACCCGGGCATTTTGCCAAGAGTTGTACGCAGAAAACTCTGGATGATCCCCCGATAATGCTCCAAATTCATCCCCGTCTGTGCGGGCAGCTTTGCGCCCCACGGGACTGTGCCCCCAGCAGATGGAGCAGATGATGCCCAAGGTCTCCCGGATCACTTCAGCCGGCATGCTGGGTATGGCCCTGTGGCTGACCCCGGTTCTGGCAGAAGATGATGTGACCGCACCTGTGCGGGCCATTATGAATGCCGCTGTCACCATCTGGTCGGATAATGGGGACAATGGAGAGCCTGTCGATTATTTCGATGCGGCTCATATCGGCAATTTCAGCACCCGCTTCCAGTCGCTCTATGCTGCGGCGAGCAATCACCCCGCCCACGATACGGAGGACGGGACCGGAAGCCCCTTTGATTATGACCCCATCCTGTCCGGGCAAGATGGCTGCACGCCGGAAGAGGTATCGATTGAGGCTGGGGAAAAGAACGGCGCTGCCACTGATGTGATTGCCCGCTTCAAGCGGTTCAAGTGCTTTGAGGGTGATACGCCGGAAGTCCGCAATGCGGTTTCCCAGGTCCGTTTCCGCGTGATTGTCGAAAATGGAAAGCCGGTGATTGATGATGTCATCACAGGCGAGGGGAATGAGCCCACATCCATTGCAGAAGACATGAAAGAGATTGCGGGAGCTGATGCACCCAAATAGCCCTCTGATCAAGATGGTTGCAGGGAGCCTCTAGCGCCGCGCAAACAGCTTCTCCACATCCTTCAATGAAAGGGTAATGAAGGTGGGGCGGCCATGGTTGCACTCGCCGGAATTGGGGGTGGCTTCCATTTCGCGCAGCAGGGCATTCATCTCTTCCACCCGCAAACGACGGCCCGCACGCACGGAACCATGACAGGCCATGGTGGCAGCCACATGCAGCAGGCGGCGCTCCAGTGGCAGGGTGTCATCCCATTCCGCCGCATGCTCGGCGAGGTCGCGCACAAGGCGGGTCACGTCTGCATCTTTCAGCAGGGCCGGCACCTCGCGCACCAGCACTGCGCCATGGCCAAACCCTTCCAGCACAAGGCCCAAAGCTTCAAGCTCCTGCGCCTTTTCCACCAGCCGCCCGGCCTCAGCCGGATCCAGTTCGACCACGGCGGGAATGAGCAGTCCCTGCCGGGTGATGCCATCACGATCCAGCCCCGCCTTGAGCCGTTCATACACAAGGCGCTCATGGGCGGCGTGCTGGTCCACCAGCACCATGCCCTCACGGGTCTGCGCCACGATATAGGTTTCATGAAGCTGCGCACGGGCTGCCCCCAGCGGACGGTCCAGATCCGGCGCATGAAGGGGTGCGGCATCAGCACGGGCATCAGCAGAAGGCGGGGCAATATCGAAAGCGCCCTGCCCTTCAGCGCCAAACATCACCTGCGCATCGGGCACAGGTGCGCTCACACTGGCTTCCGCCACCCCATCCGGCTGCGCGAATGGCCGTGCAGGAGAAGCCTGCCAATCATACCCCCCGCGCGGCACCGCCTGCTGCGGCGCAGGCCGCCAGCCGAAAGTGCCGGGCGCGGCAGAAGACCGTGGAAGCACATCCAGTTCCGGCGCACGGGCCAGGGTCACCAGCCGGTCGGCAATGGTGCCGGCGGTGCGCGGCACACGGGCAGCCAGCGTATCGCCCACCGTGCGCACCACAAGCGCGCGCACATTACCGCCATCGCGAAAGCGCACCTCGGTCTTGGCCGGATGCACATTCACATCCACCTCACGCGGATCAAGCGTGAAAAACAGCGCCAGAACGGGGAAGCGATCCGAGGGCAAAAGATCGGAATAAGCCGCACGCACGGCCCCCATCAGCAGCTTGTCGCGCACCGGGCGGCCATTCACGAACAGATACTGGCTCAGTGAATTGGCCTTGGAAAAGCTCGGCAGGCCAGCCAGCCCTTCAAGGCGCACGCCCTCGCGCAGCCCCTCGATTTCCACGACATTGCGCCCGGCCTCCGCGCCCAGCACATCGGCAAGGCGCGCATTGCGGCCTTCCGCATCCATGCTGCGCACAGGCCATGTCACCGCCGCCTTGCCTTCCGCCACCAGCGTGAAGGCCACATCCGGGCGCGCCAGCGCGAGGCGGCGCACAATATCCACCGCCGCCGTGGTTTCAGCCCGGTCGGATTTCAGGAACTTGAGGCGCGCCGGAGTGGCGTAGAACAGATCCCGCACCTCCACCCGCGTGCCTTCGGCAAGGGCCGCCGGGCGCGGCGGGGTGATGATGCCGCCATCCACCCGCACCTCGAAGGCATGCTGCGCCCCATGCGGGCGGCTGGCGATGGACAGATGCGCAACCGAACCGATGGAGGGCAGCGCCTCCCCCCGGAAACCGAGCGTGGAGATGGCCAGCAGATCCTCATCCGGCAGCTTGGAGGTGGCATGGCGCTCCACGCACAGGGCCAGATCCTGCGGCCCCATGCCCTTGCCATTGTCACTCACCCGCACCAGCCGACGGCCACCACCATCAATCACCACCTCGATGGCCGTGGAGCCGGCATCCAGCGCATTCTCCACCAGCTCCTTCACCACCGCAGCCGGACGCTCCACCACCTCGCCCGCGGCGATGCGGTCAACAAGCACGGGCGGCAGGCGGCGGATGGACATGAAAAAACGGCTCCGGGAATCGGGAAAGGCGATGGCAATAGTATCGCGGATTGAAGCCCGGCGCAGAAATGCGCCCGAAAGCAACCCGTTTGTAAACAGGACGAGACCGCATGGCATGAACGCCATAGGGGTACGACCGCGCCTGTATCAACACGGATAAGGCTGCCTGCCATCCTCGCAGGAGGCCAGACAAAACAGGCAAGGGCAGTCATCAAGTGCAGACATCCCGATCAGGAGCGCGCCGCTTCTGCTTCAGATATGCCACCCTGTGCCGGTCTTTTGCAGGAGGCTCCCGGGCCGGGGCAAAAGAACTGTGAGAATACAAAAGGCAAGCATTTGGCCTGTAACGCACCATTACAGCGGCATTCCTGAAGACCATATGCCATTGCGGTCAGACCAGAGTTGCATCTGCTGACGTGCTTATGCCTTCCAGACAACAGGCGGCCACCCATCACATGCAAACCATCTGAAAACAGCCCTACCCCGCCAGAGCGGCTATCACCGCATTCAGCACCGGGAAGCCCTGTTCGGTGGCCATCAGCCGCCCGTTTTCCTGTCGCAACATGCCCTGCTCTTCCAGATTGCGGATGCGGCGCGCCTCCAGCGGCTGCGGAGCAAGGCGCTCATAGCGGGCAAGGTCCAGCCCTTCCCGCAGGCGCAGGCCCATCAGCAGCATTTCATCGGCCTGCTCATCGGGGGCCAGCGGCTCATCGCCCACCATGCCATGGCCCTGCGCTTCCACCTTCTCCAGCCATATATCCGGCTGGCGCTCGATCATGGTGGCGCGGCGGCCCAGATTATCGCCGGGGCGGTTCGCCACGATACGCCCGTGCGCACCCGGGCCAATGCCCACATAGGTGCCATAGCGCCAGTAGATAAGATTATGCCGCGCCTGCGCACCCTCGCGCGCATGGTTGGAAATTTCATAGGCAGGAAGGCCTGCCGCGCGGGTCACGTCCTGTGTCACATCCCACAAGGCACGGGAGACATCATCATCCGGCAGAATGAGCTTGCCGGCGCCATACAGCCGCTCGAACGGCGTGCCCGCCTCAATGGTGAGCTGATAGAGCGAGAGATGCTCGCAGCCCTCATCCAGCGCGCGGGCAAGCTCCGCCGCCCAGCTTTCGGGGGTCTGTTTCGGACGGGCATAGATGAGATCGAACGACACGCGCTTGAAAGCCCGGCGCGCCACGGCCACAGCCTCCAACGCCTCCTGCGCCGTGTGCATGCGGCCAAGGGACTGCAAATCCGCATCATTCAGCGCCTGCACGCCCAATGACACCCGGTTGACCCCTGCCGCGCCATAGCCCTCAAAATTTGCAGCCTCCACCGAGGTGGGGTTTGCCTCCAGCGAGATTTCCGCATCCGCCACCAGAGGCCACGCCTCATTGATGGCTTCCAGAATTCCGGCCACCAGCGCCGGCTCCATCAGCGAAGGAGTACCGCCGCCGAAGAATACAGTCTGCGCCTGCTGCGGGCCGGTGAGCATGCGCATATGGGCGATCTCGCGCCGATAGGCGGCCAGAAAGCGCTGCTGGTCTGGCGGATTGCGCCGCACATGGCTGTTGAAATCGCAATAGGGGCATTTGGCCCGGCAGAAGGGCCAGTGCACATACACCCCGAAGCCACCTTCCGCGCTCCTGTTCGGCAGCGGGGCAGTCATCACATTTTCACCGGCTGAAACCATCTGTACCTGCACCATGCAGCCCGCCAGCCGCGACATGTCCTGAAAAGAAAACCGGGGCAGCGCAAAACCGCCCCGGCCTGAATATCATGCAGATGCCTTGAGGCACCCTTCCGCCAGCTTGAGGAAGGCGCGGGCGCGATGCGACAGCCCCTCGCCCAGCGGCGGCAGGCCGTGCTTTTCATCGCTGGTCATCTCGCCAAAGGTGCGGCTGTGCCCCTCGGGCTGGAAGACGGGATCATAGCCGAACCCCTTCTCGCCGCGCGGAGGCCAGATGATCTGCCCCACCACTTCGCCGAGAAACTCTTCCACATGCCCATCCGGCCAGGCCACGCACAGGGCGGAGACAAAGCGCGCGACGCGATCCTCCACCTTCACCGCGCCATTGGCCGCCAGCGCATTGTTCACCTTCTCCATGGCAAGGGCGAAGTCTTTCGACGGCCCCGCCCAGCGCGCACTGAAAATGCCGGGGGCACCACCCAGTGCATCCACTGCCAGCCCGCTGTCATCAGCAAAGGCGGGAAGGCCGGATGCCTTGGCCGCCGCCTCCGCCTTGATGCGGGCATTACCGGTGAAGGTGGCTTCCGTCTCTTCCGGTTCCGGCAGGTTGAGTTCGGCGGCAGAGACCAGCTCAATCCCGTAAGGGGCCAGCAGTTCGCGCATTTCACGCAGCTTGCCGGGATTGTGGGTGGCGATGACCACCTTGCCGGAGAGGGTGCGGCCCATCACGCAATCGCCTGCTTCTGAAGCGTCACCAGATGGTCCACCCCGCCGCGCGCAAGGCCCAGCAGCGAGAGCAGCTCATCCTGCGTGAAGGGGGTCTTTTCCGCCGTGCCCTGAATTTCGACGATGCCGCCCTTGTCGGTCATCACGAAATTGGCGTCGGTCTCGGCAGAGGAATCCTCGGCATAATCGAGATCCAGCACCGGAGTTTCCTTGTAGATGCCACAGGAAACAGCGGCCACATGCTGGGTCAGCGGCATCTGGCGCACCATGGAGCGCGAATACATCCAGCTCAGGCAATCATGCAGGGCCACCCATGCGCCGGTGATGGCGGCGGTGCGGGTGCCGCCATCGGCCTGAAGCACATCACAGTCAATCGTGATCTGCTTTTCGCCCAACGCCACCAGATCGGTCACGGTGCGCAGGGAGCGGCCAATCAGGCGCTGGATTTCCTGCGTGCGGCCGGAAACCTTGCCGGTGGAGGATTCGCGCCGGTTGCGGTCATGGGTGGCGCGCGGCAGCATGGAATATTCGGCGGTGATCCAGCCCTTGCCCTGCCCCTTCAGCCATGGCGGCAGGCGCTCTTCCAGCGTGGCCGAAACCAGCACATGGGTTTCGCCGAACTTCACGAGGCAGGAGCCTTCCGCGTAACGCATCACACCGCGTTCAAAGGAAACGGCGCGCATTTCATTGGCGGCACGCTTGCTCGGGCGCATGGACATCATCCTTGTTCTTGTCGGTTGCGCGCCTCTTTTAGAGCATTTGTGAGCAAAGTGGATACCGCTTCGCGCGAAGAAAAAGGCATAAGCCGTTCTTCATGTGATGTGCGAAGGCAAACAGGCTTGAAGGCTTGCGTGCAAGACAGCACATATAGGCCAGATACCGGCAGGGAGTGCTGAACAGCGCCGTCTCCCTTTTACATGCAGGAGATGTGTGATGCGGGACCCTCTGCTCTCCACCACCGCCGGTGCGCTGGCGCAGATTGACTCGCGCTCCCGCGAGATTTTCCGCCAGATTGTGGAGAATTATCTGGCCACCGGTGAGCCTGTCGGCTCACGCAATATTGCCCGCCTGCTCAGCACGCCGCTTTCTCCCGCCTCCGTGCGCAATGTGATGGCGGATCTGGAAACCGCCGGCCTCATCTTCGCCCCCCACACCAGCGCCGGCCGTTTGCCGACAGAGCGCGGCCTGCGCTTTTTTGTCGATGCCCTGATGGAAATCGGCGATGTGAATGAGGGCGACCGCGCCAGTATCGAGGCGCAGATGGCGGCAGCCGCGCGGGCCAATACGGTGGAAGGCGTGCTGAAGGAGGCCACCACCCTGCTCTCCGGCCTTGCGCGCGGGGCGGGCGTTGTAACCGCCACCAAGACCGACCCGCGCCTGCGCCATATGGAATTTGTGCCGCTGGACCCCGGCCGGGCGCTGGTCATTCTGGTTTCGGAAGACGGGCAGGTTGAAAACCGCATTCTGCCCGTGCCGCCCGGCCTGCCTGCTGCAACCCTGACCGAGGCCACCAATTTCCTCAATGCGCAGATTCGCGGGCGGACACTGGCCGAGGCGCGCGCCGAGATGGAAACCCGTCTGGATGAACTGCGGCAGGATCTGGATTCGCTCACCGCCCGTGTTGTGGAAGCCGGTCTTGCCTCATGGACCGATGAAGCCCCCCATGAGCGCAAGCTGATTGTGCGCGGGCAAGCCAAGCTGCTGGAAGACCTGCACGCGCTGGAGGATCTGGAACGCATCCGCCTGCTGTTTGATGATCTCGAATCCAAGCGCGATGTGGTGGAACTGCTGGGACAGGCCGAGGAGGCGCAGTCCCTGCGCATTTTCATTGGCTCGGAAAACCGCCTGTTCTCGCTCTCCGGCTCCTCCACCATTGTCGCGCCCTATCGTGATGGACAGGGGCGCGTGGTGGGCGTGCTGGGCGTGATTGGACCGACGCGCCTCAATTACGGGCGCATCGTGCCGATGGTGGATTTCACCGCCCGCATTGTCAGCCGCATGCTGGGCGCACCGGGGTCCGAGGGCTGAACGCTCAGCGCGGCTTCCTGCCCAGAGCCGTATCAAGACTGATGGGCCCTGCACCTGACGTCACAAAATAAAGAAAAACAAAGCACAGCACGACAGCCAGACTTCCCCCGTTTTCAGTCGGGAAAAAGCTTTTTGGAAAATGGGCAACAAAATAGGCCGAGGCCATGAGGCCGCTCAGAACAAAGGCGACAACCCGCGTCTTGAAGCCGAGCAGGAATACAAACCCCAGAACCAGTTCGAACAATCCTGCAATCCATGGCAGGGAGCCTGTGGCGGGCGTGTATGGGCCGGGGTGAAAGTGGAATATCTTGGCCATTCCAAAGGAAAAGACCACAAGCCCCAATATGATGCGCAGAATGCTTAAAATATAGGGCTGGGCAGTTGTGAGGCTTTGCTTCATGGAAACCCTCTAAAAATCAAGACTGAGGCATGTTCTTCAGTTTTAACCCATTACCATACTGCAAGCCTGACGAATAGCGGCGTGACCAGCAGCTTTTCGGGGGATCGGATGGCGGATTCCAGACTTCTCCGTGCCTTCAGCGCCCTGAAGGCACGGGACGATGCACCGTCAATCTGGCAACCGCCCCCTGACCCCTCCTACCGCTGCATGATATAGGTGCCCGGAGCCGGACAGAGCGGTTGATACTCCGCCGTGCCCATGGCTGGCGGGGCAACGCGCTGCGCCGGGGAATGTTCAAAAAGCCATGCGCTCCACGCCGGCCACCATGAGCCTTCGCTCACCGGCGTTGCCTCCACCCACTCCTCCGGCCCCAGATGCAGCTCACCATGATGCACCGTGTGGATGCGATGGTGACGGCGCGGGCGGCCCGGCTCGCTCACAATGCCGGCATTATGCCCGCCCGATGCAAGCACGAAGGTGATGTCCGTATCCGTGAGCTGATGGATCTTGTAGACCGATTTCCACGGGGCCACATGGTCCCGCTCCGTGCCGACCACGAACATGGGCACACGCACATTCTGCAGGGAGGCGGGCCGGCCCTCCACCTCATAGCGCCCGGCAGCCAGATCATTGTTCAGGAACAGGCGGCGCAGATATTCCGAGTGCATGCGATAAGGCATGCGGGTGGCATCCGCGTTCCAGGCCATCAGGTCATTCAGCGAACCGCGCTCGCCCAGCAGATATTCGCGCACCATACGCGACCACACCAGATCATTCGAGCGCAGCATCTGGAATGCGCCTGCCATCTGCCCCGCTCCCAGATAGCCCTGCTCCCACATGGTGGACTCCAGCAGATAGAGCGTGCTGGAATCCACAAAGAGCTGAAGCTCTCCCGGCTCGGAGAAGTCCGTCTGGGCGGCAAAGAGCGTCACCGAGGCAAGGCGTTCATCGCGGGCGCGGGCCATGGCGGCGGCGGTGATGGCCAGAATGGTGCCGCCGAGGCAGTAGCCAGCGGTATGTACCTTCACACCCGGCACAATGGCATTCACCACATCCAGTGCCGCCATCACACCCTTCTGGCGATAGTCATCCAGCCCCAGATCGCGGTCTTCCTTGCCCACATTGCGCCAGGAAATGCAGAACACCGTGTGCCCCTGCCCCACCAGATAGCGGATGAGCGAATTGTGGGGCGAAAGATCCAGAATGTAATATTTCATGATCCATGCCGGCACGATCAGCACCGGCTCCGCCGCCACAGTCTCCGTTGTGGGGCGATACTGGATCAGTTCGATGAGGTGATTGCGGAAGACCACCTCGCCCTCGGTCACGGCCACATTGTGTCCGGGAACAAACTTCTCCGCCCCCACGGGCGGCTGGCCGGCGGCCTTGCGGCGCATGTCCTCCAGCGCATTCTGCAAGCCCTGTGCAAAATTCGCCCCCTTCGTTTCACGGGCGCGACGCAGCACTTCCGGGTTGGTGAAAGGGTTGTTGGAGGGCGAGAGCATGTCCAGCATCTGCCGCGAGAAGAAGGACACGATGCCCTCATGGTGGGGCGAAACGCCCGGCACGCCATGAGTGGCATTGTGCCACCACTGCTGGTTCAGCAGGAAAGACTGGTACCACAGCCGATAGGGCCACTGCTGCCATTCCGGCGCGCGGAACCGGTCATCTCCCGCCAGCGGCGCGATGCAGGTGGGCAACTCCCTGTTGAGCGTGCCGGATGCAAGATAGGCTGAAAAGCGCATCAGCTTGCGCCATGCCTTGATGCCCAGCTCAATGCGCTTTCCGGGCGCAACGCTCAGGTGCAGATACCAGTCCATCCACGCCAGAAAGAGCGCCGTGGGCGAAATGCCGGAGGTGTGCCGCCCCACCGCCGCAACGGTTGCCCGGTCCAGCGCCCGCAGGGTTTCCCCGCCATCGCCATCCTCGAAATCGGTGTCATCGAGGCAGGCCATAGCACTCAAAAGCTCATTCAGCAGCTTGTCGGCTTGTGGAAGCTGCGGGGCAAGAGCCAGCGGGCCTGATGACGCAGACGGGAGGGCGGCAGATGTGGGAGAGCGATCACGCACCGCGGTCTCCACAGAAGAGGCATCATGCGGTGCTGCACCGGGTTCCACACTCATCTGCTCATCTCCTGTTTTCAGCGACAACCATCAGGCGGCCACACAGACCACCTGATGATATAGCCTTTTTCACGACAGAACAGGGCAAGCCCGCACGGCCAACAGGCGGGCTGGCGCCGGAACCGCCGCACCAGCCCGGCGACTTCAGCTCTGCTCCTGCCCAATGAGCACCTACCCAACGCGCACCAGCACATGGCGCTTGCGGCCCAAAGAGATGCGGCCGGGCAGGGTTGCCGCGAAAAGAAGCTCCCCCTCATCTTCCACAATCTCCCCGTTCAGCCGCACACCGCGCCCGGCAATGGCGCGCCGTGCCTCGCTTTTGGAGGCGGCAAGGCTGGCGCGCACCAGCACATCAACCAGCGGCAGGCCAGAGGCCCCTTCTGCGGCACTGATCTCCACCACCGGCAGCCCCTCCGCAGAGATACCGGCACCAAAGACCTGTTGCGCCGCCACTTCAGCAGCCTGTGCGGCCTCCACGCCATGGGCCAGAGCCGTGGCAGCCGTGGCAAGCTGCGCCTTTACAGCGTTCAGTGCGGCCCCCTCCCCGCGTTCCATCTGTGCGATCTCGTCCAGAGAGAAGTCCGTGAACAGGCGCAGGAAGCGGCCGACATCGGCATCTTCCGTATTGCGCCAGAACTGCCAGTAATCGAAGGGCGAGAGGCGCTCCGCGTTCAGCCACACCGCCCCCGCTGCCGTCTTGCCCATCTTCGCGCCAGAAGATGTGGTGAGCAGCGGCGCGGTGAGGCCAAACACCTCGCGCCCCTCAATGCGCCGCACCAGATCAATGCCGTTGACGATATTGCCCCACTGGTCCGCCCCACCCATCTGCAACCGGCACTCCATGCGGCGCGACAGCTCCAGAAAATCATAGGACTGGAGAATCATGTAGTTGAACTCAAGGAAGCTCAGATTCTCCTGTGCCTCCAGCCGTGAGCGCACACTGTCGAAAGAAAGCATGCGGTTCACCGAGAAATGGCGGCCAATATCGCGCAGCATGTCGATATAGTGCAGGCCATCCAGCCAGTCGGCATTGTTCACCAGCACGGCGTCTGTCGGCCCGTCCCCAAAGCTGAGGAAGCGAGCGAACACCTTCGCGATGCCGGCAATATTGGCGGCGATCTGCGCCCCATCCAGCATCGGCCGGGCATCGGCCCGGAAACTGGGGTCACCAATGCGCGTGGTGCCACCGCCAATCAGCACAATCGGCTTGTGGCCGGCCTGTTGCAGGCGGCGCAGGGTCATGATGGGCAGCAGATGGCCCACATGCAGGCTGTCTGCCGTGGCATCAAAACCGACATAGGCCGGAACGATTCCCGCACCGAAGGCCTCATCCAGCCCTTCCAGATGGGTACACTGGTTCACATAGCCCCGCGCAAACAGGGTTTGCAGCACGGGGGAAATGGGCTGGAAGGCGGCATCATCAACTGGGGTGGACATGAAAACTCTCCTGAGAGCCGCTCAGGAGCACCGCCGGAAAAACGAAAGCCGCCTGAACGGCGGCTTTTCCGGGTCATGACTGAACCGCGCCGCTCCTATGGGAACGTCGCATAATAAGAGCATGCAAAAGTACGGGCGGTCTTGGTCATGCGGAGTGGGTACCGGACCCGGAACGGAGGGGCAAGCGCAAAAAACGCAGCCCTGCGCATGACATTCATGCGCGAGTCGCACGCCTTTTGTGCCGTTTGATTGGGCAATGCCTGCTGGATTCACAAAGAAAGCCAACTTCACAAAAGGTTTCAATATGGTGAATAACGCCTGCCCCAGCGAGAGCACGAAGCCGACAGTGGAAACGTTTTTTTTATGGTTTCCAAATGACTAAGCCCTATCCACGCCCTCAGGAAGGGCACCTGAAATGTTCACGCAAATGTGCCAAAAAGCGAAAAAGCGGGCGTTCACAGTGCTGTGTCATGCGCTTGGCTAGTTGATGCTTTGCGCTGTGCGAGCTAAAGCACGCCAATCCAATATGTCTCCAGTACCCCCACAAGGGATCTCTTCGATGACGAAATGGGTCTACACCTTCGGCGACGGCAAGGCCGAGGGCAAAGCCGATATGAAAAATCTGCTCGGTGGCAAGGGTGCGAACCTCGCCGAGATGTCCAATCTCGGCCTGCCCGTACCGCCCGGCTTTACGATCACCACAGAGGTGTGCACCTATTATTACAAGAATGGGCACGCCTATCCTCCCGAGCTGAAGGGGGATCTGGAGAAGGCACTGGCGGAAGTTGGGCGCCTCACCGGCAAGTCCTTTGGTGATGCCGCCAATCCGCTGCTGGTATCCGTGCGCTCCGGCGCCCGCGCATCCATGCCGGGCATGATGGACACCGTGCTGAACCTCGGCCTCAACGACCACACGGTCGAGGCTGTTGCAAAGCTCGCCGGTGACCGCCGCTTCGCCTATGACAGCTACCGCCGTTTCATCACCATGTATTCCGACGTGGTCATGAACGTGCCGCACCATCATTTCGAGGAGATCCTCGAAAACTACAAGGACGAGAAGGGCTACACGCTCGATACCGACCTTTCGGCCGATGACTGGGCCCATCTCGTGGGCAAGTACAAGGCGAAGTTCGAGGACGAGTTGGGCAAGCCGTTCCCGCAGGACCCCAACGAGCAGCTCTGGGGCGCGATCAGCGCCGTGTTCAGCTCGTGGATGAACAATCGCGCCATCACCTATCGCCGTCTCCAGTCCATCCCCGAAAGCTGGGGTACGGCTGTGAACGTGCAGTCCATGGTGTTCGGCAACATGGGTGAAACGTCCGCTACCGGCGTGGCCTTCACCCGCAACCCGTCCACCGGCGAAAATGCCCTGTATGGCGAGTTCCTTGTGAACGCGCAGGGCGAAGACGTGGTGGCGGGCATCCGCACCCCGCAGAACCTGACCGAACTGGCACGCATCGAGGCAGGCTCCGACAAGCCTTCCATGGAAGCCGCCATGCCGGCAGCCTTCAAGGAATTCGAGAAGATCTCGCATATCCTTGAAAACCACTACCGTGACATGCAGGACCTTGAGTTCACGGTGGAGCAGGGCAAGCTGTGGATGCTCCAGACCCGCAATGGCAAGCGCACCGGCAAGGCGGCTCTCCGCATCGCCGTGGAGCTGGCCAATGAGGGGCTGATCACGCAGGAAGAGGCGGTAAGCCGCGTCGATCCTGCCGCGCTCGACCAGCTGCTGCATCCGGCCATTGATCCCAAGGCCGCCCGCACCGTGCTCACCACCGGTCTGCCTGCCTCCCCCGGCGCTGCCGCCGGTGCCATCGTATTCTCTGCCGATGAAGCCGAGACCGCGAAGGAAAAGGGCAAGAAGGTCATTCTGGTGCGTGTGGAAACCAGCCCGGAAGACATTCACGGCATGCACGCCGCAGAAGGCATCCTCACCTCGCGTGGCGGCATGACCTCGCACGCCGCCGTGGTGGCGCGTGGCATGGGCAAGCCCTGCGTCTCCGGTGCCGGCTCGCTGCGCATCGACTATGCAGCCCAGACCCTGACCGTGGGTGGCGAAACCTTCAAGAAGGGCGACCTGCTCACCATTGATGGTGGCACCGGGCAGGTGCTGAAGGGCGAAGTGCCCATGCAGCAGCCTGAACTCTCCGGCGAGTTTGCCACCCTCATGGGCTGGGCAGACAAGGTGCGTCGCCTGAATGTGCGCGCCAATGCCGAAACCCCGGCAGATGCACGCATGGCCCGCTCCTTCGGTGCGGAAGGCATTGGCCTGTGCCGGACCGAGCATATGTTCTTCGATCAGGGCCGCATCCTCGCCGTGCGTGAGATGATCCTGTCCGAAGACGAGGCTGGTCGCCGTGCGGCGCTGGCCAAGCTGCTGCCCATGCAGCGGGATGACTTCGCCAAGCTCTTCGAAATCATGAAGGGCCTGCCAGTCACTATCCGCCTGCTGGACCCGCCGCTGCACGAGTTCCTGCCCCATACCGAGGCGGAAACCGCTGAAGTGGCCAAGAGCCTTGGCGTGGACCCGGAGAAGATCACCCGGCGCAATCGCGAGTTGCATGAAATGAACCCGATGCTCGGGTTCCGCGGCTGCCGCATCGCCATCGCCTATCCGGAAATTGCCGAGATGCAGGCACGCGCCATCTTCGAGGCTGCCGTTGCTGCTGCCCGCGAGACGGGCGAGGCTGTGGTGCCGGAAGTGATGGTTCCGCTGATCGCGACCTCTGCCGAGTTCAAGATCGTGGAAGAGGTTATCCGCAACGCCGCTGCGGCTGTTGAGGAAGAGACCGGCGCCACCCTCACCTTCAAGGTGGGCACCATGATCGAGCTGCCCCGTGCAGCTCTTCAGGCGGGCGAGATTGCCAAAAGCGCCGAGTTCTTCTCCTTCGGCACCAACGATCTCACCCAGACCACGCTTGGCATCTCGCGCGATGATGCGGGGACCTTCCTTGGCGTATATGTCCAGAAGGGTATTCTGGAGATTGATCCGTTCGTCTCCATTGATGTGGACGGCGTGGGTGAACTGGTGAAGATCGGTGCGGAGCGCGGTCGCGCTACCCGTCCGGACATCAAGCTCGGCATCTGCGGTGAGCATGGTGGCAACCCGGCCTCTGTCGCATTCTGCGAGAGCATCGGGCTGGATTATGTGTCCTGCTCGCCCTACCGCGTGCCAATCGCCCGCCTTGCGGCAGCGCAGGCCGCGCTGGCCCAGCGCAAGGGTTGAGGGTTCTCTACCCTTTTGGGTTGCACTTCTCCTGTCCCCCGCTATCTTTTAGCGGGACAGGAGAACAGGTGATGCAATCTTCATCGGGAACTTGCCTTCAAAAGGCGGTGCGGACTTTGGTCGGCGCCGCCTTTTTCATGCCGGCCCTGTGGGCACCCCTGCCTGCCGCAGCAGCCGGGTTCGACAGTTTTCTTGAGACATTTTATGAATGTGACCCCGTGAGCGAGGGGGTCCCCTTTGAGCTGTTCATGCGCTCTGTATCTGAGCGTTACGGCAACATCTTCAGTGAAACGCCACAGGCCGCGGCTGAAGACACCAGCATTCAACTGGAAATACCTGCTGATCTTGTCAGCAATATTGGTCCCATCGCCTCTAAAAATGCTGGCGACCACACGCGACTCAGCATCCCACTTCAGGGCAGTTTTGAGGGGCTTCCGCTTCAGAAACTGGAAGTGGCTCTTGGGAATGAGAATGGCATCAATGCCATGGTGCTGATCTTCAACACCCCGCATGCAAGGGTGCAAGGTATTTTTGGCTCCCTGATTGCACGCGGGAATGCCAAGGGCGAAGCACATAGTGAAAATGGGGCAGGCTACAGCGCCACGATCCCGCAGGATAATCCCGGCCGCATCCTGTGCGACTGGTCGACCTGAAACAAACGGTCCCGGCCTTCAGCTGAATGCGTTTGCCCGCCGGGGTTAACCGACGGGCAAACGGAAACCTGGTTTCCAACCCGGCTCAGGCAGCGGGTACAGAAAAATCAGTCCAGAATGCTCACGCGCGCAGCTTCCGCCGTGGGAGCAGCCTCAGGCTGGCTTGCACTCAGCGCCATTCCGGTTGCCACATAGCCGAGCACAAGCGCGGCAAAAACGGCGATTCTCTTGACCATGTGTTCCCCCACACACGAAGTGCAGCCTTAAATCCAGTTTTTCTGCAGAGTCCGCGATGAATTGCGAATCTCATGCCGGCGGGTGTTTTAACCCCTGAATTTCAAACAGACGATGAACGCCGCACCATTTTCGGCGCGGCGTTCTGACACAGATCAATCTTCTTCGACGAAACCGTCTTCAGCGGCCAGCTCGGCAGCCACTTCAGCACGCTGCACGGCCAGTTCGGCCTCGATCTCGGCATCTTCATCACGCGAGGTGCGCACGTCTTCGCCACGCTCCTGACGCTCGGCTTCCTCAGCACTGCGCGCAACATTCACGCGAACAGTGACTTCCACTTCAGGATGCAGGGTCACCGGCACTTCGGTCATGCCCAGCGCCTTGATCGGGTGGTTGAGCACAACCTGCTGACGATCAACCGTGAAGCCAACAGCCACGAGGCCATCAGCGATATCGCGGGTGGAGACGGAGCCATACAGGTGGCCGCTTTCACCAGCCTGACGAATCATCACCACAACCTGGCCGGCCAGCTTCTCTGCAACGGCCTCAGCCTCCTGACGACGCTCCAGGTTACGGGCTTCCAGCTCCACCTTCATGGTGTCAAAGCGGGTGCGGTTTTCCTTGGTGGCGCGCAGGGCCTTGTGGTTGGGCAGCAGGAAGTTGCGGGCGTAACCATCACGCACCTTCACCACATCGCCCATCTGGCCCAGCTTGGCCACGCGCTCGAGCAGAATAACGTCCATTTGAATCTCCTGATATTTTCCGGGTCTATGATTTTATGAAAAGAAAAGATGAAGCGCGTTCAGCGATCATTTGCTGGCGGCGGTCTGCGCCCGGTTGTGAAACGTGAACGCAGATCCAGCATCGCGTCCGCACATCCAAGCATCGCGACAAGGATACCGGGCCAGCCCAAAAGCAGCGTGGATGTCCATGCAATGGCCAGAATGAGAAAACGCGCGCCCATGCCCATGGTCACGGCATGCAGGACCGAAAAGCCGGCCAATGCATAGGCCAGAACCAGTGTCGCCAGAGCCACCGAGCTCAAAAGGCCCATCATGCCGGGGAAAAGCGAGAGCCCCGCAGCCACAGCCAGCGCCGGCAGGGTCTTCGATGGCAGACGCAGGGATGCCAGAGATGGCCAGGGCCGCGCAAGATTTCCGGAAGCCAGAGCCGCCCGCCCGGACAGATACAGACAGACGAGCAATGAGCCCATGCTCGCCGCAGCGGCCATCGGCGGCAGCACCTGCGCCACCAGCTCGGCCATTCGCACCGTGTCCTGCTCAGGCGGAAGATGAGGGCGGGACGATGCCATTGCATCAACCAGATTGATGATTGTGGCCTTGTAGGTCTCGTAATCCGAAGCCATGGTCAGCACTGCGACACAAACGCTGATCGTGGCGAACAGGGCGGTCAGCAGAACAAGCCCGCCTACCGGAAACCACAGCAGGCCATTCCGGCCGGCAGCTTCCGGGCGTGCCAGCAATGCGGCATAGGCCAGCCCGAATGCGGGTCCGCCAATGCCCACCACATATGCCATCAGGAATGTGCTGCCAAAGTTCCATCCCAGCCCAATTGCCGCCACCAGAAACGCAAGCAGCGCCGCAGTGGATGAAAAGGCGATACCGGCAACCAGCACCGGCATGGGGGCGAGATAAAAAAGGGGGACGGCCACCATTGATCCTGCCGCAACACCGGCGGCGAGCAGCGCAGAGGCGACCCCCGCGGCAATGGCGACAAGAAGAACGAGCAACATCTGACAAGCTGTCCCGCAGCATGGGCGGTTAGAGGTGCAATTCACCCCAACATACGCCTTGGGGCAAACCCCATGACGCGTCGGCATTATCCGGCAGCAAGGCTGCCATCAGGTCGTAGGCCCTGCCCTGCACCCGAAGGTGCAACAGGCAGGGCCAACAACAATCAGCGGATCACGAAGGGCAGCAGGCCCAGGAAGCGTGCGCGCTTGATCGCCTGGGCGAGCTCACGCTGCTTCTTGGCCGAGACAGCCGTGATGCGGGACGGGACAATCTTGCCGCGCTCGGAAATATAGCGCTGCAGCAGACGCACGTCCTTGTAGTCGATCTTCGGAGCATTCGCGCCGGAGAACGGGCAGGTCTTGCGACGACGGAAGAAGGGACGACGGGCTCCGCCGCCACCAGCGCCAGCGGCGCCACCAGAAGAAGCGAAAGCCATCAGTTTTCTCCCTCAGCCTGGGCAGAATCGTTCTGGCGCGGGCCACGGCGCGGACGGTCTTCACGACCGCCGAAACCACGATCCTCACGCTCACGCTTCTGAAGCATGGCGGACTGGCCTTCCTCGTGCTCTTCCACACGCAGGGTCAGGATGCGCAGGACGTCTTCGTCAATGCGCTGCTGACGCTCCAGCTCAAGCAGCGCCGCCGCAGGGGCGTCGATGTTCATGAGCGTGAAGTGAGCCTTGCGGTTCTTGTTCATGCGGTAGGTGAGGGACTTCACGCCCCAGTATTCGATCTTGCCGACCGAACCACCATTTTCCTCAATCACACCCTTGAAACGGGCGGTCAGTTCCTCGACCTGCTGCGCGGACACGTCCTGGCGCGCGAGGAACACGTGCTCATAGAGCGGCATGTGTTCTTGCCTTTCGTTACAAACTCCACCGACCCGACGCCGAGCCCTTCTTGCCTTTCCGAAAGGCGCGAAGCGCGGAAGGCGGAGACACGGGACGACGGACCAAAAGGTCCTGCCCTCTTTCGCAAAGACAAAAGAAAGCCGTCCGTTCAGCCCCCGGCCGGGTACGACGGAAGCAGCGCGTATATCATGTTCCGCGCTGAAAGCAAGGCAAAGCATTCGGCTCGCCCAAGGGCCCGCGCGCGCCTGATCGCGGCTTTCCTATAGATAAGGGCATATCAAATCGACCCCTTACATTGACATTGGGCAGTGGCGTTCATAAGTCTCGGAACGATGCGCCGTCAGGGTGCTGTCTGGCAACGGGCGGCTCTTTCGGGCGGCGCGTGGCATATGGCTGCCTGCCACTGGTCGAGCGGGCAGTCTTCGAACGGGCAGTCTTGGGCCGCCTTCGGACTTGCTGACGCCGCATTGCAGGTGTCCATGTGCAATCCACATCATCCGTGTTGCACGGATGAGCACATGACAAGATCCTGAAGGTTCAAGCTCGCGGCCTGCCCGCTCCCGACGGCCTGACGGATCGGAACCAGAGATTACCATGTTTCGTGGAATTGCACGCAAGCTTTTCGGCTCGGCGAATGATCGTCGGGTGAAGGGGTACCGCTCTCGCGTTCAGGCGATCAATGCCCTTGAAAAAGAGGTGGAAGCCCTCTCCGACGAGGCGCTGCGCGCCCGCACGGCAGAGTTCCAGCGCCAGATCGCGGAAGGCGCCAGCGTTGACAGCCTGCTGGTTCCGGCCTTTGCCACCGTGCGCGAGGGGGCCAAGCGCGCGCTTGGCATGCGCCCCTTTGATGTCCAGATGATCGGCGGCATGGTCATTCATGAAGGCGGTATCGCCGAAATGAAGACCGGCGAAGGCAAGACGCTGGTGGCGACCCTGCCGGTTTACCTCAATGCACTGGCCCGCAAGGGCGTGCATGTGGTGACGGTGAATGACTACCTTGCCCGACGCGACGCCGAAACCATGGCCGAGCTTTACAGCTTTCTGGGCCTCACCACCGGCATTATCGTGCATGGCATGGATGATGACGAGCGCCGACAGGCCTATGCCAGCGACATCACCTACGCCACCAATAACGAGCTGGGCTTCGACTATCTGCGCGACAACATGAAGTATGAGCGCGCGCAGATGGTGCAGCGGCCGCATCATTACGCCATCGTTGATGAGGTGGACTCCATCCTCATTGATGAGGCGCGCACGCCGCTCATCATCTCCGGCCCGCTCGACGACCGTTCCGATTTCTACAACACCATCGACGCCTATATTCCGAAGCTCGACAAATCGGACTATGAGGTGGACGAGAAGCAGCGCGCCGTTTCCATGACCGAAGCTGGTATGGAAAAGATGGAGGGCATGCTTCAGGAAGCCGGGCTGCTGAAGTCCGATAGCCTGTATGACATCGAGAATGTCTCGGTGGTTCACCATGTCAACCAGGCCCTGCGCGCCCATGCCCTGTTCCAGCGGGACAAGGACTATATCGTGCGGAACAATGAGGTCGTCATCATTGACGAGTTCACCGGCCGCATGATGCCGGGCCGCCGCTTCTCCGAAGGCCTGCATCAGGCGCTGGAAGCCAAGGAGCGGGTGCAGGTCCAGCCTGAGAACCAGACGCTGGCCTCCATCACCTTCCAGAACTATTTCCGCCTCTACAAAAAGCTTGCGGGCATGACCGGCACGGCCGACACCGAGGCTGCCGAGTTCGCGGACATCTACAAGCTCGACGTGATCTCCGTTCCCACCAATGTGGCGGTGGCGCGTATTGATGATGATGACGAGGTTTATCGTTCCGCAACGGAAAAATACAACGCCATCATCGAGCTGATCCGTGAATGCGCCCAGCGTGGCCAGCCGGTTCTGGTGGGCACCACCTCGATCGAGAAGTCGGAGATTCTGGCGGATTTGCTGAAAAAGGCCGGCTTCAGGCAGAAGGACTTTACCGACCCGGACGCCTTCACCGGACGGGACCGTTCTGGCAAGTCATTCGCGGTGCTCAATGCCCGCTATCACGAGCAGGAAGCCTTCATCGTCTCGCAGGCTGGTGTGCCGGGTGCGGTCACCATCGCCACCAACATGGCGGGCCGTGGTACCGACATCAAGCTCGGTGGTTCTGCGGAAATGCGCATTTCCATTGAACTGAAGGACATGCCGGAGGGGGCGGAGCGCGAGGCCGCGGAAGAGCGGATTCGCGCTGAAGTAGAAGAGATGAAGCAGGATGCGCTGAAAGCCGGCGGCCTGTATGTCATCGGCACCGAGCGTCACGAAAGCCGCCGTATCGACAACCAGTTGCGTGGTCGTTCCGGCCGTCAGGGTGACCCCGGCCATTCCAAGTTCTTCCTGTCGCTTGATGATGACCTGATGCGCATCTTCGGCTCGGACCGGCTGGATGGCATGCTCCAGAAGCTCGGCCTGAAGGAAGGCGAGGCGATCATCCACCCCTGGATCAACCGGGCGCTGGCGAAAGCCCAGCAGAAGGTGGAAGCGCGCAACTATGACATGCGCAAGAACGTCCTCAAATATGATGACGTGCTGAATGACCAGCGCAAGGTGGTGTTCGAGCAGCGCCTTGAGCTGATGAATGACGAGGATATCGCCGAGACGGTCGCGGACATGCGCCACGCCCTTGTTGCCGATACTGTCGCCAAGTTCATTCCCGAAAGCTCTTATCCCGAGCAGTGGGATACGGATGCCCTGCATGAAGCCCTAGTTCAGGCCATTGCACTGGACCTGCCCGTGCAGGAGTGGGCGCAGGAAGAAGGCATTGCCGGGCCGGAAATGGCCGAGCGCGTGCAGCAGCATGTCGATGCACACATGGCCCGCAAGGCGGAGGCCTATGGCCCGGAACTGATGCGCTATGTGGAGAAGTCCATCCTTCTCCAGACTCTGGATCATCTGTGGCGCGAGCATATCGCGATGCTGGATCATCTGCGTCAGGTGGTGGGCCTGCGCGGCTATGCCCAGCGTGATCCGCTGAACGAGTACAAGAGCGAGGCGTTCAACCTCTTCTCCGCCATGCTCAACAATCTGCGTGAAGTGGTCACTTCCCAGCTCATGCGGGTGGAGATCATGACCCAGCCGCCGCCGATGGAGGATCTGCCCCCGATGGAGGCCCATCATCTGGACCCGACCACGGGTGAGGATGAGATGGCACTGGCTTCCGCCGCCTTTGCCGCGCTGGCCGAACCCGCCTCCATGGATGGCGATGCGGCCAACCGTGACCCTGATGACCCGGCCACATGGGGCCGCATTGGTCGCAATGAGTTGTGCCCCTGCGGTTCCGGCAAGAAATACAAGCACTGCCACGGCAGCCTGTCCTGACATGCACAAAGCCGGATGAACCTTCCCGTTCATCCGGCTTTCATGTTGCCGTAAGCTGAAAGCCGGCCAGCATTTTCATGCGCGGTGATGGCGGACTATACTGTCCGGGAACACGCTCCGGCCAAGCAACGTCCGAGCCGCCCGCAACTCCCCCAAAGACACAATACCGCGCCTGTGCCCGTCTATCCTGAGCCGCACACAGGATAAAACCTGCCGCGCCTCATCCCGAAAGTATGGCGCGCTCAGGCAATCCGGCTTTGTTCATCCGGCAGGCCAAGGCCCCTTTCTTCAGGCCAACCCCTTCTCTGCCCTCTCCTCCCAACGCCGCCCTGTTTTTCTGCGAAGAGCCGGCAGGCTCCCGGATGCCCTTTTGGCTCTAGCAGGGTCTTTCCAGAAAACAAAAAAGCCGGCGACCCAAGAGCCACCGGCTTTCCCCTTACCCAGAAATCCTGTTCCTGCCGGATGGCCCGATCAAAAACTGCCCGTCGTCAGCCCATCATCACCCGACACAGGAGCCGGTGGCGGTGCAGGAGACATGGTGACACTGCCCGGCCCCGGCTCGGAAGCGGCCAAGGGTGCGGATGCGCGCATGGTTTCAGAAGGCGGCGGTGTTACAACCGGCACAGGCTCTTCCTCCGTCATCACCTCACTCAATTGCGTATCTGCACCGGAAAGATCAGGTCCGGGCGGATTTACAGCCTCTGGAACCGTGCCGGGCACAGGCGCAAAAGCGATGGCAGGAGAGCGCCCCTCACGCCGCTTGATCTCTTCCATGAAGACCGGGTGCATGCCACCATCGCGGCCGGTCCGCACCGGAGCCACGGGCGAGTGGGGCGACAGGGCTGCAATCTGCGCGTTGTCACGCTGTGTCTTGCTGGCCACCGCTGAGGCGATGGCTTCCGGCACCTGATAGCTCGGGCATGGGGCGGCCGCATCGAAACGCTGGCCCGGCCCGGCCTCGGCATCAAACACATATTTGTAGCCGCAACTGTTGACCTTCGGCACCTGCCGGGTCACGGCAAAATGGTCATAGCCCTGCTTCAGGTTCCGCCAGAAGGGCATATTCGGATTGTTGCGGTGCTTCGCCATGTTTTTTGGCGTCATGCGGAAGGGATAGGCCTGCACCTGGAAGGAGCGCTGGCCACCCGCAAAACTCTCCCGCGCCAGGGAGAACACTTCAGAAATCTGTTCATCCGTCATGGCATAGCAGCCGGAGGACGAGCAATCTCCATGCACCATCAGGAACTCGCCCGTGCGCCCATGCGCCTTGTCGAAGGCATTGGGAAAGCCGAGATTGAATGACAGATAGTAGCTGGAATTCGGGTTCATCTGCCCGGGCGTGATCGTGTAGAAGCCTTCCGGGGCCTGCCGGTCGCCAATCTTCTTCTTCGGGCCAAGCTCGCCCGACCAACGGCAGATGGGATAGGTTTTCAGCAGCGCATAACGCCCGTCTGAACCCTGCTTCCACACCTCAAGCTCGGATTCCTGCTTGTAGATCTGCACCAGAATCGGGCTGGCCGGAGACATGCCCTTCTGTGAAATCAGAGACAGCATTTGCGGCGTAAGGGGCTTGTTTGCCTTGCGCGAGACATTGTCCGTCTGGTTGCAAGCAGCAATGGACAGCGCGGCCACGGCGGCCAATGCCACCATGCGCATGCGGGACAATGTTTTATTCGGTCGGCTCAACGCAGAACTCCCAAGATCCGCACCGTTCAGATGAAAGGACATCCTGATGCCCCGCCTCTTGACGAAACGTTAGCGTACCAGATGGCGAAACGCCCGCCCCTTGGCCCGCAGCCCCCGCATTTTCCTGACGGAAACCCCCTGTGCCATACCCGGAAGGGGCAGGCACACCAAGGGCTGAAAGGGCCAGAGCCGAGAAAATGAGTGAAATGAGGCCAAGATGAGGTTGGAGCGTCGAACATGCGCGCATCACCGCCTCATCCGGCATAAACCACCTGACCCGGTTAACAGAAGCTTAACAAAAAACGGCGCCCACTGGCGCCGCCTTCATCATTGCACAAACTCAGAGCTTGCGGCCAATGGCGAGGAACTTGTCGCGCCGCGCCTTGCGCACGGCCTTTCCATCCATTCCGGCCAGCTCTTCCAGCGAAGACTGGATGGCATCACCAACAGCCTCAATCGCGGCTTGCGGGTCACGGTGAGCGCCGCCCATTGGTTCCTTGATGATGGAATCAATGACGCCGAACTTCACAAGATCCTGCGCCGTGATCTTCATGTTGGTAGCGGCTTCCTGCGCCTTTGTGGTGTCGCGCCACAAAATGGAGGCCGCACCTTCCGGCGAGATGACGCTGTAGATGGAGTGCTCCATCATCAGCACCCTGTTGGCAGTGGCGATCGCAATCGCGCCGCCGGAGCCACCCTCACCGATAATCACGGAAACATTCGGCACGCTCAGGCCAAGGCAGGCATCTGTGGAACGGGCAATGGCCTCAGCCTGCCCCCGTTCTTCCGCACCGATTCCGGGATAGGCACCGGCTGTATCGACCAGAGAGATCACCGGCAGGCCGAAACGGTCGGCCAGTTCCATCAACCGCACGGCCTTGCGGTAGCCTTCCGGGCGGGCCATGCCAAAATTGTGCTTGATGCGGGTCTGTGTGGTGGAACCCTTTTCATGGCCCATCACGCAAACCGCTTCACCGCGAAAGCGTGCGAAGCCACCAATAATGGCTTCATCCTCGCCAAATTTGCGATCACCCGCCAGCGGCGTGAAATCCTCGAACAGACCGGTCGCGAAGGCGGCGAAATGCGGCCGCAGCGGGTGGCGGGCCACCAGCGTCTTCTGCCAGGGGGTCAGGTTCGCATAGAGGGAGGCGAGCGCATCGCGGGCCTTGCCTTCCAGACGCTGGATGTCATCGCGAATGGCGACGCTATCCCCGGAGACTGACAGGGCACGCAATTCCTCGACCTTGGCCTCGAGTTCGGCGACCGGCTTCTCGAAGTCCAGATAGCTGCGCATGCTTTTCCGTAAGGTTCGGGTGATGGACTGCTGGCCCATCCATAATTGGCGGGAAGCTGCCTTTCCTGTAGCCGCAAGTCAAGGCAGAACCGTGTCACGCGGCGTTGGGTCACCCTTTCCGCGGCTGCCCCTACCCCGGTAGAGGGAGAGAATTGGCCATTATATGACGTTAACTTCATGGACTTAAGCGTAGACTCACCTGAATCTGGCCACTAACATTTCCGGACGCTTCAGCCCTAGCGGATGTCCCCGCACAATTGAGGGTCACAATGACAGGATTTCAGGGGGCCCGCGCCCGCAGGCGCTTCATGGGCAGGAACTGGGTTGGACGGATCAGTATTCTGGCCGCCACTGTTCTTCTTGCGGCCTGTCAGGAAGACAATACTTATGTGCCGCCCCCACCGCCGGATGTCACAATTGCCCCGGTGCTGCTGGAAAAAGTGACCAGTTTCATCGACTTCACCGGCAATACGGCCTCCATCAATGCGGTGGACCTGAATGCCCGCGTGCAGGGCTTCCTGCGCCAGATCAACTATACCGATGGCCAGCTGGTCAAAAAGGGGACTGTCCTGTTCGTCATCGAGCAGGACAATTATCAGGCCGATGTCAAACAGGCGGAAGCAACCCTTGCCGCAAGACAGGCCGACCAGATTCAGGCGGAAGCCGAATTCAACCGGCAAAACCAGCTTGCCGCCCGCGATTTCTCATCGCAGGCCACTCTGGATGTCGCCCGTGCCAAGCGCGATTCTGCTGTAGCCAACACCCAGAATGCGCAGGCATCGCTTGATCTGGCCAAGATCCAGCTTGGCTATACCGAGGTTGTTGCGCCGTTTGACGGAATCGTCACCGCCCATCTTCAGGATGTCGGGGCGCTGGTGGGATATGGCGGGCCAACAAAGCTTGCCAGCATCATTCAGGTGGACCCGATCTATGTCTGGTTCACCCTGAGCGAGCAGCAGACCCTGCGTCTGCGCGACAATCTGGAAAGGGCGGGCTCCGCGCTTGCCAGCCTTCGGGCGAATCCCGGTGCCATTCCCGTTGAGGTCGGCCTCCAGACCGAACATGGTTTCCCCCATACCGGCAGGCTGGATTATATTGCCCCGCAGGTGGACCCCAATCTGGGCACGCTGAGCGTGCGGGGAATTCTCGACAACAAGAGCCTCGCGCTCCTGCCCGGCCTGTTCGCGCGGGTCCGCATTCCTGTCGGTGTGGCGCAGGATACCCTTCTGGTGCCGGATGCCAGCATCAGCAGCAACCAGCAGGGCTTCTATCTGCTCACCGTCAATGCCGACAATGTCGTCTCACAGCGGCAGGTCACTCTCGGCCAGTTGCAGAACAATGGCCTGCGCGCCATTGAAAGCGGCCTGAAAGAGGGGGATCGCGTCATCATCTCCGGCATCCAGCGGGCTGTTCCCGGCTCGAAGGTGACCCCCAAGACCGGAGAGATCAAGGGCACACCGGCAGACCCGACCCCGGCCCCCACTGCGGACCTGTCGATACAGGAGAACGTACCGGCCAGCACCAGCACGCCGGCTGCCCCTGCGGCATCCACCTCACCCGCCCCGACGGCTCCGCCCCGGAACTGATCCGCCAACGAACGTCAGGCAGCGGCCATGATCTCACGCTTCTTTATCGAGCGACCGGTTCTTTCGAACGTTCTGGCGATGGTTATTGTGCTGATCGGGCTGGTGTCGCTGATGCGGCTGCCCGTTTCGCAATATCCGAACGTGGTGCCTCCGACCGTTACGGTCAGCACCACCTATCCCGGTGCCTCGGCCAATACCCTCATCAACACCGTCGCCCTGCCCATCGAGCAGCAGGTGAACGGGGTTGAGGACATGCTGTACATGCAGTCCTGGTCGGCCTCTGACGGCACCTATACGCTGGTGGTGACCTTTGCCATCGGCACCGACCCGAACATCGCGCAGGTGCTGGTGCAGAACCGGGTGTCCATTGCCCTGTCATCCCTGCCCCAGGCCGTGCAGGTGCAGGGCGTGACAGTGCAGCAGAAGGGCACCTCCATTCTGGAGTTCGTGTCCCTCACTTCGCCGGACAACCGTTTTGACGGACTTTTCCTGAACAATTACGCGGTCATCAATATCCAGAACGAGCTGGCGCGTCTGGAAGGCGTGGGCAATGTCGCGGTATTCGGTGCGGGTTCCTATGCCATGCGCATCTGGATGGACCCGCAGAAGATGCAGACATACGGGTTGACCCCGGATGATGTCACCAATGCCATCCGCAACCAGAGTCAGGAAGTCACCGCCGGCCAGCTCGGCATTCCGCCTGCGCCCAGCAATGCCAGCTTCCAGTATACGCTGAACATTCAGGGCCGACTGGATGATGTCTCCCAATATGAGAACATCATCGTCAAGGTGGACAATGATGATGGCGGGCGCATTGTGCGCGTGCGCGACATCGCCCGGGTGGAACTCGGTTCCCAGAGCTATTCCCACAACTTCACGCAGGAGAACAAACCTGCGGCGGGCATCGGCATCTTCCTGCTGCCGAATGCCAATGCCCTTGCAACCGCAGAACTGGTTGCCGCCAAGATGGAGGAGCTGAAGAAAAGCTTCCCCGAGGGGCTGGAATATAATGTTCCCTTCGACACCACCCTGTTCGTGACCGCCTCGATTGACGAGGTCTACAAGACCCTGTTCGAGGCCGCGATTCTGGTGCTCATCGTCATCATGCTGTTCCTGCAGGACTGGCGGGCGATGCTGGTGCCGGCAACCACGGTGCCCGTGACTATCATCGGTGCATTCGCCGCCATGGATGCCATGGGCTTCACGGTGAACATCTCGACCCTGTTCGCCATCGTGCTGGCCATCGGCATTGTGGTGGATGATGCCATCGTCATCGTGGAAGGCGTCTCGCGCCATGTCGAGGAAGGCATGCCGCAACGGCTTGCCGCTGAAAAGGCGATGGATGAACTGTTCGGCCCGGTCATCGGCATCACGCTGGTGCTGATGTCGGTGTTTTTGCCCGCCGCCTTCATTCCCGGCCTTACGGGCGAGATTTTCCGGCAGTTCGCGCTGGTCATCGCGGCAACGGCCTTCATCTCCGCCATCAACGCCATCACGCTGAAACCGACCCAGTGCGCCCTGTGGCTGCGCACGCCGGTTCCGCCCGAAAAGCGCAACATCGTTTTTCGCGCCTTCAATGCCTGCTATGCGGTGGCGGAACGCTGGTATGTGCGGCTCATCACCCACATGGTCCGTCATGCCAAGCTCATGTCCTGTGTGGCGCTGGTGCTGATGGGCATGGCCGTTTACGGGCTGACCCGCGTGCCCACCTCATTCCTTCCGGTTGAGGATCAGGGCTATGTGCTTGTCGCCGCACAATTGCCGGATGGCGCCAACACCCAGCGCACGCAGGAGGTGATCCATCAGGTCACCGATATCGTGATGAAGGTGCCGGGCGTGCAGGTTGCCTTCGGCATTACCGGCATTTCGGTTCTCGACAACAACGCCTCGCTCTCCAATGCAGGCGTGGTCTATGTGACGCTGAAGCCGTGGAGCGAGCGCTACGCCACCACCGGGCAGGGACTGCGTGATGTTTACGACAACATGACCAAGGCCCTGAAGGCGGTTGAGCAGGCCCATGCCATGGTGATTGTGCCGCCCGCGATTCAGGGCATCGGCAACGCCTCCGGCTTCACCATGCAGCCGCAGATCAAGGACGGCAATTTCGACTACCGCCTGCTCCAGCAGATCACCGATTCCATTGTCGACAAGGCCAATGCCCAGTCCTCGCTGCGCATGGTTTCATCCTCGTTTCAGGCTGGAGCACCGCAGATCAATGTCGATGTGAACCGCATCATGGCCGAAACGGTTGGCGTGAGCGTGGAGCAGATCTTCTCCACCATCTCGTCCTATCTCGGCTCCACCTATGTCACGCAGATCAACAAGTTCGGGCAGGTTTTCCAGGTCTATGTGCAGGCCGACTCGCAATTCCGCGTGACCCCGGAAGACCTGCTGGCGCTCAAGGTACGCACGCCGGATGGAAACATGGTGCCCATCGGCAGCATGGTCTCCGTGGAGATGACACAGGGCGCACCTCTCATCTCGCTTTATAACCTGTATCCCTCGTCCAGCATTGTGGGCGGCCCGGCTCCGGGCTTTTCCTCCGGGCAGGCGATGGACCTGATGGCGCAGATCGCCGATGCCACCCTGCCACCCGGCACCGGGTTTGCGTGGACAGCGATGTCCTATCAGGAAGAGGTTGTCGGCAACCAGATCTACTATGTGTTCGGCCTTGCGATCCTGCTGGTCTATTTCGTGCTGGCTGGCCAGTATGAAAGCTGGATTCAGCCACTCAGCGTCATCCTCGCGGTGCCGCTGGCCCTGCTGGGCACGGTGATTGCGCTGCTGTTGCTGATGGGGTCCGGCCTGTCCAACAACATGTACACGCAGATCGGCCTTGTGCTGCTCATCGCGCTGGCGGCCAAGAATGCCATCCTGATTGTGGAATATGCGCGGGAGCAACATGCGGGCGGCAAAAGCATAGAAGAGGCGGCGGAAGAGGCGGCGCGCCTGCGTTTCCGTCCTATTCTGATGACCTCCTTTGCCTTCATTCTCGGCATGTTGCCGCTGGTGTTCGCCACCGGCGCAGGGGCGGCCTCGCGCATGTCCATTGGTGTGACGGTGGTTTCGGGCATGCTGGCCTCCACCTGTCTGGCGGTGCTGTTCGTGCCCTCCTTCTATACGGTGATGCAACGGCTGGAGAATCGCCTCACCGGCAGGAAGGATGAGCCGCCACAGGCCCCGCAGGAAGAGGCATCCGCGGGCGGCACATCATCCGCGCCGGCCTCGGCATGAGGGCTGGCCGGGCGCGGGTTCGGCCAGATGCGTCTTTCAGAGGAATTGGTTACCGGCTCGCCGCAGCCCCTGCGCGCACTCGGAAAGTGAGGGTTCTTGCCTGTTTCAGCGCAGGGGAGAACACTCCGCTTATATGACGAAAGGCGTGCCTGCCTGTTTTTATGGCAGGCACCGCCTGAAAGACGTGCTTTGGACCTGCGCACGGCTTGTCTAATTTTGACGCATCAGCCTTGGGCCGCCTCATTGGCCCGCCGGATGAGGTGCCAGCATGTCCATCCTTGCCAGCCTGCGTCATGTCACCCGTTACCGCTACGAGCGGCCGGTTTCTCTCGGCCCGCAGACCGTCCGCCTGCGTCCCGCCCCGCACAGCCGCACCGAAATTCCAGCCTATGCGCTGAATATCAGCCCGAAGGACCACTTCATCAACTGGCAGCAGGACCCGTTTGGAAACTGGCTCGCCCGCATTGTCTTCCCCGAAAAGGTGGAGGAATTCGCCATTGATGTGGACCTGTTGGCCAAGCTCGACGTGCTCAATCCGTTCGATTTCTTTGTCGAGGAATATGCCGAAAACTTCCCCTTCACCTATGTCGAGGGATTGAAAGCGGAACTTGCGCCCTATCTGGAGCTGGAAAAGGAAGGCCCGCTCTTCCACGCCTTCCTCAAGTCCATTGCGCGCAAGAAGACCCGGATTGTCGATTTTCTCGTGGGGCTGAACCAGCGCCTGCAAGGCGAGATCGGCTATGTCATCCGCATGGAACCGGGGGTGCAGACCCCGGAAGAGACGCTGAAAAAACGGCTTGGCTCCTGCCGCGATACCGGCTGGCTGCTGGTGCAACTGCTGCGCCATCTGGGGCTCGCCGCACGCTTCACCTCCGGCTATCTCATCCAGCTCAAGCCGGATGTGAAATCGCTGGATGGCCCCTCCGGCACGGATGTCGATTTCTGCGACCTACACGCCTGGTGCGAGGTCTATATTCCCGGCGCAGGCTGGATCGGGCTGGACCCGACCTCCGGCCTGCTGTGCGGCGAGGGCCATATTCCGCTGGCGGCCACCCCGCATTATAGCTCTGCCGCACCCATCACCGGCTATCTGAACGAGAAGGCGGAGGCCGAGTTCGGGTTCGAGATGCATGTGGCCCGCGTGGCCGAGGCACCGCGCGTCACCTATCCCTTCTCGGATGAGACATGGAGCGCGCTGGATGTCCTCGGCCACAAGGTGGATGAGGATCTCAAAGCGATGGATGTGCGCCTCACCATGGGCGGTGAGCCGACCTTCGTATCCATCGATGACTATCAGGCCGACGAGTGGAATACCGAGGCAATGGGGCCGCACAAGCGCGCGCGGGCGGACGATCTGATCCGTCGCCTGCGCAAGCGCTTCTCAGCCGAGGGTGTGCTGCATTATGGGCAGGGCAAATGGTATCCAGGCGAAACCCTGCCGCGCTGGTCGTTTGACCTGTTCTGGCGCAAGGATGGCCAGCCCCTGTGGACGCGCGAGGATCTGATCGCCGCCGAGGAGGCAGATCATGGTGTGACCCCGGCGGATGCCGAGCGCTTCTGCAAAGCCATCGCCGAGAAGCTCGCGGTGGGTGCGCAGCATGTGCAGCCCGCTTTTGAGGACAACATCTATTATATGTGGAAGGAGCAATGCCTTCCCGAGAACATCCCTCCGGGAGACCCGCGCATTGCGGATGAGGTGGAGCGCCGCATGCTGGCGCGCACCTTCAATCAGGGCCTTGCCAATGCCACCGGCGCGGTGCTGCCCCTGCAACGGGTGTGGACCCCAGCCGGCAGCGTGTGGCACTCCGAGCACTGGACCTTCCGCCGCGAGCATCTGTTCCTCATCCCCGGTGAAAGCCCGATGGGCTATCGCCTGCCGCTGGAATCGCTCGCCTATCTGGCCCCCACCAGCTACCCGTTCACCGTGCCGCTTGATCCGCTCGAACCGCGCCGTCCCCTGCCGGATGCGGAAGAACTGGCGGGGCGCTATCAGGCGCATCCGGCGCAGCACGGCCCTGCAAACGGGCGCATCGTGCCGCGTGAGGTTGGTGCCTATGCACAGGCGCTGATCCACACCTATCTCGAACGCAATGCACAGCAGATCAACAGCATGCAGACCCGCACTGCCTTGTGCGTGGAACCGCGCGGAGGCCGCCTGTGCATCTTCCTGCCACCGCTGGAAACGCTGGAAGACTATGTGGACCTGATCGCCGCCATTGAGCAGGTGGCGATCGAGCTGGAGATGCCGGTGCATCTGGAGGGCTATCCGCCGCCCTTCGATCCGCGCCTGAACCTCATCCGCATCGCACCGGACCCCGGCGTGCTGGAGGTGAATGTTCACCCCTCCAGCAGTTGGGAAGGGTGCGTGAACATCTCGCGCATTCTGTATGAAGAGGCGCGCCTTGCCCGGCTGGGCACGGAAAAGTTCATGGTGGACGGTCGCCACACCGGCACAGGCGGCGGCAACCATGTGGTGGTGGGCGGCGAACCCCCGGCCGACAGCCCCTTCCTGCGCCGGCCAGACCTGCTGAAGAGTCTGCTGCTCTACTGGCAGCGTCACCCCTCGCTCTCCTATATGTTTGCCGGCCTGTTCATCGGCCCCACCTCCCAGCATCCGCGCATAGACGAGGCGCGGCATGACAGCCTGTATGAGCTGGAAATTGCCCTTTCCATGATGAAGGGTCCGGACCATGCGCCTGTCGCGCCATGGCTGGTGGACCGGATGCTGCGGAACCTGCTGGTGGACGTGACCGGCAACACCCACCGCACGGAAATCTCCATCGACAAGCTCTATTCGCCGGATGGGCCGACAGGCCGTCTGGGGCTGGTGGAGTTCCGCTGCTTCGAGATGCCGCCAGACTGGCGCATGAGCCTTGCCCAGCAACTGCTGCTGCGCGCCCTCATCGCCCGTTTGTGGAAAGCGCCGGTGGAAGGCAAGTGCAGCCGCTGGGGCACCGTTCTGAATGACCGCTTCATGCTGCCCCACTATGTGTGGGCCGATTTTCTCGATGTGCTCGAAGACCTTGGCGATGCGGGCTACGGCTTTGATCCTGAATGGTTCCGCGCCCAGTATGAGTTCCGCTTCCCCGCTTTCGGCACCGTGCAGCATGCGGGCGTGGACCTTGAGGTGCGGCAGGCGTTGGAATGCTGGAACGTGCTGGGCGAGGAAGGCGTGAGCGGCGGCACGGCCCGTTATGTGGATTCCTCGGTGGAGCGGGTGCAGGTGAAGGTGGAGGGCTTCAACCCCAACCGCCATATCATCACCTGCAACGGGCGGCAGGTGCCTTTGGCCTTTTCCGGGCGCAATGGCACCTTCGTGGCCGGGGTGCGTTACAAGGCGTGGCAGCCATGGTCTGGCCTGCACCCCACCATTCCGGTGCATACGCCGCTGGTGTTCGACATTGTGGATACATGGAGCAACCGCTCGCGCGGGGGCTGCGTCTACCATGTCTCCCATCCCGGCGGGCGCAGCTATGACACCTTCCCGGTGAATGCCTATGAGGCCGAGGCGCGCCGCCTTGCCCGCTTCCAGAGTGATGGGCACACACCCGGCATTCTGCATGTGACCCCGGAGCAGGGGCCGGATGAATTCCCCACCACGCTGGATTTGCGGCGCCCTGCCGGCGTGTGAGAACAAGGCTGGCCGGACGCGCACCGGCCAGCCTCATTCAGGATGCATCCACGCCGCGCAGCATCGCGCGATGGGTGGAGAACAGGTCCACCAGATAATCGGCCACCACGCGCATGCGGCGGGAGTGGGCAAGATCGGCATGGATGACCAGCCAGATTTGCTGATCGACCCCCAGATCCGTCGCCACGCATTCAAGTCCTGCCCGCCGGGCCAGAAAATGCGGCAGCACCGCAAGGCCAATTCCGGCCTGCGCCGCCGCAAGCTGGGCAGAAAGGGTACTGGTCGCCAGTGCCGGGGGTCGCCCCCGCAAGGCCCGCTCCATCCATTGAGCCGCGGGCAAATGGGCATATTGCTCCACCCAGCCGATCAGTCGCTCATCCACCATGGGGGCGGGGCTGTCTGCCCTGGCCCGCATCCCCACATATTCTGCTGACCCATATAGCCCGAAGCCAAGGCGACCCAGCCGGCGCAGCACCACATTACCGCGCTCCGGCTTCACCATCCGCACGGCCATATCCGCGTCGCGGCGATGCAGGTTCACGGTGCCGACATCACTCACCACCTCCAGCGCCAGATCGGGATGCTGCGCCAGCAAGGGGGGAAGGGCTGGAATGATAAGCGGATTCGCCAGGTTCTCGGCGGTGGCCAGCCGCACCCGCCCGGCAACACCCGCATGCTGGCCGCAATCTCCAAAGGCATGGCCAGCCTGTTCCAGAGCCTCAGCGCGTGCCAGCAGCGCCTCGCCCTCATCGGTCAGCCTGTAGCCTGTCTGGTGGCGGGTGAAGAGCGCAACCCCCAGCCCCTGTTCCAGCCGGTTGATGCGGCGCGACAGGGTGGCCAGCCCGGTGCGCAACTGCCCGGCCGCACCCGAAAGCGTGCCCGTTCGGGCAATGGCGAGGAAGACCCGCGCATCATCCCATGACACGCCTGCATCGCCCTGTTTTCCGTTATCGGAAAATGGATTGCCGTCTTCAAGCCTGTGTTTCATCGCAAAAGGGAAGCATCATCTCCCCTATCAGGCAAGCCTACAGCATGGGACATGACATGAAACAACGTACTTTAGGGCATGGGCTGAACGTCTCGGCGCTGGGCCTTGGCTGCATGGGCATGAGCGAGTTTTACGGGCCGCGCGATGATGTCGAGTCACTCGCCGTACTCAATCGCGCAGTTGAGCTTGGCATCACCTTTCTGGATACGGCGGATATGTATGGCCCGCATCACAATGAGGAACTGATCGGCCGTTTTCTTGCGACCCGCCGCCCGAACCTGAAGATCGCCACCAAGTTCGGCATAGTGCGGGCACCCGGTGAATATCGGCGCAGCATCGACAACAGCCCGGACTATATCCGCCGCGCCTGCGAGGGTTCGCTGCGCCGGCTCGGGATTGAACGGATCGACCTCTATTATGCGCACAGGCTGGATGCGTACACGCCTGTCGAGGAAACAATGGCCACTCTCGCCGCGCTGAAGCAGGAGGGCAAGATTGCCCATATCGGCCTGTGTGAGGTGAATGCCCAGACCCTGCGGCGCGCCCATGCCGTTCACCCTGTCACCGCCCTTCAAACCGAATACTCGCTCTGGACCCGTGAGGTGGAGCACGACATCCTTCCCACCTGCCGGGAACTGGGCATTGGTTTTGTCGCCTATTCACCACTCGGGCGCGGTTTTCTCACGGGGCGCTTCCAGCAGGAGGCCGCTTTTGAGGACGGGGATTTCCGCACCGGTCTGCCGCGCTTCTCCGGTGAAAATCTCGACACCAACCGCAAGCTCGTGGACGTGATTGGCGCGCTCGCCCGTGAGAAGGGGGTGACACCTGCCCAGATCGCGCTGGCGTGGCTGCTGGCGCAGGGGGAGGATATCGTGCCCATTCCCGGCACCAAACGCCGCGCATATCTGGACGAGAACTGTGCCGCGCCTGCCATCACGCTGCATGCGGATGAACTGGAGCGCCTGCAACACGCCATCTCCACCCTGCCCGTGGCGGGTGATCGCTACACGGCAGAGGGCATGAAGGGGCTGAATGCCTGAGACACGCCACGGCTGGCCCGTGCGGTGCCGGGATGACCGGCGCCGCAATCAACAGCTTTATGATGTTTATAAATCGGGTTTTACATTTCACCTGACATTGCGCTGCAAAACAGGCATAAGGAGAGCCTTGACCTTTTCATGACGCCAATTCACGTCACACAGAGTCCTGCGTTCCCATGCCCCCTGCCCTTGCAGCCAGCCTTGCCTCTGCCCCCGGACAATCCGGCCCTGACCACGTCTCTTCCGGCCGGAACGGGGAAAGCTATGTGCAGGGGTCTACAGCGGGTTCAGGGCCACGCAAGGTGCGTCCGCGCCATATTCTGCCGGGGTTCCGCCTGTCGCTTGGGCTGACGCTGTTCTATCTGGCGCTGATCGTGCTGCTGCCCATCGCGACCCTGCTGCTGAAGGCGGCGGATGTGGGGCTGGTGCGCTATTTCCAGATCATCACCTCACCGCGCACGCTCGCCTCGTTCCAGATCACCTTTGGCGCGGCGGCTGTGGCCACCGTGTTCAACATGATTTACGGGCTGGCGCTGGCGTGGATTCTGGTGCGCTACAATTTCCCCGGCAAACGCCTGCTGGATGCGCTGGTGGATGTGCCCTTCGCCCTGCCCACGGCTGTTGCCGGGCTGGCGCTGACCGCCCTGTTTGCCAAAAATGGCTGGTATGGTGCGCCACTGGCCGTCTGGGGCATTGAGGTAGCCTATGCCCCGGCAGGCATTGCCTGCGCCATGGCTTTTACCTCCATTCCCTTTGTGGTGCGCACCGTGCAGCCTGTTCTGGAAGATCTGGAACCGGAGTTGGAAGAAGCGGCGGCCAGCCTTGGGGCATCGGATTTCTACATCTTCCGCCGCGTGATTTTCCCGGCGCTGTTTCCGGCCTTTCTGGCCGGCACCTCGCTCTCCTTCGCCCGTTCGCTGGGAGAGTTTGGCGCGGTGGTGTTCATTGCTGGAAACCAGCCTTTCCGCACCGAGGTGGTCTCGCTGCTCACCTTCATCCGGCTGGAGGAATATGATTATGCGGCGGCGGCGGCGATCGCGACCACACTGCTCATCATCTCCTTCATCATGCTGCTGGTGGTGAACCTGATTCAGGCCTGGCACCAGCGCATCGCGATCCGGGAGGCATGAGCATGAACCAGCATCGCCCGAAGCGGACCCGCGTGCGCGTGGGAGATCATGCGTTCACCCGCCATCTCATCACATGGTCCGTTCTGGTCATCACGGCTGTCATTCTGCTGGGGCCGCTGGCCGTGATTTTCACCGAGGCCTTTCGCGGCGGCATTGGTACCTATCTGGAGGCGCTGGCCCGGCCGGATACGCTGTATGCCACGGGCCTGACCCTGTTCGTCGCGCTGCTGTGCGTGCCCATCAATGTGGTTTTTGGCATTGCTGTTGCGTGGACAGTGACGAAGTTCAGCTTTCCGGGCCGTAACCTGCTGCTGGCGGTGGTGGAGTTGCCATTCTCCATCTCGCCCATCGTGGCGGGTGTGGCCTATCTGTTCGTTTATGGCGCACAGGGGCTGCTGGGGCCTTATTTTCTGGACCACGGCATCAAGATCCTGTTTGCCGTGCCGGGCATTGTGCTGGCCAGCCTGTTCGTGACCGCCCCGTTTGTGGTGCGCGAGCTTGTGCCGCTGATGATGGCGCAGGGGCGCGATGCGGAAGAGGCGGCCGTGACCCTGGGTGCCACCGGCTTTCAGGTGCTGCGCCTTGTCACCCTGCCCAATGTGAGCCTTGCCCTGCTTTATGGCGCGGCGCTCTGCAATGCGCGGGTGATGGGTGAATTTGGTGCCGTTTCTATCGTATCCGGCAATATCCGCGGCCAGACATCCACATTGCCCCTGCAAATCGAGCTGCTGTATCAGGACAGCCAGGTAATCGCGGCCTTCGCTGCGGCTACATTGCTGGTGGGTGTGGCGCTGTTTACGATGGTTGCCAAATTCCTGATCGAACGGGCGCAGGCCAAGCGCCACGAGATCAAGACCGTGGATGTGCTGGACGGCTAAAAAGCCTGTCTGGCATCCGGCAAAGCGCGATTCGCGGTGGACGTGGCACGGCCAGACGCACGTTCTTGGCGCAACACGGTTGCCAAGCCGGCTTCCCTGAATGCGGGCGATCAGACCCGTTTGACCCAGACAGACAGGGCCTCAGGCACGTCCCGCGCGTGTTCCCTGCGGCCCTGTTTGGCCTGAGGGCACCGCAGACAAGCCCCCCGGGCGCTTCCTGCATGTCGCCATCCAGAACCCTGCGCCCACAGGAGACAGCGCACAAACGCGACTGCGCATGTTTTTATGCGCAGACAACCGGCAGAGCAAAAGATCAGTTGCGTGGCGCGGGTATGGTGAGGGCTGCGACAGCGGCAGCCCCGGATTTGCGACGTGCTTCCGCCTGTCGGGCCTCTTCCTTGCGCACCTCAAGCCGATGCTCGCGCGCTTCCTTGCGGAATCGCCCATGACGCAGCCATGTGACACCGCTGCCCAGCAGCACACCCACAATCAGCGCAGCGAACACTACCGCAAACAGCGGCATGGTCACCGACAGAAAAGGCGCATCGGAAGAAAACGGATCAAAAGAGACGGTCACCATCCGCCGGTTGGCCACCGCAAGTGCAAGAACGATGAGGCACAGCGGCAAGCCGATCAGGATGGAGAGGAAGCGGCTCACAGCGCGTCACTCCCCGTCATTGAGACGCTCGCGCATCTCCTTGCCGGTCTTGAAATAGGGCACCACCTTCTCGTCCACATCCACCTGCTTGCCGGTACGCGGATTGCGTCCGACGCGGGCGTCACGCTTCTTGACAGAAAAGGCCCCGAAACCACGCAATTCCACCCTGTCTCCGCGTTCGAGCGCAGAGACAATCTGCTCCAGAATCGCATTGACGATGTTTTCCACATCCCTCTGATAGAGGTGGGGGTTGGCCTCCGCGATCTTCTGCACGAGCTCGGATTTGATCATGCTGGCCCCTCTCCTCTCACATTGGCCCGCAACGGGCTTATGTGGCACCCCTCCTGAAGGCGATTATCCGCCATGGACAAGGGCTTACCTTTCCTTATCACATATTCGGGCGAGGGTGCCAGAGGGCCAGAAGACCGTCAAGCTGGTTCCTCTCCAGTGCATCTTGCGTTGCACCGGCCAAAATCCCCCCAAGCTGGGGCAAGCCGACAGCATTCATAGCACCCTGCACACCTGCAGACAGAATGCCAATCTGGTTATCAAGACTTCCCGGTGTCCAGGTGCGCACCTTCAGGTCTTCCGGCACATTCCTGTTTTGGGCGAGCCAGGCCCGCGCCGTACGCTCATCACCAATTTCATCCACCAGTTTCAGCGGCAGGCCCTGATGCCCCGTGAACACCCGGCCATCTGAAACAAGCTCCAGCTCACTCCCGGAAATGTTGCGCCGCTCGCCCACCAGATTGCGGAACCAGCCATAACTGTCCTTCACCAGCGAATCGATAGCCGCACGCGCGGCAGGCGTGGGAGTGGAGAAGGGATTCGGTTCCGCCTTCAGCGGGGAGGACTTGATCTCCTCCATGGAGACCCCCACCGTCTTCATCAGCTCGGTCACGTTCGGAAACTGGTAGATAACGCCAATGGAGCCAACAAGGCCGTTGCGGCGGGCCACGATATGGTCTGCCCCCAGCGCCGCAATATAGGCCCCCGAAGCCGCCATGCCTTCCACCACCGCAACCACCGGCTTTTCCTGCGCCAGCCGCCGCACGGCATCATAAAGCTGTTCAGAGCCGGTAATGGTGCCGCCCGGGCTGTTGATGGAGAGGATCACCGCCTTGGCATTCGAGTTGCGGATGCGCTCCAGCATCTCCACCCGCTCGCGATCATTGCGAATGATGCCGCCAATGGGCACCCGCGCCACATGGGCGCTGCTTTCCGGCACAATATCCTCGTGCCAGGCAAAGACGGTGCCGACCAGCGCGACAACCACAGCCACCACGCCCAGCATGCGCCAGAAAATGAGCTTGCGCCGCAGTCGGCGGCGCTCGACGATCTCATCGGCGTCAAAGGACATGGTCGTCTTTCCTGTTGGCACTCTTTTACTCTGTGGCGAGATAAACGGCCCGCTGCGCAGTTTGCAAGTTTTCCTGCATGGCCGCGCGCACATGTTCCAAGGCAGATGGGGCAGTTTACCAGTGTTCTGAAGGCATTGCGCCGCTTTGCGATTCTGCCAGCCGGCGCAGGGTTGCGGGTGTCACACCATCGGGCAAGGCAGACAGCGCGAAAAAACCGGCCTCGCGGATTTCAAAACCACCCTGCGGCCTGGGCGCTGGAACCGAGCAGACAGCGCGATAACACACCACATGATCGCGCCCGCCCACCTTCGGGTTGAAGAACACGCCATGCAGCGCAAGCGGCCCCTCCACCACCGCGCCGGTTTCTTCCAGAAGCTCACGCCGCGCGGCCTGTTCGGCGCTTTCACCCGTATCCACGCCGCCACCCGGCAGGTGCCAGCCCGGCGTATAGCCATGGCGCACCAGCAGAACCCGCCCGGAATCATCGAAAGCCATCACCCGCACGCCAAGGGTGAGACCATGGCGCAGGCGACGCAACAGCGGCAAAAAAGGCAACATGGCACCACCCTCGCCTCTCTCGTTTCCAGTCATCCGGCAGATGAGCGCGGTGCGCATATTCTATGGTCTTGTTCAGGCCCCTTTCAAAAGGCTATGTGCTGAACAAAGATTCGCCCCCGAGGACCCTTTAACATGCGCGCACTGCTCGATGTCGTTCTGATTGTTCTCAATCTTTATGTATGGGTGCTCATTGCCAGTGCCATTCTCTCCTGGCTTCTCGCCTTCAATGTGGTGAACCCCTACAACAAGGTTGTTCACAGTGTGGGTGAAGTCATCTACCGCATTACGGAGCCGGTTCTGGCCCCCATCCGCAATGTTCTGCCCAGCCTTGGCGGGCTGGACCTTTCACCTGTTGTCGTGATCCTGGTCATTTTCTTCATCCAGCGGGTGATCACCTATTACATCTATCCGGCCGTGTTCTGAGGCCGTGAGTTTCTGGCGACCCGCAACCGGCGGAATCGAGGTCTTTGTTCGCGCCACGCCCAAGGGCGGGCGCGATGCCACGGATGGGCCTGTCACCCTCTCTGACGGGCGCGAGGTTCTGAAAGTGCGCGTGCGCGCAGCCCCGGAGGATGGCGCAGCCACTGCGGCTGTGGGCAAGGTGCTGGCACAGGCTGCCGGGGTTTCACCGTCCTGCGTCACCCTCACGGGCGGTGCAACGGCGCGCCTCAAGACCTTCCATATTACAGGCGACAGCACGGCGCTTGGCGCAAGGCTGGATAGCGCGGCGCTGGATGGGGCGAACCCTGTCCGAAAAAACCAGAAGAAAAAACCAAAGCCCCCTGAAAAGGCCGATACAGGCACCTAAAGGCGGCGGTTAATCATGACTTTCCACACGGCCCGAGACTCTGCCAAAGATGTTTTTCGGCTTTGGGAGGTGGGAAGTGCTGTTCATCACGCCCTTGTCATGAGCCTCATGGACACAACTCACAAATATCGTTAACGAGATACTAACCGTTGAGATGCCTCAATAATGGGGCTTGTGTTAACTCAAGGTCCCGTTTGTGCCCGTGCGGTTTTCTTTGAAATCGGTGCGCAAGACGGTAAAAGAAGAGTGATCGCGTGGTCCGGCCAAGTCTGGCAGATCATGCACGACAGTTTCCCTGAAGAGGGTGGAGTTGCGTAATGGCGAATCCGCGCGTGTATGTTTATCAATTCGCCACGGGGGCACAGTGGGCCGCTGGTGACAGCGTGGAGAGCTATCTCCGCCGGTTGCTGGATGTCGACTTTACACAGTCTCTCCGTGCAAACCGACTGGCTGCGCTGACCGGCTTTCTGGACGAGGCTTTCCAGCTGGCGCATTCGCTGGGCTGGAGCGGAACATCGCGGGAATCTCCGCAGATGTTCTCCCTGCCGGGCATGCCGGTTGATGAGGAAATCTACATGGTGGCCTGGGAGCAGGAAGATGGCGTGGCCTATATCGCCTCGCCCTTCCAGCTGCCCTGGCTGGATGCCAAGGCATCCCGCACCACGGATTCCAGCCGCGCTGTTCTGGTTGAGGACAATCGTGGCCCCGCCACTCCGGTGGGTCGCCCGCAGCCGCTGGAAGTCAATCCGGCCCATGCCCGCGAGGAGAATACCCGCGACCCTTTCGCTGACTTCATGCGCCGTGATGACGCCACGCGCATGACTCGCGAACCCGGCGCGATCTCTGAGGATGACGGCTCCCGCCGCTTCTTCTGAGACAGCCTGTCGCCTGCAAAACGGGCGAGGCAACCGGATGGCCAAGCCGTCACCCATAAAATGCGTGCCCCTGTGGCGCGCATTTTTCTTTTCCGCACCCGTTTCAAGGCTCATGGGCCCCTGCCCTCTTCACCGGGGCAAGCATCTGGCCTACACAGGGCGTTCACCGACAGGATGCCCCGGTGCAACGCTTTGCCCTGCCCCAGCACGTTCTCATTCCGCTGATTGTTGCCTGCGCCTTGTTCATGGAACAGGTGGATGCGACCGTGCTCGCCACATCCCTGCCTGCCATTGCCGCAGACCTGAATGAAGATCCGGTCTCGCTGAAGCTGGCGCTGACCTCCTATCTCTTGTCGCTGGCGGTCTTCATCCCGGCCAGCGGCTGGGCGGCAGACAGGTTTGGCGCACGCACGGTGTTTCGTGCCGCGATTGTCATCTTCACGCTTGGTTCCGTGCTGTGCGGGCTTTCCACCTCGCTGCTTGATTTCGTGATCTATCGCATCATTCAGGGCATGGGCGGAGCCATGATGGTACCCGTGGGGCGGCTGGTGATCCTGCGGGCTGTTCCAAAATCTGAACTGGTGTCAGCGCTGGCATGGCTCACCATTCCGGCGTTGCTCGGCCCAGTGTTTGGCCCACCGCTGGGGGGCTTCATCACAACCTATTTTGACTGGCGCCTGATTTTTTTCATCAATGTGCCCATTGGCATACTGGGCATTTTCCTTGCCTCCCGGTTCATCGAGAACATCCGCGAAGAGATCCCGCCCCCGCTTGATCTGCGCGGGCTTTTGCTGTCGGGCATCGGGCTGGCTGGCCTTGTGTTCGGCTTTGCCATGCTGGGGCAGAACCTGATTCCGGTTGGAATAGCGGCTGCGGCCATGGTGGTGGGCGCACTGGCTCTGGCGCTGTATGTGCGCCATGCCCATGCCACGCCCCATGCCATTTTGGACCTGAAGCTGCTGCGTTATGCCAGCTTTCGGGCCGGAGTGGTGGGCGGGGCGCTGTTCCGGGTCGGAGTGGGTGCGATTCCTTTCCTGCTGCCGCTGATGCTGCAACTCTCCTTTGGCCTGTCCGCTTTTGCCTCCGGCCTGCTCACCTTTGCCGCAGCGGCCGGGGCATTGCTGATGAAGTTCACTGCCGCCCCCATTCTGCAACGGCTGGGCTACAAGCGTGTGCTGGTGGTGAATGCCTTTTTTGCGACAGCCTTCCTCGCCGCCAATGCCGCCTTCACCCCCTTTACGCCCTACTGGATCATCATCACCGTGCTGCTGGTGGGGGGCTTCCTGCGTTCGCTCCAGTTCACGGCGCTCAATGCCCTCACCTATGCCGAGGTGCAGCCGCAGGAGATGAGCCATGCCACCTCATTTGCCAGCGTTCTCCAGCAGGTATCCCTCTCCATGGGGGTCGCCTTTTCCGGCCTTGTGCTGGAAATCATGCGCGAGAGGCATGTGGAGCAGACCATCCAGCAGGGGGACTTTGTGGTGGCCTTCATCACGGTGGCGCTGGTGAGCCTGGCCAGCATCCTCTTCTTCCTGCGCATGCCCGCCAATGCCGGAAGCGAACTGATGCGGGCACGAAAAAGCGCTGCAGAACTTGCCCCGGACCTGCGCCACGACAGCAACCCGCACTAGAAGCGGCCCGAAAAAAGGGAGGGCCGTCGGTCAATCCGAAGCAGCGTCTGCCTGTTCCATGAACAGGAGAAACGCGCCCGACCTCCCGACGGCAGAACGTCTCAGCCTTCGGATTCCGCCTCGTCCCGATCCTCACCAGAGCGTTCCGTCCGGCCACGATACCCGGTGGCCAGCACATACAGCTCAGAGGAATCCGCACGGCTGGCGGCGGGCTTGATATGCTTCACCGCAGAGAAATCGCGTTTCAGATCCGTCAGCAGTGCGCCTTCCGTGCCGCCCTGAAGCACCTTGGCCAGAAAGGCCCCGCCCGGTGCCAGCACCTGCCGGGCAAAATCCACCGCCGTTTCCACCAGCGCGACAATGCGCAGATGATCGGTCTTGCGATGGCCGGTGGCATTGGCCGCCATATCCGACATCACCAGATCAGCCGGACCATCCAGTATCTCCAGCAGGCGGTCGGGCGCGGTGGCATCCAGAAAGTCCATCTGGGCGAAGATAACGCCGGGAATCGGCTCCATCTCCAAAAGGTCAATGCCCACAATCTTGCCGTGGCCATCCTCAAGCCCGATTTTCTTGGCCGCCACCTGACACCAACCACCGGGGGCTGCGCCCAGATCCAGAACCCGCATGCCGCGCTTCAGAAGATGGGCCTTCTCATCAATCTCCAGCAGCTTGAAAGCCGCGCGCGAACGCCAGCCCTCGCGCCGGGCCTTCACGACATAAGGGTCATTCAACTGGCGTTGCAGCCACTTCTGCTGAGAGGTGGTGCGCCCACGCGCTGTCTTGATCCGAACCTTCAACGGGCGTCCGTCACTCCCGCGCGCTCCAGTGCTCACGCCCTTACCTCACCTTGTGTTCGTGCCGCATGTGCAACGCCTTGCTCGCGCCGCCATGCCCCATCTGCACGCATCAACTGCACCAGCATGCCCTCACGCAAGCCGCGATCCGCCACCCGAAGCCGCTCGGCCGGGAAAACAGCGCGAATGGCTTCCATGATCGCACAACCCGCCAGCACCAGATCCGCCCGCTGGGCACCGATGCAGGGGTTGGACACACGCTCATCAAAAGACATGTCCATCAGCCGGTCGATGACGCCTTCCACATCATGGGTGCGCAACCATGCGCCATCCACCCGCATGCGGTCATAACGCTCCAGCCCCAGATGGATACCAGCGACCGTCGTGACCGTGCCGGAGGTGCCGAGCAGGTGAATGCGATCACACCGCCGCACCCCCCATTCCTCACGCACGCCTTCCAGCATGCCGCGCACTTCCTGCACCATGTGGCGGAAAATCTCGGGAGACACCCGCTCCCCGCCATAACGCTCTGACAGCGAGACCACGCCCACCGGCAACGACACCCATGAACGCACCCGCGCCCGTGGCGGGCCATCATCCCCGGCCCCGCGGCGGCCAAGCCACACCACTTCCGTGGAACCGCCGCCAATATCGAACAGCACGGCCCCCTCGCTGTGCGGGTCCACCAGCGGCGCACAGCCCGCGGCGGCAAGGCCAGCCTCGGTGCGGCGGTCCACCACCTCCAGCACCAGCCCGGTCTGATCGCGCACCTGTGCGCAGAAATCCTCGCCATTGCCCGCGGACCGGCAGGCCTCCGTCGCAATGATGCGCGTGCGCGTGACACCGCGCATCTGCATCTTGGAGGCGCAGATCCCGAGCGCCACCGTGGCGCGGGCCATCGCATCCTCGCACAGCCGCCCGGAATTGGTCAGCCCCTCTCCCAGACGCACGATTCGCGAAAAGGCATCCACCACACGAAACCCGCGTGATGTGGGGCGGGCCACCAGAAGGCGGCAATTATTGGTTCCAAGATCAATGGCCGCATAAATGGGGCTGGCGCTGACCTGCTCCGACAGGGCGGGCCGATTGCCGCGCCGCCACCGTGGTCGTGTCGGGCCACGCTCTTCACTGGTGCAGACTGCACCTGTTTCAGCGCGGCACGACGGCTCCGGGTCCGGCTTGGGCCCGTGTGCCTCGTCCCTCATTGTCATTCCCTCGCCGCAAGGCGAAACACGCGCTCAAACCCGTTGCGAGTGCCACGAACAGGTTGCGCCTTGCGGAGAAGTGTAACAGGCTCCGGCAGCGGTGCAATGCCGCATCTGCACCCAACTCATGTTGGGTGCAGATGAAGTGCATCAAAAGGTGATATGATACAGTCTCACCCTGCCGGGGAACCTGAGCAGCCCTCTCAGCCGCGATTGGCTGTCTCGAGGGTCAGGCCAGCTGCCAGCGCATCGGTACGGAAAGCCTTCACGGCATCCAGAGACAGCTCTGCCGCCGTGCGCGAGCCAAGGGCGGGCAGCTTCTTCAGCACATCTGCCGGGGCCGTGATGATGTGGCAGCCCAGCCGGTCCGCCTCGATCACGTTCCACACTTCGCGGGTCGAGGCCCAGATGACCTCGACATTATCCGTCGCGCGGGAAAGCTCCACAGCGCGGGTCACGGCCGGCACATAATCAATGCCCGTATCCGCCAGACGGCCGGCAAACACCGAGATGCAGGACGGCGCACCACCCGCCAGCGCCGCGACACCCAAATCCACCTGCGGCAGATCGAAAATGGCGGTGAGGTTCACGCTCACCCCATCCTGCACCAGATCGCGCACCAGATCATACAGGGTCTCGCCGCGGGTGTTGGATACCGGCAGCTTCACATAGACATTCTCGCCCCAGGTGGCGATGACGCGCGCCTGTGCCCGCATCTCGTCAATCTCGTCCGAGAACACCTCGAAGGAGATATGCCGGTCCGGAACGGCGGCCACCAGATCACGGGCATAGGCCTCATAATCAGAAACGCCAGCCTTGCGCAGCAGCGAGGGATTGGTGGTGAAGCCTGTGATATGCCCATGAGAGGCCATGTCCACGATCTGCGCCTTGTCCGCACCATCGGTGAACAGTTTGATCTTCAGATCCTCAAGCTTCACAGACATCTCACTCCCCTCACTTTTGTTGATTCGCCAATACGCTACATGAATGCGCGGCCCATGTCCTGCGGATGACAGCCCGCCCGGAACAGCCTGTGCGGGGCGGTTCCGGCAAAACAGGGTGCTTGCTGCTGTTCCCTGCCTGTTCAGCATCTGTTTACCATAAACAAATGTCCCGGACGGGGCGCAACATTCGGGAAACCCCTGTGCGTCACTGTGAGCGCATCAGACGCGTGACAGCCGGATTTGCGGAGCGAGAGAAGTATGATCTCAACAGACATGGTAGAGCGCATGGCGCGCGCGATGCATGCCTTTTCGCAGAGCCGTTATCCCCTTCTGGAAGAGTGGGACCAGCTTTCGCCAGAGCGGCGCGCCTATCAGCGCCAGCTGGCAGCCCATGCGCTTCAGGCCCTCACTGCGCATGACATTATCGAAATCAGCTCACACAATGCGCCGGACATCGTCGCCCTACCGCTGGAGCCGGGCCCGTGGGCGCTGGCGGAGTTGCAGGAAGCAGCCATTTGCGACAATGGCACAGCCATGGATGCCCGCCGTCGCTATCGCTCATTTCTGGCCACCGCCGCCCTGCCACTGGCCACCCGCTATACGGATGCAACATCTGCATCCTGAACGCGGCGCATGACATAGAACACCAGTTGGGCGGGGCTTTTGCCCCGTTTTTCATGGGCTTTTACATCACCCGGATGCAGACCGCGCCTTCTCCATCCGCACATCACCTCCGGGCAGGTCAGCCGTCACCCGCCGGCCCAGATGCAGGTAGAATCCACAGGCCCGGCTTTGGGCTACCGTTTCCAGCCAAATCCGCATGGTTGCGAAACAGGGCCGCTTCTGCTGCTGCGACCAGCATGCGACCCACCCCCAGCCCTTCATGCTGCGGCAAAATGAAAGCTGCAAACAGGCTGGCCTCTTCCTGATCCGCCATTGAAAAGCCGACGACCCCGCCCTGCCTTTGCGCCCCCCAGAGACAGGGCGCATCATCGCCCATGGCTGACAGCAGGTGCGCGATGCCCTGCCGTGTCATGCCGCTCCGCGCCAGTTCCGGCAGGCTCATCCGGTTTTCGCGCACCTGCGTGCGGATGGTGAGGATTGCATCCACATCGGTCACCACGGCCGGGCGAATCTGCGCGCGCATCCAGCCTGCCCGCTACTTGCCAGAACACAAAAAAGCGGGTGAGGCAGAAAGAGCTTGATGCCCACTGCCTCACCCGCTTCATGTGCCTCCCGCCAGCCACAGGGCCAGCGGGAGCTATTCTCAAAAGGATCAGTTCTTGGTCTTGTCGACCAGAGCCTTTTCCTTGATCCACGGCATCATGTCGCGCAGCTTCTCGCCCACTTCCTCGATGGGATGGGCATTGTTGCGGGCACGGGTCGCCTTGAAGGACGGCTGGTTGACCTTGTTCTCCAGCATCCAGTCGCGCGTGAACTTGCCGGACTGGATATCGGTGAGAACGCGCTTCATCTCGGCCTTGGTCTCCGAGGTGATGATGCGCGGGCCGGTCACATACTCACCATACTCCGCGGTGTTGGAGATGGAGTAGTTCATGTTGGCGATGCCGCCCTCATAGATGAGGTCAACGATCAGCTTCATCTCGTGCAGGCACTCGAAATAGGCCATTTCAGGCGCATAGCCGGCTTCCACCAGCGTTTCGAAGCCGGCGCGGATCAGCTCGACGGTGCCGCCGCACAGCACGACCTGCTCGCCGAACAGATCGGTCTCGCACTCTTCCTTGAAGGAGGTCTCGATGATGCCGGCGCGGCCACCACCGATGGCGGAAGCATAGGACAGCGCCAGATCATGGGCATTGCCGGTCGCATCCTGCGCAATGGCGATGAGAGTCGGCACGCCGCCGCCACGCTGGTATTCGGAACGCACGGTGTGGCCGGGGCCCTTGGGGGCAGCCATCAGCACGTCGAGGTCAGCACGCGGCTCGATCAGGTTGAAGTGGACGTTCAGGCCATGTGCAAAGAACAGGGCCGCGCCTTCCTTCATGTTGTCATGCAGGCTTTCGCGATAGATGTCGGCCTGAAGCTCATCCGGGGTCAGCATCATCACCACGTCGGCCCACTTGGCGGCCTCTGCGGGAGAGAGCACCTTGAAGCCTTCGGCCTCAGCCTTCTTGGCCGTAGCGGAACCGGGACGCAGGGCGATCGCCACTTCCTTCACACCAGAATCGCGCATGTTGAGCGCGTGGGCATGGCCCTGGCTGCCGTAACCGATGACAGCGACTTTCTTCCCCTTGATGAGGTTCAGATCCGCGTCGCGGTCGTAATATACACGCATCATAATCTCCTGCTGAGCGTTATCTCTATAAAGTTTCTTATCTGTCTTCCGCTGCGTCCCGGTCAGGACGAGCCTGACCTGTTTGCACCGGATTACAGCAGAATGGAACGACCTTTTACGTGCCGGCTCACATTGCGCGCGGGCCGCGCGCAATGGCCACAACGCCGGTACGCGCCACTTCCACAAGCCCGAGCGGCTCCATGAGGTGGACAAACTGGTCAATCTTGTCGGACTTGCCGGTGATTTCGAACACAAAGCTTTCGCGCGTGGCATCAATCACGCGGGCGCGAAAAGCATCGGCAAGGCGCAGCGCCTCGGAACGGGCCTCGCCATGCCCGTAAACCTTCACCATCGCCAGCTCCCGCTCCAGACAATCCGCCTCGACGGTGAGATCCAGCACGCGATGCACCGGCACCAGCCGGTCCAGCTGGGCGCGAATCTGGGCGATCACCATCGGCGTTCCGGTGGTGACAATGGTGATGCGCGAGAGATGGATTTCCTGACTCACCTCGGACACGGTCAGGCTGTCGATATTGTAGCCACGGCCAGAGAACAGGCCAATGACGCGCGCCAGCACGCCCGGCTCGTTGTCCACGAGGATGGAAAGGGTGTGACGCTCGATACGTTCGGAATGGGACGGCATGGAAGAGCCCTCGAGGCAATCTGGTGAAGCATTCAGTCTGGTTGATCGATGCCCGCGCCCTCACAAAAGGCACGGGGAGACAGCGGGACGGATAAACCGCCCCGCATGCACCGGCATCACACCAGCATCTTGCCCTCATCGGTGATGGCGCTGTCGAGATCCACGGCCATGTCGCCGAGAATCATCTCATTGTGGGGGCGGCCGGAGGGGATCATCGGAAGGCAGTTTTCATGCTGATCGACGATGCAGTCAAAAATGACCGGCCGCTTCACATTGATCATCTCCTGGATCGCCCCATCCAGATCGCCCGGCTTTTCACAACGGATGCCGACGCCACCATAGGCATCCGCAAGCTTCACGAAATCAGGCAGTCCCTCGGAATAGGACTGGGAATAGCGCCCCCCATGCAGAAGTTCCTGCCACTGGCGCACCATGCCCATATATTTGTTGTTCAAAATGAACACCTTCACCGGCAGGCCATACTGCAATGCCGTAGACATTTCCTGCGTGTTCATCTGGATCGAGGCTTCACCGGCAATGTCGATCACCAGCGCATCCGGGTGGGCCTTCTGCGCGCCAATGGCGGCCGGCAGGCCATAGCCCATTGTGCCAAGCCCTCCCGAGGTGAGCCAGCGGTTCGGCTCCTCGAAATGCATGAACTGCGCCGCCCACATCTGGTGCTGGCCGACCTCGGTGGAGATATAGACATCCTTGTCCTTCACCGCCTCATACAGCCGCTGGATGGCGAACTGCGGCTTGATGATCTCATCCGAGGGACGATAGGCAAGGCAGTTGCGGGCCCGCCAGCGATCAATCTGCGCCCACCATTTCTCCAGCGCCGGCTTGTCCATAGCCAGGTTCTTGCCCCGCCAGGCCGAAACCATCTCTTCCAGCACCCGCGTGCAATCGCCGATGATGGGCAGGTCCACCTTCACGCTCTTGTTGATGGATGAGGGGTCGATGTCGATATGGATCTTCTTCGATCCGGGCGAGAAGGCATCCACCCGGCCGGTGATGCGGTCATCGAAACGCGCGCCGATACACACCATGACATCGCAATCATGCATGGCCATATTGGCTTCATAGGTGCCGTGCATGCCCAGCATGCCCAGCCACTGCCTGCTGGACGCCGGGAAGGCACCCAGCCCCATCAGGGTGGAGGTGACAGGCACATTGGTGATGCGCGCGAGTTCGCGCAGCATCAGGCTGGCCTGCGGGCCGGAATTGATGACACCACCGCCGGTGTAGAAAATGGGCTTCTTCGCGCTGGCCAGCAGTTCCACCGCTGCGGCAACCTGCTCCTGCTCGGGGGTCAGCTTCGGGCGATAGGTTTTGTGCTGGATGTTCTCGCGGCCGATATAGGTGCCGGTGGAGAACTGCACATCCTTCGGAATATCAACCACAACCGGGCCGGGCCGTCCGCTCTGCGCCACATAGAAGGCCTCGTGCAGAATGCGCGCGAGGTCGTTCACATCCTTCACCAGATAATTGTGCTTGGTGCAGGGGCGTGTGATGCCCACCGTGTCGCATTCCTGAAAGGCATCCGAACCGATGAGATGGGTCGGCACCTGACCGGAAATGCACACCAGCGGAATCGAATCGAGCAGGGCATCGGCAAGGCCGGTCACGGCATTGGTTGCGCCGGGGCCGGATGTCACCAGCACCACACCCACCTTGCCGGAGGAGCGGGCATAACCTTCCGCCGCATGCACAGCCGCCTGCTCATGGCGCACCAGAATGTGCTCAATGGCATTGTGGCTGAACAATGCATCATAGATAGGCAGCACAGCGCCGCCCGGATAACCGAAAATATGCTCCACACCCTGATCGGTGAAGGCCTGGATCACCATTTCGGCGCCGGTCATCTTCTTGGTCATGGCCCTGCTCCCGCGACGCTCCCTGCGCCGGATATTCCTGTTCAAACCCGCCGGGTCAACCAGCTCCGCAGAGCCAGTACCCGAAGTGCGCATTCCGGGCCAACGATTGCCCAGAAACGACGAAGGGGCCCCTAGGGCCCCTCGTCACGCGCCACGTCAGTTCGTCACAGCTTCAAGCTGCACCGATCGTGGCGCTCCCGCGTACAATAAGAATAACGAAATTGCGCTTCACAACGCGTCCCCTTTTGAAAGTTGCGCAAAACCTAGCCCTGACGATGCGATCCGTCAAGCACTGTCCGCATTTTGGGGGCTTTCCAGACTCTTTCAGACATGGCGGGAACCGAATAATCCCGGTTACCATCATATTGCCCCAAGGTTGCCCCATCTGTCTGCTGTGCTGTATCAGCAAGGAACGAGGCCCTTCCGGGCCACAGAACAAGGCCGGGTGACCCATGCGCAGACTCAATCTGATGCTGGCGGCGGCGTGCATCGGGAGCGCGCTGTCTGTCTCTACCGCTTATGCGGACTGCCAAACCGATGTGACCGCCCTGCGCGAAGACCTTGAGGCCAAGGGGCAGGCCCTTCAGAAGGCGGCCAACTCCAAGGAGCCGGACCCGGTTGTCCTGTGCCCGCTGTTCCGCTCCTTTGCGGCAGCCGAGGCCAAGTGGGGCAAGTTCCTCACCGAAAACAAGGAATGGTGCCAGATCCCGGATGACGCGATCAAGCAGGCCGCGACCAGCCACAAGAATACCGTGAACATGCGCAATCGCGTCTGTCAGGCGGCAGCTGCCGGCCCGGCTGCGAGCGGACCTTCCGGCCCCCCGGCACAAGGCTCCATCTCCAGCGCCCTTGGCATCACCACAGGCTACAATATCAATCCGCAGATGGATCGCCGGGGCGGTGTGTTCGACACGCTGCGCGGCAATGCCCTGCAATGACGGCGAACTGCCCCCTCTTCAACAGAGCGGGAAAACACTCCGGCCTGTTGGCTGACGGTATTTTCCCCGCGCAAAACGCAAGCCGTCCAGCGCGGAACCCCTCTCATGCGAGCCTGAGAACGTGAAGGTGCAGGACAGCGTCATCGACACGAGCGTGGCCGATGCCCCGCCCGACAACTGGGTCGATCGTCACGCCCCGTACGCCATGCGCCCCTATCTGCGACTCGCGCGGATGGACCGGCCCATTGGCTGGTGGCTGCTGCTTCTGCCCTGCTGGTGGTCCACGGCACTGGCAGCCATGGCTGCAGGCCAACCCTACCCGGACCCGAAACTGCTGGTGCTGTTTGCCATCGGCGCTATCGCCATGCGTGGCGCGGGCTGCACCTGGAATGACATTCTTGACCGCAAGATTGATCGCGCCGTTGCGCGGACCCGGAATCGCCCTATTGCCAGTGGTGCGGTGAGCGTAACCGGGGCCAGCATTTTTCTGGTCCTGCAATGCCTGATCGGCCTTGCCGTGCTTATGAGCCTGCCCCGCTTTGCCATTATGACCGGCCTTGCCTCCATGGGCGTGGTGGCGATCTATCCGCTGATGAAGCGCATCACCTCTGTGCCCCAGCTGGTTCTGGGAATCGCCTTTTCCTGGGGCGCGCTGATGGGCTGGGCGAGCGTGTTCCACACACTCAATGACCCTGCCCTGTTGCTGTTTGCCGGGGCAGTGGCGTGGGTGTTCGCCTATGACACCATCTATGCCCATCAAGACAAGGAGGACGATGCCATTGTCGGCGTGCGTTCCACGGCGCTCCTGTTTGGCCGCAAGACCCAGCTTGTCGTGGCCCTGTGCTATCTGGCTGTCGTGACCCTGTTCGCCGGGGCCATATTTCTGGTTTCAGACGGCTTTTTTGCGATTCTCGGGCTGACCGGGTTTGCCCTGCATCTGCAGTGGCAGGTGCGCAATATCGATATTGATGATCCTGACCGCTGCCTTGCCGTGTTCAAGTCCAACCGGAATGCGGGGCTGATCCTGTTTGCCGGGCTGGCGCTTGATACGCTGGTCCCCACCCTGCTTCACATGCTTTTACCCTGAGACGCTGCATCCCTCCACACGGCACCTGACCGGGAGACTGTACCCGAATACAGCCACCCAATGCCTTTGACATGTGGAAAGGGGGCAGCACTCAAGAAGAGATGCAATGCCCATTGCCTTCCTCCTCCCTCCCCCCTATGTGGCGTTGTATGAGCGTTGAGCCTTCCCACATCAGCCCTGATGATGCTGGCATCTGTCCGGCCGACCAGCGCGTGGCCCGTCAGCTGGCGGAAGTTGTCTCCGCTGCGGGTGCGCTGGCGCTCGACATGTTCCGCGCCGGGATCAGGACATGGACCAAGGATGACAGCTCGCCTGTCACCGAAGCCGACCTTGCCGTTGACCGTTTCCTGCATGATGCCCTCAGCGCCATTGCGCCACAGTGGGGCTGGCTTTCGGAAGAAACCGCAGACAATGAGGCGCGACTCGCCTCCCGGCGGGTCTGGATTGTTGATCCGATTGACGGCACACGCGGCTTCATGAGCGGCGCGCCGGACTGGGCTGTTTCAGCGGCTCTGGTGGAGGATGGCACGCCCATCATCGGCGCCCTGTTTGCCCCGGTCACGGGCGAGTTGTTCACGGCCATGCGCGGAGCCGGTGCCCGACGCAATGGCGTTTTGCTGCGCACAACCGAACGCGACACACTGGATGGCGCTTCCGCCGTTGGCCCTCAGGATACACTGGATATTCTGGCGCAATCCCATTCCATCATCCGCCAGCCGCGCGGCCATTCACTGGCCCTGCGCATCGCACGGGTGGCCACTGGCGAGGTGGATATTGCCCTCTCCCGCGCCAACAGCCAGGACTGGGACCTTGCGGCCGCAGACCTTCTGGTGCGCGAGGCCGGTGGACAGCTCACCTCTTATGAGGGTACGCCTGTTCGCTACAATCTGGCGCAGACGGGTCATTCACCCCTGATTTGCGCCGGCGCGGCCCTGCATGGACCAGCCCTTGCCGCCGCCCGCACCCACTTTTTCCCGCAGCGCCAGCCAGACAAGGCATGACCATGTCCGAAGCCAACCGGCAACTTCCCCATCTCGTTTTTGGTGGTGAACTCACCGATCTGAACGGAAACGAGTTCAAGGACCTGTCCAAACTCGACATTGTCGGGATCTATCCCGACTATGCCTCCGCCGCCGTCGCATGGCGGGCTAAGGCCCAGCAGACCGTGGACAACGCCATGGTGCGCTATTTCGTGGTGCATCTGCACCGCCTGCTGGACCCGGAAACCGATGACGTGAAGGGGCACTGAGCCTCTCTTCCGCTTCGCCCCAGGGGGCAGAGCCAAGCCTGCAACTGGAGCGCTCGCCGTTTTCGGCACGGCGCTCCAGTCTGTTGAGTGACCGCATTTTCTTCACGCGAACAGGTCTCTATTTCGCCCGAAAATGCTCCAGATCCGGCCTCCTGTTTTTGCCCCGCACATGCAATCCTGCGTGAATGGGCTTTGAACCGGAGCGCAGGGCAGCTATTGAGTTTGCACGCCACATCCGGGGCGGTACAATAATAGGCGAGTATTCGAGCAGATGTGGCGACGACTGAGGACCAACCGCGCCTTTCAGGTGGCAGCGGGCACGAGCTTTGCTCATTACTTCAGGCTTGTCGCCAACACGACTCGCTTCACGGTTGAACCCGCCCATATTTTCGAGTCGATTGACGCGCAGATGCCCGTCATCCTCACCTTCTGGCATGGGCAGCATTTTCTGACCCCCTTCGTCATGCAGCCGCACCACAAGGCCAAGGTGCTGATCTCCCGCCATGCGGATGCGGAGATCAACGCCATAGCCGCCGAGAAGCTGGGTGTGGGGACCATACGCGGCTCCGGTGCCACATCCCCGCGTGATTTCCACCGAAAGGGCAGCGTTTCGGCAACCTTCGAACTGCTGGATACGCTCGCGGCCGGAATCAATGTCGCAATGACGGCGGATGTGCCGAAAATCGCCCGCAAGGTCGGTCTTGGGGTGGTGACAGTTGCGCGCTATTCAGGGCGGCCTATCATTCCTGTCGCCATGGTGACCCGCAATCGCATCACCCTGAAAAGCTGGGATCGCGCCAGCCTCAACCTGCCCTTCGGACAGGGGGCGGCAGTGGTGGGAGAGCCCATTTTTGTTGACCGCGATGTGGATGAAATTGGCCTCAAGGCCGCGCGCGATCAGGTGCAGCGCGCCTTGGAAACCATTACCGCCCGCGCGGAGGCCATTGCCCACGGCGCGCCATCAGATGGCATTATTACCCGCAGGTCAAAAGCCGGATGAAATCACGCGGTCTTCCCTTCACACTTCGCCTGTATCGCGGTGCCAGCGCTGTCGCATCGCTGCTCACACCGGCATGGCTGGGTTACAGGGTGAGCAAGGGCAAGGAAGACCCCGGCCGCATTGGCGAACGGCGCGGCATTGCCAGTGCGGAGCGTCCTGAAGGTCCGCTGGTCTGGGTACACGGGGCCAGTGTGGGTGAGGTGAACTGCGTGCTTCCGCTGGTGGGCCAGTTGCGCGCACGGGGCTTTGTGGTGCTGCTCACCTCCGGTACCCTCACCTCCAGCCGGCTGGTGGAGAGGCGCGCACCCAAGGGCGTGATCCACCAGTTCTGCCCGCTGGATGCCACCTTGTTCATTTCGCGTTTTCTGGATCACTGGCAGCCTGATCTGGTGCTGCTGGCAGAATCGGAACTCTGGCCCAACCTGCTGACAGAACTGAGCCGGCGCAATACGCCCACGGTTCTGGTCAACGGGCGCTTGTCTGCCCGCTCTGCACGGCGCTGGCAGCGCATGCCCAAGAGCGCGCATGCCCTGCTCTCTCGCGTGGATCTGTGTCTGGCCCAGAGCGAAACGGATGCAGAGCGCTTCCGCGCACTGGGCACCGAAAGGGTGGATATCAGCGGCAATCTGAAATTCGATGTGCCCCCGCCCGGAGCAGATGCGCTGGAGCTTGATGCCCTCACCCATGCCCTGGGCCAGCGCCCGGTGCTGCTGGCGGCCTCCACCCATCCCGGTGAGGATGAGATGGTGATTGCCGCCCATGGGCAGTTGAGGGATGAGTTTCCCGGCCTTGTCACCATCATTGCCCCGCGCCATCCTGAACGGGGGGCGGATATTGTGATGATAGGCCATAGTGCGGGTCTGGATACGGCGCAGCGGGCCATCGGCCATCTGCCAGAGGCGGGCACCGAACTCTATGTGGCTGATACCATTGGCGAGCTGGGCCTGTTCTATCGTCTGGCCACAGCGTCCTTTATCGGCGGCTCACTGGTGCCTCATGGCGGACAGAACCCGATTGAGGCCGTGCAGCTTGGCACGGTGGTGATTCACGGGCCGCACATTCACAATTTCATGGACATCTACGGCGCGCTCGACGGGAATGAGGGTGCCATGCAGATCCATGATGCAGACAGCCTTGCCCTTGCCGTGAAATCACTGTTCACAGATGCACATCTGCGGGAGCGATATGGCCGCAAGAGCACGGAAGTGCTGGATAATATGGGCGGTGCGCTGGACCGGACCCTGCGGGCCATCGAACCCTACCTGCTCCAGATCAGGCTGCAACACCAATGATGAATGATGCACCCGGCTTCTGGTGGCGACGCGCCGGTATCGCCTCAACGCTCATGTCACCGATCGGCAAGCTCGCCGGCTCTTTTGCGCTCCAGCGCATGGCTCAGGCGGGAGGCACGGTGCCTGTGCCGGTTTTCTGCATTGGCAACCCCACAGTTGGTGGGGCCGGCAAAACGCCGACTGCAATCGCTGTTCTGAAAAGCCTGACGGCCAAAGGTGCAAAGCCCTTCGCCCTGCTGCGTGGCCATGGCGGCTCTGCCACCGGAGCGCTGCGGGTGGACCCGGCCAAGCACGGGTCGGATCTGGTGGGCGATGAAGCCCTGCTGCTCGCCCATCACGCCCCCACCATCATCTCTGGCGGCAGTGACAGGCTCGCCGCTGCAAGGCTTGCCGTTTCGCAGGGGGCAAGCCACATCATCATGGATGACGGCTTCCAGAATCCGACCCTCCAGAAAGACGCCGCCATACTGGTGGTGGATGCTGCCGTGGGTGTGGGCAATGGCGCTGTGCTGCCCGCAGGCCCCCTGCGCGCGCCGCTGGAACCGCAACTCAAGCTGGCGGACGCCGTGCTGCTGATTGGCGAGAAGGGGCTTGAAAGCGCAGGACCCGGCGATCAGGTGAAACAGGCGGCCCTGGCGGCGGACTGCATTGTCTTCCACGGCCATATCGTGCCGGATACCGATATTCTCGAAAGCCTGAAAGGTTCATCCCTGCATGCCTTTGCCGGGATTGGACGCCCTGAGAAATTCTTCAACACGCTGAACAAGGCCGGGCTGCATGTGACACAGACCCGCGCATTTTCCGATCACCACGCATTCCGGGATCAGGAAGTTGAGCAACTGGTGGAAGAGGCCTCCCGTGCCCGCGCCCTTCTGGTGACCACGCAGAAGGATTTGGCCCGGCTTTCAGAGCCGCGCTTCAAGGTGCTGCGCGAGCGCATCATCGCCCTGCCGGTTTATCTTGAACTGGATGAGCCACAGCAGATGGACAGCCTGCTGGCCAAGGCAGAAGAGCGCGCCAAGGCCCGCATGCAGGCCACACAAGGCTAAGGCACCGGCAGCCATAGGTCTGGGAACCGCTGGTCCGGGCCGCACATCCGCAGCGAACCGGCCTTTCCGGACAAAGGCGCGCATTTTCCAGCCGCACAGGCATGGCAGACAGACAGAGGCACACGGCCTTATGGCGCTGACCTCATACGGCCTATGGCACGGCCCTCATGCAGGCCACGCCATCAGGCTTTTGGCCGGCCCACTTCCGCCAGGCGCTGGGCCACGGCTTCAGGTGTGGCATAGGCCTCCTGAAGGTCCACATTCCAATAATGCAGGTCATCCAGTGCGATTGGCTCACCGGTCACGGCGCAGCGCACGAATCGGCCGGGGCGCACGATACGGTAATCGCCATCGAGATACTGAAGCTGCGCTTCGCCTTGGGATTCGGGGAAGCGTTCAAATCGGTTCATGAAAGCACGCAGGGTCCTGAGTTGATGAGGTAAGGATAGGGCTTTGCGCAGCCGCGCGAAAGGGGTTGTGTTCATTCCTGTTCCGGATACGGCCTCAACCGTCTCATCTGATTGGAGCAACCGGCAATCATCTTGCCTGAAAAGGCAATGGATGCGGTCTCCCCTATCATTGATAGCCGGAAACCGCGTTGCCCCAAAATACCCTAGAAATCAAACAGGGTTGGCCCTTCATCCCCTGCCTTGCGCCGGGCGGGCGGGCGGGACTGGCGTGGTGTCGGGGCCGGTAGTGGTGGCGTTCCGCTTGCGGCACCATCCAGAGCCTGAACCGGGCGGCGGCCATCCGCAAACTCCAGCTCCAGCCGCATGCCGGGTGCTACAGCCGCAGCGCAGCGCACCATTTGCCCTCCCTCATCACGCACCAGCGCAAATCCGCGTTCCAGAACGCCCTGATAGGACAGCGCCTTGAGCAACTGGGAGAGGCCCGCAAGGCGACGCTCCCGTTCGGTGATCTGGCGCTGCAAGGCCCGGCGGGCGCGCACCATGGCGGCCCCCATCTGCTCATTCTGCCGTCGCCAGTCTCGCCGCTGCATCAGCCCTGCCGCCTGAAGGCGGCCCGTGCGGGCATTCAACCGTTCGCGCGCCCTCTCCAGCCTTCCGCGCAAGGCTTCCGGCGAAAGGCGGGCCGTGGTGCGGGTCAAACGCAGGCGATGGGCACTGGCATTGGCCTTGAGCGCGCGCGGAAGCCTGTCCGCGACCTGATCCAGCCTCTGGCGGGGAATGGCGAGCAGGTCTTCAGCCCGTGGCAGCAGCCGGGAAAGCGCGCGCAGGTCCGCCCGTCTCCGCTCCAGCAGCCGCAAGGGCGCAATCGCCAGCCGCGCGCCCAGCCCCTCAATGCCTGCAATCAGATCTGCCCGCACCGGCACAATCATTTCGGCCGCAGCGGTGGGTGTCGGCGCGCGCACGTCCGATGCAAAATCAATCAGGGTCACATCCGTTTCGTGCCCCACAGCGGAAACCAGCGGAATGGCGCTTTCTGCCGCCGCCCGCACCACCACTTCATCGGAAAAACCGAGCAAATCCTCCAGCGAGCCACCACCGCGCGCCACCACAATCACATCGGGGCGAGGAATCGCCCCACCTTCTGGCAGGGCGTTGAACCCACGAATGGCCTCGGCCACCTCTGCCCCGCTGGTTTCGCCCTGCACCCGCACCGGCCACACCAGCACCCGGCGCGGAAAACGGTCTGCCAGACGGTGCAGAATATCGCGGATCACGGCCCCGGTCGGCGAGGTGACGACGCCAATCACCTGCGGCAAAAACGGCAGCGCCACCTTGCGGGCGGGGTCAAACAGCCCTTCGGCCGCCAGCCGGCGCTTGCGCTCCTCCAGCATGGCCATGATGGCCCCTGCCCCGGCAAACTCGAGCAATTCGATCACAATCTGATAGCTGGATTTGCCGGGATACGTGGTCAGGCGGCCGATCGCGATCACCTCCAGCCCCTCTTCGGGGCGCACACGCAGGCGATTGAAATTGCCTTTCCAGATCACGGCATCAATGCGCGCGCCGGCATCCTTCAGCGAAAAATAGGCATGTCCGGAAGAGTGAGGCCCGCGATAACCGGAGATCTCTCCCCGCACCCGCACATGGCCAAATGCATCTTCCACCGTGCGTTTCAGCGCTGAGGACAGCTCCGAAACACTCCATTCCGAAGCATTGCCCTGCGCATTGGCGCCATCAACCATCGAATCAAATCCCTGCCCTGAGGACCCTCTGGCCCAAGCTGGAAGCATAGCCCGCCATTCTCCCATGCGACGAGCGCAGAACCAAGGGTCTTGTTTGAAAGCCCTCAAGCCGATAGCCAGTCAGACCTGCCAGAATGGCGATCAGGGCACGAGACAAGGGGAAGACGCCGCATGAACATCCTGCTGCTCGGTTCGGGGGGGCGTGAACACGCCCTTGCGTGGAAACTGGCCCAGAGCCCCTCCATAGGGCAGTTCTACGCCATGCCGGGAAATCCGGGCATCGCGCAGCATGCAGAGCTGATTGAAGGCATTCCGCTGTCCTCCCACGATACCCTGGTGAAGTGGTCCAAGGATCATGGCATCGAGCTGGTGGTGGTTGGCCCCGAGGCACCGCTCGTGTCCGGTCTGGTCGACAAGCTGGAGGCTGCCGGCATTCCAGCTTTTGGCCCGCATGCAGCGGCAGCCCGCCTTGAGGGGTCCAAGCTGTTCACCAAGGAGCTGTGCAAGGCCAACAATATTCCCACAGCTGCTTTCGCACGCTTCACCAATGCAGCCGATGCCGCCGCCTATGTGCGTGCGGAAGGCGCACCCATTGTGGTGAAGGCCGATGGCCTGATGGCTGGCAAGGGCGTTGTGGTGGCCCTGACCACCGAGGAAGCCGTGGCGGCTGTTGAGGGGGTGTTTGAGGGTGGTGGCACGGAAGTGCTCATCGAGGAATTCATGACAGGCGAGGAAGCCAGCCTGTTCTGCCTTGTGGATGGAGAAACCGTGCTCTCCTTCGGCAGCGCTCAGGACCACAAGCGCGCGTTTGATGGCGACCTTGGCCCCAATACGGGCGGCATGGGGGCCTATTCCCCCGCCCCTGTCCTGACCGAGGAACTGGAGCGCCGCGCGATTGAAGAGATTGTGCGCCCCACCGCCAAGGCCATGGTTGCCGCCGGCACGCCTTACCGCGGCGTGCTCTATGCCGGGCTGATGCTCACCAGTGAAGGCCCCAAGCTGGTGGAATATAACTGCCGCTTTGGTGACCCTGAATGTCAGGTGCTGATGCCCCGCTTTGAGGGTGATCTGGTGGAAGTGCTCTACGCCACCGCCACTGGCAAGCTGGCGCAGATCACCCCCGAATGGTCGGCTGATCATGCCATCACGGTGGTCTATGCCTCACGCGGCTATCCCGGCCCGCATCAGGTGGGCAGTGAAATCTCCGGCATCGAGACTGCGGAAGCAGATGAGGGTGTTCTGGTGTTTCAGGCCGGCACCAAGCAGAAGGGCAGCAAGCTGGTTTCCAATGGCGGGCGCGTGCTGAATGTGACCGCCACCGGTGAGAACCTTGCTCAGGCACAGGCCCGCGCCTATGCCGCCGCAGGCAAGATCAACTGGCCGGATGGCTTCTACCGCACCGATATTGGCTGGCGCGCGCTGGGCACGCAACAGAGCTGACCTGTAAAACCCGAATGTGAAAAGCCTTAAGCGCGCCGGCCACAAGGTCTGGCGCGCTTTTGTTTTTCCGGCCCGGTCTTTTCAGGAAAGATGAAAGAGCGAATCTCAATCCATCACAGGTGCGGTTGGGTAAATCCACACGCCAAGCCGGGGTTCCGGGCCTTCAGGCGCCGCATTCACCACAGGCTGGGTTGTATTTGAGGGGGCGGCCATAGTGGCAGCTTCATTGGTTGCAGCCTCCCGGATAACCGGTTCACGCCGGGGAACCGCCGCACTGGCCACAAAAGGACTGGAACCGGGCGTGTAACGCTGCTCCAGCCCATCTGCCCGCGCCCTGTTGGTGCTGATGAGGCAGAGAGAGCGTTGCTCAAAATTGCCGATCCCGCGTATGCCCTCAAAAGGTGCAACGCTCTGGCAATCAAAGTTCCGGAAGATCACAAAACGATACTGCGCCTCCTCCAGCATCCGCCGCCACATGGCACGTTGCGCCGGAGCAAGGTCAGAGCGCGCAGCAATCGCGGCCATTGCCCGCCCCAGTGCAGCTTCAAGCGCCTGTTCACTGGTGCGTGTGGCATCAAACAGGCAGCGGCTGTATTCGCGCGGGGCAATCTTGTCACGCGGGCAGATGACCTCACTCTGCCAGGGTTCATCGTCGGGAAGCTCATCCTCGGCTGCCGCCGGCACTACCGCACCAGCCAGCACCTGTTCACCCGGCTCCGGCGTGCTCTGGGCCAAAGCCTTGCCCTCAGCTTGGGTCTTGGCCTCAACTTGGGCCTTGGCCTCCTGCACCCCAGCCCAAGGCATTGACACACCCTGCACCGGCAAGACCATAATACCACCCGCCAGAACCAGAACCCTACCGACCTGCCGGACTGCACCCGCAAGCACTGTCATGAACGGACGGGGCGGCAGGGCGGGCGCAGCCTGCTTTGGGGTCATGTCTCCTCCATCGCAGGCTATCGGGCACAAGGCCCCGTTCTTTCAGGATGCCGCGCTGGCATAGGCACGGATGCGCTCCACCATGGAACGCAGGCCGTTCGAGCGCTGCGGGGTCAAATGCCCCTCCAGACCAATTTTGCGGAAGATTCCCAGAATATCCATATCCAGAATTTCCTGCGGCCGCCGCCCGGAAACCAGCATGAGCAGAACTGAAACCAGCCCCTTCACGATGTGGGCATCCGAATCACCGAAAAACTCGAGAACCGGGCCATCCGCCGTCTCGCGCCGCTCGCAGATCAGCCAGACCTGACTGGTGCAGCCCTGCACCTTGTTCTCATCCGTGCGGGCTTCATCCGGGAAAGGCTTCAGCTCCTTGCCCAGCGCGATCACATGGCGATAGCGATCTTCCCAGTCATCCAGAAACTCAAAGTCGGCGACGAGTTCGTCGATATCCACCATGAAACGGCCCCTTCGGCCATCCTCGCCACCATGGCTCATGGGGTGCGAAGGGCCTCTGCGTGCAATGTCTTGCAGCCATATAGCGCCATTCGCGCAGGGATAAAAGGAACCCCGCGCATGTGTGGCAAGACGAATTGCAGGACCGAAAGGCCAGAGACCCGCAAGGCCGGATGCTCAGCTTGGGCGCTGGGCGCTCTCCTGCGGGGCGGCATGCGGTGCAGGACCAACCGGCTGCGCCTTTTCACCGCCCCCCCAGACCGGCGAGAGATCGTCAGCCTTCAGCCCCGTTCCCTCTCCACTGGCGCCTGCGCCTGAGCCATGGCTGTTCAGGGCCTCGGCCAGCCACTGTGCGCCTGCCTGCGCCTTCTCGGTCAGGTGAGACACCATCTGGCCGCCAATGGCACAGGCTCCCGGCTGGCGGTCGCAAAAGCCGCTCGCATCGGCCACCACAGCCTGCACCGCACCGAATGCGTCAAACATGCTGACGTCTTCGCCCGTGGTCCCCTTCAGGCCCAGCGGCAACAGCAGAAGCAGCAGGGCGATCCAGAAGGTCATGCGCAACAAAAAGAACATCACGCCCTCTCGAACAGCTCACCGCGGACACCCCGCGACAGCACCATCATAGCAAAACCGCATCGATGCAGAGGGCCTCTCATCCGGCCTTTTCAAGACATCGTTAATGCTGGCAGTCATCTGCGTCTCCCGTTTAGCAATCGCTTAAAGGGGACATGCCAACCTGCCTGCATATTCAGGACATGCGACAGCGGCCTTGCCTGCTGGAACGGATTTCCAAAAAGGGGGCGCGGTGGCTCAGTTCGGGACAGATGGTTTGGAGGGAACAACCCTCATGGCCACGCCACAGCAGGATGGCGAGCGCGGGAACTTCCCGCGTCTGGCCACACTTGGCCGTCTCATCGCCATCACGCTGGGGATGCTGGGCCTGCTGGCGCTCGCCAGTGCCGGCATTGTGCTACTGGGGCAAGCCTCCGGCCTGCTGGTCAGCAATCCTGTTGATACCTTCTTCCTGCTGGGTGTTGGCCTTTTGTGCAGCGCGCTGGCTGTGCTGTCTGCCGGGCTGAACCGGGCCGCGCGCGGGGCCTGCGAGGCCGAACAGCGCGCCGGGGCGGTGCTCATCACCGTGCATGATCCTCTTGGTGCATCCTGTAGCGTGGAAATGAAGGGCGGGGCATTTTCCGCCAGCACCCCGGCCAGCCTTCAGGGTGCGGCCCTGTTCGAGCGGGTGCTGGTGACAGACCGCCCCGCCTTTCTCGCCGTTGTGCGTGGCGGTTCCAGCGGTGTTCTCGGCTGCACTGTACGCCTGCGCACCGAACCGGATGCCACTGGAGGCACAAGCTTTCTGCCGCTGGAGATGCGCGCCATACCCTATGGCAACAGCCGGGTGCGGGTCATCTGGCGTGAGGCCCTTGCCCCCCGCCAGCAGGTGGATGCCGAGGCCCGCGCACGCGCGGATGCGGAAGAGGCCAATGCCGCCAAAAGCCGGTTTCTCGCCGCCATGAGCCATGAGTTGCGCACGCCGCTCAATGCCATTCTTGGATTTTCCGAACTGCTTTCAACCGATGCCGGCGGCGCGCTCGATGATGCCCGCAAGGCGGATTATGCCCGGATCATCCATGAAAGCGGCCAGCATCTGCTTGGCCTTGTGAACGATATTCTGGACCTCTCCCGCGTGGAGGCCGGGGCCTATGTGCTGGAGGGCGAGCCTGTGGATATCGGCGCCCTTGCCTCGGGCTGCGCCGCCATGCTGGCCATGAACGCGCAGCAGGCCGGGGTGAATCTCCAGATCTCCACCCATCGCCACATGCCGGCCATGGTGGCAGACCCGCGCGCCTTGCGACAGGTGATGCTCAACCTCATGTCGAACGCCATCAAGTTCACCCCTGCGGGCGGCAAGGTGCGTGTGTCCCTCTACCATCAGGGTGAAACACTGGTGCTGCGCGTGCGCGATAACGGCCCCGGCATGTCGGCAGAAGATGTGACGCGGCTGGGAGAGCCGTTCTTTCAGGCCGGAGACCGCATCCAGAAGGAACGTGGCAGCGGGCTGGGGCTGGCCGTGGTCAAGGGCCTCGCCAATCTGCATGGCGGCAGCTTCGATGTGCAGAGCACTCCGGGCAAAGGCACCAGTGTCACCATCACATTACCCCCGCCCGGCAGCGTGGAGCCAAAACCCGCACCCCATACCGCAACCATTGTTCCACAGAGCGCCGTGCGTGAGGATGCCCGCACCAGCCAGAGCGATGATGACATCAGCGCGCCCCTTCTGCCGGTCAATGTCGGCGTGGTGGCCCCCTTCCCCACCGGGCGCGGAGCACGCAGCAACCGCACAAGGAGGATGGCATGAGCCTTGAGCACACTTCCGGCGCGATGATGCCGGACCTTCACGCGCATCATGATTATCCCGGCCAGAAGGCAAGATCCGGCCGGCGCATGCGGGCTCTGGATTTTTGCGCCGGAGCCTTTCTTGCAGCATCTGCGCTGGCCGTCATTGCCAATGTTATGGTGTTCCAGCCCTCAAAGCCTGCCCTTCGTGCCATGGCCGCACAGGCGCTTTCCGGCGGCACGGCCGCGCCGCAAAACGGCTTTGAAAGCGGCACATCTGCCACCTCTGGCGATGCCACAGCCCCCGCCTTCACCTCCATTCCCCTTCCCCGTGCGGCACCAGACCGGACCGGCCGCACCACCGCTGCCGCAGGAGATGGCAATCTGGGTTATCTGGCCTCCAACACCTCGGTTTCCAGCATGGACTCCGCCCTTGTGCCGGTGCGTCCGAATGAAACGAATGTGCAGGGCCTGACCACACCCAAGCGGCTTTCCACCCAGCGCCCACCGGCAAATGTCGGTGCACCGACCGCCTCTGCGGATGTGGTGCGCCCGCCTCAGGGCCTGCCTGTTTCCAGCCGCACCCTTTCAGTCCAGCGCGCACTGGCAAAGCTGGGTTACGGTCCGCTGAAGGTGGATGGGGTGGACAGCGCGCAGACCAGACAGGCCATCCAGCGTTTCCAGAAAGACAGGAACCTGACAGCAGACGGGTTGATCGGCCCTGTTCTACTGCGTGAACTCTCCGCCGTTTCGGGCATGAAGGTACAGTGAGGCTCCGATGCGGTTGAAAAGCGCAATCTTCGTGTCTGCCCTGCTGCGCCGTGCGCAGGTGGAAGGGGCTTTTGCTGTCGTGGTGCGACGTGGTGCGGAAGAGGCCGGAGCCATTTTCATCAAGGTGAGTGCGCTGGATGGCACCGCCGCCCTTTATGGCCCCGCTCTCCAGAGCGCCTTTGATGATGAAACCTCGGGCCAGCGCCTCTTCAGCCCCATTTTGCCACCCGGCACCCCGGAAGCAGATGTGGAGGCCCGGCTGGCCAAGGAAATCCGCTTTGATTCAGACATCCACATTGTGGAAATCGAGGACCGTCAGGGGCGGCATTTTCTCGATCTGGCCGCAGAGTAAAGCCTTAGCCATGCCATGCCGGGGCCTTGAAAGGCCAATGGGTGGCGGAAGAGACTGATGAGGCTGGATGAGCGCCTGCGCGCATAAACGGCCTCATTTCAAGCAAGCATGAAACCTTTTCGCCTCATCCGGCGTTGTGTTCATAATTGCCGGCCCCGGCGGTCGGCCCCATGGCTGGCGCAATCTGGCATGCCCCGCACCCAGCGCACACAGATGCCGCACGCGAAAGGGCACAGCAAAGCCAGACGCGCCTTCCACATTGGGAGGAACGCAGGCATGAGCACGATCATTCTTTTTCCGCTGTCACGCACCGCTGTCGGGCGCAATCTGCGCGTCCATCTCCAGCGCAAGGCCCCAGTGGCGGACCTGCCACAAGGCGGGCGCGTGATCATTCTGCCCGTGGTGCGCATTGAGCGGCATGGGACCATAACCCCGTCCCAAACCGGAAGGGGTGAGTGCGCCATTCTTTCAGGCTATTTCGGCATGGAGACGGAAGGACCGCACCCGGCCTGAAACACAAAACGGGGCCGAAGCCCCGTTTTTCATCCTTGCATATTCCTGCCTGCATATTCCCGGCGGTCAGGCATTCTGCCGGGCGCGCGTACCTTACGCTTCCGAAGCCAGATCACGCTTGTCCAGCACGGTGGAGTCTGCACCCAGCCGGTAAATGATGGGGGCACCCGTGCCCAACTCACGCTTCAGGATGCTTTCCGGCGTGTGCTTCTCCAGCACCATGATGAGCGCGCGCAGCGAATTGCCGTGGGCGGCCACCAATGTGCGCTCCCCACGCAGCACGCAGGGCAGGATTTCCTGCACATAATAGGGCAGCGTGCGGGCCACCGTATCGCGCAGGCTTTCGCCGCCGGGGGGGGGGAATATCATAAGAGCGGCGCCAGATATGGACCTGCTCCTCGCCCCATTTGGCGCGGGCGTCATCCTTGTTCAGGCCGGAGAGGTCGCCATAATCACGCTCATTGAGCGCCACGCTCTGCAGCGGCTTGAGATCACCCTGCCCCATGGCATCCAGCACAAGGCCGCAGGTCCGCTGCGCCCGGCCGAGGCCAGAAGTGAAGGCGGTGTCGAAATGCAGCCCCTCGGCCTTCAGCTTTTCGCCAGCGCGCTTGGCTTCCATCACACCCTGTTCGGTCAGGTCCGGGTCACGCCAGCCGGTGAACAGGTTCTGGAGGTTCCACTCGCTCTGGCCATGGCGCACGAGCACGAGAATGCGTTCGGACATTTATAACTCCCGCGTCTGATCAGAAATCACCAAGGCCGAGGACATCGACCATGGAGTAGAGGCCCGGCTCACGGCCCTTGGCCCAGAGCGCGGCAGCAAGTGCGCCGCGCGCAAAAATCATGCGATCCTCAGCCTTGTGGGTGAGTTCGATCCGCTCCGAAGGACCGGCAAACATCACGGTGTGGTCGCCCACCACCGTGCCCCCGCGCAGGGCGGCAAAGCCAATATCCCCGCGCTTGCGTGCCCCGGTGATGCCATCGCGACCACGGTCGGAGACATCTGCCAAGGCATGGCCACGGCCAGCCGCCGCAGCCTCACCCAGCAACAGGGCCGTGCCGGAGGGCGCATCCACCTTGCGATTATGGTGCATCTCGACAATCTCGATGTCGAAATCCTCACCCAGCGTTGCCGCCACCCGGCGGGTCAATGCGGCCACAAGATTGACGCCAAGGCTCATATTGCCGGATTTGACGATGGCGAGCGTGCGGGCAGCTTCTGCCAGCGCCACGCTCTCCTCACCCGAAAAGCCAGTGGTACCGATAATCTGCGCTGCGCCCGAGCCGGACAGGCGGCGGGCCAGACGCAGGCTGGCTTCCGGCGAGGTGAAGTCAATCACCGCATCCACCTTGTCCAGCGCAGCGGTGCCATCCGCCTCAACCCCGATGCCGATGGCACCAAGCCCGGCCAGAACCCCGGCATCTGCACCCAGATGACTGCTGCCGGAATGCTCCAGCGCGCCCACAAGGGTCAGGCCCTCATGCTCCTGAACCGCCCGGATGAGGGTGCGGCCCATGCGGCCACCGGCCCCGGCAATAACAATGCGAAGATTTGACACGAAATACCGGCTCCCCGATGCCCGGCCAATCCCGGACCTCTTTTTTGCCACTCAGCCTTTTACGGTATGCGATACCGCCGCAACGCTGATTCGCTTCAGGCTCTCGTTTCACCCATAGGGATAGCACGCGCAGCCGCTTTGCCACAGCCCCCCACCGCAAGAGGTGGAAAATGCCCGCAAGCCCTTACAAAGCTTCGAGTTCTTCCACAATTTGCGCGGCAGCGGCGCGCGGGTCCGCAGCGGCGGTAATTGGGCGACCGACCACAATCATGTCTGCACCGGAGCGGATTGCCGCAGCCGGAGTCGCCACCCGCTTCTGGTCTCCCACATCCGCACCTGCCGGACGCACGCCGGGGGTCACCACCAGCCCATGCGGGCCCAGAATGGTGCGCACCATGGTCGCGTCAGTGGGCGCGCAGATGACACCGGCAATGCCGGCCTCACGGGCAGAGGCCGCGCGACGGCGCACCATCTCGGTCACATTGCCTGCATAGCCGGCAGCAGCCAGATCCGCATCGTCATAGGAGGTCAGCACGGTTACGCCCAGCACCTTGAGAGCGCTACCCGCCGCACCGCGTGCAGCAGCAGCCATGGTCTGCGGATAGGCATGCACGGTAAGAAGGCTCACGCCACGGGCCGCTGCAGCCGCTGTCGCCTTTTCAACCGTATTGCCGATATCGTGCAGCTTGAGGTCCAGAAACACCTTGTGCCCGGCCTCAATCAGCTCGCTGGTCAGGTCCAGCCCGCCGGCAATGGTCAGCTCAAGGCCCACCTTGTAGAAGCCAACGCTGTCACCCAGCGTGCGAACCAGTGCGCGGGCATCATCCGGGTTTGCATAATCCAGCGCGACAATGACACGATCCCGCGCCGCCAGCCTGCTCTGCCCATCGCTCATCGCGCTGTCTCCTGTTCTGCATCTCTGTCCCCGCCCCCATGGGAGCAGGCCAAGAAAAAGCGGGCGCAGATTTCCGCACCCGCCTGAAAAACCATCATGCCACGCAAGGTTCAAACCTCACGGGCGGTGATACACCCACACCCGCGCTGGCGGAATGTTCATCCACACGCGCGGCGAAACCTTGCCTTCAATATGGCCCGGCTTCAGCGGCACCGGCGTCACCACCGCATAGGTGAACTGGATGAAGGGCGCGCCCGGATTGCACAGGTCAAATGCCTCATTCACCATGCGGTGACGCTCTTCCACCGGCATGGTGAACAGCGGCAGGGAAGAGACAACGCCCGCAGCCTTGCCCGGAAGCCGGCCATCCAGCGTCTTCGCCATGGCATAGGCATCACCCTGAATGACATTGACGCCGGGATAGCGCTGGCGCAGCAACGTGCAGAATTCAGGATTATATTCAATGAGATAAAGCCGTTCCGGCGCAAAACCCCGCGCCAGAAGCGCCTTGGTCACCGGCCCCGTGCCCGGCCCAAGCTCAATCACCGGCCCATCCGAGCGCGGGTCGATATAGCCGGCCATCATCTTGGCAAGCCCCGGGCTGGAAGGAGCCACCGCCCCCGTCTTCAGTGGATTCTTGAACCAGGACTGGAGGAAGCGCACCTCGTCATTGCCCTTGGGCTTTTGATTCGGGTGACGCGGTTCCTGAGAATACGACATTGAAGACACCTCAGAGGCCCGGCTCACGCCGGATTGGGGGTGGCGATTAGAACGGAAACCGATCAGGGTCAAGAAATTCCCGGTTGGACGCATGCCGCCAGAAAGCGCGGTGAGGCCGTTTTCAGCCCCGTCTCACCCATTCCACACGAAAGCAGACGACCAAACCGGAAGCACCCTGTGCCGGCAACATGCTGTGCCTTCATGACCGGGCCATGAAGGCACAGCCCGTGTTCCACCCTCCTCAGGCGCTTTCACCCGCACCCTGAAAAAATTCTTTCACCTTGCCAAAGAAGCCGCTCGATTCCGGGTGGGTCTCGCCGGAACATTCCTTGTCGAACTCGGCCAGAAGCTCTTTCTGCCGCTTGGTCAGGTTCTGCGGGGTTTCCACCACAACCTGCACATACATGTCGCCGCGCGAATGGCTGCGCAAAATGGGCATGCCCTTGCCAGCCAGACGGAAACGCTTCTGCGACTGGGTGCCCTCGGGGATCTTCACCTTGGACTTTTCACCATTGATGGTGGGAACATCCACCGTGCCGCCAAGGGCTGCCGTACACATGGAGATGGGCACGCGGCAATACAGGTCCGCCCCTTCCCGCTGGAAGAAGGCATGCTGTTCTATGGACAGGAAAATATAAAGATCGCCAGCCGGCCCGCCACGCAGGCCAGCCTCGCCCTCGCCACCCAGACGGATGCGGGTGCCATCTTCCACACCGGATGGGATCTGCACCGAGAGGGTGCGCTCCTTGGTGACCCGGCCTGCACCGGCACATTCCCCGCACGGGTCCTCAATCACACTGCCACGGCCCTGACAGGTGGGGCAGGTGCGTTCCAGCGTGAAGAAACCCTGCGCATGGCGGATCTTGCCCGCGCCGCCACAGGTGCGACAGGCCTTGGGCTGGGTGCCGGATTTGGCGCCGGAGCCGTTGCAGGCTTCACACAGCACGGAGGCCGGAATCTTGATCTGCGCTGTCTTGCCGGAATAGGCCTCTTCCAGCGTGATATCCATGTTGTAGCGCAGGTCTGCCCCGCGCCCGCGCCCGCCGCCGCTGGCATTGCCGCCGCGCCCGCGCCCCATGGCACCGCCGAACAGGTCATCAAAAATATCAGCAAAAGACGAGGAAAAATCACTGCCGAAGCCGGGGCCACCCGCGCCGCCGCCACCATTCTCGAAGGCGGAATGGCCGAAGCGGTCATAGGCCGAACGCTTCTGCGGGTCTTTCAGCACCTCATAGGCCTCATTGACCTCCTTGAAGCGGATTTCCGCTTCCGGGTTGCCCTGGTTCCTGTCCGGGTGCCACTTCATCGCCAGCTTGCGGTAGGAGCTTTTCAGCACCACCTCGTCAGCGCCGCGATCACATTCGAGGGTTTCGTAATAATCACGCTTGGACATGGTCGGTTTTCATCCGTCGCCACCAATGCCCTTTTCAGGGCAATGCCGCCTGCCGCACATCAGGCCGGCGCGCCAGAGGCGTCGTCGCAGTGCAGGTCCGACGGTGGTTTAAAAGCCGCACCCGAAGCGGGCCGGCGGCTTGCGCACCTCACCTCTTGAAGAGGATTGCCAGCCCGTGGGCCGCGCCTGATGCGGTTGTGCCTTAAACACAGATCCTCTCCGGGCCAAAACCCGGAGAGGTGTTTTCACTCACGCCATGAGGCGGGATAAATCAGGATGACTTCTTCTTGTCGTCATCCACTTCGGTGAACTCGGCGTCCACCACATCGTCATCCGCCTTGCGGCCGGCATCGGCATTGCCTTCCGGTGCGCCGCCATCCTGCTGGGCGGCATACATGGCCTCACCCAGCTTGAGGGATGCCTGCGCCAGAGCCTGCGACTTGGCCTCGATATCAGCCGCGTCATTGCCCTCAAGGGAGGTCTTCAGTTCGGCGAGGGCGGACTCGATGGCAGCCTTTTCAGGGGCACCCACCTTGTCGCCATGCTCGGACAGCGCCTTCTCCGTGGAGTGGATCAGGGCTTCGGCGTGGTTCTTGGCTTCCACCGCGGCCTTGCGCTTCTTGTCGTCCTCGGCATGTGCCTCGGCGTCCTTCACCATCTTCTCGATGTCGGTGTCGGACAGACCGCCAGAAGCCTGGATGCGGATCTGCTGTTCCTTGCCGGTGCCCTTGTCCTTGGCCGAGACCTGCACGATGCCGTTGGCGTCGATGTCGAAGGTCACTTCCACCTGCGGCACGCCGCGCGGGGCCGGCGGGATGCCGACGAGGTCGAACTGGCCGAGGCTCTTGTTGTCCGCCGCCATTTCGCGCTCACCCTGGAAGACGCGGATGGTCACTGCCGTCTGGCCATCTTCCGCCGTGGAGAACACCTGGCTCTTCTTGGTGGGGATGGTGGTGTTGCGGTCGATCAGGCGGGTGAACACGCCGCCCAGCGTCTCGATGCCCAGCGAAAGCGGGGTCACGTCGAGCAGCAGAACGTCCTTCACGTCGCCCTGAAGCACGCCGCCCTGCACTGCCGCACCGATGGCAACCACTTCATCCGGGTTGACGCCCTTGTGGGGCTCCTTGCCGAAGAACTGCTTCACCACTTCCTGCACCTTGGGCATGCGGGTCATGCCGCCGACGAGCACAACCTCGTCGATCTGCCCGGCGGTGAGGCCGGCATCCTTCAGGGCCTTGCGGCATGGCTCAACCGTGCGCTGGACCAGATCATCCACCAGCGCCTCGAACTTGGCGCGGGTCAGCTTCATGGTCAGGTGCTTCGGGCCGGACGCATCTGCCGTGATGAAGGGCAGGTTGATCTCGGTCTGGGCAGCCGAAGACAGCTCGATCTTGGCCTTTTCGGCTGCTTCCTTCAGGCGCTGAAGGGCCAGCTTGTCGCCGCGCAGGTCAATGCCCTGCTCCTTCTTGAACTCGTCCGCCAGATAGGAGACGAGGCGCATGTCGAAGTCTTCACCGCCGAGGAAGGTGTCGCCATTGGTGGACTTCACCTCGAACACGCCATCGCCGATCTCGAGGATGGACACGTCGAAGGTACCGCCGCCAAGGTCATACACGGCGATGGTGCCGGCAGACTTCTTGTCGAGACCATAGGCGAGGGCCGCAGCCGTCGGCTCGTTGATGATGCGCAGCACCTCAAGACCGGCGATGCGGCCGGCATCCTTGGTGGCCTGACGCTGGGCGTCGTTGAAGTAGGCAGGAACCGTGATGACGGCCTGCTCAACCTTCTCACCGAGGAAAGCCTCAGCCGTTTCCTTCATCTTCTGAAGGGTGAAGGCGGAGATCTGCGAGGGCGAATATTTCTTGCTGTCGGCCTCAACCCACGCATCGCCATTGTCGGCGCGCACGATGTGGTAGGGCACGAGGTCCTTGTCCTTCGCAACGGTCGGGTCATCAAAGCGACGGCCAATCAGGCGCTTCACCGCGAAGATGGTGCGCTCGGGATTGGTCACGCTCTGGCGCTTGGCGGGCTGGCCAACGAGGCGCTCGCCATCTTCCGTGAAGGCAACGATGGACGGCGTGGTGCGCGCGCCCTCGGAATTCTCAATAACTTTCGGGGAGGTCCCCTCCATCACCGCCACGCAGCTGTTGGTGGTGCCGAGGTCGATACCGATGATCTTGGCCATTTGCTTCTCCTTGACGGCAGACCGACCGGGCCATTCAGCACCCGTGTCAAGACTGTTTCAGGCCCCACCTGACACAGCCTGTCGGCCCCCTTGCCAAAAATTGGGGTTCGCTGCCGGAACAGCGATCGAGGCGCATATAGGGGGGGCAATCTGGCGCTGCAAGACATGCCAGCTTGCCGCTGCGCTGTTTTCCTGTAGAACACCCCTGTTTTCCTGTAAAAACAACGTGGAGACGTTTGCCATGGCCCCTTCCGCCGCTTCCGGAGCCGCCGCGCATGCGCCTGACAAGGACCATTCCGTGCTCCTCGTTGTGGATATTCAGGTTGATTTCCTGCCCGGCGGCGCGCTGGCCGTGCCGGGGGGAGACCAGATTATCGGTGTGGCCAACCATGTTGCCACCCGCTTTTCCAATGTGGTGCTGACGCAGGACTGGCACCCGGCAGGCCATGCCTCTTTCGCCTCCAGCCATCCCGGCAAGGCACCTTTTGAAACCATCACCCTGCCCTATGGCGAGCAGATACTGTGGCCGGACCATTGCGTGCAGGATTCCACCGGCGCACGCCTCGCCTCGCGCCTTGAGATTCCCCATGCCCAGCTCACCCTGCGCAAGGGTTTTCACAGCGGCATAGACAGCTACTCCGTCTTCTTCGAGGCCGACCACATCACCCCCACCGGCCTTGCCGGCTATCTGCGCGAGCGGGGGATTTCGGATGTCTATATTCTGGGGCTGGCAACCGATTTCTGCGTCTATTGGTCAGCCGTGGATGCCGCGACCCATGGCTTCAACACCCATGTGATTGAGGATGGCTGCCGGGGGCTTGATATCAATGGCTCGCTGGCGCGCGCATGGGCGCATATGGAAGAGGCAGGCGTGCACCGCATATCCATGGCAGACATGACCGGCTGAAGATAACCGCAGAACGGTTCAGTTCAGGGCGATCGCGCAGTGGCCGCAGGACGTGCGGGCGATTTCCGCATGGCGCATCGCATGAAAAGCACTCATCACGGCCTTGCGGGCGGCTGAAAGCAGATCTGTCACCATGCTTTCCGGGGCCCCGCTGGCACGGTAATGCCCCACGAGACTGGCAAGCGCCGGCTTAAGATGCTGCATGCAGGCCGCCCGCACGACAACCGGGGCATGCGCATCCTGTGCGCCTTCCATCAGCCGCGCACAGGCCCGGCGCAAATGAACCTCGGCCGCACGGCCATACCCTCGCCGCAACTCCAGCTCCGCCAGATTATGGCTGGAGATAACATATATCATCGCAGCCGGGGCCGGCCCCACCTGCACGCCCTGAACAGCCATCTGAAACAAACGCTCCGCCTCTGCCAGCGACTCCCCATAGAACAGGCGGGCGGTGAACAGATCCTCCCGCGCATAGGCGGCATTGGCCTTCTCTGTCAGCGCCTTCCACCATGCGTCATCCGCAGCGCCATGCCCTGTCTCCAGCTCCGGATCGGCGGTTTCCTGATCAACCTTGGCAAGCATCTCGACTCTCCAAATAATAATGCGTCTGATTTGCATATCAATCTGAAGGAGCGGACGTCAATATAGTTGCGAATGATTTGCATTAGCATTATATGCGGCAGCCAATAAAAAAGGGCGGGATCAACCCCGCCCTTGTCATCTCATGTCATGCAATTCAGTCTTCTTCGGCGGTCATCCACCCCATGGGTGCGCCGGTCGCATCGGCCACGATGGCAATGCGACCAAGGCCGGGCACATCAAATGCCTCGCGCAGCACCTGCCCGCCAGCGGCCTCAAGCGTTGCCAGCCGCTCATCCAGATTATCGACATTGATATAGGAGAACCAGTGCGGCGGCACGGTAGGCGGCACCATGCCGGTCTTGTCCATCAGCCCGGCCACCGGCTCATCTTCCACCATGGCGACGAAATAGGAGCCTTCCTCGCCCTCCATGGGCATTTCCTGAAAGGTCCAGCCCAGCGTCTGGCCATAAAAGGCCAGTGCCTTTTCCACATCATCCGTCAGAAGTTCATTCCAGTAGAATTTACCGTGCTGGGCCATTGCCTGCTCCCCGCATATATTGCTTGCCTGAGGCAAGTTTAGAGCATTTTTCTGCTGCCCTGTCTTGTGCTTATGCTCTACTTAAATGGCTCTCCTGCATTTATGACGTGGAAGAACAGGCCCCCTTGTCCCTCCTACAGGAGCCCACATGAGCCCCTGCCATCCGGCCTCCCCCGGCCTTGCACTTGCACCCGGTGCCCTGTGGTTTCGCACCGCGCTGGAGCGATCCGTGCAGGAAGAGCTGATGGCTGCCATCCGGCAGGTGCTGTCGAGTGCGCCCCTGTTTCAGCCCACCATGCCGCGCACCGGCAAGCCCCTGTCCGTACGCATGAGCAATTGCGGGCCTCTTGGCTGGGTTTCCGATGCCGATGGCTATCGCTACCAGAGCTTCCACCCGCAAACGCGCGCACCATGGCCCCCCATGCCGGATATTCTGCTCGATCTGTGGAACCGTTTCAGCGGCCTTGAAAGCCCGCAAAGCCTTCCGCCGGAAGCCTGCCTCATCAATCACTACAGTCCCGATGCCCGCATGAGCCTGCATCAGGACCGCGATGAGGATGATCTCACCGCACCGGTGCTTTCCATCTCGCTGGGAGACATCGCCCTGTTCCGTCTGGGCGGCACAGAACGACGCGCGGCCAGTCGCACCATCCGTCTTGAATCCGGGGATATTTTTGTGCTGGGCGGCGAAAGTCGTCTCGCCTTTCACGGTGTGGACCGTATCATTGCCGGATCGTCCACCCTTCTGCCGGAGGGCGGGCGATTCAACCTGACATTGCGGCGCGTGACAGTGCCGTGAGAACATGACAACAACACCGGAGCACAAGCGTGGGCAGGACACACTCATGCCTAATCCATGGTGTGTGTCATGTTCACCCCTCTCATTCGGGTTCCGGCCCGGCGCCGTATCCAACCGGAGTACTCCATGCCCTCAGCCTTTGCCCGCTCCCGCCTTGCCGGCCTTGCTTTCGGCGCGGCCCTCCTGTTCTCAAGCGCGCTCGCCGGGGCGGCAGAGATCAGCTTTCCCCGCGGATCAGTCGTCGGCCTGACCCCGCCTGCGGGCATGGTGGAAAGCAAGCAGTTCAGCGGCTTCGAGGATGAAAAGCGCCGGGCCTCGATTCTCATTGTCGATCTGCCATCCGAAGCCTTCCCGCAGATAAAGGAAGGCTTCACCAATGAGGCCCTTGCCTCAAAGGGGATCAAGGTTGAAACCCGCGAACCGTTCAAGGTCAAGGATGCGCAGGCTTTCCTTGTCACCGGAACCCAGACTGCAGGGCCACTGAGCATCCGCAAATGGATTCTGCTTGTGGGTACGGATACGCTGACCTCGCTGGTGACCGTTCAGGCCGCCGAGGGGGCCGAGAGCGAATTGACCGACAAGGAGGTGAAGGAGGCTCTTTCCACCCTTTCCTTCCGCTCCCCTCAGGATCAGGTGGCTGCCCTGCCCTTCACACTGAAGGAACTGGCTGGCTTTCGCGTGGTGCGCACACTGGCCGGAAGCACGGCCATTCTCACCGATGGCCCGAAGAACGTGATTCAGGGGGCAGAACAGCCCTATATGGTCATCACGGTTGCACCCGGCGCACCGCGTGAGGATGAGCGCCGGCAGTTCGCCATCCGCGCACTTACCACCCTCAATGGCCTGCGCGACATGAAACTGGAGCGGGCCGAACCGCTCCGCATCGGTCAGGTCAACGGCTTTGAGGTGATGGCCAATGCCGTGGATGAAAAAACCGGCGAGCCGGTCAAGGTGGTGCAGTGGATGCGCTTTGGCCAAACCGGCCATGTGCGGATGGTTGCCATCTCCCGCATGGACGCTTTTCCCGATATTTATCCCCGCCTGCGCGCCATTCGTGATGGCGTGGACGGGCGCTGACCTCTGAAAAGGGCTGTCATGCAGTGCCAGCCCTTTGCCAGACAGCTCTTGCATGGAACCACTCGGCACATCCTGCCGGTCTCATGGCGGTTCCCTGCCTCCCGCCAGTCTTCCGGGTTTGAGCTGCATCACCCCCAGCCATGCGCGCATGGCCGTTCCCATTCGCCTCCTTGCCGGATTATGCTGCCCCCATGATCACGCCCGCGCCCCATCCTGTTTCTCCCCCTCGGCCTGAGGACGAAACGCAGAACAGCTTCCTCCTCGCCGGCACGCGGGTGAAAGCCCCCAAACTGGCCGCCGGGCTGCATGTGGTGGCCACTCCCATAGGCAATCTTGGGGATGTCACCATTCGCGCGCTGGAAACACTGGCAGGCGCGGATGTGATTGCCTGCGAGGACACGCGCATCTCGCGCCGCCTGCTGGAGCGCTACGGCATCTCCACGCCGCTCGTGCCCTATCACGACCATAATGGTGCAAGCGCCCGCCCGAAACTGCTGGCACGCCTTGCTGCCGGAGGCCGGATCGCCCTGATCTCCGATGCCGGCACGCCGCTGGTGTCAGATCCCGGCTACAAGCTGGTGGTGGAAGCCGCCGAAGCCGGACACAAGGTTGTGCCTCTTCCCGGCGCATCTGCCCTGCTGGCGGCGCTGGTGGCGGCGGGCCTTCCAACAGACTGTTTCCTGTTTGACGGCTTTTTGCCACCCAAGGCCGGGCAGCGGCGCAATCGCGTGACGGCGCTCGCCAATGTGCCGGCCACACTGGTTTTCTATGAAAGCGGCCCGCGCCTTGCGGAAAGCCTGGCAGACCTTGCCCAGACCCTTGGCCCCCGCCCTGCCGCTGTCTGCCGTGAATTGACCAAGACCTTTGAGGATGTGCGGCGCGGCACGCTAGATGCGCTGGCCGCCAGCTATGCCGGGGAATCACCCAAGGGCGAAATCGTGCTGGTTATTGGCCCTCCGCTTGAGGAGGCGGCCGGAGATGCGGATGTGGATGCCGCGCTGACCCGCGCGCTGGCTCAATCCTCGCTCAAGGATGCCGTGGCCACCGTCACGGCTTTGACAGGGCGGACCAAACGCGAGGTCTATGCCCGCGCGCTGGCCCTCAGCGAAGGCCGCGCATCTGCAAAGCCGCCTGTTCAACCGGAACCCGCCAAAACTGACGATTCCGAAGATGAATGAGCATGCCGCGCCTTCTTCCCTCACATTGAAACGCCGCGCGGCCCACCGGCGCGGCGTTGATGGAGAAGAGCGCGCAGCACAGATGCTAAAGGCGCAGGGCTTCACCATTCTGGCCCATCGCCAGCGGACACAGGCCGGCGAGATTGACCTCATTGCGCGTCGCGACACGCTTCTGGTTTTTTGCGAGGTCAAACTGCGCGACACCCTGGCTGCCGCAGCAGAATCCCTCTCGCCCCGTCAGCGGCAGCGCATTGTGGGGGCGGCACAGGTTTATCTCGCCCAGAACCCTGCCCTTGACACTCTCGACATGCGTTTCGATGCCATTTTGCTGGCCCGGGACGGAGCCACAGAACATTTGCCCGGCGCATTTGAATGTGAGGGCTGAAGACACATATCCAACGCACCGCCCTTCACGGCTTTCTGCTGAAACGGGCATCGGAGAGACAGCCCCATGAGTCTTCAGGTTGCGGTCCAGATGGACCATATCGCCGCCATCAACATTGCCGGTGACTCCACCTTTGCCCTGCTGCTGGAAGCGCAGGCGCGCGGCCACACGCTGTTTCACTATACTCCGGACCGCCTCGCCATGCGCGATGGCAAGGTGTTTGCGACAATTGAGCCTCTGGAGGTGCGCGATGAAGCCGGCGCGCATTTCACCCTGGGTGAGAAACGCCGTGTCTCCATGACCGATCTGGACGTGGTGCTGATGCGTCAGGACCCTCCTTTTGATCTGGCCTATATCACCGCCACCCATTTGCTGGAGCGCATCCATCCGCACACACTGGTGGTGAACGATCCTGCCCATGTACGCAATGCCCCGGAAAAGATTTTCGTCACCGAATTTCCGGACCTGATGCCCCCCACCCTCATCACCCGCGATCTGGATGAGATCAAGGCCTTCCGCGCCGAGTTCGGCGATGTGGTGATGAAGCCGCTTTATGGCAATGGCGGCGCGGCCGTGTTCCGCCTCACCGCGGATGACCTGAATTTCGGCTCGCTTTATGACCTCTTCGCCACCACCTTCCGGGAGCAATGGGTGGTGCAGCGTTTTCTGCCGCAGGTGAAGCATGGTGACAAACGCATCATCCTCGTCGATGGTGAAGCGGCTGGCGCCGTGAACCGTGTGCCGGGCGAAGGCGATCTGCGCTCCAACATGGTACGCGGTGGTGCGGCCCACCCCACGGACCTGACCGACCGCGAGAAGGAAATCTGTGCCCGCATTGGCCCGGCCCTGCGCGAGATGGGACAGATCTTTGTCGGCATTGATGTGATTGATGGCTATCTCACGGAAATCAATGTCACATCCCCGACGGGCCTGCGTGCAATCAAACGCCTTGGAGGCCCTGATATTGCCGCACAAATCTGGGACAGGATTGAAGACAAGCGCCGTGCGTGAAGCTTTGGAAGCAAAGTCAACAGCGATGTGCGTCAAGAAAATGCTTTGATTGTCTTGTGTGCTGTCACATCAACATCTTGTACTGCGCCGGACCCGTCCGGCGTGGAGCACCACAGGGAGTCCCGTTCATGGCATCACGTCTCACCCGCTCGCTTGCCCTCCCCCTTGCCCTTGCGCTGTCAACCGCCGCACTGCCCGGTGCCGCTCTGGCCCAACAGGGTGCAGCCGCCACCCAGAGCGCGCCGCAGGGCCAATGGAAATCCTTCGCTGCCATTGCCACGCATCTGGCCGAAAACGGCTACCGCGTGCTGGAGCTGGATCGTGAGCGCAATGGCTTTGAAGCCGAACTGGTCGATCGCGAAGGCAATCTGCTGAAAAGCGATATCCACCCGGTGACGGGCGAGTTGCAGAACACCCATAACAAGGGCCGCTCCACCATCGCCAATGACCCGCAGTGGAAAACACTGCCGCAAATCGCCACCCAGCTTGAAGGTCAGGGCTATACGGTACGCAAGATCGACACCGATCATGATCACTATGAAGCTGACCTCACAAACCGCGATGGCCAGCGTATTGAAGCCCGGATTGACCCAAAGAGCGGCGAGATCACCTCTTCCGAAAAGGACTGATCTTCCTGCCTGACAGGATCAGGTGAACGCGATAGCCTTCCGGCGCAGACATGCCCAACACATGGCAGGGGCGTGATGCGCCGGAAGCTGCCCCAGATGGACCTGAATGAGACAGCCAAAAGCCAGTGCGGCAAAAGTCTTCGGCTGTTTTCCTCAGGCCGTATCGACCAACAGCCTTTCCGCCTTTATTGCGCCGGGACCCATCATGGCCAAACCGTTCACAATTTCCATTTCCCATCGTCTCGGCAAGGATGACGCGACACGACGCATCCAGTCCGGGCTCGGTACGGTGCGCAGCCGGTTTTCCAGCCATATCACTATTGCCGAAGAACAGTGGACGGATTCTCATCTGGAATTTCGCATCCTTGCGCTTGGCAAAAGCGCAACCGGCACGCTGGATGTGACCGAGGAGAAAATTCACCTCTCGGTCGAATTGCCGCTGTTCCTGAACCTTCTTGCCCGCAAGGCAGCAGGGCGGATTGAGAAGGAAGGCCAGCTTCTACTGGAAAAGAAGTAGCTCTCAGACGGCGCGCAGAAGCAGTGTCAGCGTGTCGAAAGTGAAGGTGCCATCAGGTTCAATCTCAAAATGATGCGCAACCTCCGTACTGGCCGCCAGCTGAAGGGCACGAATAGCCTCCACATGCAGTTGCGGTGTGCGAATGCGTGCCACCCATGAGGCAAAATCCAGCCGCAGGCGACGCGCGGTTTCGGCCTCAAGCGCAAACCCCGCCGCTTCCACCTGCATCAACCATTGCGAACGAGTGTAATCGCGCCCGTGTGAGGGGTCCCGCAACAGTTCCACGGCCTGCAAGAATGTATCTGCGGCGGCCCAGTCCGGTGCGATAACATCCATGAAAATCGCAGTACCACCCGGCTTCAGCACCCGGCGCGCTTCCCGCACACCCGCCGCCATATCCTGCCAGTGATGGGCGCTATAACGCGACACGACCCAGTCAAAAGCCGCATTCTCAAATGGTAGCTTTTCCGCAACGCCCTGCCGGGTTGAGATATTACCCAACCCGCGCCGTTCGGCCTCCCCCTTTACTGCCTTCAGCATGTCTGGCGAGAGATCATAGGCCACAACCTCGCCAGAGAACGGGGCAAGGGTGAAACTGACATGCCCGCCACCACATCCCAGATCCAGCACATGCAGCGGCCGCCCCTGCTGCGCCCATGTCGCGAGCTCTTCCAGATCCGCCCCCTGCGCATGGACAGCACTGGTCACATAAGCCTGCGCCTGCGGGCCAAACTGATCCGCAACCAGCTTCTGGAAACTTCCACTATCCGCCGAGTCGGCCAGTTTGTTCACGACATGATCCTGACGAGAAGAATGATCCCTTCTGTTCTATTTTGAACCATGCCTCGACGTCAACAAAAATGTTCTCTTTACGTTCTTGCTCTTTTGCAACCCATACGCTAGTTTTGCGCGAGATTCCGAAAGCGGGGTTGGAGCGTGGTCCAGCGGGTAGCGACAGTTGCATTCGAAGGGGTAGAGGCGCGCCCTGTGGATGTGCAGGTGCATGTCACATCCGGCTTGCCTGCATTCACGATCGTCGGATTGCCGGATAAGGCCGTGACAGAGGCCAAGGAAAGGGTGCGTGCGGCCCTTTCTGCCTCCGGCCTTGCCCTGCCCGCCCGGCGCATCACGATCAATCTTGCCCCGGCTGACCTTCCCAAGGAGGGGTCTCATTATGACCTGCCCATCGCACTGGGACTGATGACAGCCATTGAAGCGATCCCCGCCGATGCACTGGCAGGCTACACGGTTGTCGGGGAACTGGCGCTGGATGGCACATTGGCGCCTGTTTCCGGGGCACTTCCCGCAGCCATTGGCGCCAATGCCCGCGGCCATGGCTTGATCTGTCCGCAAGGGTGTGGTGCAGAAGCGGCGTGGGCCAGCCCCGATATGGAAATTCTCGCTCCCGCTTCCCTGCTGGAACTGGTCAACCATCTCACCGGCCGCCAGCCCCTCTCTCGTCCCAGCCCACGCACCCGACCACATCAGAAGATGTTTCTGGATCTTCGCGATGTGAAGGGGCAGGAAACAGCCAAGCGCGCTCTGGAAGTGGCTGCAGCTGGTGCACATAACCTGATTTTTGTTGGCCCCGCTGGTGCTGGCAAATCCATGCTGGCCCAACGCCTGCCCTCTATCCTGCCCCCTCTTGCACCGGAAGAAATGCTCTCTGTCTCCATGATTGCCTCAGTGGCAGGGACAATTGAGGATGGCGCGCTGGTCAGTACGCGCCCGTTCCGCGCGCCGCACCATTCGGCCAGCATGGCTGCCATGGTTGGGGGTGGCGCAAGGGCAAAACCGGGCGAGGTGTCGCTCGCACATCATGGGGTTCTGTTTCTGGATGAACTGCCCGAGTTTTCACCGCAGGTTCTGGATTCGCTGCGCCAGCCGCTGGAGACCGGGGAGGTTTTGATCGCCCGCGCCAATCATCGCGTCAGCTATCCGGCCCGCTTCCAGCTTGTGGCCGCCATGAATCCCTGCCGCTGCGGGCGCGCGGGCGAACCGGGCTTCACCTGCAAACGTGGCCCACGATGCGCGGATGATTATCAGGCGCGCTTGTCCGGCCCGTTTCTCGACCGGATAGACATGTATCTTTCCGTTCCGGCCGTGAGTACGGCAGACCTTGTCTTGCCTTCTCCAGCAGAAGGTTCAAAAGAGGTGGCTGTTAGGGTGGCCGCAGCCCGCCTTCTTCAGGCAGAACGGTATGCGGCATTGGGCCGTCCCGATATACGCACCAATGCGGAAGCCTCGGGCCCGCTTCTTGAACAGGTTGCCCAGCCGGATGCGGGTGGGGCATCCCTTCTGCGCGATGCGGCACAGGCCATGCATCTCACAGCGCGCGGTTATCATCGCGTCCTCAAGGTGGCGCGAACACTTGCCGACCTTGCCGGAGCTGAAACCCTTGGTCGCCAGCATCTGGCGGAAGCCCTTGCCTACCGCACCGCAGCCGAACCCAAACGCGCGGCAGCATAAAGACGCAAGGCGGGCACCGGCGCACCGTGGCTCATCGCACAGGCAACAACCAAAGCGGCCCCATACGGCACGCCCCGTGCCAAAAGGACGGGGCGTGCCAGATCATCACGGAGCGGAGATCACGGAAATGCCCTGCAAATAGGTGACCTGTGCCAGATCGCCGGGCTCCACCTTCTGCAAGTCTTCAAGAACCTTGGCATCAAAGGCCTGCACTGTATGCGGCTTGCCACCAAGACCCTCGAATGTGACAGTACCTGAAGCCTTGTCCACACCCACAAAAATGGTCGTCATGGTCACACTTACCAGACCATAGCCATCCGGCAGGCCGGGCAGGCCTTCATTGACGGCAACCTGCTCGATTATCTCGCCGGGTGTGCCCTGCTGCGCCTTGCCCAGTCCAGTCACCACCGAGGGCAGAATCCGTACAACCACATTCTCGCTGTTCTTCAGCGCACCCAAATCTGCAACACCGACGGGAATCACCACCGACCATCGCTTGCCATTCGCGCCTTCAAAGACGGCGAGGCGCGTTTCCACATCCGCAGATACGAACTTGGCCGGATAACTCAGCACTTCCACAGCGCCGCGTCCAGGAAACACCACCACATCGGTTTCCGCCGGCTGAACCGCGGGTTGGGCCATAAGCGGGGTTGCTCCCAGAAGGAGGCTGGCCAGCGCGGTAATGGCAAGCGTGCGAGATTTCCTCATGGTTCTGCATCCCCAGTTTGACAGGCGGCGCAAGCCGCATTTGTCCAAGCTGCACCCTGCCGGACTGGCAGACAACTGTAATTTGTCTTCAACCGGTTAACACTAGCCCAACACCCGATTGTGACACGATCGCAGACGAAGGATTGTCACAATGACGTATGAAATCTATGGTGAATGTAACGGTGATGTCAGGGTGAATGATCGTCTTGCTCACGCAAATGCTGCGTGACAGAACTGCGCGGCAGGAACCATTGCCTTGGGCAACCGGCCGGGGCGGTCGATGTGATGACAGGTTCATCACCAGGACGGCTGGGGGGATCGTTACATGAAGCACATCGTGAGTCAGCAGCCAGCTTTTGCCCTGCCTGCCCTGATGGGGCGCAGTCTTGATCTCGTGCGAAGCACACTGACCCGTGAGAATCATTCAGCTCCGGCTTCCGGTGCAAACCCTGCACCGCGGAATCTGGTGAGAGACTTGCGCGCCTATTCCGGTATCCGTCATCGCGAAGCTGTTCCGCCCCAGTATGAACCGCTGGTTCTGGGCCGCCTTGGCCCGCTGGAGGTGCGTCTGGCCCGTACGGCCCGTGAGGTTCGACAGGCACAGCGCCTGCGTTACGAAGTGTTTTATGAGGAGATGTCCGCCATTCCCGATGCCGGCACCCGGCTGGCGCGGCGTGATGTGGATGCCTTCGACACCATCTGCGACCATATCCTCGTGCTGGACCATGATGCCGGCAAGGTGGTTCTGGGCCGTCGCAAGCCAAAGGTGGTCGGCACCTATCGCCTGTTGCGACAGGAAATGGCCATGCGCCATGGCGGCTTTTATACGCAGAGCGAATTTGATGTCGCCCGTATTATCGAAGCCCACCCTACCACCCGTTTTCTGGAACTCGGCCGCTCCTGCGTTCTGAAGCCCTACCGCAACAAACGCACGGTGGAACTGCTGTGGCATGGGGTGTGGACCTATATTCTGCGCAACAAGATTGACGCCATGTTTGGTTGCGCCAGCCTTGAAGGCACCGACCCGGATGCGCTCGCCTTGCCGCTTTCCTTCCTGCACCACAATGCCATGGCCCCGGAGGAGTGGCGCGCCCGTGCTCTGGAGGGCAGGTATGTGGACATGAACCGCATGCCAAAGGAAGATATTTCCCTCAAGGCAGCATTTCAGGCCTTGCCCCCCATGGTGAAGGGTTATCTGCGTCTTGGCGGCTTTGTCGGTGACGGGGCGGTCGTGGACCATCAGTTTGGAACCACCGATGTGCTGGTGATTCTGCCGGTTTCGGCTCTCAGCGCGCGCTATGTCGAGCATTTCGGTCCATCCGCCAACCGGCACGCCATCTGAAGAGCGGAGCCGATGCAAGCGGAGGCCTGAAAACCGGGACAAGGCGCTAAAAGTGCCTTGAATACGCCATCGCAGGGGCGGAAATTCTGGATTATCCTGTTCGGACACATCAGGGCTGCTTCAGGCCCGGAAGGGAAAAGGCCATGTCCATCCGTGTTGCTGTTATTGTTGGCAGCCTGCGTCAGGGCTCCTACAGCCGTTCTGTCGCACAGGAACTGAAGTCGCTGGCCGCGCCGCGTCTTGATCTCGAACTCATCGAGATTGGCGATCTGCCGCTTTACAATGAGGATCTCGACACGGATACGCCACCGGAGGCCTGGCAGCGCTTTCGCAAGGCCGTTTCCGAAACGCAGGCCGTGCTGTTTGTGACACCGGAATACAACCGCTCTCTCCCGGCCGTACTGAAGAATGCGGTGGATGTTGGCTCACGCCCTTATGGCCATAGTGTCTGGAATGAGAAGCCCGCAGCTATTGTCAGCGTGTCTCCCGGCACATTGGGTGGGTTTGGTGTGAACCACCATCTGCGCCAGTCTCTGGTGTTCCTCAACATGCCGGTGATGCAGCAACCCGAGGCCTATATTTCCAAAATCGCAGATGCGCTGGATGAGGCAGGCAAGGTGAAGGATGAGCGTACACGCGGCTTCCTGAAGACCATTGCAGACAGCTTTGCCAACTGGATTGACCGCACCCGGCTGAAATGAGCCTTGGGCCGCCGGCACGGGTTCCCGGAGCGGGCAGCGCTTGAAAAGCCGGTGAAAAAGCATTCTGGCACGCATTAAAAAAGCCGCGCAACAGCATCTACCTTGCGCGGCTTTTTCTTGGGCTTTCGGGCTTACGCCTATTCCTCCTCCTCCGGGGAGACAACCTTCCAGCTTGCGGCTGTACGCGGCGCAAACGGACGGACAGGGGCATCCAGCGCCCCCAGCTTTTTGGCAAACGCCTTGGATGAACGGTGGAACAAGGCGCGATGGCGCTTGTGGGCCTCTTTGTAAAGCCGCTTCTGCAACCGGTTCATGGCACGATCCAGCCGCGCCAGACACCCATCCTCAAGCTCCGCGCTGATGCCGTGCAGCAGGGGGCGCAGGGTTTCAATATCCTGATAAACCCCGAGCACATCACGCAGACGCTGGGTGCGGGCTGCGCGCCGCGCGCACTTTCCGCTGAACCAGTCCGCCACAAAGCTCAACTGATAACGGTGGGTCACCACTGTCTTGCGCACTTCGTGCATGGCTTCAGGCGTGGAAAAATCAGCCCGGCGTGCCGCCCGGTAGCCCTGCCGCAAGCCCTCGGCCAGATCAGCCGCAATGGCCTGCGCTTCCAGCCTCTGGTCCATTGCGGCATGGGTATCTGCAAGGAACTGGTGCAGCACCCCGCGCAAATGTTCACCCTCGCGCGCATCAGGCAGATCAGAACCGATAGCCGCCTGCGCAGCTTCCAGATCCCCCTCTCGGGCAAGACCAGCCTGACGCAGCATATCCAGTGCTTCCAGAGCGGTTGCCCGGTCCCGCGCATGCGCCAGTTCGCGGGCAGTTGCGGCAGCCTCACGGCGAGCCGTGGCTGCAACCTTTCCCGGAATCAGACGCAGCAGGCCGCGATATTCCTTGATGGCTTTACGCGCTCCATGCACCATTTCTGTCGTATCAGGCGCAATGGCGGCCTCATCCACGCGGGAGAGAGCCTGACGCAAAGCGTGCGCCAGCGGATTTTGCGTGGTGGAGACGGATGCAGCAGGCGCAGCCATTCCAGCTTCCCGGCCCGGCCCAGACCCATCCCTCGACATCTTCTCCATCTCGGAGGACATGCAGCACCCCTTTCATGATCGCGCGGCATTCCAGCATATGAAACCGCACCCTTGCCCGAAATACAAGCAAAGTCCGGCTAGGCCGCTGCACCCATCATGCCGGGGGCTTCCATCTCCATGATATCCAGAACCACCTGACGCAAGGCAGGCAGCAGGCTGCGATACGCTGTCCGGCGCGCCTGCATATCCTTCAGCTGGGCTATATCCTCGAACACCCGCACACGCATCGGCATCAGATGCAGCCATGGCAGCGCCGCAACAGCATGGTGCACATCTGCCTGCAACGGCACCACCACATCCACTCGCGGTGCGCCGGAAAGGGCAAACAGTTCCAGTGGCTTGGAAGACAGCCCATCTGCCGGGACACCGGCTTCCTGCAGGCAATCCAGCGCCGCGACATCCACCGGCGCAGTTGGCCCCACAGCCGCGCTGAACGCGCGCACATGCTTGTGGAGCCGGTTATGAAGATGAATGCTCAGCGCCTCCGCCATCAGGCTGATGCCGGAGTTATCGCGGCACAGGAACAGAATGGAAGGTTTTCTGATCATCGCACCCAAGCCTCTCGAAAGCGTGCGAATCTTCGCACCGCTTCGGTTTGGCGGCACCATAGTGGCGCATCCCAACGCTCCGATGACAGTCTGAAAAACGTTTTTAGTTCTTGTTCTGGAAGCTCTTGGCCTCAATTTCATCGCCCGAGGCACCAACCACGCCGAGCGGATCTACCGCGAGTTCGATATTGGTTGGGTCCAGCGCCGACTCATCCGGGGGCCGGCCATCCGACAGATCACCGGCACGCGGCCGCAGCGCAAGATGCGCAACCAGCGCCAGTGTGCCCATGGCCGGAACCAGCGTCATCAACGCATCCAGAGGAGAAGGAAACAGGAGCGCCACAAGTGTGCCGCACATACCCCCGCCAATCTGCAGGAAGCCGGTGAGTGCCGATGCCGCACCCGCAATATGCGGAAAGCCCGCCAGGGCAGCAGTGGTGCATCCCGGCATGATCAGCGCTACGCCAATCGCCCACAGACCAATCGGCCCCATCACCGTCAGCACGGAGGGCGACAGAAACCGCAGCCCGATGCCCAACCCGCCTGCCCCCGCCAGAACCAGCGCCAGACCGGGCAAAATGAGGCTTGTCGCATTCATGCGCCGCAGCAACCGGCCCATCACCAGTGTGCCGATGATAAAAGAGCCGGTCTGCACCAGCATTGCCATGCCAAACCCGACAGGGCTGAGACCCACCGTATCAATCAGCACAAAAGGCAGCAGCGCGGCCAGCGAATAGATGCCGCCCAGCGCCAGCCCAATCACCAGCCCTGCCCGCATGAAACTGCGGCTGGACAGCAATGTGCCATAGCTGCTCACAATGCCGGATGGGCGCACCAGAGAAGGGTCCCGCGTGCGATTTGTTTCGGGCACGAGGCAGGCCAGCATGGCTATCAGCAGCACGCCATACACGCACATGATGATGAAAATGCCGTGCCAGTCCGCCACCTCCAGTACCAGACCGCCCAGCGTGGGGGAAATGGCCGGTGCAATCGCCAGCATGGTGCCGACAAGGTTCATGATCCGGGCTGAAGCCTGCCCCACATACTGATCCCGCACGATGGCGCGCGACATGGCAATGCCGGCCGCACATCCAATGCCCTGCAACAGGCGCCCGACAATCAGCACATCCATTGAGCTGGCCAGCAGCGTGACCAGACTGCCAACCACATAGGCCCCGAAAAACCCGATTGCCACAGGCTTGCGCCCATAGGCATCCGAAAGCGGCCCGCAGATGAGCTGGGAAAATGCAAAACCGAAAAAAAAAGACCGTGAGGGTCGCCTTCACCTGCGTTTGTGTGGTGCCGAAGGCCTCAACAAGAGTGGGCATGGCCGGGGTGTACATGGTGAGCGACACCGGGCCGATGGTGACAAGCGCAGCCGCAATCAGGGCCGTGCGCATCTGTGACATCAGCGGGAGCGGAGCACCCGCCCCCCGCACCGGCATTCCCCCCTCCAATGGACCGTCCGGCGCCTTCATGGCTCAACTCTCCCGCCCGCTCTCGGAGCCAGACAAAACAGCATTCATTTTCAATAGGGCCGAGAGGAAATCGGCCTGTTCACGCGCATCAAGACCGCTGAGAATATCCGCGCGCATCTGCCGCCCCGCCTCCAGAATGCGGGCAACCAGAGGGGGAGCCTTGGCGGTGAGATGGATGATCTTGGCACGCCGGTCCGTGGGATCGACCTGACGGGAGATGAGGTCCTGCGCTTCCAGCTTGTCCAGAAACCCCACCAGCGTCATCGGTTCCACATTCATCTTCACGGCCAGCATGCGCTGGCGCAGGCCGGGATGGCGGTTCACATAGGCCAGCGTGCGCGCTTCGCCCGCGGTCAGGCCAAGGCCAGCAGCCTCAAAGGCCTTGTCCATGCGGGCGCGATACAGGCGCGCCACATCCACCAGCAAAAAGCCAAGCGGCGTGTCATTCAGATTGGGGTGAAGGTGCTCAAACATTTCAAAGGCGACATTATTATAAGTCTACCTTACTATCAAGCTGCACACGCGCGGCACCTGCCTCTCTTTCAGGCAAGTAAGCCGCTGCCCGCCCCACTCAGCTGCGACGGGCCACCATGAAGTAATTCACGCCGAGATCATCCGAGAGGCTGAAGCTGCTGGACAGCGGATCATAGACCATGCCCGTGCGCTCGGTCGCCTCATAGCCTGCGGCGGCGAGACTGGCCTCCAGCTCCTCCGGGGTGATGAATTTTTCCCAGCTATGGGTTCCCGGCGGCAGCCAGCGCAGCACATATTCGGCACCCACAATGGCGAGAGCGAAACTCTTGGCCGTGCGGTTGAGGGTGGAAAGAATGAGCACCCCGCCCTCATCCACCAGCTGGCCCAGCGTGCGCACAAACAGGCCCACATCGGCCACATGCTCCACCACTTCCAGCGCCACCACGGCATTGAAGCGGGCACCACGCGCCTGCAACTCCTCCGCCGTCACCGGCAGATATTCAAGATCCAGCCCCTGCCCTTCCGCATGGGCACGGGCCACCTTGATATTGTTGGGGGCCGGATCAACCCCCGTCACCCGTGCTCCCATCCGGGCCATTGGCTCACTGAGCAGGCCGCCGCCGCAGCCAACATCCAGAACAGACAGGCCCTTGAGCGGACGCAGAGTGCCGGTATCACGACTGAAATGACGCACCAGAGCATCACGCACAAAGGTGAGCCGTGCTGGGTTCATGGCATGGAGCGGGGCCATCTTGCCCTTCTCATCCCACCATTGCTTGCCCAGCGCATCAAAGCGGGCGACTTCTTCGGGATCGACAGTGGCGTGGCTTAACGGCATGGCAGCTTCCTCATTCCCGGCGAGAGATGGCCTTGCGCGTTCGCTCGCGCGGCAGTTTCCTGCCCGGCAGGACTATTGCACCTGATGTAGCCTTGGGAGACCCGGCGAACAAGCCACCGACATGCCGCAGCCCCCCCCCCCACAATTCATGGGCAGATACGAAAAAGCGGGAGCCATGCCCCCGCCTCCTCCGGTCTCAAGCCTTTCAAAAGCAAAGCCCTATTTGCCGAGCGCCTTGCGCACCGCCGCGATCACACGGTCCTGCGTCGGCTCATCCAGATAGGCATGCATCGGCAAGGAAATGACCTGCGCGCACAGCTCTTCCGCACCCTTCAGGCTGGGAGTTGCAGTGGGGTAGGCTTCATAAGCCGGCTGATGATGCATGGGCTGGCGATAATAGACAGCCGTGGGCACACCTTCCGCCGCCAACGCCTTGGCCAGATCATCCCGCACACCGGCAGGCAGCTTGATGGTGTATTGCGCCCACACGGAGGTTGCGCGCGCATCCACCACCGGCACCTGCGCCACATCTGCCAGCGCGGCATTGTAACGGCGGGCGATACGTTCGCGCGCGGCAATCTCTTCCTCAAAGATGACCAGCTTTTCCAGCAGAACAGCCGCCTGAATGGTGTCGAGACGCGCGGTCATGCCGAGGCGCACATTCTGGTAGCGGTCCACGCCCTGCCCGTGCTCGCGCACGCTTTTCAGCACCTTCACCAGCTCTTCATCATCGGTGAAGATCGCCCCGCCATCGCCATAGGCACCCAGCGGCTTGGCCGGGAAGAAGGAGGTGGCGGCCGCATCACCGATAGAGCCGGTTCGGCGGTTGTTCCAGGTGGCGCCAAACCCCTGCGCCGTATCACACAGCACCTTCAGGCCGTACTTCTCGGCGATGGGCAGAATGGTGTCATAATCCGCCGGCTGGCCAAACAGGTCCACCGGAATCACAACCTTCGGCTCCAGCCCCTGCTCACGCGCGGTGGCAATGGCAGCCTCAAGGCTTTCCGGGTCCATGTTGAAGGTGTCGGTCTTCACATCGACAAACACGGGCGTTGCGCCCACCCACGGCACCACTTCCGCAGTGGCGCAGAAGGTGAAGGCCGGGCAGAACACCGCATCACCCGCCTTGACACCCCATGCCATCAGCAACATGGCCAACGCATCGGTGCCGCTGGAGCAGCTCACCGCAAAGCGCGAGCCGGCAAACCGGGCCAGTTTTTCTTCAAGTTCCAGCACCTGCGGCCCCTGAATGAAGCGGCAGGTCTGGAGAACCTCCAGCACCATTTCATCCACCTTCTGCCCCAGACGGACACGCTGGGCAGCAAGATCAATGAAAGGAATGGGAGCAGGCGCAGAAGATGTGGTCATAAGAGGATCATCCACGAAGGAAAAAACAAAAAACCCGGAGCCGTGCGGCAGCCCCCTGCGGGATGGAACGGGGGTTCACCCCGGACGCATCCTCACCCGCACCGCTTTTCAAAAACGCCGATCAGCCATTGCCGCGGCGTGAACTGCTGGCAGCGGCAGCGCCGTGGCCCGGCAGGCAGGACATCGCAATATCAATGCTCGCCACACCCTGCTCACCCGTGACTTCCGGGGTCTGCCCCGAACGCACGGCGGCAATGAAATTCTGCAATTCGGCGCGCAGCGGCTCGGCATAGGCCACATGCAGATGGCGGGTGGAATAGGAGCCATCCGGGCGATAGTCGAAATGCTCGGTCACCTGCCGGGTGATGAGATCGCCGATCACATATTTGCGGGCAGTCGCCACATGCACGGTGCGCGCCTTGAAGGGCGTGAGCCAGTTGGTGTTGATATGCGCCAGCACGCCGGAAGCGGTGCGGAACTGAAGCAGGGCAATGTCCTCGCGCTCGGCAATGGCGGCGGAGGTCTGCGGCTGCACTTCCACAATGTCGGAATCGGTCAGCCAGCGGATCAGGTCGATATCATGCACCGCAAGGTCAACCACCACGCCCACATTGGACATGCGCGGCGGGAACGGCCCGACGCGGGTGATGGCGACAGACAGGAGCTGCTCGCCCTTGATGGCTTCCTTCACCGTGCGCACGGCCGGATTGAAGCGCTCCACATGGCCCACCATGAGGGTCACACCCTTGGCCTTGGCGGCGGCGACAATCTCGCGTCCCTCATCCGCCGTGGAGGCGATAGGCTTTTCAACCAGCACGGAGCTTCCGGCCGCGATCACATCCAGCGCAACGGAATGATGCAGATGGGTGGGCGCCGCAACAACGACAGCATCCAGCCCCAGCGCCAGCAGGGCGTGGTGATCGGCCACCGCATCACAACCCAGAAACTGGGCCACGCGCTCGGCCTGAGCGTGGTCCGGGTCGGCAACAGCAACCAGTTCCGCTTCCGGCAACGCGGCCAGAACGCGCGCATGATTGGAACCCATGATGCCGACACCGATGACACCAACGCGAAGGGGGCGCGCCTCAGGCGCTGCCGGGTGAGTCATCTCAGCCCTCATGTCTTTGATATTTCGGAGTGTGCTCTAGCACGAGAAAGAAGGAAGAAGCGAGGCGAACAGGGGCATAAGCCGCGTTCTTCATGTTCAAGATTTACATCTCCATGTTACCAACTCACGCGCCGGTGGCCCGCCCTCCCCTTTCGCCGGCCAAAACCCTTGCCCCGGAGCCGCCCACAGGATTATGGATGCGCCCGCATTCATCTGCCCGACGCGCGCGGCAGAGCAGGCTCGCCCGTGCGATCCGCATCATCACCCCGCCTGCGTGGTTTTCATGCCGGCATGGGAAGGGACCAGAAAGCGCATGCGCAAGATTGTCGCCGGAAAGCTCCATGGCATCACCGTGACCGGAGCAGACCTCAACTATCACGGCTCCATCACGCTTGACCCGGACCATTGCGAGGAAGCGGGCATTCTGCCCATGGAGTTCGTGGAAATCTGGAACCGCAATTCCGGTGCCCGCATCTCCACCTATGTCATTCTGGGCGAACGTGGCTCACGCTGCTGCGTGCTGAATGGCGCGGCTGCACGCACCTGCCAGAAGGGCGATCAGGTCATCATCTGCAATTCGGTGTATGTCTCGGAAGAGGAAATTCCCTCCATCCGCCCCAAAGTGCTGACCTTTGATGACGACAACCACATTACAGGCCGCCTCTCCTATGCCGTGGAGCGTGATGTGCAGGGGCGCTACAGTTTCGCCATTCATAATGAGGCGGGCCAAGCCCAGCCCATTCCGCTGAAAAGCAAAAGCTGAAATATGGCGCGGGTGCCCTTCTACCCGCCTCCAATCAGCGCCATCCACGGGCCAGATCCTGTTCAGGGCAGCATGGCCGCTCCAGCCTCTCACCCGGTGAAGTGGTGAACCGGAAATGCCCGTCCCTGCCCGAAGACCGGATGGCAGGCAAAATGCGCTAATAATCGACCTGTGTGAGATACAACCCGCTGGAGGGAGCCATAGGCCCGCAGCGGGAACGGTCGGCAGCTTTCAGCACAGCCTCCAGATCATCCGCGCTCCAGCGTCCCTCTCCAACCCGCATCAGGGAACCAACCATGGAGCGCACCTGATGATGGAGAAAGGAGCGGGCCGAAGTGATAATGCGGATTTCATCCCCCACCCGGCTTACATCCAGCTGATCAAGCGTCTTCACGGGGGATAAGGCCTGACAGTCCGCAGCGCGGAAGGTCGTAAAATCATGCGAGCCCAGCAGGCGCTGCGCCGCCACGGCCATGGCCTGCGCATCCAACTGCTGCGGCACGCGCCAGGCCCGGTCATACTCCAGAGCCAGATCCGAGCGACGGTTGATGATGCGGTAGAGATAGTGCCGCTTGCAGGCTGAAAAACGCGCCTCGAACGTGTCCTCCACCTTCTCCACATGCAGGATGGCGACACGGTGCGGGCGCAACCGGGCCGTCATCGCATCGCGTACCGTATCGGCCCGCCAGTCCTTTTCCAGATCCACATGCGCAACCTGCCCGGTGGCATGCACGCCGGTATCCGTGCGCCCGGCACCAGCCACATACACGCTTTGCCCGCAAAAGCGCGCGAAGGCTTCGGTCAGAACCCCCTGCACGGTGGGCAAGGTCGCCTGAACCTGCCAGCCATAAAAGGCGGTGCCATCATATTCGATGGTCAGCTTGTAGCGTGGCATGGCGCTCAGACAGATCCGCTCATTTCAGCCGAGCCGCGTGCCGGCCGGCACCGGGTTGCCCCGCAGGAAAACCTCGGCGGCCATGGGCTGCTTGCCGGCCATCTGCAACTCCAGCAGGCGCACGGCCCCACCACCACAGGCAATGGTGAGATTGTCATCCAGCGCAATGCCCGGCGTACCGGAACCCTCAACCCGCGTAGAGCGCAGGACCTTCACCCGTGTTTCCGAAGGCCCCAGCGCGAACCATGCACCGGGGAAGGGCGCAAGGCCACGAATACGGTTATGCACCTCCTGCGCAGGCTGCGACCATTCAATGCGCGCCTCCGCCTTGTCGATCTTCGCAGCGTACGCCACGCCCTCTTCCGGCTGCGGCGTCAGCGCCAGCCCGCCGCGCTCCAGCGCCCCGAGCGCCCGCACCATAAGGTCTGCACCCAGCACCATCATGCGGTCATGCAGGTCGCCGGCTGTCATGTTCGGCGAGATGGCAATGCGTTCCACAAGGCCCACCGGCCCGGTATCCAGCCCCTCTTCCATCCGCATCACCGCAACGCCGGTTTCCGCATCACCCGCCATGATGGCGCGCTGGATCGGGGCCGCACCGCGCCAGCGCGGCAGCAAAGAGCCATGCAGGTTCAGGCATCCGCGACGCGGGGCCTGAAGAATAGCCGGCGGCAGAATCATGCCATAGGCCACAACGACAGCCGCATCGGCATCAAGGGCACGGAACTCTTCCGCCGCCTCTTCCGTGCGCAGCGTGCGCGGAGTGAGCACCGGAATGCCGAAGCGCTCGGCCACCTGATGCACGGGAGAGTTCACCAGTTCCAGCCCACGACGCCCGGCGGGCGCCGGTGCGCGGGTATAGGCCGCCACAACCTCATGCCCCTGCCCGACAATCTCGGTCAGGGTCGGTACAGCAAAATCCGGCGTGCCCATGAAAACGATACGCATAGCAGTGCCCCGCGCGAGAAAAAAGAGGAAGGAGGCGCAGGCCTCAGAGCGCGCCATCGCGGCGGGCCATCTTGGTGAATTTCTTCACCACCCGATCCCGCTTCAGCTTCGAGATATGATCAATGAAGAGCACGCCATTGAGGTGGTCGATCTCATGCTGCACACAGGTGGCAAACAGCCCTTCGGCCTCCACCTCCCGCACGGCACCTTCAATATCCATGAAACGCACGCTCACACGCGCCGGCCGCTCCACCTCTTCATAAAACTCAGGAATGGAAAGGCAGCCCTCATTATAGAACGAGGTTTCATCCGATTCCGCGAGGATTTCCGGATTGATGAGCGCAACCGGGTTCTTCTCTTCCCCCTCGCGCGCGAGATCAATGGTGATGACCCGCTTGCGCACACCCACCTGAATGGCGGCAAGGCCAATGCCCGGCGCGTCATACATGGTGTCGAACATATCCTCCACCAGCTTGCGGGTTTCGGAATCAATCTTGGCCACAGGCTGGGAAATGGTCCGCAGCCTTGGCTCGGGGATGATGAGAATGGGTCGGGTGCTCATGATGCGCAGATTTAGGTGAAGCTGCGGCGGCGGTCAACATGTTCGCACTTTGTTCGCGACGCCGAATCGTGCAAACAGGACAAATGTCGAATGTGCTTTTCACTTTGGGCCTTCATGAGATCCCGCTCGGGGCAGCATTGCTGCTGGCTGTCCTTGCGGGACTGATTCTCCTGTGTCTCCTGTTCTGGCGGCAGGGGCGCGCGCGGGAAGAGGCCGCACAGGAACTGGCGCTGCGCACGCAGGAGGCAGACCAGCGCCTGCGCGATCTTGCCCGAATCCAGCATGAAACGGCAGGCCGTGTGCAAAGCATGGCCGAAGTGCTTTCCCAGCGGCAGAGCGAACTGGCGCGTGTGGTGGCGGAGCGACTGGATGTAACCTCTCACCGCCTGAACCAGAGCATGGCGCATGCCTCCAACGCCACCCATGAAAGCCTGACCCGGATTGCCGAGAGGCTGGTGATGGTGGAAGCCGCCGAGCGCAGCCTTTCCGACCTTTCCGCACAGGTGCTGAGCCTGCGTGAAACACTTTCCAACAAGCAGGCGCGCGGGGCTTTCGGGCAAGGGCGGATGGAAGCCATCATCGCCGATGGGCTACCCAAGGGCTCCTATGCCTTCCAGCACACGCTTTCCAACGGGAAGCGGCCGGATTGCGCCATTTTTCTGCCCGGAGATGCCCGCCCTCTGGTGATTGATGCGAAGTTTCCGCTGGAATCCATCACCCAGTTCCGGGAGGCCCGAACGGCCGATGCCCGCAAGGCCGCTGCCACCCGCCTGCGCACAGACCTGATGAAGCATGTGAATGATGTCGCCGCCCGCTATCTGCTGGCCGGGGAAACGCAAGACATTGCCCTCATCTTCGTCCCTTCCGAATCTGTCTATGCCGATATTCAGGAGCATATGGACGCCGTGGTGCAGGCGGCCTTCCGCGCGCGCGTGATTCTGGTTTCACCCAGCCTGATGATGCTTGCGGTGCAACTGGTGCAGGCCATTGCGCGTGATGCCCGCATGCGTGAGGAGGCCGACCGCATCCGCACCGAGGTGGGCGCGTTGATCGAGGATGTGTCGCGCCTGCGTGAACGGGTGAACGATCTGGGCCGCCATTTCAGCCAGGCGGGCGATGATCTGGCGAAACTCACCATCTCTGCCGACAAGATTTCCCGGCGGGGTGCCCGGCTCCAGAATCTGGAGTTTGAGGAAACGCGTGGCGAAACACATTCCGGCAATACAGTCCCGCTATAAGTGCATCTTGCGCGCTTCAGCAAGCGCCCTAAATTCAGAAAACAGACATGCGCGGCACAGGCTTTTCCTTGCCCGGCCGCACGACAGGGTTGAAGATCAAAACCATGCCTGAACTGCCAGAGGTGGAAACTGTCCGCCGCGGCCTGATGCCTGTCCTTCAGGGTACAGTCATCGAAAGCGCGGAGGCACGCCGTCCCAACCTGCGCTGGCCCTTGCCGGAAAATTTTTCCGAGCGACTGGCAGGCCGTCGCATCGAGGCGCTGGGGCGGCGGGCAAAATATCTGCTGGCCGATCTCAGTGATGGCGAGGTGCTGATTATTCATCTTGGCATGTCCGGCTCCATCCGTGTGGAAGGCGCGCCGGACCATGCACAAAAGGATTCATTGCGGCCGGGCGTATTTCACCACCCCCGCGGTGAAAGCCTGCGGCATGATCATGTGGTGTTCCACCTTTCCAATGGCGCCACGGTTACCTTCAATGATCCGCGCCGGTTCGGCGCCATCCTGCTCGTGCCCTATGACCGGCTCGATTCCCTGCCCATGTTGCAAAATCTCGGGCCGGAGCCGCTGGGCAACAGCTTCCATGCCGAATATCTGGCCCGCGCCTGTGCCCGCCGCACCACGCCGCTCAAGACAGCATTGCTGGATCAGAAACTGGTGGCTGGCCTCGGCAATATTTATGTGTGCGAGGCGCTGCACCGGGCGGGCCTGTCTCCACAACGCGTCACCAACACGCTGGCCACCAAAACGGGCGAGCCAAACCGGCGCACCGAAATACTGGTGGCCTCGATCCGCGATGTCTTGCGCGATGCCATTCTGGCTGGCGGCTCATCCCTGCGGGATCACAGACAAGTCAACGGCCAGCTGGGTTATTTCCAGCATGCCTTCCGCGTTTATGATCGCGCTTCCTCGCCCTGCCAGACCCCCGGCTGCACCGGCACCGTGCAGCGCATGGTGCAAGGCGGGCGCTCCACCTTTTTCTGCCCAAGCTGCCAACGATAGAAACGAGCGCATGACGTTTCTTTGCCACGGCCTCACATCACTTCCCAATGCTCTGGAGCCTTTGTTTTCCCAGTAGAACAGGGGGCAAGATGGTACCGAAACAACCGTTCCGGCTGGGCGTTGCAAGTTATGCACAGCCGCGACAGCATCTCTTGCGATAGCATTTGACAAACAGGGAGCCACCCCCTAATTCTCACCTTCTCGAAACGGCCCTAGCGGTCGCGGGGCCCAGGTGGCGGAATTGGTAGACGCGCTGGCTTCAGGTGCCAGTGGCTTAACGGCCGTGGAGGTTCGAGTCCTCTCCTGGGCACCATCCCTTACATAAGGTGATGGTGCTAAATCTCATATAACTGAATAGTTGTGAAAGTATCGCACCGGACCATTTTGTCTGTGCGTTGACTTTTACATGCGCGCCCCGTCAGACCGCACGCATCACCTCACCCATGCTCAATCCTGCCCGTCTGCGGTGCAAAGCCCGCAGGCAAGTGATGCTATTGCATTCCCGGCACGGAGCACAAGGAATAGCCTCATTCAATGTTGACTTCCTTCATAAACAGTCTCAAACCTCAAAGGTGACGGGACTGTTATAGGCATGTGACATAACAAGCCACGCATCTGCCTGAACTCATCCAACTGAAAAGAAACGGCATTCATCTTGTCGCATGCCGCACGAATGCTGTGTCGATATTGGGGAAGGCCACGATAAATCATGAAAATCAGCACTGGCGGGATCTAACAACTATCGCGTTGCTGAACCATTCGGGTCCCGAACGTGCGCCTCTCAGCGCCCGCTAAAATCAATCATCCGACGCCCGCGAAACTTGCAGTCCACATTCCAGAAGGCCGTGGAAGAACCCGGCTTTTCAACGGAGAAAGAAAGACTGACCCGCGGTTCGCGCCCCGGAAACACAAAGTTGGATGCCAGCCGCTTGATGGGATAAGGCGCAACACGGCGCGCATGCGCCTCGCACATGGAACGCGCCATGCTGTCTGTAATTGTCTCTTCCCTGGGTGCAGCAGGAGAAGGCCGGTTGCGCTGGTCCCCGCGCTGACGCTCCAGCGTGGAGCGGCATTCAAAATAGGCCGCCGTTCCGGGCTCTGCACCCCACTCCTGACAGCGCAGATCATCAGGATCATAACCCCGCTCGCCCGGCCATTGCGCAAGAGCGGCACCGCCTGTGGCAAGGGACACAACAAGAGCTGTCAAAATCGAAGCGGTTCGCATAAGCGGTCTCCAGCCGGATTGCGCACATGACCATATCATATGGATTTTGGTCCTGAACCGTCATCAAGTGGATCGCTCTCAAGTCGATCCCGCGCATATATGCGACACGAATACCGCTCGGGCTTCACCACAGCATGAGCCAGCCTTGTGAAGCCTTTGGCTTAGCGTGGTGCAGCCCCATATAGCCTGCCCGCATCAAATATACGTGCATCGGGAGGCACTGTTTTTACAACGCCACCCAGTTCCTCAAGGCAAAACCGCTTTAACCGAACAGGTCTTGCGCCTTCTTCAGCGCCGCGATAAAGCGATCCAAATCCTCGCGCGTATTGTAGAGGCCGAAGGATGCGCGGCAGGTGGCTGTCACGCCAAAGCGTTCCAGCAAGGGCATGGCGCAATGGGTGCCCGCACGCACGGCCACGCCATCCATATCAATCAGCGTCGCCACATCATGGGCATGCGCGCCCTTCATCTCGAAAGAGATGATGGCACCCTTGCCCGGTGCATCGCCAATGATGCGGATGGTGTTCATCTCCCGCAAGCGGGCCTGCGCATAATGCAGCAGGTCTTCCTCATGGGCGCGGATGCGATCCTTGCCGATGGAGGTGATGTAATCCAGCGCCGCACCCAGCCCTGCCGCCTCGACGATCGGCGGCGTGCCGGCCTCGAAACGGTGGGGTGGATCCCCATAGGTGATGGAATCCTGCCGCACTTCGCGGATCATCTCGCCGCCACCATTGAAGGGCGGCATCTGCTCCAGCAACTCATATTTGGCGTAAAGCGCGCCAATGCCGGTGGGCCCATAAAGCTTGTGGCCGGTGATGACGTAGAAATCGCAGTCAAGATCCTGCACATCCACATCCAGATGCACCGAGCCTTGCGCCCCGTCCACCAGCACCGGAATGCCGCGCGTATGGGAGAGGCGCACCACATCCTTCACCGGCACCACCGTGCCCAGCACATTCGACATATGCGTGATGGCGACCAGCCTGGTGCGCTCGCTCAGCAGCGCCTCGAACTCATCCAGCAGGAAGACGCCATTGTCATCCACCGGCGCCCACTTGATCACCGCACCCAGCTTCTCGCGCAGAAAATGCCAGGGCACGATATTGGCGTGATGCTCCATGACGGAGAGCACGATTTCATCGCCCGGCTGGATGCGGGAGGCCCCGAAGGTTGCCGCCACCAGATTGATGGCCTCAGTGGCATTGCGGGTGAAAACAATTTCCTCATGCCGGCGGGCATTGAGAAAACGCGCCACCCTCTCACGCCCGCCCTCATAAGCCTCGGTAGAGGCATTGGCGAGGTAATGCAGGCCGCGATGCACATTGGCATATTCCGCCGTGTACACCTCGTTCATTCGGTCCAGAACCTGCCGCGGCTTCTGGGCAGAAGCGCCATTGTCGAGATAGGTCAGCGGCTTGCCGTGTACCTTCAGCGAGAGGATGGGAAAATCCTCCCGCACGCGGTTCACATCATAACCGGCTCCGGTCACGGCAGGGTGGGTCATCAGTTGCGGTCCTTCAGCCAGATGCGGGTCGCCTCAATCAGCGCATCGCGCACGCTTTCATTCTCGATAGTGTCCAGCACCTCGCCCACGAAAGCCTGAATCAGCAGCGCCTCGGCTTCCTTCTCGGGAATGCCGCGCGCCATGAGATAGAACTTCACCTGCTCATCCAGATTGCCCGTGGTGCAGCCATGCGCGCACTGGACATCATCGGCGAAGATTTCCAGCTCCGGCTTGTTGTCGGCCTCGGCGGTGTCAGACAAAAGCAGCGCACGGGTCATCATGCGTGCATCGGTCTTCTGCGCCTCGCGACGCACGGCGATACGGCCTTGGAACACATCGCGCGCACGGCCATCCAGCACGGCACGGAAGTTTTCGCGGCTCTCGCAATTGGGAGCCAGATGCTCCACCGCCAGAGATGTATCGGAATGCTGCTGGTTGGACAGCAGGGAGACGCCGCCATACACCGCATGAATCTCCTCGCCCGAAAGCTGGGAGAAAATCTGGTTGCGTACCACCGCGCCGCCCAAATTGTAATGGGCGGTGTTCAGCAGGGCGGAAGACGCCACATCCAGCAACACGGTGGAGATGTGCAGGGCGGCATCGCCCTCACGCACCAGCTTCACCCGGTTGAACCGGGCACCTTCACCCACCACCATTTCCAGCGCGGTGTGCACCTGATAGGCCACCCCGTCCGGTCCGTCATGGGTTTCCACAACAGTCGCCTTCGCGTCCTTTTCCAGCACCACCAGCGAGCGGGTGAACATGGAAACCGGCGTGGGGCGGGTGTTCACATGAATGAACTCCAGCGGGCGGCGCAGTTCCACGCCTTCCGCCACATGCACCACAATGCCATCGGCCATGAAGGCCGTGTTCAGCGCGGCCATCACATCGGTGCAGGGGAAGGTGGCATCAATCCGCGCGGAGAGAGAAACCTCGCCCACCGATGCATTTTCATGCAACGCATCGGCCAGTGAAAGAATGGTGAGCCCGGCCTCAAGGCCTGCCAGATCCGACAGGCCATGGGCGAAGGCGCCATCCACCACATAAAGGCGGCGGGCTTCCACCTGGGCCAGCAGGCCCGCAGCCTTCGGGGCCTCGGTCAGCGGCTGGGCCGGCGCTTCCACCAGCGGCGCCATCTCGCGCATCATCTGGCGAAGATCGGTATAGCGCCACTCTTCCACGCGCCGATGCGGCAGCCCCGCCTCGACAAAGCGGGCAAAAGCGGCCTCGCGGCGCGCGGCAATATCAGCATTGCCGGGCAGATGCGTCTTCACCTCTTCAAAGGCGGCGACGAGTGCGGTTTCCGCAGCGGTGGGCGCAGGCCTACCGGTCCGGCGCGGTGCAATGGAACGGACTTCAGCGCTCATGGCCATCACGCGGCATCCGTATACTTCGCATAGCCGGTCGCTTCCAGCTCACGCGCGAGATCCGCATCACCTGAATGCACGATGCGGCCATTGGCGAACACATGCACCACATCCGGCACAATATATTCCAGCAGGCGCGGATAGTGGGTGATAATGAGATTGCCACGCTCCGGCGAGCGCAGGCTGTTCACGCCCTTAGAGACGATTTTCAGCGCGTCGATATCCAGCCCCGAATCCGCCTCATCCAGAATGGCGAGGCTTGGTTCCAGCAGCATCATCTGAAGCACTTCGTTGCGCTTCTTCTCACCGCCGGAAAAGCCGACATTGACCGGACGCTTGAGCATGTCCCCGTCAATCTCCAGTTCCTTGGCGATGGCGCGCACCTTGCGCAGCAGTTCCGGCGCGCCCATTTCCGGCTCGCCCCGGGTCTTGCGCTGGGCATTCACCGCCGTAAGCAGGAAGGACATGGTGGGCACGCCCGGAATTTCCAGCGGATACTGGAAGGCGAGGAACACACCGGCGGCGGCGCGCTCATCCGGCTCCATCGCCAGCAGATCCTGCCCGCGGAACAGCACTTCGCCTTGTGTCACCTCATAACCCGGCTTGCCGGAGAGCACATAGGACAGGGTGGACTTGCCGGCCCCGTTCGGCCCCATGATGGCGTGCACCTCACCGGGATTGATGACGAGATTCATGCCTTCAATGATCTTGCGACCATCTTCAATGCGGGCATGCAGGTCGCGGACTTCCAGCAGGGGAGACATGGGAGGTTTCCTTTAAGCGTCTGTTCTTTGGGCCTTTCAGTGTGCCAGCGCACACCGGGCGGCTTGCGTTGTTCCGTGTGAAGCCGGCCTCAGCCGACACTGCCTTCAAGGCTGATGGAGATAAGCTTTTGTGCCTCCACAGCAAATTCCATCGGAAGTTGCTGGAGCACATCCCGCACAAAGCCGTTCACCACAAGCGCCACCGCATCCTCCTGTGTGAGGCCGCGCTGCATGCAATAGAACAGCGTTTCCTCGGAGATCTTGGAGGTGGTGGCCTCATGCTCGAACTGGGCCGTGGGGTTCTTGGCCTCGATATAGGGCACGGTGTGCGCGCCGCAGGTATCGCCGATCAGCAGCGAGTCACAATTGGTGAAATTGCGCGCATTCTCCGCCTTGCGATGGGCCGAGACGAGACCGCGATAGGTGTTGTTCGAGTGCCCGGCCGAAATGCCCTTGGAGATGATGCGGCTGGAGGTGTTCTTCCCCAGATGGATCATCTTGGTGCCCGAATCCACCTGCTGGCGGCCATTTGAAATGGCGATGGAGTAGAACTCCCCGCGCGATTCATCGCCGCGCAGCACGCAGCTTGGATATTTCCAGGTGATGGCCGAGCCGGTTTCCACCTGCGTCCAGGAAATCTTGGAGCGATCGCCACGGCAATCGCCACGCTTGGTCACGAAATTATAGATGCCGCCCTTGCCCTCGCTATCGCCGGGATACCAGTTCTGGACGGTGGAATATTTGATTTCCGCATCTTCCATGGCGATCAGCTCGACCACGGCGGCATGCAGCTGGTTCTCATCGCGCTGGGGGGCGGTGCAGCCCTCCAGATAGGACACATAGGAGCCCTTGTCCGCGATAATCAGCGTGCGCTCGAACTGGCCGGTGTTGCGCTCATTGATACGGAAATAGGTGGACAGTTCCATGGGACAGCGCACGCCCGGCGGCACATACACAAAGGAGCCATCCGAGAACACGGCCGAATTGAGCGTGGCGTAGAAATTGTCTGTGACCGGAACCACGGTGCCGAGATATTTGCGCACCAGCTCCGGGTGCTCCTGCAATGCCTCGGAGATGGGCATGAAGATGACGCCGGCGGCCTTCAGCTCTTCCTTGAAGGTGGTGGCGACGGAAACCGAATCAAACACCGCATCCACGGCAATACGGGTGCCGCCTTCGGCCTGCCCCTCCCCTGCCGGACGCACCACACCGGCCAGCAGCTCCTGCTCGCGCAGCGGAATGCCCAGCTTTTCATAGGTGCGCAAAATTTCCGGGTCCACCTCATCCAGCGAACTCAAGGGCTTGAATGCCTTGGGCGCGGAATAATAATAAAGGTCCTGAAAATCGATTTGAGGATAATCAAGGCGCGCCCAGCCCGGCTCTTCCATGGTGAGCCAGCGGCGATAGGCATCAAGGCGCCATTCCAGCATCCATTCCGGCTCGTTCTTGCGGGCCGAGATGTAGCGAACGATGTCCTCGGACAGCCCCTTGGGGGCCTTTTCAGATTCGATCTGCGTTTCGAACCCGTATTTATACTGGTCCACGCCGATGGAACGAACCTGATCGACTGTTTCCTTTACGGCCGCCATGTCGCCCTCCATCAGCTTCCGGCACCGGACGCCGCGATGCTGCGCCCGTTTAATTCACACCTGCAGGTGAGTTGTCGCCCTTATATGGGCATTGTGTTCCGCAATTCGAGGGCCAAAAGCCTCAAGACAGGCGGATTTATGAGGTCGCATTGATAGCCCAGAGTGCTGCGGCTGGCAAAGTTTCTCGCATGCAGGAAAATAGAAAGGTTGCTGTGGCCACAATAGGCTGTTTCTGAACGGTTTTTACATGCTCTTTAGAATGACTATAGTTGGAAAAGCTCATGGCCATGACCCACGCCCAAAAGGCCGCACGTGCCCGCCGCGATTTGCTTGAGGCCGCCGCCCCGGATGTATGTGTGGCGGCCGAGCGCTGGCTGGACCGCATGACCCATGAGCGCCGCCTCTCTTTCCAGACAGTGGAGGCTTATGCCCGTGATTTGCTTGCGGTTCTGGTCCGTCTGGCGCGGCATCTGGGGCATCCGCCGACCCTGAAGGATCTGGCGATTCTCGCACCTGCTGATGTGCGTGCTGTTCTCGCCGCGCGACGGGCGGAAGGTGTTGCGCCACGCACATTGGTGCGGCTGCTGGCCGCGGCACGCTCTTTTGCCCGGCATCTGGAGCAGGAAGGGCACGGCAAACTGGCCGCCCTGGCTGCCGTGCGTGCGCCCAAGGTGCCCAAAAGCCTGCCCAAGCCGGTTTCCATTGAGTCCGCCCGCGCACTGGCAGACCCGGAAACCCGTGCCTGCGAGGCCCGCGACTCATGGGTGCTGGCGCGTGATGCCGCCATTATTGCCCTGCTTTACGGCTCCGGCCTGCGGATTGCCGAGGCGCTCAGCCTCACTGCCGATGATATTGACCCCGGCTCAGATCAGATCACGGTCACCGGAAAGGGCAACAAAACCCGCATGGTGCCGCTTCTGGTGCCGGTGCGGGCTGCCGTGATGGATTACAAGGCGCAATGCCCCTACCCGCTGGCTCCGCGCACACCCTTGTTTCGCGGGCAGCGTGGCGGTCCGCTCAATCCGCGCATTGTGCAGATGGCGGTGTCGCGCATGCGTGGTGCGCTTGGCCTGCCGGACAGCGCCACGCCACATGCCCTGCGGCACTCCTTCGCCACCCACCTTCTGGCACGCGGCGGTGAGTTGCGGGCGATTCAGGAACTGCTGGGCCACGCCTCGCTCTCCACCACGCAAATCTATACGCAGGTAGATGCAACCGCCCTGATGAATGCATGGCGTGCCGCCCATCCGCGCGCGCAATAGGGCGAGGCGGAGAAAGCGGAACCGCCCATCCGCATGCTGGGCGCGCCCAAAACCCTGTCGGAACCGGATAGCCCGCCGGGTGCCGTACCCTTCCCACAGAAGAGCGGGCGGGGTCATTTTTCCATCCGGATTCGGATATTTGCGGGCCATGCACAAAAGGGGCAGACATCCCCTCCCCGCCGCCAGCCTCGCGCACGGCTCATGAAGAATAGCCCACGCGGCCACACCCACATAATGCCGGGAGAGATTCCCCTGCCCCTCTTCCAGCCCGGATAAATGGCGGATTCAGGCAGTGACATTCCCGCCGGAAAAGAAGCGGATGGGGACCATATGCCCCACCCGCTGCCCGCATGCCGCAATCAGCGCTTGCGTACGAACTCGGTCCGCAGCACCAGACCCTTGATGCCTTCAAAGCGGCAATCAATCTCTTCCGGATTATCAGTGAGGCGGATGGCCTTGATGAGCGTGCCGCGCTTCAGCGTCTGGCCTGCGCCCTTCACGGGCAGATCCTTGATGAGAACCACCTGATCGCCATCGGCAAGAAGGGTGCCCTGCGAATCCTTCACCTGCACTTCACTGGCGGCTGCCTTGCGGCTGGCCACATCGCTGGCGGGCAGCCACTCACCGCTTTCCTCATCATAAATATATTCGTCGTCCTGCATGCCATCCTCCGCTGCGGGGCCGATGCGTTCCGGCCAGCCAATGCAGCCTTCGCGCGCTTGCCGAGCATTGGGCCATGAGGCGCGCCATTGTCCAGCCCCGGCACATGCCAAAGCGGAAAATTTCATGTCAGAATAGCAGAACTGATGCCTGAAACATCACTCAAGCAGGTCACTGCAACAAAAAAGCGCGCCCCACCGATAGGGTGAGGCGCGCTTGTGTTTGCTCTCATCCGGCAGGGCCGGAACACCATCACATATGGATGGCGCGCTTCTCCACGGCCAGCGCCGCTTCCTTCACCGCTTCAGAGCGGGTGGGATGAGCGTGGCAGGTGCGGGCCAGATCCTCGGAAGAACCGCCGAACTCCATCAGGACCGCACATTCATGAATCATCTCGCCCGCCTCAGGGCCGATGATGTGCGCGCCTAGCACCTTGTCGGTCGTGGCATCGGCGAGAATCTTCACGAAGCCATCGGTGGTGTTGTTCACCTTGGTGCGGCCATTGGCCGTGAAGGGGAACTTGCCGACCTTGTAATCCACACCCGCAGCCTTCAGCTCCTCCTCCGTCTTGCCGACGGTGGCAACCTCGGGGAAGGTGTAAACCACACCGGGGATGATGTCGTAGTTCACATGCCCGGCCTTGCCCGCAAGCTGCTCGGCCAGCGCCACGGCTTCTTCCTCGGCCTTGTGGGCGAGCATTGGGCCGGCAACCACGTCACCAATGGCGTAAATGCCGGGGACATTGGTGGCAAAATGCGCATCAATCGCCACGCGACCACGCTCATCCAGTGCCACACTGGCCTGTTCAAGGCCAAGACCTGCCGTGTAGGGGCGACGGCCAATAGCCACCAGCACCACATCGGCCTCAAGCACCTCGGCCTCGCCGCCAGCTGCCGGCTCGATGGAAACCTTCAGCTTCTCGCCCGAATTATCAACACCGGTCACCTTCGCGCCCAGCTTGAAGGCGAAGCCCTGCTTGCCAAGAATGCGCTGGAAGTTCTTGGCCACATCGCCATCCATGCCGGGCAGGATACGGTCCAGATATTCCACAACGGTGACATCCGCACCCAGACGACGCCACACCGAGCCAAGCTCCAGCCCGATGACGCCCGCGCCAACCACGACCAGCTTGCCCGGCACCTTCGGCAGCGACAGCGCGCCGGTGGAGGAGACAATGCGTTCTTCATCAATGGTCACGCCCGGCAGCGGCGCAACATCCGAGCCGGTGGCAATAAGGATGTTCTTCGTTTCCAGAACTTCGACCTTGCCGCCATCATTGAGGGTCACCTCAACCTTGCCGGGGGCCAGAATCTTGCCCGTGCCGAAGAAGGCATCAATCTTGTTCTTCTTCAGCAGGAACTCGACGCCCTTCACATTGCCGTCAATGCCGCGCTCCTTGAAGGCCAGCATGGCGGCCAGATCAAGCTGCGGCTGGCCCACGCCAATGCCCATATCCGCAAACTTGTGGCCGGCTTCCTCAAACAGCTCGGAAGCATAAAGCAGCGCCTTGGACGGGATGCAGCCGACATTGAGGCAGGTGCCGCCATGGGCGCCGCGCTTTTCCACCACGGCCACCTTCAGGCCAAGCTGGGCAGCGCGGATAGCGCCCACATAGCCGCCGGGGCCGGTGCCGATAACGATCAGATCATAGGACATGAGAAGCACTCTTCAGAATGTCAGTGAGGGTCCAACGCGGCGTTGAAGGCCCAGACATGGCCGAACGGGTCGCGGACGCGCGCGTGGCGGGCGCCCCAGAACATGTCGGCCGGCGGGATGATCACGGTTGCACCCGCCAAAGCGGCACGCGCACAGGCGGCATCAACCGCATCCGGATCAGGAAGATTGATATTGATGGCGACACTCGCCCCATCAAGCGTGGCCGGTGCCCGCATGGCATCGCCACAGTCGGCGAACTCGTCATGCAGCATGACCTCGCCGCCACATATGGCAAGATTGGCGTGCAGAACCCGCACGCCATCTTCCGCCATCTGCACAAAGGTACACCGGGCACCGAACGCCGCCTCATAAAAGGCAATCGCCTCCACGCCCCTCAACACGCAAATATGCGGCTGGACGGGTGGTGGATTTGATCCGAACGCCAATGCCCGGTCTCCGTTCTCAGAGGTCCAGCACGAGACGCGCCGGGTCCTCAAGGGTTTCCTTCACACGCACCAGGAAGGTCACGGCCTCGCGGCCATCAACGATGCGGTGATCATAAGAGAGAGCAAGATACATCATCGGACGGATGACCACCTGACCCTTCACCACAATCGGGCGCTCCTCAATGCGGTGCATGCCGAGAATACCGGACTGCGGCGCGTTCAGGATGGGGGTGGACATCAGCGAGCCGTAGATGCCGCCATTGGTGATGGTGAAGGTGCCACCCTGCATGTCATCAATGCCGAGCTTGCCGTCACGCGCCTTGCGGCCATAACCGGCAATCTGCTTCTCGATATCGGAGACAGTGAGCTGGTCGGCATCACGCACCACCGGCACCACGAGGCCCTTCTCGGTGCCCACTGCAATGCCGATATTGTAGTAGTTCTTGTAGACAATGTCGTTGCCGTCGATTTCGGCGTTCACCGCCGGCAGGTCCTTCAGCGCGGCAATCACGGCCTTGGTGAAGAAGCCCATGAAGCCCAGCTTGGTGCCGTGCTTCTTCTCGAAAGCATCCTTGTACTGGGCGCGCAGGGCCATCACGCCAGACATGTCCACATCGTTGAATGTGGTGAGCATGGCAGCGGTGTTCTGAGCGTCCTTCAGACGGCGCGCGATGGTCTGGCGCAGCTTGGTCATCTTCACACGCTCTTCGCGCACGGCATCCACCGGCGTGGAGGCGACACGCGGAGCAGCGGCAGCAGCAGGAGCCGCAGCAGCGGAAACACCACCGGCGATGGCGGCCAGCATGTCACCCTTGGTGACGCGCCCATCCTTGCCAGAACCGGCGACACCGGCCGGGTTCACGCCGCTTTCGGCAGCAAGGCGGGAAACGGCCGGGCCGTTATTGCCTGCGGCAGCCACAGGGGCGGCAGGCGCGGAAACAGCAGCAGCGGGAGCAGCAGCCTTGGCAGGGGCGGCAACAGAGCCACCAGCGCCTTCGGCGATGGCACCCAGCAGTGCGCCAACCTCAACGGTATCGCCTTCCTGGGCAATGATTTCAGCCAGCGCGCCGGAAACGGGAGACGGTACTTCCACCGTCACCTTGTCGGTTTCCAGCTCAACCAGCGGCTCATCGGCCACGACGGCTTCGCCGGGCTTCTTGAACCACTTGCCAATGGTTGCTTCCGTCACGGATTCGCCGAGGGTGGGAACGCGGATCTCGGTAGCCATGGGCGTTGTCTTCTTTCTTTGAATTCGAATGAGGTCAATGTTCTGTGCAGATCAGCTCTGGATCAAGCCTGAAAAGGCCCCGGCATCAGCCGAGTGCCTCATCCAGGAATGCCTTGAGCTGGGCCAGATGCTTGGACATGAGGCCAGTTGCCGTGGCAGCCGAGGCCGGGCGACCCGCATAGCGCGGCCGCGCGCCGGTCCGGCCGGTCTGCTCCAGCACCCAGTCCAGATAAGGCTGGATGAAGTTCCATGACCCCTGGTTCTTCGGCTCTTCCTGGCACCACACCACCTCGGCCTTCGGAAAGCGGGAAATGGTCTGCACCAGGGTCTTGAGCGGAACCGGATAGAGCTGCTCAAGCCGCAGCAGATACACATCGTTCACACCGCGCTTCTCGCGCTCTTCCAGCAGGTCATAATAGACCTTGCCCGAGCACAGCACGACGCGCTTGATCTGCTCATCCTTCACCAGTTCGAGACCGGCGACTTCCGGGTTGGTCTCCGCATGGTCCGGCAGAACGCGGTGGAAGGAGGTTCCGGCCACCATGTCGGACAGGCTCGACACCGCCTTCTTGTGACGCAGAAGGGACTTCGGCGTCATCAGGATAAGCGGCTTGCGGATGTCCCGCTTCAGCTGGCGACGCAGGATATGATAGTAATTCGCCGGCGTGGTGCAGTTTGCCACCTGCATGTTGTCTTCGGCGCAGAGCTGGAGATAGCGCTCCAGACGTGCGGAGGAATGCTCCGGCCCCTGCCCCTCATAGCCATGCGGCAGCAGGCACACGAGGCCGCTCATGCGCAGCCACTTGCGCTCTGCCGAGCAGATGAACTGGTCGAACACCACCTGCGCGCCGTTGGCGAAGTCACCAAACTGGGCTTCCCACAGCACGAGCGCATTCGGCTCGGACAGCGAGTAGCCATATTCGAAGCCCAGCACAGCCTCTTCCGAGAGCATCGAGTTGATGACCTCATACTTGGCCTGCGTCTCGGCGAGATGGTTGAACGGCTTGTAGCGCGCTTCCGTCTCCTGGTCGGTCAGCACCGAATGGCGCTGGGAGAAGGTGCCACGCTCCACATCCTGACCAGACAGGCGCACCGGGCGACCTTCTTCCAGCAGGGTGCAGAAAGCCAGAGCCTCGCCGGTTGCCCAGTCGATTCCCTCTCCGGTCTCGATCGCCTTGCGGCGGTTGTCGAGGAAGCGCTGGATGGTGCGGTGGACATTGAAGCCCTCCGGCACACGGGTGATCTTCTCACCGATTTCCTTGAGCTTCTCCTCGGCCACGCCGGTTTCGCCACGGCGCGGGTCATCGCTTTCGTGGGTAGCCTTGAGGCCAGCCCAGCGCCCATCCAGCCAGTCGGCCTTGTTGGGCTTGTAGGCCTGACCAGCCTGATACTCGGCTTCCAGACGCTCACGCCACTGGGCGCGCATGGTGTCCAGCTCACCGGCTGTCACCACGCCCTCGGCTTCCAGCCTCTTGCTGTAAAGCTCAAGCACGGTCGGGTGCTGGCGGATGACCTTGTACATCTTCGGCTGGGTGAATGCCGGCTCGTCGCCTTCATTGTGGCCGAAGCGGCGGTAGCAGAACATGTCGATGACGACAGGCTTGTGGAAGCGCTGGCGGAACTCGATAGCCACCTTGGCGCAGAACACCACGGCTTCCGGATCATCACCGTTACAGTGCAGGATCGGCGCCTCGATCATCTTCGCCACGTCGGACGGATAGGGGGAGGAGCGCGAATAACGCGGATTGGTGGTGAAGCCAATCTGGTTATTGATGATGAAGTGGATGGAACCGCCCGTGCGGTGGCCCTTCAGCCCGGACAGGCCCAGACATTCCGCAACAACACCCTGACCGGCAAAAGCGGCATCGCCGTGCAGCAGCAGGGGCAGCACACTGATGCGCTCGGAATCGCCGAACTGGTCCTGCTTGGCGCGCACCTTGCCCAGCACCACCGGGTCCACGATCTCAAGATGGGACGGGTTGGCGGTAAGCGAGATATGCACCTTGTTATTGTCGAACTCGCGGTCGGATGAAGCACCCAGATGGTACTTCACGTCGCCCGAACCCTCGACATCATCAGGGGCCCAAGAGCCGCCCTTGAACTCGTGGAACAGCGCGCGGTGCGGCTTGCCCAGTACCTGCGTCAGCACGTTCAGGCGGCCACGATGGGCCATGCCGAACACGATGTCCTTCACGCCCAGATTGCCGCCGCGCTTGATGATCTGCTCAAGGGCGGGAATCAGGCTTTCACCACCATCAAGGCCGAAGCGCTTGGTGCCGGTGTACTTCACATCAAGAAACTTCTCGAAGCCCTCGGCCTCAACCAGCTTGTTGAGGATGGCGCGCTTGCCTTCAGGGGTGAAGGTGAATTCCTTGTCCGGCCCTTCCAGGCGCTCCTGAATCCAGGCCTTCTCCTCGGGCGAGGAAATGTGCATGAACTCCACGCCCACATCGCCACAATAGGTGCGGCGCAGGATGCCGAGCATCTCGCGCACGGTGGCGAATTCCAGACCCAGCACGTGGTCGATGAAAATCTTGCGGTCGAGGTCGGCCTCGGCAAAGCCGTAGGAAGCCGGGTCCAGCTCGGGCGCATCCGGCAGGGTCGCCAGCTTCAGCGGGTCCAGATTGGCCTGAAGGTGGCCCCGCATGCGATAGGCGCGGATCATCATCAGCGCCTTCACGGAATCGCGAGAGGCCTGCTGCATCTCGGCTTCGGTCAGGCTGGCGCCGGTCTTTTCAGCCTTCGCCTTCACCTTCTCGGAAATGGCCTTTTCCACCTCGGCCCACTGGCCGTCCATGGCGGAGACCAGATCACCGCTGGCATGACGCGGCCAGTTCGCCTTTTTCCAGGACGCGCCGCGCGCGTTCTCGATCACCTGGGAGGGATCATCCTTCAGCGCGCCGAAAAAGGCCTGCCACTCGGCATCCACCGAGTTGGGGTCCTGCTCGTAGCGGGCATAAAGGTCTTCAATCCAGGCCGCATTGGCGCCGTAAAGGAAAGAGGTGGAAAGGAAAACGTCGTTCTGTTCTGCGCGCGACATGGCTTCATCCCGGATGGCGCCGGCCACCACCTTCCACGCGCCCATCACGCGGAACGTGCAGCCGAACAGCCGCTACCAGCCACTCATCGACGACCGGACACTCCGATACATCTTTCAGCCCCTGCCCGACCGTGGCTGTTGCGGACAGGGTACTTTACCACGGCTGCGCTGAACATCAGGACCAGACCCTGCTCCGCGCCGCCATTTTGACGGGCTCTCCATCGCCCATGATCAAGGCAAAAAACAGAACCAATCACATCCCCGAGACCACCCTGAAAAGGCCGTGGCATAAAAGCCACAGTTTTTGGACGATCCCAGTCCATCATGTGGGCAACAGCCCCTTCAAAAGCAACCCGCCCCGCCTTCTCCTGAAGAGAGGGCGGGGCGGATTTTCAGGCCATTCAGCCCTTCAGCACTTCCACCAGCGTCTTGCCGAGGCGTGCCGGGGAGGGAGACACGCGGATGCCCGCGGCCTCCATGGCGGCGATCTTGTCTTCCGCGCCGCCCTTGCCGCCGGAGATGATCGCGCCGGCATGGCCCATGCGACGGCCGGGAGGAGCCGTGCGGCCGGCGATGAAGCCAACCATTGGCTTCTTGCGGCCACGCTTGGCTTCATCAGCGATGAACTGCGCGGCTTCTTCCTCGGCGGAACCACCGATCTCGCCGATCATGACGATCGACTCGGTCTTCGGATCGGCCAGGAACATTTCCAGCACGTCGATGAACTCGGTGCCCTTGACCGGGTCGCCGCCGATGCCGACAGCAGTGGTCTGGCCGAGGCCTTCCTGCGAGGTCTGGAACACCGCCTCATAGGTCAGCGTGCCGGAGCGCGAGACCACGCCCACGGAACCCTTGCGGAAGATGTTGCCCGGCATGATGCCGATCTTCGACTCGCCAGCCGTCACGATGCCGGGGCAGTTGGGGCCGATGAGGCGGGACTTGGAGGCCTCAAGCGCACGCTTCACGCGCACCATGTCCAGCACCGGAATGCCTTCGGTGATGCAGACGATGAGCGGGATCTCGGCGTCGATGGCTTCGAGAATGGCATCAGCCGCACCCGGAGGGGGAACGTAGATGACGGAGGCGTCTGCCCCGGTCTTTTCCTTGGCTTCGATCACGGTGTCGAACACCGGCAGGCCGAGGTGGGTGGAGCCGCCCTTGCCGGGGCTGGTGCCGCCCACGAACTTGGTGCCGTAGGCAATGCCCTGCTCGGCGTGGAAGGTACCCGTCTTGCCGGTGAAGCCCTGGGTGATGACCTTGGTGTTTGCGTCAATCAGCACGGACATCAGACAGCTTCCTTCTTCACAGCGGCCACGATCTTCTGCGCGGCATCGTCCAGGTCGTCAGCAGGGATCACGTTGAGGCCGCTCTCGCGGATGATCTGCTTGCCCTCTTCCACATTGGTGCCCTCAAGACGCACCACCAGCGGAACCTGAAGACCAACAGCCTTCACCGCCGCCAGCACACCGCGTGCGATAACATCGCACTTCATGATGCCGCCGAAGATGTTGACCAGGATGCCCTTCACATTCGGGTCCGAGGTGATGATCTGGAAGGCTGCCGTCACCTTCTCCTCGTTGGCGCCGCCGCCCACGTCGAGGAAGTTTGCCGGCTCTTCGCCATACAGCTTGATGATGTCGAGGGTGGCCATGGCCAGACCCGCGCCATTCACCATGCAGCCGATGGTGCCATCGAGCGCGATATAGGCGAGGTCATACTTGGAGGCCTCGATTTCCTTCGCGTCCTCTTCCGTCAGGTCGCGCAGCTCGGCGAGCTCGGGATGACGGAACATGGCGTTGGAATCGAACGACACCTTGGCGTCGAGAACCTTGAGCTGGCCGTCCTTGGTGACGATCAGCGGGTTGATCTCGAGCATTTCCATGTCGGTCGAGGTGAAGGCGGTGTAGAGCACCTCAACCAGCTTGCCGGCCTGCTTGGACAGGTCGCCGGTGAGGCCGAGCGCCTTGGCCACCTTGCGGCCATGGAAGCCCTGCACGCCGGTTGCCGGGTCCACGGAGAAGGTCACAATCTTCTCGGGAGTATTGTGGGCGACTTCCTCAATATCCATGCCGCCTTCCGTGGAGACCACGAAAGCCACGCGTGAGGTCACGCGATCGACCAGCAGGGAGAGGTAGAATTCCTTCTCGATGTCGGAACCGTCTTCCAGATACAGGCGGTTGACCTGCTTGCCGGCCGGGCCGGTCTGGATGGTGACGAGGGTGTTGCCGAGCATCTGGCTGACATGGGCAAGCACTTCATCAACCGAGAAGGCGAGGCGCACGCCGCCCTTTTCGCCAGCTTCGGCTTCCTTGAACTTGCCCTTGCCACGGCCACCGGCGTGGATCTGGGACTTCACGACCCACAACGGGCCGCCGAGTTCCTGGGCAGCCGCTGCGGCTTCATCAGCCTTCAGCACCGGCACGCCACGCGAGACGGGCGCACCATATGTCTTCAGGAGCGCCTTGGCCTGGTACTCATGAATATTCATGTCTTCGTCCCCTAAAGGGTTGCGAAGTGCCCCTTCCCCCCTGAATCGCCCTGAACCGCACGGACCTGCGCCCGAAAACCTTCCAGAACAACCTCCATCCCAGATAGGGAACCGCCCCGACAGTGCCCGAAAGCACCACACAGACAGCCCCGAGGAGGGGAACATTCGTCTCCTACACCTAAGCCGGCGACTTCACCGGCACGAAAACGGCGCCTCCCATGCAGAAGCGCCGCCATGGTTCGAGATCACTTGCCCATAACGGGTGCGACCTTCTGGTTGACCTGAAACCATCCTGCGATGGAACAGGCCGAATTGGTGGACATGATAGAACCGCCCGCGTCAGGTTCCACCCCTGCCTTCGGATGGCATGGGCAGTTGCGCACAGCCCGATGGGCGTCGCCGGATTCTGTCATGAGAGCCTGAGGGGCAAAGCCGTTCTGCACCGCACGCCAGAGGGGGCGGGTGAGAACATCTGGAAACACGAGTTCGCGCAGGCTTTTCAGCCTGGCCGAAAAGGCGTGAAAACCGCCGATCTGGCCACCCCTGAAAAGGGCAAACGTGTTGCGGGCCATACCATCGTCCCCGGGAATGAGCCTGCTACAGAGCGGCATCAAACGAGCGGGGCCTCACTACTCCTATATGACAAGTGGTTCAAGCCGCCGGGATTACAGAAAAAGTTGGAGAGAACGGCTTGTTGCAGGCAGACCATGCCCCCCGGCCATAAAGAGGTATCTAAAAACCTCCCCATGCGCAAGAAAACTCATTCTGGCTCATGCGAATTTGCATTATTGCAAACTCAAACTGGGGACAGCGCAGGCTCGGGAGAATCGCCTGACACAAACAGGCTTGAGAAACCCACATGCAAAAACCCTCCCGTCAGGACGGGAGGGTTCACATGTTTCACCGCCGGTCCGGTCTTGCCCGGTCCATTGGGGTTCAGGCTTCCATGGCGGGAAGGTTCGCGACGGTGTGGAAGGTGAGGCGATCGCCCTCCACATCCACATTCACCGCCGTGCCATCCAGCACCTGCCCGCCGAGAATCTTCTCGGCCAGCGGGTCCTGCACCAGCTTCTGGATGGTGCGCTTGAGCGGACGCGCGCCATAGGCCGGGTCGTAACCCTGATCGGCCAGGAAGCTGCGGGCCTCGGGCGAGAGATGGATGGTGATCTTGCGATCCTCCAGCAGTTTCTTCAGGCGGCCCATCTGGATATCGACAATCGCATCCATCTGCTCGCGCTTGAGGCGATGGAACATCACGATCTCGTCGATACGGTTGATGAATTCAGGGCGGAAATGATGCCGCACCGCTGTCATCACCAGATCATAGGCCTCGTCGTCCGAAACCACCTTCTCCCCGTCATCGCCTTCCACCTGGAAGCCCAGAGGCTGACGCGGATCGGCCAGGAACTGCGCCCCCAGATTCGAGGTCATGATGATGAGCACATTGCGGAAGTCCACCGTGCGGCCCTGCCCGTCCGTCAGGCGGCCGTCATCCAGCACCTGAAGCAGCACGTTGAACACATCCGGATGGGCCTTCTCCACCTCGTCGAACAGCACCACCTGATAGGGGCGACGCCGCACGGCCTCGGTCAGAGCGCCACCCTCATCATAGCCGACATAGCCGGGAGGGGCACCGATGAGCCGGCTCACGGAGTGCTTCTCCATATATTCCGACATATCGATACGGACCATCGCGGTCTCATCGTCAAACAGATACTCGGCCAGCGCCTTGGTCAGCTCGGTCTTGCCCACGCCCGTGGGGCCAAGGAACAGGAAAGAGCCAATCGGCCGGTTCGGGTCCTGAAGCCCGGCACGGGCACGACGCACCGCGGTGGACACCGCCGCCACGGCCTCGGACTGGCCAACCACGCGGCGCGCCAGTTCCTGCTCCATGCGCAGCAGCTTTTCGCGCTCGCCTTCCAGCATCTTGTCCACCGGCACGCCGGTCCAGCGCGAGACAACACCGGCAATATGGTCAGGCGTCACCGCCTCTTCCATCGTGCCGCCATTGGCACCGGCCTGCTCCACCTCGGCAAGGCGCGTTTCCAGCTCGGGAATCACCGAATAGGTGAGTTCGCCGGCCTTCTGGTATTCACCCTGCCGCTGGGCCGTGGCGAGATCCGCGCGGGCCTGATCCAGCTTGGCCTTGAGGGTTGTGGCCTCGCCCAGCTTTTCCTTCTCTGCCTTCCAGCGGGAGGTGAGCACGGAAGCCTTCTCCTCCAGCTCTGCCAGCTCCTTTTCCAGCTTGGCGAGACGGTCCTTGGAGGCCGTGTCGGTTTCCTTCTTCAGCGCCTCCTGCTCGATACGCAGACGCACGATCTCGCGGTCGAGATTGTCCAGTTCCTCAGGCTTGGAATCCACCTGCATGCGCAGACGCGAGGCGGCCTCGTCCATCAGGTCGATGGCCTTGTCCGGCAGGAAGCGGTCGGTGATATAGCGGTTGGAAAGCACCGCTGCAGACACCAGCGCCGAGTCCGTGATGCGCACGCCGTGGTGCAGCTCATACTTCTCCTTCAGGCCGCGCAGGATGGAGACACTATCCTCCACTGTTGGCTCGGAGACGAAGACGGGCTGGAAGCGGCGAGCGAGCGCCGGGTCCTTCTCCACATGCTTGCGATATTCATCCAGCGTGGTCGCGCCAACGCAGTGCAACTCACCGCGCGCCAGAGCGGGCTTGAGCAGGTTGGAGGCATCCATCGCGCCATCCGATTTGCCCGCGCCAACCAGCGTGTGCATCTCGTCAATGAACAGGACAATACCACCTTCCGCGCTCTCGATTTCGGAGAGCACGCTTTTCAGGCGCTCCTCGAACTCGCCGCGATATTTGGCACCGGCAATCAGCGCACCCATGTCCAGCGCCAGAAGGCTCTTGCCCTTCAGGCTCTCCGGCACGTCACCATCAATGATGCGGCGCGCCAGGCCTTCCACAATCGCGGTCTTGCCCACGCCCGGCTCGCCGATCAGCACCGGGTTGTTCTTGGTGCGGCGGGCCAGAACCTGAATGGTGCGGCGGATTTCCTCGTCACGGCCAATCACCGGGTCAAGCTTGCCATCGCGGGCAGCCTGCGTCAGGTCACGGGCATATTTTTTGAGCGCATCATAGGCGTTTTCAGCCGTCGCGGTATCGGCCGTCCGGCCCTTGCGCAGCGCTTCAATCGCCGTGTTGAGGTTCTGCGGGGTGACGCCGGAACGGGCCAGAATCTTGCCGGCTTCAGTTTCCTTTTCCAGAGCCAGCGCCAGAAGCATGCGCTCCACGGTCACATAGCCGTCGCCCGCCTTCTTCGCGGCCTGCTCGGCTGCCTCAAAAACGCGCGCAAGCTGGGAACTGAGATACACCTGCCCCGAACCGCCGGAAACCTTCGGCAGCTTGGCGATGGCGGCTTCCACATCGGCGCGCACCTGCACGGGGTTGCCCCCGGCGCGCTGCACCAGACCGGCGCACAGGCCCTCCGGATCATCCATCAGCACCTTCAGAAGATGCTCGGGCGTGAACTGCTGGTGGCCTTCGCGCACCGCCAGAGACTGGGCGGACTGGACGAAACCACGAGCGCGCTCGGTATAGATTTCAAAATTCATGATCACTCTCCATCTCGCCTGCCACACCTTCCATCGAAGCATATGGCAGCCTTGGGATACGGCCCCGGAAACTCCGGCAACCGCGGGTCAGGCTGGTGCCTGTTCTGGAGATCATATGGGTGTGACATATGAGCAACGGAAGGGGGTATGCAGTGGAAAAAAGGAGAAAAATTCTGCAGCTCCCGCGCTTGTATTGCAGCGCTGAAAGCGGGTGTGAATGGTGATCCGGGCCGCCCCGTGCCAGTCTTTCCATACCGTGCAGAAGCACACATGAAGGCCCCACATGGATATTGCCCATATTGCCGCGCTCTACCGCCACCCCGTGAAGGGCCTGACCCCCGAGCTTCTGCGCGAGGTCACGCTGGGCGATGGCGGATGGTTTCCGGCAGACCGTATCCATGCCGTGGAAAACGGGCCGAGCAACTTTGACCCGGAAAACCCGGTTCACCGCCCCAAGATCGCCTATCTCATGCTGATGCGGCAGGCGCGCCTCGCCCATCTCACCACACGCTATGATGAGGCCACATCCACACTGATCCTCACCCGCGATGGCAAGGAGCTGGCGCGTGGCAACCTTTTCACGGCCGAAGGGCGCGCGGCGATTGAGGATTTCCTCACCGGCTTCATGGGGCTGGAGGCGCGCGGGCCGCTGAAGGTGCTCAATGCGCCGGCAAACTTCCGCTTTATGGATTCAGCCAAGTCCGGCTTTGTCTCCCTGCTGAACCTTGCCACCCTGCGCGAACTGGAAGAGCAGACAGGCGCGCCCATAGACCCGCGGCGTTTCCGCATGAACATTCATGTGGATGGCTGGCCGCCCCGCGCGGAACTCGACCTTGTGGGGCGCACCCTCAAGATCTGCGATGTTCCCTTCACCGTGCTCAAGCGCACCGTGCGCTGCCCCGCCACAGAGGTGAACCCGGCCACCGCCGCGCGCGATATGGATGTGGTGGCTGCCCTGCGCCGTCTTCACGGCCATGCTGATTGCGGCCTTTATCTGCGCCCGCTGACAGGAGGCGCGCTGCATGTTGGCGGCGCTGTTCTCACATTACAGGACACATCCGGACAGGCTCTGAACGACTGACATAAATCTTTCGGGGAAGCCGGCTATAGGGCGTGATCGGCCTTTCTGCCTTTGCCACACCCGGATGCAGAAAACACCGGCCCTGACGTTGCAGCCAAGATTTGGGGAAACCATGTCCGAATCCGCCTCCAATACCCCCGCGCAAGAGCGCGTGTTCAACGTGCTGTTCCTGTGCACCAAGAATGCCGCCCGCTCCATCATGTCAGAGGCGATCCTCAACAAGGATGGCAAGGGTCGCTTCCGCGCCTTCTCCGCCGGCACCCGCCCGGCAGATGCAGTGCATCCGCTGGCGCTGGAGACCCTCAAGCGCCTCGGCTACGATACGGACGGACTGCACCCCAAAAGCTGGGATGAGTTTGGTGGCGCTGATGCCCCGCACATGGACTTCGTGTTCACCGTCTGCGATGACGCGGCCGGTGAGGAATGCCCGGTGTGGCCCGGCCACCCGCTGACCGCCCATTGGGGTATTGAGAACCCGGCGCGGGTGGAAGGCACCCCGATGGAGCAGGAAACCGCATTCAGCAACGCTTTCCATTATTTGCAGAACCGCATCACCGTGTTCGACAATCTGCCGCTGGCCATGCTGGATCGCCTTGCGCTTCAGTCCAGCCTGCATGAGATTGGCCAGATGGATGGCTCCAGCAGCAAGCGCTGAGAGCACCCGGAACGCCCTCTTCAGGCACGGCCGGCGCCCTATGGCTTGACCTTGAGGCGCTGGCGGCGCACTAGAGGGCATGGAACCGGCTAGCCTTGTCCTTTTCACGGTGGTTCTCGTACTGGCAGCAGCCAGTCCGGGTCCTGCCGTGGTCGCGCTTGTCGCGCGCACGCTCGCAAGAGGGCGCGCCGGGTCACGCGCCTTTATTCTTGGTCTGGTGCTTGGCGATATCGTCTGGCTTGCCGGTGCGGTGCTGGGCCTTGCAGCGCTGGCGGCAGCGCTTGGCCCGTTTTTCATGCTCGTGCGCCTTGCCGGTGCAGCTTATCTGCTCCTGCTCGCATGGCGGCTGTGGACAGCGAGGCACGAACCACTGGCCACCCGTGCCGGCACTCCCGTGCGCTCCGCCTCCAGCCAGTTCATGACGGGGATATTGCTGAGTCTCGGCAATCCCAAATCAATGGCTTTCTATCTGGCCCTGTTGCCAACCCTGCTGGATGTGGGCCGCATTTCGCTGCCTGATTTTCTGGAGATGTGCGCCATCATCACCATCGTGCTGGTCGCTGTCTTTACCGCTTACATGCATCTGGCAGACAAGGCCCGCCGCTTCATTGCCACTCCACGCGCCATGCGCGTTCTCAACCGCCTGTGCGGCACCGCCATGGCAGGTGCTGCCGTATCAGTCGCCACAAGATAAGCGTTTGCGCTAAGTTCGCGACGCACAGCAAAACGATTCGAGACTCCTATGGCTGAACCCATGCCCGAAGCCTCTGCCGACAGCTATGATGCCCAGTCCATTCAGGTGCTGCGCGGCCTTGATGCCGTGCGCAAACGTCCGGGCATGTATATCGGCGATACCGATGACGGCTCGGGCCTGCACCACATGGTGTATGAGGTGGTGGATAACGCCATTGACGAGGCACTGGCCGGCTGGGCCAAGGAAGTCACCGTCACGCTGAACGCCGAGGGCTCGGTGACCGTGACCGATGACGGGCGCGGCATCCCCACCAATATCCACCCGGAAGAAGGGGTTTCCGCCGCAGAGGTCATCATGACCCAGCTGCATGCGGGCGGAAAGTTCAACCAGAATTCCTACAAGGTTTCCGGCGGCCTGCATGGCGTGGGCGTCTCGGTGGTGAATGCCCTTTCCAGCCGGCTGGACCTGACCATCTGGCGCGACGGCAAGGAGCACTTCCTCCGTTTCCGCCATGGTGATGCCGAAGCCCCGCTCGCCGTGGTGGGGGATGCGCCGGAAGGCAAGCGTGGCACCAGGGTCACCTTCCTGCCCAGCACCGAGACCTTTACCAAAATCGATTTTGACTTCGCCACACTGGAGCATCGCCTGCGCGAGCTGGCCTTCCTCAATTCCGGCGTGCTGATCGTGCTCACCGATGCGCGCGGGCCAGAGCCGGTGCGTGAGGAACTACATTATGAAGGCGGCGTGGAAGCCTTCGTGAAGTATCTCAACCGCTCCAAGACCGCGCTGCTGGACGAGCCGATCGTCATCCGCTCCGAGCGTGACGGCATTAGCGTTGAGGCAGCCCTGTCATGGACCGATGGCTACCATGAGAGCGTGCTGTGCTTCACCAACAATATTCCCCAGCGTGATCGCGGCACCCACTTCACCGGCTTTGCCGCCGCACTGACCCGGCAGGTGCTGGGCTATGCCAACTCTTCCGGCATCTCCAAGAAGGAGAAGGTGGACCCCACCGGTGAGGATTGCCGCGAAGGGCTGACCGCCGTGCTCTCCGTAAAGGTACCGGACCCGAAATTCTCGTCCCAGACCAAGGACAAGCTGGTCTCATCCGAGGTGCGCCCGGTGGTGGAATCGCTGGTGAGCGATGCGCTTTCCAACTGGTTCGAGGAAAACCCGGCCCCGGCCAAATCGGTTATCGGCAAGGTGGTGGAAGCTGCCGCCGCGCGTGAGGCTGCCCGCAAGGCGCGTGATCTCACCCGCCGCAAGAGCCCGCTGGATATCGCCTCCCTGCCCGGCAAGCTGGCCGATTGCCAGGAACGTGACCCGGCAAAGTCCGAACTCTTCCTCGTCGAGGGTGACTCGGCAGGCGGTTCCGCCAAGCAGGGGCGTGATCGCGCCTTTCAGGCCATTTTGCCCCTGCGCGGCAAGATTTTGAATGTGGAGCGTGCGCGCTTCGACAAGATGCTGTCGTCCGAGCAGGTGGGCACGCTCATCACCGCGCTAGGCACCGGCATTGGTCGCGATGATTTCAACATCGAGAAACTGCGCTACCACAAGATCATCATCATGACCGACGCCGACGTGGACGGCGCGCACATTCGCACGCTGCTGCTCACCTTCTTCTTCCGCCAGATGCCGGAACTGGTGGAGCGCGGCTATCTCTATATCGCCCAGCCTCCGCTTTATAAGGTCACGCGCGGCAAGTCCGAGACTTATCTGAAGGATGAAAAGGCGCTGGAGGATTATCTTGTCACCGCCGGTCTGGATGAGGCATCGCTGACCCTTTCTTCCGGCGAAGTGCGCATTGGGCAGGATTTTGCCCATGTGGTGGAGCTTTCCCGCCAGATGCGCGCCACGCTGCTTTCCCTGCACCCGCGCTATAACCGGGCGGTTGTGGAACAGGCGGCCCTTGCCGGTGCTTTCGGCGCGGCAGCACTGGGCCATGTGGAAGGTGCCCCTGCGGCCCTTGTGAAGGTTGCCGAGCGGCTGGATATTCTGGCCGAGGAAACCGAACGCGGCTGGCAGGCTACTGCCGATGAGAACGGCTTCACCTTCTCCCGCACCGTGCGTGGCGTGCAGGAAGTGGCACGGCTGGATGACACCTTCCTCGCCTCGCCCGAGGCACGGCGGCTGGATGCGCTGGCCCGTGATCTGGACGGCGTTTTCGCCGGCACCGCCATACTGCGCCGCCGCAGCGATGAACAGCCCATGTTTGGCGCTGCCGATCTGTTCGACGCCATTACCGATGTGGGCCGCAAGGGCCTGAGCCTCCAGCGCTATAAAGGCCTTGGCGAGATGAACCCCGGCCAGCTCTGGGAAACCACGCTCGACATCAATGCCCGCTCGCTCCTTCAGGTGCGGGTGAAGGAAAGCGTGGCAGCGGATGACCTGTTCACGCGCCTGATGGGCGATGTGGTTGAGCCGCGCCGTGAATTCATTCAGGAAAATGCCCTGAAGGCGAGCGTGGACGTCTGAGTCTATTCCAAAGTGCCCCTTCCGGCCTGCGTATCGGAAGGGGCTGAATGCAGCGCGCGGAAGATGGCCGCGCATGATGCTGAGGCAGGCACGGTGCCAATATGCCTTCCAGCACAAGGCAGGAGAGCGGCATGGCCCGCATCGGCATCGTCACCATTTCAGACCGCGCCAGTTCTGGGGGCTATGAGGATAAAAGCGGCCCGGCCATTGAAGCCTGGCTGCGCAGTGCCATCACCACGCCATGGACCGCAGACTATCGCGTCATCCCCGATGGCATGGAAAGTGTGCGCGACACATTGATCGACATGTGTGACCGCGCTGGCGTGGATCTCATCTGCACAACTGGCGGCACAGGCCCCTCCCCTCGGGATCTCACCCCGGAAGCCATGGCGCAGGTGATTGAAAAGCCCATGCCCGGATTTGGCGAACAGATGCGCCGCATCAGCCTGAATGAAGTGCCAACCGCGATTCTCTCCCGGCAGGAAGCGGGCGTGCGCGGCAAGACACTGATCGTGAACCTGCCCGGCAAGCCGGCCTCTATTGCAACCTGCCTTGGTGCCGTGTTTCCGGCCATACCCTATTGTCTGGACCTGATTGGTGCAGCGCGGATCGAAACCGACCCCGCAATCGTGTCCGCCTTTCGCCCGAAGGGGGCATGAAACTGCCACGGGCATGAGACTGGCCGCATAAAGGGGCATTTCCATGTGAGCGGCCCTCCCATGACGGAAGCCTGCCCTTCCACGGGCATGAGCAGATTTCAGCTGGGGTGGAAAACGGCTCAAAACCTGCCCGGAGGATTTGCCCGTCCGGGCGGGTCAAACCCTTTCATTTTTGACCGCAAAGAGTACCGCCACCTACAGGACCATGATCCCGCGATGGCGGCCATCCGGCCCCTTGCGCAGGGCTTCATGCTCCGGCTCGACATGAATGGTGACGCTGGCCTCCTCCATTTCTGTATGGAAGGCCGCCTCGATCCTGTCACAGATGGCATGGGCCTCGGCCACACTCATCTGCCCCGGCACGACCAGATGAAACTCCACGAAGACCAGCCGCCCGGCATGGCGGGTTCGGAACTCATGCGCCTCCAGCGCCCCCTCGCCATGTTTTGCCACCAGCGCGCGCATCTGCGCCACCATCTCCGCCGGTGCGGCTTCATCCATCAGGCCGCCAATGGATTCGCGCATGAGGCTCCATCCCATCCAGAGGATATTCAGCGCGACCAGCCCTGCGATGATGGAATCCAGCTGTGCCCAGCCGGTGAGCGGCACGAGAAGAAACCCCGCCAGCACACCAATAGAGGTAATGACATCCGCGAGGAGATGTTTACCATCTGCAATAAGGGCGGGAGAACGATAGCTCCGGCCAAGACGCAGCAGATACCAGCACCACACCGCATTGATGATGGTTGCCAGACCATTCAGCAGCATGCCCTGCCAGGGATCATCCGGCAGGTGCGGATCAAGAAAGCCGAACCACGCCTCACGCATGATGGTGATGGCGGCAATGATGACCAGCAGCCCTTCCACCACTGCCGAAAAATACTCGGCCTTGGTATGTCCATAAGGGTGCCCCTCATCTGCCGGGCGCGCGGCAACCGCGAGAGCCACCAGTGCCACGGCAGAGGCCACGACATTGATAATGCTTTCCAACGCATCCGAGAGCAGCGCCACAGAGCCCGTGACGTACCACGCCAGTGCCTTGAGCCCCAAGACCACACAGCCGAGCACCACACTGGCTCCGGCGACAAGCATGATTTTGCGGTTCATATACCATCCTCGCATCCCGAGGCGATTGCGGGGCGTGCTGGCGAAATGCTGGCCGGGCCGCAATCACACGCGCATACATGCGCCCTGAGGAAAACGGATCTGTGACACTCGCGGCACGAGACGTCAGTTTCCCCGTTCAAAACATGATCGCATTGCCGGGCAAAGCCGAAAACAAAAATAGCAGAAGATGGCCCTGCCCATAAAAAATCACCCCGCCCTGCCGGACGAGGTGATGTCTTCATAATCCGCATGGGGATTCAATGAGATCCAGCAGGCCTTGCCTGCCATACCTATTCAGCCGCCTTGGAGGATGGTTCACCCGACATCTGCGCTTCCGCATCTTCCTGCGTTTTCAGCACATCCGGGTGGGGCATGGACATGATGTTGTAACCCGAATCCACAAAGTGGATCTCACCGGTCACACCGCTGGACAGATCCGAGAGCAAATAGAGAGCGGAATTACCCACCTCATCCGTCGAAACCGTACGGCGCAAGGGCGCATGACGCCTCTGGTAATTGAACATCAGGCGGGCATCAGCAATGCCGGCACCGGCCAGCGTGCGAACCGGACCTGCCGAAAGCGCATTCACACGAATGGCTGCCGGGCCATAGTCTGCCGCAAGATAGCGCACGGATGCCTCAAGCGCGGCCTTGGCCACACCCATCACATTATAGTTCGGCATAACGCGGGTTGCGCCGCCATAAGTGAGAGTGATGAGCGAGCCACCCTTGGTCATCAGGGCTGCGGCGCGCTTGGCAACTTCAGTGAACGAGAAGCAGGAGATCACCATGGTGCGCGAGAAGTTCTCGCGGCTGGTATCCGCATAGCGGCCCTTCAGTTCCGACTTGTCGGAGAAGGCCACCGCATGCACCAGAAAATCAATGCTGCCCCATTTGTCCTTCAGTGTGGAGAAGACGGCATCAACGCTGTCCAGATCTTCCACATCACAAGGCAACAGAATGGAAGCGCCAATGCCGTCCGCCAGCGGGCGCACGCGCTTTGCCATGCCATCGCCCTGATAGGTGAAGGCCAGTTCCGCACCCTGCGCCGCCAGCGCCTTTGCAATGCCCCAGGCAATGGAATGGTCATTGGCCACGCCCATTACCAGGCCGCGCTTGCCTTTCATCAGGTCCTGCATCACTCACCCTCAACGTGCGACAGCAAAGGCACCGGGCAGGCCAGCCTGCCCGGTTCATCTACCGGATAACAGACCTGTAAGGCCTGCCCGACAGAAGTGCACCTCACCTCTCGCAACGAAAAATAACAAAGAACAGGCCTGCCGCCTGAAGCCGTGGTGCGTGATCCCTCACGCATCCACATGCTTCAGCACAAGGCTTGCATTGGTGCCGCCAAAGCCGAAGCCATTGGAAAGCACATGGCCAAGCTTCACATTGTCGATCCGCTTGCGCACGATCGGCATGTCAGCGAAGGCCGGATCGATTTCCTCGATATTGGCGCTTTCGCAAATGAAGTCATTCTGCATCATCAGGATGGAATAGATGGCTTCATGCACACCCGTCGCGCCCTGCGAGTGGCCGGTGAGCGACTTGGTGGCGGAAATCGGAGGGCACTTGTCGCCAAATACGGCGCGAATGGCCTCAATCTCCTTCAGGTCGCCAATCGGCGTGGAGGTCGCGTGCGGGTTGATATAGTCGATGGGGGCCTTGATGCCGGCAATCGCCATCTGCATGGCGCGGGCCGCACCCTCGCCAGACGGAGCCACCATGTCCACGCCATCAGAAGTCGCGCCATAGCCGACAATCTCGGCATAAATCTTCGCACCGCGTGCCTTCGCGTGCTCCAGTTCTTCCAGAACCAGAACGCCGGCACCGCCGGAAATCACGAAGCCATCGCGATTCGCATCATAGGCGCGCGAGGCCACGGCCGGGCGGTCATTATAATTCGAGGACATCGCGCCCATGCCGTCGAACAGCACGGAAAGGGTCCAGTGCAGGTCTTCACAGCCCCCGGCAAAGATGATGTCCTGCTTGCCATACTGGATCAGCTCATAGGCATTGCCGATACAGATATTGGTGGTCGCGCAGGCGGCCGAGATGGAATAGCTCAGCCCCTTGATCTTGAACCATGTGGACAGAGTGGCCGAGGCGGTGGACCCCATGGCCTTGGGCACCGCGAAGGGGCCAACCCGCTTGGGGCCCTTGTCACGCGTGATATCGGCCGAGTCCACAATGGTCTTGGTGGAGGAGCCGCCAGAACCCATCACCAGTCCGGTGCGGATATTGGAGACATCCTTCTCCTCCAGCCCGGCATCAGCGATGGCCTGTTCCATGGCGACGTGATTCCACGCCGTGCCGCCGCCGTGGAAGCGCATGGCGCGCCGGTCCACAACATCTTCGGCATTCAGGGTCGGCTTGCCGTGGACCTGCGAGCGGAAACCCAGCTTCGCATAATCGTCGGCGAAGGAAATGCCGCTCCTGGCCTCGCGCAGGCTGGTGAGGACCTCCTGCGTGTTGTTGCCGATAGACGAGACAATTCCCATCCCCGTGACGACGACGCGCCGCATATCAATACCCCATTGAAAATCTGGCCATTGACTGAATGAGCGAGCGCCTCAGGCGCCCGCAGATCCGGTTTCCGACCCGGTTTCAGCCTGAAACAGGCCGACCCGCAGATCCTTGGCGCGATAGATGACTTCGCCATCGGCCGCAACCCAGCCATCGGCAATGCCAAGCACCAGCTTGGAACGCATCACGCGCCTGAATTCAATGCCATACACCACCTTCTTGACCGAAGGCAGAACCTGACCGGAAAATTTCAGTTCACCCAGACCCAGCGCGCGCCCGCGGCCGGGCGAACCCAGCCAGCCGAGATAGAAGCCGACAAGCTGCCACAGCGCATCCAGACCCAGGCAGCCCGGCATGACCGGATCACCCTTGAAGTGGCAATCGAAGAACCACAGGTCTTCGGTCACGTCGAACTCGGCTCGCATATAGCCCTTGCCATATTCGCCGCCTGTTTCGGAAATCTCGGTGATGCGATGGAACATGAGCATGGGCGGCAATGGCAACTGCGCGTTACCCGACCCAAACAGCTCGCCACGTCCGCATGCGAGGAGTTCTTCATAATCGAAACTGTTCTGCCGGTCCGCCATTCTGAACTGTGTCGCCTTGATGCCCATGAGGCTTGGTGCCTCTCAGGGTCGTTGTTTCCGAGCCGTGAAGCCCGCCTCCGAAACCGGAAGCCGGCCTTCACTACCATAGGCATTGGCATGCTCAAAGTCATGAAAACGTCACGGCCTGCATCCAGAGGCGAATTCCGGCCTGCACAGGGCTCATGCCAGTGTTCAGAAGACCACATGAGAGCAGCATTCATGCCTGTGCATGCGGGTCCGGACGCATTCCGGCCATAGTTGGCCTTGCCGCAAAGGGCCTGTTTCGTTCAGATGCAAAAGTAGGGATTCGCGTGGCGCAATCCCCGACTTATTTCTTTTATTTTGCGCGCGCTGGGGAAATCATATGGCCATCTTGAACGAATTCAAGGAATTCGCCGTCAAGGGTAACGTCGTCGATCTCGCTGTCGGTGTTATCATCGGTGCGGCATTCGGAAACATCGTCACATCTCTGGTCGGAGATGTATTCATGCCGGTTATTGGCGCGGTCACGGGCGGGCTGGACTTTTCGAACTATTATGTCCCCCTGTCCTCGGCAGTGACTGCGGAAAACCTGGCCGATGCCAAAAAGCAGGGTGCGGTTCTGGCCTATGGCAGCTTCATCACCATTGCCATCAACTTCCTGATTATTGCAGCGGTTCTGTTCCTTGTGGTGCGTGTGCTGAACGGCCTGCGTCGTCAGGCAGAGGAAGCAGCCGTGGTGGAACCCGCCGGCCCGAGCAAGGAAGAAGTGTTATTGACAGAAATCCGCGACCTGCTCGCACGGGATGCGGCACAAAAACCAAACTGAGCGGGCTCGCTCTTCTTCATTGAAAATGCCCCGGTCGCTTCTGTTGCGACCGGGGCATTTGTTTGTGGAAAACCGGAAGTGCGTCATCAGGGCAGCCATGCCGCAAAGCAGGTCTACAGGACCTGATACACGCTCAGCGCAGGCCAGCGCCCACAGCCTCACTCACATGGGTAAAGCCGTCCGCCTTCAGCCGTGCCGCCAGATCCTTCTTGATGGTCTGGACCAGCTCCGGCCCATGAAACACCATTGCGGAATAAAGCTGCACAAGGCTCGCCCCGGCACGGATCTTCAGATAGGCATCCTGCCCCGAAGCCACGCCCCCCGCGCCAATCAAGGGCAGGCGGCCATCCAGCAGGCGATACAGGGCTGACAGCCGGTCTGTGGACAAGGTCATCAGCGGCGCGCCGGAAAGCCCGCCGGTCTCGCCCTTGTGTGTACTTTTCAGGCTATCCGGCCGCGAAAGTGTGGTGTTGCCCATGATGACGCCATTCACGCCGGTTGTCAGCGCCACCTGCGCCACATCGGCGAGTGCGGCATCATCCAGATCCGGCGCTACCTTCACCAGTAGCGGGGGACGACCCAGCGCCTGTGGAAAAGCCTTGTCCCGCACGGCCAGCACCTGTGTGAGCAGTGCGCTCATCTCGTCCCGCGCCTGAAGAGAGCGCAGGCCCGGCGTGTTAGGCGAGGAAATATTGCACACCAGATAATCAGCCAGCGCACAGGTGGCCTCAATTCCGGTGACATAATCCTCAATCGCGTCGGTGCTTTCCTTGTTTTTCCCGACATTGGCACCGACGATGCCGCCAAGCCCGGCATCACGCCGCGCCTTGAGGCGGGAGACGAACGGGCCAAGCCCCTCGCTGTTGAAGCCGAAGCGATTGATAACGCCACGGTCCTCCTCCAGCCGGAACAGGCGCGGCTTCGGGTTGCCGGGCTGCGGGCGCGGGGTCACCGTACCAGCCTCCACAAAGCCGAATCCCAGATTCAGAACCGGGTCGATCACTTCGGCATTCTTGTCGAAGCCGGCCGCCAGCCCGATGGGATTTGGAAACTCTAGCCCCCACAGGCGCGTGGCCAGAATCGGGTCATCGCGCTCCATGAAGCGCGGCGAGAAACCACGCTTCATGGCCTTGATGGCAAGGGTGTGCCCCTGCTCGGGCGAGACGAGATGCAGCAACGGCTTTGTGAGGGCGTAAAGGCTCATGACATTACTCGCTGGCTGCGGCAGCGCCCCCATGTGCAACAGACCAGCCGTGCGGGTCGTGCAGGAAGGACTCGATCTGCGCAACCGTCTGGTTATCGAAACGGTTGGTGGCCTTCACCTCGGCCAGCACATCCCACCAGGTGGCAAGATGATGCAGGGTGAGACCGGCTTCCTTCAGGATCGTCTGGGATTCCGGGAAAATATCATAATAGAAGAACACGAAGCAGTGTGAACACTCGGCCCCGGCGGTGCGCAGGGCGTTGACGAAATTCACCTTGCTGCGGCCATCCGAGGTGAGATCCTCCACCAGCAGGATGCGCTGGCCGGGGGAAAGATCACCCTCGATCTGCGCATTGCGGCCGAAGCCCTTGGGCTTTTTGCGCACATACTGCATCGGCAGCATCATGCGGTCTGCCACCCATGCGGCGAAGGGAATGCCTGCGGTTTCGCCACCGGCCACGGCATCAAACTGCTCATAGCCCACATCGCTGTAGAGGGTGGTGATGCCGAAATCCACCAGCGTCTGGCGCACGCGGGGGAAGGAGATCAGGCGGCGACAGTCTGTATAGACAGGGCTGGCCCAGCCGGATGTGAAGATGAAGGGCTTGTCGGCGGAAAAGCGCACGGCCTCCACTTCGAGAAGCATGCGGGCGGTCTGCCGGGCGATGGTTGCCTTGTCCGCAAAAGCGGTGATGTTCGCCATGTAAGCGAGCCTCCTGGATCGGCTGGAAAATGAAAAGCTCGAATTCTTGCCCGGCATATATCAGAGCCGCGCCCGCGCGACACCCCGCAAGGTCAAGAAAACCCGGCCAGCCTGTCCGTCCGGCATTGACCCATGGGAAACAGAAATCCGGCATGCCTCTGGCCATCCGCCCCTCTGGCCTGTACATCGCTGGCAGCACCTGTGCTGTCTTTACGGCATGCGGGTGCATGGTTTTGACCCGCACGAGGCGATGATCCCTTGAAGTTCGTCCTGTTCTTCCTTCTGGTGGCGGGTGCGGCCGTGGCGATCCTGTTCTCGGTGTTTCCACGCTGGGACATCGAGGTGGCATCGCTGTTCTGGTATCCGCACGGCGGCTTCCTGCTGGCGCTGGACCCCTGGGCGAAAACGTTCCGGGCTTTCGGCCACTTCATTCCGTGGATCACCGTTGCGCCGGCCTTTGTGGTCATCATCCTCAAGTTTCTTTTGCCTCATGCGCGCATGTTCATGCCGGCACGCGCCGCCGTGTTGCTGGCGCTGACCATGGCGGTTGGTCCCGGCCTGCTGGTAAATGGCCTGTTCAAGGCGGAATGGGGCCGCCCCCGCCCGGTGCATGTGGAAGAGTTTGGCGGGCCGCATCAATATGTGCCGTGGTACGATACCAACGGCACCTGCCCGTCCAACTGCTCCTTTGTTTCGGGCGAAGGCGCTCTCAGTTTCTGGATGGTGGCCCCTGCCAGTCTCGCCCCCCCCGGCCCGCTGCGCGTACTGGCCCTGAGCAGCGCGGTAGCGTTTGGCGTGGTTGTGGGCGGCCTGCGCATTGGCTTTGGCGGCCACTTCTTCTCGGATGTCGTGTTTTCCGGTGTTCTGGTCGTGGTTCTGATCGCGCTGACACGCTACTGGCTCTATGATCGGCGCAATGCTCCAAGCGATGCGAAGGTTGAGCGTGCCATTGGCCGCGCTGGCCTTGCGACCCGGAAGGGAATCATTCGGCTCTGGCACGCCATGCGTACAATGACAGGCAAAGCCGGGCACAATCGCGAACCCTGAAGCATTTTCGCCGCGGGGCATGTCGCTGTTTCCGTGAAATGCAGACATGCCCCGGCACCTGACATTCACCTGCCTTGCGGGCTGCGCAACGCGCCCTTTGCAGTATAGTTTTCAGGACAGGCGCGGATGGCACAAGCCAGCCCGCCCGTTCAGACGCATATGCGGGAGATAATGGCCATGCGTTGGGACGATTTCCGCTCCAGCAAGAATGTGGAAGACCGGCGCGGTCAAGGCGGCGGTGGCGGCGGGTTCCGCATGCCCGGCGGCAAGGGCGGGCTGGGCATCGGTACCATTGTTGTGGTCGGCCTCATCGGCTGGGCGCTGGGAATCAATCCGGCGCTGCTGATTGGCGGGCTGGAGGCCATCAACAGCACCGGCGGCGGCCAGTATCAGCAACAGCAGGGCCAGACGCGCCAGCAGCCCGGCACCACCAGCACGCCGACAGATCAGGCCGGCCGATTCGCTTCTGCCGTCCTCGCCCAGACCGAGGATGTATGGGCCGATATTTTCCGCGGTGAAGGCAAGACCTATCAGGACCCGCGCCTTGTGCTGTTCACCGGCTCAACCCGCTCGGCCTGCGGCGGTGCCCAGTCTGCCATGGGGCCGTTCTACTGCCCGCTGGATCAGAAGGTTTATCTCGACCTCTCCTTCTTTCAGGAGATGAAGAATCGGTTCAACGCACCGGGTGATTTTGCTGCGGCCTATGTGATTGCTCATGAGGTGGGCCATCATGTGCAGAACATCACCGGCATTCTGCCCCGCGTGCAGCAGGCCCAGAAAGAGGCCTCCAGCAAGGCCGAGGCCAATGCCCTCTCGGTGCGCACCGAGCTGATGGCCGACTGCCTCGCCGGCGTGTGGGCGCACCATGCCGATGCCCGCTACAAGGTACTTGAGGAAGGCGATGTGGAAGAAGCCCTGAATGCGGCCAGCGCCATTGGCGATGACCGCCTCCAGAAGCAGGCGCAGGGCTACACCGTTCCCGACAGCTTCACCCATGGTACCTCCCAGCAACGCATGACATGGTTCATGCGCGGTCTGAAAAGCGGCTCCATGCAGCAGTGCAACAGTTTCAAGGAACCGATCTGACCTTCAGGCCACGATTTGATTCGCCAGCGTATCCCAAAGAACACGCCCTCTCTTTTGCCGTCTTTTACAACCTCTCCAGCCCCCGATCAGGGCTTGCAGCGGGAGAAAGGGCATGCGAAGAGGCGGGGGACCCAGTTGCGGAACGGATAGCACGCTTGCGTGTTGGTCGTGGTCTACCATTGAAACCTCAAGCGGCGTTCGCTATAGGGGCCGTTAACCTATTCCAGAGGCCATCCGGCTTCAGCTTTGGCTGTGGTCGTTGCATCCGCGCTGTCCAAGATTATAGCGGCACGGAATGGCCAGCACATGAGAGGCGCAGTCCATGTCTTCCACGTTCGAAACGGTGGCCAATATCATCGCAGAAACGTGTGATATCCCGCGGGACACCATCACGCTCGAAAGCCACGCGATCGACGATCTCGGCATCGACAGCCTCGACTTCCTCGACATTGCCTTCGCCATTGACAAGGCGTTCGGTATCAAGCTCCCGCTTGAGCAATGGACCCAGGAAGTGAACGACGGCAAGGCGACCACCGAGCAGTATTTCGTTCTCAAGAACCTCTGCGCACGCATCGACGAACTGGTCGCTGCCAAGTCCGCTTGAGGACAGGCTGCGAACATGCGTCCTGAAGTCTTCCGGATGATCGACCGGGTCGTGACCATCGACCCGTCGCTCAACAAAATTCACTGCCAGGGTCTGGTTCCCGAGGAAAGCTCCATCTTTGAGGGGCATTTTCCGGGTTATCCCATCATGCCTGGCGTCCTGCTCATTGAAGCGATGGCGCAAAGCACCGGCTGGCTGGTTCTGGCGCGCAACCGTTTCGAGCGCATGCCTTTCCTCGCCACGGTGAAGGAAGCCAAGCTGCGCACTTTCGTGCTTCCGGGGCAGAATCTCGATCTGCACTCGGAAATCCTGCACGAAGGTTCGGGCTTTGTGGTCGCCAAGACCCACGCCACGCTTGAAGGAAAGCCCATTTGCGGCGCTGAACTGACCTTCCGCGTTCTGCCCTGGCCTGAGGGGCGGATGAAGACGGTCGTGATGAAGGTGGCGGAACTCGTCTCCTTCCCTGTCAAGGATTTCGTTGATGCCTGAGGCCCGTCCCGCGCGACGTGAAGTGTGGATCACGGGCGTCGGTCTCCTCTCCTCACTTGGAGAGGGGCTTGATGCCCACTGGAACGCCCTGAATTCCGGCGCTGCGCCGGTGACAGATGCGGAAACCTTCGCCCCATATGTGGTTCATCCCCTGGTGAAGGTCAGCTTTGATTCGCAGATCCCGAAGCGCGGCGATCAGCGGCAGATGGAAGCCTGGCAGCGCATAGGTACCTATGCAGCCGGGCTTGCCCTTGATTCGGCAGGTCTCTCCAAGAATACCGAAATTCTCTCGAAGACAGACATGATCGTCGCCGCCGGTGGTGGTGAGCGTGACTTTGATGTCGATTCCGCGATTCTGGGTGATCTCGCCACGGCGGAAAATCCCGGCAAGCTGCTGAATGAGCGCCTGCTGTCAGATCTGCGTCCCACGCTGTCTCTGGCCCAGCTCTCCAATCTGCTGGCTGGCAATATCTCCATCGTTCATGGCGTCACCGGCTCTTCGCGCACCTTCATGGGTGAGGAAAGCTGTGGCGTGGATGCGGTGCGCATCGCCTTCTCGCGTATTGCCGCAGGGCAGAGCGAGGTTGGCCTTGTGGGCGGTGCCTGCAATGCCGAGCGCGAAGACACGCTGCTGCTGAACGATCTGGACGGAGACTGCGCCAAGGGCGCGTTTGTTCCGGTCTTTGCCAGCAAGAACCGTGGAATCGCCACCGGCTCCATGGGGGCGTTTCTGGTGCTCGAATCACCGGGGCATGCCACGGCACGCGGGGCAAAGCCCATTGCGAGACTGTCTGGCGTATGGTCCGAACGGGCGCGCCGCAAGGTTGAGGGCGCACTGGAACAGCAGATCCGCGATCTGCTCGCCACTGCCGGCACCGAAGGCAAGACGGCCATCATCTCCGGCGCTTCCGGTGCGGGAGCGGCAACCGAGGCGGAAGCCAAGGTGCTTGCGGAAAGCGGCCTGCCCGTTAGGGCTGTCGGCAACCGTCTGGGCCATGGCTTTGAGGCGCACTTCATTGCCTCGCTTGGGCTGGCGGCTCTCAGCCTCTCCAACAATGCGCTGCCTCCCGCTTTTGCGGCAGACCCGCTGGAGAAGGACGGCACGCATGCCGAGCGCATGATTGTGACCGGCATTGGCCACTGGAGCGGCGAAGGCGCTGCACTGGTGGAAAAGATCTGAGCCAGACAATGGCTGCCCGGCCCATCTTGGCCGGGCGCGGTTTTGGCCTTTCAATATGAGGAGCCGGCACATGACGCAGGCGCATCTGGACAAGTTCGGCCGGCCGGTTGTGGTTGTCACCGGCATCGGGCTGGTCACCTCGCTCGGTCAGGGCAAGGCTGAAAACTGGCGGCGTCTGACGGCGGGCGAATCAGGTATCCATACCATCACCCGCTTCCCCATTGAGGGCATGCGCACCACCATTGCCGGCACGGTGGATTTCCTTTTCGATGGCCGCGTTCCCGCGCCAGATCTTTCGGAAAGGCTTGCCACGCTGGCGATGGAAGAGGCCATTGCTGAAGCCAATATCGGCACCCCCGGCAATTTCCCCGGTCCCCTGTTTGCCGCCGTCCCGCCGGTGGAACTGGAATGGCCGGAGCGCAGGCAGATGGCAGAAGCTGTCGGCAGTTATCCGGTCACCTATCGCGAACTGTTGCAGTCCGCGGTATCCGGCAAGTTCCGCCCTTGGCACGAACGCTTCCTGTTCGGTTCCGTCGCCGTGCATCTGGCGGACCGTTTCGGCACCCGTGGCCAGCCCATCTCTCTCTCCACCGCCTGCGCATCTGGCGCCACCGCCATTCAGCTTGGCGTTGAAGCCATTCGGCGCGGCGATACGGATGTTGCGATTTCCATCGGCACAGATGGCTCGGTTCATCCTGAAGCGCTGATCCGCTTCTCCCTGCTCTCCGCCCTCACCACGGCGAATGATGAGCCGGAGAAGGCATCGCGCCCCTTCGCCAAGAATCGCGAAGGTTTCGTGATGGCGGAAGGCGCTGCCGCTCTGGTGCTGGAAAGCTATGAGCATGCCGTGGCACGCGGCGCAAAAATTCTCGGTGTGGTGGAAGGCTGCGGCGAGATGGCGGATAATTTCCACCGCACCCGCTCCAGCCCGGATGGTCGCCCGATCATCGGCTGCGTGAAGAATGCGCTGGATGATGCCGGCGTCATGCCGGACGATGTGGATTATATCAACGCCCACGGCACCTCCACGCCGGAAAATGACCGCATGGAATATGTGGGCCTGAAGGCTGTGTTCGGCGAGGAAAAGCTCGCCGGCATCCCGATCTCGTCCAACAAGTCCATGATCGGTCATACGCTGACGGCGGCAGGCGCGATCGAGGCGGCGGTTTCGCTGCTCACGATCGCCAATAGCCGTATTCCGCCCACTATCAATTACCACATTCCAGACCCGGCCATTCCGCTGGATCTGGTGCCGAATGTGTCGCGGGATGCGGATGTACGCCGCGTTATCTCCAACTCCTTCGGCTTTGGCGGGCAGAATGTCTGTCTTGTGGTGACCGGCGAACCTGCCTGAACCTGTTTGAATTGAGGCCGCTGCGCGGGAGATGGAGGGTTTTCGCCCGACTTCCCGTTCAGCGGCCTTTCTCTTGCCGTGTGAAGGCGGCTATAAGGCTGGCCAGAATGGACCGGTTCCAGCCGGCCGCCCCCAGAACCAGAGACAAAAACAATGCGCGCCCTTCAGCTCGTTTCCGATCGCAAGCTCGAAATCGTCGAACTGCCAGACCCGGAAGCCCCCGGCGCGGGTGAAGTGCAGGTGCGCGTGAAGGCGCTGGCGCTGAACCATATTGATGTGTGGGGCTGGCGCGGCATGGCCTTTGCCAAGCGCAAGATGCCGCTGGTGGTGGGCGCCGAGGCGGCTGGCGAAGTGGTTGCCGTGGGCGCGGATGTCCGTGGCGTGAAGGTGGGGCAGACCGTCTCCATGTATGGCGCCATGACCTGCGGCCACTGCAAGAACTGCCGCGATGGCCGAGATAATCTGTGCACGGATGTCGGCGGCGTGCTGGGCTTCCATATTGACGGCTTTGCCCGCGACCTGCTGAACCTGCCCGAGCGCCTCGTTCTGCCCGCACCCGAAGGCGTCTCGTTTGAAGATGCAGCCTGCGCCGGTATCACCTTCTCCACGGTCGAGCACATGCTGTTTGACAATGCGAAGCTGGAAAAGGGTGAAACCGTGCTGGTGCATGCCGGCGGTTCGGGCATTGGCTCTGCCGCCATCCGGCTGGCCAAGGATGTTGGCGCAACGGTTATCACCACCGTGGGTGATGATGAAAAGGGCGAGAAGGCTCTGGCGCTGGGTGCAGACCATGTCATCAATTATCGCCGCGACCGCTTCGAGCATGAAGTGCGCAAGATCACCAAAAAGGTCGGCGTTGATGTTGTGTTCGAGCATGTGGGCGCGGATACATGGAACGCCTCGCTGCTCTCCATGAAGCCGGGCGCACGTCTTGTCACATGTGGCTCAACCTCGGGCGTAAGCGTGCAGATGAACCTGATGCAGGTGTTCCAGCGCCAGTACAAGATTTTCGGCTCCTTCGGCGCCACCATCCGCAATGTGGCCAACGGGCTGGAGAAGATCGGCCGTGGCATCAAGCCGGTCATCGACACCGTAGTGCCGCTGGAAAACTTCAATGAGGGGCTGGAGCGACTGGAAAGCCGCAAGGTCTTCGGCAAGATCATCGTGAAATTCTGAAGACAAGCACATAGCGGGATGCCTCTTTGCATGAGCATCCCGCCTGTGCAGGCAGATTCATCGTGTCCCACCCTACAAAACCGCCCGTCAAACGTGCCCGCCCGCCCATGTTGAGCCGCATGCGCGCAGCATTGCGCCGCCAGTTTGGCGCGCTGGGAGAATCCATCGTCGGCGGCTATGTGCGCTTTTCCATCTGGTGGCTGCGCCTGTGGCCACTCACGGTCTCATCTGGCGGCATGGCGTTCTGGGCGAAGCTTGTTGGCCCGTTCCTGCCCGTCACAAAAGTGGCGCGGCGCAATCTCACGGCAGCATTTCCTGAGAAAAGCGCAAGTGAGATCAATGAGCTTGTTTGTGGAGTGTGGGCCAATATGGGCCGCCTCACCGCCGATTTCGCCCAGCAGGAGCGGCTGTGGGATTATGACCCCGCCCACCCTGATGCAGGCCGCATCGAGGTGGTGGGCGCGGAAATTTTCCAGCGCCTGCGGGATGATGACCGTCCGGCCCTGTTCTTCACCGCCCATACCGGCAACTGGGAGCTGTGCGCCATTGCCGGTGCAAAGTTCGGCGTGCCGGGGGGCGTGCTCTATCGCGCACCCAATAACAGGAAGGCCGCAGACCTGATTGAGGAGATGCGTGCCGAAACGATGCCCTATCTCATTCGCGCCCGCCGCGATGCGGGCCGGGTGATGGCGCGCATGCTCGCGGAAGGCCAGCATCTGGGCATGTTGGTGGACCAGTACTGGACCGGCGGGCCGGAAGTCATGTTCTTTGGCCGCCCCTGCGCCACCAACCCAACACTGGCGCGCCTTGCCCGGCAATTTGAATGCCCGGTGCATGGCATGCGGGTCATCCGCCTTCCCGGTGCGCGTTTTCGGGTGGAAATCACGGAGGAAATCGAACTTCCGCGTGATGAGGAAGGCAAGATCGACGTACAGGGCGGCATGCAGGCCGTTACCTCGGTGATTGAGGGCTGGGTGCGCGAATATCCCGAACAGTGGCTGTGGCTGCACCGGCGCTGGCGGCCCTGAGGCCACGCTTCGGTGTGGTCTTTTCTTTATTTCCTTGCCCCGGCGTCAATCATCCGATAAGTCCGCGCTTTCCATTTTGCGGGGATCGGAAAGATGAGCGCACCGCAGGTGGCTGTCATTATGGGCAGCCAATCAGACTGGGAAACCATGCGCCACGCTGTTGAGACGCTCGAAGCGCTCGGCATTGCGCATGATGCGCGGATTGTTTCGGCCCACCGCACGCCAGAGCGCATGTATGATTTTGCGCGCAAGGCCAAGGCCGATGGTTTCAAGGTCATCATTGCCGGTGCGGGCGGGGCAGCCCATCTGCCGGGCATGGTGGCATCTCTCACCACGCTGCCGGTATTCGGCGTGCCGGTCGAATCAAAGGCCATGTCAGGCATCGACAGCCTCTACTCCATCGTGCAGATGCCGGCCGGTGTTCCGGTGGGCACTCTTGCCATTGGCAAGGCCGGTGCCACCAATGCGGCGCTGCTGGCAGCCTCTGTCCTCGCCCTTTCTGATGCCCCCCTGTCAGAGCGTTTGGCCGCATGGCGTGCTGCACGCACCGATGCGGTTACGGAACGTCCGGTTGTCTAGATGCTGAATCCCGGAGATACCATCGGCATTCTTGGCGGCGGCCAGCTTGGGCGCATGATGGCTCTTGCCGCAGCCAATCTCGGCCTCAAGGTGCGCATTTTGTGCCCCGAGGCGGATAGCCCCGCTTTTCAGGTCGCCGACAGCCATATTTGCGCACCTTATGATGATGAGGCCGCGCTGGCCCGTTTTGCCGATGGTATTGCCGTCGCCACCTATGAATTTGAGAATGTCCCCCTCGCCACAGCCGAGTTTCTGGCCGCCCGCGTGCCTCTGGCACCGGGTGCACGGGCGCTGGCGCTGACGCAGGACCGCCTGAGCGAAAAGGCTTTTGTGCGCGATCTGGGCATCGAAACCGCCCCTTTCGAGGCTATTGACGACCTTGATGCCCTCAAGGCGGCAGCCGAGCGCATTGGCCTGCCTGCTGTTTTGAAGACCCGGCGCTTTGGCTATGACGGCAAGGGACAGGTAACCCTGCGCAACCTTGATGAGCTGGAGGCGGGCTGGGAGGCGATTGGCCGCCAAAGCGCGATTCTCGAAGGCTTCGTGGCGTTTGAGCGCGAGGTCTCCGTGGTTGCGGCCCGTCGGGCGGATGGGGCTTTTTCGGCTTATGACGTGACACAGAATGTGCATCGCAACCACATTCTCCATACCTCCACGGTGCCGGCCGATGTTACCTGCGCCACAGGCACCAGCGCCGCTTCCATTGCCCGCAGCATTGCCTGTGCGCTCGACTATGTCGGCGTGTTTGCGGTGGAGCTGTTTGTGGTGGGGCGCGGAAGCGAGCAGCGTCTGGTGGTGAATGAAATTGCCCCGCGCGTCCACAATAGCGGCCACTGGACCCAGGACGGCGCGGTGACCTCGCAATTCGAGCAGCATGTGCGCGCCATTGCCGGCTGGCCGCTGGGAGATGCCGCACGTCTGGGTCGCGTCGAGATGACGAATCTCATCGGTGATGACGTGCTGGACTGGCGGCAGCTTTTGGCAGAACCGGGCGTGCATCTCCACCTTTACGGGAAAAGTGAAGCACGGCCCGGACGCAAGATGGGCCACGCCAACCGCCTGTGGCGTGAGGCTGCGCACCTGCCCGACGCAGACAAGGACAACTGCTGAGAACAGACTTTGGAGCAGACTCATGTGGACAGGGCATTCTATCCCTGTTAATAGGGCGGCTCTTTCTGGACAGGCCTGACAAGACATCCTCTGGATGGCTTTGGCGCCGGAACCAGAATCCCAGATCACATCGCACCGGATCGGCGCATCAGTTTAAAGAGGTACACACGTGCAAGTTCTCGTCCGCGACAACAATGTCGATCAGGCCCTCAAGGCGCTCAAGAAGAAGATGCAGCGTGAGGGGATCTTCCGCGAGATGAAGCTGCGTGGCCATTACGAGAAGCCTTCCGAGAAGCGCGCCCGTGAAGAGGCCGAAGCTATCCGTCGCGCCCGCAAGCTGGCCCGCAAGCGCGCCCAGCGTGAAGGCCTGCTGCCTGCCAAGGGCCGCGCACGCTGATATTCCAAGGGTTGTTCTTCAACCCTGAGCCTGCCGGGTGGCTCTGTGAAAGCTCAGTTTCCAAGGCTGGCATCATAAAACCCGAAACCCCGCCCGGGGTCTCTTGATCCGAGATGCGAAAACATCCGCGCAGCCTTGTTGCGCGGATGTTTTGTATTCCGGGCCATCCCGTTTTGCAGAACATGTCAGGACATGTTCCGGTGTGGAAACCACATCTTCTCCCAAGGCCAGCACTCTTTTGGCCTCAAGGTGTCCATCTTGATGCCATGGAGGCATGGCTTGTGTTGCCAGCTTGGAAAAGCTGAACACAAACTGTAATGCAGAACAGGCTGGATGTGAGTCTCATCCCACCTGTGCGTATGCTCCATGCCTTGAGGAAGATGCAGTCCAGATGGCCGCAATCCCCGCACCCGATGCCCTCCTGAACTGCTCCGGCGGTGTTGAGCTTTTGTGGCAAAAGTTGAGCACCGCGCATGCGCAGGAAACATGCAGCATTCCAGCACTGTTCCGGAAGCCGGATCGCTTCAACCGATTCTCTGTCCGCCTGAATGATCTGCTGCTCGACTATTCCAAAACATCCCTGACAGATCACAGCCGTGCCCTGCTTGTCGCTCTGGCTGAAGAGGCTGGTGTTGCCACACAGCGCGCACACATGTTTGCAGGCGCTGTGCTGAACAACACCGAAAAGCGCGCCGCCCTGCATGTGGCCTTGCGCGATTCGAGTCTCACTCCCCTCATGGTGGAGGGGGCAGACATCAAGGCGGCCCTGCGCGAAACCCGTGCGCGTATTTCCGGCTTTGCGCAGGGTGTGCGGGACGGAAGCATTGCGGGCATTAACGGCGCACCCTTTACCGATGTCGTGAATATCGGCATTGGCGGTTCAGATCTTGGCCCCGCCATGGTGACCAAGGCGCTTGCGCCTTATCATGATGGTCCGGTCTGCCACTTCATCTCGAATGTGGATGGTGCCCATATTGCGGACCTGCTGAAGAAGCTTGATCCGGCCACCACGCTTTTCATTGTCGCCTCAAAAACCTTCACCACCGTGGAGACCATGCGCAACGCCCAGACCGCCCGCGGTTGGATTGTGAAGGCGCTGGGAGAAGAGGCTGTCAGCGCCCATTTTGCCGCTGTCTCCACCGCCCCGGAGCGCATTGAGGCCTTCGGCATCCAACCCGGGCGGGCATTTGACCTGTGGGACTTCATCGGCGGGCGTTATTCGGTTTGGTCAGCCATTGGCCTGCCGATTGTCATCGCCATTGGGCCGGAGCATTTTGCCGCGTTTCTGGCCGGGGCCGAGGCCATGGACCAGCACTTCTGCACCGCCCCACTGGAGCAGAACCTGCCTGTGCTTCTGGCGCTTGTCGGCCTGTGGCATCGGGATGTGTGCCAGTATCCCACCCGTGCGGTGATTCCCTATGACCAGCGCCTGCGCGCTTTTCCGGCCTATCTCCAGCAGCTGGACATGGAGAGCAATGGCAAGTGCGTGACGCGCGACGGACAGGATGTGAAACGCGCCACCGGCCCCGTGGTGTGGGGTGGGCCGGGCACCAATGCCCAGCATGCCTTCTTCCAGTTGCTGCATCAGGGCACGGATACCATCCCGGTCGAATTCCTCATCGCTGCCGAGGGGCATGAGCCGGCGCTTGCAGAACATCACAGGCTGCTGGTTGCCAACTGCCTTGCCCAGTCTGAAGCATTGATGCGCGGACGCACATGTGAAGAGGCCGCAGACCAGTTACGCGCACGCGGCATGGATGAGGCGGAAGTGGCCCGCCTTGCACCCCATCGTGTTTTCCCCGGCAACCGCCCCTCGCTGACCCTTGCCTACAAGAAGCTGGACCCGTTCACACTTGGGCGGCTGATTGCGCTGTATGAGCACCGCGTGTTCGTGGAAGCCTGCATCTGGGGCATCAACCCCTTTGACCAGTGGGGCGTGGAGCTGGGCAAGGAACTGGCCACCGCTTTGCTGCCAGCCCTGACAAAGGGCGAGGCGCCAGAGGATGCCTCATCCTCAACAGCCGGCATCATGGCGCATCTGCGCGCTTCTGCTGCCTCCTGAAGGGCGCGCAGATTCCTTTCACCGCGGCTTGCTGGCCGTGCAATGCACCATCTGCCCGGCAGGCACTGGTGATTCTGCCCCATTTGAATGATGAAAAGGCGCGTTCAGGCCAATTGATGATGACGGCGCGGTATTCTTCATGGTGACCAGAGGACAGGGACGCGACACACAGACAGGGCGTGACGCGCAAGATGAACCCAATGACAAGATGGAGCGTGATTCCGGCATGAAACGCACCGCCGCAAACACGCGCCCGGATTCGGCATTTGATCTGCGCCTCTCCCCCGATGATCGCCCCGTTGCCGCTTCATCCGCCTCCCCCCGCAAGGCCGCCCCGGCGCGCAACCGGAATGCGCCCCAGCGTCGCGAACCTGCGATGGGTGCAGAGCCAGAATCCACCTCACCCGCCAGGCAACAGCGCACGCCTGTTGCGGATGAGCCGTCAGGGGACCTGCCCTCGAATGACATGCGCGCAGAGCGGATTATCCCCACCGATATGGCCCAGACATCCGGCCGGAGTGGCCGCAGCCGCATGGGCGCGCCCTCTTCTCCAGCAGCCGCCTCCCGCATGAGTGAGCGCCCGGCCCCGCCTCCTGCACGTTCATCAGGTGGCGGAGGACGCGGTGGAAATGGCGATGGCAGTGGGGGCAAACGCGGCCGGGCCAAACCGCAAAAGCGCAGACGCTCCATCCTGTGGCTGCTGGTGAAGTGGTGCTTCATCATTGGCATCTGGGCAGCTATCGGTGTTGCGGGGCTGGTGGCCTATGAAGCCTCCAAGCTTCCGCCCATGCAGACTCTGGTGGTGCCCAAGCGCCCGCCCACCGTGACCATTCTGGGCGAAAATGGCCAGACACTGGCAACACGTGGAGATATGGGCGGGGTAGCCATTCCTATCGGCCAGATGCCCGCCTATCTGCCGGAAGCCTTCATCGCGATTGAAGACCAGCGCTTTCACAGTCATTTCGGGCTGGACCCGGAAGGGCTGGCGCGCGCTCTGGTGACGAATCTGACATCCGGCCGGGTGCGGCAGGGCGGATCGACCCTCACCCAGCAGCTTGCCAAGAACCTGTTCCTCACACAGGAGCGCACCTATTCGCGCAAGGTGCAGGAAGTGGTTCTGGCCCTGTGGCTGGAGGCCGAGTTTTCCAAATCCGAGATTCTCGACCTGTATCTGAACCGCGTCTATTTTGGTGCGGGGGCCTATGGCGTGGAGGCGGCCGCCCAGCGCTATTTCGGCAAGTCCGCCACGCAGGTCTCGCTGTCGGAAGCGGCCATGCTGGCCGGCCTTGTCAACTCCCCCTCCCGTTTGGCGCCCACGCGCAACCTCAAGGGAGCACAGGCCCGCGCCGAACTGGTGCTGAAAGTGATGGCACAGCAGGGCATCATTACCCCTGAAATGGCAAGGGCCGCTATTGCCAAGCCGGCCCAGCTCGCCCGCGGCACCACCCCCAACTCCATCGGCTATGTGGCCGACTGGGTGGTGGAGCAGCTTGATGCCTATGTCGGTGCGGTTTCCGGCGATGTTACGGTACGCACCACCATTGACCCGGCCTTGCAGCAGGAGGCACAGGCCGCGCTGACGGACGTGCTCGACAAATCCGGTACCAAATACCGCGTGGAACAGGGCGCGCTGGTTTCGCTCGACACCAATGGTGCCGTGCGCGCCTTGGTGGGAGGGCGCTCCTACGAGAACAGCCAGTATAATCGCGCTGTCACGGCCCGCCGACAGCCCGGCTCTGCTTTCAAGCCATTCGTATATCTTGCCGCACTGGAAGCTGGCCTTGTGCCCAATCTGGTGATGGAGGATGCCCCCCTTCAGCTCAAGGGCTGGAAACCGGAAAATGCCAGCCACAAATATCTTGGGCCAGTGACCTTGCAAACGGCATTGGCGCTTTCGCTGAACACCGTATCTGTGCGGCTGGCGCTGGAAGTGGGGCCGCAGGCTGTGGTGAAGGCCGCCCATCGCATGGGCATCACCTCTCCTCTTGCCCCCAATCCCTCAATCGCGCTGGGCACCTCGGAGGTCTCGGTGCTGGAACTGGCCTCGGCCTATGTTCCCTTTGCCAATGGCGGGCTGGGCGTCATTCCCCATGTTATTGATACTGTGACCGGCGCTGATGGTCAGGTGCTGTATCAGCGCAGTGGTTCCGGCCCCGGTCAGGTGGTGGACCCGGCCTATGCCGGCATGATGAACCATATGCTGGCCGAAACCCTGATAAGCGGAACAGGACGGGCAGCCTCCCTGCCCGGCTGGACGGCCGCCGGCAAAACCGGAACATCCCAGAACTACAGGGATGCGTGGTTTGTGGGATATACGGCCCGTGTGGTCACGGCTGTATGGCTGGGGAATGATGATTCCTCGCCCACCAAGCGCACTTCTGGCGGCAACCTGCCGCTCAGCATCTGGAACCGCTATATGCAGGCTGCACATAAGGGCCAGCCTGTGACAGAGCTGGCGGGTGTTTCCGGCACGGGAGATTATGGCCCGCCCGGCAGCACGCCACTGCCCGTTGGCGCTGTGCCGGAGGACCAGCCCTCATCCCTGTTCGGCGAACTGGCTGGTGACCCCAACATGCAGCCGCCGCAGCAACAGGCCGCGCCGCCGCCGCAAACACTGGATGGCTGGTTCAAGGAAACCTTCTTCTGACCCCGATAACAGGATCAGCGCGGGAGAAGTCTTGCGCTGCCCTCCGCCCTCAGAGATAAGCAAGGCATGACCACCCCAAAGACCAGCACCTCGACAGAGGCCTCCCTTATGCCCGCCACCACCGATCAGCACCTGACGGAGGAAGAGGCGCGTGCTGCCGCTGCCCTGCGTGAACAGGGGCGTCTGCTGTTTGCGGGTGAATGGAAATTCATCTGGGCTGCCCCCACCATTGAAACCCTGCCCCCCATGCAGGGGCTGGAAATTGCACTGGTGGGCCGCTCCAATGTCGGCAAATCCTCGCTTGTGAATGCGCTGACCGGCCGCAAGGCGCTGGCGCGGACATCGGTGACACCCGGACGCACGCAGGAACTGATCTACTTTGATGCAGGCCCGCAATTCCGTCTGGTGGACATGCCCGGCTATGGCTTTGCCAAAGCCCCGAAAGACAAGGTGGAAGCCTGGACCCGCACCATCCGCGACTATCTGCGCGGGCGGGTCAATCTGGCGCGCGTGTTCGTTCTCGTGGATTCGCGCCATGGGCTGAAGCCCGTCGATAATGAGATTCTCGACCTTCTGGATACGGCGGCCGTTTCATACGCGCTGATTCTCACCAAGACAGATCAGGTCAAGCCGACAGATCTGCCGGGCGTTATTGCTGAACTGAAAGAGAAGATCAGGAAGCGTCCTGCTGCCTATCCTGAAGTGTATCCCACCTCCAGCAATACCGGGGCGGGCTTTCCAGAATTGCGGGCAGCTATTGCGCGGCTGTTAAATGAGCTGGCCTGAAGGCGTGCAGATACTTTGGGCAGAGAGAAAGACTTCTCTGCCCATGACCTGCCTGAAAGACTATTGAGTAAAGCTGGCATCAGCATGCCGGCCATGCTGGCAAAGTGTATTGCACCAGATGCCACTCCACCTTCCCGTTCAATGGAAGGGAAGGTCTGGAGTCATCAAGATATGAACGGGAATCTTGCGCAAATGCTCAGGAAAACCTGTTATGCCTGCATTTTATAGCGTGCTGATATTCTGGTCCAAAAGCATTTTCAGCTTTTCAGGAAACTCAACGACGCGCGCGCTCTTCTTCCATAACGGCTTCAGTTGCAGCAATCACCCCTTCAAGTTCAGAGATCTTGCGCAGCATTCCGTCTGAGGGAATAGTTGTTCCGCTGGCGGCTGCACTCAGAACCAATTCGCGCTGGGCATGCTTGAGACGTTCAAGGAGACCCGCGAGGTCTGCCTCAACTTGCTGCGTCATTGAAATGGAGCTCCACAATTTTAAAGAAAACGCGTCTGAAAAAAGCAGATCAACTGCATATCAGTGCGCTTATGACCCTCGGGGCAGGTTGGGAAAGCCCGAAACACCAGCGCGCGCCACCGGAACCGGCAGCGCGCGTGGCTATATTCGGAAAGGCTCAGTCAGCCAGTTCGATCGTGCGGGCTTCAGGACCCTTGGGACCCTGACCAACCTGCACCAGAACGCGCTGACCTTCGGCCAGATCGCCAAGGCCCGAACGGGAAATGACGGTGACATGGACGAACACGTCCTTGCCGCCACCTTCAACCGCGATGAAGCCGAAGCCCTTGTCGGGGTTGTACCACTTCACGGTACCAACGCGCTCTTCGGTCGGACCGGTAGCGGCACGCGGGCCTGCACCGGGACCAGCAGCGCGAGGTGCGGCTGCACCGAAGCTGCGACGCGGAGGAGCTTCCTCAGCGGTGGACGTATCCACCTCGAGAACCTCGGTCACCTGACGGCCCTTCTGGCCCTGGCCAACCCGCACGGAGAGGCGGGAACCGGGAGGCACGCTGTCCTGACCCGCAGCTTCAAGCGCACGGGCATGCAGGAACACGTCGCCCGACCCATCGGCCAGTTCGACAAACCCGAAACCCTTTTCGGGATTGAACCACTTCACCGTCGCGTCGATGGTCGGGCCCGACGGGACAGGTGCGCCGAAGCTGCTGCTGCTGCTTGGCGAAGAATAAGGACGGTCCCCTCCGAAGCCGCGGTCACGCGGCGGCGCAAAGTCGTCGTCAAAGCCACGGCGGCGCGGCTCTCGGAAGTCTCGGTTACGGCTCATATGCAATTCCGTTGAGGTCAATCGCCAATTTAGGCTCAGGGCTATCCACCACTGCTGAAATCTTTGCGTTTACCGTGCAGTTTTGGAATGCACTATCCGGGCGTCTTGACACACACCTTCGCTTAACGCTCAACCCAGCCACTTGTTTCATTACCTTGCGCCGAATGGACAAGGCCGGACTGTCACGCACCAACAACACCGTTCGTGCACTGTTTCCCGACCATCAATAGCCTAACACGAAATGGATTCCATTTGGTACATGAATATTGAAACTTCGGGTGCCGGATTTGATTTTACCACTGCCATCGCGCGTCACATAACAGCACGGCCTGCCGCAGCGGAACGTAAAACCTGTTCAATATATTGATATATAACGACAAGTTCAAAATGAACGTCTGTCATAAAGGCCTGAACAGGAGCTGCGGCCAGAAAAACTTTATCTGCCCCTTTCGCCCCATAAATCTGGAAGGCCGTGAAAAAGGCAGAAGAACACAGCGGCACTCAAAGAAATATGGTGCAAAAACCGGCACTCAGCGCGGATAGCGCAGCGGCTCTGCCTGTGCGGCCTTGCGGAAATAGAGTGCGGAAGCATAAAGCGCCAGAATCGAAAACAGGCCCATCAGCCCATATTCGCCAATATCGCCCAGATTGAGCAGGCCGCTAATGGCCCAGCCCGCGGCAATGGCCACAGCCAGAATTTCCGTCAGCACGAGAATCGTGGCGCTCGTCACCGTGAGGACATGACCCCAGTTCACCTGACCGGCACGATTCATCTTCTGCTCCTTCAGCGCGGACATTTGCCCCGCTCACCCCATGGGCTATGAACGGCGGAAAGTGCGATGCTCTGGCCCGAAGGTCAAGATGCAGATGCAAACTGGATGAACCGGAGCCTCACCATGTCTTTCCCTTCCGCCCCGGATGCCATCCTCCATCATGAAAGCGTGCATGCCGGACGCGCCATGGTGGCTGCCCCTCACATATTGGCGGCGCAGGCCGGGCGGGATGTTCTGGCAGAAGGCGGAAATGCGCTGGAAGCGGCCTTGGCCGCCGCTGCAACCAGTGCCGTGGTTTATCCGCAGATGAACCAGTTGGGCGGGGATGCCCTTTGGCTCGTTCGGGAACCATCCGGCAAGGTATATCATCTTGCGGCAGCGGGCTTTTCAGGCACCAACGCCACCATCCGCCAATACCGCGATCAGGGGCTGGATACGATCCCGGCTCATGGCCCCCTGAGTGCCATCACCGTGCCCGGCGCTGTGGGCGGCTGGGCGCTGGCGCTGGAAGCGGCCCGGGCCAATGGCGGGCGCATGAGTGTGGCTCGCCTGCTGGAGGCGGCCATTCATCATGCCCGCACAGGCTTCCCTGTCAGCACCTCCTTTTTTCGACTGGCACAGGAAAACCTTGCCGCACTCCGCCTGTCCGCCAGCTTCAGGGAAAACTTTTTGCGGCAGGATACGGCGCGTGAAGAATGGAACGTGCCGCAAGCCGGTGAAGTTCTGCAACAAAACCGCCTTGCCGATACATTGGAGCATCTGGCCCGCACCGGCTTGCAAGACTTCTATGCGGGGGACATTGGCCGGGAAATCGCCAACGATCTGCAACGGATCGGCAGCCCCGTGACACGCGCCGATCTGGAGCGCTATCAGGCCAGCACATGCACGCCTCTTCACATACAGTTGAAAGCGGGCACGGTTTATAATGCCCCGCAGGACATCGCCCCTCTCATGATTCTCGCCCTGTTTGAACGGCTGGGTGTGAAGCAGGCTGAAGGTTTTGCCCATGTGCAGGGGCTGGTGGAGGCGACAAAACAGGCCTTCATGGTGCGCAATAAACTGATGCAGGAGCCGGAGCAGGCATCACTCGGCCTCTCCCGCGCTCTCGAACCAGCAGTGCTGGATGATATAGCCGCACGGATTGACCTGACCTCCTCCGCGCCTTGGCCGCAAGATGTCCGGCCGGGCGGATCCATCTGGCTGGGGGCTGCGGATTCATCCGGGCTGGTGGTATCCTGCATCCAGTCCATTCACTCCTCATTCGGCTCTGGCTGCGTGCTGCCCGCAACCGGCGTTCTGATGCAGAATTGCGGCGGGTACTTCTCGCTGGATGAGAAAAGCATCCATGCCCTGCGTCCCGGCCGCGTGCCTGCCCCCATGTTGAGCCCGGCACTGGCGCAATTGAAAGATGGCCGCGTCATTGCCTATGGCGCCACGGGTGGAGAAGAGGGGCAGTCTGCCGTTTTCTCGCGGCATGTGATGTTTGGCATGCCGCTGGGCCAGTCCATTGCCCGGCCCCGATGGCTGCCGGGCCACATGAGAGATGACGAAAGCCCTGCCCTGCTGCTGGAAGCCGGCTTTGAAGACAGCGTTTCGGAAAGGCTTCAAAGCTCTGGCCAGCCTGTGCAGCTCCTGCCAGAATCATGGAGCGACCTCATGGGCCAGGTCGGTGCTGTGACGCTGCATCCCGGCGGTGCGCTGGAAGGAGCACATGACCCACGGTCAGATGGCTGCGCGCTTGGCGTGTAACAACCCATTAAAAACCACCCGCCGCTACCATCCGGGCATGTGATATCCACATTTTCTAGTGGACTGCCGCATGTCAGGCTGGCGTCATCATCTGTGACCATATCTCCTCACATTGCATCTGCGGCGGGGGCCGAACGGGGCTGGGAAGCTGGCAGGCAAGGAGGCAACAATGGTCTGGTTGCGTATGATTGCCGTAGCAGGATGTGCGCTGGCTCTTTCCGGCTGCATAGAGCGCATGACAAAGCCCGGCGCTTCGGCGCAGGATTTTGATGTCGCAATGGAACAGTGCAAGGCAGAAGCCTATATGCAGATGCCCGTGCAGCGGGAAACCTATATCTCGCGGCAGGCCTATTATTCGGATGGCCCGGAAACCTGTGTCTCCGGTGGCCCGAACGGCACCAAGATCTGCCGGCGCGACAAGGTGTGGAACCCGCCAACCACAAGTTCGCGTGATATCAATTCTGAGGCACGTGAAACACTGGTGCGCTCCTGCCTGTATTCCGATGGCTGGCGGCCGGAGCAATAAGCTACCTGACATGAAAAAAGCCCGGCTTGCGCCGGGCTTTTGCTGAAACGGAACAGAAAGTGCCCTGAAGCCGAAAGGCTCAGGCGGCCTCATCCTCTTCCACATCGGTATCTGCATCAGCTTCATCAGCAGCCTTGGCGGCCGGGCCACGGCGTGGACCCTTGAGCAGGTTCTGCTCAATCAGCTTGATGGCCTCGGTCTCGGTCAGATCCTGCACGGCGGAAAGCTCGCGGGCCATACGGTCCAGCGCGGCCTCATAAAGCTGACGCTCGGAATAGGACTGCTCGGGCTGGGTGTCGGAGCGATACAGGTCGCGGACCACTTCGGAAATGGCAACCAGATCACCGGAGTTGATCTTGGCTTCATATTCCTGGGCGCGACGGCTCCACATGGTGCGCTTCACACGCGCACGGCCCTGGAGGGTCTCCAGGGACTTTTCCACAATGTTGGTTTCCGAAAGTTTACGCATGCCAACGCTGGCGACCTTGGGAACCGGTACCCGCAGGGTCATCTTGTCCTTTTCAAACGAAATGACGAACAATTCGAGCTTGAAACCGGCGACTTCCTGTTCCTCAATGGCCATGATTCGGCCGACGCCGTGAGAGGGATAGACGATATGCTCACCCGTCTTGAAACCGAGACGGGCCTGCGTGTTCTTCTTGGTCGTCATGCTCTGGACCACTCCCGATCCGGCCCGGAGGCCGAACCTTTGGCGCTGCGTCTCCCCTGCTGGTCATTGGCCTGACCGCAACCGGGATGACGCGCGCCGTGCGCTGTGGACATGGGCCATGAGGTGCGGTAGCAACGCGTAGCAAATCGCGTCGCGGCACCGGATGGCCCGCTCTGTCAGTCAAACGTAGCACCTGACTGTCACGTCATGCCGAAATAGGGCTACCGCGCAAATCTCGCCCTCTATCCCCGAGATTGCGCAGACAAAACGCCTGATGCAGTTGTGATGAATACATTCGACTGTACTCCCCTTCATATCACAATTTTCCAGAAAATCAAAGAACATGACGGCCCTGAATCGCTGCCCCCGGCCGTGCAGCGGGATGCCGCATGACGCCCCTCATGATATAAACATTTCCTTATATCATGATTGCCCCGGCGCGCGGACCATGTTAAGCCCCGCTCACCCACCGGCGAGCCGTGCCGCGCGATCTCTTGCGCAGCGGGCGCAAGAACAGTCCGGCGGACCAGATCGAGCGGAGAGAAGTCATGAGCAATGATTATGTGGTGAAGGACATCAGCCTTGCTGACTGGGGCCGCAAGGAACTGGACATCGCCGAAACCGAGATGCCCGGCCTGATGGCGACCCGCGAAGAGTATGGCGCTGCCCAGCCGCTCAAGGGCGCGCGCATCGCCGGCTCGCTCCACATGACCATCCAGACCGCCGTGCTCATCGAGACACTTCAGGCACTGGGCGCTGATGTGCGCTGGGCCTCCTGCAACATCTACTCCACGCAGGACCACGCTGCCGCCGCCATCGCCGCCACCGGCACCCCGGTGTTCGCGATCAAGGGCGAGAGCCTTGAAGAGTACTGGGATTACACCCACCGCATCTTCGAGTGGGCCGATGGCGGCACCCCGAACATGATTCTGGATGACGGCGGCGATGCCACCCTGCTCATCCATCTCGGCAAGCGCGCTGAAGAAGGCGATGTCGCCTTCCTTGAAGGCGCGACCAATGAAGAAGAAAGCGTTCTCTTCGCCGCCATCAAGCGCCGCCTGAAGGAAAAGCCCGGCTTCTATTCCGAAATCGCCAAGAACATTCAGGGCGTGACCGAAGAAACCACCACGGGCGTGCATCGTCTGTACGAGATGCAGAAGAAGGGCACGCTGCTGTGGCCCGCCATCAATGTGAATGACAGCGTCACCAAGTCGAAGTTCGACAATCTCTATGGCTGCCGCGAGTCTCTGGTGGACGGCATCCGCCGTGGTACGGACGTGATGATGGCCGGCAAGGTCGCCATGGTTGCCGGCTTCGGTGACGTGGGCAAGGGCTCCGCCGCCTCGCTGCGCAATGCCGGCTGCCGCGTGCTGGTGTCCGAGGTCGACCCCATCTGCGCGCTTCAGGCCGCGATGGAAGGCTATGAGGTCACCACCATGGAAGATGCCGCCCCGCGCGCCGACATCTTCGTGACCACAACCGGCAATGTCGATGTCATCACCGTGGACCACATGCGGGCCATGAAGGACCGCGCCATTGTGTGCAATATCGGCCACTTCGACAGTGAAATTCAGGTCGCTGGCCTGAAGAACTTCAAGTGGTCCAACGTGAAGCCGCAGGTGGATGAAATTGAATTCCCCACCGGCCGCCGCATCATCCTGCTCTCCGAGGGCCGCCTTGTGAATCTGGGCAACGCCACCGGCCACCCGAGCTTCGTGATGAGCGCCTCCTTCACCAACCAGACGCTGGCGCAGATCGAGCTGTTCACCAAGCCCGGCCACTATGCCAAGGAAGTGTTCACGCTGCCGAAGCATCTGGATGAGAAGGTGGCCAAGCTGCATCTGGAAAAGATCGGCGTGAAGCTCACCACCCTGACGGACGAGCAGTCTGCCTATATCGGCGTGCCGCAGAACGGCCCGTTCAAGTCCGAGCATTATCGCTACTGATGTGCCCGCCGGGTGGCTTTTGCCGCCCGGCCTTCAGTGCGCCAACAAAAAACGCCGGCCTTCAACAGGCCGGCGTTTTTTATTCCAGAGCCTTGGCTCTCACTGGGTATCGGCATCCTCGGGCGGGGTTTCGTCTTCACCCGCATCCATGAAATTCGCGGCCAGAACCACGCGCCCACCCGCAACATCCACCACCGGAACGGCAAGACGGGTGAAGGGCACCATCAGCGTGCCCCCCTTATTGCCGCGCTTTTTGCCCTCGGGGTTAGGCTGCGGCACGGGCTGGTATTCCAGCACATCGCCCGCACCAAAGTTGTGCAGCGCAATCACCTTGCCCAGCAGCGCGCCATCTTCAGCCTCGACCTTCAGGCCAAGCAGATCAGCATGGTAGAAAGTATCCTCATCCTCCGGCTCCGGCAACGCCTCGCGGGGGAGGTACAGATCCACATTGGTCAGCGCCTCGGCAGCATTGCGGTCATCCACACCTTCAAGGCGCGCCACAAAATGCTCCTTGGCCGGGCGCAGGCTGGCAATGGCAAACACCTTCTTGCCAGTTTCATCGGTCAGGGGCGCATAATCGGGCAGATCATGCGGGTCCTCGGTGAAGACAAACAGGCGAACCTCACCACGCACCCCATGCGGGGCACCAATGCGGGCAACGAGAATGCGCTCGGTCATGAACGGGCCAGAGCCTCCGGATCGACAATAAACATGCTCGGAGCGCTATAGACCAGCAAGGCCCCAAGGCCAACCTTGATGGCCGGGCAGGCTTGCGGCATTGTGCTGCCATGTCGAGCCATACTCCCGCCCGTATCTCACCCGATCCTGCCCGTCTGGCACCGCTTCTGGAGCGCATCACCGCTCGAATCGGTGAAAAACATGTGGTGCGGGATGCTGCGGCACTTGCTCCCCATCTGCTGGAACGGCGCGGGCTGTTTCAGGGGGAAACCCCGGCCATGCTGCAACCGGGCTCAACCGAAGAGGTCGCCTTTATCGTCGCGGCCTGTGCGGAGGCCGGCGTGCCACTGGTGCCGCAGGGCGGCAATACCGGGCTTGTTGGCGGGCAAATGCCCTTTGGTGCTCTGCTTCTTTCCCTCAACCGGCTGAACCATATCCGGGCCGTGAACCCGCTGGACCTGACCCTCACGGCCGAAGCAGGCTGCACCCTGCATGAGGTGCAGCAGGCGGCCAGTGCGCAGGGCTGCCTGTTTCCGCTTTCAATCGCCTCGGAGGGCACCTGCCATATTGGCGGCAATCTCTCCACCAATGCCGGCGGCACCGCCGTGCTGCGCTATGGCAATATGCGGGAACTGACGCTGGGCCTTGAAGTGGTGCTGGCAGACGGGCGCATCTGGAATGGCCTCTCGCGCCTGCGCAAGGACAATACGGGCTATGACCTGAAAGACCTGTTCATCGGGGCCGAAGGCACGCTGGGCATCATCACCGCCGCCTCCCTGCGCCTGTTCCCGACACCGCGCAGCCGGGTGACGGCTTTTGTCGGGCTGGAAAGCCCCCATGCCGCGCTGGCTTTGTTCCGCCGCTTGCGGGATGTGGCGGGAGATGCCCTCACCGGCTTTGAACTCCTGCCGCGCTTCGGGCTGCAAACTGTTCTGGACCATATTCCCGGCACGCGGGACCCGCTTGGCGGGGCACACGCCTTCTATGCGCTGGCCGAACTGACCACCACCCGCCGCATGGATGATTTGCCCACGCTGGCCGAAGAGGTCTTCAGCGAAGCCCTTGAAGCGGGGGAGATGCAAGATGCCGTCATCGCCTCCAGCGAGGCGCAGGCGGAGGCGCTGTGGAAGCTGAGGGAGAGCCTTTCCGAGGCACAGGGCCTTGAGGGCGGCTCCATAAAGCATGATGTGTCGGTGCCGGTCTCACGGGTGGCGGATTTCATCACGCAGGCCAGCGCCCGCTGTGTTGCGCACATGCCGGGCGCGCGCGTGTGCGCCTTCGGCCATATGGGGGATGGCAATATCCACTTCAATCTCAGCCAGCCGGTGGGCATGGACAAGGCCGCCTTTGTGGCATGTTGGGAGGATTTCAACCGTATCGTGCATGATCTGGTGGCGGATATGGAAGGCTCCATTTCCGCAGAGCATGGCATCGGCATCCTCAAGCGTGAGGAACTGGTGCGATACAAGTCACCTGTGGCACTGGACCTGATGGCCACCCTGAAAGCCGCACTAGACCCGAAGGATGTGATGAATCCGGGGAAGGTGCTGATGCGACAAGAAGGCTGAAGCCCTCGCCTTCAAGACATCAATGAAAAAAGGCCGCATCCTAGCTGCGGCCTTTTTTCATGTCTGCTGCGGCACAGGCCGGGTCTTATTTCGGCTTGAGCCAGGAGAGAAGGCCGGGCAGTTTCGGCTCTGGCTTCTCGCCATCCGGCAAGCTGGCCACTACGACCATATGGGTGATTTCCCCCCGCTTCCAATAGGCAAGGAAGCGATCATAATCCTTGAAGGAAATGCACCCGTTGGAATCGCCGCGCGCACCCATCAAATAGCTGTGGGTCAAAAAGCCGTCACGTCCATACATCTTGCCGCTGCCGATGGGGTGCATGCGCAGGGCGGCAACACCATGGAACGGGCGTTCACGCATGGTCAGGCGGTAGGTGTTGGGCGGGGTCGGCCCCAGCATTTTCACCGAGACATGACGCGGATCGTCAAACTTTTCCCCATAGCCGGAATGCGCCTCCAGCCGGTCGCCATTCGGCATGTAGACCTTCTGGGCGGTAATGTCATACACGGCATAACGGTCCCCTGCGGTAGGCAGGGTCACATTGGTATGGCTGGGGATCCCGCCACGCCGACGCGGTGCAGGGCGCACCTCTTCCGGCTCGGGTGGTGCGGCCCGCATCTCGGCAGGTTCACCGCCGGGCGTACCGGCAGGCCCTAGCGACGCCACGCGGGGGGTATCGTCACTGTCCCGCTCCTGCCGCTCACTGCGGGCCAGCGGATGGCTGAGAGGCAGCGGCGCGGTTGCCATTTCGGGGCCCACAAGCGGGGTTTGCGTCGCGCTCATGGGGTTGGGTGCGGGAATGGGCGCACTCACCACCACATGGGTCTGGGCACGGTCCGCCTCACCGGCAGCCCCTGAAAGAGGCTGGAACCGGGTGGCCACTCCCGACGTTTCACTGCGCAGAACCCAGTTGGGGTCCACCTCCATCCAGCCGGCAGACGGCAGGACAGAGGCATCACCTACCCGCCCGCCAACGCTGGCAAGGCTGTAGGTGCGCGGAATACCGGTGGGCTGCATGGCCTGCGCAGCACTGCGCGCCATCCGCTCGCCCTCAACCTGCGGGGCGGAGCTGATCCAGGCCGCGCCCTGTGTGGCCGCCAGAATGGCAACGCCAAGAACACCGGCAGCGATAGCCGTAACAGGAAGAATACGGGAAATCAGGCTCTTGCGAGGGAGCGCGGCATCATCCTCGCCATCCGCCCGCGCCCAGTCTGCGGCATCGTCGTTGCGGGAATGGACATCATCAGCCTGATGCAGTCCTGCATCCGGCTCCTGTCCTTCTTTCCGCTTCCGGCTCCACATGGGCAGTGTCCTGATCCTTGGGTTCTTGAACACATGACAGCGCCGACTCAAGCCCGGCCCGAGCGCAGCCGCTTTCTGAACAGAACCACGCTCTTTGCAGAACTCAAATCATTCCGTCACTTTTAAGGCAAACCGCATTTTTGATCAAAAACCCGCATGCACGCCATTTTTTTGCCGTGCGTGAGGGCTTCTTCATCTTCCAGAAGTCGGCTGCCCTGTTTCCTGCGTCTGATCCTAGTGCAATCTGGTAAATGCTTTGTTGAATTTAGACTTTGGAAACGCCAATAGAAAGGCTTGCATTGCAGCCTGGCCCTGCGTGTCCGGCATGATGCATTGTGCAACGCACACAGGCTATAAGGTCTCCTTCCGCCGGCCCGAACTGGAATTCAGCCTTTCATGACCTCTCCCCTGAACGCAGGCCACCCCGGCAGCCAGCCTTCCAGCCATGCGGCCTCCTCCCCCGGTGGCCATGCCCCTGCTTCGGCAGCGCTGCTGGAAGCGTTCCGCAAGCTCGGCAACCACATGAACCGCGCCATTGTGGGGCAGGAAGAGTTTGTGAAGCTGCTGCTCATCGCTGTTCTGGCAGATGGGCACCTGCTGGTGGAAGGCGCGCCGGGCCTGGCCAAGACCAAGGCCATCAAGGCGCTCGCCCGCGCCATTGACTGCGATGACCAGCGCATCCAGTTCACGCCGGATCTTCTGCCGTCCGATCTCACCGGCACCGATATCTACCGCCCGGAAGATGGCAGCTTCCGTTTCCAGCCCGGCCCGGTGTTTCACAATTTCATTCTGGCCGATGAAATCAACCGCGCCCCCGCAAAGGTGCAGGCCGCCCTGCTGGAAGCCATGGCAGAACGGCAGGTGACGGTCGGCGGGGTCACCTATGCCCTGCCCCAGCTCTTCCTCGTGATGGCAACGCAAAATCCCATCGAGCAGGAAGGCACCTACCCCCTGCCCGAGGCCCAGCTCGACCGTTTCCTGCTGCATGTGAAGATTGATTACCCCGACCTTGCCGCCGAACGGCAGATCCTGCGCCTCGTGCGCGGGGAGGCACATGGGGAAAATGTGGAGTTCGGCACCGCCCTGCCCCAGTCTGTCATCTTTGCGGCGCGGCAGGCAGCCCTTGCCACCTATATGTCGGATGCGGTTGAGGAATATCTGCTGCAATTCGTGTTCGCCACGCGCAAGCCCACATTGTATGGGGCGGATCTGGAAGGGCTGGTTGGCTTTGGCGCCAGCCCGCGTGGCACCATTGCGCTGGACCGCAGCGCCCGCGCCCATGCCTGGCTGGCGGGGCGCGATTATGTGGTGCCGGAGGATGTGCAGGCTGTCGCCCACCCGGTACTGCGCCATCGCGTTCTGCTCACCTTCGAGGCGCAGGCTGATGGCATGACCACAGATACCTTTCTGGATGCCCTCATCGCCCGCGTGCCCGTGGGCTGAAAGCTGTCTGAAGCCGCATGGCCGCCTCTCCTCCCTCACTTTCCCTGTACGGGCTTGTGACCCGACTCGACGAGCTGGTCGCGCTCCAGCCCGGAGAGGGGCTGGGCGGCTTTGCGCCGGGCGGCAAGGTGCGCACCCACCAGTTTGGCGGGCACCGCTCGGCCTTTCGCGGGCGGGGCATGGAGTTTGACGAGGTGCGCGCCTACCAGCCCGGCGATGACATCCGCACCATTGACTGGCGGGTAACAGCCCGCACCGGCCGCACCCATACCAAGCTGTTTCAGGAAGAGCGCGAGCGCCCCGTGCTGCTGCTGGCCGATGCCCGCCGCGCCATGCGCTTTGGCACGCGGGACTGTTTCAAGTCTGTCCTCTCCGCGCGCGTCACGGCCCTGCTCACATGGGTGGCACTGGCGGGGAATGATCGTGTGGGCGGTGTTACCCTTTCCCCCACACGGCTGATGGCGCACAAGCCGGAACGCAGCCGGCGGCGCATCCTGCATTTCCTGAAAAGCGTGGCGGAAGCCACTCAGGATGCATTTGAGGATGGCACCGCCAAATCGCGCAAGCCCGCACCACCGCCCGCCCCCGAGCCAGCCCTTTCCGATGCGCTGGACCGCCTGCGCATGGCGGCACGCCCCGGCACGCTGATTTTCCTCGCCACCGATTTCGATGATTTTGATGATGCCGCCGCACTGGCCCTCAGCCGTCTGTCTGCCGCGCATCAGGTCACGGCGCTGTTCATTCATGATCCGCTGGAGGAAAGCCTGCCGCCCAAAGGGCATTATCGCATCAGCGATGGCGAGAGGGTTGCGGTGATGGATGCCGCGCGGGCAGACCAGCGCACCGCATGGGCACGGCACTTCTCCGCCCGGCGTGAGCGCATGGAGTTCTTCTGCCGCAAGCATGGCATCGCCTTCCTGCCGGTCCGCACGGGAGATGACCCCAAATCCATCCTGCATCCTGAACGTCTGGGCCGCTCACGCGCCGGGCGGGGTGTCAGCCGGCAGGGGGCAGCCTGAGCATGCAGGAGCTGAAGCTGCCGCAAGGCCCTGTTCCACTTTCGCTGGACGCGGGACAGGACCCGCTGGCCCAGTTGCGGGACATCCATCTGCCGCCCGACGTGCCCTTCTGGCCGCCTGCACCGGGCTGGATTGCCCTTGCCTGCCTTGTGCTGCTTATCCTGCTCATCATGGCCATCCGCGAATGGCGCTGGCGGCGCACGCTGGCCTACAAGGCGCTGAAAGCGCTGGATGCCACGCAGACGCATGACAGCCGCGCCAGTGCCGCGGCAGCCGCCGAACTCATCCGCCGCATTCTTGTCAGCCGCAACCGTACGCACGAGGCAACGCTCACCGGCACGGCATGGGAGGCCTTTCTGGGTGCGGGCAAGCAGGGCCTTGCCCCGCATCTGGCGGAACTTGTGGCCAGCGCGCCCTATCTGCCACCGCGCACGCCACAGGCCGCCGGAGCACATGATGGCGCCCTGCGCACCGAGCTGCTCAAGGCCATCCGCCGCTGGATCAGGGCCAACGCATGATTTCCTTCCAGTGGCTCTGGGCCTTTGCCTTCCTGCCCCTCCCCCTTCTCGCCCGTCTGCTGATGCCGCATGCGCGCGCGGGCAAGGCGGGTGCCTTGCGTGTGCCCTTTTTCCACACGCTGGAAGCGGAGGGCGTGGTGAGCGCCACCCCCCGCCGGCGCGGCGGCCTGCGGCTGTTGCTGATGGCACTCATCTGGATGCTGCTGGTGGCCGCTGCCGCCCGCCCGGTCTATGTCGGCCCGCCCATCCCCATTCCGCTGGAAGGGCGCGACCTGATGATGGCGGTGGACCTTTCCGGCTCCATGGCGCGGCAGGATTTTTCCGTCAGCGGCATCCCGCTGGACCGGCTGACCGTGGTGAAGGCGGTGGCGGATGACTTCATCGCCCGCCGCAATGGAGACAGGGTGGGCCTCATCCTGTTTGGCAGCCGCGCCTATATTCAGGCCCCGCTGACCTTTGACCGCAATGTGGTGCGCGCCCTGCTGAAGGAATCCTCCATTGGCATGACAGGGCAGGAAACCGCCATTGGCGATGCCATCGCACTCGCCGTAAAAACCCTGCGGGACCGGCCGGAAGACCAGCGCGTGCTCATTCTGCTCACCGATGGCGCCAACACTGCCGGAGTGCTGGAACCGCTTCAGGCGGCTGAAATTGCCAAGCGCGAGCATGTCAAGATCTACACCATTGGCGTGGGTGCAGACCCCGGTGGCGGCAATATGTGGACAGTGAATGCCCCGGCGGATCTGGACGAGAAAACGCTCGCCGAAATCGCCGACATGACCGGAGGTCGCTATTTCCGGGCACGCGATACGGCGGGGCTTGCCTCCATCTATCAGGATATTGACCGGCTGGAACCGGCCGCCGGTGAGCCGCTCTATCTGCGCCCCACGGTGAGCCTGTTTCCATGGCCGCTGGGTGCGGCGCTGGTGTTGAGCCTGCTGCTTGCGCTGGTTCTGGCATGGCCTGCGCGGCAAAGGCCCCTCAAGGCCGGGGAAGTCCAGCCATGATGCAGGCGCTGAACCTTGCCAGCTTCGCCACGTTGCTGCCGGCAGATTTCCACTTCCTGCGGCCGGAATGGCTGTTTGCCCTCATTCCGGCATTGCTGATGGTGCTGCTGGCGGCCCGTCACCTGCGGCGCGGGCGCAGCGACTGGGCCGGTGTGGTGGACCCGCATCTGCTGCGCCACCTTGCCGTGCGCGGACGCCAGGGCGGACGCCGCTGGCCGGTGATGGCACTGCTTTTCGGCTGGGTTCTGGCCGTATTAGCCATGGCGGGGCCAACATGGCAGAAGCTGCCCTCCCCCGCGCTGGACCAGCTGGACCCGACCGTGCTGGTGCTGAACCTCAACCGTAGCATGGATGCGGAAGATGAGGCCCCCTCCCGCCTCATCGCCGCCCGCCACAAGATCGAGGACATTCTGGACCATATGCGCGGCGGACAGGTGGGGCTGGTGATTTATGCCGATGTGCCCTTTGTCGCCGCCCCGCTGACGGAAGATCGCCGCGTCATTTCCGCCATGCTGCCGGAGCTCTCCACCAACCTGATGCCTGAAGGTGCGAACCGGCCGGAGCAGGGCATTTTGCAGGCTGCCGCCCTGTTGCAGGGTGCAGGGGCAAGGCATGGGCGCATCATCCTCATTTCGGATGGTGCGGGCGATGAATCCGCGCGCACCCGGCAGGCCGCACGGTCAGTGGAGGAAGCGGGCTACAAGGTCAGCGTCATCGGCGTTGGCAAGCCTGCAACAGCGGATGAGGCGGGGCTGAGGGCTGTGGCAGATGCCGGCAAGGGCATCTTTGCGCCAATCAGCATTGATGACCGCGATATTGACAGCATTTTTGCCCAGAAAACGGCCTCCGCTGCAAACAACCCGCTTCAGGACACCGGCATGACCGCCGATACATGGCTGGATATGGGCTCATGGTTGCTGGTTCCGGTTCTGCTGCTGGGCGCTCTCGCTTTCCGGCGCGGCTGGATTGCGGCCCTGATGCTGGCCGCCCTGCTCCCCTTTTCCGCCCCGCCCGCACAGGCGCAGGAGGCGGGGATCAAGCAGAATCAGGCAGCGGCAAATCCCCCCGGCCTGTGGCAGAATCTGTGGCAACGGCCAGACCAGCAGGCCGCCGATGCTTTCGCAAAGGGAGATTTTTCCAGCGCTGCCGCGCGCTTTGAAGATCCAGACTGGCGCGCCAGCTCACTCTACAAGGCCGGGGATTTTGAGGCTGCGGCCAGTGCTTATGAGAAATCCGAGGGCACGGATTACAATCGCGGCAATGCGCTGGCCCGCGCCGGAAAGCTGGAGGAGGCTCTCGCCGCCTATGATGCAGCACTGGCCAAAGACCCGAAGAATGAAGATGCCCTGTTCAACCGCGATCTGGTGGAACAGCTTCTGAAGAAGGAACAGGACGAGCAGGAGCAGGGCGGAGGCGGTGGCGGCTCTGGCGGGGGCGGCGGCGACAGCCAGCAGCAGGGACAGGGCGGGCAGAATCAGGACCAGCAGCAGGGCGATTCCTCACAAGGTGAACAGCCGCAGCAACCGGATTCCGGCGAACAGCAGAAGCCTGATGGAGACAAGCCCGGCGAAGACGGCAAGGGCACTCAGGACAAGCCTGAATCCGGGAAGGATGGCGCGCCTGATCCGCAATCCGACACACAGGATGACGCCAACAAGTCACCGCAAGGCGAGCAGCCACAGGAAAAACCCGACGCGCCGGGCGAGACCCCGGATGCCCCCGCCCCGGAGGAGGGCAAGGACCAGCCGCCGCCCCCCGAAGAACCGGGACAGGATGACAAGGGCGGCGCTGACGGTCAGGACGGCCAGCCGGAAGATGACAGGCCGGAAGATAAAAAGGGCGAGGACAAGGGACCGGATGGCCAGCAGCCAGACGATAAGGCCCCCCAGCCCGGCAATACGGAAAATGCAGCCGCACAAGGCGGAGATGCCGGCCAAAGCGGGGGCAATGGTGCCCAGCCCACGCCCATGAGCGAGCAGGACCAGAACAGCGAACAGGCGCTGCGCATGGTGCCGGATGACCCTTCCGGCCTTCTGCGCGCACGCATCCGTGCCTATTATACGGGCCTCGGGGTCACCACCGAGCCGGGGAACTGACATGAAGCGGCATCCGGCACAGCCATTCAGCGGGACCAGCCCTGCTCAGGTTCAACAGGCGGAAACCACCCCCTCGTCAAGACAGGGGGTGCTCCTGCTGCCAGTGGAGCCAGCAACCCTGCCACCTGCGCCCACGCAGGCAGGCAGGCGTGGGCGGTCTTGTACAGCACACCAGCTGTCCGGCTTCTGGCCACGGCGGGTCGCCTGCGCGCTCCTGCTGGGTCTTGGGCTGGCCGCCTCCGGCCTTGCAACCATCCTGCCCCAGCCGGCCTCTGCACAGGGCAACCGCCCCGCCGATCCCTCCAGCCCTTCCGAATCGGCACGCCCCCTCACCGGCAAGCCGGACCGAAATGTCATCTCTGCGGGGGAGACCTTCAACTATGTCCTCACCCTTGCCGATGGTCAGGGCCGGTCGCCCCCGGACCTGACACCCTTGCTCGACAATTTCGAGGTGGTGGACCGCCGACGCAGCAGCCGGGCGGAAATGGAAAATGGGCGCCCGGTGCATCTCGACCAGTGGGTGATGACCCTGCTGCCCAAGCGGGAAGGCACGCTCACCATTCCCCCCCTGACCGTGGCAGGCCAGACAGCCCCGCCCGCCCGCGTGCAGGTGGTGCCCGCAGCGGCGCTTGATGACATCAACGATGCCCCGCTGTTTGTGCGCGTGGCCACCGGTGCAGGCCCGGCCTTTGCTCAGAGCGACATTCCGGTCACCATCCGCATCTATGACCGCATTGGCATGATGCGCGGCGCAATGGAAAAGCCGGTGGCGGAAGGCGCGACCTTTGTGCCGGATGGCGACCAGCGCCATTTTCTCAAAACCATCAAGAACAGACGTTACCGCGTGCTGGAGCAGAGCTATCTCATGCGCCCGCAACGCTCCGGCACCATCGAGATCCAGCCCCTGACCCTGGATGCCACCGTCGCCGGTGCAATTCCCGGCAATCCGGGAGATCGGGATACGGCCGCCCTGCTCGGGCGCGGCACCTTTACCGGCCAGCTTCCGCCAGAGCGCAATATCACCGTGCGCTCCCTTCCGGTGAAGGTGGAGGTTCAGTCCCGTCCGGCAGATGCCACCGGCTGGTTCATGCCCGCACGTCAAGTGATGCTGCATGATGAATGGTCCGGGCCGCTCAACACGGTCAAGGTGGGACAGGTGCTGACCCGCACGCTCACGCTTGAGGCCAAGGGCGCAACCCCGAACCAGCTTCCGCCCCTCACCATCACGCCTGTGGCGGGCCTGCGCCAGTATGAGGACAAGGCCGAGACGGAAACCGCGTGGATTGACGGGCAGGTTGGCGCGCAGCTGCGCAAGGTCATCTCTGTCATGGCAACCCGGCCGGGCACCTACACCCTGCCCGGCATCGACGTGCAATGGTGGAATCTGGATACCGGCAAGCAGGAGATCACACGTCTGCCTGCCGTCACCATTGAAGTGGAAGGCGATATGCCGGAAATGGCGGTGGCCGCCAGCGGCATGCCCGCACCGCCCGGCTCTTCCGCCACCCTGCCGGACGCCCCCCCTCCCACTGTGGCGGACAGCAACAGCCCGCTTCTGAAAGAGATGCTGGCGCGCACCATCGCCGCAGCCACAGGCGCATGGCACTTTGCACAGGCGCATCTGCCCGTGGTGGTGGTTGGGCTAATCATTCTGGTGGGACTTGCCTTGTGGCGGCGCGTGGCCCGAAACAGGCGGCGGCAGAAGCTTGCTGCCACACCAGCCCATGCGCCGCGGCTGAAAGCCGGAGCGCTACCGCATGTGAATGCGCCAGATGCCATCATTGCACTGGAAAAAGCCTGCAAGGCCAATGATGCGTTCGCGGCTCACACCGCATATCTCGCATGGGCCCGAGATGCGGCAGATACTGCACCGGCACACCATCAGGCCACGGAAGCGCAACTGATGCCGTCACTGGCGGACCTGCGCGCCCATCTCTATGGAGCCGCTCCGGGGCAATGGCGGGGAAAGCCGTTCCTTCAGGCCTTCACAAAGGCCCGCAAACCGGGACGCAAAAGCCGCCGCCATGGCGGAGGAGCCGTGCTTGCCCCCCTTTATCCGCAGGACAGCAAGGCTGTAAAATCATTCTGATGCGTGCATCCGGCTCTGTTTCATGCTCGGAATGGGTGAGCGGCTGATTTCCGGCAAACACCCTTGCCATACTCCCCGCCAGTATATAGTGAGAGCAACAAGAGATACTCTCCCCCAGTATGGTTGACGGATGCCACACAGCCCGGAAGAAAAGAAGAAGGTGCTCACCCGCCTCAAGCGTATTCGCGGGCAGGCAGATGCACTGGAGCGGGCTGTTGTTGCAGACACGGATTGCGGCGCGCTGCTCCAGCAGATCGCCGCACTGCGCGGAGCCGCCAACGGGCTGATGGCAGATGTGCTGGAAAGCCATTTGCGGGAAACATTCATCTCAACCGGGACTGAACGTCCATCGGAACCTGTGTCCGCAGCCGGACTTGTTCCTGAACATGATGCGCAGGGGGAGATCGAGCAGATCATGCGCATCATCCGCACCTATCTGAAATAATCATTCCGCAGGGAAGGATACGGACCATGAAGTCGCGCGCAGCCGTTGCATGGGAAGCCAACAAGCCGCTCACCATCGAGACCATTGAAATCGGCGGCCCAAAGGCGGGCGAGGTGCTGGTGGAAGTGATGGCGACCGGCGTATGCCACACCGATGCCTACACTCTTTCCGGCCTCGATTCCGAAGGCAAGTTCCCCGCCATTCTCGGCCATGAGGGTGCGGGCATTGTGCGTGAGGTGGGCGCAGGCGTCACCACCCTGAAGCCGGGCGACCATGTGATTCCGCTTTACACGCCGGAATGCCGCCAGTGCAAAACCTGCCTGTCGCAGCGCTCGAACCTGTGTACCTCCATCCGCGCCACGCAGGGTCAGGGCCTGATGCCGGATGGCACCTCGCGCTTCTCCTGTGATGGTGGCGAAGTGTTCCACTATATGGGCTGCTCCACCTTCTCCAACTTCACCGTGCTGCCGGAGATCGCGCTCGCCAAGGTGCGTGAGGACGCCCCCTTCGACAAGATCTGCTATATCGGCTGCGGCGTTACCACCGGCGTTGGTGCGGTCATCTACACCGCCAAGGTGTGGCCGGGCGCGAATGTGGTGGTGTTCGGCCTCGGCGGCATTGGCCTCAATGTCATTCAGGCCGCCCGCATGGTGGGCGCGGACAAGATCATCGGCGTGGACATCAACCCGTCCAAGGTCGAGATCGCGAAGAAGTTCGGCATGACCCACTTCATCAACCCGCGTGAAGTGGGTGCGGACAAGGTGGTGGCGGCTGTGGTGGATGCCACCGATGGCGGCGCGGACTTCACCTTTGACTGCACCGGCAATGTGGATGTGATGCGTCAGGCGCTGGAATCCTGCCATCGTGGCTGGGGCACCTCGGTGGTCATCGGCGTTGCGCCGGCGGGTGCGGAGATTGCCACCCGTCCGTTCCAGCTTGTCACCGGGCGCGTGTGGAAGGGCTCGGCCTTCGGTGGCGCGCGTGGCCGCACCGATGTGCCAAAGATTGTGGACTGGTACATGGAGGGGAAGATCAACATTGATGATCTCATCACCCACATCATGCCGCTGGAAGAAATCAATACCGCGTTCGACCTGATGCACGAAGGCTCGTCCATCCGTTCCGTCGTGAAGTTCTGAGGCAAGACATGAGCATTGCTGCATCAGATCTGGAAACAGTCTCCACCTCGCTCGCCCATGGCGGTCTTCAGGGGGTATATCGCCACCTCTCGCGCGAGACCGGCACGCCGATGACCTTCGCCGTGTTCGTGCCCCCGCACGAGACCGGCGATCAGCTGCCCGTGCTGTGGTATCTCTCCGGCCTCACCTGCACCCATGCCAACTGCATGGACAAGGGCGAGTACCGGCGCATGGCGACCGAGCTCGGCCTCATCATCGTGCTGCCGGATACCTCGCCGCGCGCCGAGCATGTGCCGGACGAGAAGGACAACTGGCAGTTTGGTTCCGGCGCGGGCTTCTATCTGGATGCCACGCAGGAGCCGTTCGCCGAGCACTACCGCATGTACAGCTATATCACCGAGGAGTTGCCGGAGATCATCGCCGCGCACTTCCCGGCGGATATGGAGCGGCAGGGCATTTTCGGCCATTCCATGGGCGGGCACGGCGCGCTCACCATCGCACTGAAAAACCCGGAGCGGTTTCGCTCGGTGTCAGCTTTCGCGCCCATCGTGAAGCCTTCCGTGGCGGACTGGTCGCGCCCGGCGCTGGAGAAGTTTCTGGGGAGCGATGAGGCGGCATGGCGTGAATATGACGCCTGCCTGCTGATTGAGGATGGTGCGCGCGTGCCCGCCATTCTGGTCGATCAGGGCAATGCCGATCCTTTTCTCAAGACCGGCCTGATGCCCCAGCATCTGGTGGAGGCGTGCGCGGGAACGGAAATCGCGCTGGAGCTGCGCATGCGCCCCGGCTACGACCATTCCTACAATTTCATCTCCACCTTCATGGATGACCATCTGCTCTGGCATGCCGCAAAACTGGCGGGCTGAGAGCGCAACAGAAAAACGCCGGTCCATGTGGCCGGCGTTTTTGTGTGGAGCGGTCATGACAGGGGCGGTTTCGCCTGTTCTGGAAAGGTGGCGCTCCACGCCATCATGGAGAGGGATGCAACCATGACAGCCCCACGTGCCGCCCCTTCGCCTTTCGAGCCCATGCTGCGCTGGACAGGCTTTTGCCTTCTGGCGCTGCTTCTGATGGCGGGCACGGGCTGGACCATGGCTGCCCTCTGGTTTCAGGCGCCGGAAACCTTCCGCATTGTGTTGATGGCTGGCGCAGGTGTGGTTGGGCTGGGACTGCTTGCCGTATCATGGCGGCGGCAAAGGCTGGCATGGCTGGGCACTGTGCTCATGTTCGCCGCAGTAGCCCTGTGGTGGTCTTCCATTCTGCCCACACATGAGCGGGACTGGGCACCGGATGTCGCGCATATCGTGACCGGACATCTGGAGGGGCATGAACTGGTGCTGCACAATGTGCGCAATTTCGAATGGCGCAGCGAGAATGACTTCACACCACGCTGGGAAACGCGCCGCTACAATCTGGATAAGCTGGAGTCTGTGGACCTGTTCAGCTCGGTCTGGGCCAGCCCGGCGATAGCCCACACGCTGATCAGTTTCGGCTTTGAAAATGGCGATCACCTTGTCTTTTCCATCGAGATCCGGCGGGAAAAGGGCGAGGCATTTTCAGCCATTGGTGGCTTCTTCAGGGAATTTGAACTGGCGCTGATTGCCTCGGACGAGAATGACATCATCCGCCTGCGCAGTGATGCACGCCGGGAAACCGTCTCGCTTTTTCCGCTCAATGTGACGCCACAACAGGCGCGCCATCTTCTGCTGAGCTATGTGGCGCTGGGCAATCAACTGGCTGAACAGCCGGAATTCTACCAGACGCTAACCTCAAACTGCACCACCGTCATCTATCAGCTGGCCCGGCTGGTGGAACCGGGCGTTCCCTTTGACTGGCGCATTCTCCTTTCCGGCTACCTGCCGGATTATCTCCATGAGCACGGCCTGCTGAAGAGTGACCTGCCGCTGGATGAGATCCGGCGGCAGGCCGTCATTCCCGCACGGAACGGGCGCATGGAACCTTATTCCAGCGCCATTCGTGCGCGCTGAAATCACCCCTCGGCCTTCTCTGCCGGCGCAATGCGGCCCGAGAAAATATCGGCAATGAAGCGTGCGGATGGATGATGGGCACAGAAGGTGAGTGCCGCGATCAGGATCGGCACGCCGATAAAGGCCCCTGCAATGCCCCACAGAAAGGCGAAGAAAAACACCGCAAACAGCACCAGAAACGGCGAGACAGCCAGCGCCGCCCCGGCAATGCGTGGTTCCACATAACTGCCGGTGAGAAACTGGATGACATTGAGGCTGATGAAGACAAACAGCGCCATTTCCCAGGAACCAAGCTGCGCCAGCGCAAACAGGGTCGGCAGCAGGGTGGCCATGAAGGGGCCGATAAAGGGAATATAGTTCAGCGCAAAGGCCAGTGCACCCCATGCCAGCGCCAGTTCCAGCCCGGCGGCAAGAGTAAAGACCCAGACGATAAAGCCGGTGGCCATGCTCATCAGGGTGCGCACAACCATATATTTCTGGAGCTTGCGGGCAATATCGGTCACGGCTTCCAGCAGAAAGCCGCCAAGCCCGGCGCGCGGCCCGCCACTGGCCCGCAACCGCTGCAACTGGCTCTGCACGGGGCGCACTTCCAGCAGGCCCAGCAACACATAAACGAAAGTGAAGACAAGGAAGCTGGCCAGCCCCTGCAGGCGGGTGGAAATATCCTGAAACAGGCGCAGCATGGAGCGCACGTTCACATGCTCGGCCACCATGGCACCCAGCACAAAGCCGTGCCCCTCCAGCCAGACCGCAGCCTGATCATACAGGTCCTGGAACCGGCTGGCATTGGCAAACACCCACTGGCCCACATGCCCCAGCGCCCAAACGATGAGCGAGGTGAGCGCACCCACCACCAGCAGCGTGATGATGACCGTGACAAGGGTGGCCACAATGCCGGGCATATGCCTTTCCAGCTTGCGCTGGAGTGGCCAGACGACAGCGATGACAAACAGCGCAAAGGCCACCGGAGCGAGAATGGTTTGCGCCAGAAACAGCGCGATGCCGGCTGCAATGGCGGCCAGCAGCCCCACAAGCACTCTCATGATGATCCCGCTCCAAATTAAGCTTGCTGCCGGTTGGTGATTCAATGCACGGCGAAAATGCTCTAGAACCATCTTCAGGTCCACGGGGATGATGCAGCAGGCTGTCAATGATGTGGGGGCGTGACCTTTTTGTGCGGTATGCCCGAATGATCGGGCGCGGACGCGGCAAGCCTGCGGGCGGTGTATCCGTGCATCTTTTGCTGTGCGCCATCACGGGGCTGATGCTCGCCTCCTGCGCGCCGCGCGAAGGGGTGATGATTCCGGTGAATGTTGATGCCCCGCCCGGTTCGAAGGTGGACATGCTGGTGGCCACCACCCGCGCACCAAGCACGGAACCCGGCGTGGTGTTCTCCGGCGAGCGCGGCGCGTCCCTCTCGCTGGCCAATGTGGTGGTATCCGTGCCACCGAACCGCGAGGTTGGTTCCATCCAGTGGCCCAGCCGCATTCCGCCGGACCCGACACGCGAATTTGCCGTGACCCGTGTGGATACGCTGAACCGCGCCGAGGTCACCCGATGGTTCAACAACCAGCCCAACAACCGGCGGCGGGTGCTGGTGTTCGTGCATGGTTTCAATACACGCTTTGATGCCTCTGTCTTCCGCTTTGCCCAGTTCATTCATGATACGGACGCAACGCTGGTGCCGGTTCTGTTTTCATGGCCCTCACGCGGGCGGCTGACGGACTATATCTATGACCGCGAGAGCACGAACTTCTCGCGCTCGGACCTTGCCATGGTGCTGGATGAGGCGGCGCGCAGCCGGCATGTGGATGATGTGGTGGTGCTGGCCCATTCCATGGGGGCGTGGCTGACCATGGAGGCCCTGCGCGAGATGGCACTGCGCAATGGCCGGATTCCACCCAAGATTTCCAGCGTCATTCTCGCCTCGCCGGATCTGGATCTGGATGTGTTTGAGCGCCAGATGCGCGACCTCGGCCCCAAACGCCCCAGTGTCGCCGTGTTTGTGGATCGCAATGACCGGGCGCTTGGTCTCTCGCGCCTGCTTGCAGGGCAGGTTTCCCGCGTGGGGGCCGTGGACCTCACAGACCCGGCCTATAAAGAGCGGCTGGAAAACGGGTCCAACATCGTGGTTCTGGACCTGACAGCCCTGAGGGGGGGGGAGATGCCCTCCAGCACAGCCGCTTTACCACCACGCCGGAGATGGTGCAGCTGATGGGACAGAAGATGATGGCTGGTCAGGGCCTGTCGGATCGTCATGACGGGCTGGACCGGGCGGCAGAAGCGATGCGGCTTGTATCCAGCACACCCATCGAGCTGTTTGTGACCGGGCTGTCTGGCCAGAGATAACAGGGGCCGGGGAGCTGATCGCATCAGTACTGGCGGACCTTCCGAAGACCGCCATCAGGGCATCGTCAATGGCATCTGTTTCCGCCGGGTGGCGGCAAGTACTGACGCAAGACATGAACCAGGAAGATATTTAATCTTCAAACAAAGGGCCCTGAGCTCCCCCGCCCCCGATTTCTCCTGTCGCGACGCGGTTTCGTCCCTGTTTTTTCGCATGATAGAGAAGCCTGTCCACCATCGAAAGCAAAGCCTGCGGAGAGTGCAGGGCCGGTGCGGATATGGTCAGAACGCCCAAACTGGCCGTAACCACCTGCGCAACCGATGATGAGACATGGGGAATAGCCAGATCGACAATTTTGTTCCGGATGTCATGGGCCATACGCTGGGCACTACGGTGATCCGTATCCGGCAGAATACACATGAACTCCTCCCCACCATAACGGGCGGCAAGGTCCCCTGCCCGTTGTGTGGCTTGGGAGAGCACCTCCCCGATATGGCGCAGGCACGCATCTCCTTCCGTATGGCCATAATGGTCATTGAAGGCCTTGAAGTAGTCCACATCCAGCATGATGAGGGAAAGCGGTGAACAGCACCACTCCTGACGCTTCAACTCGCTTTCAAACATCAGGTCAAACTGGCGTCGATTGGCAAGCCCGGTCAGGCTGTCCGTAATGCTGAGCTGGAATATCTTCTCGTGCAGGGCTTTCATCTCGGCCTCTGCGCGCTTTTGTTCGCGCAAATCCCGCACGACAGAACAATTATATGACCTTCCATTGAAGGAGACAAAGTTTGTCGTCACCTCAATGGGAATATCAACACCCGTTCGGGAGCGATTGACCGTTTCTATCTTGAAAGAGCCGCGCTCCTCAATTTCAGACCAGTGCTCATGCCACCTTTTTTCATTGAACAGCGGGTCAACATCCCACACGCGCATATGCAGAAGTTCCTCGGCGGAATACCCCAGAAGCTGCGTCGCGGCTGTATTGACAAACATATAGCGCGCTTCCGGATCCAGCCAGACAATCATGTCCGTTATCTGGTCAATGGACGTCTGCATCAAGAATGATCTGTATTTTTCACTAAAAATATCAAATATATACTCGACTTCCAGATCGAAGTGACCTGCGGAGCCAGCGCTGCACTGCACATGCACCTCAACAGGAAAGGTCATGCCATTTGCGCGAATACAGTCTGTCTGGAATGTTGCCTTGTAACCATGCTCGGAGCCATTCATATAATGGCGCGTCATGCGGCATCCTTCTGCTGCAAACAAGACTTCAATAGATACACTGCCCTTGCTGAAGGACCCGTGATCTGAAATCTGGCCAAAAGCAGCATCCCATGACAGCACATCCCCTGTGGCGGTCACAGTCAAATGGCCGGCAGAAAACCTGCGCTGCAGCGGAATATCCATACTCAGACTGCTTTTCACCCGCTTCCTCCCAGCCCTCACACGCAATGGCCGCCTTACCCTTCGTCAGGCTCGTACCATATCCCACTTCTACCATGGGTTGTTTTTATGTATTTAATAAAGCTTTTCCACTCTATAGACAGTCTCATATTAAATCCCTGATTAAATACCAGAATGGCTGGGTCTTCCTGTCATAAAAAATTGGTTTGACATTATTTGCCGCACAGGGTCAGCACATCCACACGCCATATGTGCGCCCGGTCTGATGAAGGCCAAACAGCCCCACCCGCCCGGACGGCTCCGGAATGATTGCGCCTCTTGAGCAGGCGCCTCCTGCAATCTCCGGCCAAGAGGCGCAGAACATGGCATCATCCCCCTTGCCCCGCTTCGCCACTGCTGCGAAAAGAGCGCGATCATGATCGTGCTTGATGACATCTCCTTGCGCCTTGCCGGCCGCCTTCTCATTGACCACGCCAGCGTGGCCATCCCTGAAAACGCGCGTGTGGGCGTGGTGGGCCGCAATGGCGCGGGCAAAACCACCCTGTTCAAGGCGCTGATTGGCGAGCTGGAGCTGGAATCCGGCGCTGTGCGCCTGCCCAACCGCACCCGTATCGGACGCGTGGCGCAGGAAGCACCGGCTGGGCCGGACAGCCTGCTGGAACGGGTGCTGGCGGCCGATACCGAGCGCGCCACTCTCATCCATGAGCGTGAAACCACACAAGACCCAATGCGTATTGGCGAAATCGAGATGCGCCTGCTCGATATCGACGCCCATTCCGCGCCCGCCCGCGCGGCCACCATTCTGGCCGGTCTTGGCTTTGATGAAAGCGCCCAGCAGCGCCCTTGCTCCGAATTCTCCGGCGGCTGGCGCATGCGCGTCGCCCTCGCCGCCCTGCTTTTTACCGAGCCGGACCTGCTGCTGCTGGACGAGCCGACCAACTATCTTGACCTTGAAGGCACGCTCTGGCTTCAGGATTATCTGGCGCATTATCCGCGCACGGTCATTCTCATCAGCCATGACCGCGATTTGCTCGACAGCTCGGTGGACCATATCCTCCACCTCTCGCAACAGAAGCTGACGCTGTATCGCGGCGGGTTCACCTCGTTTGACCGCCAGCGGCGCGAGCGCCTGTTGCAGGACCAGAAGGCGCGCAAGAAGCAGGAAGCCCAGCGCGCCCATATGGAGAGTTTTGTTGCCCGCTTCCGCGCCAAGGCCACCAAGGCCAAGCAGGCGCAGTCCCGCCTCAAGGCACTGGCGCGCATGGAGCCGCTTTCCGCGCAGGTGAGCGAGGAGGCGGCCGCCATCTCCATCCGTCACCCGGAAAAGCTGCTCTCCCCGCCCATCATGGTGCTGGATCAGGTTTCGGTCGGCTATGAGCCGGGCAAGCCGATCCTCAAGAACATGACCCTGCGCATTGACGAGGATGACCGCATTGCGCTGCTGGGGCCGAACGGCAACGGCAAGTCCACCTTCGCCAAGCTTATCGCCGGTCGCCTCGCCCCGCAGGAGGGCAAGCTGGTGCGGGCCGACAAGCTGGAAGTGGCCTATCTGGCCCAGCACCAGATTGATGAGCTTCACCCCAATGAGAGCGCGACCGAGCATGTGCGCCGCCTGATGCCGGATGCACCCGAAGCGCGCGTGCGCGCCCGCGCCGCCGAGATGGGCTTTTCGGGCCGCGCATCCGACACCAAGGTTTCCGCCCTTTCAGGTGGTGAGAAGGCGCGTTTGCTGCTGGGCCTTGCCACCTTCAACGGGCCGCATCTGGTCATTCTCGATGAGCCGACCAACCATCTGGATATCGAGGCCCGCGCGGCCCTGATGGAGGCGCTGAACGACTTTCCCGGTGCGGTCATCCTCATCTCGCATGATCGCACCCTGCTGGAGGCCTGCGTCGAGCAGCTCTGGCGCGTGGGCGGTGGCACAGTGAAGCCTTATGATGGTGATATGGACCAGTATCGCCGCGAAGTGCTCTCCCGCTCGGACGGGGACCGGATGACGGCGGATGGCCGCAAGGACAAGACCGACGCCCGCAAGGAAGAAAAGCCGACGGTTGCGCGCCGCATTGCCACCGGCCCTATCAAGAAACGGGTCAAGGAAGCCGAAAGCCGCATGGAAAAGTTCGGCAAGGAACTGGCCAGCATTGATGCGAAGCTCTCCTCCACCACCCTGCATGCCAAAAACCCTGTAGAGGCCGTTCTTCTGGCAAACCAGCGCAAGGATACATCGGCCGCGATGGACAGGGCAGAAGAAGACTGGCTGGCTGCCAGCGCAGAGCTGGAAGCTGCCGGGGGCTGATATCACCTGCCTGGAGAGAAGATTCTCCGGGCAGGCTTCTCAATTATAATACCCTTTAATATCCGGGCCGACCTGCATGAAAAACCAGACAGGCAACCCGGATATGTCGCTTTCAAAAAGCAATGGCCCTCCGGCTGAAACAGGCACGCTATGCCTGATGCCGGATGGTGCCATTCATCATGCCCAGATCAACCTTGGCCTTGTGAATATCCTGAGGGGAAATCTTGAGGATATTACGGTCAAGCACGATCAGGTCTGCCAGTTTACCCACCTCGATTGACCCCACCCTGTCATCCATACGAAGCTGGTAGGCTGCCCCAAGCGTGTTGGCGTGGATCGCCTCCTCAATTGTGAGTCTTTCATCTTCCGGGCTGAGAATTGGGGCATCCGGCTGGCCAACAAGCTGCCGGGTTACCCCGACCTGAATGGCCTTGAGCGGCTCATAAGTGGAAAAATAGCCCGCTGCCGGCCAGTCCGTACCAAGAGAGATGCGGCCACCTTCTTTCAGAATTGTCCGGGTGCGATACATCCGGCTGGCGCGCGGTTCTCCATAGCGTGCCACCATATTCTGGAGGGTATCCGGGTCTGCGGATGACCAGTTGGCCGAGAATTGCGCAATCACGCCCAGCTTTGCAAAACGCGGATTGTCGCTGTCTTCCACATAAACCAGATGCGCGATGGCATGGCGGCGGTCGCGCGCGGGATTGGCGGCAATGGCCTTCTCAATTGAATCCAGCGCAATACGGGCCGTGCGTTCGCCACAGGCATGGACATGGACATCAAGGCCCGCCGCATCCACCATGCCGATCAACCGGTGCCACTGTTCTTCGGTAAAGGGGGAGCCTCCTGTGGAGTCCGGCATATCGGCATAAGGCTCAATCAGCCATGCGGTGTAGCCTCCCTGCGAGCCATCCCCAATGATCTTCACGATCTCGACACGCACAAGCTCGCTTGATATCCGCTTTTGAAGATCCCGGAGCACCTCCACCGTATTCTCAATCGGAAGCGACTTGACCGAGTAGGATGCCGATACGCGAAACGGCAAAATGCCCCTCTTTTCGGCATCGACATACAAGTCGATCAATGCGCCCTGATCGCTGCCGACTGGCGGCACCCCGGCATCGAAAAGAGACGTGATACCGGCGGCCGCAGCCTTGGGCAGCCAGCCTTCCAGCAACTGGCCCATGGCCTTTGCAGAGATAGGCTCCACCGCATTGACAAGCCCCAGAACGGCATTCACCTCAAGGACATAACCTGTCGGGTCGCCTTTCTGGTCGCGTGCATAATAGCTGAAACGGGGGATAGGGTCGGGCGTATCGCGATTGATCCCGGCCATCTCCAGCGCCCTGGAATTTGCCCACAGGCTGTGGCCATCAATGGCAAAAAAGAAGGCCGGGCGATCCGGCAGGATGCGATCAAGTTCGGCCCGGTTTGGCCCCTCGGGCGGAAACATGTCCACGCGCCAGCCAAAGCCACGGATCGGCCCGACAGGGTTCGCCTTGGCATAGGCCTCGATCGCCGAGAGAACCTCATCCAGATTGGCGAGCTGAAGATCCAGACCCGAGGTCAGAAAGGCACCCAGAAACGGATGCGTGTGGCCCTCCACAAAGCCGGGCATCAGCAACCGGCCCGCCAAGTCCACAATCTGTGTGGCCGGTCCGGCCATCGCCAGAGCTCCGGCCTCGTCACCTACATGGACAATGACATTTCCCCGCACGGCCACCGCATCCACCCATGGAGCCGGCCCCGCGACAGTGTAGACAGGCCCATTGCGAAAGATGAAATCAACCGGCCCTTTCCCGGCGGCCTTCGCCTTGTTGTCCTCAGCCGAGGCATCAGTTGCAAGAAAGCTTGGCAGAAAGGCTGCGGCGGCCGTCATCGCGGCACCTGCCCGCAGCACGGAACGCCGGTTCATGCCATGCCGGCTGCCAAACGCCTCAAAATACGGAGCCCAATCACACGCAATGCACATGCACGTCTCCTCCGCGCGCTGCATTTGATAACAACAAGTTATCATCAGCGCATTGCCCTACTATAGCGGATGGAAAAGACAGGTTCAGCAGTATTTGGCAGCCGAAGACTATAAAACGGCCCAACTTACAGATGGTGTTTTACGGAACGGGCGCAGGGGCCGCAAGGGCAGGAAGGGCTGCCCCCTCAGCCTCAGCCACGCAAGACAAGCTGCCGGGTTATGCAGGGGCATAGCCGGAACGGGGGAATGCCCCATCCCGTGCCAGACATGCGAACCCTACCCTTCCGCCTTTTGCGGGCGGGCCATCAGCGCTTCAATGGCGGCATCAATTGACATGCGGCTGGAGAGCACTTCAGCAACCGCAGCACTGACAGGCATGTCGATCTTCTTCTCACGCGCCATTTCCATCAGTACGGAAGCGGTAAACGAGCCTTCGGCCAGCTTGTCTCCCACGGCCTCGCCCGCTCCCAGTGCCTCGCCAAAGGCAAAGTTGCGGGATTGTGGGCCGGAGGTGGTGAGGATGAGATCACCGAGACCGGAAAGTCCCGTCACCGTCTCTGGCCGCGCGCCCCATGCAAGGGCAAAGCGCATCAGTTCGGCAAAGCCGCGTGAGACGAGAGCCGCCCGCGCGCTCGCCCCCAATTTGCGCCCGGCCACAATACCCGCCGCAATGGCGAGCACATTCTTGGTAGCGCCGCCAATTTCCACGCCGCGCACATCGGTGGAATAATAAAGCCGCAGGCTGGATGAGCCGAGCGTTTCCGCCAAGGCCTGCGCCAACCCCTGATCCTGTGCCGCCAGCGTGACGGCCGTGGGCAGGCCGGCTGCAACATCGGACGCAAAGCTGGGGCCGGAAAGAACCGCCGGCACAGCCTGCGGCGCGGCCTGGGCGATCACCTCGCTCATAAAGGCATGGGTCCCGCGCTCAATGCCCTTGGCGCAGGAAATGACCGGCGTGCCGGATGCAAGGTGCGGGGCAAGCTGTTCCAACACGCCCCGGCACGCCTGCGCCGGCACCACCAGCAAGACAGCCCGGCATGCCCCGATCTGCGCCAGATCCGCCACCGGCTCCACCGCCTGTGCCAGCGCAATGCCGGGCAAGGCGGCTGCATTTTCTCGCCGCGCGGCCATATCCGCCATTTGCGCGGCATCGCGGCCATGCAGGATAACAGTGCTGCCACCGCGCGCTGCGGCATTGGCCAGCGCCGTGCCCCAGGCACCTGCCCCCACCACACCGATCTTCGCAAATGCTGCCATAGGTTCAGGCCCGTGCTGTTGCGGAAGCTGCCGCCGCCGGGTCCAGCGGCCAGCGGGCACGGGGGCTGACGGTGAGATCATCCATGAAACCGCGTGAGAACCGCTCGATCCCCGCCCAGGCGATCATCGCGCCATTATCGGTACACAGTGCGGGCGCGGGCAAGGCGATGCGGGTGTTGAGATCAGATGCGACCTTCACCAGCGCCTCGCGAATCGCCATATTGGCCGCCACCCCACCCGCGACCACCAAGGCTGTCGGCCCACGGCCCAACCGGTCACGGAAGGCGCGTGCGCCCACCCTGATGCGGTCTGTCATCACATCCACCACTGCAGCCTGAAAGCTGGCGCACAGATCGGCAACATCCTGCTCACTCAGCGGGGCATTGCGCTCGGCCTCCAGCCGCACGGCGGTTTTCAGGCCGGAGAGGGAGAAGTCCGGCTCGCGCCGTCCCGCCATCGGGCGGGGAAAGTGGAAGCGCGCAGCATCACCATGGCGCGCCTGAATTTCCACCTGTGGCCCGCCGGGATAAGGCAGCGAAAGCATTTTCGCCACCTTGTCAAAGGCCTCGCCCACCGCATCATCCAGCGTGGTGCCAAGGCGGGTGTAGCGGCCCACATCCTCTACCGCCAGCAGCTGGGTATGCCCGCCGGACACCAGCAGCAGCAGATAGGGAAAAGAGATGCCGTCGGTCAGGCGTGCCGTCAGCGCATGGGCTTCCAGATGGTTCACCGCCACCAGCGGCTTGCGCGCGGCAAGGGCGATGGACTTGGCTGTGGTGAGGCCCACAATCACCCCGCCAATCAGCCCCGGCCCGGCAGCTGCCGCAACGGCCGAGAGTTCTGCAAAGGAGACATTGGCCTGCCGCATCGCCTCGCTGATGACGTGATCGAGGATTTCCACATGGGCACGGGCTGCAATTTCCGGCACCACGCCACCATAGGGCGAGTGGATTTCCACCTGCGAACGCACCACATTCGAATGGATCTTTCCAACGCCGGAAGCGTTGCGCGACACCACCGCAGCGGCAGTTTCATCACATGTGCTCTCGATGCCGAGAACGAGAAGATCGGCCAAACCGCCCTGCCTTTTCGACCTGAGACGCAGACTGCGCCGCAACGCCGCTCTATCTTATTTTGATTCCCACCTTCATTCTTAGCGCCCATGAGCCCGGAAACGAACAACCAAGCGTCCAACGCACCCCACAATTCCTCCCACGCTGATTCAAAGGCCACATCTGCGCGCCTGCGCATTGGCACGCGCGGCAGCCCGCTGGCCCTTTGGCAGGCCCATGCGGTGCGCGATGCACTGGCACAGGCGCTGGGACGCGATGCCGCACAAATTGAGATCGAGGTCATCCGTACCTCGGGCGACATGATTCAGGACCGCGCCCTTGCGCTGGCTGGCGGCAAGGGCCTGTTCACCAAGGAAATCGAGGATGCCCTGCTGGAAGGGCGCATTGATCTGGCGGTGCATTCCGCCAAGGATGTCGCCACAGTGCTGCCGGAAGGGCTGCATCTGGCCGGATACCTGCCGCGTGCCGATGTGCGTGATGCCCTCATCATGAAGAATGGCAGCAGCCTTGCCGATCTTCCGCAGGGCGCAAAGGTGGGCACGGCTTCCCTGCGCCGCGAGGCACAGTTGCGCCGCCTGCGGCCGGATCTTCAGGTCTCGCTGCTGCGCGGCAATGTCCACACCCGGCTGTCCAGGGTGGAGGAAGGGGTGTTTGATGCCACCCTTCTGGCCTATGCCGGCCTCACCCGCCTTGGCATGCCGCATGTGGCCAGTGCAGTGCTGGATGTGGAAGAGGTTCTGCCGGCGGTGGGTCAGGGCGCTGTTGCCATTGAATGCCGCATTGAAGATGAGGCGACCAACGCGGCGCTGGCCGCCATCACCTGCCGCGAAACTGGCATTGCGGTCACAGCCGAGCGCGCCTTCCTTGCGGCGCTGGATGGCTCCTGCCGCACACCCATTGCCGGGCTTGCCCGTGTGGAAGGCGCAAGCCTGCGTCTGCAAGGTGTGGTGCTGACCACAGACGGCACCGATGCCGCCGCGCTGGATGAGAGCGCCGCTCTTTCATCGGGTCAGGAACTGCAACAGGCCGCGGAACTCGGGGCAGCCTGCGGCGCGAAACTGCGCGAGACCAGCCCCGCCCGTGCCTTGCGCGGCGAGGTTTAGGCGCGCACTCCTGCACAGCATGCCGGGCCGCACCCAAGGCCCGGCGGACTGCCCCCTTCTCTTGCCCGGAGGGCTATCATGCTCACCCTCGTCACCCGGCCGGAGCCTGCCGCCGCGCGCACCCTCACGCGCCTGCGGGCGCTGGGACACGATGTGCTGTTTGATCCCATGCTGGAGATCCGCCCGCGCGCAACGCTTCTGCCGGCCGGGCCGTTTCAGGCGCTCACCTTCACCTCCATCAACGGGGTGCGGGGCTTCATGGCACAGATGCTGGAACCCGGCCTCACCAGACTGCCGGTCTATACGGTTGGCCCACGCACGGCGGAAGAGGCGCAGGCGGCAGGCTTTACGCATGTCATTGATTGCGATGGCGATGCGCGAGACCTGACAGCGCGGATGACGACGGAACTGCCTTCCGGCACACGCGTTCTCTACCCGGCGGGAGAGCATCGCGCGGCAGACCTGCCCGCAGCGCTTGCGCCTGCCGGAATCAGGGTAGAGATTGCGGTTGTCTATGCCGCGCACGGCGTGACAGCGCTTTCAGGGGAAAGCTGTGCGGCTCTGGCCAAAGAGCGCGTGGATCTCATTCTGCACTTTTCCCGCCGCACGGTGCTGGCCTTTTTGAACTGTGTGGCGGCCGCCGGGTTGGAAGCGCACCTCTCAAGGCCCCGCCATCTGTGCCTTGCCGCGCAGGTGGCGGGGCCACTGGTGGAAAAAGGACTGGCGGTGGAGATCGCCACGGCCCCGAATGAGGAAGCCCTTTTCGCGCTTCTGTAAAACGCGCATCATGTGCAATGGTTGCGGAGAACCGTCCTCCGGTCTATCCCGGACAATCAAGACGGCGCTGACCCTGTGAGGAGGCCCATGGCGAGCGAAGACACGAACGCGACAGGCTTTTCGTCCCGGAAGGGACGCCAGCCCCCCACCCTCGACCTGAAGGCCGAAGAGGTGCGCGCGGATGACACGACCAGCCAGCCAAACCCTGCCGATGCAACTTCTGGCAGCCCATCGTCCGCAGACAAGCCGGCCGGCGCGGAGCCGCGCGCAACCGCTGCGGCACCAGACAAGCCGAAGGCCGAATTTGCCATCCCCTCTCCTGCTGAAAAGGCGGATGGGGAATCCCGCACATCCCTGCCACCGCCCCCGCCATCGGCTTCCCCACGCGCCGGTCACGGTCTGGGCGGGCTGATTGCGGCACTGGTTGTTGGCGCGCTGGCGGGCGGTGCAGCCGGGGGTGGCGTGGTCTATTACGCCGCCCATAGTGGCACCTTCTTCCCCCCGCCTGTGGATACGGCCCCGCTGGACGAGCGGCTTTCCATTCTCGAAAGCCGCCCCGCCGTGACCCCTCAAGCGGTGGCCGCTCTGGGCCAGAGGCTGGAGGCGACGGATTCCCGCATCACCACCGCGGATTCCCGCATCACCACCCTTGCCCAGAATGTCACCAAGCTTGCCCGTACACCTGCACCCTCTGAGGCACCAGCGGCTCCCGCCGTGCCGGAGGCGCTGGAACAGACCCTCACCCAGCTTCAGGCTGCAAGCGTGCAGACGCGTGAGGACATCACCCGCCTTGGCTCCGAGCAATCCGAGCTGAAGGCCCGGTTTGATACGGCTGCCACACAAGTGGGCGATGCCATCCGTCAGGCCACAGAAGCCGCACAGACGGCCACCGGCATTGCCGGGCAGGCTGCGGATGCTCTCAAACTGGCCTCAGATGCGACCCAGCAGGTGAGCGCCGTCACACCGCGTCTGGATTCGCTGACACAGGCCGCAGATGCCGCGACAGCCGCCGCCCGGCAGGCCGAGGCCCTTGCGCCGCGTGTGGGCCTGCTTGACACCAGCCTTGCCGAAGTGCGCAAGGAGGCTGGCACGCTGGCCCCGCGCATTGCCGCGCTCGATACCCGCAGTGCCGCCCTCGACACGCGCATTGCCGAAGTGCAGAAGGCCTCACAGCAGCGCATTGGCGCGCTGGATGCCTTCAGCCGCGCCTCCGCCAGCATGGTGGTTCTGGCAGACCTGAAAAATGCCGTGGAAGATGGTCGTCCCTTCACCACGGAACTGGCCGCCGCCCGCACCCTGCTGGGCAAGCAGGCGCAGGTTCTGGAGCCTCTTGCTGCCATGGCGGGCAAGGGTTATGCGCCACGCAACACACTCGCGAGCCGGCTGGAGAGTGAAGGCAATGCCGCCATTGCCAGCCTCGCCCCGGCTCCGGCAGCCCCTTCCGGGGACACCTTCGTCGCACGCCTGCTGTCCAGCGCCGAATCTCTTGTGAGCATTCGCCCGGCAGACAGCCCGGACCCGACCGGCGCACGCGGCATGCTGGCGCGAGCGGTGGAGCAGGTGCGCTCCGGCAGTCTGGCCTCTGCCCTTGGCGAACTGCGCCAGTTGCCGCCACAGGTGGGGGACAAGCTGCTGCCTGTCACCGCTGAAATCGAGGCGCGCCGTCAGGCGGTGCAACTCGCAGAAACGCTGTATCAGCAATCCCTCGCCGCCATTTCGGGGAAGACGCCGTGATCCGCCTCGTCCTTCTCCTTCTCGTTCTCGCCGCCATCGCCTTCGGCGCATCCTGGATTGCCGACCGGCCGGGCGAGATTTCCATGGTGTGGCAAGGCTGGCGTATCGAAACCTCGGTACCGGTTGCACTGGTCATCATTGCACTGGCGGCAGGCGTGCTGCTGCTGGTCTGGCGGCTGCTCATGCTGCTGATTGATATTCCCGGCTACATGTCCCACCTCACCCGCCGCCGCAAGCGTGAGAAGGGCTGGGCAGCCGTGACCCGTGGCCTGCTGGCCATTGGCACCGGCGATGGGGCCGCTGCCCGCAAGGCCCGTGCTGAAGCCGTGCGCCTGCTCCCGGATGAGCCACTCACCCATCTGCTGACAGCGCAGGAAGCCCAGTTTGAGGGTGAGCATGAGCTGGCTGTCCTGACCTTTCAGGCCATGGCAGAGAAGCCCGAAACCCGCCTGCTGGGTCTGCGCGGCCTGCACATGGAAGCGCGCAAGGCTGGCAATCTTGAAGCCGCTGCCGCCTTTGCCGAACAGGTCGCGGAAACCGCTCCCACCCTTCTTTGGGCCAGCGATGCCGTGATTGAGGCGCGCTGCATCGCCCATGATTATGCCGGGGCGTTGGCAATACTGGAACGGCAGATGGCGAAGAAGGGGATCGACAAGACCCAGTATCGCCGCCGCCGCGCTGTTTTGCTCACTGCCGAGGCGCTGGCGCTGGAGCATGAAAAACCGGATGTGGCACAGGAGCGCGCGCTGGAAGCCGTTCGTCTCGCGCCCACACTGGTGCCGGCGGCGGCTGTTGCAGGCCGCTTGCTGGGAGCAGCCGGGCAGTTGCGCAAGGCTGCCAAGATTGTGGAAGCCGCCTTCATCGCCAATCCCCACCCGGAACTGGCAGAAGTGGAAGCGCATCTGCGCCCCGGTGACTCCGCCCAGCAACGCCTGCAACGGGTGCGCGACCTGTTCATGCGGGCGCCCCACCACCGCGAAAGTGCCATTGCGCTGGCCCATGCCGCGCTGGATGCCCATGACTTCATACAGGCCCGGGCCGTTCTCGAACCGCTTCTGGCGGCTCCCACCCAGCGGATCTGTCTGCTGATGGCAGAGCTGGAAGCGGCGGAGAATGGCGATATCGGCAAGGCCCGTGAATGGACCACCCGCGCCGTGAATGCACCGCAGGACCCGGCATGGATTGCCGATGGCGTGGTGTCTGATCGCTGGGCCCCGCTTTCGCCTGTCACCGGCAAGCTGGATGCCTTTGTCTGGGCGGTGCCGCCCGGTGTTTCCGCAACGCCGATTCTGGAGCAGGACGCAGAACGGGTGAAGGCCGCCATTGCAGCCGTGCCCCTGGCTGCGGTTGAGGTTGCAGCACCTCCGGCTTCTGAAACCACGAAAGCGGATGCAGGGGCCACGCCACCACATAGCCCCGAAGTACCGGTTGCGAAGACGGAAAAACCGGCATCGGCAGCGGCAGAAGCCATTATCGCCACACCGCCTTTGCCGGATGATCCCGGCCCCGAGCCAGACGATGCGCAGGGCGTGGAAGACAAGCGCCGTATTTTCGGCCTGTAATGCCATCTGAGGGCGGCGGTGATAACCGCTGCCGCCCCTCAGGCCTGCAACCTTGCCAATTGCCGCGCCAACCGGCACACCCGGCATAAACCTGCAATAGTCCCCGTGCGGCGACAGCGCCTGTGCGCGGCGGGGCTGAACAAGCGAGCGTGCCATGGCCCACTGGCTCTACAAATCCGAACCCGACACATGGTCCTGGGAAGATCAGGTCAAGGCCGGCGCAAAAGGCGAACCCTGGAATGGCGTGCGCAACCATACCGCCAAGAACAACATGCTTGCCATGAAGGTTGGCGATACCGGCTTCTTCTATCACTCCAACGAGGGGCGGGAGATTGTCGGCATTGTCGAGGTCATCAAGGAAGCGGAGCCGGACCCGTCCGACCCCACCGGCAAGTTTGTCATGGTGCATATCAAGGCCGTAAAGCCGTTCAAGACCCCGGTGACGCTTGCCACCATCAAGTCTGACCCGCGCTTTCAGGAGATGGCGCTGGTGAAATACTCCCGCCTGTCCGTGCAGCCTGTGACAGATGAGGAGTGGAATCTGGTGTGCGGGATGGGCGGGGTTTGATCGCCCCCATTCGCGACCCCATCGCCTTCATCCGCGCGGAAACGCGCCTGCGGCCGGTGCCTCTGGTGCCGGACATCTCGCTTCATGTCGCAGATGAGGCCGTGCCGATCTGGCATCGTACCGAGGAGGAACTGGGCCAGATGGGCCTGCCTCCACCCTTCTGGGCCTTTGCATGGGCGGGCGGGCAGGCGCTGGCCCGCCATGTGCTGGACCATGCGGATGCCGTGCGCGGCCGGCGGGTGCTGGATTTTGCCTCCGGCTCCGGCCTTGTGGGCATCGCGGCCATGAAGGCAGGTGCTGCACAGGTGGATTGCGCGGATATCGACCCCTTCGCCCAGCATGCGATTGCGCTGAACGGGGATGCCAATGGCGTGGCCCTCACCGTGCGGGACGAAGACCTGATTGGGCGTGACGAGGGCTGGGACACCATTCTGGCCGGAGACATCTGCTATGAGCGGGAGCTGGCCGGGCGGGTCTTCAACTGGCTGCTGGAGCTGGCGCAGCGCGGGGCAACGGTGCTGATTGGCGATCCCGGCCGCTCCTATCTGCCGAAAGACAGGCTGGAGCAACTGAGTGAATATCATGTGCCGGTAACGCGGGAACTGGAAGACATGGAGATCAAGCGCACCTGCGTGTGGCAGCCGCGCTTGCCCTGAACAGGTGCGCGCTCAACTCTCGTCCAGCAGATCGGGGCGACGCTCCCGCGTGATGGCCAGCGCCTGCTCCTGCCGCCAGCGGGCGATACGGGCATGGTCCCCGCTGGTCAGCACGGGGGGAATGGGTGCGTCCTCAAACAGTTGCGGGCGGGTATATTGCGGATATTCCAGCAGGTTGGTGGAAAAGCTTTCCTCCGTGCCGCTCTCGCTGCGGCCCATCACACCGGGAATGAGGCGCACACAGGCATCCAGCAGCAGCAATGCCGCGCTCTCTCCGCCTGAAAGCACCACATCGCCCACGCAGATCTCTTCCAGCCCACGGGCGGCAATGACCCGCTCATCCACCCCCTCGAATCGCCCGCAGAGAATGACAGCGCCCGGCCCGGCTGCCAGCTCGCGCACGCGCGCCTGTGTCAGCGGGCGGCCACGCGGGGTCATCAGCAGGCGGGGGCGCGGATCATCGGGCGGGGAAACCGCATCTATCGCACGTGCCAGTACATCGGCGCGCATCACCATGCCCGGCCCGCCACCGGCCGGAGTATCATCAACCGAGCGATGCTTGTCGGTTGCTGAATCGCGAATCTGCACCGCATCCAGCCCCCACAGGCCACGCTCCAGCCCCTTGCCCGCCAGCGCATGGCCAAGTGCGCCGGGAAACATCTCCGGATAGAGGGTGAGAACAGTAGCGTGGAACGGGGCCGTTTGCGGCAGGGTCGCAGTCATGTCCCGGTGATGCGGGAGGATCGGCAGAAGGTCAAACCCTCTTGTAGGCCGGTTCCACATTCTTTCCCGCCCCGCATGCCGCGAGGAAGGCGGGGACCACCCCGGACGTGCCGGTGAAAAGGTCACATGTGTGGGTTTTCAATCCTTTGTGTTTGCCCTAACGTCATGCCATCTTTTTGTCGTGCCCCGCTGTCATGAGTGGCATAAGAAGCCGCGCATGATGTGGATCAGGTGAGACGGATGGCCCACGGATCTGTCCTGTGCCCGGCAGATCGCCGCCTGAAAGGGCTGTGATCTGCACTGGAAGCGACCATTTATGTGGCAGAGGTGACGAAAGCAGGTGGAGATGACTTCGCCCTGCGTTTATGACTGGGCACGCAAGTTCGTGTCGGCACGGCTCCAGACAAGGCAGTGGTCTTCACATGGGTGAGGAATTCTGCCGTGACATGGGGCATGTCTCGATCGGGAGAAACGGAACAGTATGGCTTTTCGGTCGGGTGTCTCAAAGGTCTGGGCGTTTCTGCGTGACCGGGTCGGCCTGCATGGCCTCGGTTTCGTCCTCACCCTCATCATTATCGGCTTTGCGGCCTATGTGCTTTACCACATGCTTCAGGACCTCTCCTGGGCGGATGTGAGCAAGGCGCTTGCGGCAAAAGACCCGGTGAATGTGGCAATCGCCTTCGGGCTGGTGGCCTGCGCCTATGGCACATTGACCCTTTATGACTGGTTCGCCCTGCGTGCCATCGATAAACCGCATGTGCCCTATCGCGTCGCCGCCATGGCCGGTTTCTGTTCCTATTCGGTAGGGCACAATGTGGGCTTCACCGTCTTTACGGGCGGCTCGGTGCGTTATCGCATCTATTCGGCATGGGGCCTTGGCGCAATTGATGTGGCCAAGGTCTGCTTTATCGCCGGCCTCACCTTCTGGCTGGGCAATATTGCCGTGCTGGGCATCGGCATCACCATCCACCCCGAGGCTGCCTCCGCGGTGGATCATCTGCCGCCCTATATCAACCGCATCATCGGCATTGCGGCCCTGATCGGTCTGGTGGGTTATGTGGTCTGGGTGTCCGTTGCCCCGCGTGAGATCGGCAAGTCGAGCTGGTATGTGCGCCTGCCGCACGGGCGCTCGACCCTGATCCAGATCGGCATCGGCATCATGGATCTCACCCTCTGCGCCGCCGCCATGTATATGCTCATGCCGGCGGAACCCTATATCGACCCGATCTCGCTATCGGTGATCTTTGTCACGGCCACATTGCTGGGCTTTGCCAGCCATGCGCCGGGCGGGCTGGGCGTGTTCGATGCCGCCATGCTGGTGGCCCTTTCCCAGTTCGAGATGGGCGAGATGGTGGGGGCGCTGCTGATCTTCCGCCTGTTCTACTACATCGTGCCGTTCGCGCTTTCACTGTCCATTCTGGGTATCCGGGAATTGCGCATTGGCACGTTTGGCAAGCGCAAGTCCGTGGAGGCAGGAGCCGCAGAGCAGGTTGTTCCGGTGGAAACACCTTCTGCCAGCGCTGCACCGGCAGCCCAGCCCAGCCACACGCTGTCCTCACGCCCCAGTAAGGCAGCAGGCGCGCCCTGACGCGGGCACAAGCTTCAAGGGCATGGGTTCAGGCGAAATCAAAAAGGCCGGCGCTACAAAAAGCGCCGGCCTTTTTCCTGCACCTATCCGCTTCAGGGACCAGAAGATGCTCAGACCGCAGCAGGTGCTGAACGTGTGGAGCGGCGACCAATGAGATCCGCAGCCACGGAAAAGGCCGTGCACAACACGAAATAGACAGCCCCGGTGAACAGGAAAATCTCCGCCGGATAGATCTGGGTGCGGTTGTTCACCTGATTGGCCAGCGTGGTGAACTCCGGCACATTCACGATGAAAGCCAGGGACGTATCCTTGATGAGGGACACAAACACCCCCACAAAGGATGGCACCAGATTGGGCAATGCCTGCGGCAACAGCACCAGAAGCAGCACCCGCAATGGCGAAAAGCCAAAGGCAATCCCGGCCTCGCTCTGCCCCTTTGGCAAGGCCGCCAGCCCGGCAAAGGTGGTGTAGAGCACCGCTGCCGAGGTGAACCAGGCCAGCGCCAGCACCACGGAGACGGAATCCGGCATGTTTCCGCCCAGAAAGATGGGCACGATGAAATAGAGCCAGAAAATCACGAACAGCAGTGGAATGCCGCGGATAAAATCTGCCCACACAAACAGGATGCGGCGGATGGGGCCGGGAAAGAGCCAGGCCAGAACCGCCCCGCCAATACCCAGTGCCAGCGAGAGAATACCCGCCGAAACGGCCATGATAAGGGTCAGCAGCAAGCCGCCAATCTCACCATCTGCCGCCCTGCCCCAGAGCAGATAGGGCAGGTTGTCGGTGATCACCGAGAGATTGAGACCAAGAAACTCGACAGGATCAGCCACGGTTAGCCTCCCGCGCAATGAGGGCAAGTTGCGGATCAATGGCCTCGTCGGCATCATCCCGCGCGGTGATGGGGCGCTGTTCCACGCCAATCTGCGAAGGGCCAAGGCGCGTCAGCACAAAGCCGATTACCAGACCCAGAATGAGATAGAGCGCCGTGCCCACCGCAAAGGCCTCAAAGGCATGGGCGTTGTAGCTCTCGATCTGCCGCACCTCATAGGTGATCTCCGACAGGCCGATGGCGGTGGCGAGCGATGACAGCTTCATGATGTTGAGATACTGCCCCACCACCGGCTGCCAGGCATTGGCAATAGCCTGCGGCAGCAGCACATGGGCCAGCACTTGTGTGGCGGAAAACCCCTGCGCCTCCGCAGCCTCGCGCTGTCCACGCGGCACGGCTGCCAGCCCCGCGCGCAGTTCCTCCGCCAGAAAGACGGCGCCGAAAATGGCCAGCCCCCAAGCGGCGCAGATGAATTCTGGCGAGAGAAGATCCAGCCCGGCCAGCCACGCGCTGCCAAGATCCGTTTCCACCACCCAGTTGCGGAAGCCCTGCGGCAGAAAGCTGTAGGCCGCGAAATACCAGAAGAAGAGTTGCACCAGCAACGGCGAGTTGCGGAACACCGCGATAATGCTCACCGCCAGCCCCTGAGCTGGCCGGAAATGCGAAACCCGCAAGCCCACCAGCACCACTGCCAGCGCGCTTGCCCCAAGGGCGGCAACGACACTGACCGCAATGGTTGTGACAATGCCGGTGATGAGCCATTGCAGCGGCGCACCGCTGAAAATGGCGGACCATTCAAAAAGACTGCCATCAGGCATTGGCGACCTCCACGACATGGCTCTGTGCAGGAGAGAGCAACTGCGCGAGAAAACGCTGGATGCGCGGATGCTGCTGGTTATCGAAGAAGCCTTCGGGCGGCGTATCCGCCAGCACCCGCCCGCCATCGAGAAACAGCACCCTGTCGGCGATCTCGCGGGCAAAACCCATTTCATGGGTCACCACCACCATGGTGGTGCCGCTGCGGGCAATCTCGCGCATCACCCCCAGCACTTCGCCGATCATTTCAGGGTCCAGTGCAGAGGTGGGTTCATCAAACAGGATGATCTCCGGCTGCATGGCCAGCGCACGGGCAATGGCCACGCGCTGCTGCTGCCCGCCGGAAAGCTGGGCCGGCTTCAGCTCTGCCTTGCCGGCCAGCCCCACCCGCTCCAGCAGGGTATCTGCGCGGGCATTGGCCTCCGCCGTGGAGAGGCCAAGCAGCTTGCGCGGTGCCAGCGTAATGTTCTCGCGCGCGGTGAGGTGGCCGTAGAGGTTGAAATGCTGGAAGACAAAGCCAATCCCCTCCCGCAGCTTTTGCAGCCTGTGGCCAGTATAGCCACTGGTCGGCTCACCATTGATCAGGATTTCGCCATCTGAAAGTGTATCCAGCCGGTTGATGAGGCGGGCCAACGTGGATTTGCCGGAGCCGGAGGGGCCGCACACCACCACCACCTGCCCCTTTGGAATGGCAAGGCTGATGCCCCGGATCACCTCCACCTCGCCCCAGCGCTTGAACACGCCGCGAAACTCGATGGCGGGTGGGGGCTGAATGCCCTTGGGTTCGCTCATATGAATTCCCCTGTCTTGCAAGGCAGCAAACCCCCTCCCCTGATGGGAAGGGGTTGCGCGCATCACGGCTTCACGATTGTGAAATTCCGCTCTTCCGGGGTTTTCGAACCCTTGCCGAACCACTGGTCGTAAATCTTCGTGGCGGTGCCATCGGCCTCCAGTTCCACCAGAATGTCATTCACGGCATCCAGCAGTTCCGGCGCATTGCGCGGCACGCCCACGCCAATATCCTCGCGGCTCAGAAGTTCCGGCAGGATCTTGTATTTCGAGCCATCCGGCGCACCGGCCAAAAGGCCCGCCAGAATGGTGCTGTCCTGCGTGATGGCCTGCACATTGCCCTGCCGCAGCGCGGTGAAGGCAGAGGGAATGTCATCATAGGAAAGCACCTTCGCCTTGGGGTAGCGCGCCTTGATGGCCTGCTCGCCCGTGGTGCCCTTCACCGCCCCGATGCGTGCGGTGGCATAGCCATCCAGATTATCCGGTGAACCTTCGGGCACCAGAAACTTCTGGCCGGTGACAAAATAGGGCGTGGAGAAATTGATGACCTTCGCCCGCTCCGGCGTGATGGTGATGTCCGCGACAATCAGATCCGCCTTGCCCGATTGCAGCAGGGGAATGCGGTTGGCCGGATTGGTGGCCACAAGACGCGGCTTCACGCCCAGCTTTTCCGCAATCACATCAGCAAAATCAATATCATAGCCCACAAGCTTGTGGGTCTTGGGATCAATGGTGCTGAAGGGCGGGTTGGAATCAAACACCGCAATATTGATGACACCCGCCTTGCGGATATCCGCCAGCTTGTCCGCCCGCGCCTCCCCCGGCAGGACAGCGCCAAATGCAACAGGCACGGCAAGGGCGGCAACCGCCGCCAGACGACGAAATGAAAGGTTCATGGGCAACCATCCAGCGATGAGAGGAGGATCGGGAAACCGGGCCGTTTGTGCGCCGGATGAGTGATAGTGAATTTAATCTATAAATTATGTCAACTTAATATGAAGTCGAAACCCCGCACATCTGCCGGTATCTGCGCGGGTCACCTCGCAATCCGTTTCCAGCGCTGTCTTTGCTCCTCGTGCCCCGCATCCTCCAGCCGGGTTTCAACGTGAAGGGCACCTCACACCCCAACCTAAAGCGCCGGCCCCAACCAGCCTTGGTCAGCGCATCTGAGTCGCGGATTCCTCATTTCACCACAATGGCATGGGCCGTTTTGATGACAGTTTGAGAGCGGCCTTCATGCCCCTCCTGCGCCAGTCGGAAGCGCTGGTGTCCTGTTTTTCTCATCTGCCCCACTCAATTTTTGGAAGCGCCGGATTCAGGCAAAGCGGTACCACTGCTCAAAACCCCTCCCCGTTTCGCACCTGCCCCCTGCCGCATGGCCCCGCCCCCTCCCATTTTCCCCCTTGACCATTCTTTATTTTTCTTTTTCGATGGATTTAATCAACATTAGGTTGGGCAGCCGAGGGGGCCAGCGTGACGTTCATCAAATCCAAGATTGAAGCGGCCCATTCGACATCGGAAATCCGGGGTCTGGAACAGGAGTCGCTGAATGCGCATCGCGTCTGGCTGGCGCTGCGACATGAGGCGGAAGCGGCCATTGTTGAGGAATTCCTGCTGGCAGATATTCTCCAGACCACCATTCTGGACCAGCACAGCCTGACAGCCGCCTTTTCCTATCGGCTCGGCCAACGCCTCGGCGGTGGGGACCTGAGCGCGCAGACTGTGCGTGACCTCAGCCTGAGCGCCTTCGATACCGACCCGACCCTCACCCTTGCACTGGTGCGCGATCTGGAAGCCATCCGCGACCGCGACCCCACATGCAGGCGCTATCTGGACCCGTTTCTCTACTACAAGGGACTGCTGGCACTGGAAGCCTATCGGGTAGCCCACTGGCTGTGGGATCAGGGCCGCGTAACGCTGGCGCTGAACCTCCAGAGCCGCATTTCCGAGGTGTTTCAGGCCGATATTCACCCGGCCGCCCGTATCGGCTCCGGTGTTTTCATAGATCACGCCACCGGCGTCGTCATCGGCGAAACCTCGGTAGTGGCTGATGATGTTTCCATCCTCCAGAACGTCACGCTCGGCGGCAATGGCAAGGAACGCGGAGACCGTCACCCCAAGATTGGCCGGGGCGTGCTGCTTTCTGTCGGCGCCAAGGTGCTGGGCAATGTGAACATTGGAGAAGGCACGCGCGTGGCTGCCGCCGCCGTGGTGCTGAACGATGTGCCGCCGCATTCCACCGTGGCCGGCGTACCCGCAAAGATCATCCGCCATTCCGCCAACCAGCAGCCGGCCTTCACGCTGGACCAGCTGTTTGGTGACGGCATCTGATCCTCCCTCTTTCCCCTTTTCCCCTTTCATTTCCTGCCCCTGCATGTGTTGGGGCTTCATGAGGAGTCGTGTCCATGAGTGACCTGAGACTGAGTGTCAGCGCTGCTGCTGCAAGAAATCTGGCCACGGCCAGCGTCACTGTTGTCCAGAATGCGGAGAACACCCCGCGCTGGCTGCACCGGCTTCTGCCCTGGGTGGACGTTGCCGGCGGCGTTTATCGCGTCAACCGCCGCTCTGTGGTGGTGCCGCGTCCGGGCCTGATCCGCATCACGGCGGAAAAGACCATTGAGCCGGCCAGCCTGCGCCATATTCCCGTGCTCGCCAATCTGGATGACGAGACACTGGCGGCTCTGGCCAAAACCTTCACCCCCTCCACCTTCAAGCCCGGTCAGGTGGCTGTGGAGCAGAACAAGGATGCGAGGCACTTCCATGTGGTGGCGGAAGGCACCGTGGAACTTTATGTCGGCGGCCCGTTTGGCGGCCAGTTGCGCCAGCAGCTTGCCTCAAACGGTGACTATTTCGGCGCTGAGGTGCTGGAAGGCGAGCCTGCGCACAGCCCGGCCGTCAAGGCTCTTTCCGAAGTCACCCTGCTGACGCTGGATCTTGCCACGCTCGATTCCATCAAGGGCCTGCGGGAGAAGATCGAGGCCAATGTACAGGCCCGTGACAAGGCCGAACAGCGCACCAATGCCTTTGGCGAGCGCACCATCAAGCTGCTCTCCGGCCATGCGGGCGAGCCGCTTCTGCCCACCACCTTTGTCGATTATACTGAGCATCCGCGCGAGTATCATCTCTCCACCATCCAGACGGTGCTGCACACCCACACCCGCATCACCGATCTCTATTCCAACGAGATCGACCAGCTGCGCGAGCAGATCCGCCTCACCGTGCAGGCGGTGAAGGAGCGCGAGGAATGGGAGCTGCTGAACAATGCCGAGTTTGGCCTGCTGCATGAAGTGGGCGCGCAGTTCCGCATTCCCACCCGCTCCGGCCCGCCAACCCCGGATGATCTGGATGACCTGATCGCACTGGTGTGGAAGCGTCCGGCCTTCTTCGTCGCCCATCCGCGCGCCATTGCCGCCTTTGGCCGTGAGGCGACCCGTCGTGGCGTGCCGCCAGTGGTGGTGCATCTGTATGGTTCGCCCTTCATCACCTGGCGCGGCATTCCGCTGGTGCCGAGCGACAAGGTGCCGGTGAATGTGGACCCGGAAACCGGCATTGCCTCCACCTCCATCCTGCTGCTGCGCGTGGGCGAGGCGGAACAGGGCGTTGTCGGCCTCCAGAAGGTTGGCGTCACCGGTGAAGTCGAGCCGGGCCTGTCGGTGCGCTATTCGGGCACCAATGAGCACTCAATCGCCTCTCACCTTGTCACCCGCTACTTCTCGGCCGCCGTGCTGGTGGAAGATGCCATTGGCCGCCTCGATAACGTGCTGATCGGCCGTTACCATGACTACGCCTGATCTGCGCGCCCTCAGCGCATCCCTCCCACCAGAGGTGACCGGCCTGCCCGGTGACCCTTTCCAGACGCAACTCATTGGCCAACTGGCCAATGAGCTCTGGAACGAATTCAGCCGGGGCGTCAGCGCCCCGGTTCCCAACGCGGCATGGCCCTCAACCGGCTGGCCGCAGGTTGGCAGCCACGAACTGGCGGAAACGGCCATTCCCACCTCGGTGCTTGCGCCCACAAGCCTTGCACCGGGGCTGGAACCGGCCCCCACCCAGCCGGCCTATTCCGAGGCCGTGCCGGGCAGTGTCGCCCTTGGCAGTGCGGACCCGCATCAGGTGAGCAGTGCCCTGCCACCCGTGCATCCCGTGCTGGACCCGCTGGAGGAAACATCTTCCGCCAGCACCAGCGTGCCGGAGATTGAGACCGGCGCACTGGACCTTGGCTGGCTGCTGCGTTCTTCCGGCGTGGACAGTCCCTCCTTCGGCCGTGTGGAGGAGCCGCCCGTGGTGGCCCCGAAGCCGGCAGTCGATCAGGGCAACTGGTCACGCATCCGTCTGGTGGACCATCCGGCCGGGGCAGATCCGTTCGCGGCATCGGAGTTCTATTTCCTGAACCCCGGCACATCGCGCAACCTGTCCGGCGCGCCTTCTCCCCACCGCTCGGCCCTTGGCCAGCCCGCGCCAACCCATGGCAACATTCTGGCCGGGTTTGATGTGGAGAAAGTGCGGCGTGATTTCCCGGCCCTTCACCAGCGGGTGCACGGTCATCCGCTGATCTGGCTGGACAATGCCGCCACCACCCACAAGCCGCAGAGCGTGATTGACATCACCTCTGAATATTACGCGAAGCACAATTCCAACATCCACCGCGCCGCCCACACTCTGGCGGAGCGTTCCACCGACCTGTTTGAAGGGGCCCGCGAGAAGCTGCGCCGTTTCATCGGGGCGAAGGAAACGCGGGAGATCGTGTTCGTGCGGGGCACCACCGAGGCCATCAACCTCGTGGCACAAAGCTTCGGGCGGGCCAATATCGGTGCGGGTGACGAGATCATCGTCTCCACCATCGAGCATCACGCCAATATCGTGCCCTGGCAGCTGCTGGCGCAGCAGACGGGTGCGGTGTTGCGGGTGGCGCCGGTGAATGACCGGGGCGAACTGATCCTTGAGCAGTTCGCGACGCTGCTTTCGGGCCGCACCAAGCTGGTGTCCATCACCCATGTGGCCAATGCGCTGGGCACGATCAATCCGATTGAGGAGATCATTGCCCTTTCGCACGCCCATGGTGTGCCGGTGCTGGTGGATGCGGCGCAATCCTCCCCGCACATTCCCATTGATGTGCAGGCGCTGGGGGCGGATTTCCTTGTGTTGTCCGGGCACAAGGTGTTCGGCCCCACGGGCATCGGCATCCTTTATGGCAAGGCCGAGCTGCTGGAGAGCCTTCCCCCGTGGCAGGGCGGCGGACACATGATCAAGGATGTGACCTTCGCCAAGACCATCTTCAACGGCATCCCGGAGAAGTTCGAGGCGGGCACGCCCGACATTGCCGGGGCTGTGGGGCTTGGAGCGGCCGTGGATTATCTGGAAAGCGTGGGCCTGCCGGCAATTGCTGCCTATGAGCATGAGCTGCTGGTCTATGCCACGGATGCCATCTCCACCGTGCGGGGCCTGCGCCTGATCGGCACCGCACGCAACAAGGCCAGCGTGCTCTCCTTTGTCATCAAGGACAGGGACACCGAGCAGGTGGCCAAATTCCTCGACAAGCGCGGCATCGCCACCCGTTCCGGCCATCACTGCGCCCAGCCGGCCCTGCGCCGGTTTGGTGTGGAAACCACGGTGCGGGCCTCGCTCGCGCTCTACAACACCCGCGAGGATGTGGATGCGCTGGTTGAGGCGCTCCATGCCCTGCCCCGCGGCTGAGGTGCGCCATGGCAAGCCTCATCACCATTGAAACCCTGCGCGAGAGGATCGCGCAGGGTCCCCTCACGCTTCTGGATGTGCGCACGCCAGCGGAGTTCGCGCAGGTGCATATTCCGCAAGCCCAGAGCGCCCCGCTCGACAGCCTCAACCCGGAAAAGCTGGAGGAGGACGGAAAGGTCAACCGCGCTGAGCCACTCTATCTCATCTGCCGCACACAAAACCGCTCAAAAGTTGCCGCCGGGGCTTTCGAAAAGGCCGGTTTTACCCATGTCATCGTGGTGGAGGGTGGAACGTCCGGCTGGGATGGCGCGGGGTATCCGGTGGTGCGCGGCACAGGCAAGGTGATCTCGCTGGAACGGCAGGTGCGGATTGCGGCGGGGTCTCTGGTCGTGCTCGGCGTGCTGCTGGCTTGGCTGGTGAGCCCGCTGTTTGTGCTGCTCTCCGCCTTTGTCGGGGCGGGGCTGGTGTTTGCCGGTGTCACCGATACCTGCGGCCTCGGCCTGCTGCTGGCCCGTGCGCCATGGAACCAGAAAATCTGACAGGAAAAGCCGCAAAACCGTTCGAAATCATCAAAAAGGGGCCTTGTACAGATTGCGCAAGGCCCCTTTTGTCCATCAGCCCCTGCTTGCCCGAAGACCGCACAGGGCGCAGCCTGTGCCGTCGGATAGAAGGCATGGGCAACAGGCCCGGCCTCAATATTCCGGAAGCAACCCGGAAGAGCCGGAAAAGACCACCTTCAGAATACAGACACGTTATTTCGCCCGTTGGCCTTGGCCTGATACAGGCTCTGGTCCGCCAGCGTCACCAGTGTGGAACTGCTTTCACCATCATCCGGCACGAAGCTGCTGACCCCGATACTGACCGTGACCCAAGGTGAAACCGGCGAACCGGGATGCGGCATGCGCAGGGCCAGCACCGCCTCGCGGATCTGCTCCCCCACCAGCTGGGCCTCTTGCGTATCCGTATGGGGCAGGATGCAGGCGAACTCGTCGCCACCATAACGGGTCGCCAGATGGTCATCACTGCGCATCTGTCCGGCGATGACTTCCGCCACCTGCTTCAGAGTATCATCCCCCCGCTGATGCCCGCAGCGGTCATTCAGTTCCTTGAAGAAATCAATATCAATCAGCAGCAGGGCCAGCGGCGCGGCGCTGGCCTGATGGTCCAGCCATTGCACCTGCAAATTGCGATCAAACCCCCGGCGATTGGCGATTCCGGTGATGCCGTCAATCTGCGCGTTACGCTCCAGTTGCCGGCGCTGGTGCTGCATGAGCAGATGGTTGCGCACGCGGGCCCGCAACAAGGCCGGGCTGAACGGCTTGTTGATATAATCAATCGCCCCAAGATTGAGCCCGTATTCCTCGTCCGTCTCCTCATCGAGCACGGTCAGGAAAATCACGGTTATATCTGCCGTGTCCGGGTCCTGCTTGAGGCGGCGGCAGACCTCGAAGCCATCCATGCCGGGCATACGCACATCCAGCAGGATCAGGTCCGGGTGCTCGCGGCGGGCCAGTTCCAGCGCCTCCTCGCCACCCCGAGCCTGCAGGGGATGACACACACTTTCCAGTTCCGCCGTGGCAAAAACCAGATTCAGCGGCTGGTCATCGACAATCAGCACCTTCTGCCAGACCCGCGGCGCAACACTGTTTTCAGTCATCTGCGCTGGCTTCCTCGCGTGAATGCGCTTCCTGTTTATTTCCGAAGCTGGATTCCAGCGCCTTTATGGCCTGAAGTGCGGCAACGTCAATGTCTGACAACAGCCTTTCAATGGCCGCATCATCTTTCTCCCGCAAGGCATGGCGCAGGGCATGGCCCAGCATTTCCAGTTGCCGCAAACCGGCCTGACCGGCCGTTGCAACCAGATCATGTGCCTGCTTGTGAAGCTGCTCCGGAGATGACCGGCTGGAAAGAGCGCGGAACTGGGCAGCGCGTTTCGCGCAATCTTGCGCCACCATCTCCACCATGGCTGCAAAACGCTCCGGCGAAAGCCGGTTCCTGAAATGCTCCAGAGGCTGCACATCAAGCGCCGGCACGATGCGAGACTTGCCTGCTGCAACGGCTGGCAGCACAGGCTGCGGACAAGCGGGGTCATGATCCGGCAGGCAATGGCGGGCCAGCGCCTGCCACAACAGGCGCGCCTCAATCGGCTTGGCCAGATGCGCATTCATGCCGGCCGCCAGACACAACTCCACATCCTCACGGCTCACATTCGCGGTCATCGCAATGATGGGCAGGTTTTGGAACCGCGCGTTCTGGCGCAGAAGACGGGTGGCGCTCAGGCCATCCATTTCCGGCATCATCATGTCCATCAGCACCGCATCATACGTGCCATCTTCCGCCTGCTCCAGCATGGAAACGGCATGGCGTCCGTCATGGGCCTGATCCACCACGATCCCGACATCCTGAAGCAGCGCACTGGCCACCAGACGGTTCAGCTCATTGTCATCCACCAGCAGCAGGTGCAGACCATGCAAGGCCTCCGGCGAGATTTCAACCTCTCTTGGCACAGGCAGGGTAGCGCCCGGTTCCGCAAGGTTCACACGCACACGGAACCAGAATGTGCTGCCCTTGCCCGGCTGGCTGTCCACCCCCACTGCACCACCCAGCAATTCTGCCAGACTGCGGGAGATGGCCAGCCCCAGCCCGGTACCCCCAAAGCGGCGGGTGATGGAGGAATCCGCCTGCTGGAAAGGCTGGAACAGACGCTGAACCTGCGCATCATCCAGCCCTATGCCCTCATCACGCACCGTTGCGTGCAGATAGAAGCGGCCCTCCTGCGGCACCAGCCTCAGTTCCACATCCACGCGCCCCGCATCGCTGAACTTGATGGCATTGTTGATATAGTTGAGCAAAATCTGGCTGATGCGCAGCGGGTCCCCCACCAGCACCGGCAAGGTGTCAGCACGGGCTATTCTCAGGCTTAGCCCCTTGTCCCCGGCCTTGCTCTCAAGCATCTCCCGAACGCCATCCAGCATCTGCTGCGGCGAGAAGGCAATCATTTCCGGGGTCAGGCTGCCGCCGTCAATCTTGGAGAAATCAAGGATGTCGTTGATGATACCGAGCAAGTGACGGCTGGCACGCAGGATCTTTTCCACCCGGTCCTGCTGGTCTGGTTCAAGGGGGTGGCGCAGGGCAAGCTGGGTGAGGCCGATAACGGCATTCATCGGCGTGCGGATTTCATGGCTCATGGTGGCCAGAAAAGCAGACTTGGCCTTGGCGGCCAGTTCCGCCTGCTCCTTGGCCGCCTCCAGTGCCTGTGCCTGCGCCTTGATGTCGCTGATATCCAGCCAGACCCCATTGAATAGGGTGGACCCGTCCTCCTGTCGCCGCGCCGTCGCCAGCGTTTTGAGCCAGAAGACGTTCCGGGCCGTTTCCACCTGCATGTCGATATCAAGCGGCTCCAGCGTTCTCACGCTCCGCGCAATGGCGGCCTCCAGTGCGGCATCGCCCTCCGGCGTGCGGTTGATACGCACATCATCCAGACGCAAACCGGAGGTGACACCGATGAAGCGGTCTGCCTTGCCACTGAGAAAGATGAAGTCCTCGCGGCCATCCGCATGCATCAGAAGCTGGAACACCGCACCCGGCATTGCATCCGTCAGGTCCACAAGCTGCTGGGACAGGCGACGCGCCTCGGCGCTGGCGGCAGCTTCCAGTTCCAGCCGGTCAGCCCGCTGCATGTTGTCACGGAACACCTGAAGCGCCTGCGCCATCCGGCCCACTTCATCACGCCGCTCGGTATAGGCGATGGGATAGTTGTAATCGCGCGCGCTCAAGCGGCTCATGGCACGGGTCAGGGCCTTGATGGGTCGCGAAATCTGGGTGACGGAGAGCCATGCTGACAGGCTGATGATGGTGGCCAGCGCCAGCCCGAAGGCCAGTGCGGTATTGCGCAGGGTCGTGCGCGTGGTCGCATTGAGGCGGGCCGATGACGCCTCGAAATGGGCGGTAATATCAGCGCGCAGAATATCCATATCCGCGCGCAGGGCATTCAGGGTCGGGTCAAACGCGTTATGGATGACGTTCAGTGCCCGGTCCCCCCGCCAGCGTGCGGCCGCATCCACAATGTCTGCGGCCAGTTCAAACAGCCTTGCTTCCTGCTGCATGATCTTTTCGACCTGTGCGCCGGAGCCATGCAGCAAGGGGCGGATCTGCATGATCTTGTCACGGAAGCTCTGCTGCTGGAGATCCAGAACACCCTGGGCCGCGCGCATCCGCGCCTCCTCCTGTTCTGTCAGCACCGCAAAAACCAGACGGCTGGCATCACTCAGATCCAGCAGCGCCGCACCAACCAGCACAGAAGCCTGCGCATCACGGTCGATCAGTTCACGATAATCACGGTCCACCGTATGCAGGCTGACGGTGGAATAAAGAGTGATGCCAACCGCAAGCGCGCCCAGCAGCACCACCAGAGTCACGATCTTGCTGGTCAGCCGGAGATGGCTGTAAAGTTTCAGGAGCGCGCTCATGGTGCAGAAGAGACTGCATTGGCAATGAGATGACGCATGCGCCCGGCCGCTTCCGTATCCGACAGACGGCCCTGGAGATGGTCACTGACAATCTGGTAGATGCCGGTCTTCACCGCCGCCGGATTAGCATTGCCCATGGCAATGGACCCCATAAGGGTGCGGCGCATATTGGCGCCACGCAGATCACTGATGGCCTGTTTTCCGCAACGGTTGAACCTGTCGCTGGGCACATCCACCCGCGCCGGAGCCGCGCCGGTGGCAATAGCCAGATCGCGTTGCAGGTCAATACGCATCAGGGTTTCTGCAAAGAGCCTGCGGGTTTGCAGGTTGCCGGCACCATTTTGGAAGAACATGTACTGGTCTGCATTGAACAGAAACATGCCTTGCGTATCCGGGAAGCGGAAACATTCATAATGCTGCCCCGGCACCATGCCGTAGCTGTGGAACTCGCCATTCACCCAGCTGCCCTGCACCTGCATCAGCGCTTTTCCGGCCAGCACCAGCTTGGTGGCATCATCCCAGGAGCGTGTTGCGAAATCGGGATCGAGATAGCCGCGCAGCACACTCATGCGCTGGAACACGGTGTCCAGTATAGGGCCATCCAGCGCTTTGCGGTCCAGCTCCACAAAGGCACGCCGGTAGAACTCCGCCCCGCCCGCCCCGGCGGCAACCGATTCAAACAGCAGCGTATGCTCCCATGGCTCATGGCCAATCGCCAGCGGAATGAGCCCCTCAGCCCTTGCCTTGTCCAGCATGAGGATCAGGTCAGACCATGTATCGGGCGCAGGCAGGCCGAGACGGGCGAACGCGGCATGGTTCAGCCACAGCCAGTTGGTGGAATGGGCATTGATGGGCGCGGCAACCCAGTGCCCCCCATAGGTGGACAGGTTCTGGATGCCATAAGGCACCACATCCTTCCACTCCCCGGCCGCGGCCACATCATCCAGATTTGCCAGTTTTCCCTCACGGGCCCACTGGTGAATATCATAGCCGATCACCTGCGAGGCCATGGGGATATGGCCCGCTCCTATCTGTTCGTGCAGCACATCCCAATAGCGGCTGGTGCCACTGCCGGCGGTCGCCTGTTCGCGCAATTCAAGGCCCTGCGCCTCCATATAGCGGCGGATGACATCAATGCTGGCCTTTTCCCCGTCCGACACCCACCAGTGGCTGATTGTTACAACAGGGCGAGGCGGGGTTTGTGCCCGCGCGGGCCCGCCCGTGGCAAGCAGCAGGCTGATGGAAAGACCCGTGAGCGCAGCGCACAGGCCCCGCAATGCCGAAACAGGGTCTTTCAGGACATGGACAGTCTGCTCGAACATGGCTCTTCTGTTTTCTGGAGCAAGCATCCTGACAAGCGTTTCAGGTTAAATGCTTTTCAGGTGCATCATAGCACGGATAAGTATCTCCTCTATCCGGGCATTTCCTGAGGTGCACACACAGGGCCGGCACCGTCATGAACACCGCAAACGGTGACAATCAGGGCCAGATGAAGGATGATCCCGCCCCACGACTACGGGAGAAAACATGAAGCGGCGTGCGGTTTATCTGGTTCTGGCTGTTCTGGCCGCCGGCCTGTCTGTTCCTGCCTTCTCCCATGCCCAGGGCATCAATGCCGGCGGGCGGACAGCCAGCACCACGCATCCCTTCAAAAGCGAGACCATCGCCACCTTCGATACCCCATGGGCCATTGCCTTCCTGCCGGACGGGCGCATGCTCATCACTGAAAAGCCGGGTCGTCTTTTCCTCGTCACGCAGGACGGAGAGAAAAGCGAAGTGGGCAATGTGCCAAAGGTGCAGGCCTCCGGCCAAAACGGGCTGCTCCACATTGTGCCCGCGCCCGACTTTGAAAAGAGCGCTCTTGTCTATCTCACCTCTGTTGAACCCGGACGCGGTGGTCGCCTGACCCTGACCCGCGCCCGGCTTGCATCCACGCCGAATGGTCCGGCGCTTGAGGATCAGCACATCATCTGGCAGCAAACCCCTTCCGGGGGTGGCGGGCAGCCCGGCGGCATCATTGCCTTTGACCCTCAGGGCCAGCACCTGTTCCTGACCGTGGGTGACCGGATGCGGCCGGAAAGCGCGCAGAACCCGGATCAGGCCCGTGGCAAGGTCCTGCGCCTCAATCTCGACGGCTCCACCCCGCAGGACAATCCGCATGCGGCGGAAGGTGGCGTGCGCGGACAAACATGGAGCACCGGCCATCGCAACCCATACGGGCTGGCCTTCGCGCCGGATGGCAAACTCTGGCTGCATGAGATGGGGCCGCGCGGCGGGGATGAACTGAACCTGATCAAGCCGGGCCGCAACTATGGCTGGCCTCGCGTATCCAATGGCGATGAATATAGCGGACTGCCCATTGCCCGGCACGATACGCAGCCCGGGTTTGAAGCACCGCCTCTCTACTGGACCCCGGTGATTGCACCGGCTGGCCTCTCCTTCTATGAGGGCGGAATGTTCCCGCAATGGCGTGGCACGGCCCTCATTGGTGGCCTGCGCGCCCGCGCACTGGTGCAGGTCGGCTTTTCACCTGATGGACAGGTTGATGAGATCGCACGCTGGGATATGGGCGCGCGCATCCGCGATGTTGCCGTTGCACCCGATGGCGCAGTGTGGGTGATTGAGGACAGTGATCCGGGCCGCCTGCTGCGCCTAACGCCAGCCCCTGTACAATAGGGCCGGCAGCGTCAGTCCAGAAGCTGGCTCTCCTTGGACACCGTGCGGGTCGGGCGCGAGAAGAGCGTGACGCCGATGGAGGCCAGCACAATGGCGCCAATGCCCATCCATTTGACCAGAGCCAGATTCTCCCCCATCAGGATCATGCCCACCACCGCGCCAATTGCCGGTTCGCCACTGGTCAGAATGCCAAAGCTTTTGGTGGGCAACCGGCGCAGGGCAAACATTTCCAGCGAATAGGGAATGGCGCTGGACAGCAGCGCCACCACCAGCGCAACCGCAATCACATTCACGTCCAGCAGATCCATGCCCGCCTCGGCAATGCCGAACGGCAACACGACAAGCGCCGCGACAATCATGCCGAGTGCAGATGCCTGAATGCCCAGCACATCTCCGGCCCGCTTTCCGGTGAGGATATAACTGGCCCAGAACACGCCTGCGGCCAGCGCAAGGGCAATGCCAACCGGGTCCATGGAGTTCGGGGTCAGGCGTAGGGGCAGCAGGAGCACCAGCCCAAGAACGGCCAGCGCGATCCAGCCCATATCCATGCGCTGGCGCGAGAAGAAAATGGCCACCGCCAGCGGCCCGGTAAATTCCACCGCAATGGCCACCCCAAGCGGAATGCGCTGGATCGCCATGTAGAACAGCAGGTTCATGCACCCCAGGGAAATGCCATAGGGCACGGCGGCCAGCAGCATGCGACGGTCCAGCCGCATGCGCCAGATGCGAAACACCACAGCCAGCAGAATGGCTGCAAAGAGAAGACGCAGGGCCGTGGTACCCGCAGGGCCAACCAGCGGAAACAGTGTTTTGGCGATTGATGCCCCGATGGTGATTGACACCATCGCCCCCGCAAGGGCGGCAACAGCCGGCAGGGGAGAGGAAGGGGCAGAAATGGAAGCGCTGTGACCAGTCATCGGGCATCTCGAATGGAGCGCGCAAGGATTATCTGGTCCTGCCGAGAAATGCGGTTAATTATGCGGGTCTGGAGATAATTTTTATCGGCGGAAACCATGCCTGTTGTGCCCGACACTTTTGACCTGCGCATTTTGACCGCCCTTCAGGAAGACGCCCGCCTGCCCATGGCGGAACTTGCGGAAAAGGTCGGGCTTTCTGCCCCGGCCTGTTATCGCCGGGTGCGCGCCCTGCGCGAGGGCGGGACAATCAGGCGGGAGACAGCCCTTGTGCCGCCGCGCATCATGGGCTGGCCGGTGACCATGATCGTGCTGGTGACACTGGAGCGGGACCGCGCGCATATATTGGATGAACTGGTGCTCAAGCTGAAAGCGGCGCGGGAGGTGATGGATATCTGGTATGTCACCGGCGGTCTGGATCTGGTGCTGCATGTGGCGGCCAAGGACATGGCCGGCTATGACCAGTTCACCCGCACCGTGCTGCATGCGGAAGACCATGTGCGCAGTTTCAGGACACTGGTGGTGATGCAGCATGCCAAGCAGGCGGCGGCCCTCCCCCCGGCCTGAACTGACACGCAACAGGATTGAGCCTTGCAGCCACCCGAACCTTGCAGCATGCTAGCATAGGACTGCTCTGCAAGATTCCGACTGGCACACAGCGCTGGCCCCTGCTCCTCAGTCTGCCAAACCCTGCCCCACCCAAAGCCCCCGCACTGCCGCCAGTTCAGGGCGTAAACACGCGCGAACACAGAACCATGAGCATCAGCCTTTCCTCCCCCATCACCAGAACCGGGCCCCATATGGCCGTGCTTCTGGTTCTTGGGCTGACGCACCTGCTCAACGACCTCATGCAGTCGCTGATCCCGGCCGTCTATCCGATCATCAAGGACGCCTATGCGCTCGATTTCGTGCAGATCGGGATGATCACGCTGACCTTCCAGATTGCCGGCTCCCTGCTGCAACCTGTCATTGGCCATGTCACGGACAAGCACCCCGCACCCTATTCGCCCGCCATCGGCATGGGCTTCACACTGGCCGGGCTGGTGAGCCTTGCCTTTTCAAACAGCTACACCCTCATTCTGGTATCTGTGGCGCTGATCGGCATCGGCTCATCCATCTTTCACCCGGAAGCCACCCGCATGGCGCGCTATGCCTCGGGCGGCAAACAGGGACTGGCTCAGGGCATCTTTCAGGTGGGCGGGCAGGCGGGGGGCGCACTAGGGCCGATTTTTGCAGCCCTCATCATCGTGCCATGGGGCCAGTCGAGCCTGTCATGGTTCGCGGTTATCGCCATCTGCGCCATGATGCTTCTGGTGTGGACCGGCAGCCAGCAAGGCCTTCTGCGCCGGCAGTTTGCAACCCTGCGCGCGACGGCTGAAAAGGCCGGCATGGACCGGCCGAAGCACATGCCCTTCACCATTGTCAGCGGCCTTGTTATTCTCACGCTGCTGATGTTCTCCAAGAATGCCTATGGCGAAAGCTTCCGCTCCTTCTACATCTTCTATCTGATGGACAGGTTTGACCTGACAATCACCGCCTCGCAGATGATGCTGTTCATCTTCCTCATGGCCTCGGCCGTGGGCGTGCTGCTGGGCGGCATTCTGGGGGACCGGATCGGGCGCTCCCGCGTCATCTGGATCTCGGTGCTCGGCCCGTTGCCGCTGACCCTGATGCTGCCCTATGTGGACCTGTTCTGGACCGGGGTGCTCACCGTGATGATCAATCTCATCATGGCCAGTGCGTTTGCCTCCATCCTGATTTATGCGATGGACCTGCTGCCGAACCGCATCGGGCTGATTGGCGGGCTGTTCTACGGGCTGAATTTCGGCCTTGGCGGCATTGCGGCGGCCATTCTGGGCAGCCTTGCTGATGTCTATGGCATCGAGACCGTCTACAAGATCTGCTCGTTCCTGCCGCTGGCCGGCCTGCTCGCCTGGTTCCTGCCGCCGCTTGAGGAAGAGCGGGCGGCAAAGAAAAAATAGGGAAACAGCAACAGGCGGCCATGTGTGCCGCCTGTTGCTGTACTTCAGAGTGCCTGACCGCCGGAAACCTCAATACGCTGGGCATTGATCCAGCGATTGTCATCCTGAAGCAGGCTCGCGATCATCGGCCCGATATCATCCGGCACACCCACCCGGCCCAGCGCCGTGACCTCGGCATAGTGGCGTTCGGTATCCGGATTATCGCGCACCGCGCCACCGAGAAAATCGGTCGCAATCGCGCCGGGGGCCACCGTGTTCACTGTAATCCTGCGCGCGCCCAGTTCCTTGGCCAGATAGACGGTGAGGGCCTCGACAGCCTTCTTGACGGCGGCATAGGCACCAAAGCCCGGAACGGTGAGGCGGGTGAGGCCGGAGGACAGGTTCACAATCCGCCCGCCATCTGCAATCAGCGGCAGAAGGTGCTGGGTGAGGAAAAACACACCCTTGAAATGCACATTCACCAGCGCATCAAACTGCGCCTCGGTGGTATCGGCAATCAGGGCATATTCGCCATGACCGGCATTGTTGACGAGATGATCGAACGTCTCACGCTGCCAGTTTTCATGCAGCGCCGCACCCAGTTGCCGGGTAAAATCCGCGAATGTCGAGACAGTTCCGGTATCGAGCTGCAACGCCACGGCCTTGCGGCCCATTGCCTGAATCTCTTCCACCACCGCCTGTGCCTCGGCCCTGCGGCTGTGATAGGTGATGATGACATCCGAACCCTTGCGGGCAATGTTGAGGGCAGTATTGCGGCCAAGGCCACGGCTGGAGCCGGTAACAAGAGCAATCCGGGTCATGAGGTTCTTCCCTGCTGGAGAGGCGCTTGCAACAGCAACCGCCTGATGGTTCGCTTATGGACCATGCCTGCCCGGCGTGGTTGCCGGAAACTCGCACCTTCTTGCCTGATCCTCCAGAGCGACTCCACATCAGCCACACAACTGCTAGAGTGGCCTCATGACCATGCTCCTTGATGTCGTCCGCCGCCATGCTGATGCTCACGCCGGTGAGGATGGCGTTGCTCCCACCCTGATCCCCGGCCTCGCCACGGTGCGGCAGGTGCGCCCGGATGTCATGTCACACACGGTCTCGCGACCGCTGGTCGCGCTGGTGGTGCAAGGGGCCAAGCATGTGGCGATGGGCGCACATGGTGTTTCCTTCGCGGCCGGAGACACCCTGCTCATCGCCGCAGATGTGCCGCTTGTGAGCCAGATCACCCGTGCCAGTGTGGCAGCGCCCTATTATTCGCTGATACTGGAACTGGACCCCGCCATCATCAGCGCCCTCTCTCTCGACATGCAGGCGGTGGAGGCGGAAGATGACATGCCCGTGCGCGTCACCCGCACCGAGGAGGAGGTGGCCGATACCGCCCTGCGCCTGATGCGTTTGCTGGAGCGCCCCGCATCCCGGCCCATCCTTCAGGATCAGGCGCTGCGGGAAATGCATTACTGGCTTCTGGCTGGCCGCCATGGCCCGGCCATCCGCCGCCTTGGTGTGCCGGATAGCCATGCCCGGCGCATTGCCCGCGCCGTGTCCCTGCTGCGGGCCAATTATGCACAGGCCCTGCCGGTGGAGCGGCTGTCGGAAACGGCAGGCATGAGCGCATCCTCCTTCCACCAGCATTTCAAGGCGATCACCACGCTCTCGCCGCTCCAGTTCCAGAAGCAGCTCCGCCTGATTGAGGCGCGGCGTATGATGATGTTCGGCGGTGCAGCAGCCAGCAGCGCGGCCTTCGCTGTCGGTTATGAAAGTGTGTCCCAGTTCACTCGCGAATATAGCCGCTTTTTCGGCCTGCCGCCCGTGAGGGACATCCGGGCAATGCAGGAGGGAGTGTCGGTGTCTTCTGCGGGATAAAAGCGCACTTCACGATCTGCCGGAATGACTGGCCTTATGCTGGGGGCTGTACTGAGAAATATCGCGAAAGAGGCGTTCTGGAATTCAAGAAATACTTCATGTGATACTCAGAACAGGATGTGCTCCAGACCTCTGCAAGCATATTGAGGTCCTTCCTATTCCCACATCCTGCATACGGGAGGTCCGGGACAGGCAGAGCAGGATCATTCCCCGGATGAAGTCAGACTGTTTCTGAAACCAGTGCCTGATATGTGTCTTCCCGGCGCGTGCAAAGATCAATCCACGCCCGGATAACCTCCAGCGCTTCCGGCTCATCCAGAAAGGGGTGGTGTCCCCGGTCTGGCACATCGACCCGGATCATGTCAGGACGACGGGCGGCCATGGCATCTGCCGCAGCGCTGCTCAGCACATCCGAATTCGCCCCGCGCACAAGCGCCAGCGGCATGCCTGCACATGCATCAAAAAGCGGCCACGCATCCACCGGCGCAGCCGACATGGCCTTGTCAAAAGCCTTTTTCAGATCAGGATCATAGGGCAGCGCAACACCATTGCTGGTCTGGATATAGCGACGGATGGTCTCCTGCTCCCAGCGCAGTTCGGGCACATTGTCGAACCCCGGCATCGCCGCCTGCATACGGTCGGCAATTTCCTGCAAGGTGGAAACGGCCGGCTCGACGCCGATATAGGTCCCGATCCGCGCCAGTCCCTCGCGCTCCATCACCGGCCCAACATCATTGAGGCACACCCCGACGACCCGCTCACGCGCCGTCAGAGCCATCATCATGCCAAGAAGGCCACCACGCGATGAGCCAATGATGGCCGCGCGTCTCACACCCAGATGATCCAGCAGGGCAATCGCGTCGCGCGTCTCCTGCATCACATTATAGCTGTCGGCCCCGGTCCACTGGGACTCGCCCCGCCCGCGGCTATCCAGCCGGATCAGCCGGATATCGTGCAGATGGCGGACGATATAATCAAAATCACGCCCATTGCGGGTGAACCCCGCCAGAGCCAGCACGGGCAATCCTTCGCCAACATCGGAATAGGTCAGGCTGGCGCCGTCCTCAGCCAGAAAGCTGCTCGTGCTCATGGCGGGCTGACACGGGCACGGCGCTGTTCACGCCACCGGCCAGAGACAGGCGGGCACTGCAACCCCTCCAGAAGCGAGGGTAGGCCCTCACCCCGAAAGGCAACAAATCCTGCATGCTGGCACAATGAAAACACGCCGCCTCTCGCTCCAATGCTTGCGAACCTTCATGGCAAAAGGACACGTCGATAGCATGACAGGAAACAGGTCCATCCACAGGTTGGCAATCCTGAAGGGGCACTTTGCCCGTACGAAATCACCAACATAAATACATAAACATATTGCCACACAAGGCCATTCTCTTTTTCTCCAACCCCCTTTCTGCTTTCATCCCGGGTACCAGTTCTGCAATCACAGGCAAAGATCGTTCATTTTAAAGGCAGAGCGCGCCTTTTATAGGCTCACATGGCAGGCGCTCAGCCCGAGAGATTCCATAAAACCCATGAAAATCAATTCACTATAAGATTTATTTTTGCCGGGCGCCATTTGAAATGCGCCTGAAATTTCAGCTTGACCGCACCCTCATTTTAGCTTTGTATTTTAGCCAGTTTACAAATCTTTCAGCCGAGGGGCATCCCTCCCCGCAGACCTGACCTTCAAACGATTGGTATGCCATGCTGCTCCAGCAATTCATCAATGGACTGATGCTTGGCGCCATTTACATGCTGGTGGCTGTCGCCTTCACGCTGGCAATTGGCGTCCTCAACTTTCTGAACTTTTCCCTTCCCGGCCTGTTCATGGTGGGCGGCATGATGGCCTATGGCCTGATGAAGCTGGGTTGGCCGTGGTTCTTCGCCATGGGCGGTGCCCTTTTTGTGGCGGCCCTCATTTCCCTGCTGGTGGAGCGCCTCGCCTACAGACGCATGAGGGATGGAGATCCCGAAGTGCCCCTTGTGGCCTCCCTCGGCTTTCTCGTGCTGCTCGAAAACCTCATGCTCATCCAGTATGGGTCAGACCAGCAGATCTTCCCCGCCCTGCTGCCAGACATGAACTTCCGCATTGGCGGGCTGGTTCTGGGCATGGCGCAGGTCATCTCTCTGGTGCTCTCCGTGGCGCTGGTGGCCTGGCTTTCATGGTTTCTCAAGACCACCAATGCCGGCCGCCGCATCCGCACTGTTGCGGAGAACCGCGAGACGGCCATGCTCATGGGCATCAATATTGACCGTCTTGTGCCGCAGCTTTTTGTGGCCAGCGCCCTGCTGGCGGCCGTGGGCGGCATTCTCTTCGCGGTGAACTATCAGCAGGTCTCGCCCTTCATGGGTGAAGGGCCGGGCTTCAAGGGCGTGGCAGCCATGATTATTGGCGGCATGGGCTCCATCTGGGGCAGCGTTCTGGGCGGCATCCTTCTTGGCCTCGCCGAAGTGTTCTCCATTTCCTACATTGGTGCCGACATGGTGAACATCACCGTCTATGGCCTGCTGCTGCTGATCCTGATCGTGCGGCCGCAGGGCCTGCTCGGCAAGCCCCCGGCTCGGGAGAAGCTGTGATGAGCGGTTATGTCACCGGCGTTCTCGTCGTCCTGTGTTTCAATATCATTGCGGCCTATGCGGTCTATCTGCCCATGGCAGCGGGCCAGCTCAATCTGGGCATTGCCGGCTTCATGGCCATCGGGGCCTATGGCGCGGCGTTCCTCACCAATGAATATGGCTGGTCCATGTGGATGGCGGTGCCCACCGCTGCCGCCATGGCCGGGCTGGTTGGTATCCTCATCGGCATTCCGGTGTTGCGCACCCACGGTATCTATCTTGCTCTGGCAACCTTTGCGCTGGGGCAGGTGATCTCGGCCATCTTCCTCAATCTGGAAGTGGTGGGCGGTGCCGCCGGTTACACTGTGGCCGATTATGCTCCACCGGAAGTGGTGTTCTATGCGGCTGCGGCCGTGGTCATCTTCATGCTGGTGCTCTCGCGAACCCGCTTCGCGCTCTACCTCACCGCCGTGAAAAGCGACCCGACAGTTGCCGATCTCATGGGCATCTCCGTGCGCGGCATTCAGGTGGCGGCATTTGCCCTGGGTGCTGCGGTGGCCGGCTTTGGCGGCGCTTTCTATGCCCTGCACTATAACTTCATCGAGGCCCAGCATTTCAATGTGCTGCTCTCGGTCTTCACAGTGCTCTATGTGCTGTTTGGCGGCACGCAGACAATCTGGGGCCCGCTGGCCGGCGCTCTCTTCTTCACCCTGATGCCCGAGTTTCTGCGGGCAGGTGAGCAGTGGCGCTATGCCATCTTCGCGGTCTTCATCATCCTGTTCATGGCCGTGCGTCCGCAGGGGCTGATTACAACCTCCCTGTTCCGCATCTTCCGCCGCCGCTCCGGGGAGACTGCATGATGAACGCCACGGCAACAGCTCCAGCTGCCCCGCTTGCCTCCCCCCTCGCCTCCAGCGCTCCTGCGGCGCTGGTGGTGAACGGGGTCAGCAAGTCCTTCGCGGGCGTGCATGCCATCCGCAATCTCAGTTTCGAGGTGCCAAAGGGCGGGGCAACGGCACTCATCGGCCCCAATGGCGCGGGCAAGACCACGGTGTTCAATCTGGTCAGCGGTGTTTACGGGGTGGATAGCGGCAGCGTGCATGTGAACGGGCAGGACATTACCCACCTGCCCTCTCGCCAGCGCATCTCCAAAGGCATTGCCCGCAGCTTCCAGAATGTGCGGCTCATGACGCATCTCTCTGTGCTGGAAAACCTGCTGGTGGGCCAGCATGTGCGTGCCTCCTCGCTTGGTGCCTTGCTCACGCCCTATCGCCTTTTCCCCAACCATCCATGGAAGGTGGAAGCGCGTCGGGCGCTGGCGGAAAACGGGCTGGAGCAATATGCCGACGAGATGGTGAGCGCCCTGCCCTATGGCGTGCGCAAGCGCATTGATCTGGTGCGCGCCACCCTCGCGGGGGCCAGCGTGCTGATGCTGGATGAGCCGGCAGCCGGCCTCAACCCGTCTGAAACCAACGACCTGCGCGATCATCTCAATGCCCTCGTGGCGCAGGGGCTGACGCTGCTGATCGTTGAGCATGACATGCATTTCGTCGACAGCATCTGCCGCAATGTGGTGGTGCTCAATTTTGGCGAGAAAATCGCCGAAGGCCCGCTCTCCGTAGTGCAGCAGAACCCGGAAGTGCGCCGCGCCTATATCGGCGATGAGGAGGGCTGACCCGATGGCACTGCTCGATGTATCCACCATCCATGTCCAGTATGGCCGCGTCACCGCCCTGACGGATGTGAACCTTCAGGTGGGCGAGGGAGAGATCGTCACCGTTCTGGGGGCCAATGGCGCGGGCAAAAGCACGTTGCTGAAGGCCATTCTGGGTGCGGTGCCGGTGCGCAAGGGTGGCATCACCTTCGCGAATGATGACATCACCAACGCCGCCCCGCACAAGCGCATTGCCAGTGGCATTTCGCTGGTGCCGGAAGGTCGCCGGGTGCTGATCTCCCTCTCCATTGAGGAAAACCTGCTTCTGGGCGCGCACATGCGTACGGATACGGCCGCCATCCGCACGGAGATGGAGGCGATTTATGAGCGCTTCCCCAATCTGGCGGAACGGCGGCACATGCTGGCCTCCTGCCTTTCGGGCGGAGAGCAGCAGATGCTGGCCATTGGCCGCTCCATGATGGCCAAACCCCGCCTGATGCTGCTCGATGAGCCATCACTCGGCCTTTCCCCATTGTTCGTCTCGAAGCTGTTCGAGCTGATCCGGGAACTGAATGCCGGCGGGCTCTCCATTTTGCTGGTGGAACAGAACACCGGCAAGGCTCTGGGTGTTGCCCACAAGGCCACCGTTCTGGAACTGGGACGGGTGGTGATGGCGGGTGATCCAAAGACTTTGGCTGCTGATCCGCGCCTGCGCGAAGCCTATCTGGGTGATGGCAGCAGCCACTGAGGAACAACAGGGAAAACGCTCTTAACCCAACAATAAAAAGCCGATGCATTCACACCGGCACGCTGGAGAGGACAAGACATGAAGGCAGTTCTTTTGGGTGCAGTGGCAACACTTGCGGTCGTGGTGGCAGGGCCTGTGGCCCATGCTGAAGATGAGCTGGTCCTTGGCTACATGATGGCCAAGAGCGGCCCCTATGTAAGCCTTGCCAATACCAATGAAATCGCTGTCGATCTCGCGGTTGAGGAGATCAACGCCAAGGGCGGCATCAATGGCAAGAAGATCCGGGTGGTGAAGTTCGATACCGCCGGTGATCCCAAGCAGGCCGCCATCGCCCTGCGCCAGTTCGCACAGGATGACAAGGCACTGGCCGTGATTGGCCCATTCTCCTCATCCGAGGTGCGCACCGCATTCCCGGTGGGCGAGCGTGCCGGTGTGGCGCAGATGTCCATGGCCTCCTCCGCACCGGGGCTGACCAAGGGCTTCACCTACGGGTTCCGCAACACCATTGACGAGGGCAAGGTCATCAATACCGTGCTCACCTCGATCAAGGAAAAGGGCCTGCCTATGGCCTCCGGCGTCGCCGCCTATGCGACCGACGACACGGTGTCCAAATCTGTCGGTACCAAGGTGGTGCCAGAGCTGTTTGAGAAGTTCTCCATTCCGCTGAAGGGTTCGGTGGACTTCCAGTTTGCAGCCTTCGATCTCTCCCCGCAGGTCTCGCAGATCAAGCAGATGGCGCCGGACATCATCGGCCTTGGCTCTCCGCCCGAGGGTGCGATCAACATCGCACGTGAAATGCGCCGGCAGGGCGTGGAGAGCCGTCTGGTCGGCGGCACCACCATTGCCGATCCGGAACTGCCCAAGCGCCTTGATGGCGCAGGTGAAAAGCTGACCCTTGGTGCCACCTTCTACAGCGATGTGGATGACAAGACCCGCGCCTTCAGCGAGGAGTTTTCCAAGCGCACCAAGGCTGCCGGCATGCAGCGCCATGAGCCGAACCAGATGGATGCCTCCGTCTATGACATCGTGAAGATCTATGCCGAGGCCATGCAGCGCGGCAGCGTGACGGGCGATGCGGCAAAGCTGGCCGAAGAGCGCACCGCCATTCGTGATGAAGTGGCCAAGCTGAAGGATTTCGATGCCCTTGAAGGCAAGATTTCCTTTGTCGATGGCGATGCGATCAAGCCGGTCTATGTGCTGGAAATCAAGGATGGCAACTGGTCCCTGCTCGACACCCGCATGCCGGAGTGAGCTCCTCCTTCGGAGGCCGGGCACGCCCGGCCTCCGATTTGAACTGAACCACAAAAACCGCATCGGGCCGAAACGCTTCCGGGCAAGAACAACAGACCAGAACCGCGGTCACGGGAATGCAAAAAGGCCATGGGCCAGGCATTCCATACCGCCAACATCGGGGTGTCCCATGTCGGGCAAGACGCTCACTTTCACGATTCACGGCGCTGAAACGACACGCGAAGAAGCGTTGACGATCAGAACCTTTGTCATCGCCGGCTGGACCGGGCGCGACAAGAAGGCCCTTGAGGAGCATATCCGGGAGCTGGAGGAGCTTGGCGTCCCACGCCCGGCCACCACCCCCATTTACTACCGCATTGCCTCCGCCCGCCTCACCCAGGATGAGACGCTTGAACATACAGGCGGGGATTCCAGTGGCGAGGTGGAGTTTGTCGTGCTTCAGGCCAATGGCCAGCGCTATCTGGGCCTTGCCTCGGACCATACCGACCGGGTGGTGGAAACCCATGGCATCGCCATCTCCAAGCAGATCTGCGACAAGCCGATTGCCCGTGACCTGTGGCTGCTGGATGATGTTCTGGGCCACTGGGACCAGCTGATCCTGCGGTCATGGGCCGTGAATGGCGGCAAGCGCGAGCTGTATCAGCAAGGCCCTGTGACAGCGATGCTGCCGCCGCAGGACATTCTCGACGGCTTCCGGGATGTTCCGCTGGAGAATGGCTCGGCCATGCTGTGCGGCACGCTGGCGGCAATTGGCGGAATCCGTCCGGCTGAGCGCTTCGAGTTTGAACTGGAGGACCCGGTTCTCCAGCGCACCATCCGTCATGGCTATGACATCGCTGTTCTGCCGGTTGCGGGGTGAAAGCATGGCGGGACGGCGCGAGAATGTCTCCGTGCTGAACGTGGTGGAGGGGGACCCGGCTTCCGGCCCCTCCACCTCCTTGCGCGAGGCGGCCTATGAGCTCATCAAGCAGCGCATCATCATGTGGGATTATCGCCCCGGTGAAGCACTGAGCGAGGCGGTTGTTTCCGCCTCGCTGGGGCTGGGCCGCACCCCTGTGCGGCAGGCCTTCGACCGCCTGATGCATGATGGTCTCGTGGAGGTTCTGCCGCGCAAGGGCATTCTCGTGCGCCCCATCACTCAGGATGAGGTGCGCGATATGGTGGAGGCCCGCCTCATCAATGAATGCTTTTGCGCACGGCAGGCAGCCGAGCGTATTGATCGCCAGAATATTGAGGACCTTCAGGCCAATATCGCCGAAGGGCGGGCGGCACTGGGGGGGTATGATGTCGAGGCTCTGATGCGGCTGGACCGCAACTTCCACGCCATCATCTGTGGCAGTGCGCAAAATGCCGTGCTGGCCGATTTCATGAAAAACCTGCACGAGCGCTCACAACGTTTCTGGCAACTGTCTCTTCGGGACAGGGACCACCACCGCCGCGTGGTGACAGAGCATGACGCCATTGTGGGCGCACTCAGTGACCATGACATGGATGGAGCAGAAGCGGCCATGCGTGCGCATATCCATTCCTTTGCAGAAAACCTGCGCCGCCAGCTCTGACATTACAGGATCCGGGCAACGCCTTCCGCCCGCACCCGAATATGGCGCAGCAGTTCCATCCCCTTCTGCACGCCATATGTGGAACCGGCTCACAGCACTTGTGGGCCGGTTCTTTTTTGCATGTCTCATACCATCTGCAACGCTGCCCACAGGCACCCACAACCGGGGGCTACCCCCCACGGGTCCGGCCCATCAGCCGAACCCGTGATTTCGGGATCAGATGGACAGGGCCAGACGCGCCTCAATGGCGGCCGCAATGGAAAGAATGCGCCGATCATTGCCTGCGACACCGGCAATGCTTAACCCGACAGGCGAGGCACCGGCCGGACTGATGGGCAGGGAAATGGCGCAGCCATCCACCGTGTTGATGAGCGTGGCATTGCGCAGGGCCAGAAGGTTTGCCTGCGTATAGGCCTCATCCTGCGTCTCCTGCACCATGGCCACGCCAAGGTCCTGAATACGGGGCGGCAGATTGGCCGCTGTTGGAAAAATCACCGCGTCATAATCGGCAACCGCGGCCTCGAACCGCTCAATGATCGACTGGCGTTGCGCCAGAAGATCCAGATAATCCGCCGCTGTTTGTTCCGCACCACGCCGGATCCGCAGCAGGACACGCGGGTCATATTGCTCCGGCTTTTCCAGAATGAGCTTGCGATGCCAGGAATGGCTTTCCGCAGCGGTGAAGCCACCCTTGGCATTCATCGGTCCAATATCGCGCAGGGCTTCAACCTCAATGCGCATGACAATCGCACCCGCCTCTTCCAGCTTCTCAACCGCCTGCGCAAACTGGCGCGCGACATCCGCATCCAGATTGTCCATGGCGATGGTGCCGAGAATGGCCAGTCGCATGCCGGCAATGGGCTGCGCATGGATATCCTCGGGTGTTTCACCGGCCAGAATGGCATCCAGCGTGGCGCAGCACTGCACCGTGCGCGCCAATGGACCGATGGAATCCAGATTGACCGAGAGGGGCAAGGCTCCCTTTGTCGGCACCCGCCGTGCAGTCGGCTTGAAGCCGACAATGCCACAGAAAGCAGCCGGAATACGGCAGGAACCGCCCGTATCCGTTCCCAGCGCGCCATGCGCCATGCCATCTGCCACCGCAACCGCACCGCCGGAGGTGGAGCCACCGGACACACGGCCTTCCTCCACCTTGCCCGCAACCCGCTCAAACGGGGCCCGCGGCGTGCCATAATGCGGGTTCATGCCAAGGCCGGAATAGGCAAACTCGGTCATGTTCGCACGGCCAATAAAGATGAAGCCAGCGGCACGCAACCGCGCCACCGCCTCGGCATCCTGTGCGGCGGGAGCAGCAGATGCCAGCACCCGTGAACCGGCCGCTGTCACCTCTCCCTGCACATCAAACAGGTCCTTGATGGCAAGCGGAATACCGGCATAAGGGGAAGGTGCTGCACCGCACCGACGCAGAAGATCCATCGCATCTGCCGCCTTCAGGGCCTGTTCGGCATTTACGGAAATGAAAGCGCGCGGGCCCTCGCCATCAGGATCGGCGATGCGGGCAAGGCACGCTTCCACCAGCCTGCGACTGGTGGTGGCACCACTGGCCAGATCCCGCGCCAGCTGCGCAAGCGTGACATTCTCGACAGATTGAGCGGCAGATGTGGCGGACGATGTGGCGCACATGGCAGTTTCCCGAGGCAGAACTGGTGGCATTGGAGCTCTGGCCCGACAACAATCCGGGACGAGGAGCAAAGACAGAAATGGCGTGCAGGCTGATCCGGGGACCTGCCCACACGCCATGATCGTGCCGGAGCCGTAAGGCTGTGTGATGCAGCCCGGCGCGAACTGTGTCAGATGACAGGCTCAGGCCGGATCGTAATAGTGGATTTCCAGCAGCAGGCAGCCCTTTTCAGACTTGAACGGGCCATGCCAGGCTCCCGGCGGGCGCACGGCATAGGTATAGCCAGAGAAGGAAATGCCGCCTTCGCCCTTCTCGTCATTGCCAACGCCCATATCGCCGGTCACGAGAAACACTTCTTCCCAGAAATCATGCACGATCGGCTTGGTGCTGTAAAAGCCGGGAGGAAACTTCAGCAGGCGCGTGCGGCTTCCGGTCTTCTTCTCGGTATCGAGAGAACCGGAGAGGATCTTCTCCAGCGCGCCGGACTTGGGATCATACCCCTCCGGCAATTGCCAGCCGCTGTCCATGTCCAGCGTGTGAAACTCGTGATGCAGCTTGTTAACAGCCATGTCGAACTCCTGTGAAAGCCCGCGGGGCGGGACCACATGAAAGGGCAGGAAGAGCCGGGGCAGCAGGCACACACCTGCGGAACCCGGCTCCGGGCACTGTTGTTGTCAAGGTTCAGTCTGCCAGAGGACCGGCAGGAGCTGCGCCGGGCACTTCGTCAGAAAGCTCATAGGAACCCAGCATCCGGTCCAGCAGGCCATCCGCGCGCGCCCAGTCATAGGTGCGGTAGGAATGTCCCTTCACCACAAAACCGGCCCCCGCATAGAACAGTTCATACTGGGCATGGCGGGAGGCAAATTCGGAGCCCACCGCATCCCACGCCATCTTGTAGAACTTCACCTTGTCCTGGGCGTTGGCGGCCGGAGACTGCTGGGTCTTGTTGATCAGCGCCGCAATTTCCGGGTTCTCGAAATCATGCACCGAGGAGGGCAGCATGATCATGCCGCCACCGGCCAGCTCACGCAGCGTGTTCAGCACCTTGCCATAAAGCTGCTGGGTCAGGGTCTGCGCGGCATAGAGAGCATGCCGGTCCGGGATGAAATAGGGGCCATAATGGAAGCCCTTGGCCTCCATGCCCGCCACCATCGTATCCACCATGCCGGCCTCGGCAGCCAGCTGGCCCAGCATTTCACGCACCTGCGGGAAATTGGTGGTGCCGTTGATCTTGGTGATGCGGTGCGCCAGACCAATCAGGAAACGCATCTTCACTGAAAGACGGATCTGCGCCTGATAGTTCTGGTACACATGGGCCGGGGTTGCATTGAACTGCTTTGAGGTCATCGCCAGATCATCGACAATAAAGACCCGGTCCCACGGCACCTTCACATCGTCGAAATACAGAACCGCATCATTCTCATCAAAACGCGCGGCCAGCGGATTATCAAAGACCGAAGGCGCAGCCTGCTCATAGGACTTGCGCGAGAGAATCTTCAGCCCCTTCGCATTCATCGGGATGGTGAAGGAAATGGCATATTTCTCATCACCCGGCTGAAGCGGCTGGATGCAGGTGACAAACACCTCATTGGCCATGATGCCGCCAGTCGCCAGCATCTTTGCACCACGCACGGTAATGCCTTCGGCATCGCGGTCCACAATGCCGGTGGCAAGATAGGGATCAGCCTGCTGCGCAGTGGTCTTGGAGCGGTCGGCCTGCGGATTGATGATCACATAGGTAAGGTAGAGATCATTGTCGCGGGCATAGCGGTAATAGTCTGCCAGGGCACCGGCGCGGGCCTTGTCATAGGCCTCGAAGACATCCAGCCCCATATACATGCCGGAAATGCAGGAGGCGACATGGTCTGGCGCGCGGCCCAGAAAACCGCCATGCAGCTCGGTCCATGCCTCAAGGCCAGCCCGGCGGCGCTTGAGATCCTCATGGCTTTTCGGCAGTTCCCAGATACGGTTTGCGCGTGTGCCGGTCTCCGTTTCGAACGTCATCAGCTCGCGGTTTTCCGGCGCGCTCTGGAAATCGAACATCTGGCCCACGGAGGCAACAGCCCCCTTATAGGCAGGATGGGTGGTGGCATCACTCACCAGTTTGCCATCCAGAAAGATCTCGCGACCATCCTTGAGGCTGGCAATATGCTGTGCGCCGGTTTTGATCATGGGTTGGGGCTCCGGAAGTGGGGCATTCAGACAGGGCAATGAAAAAGCGCGGGCTCACGCAGTCTGCGCGGCAAGGCGGTGATAGCCGCCGCGGAAGAAGATCAGCGGATCACCCTCACCCGCGATGGAAAAGCGAAGCACACGCGCCAGAAAGATGATGTGGTCGCCGCCTTCATGATGGGCGTGGGGGGCACATTCAAAATGCGCGAGCGCCCCTTCAATCAGCGGTGCGCCATGCTGGCCGACAGCGTGGTCAACCCCGACCCACTTGTCGCTTGACGCCCGCGCAAACTTGTCAGACAGGTGTTGCTGGTTGCTATCAAGAAGGTTTATCCCATAGCTTTGCGCATTCAGCATTGCAGGCAGGCTATAAGCCGAGCGTGCGATGCTGAAGAGCACCAGCGGCGGGTCCAGCGAGACGGAGTTGAAGGAGGTCATCGTCATGCCGATCACATCTCCCTCCGCACCGCGCGCAGTGACAATCGCTATGCCGGTGGCAAAATGGCCAAGGGCGCGACGAAAGGCGCGGGCATCGAAATCGATCGGGGTCTGTTCATTCGAGGTGCACATGCTGTTGATCCGCCATCGCCGCATCTGCGGCGTCATTTAGCTTTGATCAAAAGGTAATATGTAAATTTAACTGCTGTCAATCGTCGCAGGGCCGATTGTTTGGGCAGGGCGGGCAAAAATTGCCCGTTTCCCCGCCAGATCAGGATAAAGTGCTGGCAGCAGGCGAAGAGCTTGAAAGGAAACGGGTGTGGTGAAACGCGGGCGGGGCAAGCCGGAACAGGTTGAAGACAATCAGAAAAACGCGGCCAGCATGGTTCCGCCCCCCATGCAGCAGGGCACCCTTGCTGGCACGGCCAGACAACGTGCAGCCTCAAGTGCAGGGTTGACCGTATCGCGGCCGGAATTGCTGGTGAATGGCTCGGATGAAGAGTTCCGCGCGGTTCTGCATGACACTCTGGCCTTTGCCGCCCGCATTCAGGAAATTCGCAACAGGCTGGGCGCGCTGATCGGTCTTTCCGGCGCGCAATACACCATTCTCATCGCCGTCTCCCACCTTCAGGGAGAATGTGGCGTGGGCGTTAATTCGGTGGCAGAGCACCTGCATCTGAGCGGGGCGTTTGTGACCATCGAGGTCAACAAGCTGGTCTCGCTGGATATGGTGCGCAAGGAGATCAACCCCGAAGACCGGCGCCGGGTACTGCTCACAATCACCCCCCATGCACGCAGCGTTCTGCGCACCCTCACAAAAGTGCAATGCCCGGCGAATGATGCCCTGTTCGGTCATCTCTCCCACGATGAGTTCAAAACCCTGAGACAGATTTTCCCGGCCTTTGTCAGCAGCGCCGATCGCGCCCTGCGACTGATCGATTATCTCACCCCCAACGGGACGATGCCGGAAGAGGCCGGAGAAGCCCCGGCCTGAGCACCCTCAGGCACCAGCCCTGCGCATTTCGGGCGGACTGTGCAGCGCGCCAGAACAGGTTGAGGCTGCATCTGCGGCCTTTATAAGCAACAGCATGAAACAGTCCGCCCCATCCGCAGCGAAACAGCAGATATATTACCGTTCAAATGGGCGATGACAGGCATTGTGTGCGGTCTGATCGCCTATCGCGCTCTGGGCCGGCGCAAGGTCTCCTGAATGCAGAACTCCGCCTGAGTGCAGGCAGGGGCAGGCATCGCCCGGAGGGGTATCCGGGCGATGCGAGGGTTCAGAACTTCACGGCCACACGCGCGTTGAAGGAACGGCCCGGACCGGAAACCGGATAACCCCAGACCGGGCTGGACCCCATCATGCCCGCCTTGCGGTAATTCACGAGGTTCGCGCCGCCCTGTGGCAGGTCATAATTGGTGTCGAGCAGGTTCTCGATGCCGAGATCCACCGTCACGCTGTCCCAGTCATAGCCCGCACGCAGATTGACGAGCGCATAGGCGGCGGTCGGCACCTCATTATGCACCTCGCTCACAAGGGTCTTTGCCCCCACAAGCTGAAGCTCCACACTGGTGCGCCAGCGGCCCATCTTCTGGTCCAGCGCCAGCAGGCCGTTCAGCGGCATGATGTTGTACAGGTTGATGCCATCCGTGCGCTGGCCCTGCACATAATTCAGGCTGCCGCGAAACGTGCCCTGCCCGAAGCGCGCATCATCCCAGATCTGGAGCTGGCCATCTATATTCACGCCATAGAGCCAGGCGTCATGATTGGCGAACTGGAGGAACACAAAGCTGTCGCGGGCGGTGAGGTTATTGGGGCGGGCACTCATGCAACCGGCAAGGGCACAGCGGTCTACATCAATATAGTCGGAGACATAGCTGTAATAGGGTGAGATCCGCAGCTGCCAGCCATTGTTCACCGGGTCTTTCCATGTGGCGGTGAAGCTCACCGTATGGGCGCTTTCCGGGTCCAGATCCAGATTGCCGACATAGCCGTTCCCATCACCAAACCAGCCAATCATGTTCATGGCCATGGAACTGGTGGACCACGCATAGCGCTCATAGAAATTGGGCGAGCGGGTCTTGCGGGCAAAGGAAAGCTCGTAGGTGCCGGTCTCGTCCGGCGTGTAGCGCAGCGTGGCCGAGCCATCGATATTCACATCGGTGCGGGCGCGGTCCCGCAGGTTGAAGAGCGTGGCATCCCGCCCGTACATCATCGCATTATAGCCCTCGACAGGCCCGGTGTTCATCCACACCGTGTCATTGCGGATGCCGATGATCGAGGTCCACGCACTGTCGATCTGCCGCTCCCATTCGGCGAAGGTGCCAAGGCGCGTGCGGCGGCCATTATTGATGCTCCAGAAGGTATCCGGCCCCATCATCATGGAACCCTGAACCGGCGGCCACCAGTCATCCAGATGGTTGTAATACAGCTCGTTGCCAATCCGCAGCTTGTCCTGCGCAGAGAGGTTGACGGTGCCCTTGACGCTGTAGCCCATATCGGTGCCGCGCGTGTCCATGGGCATGTCACCGCTCTTGTCCGGCTCGATGAAACCCATGGTGTGGCGCACGCGGTTGACGAACACCGCCGCCTCCAGCGTGCCCCAGTCAAACTGGCCCTCATAGCGACCGTTGGCGAAGATGCTCTTGTTCTCCACCATGTCCATATATTCGTTCACATAGCCCTGCGAGGGGATGAACTGCCCGCCGATCTGGAACGTGAACAGGTGGTCCTCAAGCTTTTTGGCGATGCTGAGGGCATGGTTCTGGGTTTCATACATGGTGGACAGGATGGTGGTGCCATCGCCCGCCTTGTAGTTGCCGGAACGCGCCCAGCCGCCCGTATAGTTCACGCTGGTGTCTTCATTCGAAATGGTGGCGCTGGCATCCACCCCATAGGCATTGCCATTGCTGCGGAAGAAGCCGGCCACGCTGCCGGAGGTGGTCAGCGCCTGCCCCGGTGTAAAGCGTGGCGTGCCAGACGATACATTCACCCGCGCGCCGGTATAGTCACCACCAAGGCTCACGGGAGCTGTGCCCATATGCAGCTTCATGTCCGAGACCATGGCCGGGTTCAGATAGGACAAGGCGGGGTTCATGTCATTCGGGCAGGCAAGGCCGAACAGCATGTCATTCACCGCCACCTGCACACGGCCCGGCCCACCCATGCCGTTCACCGCCGGCATGCCGGAAACACCACCGCCGGTCCACATCGCACCACCCGGCAGGCGGGAGATGAGATTGGCCGTGTTGCTGGTGGTGAGGGTTTCACCGCTGGCCTGTGATGCCGTCACCGTGCCACTGGCAGCAGGCATCCACGCGGGGAAGGATGAGGAGCTCTCTCCCGTATTGGCCTGCGGGGCGCGCACATTCAGTTGCGGCAAGGTGGCATTGTCCTGTTGCGCCTGCGCCATCAATGGCAGCATGGGCACAAGGCACAGGCCGATGAGGGACGGACGCACAAGAGCGGATGTCTCATGCAGCGCCCGGTGCAGGCGCGAAAAAAGATGGAGTGTCATGGCTCTGGTTTTCCGGGCGCACGCGCCCTTCAGCCCGCACGGGGTGTGGCAGCAGGCGCACAGCGCCATGCGCCATCACCTTTGGTGACGGGAGCAGATGAAAGAAAATGTTTCAGGAGCAGTCCTGTCCTCAGGCGTGATCCACGACCCCGTGCGAGCGACGGGCCGGGTCATCCATGGGTCAGGACCGATAGGGCATCACGCCGGAACAGGCGGTGCGCGGGGCTGAACAGGCAGGCGCTGTTGCGCCACCCGCAGCACAAGCGCATCATAATGGGGAAAGACAAATGCAACCGCGACCCGTTCCGGGTGCGGCATGGCAACGGGCGGCGGCATTGCCGCCAGATCCACCCGCGCCAGACAAGCCTGACAATGCACCCCGAGAGGGGCCTCGCTCCCGCCCGTCTTGTCCAGACCACCCAGCTGAAGCTCGGTGCCGGCAAAGCAGATGACAGGCGCACCCTCACCCCGTGGCTGGGCGGCAATAAGGGCCACGGGCAGCAGAAGCTGGAAGACAAGCGCATAGGCCACGGCCCAAATGGCCATGCCCCCCGCCTGCCTCACCCTGCCCCGCATATGCCGCATCAGCTGACCCGAAAATCTGAATGTCCGTTTGGCTATAGCAGCATGTACCCGAAATGGAATGCGGCGGAACTGCGGCAATTGCCTTCACCCACCCTGTGCCATACCGGACTACAGGCCAAACCTGAGAACTCCACAGATCTGGATACGTTCAACCCGCCAGCTTCTCGCCCACCGGCAAGGTGCTGGCCGGAGCATTCGGGTCCCCGGCCTCGGTTTCCCAGGCCAGACCCGGAATCGCGACAATCCGCCCGCCGCGCGGATCATTGCGACACACAATCACCTGCCGCTCTTCCATATAGGCCAGCAGACGGCGGGCACGGCCGGGTGAGCGGCTCCCATAGGCGCGCGCCACATCGGCATCAGAGGGGCAAGGCCGCCGGTCATAGGCCGCGCGGGCAAGGGTGAGGAACACCCCCTGCGTATCTTCCGGCAAGGCCCCTGCCATGGTGAGCACCTCATTCCATGGCGAATCCTCGGCCTCGGCCTCAGCCATGTCGATGCCGGCATGGGCCACCGCCAGCCGTCGACGGAATGTGGCCAGACTCAGCGACTCCCCACTCACGCGGCGGATGCGGCAGCGGACCAGAAAATCCTGATACAGCACGGCAATCGTGCGGAATCCCGCATCGCTTTCGCGCAGGATCTCGCGCAGCGCCTCATCAATCGCCGCCTGCTTCTGTTCGGGCGAAAGGCTTGGCAGAGGTTCGGGAGCCGATTGGCGCGGTGCTGGCGGGGTGCTGCGGGCCAGTTGTTCCAGCACATCTGCGGTTGAGGCCACAGTCGGCGCGGCGCGGCGCGGCACCAGCGTGCGCACGGCCTCATCCGCACCGGGGGTGAAGATCAGGTCATGCGCATCTTCCGCCGCGGCCATATTTGGCAGAGGCAAAAGCTTGGGGCTGGTGGAGCGGGCCGAGGTTTCCACCGGGCCGATGCGCACCGGCAGCGGGCGGCGCGCCATGGCCGGACCAAGGGCCACGAAATTGCCGCTGTCCAGATCCCGGAACATTTCCGCCTGCCGGCGCTCCATGCCCAGAAGATCCGCCGCGCGCGCCATGTCGATATCAAGGAAGGTGCGGCCCATCAGGAAATTGGAGGCTTCTGCCGCCACATTCTTGGCGAGCTTTGCAAGGCGCTGGGTGGCGATGACCCCGGCAAGGCCACGCTTGCGGCCACGGCACATCAGGTTCGTCATCGCGCCCAGCGAGATCTTGCGGGCCTCATCCGAAACCTCACCGGCTGCGGCAGGCGCGAACAGCTGGGCCTCATCCACCACCACAAGGAGGGGATACCAGACATCGCGATCCGCATCGAACAGCCCGCCGAGGAAGGCTGCGGCGGCGCGCATCTGCTGCTCGCTGTCCAGCCCCTCAAGGTTCAGCACTACGGAAACACGATGCTGGCGCACGCGGGCGGCAATGCGTTGCAGGTCTGCCTCACCGCGCTGGGCGTCCACCACCACATGGCCATAACGCTCGGCCAGCGTGACGAAATCCCCTTCCGGATCAATCACGGCCTGCTGCACCCATGGCGCGCTCTGCTCCAGCAGGCGGCGCAAAAGGTGGGATTTGCCGGAGCCGGAATTGCCCTGAACGAGGAGACGGGTGGCCAGCAGTTCCTCAAGGTCCAGAACGGCCGTGCCTCCACCGGTACGGGTTCCGAGGTCAATGGAGACCTTGGCAGGCGTCGTCATGGCGACACCCGCCCTGCAAAGAAGCGGCGATGAATCATGGCGGGACTCATATCGATTCTTCGCCCCGGTTCAACTCCACCGGAGAGGAAGAGGCGGAATTCCCCGGACCTGTGGCAGATATGAAGCCGGACACCGCGCAATACATCCTGTGGCTGTATTATTCACATTGACTCGACTTAAAGTTTAACTCGTCGCACGCTCACCCCAAACGGGAGGGCGTGATGCAGCGCGGACAAAAGAGAAAGAAAGCAGGGCTGGGCTGGATTCTTCTCCTGGCCCTGCCTGTTATCTGGATCTTGGGCGGGCAGGAAAAATCACCCCCAACCCAGCCCCCTCCCTCTCCGCTTCCTGCCGCCGCTGCCTCACCCGTTCGGGATGCGCCCGCGCCTGTGGTTCCGGTTGCAGGGGCATTCACAGGCCTCGACACGCCCGGCAGATTCCCGCCAACCCTTTCACAACATGAAACCGGGGGAGAGGCTGTGGAAGAACACGGCATCTTTCATGCCCGCGTGCGGGCAAACATGCGGGCGCGGCCCTCCACCAGCGCCCCGATCGTGACCCGGCTTGAGAAAGGCACAACGCTCCTCGCCACCCGGCGTCTCGGAAACTGGCATCAGGTGCGCTCCGGTTCAGCGCAAGGGTGGGTCCGGGCGGATATGCTGTCTGCCACCCCTGTTGCATCCGGTGCAGCCACACCAATGCCAGCGTTCAGTTCCACCGCACCCCCGCAAGGCTCAGGCCGCCAAGGCTCCCGCCCAGCCAGACAAAGTGCCGGACAGAAAAGCGGGCCGGTGCGCGGCGCATACAAAGGCCGCTGCGAATGCCCCTATGATATCATGCGTAATGGTCATCGCTGTGGCGGGCGCAGTGCCTACAGCCGCCTCGGCGGGCACAAGCCGAAATGCTTCCACTAGCGCCGAAAGCCCCAGCCGGAACACGCCTCCGGCCCCGTACTGTACCCCAGATGCAACACTGTATCATTCTCGCCCCTCAGGTGGCCGTGCATGATCTCCGGTTGCTTGCCTCAGCCTCCCTCCGCTCCTAATAGATACTTTATATCTTTAGGAGGACAGGTTGTGATTCAGCGCCCAGCACTCAAGCGGCGGTTATTCCTGCTCGCGCGTGCATCGTCTCTTGCCCTTGCGGTGGGAACCCCTCTGGTTTCCTCGGGCGCACATGCCCAAAGTGCGGATACGCAACCCAATACGGCCGGCGCGGGTGAGAATTTTGACCTGCCGACCATCACCGTTCAGGCCGCCAGCCCGGTTTCCTCTGCCACCCCGGCGGCTGCCTTTTTCGATCAGGGCACCTTCTCCTTCATTTCCGGTGCATTCGTGCCGGTAACGGTGATCGGCGAAAAGCAGATTGACCTCAGCCCCGCCACCAATCTGGCGGATGTGCTGTTCACCCAGCCGGGCATCACCTCCACCACCTTCGCGCCGGGCGCGAGCCGCCCTGTCATTCGTGGCCTCGACAATTTCCGGGTGCGGATGCAGGAAGACGGCATCGACACCATGGATGTCTCCACGCTCGGCGAGGACCACGCTGTGCCGGTGGACCCGCTTTCCACCCAGCGCATTGAGGTGATCCGTGGCCCGGCAACCCTGCGCTATGGCTCGCAGGCCATTGGCGGCGTGGTGAATGCCGAGAACAACCGCATTCCCATCGACCTGACCACAGACGGCTATCGCATCGACATGAAGGGCGCGGCGGCATCCGTGGATGCGGGCGTGGATGGCGCCATCAATATTGATGCGCGCAAGGGCAACTTCTCCTTCCATGCCGATGCGTTCGGGCGCACGGCCTCGGATTACGCCATTCCCGGTGGCGGCGTGCAGCCCAACTCCTATGTGCGCTCCAATGGACAGGCGCTGGGCCTGACCTATCATTTCGATACCGGCTATATCGGCACGGCCTTCATCCGCTACGCCTCGCGCTATGGCATTCCCGGCGGGGAAGAGGCGGAGCTGCGCACCAATATCGACATGGAGCAGCTCAAATGGCTCACCAAGGGTGAGTTCAACCTGAGTGATGGACCAATCCAGACCATACGTTTCTGGACCGGCCTTTCCAGCTATCGCCATGATGAGCGCGGCCTGCCCCATGCGCACGACCATGATCATGACCACGATCACGACCATGGTGGTGGCGGGGACGATCATGACCACGATCACGGACATGACCACGGGCATAACCATGATCACGACCATGACCATGGGCACGATCACGCGCACAGCCACGACCACGACCATGATCATGATCATGATCATGGACACGGCGATGATGATGACCATCATGATCACGCCAATATCCTGCCGGGCATGGAATATGTGCATGGCACCTTCAAGGGTCGTGCGCTGGAAGGACGGCTGGAGCTTCAGCATGTGCCTGTCACCACCGGCCTTGGCCTGCTCAACGGCGCGCTCGGCTTTCAGGTGAATTATGAAAACCTGGACACGACGGGCGAGGCGGAAGACTTCCTTGCGCCCTACAACACCACCCGCGCGGCCGCCTATCTGTTCGAGGAACTGGACCTGAGCGACAGCCTGCGCCTGCAAGCGGCGGCCCGCATTGAAACCGTGTATATTGATGGTGCACGGGCCAATATTCCCGGCAATTATCTGCCCCCGCCGGAAGAGCTGTTCACCTTCCCGGCCTCACGTTCCTTCGTGCCGATGAGTGCCTCGCTCGGCCTGTTGCAGGATCTGGCCTTCGGCATCACAGGCCGCCTCACGGCGCAATATGTGGAACGCGCCCCGGCGGCGCTGGAGCTGTATTCCAAGGGTTCACACCACGCCACCGGCACCTTCGATATCGGCAACCCCAACCTGAAGAAGGAAGGGGCCAAGAGCATCGAGCTGGGCTTTGCCCGCGCGCAGGGGGCGTGGCGGTTTGATGTGAGCGGCTACTACACCCAGTTTGACGGCTTCATCTACAAGCAGCTCACCGGCATCACCTGCAACGAATCCTTCGCCAGTTGCGGCACCACGGGCGGCGAGTTCGATCAGGTGGTCTATGACCAGCGCAATGCCACCTTCTATGGCGTTGAACTCAAGACCCAGCTGGATATTGGCCGCTTTGCCGAGGGTACATGGGGCCTTGAGGGCCAGTATGATTTCGTGCACGCCACCTTCTCGGATGGCTCCTATGTGCCGCGCCTGCCGCCGCATCGTCTTGGTGGCGGCCTGTATTGGGGCAATGCGGCCTTTGCCGCCCGCATCAACTATCTGCGCGCCTTCGCGCAAAATGATGTGGCCGCCTATGAAAGCACCACGCCGGGTTACAACCTGCTGAATGCCGAAATCAGCCACACCCGCGAACTGGGCACCTATGGCGCAAACCCTGTGGTGCTCACCGTGGGGCTGACAGGCTCCAACCTGCTGGATGAGGATATCTACAACTCCGCATCCTTCAAGAACGAGGTGGCCCTGGCCGGACGCAGCGTGCGCGGCTTCGCCAATATCCGCTTCTAGCGCCAAAACCTGACCCGTTATCCTTTTGACGGGTCAGGTCTCCCATTTGTGCAAACCGGCCACGAGCGGTACAAATGCCTGAACGCCAGTTTCGGACAGGATGCGCAGGCAGGGTGCGATGGAACAGAACAGGCTGATTGAAACCGACGATTTGCAGGCTTTTGAGGCGGTTGCCTCCAAGCGCAGTTTCAGTCAGGCCGCAGCCCGTCTCGGCGTGGCGCAATCCACCGTGAGCCAGCGCATTTCCCGGCTGGAAAAGCGCGTCGGCCGTCCGCTCCTCCAGCGCACCACCCGCAGTGTGGACCTGACGCCGGATGGCCAGTCCATGCTGATCTATGCTCGCTCCATCCTCTCCATCGCCGAGGATGCGCGCCTGCGCCTGCATAATCCGCCGATTGAGGGCATCCTCAAGGTGGGCATCGAGGATGAATTCGCCACAACCAACCTGCCGCGCATTCTGGGCATTTTCCGCGCCCAGCACCCCCATTTCCAGATGCAGTTCCTGACCGGGCGCAATGAGTTCATTCATGACTCGCTGCATTCGGGCGAGGCCGACATCATTCTGGGCAAAAGCCATAGCGGGCAGCCCGAGGGTGATGTGGTATGGCGCGAACAGATGGTCTGGGTTGGCGCTGCGCCCATCCTGAGCGAGCAGCTTGAAGACCCGGTGCCCCTTGTCACCTATCTCGGCCCCAGCATCACGCGGGACATGGTGGAAAAGACATTGCTGGATGCCCACCGCACATGGATAACCGTGGCCAAGGGCAGCAACCTGCTCGGCCTTCTCTCGGCGGCAGAAGCCGGTGTCGGCGTGATGGTCATCGGGCGCAACTTCATCACTCCCGGACTGGCCGAGATGCCGCAAAGCGCCGGACTGCCCCCACTGGGCACAATGGATTATGTGATTCACCAGCGCCCGGATGCCGCAAACTCCGCCATGAGCGGCTTTGCAGATGTTCTGCGCGCCTTTGTGAAACAGTTTACGGAAGACAATTCCCCAGGCCCTTCAACTCCGTAACGGGCCTCAGGCAAATCTCCCGAAAGACCGCTGCAAGAACAGACGGCAAAAGCCTTGCATCAGGGCGGGGAGGCTGCGGGAAGCATGCGACCGGAAAACAGGGGTAGCCCTGCATATCCACCCCGGTGCGGAACCGCGCACATCACAAGACGCACATTCAGGCTACCGGCCGGATAGCTATGCCTTCGCGCATATGGCCCGGCGCCTTATACAAGCGCTTGAAAAGCAGTGTAATTTTTCTGGAGAAGAACCTGGTGCGCCCTAGGGGAATCGAACCCCTCTCTCCACCGTGAAAGGGTGGCGTCCTGACCGATAGACGAAGGGCGCTCAGGGACCGTCTGTATAGAAAGAGGCCTGACAGACTGCAAGTGCCATATGACGGTTTTCCAGAATCTTTCTCATAACCGGGGGTCGAAAGGCTGGTTTACCCCCCTTTCCCGGATTGTTTTCCACAAGCCCTAACACCCCACCCAGACGGACAGAAGCTTGCATCTAAACGCATTTTCAGATTTCTGAAGCGAGATATGCCTTCCCATCCCGAGAGTGGAAAAAACTTTGGAAACAGGGACTTTCAATGGCCCTGCATTGCATCGGCCAGTCGCAAGCCGGGCCACAACACACCTGATGCCACCCGCATGGGCACATCCCGATATGGCGCCCGGATGCAGAACAGGTCTCGCAAAATGCAAATAAGGCGTGCCAAATGGCTCTGAATAGCTATTCTGCCCCAAGTTGAAACAATGTGCGTGTGTGCGCTAGGAATCCGATGAGAGATGCTGTCTGACACACTGGGGCTGAACACTCTGCCTGATGGTCTGGTCAACGATTCCCATCAGGGAGGAACTGACATCAACCAGATTGGTGGCACCATCAAATGGTTCGATGCGGCGAAGGGATATGGCTTCGTGACCGCAGATGATGGTGGATCGGACATTCTGGTTCATGTCACCTGTCTGCGACGTGATGGTTTCCAAACGGCCATTGAAGGTGCCCGCATCCTGTGTGAAGCCGTCAACGGCACCAAGGGAAGACAGGCGCTTCGGGTGCTCAGTGTGGATTTGAGCACAGCCCTGATTCCTCCCCACAGCCCGTCTCGCACACATGTTCAGGTGGAGCCATCCAGCCCGCTGGTTGAGGCCACGGTGAAGTGGTTCAATCGCACGCGCGGATTTGGCTTTCTCTCTCTGGGCGAAGACAGCTCCGATATTTTTGTCCATATGGAGACGCTGCGCCAGTTTGGACTGACGGAACTCCGGCCCGGCCAGTGTGTACTGGTCCGTTACGGAGACGGCGAAAAAGGCCGCATGGCGGCTGAGGTCATGGCTGCTCCCCCGACAGGCGGAAACCACTGACCAACCCGCACCAGATGTGAACCTGCCAGCTTACAGGGACCGTTTCCCATGCCTGCATTTTTACGCTCCTGCCTTGCGCGCATTCCGGTATGGGCAGGGATTATCGCCCTTCTCTCCTGCCTTCCGGTCTCGGCGCTTCCCGCACAGGCCGAAATGCCCGCCGGTGAGACGGTCCGCATGCTTCAGCCCTTTGAGGCGGCAGAAATTGCCACGCAAAAGGGTGTCGTGATGTTGCAGATGGAAGTGGCGCGCACAGATGCAGACCGCACCCGCGGACTGATGTATCGCACCAGTCTGCCTGAACGCCATGGCATGCTGTTCGACTTTGAGGTCGAGCAACCCATCTTCATGTGGATGAAAAACACCTATATTCCTCTGGACATGATCTTCATCCGCAATGATGGCACCATCATCCGCATTGAGGAAATGACCACGCCACACTCCACGCGCACCATTGCATCGGGAGAGCCGGCACGCGCTGTCATCGAGCTGGCAGGCGGGTCTGCACGTCGCCTTGGCATCGCGGCAGGAGACAAGGTCGCCCATCCCGTCTTCACGGCCCGCTGAAGACGGACGGCACAGGACGCGCAAACGTAGCCCCACATGCTGCACTCCAGATGTGCATGTGGTTATCCGCATACCTTTAAGTAATTTCCCGGAAATCCATCGCCGCAGCATGTGCATGGCATACTGCGGCGGGATGATTACAGCCCGATGCTCAGATACTTCATGTTCAGATAGTCATCCAGACCATGGCGAGAGCCTTCGCGACCCATGCCGCTTTCCTTTACACCACCGAAGGGGGCGACTTCTGTACTGATGAGACCTTCATTAACGCCCACCATTCCATATTGCAGGGCCTCGCTCACACGGAAGGCCCGGCCAAGATCGCGCGTATAGAGATAGGCGGCCAGACCAAACTCGGTATCATTGGCCGCAGCAATAGCCTCCTCCTCGCTCTCGAAGCGCACAAGGGAGGAGAGCGGACCGAACGTTTCCTCGCGCATCACGCTCATGCCAGCCTTCACACCACTCATGACGGTGGGCTGGAAGAAGGTGCCGCCCAGCACATCGCGCCGGCCACCTGTCAGCACCTTTGCCCCCTTGGAAACAGCATCGGCAATGTGGCGCTCCACCTTTTCAACGGCGGCCTCATTGATGAGCGGACCTTGTTCCACACCCTCATCAAAACCGTTGCCAACCTTCAGTTGCCGCACACGCGCAACCAGCCTTTCAGCGAAAGCATCATGGATGCCAGCCTGTACGAAAAGGCGGTTGGTGCAAACGCATGTCTGGCCGGAATTGCGATATTTGGCAGCAATCGCACCTTCCACCGCCCGGTCCAGATCGCAATCATCAAACACCAGAAACGGCGCATTGCCCCCCAGTTCCATCGACACGCGCTTTACGGTGTCCGCCGCCTGCGCCATCAAAAGCTTGCCCACCCGGGTAGAGCCCGTAAAGGTGATTTTGCGGACCACGGGACTGGAGGTGAGCGCCGCGCCAATGGCTTTTGCATCACCCGTCACAATATTGACCACACCCTTGGGAAGGCCCGCCATTTCTGCCAGCACGCCCCATGCCAGACCGCAATAGGGCGTAAACTCGGAGGGCTTGACCACAATGGTGCAGCCTGCCGCCAAGGCTGCACCCATCTTGCGTGCGATCATGGAGAAAGGAAAATTCCAGGGCGTGATGGCCCCCACAACACCCACGGCCTCATGCGTGACCAGAAGCCTGCGCCCCTTCCAAGGAGAGGGGATAACCTCACCATAAACCCGGCGCGCCTCTTCCGCGAACCACTGAAGAAACGCTGCGGCACTCATCACCTCGCCCACCGCCTCCTTCAGCGGCTTGCCCTGTTCGCTGGTGAGCAGGGCCGCCAGCGTATCGCAATGGGTACGAATGGCATCAGCCATGGCATGCAGCCTTGCAGCACGCTCTGCCGCCAGCAGGCCAGACCATGCAGGAAAAGCCGACTGGGCCGCCGCAATGGCGCGCAGCGTTTCTGCCTCACCCGCATCGGGAATGGTACCAAGCACAGCCCCGGTGGCCGGGTCTGCCACAGCAAGGGTCGCGCCATTGTCGGCTCCAACCCACGCCCCATCAATCAGTACGGCTTCGCGAAGAAACTCATTCCTGGCACTGGCTGTCATATGTCCTGTCCTGATTGGGGTCGGCGCTGGAACGCGGCGGCCAAGGCAAGCCCCGGGACAAGGACCCGAGGACGAAAGCAGTGTCAGTGAAACATATCAGAATGCAGCCTCATAGATGGCGAGCACATCCGCTTCACTCATTGCACGCGGATTATTGACCAGCAGGCGGGTCTGCTTCATCGCATCATGCGCCATCATGGGCAGGGCCTCGCGCGGAACCTGCACCTCATGCAGCCCCTGGGGCAGGTTCAGCTCCCGGCCCAGTTCCTCCAGCTTTTCGACAAAGGCCGCGCCACGGTTGGCGAAGGGCACATTTGCCAGATCCGGGAAGGCATCGGCAGCAATTTCAGCATAAATATGGGCGGCCTTGGGCAGGTTGAAGCGCAGCACCGGGGCCAGCACCAGAGCATTGGAGAGGCCATGCGGCACATGAAAGTGCCCGCCAATGGGATAGGCCAGGGCATGCACTGCCGCGACCGGGGAATTGCCAAAAGCCTGCCCGGCAAACAGCGACCCCAACAGCATGGCGGCACGGGCATCACGGTTCTGGCCGTTGAAGGTGGCCTCAACGATATTCGCACCCAGCAACCGCAGCGCCTGACGGGCCAGCCCTTGTGACACCGGATTGTTGTTTGGCGAGGCGGATGCATAGGATTCAATGGCATGCACCATCGCGTCAATGCCGGTGGCGGCTGTAACGGCCGGGGGCAGGCCAAGGGTCAGCTCGGCATCCAGAACAGCAAGATCCGGCAGCAGCAGCGGGGACACGACGCCGGACTTTGTGGTTTCGCCCGTGGTGATGATAGCCACCGGCGTCACTTCAGAGCCGGTGCCAGCCGTTGTCGGCACCAGCACCAGCGGCAGGCGTGGGCCGCGGGCCCTGTTCTCCCCGTAAACATCGGCCAGCGCCTCCCCACTGCCTGCAACAAGCGCGGCAACCTTGGCCACATCCATGGGCGAACCGCCGCCAATGGCCAGCACACCCGTTGCCTGATGGTCCGCAATGGTCTGGACGAGCGAGAGAACATTCCTCTCCGGCGGATCTGCCACCACATCATCAAAGATTTCGACAGTGATGGCGTGAGCGGCGAGCGAGGCCAGCGCCGCATCCAGCAAACCCGCCCGGCGCAGGCCGGAATCCGTCACCAGCACAATCCGCGCACCTAGCACCGGCTTGACGATTTCACCCATCTGCGCGGCAGCGCCCATGCGGGAAATGATGGTTCTGGTCGTGCTGAAGATGAAATCATTCATGCCCGTGCCCCTCGCTCCACATATCTCTGGCCGGCTATCCGGCAAGTGGATGTTCAGGCTCACCATTCTGGACAATGCGGATATTGTCCAGAATGCGATGCAGGCTGCCCCTGTTCCCTATGCGCAAAAGGGCTTATATCCCCGGGCAGGATGCTCAGGCGCAGCCATCGGTGGTTCATACCGAAGCCAACTGATCTGAAACCCAGAATCAGCCTGATCCCCGTTTCCGATGCCTTGCCCCGAGACGACGAGGATTGCCTCATGACCACCGAAACCCTCGAACGGCCCGCCGCGCAGCGTGCTCTGGCGCTCAAGAAGCTGACCCACGAGACGCATTCAAAGCTCGACAAGTCGATCATGGCGGGTCGCCCGTTCGAGAGCCGCGAGCGTTATGGCCTGTTTCTTCAGGTCCAGTATCTGTTCCACCGCGATATTGACGCGCTCTACTCCAATCCCGAACTCGACCGCATGCTGCCGGATCTGGAAGGCCGCCGCCGCTTTTCACTGATTGCGCAGGATCTGGCCGATCTCGGCATTGCCCCACCTGAAGCCGATGGTGCGCCCCTGTTCGATGGCAAGACTGTCGATATCCCCACCGCGCTGGGGTGGCTCTATGTGGCGGAAGGCTCCAACCTTGGCGCGGCTTTCCTGCTGAAGGCGGCGGTGGCGCTGGGTCTTTCCGAGACCATCGGCGCACGCCATCTGGGTGCGGCCCCCGAAGGGCGCGGCCTGCACTGGCGCACCTTCACGGCAGCGCTTGATGCCCCTGAAATTGACGAGGAAAACGAAAAGCGCGTTGCGGCAGGTGCCGAGGCCGCTTTCTCCCGCGTGCAGACGCTGGTGGACCGTATTTTCGCAAACGCTCCCAAAGACTGAACCTTGAAAGACAGGCCTTTGCGGCCTGCATTGGTGAAACCGCAACAGGGCGTTTCTCTGAACAAGAGAAACGCCCTTTGATTTTTCAGCACGCATTTTCTGCGTCCCCAACTCCTCTTGTGCAGTTGCGGACTTTACGAATTCCATATTGATATATTATATCATTTGTGTCGCCGGAGCTGGCGTGCGCCGAAATCTGTTGCGCCCATGCCCCGGCCTACCCATTGCCCGGAGTATATATGATGCGGGATACCCGCCTGCCGGTAACAGTCTTGTCCGGCTTTCTCGGTTCAGGAAAAACCACCCTGCTCAACCACATCCTCTCCAATCGCGAGGGGCTGAAGGTGGCGGTCATCGTCAATGACATGAGCGAGGTGAATATTGATGCGGAACTGGTGCGTTCCGGCGGGGCCAATCTCTCCCAGACGCAGGAAAAGCTGGTGGAGATGACCAATGGCTGCATCTGCTGCACTCTGCGTGATGACCTGCTGACCGAGGTAAAGCGTCTCGCCGCCGAGGAGCGCTTTGATTATCTGCTGATCGAGTCCACCGGCATTGCCGAGCCGCTGCCTGTGGCCGCCACCTTCGATTTCCGTGATGAGGACGGCTTTTCCCTCTCCGACATCGCCCGCCTCGATACCATGGTGACGGTGGTGGATGCCGCCAATCTGCTGAAAGATTTCGGCTCGCGCGATTTCCTGAAGGACCGTGGCGAGGTGGCTGGCGAGGAAGATGAGCGCACGCTGGTGGACCTGCTGACCGACCAGATCGAGTTCGCCGATGTGATCGTGCTCAACAAGGTCTCCAGCGTGGTGCCGGAACAGCGGGCCACCGTGCGCGGGGTGGTCAAGTCCCTGAACCCGGATGCCCGCCTCATCGAGACGGACTTCTCCAACGTGGCCCTGAAGGATGTGCTCGGCACCACGCTGTTCGACCCGGAGCGCGCCAGCACCCACCCGCTCTGGTTCAAGGAACTCAACGGTTTTCGGGACCATGTGCCGGAAACGGAGGAATATGGCATTTCCTCCTTCGTCTATCGCGCCCGCCGCCCGTTCCACCCGGACCGCTTCCATGATTTTCTGGCCCGCACATGGCCGGGGCTGGTACGGGCCAAGGGGCTGTTCTGGCTGGCGACCCGCCCCAAGGGGGTCGGCGAGATGAGCCTTGCCGGTGCCATTTGCCAGACCGGCAATATCGGGCGCTGGTGGGCCAGCATTCCGCAGGAGCACTGGCCCACAAACCCGGACTGGCGCTCATGGCTGCGCGCCCAGTGGGTGCCCGGCTATGGTGACCGGCGGCAGGAACTGGTCTTTATCGGCATCGGGCTGGATGAAACTGCCATGCGTGCAGAACTCGACGCCTGCCTTGTCGGCCCGAATGATCCGGCCATCTTCGATCCCGAAGCACTGAAATATCTCCCGGACCCCTTCCCGGCATGGGAGGCTGTGCCCGCCTGAGCCAACCCGAAAGGCGCGGGAGCGGACAATCCGCCCCGCGCCATGTATCGTGGGGGCCGGTTACATCCCTGTTTCGGAACCCCTCATGCTGATCCGTTCTGCGCGTCCTGAAGATGCCGATGCGCTCTGGCGTATTCTCGGCCCTGTCATCCGGGCTGGCGAAACCTACACCCTGCCCCGCGACATGAGCCGTGACGAAGCGCTGGCCTACTGGCTGGATGCGGAAAAGAGCGTCTTCGTCGCCGAAGAGGATGGCCAGATTCTCGGCACCTATTATCTCAGGCCCAACCAGCCCAGGCAGGGCGGAGGCGGTCATGTCTGCAATTGCGGCTACATGGTTTCGGCCATAGCGGGCGGCAGGGGCATCGGGCGCACCCTGTGCCGGCACTCGCTCGAACAGGCCCGCGCACAAGGCTACAAGGCCATGCAGTTCAACCTTGTTGTCAGCACCAATGTGCAGGCCGTCAAGCTGTGGCAGGCCTGCGGTTTCGAAACCGTGGGCCACCTGCCCGGCGCATTCCGGCACCCCACCAAGGGTGAGGTGGATGCACTGGTCATGTACCAGAAGCTCTGACCGCCTTCCTTGCCCCACATAAAACAGACATGCCCCGGAACCATCCGGGGCATGTCCTCAGGCTATTTGCGAAAGCGTTTTGCAGGGCAATCAGCCCTTGAGCGCTTCCAGCTTGTCCTGCGTGCGGGTTTCAAAATCGCTGGCATCATGGCGTTCATGAAGCTGGCCTTCCAGCGGGCCAAAGCTGCGGTTCACCATCAGCCCGCGCTGCACAGCCGGACGCACGGCAATGGCATCAGCCCAGCGGCGCACATTCGCGTATTCATGCAGGGAGAGGAACTCGACAGAGCCTTCATACAGCCAGCCCTTCACCAGCCCGCCATACCAGGGGAAGGCGGCAATATCGGCAATGCTGTAGTCCTCACCCGCAAGATAGGGGCTGACCGCCAGCCGCCGGTCCAGCACATCCAGCAAGCGCTTGGCTTCCATGGAAAAGCGGTTGATCGGATATTCGAACTTTTCCGGCGCATAGGCAAAGAAGTGGCCAAAGCCGCCGCCAATATAGGGCGCACTGCCCATCTGCCAGAACAGCCAGGAAAGACACTCCGCCCGCACCGCCGGGTCTGTGGGCACAAACGCGCCAAACTTCTCAGCCAGATACAGCAAAATCGCACCGGACTCGAACAGCCGCACCGGCTTTTCACCGGAGTGGTCCATCAACGCCGGAATCTTGGAGTTGGGGTTCACCTCCACAAAGCCGCTGGAGAACTGGTCGCCATCCCCGATACGGATCAGCCAGGCATCATATTCCGCACCGCCATGGCCCAGCGCCAGCAGCTCTTCCAGCAGAATGGTCACCTTCTGCCCGTTCGGCGTTGCCAGCGAATAGAGCTGGAGCGGGTGCCTGCCAACCGGCAGCGCCTTCTGATGGGTGGAGCCGGCAATGGGGCGATTGATGCTGGCGAAGCGCCCGCCGCTGGGCTGCTCCCACGTCCAGACCTTGGGAGGGGTGTATGTGGGGGAACCAGACATGTCTTCACTCCTGTGCGGTCGCGGGCCGGGAGCTGTGTGGCCGCTTGGGCTTATGTCGGGTCTGTGCCGGTCAGGTTCAAGACGGGAGACCATTCTGCATCCTGCCCGGCCAGTACCGCACAAAAGAAAACGGGCCGGAAAACCGGCCCGTCTGCATATTCGGGTCCTGTTTCGCCAAACGGCTCAGGCCTTGTCGTCCGCAGCCGTCTCATCCGCAGGCTGGGCCGGTGCGGCATCGGCCTTGGGACCACCGCGTGAAACGCCAACCATGGCCGGACGCAGCACACGCTCGCCAATGAGATAGCCCGACTGCACCACCTGGACCACGGTGCCATTGGGAACGCTCGGGTCCGGCACCTCAAACATGGCCTGATGCTGGTTGGGGTCGAACTTCTCCCCCTTCGGGTCCACCTTGCGCACACCCTGCTTTTCCAGCGCCCGGCCCAGTCCGCGCTCGGTCAGCTCAATGCCTTCAATCAGCCCCTTCAGCGGACCTTCGGCATTCACCTTGGCCTCATCATCCACAGTCGAGAGCGCGCGGGACAGATCGTCAGCCACGGTCAGCACATCGCGCGCAAAAGAGGCGACGCCATAGGTCTTGGCATCGGCCACTTCGCGCTCGGCCCGGCGGCGCACATTCTCCACCTCGGCCAGTGCGCGCAGGCACTTGTCCTTCAGGCTGGCCACCTCTTCTTCCAGCCGCGCCCGCTCCAACTCGGCCGGATGAATCGCATCGACAGGAGACAGCGTTTCGGTGACAGCCTCGGCGACCTCTTCAGACGGCCTTGCAGCCATATCGGCCACATTTGTGTTCTCGGTCGCGCTCGTCTGGTCGCTCATCCGGTTTTCCCCTTGGCTTGTTCAGCTTCCCGCATCAGGAAGCCCATGCTTGAAACGTCATTGGCAGAACATCCCGTCCCGTTCTGCGGAAGGTGTGCTCCAGCCTGTTTGGCCCGCTTTGCGCGCAGGCATTGTGGCTCTGCATATCGGAGGGGAAGCGGTAAAAATCAAGTCTGCACATCATTTCATTCTACCGCGGACATCAGGCAAACAGGGCACGACGGGACAAGGCCACTGTCTCACTCTCCCGCTCCAGAAGGGCGGCGACGTCTGAAGCCGGCATGGGCCTGTAAAACAGGAAGCCCTGCGCTACCTCACAGCCGCAATCCTCCAGAAAGCGGGCCTGCCCCGCGGTTTCCACCCCTTCGGCCACCACACCCATCTTCAACTCGCGCCCCAGATCAATCACGGCACGCACAATGGCGGTGTCGAACGGATCGCGTTCAATATCCTTCACGAACCCCCGGTCGATCTTGATGACATCAATGGGCAACTGCTTGAGATGCACCAGCGCGGCATAGCCGGTGCCAAAATCATCGAAGGAAACCCCCACGCCCATCATGCGCAGGGCATGAAGCGTGGCACGCACCTGCCCGATATCGCGACCAAGAAAAACCGTTTCCGTGATTTCCACATCAAAGCAGGAGGGATCGACCCCGCCAGCGCGAAACTGCCCCAGCAGGTTCGCGGCCAGATCCCGCTGGGAGAACTGGGCGGCAGACAGGTTGATGGCGATGCGCCCGCAATCATAACCCGCCTTGATCCAGCCACTCACATCACGCGTCACCCGCGCGATGATCCGCTCACTCAGCAGCACCGACATTTCCGGGTCGCTCAAGGCCATCTCGAAGGAGGCGGGGCCAAGCACGCTGGTGGGGCTGCGCCGCCAGCGGGCCAGCGCCTCGAAGCCCTCAAGCTGGCCGGTGGTGAGGGAAATCTTGGGCTGGTAGAAAGGCTCGATCTCATCGCGCTCCAGCGCTTCGGCCATGGCGCGCAGCAGGTTCAGGCGCGCCTGCACCACCTGCCGCATATCGGGAGCATAGACAACGTAGCGGTTCCGCCCCTGCTGCTTGGCGGCATAAAGGGCCAGATCCGCCGCCTTCATCAGTTCCCGGTAGGAGCAGTCATGCTCGGGACAGGAGGCAATGCCGATGCTGACCCGTGTGGAAAGATGATGACGCGCATGGGCGAAGGGACGACGCAGGTCACTGACAATCGCATGCGCGATACGCTGGCCCTGACGCAGCGCATCGGATGCTTCCAGCATGATGACGAACTCATCCCCGCCCAGCCGCGCCACCATTGGCCCCGCGCCAGCCAGACGCACCAGCCGCCGGGCGATCTCGCACAGCACGGCATCACCCGCATCATGACCAAGGGAATCATTGGCGTCTTTCAGGCCATCCAGATCCACCAGCAGCAAACAAACGCCCTGCCGTGCGGAACGCCCGGACAGGGCTGCTTGCAGGTGTTCCTGAAAGGCGGCCCGGTTGGGCAGCCCTGTCAGCGCATCATGATGCGCCGCATAGCGCACCTGCTGTTCCACGGCCGTGCGCTCGGTGACATCCACAAGGGCAGAAACAAGGCATGGCTCACCGGCAAGCTCCACCGGCGCGGCGGCCAAAATAACATTGCGCGTCCCTTCCCGGATACGAAGGGACAGCTGGAAATCCGTGACATGCCCCTGGCTCTCAATCTGCGAATCCAGCAGCGCGCGCCGTTCCGGGTTCACATAGATCTCGTAAGCCTTCAGGCTGCGCAGCTCGCTTTCGGGGCCGCCATAGAAGCGCAGGGTTGCCTCATTAAACTTCATGATGCGGCCATCCTCACGTCTGGTCACAACCAGCGGAAGCGGAACAGCCTGAAAAACCGCCTGAAGCTGCCCCTCGCTCTCACGCTGGCGCTGGCGGGCCAAACGCTCGGCCTGGGCAGAAACCCACTGCAGGCGTTGCAGCCGATTGGTGCGGACAACGCAGAAGGCCAGTGAGACATTCAACAGCAGAACAGTCAGCGCGACGCCCCACTGCCATGTGTCGCTCCCCGGCAGCCCCTGATAGGCATAAAGCAGCACAAGACTGACGCTGATCCCTCCGCCCAGACACAGCTGGAAAGAAATCTGGGCAGACAGATACAGTGCCGTGGGCAATAAAAAGACCAGAAACAGCGCCCGCCCGTCATGTGCATAAATCAGCAGGATCACTGCAAGCACAGCGCACCACTGCCAGATGACAAAGATCGTTTCCAGATTCCGGGGCGTGCGGGCGCGGCCGAGAATCCACAGGCCACCCAGCGAGGAGCAGAACGCGATCACTCCCCCTGCGGCACCCACAGGTTTCAGTTGCGGCACCGCCATCCCGAAGGCTGCCAGCATCACCAGAACCATCAGGCTGAGAACAGCAACCGCACGAAACAGATGGCGCAACTGGAGGCGGGTTTCATCAAACCGGCTCTCCCGAAACAGGGTTTCGGTTGCGGAATCCTCAAACTCACGCCCCCAGAAGGTCAGGGGCACCGCGCCAGAATCCACCAATGGCATCATAGTGAAGCTTTCCGATCCCGTGCAGAACTGCTTTATGCCAGATATACTTTGCTCTTGTCACGGGGATCGGGAAGCCTGACGGCTCCCTCACGCGAGTCTCCACCCCAATACATAAACTACTTCCACCTCCCGGAAAAAGAAGCCGACTCACAAGGATTTCTGGCACCTTTCCAATGCGGAGTTATCCCGTTTGTATTCCGCATTGCCGGTTGCACCTGCATGACAGACAAGGCAGAATTTTACCATCCGGTCAGGAAAGACCGCTGAGAGGAGAAACCCGCGTGAAATCAGCTACCATTGCTGCGCTGGCTGTACTGAGCATCGGCCTTGGCGCTTGCGTCACGGCTGCACAGAACAAGGAGAGCATGCTCTCTGCTGCCGGCTTCAACATGCGCCCGGCAAACACCCCGCAGCAGCTCGCCTCCTTGCAGAAATTCCCGCCAAACCAGATCTTCATGCAGAGCAAGAACGGCAAGCCGGTCTTCTTCTATGCTGATCCCAAGGGGTGCCAGTGCCTCTATTACGGCACCCAGGCCAACTATCAGGCCTATCAGCAGATGCAGTTCCAGCAGAATCTGGCCAATCAGGAAGAGATGACGGCCATGATGAACCAGGACAATGCCTATGACATGGGCCCATGGGGCGGCCCCTATGGTCCCGGCTTCTGGTGAGAACAGGGCGGGAGCGGTCTGGCTGCTCCCGCCATTTTCCGCAATCTCCGGCTGGGCCGCCGCACGGGCCAGCCGGCACGCACTATAACCGCACCAAGGCCGCGCAACTCCAGCACCTCCCTCTGCCCCTCTTGTGAGCGACCTTTCCCGGACACCGGGCAAAGACCGGAGCAGATGGCCTGAAACCCTTTCCGCTGGGCAAGGCCCATCATCAGGGCATCGGCTATCCTGTTGCAAAACCCGTGCGGTGCGCGCGCAATGCTGGCCTCGGCGCGTGTGCATGGCTATATGGCAAAACCGGATCACCGGGGGCAGCCCGGCCGTCCCCAGCAGGAGCCAGACAGATGCTGCGCAACAAACGCATCCTCCTCATCATAAGCGGCGGCATTGCTGCTTATAAATGTCTGGAACTGATACGCCGGCTGAAAGAGCGCGGGGCCAGTGTGCGCGCGATTCTCACCCCCGCCGCCCAGCAGTTTGTGACCCCCCTCACGCTTGGCGCACTCACCGGGGAACGGGTTTTCACCGACCTGTTCGACCTGACCGCCGAGCATGACATCGGCCATATTCGTCTTTCCCGCGAGGCAGACCTTGTGGTCGTTGCCCCGGCCACGGCAGACCTCATGGCCCGCATGGCCCATGGCATCGCCGATGATCTGGCCTCCACCGCCCTCATCGCCACCGACAAGCCGGTGCTGATCGCCCCCGCCATGAACCCGCGCATGTGGGCGCACCCGGCCACGCGCCGCAATCTGGCGATACTGGAAAGCGATGGCATCACCCGTATCGGCCCCAATGCCGGAGCCATGGCCGAGCGGGACGAGTTCGGCGAAGGGCGCATGGCCGAACCGATGGAAATTCTGGCGGCCATTGAGGCGCACTTCACGCATGTGGGTTCGGCCAGCCTTGCCGGGCGGCGCATTCTTGTCACCTCCGGCCCCACCCATGAGCCGATTGATCCGGTGCGCTATATCGCCAACCGGTCTTCCGGCAAGCAGGGCCATGCGATTGCGGCAGCGGCGGCAGCGGCCGGCGCACAGGTGGTTCTGGTCTCCGGGCCGGTGGATCTGCCAGACCCGCCAAATGTGCGCACCCTGCATGTGGAAACCGCGAGAGAGATGCTCGCGGCCGTGGAACATAACCTGCCCGTGGATGCCGCCATCTTCACCGCCGCCGTGGCGGACTGGCGCGTGGCGGATGCCGCCGACCAGAAGATCAAGAAAGGTCCGCAAGGCACACCTGCCCTGCATCTGGTGGAAAACCCGGACATACTGGCCACCATTTCCCGCCATGCCACATTGCGTCCGCGCCTTGTCATCGGCTTTGCCGCAGAGACGGAAAAGGTGGTGGAGCATGCCCGCGCCAAGCTGGACCGCAAGGGCTGCGACCTCATCGTCGCCAATGATGTCTCGCCCGCCCATGGCGTGATGGGAGGAGACATCAACACCGTGCATCTGGTGAGCCACGATGCGGTGGAGGACTGGCCAACTGCCTCGAAGGCGGAGGTGGGCCGCCGCCTTGCGGCTCGCATCGCCACATTGCTGGAAGGACAAGCCTGATGACTGCCCGCCCCCTTTGCGTTCCCGCCCGGCGCCTGCCCCATGGGGCAGACCTGCCCCTTCCCGAACAGGCCACCGCCGGTGCGGCGGGACTTGATCTGGCGGCTGCCATTGCTGCTGATGAAACGCTGGTGCTGGAACCGGGCCGCTTTCTGGCCGTACCCACCGGGTTGGCGCTGGCCTTGCCACAGGGGTTTGAGGGGCAGGTGCGCCCGCGCTCCGGCCTTGCGCTCAAGCATGGCGTCACCGTGCTCAATGCCCCCGGCACCGTGGATGCGGACTATCGCGGCGAGATCAAGGTTATCCTCATCAATCACGGGCCTGAAGCCTTTTCCATCACACGCGGCATGCGCATAGCGCAGCTTGTGGTGGCCCCCGTGATGCAAATAATGCTGGAAGAATCTGGAGATTTGGACCAAACTGCACGTGGAGCCGGTGGTTTTGGTTCAACAGGACTCACCGGACTGTAATTTCTATAAGCAGCCACAGCCCATGCCGCGTTTATCCGACAAAAGCCTTCTCGCCATTGCCGCCGTTGTAGATGTGGCGATTCACTCCCGTGGCACGCCGGTTGCGGCCAAAGCACTGGCTGCACGTCACGGCCTGCCGCCACGCCGGCTGGAGCCTGTGTTGCAGGCACTGGTGCATGCCGGTGTTCTGAAAGGGGTGCGCGGCCCACGCGGCGGCTATGAGCTGGCGCGCGAACGGCGCAGGGTTTCCGTGGCGCAGATTGTGCGCGTGGCCGAGGGCGCGGAAGAGGAAAAGGACATCATCCTCCCCACGCTTGTGACAGAAGTTGTGCAACCTGCTGTCGCTGCGGCTGAAAACACATTCGACTCGGCGCTCGATACGGTCACGCTCGAAGATCTGTGCCGGGCAGCAGACAACCGGGGCCATGGCTCCGACCATGAGCGTATCGACTTTACCATCTGAAACAGACGCCACCCCCCACAGAAGTGGAGAATGGCGCAGGGCAGAGCATTTTCAGGAGAACACCCATGGCTGACACAACCTCGTCTTCAGCTGACCGTCCGGGCCGTGGCCGGATTTTCGACTCCATTACCGAGACCATTGGCAACACCCCGCTGGTGCGCCTGAAGCGCCTGCCGGCCCTGCGCGGCGCACGGGCCGAGATTCTGGCCAAGCTCGAATTCTTCAATCCGCTCAACAGCGTCAAGGACCGCATCGGCGTCGCCATGATCGAGGCGATGGAGCGCGAGGGCGCGGTGGATGCAGATACCGTTCTGGTAGAGCCGACCTCCGGCAATACCGGCATTGCGCTGGCCTTCGTGGCGGCTGCACGCGGCTATCGCCTCATTCTGGTGATGCCGGAAAGCATGTCGGTGGAACGCCGCAAGATGCTGGCTCTGCTGGGTGCCGAACTGATCCTCACCCCCGCCAATCTCGGCATGAAGGGCGCTGTGGCCAAGGCTGAGCAACTGCTTCAGGAACTGCCCAAGGCCGCCATGCCGCAGCAGTTCCGCAACAAGGCCAACCCGGAAGCCCATCGCAACACCACCGCCGAGGAAATCTGGAACGATACGGATGGCAAGGTGGATGTGGTCGTGTCCGGTGTCGGCACGGGTGGCACCATCACCGGAATTGGGCAGGTGCTGAAGCCCCGCAAGAGCAGCCTGCGCATGGTTGCGGTGGAACCGGAGGATTCCCCGGTCCTGTCCGGCGGCACGCCCGGCCCCCACAAGATTCAGGGCATTGGTGCAGGCTTCGTGCCGGCTGTTCTGGAGCGCAACATCATTGATGAGGTGGTGACTGTGGGCAACCAGACCGCTTTCGATACCGCTCGCGCGCTGGCCCGCTATGAAGGCATTGCCGGCGGCATTTCCTCCGGTGCGGCTGTGGCTGCCGCGATCGAGATCGCCTCGCGCGAGGACATGGCCGGCAAGCAGATTGTGGTTATCGTCCCCTCCTTCGCCGAGCGCTATCTCTCCACCGCGCTGTTTGAAGGGCTCTGACAGGCCGCATCGCCCCTTTTCTGGTGGCCGGAACCGGCCATCAGCACATCTTGACGCCTGCGCCATCTGAAAATGGCGCAGGCGTCTTCATTTCAGGACAGACCTGCGCTCACAACATTTTCAGGTGAAGCGGACAACGGCTCGCATCCAGAACATGCGAACCCTCAATAGCGCGGGCCATGCAGACCCAGATTATCCCGCGATGTGAGGCTACCGGTCAGGAACGCCAGATTGACCGCTGCAATCAGCGCAACCGCATGCGCTTCAGTCTGCGCCAGTCGTGCATCCAGAAGGGCTGTATTCGCCTCATTTGCAACCGTAATGGTGCCAATCCCGTTCCTGTAGGCCTCAAGGGCGGCATCATAGGTGGTGTTGGCAGCCGCCGCCAGTGAACCCGCAGCCCGGTAGGATTCAAGCGCCGTGCGCAGCACATTGGAGGCCACCACAATTTCCGAGACAGCCGCATTCTGCGTCTTGCGGAAGGTTTGCTCTGCGGCAGCGGCCTGTGATTGCGCATTCTTCAGCTGGGCGGCCCGCAGGCCGGCATCATAGATCGGCACGGTTGCCCCCAGCATGATCGCGCCGCTGTTATAGCGCTCACGCGAGGATGGCAGGTTGCCCACGCCATAGCGCGTATCGTTCGGGCCTGCCGCACCGGAAAGGAAAACCTTGGGCATGATCTCGGCTTGTGCCGCCTCAACGCCCGCATTGCTCGCCTTCAGCGCGGCATAGCTTGCCACCACATCCGGCCGGCGAGACAAGGCAAGGCGGATCATCTCTTCTGCGGTATTGTCCACCCGCGCCGGCAGGCCACGCCGTGCCGGCTCGCTGATCCTGATTGTCTGGGTCGCGTTCACACCCATGGCCGTCAGCAGCGCCTGATAATGGTCCCGCACCAGCCCTTCGGCGGTCACCACCTTCAGTTTCGATTGTGCCACCTGCTGGCGCGCCTGCGCCAGTTCCACCGTGGTGGCGCGGCCATTGGCCATCTGCGCATCCACCGCCGCAAGCACCGCATTGCTGTTGACCAGAGACTGGCGGGCAAGCCGCAACCCGCTCACCGCCGCACCATGGCGGTAATAGGCGGAGGCAACCTCCAGAATGAGCCTTTGATGCGCGGCATTGAACAGCACATTAGCGGCAAACGAGCCTTCCCGGGCCGCCTTGGCGACAGCCCCGCGCTGGCCAAAATCAAACACCAGCCATTCAAAGGCCACAAGCGCCGAGGTGCCCTGTGCTGACAGCCTGATATGACGATCGCCAAGTGGCACCGGATTGGCGACAGAGGTTTCAATGCCGCCCGCCAGCACATTGGCCGTGATAAGCGGCAGGTAAGTGGCCTCCACCATGCCGACCGCCAGCGCGGCCTGCCGCGCCTGCTGCCATGCAATGCGGGTATCCGGGCTGGAGCGCTGGGCAATGTCAATCAGTTCCGCCAGCCCATAGCTGCGCTTGGCATCCAGCTGGGGGGCCTGCGTCATCTGCGCCAGTTCAGGGTTGGCGGGAATGGTGAAATCAGGAGGGCGCGTCGCATCCATGGGCTGGGCAGCGTCATCCCTGGCCTGCCCGGGCTGTGGCAGAAGGGCGCTGGCCTGCTCCTGCCCCGGTTGTGCAGGCGCCCAGGGCTGGTCTGCCGCTTCGGGAGCGAGATCTATCGCATTGGGGGCACATGCGCCCAGTACGCTGCACACGGCCACCAGCGCCACACACAGGCGGGCGGAGCGTGCATGCCGGATGAGATGTGCAAGGCGCGTCAGCATGACAGGCTTCCCGCACCCAGAGCTTCCATGCGTCCGATTCTGCGCGTGATGCGCATGGATGCATGGGCATCATCTTCCCCACCCGGAAGATCCTCCTCTCTAAGGCAGGCGGAACCGGAATCGGGCTGGCGCACGGTCTGCGCCAGTGTGCCAAGGCGCGCGGAAAGCGCCGAAAGATCATCGGGGGAGAGGAAGATTTCGCGGCTCAACAGGGCGACCTGTTCGGTCATGTCTTTCAGATTCAGCTTCTGTTGTGGCGAAAGCTGCAGGCGTGCCGGTTCAAAAGGCAGCAGGTAGATCTGATAATTTACCTGCCCCACCAGCTTCTCCACCTGCGCTGCCTGCGCCACATGCGATGTGCGTTCAGCCGGCGAAATAGCCGCCAGCCGCGCCGCCCCCTCCAGCGCCTTCGCCAGATTTTCCCGGACTGTACCAGCCAGAGGCATGGGGTCGATGAGGGTAGATACCAGATACACCGCTATATTGCCGACGAGAATACCGACAATACGGTCCCATCCTGTATCCATGCTGGTGCTGGGGCTGAAGCCTTGCAACAGGATGAGGAAGAAGGCCAGCCCGACCTGCACCCCGGCATAGGAGATGCGCTCCGGCCCGGTGGAAACCCATGCAGCCACAAGGGTTGCAAGGAAAATGAGCAGCATGAGCTGCCACACATCATCCATGGAGGGAATAAGGAACAAAATGGCGGCAAAGCCCAGCACCGCCCCCACAAGGCACCCGCCAATGCGCAGGGCCAGCTTGTGGATGGTTTCACCCGTCGTGCCCAGAGCCGCCACATAACAGGTGATCATGGCTGTATGAATGCCATTCCACGCAATAGCAGTGTAAAAAATGTAACAGCCGATGGCCGCAAGCGTAATCTTCAGTGCAAACAGCTGGTAGGCCGGGTTGGTGAACGCATCCGGGGCAAAGAAGGGTTCTGAAGGGGCGGACTTGAACTGCGTCTTCCGGGTTCCGGCCATATGCGCGAGTGCATTGCAGATCGCCCGTTCTGCATAGGTTGAAACGGGCATGGCTATCGGGGGCGGAATCGGCTGACCGGCTTCCAGCGCCATTTCTGCTGCGGCCAGATCAGCATCCAGATTTGCGCGCACAGCAGCCGGGGTATCAGCAGGCATGGCACCGGCAGCCAGCATCAGCTTGTAGGATGCCTGCACATCGGCTCCGATCCGCGCGATTGCCGGATTGGGAGCCAGATGAAACAGCTTCACGAAGCTGGCGCGCTTTTCCGCATCATCATTGCCCTCATGCAGCAGGTCTTCCAGCTTTTCGCGGTTTCCTCCCAGCGCTTCACGCGCTGCGCCCAGCCGCTCCAGCATCACCACCCGCAACACGTGCAGGGTGGGCGGGCCAAACACAAGACTGAAGGCTGCCGTGACAAACAGCGGCATCACCCCCATTTCCCAAGTATAACGCAGCCCTTCGGAAATGATTTTCCCAAACGGGACCATATCCAGAAGCGTCAACAGGAAAGCAAAGATCAGCGCCACCACGCCACCCGCTTCCCCCAGCTTGGAGGCGGCACCGATAAACAGGAAGATGAAGGAGAAAAACGCCATGGCCAGAACCCGCAAAAGCGGGGACTCCACGGTGAGGATGACAACCACCAGCAGCAGCAGCACCACAATGGTGATGAGAAAAGCCGCCACCAGCGGAACGAGAACATTCTCGGTGCCATCCGCCTTCATCAGGAAGATGACGAGATAGCAGCTGATGGCCGATTCCGGGATCTCGTACATCATCGCAACCCCCGAGACCAGCGCACACACGGCGGCGATGCGCCATGTCATTGCAAAGCGCAGGGGAAAGGGCCTCAGGTCCGCCAGTGTCTGGCGAACCATCTGCCGCAGGGGCGATTCAGCAATCTGTTCCATGCTGCACGGTTACGGCGGCAGAAGCGCCAATGCGCATCAGCTCCTCGGGGGCCTCGATCAGGCGGACACGCACGGGAAAGCGCTGGGCAATGCGCACCCAGTTCAGCGTCTTTGGCACATAGGGCAAGGAACGGGGCAGATTGATCAGCTCTTCCGAGGCCACGCCCCAGCCAATGCCATCCACCACACCTTTCAGCGGACGGGAACTGTCTGCCAGCACATAAACACGGGCGCAATTGCCAACACGCATCAGCGGCAGCTCTGTCTCGTCATAAGCGGCAGAGGCAAACCATTTGCTCGTATCAATCAGCGTGAACAGGGACTGGCCTGAAATCACGAACTGGCCAGATGCCGTGTGAAGGCCCACCACCCAGCCATCATGCGGAGCATAAACCTTTGTGTTTTCAAGATTGTATTCAGCCACGGCCAGTGCCGCACGGCGTGCCGCCACCAGCGCCTCGGCTTCATCCAGCGTGCCCACCAGCCGGCTTGCGGCCTCGGACTGCTTCATGGCCTGAGAAAGGCTGACGCGGGCATCATCGCGGGCAGTGCGCGCGTCATCCACCTGCTGGCGAGAGACATAACCCTTTGGCAACAGGGCATTGAGCCGCGCAAGTGTTGCCTCTGCCAGCGCCAGATTGGTGCGGGCGCGGGCAATCTGCTGGCTGGCAATCTCGGCATTGGCCTGTTCGGCGGCAATGTTGCGGCGCTGGGTTTCCAGTGCGGCTTCCGCCAGCTTCAGATCGGCCTGTGTCTGCGCGGTCAGGTGCTGAAACGGCACCGGGTCCAGTTCGAACAGCAGATCACCCTTGCGCACCCTGCCGTTTTCCACCGCATGGATCGCGATGACGCGACCCGGCACCATGGCGCCGACATTGACCGTATCCGCAACCAGCACCGCATCCTTCGAGGTCGGGTTGTTCTCGCCCGCCCGCAGATACAGCCAGCCAAGCAGGCCGGCCCCCACAATGATGAGCACCGCAACCAGAATGCCGAGGCCGCCAGCCTTGTGCCCCGCATAAGGAGAACGCTCCTGCGGGGGTGCGCTGTTCTGAACCGCATCCGGGGGGGATGGCCGGGTTTCAGGGTCCGTCATGGTCACAACCCGTAAATGACAAGCGCGAGGGTAAAGCCGATTGCCGCTGCAAGGCAGACATACACCAGCAGACGCACCGGCAGCTGGTCATCTATGCCAACGCGGATAAACACCGCGCGCAACACCACCGAGCCGATGATTCCACCCGCGACACACAGCAGCCATGAGGGAAAATAAGCGCCGAAAAAAAACATGGAGGGGCTCGGCGGCTCCCCGCCACACCCGGTGAGCAGAAATGACAAGCCAGCAGAGGTTACGGGAGCACGCCGCCAGATGGCAGGATTTTTACCCGTGGAAACCATATCCCGCATCACAACCCGGACAAGCGCGCGACAGACGATGGTAATCGCCACATGAATGTGCTCCCTCTGGCTGTCAAACCCTTCAATTCGGCTGCATATCACAGTCCAGCGCCAGCCCGAAACCATAACCTGCCCGTTTCATCCACCCGGCGCACATTGCTGGTGACAAGTATCAGCAGCTTGAAAAGATGGCGACAGCCTGCACCTTGCTCGCAACTTCAAGCTTTTGCAGGATTTGTGAGACATGGTAATCCACGGCACGCTTGGACAGGCCGATAATGACGGCGATATCGGCATTGGATTTCCCGCGGGCTACCCATTCGAGAATCTCCATCTGCTGCACCGAGAGCCTGTCCAGACAGGACAAGCCTGCGCAATCCGCTCCGGTCATGCCCAGCACAGCAGCCCGCGCAACCGCAACCTGCCCGAGAGCCTGAACCGCATAAGCATCCGCCGGGCTTCTGGGTGGACCGGAAAAGGACAGGGCAGTGATTGCACTCAGCGTTCCGGACTGATGATCCAGAGACGCGGTTGCCCCACTGACAATGCCCGTGCTTTTCACATATTCACCATACAAGCCATGCTGCCGTGAAGCGACCCAGCAATCCGGGGTCCACACCAATGGCGCACCGGGCCGGGTTGCCAGAGCAAGCAGCGGATCACGATCCGCCCACCCCTCACTGACATAGAGTTCGAGGTCGCGGCTCGCCCAGTTTGTCAGGGTTGGCGCGATCATGAACTCACGGCGATCTTTCTTGCGAAACGAAAGATTGAAGCTGTGAAAACCAAAGCTCTCAAGGCCTTGCAGCATAGCCTGCTGCAACTGGCGCGCTGTCTGCGCAGCACAAATCCCTGTTATGGCCCCGGCAATCCGATCCACACGCCGCCTCAAACAACCCATACGCCAACAATAGCCTTAACATCATACCCGAAACACAGGCATTTGGAAACTGTATAGCTGACGCAAAGTGTCGAGACAGGGATTGCACTAGAATGGTTCGTACTCCCTGCGTTCATATGGAGACGGATTACCCATGATCCATTGAACGCATATCGGCGCGCCGATCCCGTTCATCCGCATCATGAGTCCTGCCTGAAATGCCACAATTGGCGTGCACCCTTTCCACATTATCCGGGTCACAGACACGCGTGAAAACAACTCACGTCTCTGGAGGGAAGGTGAGTCTTCTTTCCGTGATCCCGGATATATTGGACTGTCACGACCCAAATGATGCGTACAGAACCGCCCTTGCCCCGATCATGGAGCAATTGGGGGCGCACTGGTCTGCCTTGCTGTCCTTCGGCCATCAGGACCGATCCCGGATCCACTGTATTTTCTCGACAGAAAAGACATTGAACGGAAAGGCATGCCATGCGGATGCGGCAACCATCTGCCTGTTTGGAGATGACTGTGATTTCAGCAAGCTACAGGATAAAGCCATCACGCGGCTCCATGGCTGCATAACCGCGGAACGCGACGCGGGCCAACTCGCATATCTGCCCTTTACCCATGCCGGTGAACGTTTGCTGCTTCTGCTGAAACACAACGGCCTTGGAAAGACGCCAACCCGGCTGGATGACGTGTGGCTTCCCCTCATCTCGGCGCTGGCCGGCTGTGCGCGCACCGTGGCAAAGTTGCGCGAAAGTGAACAGCAGGAAACCGCCCTCAAGCAGAGGATTGCGCAGCTTCTGACCCATCAGAACGAACTGCAATTGCGGGCCAACCATGATGATCTCACTGGCCTCTCCAACCGTGAGTTCACCAAAACGCTTATCGAGAACCGCCTGCATCAGGAAAAGGGGCGCGGAAAACTGGCGCTGGCATTTGTTGATCTGGATGATTTCAAGCGCGTGAATGATACCTACGGGCATGAAACGGGAGACAAGCTCCTCAGAAAAATAGCCGAGCGGTTGCGATCCGGCATCCGGAGCTCGGATATTTGCGGCCGCATTGGTGGGGACGAATTTGTTATCTGTGTCGATGATTCCGATAAATCAAAAGACTTCAGGATGATATTTTCCCGGATCGCCAATCTTCTGCGCCAGCCTTATGACATTGAAAAGACCCGTATTGTCTGTTCTGCATCTATTGGGGTCTCCATTTCACCGGAAGACGGGCATACATTTGATGAACTTCTTCAGAAGGCCGATACAGCAATGTATATGTCGAAGCATCTGGGGAAGGGTCGCGCCCTTTTGATGGTTCCGCAGGCCTGATCCTACTCAGGGTGCCACGGCTTCCGTTTCAGCCTGCAAAATGGCGAGCAGGGACATGAAACGCTCACCCTGAATCAGCACATGGTTGCGCAGCCGCTTTTCGGCCTCGTCCGCATCACTGGCCAGCAGGGCTTCCAGAATGCCCTCATGTTCGCCCAGAGAGTTGTCCATCCTGCGCGGCACCTTCAGTTGCAGGCGGCGATAGGGCTGGAGTGCGCGTTGCAGGCGCAGGGTTTCAGCCGCCAGCATACGGTTTGCGGTGGCGGTATAAATGGCCGCATGGAAGCGGGCATTGGCCTCATAATAGGTGCCCAGATCCTCGGCCTGCGCGGCAGCCCGGCACTCTTCATGCGCGGCAATTATGGCGCGGCGGTCCTCTTCCCCCATACGCTGGGCGGCCAAACGGCCACAGATGGCCTCCATCTCCGCCATCAGCTCAAAGGATTCAATCAGTTCACGCGGGCCAAGCAGCACAACAAAGGCACCGCGGCGTGGCTTGATCTCCACCAGCCCGGATGCAGCAAGCTGGTTCAGCGCCTCGCGGACAGGTGTGCGCGACACGCCGAAACGCTCCGCCATGCCCACCTCATCCAGCCTCTGGCCGGGGCGCAACCGCCCGGAAATAATATCATCCTCAAGGGCTTCCCTCAGCCTTGGGATCTGTTCTCCACGCACGCCACACCTCCTGCCCCAGAGCATTCTCAAGCGAAATGGAACGGACTCGCGAGACGTAAATGCCCCTCAAAAGGTCAGAGCGTCCGCCTCATTGAACGGGACAGACGCGCAAGCCTGAACGCATCATACCATAAAATGCAAGATCAATTTTCTTGCATACAAGATTATTGACATATCATGCACTCCGGGTTTCACTCAAGGCAACACTGAGAGGCCCGTCATGTTCGCAGCAAGCCTTTTGTCCGCCAGTCACCACCCCCCGGCGCCTGTCCCCGGCAGGAGGCGCTGACATGAGCACAAGCACGTCATTTTTCAGTGATCTTCTCACCTCCATTGCAGAGCGTGGTCGCGCGCTCCTCTCCTCACCGCGCAAGGCGCAGGGGGCAGCCCGCTCCGCCACGCTGGTGGAGCGGTGCGAGGACCTGCTCTCAGGCCGTGGCGAAGCCTCCGGCATGGCGCTGGCCACCGAGATTCTGGAACGCTATGGCCGCATGAAAACCGGCGAGCGCATTGCCTTCTTCGAGGCGCTTGCCGAGGCTTTTGGCCCGGACCGCGCACGGCTGGATGCCGCGATTGAAAGCTACTCCCGCACCGGATCAGACACCGCGATGGAGGCCGTGCACGCGGCCAGCGAACCGCGCCGGCAATCCCTGTTCCGCCGCCTCAACATGGCCCCGCAGGCAACCCTCTCCCTCGTGCGCATGCGTGAGGATCTGATGAGCGCCCTCATCCACCGGCGTGACCTTGCCGCCGTGGACCATGATTTCGGCCATCTGTTTTCCTCCTGGTTCAATCGGGGGTTTCTCGTGCTGCGCCGCATTCACTGGTCCACCCCGGCCAATGTGCTGGAAAAGATCATCCGCTATGAGGCCGTGCATGAAATCCGGGACTGGAATGACCTGCGCGCGCGCGTCGATATGCCGGACCGGCGTTGCTACGCCTTTTTTCATCCGGCTCTGGTGGATGAACCGCTGATCTTCGTGGAGGTGGCACTGACGGCGGAAATTCCCGGCGCCATTGCCCCCATTCTGGCGGAAGAGCGCACCCATCTGGACCCGAAAAAGGCCACCACCGCAGTCTTCTATTCCATCTCCAACTGCCAGCAGGGTCTTGCCGGGGTGTCCTTCGGCAACTTCCTCATCAAACAGGTGGTGGAGGATATTTCGCGCGAGCTGCCCGCCCTCACCACCTTCGTCACCCTTTCGCCCTCGCCCACCTTCGCCAAATGGCTGGACGGGGAACGCAAGAACGAGGATTCTGCGGTGCTCACGCCAGCAGAGCGCGATACACTCAAGGTTCTGGATACTCCGGACTGGGCCGAGAAGGCTGAAATCCGCGACCAGCTTTCCCCTGTCCTGTCGGCAGCAGCCGCATCCTATTATCTTGTCGCGAAGACACCGAAGGGCAAGCCGGTGGACCCGGTGGCCCGTTTCCATCTGGGCAATGGCGCGCGGCTGGAGTGCATCAACCCCATGGGTGATCTCTCCCCAAAGGGCATCAAGCAGGCTTATGGCCTGATGGTGAACTACCGCTATGTGCTGGCGGATATTGAGAAAAACCATGAAGCCTTTGCCGGAAAGGGCGATGTTGTCGCCAGTTCGGCCGTGAAGAAACTGCTGCGTGCCGAAACCACCCAGCGCGCCCTCGTTCCCACATCCTGAGCAGAGCAATGACAAAAAGCGCCAATCATCTCTTCAGCGCCATCCGTTCCGCCATCACGGACCCGGACAGGCCGCTGGCCATTCATCCCGAAGGCGGGGTCGAAACCTACGCCGATGCGCTCGCCCTTTCCGGCCAGTTCGCCAATCTTCTGGTGGCACGCGGCGTCAAGCCGGGTGACCGGGTGGCGGTGCAGGTGGAAAAGTCCTGGCCCGCACTGGCGCTGTATCTGGCGGCCGTGCGCGCCGGTGCCGTCTATCTGCCGCTCAATACGGCCTATACGCTCAACGAGGTGGAATATTTCCTCTCCGATGCGCAGCCCACCGTATTTGTGTGCAGCCCGCATATTCTTGATGATGCAAGGGCTCTGGCACAGAAGGTCAATGTGCCATGCGTGGAAACACTGGGTGCCGATGGCAAGGGCTCGCTGACAGATGCTGCCGCCAGCCAGAGCACAGAGTTTGAAGATGTCGCGCGCGGGCCGGATGATCTGGGCGGCATTCTCTACACCTCGGGCACCACCGGGCGGGCCAAGGGCGCAATGCTCTCCCACGACAACCTGCTCTCCAATGCCCTGACCTTGCGTGACACCTGGCGCTTTACTGACAGGGACGTGCTCATCCACGCCTTGCCCCTGTTCCACACGCACGGCCTGTTTGTCGCCTCGAACGTGATCCTGCTGTCAGGCGCAAGCATGTATTTCTGCCCGAAATTCGATGCGCGCCAGACACTGGAGCTGATGGGCCGCAGTGAGCATCGCCCCACCTGCCTGATGGGTGTGCCCACCTTCTATACCCGCCTGCTGGATCAGGATGGCCTCACCCGTGAGGCAACATCCCATATGCGCCTGTTCATTTCCGGCTCGGCCCCGCTTCTGGCAGAAACGCACCGCGCCTTTTCGGACCGGACCGGCCACGCCATTCTGGAACGCTATGGCATGACCGAAACCTGCATGAATACCTCCAACCCCTATGAGGGTGAGCGCATTGCCGGCACGGTTGGCTTCCCCCTCCCCGGCGTGGAGGTGCGCGTCACGGACCCTGAAACCGGAACGCTTCTGCCGACAGATGACATCGGCATGATCGAGGTGAAAGGCCCGAACGTGTTCAAGGGCTACTGGCAGATGCCGGAGAAGACCGCGAGCGAATTCCGCGACGGTTTCTTCATCACGGGCGATCTCGGCAAGATTGACCATGCCGGCTATGTGCACATTGTCGGGCGCGGCAAGGATCTGGTGATTACCGGCGGATTCAACGTGTATCCCAAGGAAGTCGAAACCGAGATCGACCTCATTCCCGGCGTGCTGGAAAGCGCGATTATCGGCGTGCCCCACCCGGATTTCGGTGAGGGTGTCACGGCTGTTATCGTGCCGCAGCCCGGCGTGAAATTGAGTGAGGCGGATATTCTCAACGCGCTTGAGGGCCGTCTGGCCAAATTCAAGATGCCGAAGAAGGTTTTCTTCGTGTCCGAACTGCCGCGCAACACCATGGGCAAGGTGCAGAAAAACATTCTGCGTGACACCCATAAGGACATTTACAGCAGCGCGGCCTGAAAGCACGATCCTGAAAGCGCAATGCGGAAGCAGAAGACCCCTGCTTCCGCATTGTGCCAAAACAGGCATGGGGCAGCAGGCAGGCGGAGCGGATCACGGACCGGGACATCCCTGCTCTCCCGCGCCTGCCGACAGGTGCGGCAGAAACACGGATCAGGTTCATATGGTGCGGAACCTAAAAAAGTCAGGAACAGGTGCTATAGGTCAAGAGACGTTGGAATGTGCAAGACCTCAAGTCAGAGCATTTTCGAGCGGAGCGGGGGCTGACCCGCGCGGGAAACCCGCGTGGAGCAAGGCAAACAGCTCAATGAGCTGGAGCCGCCCTCTGATTCGGTGAACCAGAATGCTTCAGATGAGGCCGCAAGAATGCTTAGGATTGCATGTGCCCGCATTGGTGCGGCCCTCGCCATTGCCACAATCCTGTCCACCGCTGTGGTGGCAACGGCCAGTGCCCGTGATGTGATCCTGCGGGCCGCCCACCAGTTCCCCGGCAACAAGGGGGACCCGCGCGATGAAATGCTCCAGATGATCGCGCGGGATGTGGAAGCCGCCAATGTGGGCCTGAAGATTCAGGTGTTTCCCGGCGCATCGCTTTACAAGCCTTATGAGCAATGGGGCGCGCTGACCAAGGGCCAGCTCGATATCTCATCCTTTCCACTGGATTATGCCTCAGACCGGGTGCCTCAGTTTTCAGCCACGCTGATGCCCGGACTGGTGCGCAATTTCGACCGCGCAGAGCGACTGAACACGTCTCCATTCATGGATGAGATCAGGTCCATTGCCAAAAAGCATGGTGCGGTGGTCATTGCAGATGCGTGGCTCTCCGGTGCTTTTGCCTCACGGGGGGACTGCATTACCGGGCCGGACAGCATCAAGGGCAAGGTGGCCCGCACACTTGCACCCGCCTTTGAGGAGATGCTGACAAAGGCCGGAGCAACCACTGCCGCCACGCCGTCATCGGGCATTTATTCCGGCATGCAGACCGGCGCGCTTGATGTCACCAACACCTCATCCGCCAGCCTTGTGTCCTATCGTCTCCATGAACAGACCAGATGCCTGACAGCACCGGGCGAGAATGCGCTGTGGTTCATGTATGAGCCGGTGCTCATGTCCAGACGCACATTCGACAGGCTGAACCCCAAGCAGCAAGAGGCTTTGCTGAAGGCCGGCCAAAAGGCAGAGGAATGGTTTGCTGCGGAAGCGCGCAAGGATGACCAGAAGATGATCGACACCTACAGGAAGGCGGGTGTCGAGATCGTTGAAATGTCCTCGGAAGATTTCAACGCCTGGCTGAAGGTGGCGCAGGACAGCGCCTACAAGAGCTTTTCCGAAAAGGTGAAGGGCGGCGACGAGCTGATCAAGAAGGCTCTCGCCGTCGAGTGAATGTTCCCGGCGCGTTTCCCGGTTCACCGGAAACAGATGCTGCGGATCTCACATGAAAAGGTAAGAGGAAGGCTGCGCTTCCTCCACGACAAAAGCAGGCCGAAGCTCCGGCCTGCTTTTTCGTATCTTCAGGCTCCGACAGGCCATGCCGGACGCATCAGATGCGGTAACTGGCTCTCTCATCCGCATCAATCTGGGCCAGAAGATTGGTTTCCCAAGCCAGATATTGCAAGGCCGCAGCCTTGTTTCCGCTGTGACGGTCATGCACGAAAAACAGGAAGTCGATACATTCCGCGTCCGGCGGGCTGTCCGGGGTGGCCTTGATCTCAAGTCCGCAGGCTGTCCATTCCTCCGGCACGGCCAGATGCAGGCGAATATCCTGCACGCCCGCAGCCATCAGTTCGCCAGCCACAAGCTGGGCCACGCCCTTCTCGCTGGCAATCAGCACCACACGCTCTGCCGCCCCCACATTCAGGCGTGACAGGCGCGGACGAATGGCCCAGATGCTGCCGGCCAGATGCCCCTCGCGATAGGCGCTGCTGGTGCGCACATCAATCAGCTTCACCTGCCCCCCAAGGCGCGCGAGTTCCGGGGCGCTCACCATGGCAAGCTCCGGCAAGACCGGATCAGAAGGCATGACCTGCGCAAGTGCTGCTGCCATGCCCTCTTGCAGCACCATGGCATTCCAGCCCATCTGGCGCAGGCGGGCAGCAATCACCAGCGCCCGCACGCCTTCACCATCAAACACGATGATCTGGCCGTGACGGGTGGCAACATACTGGTCTGTGGCCTGCACAAGCTGGCCACCCGGCGCGCTCTGCGCCCCCGGCAATGTGCCGGCCCGGAACTCCTCGGGCGTGCGCACATCACACAGATAGGTGCTGGAGCGGTCATCCGCCTGCATGCGCGCAAGGTCTTCCGCAGTGATAAAGGACACCTGCCATGCCTGTGCGAAAGCCTGCGCCCTCTTGCGCAGATGTGGCAGTTCGGATTCAGCCGGGGCAGGCGGATAGAGGCGGTCTGCGCCATGGTCCAGCGCCAGATCAGCCAGATACCAGCCCTGCGTGCCGTTTTCGAGCGCGAAGACCGGATTGGCAATCTGCATGTCGATCAGATTCTGCGCCCCGATAATGGAACGGGTTCTCCCGGCGCAATTGATGACGATTGGCGTGCCCGGATCATCGACAATTTGCCCCACCCGCAAGGCCAGCTCACCATTCGGGCAGCAGATGGCCGTGGGAATGCTCATCTTGCGATATTCGGAAACAGGACGGCCATCAAGCACGGCCAGCCTGTCCCCGCGGGCGATCCGCGAGGACAATTCCCCAGCCGTGATACGGGGGGTGTGAAACACCTGCTCGGCCAATTCGCCAAAGGTTTTGCTGGGCACGTTCACGCCGGCGAAAAGCTGGTACCCGGCTTTCTGCCAACCCAGCGCACCGCCTTCCAGCACATGCACACAGCCATAGCCCAGTTCGGCCAGACGCAGCGCCGCTCTCCCGGCCACATCGCAACCATCACCTTCATCATAAACAACAAGTCGGGTCGCCAGACGCGGCACCAGACGACGCACGTCCAGCTCCAGCCGGCTATAGGGTGCGGTCACCCCAAAGAAGAGATGACGCTCGCCATACTGGCCATGCTCACGCACATCGAGCACCGCGATCTCATCTCCATCCCGGAGCCAGGCTTTCAACTGATGCGCATTGACCTGCGCAAGCTGGGCGACGGGCGCCCCGGACATGTCATTCATCATCAAGGCTTTCGTTCAGCGCCGGGTCTGCACGCCAATAGGCATGATCTTGCAGGTGTTTGCCTCAAGATCGAATGTGAGGCGCTCGTTCAGCGTTTCCAGCGCGCGGCCATACATGTGCAGATGACGGATCGGCTTTTCACCGCGGATCTCCACCGAGTGGATGTCATCCGGCAACAGCGCAACGCCGCTCTGCGGGCCAACCACCACAAGGTCCGCCAGTTCCAGTTCGGCATGTCCCGGCTGTGAACCGTCATCAAGGCGGCGATACAGGAAGTTATGCTCCTCACCCTCAACACCTGCCACACAGGCCCAGGTCGTGTGGTTGTGCGGCGGGATGCGCCGCCCCGGCAGCATGACATTGAGATAAAGCGAAAAGGTCTGGTTCGGATCTTCCTGGATCAGGTAGCGCGCCTGACGGGACTGCTCATCCGGCCCCGGAAACTCCTCGGGGGACCAGAATCCGCGCTCATCCGCCAGTGCCCGCACATGGCCGAGAACATCCGCGAGCCTGTCGCGGGTCAGTTCCTGACCATCCAGAATGGCCCTGATCCGTTCAATGGAATGCTGGACAGCGCGCCCGCGCGTCTCGCTCAGGTTCATGGTCCCTCTCCAGCCCAACCGGGCATTGATTAAACGCGATGTGAACGAGGCTTAAGCCAGCACTGAAACCTCAACAATTAAATTGTCGCTCGCGGAACATTAGGAAACTTAATGAATTGAAGAAAATCACTTCCGTCTATTCAACAAGCAGGATGACAGGCAAAGTGATTAAAGGATGTGCAGACCCATATATGAATCCGCACTCATTAGCGTTTCTTACCTATTCGGGCAGACATTTTAATTGTGCCTCCTCCGGGCTGTCGTTTTAACTGATTGTCAGGAGGCTGGCTCCCGAAGCTGACAGACCGGCTCGACCCCTGAGATCCACAACCAGACTGACCCAAAGGGACAGGGTGTGACACAGGGTTTGGGACAAGATCTGACACGTTCCGGCACTGGCTTCCCTTATAATGATAATGTCCGTATAAATAGTCAAATTAAGCGGATAATAGGAAGCGACCCCAGGCGGCCTGTTCAACGACCGGCATCTTATCGCTGGGAAATTTCACAGAGCTGGAGGGACAACGAGAAATGTTGAGCGTGACCACGGATCAAGGCAACCGACGCACCAGCCCTGCGTTACGTGCCGGCAAAAGCAAACTCAGGGCGCAGTGGCGTTCAAGCGCAGGCGCGCTGCTTCTCATGGGTGCCACCCTGATGCTGCCGCTGACCCTGCCAGCCGGGGCCAGTGAGCCGAACAAGACCATCACAATGGTGCTGGCCACCGAGCCGCCGACCCTGGTGCCGGTCACCAATGTCGCCACCACCGCACTGGGCGTGGGCGGCAAGGTCACGGAAGGCCTGCTGGAATATGACAATGCGCTCACCCCCCGGCCGCTGCTGGCCACCGGCTGGGATGTCAGTCCGGATGGCCTGACCTACACCTTCAAGCTGCGCGAAGGCGTAAAATGGCATGATGGCAAGCCCTTCACCGCCGATGATGTCGCCTTCTCCATCAATCTGCTGAAGAAGGTGCATCCGCGCGGCAAGTCCACCTTCGCCAATGTGGCGTCCATTGATACGCCGGACCCGCACACTGTGGTTCTGCACCTGTCAAAACCCGCGCCCTATCTGCTGAAGGCGCTGGCCCCGGCCGAGACCCCCATTGTGCCCAGGCACATCTATGAGGGGACAGATGCGGCCTCCAACCCCAATGGCAATGCCCCCATCGGCACCGGCCCGTTCAGGTTCAAGGAATGGTCGCGCGGCAACTATATCGCCTATGAGCGCAATCCGGATTACTGGAACAAGGACCAGCCAAAGGTCAACCAGCTCATCGTGAAGTTCATTCCCGATGCGTCGGGCCGTTCCATTGCACTGGAATCGGGCGGCGTGGATTTCGGCTACCGCACCCCGGTCTCGCTGTCGGATGTCGAGCGCCTGAAGGCCAATCCAAACCTGAAATTCGACACCAACGGTGCCAATTACTCCCATAATGTCACGCGCCTCGAGTTCAATCTCGACAATGAGTACTTCAAGGACAAGCGCGTGCGTGAAGCGGTGGCGAAGGCGCTCAACCGTGACGTGATCGTCAAGACCATCCATTACGGTCTTGCTGAACCCACCTTCTCGCCCATCGCTCCGGGCCTGAAGGAGTTTCATGACCCGACCCCAAGCCCCTACACTTATGATCCAAAGGCAGCGGCCCGGATTCTGGATGAGGCAGGCTATGCCCCGAAAGATGGCCGCACCCGCTTTACCGTGACGCTGGACTACAATCCCATCACCACGGAAGGCCGCCGTCTTGCCGAATATATCCGCGCCTCCCTCCAGCGCATCGGCATCGGCGTGGACCTGCGCTCGCAGGACATCTCCTCCTTCGTGAAGCGCATCTACACGGACCGCGATTTTGCCTTCACCGTCAATGGTGCGAGCAACCTGTTCGATCCCACCGTCGGTGTGCAGCGCCTGTATCTGAGCGACAACTTCCAGAAGGGCCTGCCCTTCTCCAACTCCACCCACTATTCCAACCCGAAAGTGGACGAGTTGCTGAAACAGGCTGCAGTGGAAAACGATCCGGCCAAGCGCAAGGAGCTGTTCAACCAGTTCCAGCAGATTGTGGGTGAGGACATCCCGGACCTCAATCTGGTCTCGCCCACATTCCTCACGCTCTACAACACCCGCATCACCAGGCTGACGGATACGGCAGACGGCGCGGAAGGCACGCTCGCCAATGTGGGTGTGACGAAATAGAGCCCCTGCCGCGAAGTGGCTCCCAGTTCGCACGAGGAAAACACGACCACTCAATATGTGAGAGCGTTTCACGGGTTCAGCGAAACACACAGGCGCTCTGCGGCCTGAGATGGCGCAGCCGACCGGCCAGCCCCGGGCCGGCCGGCTCCTGCCATCGGAGATTTTCTACATGAAATTCCTATCCCGCACGGGTAAAACTCTGGGTCGGACCCTTGTTCAGGCTGTGCCGACAGTCATCGGCATCATCATCCTGAACTTCCTCTTCCTTCAGCTCGTCCCCGGCGATGCGGCAGATGTAATCGCTGGCGAGTCCGGTTCGGCCACGCTGGAAAGCATGGAGGCCGTGCGCAAGCAGTTCGGTCTTGACCAGCCCGTGCTTGTCCAGCTTGGCGCGTATCTGAACAATCTGGCCCATTTCAGTCTCGGATTTTCGCCGCGCTACAACATGCCGGTGAGCGAGCTCATCATGTCGCGCCTGCCTTTCACGCTGGTGCTGATGGCGGCCGCCTTTGTCCTCTCGCTGGGTTTCGGCCTGCTGCTGGGTGCCGTCATGGCGGCCCATTCCCGGCGATGGCCGGACCGGCTGATCTCCATTCTGGTGCTGATCTTCTATTCCGCACCGAGTTTCTGGATCGGCCTGATGGCGATTGTGCTGTTCTCGGTCCATCTGGGCTGGCTGCCCAGTGGTGGCGCCATGACCATTGGTGCCGACCATACCAGCCTTCAGGCGTTTGGAGACCTGATGTGGCATCTGGTGCTGCCCGCAATGGCGCTCTCCACCTTCTTCATCGCGGTCTATGCGCGGCTCACGCGCTCGGCGATGCTGGAAATCGAACGGCAGGATTTTGTGCGCACGGCGCAGGCCAAGGGCCTGTCCAGCATCTCCATCCAGATACACCATGTGCTGCGTAATGCGCTGATCCCCGTCACGACCATGGCCGGTCTCAATCTCGGCCACATGATCGGTGGTGCGATCGTGATCGAGACCGTCTTCAGCTGGCCCGGCATGGGCCGTCTGGCACTCGATGCCGTGATGGCGCGTGATTTCAACGTGCTGCTCGGCGTGCTCCTGCTCTCATCCTTTGTCGTGATCCTCGCCAATGTGCTGGTTGATCTCCTGCATGGCTGGCTGGACCCCCGTATCGAGGCGGAATGATGTCTGCTGAAGCTACAAGTGCGGTTATCCCGCCACCCATCGTCATTCCCAAGGTCCGGCGCGGCATCTCTGCCCTGCTGGTCGGGCACCCGACCTTTGCACTGGGCCTGCTCATTCTGGGCATTGTGTTCCTGCTCGCGCTCTTTGCCGACCTGATCTATCCCGGCGACCCGCAGGACATGGTTGGCCCACCCCTGCTCTGGCCATTCGAGGACATGGAGTTCCCGCTCGGCACGGATTCCCTTGGCCGCAATATCGCAGCCGGGCTTGTGCATGGGGCGCGCGTCTCGCTCATCATCGGCTTTTCCGCGGCCGCCATCGGTCTGTTCATCGGCACGCTGGTGGGCGCGGTGGGCGGCTATTTCGGCGGCCTGATCGACAATCTTCTGGTGCGTGTCACCGAGCTGTTCCAGACGGTCCCGACCTTCCTGCTGGTGATTGTCATCGTCGCCATTGGCCGGCCCTCCCTGCCGGTGATGGCGGGCGCGATCGGCATTGCAACCTGGCCTGCCATTGCCCGTCTGGTCCGCGCCCAGTTCCGCTCCCTGAAGGAGCAGGATTTCGTGATGGCGGCGCGCAGCCTCGGCTATTCCAACACGCGCATCATCTTCATCGAGATCCTGCCCAATGCCCTGCCGCCCGTGGTCGTGACAACCTCGGTGATGGTGGCTGGCGCGATCCTGACAGAAACCGGCCTGTCCTTCCTCAATATGGGCGACCCCAATGTCGTCTCCTGGGGCACCATGATCGGCGAGGGCCGCGAGATGCTGCGCACCGCCTGGTATCTCACCGCACTGCCGGGCATCGCGACCGCGCTGACCGTCCTCGCCCTGAATCTCATCGGCGACGGTCTCAATGAAGTCTTCAACCCGAGGATGCGTCAGCGATGAATGACCTTAGCCTTCGGAACGCATCCCGCACCGACCACACCGGCGCCCCTGCGGCACAGGACAGCCGCGTGCCCCTTCTGGATGTGCGTGACCTGTACATCGCCTTCCCCGGTCACCTCGCGGTACGGGGCATCTCCTTCCAGATCCGTCGTGGGGAAACCCTTGCACTGGTGGGGGAATCCGGTTGCGGCAAGTCGGCGACATCGCTCGCCATCATGCAGCTTTTGCCGCGCGGCACGAAACTGTCCGGGCAGGTGATGTTCAGCGGCACCGACCTGATCGGCGCAGATTCCCGCATGCTGGAAGATGTGCGCGGCAAGCGCATCGGCCTCATCATGCAGGAGCCGATGACGGCCCTGAACCCGGTTCTGACCATCGGCGACCAGATTGCCGAGGGCCTGATCCGCCATGAGGGCCTCACCCGCAACCTTGCCCGCAAGCGCACGGTGGAGTTGCTGGACCTCGTGCGCATTCCCGAACCGCACCAGCGTTATGATGATTATCCGCACAACATGTCCGGCGGCCAGCGCCAGCGCGTGATGATCGCCATGGCGGTGGCCTGCAACCCGGAAATGGTGATTGCGGATGAACCCACCACCGCGCTGGATGTGACCCTCCAGTCCGAAGTGCTGGAACTGCTCGACAATCTGCGCACACAACTGCGCATGGCGCTGCTGCTCATCACCCATGATCTTGGCGTGGTGGCCCAGTGGGCCGACCGGGTGGCGGTGATGTATGCCGGCAATATCGTCGAGACAGCGGAGACCAACACGCTGTTCCACAATCCGGTTCACCCCTATTCGCGCGGGCTGATGGGCTCCACCCTGCGCCTTGAGGATGGCGGGCATTACACCACCGGCAATCTCTATGAGATTCCCGGCTCGATCGCGTCTGCCGCCGGCGAGAAGGGCTGCGCCTTTGCCCCGCGTTGCAGCGAGGCTCTCTCCCGGTGTCGCCTTGCGCCCCCCGCGCTCCTGCCCCTGCCAGACCACCGGCTCGCCGCATGCCATCTGGCCAGCACCCTGCAGAAGGATGTCATCCATGCTGTCTCCTGATGCAGAGACCCTGCTGCACATCGAAAACCTTGAAACCAGCTATCACTCGCATGGCCGCCTGCTGAAGGCGGTGGACAATGTGTCCTTCGATGTGAAGAAGGGCGAGACGGTGGGGCTGGTGGGCGAGTCCGGCTGTGGCAAGTCCTCCCTTGGCAAGACCATATTGCGCCTCGTGCCACATTCGGGCGGCTCCATCCGTCTGAACGGCACCGATATCGCGCCCCTGAAGCACAGCCAGCTGACGCCCTATCGCCGGCGCATGCAGATGATCTTCCAGGACCCTTACGGCTCGCTCAATCCACGCCAGACGGTGAGCGCCCTGCTGGAAACCGCGCTGAAGGTACATGGTGTGTCCAGCGCCGGGGAGCGCCGCACGCGTGCCTCACGCATGGTGGACAAGGTGGGGCTACCACAGGCTGCGCTCGCACGCTATCCGCATGAGTTTTCCGGCGGGCAGCGCCAGCGTATCGGCATCGCCCGCGCCCTCATCCTGGAGCCGGACCTGATCGTGTGTGACGAGCCGGTCTCCGCGCTGGATGTGTCCATTCAGGCGCAGATCCTCAATCTGCTGGTGTCGCTGAAGCGGGATCTGGGCCTGTCCTATCTTTTCATCTCCCATGACATGTCGGTGGTGCGCTATTTCACCGACCGTGTGATGGTGATGTATCTGGGGCAGATTGTGGAAAGCGGCAGCTACCAGACGCTGTGGACCAACCCGCTCCACCCCTATACCCGCGCGCTGATGGCCGCCGTGCCCTCCTATGACATCAGCCACAAACGCACCGCCGTCGCCCTGAAGGGTGAACTGCCGAGCGCGCGCAATGTGCCCTCGGGCTGCCGCTTCCGCACCCGCTGCCCCCTCGTTCAGGAGCGCTGCGCCAGCGACATGCCGGCACTGCGCACCCTGCCCAACGGCCAGCAGGTGGCCTGCCATTTCGCCTGAACCCGACAAACGGCTGCGCACAGGAGAGGATCATGCTCAGGATCTGGGGTCGTCTGAATTCAGTCAATGTGGAGAAAGTGGTCTGGTGCGCCAGCGAGCTTGGCCTTGCCTTTGAACGGATTGAGGCCGGCGGTGCATTTGGCATGGTGGATACCCCGCAATTCCGGGCCCTCAACCCCAATGGCCGCGTGCCGGTCATCGAGGATGAGGGCTTCGTCCTGTGGGAATCCAATGCGATTGTGCGCTATCTGGCCGCCCGTTATGGCACAGGCACCCTGATGCCGACGGATGTGCGCCAGCGCGCCGATATTGACCGCTGGATGGATTTCCAGCTTGGCACGGTTGCCCCCCTCATGTCGGTGGTGTTTCGAGGGCTGGTGCGCACCGCGCCAGAGGCCCGTGACACAACCGCGATTGCCCGCGCCTTTAGCGAGGCGGGAGCCGCTCTCGGCGTGGTGAATGCGGCGCTGGCAGAACGCGCCTTTCTGGCCGGAGATGCCTTTAGCGCCGCAGACATTCCTCTTGGCTCTGTCACCCATCGCTGGCTCAACCTGCCGCTGGATGGCTCCGGCCTTGAACGCCCGTCTTTGCGGCATCTGGAAGACTGGTATGGCCGGCTTCTTCAGCGGCCCGCAGCAGCCCGCCTTCTGGTGACACCATTGAGCTGAGGCTTTCGCCCCGTCACAAACGCCGCGTATCGGAAAGCTGCATCATGGATCACAATGTCCGCCGTATCGGTGTTCTTGCTCCCCCCGCCAATGTTGCGGTGGAGCGGGAGTGGCCGCGCTATCTGCCCGAGGGCGTGGTGATGAACCATAACCGCCTCTCGCGCCCCTCGGCACAGGTGACGCGCGATGATCTTCTGGCCATGAATGCCTCGGTGGAGCGCGCAGCGCGGGATCTGGCCTTCGCCCGACCGGATATCATCGCCTATGCCTGCACCTCCGGCTCGTTTCTGGAAGGACAGGGCGCGGAAGGCGCGGTTGCGCGGCAGATCGAGGCGACCACCGGCATTCCCGCCTTCACCACCTCGGAAGCGGTGATTGCAGCGCTCAAGGCCCTCAAGGCCCTGCGCGTGTTCATGATTACGCCCTATCCCGATGCCGTGAATGCGGAGGAAGAGGCCTTCCTGACCCATTACGGGTTCGAGGTAACAGGGGTGGAGGCCTTTGGCTGTGAGACATCGGCCGGCATCCGGGCGCTCACATCCGCGCAGGTCGCAGATCTTGCCCGCACCCATCGTGACCGCATCCGCGCCAGCGATGCACTGTTCATCAGCTGCACCAACCTGCTCACCATGAACGAGATCGACACACTGGAGGATACGCTTGGCGTGCCGGTCCTGTCTTCCAACCAGACGACCTTGTGGATGGCTCTCGCCAGAATCGGCGCTTCAGCTCCAAACGCACCGGGACGCCTGTTCCGTCACGGTCTTTGAGAGCGGCCCGCATGGCCTGCGCTTCATACCACCGTGCTGCGGAAGGTTTCGAACACGCGCTTGACCGCGTCGTTCACATTCTCATCGCGCATATAGAGCTGGAAGGCGACATCCGGCAGGCGCGGCAAGCCCTCCACCTCGCCAAGCACCCGCAAATCCGGTGTCAGCATCTCGATATTGCGCACAGTCACCCCAAGCCCGGCGCGCACCGCCGCGCGAATAGCCCCAAGATTGAGGCTGAGATAGGCGATGCGCCAGGGCAGTTGCGCCTTGTCCAGCGCCTCGATGGCAAAGGCCCGGAACAGGCTCGGCTCATTGGAAACAATGAGCTGGAGCGGCTTCTTGCGCTCAAAGGGGTAATCCCCCGCGCACAGCCACACGGTCGGCGAGGTACGCAGCAGCACGCGCGGACGCTCCGGGTCAAACCGCGTGGTGATGGCCAGATCAAGTTCGCCCTTCTTCAGTTCCTCCATCAGAAAAGGGCTGCGCCCCGTGCGGATCTCCAGCAGCACATTGGGATGATGACGGGCCACCCGCTCCAGCATGCCGGGCAGGATGTTGTCTGCCATGTCTGCATTGACACCAAGGCGCACCACATCGGCATGGCCGGGACTGGCGGACAGGATAATATTCGCCTCATCATTCAGGGCGATGATGCGCCGGGCATAGTCCAGCAGCCGCAACCCGTCCTCGGTGAGGCGCTTGGATCGCCCGCTTTTCAGCATCAGGGTCTTGCCCACCACAGTTTCCAGACGCTGCATCTGCTGGCTGACAGCCGACTGGGTGCGATGCACCTTTTCCGCCGCACCGGAAAAGGTTTCAGCATCGGCAATCGCCACGAAGGTCCGAAGCAGGTCGATATCGAAGTTGCGCATGGCCCACCTGTATTCGCGATGCCGGACAGATTAATACCCCTAATATATCATGTCACGCATTTAAATTGATCGACACCTGACGGATACGTAAAGTAAAATTATGCATGCCTATAAAATCATGATCTTGAGATACAGGACACGATATTTGAACAGACAGGAGGTAGCAGGCGCGATCTCCACCAGAATGCTTCACCCATCAGACAATCTCAAGATTCAGACCCACGCTCTGGAGGACCTGCCGTGAAAAGGGACACCTTGCTCGTACATGCCGGACGCAGCGACAGCGGCCCCGTCAACCCGCCGGTTGCCCGCGCCTCCACCATCCTGTTTGAGGATCTGGCCTCCTATGATGCGTTGCGGACGGATCGCTTTGCGGGGCTGCGCTACGGTGTTCACGGCACCCAGACCCTGTTTGCGCTGGAACAGGCGCTGACGAAACTGGAGGGGTGCCATCGCGCCATCATTGTGCCTTCGGGCCTTGCCGCGATCACATCCGCCATTCTCGGCGTCATCAGGCCGGGCGGCAGCCTGCTGGTGGCCGATACGGTCTATGGTCCCAACCGCGCATTCTGTGACGGCCTGCTGGCCCGCTGCGGTGTGACCGCCATCTATTATGACCCGTTGATCGGGGCCGGCATCGCCGACCTGATCGACGACACCACCTGCGCCATTTTCTGCGAAAGCCCCGGCTCGCTGACCTTCGAGGTGCAGGATATTCCCGCCATCGTGGCCGCCGCCCATGCCCGTGGCCTTCCGGTGCTGATGGACAACACCTGGGCCACCCCGCTCTTCTTCGATGCCCTTGCCCATGGCGTGGACATCTCGATTCAGGCGGCCACAAAATATCTGTGCGGCCATTCGGACGTGCTGATGGGCACCATCGCCACCACCGAAAAATGGTGGCGTCCCATCCGCAATGTGGTGGCGGATCTCGGCTTCTCCACCAGCCCGGATGACTGCTATCTGATGCTGCGCGGGTTGCGCACGCTTTCGGTGCGGCTGCGCCACCAGCAGCAAAGCGCGCTCACTGTCGCGCGCTGGCTGAAACAGCAGCCCGGCATTCTGCGCATCCTGCATCCGGCGCTGGAGGATGATCCCGGCCACGCCCTGTGGACGCGCGACTTCACCGGCGCATCCGCGCTTTTCGGCGTGGAACTGGACACCACCGACCCGGAGGCCGTGCGCGCCTTTGTCGATACGCTGGAGCTGTTTGGCATCGGGGCAAGCTGGGGCGGTTTCGAGAGCCTCGTCATTCCCGCCCGCTTCACCCGCACGGCACGCCCCTTCCCGCTCACCGGCTCTCTGGTGCGGCTGCATGTTGGCCTTGAGGACCCGGAAGACCTGATCGCCGATCTTGCCCGCGCACTGGAGGCCATGAAGGCCGCCAATACAGGCGCACATGCCTGAACCAGATTTGAACGCCCTGCCTGCCCCACACCGGAGACCAGACCGATGACCGCCCTTCAATCCCGTCCCTTCGCTGAGGTGCTTGCCTCCGCCACCCCCGGCGCGCTCACAAACGGCACGCTTCATGTTGGCCGGCTCGCATCCGGCATGGTGGTTGAGATTCCCTATGTCATTGCCAAGGGGGCGAAACCCGGCAAATGCCTGTGGCTGAACGGGCAGGTGCATGGCGATGAGATCAACGGCATTGTTGCGGCATTGCGCTTTGCACGCGGGCTGGATCTTGCCGGGCTTTCCGGCAGCGTGGTGGTCAGCTCCACCTCCAACCCGCTGGCCTTCAACAACCGCAGCAAGAAGGCCCCGCAGGACGATATTGATCTCGACCAGTCCTTTCCCGGTTCAGCCGGTGGCCTGACCTCCGAGCGCATGGCGCAAGTGTTCTTCGAGGCCAGCGCGGCCGCCGATGTGCTGGTGAACCTGCACACCATGGGCACGACCTTCGATTCCGAACCCTATGCGGTCTACAAGGTCCACCCGAAGGGCACTGCGAGTGAGGCGGAGCTGCTGAAGCTGGTCGCCCCCTTCCGCCCCGCCGTGGCCTGCCGGATGAATGTGGGCGGCGGCACCGGCGAGCTGCCCGGAAACCTTGCCGGCGCGCTTGATTACCAGTGCCTCGAACGGGGCCAGACCGCCTTCATGGTCGAGCTGGGCGGCGGTGGCCGTCTGGTGGAGGCGCATGTGGTGCAGGGCATTGAAGGCTTCACCGGCCTTGCCCGCCAGATTGGCCTGCTGCCCGGTGCGGTGGATGCCCCCATGGCACTGCGTCAGGTGACGAAGCGCCAGCATGTCACGTGTTCTGAAGGCGGCATCTTCCGTGCTCTCGTCCCTCCGGCAACGGTTGTGCCCATGGGCCAGCCCTTTGGCGAGATCATGGACCTTCATGGTGAGGTGCGCGAGACGCTGACCCTGCCGTTTGAGGCGCTCATCATCGGCATCCGCCGCGAGCCGGTGGTGCATTTTGGCGATCGGGTGGCCTTCGTGGCCTCGCAGTGGGCTCAGGTCGCGATCTGATCCCGTTTCAGGATTTATCAGGAGACGAACAATGGCGGTGCAGCGCTTTCCCCATCTGGCCCATTGGGGCGCGTTCACCGCCATTGTGGAAGATGGCGTGCTGACCGGCTGCGAACCCTTCGCCGCCGATCCCCATCCCTCCCCCCTGCTCGGCAACATTGTGCCCTCGGTCTATTCCGACAGGCGCATTCGCCGGCCCGCCGTGCGTGAAAGCTGGCTGAAGCGCCGCCACCTTGCCGGTGGTGAGGGGCGCGGGCGCGAGCCGATGATCGAGGTGGACTGGGAAGAGGCGCTGGACCTTGTGGCCGGGGAAATCCGCCGCGTGGAAGGCGAGCATGGCCGCGAGGCGCTGTTTGCCGGCTCCTATGGCTGGTCTTCCGCCGGGCGTTTCCACCATGCCCGCTCGCTCATCCGCCGGTTCTATTTTTCCGGCGGCGGCGCGGTGGATCAGCTGGGCAACTACAGCTGGGGTACAGCCCAGTTTCTGCTGCCCTATATCATCGGCACCTACAAGCCGCTCACCGGGCGTGTCACCTCCTGGCCCTCCATCATCGCCCATACCGAAATCTTCATCGCCTTTGGCGGGCTGGCCCTGAAGAACGGGCAGGTCTCCTCCGGCGGTGCGGTTCAGCACACGCAGGAAAGCTGGCTGCGCGCACTCGCGGCGAAGAATATTCCGGTCATCAATATTTCTCCCACGCGGGAGGATTGCCCGGACTTTCTCAATGCCGAATGGCTGCCCATTCGCCCCAATACCGATGTGGCGCTGATGCTGGCGCTGGCCTTCGAGATTATCCGGCTGGAAGGGGTGGACCACGCCTTTCTCGAAACCCATACGGTGGGGGCAGATGCGCTTTTGGCCTATGTGCGCGGCGAGAGCGACGGGGTGCCGAAAACGCCGCAATGGGCCGCCGCCATCTGCGGGCTGAAGGTAGAGGACATCACGAACCTTGCGCGCCGGCTTGTGGGCGCGCGCTCCTATATCACCTGCTCATTTGCCGTGCAGCGTGCCCAGCATGGCGAGCAGCCCTACTGGATGGCCATCGCCCTTTCCGCCCTGCTCGGGCAGGTGGGCCTGCCGGGGGGCGGTTTCGGCTTTGGTCATGGCTCCATGAACGGGGTGGGCAACCCGCGCCCGCAGACACCGGGGCCGGAAATGGCGGTGGGGCGCAACCCCATCGCCCGCGCCATTCCCTGTGCCCGCATCACCGAAATGCTGGAAGCGCCCGGCACCGCCTATGACTTCAACGGCAACCGGGAAACCTACCCCGATGTGCGGCTGATCCACTGGGCGGGCGGCAATCCGTTTCACCATCACCAGCAGCTCAACCGCCTGCTGAAGGCGTGGCAGAAGCCACAGACCATCATCGTCAACGAGATCTGGTGGACCCCCACGGCACGCCTTGCCGACATTGTGCTGCCGGTCACCACCACGCTGGAGCGCAACGATATTGGCGGCTCCTCGCGAGACCGCTTCGTGGTGGGCATGCATCAGGCCATTACACCGCTGCATCAGGCCCGCGCCGATTTCGACATCTTCCGGGATCTGGCGGCGCGCCTCGGCCATGAGGAGGCTTTCACCGGCGGGCGTGATGAAATGGGCTGGGTCCGTGACATCTATGCCCAGTGTGCCGAGGGCAACGGGGCGGCCGGTATCCCCTTTCCCGATTTCGACACCTTCTGGCAGAAGGGCTTTGTGGAACTGCCGGAGCCGGAAGAGGATTTCGTGCTGTTTGCAAAATTCCGGGCAGACCCGCAAACCCACGCCCTGCGCACCCCCAGCGGCCGGATCGAGCTTTACAGCCAGACCATCGCCGGTTTTGCCCTGCCCGACTGTCCGCCTCACCCGAGCTGGATGCCGCCGGCCGAATGGCTGGGCGCGCACAGTGCAGAGCGCTTCCCGCTGCATCTGCTGTCCATCCAGCCCGGCGACAGGCTGCACAGCCAGCTTGATTTTTCACCCCTGCCGCAATCCAACAAGGTGGCCGGGCATGAGGCGATCACGCTTCATCCGCATGATGCCGCCGCACGCGGATGCAGGGCCGGTGATGTGGTGGAGGTTTCCAACATGCGCGGCGCGCTTCTGGCGGGGCTGCGCATCAGTGAAGGGGTCAGCCCCGGCGTGGCCGTGATGGCCACGGGCGCATGGTTCGACCCCGACCTGCACGGCAACGGGCCGGAGCGGGCCGGAACCGCCAATGTGCTGACACAGGACATCGGCACCTCCCGTCTCACCCAGGGCCCCAATGCCATGAGCTGCCTTGTGGATATCCGCCGCGCCGAAGGCCACAATGCAGACCCTTGTGCCTGACGGGACATGGGGTTGCATGAGGTTATGCGAGGCTGAAGATATGTGCGGCAGGGCGGGTGTTTCACCTGCCACAGGCAGGAATGTCCTGCTGTCATGTCCCGCAGATAGATTTTTGACATTATAAAGGGATACGCACGCCCCTACCTCTGCATACGCCTCTGACAACAGGATTTATCCATGACCACATATCGCCCCTACACCCACCCCGCCGGTGGCTGGGATGCGCTGAAAGCCATGGAGGAAGCGCTGACCAGGCAGGACATTCCCGTTGAAGGCATGTCCATTCTCTCGCACATGAACCAGCCGGACGGGTTTGACTGCCCCGGCTGCGGCTGGGCAGACCCGAAAAAGACCTCGAAGTTCGAATATTGCGAAAATGGCGGCAAGGCCATTGCGTGGGAATCCACCACCAAGCGCTGCACGCCGGATTTCTTTGCCCGGCATACCGTGAGCGAACTGGAAACGTGGGACGACTATGACCTTGAGATGGTCGGCCGCCTCACCCACCCCATGCGCTATGATGCCACCAGCGACCGCTATATGCAGGTCAGCTGGGATGAGGCTTTCGCGCTTGTGGGCCAGCATCTGAACGCATGCGACAACCCCAATCAGGTGGAGTTCTACACCTCCGGCCGCGCCTCGAACGAAGCCGCCTTTCTGTTCCAGCTGTTTGCACGCGAATATGGCACCAACAATTTTCCCGATTGTTCCAACATGTGCCATGAGCCGACCAGTGTGGGCCTGCCCAAATCCCTGGGGGTGGGCAAGGGCACTGTGGTGCTGGACGATTTCGACCAAACCGACTGCATTTTCATCTTTGGGCAGAATCCGGGCACCAACAGCCCGCGCATGATGACCGCCCTGCGCAATGCCGCAAGGCGGGGGGCCACCATCATCTCGTTCAACCCATTCCGCGAGCGGGCGCTGGAGCGCTTTCAGGCCCCGCAAGACCCGCTGGAAATGGCGACCTTCTCCTCCACGCAAATCTCCAACCACCTGTTTCAGGTGCGCTCCGGTGGTGATGTGGCAGTGCTGAAGGGCATCATGAAGCTGGTGGTGGAGGCAGATGATGCCGCCCGCGCCAATGATGCCGCGCTGGTGCTGGACTGGGACTTCATCAACAACCACACCGTTGGCTTCGAGGCGCTGAAGGCAGACCTTGCAGCCACGAACTGGGATGATATCGAGCGCAAGTCCGGCCTCTCCCGCGCCGATATCGCCATTGCGGCCAATGCCTATATGAAGGCGGAGCGCGCCATTCTGGCCTATGGCATGGGCATTACCCAGCATCGTCACGGCACCCATAATGTGCAGCAGATCGCCAATCTGGCGCTTCTGCGCGGCAATGTGGGGCGCGATGGAGCGGGCGTATGCCCGGTGCGCGGCCATTCCAATGTGCAGGGCGACCGCACCGTAGGCATCACGGAGATTCCCTCCCCTGCCCTGCTGGACAATCTGCAAAAGCGCTATGGCTTTGCGCCCCCGCGCGAGCCGGGCCATAATGTGCTGACCGCGCTGGAAGCCATGGTGCGCGGCGATGCGCGCGTGTTCATCGGCCTTGGCGGCAATTTCTCGGTTGCCATCCCGGACTGGAACCAGACCCAGAGCGCCATGCGCAAGCTGGCGCTCACCGTGCATATCTCCACCAAGCTCAACCGCAGCCACCTCATCCATGGGCGCGATGCGCTCATCCTGCCCTGCCTTGGCCGCACGGAGCTGGATGTGCAGGCCGGTGGCCCGCAATCCATGACGGTGGAGGACACGATGTCGATGGTGCATGCCACCACCGGCATGCAGCCCCCGGCCTCGGAGCATCTGAAAAGCGAGCCTGCCATTATTGCGGGAATGGCCCGTGCCACCTTGCAGAACCGCTCACAGGTGGAGTGGGAAAAGCTCATCGGCAACTATGATCTGATCCGCGACGATATAGAGGCTGTCTTCCCTGAAATTTTCGAGGGCTTCAACGCACGCATCAAGCATCCGGGCGGTTTCCACCTCACCTCCACAGCGCGGGACCGGGTGTGGAAGACACCTTCCGGCAAGGCCAACCTCCTTGTGTGTGACGGCCTGTGCGAAGACCCGGCGCAGGATGATGACGATGTTCTGTGGCTTTCCACCGTGCGCAGCCATGACCAGTACAACACCACCCTTTATTCACACTCGGACCGTTATCGCGGCATTCACGATGCGCGCGATGTGCTGTTCCTGAACGAGAGCGAGATGGAACGGCGCGGCCTGAAAACGGGTGACCGGGTGAACATCACCACCTGCTCCACCGATGGCGTGGAACGTGTTGTGCGCAACTTTCAGGTGGTGGCCTATGGCTACCCGGATGGCAGTGCTGCCGCCTATTATCCCGAAACCAATGCGCTGGTTCCGCTTTATGCCCATGACCCGGACTGCTTCACCCCTTCCTACAAGGGCGTACCGGTGAAGGTGGAGAAAGTTTCACCACAGGCCGGAAAGCAGGCCAACGCCGCCTGAGTTTGACCAACACGGCAAAAAGCCGGGCCACAAAAGCCCGGCTTTTTCCTTGTGCGCATTGTGCGTTCATATGAAGGGAACTGCGCTCTCCATGTCCGGGCAACGAGATGTCTCGGCATCAAGCGAGTGCGGCATGATCGGGCGACCCCGGTGAACCGAAGTGCCCCGTTTCCGGTTCAGGCCAGAAGCACATACCGGATCACAGCCACACAGAAAGACCCGGTCACGCTCAGCGTTCCACCGGCACCACATCCACCCCCACCGCAAGGGCATGGTCCCCGGAAGCCACAATCACCCCGTCCACCGGTGCCACATCGGCATAATCGCGGCCAATAGCGAGGATGATATGGTCTTGCCCCACCGCAATCGCATTGGTGGGATCAAGCCCTACCCAGCCGACCTCCGGCCCGCACCACAATTCAACCCAGGCATGGGTGGCATCTGCGCCCTCAAGCCGAGGCTGCCCCTCCGGCGGCACGGTGCGCAGATAACCGGAGACATAGCGCGCAGGCAGGCCAAGGCCGCGCAGCCCCGCAATCATCACCTGCGCAAAATCCTGACACACACCCCGGCGTTTCAGGAAAGCCTCATAGGGCCGGGTTGTCACCAGTGTGGCCCCCGGCTCATAGGTGAAGCTGTCATGGATACGGTGCATCAGCTCCAGCCCCGCCTCCAGCACCGGCCGACCATCGGGCAGAACAGGGGCGCACCAGTTGGTGAGCGCTTCCTTCAGCGGAATGGCACGGCTGGGAAACAGGCCATGCACCGGCGCCTCCGGCCCCAGAGCAGACTGCTCCAGAGCGGAGCGGCGCACCTCTGCCACGGTATTTGTGCGTTCCGGCTCCGGCAGATTGGGCGCGAAAACCTCCACCCGGCTGCGCGCGGTCATGTGCAGGGCATCATGCGGCTGGTCCAGCGTCAGCCACGCCACCGCATTGCCGAAGAAATCGCGCCCGCTCTCAAGGCTGGCAGCTTCCGGTTCCAGATCCAGCATATGGGCAATGACGCTCTGGTGACCGGCACGGTCCACCGGGGTCATGCGCAGGATCTGCCGGGCAAAATGCACCGGCGCGCCATAGGTGTAGGTGGTGGTCTGGCGCACATCATACAGCATGGCGATCACCGGGCAGGCATTGAGGCGGCAGGCAGGGGTGGCGCATCTTCATGCCCATGCCGGAAATAGCCGCCCGCAATATCATCAGAAAGCTGCATCAGCCCGTCTTCCATCTGCATGAACCATACGGGCGAAAGATCCTCCACCGCGGCGGCAGCCAGCGCCGCCTGCAACCGGGCCACATGGCGCATCCATGGCGGGGGCGGCGCATCCGGGTCCCGCCCCGGAAGCTGGTCCAGATGGGTAGAGATCTGCCCCACCTGAAAAGCCACGGAGCGCGGATTATCCGGGTCCAGCACCACCAGATCGAGCACCGGCCCCAGGGCCTCCACCATCATGTAACGGCTGCGATAGGTGATCTGGCTGTCGGCCAGTTGCAACAGCGCATCCAGCGCACCGGGCACGCCTCCCTCGCCAAAGGCGCGGGCGCAGCGCAGCGTATTGATGGCCCGCTCAATGCGACGCCCCAGTTCCAGAAAGCGCCAGCCGGTGAGGCGGTTCATGTTCTCGCTGGCCAGTCCCGAAAAGGCGGCGATGAAACGCAACATTGCATCCGCCCGCTCATGCGCCTCCGCCTCATCCGGGTTCTTGCCGGGTGCAACCATCACGCAGGCTTCAAGATCCACCAGCGCCTTCCACGCATCGGGAGAGAAGCGATCGCGGATGACGGAGGCCGCCATGCGCGCGCCCTGCACCAGTTGCGGCAGGGCACCCGGCATATCGCGCCGGCTCAATACCGCCACCGCATGCCGCGCGGGCGAAACCGGCATCCGCTCATGGGGAATCGCCCCCCAGTTTTCCAGCAGGTCCAGCAGGTGGCTCACCAGCGGGCTAACGCCATAATCCTCCCCCTCGGACAAGCGGCTGACCAGAATGCGGGTGAGGCGCAAGGTCACCTCTGCCCGCTCCACATAGCGCCCCAGCCAGAACAGGTTATCCGCCGCACGGCTGGGCAGCATGCCGGATGAGCGGCGCACCGGCACATTTTCCGGGCTGGGCAGCAGGCTGGTATAGGCCACGGCCCTTTCACCCAGCACCCACACATCGGCGGAACTGTCGCCATTCTGCATGGAGACGGCGCGCGGGTCCGGGGTGGAGGAGATGCGACAGAAGCCGCCCGGCATCACCTGCCAGCCATTCTCCGTCGCTGTGAGAAACACACGCAGGGTAAAGGGGCGCGGGGTCAGCCCCTCCCCGGTCCAGACCGGCGTGGTGGACAGGCGCGCCACATCCTGCCCCACCAGATCCGCCCCGCGACGATCCAGCAGTTTCAGCAGCCGCCGCCGCTCCGTTGCACTCAGGTCCGCCCCCAGCACGGAGCGCCCCGGCAGGCCCGGCATGCGCCCGCCAAAGGCCGGGCCAATCACCAGTTCATCCAGACGCGCCATCACCTGCGTGCGCTCGGCCTCCTGCCCGCACCACCATGTGCCCACATGCGGCAGGGCCAAAGGCCCGCCCAGAACCCGGTTGGCCAGACGCGGCAGAAAAGCCATCAGCGCGGGGGCCTCCACCAGCCCGCTGCCAAGCGCATTGGCCAGCGCCACACCACCATGACGCACCGCCTGCACCAGCCCCGGCACCCCCAGACGCGAACCGGCGTTCAGTTCCAGCGGGTCAGCAAAATCCGCATCCAGACGACGCAGCAGCACATCCACGCGCTTCAACCCGGCCACGGTGCGCACATGTACCCGGTCACCCTGCACGGTAAGGTCTTCGCCTTCCACCAGCAGAAAACCGAGATAGCGCGAGAGCAGCGCATGCTCGAAATAGGTTTCATTCAACGGGCCGGGAGAAAGCAGCCCCACATGCCCCTCGCCCTGCCCCAGCTGTGCCAGTTCCGTGCGCATGGACTGGAAGAAGCCGGCAAGGCGGCGCATGTTCAGCGCGCGCGAAACATCCGGCAAAGCGCGCTTCATCGCCAGCCGGTTTTCCAGCGCATAGCCGCTGCCGGAAGGGGCCTGCGTGCGGTCTGCCAGCACCCACCATCGCCCATCCGGCCCCCGCCCGACATCTGCCGCATACAACTGGAGGAATCGCCCGCCCCGTGGCTTGACCCCGACCAGAGGCCGCAGAAATTCCGGGCTTCCGGCCACGGCAGCGGCTGGCAAATCGCCTTCCGCCACCAGACGTGCCGGGCCATAGAGATCCCGCAGCACTGCCTCCAGCAGATCGGCCCGCTGGATCAGCCCTGCGCACAATGTATCCCAGTCCGGCTTCTCAATGATGAGCGGCAGATGGCTGAGCGACCATGGCCGCTCCCCGCCATTGGCCTCATGATAAACGCGGTAGAAGACACCGGAATCACGCAGATAGCGGTCTGCCGCCGCAAAGCGGTGGCGCAGCTCATCCGGCCCCAGAGCGGCGAGGGACGCCAGAAACGGCACCCAGTGCGCGCGCGGCCGCCCCTGCGCATCCATCATTTCATCATGGACGCCATGCAGGGTGCCGTATCCGCCAAGAAGACTCTCGGCAGCTGCCCGCTCAAACATCTGAGTGCGTTGTTCCGGCCCGGACACGCCTTCTCCTTCCCGGTGTGTTGCACCTGCCCGGCCAAAGCCGGAAAACCCGCTGATCTCCCTGACAGGGCAGCAGATTTTATGCAGGAAGTGCGCCAGTCTGCATTTCACGCAGGGTAGAGCGCAGGATGGAAGGGGTGTCTTGCTCCGCAAGCCTGCTTTTCGCGCCCGGAACATGCCACGCAGTATGCAGAACCGCGCGGCATGCCTGTTTCTGAAGCATCTGCCAATGAAGCAGGCAGGAGCGGACATGCCAACAGGCCGCAAAAGCTTCCGGCGAATCTCTGCCCGCCACAAAACAAAAAGGCCCCGCCAGAAAACCGGGGGGCCTATTTCAGAAAACCGGCAACGGACTCAGACGTGACACCTGAACCCGTATGCAAACCCGGAAAGCGGACCTGTCAGCTCCGCCCCTCGACTCAGAAGCCCGGCAGATCGAACGGACCCGGCAGCGGCCAGCGCAGGCCGGTGATGGGGCCAGGCTCTGCCGAACTGGCGGAGAAGGTCGGGAAATTGTAGCCGGGCGGGAACGCATAGTTCTGGTACGGCATGGAGCCCGGCTTCACCATGGTGCCCGGATTCAGATAGGACTGATCCTTGGTGATGGTCACCCGGGTGCGCTGGTTGCGGTTGTTCTGCTGGGCCTCGGCGACCCCGGCGAGCACGACCGAACCGGCCAGCGCGATTGTCAGCGCAGCGGCAAAGGTGCGTAGCGGTGCGAAACCCATGGAAACCTCCTCAAAACGGCATCTCAACCGTTCCTCTGAATTAGGGCACTCCTGCCCCATGTGCAAGGAAAGGGTCACCACAGCGACACTTTTCATCCACACCATGGGCATAACAGTGGCGCGCACGCAACAGTATGATGCGGCAAAACGCACCGTTCACACCCTGAAGCCGCTCAAATCACGGGGCTTCCATTTGCATGCACGCGCCGTTCGTCCTAAAAGACCTGACTGGTAAAATGCCGGTAGATTTTCGAGGAGCATTATGGGCTACAAGGTCGCCATCGTCGGTGCCACGGGCAATGTGGGCCGGGAGATTCTGACAATCCTTGAGGAGCGGGGCTTCCCTGCTGACGAGGTGGTTGCACTCGCGTCACGGCGCTCGCAGGGCACCGAAGTTTCCTATGGCGACAAAACCCTGAAGGTCAAAGCCCTCGACACTTATGACTTCTCGGACACGGACCTGTGCCTGATGTCTGCCGGCGGGACCATTTCCAAGGAATGGTCGCCGAAGATCGGTGCCGCGGGCTGCGTTGTCATCGACAACTCCTCGCAGTGGCGGACCGACCCGGACGTGCCGCTCATTGTGCCGGAAGTGAATGCCGACGCGATTGTGGGCTTCAAGAAGAAGAACATCATCGCGAACCCGAACTGCTCCACCGCCCAGCTCGTGGTGGCGCTGAAGCCGCTGCATGATGCCGCAACCATCAAGCGCGTGGTCGTGTCCACCTATCAGTCCGTCTCCGGCGCCGGCAAGGAGGCCATGGACGAGCTGTTCAGCCAGACCCGTTCCATCTTCGTGTCCGACCCTGTCGAGCCGAAGCTTTTTCCAAAGCGCATCGCCTTCAACCTCATTCCGCAGATCGACGTCTTCATGGACGACGGCTACACCAAGGAAGAGTGGAAGATGGTGGTCGAGACCAAGAAGATCCTCGACCCCAAGATCAAGCTCGTCGCCACCTGCGTGCGCGTGCCGGTCTTCATCTCCCATTCCGAGGTGGTGAATGTGGAGTTCGAGAAGGACTTCTCGGCGGAAGATGCGCGCAAGCTGCTGCGTGAGGCTCCGGGCATTGTCGTGCAGGATACGCGCGAGCCGGGTGGCTACATCACCCCGCATGAGGCGGCCGGTGAGGATGCCACCTATATCTCGCGCCTGCGCGATGACCCGACAGTTGATAACGGCATCAGCTTCTGGTGCGTGTCTGATAATCTGCGCAAGGGCGCTGCCCTGAACACGGTGCAGATTGCCGAGGTACTGGTGAACCGCAAGCTCATCACCCCCAAGAAGGCCGCCTGAGCCTGAAATGATACGAACGGCCCTCCACGGAGGGCCGTTTTCTTATGGTGGCTCCCGCCGGGCTGCGGAAAATGTGCATGTGCGTTCACAGATCAAGCTGTGAGCCTTCAGGCTTTTTCACTGCGGAACATGCATCTTGCCCCCGCTTTGAGGCTGAGGCACTTGCCAGACGGGCCTTCCCTGCACATACCCGCTCATGAATGTGCCCTTGCAGGCCCCTGTGGCCGGAAGCGGCCCATGACACTTCACAAACCGGCCCATGCCACATGGCCGCTTCAGACAGGTGAAACACATGCCGCAGCATTCCCGTTCAGGCCATGAGGTTGACCCCAAGCTGCTGGAGATTCTGGTTTGCCCAGTCACCAAGGGGCCGCTGGAATATAACCGTGAGCGGCAGGAACTGGTCTCCCGCTCGGCCCGCCTCGCCTACCCTATCCGCGATGGCATTCCGATCATGCTGGCCGATGAGGCCCGCCCGCTGAATGAGGCGGAACTGGCGCGCTGAACAGACAGGGCGCAAAAGGCACAAAGCCGCTCAGGCAGATGAAGCGTTTTACAGCCTCACCATTTCCGTGACTGGAAAACGCTTCAACATTCCGGACTGTGCCTGTTTTTTCACGCAAAGCCGCATGAAGAGCAGGTGCGCGCAACGCCAAATGGTTCAAACTCCGCCCGCCTCATCTTGTCACGCAAGGCGCGGACAAGGGCTGGAGAAATCTGAACCCTCATTTTCTGGCGATGAATCCTGACACTCCCAAAACCGGATACTGCCGCACTTGCCTCAGCCGCACTTGCCTCATACGGCAGGTGCAACCAGAGGGGGCGGGCCTGCGCGCGTATCCGTAATCAGCACCCGCTCATCCACAACGCTCAGGCGACCGGCAGCCAGCAGCTCCAGCCCCTTGGGATAGATGATGTGCTCCTGCGTCAGCACGCGGGCGGCCAGCGTATCCGGCGTATCATCAGCCTCAATCGGCACCACGGCCTGAAGGATGATGGGGCCGGCATCCATTTCCGCCCGCACGAAATGTACGGTGCAGCCATGCACGCGCACGCCCATCTCCAGAGCCCGCTCATGGGTGTGCAGGCCCTTGAAGCTGGGCAGGATGGAGGGATGCACATTGATCATCCGGTCCTGCCACTGCGTCACCAGCCAGGGGGTCAGCAGGCGCATGAAGCCGGCGAGGCAGACAATCTCGATGCCTTCCTCACGCAGCACGCCATCCAGCGCCTCATCAAAAGCCTGCCGGTCGGCATAGCCCTTGTGGCTCAGCACGCGGGTGGGCACGCCATGGCTAGCGGCAAAGTCCAGCCCGGCAGCATCCTCCTTATTGGAGAGCACAAGGTCGATCTTCGCGGGAAAGTCCTCCCGCTGTGCCGCTTTCACCAGTGCGGCCATATTGGAGCCGCGCCCGGAAATGAGAACGGCGGTCCGTTTACGGGTCATGCGGAGAACCCGAAATCGGCAGTACCCTCATAGGCAACCTCGGGGGCTGCATCTGCCGCACCTTCCGCCGCCGCGATGGAGCCAAGCCGGGTAACGACCTCGCCTGCTTCCACCAGCGCCGCACTCACGCGTTCGACCTCATCAGCCGGAACGACCACCACCATGCCGATGCCGCAATTGAAGGCACGCAGCATTTCAGCAGCATCCACATTGCCGGTCGCGGCCAGCCAGCGGAACACAGGCGGCACATTGAGCGCGGAAAGATCAATGCGCGCCACAGTGCCCTTGGGCAGAACGCGCGGCATGTTCTCGGTCAGGCCACCACCCGTGATGTGTGCCAGCGCCTTGATCGCGCGGGTCGTGCGAATCACGGAGAGCAGGCTCTTCACATAAAGGCGGGTGGGGGTCAGCAGGGCTGCACCCAGCTTCTCACCCTTGGCGAAGGGGGCCTCAGCCTCCCAGCCAAGGCCGGAGCGCTCGACAATGCGGCGCACCAGCGAATAGCCGTTGGAATGCACACCGGCAGAGGCCAGCCCCAGCAGCACATCACCCGCGCCAATATCGGCGCGCGGCAAAAGCTCCTCGCGCTCCACAGCGCCGACACAGAAACCGGCGAGGTCGTAATCGCCGTCCCTGTACATGCCGGGCATTTCAGCCGTTTCGCCGCCAATCAGCGCACAGCCGCTTTCCTTGCAGGCGCGGGCAATGCCGGCCACAATATGCGCGCCAACATCCGGCGCCAGATGGCCGGTGGCGAAATAATCGAGGAAGAACAAGGGCTCTGCACCCTGCACCACCATGTCGTTCACGCACATGGCCACCAGATCAATACCGATGGTGTCATGCACATTGGTGTCGATGGCGATCTTGAGCTTGGTGCCCACGCCATCGGTGGCCGCGATCAGCAGCGGGTCCTTGAACCCGGCGGCCTTCAGATCGAACACGCCGCCGAAGCCGCCAATGTCGGCATCCGCACCGGGCCGCGCCGTGGCCTTCACCAGCGGCTTGATAAGATCGACAAGGCGATTGCCGGCGTCGATATCGACCCCTGCATCGCGATAGGAAAGTCCGTCCTGAGCCATCGGGTCCTCACGCTTTGCCGGGGCTTAACTGTGAATGGCGGGCAAGGCAAGGGAGATCGGGCGCAAAGCATGCGCATGAGCGCGCCTCAATCCCCTCTTTTTCGCAAAGCTGCATGATCCGCCGGAAAAAGAGCGGCAAGCCCTCAGAAATCCGAAGCGATGCCGCCCACTTCCCAATCGCCATAGCGTACGGGTTCCGGGCCTTCGCGACCATTGATCTCGCGCGGCATTCCGCGCACGGCGGCATCTGTTGCCACGCGGCGCTCGGCCGCTTCGGCAAGGGCGCGCTGTGCGGCCTCGCTCAAGGGTTTGTGGGCATCTTCCACCGGCTGTGCGCTCAAATTCTCGGCCATATGCGGCTCCTCATCAGTTTGTTTGCGGCGAAGTTGCGTGGATCGAGCAGATCGATTCCTTGCCTTGCTCTATTAAAGCATGGTAGCGCAAACCGCCTTCGGGCTCATCCTATCAAAGCCTGCAACATATGGAGATGCGCATGGCGACGCAGAATGGCGCCCCCACAGAAACTCAGGCGCCGTCCCTGAACGTGCTCGCGCAGTACATCAAGGACTTCTCCTTCGAGAATCCCAATGCGCCGCGTTCCCTTGGCGCGCCCCAGAGCCAGCCTGATGTGAACATCGAGATTCACGTCAATGCGCGTCCGGGCCCCGAGGGTGAGTTCGAGGTGGAGCTGAAGGTTGAGGGCGGCGCGAAGGTGGGGCCTGAAACCCTGTTCGCGTTCGAGCTGACCTATTCCGGCATCTTCCGCATTCTGAACGTGCCGGAGCAGGCGCTTCAGCCGGTGGTGCTGATCGAGTGCCCGCGCCTGCTGTTCCCGTTCGCCCGTCAGATCATCGCTGATGCCGTACGCAATGGTGGCTTCCCGCCGCTGATGATCGACCCGGTGGATTTTGCCGCTCTTTACCAGCAGCGCATGGCCCAGGCCCAGCCGACTGTCGGCCAGGCCTGATCTGCACCTGCCTGCCGGTGAGGTTTCCCACCGGCCCTGTTGAATCAAAACGCCGCGCCGGGATGATCCGGGCGCGGCGTTTTTATTGGGCAGAAAGGAAACCGCCGCGCCAGATGGGCGGCGGGTCATTTTGTCACTGTTCAGCGGCGAGTGTCTTCAACCAGCCCTCAGCCTGCTCACGCACCCGCACAGGCGCGGTGCCGCCATAGCTGAGGCGGCTGTTGACCGAGCATTCCACCGAAAGCACATTCAGCACATCATCGGTAATGCGCCCGTCCACGCCCTGCATGTCGGCAAGGGTCAGCTCTTCCAGCGCAATGCCACGGTCCGACGCCAGCCCGACAATGCGGCCGGTGATGTGATGCGCCTCGCGGAAGGGAATGTTCAGCGCGCGCACCAGCCAGTCGGCAAGGTCGGTTGCGGTGGAATAGCCCTGCCCGGCGGCGGTCTTCATGCGTGCGGCATCCGGCTCAATATCGCGCACCATGCCGGCGGTGGCGGCCACCACCAGCGAGAGGGCCGAAAGGGCATCAAACGCGCCTTCCTTGTCCTCCTGCATATCCTTGGCATAGGCCAGCGGCAGGCCCTTCATCACCACCAGAATGCCGGTGAGCGCACCGATGATGCGGCCAGACTTGGCGCGCACCAGCTCTGCGGCATCCGGGTTGCGCTTCTGCGGCATGATGGAGGAGCCGGTGGTGAACTTGTCGGAGAGCTTCACCAGCGCGAAGGACGGTGAGGTCCAGATCACGATTTCCTCGGCGAAGCGCGACAGATGCACCGCGCAGATGGAGGCGGCGGAGAGCACTTCCATCACGAAATCACGGTCAGACACCGCATCCAGCGAATTGGCGGTGGGCCGGGCAAAACCGAGCGCGGAAGCGGTCGCCTCACGGTCAATCGGGAAAGAGGTGCCAGCCAGCGCAGCCGAACCAAGCGGGCACTCATTCAGGCGCGTGCGGGCATCCTGAAGGCGGCCACGGTCGCGGCGGGTCATTTCCACATAGGCCAGCAGATGGTGGCCAAAGGTCACCGGCTGGGCGGTTTGCAGATGGGTGAAGCCGGGCATCACCGTCTCGGCATGCTTCAGCGCCTTTTCAGCCAGCGCAAGCTGGAGGTCTGCAAGCTGGGCATCCAGCGCATCCACCGTATCGCGCACATAAAGGCGGAAATCGGTGGCGACCTGATCATTGCGCGAGCGCGCGGTGTGGAGGCGACCGGCAGAAGCCCCGATCAGCTCGGCCAGGCGTGATTCCACATTCATGTGGATGTCTTCCAGCTCCCGCCGGAAGGTGAAGTTGCCGGACTCGATTTCCTCCAGAATGGTGTCGAGGCCCTTTGTGATCGCGCCGACATCTTCCTGCGTCACGATGCCCTGCTTGGCCAGCATGGCCGCATGGGCCTTTGAACCGGCGATATCCTGGGCGTAAAGACGTTGATCGAAGCCGATGGAGGCGTTGATCTCCTCCATGATGGCGTCCGGGGCAGAAGTGAACCGCCCGCCCCACATCTTGTTACTCATGACGGACCCTCCGCTGATGACGTCTTCCGATCCCCACAATCTCTCGTCCCGGAGCGGATCTCAGGGGGGCAGCGGGAATCGCGGTATGCGCCGGATAATGCGTGTCGCGCTGGCACTGGTGGCCGTCGCGGCAATTGGTACGCTCGCCCTATACGGGAAGAACGCGGGTTCCGGCAATGCACCGGGCCTGCAAAACGCCAACACTTCTTCCGTGCAGGATGAACAGGGGGACCAAGGTGGACGGTGTGCCGGCTCCGTGGCGCAGGCCAGCGCACTTGCGCCCTTCATCAAGGGAGAGATGAAAAGCCTTGTGCTTGTGAGTGCGCCGCGCCCCCTGCCACCGCTGGTTTTTACCGGGCCGGACGGGACCGAACTCACGCCCGCGGACTTCCGCAGCAAAGTGGTGCTGGTCAATCTGTGGGCCACATGGTGCGCCCCCTGCCGCAAGGAAATGCCCGCATTGAATGCCTTGCAGGAGGAACTGGGCGGCCCGGCCTTCGAGGTGGTGGCTGTCAATATCGATGCCAAAGACACGGTACGCCCCCGTGCTTTTCTTGAAAATGTACACGCGGACAAGCTGGAGCTTTATGTTGATTCGCAATCGCGCAGCTTTCAGGCCCTGCGCAGTGTGGGGCGTGGCTTTGGCCTGCCCTCCACCCTGCTGCTGAATGGCGAGGGGTGTGAGCTCGGCTTTCTGGCTGGGCCTGCGGAATGGGATGGGCCGGATGCATTGGCGCTGATACGCGCGGCCATCGCCCAGACGGTTCCCTAGGCCCGCATCGCTTCATCGTTTGTAAACCATAAAAGAACATGATCACGCCATAAATCATGATCTTTCTTGCATCAGGCGCAATGCTCCGCTTCCCTGATGGCAAGGGGGAATCCGGGTAGGGTGCTGGCAGGTGTTTTCTGCCGGTCTGGTTCCGCGTTCTTACACTTCCCCGTTGTATTCGTGTTTTGTCGCGCTGCGGCAGAGGCATCCCCATGATGATGGGGTGTGCCCTCCTGCTCGCCGTTCCGAATCGCTAAGGGATAAGTGGACCTTGAAAATCCTGACCATTTTCGGCACACGCCCGGAAGCAATCAAGATGGCGCCGCTGGTGCAGGCACTGGCGCGCGAGCCATCCATTGCATCCCGCGTCTGCGTGACCGGACAGCATCGCGAGATGCTGGATCAGGTTCTTGATGTTTTCCAGATCCGGCCGGATTTTGATCTGGCTCTCATGGCACGCAATCAGGGGCTGAACAGCCTTGCCGCTGGCGCGCTGGCGGCGCTTGATCCGGTGCTGGAAGAGGTGCAGCCAGACCGGGTGCTGGTGCATGGCGACACCACCACCGCCATGGCGGCGGCTTTGACGGCCTTTCACCGGCGCATTCCGGTGGGCCATGTGGAAGCAGGCCTGCGCACCTACAGGCTGGCACAGCCTTTCCCCGAGGAAATGAACCGCCGGGTGGTGGATGTGGTGAGCGATCTGTTGTTCGCCCCGACTCCCCGCTCCCGTGCAAATCTTGAGGGTGAGCGTCTGGAAGGGCGCATTATCGTCACCGGCAATACGGTGATTGATGCGCTGGAGGCGACACAAGCCCGCATTGCCGCCGATGCAACCCTGCGCGCGGAACTGGACCGCCCCTTTGCGGCGCTGGACCCGAACCGCCGTCTCATTCTTGTCACCGGCCATCGCCGCGAGAATTTTGGCGAGGGCTTTCTCAATATCTGCACGGCGCTGGTGCAACTGGCGCAGCGTGATGATGTCGAGATCGTGTATCCTGTCCACCTCAATCCGAATGTGCAGGAGCCGGTGCGCGCCGCGCTTTCGGGGCTGGGCAATGTGCATCTGGTTGCACCGCTGGATTATCTGCCCTTCCAGCGCCTGCTACAGCGGGCCGATATTGTGCTGACCGATTCCGGTGGGGTGCAGGAAGAAGCACCCGCCCTCGGCAAGCCCGTGCTGGTGATGCGTGATGTGACCGAGCGGCCCGAGGCCGTGGAGGCGGGCACGGTGCGCCTTGTGGGCACCGGCAGCACCGCCATTGTCAGTGCCGTGACCGCACTGCTGGATGATGCCGACACCTATGCCGGCTTTGCCAACCGCGCAAACCCCTATGGCGACGGGCAAGCCTGCCGCCGCATTGTCGATACCATTTGCGGGCGCGCTGTCGATGCCTTCGCGCCAGCCTGAACCTCCATCCCGCCGCAGCGCCACCCCTGAGTGACGCGCCGGTTTCAACCTGTTTCCTGTGAGAGCCTGTCCATGATTCCTCGTCCCACATTCCGCACGGCGCGGGCGCTTCCTGCAGGGATGTTCGCCCTTCTCCTGATGAGCGGCACCGCTCTGGCACAAAGCGCAGATGCCCTTGCCTCCGCCCTTCAGGAGCGGATCAAGGATCAGCGCGTCACCCGCCAGATCGCCCTGTCTGATATCGGCATTGAGACCCCGCTGGTGTTCCAGGGGCTGGACATGCGCCGGGACATCTATCTTCCGGTTCCGGCCGGCGTGCCCATCCAGAATGCCAGCATTCAGGTGGATGGCGAATATATCCGCGCGGATGGTGGGCGTACCACGGCCGTGTTCTCGGTTGACGGGGACCCGATGGTCGCCCGCAACCTCCAGGGCGAGCAGGGCAATGTGGACCTGTCCCTGCCGGTCAGCGGCAAGCCGCGCCCCGGCGGGTTCGTGCGCTTCGGCGTGGCATGGGCTTCCGTCATCTCGCAGGATCTGTGCGGAGATGAGCGGGCGATCGGCAATGTGATGAAGCTGGCTCCCGCCAGCCACTTCACCTACAGCTATAACAGCGCGCATGTGAACAGCATCGCCGCCGCATGGAGCACCCTGCCGGGTCAGGGCAGCGTGCTGGTGCCAGCCGGCACACTCTCCAAGGCCGGCTTCGACACCGCATGGCGTCTGGGTCTGGCACTGGAACTGGCCGGCAAGCGCGTGGTGGTGAAGACCCTGCCGGAAGTGGGCGAAACGGTGGACCTGAGCGGCCTGACCGTGCCGGCCAACCTGCGGGATGTCGCCCCGTTCGCCCGCCTGTCTTCTGCCGGCAAGTCCTATCGTATTCAGGACCCGTCCGAGATTGGGGCGCTGTTGCTGCTGCCCGGCTCTCCCTTCGGCGCGGACATGGTGGTGACGGACCCCGCCTTGCTCAGCCAGATGCGCACCGCTCTGGACGCCCTCACACAGAAACTCGGCGCAGAGTCCGGCGCGCTGGTCAAGGAATGGCGGCAGAAGGCGGCAAGCCTTGGTTCTGCAACCATTGCCGAAGACGAGTTGAGCCTCCAGACCATTGCCGGCCGTCCCGTTATCGCTGTGGGGCCGAATGCCGGCACCAAGGCTGCCGCCCTGTTCGACAGCTTCTGGCGTGGCGCAATTGACGGCAGCAATGTGGTGGTGCGCGCCATCGACACCAACCCGCCGCCCCGCACCCGCGTGGCACTGACCGATTTCGGCGCTGTAAGCGGCAATCTCGACGTTGTGGCCCGCGGCGACTGGGCCATGAATTTTGATCTGGCCTCCGCCACCACTGGCGGCAAGGTGCCGAGCCGTCTCAATCTTGATGTGGCTGCCGCGCCCGGCGCATCCAACAGTGACCCGGTCGTGTCCGTGTTCCTGAATGATGTGCTGCTGGCCGCCCGCAAAATGACCGCGAACGGACAACCCGAGCAGCTTTCCGCGGCCATTCCCCCCTATGCCCTTGGTGCGCAGAACACCTTGCGGGTGAGCTTCCAGCGCCAGCCGGTGAGCGACCAGTGCCGTGAAACGCCGCAGCCCTTCCCGGTTTCCGTTCTGCCCACCTCCTATCTGGATCTCGGTGGCAGCGTGACCGGCTCGGACTTCCTGAGCGTCATTTCCTCCATGGCCGGCAATCCGCGCGTTGTGGTGCCGGAGAACTATCTTGCCAATCCGCGTGCCAGCCTTGTGCGCGTGGTGCGCGCTGCCGCCGCCTCCGGCGTATCGACCAATCAGGCCACACTGGATGTCGTTCCGGCCGGTACGCCCTTTGCCGCTTCCGGCTCCTTCCTGGCCATGGATGTGCCGGTGGATGGCGTGACGCTGAAGGCCCATGTGGAAGGGGATCGCCTGCTGGTCGGCAGCGATGACAAGTCCCGTCTGGTGGATATGTCCGGCCTTCAGAATCTGGCGCTGGTACAGGCTGTCGCCTCCGGCTCCAGCCGTGGCATCGTCTGGCAGAGCATTGGTGAGCCGGCGCTGGTGCCGCAAAAGCCGGTGCGCCTGTCGCGCGGGGATGTGGCACTGGTTGGCCCCGAGGGCACGCTGGTTGAACTGTTCGCCAACGGGGCAGATGTGAATGAGGCGCGCGCCAGTGCGGCCGACTCCTCCGGCAGCACCCTGCAGCGTTTGTGGCAGGATTCCTCCAGCTGGGGCATGCCGCTCGGTATTGCCGTGGCCGTCCTGTTCTTCCTGTTGCTTCTGCGCGCCGCAATCGTGCGTCGTCGAGGGAACTGAGGCTGACAGGGGACCGCCATCATGTCGCTCTACTGGCCTTTCCTCCTTGCTGAAGCTGTTCGCGTTGTCGAATATGCAGCAGCCGTGGTGGCGGTCCTCATCCTCCTGTCTTCGCTCGACGACCTGTTCGTTGATGCCTGGTACTGGGTCCGGCGGGTTTACCGCCAGATCACGATTGAGCCCTTCATCACACCGCTTTCGGCTGATGCGCTTTACGAAAAGAGCGAGCAGCCTATCGCCATCATGATTCCGGCCTGGCATGAATCCGATGTCATCGCCGCCATGATCGAGAACATGGTCAGTGTTCTCGATTACCGCAATTACATGATCTTTGTCGGGACCTACCCGAATGATCCTGATACGGGCGGCGAAGTGGAACGCATGCTCCGGCGCTACAAGCAGCTGGTGCATGTGGTGCTTCCCAATCCGGGACCAACCAACAAGGCAGACTGCCTCAACACCGTGATTGCGGCCATATTTGATTATGAGGCCAAGAATGACACGGAGTTTGCAGGCTTCATTCTTCACGACAGTGAGGATGTGCTGCATCCGCTGGAGCTGCGTTTCTTCAACTATCTGCTGCCGCGCAAGGATCTGATCCAGCTTCCGGTCGTGTCGCTTGAGCGTCACTGGTCCGAGCTGGTCGCCGGCGTCTATATGGATGAGTTCGCCGAATGGCACGCCAAGGATCTGGTCGTGCGGGAAAGCGTGATGGGGTCTGTGCCTTCGGCTGGCGTTGGCACCTGCTTCTCCCGGCGTGCGTTCCAGTTCCTCAAGGTGGAGGGTTCGGGAGAGGTCTTCAACACCTCCAGCCTGACCGAGGACTATGACATCAGTGCCCGCATCGGCGAGGCCGGAATGCCCTCCATCATTGCCCGCTACCCTGTGGACTTCAGGGTACGACGCAAAACCCTGTTCGGCTTCGGACCTGTCAAGGACATCCCGCTGGAGATGCCCCTTTGCGTGCGTGAGTTTTTTCCGGATACCTTTCGCACCTCCTATCGCCAGAAGGCACGCTGGGCGCTCGGAATTTCCTTCCAGGGCTGGGCCCAGATGGGCTGGCGGGGCGGGCTGTCGGCACGCTACTTCCAGATGCGTGACCGCAAGGGCATGTTTACAGCCGTCATCACCGTAGCGGCTTATGTGCTGGCGGCCCTGTTCCTGGTGTCTTATCTCGCCTACGCACTGGGCTTCATTCCCGTGCGCTACCCGTCCATCTTCGCCACTGAAGGCTGGCTGCTCGCGGTTCTGGGCCTGAATGCCTTCGCCTTTGCCCTGCGACTGGTGCAGCGCAGCTATTTTGTTTCCAAAATTTACGGCTGGGAACAGGGGCTGATGTCCGTGCCCCGTGTTGTGATCGGCAATTTCGTAAATTTTGCAGCCATCATGCGCGCGTGGAAGCTCTATATGGGGCACGTTTTCCTCGGCAACCGGATCGTCTGGGACAAGACCGCCCATGACTTCCCGGAAAGCGAACCGACCGAGGACCGGCGCCAGCGGCTGGGTGAACTTCTGGTGCAGTGGCAGGCCGTTCTGCCAGAGCATCTGAATGAGGCGCTGGCCGCACAGGACGAGCAGCAGCAGCCGCTGGGCCGCATTCTGGTTTCGCGCGGGTTGCTGGATGAGGAGACGCTGGCGGAAGCCATTGCCTATCAGTCCAATCTGCCGCGGGCACATCTGACCGAACACATGGTGCAGCAGTTTGGTGCGGAACTGCCACAAGCCCTGCTGGTGCGCTATCGCATGCTGCCGGTCGGGCGCGATGAAACCGGCACGCTGATTGTGGCTGTCGCGGCCCCTCTGCCGCTGCGGGCTATCGAGACAATCCGCAAGACCACCGGAACAACGCCAGTCCAGCGCATCGTGCGGGAAAGCGAGATCAATGCCGGGCTGCGTCTTCTGCGCGGCACCAGCCCTGCGTTCAACAACAGACAGGCCCCCCTGCTGGGTGACCTGCTGCTTGAACGGGGCCTGATGAAGCGTGAGGTCTTTGAGACCGCGATGGAGCAGTACCGTCCGGGAGAAGACGGACGCATAGGCGAGTATCTGGTGCGGCGCGGCATTGTCACGGCCGAAGCGCTGGCTGATACGGTGCGCGAGCAGCAGAGGCGACAGGATATGCTTTCCGCCTGAGGTCAGGTCAGCTACTCTGGAATCACTGCCGCGCCGGCCAGTCCGCATGGGCTGGCCGCGCCGGGCAAAAGCCTGCAACGGAAGGCCCAAGGGCTGACCCGCAGGCCCACTCCCGCATCGGCACAATACGGCCGAATATCTTATCCGGTAGAGATCGGTCCCCCGTCAAACCACCACCCCATTCGCGCAGCGACAAGGACAGACCCATGCTCATGAACCGGCGCGGCATTCTTCTGGGCGGCGCGGCTGCCGGGGCGGGCCTCATGCTGCCCGGCGGGCTGGCTCCGGCACATGCACGCCCGCGCAAACCGGCTCTCATCAATGGCATTATCTGGCAAATCCATGGCGGGATGCTGGACATTCACGGCGAGTGGGAACTGCTGGGTGCCAGAACGCTGATGCTGCAATGGATTGTGGCAGACGGTAAATCCTTTGTGCCGGATCTTGGGCTGCCGGTGGTGGAGGATGCTCCCAACTGGCGCCGCATTCGCCGGGAGCCATGGACACGGCGGATCATTGTCGGCCTCGCCACACAGATGAACGAGACCGAAGCCCGCCGCAATGTTGCGGAACTGATCGCGCTTTCAGCACGTATTGCCGGCAGGAAAATGCCGTTCCGCGCCTCGGCCTGGTATTTCCCGGTGGAGGCAGACCCCACATGGACCGATGTGGGCAAGATGGGGGCACTCCTCTCTGCCCTTCCCCGCCCGCTCTGGGTCAGTGCCTATGACAACTCCAATATCGGGGCGGAAACATTTGCAAACTGGGTGGACAGCTGGCTGCCCAAGGATGTGGGGCTGATGTTTCAGGATGGGGTGGGCCTGCACATGCGCACCCCGGAAAACGCCCGCCATTATGGGCAGGTTCTGGGCAAGCGCCTCGGCCCGGAGCGTTTCACCATGATCGCCGAAGCCTTCCGCCCGGCAGGCGATGGACAGATGCGCCCGGCCACCCTTCATGAGCTTGGCCCGCAGCTTCTGGCCTATCAGGGATTCGAGGTTCTGGTCTTTGACGGCCCGCATTATCTCAACCGCAAGCTGGTTTACGGGCTGGCGCGAGAGTATCTGCCCAAACTCTCATCAGCTGGCTGAACACGACCGGGCCATGTCAGGCGAAGCGGGTCGGCGCGGGTGAAGACCCTGCAATCTCACAACAACCCTGAGGTGCCCGCCCCACAAGATGAGCCAGCACACCGCAAGCTCCCGCTCGCATTTCAATGACAAGTTCTGTAAAGGCATATCATTGACTTGCCGTCGCGCGGCTGAAGGAGACATGCTGATGAAAAGCTCTCTTGCATATGAGGTTGCAGGCTCGCTTTGGCGGCTATGGCCGGCGGGAAAGACCGTGACCGGTGCGCTGTTCGCAGGTGCGCTGTTGTGCGCAACGGGCGCGCAGGCACAGCAGCAGGGCGGCCCGGTGAAGATGCAGAACTGGGACAGTTGCCTTGAGGCTGTCGTGCAGCTTCAGAAGGAAATGCGCCAGTCCCTGCCGCACCCGCCTCAGCCCCAGTCCCAGCAGCAGTCCATTGCCGCGCAGGATTCCGCACAGCCGACAGCGGAATCCATGGCCGCCGCCGGTGCAAACCAGCCCACCACAGGAGCATGGGGCGCACTGAATGCGGCCATGAACCTTCAGGCTGCGGGTGATGAGGCAGGTTGCCTGAAAGAGGTGCAGAAGGCGCGCTCCCTCGCAGGCCTGTGAGGGACAGGCGGGCGATATACGGACCGTATGCCAACCTGAAAAGCGGTTGAGAGCGTTTCTGCATGTTCAGGAAACGCTCTTGACCCGCTGGCCTGCCGCTTAACGGGAGGCAACCGCCTCGCGAACTTCACCAAAGGCCAGGAGTCCGATTCTCATGGCCTCTGGTCCTCCACCCTTGGGGAGACGCCGGATGCGGGAAGGCATGATCCTCAGATCATGTCCCTCAGCGCATACCATGTGAGGCCAGCGACCATCAGCGGATACCGCATCATGGCACCGCCCGGAAACGGGGGCACAGGCAGCTTTTCCAGCAGATCCAGCCGCTCCGGGCGCTTCAGGACAGCTTCAGCCAGTATCTTGCCAAAGAGGGGAGCCAAGGCGACCCCCTGCCCGCTATAGCCTGCCGAGACCAGCACCCGCCCTGAACGACGACGCACATAGGGCAGGCGGCTCATCGTAATGCCGAGCACCCCGCCCCAGCCATATTCAATGCGCACATCATCCAGCTGGGGGAAGACCCGCAACATATAGGGCCGGACAAAACCGGGCACATCATCCAGCAGGCCGCGCTTGTAGCTTTCACCACCGCCAAACAGCAGCCGCCCATCCGGGGACAGGCGGAAATAGTTCACCACAAAACGGCTGTCGGCCACGGCGGCATTGTTGGCGATAATCTCGCGCGCCCGCGCACCGAGCGGTTCGGTCGCCGCGATATAATTGCAGATGGGCATGACATGGGCATCCACCTGCCGGTCCAGCCCGTCCATCAACCCATTCCCGCATTCCAGCAGAAAATCAGCCTTCACCCGTGCACCATTTGCGGTTGTGATGGTGAGGTCTGCCTCCTCATTCACCTGCGTCACGCGGCTCCATTCATGGATGCGCGCCCCGGCCCGGCGAGCCGCCTGCGCCAGCCCGCGCGCGAAATTCAGCGGGTGCAGATGCCCGGCCCCCTTGTCCAGCACCCCGCCATGATAGGCGGGCGAACCGACGAGGGCGTGGATCTGCTCCCGGTCCAGAGGCTCCAGCGCCTCATAGCCATAGGTGTCACGCAGATGGGCGGCATAGGCATGGCTTTCCGGCACATGGCGTGCCTTGTGGTCTGCCAGAATGAGGCCATCGGTCAGATCGCAGGAAATGGCGTGGCGGGCGACGAGATCACGCACCAGTGCTTTTGCCTCTTCCGCCAGCCCCCACAGCTTGCGGGCGTCATCCAGCCCGACTGCACCTTCCAGATAGTTCTGGTCTCTCCGCTGCCCGGTGTGAAGCTGGCCGCCATTGCGCCCGGATGCGCCCGAACCGACCTGCCCCGCTTCCAGCACCACCACATCCAGCCCGGCCTCTGCCAGATGGAGAGCGGCTGAAAGGCCGGTGAAACCACCCCCCAGGATGCAGACATCAGCCCGCGTTTCACCCTCAAGACGCGGAAAATCAGGGCAAGGGTTGGCGCTGGCCAGATACCAGGATGCCGGGTGCGCGGTGGAGGCAGAAATTGCCATCGGGCCGTTCCGTTCGGTTGCGCGCCGCCGCCGGCGCATGCCGACAGCATGGAAGATATGGGAAACATCAATGCGGGCAGAAAGCCTGCCTTCCGAAAAAGGCGACAGGCCATGGTGGGCATGGTCTGCCGCCCTGCCCCGTTCAGGGGCCTGTCCTTGCCGCGTGTGGCTAGACGTTCAGCAGCAGGAATTCCCGCTCCCACGGGGAGATCACCCGCATGAAGGTTTCAAACTCCGCCTGCTTCACGGCCGCATAGGTGGCCACAAAGCGCGGCCCCAGCACATCGGCCAGCGCCTCCGCTTCCTGAAATGCGGCCACGGCCTCCAGCAAACCGCGCGGCAGCTCAAACTCCATTTCCTTGGCGTCTGTCTCCAGCGGGTCCGTACAGCGCAGATTCTCCACCATGCCAAGATAACCGCAGGCCAAAGAGGCCGCGATGACCAGATAGGGGTTGGCATCGGAAGACGGCACCCGGTTTTCCACCCGTCGCGCCTCGGCGGTGGAGGGGGGAATGCGCAGGCCAGCGGTGCGGTTATCATAGCCCCACTGCACATTGATGGGGGCCATCGAATCGCGCGTGAGCCGACGATAGGAATTCACATAGGGCGCAAGAATGCACATCACAGCCGGCAGATATTTCTGATGTCCGGCAATGAAGGAAAAGAACTCCGGTGTGGGCGCACCCTCGTCATCCGAGAAGATGTTGCGCCCGGTTTCCAGCGATACCACCGACTGGTGAATATGCATGGCGCTGCCCGGCTCATCGGCGATGGGCTTGGCCATGAAGGTGGCATAGGCCTTGTGCGCCAGCGCCGCCTCACGAATGGTGCGCTTGAACAGATAGACCTGATCGGCCAGCACCAGCGGATCGCCGTGGCGCAGGTTGATTTCCATCTGCGCCGCGCCGTCCTCATGGATCAGCGTATCGATTTCCAGGTCCTGCGCCTCGGAAAAATCATACATGTCCTCAAACAGGGCGTCGAACTCGTTCACGGCCTGAATGGAATAGGCCTGCCGCCCGATTTCGGGCCGCCCGGAGCGCCCGGCCGGGGGCTTGAGCGGATAGTCCGGGTCCGGGTTCGGCTCCACCAGATAAAACTCGATTTCCGGCGCCACCACCGGCTTCCAACCGCGCGCGGTGTACAGGCTGATGACGTGCTTCAGCACATTGCGCGGGGCAATCTCCACGGGGCGCCCGTCACGATGATAGGCATCGTGGATGAGCTGGGCGGTGGGGTCCTGCGCCCAGGGCACGGCGCACAGGGTTGCAAGGTCCGGCTCCATCACCAGATCGCCATCGGCCACCACCGAATCCACCAGCCCGTTAAAATCGGCATATTCGCCGGAGATGGTCTGGAGGAAAACGGAAAGCGGCAGGTTCATCACGGGGGAGGAAAGGAATTTCGATGCGGGCATGATCTTGCCGCGCGGCACACCGGCAAGGTCCGGTACGGTGCATTCGATTTCGGTAATCTTGCGGGCGGCCATCCAGGCCCTGGCTTCTTCCAGGGAACTGACGCCACGGGGATTACCCAGTGCGGCGTTCTTCTCGGCCTTGCTGCGCTTTGACATGATGTCCTCTGGCGCGAACAGTTCGCGCAGCCTCAGGGAACACTGCCCCCGATGCAGAAGTCAACGCATCAGGCAGCCTGTCTCCCTGTTATGTGAAGCCTACAGGATCCATAGTCGGCTCATCTGGAAAAGGGACAGGAACAGGGACTGAACGAATCGCGTCCGAATCGATCCCCTGTCCTGTTCCACACCTGTTCCGGGAGTAGGAGCCGACCCGGATGGTTACGGTTCCCCGCGCGCGGCACTGCCGGCGGAGGAGGCCTTGAAGGTAGTGGCCTCCATCTGCGCCGGGCCGATCATGGTCGCGACGGTGGCCCGGAAGGGGGCCAGCAGGCGGGTGCCGGCGATGGGAGCCAGCCAGACAAACATGTCCTTGTTATCCTGCATGTATTTTACGGCTTCCCGATTGGCCCGATGCCCCGCCACAGGCGTGTAGCGCACCTGGCAGACCAGTGCCGGTCCATCATAGCCCTTGGTCTGCACATTCTCCTTGCGGCTGAAGCTGAGCTGGAGATCATAACGCTGGCGTCCGTCATAGACAGACAGGGTGCGATTGCAGACAGAGGGAGCCAACAGGTCACTGGTGCCCGGAACATAGACAAAAGCACCGCTCAAGGGATCAATGATACTGCCCAGAACGCGATCCGTGATCGGCACCCGATCCGGCATGGGACGCATGGCAGGATGCACATCCGTGCTTTTCACCGCCCCGGAAGCCATGGCAATGCGTGCGCGTTCCTTCTTGCCTTCGGATTCGGCGTGCATGGCATAAATCTGCGGCACCATCTGCGCACCGTTCAGCGTGCCCCGCGCCGCGACCTGCCCCTTGCCCGAAGAGACAGCCCGCATGGCCCCCGAGATTCGGCCGGACCCGGATATCTCATAGGTTGCATCATCAGCCTTGACCGTGACCGCGCCACGGCCCATCTCAACCCCTCCAACCGTGAGCACATAGCGTGCATCCAGCCGCCCGGCGGCATGGGCCGGCATGGAGGAAAGCGCGGCACAGGCCAGCGCGGCCACAACGCCCGCGCGCAAATGGCGCACCGGGGCAGGCAAATGCCTGACGCCTTGCGGCAATGAGACGGGATGGGGCTTCGGGCAGACCTGGCTCATATATGGTTCCATCAACCGCAGTGTCCTTCACGCGGAAATGCTTCCCCGTGTGAGAGGGCACACATGGAATCAGTCTCTGCAATGCGTGCGGAAGGCGGCTGAACTGTGACCCGCCCGAGAATGTGACCTTTACGACACGCATCTTGTTCCAGCAAGAACAGGATAAGCTGATTTCATAGCAGAGAAAGCTGCAAGGTCATTGACTTTGGAGGCATTTATCCCGATCTTTCCAGTCTGTTCCCTGTCATGGGCTGTCGTCAGCGTAACATGCTGCGGTTTCGCGCAATGGTTGCGCACTCTCATCGGCATGGATTATCGTTGTTTTTAGGAGAAAAAAGCCATTCGTCGTCCCATGAGACCCATCGCGCCGGAGAAGGATGGACCGCGCGTCAATGAGGAAATCCGCATCCGTGAAGTCCAGCTGATTGATCAGGACGGCCAGAATCATGGCGTCGTGGCCATTCGCGATGCGCTGGTCATGGCGCAGGAAGCTGGTCTTGATCTGGTCGAGATCTCCCCGAACTCAGCACCACCTGTCTGCAAGATCCTCGATTATGGCCGGTTCAAGTATCTGAACCAGAAAAAGGCCGCCGAGGCACGCAAGAAACAGAAGGTGGTCGAGGTCAAGGAAATCAAGCTCCGTCCGGGCATTGATGACCATGACTATGAGGTCAAGACCCGCGCCATGCACCGCTTCTTTGAAGAAGGCGACAAGGTCAAGGTCACGCTGCGTTTCCGTGGCCGCGAGATGGCGCATCAGGATATCGGCTACAAGCTGCTCATGCGTCTGCGCGAGGAAATGTCCGCCATCGCCAAGGTGGAAGCCGAGCCGATGATGGAAGGTCGCCAGATGATCATGGTGCTGGCCCCGCGCTGAGGCGCCGGGAGCTGGCAGGTCATTTCTGAGCGAGGGATCGCTTTCCGCTTCCATGAGGCGGTAGAGCGCTCCGGAGGAACAGGCCCGGCATGCCGGGCCTTTTTCATGTCTGCACGGTCCCCGCCCCGGCGGTCTCGTCCATTCTCCACGCACTGCACGTATGCCCAGCCCGAGCACACAGGAAGCATTAACCCTTGTGGCATTCCTTCTGTGTGTGAAGCCATGCGGCATGCCCGTGTTTACTTCCCTGCAAGGGGCATGCGTCTAGCGTCACCTGAACGCGGCAGAATGTGTCGTGAAGCTTGTTCTGGCTTGGTGCGGAAACGTGTGATGCAGACCCTTTTGTCCCGCTTCATTCGCGAAGAGGATGGTTCAACCGCCCTCGAATATGGCCTCATTGCTGCGGGCCTTTCCATCGCAATTGTGACGGTGCTGGCGCAGATCATCGCCACATTCTCCCGTCTCAAGGCAGCCAGCGCTGCGGCCGGCAACTGAGAGCCGGGCATGGCGGTGGCGCAATTCATCCTGCTTGGTCTTTATCCGGCGCTGCTGTGTGCGGCGATCGGGACGGATATTGCCCGCCGCATCATTCCCAACCTGCTGATTCTGGCCTTGCTCGCGGGCTTTGCGGTTCTGGCCACACAACTGCCCCTGCATGACCTGCCCTTGCGCCTGCTGGCGGCAGCGGCAGTAACAGCTGTTGGCTTCGTTTTCTTTTCCCATGACCTGATCGGCGCAGGCGATGCAAAATTCGCCGGGGCACTGACCCTGTGGGTGGACCCAGCCATGGTGCCCCTTTTCATCATCGGATGCAGCCTGATAGGTGCAGCCCTCACGGGGGCCGCCACAGTGCGCGCCAAAGGCATGCGCCTTCCCCGGCCCATGGCGTTCCTCACCAAAGCCGGCCAGAGCGTGCCTTATGGCGTTGCACTTTCAGGGGCCGGCCTGCTGCTGCATCCATGGTCGAGCCTCATGGCTCTGGGCTGATGCCCCTTCGCCTTGCAGGCGGGACGTGCTACCCCGCTGGGCAAGGAGCTTCGTGATGCTGGATTGTCTTTCCCTCTCTGCCGCCGAAAGCCTGCCCGTCTGGTGCGTGAGCAAGGCGGATTTTTCCGAATTTGAACTGCCTGCCGCCGTGCGCCGCTTTGCGGAAAGTGCGGGCTTCAGGGCCGAGACCGGCAAGCTGCTGCTGGTGCCGGGCGCAGATGGCGCACTGGCCGGGGCACTGTTTGGTGTATCGCAGGCAGAAGAGGCTGACCCGTTCGCAACCGGCGTGCTCTCCACGGCCCTGCCGCCCGGCCTGTGGCGGCTTGAGGGACAGGTGGCGAATGCCCGCCTTGCCACACTGGCCTTTGCTCTCGGGCGCTATCGTTTCACCCGCTATCGCAAGGCCGAGACCCCGGATGTGCGCCTTGTGGTGCCGCAGGGTGTGGATGGGGAAGATGTGTCCCGGCAGGCTGAGGCGGTGTTTCTCACGCGCGATCTGGTCAATACGCCTGCGAACGACATGGGACCGGCGGAACTGGAAGCCGCAGCCCGCGCACTGGCAAATTGCCATGGCGCGGATGTGCGCGTGATTACCGGTGATGCACTGCTGGCCCAGAACTTCCCGCTCATCCATGCTGTGGGCCGCGCCGCCACCCGTGCACCGCGCCTTATCGACATCACCGCCGGCCCGGCCGATGCCCCCAGGGTCACGCTGGTGGGCAAGGGCGTGTGCTTTGATACGGGCGGGCTGGACCTGAAACCCTCAGCCGCCATGCTGCTGATGAAGAAGGATATGGGCGGAGCCGCCAATGCGCTGGGGCTTGCCCATATGCTGCTTGCGCGTGGGGCCAATATTCGCCTTCGCGTGCTGATTCCCGCCGTGGAAAACAGCGTGGCGGGGGATGCCTTCCGCCCCGGCGATATTCTGCCCAGCCGCAAGGGTGTGTCTGTCGAAATCGGCAATACGGATGCCGAGGGTCGGCTGGTTCTGGCCGATGCGCTGGCGCTGGCGGATGAGGACAAGCCCGACCTGCTAATTGACTTTGCCACCCTTACCGGCGCTGCCCGCGTGGCACTTGGCCCGCAACTGCCTGCCGCCTTCACCAATGATGAGGAACTGGCCGCCGGCCTTGCCCACCATGCGCAGGCTGAAGATGATCCGCTGTGGCGGCTGCCCTTGTGGGCGCGCTATGCCGGCATGCTGGACTCAAAGATCGCGGACACCAATAATGTGTCTTCCGGCGGTTTTGCCGGGGCCATCACGGCGGCACTGTTCCTGAAGAAATTCGTGGAGAATGCCTCAAGCTGGCTGCATCTGGACCTCTTCGCCTGGAACCCCTCTGCCCGCCCCGGGCGGCCAGAAGGCGGCGAGGCGCAGACCATTCGCGCACTGGATGCCCTTGTCCGCGACCGGCTGGGCTGAGAGACGGGAAAGAGCCATGGATCTGCCAGAAGGCTATGATCGCCGCCTGACACCGGCGCGTGGAGATGTGGCGGCCCTGTGTTTGAAGGGCACCATCCCGGCCGCACGCTATGTGGAAGGTGAGGCCCGCCGCGTCATCTCCACCCGCGCCGGGGTGCGCAATGCGCCACACGCCGATGCGGGGCTGGAAACCGAAGCCCTGTTTGGTGAGGCTGTGACGCTTTATGATGATGTGGGCGAAGGCTGGGGTCTGGTTCAGCTGAACCGCGACAGCTATGTGGGCTATATGCCGCTTGATGCACTGGCCCCCGCCTCTGCCCCCCCCACCCATCAGGTGAGCGCAATACGCACCTTTGTGTTTCCCGCGGCAGACATCAAGCGCCCTCCCCTGCTGGATCTGTGTTTCGCCAGCCCCGTGGTGGTGCATGACATGCAGGGCACATTTGCGGTAACGGATCTCGGCTTCATTCCCGCCAGACATCTCACCCCTCTGGGAGCATGCGAAACCGATGCCGCGGCGGTGGCATTGCGCTTTTTGGGGGTGCCCTATCTGTGGGGCGGGCGTTCCAGCCTTGGCATAGACTGTTCCGGGCTGGTGCAAACCGCCCTGCGCGCCTGTGGTGTGGACGCCCCGCGCGACAGCGACATGCAGGAAAAGGCACTGGGACAGCCAGTACCCATGGAAGCGCCGCTTCAGCGCGGCGACCTGCTGTTCTGGCCGGGCCATGTGGGTTTGGTGGAGAACAGCGAAACGCTGCTCCATGCCAATGCCTTTCATATGGCTGTGGCGCGCGAATATCTGCCCGATGCACTGGTACGGATTGCCTCTTCCGGCACAGCACTGCGCAGCATCCGGCGGATTTGATACAAGAGCGGGCAAACCGCAGGAGAGCAAGATGGTGGACCAGATGACAAGCACTGCGCGTCTTGATGAGGTGCGCGCCGCTGTGGCCAATGCCTGTGATGAGGCGGGGCGCAAGGCTGATGATGTGACACTGGTTGCTGTCTCAAAAACCTTCACCACGGCCGAGATTGAGCCCGTTCTGGCGGCTGGCCAGCGCGTTTTCGGCGAGAACCGCGTGCAGGAAGCCAAGGACAAGTGGCCGACCTTGCGTGAAGCATGGCCGGGCGTGGAACTGCATCTGATCGGCCCGCTGCAATCCAACAAGGCGCGTGAGGCCATTGAGCTGTTTGATGTGATTCACACGGTGGACCGCCCGAAGATTGCCACCGCCCTTGCTGCCGAAATGCAGCGGCAGGGACGCACACCGCGCCTGTTCATTCAGGTGAATACCGGTGCCGAACCGCAAAAGGCCGGTATTCTGCCGCAAGATGCTGATGCCTTTATTGCCGACTGCCGGAACACATATGGGCTGGAGATTGCCGGCCTGATGTGTATTCCCCCGGTGGATGCCGTGCCGGACCCGCACTTTGCCCTTCTGGCCAAAATCGCGGCGCGCAACGGGCTTCAGGAGCTTTCCATGGGCATGAGCGCGGACTTCCCTGCCGCCATTCGTCAGGGCGCAACGCTTGTGCGGGTTGGCAGCGCCATTTTCGGCTCCCGCTGAGGGGGCGGCCTGCGACATATTCAGGAAACTGGGACTTCAGCCGGATAAAATTCTCTCTCCCTCTTGCGCATCTCACTGAAGGCGGATATAGGAAACTCCTTCGCGAGATGCTCCCATCGTCTAGCGGTCTAGGACGTCGCCCTCTCACGGCGAAAACACCGGTTCGATTCCGGTTGGGAGCACCAAAAGCGCGACTCTCCTCATATTTATGTTCAGATGAGCCAAGCTGTTTAGCTTGTGGGGAAGCTTGTTCAGGGACTGCCTGAAACATGTCCCGGCCCCGGCCTGATCTGGCCCGCATCCGGCCTGTCCTTCAGCCTTTTGCCATCACTGGATCTTGGCGCGGTCTCATAACAGAGGCCTGAAAGCTGCTGACATTGCCATTATGTGATGTTTGAAAACCAAAAATAATCCCAACAGCAGATCCGGCCAAATAGACGATTTGTATTCCGGGCTGTCATCTAAAACTGATGACACCAGTGCTCATGAAAAATATTCACAGCAGCACAGGCGAGAACAGGAATAACAGCTTGAGGCTGCTGTTACGGCCCGTCCCCCACTTCACATCCAGAAGCAACTTCATGCGTACACCCGCGCACGAGTGCCGAACCGTTTCTCCCACCAACTGAGAGCCTTTCCGCGCGCTGTCACAAGCGGGCGCTTTGGGCATCCCGAATAAGGGATAAGACTCTGGTTTACATAATAAAAAGCCCCGGTCGCAGGACCGGGGCTTTTTTCATTCCGCAGAAGATCTCATCAATCGCCGCGAGAGAAAGCGAGAATCTCGCGCTTTCCGGCATGATTGGCGGGGCCAACAATGCCCTCATTCTCCATCCGCTCCATCAGGCTGGCAGCCTTGTTGTAGCCCACCTGCAAACGGCGCTGGATATAGGAGGTCGAGGCCTTGCGGTCACGCAACACAATCGCCACCGCCTGATCGTAGAGATCACCGGAACCCTCGCCCAGCGCGCCCTTGTCGAACACGGCCCCGTCCTCGTTATCGGCCGGGCCTTCGGCTTCCTCATCGGTCACCACGTCGTCCAGATATTCCGGGCCGCCCTGGGTCTTGAGGAAGTTGACCACATGCTCCACCTCGGCATCAGAGACGAATGGCCCATGCACGCGCTGGATGCGCCCGCCACCGGCCATGAACAGCATGTCACCCTGCCCCAGCAGCGTCTCTGCGCCCATCTCACCCAGAATGGTGCGGCTGTCGATCTTGCTGGTCACCTGGAACGAGATGCGGGTGGGGAAGTTGGCCTTGATGGTGCCGGTGATGACATCCACCGAGGGGCGCTGGGTCGCCATCACCAGATGGATGCCGGCGGCACGTGCCATCTGGGCCAGACGCTGGATCGCGCCCTCGATTTCCTTGCCGGCCACCATCATCAGGTCGGCCATCTCGTCCACGATGATGACGATGTAGGGCAGCGGGGAGAGGTCCATCTCCTGCTCTTCAAACAGCGCCTCGCCGCTTTCCTTGTCAAAACCCACCTGCACCTGCCGGGTGATGATCTCACCCTTGGCGCGGGCCTCGGCCATGCGGGCATTGAAGCCGTCAATATTGCGCACGGCCAGACGCGCCATCTTGCGGTAGCGGTCCTCCATCTCCTTCACCGCCCATTTCAGGGCGATGATGGCCTTCTTCGGGTCCGTCACCACAGGGGTGAGCAGGTGCGGAATGCCCTCATAGATGGAGAGTTCCAGCATCTTGGGGTCGATCATGATGAGGCGGCACTGTTCCGGCGTGTGCTGGTACAGCAGGCTCAGGATCATGGTGTTGATGGCGACAGACTTGCCAGAACCGGTGGTGCCAGCCACCAGCAGATGCGGCATGCGGGCAAGGTCCGCAATCACCGGCTCGCCGCCAATGGTCTTGCCAAGGCCGATGCCCAGCTTGGTGCGGGCCTCGCCGAATTCCTGACTGGCCAGCAACTCGCGCAGCCACACCGTATCGCGCCGCTTGTTCGGCAGTTCAATGCCGATGACATTGCGGCCGGGCACCACCGCCACACGGGCGGAAATGGCGCTCATGGAACGGGCAATATCATCTGCCAGCCCGATGACGCGGGAGGACTTCACCCCCGGCGCAGGCTCAAACTCATAGAGCGTGACCACCGGGCCGGGATTGGCGTCGATAATCTCGCCGCGCACGCCAAAATCACGCAGGATCTGCTGGAGCGCGGTGGAGTTCTGGTCCAGCGCTTCTTCCGAAAGTTCATAATCCGGCTCAAGCTGTGGGGCCTCGCTCAGCAGCTCCAGAGACGGCAGCTCATAGCCACCAAAGCTGTTTTCAGCTTCACAGTCCTCCTGCAGCACATCCGCATCCGCAACGGCACTTGCCACAGGCAGTTCCGGGATGGAGGCCGCAGCCATGAGCGGTGCTGCCGCCACGGCGGGTGCAGAGAAAGCCGCGCCAAAGTGCATCAGGTCTGAGGCAATGCTCTGCTGATAGGGCTGCCAGAAGAAGGACGCACCTGCAACCGGCGCAACAACAGCGGCTGCCGCAGACAGAAGGCCGGCAGGCTCCGGAGAGAATTCCTCCACCGCCTCGGTGGCAACCTCAATCTCGGCGACGGCAAACTGTTCAGACGTATCTTCCTCGTCCGCATCCCCTGCGTCAAAGTCCGTCTCGCCTTCCAGCTCCGCATCCATCAGATGCTGCGCCTCATCCTCAAGGTGCTGCATCTCTTCGAATTCAGGTCCTTCAGGGGCGGCGACAACCTCCACCGGCACCTCTGCCGTCTCAGTCACCACCAGTGCAGCGGTTTCCATCGGCACGGCAGACTCTGCCTGCACCAGTTCGGCAAGATCATCCGCATCCTCATCCGGGTTCAGATAGCTCAGGAATGCACCTTCCCATGCCATGTCTGAAGCCAGATCCTCTCCAACCAGATCATCTTCAGCCAGCGCCCTGATTTCATCTGTTGCAGGTGCAGCCGTGAGCAGTGCGCCAGCCGCATCAGCGACGGTTTCCACCGGCATCTGCATCTCGGCCGCATCGGCCTCAATCGCCGGTGCATCCACGTTCAGGTCTGCAAGCGCCACATACTCTTCCGCAACGCACTCTTCCGTCACGCTCTCCCCAGCCTCGGTGGCAGGCTGTTCCCCAGCCCACACCGGCGCAGATGCCGTAACGGATGCTTGTGCCTCCTCATCGAAGTCACTCAGCATCAGCGCATCGCCATCCTCCAGCTCCACCATTTCAGCGGCACTCCGGGGCTGAAGCTCCGCGCTTTCATCCCAGTCGCTCAGCATCACGGCATCACCGCTTACGGCTTCTTCCTGAAGCCATGCCGTCTGCGAAAGGGCTTCCATGGCGGCAGAGCGGGCAAAGTCCGCATCGCCAAGCAAAATCGACTGCTGGAGTGCCAGAAGATAAGCGGGAGGACCGGCCGAATCCACAACCCGCACAAGCCAGCTTTCCGCCATCTGCTGGCCAATGGTGTCCACCACCAGTGCAGGCGCAGAATCCAGAACAGGCTGAGGCTCCTGCGTCGCGCCTTCCAGCATTTCAATCAGCGCGCCCATCTCCACTGCCGCCCATGGCGCATCGCTCACGGCCGGCTCTGACGCATCAGCGTGCAGGGACGGGCCCAGTTCTTCCGATACAAAGCTGGCAATGAAACCACTTTCCGCGCGAAAAGTGGCGCTCTCATCGTCAGACAGGTCCGCCGCACCTTTCATGTCCGAGAATGCCGTTTCCAGCGCCTCAAGGTCTGCCATCAGGCTGGGAAAGGAGCTGAGATCCTCACCGGCATCGGTTTCAGGCACATCCAGAAAGTGCCAGCCGGCACCACCAATGCAGTAGCCGGGGCTTTCCAGTTCCTCAGCCACATCATCGCTCTTGCGCAGCAGATGGTCTGGCGTGCGGGTGAAGCGCGCGGAGCTTCCAAGGCTGAACGGGCGCAACCAGCTCGGCACGAAGTCCGAGTCGATCCATGTGTGGACGGAGGACTCATCTCCCGGAGCGGCAGGCGCGCGTCTGGTCACACCATCATCCTCCGAAACCAGGAGCGAGGGGAAGTTGACCGATCTCGGAGGCTGGTTCGAAGCTGACATAGATCCATAACCCAAAGAAACGCTGATGTGCCAAGGGATAGGGGACTGACATTAAAAGGAGGTTTTCATGCCCGGCACAGAAGACGCAAAGTCTGTGCATAGTGGCCGCCTGTACTGGCATGCGGGCCCGGACAGGGGCTGTGACCACCCCGCGGCAGATGCGCAATGCCCCAAGGTAAGCCCTGAACGGCATCTCAAAAGAGCCACAGATAAAACATGATGTGCCAACATGTTACGCTGGAGGGCAGGCTGTTTTCGCCACAGCGGGCATGCCCCAGCGGCGCGCATCATATTGTCATCCGGGCGCTTTTACGTGGCATTTACCATTCCAGCGAACACCGACCCGGTTCCATATGACAGGCAGGCGCTCTACACTCCCCGTGCTCGCCTCTTTCCTTTCATCCACACCGGCTTCTGGCTGGGAACAGTCCGGTATGGCTCATGACCTCCCCTCACATCGCCATTATTGGCGCAGGCCCTGCCGGCCTTGCAGCGGCAGAACGGCTGACACAGGCAGGCCTGTGCGTTCATATTCATGACCGCATGCCCTCTCCTGCCCGCAAATTCCTCATGGCTGGTCGTGGCGGGCTGAACCTCACCCATTCCGAGCCCTTTGACCTGTTGCTGGCGCGCTATGCCGAGTCGGCTCCACGGCTGAAAGACGCGCTGGACCGGTTCCCCCCGCAGGCCCTGCGCCAGTGGGCGCATGATCTGGGCGAGGAAACCTTTGTCGGCAGCAGCGGGCGTGTCTTTCCCAAAAGCTTCAAGGCCTCCCCCCTGCTGCGGGCATGGCTGGCCCGGCTCGCGCGGCAGGGGGCCATCCTGATGCCCCGCCAGAGCTGGCAAGGCTGGGATGACGACGGCGCACTGCTTTTCGAGACTGTGGAAGGGCGCATGGCAACACGCCCGAAAGCCACGATTCTGGCGTTGGGCGGCGCATCATGGCCCCGCCTTGGCTCAGATGGCGAATGGGTCGGCCTGCTGCGCGCCAGGGGTGTGCGGGTGCAGGCTCTCACACCGTCCAATATGGGCGTGCATGTGGGATGGTCGGAGGTTTTCCGCACGCGGTTCGCCGGCACACCGCTCAAGCGCATTGCCATGACCTGCGGGGATACAAGAGTGCGCGGGGAAGCGATGGTGACGCAGAACGGGCTTGAGGGCGGGGCAATCTATGCCCTCTCCCGCCGCCTGCGGCATGAGGCGCAAAGCGGGCTGACCACCCTTCTGATTGACCTGCGACCGGACATGGATGTGACGGCCCTGACCGCCCGCCTTGCCTCGGCCCCGGCCAAGCTCTCCTTTTTCAATCTCATGCGCAAGGCGGCCGGTCTGTCTCCTGTCGCCACCAGCCTGCTGCGTGAGGCCATGGGCGACGAGCGCCCGGAAAGTGCAGCCGCGCTGGCCCATCTCATCAAGACCGTGCCTCTGGCGATCACCGGCCTTGCCGGCATCAGCCGCGCCATTTCCAGCGCCGGCGGCATCATGTGGGAGGATATTGGCCCGGATTATGCCCTGCGCCCCCTGCCCGGCACCTTTGCCTGCGGCGAGATGCTGGACTGGGATGCCCCCACCGGCGGCTATCTGCTGCAAGCCTGCTTCGCCACAGGCCGTGCCGCCGCCGAAGGCGTGCTTGCCGCGCTGGAAGGTGGCATCAGCCGCTGAAGCCACCCTCATCCAGATAGGCCTGCTCTTCCGCACGCATCGCGCGGCCTAGAATCAGGTTGCGGTGGGGAAAACGGCCAAAGCGCGCGATGGCATCGTGATGGATCAGCGCATGGCTCAGGCCGTTCTCCTCTCCCCACTCGCGATAAAGGGAGACACAGCGCGCCTGTGTCTGCTCGTCTTCCGCATGCATCAGGGGCAGGTAGAAGAAGCTGCGCAATGTCGGCGCACGCTCCACTTCCGGGGCACGATCAAAGCCCTGTGCAATGGCAGCCTCCGCACCGGCCAGCGCCAGTTCATCGGTGGCGAAGGCGCGGGGCGTGCCGCGGAACATATTGCGCGGCACCTGATCCAGCAGGATCAGCCGGGCCAGCGCGCCTTCTGCGCTCTCCTGCCAATGATCCAGAAGGCGGTCTGCGGCCTGCTGGTAAGCTGGCAAAAGATGTTCCTTGACCTCAAGGTCAAAAGCCGCACCGCCGCCAAACCATTTCTGCGGTCCGGCCTCACGCCAGAAGGCCAGAATCCGTTCTGCTTCCTGCTGCATCTCGTCTCCTCCGCATCATGAGCCTGATGCAGGCATCAAGACCACAAGCCTGCATCAGGTTCCCTGTACCGGTCAAACCGACATCAGCCCGGGCGGTGCCAGCGGGTTTTCAGTCAGCGCCGCACGGTCTGGCGCATCCACTTCCGGAATGCCCAGAAAGGCATTGAACAGGCGGGCGATCTGGCGTGGATCAAGATCACGCACAATCATCACCAGCCGGGTGCGGTGGTCATCATCCGGCCAGCCCGCGAGGCGCTCCGGCGGGTGCATCACATGCTGCACGCCGTGAATCACCACCGGCTGGTCCGGGTTCTCCTTCATCCTCACGATGCCCTTGAGCCGCAGCACCTGCGCCCCATGACTGGCGCGCACCAGTTCCAGAAACATGTCCAGCGCGGCGGCCGGAATGGCGGCATCGGTCGCCAGTGTGAAGGCGCGGATATGGGCATCATGCCGGTTATAATCATGGCCATGGGCCTGCCCGGTGGCGGCCAGATCCTGCGCGGCGGCGATTTCCTCTGCCGCCAGCCAGCGGGCCACATCCGGTGTCTTGGAGGCGGGATCATACAGGCCCGCATTCAGCAGCGCCTCCGGCCGCGCCTCACCTTGTGCCGCATCCAGCAGGCGGGCACCCGGTGCAAGGCTGGCGAGGCGCGCCCGAAGCTCCGCCCCCCGCGCCTGAAGTTCTGGCGTGGCGAGCAGGTCACTCTTGGTGAGGACGATACGATCCGCCATCGCCGCCTGCTTCACGGCCTCTTCATGCCCATCCAGTGTGGCCATGCCATTCACGGCATCCACCACGCACACCACGCCATCCAGCCGGTAGCGGAGCATCAGATAGGGATGGGTCATGATGGTGTGCAGAACCGGGGCCGGATCAGCAAGGCCGGTGGTTTCAATCACCACCCGGGAGAAAGGCGGCAGGCGGTTATTGTCCCGCCCGCGCAGCAAATCCTCCAGTGCCGCCACCAGATCCCCGCGCACGGTGCAGCACAGGCAACCGGAAGAGAGCAGCACCACGCCCTCCTCCACCGCCCGCACAAACAGGTGGTCCAGCCCGATTTCGCCGAACTCATTGATGAGAACAGCGGTATCGGCCAGCGCCGGATCAGCCAGCAGCGTATTGAGAAGCGTGGTCTTCCCGGCACCGAGAAAACCTGTGAGCACCGTAACGGAAATGGGTGCGGGCGGCCCCGCCTTGCGATCTGCACCAGACATGGCGGCACGCTAGATCAATTTGCACAAAAGTGCGAGGCATACCGGCCTGCGTGAACCCATCAGATGCCGCAGGCCGGTCTCCGTCAAACAGGCCTCAGTAACGGTGAGGCACATACAGGTCCGCCGGCAGGGTGCGGCGTTCATAGTGCGGGTCAAACACCCGCTCCGGCAGGGCAATGTCCTCGTGCGGGACTTCCTCATAGGGAATCACGGACAGCAGGTGCGAGATGATATTGAGGCGCGCCCGCTTCTTGTCATTGCCTTCCACGATATGCCAGGGCGCCTCGGGAATGGAGGTGCGCTCGAACATGTCTTCCTTGGCCTTGGTGTACTGCTCCCAGCGCACGCGGGATTGCAGGTCCATCGGCGAAAGCTTCCACTGCTTGATGGGATCATGAATGCGCATGAGAAAGCGCAGCTGCTGTTCCTCATCGGTGATGGAGAACCAGTATTTCACCAGAATGATGCCCGAGCGCACCAGCATGCGCTCAAACTCGGGCACGTCGCGGAAGAAGTCTTCCACCTGGTTTTCATCGGCAAAGCCCATGACGCGCTCGACGCCGGAACGGTTGTACCAGCTGCGGTCGAACAGCACGATTTCACCCGCGGCCGGCAGATGCGGCACATAGCGCTGGAAGTACCACTGGGTCTTTTCACGATCCGACGGCGCAGGCAGCGCCACGACACGGCAGGTGCGCGGATTGACGCGCTGGGTAATGCGCTTGATGGCACCACCCTTGCCCGCGCTGTCACGTCCCTCAAACAGGACGACCATCTTGAGGCCCTTGTGGCGAACCCAGTCCTGCAACTTCACCAGTTCACCCTGGAGGCGCAGCAGCTCGGTGAAATAGGTCTGTCTATCAATGCTTGTCTTCTTGCGCTGCTCCAGCAGGGCGCGCAATTCGGGCGGAACGCGGGCATCATCAACAGCCTGCTCAAGTTCTTCGTCCATGTCATCTTCAAGCTCGATCTCGAGCCAGCTGCGAGCTTCAGCGTCCTGCATGGTGTCAGTCATGGGTTCAAGCCTCCTGTTGCCCGCTCGACTACCCTGAAGATGATGCGGTTTGGTGACAATGACGCGTTATCTTGCAGATGAAGCGTGGGTATGTGGCCGGAACAGCCCGGATGGCACCATGACACAGCCTATGTGACAAACCCGGAACGCCCCCACAGCCGGGAAGCCACATGTTCGGAAAGAACACGCACCCCTATTTTGTTCTTCTTATGTTCGTTAATTCATGCTAAACAAAAAGCATGATGTGCCCCATTGCTCCTCATATTGCACCCGTCAACCAGCCAGCCGGTCTGGCACTGGTCAATGCGTGCCCCGATATCGGCTCCGGCCCAATGGTGGATGCCGAGCGCAGACGTGGCCGGGGCGCGGTTTCCAACACCACGGGGCGCTTTGAATCCGCCGCCCGCATTGCCTTTGATGATGGCTGGCAAAGCCTTGAGGACCTGCCCCCGTTCCGCACCGAGGTGACGCAGGAGCGCGCCCGCACTGTCATCACCCGCAACGACTCCCCCGATATTGGCTTTGATCGTTCCATCAATCCCTATCGCGGGTGTGAGCATGGCTGCATCTATTGCTATGCACGCCCAACCCATGCCCATCACGGCCTTTCTGCCGGGCTGGACTTTGAAACCCGCCTTTTTGTGAAACCGGATGCACCCGAACTGTTGCGCCGGGAACTCTCACACCCGCGCTACAAGCCAAAAGTGATCGCGCTTGGTTCCAATACAGACCCCTATCAGCCGATTGAGCGCCAGTATGAGGTGACACGGCGCATTCTGGAGGTTCTGGCAGAATTTGGCCATCCGGTTGGCATTGTCACCAAATCCGGGCTGGTGGCGCGGGATATCGATATTCTCTCTCCCATGGCGGAAAAGGGGCTGGTGAAGGTGGCCATTTCCATGACCACACTCGACCCGAAACTCTCACGGCTGATGGAGCCGCGCGCCGCAAGCCCCCTGCGCCGCCTCTCCACCATGCGCGCGCTCAGCGAAGCCGGCATTCCGGTGACGGTTCTCACCGCCCCGCTCATTCCCGCCCTGAATGACATGGAGGTTGAGCGCATTCTGGATGCCGCCAAGGCTGCCGGAGCCAGCCAGGCCGGCTATGTGACATTGCGCCTGCCGCTGGAAGTGGCTGACCTGTTCCGCGAATGGCTGGTCACCCACTTCCCGGACAAGGCCCGCCATGTGTTGGCACTGGTGCGGCAGATGCAGGGGGGAAAGGATTATGACCCCACCTTTGGCAAGCGCATGCGCGGAGACGGACCTTATGCCTGGACAATCGGGCGGCGCTTTGAACTGGCTGCCCGTCGCCTGGGATTGCATGGGCGCAGGCTGAAGCTGACAACCGAACATTTCCACCGCGCCCCTGCAGTGGGAGAGCAGCTCTCGCTTTTTGACTGAAAGGTCCCAACGGGCAGCAAGATATGCCGGCTACAGATCCGGCATGGTGTTCTGCACCTCGTCCCTGCGGCCAAGCGTGGAAAAGTGGTCCAGCAACCATGTCGCACCCGGTCCGGGAGGTGTGTCACGGCGCCAGATGCCAAAGAAGCGATAGGCCCCGGCAGGCTGGTCCGGCATATGCAGGCGGCGCAATGTGCCATCCACCAGATCGGGTTGAACCAGTGGCAACGGCATGTTGCCCCAACCGATTCCCTCTCTCAGCAAGGCGTGTTTTGCACCCAGATCCGCCAGCCGCCATGTGCGCGGGCTAAGCACCGCAAAATCACGCCCCGCCGTGAAACGGGAACGGTCCGTCAGCACCAGTTGCACATGGTTGCGGCCCGCACCGGACGGGATCTGCTCCATAAGACTGAGCGGATGATCCGGAGCCGCAACCGGAGCCATGAGCACAGAACCGGCTGCAACACGCTCCAGTTCCTCCACCCCGCTGGCGAGCGGGCCGGAAATGCCAATGGCGGCCTTGCCATCCAGCACCATTGCCGCCACGGCCCCCAGAGCCTCCACATGCAGGCGCAGGGAAACCGTGGGGCAAGCCTGCGCAAAGGCCCGCAGCACACGGCCGAGCCGTTCGGCCGGAAGCATCACATCCACCGCAAGGTCAACCTCCGCCTCCATCCCATCCAGCAGGCCCTTCACCCGCGCGCGCAAACCATCCATGCCCAGCGTCACGGTGCGCGCCTCTGCCAGCACCGCATGCCCCGCCGCTGTCAAACGCGGCTTGCGGGTGCCCTCCCGCTCAAACAGGGGTAGACCCAGCTGAAGCTCTAGATTCGCGATGGCATAGCTGATCACGGAGACCGCACGGTTCAGCCGCCGCCCCGCCCCTGCAAAGCTGCCGGCTTCCACCACCGCGAGGAAAACACGAAGCTGCTCAAAGCTCGGCGTGCCGGGTGCATCCATCTTTTCAACTTTCCTGAACAAGATGGATGAAATTATCCCTCTTCCATTGAATGCCGGCAAGACCCATCTTCCATCTCAAGACAGGCACCCGGTGGTGCCGGGCACTTCAGGAGACGGGTCATGATTGAACTGCGCCCCTTTTCCAGCCTTGGTGGAGCCAACCATGGCTGGCTGGATGCCAAGCATCATTTCAGCTTTGCCAACTATCACGATCCTGCCCGCGTCCACTGGGGCAATCTGCGGGTCTGGAACGATGACTGGATTGCACCGGGCACCGGTTTTCCGCCCCACCCCCACCGCGACATGGAAATCATCACCTATGTCCGTGAAGGCGCGATCAGCCATGAGGACAGCCTTGGCAACAAGGGCCGCACGGAAGCGGGGGATGTGCAAGTGATGTCTGCCGGCACGGGCATCGTCCATGCCGAATACAACAAGGAAGATGTGGCCACCCGCCTGTTCCAGATCTGGATCATCCCCACCCGCAGCGGTGAGGAGCCCTCCTGGGGCACCAAGCCTTTCCCGAAGGGCGAGCGCGGCGGGCGGTTTGTTCCGCTGGCTTCCGGCTACAAGGATGATACCGAGGCCCTGCCTATCCGCACCGAGGCACGGGTGCTGGGGGCAACCCTCAAGGCTGGTGAAACAGTGGAGTATGAACTGGGCGCGAGCCGCTTCGGCTATCTTGTACCGGCCTCGGGAGCGATCGAGGTTGATGGCGTGCGGGCCAATGCCCGCGATGGCATCGCAATCTCGCAGGTGGAACGCTTCCGCGTGACGGCACTGGACGACAGTGAGCTTGTTCTGGTGGATGCTGCCTGACGGAAAGCAGGACATATTCTGAAAACCACCCGCATTTGCGCTGGCACATGCGGGTGGTTCTGCATTCACGGCACGCTGGAGAGGCTGCTTTTCAGCGTTTCCGCCTCGGCTGCGCAATCCTGCCTTGGCAGGTGGTTGGCCGCGCGGGCCGCCGCCAGTTCTGATCGTGCTGCAGCCATATCCGCCATGAAATCCGGTTTGGTGTGCAGACGTGCCAGCGTTGCATGGCTCATGACCCGCGCCTGCATGATGTCGCTCTGCCAGTGGACATTGCAGATCATGCGGCTTTCGCCATAGCTGTTGCCGCGCGCCATGAGGTCATTGGCCCGCTCAGGTGCCAGTTCGGAGAGCAGCAATGCCATTGTCCATCCGCGTGCGGCATGGGCGGAGGGGTAAGAGCCATTGGTGCGCAGGGACTCCTCCTTCTGCGGTGTACAGGTGGTCTCGTTCTTCGCCGCAAAAGGCCGTGTAAAGCTGTAGTGGTTCTTGGCCGCATTGGTGGAGCGGGCCGTATCGCGCATGGCGCGCAGCAGCAAGCTGTAGAGCTGGGGCGTGGTCTGCGCATCCACCTGCACGCCAAGGGCACAGGAGAAAGCCGTGATCGCCCCGCCTTCACGCAAATCTGAATCGCTCCGGGCCAGTTCCCAGCGCGGGGTCTGGCGCAGGGCAGCAGCCCGGCGGTGCATCGCCTCATTGGCATCGAAGGCTGGCGTGCCGGGCTGTGGCGGGGGCGGCAGAAGGCTGATGCTGTCTGGCAGCTCATGCTTTTTCAGATAACCGGCCGGCTTGTCTGGCGTTTCCCCGGCAGCCAGCGGTGAGGCAAGGCCAGAAGCCGCAAGGCCAACCGCGAAAAGCATGGCGCCGGTGCGCCGGCGGGCAGAAAAAAGGGACAGGAGCATTGTTTCTGGCGCCTTCAATGCAAAATGGCCAATCATCATCACATGGCCGGCTAATTATATTGTATCCGCCTTGCCGGAAGCATGAAAAGTGGCAAACTGTCCACGCTCTTGCAAAGGCAGGCATAGACGTTCAACCTCTCTCCTTCTAGAAGGTCTCCCATCTTGCGTGAATATCACGCATATGTTTGAGGCGGAGGCACATTCGGGTGCAGCAGGAAGATGAAACCGGGATCAGCGTTAAATCGCTGAGGGCATTGGCTTTCCTCATCCTCAGCGCATTGATGACCTCCATCATCATTGCGCTCCAGCGTGCCTCGGGGGCCTATGTTGCGGAGTTTGCCGCAACACGGGCAAGCGAGGCCGGCCATGTGGTGAGCGGCCTCATGATGGCGGAATATTTCGCCAGTGGCCTGCCTGCACCGCTGGCTTTCGTCTCTGATTACGCCCTGCATTTCCCGGCGGTCGTTCTTGGGGTATGGCCGCCGCTTTATTATGTGGTGGAAGGGGTGTGGGCGCTGACGCTCGGCTCCAGCACACCTGCGCTGCTGCTGCTGCCGGCCGTTCTCTCGGCGCTCCTGATGGTGAGTGCCGGCTGGGCAACCGGGCGCGTTCTGGGGCCACTGCCCGGCTCTGTTGTCAGCGTGACACTGCTGGCACTGGCGCTGCTGCGTGAATCCACCATTGTGGTGGGGCTGGATCTGCCGCTGGCGCTGCTCTGCCTGTGGGCCGCCCTTGCTTTCTCCCGCTTTCTGGCCAGTGACGGTCAACGCGGTGCGGTTTCCTTCGCACTTCTGGCCAGCGCGGCCATTCTCACCAAGGGCACCGGCCTGCTGGTGCTGCTGGTGCCGCTGCTTGGAATTGCCCTGACAGGCCGCTTTTTCCTGTTGCGGCGCGGGCGGTTCTGGCTGTCCCTGCTCATCATTCTGATTCTGGCCGGGCCGTGGACCATTGGCACCCTGCCCATGGTGTTTGCAGCTTTTCCGGCAAGCTTTGGCACGCTTTTCACCGTGCTGGCAGCAACGGCCTACAGCCACGCCCTGATGGCGAGCCTTGGCATGGTGCTGCTGGTGCTGGCGCTCATCGGTATCGTGTTTGCGGCTATAGAGGGCTGGCAGCGCAAGCCAAAAGCAGAGATCATGGTTTCTGCGGCAGCCCTGTTTCTGTCAGTGGCCATTGTCCTGTGTCTTGTGCCGCTCGCAATCGCACCCGAAGCGCTCCTGCCCCTTCTGCCTCCCGCGGTGATGCTGGCGGCCTATGGCCTGATGCGTCTGGTGGGGCTGGTGGTCTCCGGCTGGCCGACCATTGTGGGCCTGATGGTGGCACTGACACTGCTGCTGGTGGGCATGCCCGGCATTCTGGACCCGGTGGAAAAACCCGGCAACGCCATGGATGAAGCCGCAGAAGCGATGCTTGCCCGCAAAAACGGCTCTTTCTCTGTTCTGGTGGTGGCAGACCCGCGCGGCGAGGCCGCCCTCGTGGCTGCCATGGCCCAGCAGGATCATATGATCCGCTCCTTTGTGCTGCCAGGCAGTACGGTTCTGGCGATCGCAGGGCGCGGTCCTGCCGCCGGGGCCGTGCTCTATCCCGATGCCCCGAACCTGATGGCGGGGCTGGACCAGCTTGCCCCGGCCTTCATTGTCACGGACCTTCCCGAGGGTGCGCCTGCCGGCACAGTGCAAGGCGTGATGGCACAGGCCCTGAGCACTTTCCCGCAGCGGTTTGAACGGCTGGGCAGCTATCCGCGTGGAGATGGCCGCGGGCAGGCGCATCTCTATGCGCTGAAGGCACCTGAACCGGCGGTGGAAACGACGGATGAACCAGCCGCTCCCCTTCCCTCGCCCGCTGCACCGTCCCTTGCACCAGCCCCTGCCCCACAGCCGCAGGACACGGATGCTGGTGGCACCTCACACAACCCGCTCGCGGCCCAACCGCCCGCCAGTCAGCCCTGAGCCCGGTTTCACCCTGCCATGCGACAACTCCAGCATTATACTGCACAGGAATGGCTGACGGGCACACCTCTGGCCCATCGCCTCAGGCGCGCCCGCAATGTGATGGTTGACCGCATTTATCGCCGCCACCGCGCGCCCGGACAGGACGAGCTGGTGGAGCGCCTGCGCCAGCATGGCAATGGACTGGCCTTCACCGTCGCCTTCAACATGCCGGAAGCCATAGAGCTGCTGATTGAGGCGATGGGCCGCTTCATGCCAGACATGCCGCTGGTGGTCTGCGACAATTCCAGCGATCCGGAAGCAAGAGCGCGCAATGCGGCCATTTGTGCCGCGCATCAGGGCCCGCCTTTTGTGGCCTATTGCGACATGCCAACCGCGCCTTTCAAGGGCGGGCGCAACGGGTCCCGCTCTCATGCCGTGGCACTGAACTGGATTTTTCATAATCTGATCCGCCCCGCAGCGCCGCGCATGTTCGCCCTGCTGGACCATGACCTGCTGCCGCTTGCACCTGTGGACCTGCCCGCACTGGTGGCGAACCGGGCCTGTTACGGCATGGTGCGTTCCGAAGGCGATGCCTGGTATTTGTGGCCCGGCTACAGTGTTTTCAATTTCGGGAAGGTGGGGCATCTGCCGCTGGATTTCGGCACGGATACCCCGCTGGGTCTGGATACGGGCGGGCAAAACTGGAGCGTGCTCTACCGCCACCTGAACCGGGCCGAGTGCAGCGCGGATGTGCGCCCCATGCGGGTGGTGGACCCTCTGCACGGCATGACCGACCACTATCTGATGGTGGATGACTGGCTCCATGCCGGTGGGGCAGGCCATGGAGGCGAACTGGCTTTTGCCGCCGTGCGCAGGGCCTATGAGCAGGACCCGGAGGGCTTGCGTGAAAGCCTGATCAAAGTCTGGTGAAGCCACCCCATTCCTTGCGGAACTGACCCATGCAAAAGGCCCGCGCACCTGAAGTGCGCGGGCCTTGATACAAACAGCACCAGAAAGAGGCCGTGCCTGCCGGCTATCAGTCCTTGGCGCGCTCCACATAGGAGGCGTCTTCGGTCATCACCACAATACGGGTGCCGGTGGCAATGTGCGGGGGCACGCTGGTGCGCACGCCATTGGACAAGATGGCCGGCTTGTAGGAGGAGGAGGCTGTCTGCCCCTTCACGGTCGGCTCGGTCTCTGTCACTTCCAGAACCACACGGGCCGGCAGTTCCACCGCAATGGGGTTGCCATTATGGGTGGAGAGATTGCAGGCCATGCCTTCCTGAAGATACACGGCCAGATCACCCATGATATCCTTGGTGACCACAAGCTGGTCATAGGTCTCCGGGTTCATGAAGGTGTACCCGTCGGAATCCTCGTAAAGGAAGGTATGCGGGCGGTCTTCCACGAAGGCGCGCTCCACCTGCTCGGTGGTGCGATAGCGTTCGGAGATCTTCACACCATCCGAGATGCGGCGCATATCGAGCTGGGTCACCGGAGTGCCCTTGCCGGGGTGAATATTGTCGGCCGTAATGATCACATAGAGCTTGTCTTCGAGTTCGACGACATTGCCCTTGCGCAGGGAACTGGCAATAACCTTGACCACGTCGCATCTTCCTTGAACTGATTGCGGCGGCGGGCCGCTTTATCCATATATGGGCGGCACCATAACCATCTTCGCGCCAAGCGCTAGCCTTGCGCGGTGGCTTTATGCGTTTCAGTTGCCCGGTGGAAGGATTTTCCTGCGTGAAAAAGGTGTCTGGTTCCGCATCCCTCCCCTCTTCCGGCCCAAGCCCATGGTGGGACAAGGCCCGCCATGCGGACCGGCGCCCCTTCCTTATGGCACGCGGGCGTATCACCTGTGCCGTTCGGGACTGGTTTGGGCAGGATGACTTTCTGGAGGTGGAAACTCCGGTGCTCCAGCGCTCTCCCGGTAACGAGACCCATCTGCATGCTTTCGGCACGGATCTGATCCGGCCGGATGGGGCAATGGAAAAGCTTTATCTGCGCACCTCGCCCGAATTTTCCGCCAAGAAACTGCTGGCGGCCGGAGAGGAGCGGATTTTCGAACTCGCGCGGGTGTTTCGCAATCGCGAGCGCGGACGGACGCACCATCCCGAATTCACCATGCTGGAGTGGTATCGCACGGGTGTTCCCTACCAGAAACTGATGGAAGACTGCGCAGCCCTGCTCTCTCTTGCGGCAAGCACCGGCGGACAGAACATGTTTTCATGGCGCGGCCATGCGTGCGACCCTTTTGCGGAGCCGGAGCGGCTGACACTGGTGGAGGCTTTCGCCCGCCATGCCCATCTGGATCTGGAGCGCTTTCTGCCGGAACCGGGTGCCGGAAACAGGCCGCTGGTGCCTGCCTTTGCGGCAGCCGTGGCGCAGAGCGGCGTGCATGTGGCAGCAGATGATGGCTGGGCGGACCTGTTCTCCAAGGTGCTGGTGGCGCATGTGGAGCCGCATCTGGGCATGGGACGGGCGACTGTGCTGTGTGAGTATCCGGTCAGCGAGGCCGCGCTGGCCCGCCCCAAACCAGCCGATCCGCGTTTTGCCGAGCGGTTTGAGTTATATGCCTGTGGCGTGGAGCTCGCCAATGCCTTTGGCGAACTCACGGACCCGGCCGAGCAGCGCCGCCGCTTCCTGCTGGATATGGATGAGAAAGAGCGCCTTTATGGCGAACGCTATCCGCTGGATGAGGACCTCCTCTCCGCCCTTCAGGCCATGCCGGAAGCCAGCGGCTGCGCCATGGGGCTGGACCGGCTGGTCATGCTGGCCTGCGGGGCGCGCAACATTGAGGATGTGCTGTGGGTGCCCGTGGCAGCACAGGAGGAGGCACAATAATCACCCCCGCACGGAAAGACGGGGATCTGTGGACCGGGCAGGAAAAGACACCGCTCACCACAGAGAATCCCGCACTTTGCACGGAAACTTTATTGACCTTTCCGCTCACATCAGGCTACACGGGTGTGTCGTTGCACCCGTAGCTCAGCTGGATAGAGCGTCGCCCTCCGAAGGCGAAGGCCACACGTTCGAATCGTGTCGGGTGCACCATTTCAGAACAGAACTCTGAACGCCGAACGCCGCCGTTTCTACGCTGGAAGCGGCTATCAGTGTTCTCAGCAATTCCGACTTCGATCCCATGATGCGAACCTCGTCGTCGGCGACCTCGACGCGCTGCGCCAGCGCGCGCAGATGGTCGCGGCGGTAGCCGCCATCGTCGAGGCGTATCCGTTCGCGGGCTTTGCGGGCGAAGCCCATGAGCATATCGGGGCTGACGCCCTGATTGCCTGAACTGTCGAGCGCAAGCTGCGTGCGCTCGGCGTCGGCGACGGCCTGATCCCGCAACGCCTTTAGGCTCACCATGCGGTCTTTCGCCATGGCGTCGTCCTTGTCCACCATGCCCGCTTCGATGGCGTCAAAGAGACGGCCGAGGCGCTGGTCGGCTTCCGTGATTCGCCTGTGAAGCTCGGCAAGGTGCTCGCGGCGGCGCTCGGCGCGCTCCTGCCGCCGGTCGATGACGCTGGCGAGGACAGTTTCCAGTCGCTTGGGCTGGAGCAGCCGATCCCCGATATGATCGGCGACCAGATGGTCCAACTTGTCCATCGGGATCGTGCGGCCCTTGCAGCCGGTCTTGCCCTGCCGCGCCTTGGTCGAGCAGGTGTAATAACGGTATGTCGCGCCTGTGCTGCCTTGGCCGGTGCGCAGCGTCATAGCACCCCCGCACTTTGCGCAGAAGCAGATCCGGTAAGCAGCGTCGGGCCGCTGGAGATACGCGCAGGCGTCACCATCGGATTGCGGGATTTGAGGCGGGCTTGCACCGCGTCGTAAATCTCGCGCTCGATCAATGGTGGCACCACCATGATGGCGACCTCGCTCTCCGGCTTCTTCTCCCGGTCCTTGTGCGAGCGCGTATTGAATCTGTGCTCGCCGATATAGGTGGTGCGGGTCAGGATGGCGTGGATTTGCGCCAGCCCCCATCGTCCGCCGTCGCGTGTGAAGAAACGGCGCTCATTGAGATAGGTGGCGATGGCCTTGACGCCCATCGCGCCGCGCGTGCCGTCACCTTCAAGGAACAGGCGATAGATCAGCCGCACGGTGTCGGCGTGAAGCGGGTCGATCTCCAGCTTCTTCTTGATCTTCGATCCGCGCTGCTCGGCCGCGACGATGCGATAGCCGATGGGCGGCCGAGCGCCGTTCCAGAAGCCCTGCCGGGCATTCTCGTTCATGGCCCGCAGCACGTGCTTGGCGTTCTCCTTGGACTGATACTCGTCGAACAGCGCCATAATCTGCCGCATCATCTGGTGCATGGGATCGTCACCCATCTCCTGCGTGATGGACACGAGCTTGACGCCGTTCTTCGCCAGCTTGCGAACATAGAACTCCATCTCGAAGTGATCTCGGAAGACGCGGCTGAACGAATGGACCACGACAATATCGAAGGGCGCGGGCTTGGACGTGCCGGCCTCGATCATGCGCTGGAACTCGGGGCGCTTGGCCCGGATAAGCCGGTCCTCGTCGCTGCTCGCCAGCTCCGTGCCCATGCCGAGTAGCGTGGACAGCCCGGCCGCCTTCATCAGATCCCACTAATGATAATCGACGCCATCCTCAAGACCGGCATAGCCGCTGGCGTCCGCGCCCGGCAGGCGCTCCAGAACGATGGAACGGCCGCCCGGCAAGATCAGGCGATTCCGCACCAGCAACACGCGGCGCTGGCCGAAGGTCACGCCGTCATCGTATTGGCCGATTATCCGCGTCCCTTGCGGGACCAGGAGTAGTGAGCCGGTCGGGCTGTCATAGACGTTCTCGGTGACTTGCGCTGTGATCTGCCCCGGAAGGTCGGAACGGATGCCGGTGATGAACGCGGCGGGGATCACGGCCCCGGCCTGAAGGATGTAGGGCGATGCCGGCGGCGTGACGCGATCCTGCGCGACAGTCTGCCGTTCCTGCATCGCGGGTCTGGAGCGCGTAAATCAGCGCCCCGCCGATGCCGAGAAGCGCGACAGCGCCGACACCTGCCAGCATCTTGCGGGACAGGCGCGTAACACGGGGCGGCTCGGCGCGCAGGCGCATGGGTGCGATGGTGTCGGTGATGGTGTTGTCGCTCATGACGGGGTGTCTCCGGTCGTGCTGGCGGGCTGCGCGGCGGCGGCCTGCGTCGGGTTACCGCCGATAGCCGCCGCAATTACGCTCCGGAAAATAGGAGAGCATCCGCTGTATCGGCTTCAACCAGCCTCGGCCAGATTTCTCGAAGCAGCGAGGTGATGGTCGGGAATCCCAGCCCCGCCGATAGTCCGGCCCCCACCACATAGACGATACGTTGTCCTGTCACGCGCCCTCCGAATTCTGCGTCGTTCGCGGCTCTGTTTTGATGTGAACTGGATTCAGGCGGGGCGGCAGATCGACCCGGTAGGCATCCCGAAGGATCGCCAGCACGATGGCTATGTTGGTTCCGAACATCTCCTTGCTATCGGGAGGTCTGTCGAGATGCCGACAAGCAGCAGAACGGGGGTTCCAATTATTGCAGCTTCGTTCATGGCGATGCCGAACATTGCGCCGCCGCTGATGCCGTGAGGGTCCGGTGGAGTAACTTGCGTACGTGTTTTGGCGTCGATTGCCCGTTTGGAGCTGAATTTTACGCGCACGCGCTCGGGTGTGGCCTCGATAAGCGTTCCGCCAAATCCATGTATTTGCCCCTTGATCTTGTTCTGTCCGTGAACTTTCCGACTTTTCGTTTCGGGAAATCCGACCAGTTCGATGAAGCAGCTTTCCTCTGTCTGTTTCGAGGTGGCAATCGAGCTTTCTTCGAGCGGGGTAAAATCGGATAGTTGGTCAGTCTGCTCCTGATTTAGCTGTGCCACAGCCACATCATGGTCCCCCACTGTTTGGAAATCGCTCTCGAATGAGACAAGGACGTTTTTTTCGGAGAAGCCATGCAGTACTCTCTCGTAAACGGCAACCGACACGAAGCCTTTGCGGGCGGCCGCGGCGTCTATCCTACTTGCGGCGCGGCGATGATCGCCAAATGCGGGCCGCGCATCCTGCACCACTGGGCACATGCCGGCCGGCGCAACTGCGACCCGTGGTGGGAGAATGAAACCGAGTGGCATCGGGCGTGGAAAATCTCTTTCCCGAGTCCTGCCGGGAAATTGCGCACGTCGCGCCCGACGGCGAGATCCACCGAGCGGATATCAAGACGCCGACCGGGATCGTCATCGAAGTCCAGCATTCGGTAATGACCGACGCCGAGCGGCAGTCGCGCGAAGATTTCTATGGCAATCTGGTTTGGGTGATCGACGGACGCGGTTTCCGGGACAACTTCGACATCTACCATCTGCTCCCGGCTCCCGAGTCCGAGATCGCGCGGGACCTAGTGTGGTGTAAGGCGAGCCGACACATGCAGGGCGCGGCGCGCGGCTTGTTCTTTCGTCTATCGGAGGGCAGGCGGAGTTTCCGGATGAGACCATCACCAAGGCGACGATGCGGGGTGGCTTCTATCACGGCATCCATGAGATTGAGGCCGATCTGGCGCAAGCCTATCGCGGCCATCATCAGTATGACTGTGTACGGCCGCGCCGCACCTGGCTGGACGCTGCCTGTCCCGTTTACATCGACTTCGGGGATATTCGGTGCGAGATGCGTTGGGCCTATATCCGTTTCCCAAGATCAAATCACCAGCGAACAGGATCAGAGTGAATTTCTGATGCCATGTTAGTGATTTATACTTGATTCCGTGGCGCTATTTTAGAGGGCTATAGCGTAGACGTATTTATCATCTTCGCCCCGTGCAGCGCACCATTACAGCCAAAGACTGCCTCGCATTTAGAGGAAGCCGCAATTTTCTGTTATTGCAGCGGAAGCGTATTATCAGACCTGGTATGGCTGGGCGCTGCCTGCACCTGCATCCAGATCTCCCCAAAATTCGATAATGTAGGAGACGCTCGGCTAACTGGGACCGCTTCTACAATGAGCCACCAGGCATTTACTTAGCCCGCATCCCACTAATTTACGCCGCGAGTTGCGCCAAATGTTCTGACGACGGACCAGGGGCATGCCCCGGCAATATGGTGCAGGAGTGGGATGCGATGTTTTCAGGCGACACGGCATGCGTGCCGCCTGAAGATGCTTTATTCCGCTGTCCAACCGCCATCCAGCATCACCGCGCTGCCGGTCATCAGGGCCGAGGCATCGGAAGCCAGATAGAGGGCTGCGCCAGTGATGTCGTCCACCTGACCCAGTCGCCCGAGCTTGATCTTGCTCATGCAGAATTCCATGAAGGCCGGGTCTTCGAAATAGGGCTTGGTCAGCGCGGTTTCGATGAAGGTGGGGCAGATGGTATTGACGCGGATCTTGTGCGGGGCAAGCTCCACCGCAACCGATTTCGTCATGCCCTCAATGCCCCATTTGGTGGCGCAATAGAGCGAGCGCTTCTCGCAGCCCACATGCCCCATCTGTGAGGACATGTTGATGACGGAACCGCCGCCGCCATCCGCCTTCATCTTGCGCGTCACGCTTTGCAGGGCAAAGAAGGCCGCACGCAGATTGAGGCCAACGACGACGTCAAAGTCCTCTTCCGTCACCTCAAGCTGAAGCTTGGGGCGGTTGACGCCGGCATTGTTGACGAAAATATCCAGCCGGGGCAGGGCTTCCACCAGTGCGCGGAAAGCGGCAACATCCGTCACGTCGCAGGTGCGGGCCTCGGCCTTGTAGCCGGCGGCGGTGATCTCCGCTGCTGCCTCTTCCACCTCAGAGGCAGTGCGGGCGCACAGATACACCTTGGCCCCGGCCTGCGCATACACATCGGCAATGGCGCGCCCTATGCCGCGCCCCGCGCCGGTGATGAGGGCGGTTTTGCCGTCCAGCGAAAAATTCGGCATCGGTGTCATTGCGCAGCCTCTCCATAGGGGATGTTGTCGCCGCCATAGCGGCGCACGCGCACATTCGCCTGTTCCGCATGGCCCACAAAGCCTTCCAGCAGGCACAGGCGAGAGCAGTAGCGGCCAATGCTGGCGGCGGCCTCATCGGTCAGCACGCGCTGGTAGGAGTGGGTCTTGATGAACTTGCCAACCCACAGCCCACCCGTGTAGCGCCCGGCCTTGCGGGTGGGCAGGGTATGGTTGGTGCCAATCACCTTGTCGCCATTGGCCACATTGGTGCGCGGACCAAGGAAGAGCGCGCCATAGCTGGTCATCTTCTCCAGGAACCAGTCATCGCGGTCGGTCATCACCTGCACATGCTCGGAGGCGACCTCTTCGGCGGCTTCCAGCATCTCGTCATAGCTGTCGCACAGGATCACCTCGCCATAATCACGCCAGCTGGCGGATGCGGTGGCGGCGGTGGGCAGAATGGTGAGCAGGCGCTCCACCTCGCCCATGGTCTCCTCGGCCAGCTTGCGCGAGTTGGTGATGAGCACGGCAGGGGAGTTGTAGCCATGCTCGGCCTGCCCCAGCAAGTCGGTAGCACAGAGTTCCGCATCAACGGTGTCATCGGCGATGATCAGGGTTTCAGTGGGGCCGGCGAACAGGTCGATGCCCACCCGGCCGAACAGCTGGCGCTTGGCTTCCGCCACAAAGGCATTGCCGGGGCCAACCAGCATGTCCACCGGCTTGATGGTCTGCGTGCCGATGGCCATGGCACCGATAGCCTGAATGCCGCCCATCACATAAATTTCATGCGCGCCCGCCAGGTGCAGGGCGGCAATGACGGCGGGGTTCGGCTCACCCTTGAAGGGCGGTGTGGCGGCGATGATGCGCGGCACGCCGGCAACCGAGGCCGTGAGCACCGACATGTGCGCCGATGCCACCATGGGGAACTTGCCGCCCGGCACATAGCAACCCACGGACTGCACCGGAATATGCTTGTGGCCGAGGATGACGCCGGGAAGGGTTTCCACTTCCACATCCAGCATGGAGGCGCGCTGGGCCTGTGCGAAATTGCGCACCTGTGTCTGGGCGAAGCGAATGTCTTCCAGATCGCGCGGGGCGACACGGGCGATCAGCGCCTCGATCTCCTGTTCGCTCAGGCGGAAGCTTGCGGGTTCATACTTGTCGAAACGCGCGCTCATATCGCGCACGGCATCATCGCCGCGCGCCTCGATATCGGCCAGCGCGGCTTCCACCGTGCGGCGCACATCAGCATCATCGTTCGAGCGTTCGGCTTCCGATTTGCCGCGCTTGAGAAAAGTAATGGCCATGGGTATTTCCTCACAAAACGGATAGGTCTTCAGAAGCCGACGGCATCACCGCCCTTGAGATCAAGCATCTCTCGCGCCTCATCAGGCGTGGCGATTTCCAGCCCCAGCCCCTCGATGATCTGGCGCGCCATATGCACCTGCTGGGCATTGCTTTGCGCCGCGATGCCGGGGCCAGCCCAGAGCGAGTCCTCCAGCCCCACTCGCACATTCCCGCCCATGGCGGCGGCGATGGCGGCAATCGTCATCTGGTTGCGGCCCGCGCCCAGCACCGACCAGTGGTAATTGTCGCCGAACAGCCGGTCTGCCGTGCGCTTCATGTGCAGTACGTCTTCCGGGTGCGCGCCGATGCCACCCATCAGGCCAAACACGGTCTGGATGAAGAGCGGCCCGCGCACGAGGCCTGCATCATAAAAGTATTTGAGATTGTAGAGATGGGCGGTGTCATAGCATTCAAACTCAAAGCGGGTGCCATTGGCGCCCACGCTCTGCATCACATGCTCGATATCGCCAAACGTGTTGCGGAAGATGATGTTCTTGTTGGACAGATACTCGCGCTCCCACTCATGCTTCAGGTCCTTGAAGCGGTTGAGCATGGGGAACAGGCCGAAATTCATGGTGCCCATGTTGAGCGAGGCCAGTTCCGGCTTGAAGGCGAGAGCAGGCTGAACACGCTCGGCAATCGGCATGGTGGGCGCGCCGCCGGTGGTGATGTTCACCACCGCATTGGTCGCCTGCTTGATCACGCCGAGGAAGGGCGCAAAGGCTTCCGGGCTCTGGTCCGGGCTGCCATCGTCCGGGTTGCGGGCGTGCAGGTGGATCACTGCCGCACCCGCTTCCGCCGCCTCGATCGAGGCCTGCGCGATTTCCGCCGCCGTCACCGGCAGGGCCGATGACATGGAGGGGGTGTGGATCGCGCCCGTCACGGCGCAGGTGATGATGACTTTCTTCTTGGCTGCCATGATGTCTTCTCCCGGAGGCCTGATGCGGGCGCACCTGAAGGCGCGTCCTCAGCTCTCAAGCCCTTGTGTGTTATGAGCGGTTTGCGGCGCGGTTGAGCAGGTGCCTGTCCAGCGCCGCCAGCTCACCATCCCGCCATTCCTGACGGGTGCGGATGTCCTCGCGGGTGTCCGTGCTGAAATCGGCTCCCGCCTTTTTCGCGGCTTCCGCCGTGAAGGCTTCCCCCCGCGCGGCATCGTTTGAAAGCCGCGCCATGGTGGGGCCGTAGCGTTCCAGATAATCCTGGATACCGCCGGGAGCATTGAGATGGATGGTTTCCATCGGCCCCATGAAAGCCCAGCGCCGGCCAAGGCCGTGCCGGATGGTATCATCCAGCCCTTCAGGGGTGACGATACCTTCCGAGATGAGACGCAGGGATTCAGCCAGCACCACAGCCTGCAACCTGTTCAGCACGAAGCCGTCAATCTCCCGCCCCAGCAGCACCGGAACCTGCCGGGCATCGCGATAGATGACAGCGGCCCGTTCCATCACATCCGGGTCGGTATCCGGGGTGGGGCACAGTTCCACCACCGGCACCAGATGCGGCGGGTTGACCGGATGGGCGATGAGGCAGCGCGCACGCCCCTCAAGCCCTTGCGTAAAGGTGGAGGCCATCAGCGCCGAACTGGAGGAGGCGAGAATGGTCTGCGGCGCGGCGAGCCGGTCCAGTTCCGCAAACAGGCGCTGCTTGATATCGAGCACTTCCGGCCCGTTCTCCTGCACCAGATCGGCACCGTCCAGCGCATCCTCAAGACGCGGGCAGGCGCGGATGCGGGAAGGCAGGCCCTGCGGGTCATCTCCCGCCCGCTCATGCGCGCCGGCTCTGGCGTGCATGGCGCGGACATCTTCATCCAGCCGGTCCAGCACGGCGGCTTCCGGGTCCCACACCACCACCTGCATGCCGGCGCGGGCGAACACATAGGCCCAGGAGCGGCCAATGAGGCCGGCTCCCACAATTGCGATTTTCGTCATGCTTTGGTCCTCACATCCACAGGAGCCGGCGACGCAGCTCGATATCGGTGGCGAGATCGCGCGAGGGCACCTCATGCAGCACCCGGCCCATTTCGAGCACGATGGTGCGGTCTGACAGCGCCAAAGCGAGATCAAGATTGTGGTCAACGATCACGATGGAGAGCATGTCCCGCAGGTCATCAAAGGTGCGGAACAGTTGCTCGACCACGGCCGGGGCAAGGCCCTCGAACGGTTCATCCAGCAGCAGCACCCGTGTATCGCCGGAAAGGGCGCGGGCCACGGCCACCATCTGCTGCTCGCCGCCGGAGAGGCGGTCCGCATCCGTATCAAGGCGTTCCTTCAGGCGCGGGAAATACTGGAAGATCTGGTCCAGCGTCCAATGATCGCCTTCACCGGTGATGCGCCGCAGACGGCCCAGCTCCAGATTTTCACGCACCGTCATGCCGGCAAACAGGCCACGGCCCTGCGGCACATAGCTGATGCCGGAGCGGGCAATCGCCGCGCTGGGCAGGCCGGCCAGTTCCTTCGTTCCCAGACGGATAGAGCCGGAGGAAGGGGGAACAATGCCGGTGAGTGCCTTGAGCAGGGTGGACTTGCCCGCGCCATTGCGACCCAGCAGCGCAAGAATCTCGTTCTTGCGGATGTCGAGCGAGACATCATGCAGGATGTGGCTCTTGCCATAATGGACGTTGATCTTGTCCATCGCGACAATCGCCTCCATGGAGCCGCTGCCCTGCCGGGCGGAGGCGGCCACCGCACTGGTGCCGGAGCCGATATAGATCTCGCGCACCTGTTCGGATGAGCGGGCCTGATCCACCGTGCCATCCAGCAGCACCTTGCCCTCGTTCATCACGGTGACATGGTCGGCCAGATCGAACACGCGGTCGATATCGTGCTCCACCAGCAGCACGGGAATGTTGCCGGAGACCTCCTTGATGAGGTTGCCCACGCGCTCACGCTCGGCAACCGAGAGGCCGGCCAGTGGCTCATCCGCGAGCAGGATGCGCGGGGAGGTGGCAAGCGCCAGCCCCAGATCCAGCAGGCGCTGCCCGCCATAGGAGAGGGAGTCCGCACGTGCCTGCTCCATGCCGCCAAGGCCAACCCATGCGGTGATCTCGCGCACACGCTCCGCCACTTCCGGCACATGGTCCGCATCCCGCAGCGGATTGGTGCGCGAGGCATGGTGGGCCTGCACGGCAAGGCGCATGTTTTCGCCAACCGTCAGGGTCGGGAACAGGCTGGTGATCTGGAACGAGCGCCCCAGACCCTGATTGGCAATAAGATCCGCGCTTTTGCCCGAAACATCATTGCCGCACAGCGTCACCGTGCCGGAGGTGGGTGGCAGCACGCCGGTGAGCAGGTTGAAGGCGGTGGTCTTGCCCGCGCCATTCGGCCCGATCAAGGCATGCAGGGTGCGGTCCTTCACACCGAGCGAGACACCATCCACGGCAAGGAAGCCGCCGAACTTCTTGCTGATGCCATCGGCCACCAGCACATTGTCGATGCCATCCTTGCGTGCCTGAAGGGAGGCGGGCAGCGGCTGCTTCTGGGTGGAACGCCCGGCCATGGCCGCAGCCAGAGAGGGGCCGGGGAAGAAGCGCTGCTTCAACTGCGCGCCGATACCAATGAGGCCTTCCTTTGCGAACAGGACGAATGCCACAAAGACAATGCCGAACCAGATCAACCAGTTCTCGGTGTACATCGAGAGGTATTCGCGGAAGATGATGAAGAACAGCGCGCCGAGCGCCGGCCCCATGAAACCGCGCATGCCGCCAATGACCACCATCGCCAGCAACTCACCCGAAAACAGCACGGACATCGGCTCTGCCGAGGTGAGGCGGTTCTTGTACAGCAGCAGCGCGCCTGCAAGCGAGGTGACCGTGGCCGAAACCATGAATGCCGCCAGCTTGTAGCGCCCCACACGGTAGCCCAGCGCAATGGCACGGCCTTCATTCTCGCGGATGGACACCAGAACCGTGCCGACCGGAGAGTGCAGGAAACGCCACACCAGGACAGTGAGAGCGAACACAATAACTGCAACAACGATATAGTAGTTCCAGTTGTTATTCAGGTCAAAGCTGCCCCACACCGGGCGCTCAATGCCGCCAAGACCATTTTCGCCACCCGTCACTTCTGTCCAGCGATAGGCCAGCTGGAAGCACATGGCGCTGAGGGCCAGCGTCATCAGGGAGAAGTACACGCCGCGCCGACGCAGCATGAAGAATCCGAAGATGGCGGAAACAGCCGCCACCACCACAATGGCCACCACCAGCGGCAGCACGAAGTGATGTCCCGGCAGGGCCAGTGCGGTAAGCCCGGCCACATAGGCACCCAGACCAAACCAGGCGCCATGGCCGAAGGACACAAGGCCCGTATATCCGGCCAGAATATTCAGCCCAAGTGCGGCAAGGGCAAAGATGACAACTTCTGTCGCCGAGTTTGCGCCCAGCCCGAGAAGCTCCAGAAGGAAGGGCAGAACAAGCAGGCCAAGTGCGGCCACAACAAGCGGAAGATTCTTTTTCATGATGAGTCTCCGCCTCATTCAAAGCGCGTGATGCGCTCGCCCATCAGTCCGCGCGGGCGTACCAGCAGGACGATGAACATGAGCAGATAGATGGCGAGCATGGAGAACTGCGACAGGCCGATACCGATCATCGTGCCCTTCACGAGCCCCACCAGAAGCGCGGCAATCACCACCCCCCAGAACGAGCCCAGACCGCCGATGACCACGACAACAAACGCAGCGACAATCACTTCCGCACCCATCATGGGGTGAACGGGGTGAATGGGCGCCAGCAGCATGCCGGCAAGACCCGCAAGGCCAATGGCAATGGCCGCAACCGCAGACAGGTAGGGGCGCAGGGAGATGCCGAGCGTACCCAGAATATCCGGGTTCTGAATGCCTGCGCGCACAATGCGCCCGAAGGCAGTGCGGTTAAGCAGCAGCCACAGGGCTGCAACAGCGGCAATGGCCACGCCGATCAGGAACAGGCGGTAGCGCGAATAGATAAAGTCTCCAATGAAGACCTGACCGCGCAATGCTTCCGGCATGGAATAGGCTTGTGGAGATGCGCCGAAGATCCAGCGCAGGGCCTGCTCGATAACCATGGCCAGACCAAAGGTCAGAAGCAATGAATACAGCGGGTCCGCCCTGTAGAAGCGGGTGAACAGGAACCGCTCCACCACGACAGCCATTGCTGCAACGATCAGCGGCGCAACAATCAACGCGCCGAAGAAGCCGAGATGCGGTGTGAGCACAAGCGCCAGATACGCGCCAATGGCAAAGAAAGCGCCGTGCGCAAGATTAACGATGCCGCCCAGTGAGAAGATCAGGGACAGGCCGAGCGCAATGAGCAGGTAGTAAAACCCGTCCAGTAACCCGTTCAGAAGTTGTGAGATAAAAAGCATTGCCGCCATGGGAGGTCATCTTTCAGGCATGCGGGACCAGTCAGCGTCACCATTGGGGTGACGCTGTTCTGTGTCTGTGTAAGAAGATGGCGTCCGTTACATCAGCCGAACGTGCAGGTTCCGCCCACCTGACCTT